>NZ_CP025075.1:0-28002 GCF_003595605.1 [Bacillus] caldolyticus | reverse complement strand
AAGAGATTAGCCAAATTGGGGAAGAGTATGAGATCGATCCCATAAAAGACTTACGCCCTGTTTGTCCTAATTGTCATGCTATGTTACATAGACGAAAACCAGCCTATACCATTGAAGAACTAAAAGAAATAATGAACAAGAACAATGTAAAATCACTATATAGATAAAAGGCGTTATCTCCATTTAGTCTGGAAACAACACCTTTTACTTTATTTGCACTATTTCTTTCATAATTATCCCCATTACGCAGGAATAACGCCTTCTGATCTTTTCTTCTCTTCACTTTCGTCAAATAACCTTAACCCGTGGTGCTAGATAAACTCAAACAAGCATAAAAATAGCCCTTGCATGAGGATCTCCTTAAAATGAAAGTGCAACCAAACATTGAAAAGGAGAATCCCTATGCAAGAGCACTTTCATTTTACTACAGATCAAGCAAAGATTCAAAAGCAATATGCCGCCATTTTCTTTTTTGTCTCTGCCCAACTGTCATCGATTCAGATGTACCTACAGCGTCGCAATCGCCATTTGGTCAAACAGGAAGACGCCGTGGTCATCGCGATTCATCTTTTAGGAAAGTTGCTCGGTTTGACATCCGAACGGGCATGGCATCGCTTTGTCACGGGAAATTTGTTCACAAATGGCTCGTTTCTCGAACGTTCCCGGTACAACCGCCGTTGCCGGGCGCTGCGCTTCGCCATCAAATGGATCGCCGTCGTGAGCAAAACGCGGTCAACATCATGCCTATGCCGTCGTCGACCGCTTGCCGCTCCCGTTGTGCCATACCGCAAGAATGCATCGCGTCAAACGGTTTCAAGAGATCGCAGACATCGGGTATTGCGCTTCCAAAAAGCAATGGTACTATGGGTTGAAGCTGCACCTTCAAGTGACCGATCAAGGGTTGCCCATGGGCTATGTGGTAACGGAAGCATCCTGCCATGATCGTATCGCCGCTGAAAGCGTGATGACTCAAATTCCTCATCCCTATAACTTTGGGGACAAAGGATTCATTAGCCGTGAGTTGCAAAAAAGGCTGTACGAAGAATACCAAATGGCGCTTTGGACTCCGTCTCGAAAAAACCAGAAACATTGCTCGTCCGAGGCATGGGAGAAATGGATCCAACAAAAACGCAAAGTGATCGAGACGGTGTTCTCGGTTCTGGTTGACCAATACCGGATCACAGAGATTCGAGCGAATTCCATGATCGGATTTGAAGTAGCGCTCGACAGCATATTGTTAGCCTATTCGCTGGTCACACTTGGGCTAGTTGAGTTCTAACTCCCAACTAGCACCACGGGTAATGTGTCATTTTTCGGTTTTTATCTTACCTATGAGGAATTGAAACCGTTGTGCCTTTTTCTGTGTAATTGCCGCTTAAGTATGTTTTTATCTTACCTGAGAAGCGAAAAATAAGACTAACGCGAAAACCCGCTGATTTTTTCAGCGGGTTTTGTCATCGGCTCAACACCTTGCGATCAGGCGTTTTTCCTTTTGATTGGATTTTTTTCTTTCCTTCCCGCAGCGATGCGATGAGTTGCTGCCTGAAGTTGCTTCGCATGGTTGCGGGATGAGTCCGCTTGCACGATGCTTCTTTGAATGGACCGAGCGCCGGGCTTCCCTAGGCTCCGGCCGGATGGCCAAAGGCCAGAAGGCGGCCAGCCGGGAAGACCGGCGCGGAAATGGAATCTTCGTGCGAACCACGAAACTTTTGTTTATTGGAAGAAAAGATGAAATAAACGTTTATTTATTGTTTTAATTATTTCAATGCATACTCTATTATTTTTATCATCACTTATTCGTTTAATGATTCGTTGCTTCAAGCAGCGGTGCAATGAAGTGGCTTCTTCGGTCACGCTTCGCACGGCTGCGGATGAATGGGCCCGCAGGCAGCTTCTTCGAATGAACCGAGCGCCGGGCTTCCCCAGGCTCCGGCCGGATGGCCAAAGGCCAGAAGGCGGCCAGCCGGGAAGACCGGCGCGGGCTGGACTTAGTCTTTGTATTTCTTTAACCGCTCCTCAAGCTCACGCCGCATCTGTTCGATATCTTCATCAACCTCTTTGCTTTTGGCGCTTTCGGCAGCAAGCTGCTCTTCGTAGCCCCGGAGCCAGTCCGGCACGATCTCGCGGCGGACGAATCTAGCGCCTCCATGGCTGTGAATGGTCACCTCATTTGGGTCGATTCCAGCCTGAATCCGCTGCACTTTTTCATTCAAGAAATAGGTCAGAAAAGCAATCGGTTCGCGGATGTCATTTCGTTGCATAATGCGCCTTGCCGTTTGAATGAGCTCATCCATCCAGTTTCCGCCGAAAGCTTTTTGAGCCAAGACCGCTATCTTCGTGAATTGCTGTTCTGTTATGTACCGGTCATAAGCCTGCACTACAGCCAAAAACTGCAAATACCGATCATCTGCTTGAGCTTCCTTTTTCTCTTCCAAGGCAACGACAGCCGGCTCAACGGCTTTCTCTCTGATTTGAAAGCGGATTGCCGCAACTTTTCGTTTTTCCCTTATCTCTTCATATGTGAACATGATGTCTGTCTTCTCCGAAATTTCCTTCCTGGCAGGATTGAGCACCCGTTTTTTGAAATTGTGGTATTCTGAATACTTGTCTCCTGCTCCAACCATCATCCGCAAATCATCCAGGCGAATCACGATCTCACCCATATACTGCCAACGTTTTAAAAGCTCGTACATGCGGATGGAGTAAGAGCTTTTCAGTTCCATCACATTCTTCAGGCGATAGGTCGTGAATTCCCTTTTCAGTTGCAGGAGGTAGGGCTTCAAGCGGGGATCAAAGGCCAAGCTGACATAGCCGGAATGCTCGTCGTATTCCACGTATGAAACCCAGCTCAGCTGTTTGAGCTTCTGGCCTTCTCTGATCTCAAGCACCTTGCGCATCAAATTTTTCGTGATCTCCCGAAGCTCCGTGTATTTAGGGCTTCCTCGATATCCGAGCAATTCAGAGAACTCCTGTATCGGCAGCTTATACATTTTAAAATCGGCGTCATCTTTGCGAATCTGGCTGATGATATACAAGATGATCTTCTGTTCGATAGTGGACAGCTTATAGTTTGCCTCAATCAGCGCATTGGACTTCGTCACGGCGCTGTTGTACTGCGGCTGGACAGCCGGAGTCTGCATTCTCTCATCCTCCACCTACTAAATTAGGAAAATAACTCCTTGATCCTATTCTACAAGAAAACACTCGCGTTAAAAAGTACATTTTTTCATACATGTACGCTTTATTTATTAAAGCGTACACAAAAAACAATATGTACGAGATAAACACCAAAAATGTACGCTGGACACCAAAAATGTACGCCGAAACAACCAAAAATGTACGAGATAAACACCAAAAATGTACGCTGGACACCAAAAATGTACGCCGAAACAACCAAAAATGTACGAGATAAACACCAAAAATGTACTGTCCAAATCGCTGAAACCCTTGATAAATCAAGGATCTTGGCCCCTCCTAAAATATATAAAGATTTAAAAGATATAAATACTAAAAGTATATAAAAGCAACAAAAAGGTGGTTGCTGCCGCTCAATATATACAAGGGTTTAATATATCTTGCTTTGCTGAAGAAGAAAAACAAACAAGGTCTCCTAGGCCTTGTACGGCCCGTCTGAGACGCTTTTTTGATGGGTTAATAGTTTTATACCCCCCAAGCTCCAAAACGCCAAAATAAGCCGTTTAACGACGTTTTACGGCAATATTTGATTTTCTTCCGCGGCGGTGCTTTGTTCGGTCTCTTGATCTTGCTTCGCACGGTCGAGCGCCGGGCTTCCCCAGGCTCCGGCCGGATGGCCAAAGGCCAGAAGGCGGCCAGCCGGGAAGACCGGCGCGGGCTTCGTTCACAGATCAAGCCCTGCAGTGACTTCATCGATTTGCTCCTGCGTAATGCCGATGTAGCGAAGCGTTTCGGCCTGGCTGGAGTGATTGAGGATTTTTTGGATCATGGCCAAGTCCGTTCCTTGTTTGTATGCGAAATAGCCGAACGTTTTGCGCAGGGAGTGGGTGCCGATGCGATCCACAATCCCAACTGCTTTGGCGGCCCGGTTCAGGATGTAGTGGGCATGCTGGCGGCTGATCGCTCCGCCTCCTTTTTGGCTGCGAAAGAGCGGCTCGTCGCCGCGGGCGTGCGGCCGCTCCTGCGCTAAATACAGCTCGATCAGGCGGCGAGTTTTTCGGTTCAGTGCGACAACCCGAGTCTTTTTTGTCTTCTTTTCCACGATCTCAATGCGTTCGACAACGCCTTTTTGGTTCCTCACATCCCCAACCCTCAGAGCCAAAATATCGCTGATCCGCAGCCCCGTATTGATCCCGATCGTAAAAAGAAGCTCGTCTCTCAATGACGAAGCACGCAAAATCTTTTTCATCGCTTCGATTTTTTCCCTATCTTTGATTGGCTGGACAGTATGCAAAATATGACACCCCCTTGTCCATAAGGGAGATGAGTAAGATTTTTGGACAAAAAGCGGGAGAGCGGCAAAGCGGATTCGTGTTGCTTCCTTCAACGTATTTAACGTCAGACAAAAATCTGACATAACGTGCTTTTGTCAGATTTAAAAAAATCCCCTCCACTTTTGGAAGGGGCGAGACAGTCTATTTTTTAGCCACGACAGCGGACGGCGGCTTTTTTCCTGCCCGCAGCTGTGCAAGCGAAAGGCCAAATGTATATTGAAAATGGGGGTAATCTTTGAAGCTTTTCCAATCCCCGCCCCATTCAAGGCCAAGCAACTTTCCGATCTGACCGACGCGAAACCACCGGCGGTCGAGGCTCCAGCTAGGGATCAGCGTCCCCTTGAAAACATTGCAGACACAAACGTCAAACGCCAATCCAAAATTATGATAACTGTATCCTCCACGGGCGTTCGTAACGATCCGCCCAGGTTTCGTCCGCCCCAGCGCATACAGGCGGTTCTGTTCCTCGATAGTTCGAAACCCTTGCGTAATGATGATATAAATCCCTTCCTCATAAGCCTTCCGGATCAACGCTCTAGCTTTATCCGCCACCAACGGATGCAGCCCAGACAGCCTTTTCTCCGCCCGGAAAAGCAGCTCCACCAATTCCACTTCGAATTCCCTCCCATCATCAATTCTGCGGACCTCGGCTTAATGCGATAGTTAGATCTTGAATGGATTTGGTCAAATGATCCAGCTTCGTCTCCATCCGATACAGAAGATAGATAGAAACAAGGATCGGGAAGGAAACTTCACTGATCATCGAAAACAAATCCATTGCTTTTCCCCCTTTCAATGCTCAAAAACGGAAGGCGAGAAACCTTCCGTTCATGACAGATGTGCTATGGCAACTTGATGTCTTGCGTTTCGCGGTCAATGATGCGTGCGCTCTTCGGGCTCACCAGCTCCCCGTTGCCGGTCATAAAAACATTTGCCGCTACGAGCTTGTTCATCACCGTTTTCACTTGCACCGGATCAACCGGCTCCTTGGGATAGCGGATCAAAATCCGCGCCGGCCCCGCTTGAGCGTTAAAAGTCAGTTCCAACGTCTTCATTGTTCATTCCCCCTCTCATCATGCATTGATAATATGGCTGGTCAACGTCGTGCGCACGTACCGCAAGCTGCCGCTCGACAAGCTGGCGATGGCGGCGGCGGCATCGTAAAGCGATTGGACGCTCGCGTCGCTCTTCACTCTGAAGGTTTGCGAGCGGATGATGTCCTTTCCGTCGCTGTCCTTTCCGGCGTAGAAGTCCAAAACAAGATTGCGGCCCGACACCATTTCAGAAGCGGCCATTTTCCTACCTCCTTTCGATTTGCCAACATCATATCAACCGATAACACCCATAGACAAAGACGATTTCAAAGCGAAAAGGGAAAAAAAGCGGCCTCCAATGCCGCCGATCCTTCCGGTTTATTGATATAAATCATTCATTTCACTATATAACCACCGTTTCACAAACTGCGCTGCCATTTATCCATTGCCTGCGATGCGGTTCATGAATCTCCCCGTAGCACATCTCAATCCATTTTGCATTTTTGAGTTGGTCGATGCAGAACTTGCGGGAATGAAACACAGGAATATGATGTCCGGAAAGAAGATGGATCGTGGTGCACTGGGGCGATCTTTGCCGGAACTGCTCAATCTCTCTTGACACAACCCACCCTACACGGCTTTGCCGGCCGACCGGCTCGCGAACGTTAAACGGAATGATGGTAAAGCCATACGACAACACGATGGGAACGAGCTGCTTTTTCCCCACCAACTCCCCATACCGATGGCGGTTGATCGAAATGCTTGTGCCAAAGAAGGTCAGAAGCCGCTTCAAAAACAGACTCGATTGTACGTCAAGCAACTTGGTTTCCCCGCTCCTGAAAAAAAGTTTGACCGAATCCCCTCTGTTTTCCACGTTGACAGGGATAAACGCCTGGCCAGCATAGGCGAACCGCTTTACCTCTTTCCAGTCCAACTTTTTTCATCCCCCTCTTCCCCTTAACGCTCGGGGTGAAATTTGTCGAAAATATCACATTTTTAAGTACAATATACCCCTATTTGGCAAAAAAATCAAAATGGCAAAACATTATCTTTCAGCTCAAAAACAGCGATTTTTGTCCTGAAAAACGCCGATTCGATTAATTTGTGCTTTGAAAGGCAAAATTGGTACTGGTATCTTAATTTTATGTCAGACAAAAAATGTTGAATTAGTGAAAGTCTGGAGATATAATAAACATAAATAGTGTCAGACAAAAAATAGAGGTGATGGCGATGATGGAAGGAAGATGCTATGAGCGGCACGATTTCCAGGTCCTCGTACTTCAAGAATTCGGCAAGCGGCGCCCTCGGTCCCCAGAGGAAACAAAGAGGCTGCAGGAAGAGTACCTCCGGCTTCTTGAAGAAATTCCCCGAATGTGGGAAGAATTCGTAGAGAAACATAAAAACATTTATGAGCGGTTCGGATACCTCGATGTTGTCGTCCATGATGATCTGCGCGTCGAACGCAAAAAGCTCCAACGTGGACGCCCAAAAGAAGAAAAGTCCAAGTCATATCGCATTACCGTGCGCTTGGACGACGAGCTTTACGAACTTCTCCAGAAATACTGTCGGACAAAAAATATATCGGAGTCGGAGGCGGTGCGGCAACTCATATCGGAATTGAAGTGGAAGCGTTTCTAACTCTCTTATTTTTTGCAATCATTGAAGGAATCTATAAAATAACGTAGAATAAATCATATAAACAAAAGAAGAAACAAACCTTGGAAGAAAGGAAGGTGATATAAGTGGCCATCACCATCACCATGGGCATCCAGAAAGGCGGATGCGGGAAGTCCACGACAACAGGAGTCCTCGCCTATTTGTTGAGCAGGGACGGATACAGGGTTTTGGCCGTCGACATGGACTCGCAGGGGAATTTGACAGAGCTTCTTTCGCGGAAGCCATCCAACGAGTTCACGGAGAAATCCGTTCTCGAGGCGATGCAGGAGAGAGATCCGGAGCCGTACATAGTCAGGGTCAACGACAGGTTGGATCTGCTTCCGGCCAACAACTTTCTGGCCACGTTTCCCCGCTGGATTTATACAGGCGATACGTACCTTGGAAAATATATTAGGTATAAGGGGAAGCCGACCTTGATACTGGACGATACGTTGGACAAGATCCGGCATCGTTACGATTTCATTGTCATCGACACGCCGCCTTCGTTGAGCGAGCAGACGACAAACGCCTTGTGCGCAAGCCAGTATGTCATCATGATGTTCGAGTGCTCCAATTGGTGCTACTCGGCGGTTCCGAATTTTATGGAATCCGTTGAGGGAGCGAGGGTGCATGGGCGGCACAATACCAGGCTGCTGGGCATTCTCAGAACCATGAACGACGTCCGCCGCAGCGACGCGAAGGCGTTCAATGAAATGATCGAGGAAGATTATCCGAACGAGGTATTCAAAACGATCATCACCCGCAAGGCGCCGATCGGCCGCCTGTCGCTCTACGGCTTCGAAGAAAACAATGAATTGAACCAGGCGCTGGAGCAGTATGAAAACTTCTACAAGGAGATGATGGAACGTGTCCAAAGTAGATGACATTAAAAACATGAAGCGCCAGCAAAAAGTCATCACGCCTACGCAAGTGTTGACCGATCCTGTCGGTGAGGAAAACAATACCTCTTCAAACGAATATAACAATCAACCAAGAAAGGAAGATAAGAAAGTGGAAAGAAAGCGTGTTTCCTTCGATATTCGGACGGACCTGCACAAAGAGTTGAAGATGCAGTCGATTTTGCAGGAGAAGAATATTTATTTGCTTATTGAAGAAGCTTTAGAGAAGTATTTAAATGAGTTAAAAAATAATTAATCATTAAAAGCCCGCGCCGGTCTTCCCGGCTGGCCGCCTTCTGGCCCTTGGCCATCCGGCCGGAGCCTAGGGAAGCCCGGCGCTCAGCCGCTCGGAGAAGCTGCTTGCGATCCAGAACCTTCCGCTGCCCGCGGAAGTGCGAAGCAGAATCAAGGAGTTGCTCAAAGCACCGCCGCGATCAATAATGATGTTTATTGTTTTATTTTTTGTCTGGCATTAAATATTGGTTAATTTTCGACAAAAAGCGACAGATAGGTGCAGCCGCACCGGCGCTTCCGTTTCCTTTTGGTCCGGGTCCCCGGGGCGGTGTGATGGTCGGCTGGCAGCCGGAAAGGCTCAGCCACTGTAAGCCCAAGCGCCGAAGCCCTCGCCTTCCGGCTCGGTCCAGCCTATCACACCGCCCTTCCCGGCCCAAAAGACTACGGGTCGCCGGTGACCGAGGAAAGAGTGTTGAGCACATTGAGACGATATCCATATAACTATTTTCCGGCTTAAACTTATCGCATAATATACATCATACGATTAGTTTATTACTGAAAAGTATACGGAAAAATAAGGAGCAGAAGGTTGCAGAGTGCTTTTTGAAGGAAGCTTTGCGGTTTTCACATGTTTCAACTCCTCGTGTCATTACAGTGAACAAGGATCCGGCCTATTCTGTAGCAATGAAAGAGTTGAAAGAACGTATCCCCTTTGTGCAGCCGTATATATGATAACTGATAGGCAAACAAAAAAGAACAGGGGAAACCTGTTCTTTTACCATGTAAAAAATAAGCAGTCATGAACAATTTCATTTTTCATGATTTCGCCTGCACGTTGCAAACGATTAATCATGCTGACCCCGCAATTAACAAATATTCCTCTTTCAAACAGTCCCTCTGGAGGTTTTACACTTATGTCCTCAGCACCGCTTTTTTTCTTCCCATTAATAGACAGCATTACTTTAACTCCACGTTGCTTACACTCATATATTTTTTGCCATAAATCTTCAATTTTGAATTCCTGTGCTCCATAAAGAATTGACTGGCTGTGTGTATACGGTGGATCGCAATAAATTAAATCTCCTTCTTTTGCCATGTCCATAACGGTTCTAAAGTCTTCATTTAAGAAGATAACATCCTCTTTGACAAGTTCATGCCAAATTCTTACTCTTCGTTCAAACTCCTCAGGTGAAATAGGATTATGTGGACCAACTGGTGTACTCATATATCCATCTTTTTTGCGAAATCTCACAATGCCCGAATAGCAAGTTCTTGTTAGAACGGCAAAATCAAGAGCATTGAAGTCTTTATTGAATCTTTCCCTAATTTTTAGATAATTATTTTCTTTATCTTCGTTGTAATTCTCTATACAGTTTCTGTAATGATTAATCAAAATATCTGGATCATTTTTTACATAATTAAATATTTCAATTAAGAAAGGCAAGATATCTGAACCTACAGCCTTTTCAAAACGCTTAAACAAGGAATTATTATTATAACTGCAAAGCGTTCCAAGAACTGCTCCGCTACCCAAAAAAGGCTCATAATATGTATTTATTTTATCTGGCATATAGGAAACAATCTCTTCTGCGAAACGATGTTTATTTCCAACCCATTTCAGTAATTGTGGAATTTCTGTTTTTAACACCCCTGGCATATTTATCACCCCGAATTCTTATGCAAATTATACCACAAGTATTATCGAATGTCACTTAAAGTCTGTAGACTTATAGCCTACAAAATAGTAAATTCTGTATAGAATTACTAAATCAAAAGAGTTGATAAGATCATGATAAACGAGATTGAAATAAAGAGGAAATTCGGACGGACATTAAAAAAGATTAGAACTCAAAAAGGGGTTAGTCAAGAGGAGTTAGCAGATTTAGCGGGATTACATAGAACATATATCAGCGAGGTTGAGCGAGGGGATAGAAATATTTCACTTATAAACATACATAAAATTTGTGCTGCACTAGACATACCTGCATCAACCTTCTTTAGGAAGATGGAAGAGGAGAATTAATAATGCAACCAAATCCTAAATTTATAAATAAAAGCTCTGCATTTTGGGCTTATGCAAAACTGTTGTCTGAACAGTTAGGATATTCTAAAGATGGAGTAGTCATTAGTTATTCAGAGGCACAGGCAAGAGCAAAACTTAAAAAACTAGGTATAAATGTAAAAGAGGGTATTTTTAAAGATGTATTGAGGTACCTGAAATACAGAGCAGAATTACTAAATAAACATAAGGACTATCTAATGGATGTAGAAGAAGCAAGGAAATATTTCCAAGTAGCACTTAAGCAACATCAGCAGAATAATTATACTTGCAAACTTCCGCTTAACAAACAGAAAAATGAAAAGAAAGATTATGCTTACTTTACATGCATTATTAATATTATTGCAGAAACGGAGCTAAGGTATTTTGCAAACAATAATGGTTTAGTTTATGGAAAAGACATTTATTTTGATGATAATCCTATGAATCTATCATATATATTAAATTTCAATAGAGAATTGGAAGGTATAATGTCCCGGCGTTTTGATGGTGCTTTTCCAAGTACAGTAAATCCGATTCTAATTTGGGAAATTAAAGAGTATTATTACACAACCACTTTTGGAAGTCGAATTGCCGATGGGGTTTATGAAACTCAGTTAGATGGCTACGAAATAAAAACAATCAGGGAAGAAACAAACAAGAATATTCAACATATATACTTTATTGATGACTATAATACTTGGTGGAACATGGGTAAGTCTTATCTTTGTCGGATCATTGATATGTTACATATGGGATTAGTGGACGAGGTAATTATGGGGAAAGAGGTTTTCGAAAGATGGCCTCAGATTTTAAGAGCAGTACTTAATCAATACTATAAATAAAAAGAGCGGGGAGACTCGCTCATTTTTTACTTTAGGTGCTTCTGGAAGCTGGATGAAACAAAACATGTTTATCAGACCGCGACTTTCTTATGCTACAAACTGTGAAGTTGGTAGAATGGAAACAGTCAAGTGCTTTCCTTGACGGGTTTTATATAACTAGTCATATAATATGAATTATATGTCTACAAACATCGTTTTTTCTATGGTATACTCGCCGTATAAGATATATTTTTCAGGTGGTTTGGATTGAAGCGTCATAAAATAAACTCGTCATATAATATAGAGGTGGAACAAATGTTGCGTGAATATGAGGACTATCTTCGAGGGAAGGGCTGCTCTCCAAATACGGTGCTATCCTATTTGAACGATGTAAATCAATTTTTGAAAGATCTAAATCTGCGCCCAGACGACTACGTGACCTCGGCGGACATCCGCAAATGGATCCAGCAGATGCTTCATCCGGACGAAGGGAAGCCGTTTGCGGTCTCGACGATCAACCGTCGGCTGAACGCGCTTCGCAATTTTTACGGCTGGGCAGTCGAGCAGGGGTATGTCGAGCAGAACCCAATGAACGGCATTGCGGATTTAAAAACGGCGGATGAGGATCAAGAGACCATCATGTGGCTGACCGAAGAGGAGTTTGAAGACCTGCTGCATCGGATGAGGAAAATGCTGGCTCACAGTCGAGGCGTCGATCCAGAGGAAAAATATCGCCGAGACCGAGCAATTGTGTACTTGTTTGTCTACGCCGGCCTGCGGGTGGAGGAACTCTCGAACTTGAAGCTCACGGACATCGACCTCGAGATGAAGCGTCTGCGGATCGTTGGGAAAGGAATGAAGGTGCGGACGGTGCCGATTTCAAACATCTTATTGGCGGAGCTTCAGGACTGGTTGGCGTTTCGCGCCGAGATGTCGAAAAAGAAACCGCATGTGGCGGCGTCTCCCTATGTCTTTTACAGCCAGCGCTCGCCGAAGTTTTCGGTGCGAGGTATTCAGCGAATGATTGAAAACTACAGCCTACCGAACAAAAAGCTAACCCCTCATATGTTCCGGCATACGTTTTGTAAGTGGATGTTAAAGGCGACGAACAACGATATTGAAAAAGTGCGTCGGTTGGCTGGCCATAGTCACATCGCGACGACGTCAAGGTACTTAAAGGATAGCTACAGCGATTTGGCGGACGCGGTGGAGGCGTTGCCGAAGTTTTAATCTTGTTGTATGTTGTGAGGGGAGAAAAGCAACAATATATGAGGGCGACGTCGCTGGTTTATTGTAAAGTGAGGAGCCTTATGGATTCTTTGCATCCACGATTCAGAGGGGCCAGCTTTTCTCTGCAAACCATTTTTTCAGTGAAAAAAGAGGCTAAATCAAAAGACCGTTTTTCTTCACAGTCGTTTGACGAAAGTGTTTCGCTCGCATATACAGTGATTAGAAAGGGGCTGACCCAAAAGGGTCATTTTCCTTAACAAAACACAACATATTGTTTCTTAATGATTGTTTTATACCTATATACGGCAATAAGAAAGGGTGTCCCGATCCTTTTGGGACACCCCCTTGAGTGATGTTTCTTTTAGCTTGCTGATAAAACACCCGCGGCTTTCACACGGACGCGAGCTGCATTGCCTGGCAAATAAGCTAAAGGAACGTCTTCCATATCGACGATTTCGATAGTTTCTGGTTTTGCCCCTGCTTTGACGGCCTCGTCGATCGCCATTTTTTTCGCTAATTCCAGCGTTTTTTCCCTCCCTAGTTCGTCTAGGGTGAAAACCCTTTCCACTTGGCCGCTCACTTGGGCGATTGCAGCCCCGATCGCGTTGGCAACCCCAAAATGGTCTGGACGGATCACTTTGGAAGCGCCTTTCAGCTGATCCGGCAAAAGCACGCTTCCTCCCCCGACAAGAATCACTGGAACAGGGTCTGTGCTTGTTTTCATTTTATCAATCGCTTCTTCGACCATCTCTACCATTTTCTGATAAATCTGCTTAAGCAACCCTTTATCTAAATGGGCGACTTTTTGCGGATCGCCAATATTGGCCTTTCCTAACGCCACCGCAACGTCCGTGGCTGTTAAAGTGTCGCCCCCAAACACCATCCCTTTTTCTGGGAGTTCGTATCCTACGCTATCTGGACCAATCGTGAAACTTCCATCTTTCTGAACGCGGATAATGGTTCCCCCGCCTAATCCGATAGAGACTAAATCAGGCATACGGAAATTCGTACGCACGCCGCCGATCTCCACAGCTAAGGACGATTCTCTTGGGAAGGAATGAATCAAGACGCCGATGTCTGTCGTCGTTCCTCCGACGTCCACAACAAGCGCATCCGATAATTTTGCAAGATAGGATGCCCCACGGATGCTGTTTGTTGGACCGCATGAAATCGTCAGAATCGGATACTTCATTGCGTATTCTACGTTCATCAATGTTCCGTCATTTTGGCCAAAAAATACTTTCGCGTTAATGCCTTCCGCTTTTAATGCATTAATAAACCCTTCAGCGGCTGTTTTGGCGACATTGACCACCGCCGCGTTTAAAATTGTGGCGTTCTCGCGTTCCAATAAACCAACGCTGCCGATTTCATGAGAAAGCGAAACCGCAATGCCGCTTCCCAGCACTTCCCTGATGATTTCGGCGGCTTTTTGCTCATGATTTTTTGATACCGGCGCGAAAACGGAAGTGATGGCGACGGAATCGACCTTCCCTTTTATTTCGTTGGCAACACGGTACAAATGTTCAACATCCAGCGGTGCGATTTCTCTTCCGTCAAATTCATGGCCGCCTCGCACGATATAAACATATTTTTCGAGCTGGACACGCAAATCCTCCGGAATTCCGACTAAAGGCTTCACCGCCAAAGTGGCGGGGGCACCAATGCGAATAACAGCGACCTTGTTTAGCCGCTTCCGTTCCACGATCGCATTTGTGCAATGAGTCGTTCCCAACATCGCATAACGGATTTTTTCGCGTGGAACACCTGCTTTTCTGATTACTTCCCGCATCGCTTGATAGATCCCTGTACTGACATCGGCTGTGGTAGGCGTTTTTGTTTCGGAAATGACCTGGTATTTCTCGTCTAAAAGCACCGCGTCTGTATGTGTACCACCAACATCGATGCCGATTCTATAGCTCATTTCATCGTCACTCCTTTGTTGACAAGCTCTTCTACAGGTGTGTATTCGACATCATAGCCGAAATAAGCAGGACCGCAAGTTTCGATTCCTTTTGGCGTGCGCCATTTCGGATGGCATGGAATTCCAATGACAACCGTGCGCGCTCCGTACCGCAAACCTTCCGTTGTGATCGGGAGACCTGTTTCGCTGTCTAGCACCGCGATTAAGTCAGGAGTGACGCAAAGCAAGCGATCTTCCGTTTTTGCAAGCAAATGTTCGTTTTGGAAGCGAAGCTCCAACGTCTCCCCTTTGTATTTTTCCAATCCCTCGATTTTCGCGGTTCCTCTGGCGAATCCAGTTTCTGTCTTCCGATTCACGTCTACCACTTTGCCACGGAATAACTCAAATCCATTTGTCAATTTAATAATTTCACCGATAGGATCACGGTTATTTTCTTTCGCTAGGCGTATCGAGCGCCCAATTTCCTCTTCCAATCGCAAAATATCATGGATGCCGCTCTCTTTTAGGTTCTTACCGGCCATTGGGTAGATTGCGAACATCACTGATCCACCTTTTTGGACAGTGGCACTTCTTGCAATTCTCTCAGCCCATAAATTATCAATCGTATTCAGTAACGTCACGTTTCCTTTTTCATCCGCAATCACCATCGGTGTGGCAGAAATACCGTCTAGATAAAATGTCACCATTTGCAATTCCGGAAACGCTCTTCCCATGCCATCGACATCGACTACCGGTAATCCGAGTTGTGCCGCCAGTGCCAAAGGCAGCATGGAGTTAACCCCGCCAGCTTCAATCGGGAAAGTAGCAAAAACTTTTTTTCCTAAGTATTTTTCCAACGTTTGAAACGCCACTTTCGCTTCATGGCCGCTCGGAATTTTCTCTACCAATACGGTTGGCGCTCCCATCATACCTGACGATACCACTAAAGCGTCTTCAGGAACTTCGTCTACGGACAGCAAAGGAATTGGGCCGAATTCTTCAATAGCTTGTAGGGCCATCAATTTACCAACATAAGGATCCCCTCCGCCTCCTGTCCCCAATAATGCTGCGCCTACCGCAATGTCCTCTATTTCTTGTTTTCCTAAAAGCCTCACTGCTTCTCCCCTCTCTTTATTGAATATTTTCGTTTGTTTCCAAGTTACGTTGCTTCGACATGTTGACCATTTTCATCCCAATCCAATACATAATGGCACTGACCAGTAAAGAGTTTAGCGAAGGGATGCCAAACTGGATGAAGTATCCGGCGAAAAAGCCTAACGCCCACGCGATCAAAGTGATTGGATTAATAGGCTCGGCATTTTCAGGCAATTGGCCTTGCAATCTGCTTTCATCCAGAAATTTTCTTCCCCTTTTCAAAATAAAATAGTCTACCACCATGATCCCAGCGATTGGAGGAATCCAAACTCCCAAGAAAACGAGGAAGTTTTGAAATTTTTCCAGAATTCCCAAAACGGAAAGCACCGTTCCGACAACCCCGATGACAAACGTTATCCATCCCCTGTTGATTTTTTTGCTAAAGACAGAATCAATCAAGTTGGATAAGCCTAAAGATGCGGAATAAAGGTTCAAATCATTGATCTTTACTGTCGCAAAAATAACAATTGCTGCGCCAAGCCAGCCTGAGGTTTGCAACACAATGGTGACAACATCGTCGGTTCCTACCGCGTGCGCCATCAACACGGCAATCATGTTAACTCCTAGCTCTCCAACAAACGTGCCAATTAACGTCATCCAAAACACATCTTTTCCGTTTCGGCAATACCGGCTCATATCAGGTGTGATGACTGCTCCGATCATAAACCCTCCGGCTACCATCGTAGCGGCGACACCAAGGGAAAGATCTGGACCTGGATGGGGAGAATGGATTAATTCTGTTACTGAATGATCGCGCAATACTTGATAGATCCCGTATCCGATGACTGCCAGAAAGCCAGGAACTGCAATTTTTGCCGTCCAGCTGAGCCATTTAAACCCGAAAATGACGATCGCTGTGACAAACAATCCGGTTAATGTGGCTGCTAAAGGAAATCCAAGCGCTCCGTTTAGTGCTTCATCGATACCTTTGGCAAACACGGCGTTTTGGATGCCGAACCATCCAATTAGTCCAATCGAAATGACAGCGCCGATAATGCTGGATCCGTACCTGCCAAAGCCTGTCCAACGGGCCAATAAACTCGTGGACAACCCTTCTCTTGCTCCTGCGATTCCCATCAATAAACTGACAATCTCCAGCACCACGCTCCCGAGCATTGTCGCCCAAAAAGCTTCCCAAAATGTCATTCCGTAGCCTAATGCGGCTCCAAGCATAAATTGGGATAGTGCTGTTAGCGCTCCGATTCTTACTAAAAGCACTTCCCACATTGGCAGGCGTGCTTCCGCCGGAACCCGGGAAAGCGAAAAATCATCTGTTGACATTTTCCCTGTCATTGATCCTACCTCCTTCACTTGGAAAAAAGTGTTTGGGTTTGTTGCTGACTGAGAATAAATCTCACGTTATTGTAGCTTACATCCCCCCTTTCGAAGAGAGCGATAATACGCCGGTGACCTTAATTCTCAATCTTAACGCTTTGCTTGGGACATAAGCCAAAGGAATGGTTTTCGCCTCTTGGACGGCAACTGTTTTAGGATTCGCCCCGGAGCTTATCGCCATATGTGTTGCTTCATTGATTGCCGAGTGTAGAGCTTCATTTGGATTAAAAGGATCCATCCACACCATCCGGTCGATATATCCGCTCACCGGGGCAATACAAGCCCCGATGGCATTCGCATATTGATGGTAGTTGGGGACAATGACATCCGCCCATGGATAATGAAAGCGTTCGGCCAACTGTTGCCCACCTCCTCCAACAAAAATGACGGGAAGCGGCTCATACCGTGGCTGGAACCGCTGAACAGCTTGATACAATTTTTCGAGAAATTCCTCGTTGTCAAGTTGTTCTTGCTGAAAAGGGAGCGAAACAATATCGGGCATTGGGACGTTGACACGCACGCCATCGATGAGCTGGTTCCGCCTTTTTTCTTTCGGGAATCCGTTTTCCAGTAATGCGACATGAACAGAAGAGCCTCCGACGTCCACAACGACTCCGTTTTTTATTCCGGTCAGAAAGGAGGAGCCAAGCAGACTGTTGGTGACTCCTGACCATAACGTTCGTATCGGGTAGCGTAGCGCATATTCATAAGACATAAGTGATCCGTCATTTTGCGTAAAGTAAATATCACAATGGATTCCAAAATGTTGAAACATGAACTGCAATCCACGCAACGCGCGATCCATCACTTTGGATAATAACGCGTTGATGATCGACGCGTTCTCTCGTTCGATAAACCCGATGCTGCCTATTTCATGAGACAAAGTGATCGGTATATCTGTTCCGACGATGTTGCGAATATGGTTTGCGACCATGGTTTCATGTTCTGGATTCATCGATGAAAACGTTCCTGTGATCACGATCGCCTCGATGGTTTCTTTGCCGCGCCAACGGGAAAAAAACTGATCGATGTGCGAACAATTCATTATTCCTAAAGGTTTTCCTGTTACTTCGTGTCCTCCGTCTATGTCTAAATAATCAGGTATCACATAGCGTCTTAGAGAATCATTTCCTTCAAAAAGCGGAGGTATTGCGTTTTTTCCGCTTCCGATGCGGAGTATGAAAACCGAGGAAAGATTTTCCTTTTTTCTCAGGGCTTGCAAACAATGGGTTGTCCCAATCATGACGGCGGCAATATCCTTCGGATCAGTTTGATTGTGCTCAATGATTTCTTTCAAAACAGCGCAGATGCCGGACGCAATATCGGGAGAAGTAGGTTTTTTCACTGTTTGCACAATTCGTGAATAGCTGTCAAGCAAAACAGCGTCAGTATTCGTTTCGCCCACATCGATCCCTAACCGGTACATTGCTTATCCCTCGTTGTTGTTTGTTTTTATTCTTTCTTCCATAGGAATAAACGGCTCTGCTATGCCAAATTGCATAGGCCCCACTACATCAAGCATCCTAGTGGTTTGCAACAAGAATGGGCTCGGGATTGCGATCACCCATACTTTCCAGTGATTTTCCAATTCTTCAACGGACAACGGATAACCCGTTTCTTCATCAAGCACGCAAATCAAATCCGGCACGGCCACTAAAGTGGCGTTATGTTTTTGCACCAATAAATATTCGTTGTGAAAGAAAACTGATAAATATTCGCCAATATATGCTCCGCTTCCTTCCACAACAAGCGACCCTTTCAGCGTTCCTTCGATAATGTTTCTTTGCAAATCGACGATTTTGCCTTCGAGCAGCTTGACTGGCTTTCCATATATGGATTTCTGAAAGACTTGCTGCATTTTTTCCATTACATCGTGAGCGTCCATCGCGGCGGATAAAGCTTCGCCAAGCCGTATCGCCAACGTGTACGTTTGGAGAATGCCCGCTTCTCTTATTTGCCATGCTTGCATCGGATAGCAAGCGATCGCCGCCCACCCTCCTAAGTTGGTGACAAGAGTCCTTGCTTGCTTTTCGATGTCCGTATTTTCGTCCGATAAAAGGAGATGTGTTTTACTGGGACGGTTGGCAATCACGGCCGGGCTTGCTTTCACCCCAAAGCCGTGATAGGTCGTCATTTGCAACTCCGGAAACGCTCGCCCCATGCCATCGGCATCGAGCAACGGAAGGTTGGTTAACGCGGCGGCAATGACCGGAGTAAGGGCATTCATTCCACCGATTTCAAGGCCTGTAACCGCTGATACTGCGATGTGTTTTTCGTTTTCAATCGTTTCTACGACTTTTTTCAGCTCGCTACCCGACGGAAGATGTTCGCTGAAAATCGTCGGTGAACCCATGATGCCGACCGGTATCACCCATGCTTCATCCGGAACATGGAACGGAGACAGGAGAGGGACAGGTCCGTTTTCCCTTATGGCCCGTTTGGCCATCAATTCTGTTAGCTTGACATCTCCCCCACCGCCTGAACCTAAATACATCGCTCCACGCGAAAGGGCAACAACCGTCTGTTCATCCATATATCGTTTCATTGTTTCCTCCTGCATAAGTTGAGATGCAAATACCGTGCCAAGAATTTAAAAGAAAAAATCATAAGTTTTATGATTTATGAACATTTATGAACGGAATAGATTGTAATAATTTGAATATATAGAAAATTAATCGGCTATCTCCGCTGATGTTAAATCGATCTTTATCTATATATTTCTCTTTAATTCTCTTTTTTTTCTCATATTTTCTTATAATTCTCATTTTGAGAATTAACGCCGGCGTTTCATTTTTTCTAATTTTCGGTAAAGGGTGGCTAAGCTGATCCCAAGCGCTTCCGCCGCTTTCCGTTTTCCTTCCGTGTTGGTGCCAAACCGTTGCAATGCTTGGATGATCAGCTGTTCTTCCACTTCATTGATCTTGTACAGTGATTTGGGAAGATGGCTTACTGTTTGGGGCTCTTTCATTTCTTCTTCCATATCGTGCCGTTGATCTTTGGACATCTCTCGTATGGATGCTGGCAGACTGCTGATGGTGACGAGATCGCCGATTTCCAAATTGACGATATATTCCACCATATTTTCTAATTCCCGGATGTTTCCCGGCCAATGGTAATCAAATATTTTTTTTAAGGCTTGGGAGGAGAAACGTTTCGGTTCTTTGCCCAACCGCTTGCAAAATTTGTACATGTAATATTGGATCAGCTCGTATAAATCCTCTTTTCTTTCCCTCAAAGGAGGGACGTAAAGTGGAATAACGTTGAGACGAAAGTATAGGTCTTCTCGGAATTGGTTGTTGGCGATCATCGATTCTAAGTCTTTATGAGTGGCTGCGATAATCCGAACGTCCACCTCAATCGATTTTGTGCCTCCAACTCTCTCAATGCGCCGTTCCTGCAAAACGCGCAATAATTTTGCCTGCAAATATAAGGGCATGTCACCGATTTCATCAAGAAATAACGTTCCACCCCTCGCTAATTCAAAACGCCCTGGCTTCCCGCCTTTTTTGGCTCCGGTAAACGCCCCCTCTTCATATCCGAACAATTCACTTTCCAGAAGCGCTTCCGGTATGGCGGCGCAATTAATTGCCACAAATGGTCCTTTATTTCTATGGCTTAAGCGGTGAATCGATTGCGCCAGCACTTCCTTTCCCGTACCGCTTTCCCCTCTGATAAGCACCGTTGATTCGCTTTTGGCAATTTTCATCACCTGTTCTTTCAATGCCGTAATGGCTGGGCTTGATCCGATTACGTCATCCAAGGAAAACCGTGTTCCATAGCGGGACGATTGTTCTTGTTCCTGAAGCAGGATCGGCTTGGTAAGAAACAAAATGGCCCCTTCCACTTGTGCATTTACAAGCAATGGATGCAGACGGCAAGAAAACTCCAGACGGGTACCTTTGGCGCTCATTATGCATACAGCCAAGTTAGTTGCCGGCTTTCCTTGTTTAATATATTGCAAAAGAGATGCGGATTGGACAAATTCTGTGACATGTTTACCGATCATGATGATTTGGGAGCGTTCGAATATTTGCTCTGCTGAAGAATTCGTATGGACGATATATCCTTTTGCATCAACAACCAAAACAGGGTCTGTGATAAATGATAAAAGCCCCTCAATTTCCCTGAGCAGTTTCAGGCGTTCTTGTCTTGCTCTTTCTAAATCTCGTTCGTTCATATTTATCACCTCTCAGATAATAAAGGTTTCGTATTGCACATTGCCTTCAGTTCATTATTGTTGTATTTATAATAAAAATATCACTTTTTCTAAAATGTGAAGAAGAAAGTATATATGGCAAATACGGATTCCGTTACCGCAGAAATGAGGTTGGGGTATAGAATATCCAGAAAAAGCATCGCGGTTAGTAGTTTAAGTCATGTGGAGAGTGTCAATTCGATTTCATCCAATCCGATGGGAGAGGGGTATCAGCAGTAGGAGGGGAAAGGGGTGTTCGTCCTCGATTGATTTTTTGTGTTTTGAGATTTCAAAATGGTATGCGGTAAAAAATAAAATGGGAGGGATTCGCCGTGGGTTGGAGGGAGGAAGATTTACGATGCGAACGGGAACGAGACAGAGAGGGAGAGCAGAGAATCGCAACTGTCCGCACTGTCTCAAGATGTTTGGGGACATCAAAGTGCGGAGGGAGTACTGCATCAGACAAGGAAAGGACAACGACTGTCCGGTTTGGGTTCGACTCCAGTTAACTCCGACGCCACCGAAAAAGCCAGAGGTCGATTTATCCCGGCTGGCCGTGTCACCGCACACTCTGGGGGTCGTGTGGATGTCCTGTGTTGACTCTGGGATGTCCTTGGGAGGAGGCAGACGCCGCCACGAAGGATACCCATGGTGTCTCGTTCTCCCCCCATCCGGCGTTTCGTGACGTCAATGACATCACGCCCCTAATCCCGACGCTTACTGTCTGGCTCGTTTTGTGGGAACAAGACGGACAGTCGCGTCAAGGGGCGCTGGCATTATCTGATGATTCGATGCAGTTGCCGCTCGATCGCGTCTCACCGAACCGAGACACATGTCGTCCGCCAAGGGCATCGATGAAGTATTGTGTGAGCCGCTGTCCATACCGGAAGATTTGCTACTCGGCGGGGATGACAACCCGATTGACCGGCTGAACGCTGAAGAAGGCTTGGTATCCTTCGCCACACCGTTTGTAGCGCACTTCCACTTCCTCGCCCACACAGCCAAGGGGGCATTTCCGCGACATCCTATGTCTCCGACGCGTCCCTTGATTGAATCTGCCCTGCATCATCCAATCCTACAAGCCTCCCTTTCCCCAAAAACGTCTGTATGAGCGCATTAGGTCGGTTTTTAGCGGTGTTCTTCTTTTATCCAGTGATCCGGCTTTCAGCCATCGGACGAATGGATACCACGGACAACAGACGCCCAGCAGTCGCCACGATAGCGGCCACTCGCTTCGTACCTTGATTGAGTCCACGAAGGTTGATCTTCTCCATCATTACAATGACGAGCCGCCAACCACCCATCATTAGTCGCCACACGCCTCTCACTGAAGGACAGAAGATGACTCTAACAGACAGGGGTTTCCCATGCCGGAGACAAAGAACGCCTCAGCGCTCCCTTGTTTTGGGAAAATCGTTTATATAAAAAAATGAGGTGTTACTCCTCAAACACCTCATTCATCAACTCTTCAATCTCTTTCCACCGCTTCTCTGTTTCTTTTTGATCCACTCGGAAATTTCCGTTCTCTTGTACAATCACATCGCCGGCGCGGGCGTTTTTGGGTAGCTTGCTTTTCTCAATATCGATCATTTTGCCATCCTCCGCCTCACAAACTGCCCATTTACCCTCGAAGCGATCAATGATATATTTCATTTAACCACCTCTTAATAAATTGGTTTTACGTTGAAGGTAAGCGTTGTTCCGTTGGTTGTTGCGATAATCGTTCCTTGTTTGTCGGTACGGAATACCTTGACTTTATAAGATTTCAACCGATTTAAAACTTCCGATGTTGGATGGCCATAGGCATTCTTGCCAACCGAAATTACCGCATATGTTGGTTTTGCAGCTTTTAAAAGCGTTGCGCTGGTCGATGTTTTCGCACCGTGATGACCTACTTTCAACACATCAGCGCGCAAATCCTTTTTCGCTTTAACCATATCCGCTTCTGCTCGAGTCTCGGCGTCGCCTGTAAACAGAAACGACTTTTTGCCGTAGGTTACTTTCAAAACAGCGCTCCAGTCATTTGTATCGCTAGTGCTGTACGATTTTACAGGTCCAACAAACTTCGCAGTCACACCTTTGATTGGCAGAACAACATCTGCTTTAGCAACTTTGATGGTAAGTTTCTTATTTTTCACAGCGACCAAGAAATCTTTATATGCTTGCGTTGTATTACCGACTTTTGGAGCATACACACTTTTCACCGGAAAAGCCTTGAGAACCTCATCAAGACCACCAATATGGTCTGCGTCTGGATGAGTCGCGATCATGACCTCGATGTCCTTTACCTTCTGCCTTTTAAGGTAGGCGACGACATCACTGCCGTCTTTGTTCCCCCCGTCAATGAGAATGTCCTCGCCATTTGGAGCTTTGATATAAATGCTGTCTCCTTGTCCAACGTTAATGAAATGCACATACATGTTTTTTGGAGCGGCATCTGTCCTGGCCTCCGGCACAATGATAAAGAGAAACGCGATCATAGCAGTTATAAGTGTCTTGATCATCTTCATCAAGCAACTCCCCCTTTTATTCATCAAAAAGATTATACCACCACTAAAAGTAAGAGGGAGCAAAAAAATCAATCAGAGGTGAAAAAATGTTCGATATCATCGGTAAACTGAAATGTCCCGTGTGTTCAAAAATCGTACATCCCAAAGATAAGGTGTTTCTGGACATAATCAATACAGTCATTCATCAACGATGTTACTATCAATACTACACAACTCGTAAATTTCTTCCCTTCAAAGATCAAGGGACATTCCAAAAAATGCTGCTTAAATACCCATTTTTTCAGGATGGCGACACCTCCAAGGGTATGTAACATTTATCGTCTGACAGTTAATTCACAAGAGACATTATGTCCTTCCGCCGAGTACAATGATATGATGTCTACTGTCCTTCCTTAGGGGGATGTAGAGAAAATTGTGTCAAACAAATCTCCCTTTGGGAGAAGATTGCGGCGACACACTTTCTCTCATAGGGACATGCCAGACAATTCCGGGGCGTCTACTGTCCTTGCAGGGGACAGCAAGTTTCCACGTTGTCTTCGTGGTTCCTCTCTGCCGCGACCCTCTGCGTCCTCCTGGGCTCCCTCAAACGAGTATCGGGGGACAGGAGACCCCACCCGCTGTCTCTCAACAAGACACCTGTCGCGCCTCGCTTTGTTGTTGCATAATGGAGAAGCACTCTCAAGGGAAAGTCGTCCTGTATTGGCGTTGTCTGTTGTCCCTTGTTGCGACAATAAAGGGTGCGGTCTGGCCCGCCCTACAGAAGTTATGTAGGCAGAGGTGGACAGTACGGAGGACAGATGGATCTTCTTCTTTCACTGCTGTGCATTGTACCGCGACATCTATGTCTCTCCCTCGTCGTCTATAGAGTTGTAGTTCACGCTCGGCTTACTTATCCACTATTTCAACAAGTCTACGGTTTATAACTTTTCTTTCTTTTGATTTTGCATTCATAACATTGTGCTAATTAATCACACAATCTTTCCACAAAATCTTTCTCTAATCCACCTTCAAAATACCGCTCAGTCACTGTTTTTGTCATATAAGATGTGTCTTTCAAAACAAGCATAAAATCCCTCTTTTCTCTCCTTTTCAGCTGCTTTATCTCTTCATTTCATCTCTATCAAAGTACAACACCAAGATCCAAAACCCTCGGGACTCCCCCCACCAATCTAATGAGGTATTGGAACAAAACCAATTTGGTTTATTCTTTCTTTATGGTCGCGGGAGCAAGCAGGCTGACGCCCATAATATAAGGGCGACGAACCATTTCACGGGAACGTCAGTTCTTGACCAACCTCTTAAGCTGCTGGACACGCCGCACCGATATCTGAAGCATCATGGCCAGCTGCTTATTTGTCGCGTCAGGGTGTCGCTCCATTGCCTTCTGCAGTTGCCATGCCTTGTCCTCCGTTCGCTCCCGTTGTTCCTCGAGGTACTCCTCCCTTGTCTTCGCCCCTTGTCCCCGGCGCAACTCCCCTGTCCTCGCCCTGTCGCGTTCCCGTTTCCGCCGGCGCTTCTCATTGGCGTCAATAATAGTCTGCAAGTGTCGCTGTTCCTCCGGCGTGATGTCCAGCCATCGAATGATCGTAGAGTTCTTCAGATTATAGCCGGCGCCGGGATAGCCTTTTTTCCTCGCCTCCTCATTCGCCTTTGCATCATTCCTAGCCATCCACGCTTTCTCGGCGCTTTTTGTCGCCCGGATCACCTCTTTTTCAGACAGCGGCTCCTTAAATCCAGCGTTCAGCTCTATCATCTGTCTCAGCGCCTCATCGGGATCATCAGTGAGGCAACAACTCCAGTATCGATATAAAAAACAAAACAGCTCCCTGTATCCCTTCAGATCATAATTTCTAAGCTCCGCAAGACGAATCAAATCCAGCAGCCTGGCATAGTGCAGCGTCTGGATATTATGTAGCCGGACAAGTTTCCCTTTTCTTCCTTTCTTCCCTGTCTCCGCCCTTGTCAATTCCGGCAAGTACTCATATTGCAAGTCACGGAGGACATACCTGTCGCCGTGCCGGTACTCGACGACGACTTCCTTTTTGCTCTTGGAGTTGACCGACCCGTCGATCCGGAACACCCTGGTCGGATCCAGCGACTTCTTGTCCGCCCCCACATAGCTAAGTTGCTCATAAAAATAGTTCTCCACCGCCTTCCACAGCGGCAAGGCCTTGTACGGGACCGGCTCGATCAACCAAACGCATACGATTCCGCGACCCGAGAAAATGATTAGATTAGGTTCAGGCAAGATATTGTCATAGAATACCTCGATGTCCAGCTTCCCGACCACCCACTCCGGCTCATAGCCAATCGTATGGCAATCCACATCCACATACAGAGCCCTCAGCTGCCTTATATTTTCGATTCTTCGTTGAGGCTTATAAAAGGTGTTCTGACTGAAATAGACGTCCTCTCCGAGCCATTTAGGCAGTTCTACAGCCAATTCGTTGGGCTGGTAGTGATACTGCCTCCATCCCCCGTCCGGTTCCTTCTTCGCCAGCGTGATCCATCCTGAGGCGCCTCGATGCTGAAACGTCACATGGCGCTTTGCACGATCCAAAGGGGAAAGTTCCATATTCTCAAGCTTAAAATTCTCCACCAAACGCCCTCCCTGCATGGGAAACAACCGCATAACCATGCAAATGCGAGATGCGATCATTATGCAGAAAGACAGCGGCCGTCCCTTCAAAATTTACACACCATTCAAATAGAAAAAGGGAAAATAAGAATGCCATGAGGATCAATCGAGGCCTATTGAATAGGAGAGGACTCTGGCGGTCTTGAATTTCGACACTTTATTTCAAAATCCTCCATTTATTTCAAAAATCGTCAAATCGATTAACAAAAATGCTCTTTTGGCTGCATTTCTTGGAACACCGGCGACCCGTAGTCTTTTGGGCCGGGAAGGGCGGTGTGATAGGCTGGACCGAGCCGGAAGGCGAGGGCTTCGGCGCTTGGGCTTTCAGTGGCTGAGCCTTTCCGGCTGCCAGCCGACCATCACACCGCCCCGGGGACCCGGACCAAAAGGAAACGGAAGCGCCGGCGAACGCAGACTTGGTTCCATTGATCTCTTTTTTGCCACGATTTGTCGAAATATGTATTTTGTATTTTTGTCAGACAGTAAATGTTTTAATATTTCTCATAATATGGGCTGGTAAAAATAAAAAAATAGGCACTTTGCTAAAAAATGACCGCTCAAATTCGCCTGTATCGCGTTTTAATCGATAAGGTAATGGTTTTCTATTCAAGCAAAGAAAAAATGTTTGTACGGACCGTTTTTCGAGTTTAACGAGGTTTTCATGTTTTTATGAAAAACAACTGCTTCAATCCTTTCTGTCGTCGACTTCTAATCGTGCAAAAACTCCGGGGGATCGACGACAGTTTCTTTTTTTCTTTCCTTCCTACAGCCATCAGCGATTCACTCTATTGACGGAATTTTCGAAATGGAGTATACTGGACTTGCCCTGTTTTGAAAAGTGTTGATGTATCAACGCTTTTTGGGGGGTTTTTATCTTACCTATGAGGAATTGAAACTGGGCAGCCGTCGACTTCATGGATAGTGACTTTCCGAGTTTTTATCTTACCTATGAGGAATTGAAACCAATTTGGGAAAGAAAAAGTAATGTGTCACCCGTGGTGTTAGTTGAGCACTGACGCTCAACTAGCACCACGGGTTTATTAAAATTTCAGGTTTCTTCATATTCAAGCTTAGATAAAATCGACGTTGGTGTTTACATTGTGACAACAAAAAACTTTCAACGAATAATGAAACGTGAATATAACCAGAATTGGGACGGTTCTTTAACATTTGAGAAAGTAGTTCGCTATCTTCCTCATTTTAAAAGTGCAATTCAAGTTCCCATTTATGTAATTGGAATAGATTTATAAATATAAAAGGAGTGATAATATGACTTCTATACCCTTTGAAGTTGGAAAGAAATATTCTCGAAAGGACGTTTATCGAATTATGAACGTCCCTCCAGAACGTCAAGGCGGGAATTGGGATACTGGGTACAACAGATACAATAACGACTGGTTTATATTCGCAAACATAAACACTTCTGGCAGAACGGGACACAACTATAATAATAGATTTATAGGAAACGACCTTGAATGGTACGCTAAAAATGGTTCAAAACTGCATCATAAGTCAATTCAACAAATGTTAAACCCTGTTGGAAATATATACATATTTGCACGTGAGGACAACAATAATCCAAACTTTGCATATATAGGGAATGGACGTGTTAAACAAGTATTTGATGAAAGTCCAGTAAGAATTATTTGGAAATTTAACGACATTAACGAAAATCACCCTGAAATTCTACCAGAAGAAGTTACAGAAGACGAAACATTTGTTGAAGGAGCAAAAAAGCGAATTACTGTTAATGCCTATGAACGTAACCCTATTGCAAGACAAAAATGTTTAGATCATTACGGTTACAATTGTTCTGTTTGTAATTTTAACTTTTACGAGAGATACGGTGAAATTGGGAAAGATTTTATTCACGTTCATCATCTCA
>NZ_CP025074.1:1932500-3457580 GCF_003595605.1 [Bacillus] caldolyticus | reverse complement strand
ATCTCGCCATTGCTGAGGGGATGATCGTCGGCATTGGCCGCTATGAGGGAAAGCAAACGATCGATGCCGAAGGGCGTTATGTATGCCCGGGGCTGATTGACGGACACGTGCATATCGAATCATCAATGGTGCCCCCGAGCGAATTCGCCCGCGTCGTTCTCCCGCATGGGGTCACCACGGTGATCGCCGATCCGCACGAAATCGCGAACGTCGCCGGCATCCACGGCATCCAGTTTATGCTCGATGATGCGAAACGGACGCCGCTCGATGTGTATATGATGTTGCCGTCGTGCGTGCCGGCCTCCTCATTTGAACATGCCGGAGCCGTCTTATCCGCCGCGGAACTGGCGCCGTTTTTCAACGATGAACGCGTTCTCGGATTGGCGGAAGTGATGGACTATCCGTCATTAAGGGAACAACACCCGTCGATGCTCGACAAACTGGCGCTCGCGGCAAACGCCAACCGCCTGATCGACGGCCACTTGGCCGGCCTTGATGCCAACGCCATCAACGTCTACCGAAGCTCCCGCATCCATACGGATCATGAATGCGTCACCGTCGACGAAGCGCTTGAACGCATTCGCCGCGGCATGTACGTGCTCATTCGCCAAGGATCAGTCGCTAAAGACCTCGAAAAACTTCTTCCTGCCGTCACTGAGCACAACGCGCGCCGCTTTCTGTTTTGCACGGATGACAAACATCTTGATGACTTATGGTTCGAAGGAAGCGTCGACCATAATGTGCGGCTCGCCATTCAGGCCGGCCTCGACCCGCTTCTGGCCATCCAAATGGCCACGCTGAACGCCGCAGAGTGCTACCGTTTGCCGACAAAAGGCGCTGTCGCTCCAGGATATGACGCCGACTTTTTGTTCGTTGACGATTTGGAAATATTGAACATCACCCACGTCTTCAAAGCGGGAAGACTAGTGGCCCAACATGGACAGACGGTGTTTCCGGCCGAACGATCGGCAGAAAGCCTTGAACAGCCATTGCTTCACTCCATCCGTTGCCAAGCAGTGGACGAAACCGATCTTCGCATCCCGATGAAAAGAGGAACGAAAGCCCATGTCATCGAGATCATCCCGAACCATTTGCATACGAACCACCTCATCACGGACGTTGATGTCCAGGAAGGGGCTTTCTGCCCGTCGATCGAGCGGGATTTGCTGAAGCTTGTTGTCGTCGAACGCCATCGCGGCCTCGGCATCGGCCTTGGCATCGTCCGCGGCTTCGGATTCAAGGCAGGCGCCATCGCTTCTTCGATCGCGCACGACTCACACCATATCATCGCCGCCGGAACAAACGATCGCGACCTCGCCGCCGCCATCGAACAGCTCCGCGAGCAGCACGGCGGCTTGGCGGTCATCAAAGACGGAGCGGTGCTTGCCAGCCTGCCGCTTGAGATCGGCGGTCTAATGACAAGAAAAGACTATACCGAGGTGCTAAGCGGATTGAAGCAGATTGACAAAGCCCTTAAAGCCATCGGCGCCAATGGCTCGTTCAACCCATTCATCACATTGTCCTTCCTCGCCTTGCCGGTCATCCCAGAGCTCAAGCTGACCGACCAAGGATTATTTGATGTAAATAAATGGGAATTTATTCCTGTTGAAGCGGTGTAACCCCTCCCGATTGAGGCTGGCGTTTCAAAGCAAGAGGATTACGGGAGCACCGCCTTACAGCAGGGCGCTCATTCACAACTAAGGTCAACCGCGAAGCAAATCAGTCCCTTCATCCCCCATTGATTGCGGGGATGAAGGGATTTTCTTCACTCCGCCCTTTTTCCTCGATTTTCACAGCGCCATGCGGCATTGGCATAAGCACGTTCCCGCATGATGCATATAGTGAAACAGCAACATGGCCGAAAGGAAGGTGCAAGGAAATTGATCACCATCAGTCTTTGCATGATCGTCAAAAATGAAGAAGACGTCCTTGCCCGCTGTTTGGACAGCGTCCAACATCTCGTAGACGAAATCGTGATTGTGGATACAGGATCAACGGATCGCACGAAAGAAATCGCCCGCTCCTACACCGCACGAGTCATCGACTTTCCTTGGAGCGATGATTTCTCGGCGGCGCGAAACTTCTCCTTTTCCCACGCCACCATGGACTATATTTTTTGGCTGGACGCAGACGACATCTTGCCGGCAGAAGAGCAGACCAAATTTCTCACATTGAAGCGCACCCTTTCTTCTGACATCGACTCCGTCACCATGATTTACAGCCTTGCCCAAGATGAATATGGAAAGACGATCTCGAGCGTCCGCCGAAATCGTCTCGTCAAACGATCCAACGGCTTCCGATGGCATGGGATGGTTCATGAATATCTAGAAGTATGGGGAACGATTCTCAACAGCGATATTACCATTATTCATCAACCCAATCGCTGCGCTTCAGATCGAAATTTGCAAATCTATGAGAAACAGTTGGCACAAGGAAAAGAATTTTCCCCAAGAGATCTGTTTTACTTTGCCAACGAACTGTTCGACCATCAACAATACGAGCGGGCCATTCAGTATTATGAACAGTTTTTGCAGACAAAAAAAGGGTGGGTGGAAGATTGCATCGCCGCCTGCGGAAAGTTGGCAGACTGTTTTTACGCACTTGGTGATGAAGAACAGGCATTTCGATATGTGTACCAATCTTTCGAATACGATACCCCTCGGGCTGAATGCTGCTGCCGGCTGGGCTATTACTTTCTTCAGCGCAAGCAATATCGGCTTGCCGCCTTTTGGTACCATTTAGCCACTCAGCTCACAATGCCTTCCGACAGCTGGGGATTTGTTCATCATGCTTGTTGGACTTGGCTTCCCCACTTGCAGCTTTGTGTATGTTACTTTTACATGGGCGAGTACGAGTTAGCATACCAACATAACGAAAAAGCCAAACAATACGTTCCTCATCATCCCGCGGTTTTGCACAACGAATGTTTGCTGCAATCCATTCTCGCCGCCGAAAGCACGTTCCACCAAACCGATGAATCGTGATGAAGGGAGGTTATGCCGCTTGTCTGACCGACGTCCTATTCGAGTAAAATGTCTTTCCCCTTTATGCGGAACATGGCCGCCGATTGTAAAAATCTATACCGGACCAACAGGACCCACGGGACCCACAGGGCCTACAGGACCGACTGGACCTCAAGGACCCACGGGACCCATCGGACCTCAAGGACCCACAGGACCTCAAGGACCTACAGGGCCGACCGGACCCACAGGACCTCAAGGACCTACAGGGCCGACTGGACCCACAGGACCTCAAGGACCCACAGGGCCGACGGGATCGGCTGGAGCAGGAGCCATCATTCCATTCGCTTCAGGAACAACGGTTGTCTTGACCGCCACTATAGCCGGGTTGGCCGACACCACAAGTTTGATCGGATTTGGAAACGCTGCTTCAAGCATCAGTTTAGTGGGAGGAACGATAAACCTTGGCGGCACATCGAATTTTTCCTTTACCATCCCGCGTTCAGGAATCATTACTGCTGTCGCAGCCAATTTTTCCGCTACAACAGGCACAGCGCTTTTAGGAACAGCTACGATCCGCGCTCAATTGTATATCGCCACTTCTCCATCCAGCAACGTATTTTCGCCTATTCCAGGCACGCTCATTACATTAACGCCATCAATCACCTTTCCCATCTCCCTAGCCCAAAACGCCAGCGGCATCATCACAGGATTAAACGTGCCTGTCAATGCTGGCGACCGGCTGCTCATGGCGTTTTTCATCACCACTTCCGGCCTTTCAATCGCCGCTTCCGTCACGGGATATGCGAGCGCAGGAGTGGCGATTAGTTAGCGCCTCACTGTGATACCAAGGCTGCGGCTCATTGAAGCGCTCAACTAAGGCCGCTGCAAACAAGCGGCCTTATAATCCCTCTCCGTTCAGTTGAACGCTCTCCCGCCCGCATTTCGAGGTGGGAGATTCTTGGGAACACCCGCCCCGCGGCAGGATGTCCGCCAAGCCATCCCCGTGCGTCCCACGGTTCAGCCGCCCTACAACGACAGCAGTCGAAGCCCTTCATTTAGAATATTCCGGGCAGCGTTATGGTCCCGGTCATGTTCGGCTCCGCAGGCGGGGCACACCCACTCGCGAATGCCAAGCGATTTCACCTCGACGTGCCGATGCCCGCAGCACGAGCACAATTGACTCGAGGGAAACGTGCTCGCAACACGAACCACCGTCCGCCCGTACCATGTCGCTTTATACTCGAGCATGCGAAGAAAACTCCCCCACGCGGAATCGGAAATGGATTTAGCCAGCTTGCGATTCTTTTGCATGTTCCTAACACGCAAGTCCTCCACGCACACCACTTGGTTTTCGCGGATGAGGCGGGTGGACAGTTTGTGCAGGAAATCGTTCCGGCAGTTGGAGATTTTTTCATGAAGCTTGGCCACTTTCAAACGGGCTTTCTCCCAGTTCGAACCGCCTGGCTTTCGACGAGCCATCACCCGCTGCCAGTAGGCGAGCTTTTCTTCATACCGGCGCCAATACCGGGGGTGTTCGATCGTTTCGCCTGTGGAAAGCACTACGATCTGTTTCAACCCCAAATCGACGCCCACTTTCTTGTCGGTTTGGGGCAATGGGGGAATATCCGTTTCCACGAGAATGGAGACGAAATACTTCCCCGCTCGATTTCGACGAATCGTGGCGGAGAGAATGCGGCCTTCCACCTCGCGGCTTTTGGCGAACTTCACCCATCCGAGCTTGGGAAGTTTCAACCGATGGCCGTCCACTTCGATCGTAGGGCGTCCGTTCTTTGGGTAGTTGCACTGGGCGGTGTACGATTGGTTCGGGTGTTTTTTGCTTTTGAAGCGGGGAGCGTTCGCCGTTCCCTCGAAGAACCGGTCAAACGCCTCGGCCAACTGCTGCAGTGCGTTTTGCAAGGCGGTTGAATCAGGGGTTTTCAGCCATGGAAGGGTTTTCTTCAAAGCTGTCAATCGTTTGGAACACTCGTTGTAGCCGAGTCCTTTTCCCGTGGTTTCATACGTCTCCTTCCACTCGGCCAAAAAGTGATTGTACACAAATCGGCAGCACCCAATCGTCTCGTTGAGGAGTTTTGCCTGTGTTTGGGTGGGATACAGCCGAAAGCGATAGGCTTTGTGCATAGCCCTCCCTCCTCAAAAAGAACGTTTGTTCTATTTACATCCATTGTATACTTTTTGCCCATTGGGGGCAATAGGGAGATTCGCAAAGGAAGCCCGGATTCATCCCGACTTACATTTACGGGTAAAAGCGAGATTTTCTCGGCGGAAGATGATTACAAATAAGCAGGCGGCTTCACGCGAACACCGTCGTGAACAACCGCCTGCTTTCTTCACGATTGCAACATGGAAAACACTTGCTCAACATCCTTATCCCCGCGCCCCGACAAATTCACAATGATGATTTGGTCTTTGCTTAACGTCGGCGCAAGCTTGATAGCGTACGCCACCGCATGGGCGCTCTCGAGAGCTGGGATGATTCCTTCTGTTTTAGACAGCAGTTGAAACGCCTCAAGCACTTCTTCGTTCGTGACCGTATAATACTCAGCCCGCCCGGACACTTTCAAGTAGCTATGTTCCGGACCAATGCCCGGGTAATCAAGCCCGGCGGCAATCGAGTATGTCGGCTGCGGGTTTCCGTTTTCATCAAGCAACACGAGACACTTGAATCCGTGAAGAACCGCCGGAACCCCTTTCGTCAACGTCGCCGCTTTCTCCGGCTCGACACCGATGAGCCGCACGCTTGGTTCATCCAAATAATGGGCGAACGCCCCGATGGCGTTGCTTCCCCCGCCGACGCAGGCCACTACCGCATCCGGAAGACGTCCTTCCTTCTCTACAATCTGCCGCTTGCTCTCTTCGCTAATAACCGACTGAAAATGTTTCACCATCGACGGGTACGGATGCGGACCAACCGCCGAACCAAGCAAGTAAAATGTAGTCTTATAGTTTTGCACAAGATCGTTCAGCGCCTCGTCCACGGCATCCTTCAATCGTCCTTGACCTTTCGAGACCGACACGACTTTCGCCCCTAACAGCTCCATGCGGAACACATTGAGCGCCTGGCGCTTCGTATCTTCTTCTCCCATATAAATGGTACAATCGATGCCAAACATGGCGCATGCGGTAGCGGTCGCCACCCCGTGCTGGCCTGCGCCTGTCTCCGCAATGACCCGCTTCGCGCCCATCCGCTTCGCCAATAAAATTTGCCCAATCACGTTGTTGATTTTATGCGAACCGGTATGGTTTAAATCCTCACGTTTCAAATAAATCTTCGCCCCGCCGAGCCGCTCCGTCAACCGCGCCGCAAACGTCAGCGGACTCTCACGGCCGACATACTCCCGCAAATAGGTTCGAAACTCCTCATTGAATTCTGGATCATCCTTATATTTCAGAAACTGCTCCTCCAAATAATCAAGCACTTCCTGCAATTCATCCGGAACGAAGCTGCCGCCGAATTCGCCGAAATAGCCTTTCGTTTCCTGGACTACACTCATGGCTCATCTCTCCTCTGCTTTCTGAAAGTCATAAAATTAGCATAAACCGTTTTGGCAAGCAAGTCAATCAATAATTTTTATTTTTCAAAACATTAAAAAAGGAATGGTCCACCGCATAACCATACGCGAAGCATTCACCGCTAGTGGGGTGAGCAGGTGCTGCTGCAAAGCCATCGTGCAGCCGCACCCTCACAGCTTCCTACTTCGGATATTCACCAACCAGAGCAGGCAGTTCGGCTTATAAAACCCCAAGCTGCTCATCGCGCAGATCGGTAATAAACATATGTCCTGGGGCATGCGTAATCATGATATCCGGCTTTACTTCCATAGCAACCGCTTGAGGGGTGACCCCACAGGCCCAAAATACCGGGGTTTCCCCCTCACGGATGGTGACCGGATCCCCAAAATCAGGCTTATAAATATCATGAATCCCTATAAGTTTCGGGTCGCCAATATGAATAGGGGCACCATGAACAGACGGGAAGCGGCTCGTGACTTGAACCGCCCTGACAACATCCTTATAGGGAATCGGGCGCATGCTTACAACCACTTGCTCGAATCTGATGCCCGACAGTATTTTCTTGCAATCACCGTAAACTACCATAAAAAAGAGAGGAGTTTTCTCATCCCCCCTTCCTTTCAAAATACACATGCAATCGATACTCGCAAATCTCTTTTGTCCAGTTGTGCAATATTTCTTCATGCTCGTTCTCAATGGCAAATTGGAGCGCAAAAACGTTATTTGCAAAGGAAATCAGCCCATTCGAACTGCCGCTCCATTTCGTCATCGGCATGCGGGCGATCAACCGGCTCACCTTTTCTTGGTCATATTCCCAGAGGCGCTTCGTTTCTCCGTCGGAAAAATCGATGCGCTTTCGGTATTCTTTTTCCGTTAAGTACCGATGGAAAAACGGGGCAGCCTCCTGCGGTGTAATTGGTTGGTGCCATCCGGACGGTCCACGTTCAAGCATGGCTTTTAGAACAACCATTTTATAGCTTTTTGACATCACCGTACGTTCCACTTCAACAAGCCACGATTCGTATTTTCGGAACACGTCCTTTTCTAGATCGGACAACTCGTCTGCCCAATATAAAAACCCGACGTAAGATCCGAACTCTGATTTATACTCCGCCGCTTCGCTCCGACCATGAAGATGCAGTTCCAAATAAGTCGGCCGTCTGCCAAGCTCCTGTTTCAACTGCCGATAATCGGCAAGCAGCCGCTCTTTGCGCGGCTGGCGTTTTTTCTGCATCTCCTCGAGAAGATGGATGGCTTGAACATCGAAATGCAGTTCGCACGTTTCCGGAACTGTTGGCACAACGGATTCTCGCGCCTTTTTCTTCGTTTCGCCCCGCTGTGTATCGAACAGGCGCAATTTGACATCCGCATTCCGATAGTTTCCGATTAAATCAATAATCACGCAATAGTCCTTGCCTTCGTACAGCCGCAGCCCGCGCCCGACTTGTTGGGTGAAGACGGTTAACGATTCTGTCGGCCGCACAAACAAAAGTGTATCGACAGAAGGAATATCAACCCCTTCATTGAACAAATCGACGGTGAAAATGGCGTCCAGTTCACGGCGTTCCAACATGGCAATGGCCTGCTTGCGCGAAATAGACCTCTGTTTTGAGTGAAGGCTGACGGTTCGATAGCCATGGCGTTGGAAATACTTGGACAAAAAATCGGCTTGCCGAACGGATGAACAAAAGACAAGTGTTCTCGTTTTCTTATACTGCTCCCACGCTCGCAAAATTTTCTCCGCCACCTCCTCGCGAAGCTGCGCTTGGAGCAGTTGTTCCTCATCATAGCGGTTGCCGAGCCATTTGATTTGCGAATAGTCTATGTCATCGTAGATTCCGTAATAACGGAAGGGAGCCAACCAACCGCGCCGCACCGCTTCGATAAAATCAATGCGGTACGCGACATTGCCGTCGCAAAGAGCGTATACGTCTTTGTTGTCGCTCCGATCTGGAGTAGCAGTGATGCCAAGCAAAAATTTCGGCTGAAAATAACAAAGGACGCGTTCGTACGAGCGGGCTGCCGCATGGTGGAACTCGTCGACAATGATCAAGTCAAATGCGTCGGGACGAAACGAATACAAATGTTTTTTCATGCTTAGTGTAAAGATCGAGGCAAACACCATGTCGGCATTTCCTTCTTTTTGATTGCCATCGTACAGTCCTGCTGTTCGATCAGGAATCACGCGTTCAAACGACTGCTTCGCCTGGCGAAGAATTTCTTCGCGATGGGCGATAAACAGCACCCGCGAAAAACGGCGGGCAAAAAAAGCGGCCAAGTATGTTTTTCCCAGCCCGGTCGCCATGACAACCATCGCTTTGTCGTACCCTTCTTCATAGGCAGCTTCCAACCGCTCCAACGCCTCAACTTGGGCAAAGCGCGGCTGGATCGTTCCATATGGCGCCGCCGTTTCATGGACAACATCAACCTTGTCCGCCGTCTCTCCCTCTTGCTTCTTCTCCGTTTCCGTCGGAAGCATCAACTCGATTTCTTCATTCTCCGCCCATATGCGGGCTAAATTGGGGTGCCGCTGATGATAGTCTTGATGCTGCTTTTCATAGTCAGCGGCCGTTTCGGCATTGACCGGCACGGTTTCCGGAGCGTAAAACAGCTTTAAAAACTGCTCCATTGCTTCGGCAAATACATCCTCATCAACGCTCTTATCCAGCCCAAGGTTCCATTCGACACCGTCAGTGAGCGCCGAACGGGACAAGTTGGAAGAACCGACAATGAAGTAGCCGCCTTCTGTATCTTCAAATAGGTACGCTTTCGGATGAAAGGAAATTCCCTCACTCCGATACAAGCGGACCTCGATGTCCGGGTGGATGGATATGAGCTCGCGCAACGCCTCTGGCTGAGTGACAAACAAGTAATCACCAACGCAAATTTTGATATCCGCCCCCCGCTCTGCAGCTGCCCGCAAACTGTCCTTCAATAAGCGAACCCCGGACTTCATGGCAAACGATGTCAGTATGTATATCGTCGACGAGCGGCTCATCTGTTCCTGCAACTTGTCGAGAAGACGTCTGGAAATCAACTCCACCTTACTCATCGTGAACCTCGATCAAAAAAATTTTGTCTCGAAAACCACCGCGCTTCTCTGCCTTTTTGGCGCGGATTTGTTCCACTTGCTCGATCGAAGCGCCATGGCATTCAGCCAAAGCATGGATAATTTCCAACACGTCTGCGAGCTCTTCAAGAGCCGCCTCATCCGTTTCCGCTTGGACGTATTCCTCAAGCTCCTCAAACGCTTTTTTCTGCAGTTCTTTCCTATACTCTTCATCGTCAAGTATGCGGGTTGTAAACGTTTTTCCCGCTTGTTCAATAATGGTTGGAATGCGGTCGCGAACGAGTTTGTTGTACATCGGCATGTCCATTCCTCCATTTACAAAACTATACTACCATTTTACAAAATTTCGCCTTTTTTTCATAGGAAAGAACACACAGAAGACCGCCGTTTCTAAGGCCTATTGCCTGTTGCAAAATGAAAACACCAAAAATTTCACATACTCCCCCCTCTTTTATCCCATACTAATAAAAATCGACATAATTCGCGCTTGGGGGCTATGATGGAACACTCGATCCTTTGGCTGCTTGCTGCGGTGGGTATCGGTTTGCTGGGGCTCAGCTTCCGCTTTCTTTCACCAAGGGAAGTATGGTTTTCGTTTTTGCTGAATGCGTATATTTCCAGTTTGGCAGGCCTGATCGTCAGCGGGGCGGGAATGCTTGCCTATCCGGTGCGGCTGTTTCCAGATTATACGAACGACAGCGTGATCTTTGAATACTTGCTTTACCCTGTTGTCAGTGTGTACGTTTACGGGACATCGCGCCGCTCGGGCTGGAAGGGGATATGGATGCAGTGCGCCGCTTATACAGGGGGGATGACGGCGGTCGAGATCCTGTTGGAGCGGCACACCGACCTGATCGAATACCATACGTGGAAGTGGGGATATTCATTCGTCTCGATGTTTGTCGTGACGCTCGCGGTTCGGGTGATGGCGGGACGGCTGCTGAAAGAAAACGGGTGAGCTGGCATGTCTATTTCTCCTAGTTGGCGCTATACATATAGTATAGTTGTCCAAAAGGAGGCGAATAGGATGGTGCTGTTTGACATCAAACACCGCCTGTATTACGAAGCCATCAATTCCGCGCGCCCGAAAATGGCGCCGATCCGCCAAGACCGGGCTTGGGGGTATGTATGGAAGACTGTAAACGGCGAGCGGGTGAAGTTTTGGATCGATTTCCAGCGCGGACAGTATCTCTATTTTGAATATGGACGAAAATGGTATCGAGTGAAGTATTTGCAGGCGAACGGGCGGAAATCAGGCGAAGACATATTGAACGGGGCGATGATCGATTTGACGGTGGATGGGCATCGGCTACTGTTCATGAAAGGGCGCATCGGCCGTGAGACGGCGCACGCGATGTAAACGGGGGCTGCGCCTTGGGTGCCCTGCATGAATCGGTCTACAGCCGCGCTTGCGCCCATGCCTGATCAAACGCCCGGTGGATCTATGACATTCTGATCGGCCGCACAGCACAGGCTGGACAACAGAACCCCTGACAGGAGAGGATGAAGACATGGATCGAATCCACTTATGGGTGTTGCTGGCGCTGGGCCTCATCCTATTGGTTTTCAGCTTGCGCAAACCGCCCATTAAAGACGTGATTCTCGTGTTTTTATTGAAAGCTTATTTTTCCACCTTTTTCGGTGTCATTGTGGTCGAAAAGCATTTGCTCGACTATCCCGTGAGGTTTTTGGGGCAATACTTCGACACGAGCATCTTGTTTGAATACTTTCTGTATCCGATCATGTGCGTGTATTTTTATCGAACTTCGTACCATTCGAGCTTTTTTCGGCATTGTCGGACAATGCGCCTTGTATACAGCCGCTTTGACGTTCATAGAAGTTCTTTATGAAAAGTATACAAATTTGATCACGTACCATACGTGGACATGGATGCATTCGTTTGTCACGATCTTTCTTCTGTCGTTTTTCGTTCGGATGCTGATGAAGTGGATCAACCGCTGGGAAGAGTCCGTCCGCTGGCGTTCATGACCGCTTCGTCACAGAAGCGCCCGAACGGACAAGAGACAACGTTGGCTTTCCAAAAGAAACTGTTTGCGGCCGAACGAATGTCCGCATGAAGCACCTATGTCGAAAACGTGAGATCTCTTGGCGGCAGATGTCAAAGCAAGCATACAGGCGGCAAAGAGCCCCTCGCTCCTTGCCGCCTTCTTTTTATGCCCACCACATCTCCGGCAGTTCTTCTTTGAACAACACCTTTTTCAAGAGGGCGACGGCCTTTGACAGCCCTTCATCGATCGAAGCGAGCATATCTTCGTGTTCGATTGACAGCACGTAGTCGTAGCCGACGGCGCGCAGGGCGCTGACGATGTCGCGCCACATTTTTTCGCTTTGCCCGTAGCCGACGGTGCGGAACACCCATGAGCGATCGAGAATTTGGCTGTAATGTTTCGTATCGAGCACGCCGTTTTTGCGGATGTTCGCTTCGTCTAAGTACGTGTCTTTCGCATGGACGTGGAAAATCGCTTTTTCGCGGCCGAGCAGTTTGATCGCCTCAACCGGGTCGATGCCTTGCCAAAGCAAGTGGCTCGGGTCAAAGTTGGCGCCGATCGCTTCACCGACGTGTTCGCGCAGTTTGAGGAGCGTTTCCGGGTTGTAGACGACGAAGCCCGGATGCATTTCAAAGGCGATTTGCGTGATGCCGTGCTCCTTGGCGAACGCTGCTTCTTCGCGCCAGTACGGGATGACGACTTCTTCCCATTGCCATTTTAAAATTTCCAAGTAATCCGGCGGCCAGGAGCACGTGACCCAGTTTGGGTATTTGGCGCCGGGATGGTCGCCCGGGCAGCCGGAGAAGGCGTTGATGACCGGGACTTCAAGCTGCTCAGCGAGCCTGACCGTTTTCCTCCATGTATCATGCGACTGTTTCGCGAACGCTTTGTCCGGATGAAGCGGGTTGCCATGGCAGCTTAAGGCGCTGATCACAAGGCCGCGGTCGGCGACGGCTTTTTTCAGAGCTTTGATTTTTTCCGGCTGGTCCAAAAGTGCGTCAGGATCGCAATGGGCGTTGCCCGGGTAATTGCCGGTGCCAAGCTCAACGGCCTCAATGCCCATGGCGGCGACTTTGTCGAGCATGTCTTCCAACGGCAGCTGTTGATACAAGACGGTAAATACGCCTACTTTCATCTCGTTCTTCTCCCCTTTCTAGCGGTGTGAAGCCGGCCGGTCGGCGGCCGGCTCCGCCGTTCCATTTTGTTGTGGCATCATCTAGCACCCAGCCAGCGAAGCGAGGCCGACGTCTCCGCGGCGCTGACGCCGCTTATTCCGCCACCCGCACCCATTGTTTCGTGCGATGGCTTTCCAAAATGGCGTCGACGATCCTCATCGTATGGTGGCCGTCGGCGATCGTCGCAAACGGCAGTTCCCCGAGCGCCTCGCCGCGTTGCTTCCGGATGATGGCGCCATAAAAATCACGGAACAAATTTTTCAGCCCGTCCGGCCAGCCTTCCTCATGGCCGCCCGGATAATGGGCGTAAGCGGCGGCTTGCGGCGACAAAAGCGCCGGGTCGCGGACGATTTCTTCGTTCGGGCCGCTGCGGCGCCCGACCCAGAGGCGGTTCGGGTGCTCTTGGTCCCAAGCGAGCGTCATCTCATCGGCCGCAATTTCAAAATAGAGTCGGTTTTTCCGGCCGGCGCTCACTTGCGAAATCGTAAACGCCCCGTGGGTGCCGTCGTCAAAATGAACGATTACGCTGCCGCCGTCTTCCGTGTCAATCTGGACGGGCTCGGCGTCTTGGCTGCGGCCGGATGTGAACGTGCTCCCTTCCTGCTTCGGCTTGTAGCGGACCGGATGGACGGTGCGCAAGTCGGCAAACACTTCGACGATTTTCTTGCCGAGCACATACTGCACCGTGTCGCACCAGTGCGAACCGATGTCGGCGATGGCGCGCGACGGGCCGTTTTGCGCTGGGTCGAGCCGCCAGTTGTAGTCGGTGTCATACAAGAGCCAGTCTTGCACATAACCGCCGTACACGAAATGAACGCGCTTCGCCTCACGGGCGAGCCGCTCTTTCGCCTCGACAACGAGCGGGTAGTGGCGGTAGTTGAAGCAGACCGCGCTAAGGCTTTCGCTTTGTTCAGCGAGCCGCTTTAATTCCGCCGACTGTTCGCTGTCCATGGCGAGCGGCTTCTCCGACAACAAATGTTTCCCTGCCTCGAGCGCGGCCTTGTTGATCGGGAAATGGAGGACGTTGCGCGTGCAGTTGTGAACGGCTTCGACGTCCGGGTCGTCAATTAAGGCGCGGTAGTCGCCGTATGCTTTCGGAATCCCGAACCGGCGCGCGGCTTCCTCCGCTTTTTCTTGGCTGCTTGAGGCAATGGCGACAATGTTCACCAACGGCAGGCGACGGAGCGCCTCAATATGGGAAGAAGCGGAAAAGCCTGTGCCGATAATGCCGACGTTGATCGGTTTCACTGCGTCACTCCTCCTTGTTTCGCTTTGATCGGCTCAAGCGGCTTGACGTTGCCGAAGACGATTTCCCCGCGGTTGACCGGCGCGGCCCAGCTTACGGCGTTGGCGATCACTTTCAGCACATCCGGGTGATGGTACGTCGGATACGTTTCATGGCCGGGGCGGAAGTAGAAAATTTTCCCTTTCCCGCGCGTGAACGTGCAGCCGCTGCGGAACACTTCTCCGCCTTCAAACCAGCTGATGAAAATCGTTTCGTCCGGCTCTGGGATGTCGAAAAACTCGCCGTACATTTCTTCCTGCTCAAGCTCGATGTACGGTCCGATTCCTTCCACGATCGGATGGCCCGGGGCGACGACCCAGAGACGCTCTTTTTCATCGGCTTCGCGCCATTTCAAATTGCATGTCGTCCCCATCAGCTTTTTGAAAATTTTCGAGAAATGGCCGGAATGAAGGACAATGAGCCCCATTCCTTCGAGCACGCGGCGGTGGACGCGTTCGACCACCTCATCTTTCACTTCGTCATGGGCGATATGCCCCCACCAGACGAGGACGTCGCACCGGTCGAGCACCTCGTCGGTCAAGCCGTGCTCCGGTTCGTCCAAGACAGCGGTCGCGGCGTCAAATCCCGCTTCAGCCAGGTAGCGCGCGATGACAGTATGCATGCCTTCCGGATAAATGGCTCTTACTTGTTCATTTTTCTTTTCATGGCGAAATTCGTTCCAGACGACGACGCGGATGGGTGTAGTCATTCATGGATCCCCCTTGTTTTTTTCGGATTGCGTTCATAAAGGCAAGGACGGCTTGTTTTTGGTTCACAGCTCGCGGGAAGCCAGCACCGCTTCTCACCATTCAATGCGGACTTGCCGCCCTTGTTCGGACGACTCGTAAATCGCTTCCAACACTTTAGCGATCATAAGCCCTTGTTCCGCCGTGCAAAGCGGTGCCGTCTCCTCCGTGATGCTCGTGACAAAGTGGTCAAGGAGCGCCACCCGTTCGCCCTGGTCCTCAAAATGGAGCGTGACATCGGCCGGAACGCCGTGTTCGTTTCGGAACCATTTCACTTCTTGGCGGTTGCCGGCGATGTTCCACTCCCAGCGCACGCCGCCTTCCGTGCCAAGAAATTCGACATATGCCCGCTCTTCTTCAATGTGCGACGCCCAGCTCGTCTCCAGCAGCACCGTCGCGTCGTTTTCGAGCTGGATGAACGCCGCGGCGAAATCTTCGACCGTATAGGCGGCATCAGGCGAAAACGTCGTTCCCGGCCATGCCCCTTGGCGACGCGGGCCGAACTTCGCGTACGTTTTCCCCGTCACGGCAACCGGGTTCGGATTGCCGAGCAGCCAAAGGGTCACATCGAGCATATGGACGCCCAAATCGATGAGCGGACCGCCGCCGGAGCGCTCGCGGTCAAAAAACCATGCCCCCCATGCGGGAATGCCGCGGCGGCGCACCCAGCCCGTTTTCGCGTAATAAATCTCGCCGAACGCACCGGATTGAATTCGCTCATGCAGCCATTGCGCCGCTTGGCGGAAGCGGTTGTTCAACGACACCATAAACTGTTTTCCCGACTCATCACGGGCGCGGATGATGGCGTCGGCCTCTTCCGCTTTCGTCACCATCGGCTTTTCGCAAAGCACGTGTTTCCCGGCCCGCAAGCTGTCGACCGCCACTTGGGCGTGCAAAAAGTTCGGCACGGTAATGATGACGGCATCGACATCTGGTGAGGCGAGCAGTTCCTTGTAGTCGCGATACACTTCGCGGATGCCGTACGTTTTCGCTTTCTCCGCGGCCGCTTGTTCATTGACGTCGCAAATCGCCTGCAAGACGACGCGCTCGGAAAGGTTTAGCGCCGCCTTGATATGTTCTTTGGAAATCCCTCCAGCTCCAATCAAGCCGAGGCGGATTGGGCGTTCATTTTTCATTTTGTTTTCCCCCTTGCGTCAATTGGTTTTTGTTTCTCTTTCGTCATTGCGCATCCACCTGGTAATGGCGCCAATTCATCATCCTTTTACCCCGCCCGACGTCAACCCAGCGATAATACGGCGTTGGAAAATGAGAACGAGAATAATGAGTGGAACCGTAACAACAACAGAGGCCGCTGCAATATCTCCCCACGGAAGATCATGCTCCCCCGGGAACATGGCGATCCCTGGAGGAACGGTTCTCATCCCGTCTTGGGTCATAAATGAGAGCGCGTATAAAAACTCGTTCCATGCCGCAATAAACACTAAAATCGCTGTTGTAAACATCCCTGGTGCCGCCAAAGGGATAGTCACTTTCCAAAACGCCTTAATCCGTGAGCAACCGTCCATAATAGCTGCTTCCTCCAGCTCTTTCGGCAGCTCGCGGAAAAAGCTCGTCAGCGTCCAAATCGTTAGCGGCAAGGCAAAGGTCGTGTATGGAAGAACAAGGCCTGTATACGTATTTAATAGTTCCATTTTACGCAAGAATAGAAACATCGGGCTTAATGTTGCGATATGCGGGAACATAGAGACAGACAGCACAAGAGCCAAGATGACTTTTTTGCCTCGAAAACGAAGCCGTGCCAACGCATAGGCGCAAAACGAACCTACCGCCAGCGAAACAATCGTCGTCGTAATCGAAACGACCGCGCTGTTTTTTAAATATAGAAGAAACGGACGCTTCGTAAATACATTGACATAATACTCGATCCACAGACGACCCGGCCACCAATCCGGAGGCATTTTGTTAATTTGTTCGGGTGGTTTGAATGACGTCAATGCTTGCCAAATAAAAGGAAACATGACAATTAAAACGAAGAGTGAGATTGCTCCGTAGAAGAGAATGTTTTTGACGAGCGAGTAAATTTTCTTTTGCGCCATGCCTTTTTCCCCCCTTCGCTTTCCTCGACGAGCTCCACGCCAAGAACAGTGATAAAGAATAGGCAAATCAAAAATACGCAAACAAATACAATGATCGCTAGAGCTGAACCGTTTCCAAAATCAAGGTATCTCATCAAGACTTTATAAGCATAGGTTGAAATAACTTCGGTGCTGTTTCCAGGACCTCCACCGGTCATGACCATGACAATGTCAAAAACACGAAACGCATCGAGAGTACGGAATAGTAAGGCGACCAAAATGGTCGGTTTTAGCATCGGCAGTGTAATGTACCAAAAACGTTTCCAAGCTCCGGCTCCGTCGACCTTTGCCGATTCATACAACTCCCCGGAGATAAGCTGAAGCCCGGCTAGCAATAGAAGTGCCATAAACGGAGTAGTTTTCCAAACATCTGTAATGATCAAAGATATTAATGCCCATGATTCGTCCCCAAGCCACGCCTTATATTCTGTAATGATCCCTAACTTTGTCAAAATGTCATTAATCACGCCATACTGGTCATTATACATAAACTTCCACATCATAGACGAAACAACAGTTGGGATGGCCCATGGCACCAATACCGCTGCCCGGACAATTCCCCGACCAACAAAATTCCGATGGATCAATAGGGCGATGGCTAAACCGAAAACAAACTCCAAGCTGACTGAGGCAACAGTAAAAACAACTGTATTCCATAGGGCGTTTAGTGTTCGGGAATCTGTCAACAAGTTGATATAGTTTTTCAAACCGACAAACGGTTGGCCGAGCCCCGGCTCTGTTAATTTTACGGTGTGAAGACTAAGCCAAAACGTATGTATGATTGGGTATAGCGCAACCGCGATAATCGCCAGAAGTGCAGGGGCGACCATCAGCCATCCAAGCTGTGCCTCTTTTTGTTTCATTTTGTTCATGTTCTCTCTCCCTCCTTTTCACCCAAGCATGTTCGATAACCCCCCGCTGGCCTAAACGACCAGCGGGCAAGCATTATTTCTCAATCTCTTTAATTTCCTTTTCAATATTCGCTACCGCTTCCTCAGCGCTCAATCCGCCGGTCAACACTTTATGAATATTGCGTTGAATGGCGTCTGAGATTTTTGGGTAGTTTGGAGATACTGGGCGGGGCTTGGCCGCCATTAACGGTTCGAAAAACTCAGCAAAGTGTGGGTTGGCTTTCAATACTTCTTCGTCTTTATACATTTCTTTCAAAACAGGCAATCGTCCGCCTTCAATCGCAACAATTTTTTGACCTTCAGGGCTGACGGCAAATTTAATAAACTCAGCAGCTGCTTTTTTCTTTTCCTCATCAATGTTTTTATTGATTCCTAAGTTCCAGCCGCCGAGAGTAGCAGCACCCGATGTTCCTTTCGGTCCTTTTGGCATCGGAATGACGCCAACTTTTCCGCTAATTTTCGACTCTGGCCCGGATGAAGCTTTCCATGCATAAGGCCAGTTGCGGTGGAAAACTGCTTTTCCTTCGAGGAAAACCGCCAGACTCTCCGGCTCTTGGTACGTCGTTACTCCAGGAGGAGCCACTTGGTCAACGAGCTCTTTCATAAACTTCGTTGCCTCAATGGTGTTCGGACTGTTCACTACAACATTTCCATCTTTGTCAAGAACATTCCCGCCGTTTGCCCATACATACTCGAGCCAGTTACAAACAAGTCCTTCATATTGGTTTGCTTGGAAAACAAATCCATATTTCGTTCCTTCTTTTCCTTGCAGCTCTTTCGCCAACACCATTAACTCTTCAAACGTTTTCGGCGGCTGTTTTCCATATTTTTCAAGAATATCCTTTCGATAAAACAGCACGCCAGCATCTGTATATAACGGGATGGCGATTTGCTTTCCTTTGTATTGCGTTCCCTCTACAGGACCAGGCAACAATTTTTCAAGATCTTCTTTGCTGAAATAATCATTGAGCGGCTCAAGCCAACCAGCGGCTCCGAACTCCGGCGGCCAAATAATATCGAGAGAAAATACATCAATGCTCGTATCCCCTGCCGCTAGTTTCGTAACATAGTCATCATGCTGGGCATCAGACTTCTGCGGCATTTCCAACTCAACTACTTCGATGTTCTGATGCTTGGCATTAAACGCTTCGATGAGCTTTTTTGACTGAGCTGTATCATCCTTACCATGCGCCCAAACGATCTTAACTTTCCCTTCTCCCTCCGAAGAATTGCCACCCGAAGAGCTGGATGAGCAACCGACAGCCATCATCATCGTTGCCGTACAAACGGCGGCGAGAGCACCTTTCCACCACTTTTTCACTTTCCCAATCCCCCTTGTTTGAAAGTTAAAAGATTATGAATTCAAAAAGCACTAGCCGCTAGCTTCCTGCATCACCCCCTTATAATGTAATCGATTACAATTTTGGTAGCGCTTTCTCTCTGTAATCGATTACAAGATGATACATAAAGGCGTTCTCCATAAGGAGAACGAAGCTTTATCAGGACTTGTCTTTCTTTTCCCCACACGATTCACGAATCACCAGCCGATCAGGCAACACAAACTGGCGGCTCTCGACACTGTTCCCTTCAATTAGCTGAAGCAAAAGCTCCATCGCTTTTTGGCCGATCTCAAACATCGGTTGGGCGATCGTCGTAATGGCTGGTTCGAAAATCGACGCCATTTGGATGTCATCAAACCCAACAATGGCGACATCATCGGGAACACGGCCGCCGCGGTGGCGAACCGCCTTGATCGCCCCGATCGCCATCGCATCGTTGGCGGCGAAAATCGCCGTCGGCGGCTCTTCAAGGGCGAGCAGCTTCAATGTCATGTTGTATCCCGATTCGTAGGAAAAGTCGCCTTCTTGCACAAGCGCGGCATCGACGTCGATGTCATGCTGCGCCAATGCTTGGTAGTAGCCGCGCAGCCGGTCACGGCTTAAAATGATGTTCATCGGCCCGGACAAGTGGGCGATACGGCGATGGCCAAGATGAATCAAATGTTCTGTCGCCTTGCGGGCGCTGCTGATGTTGTCAATCGATACGGTCGGAATGTCCGTCCCTTCTAAATACTCGCACGCGAGCACGATCGGAAACTGCCGTGCCATGTCTTCCATCAGTTCTTTCCGGATGCGGGCGGTTAAAAAAATCATCCCGTCCACTTGCCGTTGCGGCAGCACATTCAAATATTGCTCCTCAAGCCGGGCATCGTTTTGCGTATCGCCGAGCAGCACTTGGTAACCATGCTCGAGGGCGACCGCTTCAATGCCGCGCAACACTTTCGAAAAAAATGGATTCGTAATATCGGGCACAACGACGAGCACCGTCTCCGTTTCCATGCGGCGCAAGTACCGGCCGAGCACGTTCGGCTGATAGTTGAGCGCTTCGATCGCCTCAAGCACGCGCTTTCTCGTCTCCTCCGTGACGTTGCCGGCATTGCGCAATACGCGCGACACGGTTGCCGTCGATACGTTCGCCCGTTTCGCCACGTCTTTTATGCTTGCCATTCGTTATAGTCCTCTCAGTTATGTAATCGATTACATTACCATCGTATATGAATAATGACATCATTGTCAAGTTTTTTTATTAAATAGATACAATTTTTTTATTTCTGATAAATAAACGCAAGCTGGCCGCTGTCTACTACCTTGACAATGATGAAAGAGCACCTTCGAACGACAAAATCGACGCATTCTGACAACCGATCGCACAATATTCCACTTTTTTACACCTCAATGAAGCTCGCCTTCCGAATATAAAAGTTAACGTTCATCATGAACCATGATTTTCACACAAAACATCCATGAGCAATTTTTGCTCTCCACCTAGGGATGAAAATCCCCCTCTCCTTCCCATAATGAAGGATAGGCGCAAACAGTTGAACAGAACGTTGTGCTTAATGGTGGTTCGACCCTGTACACAAAACTATTTGAATCCATTGGGTGCCCCACCCATTGTACGCCCTTTCTGTGTTTGTAGAAAGGTGACGACGAACAGAAAAATGCCGAATGTCTCCCATGGATTCGCTGTTTGCGCATTTATCCATCGAAGGAGGTCAGGAGTCATGGATGTGATCTATCCTCGTTGCGCAGGCTTGGATATTCATTCCGAAACCATTGTCGCTTGTGCCCTATGGGAAGAAGCGGGGCAGATTCAAAAGGAGATTCAAACATTTTCTACGTTCTCGAAGGGACTCGGTGACCTGTTGCAGTGGCTCGAAGAGCGGGGCATTACCCATGTGGCGATGGAGTCAACAGGCGTGTATTGGAAACCCGTGTTTGCCTTCCTTGAAGGCTATTTCGACCTGACTCTTGCCAATCCGCAACGGATTAAAAATGTCCCAGGGAGAAAAACCGATGTCTCCGACGCCGAGTGGATCGCCAAGCTGCTTCGCCATGGCTTGGTGGAAAAAAGCTTTGTCCCTCCTGCGGATATTCGTGAATTGCGGGATCTTACCCGCCTCCGCAAAAAGTGGATCGGACAGCTCGTATCGGAAAAGAATCGGATTCAAAAAGTGCTGGAGTCTACGAACATCAAACTCGGAACGGTCATTTCCGACATCTTCGGGGTCTCAGGGAGAAACATTCTCGCCCGGCTGCTTGAGAAAGGATACGTGGACGAAGCCGATTTGGAGGAGTGCTTGCGTGGAAGGGTGAAAAAGAAAAAACAGGCGATTTACGATTCGCTTCTCGACACCTTAACGGAGCACGATCTCCTTCTCAGTCGCCTATCTTGGAAACACATTACGGAGTTGGAGAGCTTGATCGACAAGGTCGATCAGCACATCGACCGCCTGCTTGAGCCTTATCAGCAGGAAGTGGAGCTGCTCATGACCATGCTAGGAGTGAAAAAAGAAACCGCCGCCGTGGTGATTGCCGAGATGGGAACCGATATGAGCGTATTCGAAACGCCGCCGAGTCTCGCCTCATGGACGGGATTGTCTCCCGGCAACCATGAAAGCGCTGGAAAGCGGAAGAGTACGCGAACCACAAAAGGCAATCCCCATCTCCGATCCGCGTTATGCGAGGCGGCATGGGCATTATCCCGGTGCAGGAATCAGCCACTGGCGGCGAAGTTTTGGTCGTTGGCGGCTCGGCGTGGGAAGAAAAAAGCACTCATCGCCACAGCGCGGCGAATGCTTACGATCATATTTTGCATGATCTCCCGGAAAGAGCCTTTCCGCCAACCGCAACTGAATTAGTATAGCCAAAAGGCGTACGAAATATACGAGATGTCTGCAAATCAGGCACCTCTGCTTTCCTATTGCCTTCTTTGGCCATTTTCCAGTATACCCGGCCCGATCGAGGCGTATACCGAGATGGCCGGGGAGTGGGGATTTTCACAGAAAAGCGTCTTTGCCTTATCAATTCGGATCCAATCAATCGGCAAAAGCACCCCCGCGCGAACATAGGGGCGTCCATCATTAGAACATACCCGCTCAATCGAGCGCTTGGCGGGCGCGGTCTTGAAGCATCTTCACCCCGGCCAGCGAAATCAAGCCCATCACAACAATGTAAAACGAAATAGCCGTCACGCTGCCATACGTATGCAAGAGCCACGTGCTGATGAGCGGCGCCGGCCCGCCGGCAATGATCGACGCCAGCTGATAGCCGAGCGAGGCGCCGCTGTAGCGCAGGCGTGTCGGGAAGTTTTCCGCGATCATCGCCGCCTGTGGGCCGTACAGCATGCCGTGGAACAGCATAGCGACGATCGTCGCCAAGAAGATAAGCGCAACGCTTTTCGTATTCACGAGCCAGTAATACGGGAACGCCCACAGCATGAGCAAAATGACGCCCGTCAGTAAACGCGGCGGCGCCCCCACCGGTCGGATAAATGGCCGAAATAAACAATGGAAAGCGCATTGATAACCGCTGCTATAATCGTCGCGTTGACGAAAATGCTTTTTTCCATCTGCAAAAACGTCGTCCCATAGCTGACGATGAACGTGACAAAAATATAGAACGAACCGTTTTCGATCACCCGCGCAAGCGCCGACCATACAATTTCGCGCGGATGTTTGGCGAGCACTTCACCGACCGGCATCTTGCTCGTTTTTTCTTTCGCCAATGCTTCTTGGAACAACGGCGATTCAAATACTTTCAGCCGAATATACAACCCGACGGCGATCAGAAGAAAGCTAAGCAGAAACGGAACGCGCCATCCCCACGTATAAAAACTGTCGCCGCCAATCGTCAGCATGAGCGTCGTCACGAGCGAAGAAGACAACAGCCCAAACGGCACGCCCATTTGCGGCAAAGACGCCATAAAGCCGCGCCGTTTTCCTTCTTCCCACTCCATCGAGATTAAAATCGCACCGCCCCATTCCCCGCCGACACCAATTCCTTGAATGAGGCGAAGTACCGTCACCAAAACCGGCGCCCATAAGCCGATTTGTTCGTACGTCGGCATAAAGCCAATGAACGCCGTCGCCAATCCCATCAAGAGCAAGGTCACGACCAATGTCGCTTTTCGCCCAATCCGATCGCCGAAATGGCCGAAAATGGCCGCACCGACCGGCCTGGCGACAAACCCTAAGGCAAACGTCGTGAATGACTGCATGAGCGCCACGTATGGATCGCCTTGCGGGAAAAATAATTGCGGAAAAATGAGAGCGGCCATCGTCCCATAAAGAAAGAAATCATACCATTCGATCGTCGTGCCGATCACGCTTGATATCGCGGCCCGCTTTTTTTGGCGCTTAAACTCGGCCGCATCGATCATCGATGTTACCATCGGCAACACCCCTTTCGTTTCATCGATCGTCAAACATAGGAAAAATGAATCAATAATGGCCTGTTTTTCATCCGAAGCAGCTCCGCCACCTACTTTCAGTGATAGCGCTCTCAATACATGCGGCCTTTTCTTCAAAAAAGCTACTCATCCGCTGTTGAAAACAGCCTTGACGATGGTTCCCGCTCATGGTGGAACACCGCTCATTCATTTCCTTCGCGCGCGACAAGCACGTGCACGACCGCGTCAACCACCGTTTCCCCGTTTTGATTGACGATGCGTTGATGCACGGTGACCAGCCCCGCCGCTTCGCCCCGTTTCGTCAACTGCTTCACTTCCGATTCGACATAAATTGTATCGCCGATTTTCACCGGACGGACGAAACGAAGCGCATCGATGCCATAAAAGGCGAGGACGCATCCCGGCTCCATCACCCATAGCCCGGTCGCCGCCGACAGCGTTAGCATCCCGTGGGCGATGCGCTCGTCAAACCGCGTCCGCTGCGCGTATTCCCGGTCCATGTGCAGCGGATAAAAATCGCCCGAAACACCGGCAAACTGCACAATATCGGCCTCGGTAATCGTCCGCCCGCGCGAACGATGGCGCTCGCCCACGGCATATCCTTCAAAAGGACGGTCAAAGCGCAACCGTATCACCCCCTAACTTGATATTAAAAAAAGGTCAAACCGTTCCCACCCCCTTTTAGGCGTATGACGAAATCCATCCGAGGCTAAATTTTAATAATTTTCTGTATATTTACGGCAGGCTGTTTCTTTGAAAACACCATCTTTCCTAGTGTCTGTCATTAACATATGAACGATCGGCGGCCAATAGAACGGTTCTTTGGCTGTTTCGTGTTTCGAACCGATGCCATGTTCCCTAGCAGTAATGGTACGGCGGGGCGGGCGATTTTCCGCCATCCGTCCCTCTTCTTCCGCCCACCCCGTCACTCTAGATGGAGGTTGCTTTGGCAACGAAAGGCTCAAATCTACTGTTTTTTCCCTCTATGTTGCATTTAGTCGCGTCACCTCTAATATCCTCCCGCGCTTTATACAGGCAACATTTCCTATTTAAGTTCGACTACCTCTTCTTCTTGGGCCGAAAGATAGGCAGCTTCCACTACTTTCACCGCGGCAACCCCATCCCATGCGGTAGCCAGTTCTGTCGGTCTATGGTGAATGGTGTCTATAAATCCTTTAATCATCGAGCTGTACTCATCATCCCCCCAATAGTCCCAATTTGCCCGTTGTTGGTTATAAGATGAGATGGTCTGGGCAAACCCATCAAAATCAATCGTCCCTTTTGTGCCCGTAACCCGCAAGGTTAATCCGCCCCAAGTCGGATAACCAAGAGGGCGGGACCAACTCGGGTCAATGTCAGCAATGACACCATTATCAAACTCTAACTGGACATGCGCGGCGTCATCGATTCCGTATGGCGGCCAAAGAAAGGATCCTACTTCAGCATACACTCTCCTTACCTCCGCATTCAGCATCCAGCGCATCATATCCACCAGATGGACCGTATGGTCTGTGACCGCCCCGCCGCCGGCAAGCCGCCGGTCGATAAACCACCCGCCCGGGGATTGTCCTTGGTTTGTGCCGTGGAAAGCAAGAATCCGGCCAATTATCTTTTTGGCTAAGGCCTCTTTCAGTTGGAGGGCAGGGGTGTTGAAACGCATAGGGAAGGCAGTTGCTAGCACCAGTTGTTCTTCGTCTGCCTTCTTGGCCATTTTCTCCGCACTTGCCACTGATATAGATAGCGGTTTTTCACAAAGAACATGCTTCTTCGCTTCTAATGCGGCTAAGGCTAGTTCCTCATGAAACGCGTTTTCAGAGCAAATGATGACTGCCTCGCTTTGGTCTAAAATATCTTTCAGATGACGAAAATAGCGTGTCCTATATTCAAGTGCTTTTTTCTTTCCCCGTTCTTCGTTGCCATCGTAAATGCCCACAAACTGTACGCCGTCTACACGATTTAAGGCGCTCGAAAACGTATCAATATGGACATGAGCAGTGGAGAGAACACCGATCCTCATGTTCCCGCTCCTTTCACTTAACAGCTATCGGTTGTCTGCGATTGGCTGATTCTATCGCCAACAAGGCGAGCTTTGTACTCTCTATCGCCTCTTCAAGTGGGACAGGAATTTCCCGGTTTTCCTTGATAGCCGCAACGAAATCGCTCAACTCTTGATACCATGGATCGTTTCTTAAAGCGACCATCGGCAGTTCAACGGCGTCCGCTTCCGCGTCATTTTCCGTATAGACGTGGAGCGGAGCCGACTGTTTATTGCTATAGGAAAACAGTTGCCCTTCCTGCGCCAGCTCAATCTCCTGCGCAAATCCTCCGGGATATCGCCAACTCCCTTCGATTCGGGAAATTGAACCGTTTTGATGGCGCATCGTAATGAGCGCGTAATAGTGATCCGGATCGGCTTGCGCATATATTTTGCTGACGGGTCCAAGAACCCAGCGCAAATAGTCGATGTCGTGCAGGGACAGGTCAAGAATCACCCCTCCGCTTTTCGACCGATCTAAAAACCAGTTCCCCACCCCTTGGGGAAGTTTGGCGCGGCGTGAACATAAGGCGCTCGCCGGCTTGTTTGGATCGATGCGTTCTTTTAGCCTTCGATATTCTGGAAAGTAACGGAGCACCTGGCCGACCATCACTTTCTTGCCGGATTTGGCTGCGGCGTCCCTCATAGCTTGTAAATCTTCCATCGTGTGGGCGACCGGTTTTTCGAGAAAGACATGTTTTCCTTTGGCCAGCGCTTGATCAAAGACTTCACGATGGAGAAAAGTAGGGAGACAGATATCAACCGCCTCAGCGTCCAAGTTAAGGGCTTCATCGAGGCGATCAACAAACCGAATGCCGTGTATATGGCCGCGGTTCGAAACCGAGTATATGCCCACTACTTCGACGTTTTTCATCCGAAGGTAAGCATTTAAGTGGACTTTGCCCATGCTGCCGTATCCTAATAAAATGATTTTCATACTCTCCCCCCTTCGTTATTCCTATCATACAAGGCAGGGAAAGGGCGAGAACGGTTTTCTGCGCCCCTTTCCCGCTTGCTTCTATCTCATATTTCGCAACCTTTGCATAATATACAAAAAATAACCAAAATATTCGCATAAAAATAAATTTTTATACAAATATTGTAAAATAACTAATTTTCCTGAATCCGTGATGGTTGGAAATCAACTTTGATTTTGGTGTTAGTTCTATGGATATATGATCCATACATCCCTTTTTTTGATGATTCCCTGCACCACTTTCATGTTTGAAAACGAGATAAATCCTCTTTTATGGAGATACAAACCAAAAAAGAGACAAAAAAAGTACAGGGGGGAGTGATGGATATGAGTACCCGAACATCTGTTTGTTATCTTGCCTCTTTCCATTTTTGATACACATTCAGTAGGAGTATACTGTACCCACTCCTTCGCGTCAGTTTCATCCAGATCTGTCGTGATCGGCGGACGAGTCGACCTGCCATCGTGATCACCGTCTGAATAATCGTCTTGATGCGACGGCGTTTCACTTTGTGGTGCAACGGATGTCTCGGATCGCTTAATAGATCTTGTCCAATCAGACGAAGAAGATTGTAAACGAAGGCTCCCATGACCAACACGAGCGCATTCGTTTTCATCTTCCCAGATGGAAGCCGCTCTAAATCTAAGTCGCTCTTCAGTTCGCTATGAAACTGTTCGCATGTCGCATGGTCATGATACAACGCGAGCACATCGCTCATTCGAACATGCTCGTATCCTTTGAGCCGCACCCAATAGCTTTCCACTTCATAATCAGGAACGAGCATCAGCTGTCCATTGCGTTCCATCGTCCGTTCCGTCACTTGGGTGACTTGAACGTACGTATACGTGTTTCCATCGATCGCTGCGGTCTGTGGAAGGCATAACTCATACGTTTGTACTCCTTCGCTTTGTCCATCATCGACGCGTCTGCCCTTTTGCGAAGCGATCTGGAACCAAAGCGCTTTCGATTCTCGGCGTAAGTTTCGCTTGATGACAAAGTCCACGTCTTCCTTTAGGCATACGTGCACATTCGCTTCTGCATCGTTTCCTGCATCCATGCGAACAAGCAGACGAGATGAAGTCAGTTGACGAGCTCGACGGATAGCGGTGACTAAAAACGAGGGCATGTTGTCTTGCACATGTTGTTTCCCTGGACGCAACTCGGCATGAACGAGATACCCTTCCTTCCCTGCATACGCAAACAACGGTGTAAAACCGTCAAATCCTTTATACGTTCGACTGACTCCTTCTTTTTTCGTATCGGAGTTGTCAAATGGGGAACCATCTATATCAAGGGGAAGCCATGTCGTCTTTCCTTTGGTCCAACAAGGGGACAAAGTGGCATGTCGTTGAATCAACAGACGTATGGACTCCTCCCAAAGAATCGTTTCGGTCATCGGAAGACAAGCGAGCTGATCGAGTCGTTGTCGCAAGGTTGGAGAGGAAGGCACGTGCTGAATCCCCATCGATGCCGAAAAGATATCGTCCTGACGATACGCTTCGATATGATCGAAATCCGTTTTTCCTGTGGCAAGCAAGCCAATCATCGAGCGAATGACATCGCTATGGGAAATGTGCACTTCTCGACGAACCGTTGGAAGCCGAAGTGCGTTTACCCGTTTATCCAGTTTCGTTTGGTGCAGTAAGTAGCCAACGAGAGCAAGCCCAGCACTTGGGGTAATCGCTTCATCTGTCAATACAAACCGAATCGGGAAATCTTTCATCATATCACCTACTTGATGAAGAATCGTCAACGTCGTTTTCCCTTATCGTATCAACGGTTTGCGACCATTGTAAAGATGTTTTGTCACGGATTCAGGAATTTTTATTCACTCAAATCAGGCTTATTTTGAATTTTTATTCAGGGTGCGAAATGTGAGTTCTATGCTTTTATACTATCCTGATTTTTCGTCGACGCAATTGACAGGACTTTTTCTCTGAACAGTACAAAGAAAACAACCGCGATTACAGCGGCAGCAATGGCCGGGTAAAACCAAAACGTTTGCCATTGGACTAGAGCGTCCTTCCCTTGCGCAGTGACCGTAGAGTTAAAAAGCTGGCCGGCAATCATGTTTCCGAAATACATGCCAACCCCTTGCGTAAACAGCACTAATAAGCTTTGCGCTTGGCCTTTTATTTTTTCGCCCGCTTTTTGTTCGGTATAAATAAATCCCGTAACAAAGAAGAAATCATAACAAATGCCGTGAAGAGCGATTCCTAAATACATGAGCCATGCTATTTCCGCCGGCGCTCCCAAGCCAAACAGCAAATAGCGGACGGTCCAGGCGACCATGCCGACAAGCAGCATGTATTTCACGCCAAGGTGGCGGAAAAAGAACGGAATTAAAAGCATAAAGAAAATCTCAGACATTTGGCCGATCGTCATGACGCTGCCGACGTTTTTAACCCCTACCACGTCAAGGAACGGCGAAGTAAAAGAGTAATAAACAGCTAACGGCACACAAATGAGCAACGAACATACGATAAAGACTAGATAGTTTTTATCTTTTAACATTTGCAGTGCGTCGAGGCAAAGCAAATCGCGGATCGAAAGCGGTTTCCCTTTCGCCGGAGCCGGGGTGTGCGGCAATGTAAAGCTAAATATCCCAAGCAGAAGGGCAGCCCCAGCCGCCATTTGAAAAATTGCCGGACGATCGGAAAAACCGAGCTGTCCGACGAGAAGGCCCGCAACAATCCAGCCGATTGTCCCAAATACGCGGATGACAGGGAAATGCTTCACGCTGTCCTGAATGTTATGGAAAGCCACGTTATTAGTCAGCGCCAAAGTCGGCATGTACGTAAGCATATAAATGAAGACTAGCCAAACGAGACCGGTTCCGTTTCCTGCCTCAATTTGCCCAGGAATCAACCAAAGCAAAACACCGCCGATCATATGCAGGATGCCGAGCACTTTTTCAGAGGCGAAAAACCGATCTACAACCATTCCTAGAAAAAACGGGGCAATAATTGCAGCAATAGCACCGACCGAGTAGACAGTACCGATAATAGAAGATAAACCCGTGGTGCTAGATAAAACTCAGACAAGCATAAAAATAGCCCTTGCTGGCGGATCTCCAGTAGAATGAAAGTGTCACCCAACATTCGAAAGGAGAGATCCCCCATGCAAGAGCACTTTCATTTTACTACAGATCCAGCCAAACTTCAAAAACAATATGCCGCTATTTTCTGTTTTGTTTCTGCCCAACTGTCGTTGATTCAAATGTATCTTCATCGCCGCAACCGTCACTTGGTCAAGCAAGAAGACGAAGTGGTCATGGCGGTTCACCTTTTGGGGAAGCTGCTGGGCTTTTCTTCCGAACGAGCCTGGCATCGTTTTGTCACGGGAAATTTGTTCACAAACGGCTCGTTTCTTGAACGCTCCCGATACAACCGCCGCTGCCGAGCGCTTGGTTTCGCCATCAAATGGATCCGTCATGAGCTGGCGAAACGTGGCCAACACCATGCTTATGCGGTCGTCGACAGCTTGCCTCTTCCGTTGTGCCATCCCGCAAGAATGCAGCGCGTCAAGCGGTTTCGAGGGATCGCGGATATGGGGTATTGTGCTTCCAAAAAGCAATGGTACTACGGTTTCAAGCTGCATCTTCAAGTGACCAATCAAGGGCTGGCCATGGGCTATGTCGTGACGGAAGCGTCCTGCCACGACGTCAAAGCCGCTGAAACGGTGATGACTCAAATCCCTCATCCCTACAACTTTGGGGACAAAGGGTACATCAGCCACGCTCTTCGAGAAAAGCTGTACGAAGAACACCAAGCCGCGTTCTGGACACCGTCTCGACACAATCAAAAGCACGGCCCATCCAAGGCATGGGAAGAATGGATCAGGAAAAAACGCAAAGTCATCGAGACGGTGTTTTCGATTCTCGTAGACCAATACCGGATCACCGACATTCGAGCGAATTCCATTGCCGGGTTTGAAGTGGCACTCGATGGCATCTTGTTGGCTTATTCCTTGGTCACACTAGGGCTGGTTGAGCGCTGACGCTCAACTAGCACCACGGGTAAGATAAATTATTTTTAGCTAACACTAAACCTGCAGTCGCATACCAGGCTCCCCAAACAAAAAATTCGAGAAACATCATGGCCGAAAGTCTCGGGACTACGAACGGCTTTGTCGACATGCCTCCGCTCACTCCCTTATGAATAAATTTCTCCTTTAACATCGCTCCCTCACTAAGGCCATTCACAGCTTATAGCCGCGTGTCGGCGCATCACCTCCCTTAACATATAAATAGCTGCCGGGATGCGTTCCATGAATTGTATCATGACTGGACGGACGGCATTTTGCTGCGGTTCGAAAGGGCTAGGCAAAGAGTGGAAACGTTAGAGGAAAACGTATGATAAAGCCGTGCTAAACCTTTTTTGTTATTTTGCTCTTTTACTGCTCCGTGTTTGTAATCGATTACAAATAGGGGTAAGGCAATTTTTGTCTCAATTAATATAGACAAGTCTAGCATTGTTTATGGCGTACACATAACCGGGAAAATGAAACAGCTGTTCCGTCCCTTTCGTTGGTAGGCATCGTTGGACTAATGACGGGAACATCCCCGGCAATTTATAAATATTCCGCTGCCGCTCAGTTTAATCCACCATTATTTGGCCACGGACTGCCATATCAACAAAAAATCCTGGACTCTCCCGTCCAGGACCGTTCCCTCACACTTCCACCGTCTTCCCTTCCTCGACGATATGATAAAGCAAATGGGCTAAATGGTGAATCGGGCCGTATTCCTCTTCGCCGTCTTCCGTCATTTCTTCTTCGTCGGCGAATTCAAGGTCGTTCAAATACAGCGCCATAAATTCGTAAAAGTCTTTCAGCTCAAAGCTGTAGCACGCACTCGGGTCTTCGTTGTCTTCTTCATATTGAAGCATTAAATACGATACGTTGCCTTCGTTGTCCTCAGCGTCGAAAAAGACGAAATAGCCGATATTGGTGTCAAGGTCAAACAGATGCCGCGTCCCGCCTTCGGTCGCCTTGTCAAAATCCTCTTGGCTCAACTTGCCGACGTTCATCGCTTCGACGTCGTCTTCGCGGTGAAACTGGACCGTAAATGTTTTCATCGTGATTTCCTCCTTAGAAAATGCTTAATGAATACGTTTTTGACAGCCGCTCGAGCAGTTTTACCCCGGTCAAGCTGTTCCCTTTATCATCGAGAGCCGGGCCGAAAACGCCGATGCCGCACCGCCCGGGCACGGCAGCGAGAATGCCGCCCGAGACGCCGCTTTTCGCCGGAATGCCGACTTTGATGGCAAATTCACCTGATGAGTTGTACATGCCGCACGTGACCATGAACGTTTTGCAAATGCGGGCGACATCAAGCGGCATGAGCGGCTCACTCGAATGCGGATCGCGTCCATCAAGCGCGAGCACCAAGCCGATGCGCGCCAAGTCGATGCACGTCATCTCAATGGCGCACTGTTTCGTGTACAATTCCATCAGCTCTTCGACATCTTCATCAATGATACGATGCTGCTTGAGAAAATAGCAAAGCGAACGATTTAAAAACGCTGTTTCATATTCGGAGCGGGCCACTTCGTCGGAGTACGAAATGCATTCGTTGCCAGCGAGACGGCGGACGAACGCTAACAGCCGTTCCAGCCGTTCGGACACCGAGCTGCCTTGAATCATCGACGTGACGACAAGCGCGCCGGCGTTAATCATCGGATTCAGCGGCTTGGCAGGCTTTTCCTCTAATTTGGCAATGGAATGGAACGGATAATCCGTCGGCTCCATGCCGACTTTATGGAACACCTCATCCTCGCCCCGGTCGATGAGCACAAGGGCAAGCGCGATAATTTTGGAAATGCTTTGCAACGTCACTTTCACCGTTACATCGCCGGCGCTTACCACCTCGTCATCCGGCGTGTAAATGGCGATCGACAGCTCATTCGGGTTCGCCTTGCCTAAGGCGGGGATGTAGTCAGCCACTTTTCCGTAGCGGGCGTACTGCTTCGCTTCTTCGACAAAGCGGACCAGTTCTTCTTGGTTGTACACAAGCATCACCGATGGTTAGTATCGCCTATTTTTTCCGTTTCTATGCCCAAACGCTTCAAACAGCTGAGGTTTCCGACGGGGGCGCTTTGCCTCGCCAAGCGGACCGCCGGAAAAACAACTCCTCTTCAAGACGACAGCCTGAACCTGCTGTTTGAACAGCAGCCGTTTTTCTTATTCTTCTTCGGCAAATACGTTTTTCAATTCGATCACAAATCCGGGAAACATGCGAACAGGAATCGTATCATCGCGGACATACATCCCTTGGTGGCGGAATCTCCCTTCTTCGAGCACATAGACATCAATCGTCTCATTCATCGGATCGACAATCCAATATTCTTTCACCCCTGCCCGCTCGTAACGGTGAAATTTGACGATTTTATCCTTGCGCACCGTTGATTTTGAAATAATCTCCACAACGAGATCCGGCACGCCAACAATTCGTTTTTCACGAATTTTGTTTTTGTCGCAGACAACGACAAGATCCGGCTCAACCCATTCGCGAATTTGTTCCGGATCATCTCTCTCCGCCAAACAAACGTCGATCGGAGCGCCAAATACGGTGCATTCTTTCCCCCGCAAATATGTCGCAAATTCCACCAACAATTCACGTTGCACTGCCTGATGTTTCGGCGTCGGAGCGGGAGACATGTTGAAGACTTGGCCGTCAATGACCTCATATCGTACATCTTCGTCGAGCATCATGTATTGCGCATAGGTGAACGGCTGCCCTTTTTCCGGCATCGGCATCAAAACGGCCTCCTTTCCTCTTTTCTTTTTAGTATACTTGAACGCTGCCCGGCAACCTAGCGTTTTCTTTTTTCTCAACAACCTGTTGTAGGCAAGGGAGAACGGTTTCAAGTATAATGAAAAAGAAATGAAAAAGAGGTGAGGAGCATGCAAGAAGCCATCAACATGTCCCCGTCCCCGTCATGGGAACATCAAATCGTTTGCCACAATCTTGTTTCCATGATCAAAGGAAAAAGCCAATGTCAACCGATTTCAAACTTATCCGTGAAACTCGAAAAGAACGGAAAAGTGATGAACGAGTTTATCCAGCCGGATGTCGCTGTCTATTGCGAACGGCCGGAAAAAATCATCGGCGGCTATAAGGGGCGGCCGCTCATCGTCATCGAAGTTGTCAGCCCGTCAACCTACAAAATCGATGTGACGCTGAAAAAAGATTTGTACTGTGCCTACGGAGTGGAAGAATACTGGATCGCCGACCCATACAACAAAACGATCCGTCAGTGCACACTCGAACATGATCGATACGCCGAGACGATCATCGCCTGCGGAGAAACGTTCGATTCTGTTATCGGAACGATTGACACCGCGCTCGTTTTCCAAGGCGTGTAGAAGACGGGAAAACAATTCTTTTCGGCCTATCGGCGGTTTTTGTGGCGGAAGGCGAGTCGATTTTGCAAAGTTTCTCAACTTAAAAAGAGTCTCTGCTGAACAACTCGTTTCCAATCACGAGTTCTTTAGCGGGACATCTTGCATGCTTTGCCGTATAATCAATGGCGAATTCTCTGTCGCAAAAGCAGGGGCGGGTAGACAGAGGAAGATACGTTCAAAGGAGCATGAAAACAGAAAAAAACAGACTTGTCAGCAACAAGGATGCCGCTAGTCTTTCAACGGCATCCTTTTCCAACTCAACGCAAAATTCGCCATTGATTTTGTCCTGCTTTTCTTGTATAATCGGAAATGTCTCACCATCCATTTCGGGATGTAGCTCAGCTTGGTAGAGCACACGCATGGGGTGCGTGGGGTCGCAGGTTCAAATCCTGTCATCCCGATCGAAGGAAACCAGCCGAAAAAACGTTCGGCTGGTTTTTTGTTTTTCTTCCCCCGCGTTCCATCAGTTCCATCATTATGATGCTGTTTCCTCCTACGAAATCAGTCCAATCCGCTTCCCCGCCAAAGCGATGCAGTCAACGGCCATATCAATGTCTTCTTCCGTCATCGCGGCGGTGATGGAAAAGCGAATGCGCGCTGTCCCCTCAGGGACGGTCGGCGGCCGGATGGCGACGGCCGCGATGCCAGCTTCTTGCAGCTGCTCGCTCATGGCCACGGCCCGGTCGTTCGGACCGACGATCACGGGAACGATCGGCGTCTCGCTGCCGCCTGTGTCAAACCCAAGCCGCTTCAGCTTGGTGCGGAATCTTTCGCTTAGGGCGTGCAGCCGCTCGCGCCGCTTTGGCTCAGCTTGGACAATATGAATGGCAGCCTCATTGGCGGCAAGGACCGATGGCGGCAAGGCGGTTGTAAAAATCAAGCTGCGGGCGCTGTTGATCAAATAGTCGACCAGCCACGGCTCTCCCGTTACATACGCTCCGAAGCTGCCAAGCGCTTTGCTGAAGGTGCCGATGGCGATCACATCCTCTTCCTTCTCAAGCCCGAAATGGTGAAGCAGCCCTTCACCGTTCGGTCCGAACACGCCGCCGCTGTGCGCTTCGTCAACGAGCAAAACGGCACGGTAACGCCGCTTCAACTCAACCAGCTCCTCGAGTGGCGCCATATCGCCGTCCATGCTGAAGACGGCATCGGTGACGATCCATTTCCGCTTCGCGGGCGGAGATTGCTTCAACAATGATTCCAGCTGATCGATGTCATGATGTCGATAGCGGAAACAGGCGGCTTTGCTCAAGCGGATGCCATCAATTAAACTCGCATGGTTCAACTTATCGCTAAAGACAAGATCATCTCGGCCAATTAAAGCTGTCAACACGCCGATGTTGGCCGTGTAGCCGCTGTTGAAAATAAGAGCCGCCTCTGCTTTTTTCCACTGTTTCAACGCGGCTTCCGCCCGCTCATAGAGCGGATGATTGCCGACGACGAGCCGCGACGCGCCCGCTCCGGCCCCATATGCCCTCATCGCCTCGCAGCCCGCTTCGATGAGCCGCCTATCATCCGCCAACCCTAAATAATTATTGGACGCTAAATTCAACATCGGCTTTCCGTTCAGGATGACCGTAGCGCCTGAAGCCTCTGCCCGGCGCAGCTGGCGTTTTTGCGCTTTTTGTTCCCATTCGTGCAGTTTGACGGTCAGTTCGGTTTTCATCCCTATCCCCCTTGTATGTAAACTGTTTATAAAAAATAGTTTACATTAAAACCCGCAACTCGGCTAGGAAAAGATGATCAGTTTCGTTTATTGATTATTTAGCACATGGTTCTGTGAATTATTCATTTCCACCCTCGACCGCATGCATAGTCAAATCGCAAAAATGTCATACTATACGTGTTATCGGCAAAAAGGAGGTGTTGGAAATGGATGTCCGTCGGGCGCAAGAAATCGCGTCGTCGCCGGTGATGGCAAACGTCACGTACAACGGCCAGCGCATTTACATTGAGCATGTCGATCAGCAAAAAGGCGTAGCAACGATTCACCCGCTTGACAACCCGAATCAAAAGCAAAGCGTGCCGGTCGCAAGCTTAGAGGAGCATTCGTAACGAAAAAAGCGAGAGAAAGGACGCGTCCTTTCTCCCGCTTTTTGATTTAATCGGCCGTCAGCTCTTCCCGTTGCTTGTAGGCCTCTTGCACCGTTTGTTCCTTCATCGCTGCTCGGCCTGCCGTCCGGGCATCAGCGGTGCGGACAGATTTGTCGTTGCGCTTGTTGTTCGCTTTTCTCTCCATCTCGATTCCTCCTTCGTCTCTAGCATGCCCTGAATGACAAGAGGTTACTATCGCGAAGGAGCAAAAGAGCACTGCCCGATCGGACGGCTTATGAAACGATCTTATCCTTTTTCTAACAACTCGATCCGATTGTGAAACGGATCGCGAAAGGAAAACCGCTTCACCCCTGGGATCGGTTTTTCGTCTTGCGTCACGACGCCTTGTGATTCCAAATAGCGGCGCGCGGCTTCGACATCTTCCACTTCAAACGCCGGGTGGCTTTTGCTGTTGTAGCCGTCGCGGTTTTCTGCTCCGATATGGAGCTCGATATCGCCGACTTTGTACCAAAGTCCACCGTTTCCTTTCAGCGATTCCGGCTTTTCGATTTCTTGAAAACCAAGCACACCGGTGTAAAAGGCGCGCGCTTCGTCTTCGGCGCCAAACGGAATGCAAATTTGCACATGGTCAAGCCGTTTTACACGAATCATCGTTCCTCTCCCCCCTGTCCGAATGCCGGTTTGATCCGGCGGATGAACGAAACCGCAGCAACCGCCCAAATGAGCAGCACTCCCTCGACCACCCAAATGTTTTTGACCACTTTCGCTTGATAAAGCGCGGGCAAGACGTCCATCGCCGTGTGAAGCAAAATCGCGTACAGGACATAACGGAACTGCCGCTGGCGCACGCCGAGCAAAACGAGGAGCGACAGCGCCACGTGCACCGCCAAAGCAAACAGCCGTTCCAAGCCGCCTAACACGTACATCGCAAACGGCGTGTGCAACACTTGCTCCTTGATCAGCTCCGCCTGTCCTGCCGGAAGCGATGGGGCGATCGTTTTGTCGAATGATCCGGATTGAATCAGGCTCGCAAGCAAGATGACGTTGACCGCGCCAACCACCCCGAGCAATACCGCTTCCGTCCCGCCGTGCCCAAGCCCGAATGATAAACCATCGCCATATCCGCGATGTTGCTTTAGCAGCCAACGGAACCCGACATAGCGGCCAAGTTCTTCAAACACGCCAGCGGCAAGCGCCGCGTACAGGACAAAGAGCCAAACGCTGCCTGTTCCTTTTAACGCCGGCCGGCCCGGTTCGAGCACAGCGATGTGCAGCGCTTTTTCCAATACTTGTGAGAAAACGAGAAACACAACTGCCCCGACGCCGAGCGCTTTCCATGAAAGCCATCCTTTTTTTCTTCCGTACCATGCGAGACCAACTGGAACAAACAATGAAATGGCGAGCTGCACCGCCGCACCGATCACTCCCACGTCCTCTCCCCCTCCCGCTTATTTAGGAACGGTTGCGCTGTTCTTGCTGCTCATAAAGAAACGATCGAACGATGAGATACAAATTGCCGACAACGATGATGACGACAAACAAAACAGCCCTCATCTCTCCGCGCCAAAACGCGGTGAGCATCGACAAAATCCCCATCGCGGTAAATACTTTGCCGCCAAGACGGTGCGTTTTATGCCAAACCGTCTCACTCGCTAATGTCCACGGTGTGCGAATGCCAGTCAACTACCCCCACTTCGCTAACGCTTGAAGTGGGGGCTTGCAACTCCCCAGAAGTGCGAGCGGACTTCGTCCTCCTTCCTTGACTTGGGGTTGCATTAGGGGCCGGTTGACAACTACCCAACGACGCAGGTCATGCCTGTGTCGTTCCTTCAACGATGTACTCTATTCCTTTTCGTTGAAGGTTCATAGCACCAATGCGGTCATCGTTTGAGGTGTATCCGCATGTTCGGCAACAAAAGGTGTGTGTACGCTTGTTTCGATTGGCTTTTTCCGTATGACCACACTTTGGACATGTCAAAGAGGTGTAATGCGGAGCAACCACCATCACTTTTGACCCATGCAAACGTGCCTTATACTCTAACATTTGACGGAACTGATAGAACGCCCACGATACGGTTTCATATCGGTCATGGATACGTACACGTTCTGTTTTTTCACGAATGCCTGTTAAATCTTCTAATACAAAAAGGGTACGTTCTCCATATTGACGAACGAGTGCCTTCGTGACAGCATGGTTCACATCCGTCATCCAACGGTTTTCTCGTTGTCCGATTGTTTTCAACTTCCGACGCGCAGAAGCCGTCCCTTTTTGCTGGAGGGTTTTTCGCATTCGTTTGTACTTGGCACGCATATGCTTGATTTTTCGTCCGTTAAAAAAGATAGTTTTCCCTTGCGAATCATAAGCTACTGCAAGAAAGTTAACCCCTACATCGACACCGACCACTTGGCGAATGTTGTGTTCATCTACGGTTGGAATTGTTTTGGTCATGGGGATGTGCAAAAAGAATTTGTTATGCTTGTAGACGAGTTTGGCTGTGCCAAACGTCCATGAGCCATCAAAATATGGTTCCATGCCTTTTGGTTCGAATGACACTTTGATTCGTCCTTCTAGCGTATTGACAGAAAATAACCCTTGAACAATGGAGTAATCTCGATTCCAAACGAGATCATATTCAGGCTTTTTAAAGCGAACCAATGTCCATTCGTGACCATTGCTTTTTAGGGAGCGGTATCTAGCGATCACCGTTTTAATCACAGATTGCGCCATTTGCGAACGCAAAGCGTAGTTTGATCGAAGTAGACGATAGGTCATGTCGTGTAACTTGGCTTGTGCAAGCACTTTTGTGTCAAAAATCACAACAGACACAGCGTTGCACGCTTGTCGATAAGCGGAAAGGGTGGCTTTCAATACTTCTGCTTGTTCCGCTGTTGGGTAAATTTTTATTTTGGCTGTTAACGTCATGTCCATTTGTCTCACCTCTCTTTCACTAAAAGTGATACAAAAACACAAAAAAAGCGATTCCTCCCCCACTTACTCCCTTTGGTCGTTGAAGTGGGGGTCTCCTCGCCAAAGACGATGAAAAAAACCTTTTTAGTTGCTCGATGCATTCTGCCTCTGTCTCGCCATCGGCGTCAATTTGCCCTGTATACTGGTAATGAATGTCTACGCCCCCAAGCTCTTCTGGAGAAACGCGCTGCCCGTTGGCCAATTCAAGCATGCGCGGCCCAGCGATCGCCATGCATGTCCCCTTCAGCTGCGTGACAAAGTCGCAGCTGACCGCCGTCCATGTCGGCCCACCGTAGCTGTCCCCCAAAATCGCCGCCATCGTCGGCACTTTCCGGTGGTGGGTGAGCAGCTCGCGTGGAAACAATTTGTCGCTGATCCCGTCCGACCCCATCCCGTCCGGCATGCGCAACCCGCCGCCTTCATGGAGGAAAAACATCGGCAAGCCATTGCGCACAGCCAACGCATGCATTTGCCGCGACTTGCGCAAATGAACGCTCCCCTCCGTTCCAGCAAGCACCGTTTTATCCCCGGCGATGATGACCGCCGGGCGGCCATTCACTTTACCGATGCCGGCGACGAGCCCGTCTCCATACGTCGTTTCTTCCAAACCGGGTTGGTCGGACGCGTTCAGCTGTCCGAACTCGACAAAAGTTTTGGCATCCACAAGCAGGTCGATCCGCTCTCTGGCCGTCAGGAGCCCTTTCGCGTGCTGCTTGGCGATTTTCTCTTCTCCGCCGCCTAGCGCGGCGCGCGCTTTTTTCGCCATCAGTTCGTCTGTTAATTGCCGCAAATGTTTCATCGCGATCCCCCTTTGGCAGAAAAAGGCGGGGCGGCCCGCATCAAACCCCGCCGCTATGTTATTCTCTTGGCAGCAGCTTTCGCAATACTTTGCCTGACGGCGTCGCCGGCAATTCATCAATGAACTCGATATAACGCGGATACTTGAACGCCGCCATATGCGTTTTCGCCCATTCGATCAAGTCAGACGGCGCCACCCTTCCTTTGTACGAATCATGGAGAACGACAAACGCTTTCGGCACTTCCCCTTTCATCGGGTCAGGCACGCCGATGACCGCACATTGCTTGACGGCCGGATGTTCGTTCAACAGTGCCTCGACGTCTTCCGGAAAGACGCTGTAGCCGGACACTTTAATCATTTCTTTCAACCGCCCTTGGAAATACAAATAGCCGTCTTCATCGACATACCCGATATCGCCAGTGTACACCCACCCATCTTTCAGCGTCTCGCTCGTCGCGTCATCGCGGCGGAAGTAGCCTTGAAAAACCCCCGGATTTTTGACGACAATTTCCCCCGACTGTCCGGGCCCAAGCTCCCGTTTCGTTTCCGGATCGATGATGCGAATGTCCGTCTCATACGTCGGGATGCCGCACGAGCCAAATTTCACACGGTCATCCGGCATAAACGTGTCACACGTATGCGTCTCGCTCAGCCCGTAGGCGGCTTCGTACAACAGGCAGCCGCCGGTCGCTTCCGCCCACCGCTCGACAAGGTCTTTCGTCACCGGCAGACCGAAGCTCGTCGCCAAGTTGCGTTTTAAACTTGACAAGTCGGCAGAGGTGGTTGACAGCACTTGCAAAATGGCCGCATTCATCGGCGCGATGCTGTACCATGCCGTGACTTTGTACGTTTCGATGGCTTTGATCGTCGCCATCGGATCAAAGCGGGTAAACAGCACGCATGGATGTCCCGTGTACACCGGCGTATTCAGTCCCATCACCATGCCGGCAATATGGCAAAGCGGGGAATGGGCCATAAGCTGTTCGCGTTTTTCCGTCAGCCGGTTCGCTTGGGCGGATGCGGCCGTCTTAAATAGCGCATTGCCATAGGTGAGCATCGCTCCTTTCGGCCGACCGGTCGTACCCGATGTAAAAATGATCAACCCGACATCGTTCCATAAGTCAATAGAAGCGGTCTCATCAAGCGGCGGATAGGCGGCGATGATGGCCGCAAAATCGTCCGCGGCGCTCATCGCCTCTTTCGGTTGCACAAGCTCGGCGCAAAGCGGGATGCCCCCTGCCGGATCGGCATAATCGCCGTAGTGGCACGTTACGATAAACGACAGAGGCGCTGTTTGTTGTTCAGCTTGTTGAATGCGGGATAATCCTTCTTCCCCAGCGATGATGCCGACAAGCGGCACTTCAGCGAAAAAATAGGCGAGCTCCGATTCCCGGTACATCGGGTTGAGCGGGACGACGACGCCGCCTAACTGCTGGATGGCGAAGTGGGCGATGATGTATTGCGGACAGTTTTGCATGTACAAGGCGACATAGCTCCCTTTCCTCACCCCTTTTTCCCGCAAATAGCGGGCAAACCGGCGGACGTGATCCAGCAATGTTCCCCAAGTGACCACCTTGTTGTAGAAGATGTACGCCGGCTCGTTTCCCTCGCGTTCGCCGCGATGGCGCAAATAATGATAGAGCGGCTGTTCGCCGAGCACGTAGCGGAGCTCCTTCGGCAGCCCGCTCGGCCAATACGGGGGCGTTTGGTTCACCTGTTTCACCATCCTTCGACAGAATACTGAATAGTCAGTATTTTTCGCTTAGAAAACGCTTTCTCCCAATTGTTCATGTCCTCTGCTTCATCCATATGAAATAATTTCGCCGTCATTCGCCGATTTCCTTTTTTGAACGACCCATCATTTTCACCGCCATGGCAAACGGCCGCCCCCTTCCACGTTGGAGAAGGAGCAGCCGTTAGGAAAAGGAGGAAAGCCGGAGCAGCTTACGCGGCTTGACGGCGGTCATTTATGCGCTGCGGCCGGGCGATGTGGACGATGCGTTTTATCCGTCCACCAATGGCGGAGATATGGCAGCACCCAATGATCGAAACCGTAGCGTCCGGCATTGGCTCCGGCGACGAGGATGAAGACGGTGAGCAGCACCATTTGCGGGTTCGTGCTCGTCGTGCCCGAGAACATGAAGGCGAAGTTCATGACAGCTCCCATGAGTGCGGCAAAAGTCGTAAACAATCCGAGAATGAGCGCGATCCCGACGAGAAATTCACCCCATGGCACGAGGAAGTTGAACAATCCGACATTCGGCAGTGCTACGTTTTCGATAAAGCCCGCCCACCAGCTTTGCACAGCCGGGTGTTCGCCCGTGGCATTCGCCAGCGCCCCTTTTAAAAATCCTGAGGCATCAAAACCGTTCGTCAGTTTTTCCCACCCCGCCGTCATCCATTCATACCCTAAATACAACCTTAACACCACCATCAACGCCGACGCCGTGATGTGTTCGCGCAACCATTTGACAACCATTTTGTTCCTCCCCTTTCATTTTGGAAGATCTTCCTTACACTTTTATCGTACTCCTTTTTCCGCTAAATGAAATGGATTTGTTCACTATTTCACAATATGTTCGAAAAGTTGTGGCGAAATGGCGAATTGCTGCTGCTCGCAAAATATAAACGACCCCCGCGTTTCATGAGGGGGCAACAGCGGCCGTCGAAGCAGTACGGGTGGACGTTGAACGGCTGGCCATTCCGTACCGTTCATTGCCCGCTGCCAGTTACGTCACCGTCAGTGTTAGAGCCGCCATAACCATCCCGTAGCCGGATGAACACGCTAAGACGCTTTTTTTCCCTTGCCAATCAGGCGCTTTACCGAGCTAAACAAAACGGGCGCAACCGAGTAGAAGTGGCCTGCTTTGTTCATGAGCGAATCTCCTCCCCTTTTTCTTAGGTGTGCATACAATGGCCATAAACGGTTTGGCGGAAAAAGGGGATGATAATGATGGCCATTATTCGCGGAGACCAATATATCGAGCGAATCGACAACCTTCAATCCAATATATGGATTAACGGCCAACAGGTGAGAGGAAAGTTGTCGGAACACCCGGCTTTTGCCAGCGTGATGCGAAGCCAAGCCCGCTTATATGACGCCCAGCACAATCCAAACAAACAGCCGGTGCTGACGTTCCGCACATCGACGGGGGAACTGGCCGGCGCGGCGTTTTTGCGGCCGACGACAAAAGACGATCTCGAACACCGGCGCCTGGCGTTCCAAGAATGGGCGCGCTTGACAGCGGGGATGATGGGTCGATCTCCCGACTACATGAACACCGCCGTGATGGCGCTCGCTTCCGCGGCCGACTTTTTCGGACAGCAGCACCCGTCCTACGCCGAACATATCGAACGCCTCTATGAGCGGGCGATCAACAACGACTTGTCGTTTACCCATACGTTTGTCAATCCGCAAGTGAACCGTTCCCTCGGCTATATGGAAGAAGACGGCGAGCCGATCGCCGCCAAAGTGATCCGCGAAACGACAGACGGACTCGTCATCAAAGGCGCGCGCCTGCTCGCCAACCAAGGCGGCATGACTGACGAACTTCTCGTTTTGCCAGCCGGCGGGACGCTTCTTGGCGATGAATACATGTACGCGTTTTCGATTCCGAGCAACACGCCGGGGTTGAAGTTCATCTGCCGCCCTTCTTTTGCTGCTGGCGCCTCTTCGTTTGACGCCCCGCTCAGCGCGCACTTTGATGAAATCGACGCCATTGTTGTATTTGACGATGTGCTCGTTCCATGGGATCGGGTATTTTTCTACAAAGACGCATGGGTGGCCAAAGAACTAGATGAAGAAACCCATTTGGCGATCATGCTGCTGCACCAAGTGCTGGCGCGGCGCATCGTGAAAACCAAGTTTTTCCTTGGAACGGTGGAGCTGCTCAGCGAGGCCATCCAAATTGGCGGATACCAGCATGTGCAAGAAAAAATCGGGGAAATCGCCGCCGCCCTTGAAGCGCTTCGGGCGATGCTTCTCGCTGCCGAGCTCCAAGCGAAACCGGACCGGCGCGGCACCATGGTGCCCGATCCTGCCCCGCTTTACGCCGCTGCCTTTTTATACCCGCGCTTGTACCCGCGTTTTGTCGACATCGTTCAGCTGCTTGGCGCCAGCGGGCTTGTTTGTCTGCCAACGGAAGCGGATTTCTCCTCTCCGCTCCGCCCGGATTTGGAGCGGTATTTGCAGGCAGCGACGCTTCCGGCCGAACAGCGGGTGCAGCTATTCCGCTTCGCCTGGGATTTGGCGATGAGCGCCTTCGGGACGCGGCAGACGCTGTACGAACGGTTTTTCTTCGGCGATCCTGCCCGGTTTGCGACAACCTTTTACCATCGTTACGACCGGGAGGCATGCGCCCAAATGGTGCGACGGTTTTTGGACAGCGAACAACGTTGACAAAACGGCAACCAACACAGCACCAGGCCGGCATAAACGCCCGCCTTTTCTTCAAAGAGGCTGGATATCATCAAGCGTTCCGTCTAGAAAAAAGGTGTCCCGCCTCTTTCGGGACACCCTCATGCTAACGCATTGACGTGATCGATCACATCGTCCGCTGACGATCAGGAAACAACAAGCTGAACAGCACCCCGGCCACCAGCGCAATGGCAAACGTCGTAAACCGTGAACTGATGATAGCCTCAAGCGGCGAGGAAATCCAGATGACCGTGCTGACAAAACCGGCAACAATGGTCGCGATGGCGCCGATTCCGGAATATCTTTTCCAGAAGAAAGAAAGCAAAATCGCCGGCGACAGCGTGCAGCCGATTCCAGCCCACGCCCAGCTGACAATGAAATACACAAGCGATTCGGATGTCATCGCCAGCACCAAGCCAAGCAACCCGGCGATGACCACCACCGCGCGGGAAAGGGCGACAAGCTGCCTTTCCGACAGGCGGAGGCGCAGCGAGCGGCGGACAATATCTTCGCTGATGGAGCTCGTGATCACGAGCAGCTGCGAATCGGCCGTTGTCACGATGGCGGCCAAAATGCCGGATAACAGCAGCCCGGCCAACCATGGCGGCAACAAGTCCAACACCATTTTCGGCAGCACGGTCTCGACATCGGTGAATGATTGTCCTTGGTAAAGGGCAATCGCCGCAAGGCCGATCAAAAACGCTCCGCCATACGCCAATAATGTCCAAACGATCGCCACTGTTTTGGCCGTTTTCGCCTCGCGGGCGTCTTTCAACGCCATGAAGCGGACGCTCAGTTGCGGCTGTCCGCCAAGATAGCCGAAAAACCAGGCAAAATTGTTAAACAGCAATAGCCCGAGCGCAAATCCAGTGACTCCCCCCGTCCATGAATCGAGGCCCGGTTTTGCGTGATGGAGCGCTTCACTGATCGACAAGCCACCACTGTAAATTTCCACCACTGCCACGATAGGCAAAATCACGAGCGTCGCCAGCATGAGCACACTTTGAATCATATCCGTCCAGACGACGCTGACAAATCCGCCGGTGTATGACAAGATAATGACAATCGCCACGCTGATGACCATGCCAAGCGCTGGGTCGATATGGAAAACGGTAAACAATGTCTTGCCCGCTCCGGCAATTTGTGCGCTGAAATAAAACATCATAAAGCTAAAAATAAGGACGGTCGCAAGCCATAAAATCGTTTGCCCATGCGCGCCGAACCGTTTCGCTAAATAGCCGGGCAAGGTCAGCGCACCGTACCGCTCCGCCTCTTGGCGAAACCGGTCAGCCAAAAAAAGCCAGGCGCCGATAATGCCGATCACAATGCCCACCGCCACCCAAATCGCGGAAAGACCGCTCGCAAACACAAACCCCGTGTAGCCAAGCAACAGCCACGCCGATTCCCCTGTCGCCCGTTCGGAAAACGCGAGCGCCCAACCGGGAAGTTTTTTTCCGCCAAGCAAAAAGTCGGAATGGCTCATCTCCTTTTTCCCATACCAATAGCCAAGCGCTGCCATCACAAGACAATACAGCACGAGTTCCGCCAAGATGATGCCATTCATCGCTGTTCCTCCCTGTTTGGTATGGTTTTGCACAGGCGCACACCTCATCTGTCAGTCCGTCCCTCTCTTTTTGCTCCGCCATCCCACCCCCTTTTCATAAAAATGGCACTATCATCAGGCTGCGACGATAGTGCCGGTGACAACGAAGTTTGTTGCTCTTCACCATGGAACCTTCTTTACTCTTTACATATGTGTCAACCCATCCTGTTATTCCAACATGAGGCGCGTCCTACATCGGAACGTTTCGCTCTCGTCCGGACAGCATCCACATGTAAAGCTCCCTAAGTTGCGAGGCGGCGGGAATTATAATAAAGTGGAGATGAGTCAGTCCAAAAAAGGAGTGAGGAAGATGAACCGTTGGGAGAAGGAATTGGACAAATACGCCGAACTGGCGGTGAAAGTCGGGGTGAACATTCAGCCCGGGCAGACGCTGTTCGTCAACGCCCCGCTCGAGGCGGCGCCGCTCGTCCGCAAAATCGCCAAAACGGCGTACGAAACCGGGGCAAAGCATGTGTATGTCGAGTGGAACGACGAGGCGCTTACATACATTAAATTTCACCACGCCCCCGAGGAAGCGTTTTCCGAATATCCGATGTGGCGGGCAAGAGCGATGGAAGAACTCGCCGAACAAGGCGCTGCCTTTTTATCCATTTACGCCCCGAATCCGGACTTGTTAAAAGACGTCGATCCAAAGCGGATCGCGACCGCCAATAAAACAGCGGCGCAAGCGCTCGCCAACTATCGGAGCGCCATTATGGCCGACCGGAACTGCTGGTCGCTCATTTCCGTCCCCACACCGGCGTGGGCGCAAAAAGTATTTGGCGATCTGCGCGATGAAGAAGCCATCGACAAATTATGGGAAGCGATTTTCCGCATCACCCGCATCGACCAAGACGATCCGATCGCTGCCTGGCGCGAACATAACGATCGGCTCGCCCGCATCGTCGATTACTTAAACAACAAGCAATACAAACAGCTCGTTTACGAAGCGCCCGGCACCAATCTCACGGTCGAACTCGTCGACGGGCACGTCTGGCACGGCGGCGCGGCGACGAGTCAAAGCGGCGTGCGCTTCAATCCCAACATCCCGACCGAAGAAGTGTTTACCATGCCGCATAAAGACGGCGTCAACGGCACGGTGCGCAACACGAAGCCGCTCAATTACAACGGCAACGTGATCGATGGGTTTACGCTCACGTTCAAAGACGGTCAAGTCGTCGACTTCAGCGCCGAACAAGGATATGAGACGCTTAAGCATTTGCTTGACACCGATGACGGGGCGCGCCGCCTCGGGGAAGTCGCCCTCGTGCCGCACCAATCGCCGGTGTCGCTGTCCAATCTCATTTTTTACAACACGCTGTTTGACGAAAACGCCGCTTGCCATTTGGCGCTCGGCAAGGCGTATCCGACCAATATCGAGAACGGCGCTTCATTGTCCAAAGACGAACTCGACCGTCGCGGCGTCAACGACAGCCTCGTCCACGTCGACTTTATGATCGGCTCAGCTGATCTGAACATTGACGGCGTGACGAAAGACGGGAAGCGAGAGCCGATTTTCCGCAGCGGCAACTGGGCATTCGAACTGGCGTAATCGGTTTCGCCAGCTCTAAACAATAAGGCTGCGCCAAACGAGCGGCCAGACCCGACCGTTGGCGCAGCCTTATTCCGTTCAAGCACGGTTTCACACGGAACGATCAGACCGAACCGATGGGGTTGTTTTCATCCTGCCGCAAGTGCACAGCGGCAGATGCCGCCTGCGCCAGCTGCTCGCATTGCCGCAAACGAATGCCAAAGAGCACGAGCGGGTCGCGGTACGCCTCAGGGTTTTTGCGCATATGTTTGAGCTCGCCTTCCTGGGCAGCGATCTCCAGCTCCAGCCGTTTCAACGTTTCATCGAGCGCCGTCAATGGCGCATGGAAAAATTGAGTGACATCACGCTCAAGCGATTTGGCAAACCATTCAAACGGCAGCAACAACTGCTGGATGATCGCCTCCACCACCTCAGCGTAATCTTGCGTCTGGATCAACTGCTTATACTTTTGCGCCAGCATCGCCTTGTTTTGCGCAAAGGCACCGAGCAGTTTGCCCGCCCCTTTCAACAGCAGCTGGCTTGGCGTTCTCCGCAAGAAAACGTTCACCTTGTCAATTTGCACCCCGTTGATCAACCGATCCGTATCGCGCCGCCAATCGGCGAGAAGGCGAAAATCGCATTCGAGCTTGAGCCGTTCCTGGCCGAACATGGCGTTAAACCCTTCGCCCATTTCATGCAAAAACACCTGGCATTCGTTGAATTCGTCTTCCGTCGCTGCAATCCACTGTTCCATGGCGCGGCGCAGCTTTGGCAGCGCCTCTTCATCAAGGTAAGCGCGAAGCCGTTCGTTCGCTTTGTCGTTCAGTTCAAGATGCAAGCGGGAAAAATCCCTGTCTTCGCTCACAAGATCCGCCATGCTGCGCAACAGATCGGGAATCGCCGTCAACAGCTCGCCCCGCATTTCCGCCAAGACGGTGTGGAACGACTTTGCCGTTTTGGCCGTTTTCTCCTCTTGCAGGTCGCCAAGCTGATGAATGGCGCCGCTGAGTTTAGCCGCCATTTCTTTTTTCCATACGACCAGCTCCGCCAGTCGACTTTCCGCCTCGGCTCGCTGCCGGAACAAATGAGCGATGAACTGGCGGATCGTCGTTAAAATCGCTTCCTCGCGGCGGACAGGGGACACGCATCGGCGCATCTCCTCAAGCCAGCCGACGAGGGCTTGCTGCTGCTTGCGGCTTGGCGCATGCGGCGAATAGACCATGACATTGGCTTCCGGAACGATCGTACGAACGTGCGCTTCCACTTCCTCAACGATTCTCGCCGTCTCCTCTTCATCCACCATCCCGTCGCCCGGAGGAAGCAAAACGTACATCGGCGCAGACGGCGCCCGCTCGCGAAGCTGCAGCATCAACTGTTCATCGGCGCTAGAAAACGGATCCTCGCCGTTGAGAAGAAAAAGAATGCTGTCAGCAAGCGAAAACGACACAAGCGCTTCATGGTCGGATGAAGCGCGCCCGCCGAGCGGGCCGATATCCAACAAGACAATCCCTTGCGGCACGAGTGAAAACGGCGCCGTGCATTCAATGACAGCGTCATCGGAGAATCGGCTTCCGCGGCCGCCCGTTGCCTGTTGAAATTCGTCAATGCTCGAAAAAACGGTAAACTGGTCGTCGCTGATTTTCGCGACTTCCATCTCCCCGCCGTTTCTCCACGCAAGCACCGGCGCAGATGGCGCCGCCAACGCTGCCTCGCCGACCAACGTCCGCAAAAACGCCAACCGCTCATGGCGCGACGCCCCAGCGACCAAAACGAAATGCGTCCGCGAATCAGACAGCTGCCGCACGAACCAGCGGAAGCGGAAATGCGAGCCCGCCCGCTGCTCTTCCGCCCAATCGGCAATTTCTTCAAATAGCGACACACCCGCTTCCCCAGCTTGCCGTTTCGCATGGACGAGCCGCTTAGCGGCGTCGTTGACCGTCTCTTCTTCAAACGCCTCAGGAAATTTCTCACTCCACGCCAACAAGGCAGCCGCGGCCACCGCTGTCTCCGGACCGTCGGCTAAACTCACCCAGCTTTTGACAAGCGGTGGCACCACTTCCACCAACTCTTTCAATCGGTACGGGCCTTTCATCAATCCTGCATAGGCTTCCCCTAAAAGGCCAGGAATTCGCTTCCAGTCGTAGTCGCGGCCGATCGACAACTCATCATAGAGGCGATTCCACTCCGCGAGCCACGAAAAATAGAGGTCACCATCCCGATAACCGTTCCATAGCGCCTGCACAAGCCGTTCAAACTTCACCCGATCCGTTTCGTACAACAGCGCCAGGCAGCGTGAAAACCGCGCAGGCGCCATCGTTCGCGCATGTCCTTGTTCCACATAACCGGTCAAGATGTCCGCCCAGCGGCGCGCCGACGTCCGCACCGCCTCTCCTAAAGCAAGCTCGACGGCGCTTTCCCAATCACCTTGCTCCTCGAAAAAGGCGCGCGCCCATTCGGTCATGTTCGGATAATCCGGATACAACGTCACACCGCGCTTAATCATATCATCCGCTTTCGCGTTTTCCCCCAACTCACGGTAGAGCGAAAACAGGCGCAAAATGATTTCCGCATGCAACGTTTCGCTTTCCGTCTCAATCGAACGGTACAGCTCCTCGGCCAGCTCGAGCCGTCCAAGCTCATAGTAGCTGTCGGCGATATTTTTTTGCGCCCACGGGCGCAAATCGTCGTGATGGACTTGTTCCCATTTCAAGATCGCCGCTTCGTAGTCGCGGCGGTGGAAATACACTTCCCCTTGGGCAAAGCGAATCGACGACAAATCAGCGCCATCCCGATGCGCCGTGAAAAACATATCGCCAAGCGCGCTGACAACGTCGCGTTCCCCCGCCTCGACGAGCGTCTCGTAAAATGTTTTATGAACAAGTTGCTGTTCAAACCCCATGTCGATCACCTGACTCGTATATTTGCCATGCATGTTCATTGTATGGCACGTTTTCTAATTTTATTTCTATCCTATACATTTTAACAAACTTTCGCCGCCATGAACGTTTCAATTTGTTTTCATTTGCGAGACAAAATTCGACCCAATATGCGATGAGGCCAACCAAAGGAACTTTCAATGGTGGTTACGGCCACGAACCACTTTGTTCTTTTACGTCTACAAATGCTAAAAAGACGAGGGAAAATAAAAAAGCACGTAACCATTCGAGTAGGTTAAGTGCTTCTCGTCGACAATTTCTTAATCGTTTGATATTTTTCCTCTACTTTGTTCCTCAGCTCTTCTTCTCCGATATACTCATCGTCGTCCTCTCTATGAAGAGGGTTAGGCTCATACCAGTCGCACGCTTCCGAAATATCATCAAACGCGTCGATGTACTTTTCGTCTAAATCTCCATCATCGAAATAAGATGCATATATAGCAGGAAAATCATAAGAAAATTGCTCTGGCGGCAAATTTCCTTCAAGATCGTCTTCGATGCACTGCAACAAATCATCCATCGATTTCCCTCCAATCTTTTTTTGGATTCTTTCTAGAAAGCTGGTGATTTAGTGAAGAAGGTTGATGGCCCACCTATTTTTCAATTAGAGAAACTTTGACAAACGGGCTTGCGATTCTGATCCAACGCCGTTGATTTGCCCGCAACGCCCCGTTTTTCACCGGGCTTCTAGTAACAATACTAACAATTTCGCCAGTATCATTAGCTTGTATGACAGCTATACCGTCTTTAAAATACACCGTTGTTCGCATATCTAGCGTGGCCAAAAGTATGGGAAATTCAAACAGAACACAATCAAGTAATCGTATTGATCGAGGTATCTTTTGATGCCAAAAATTATATCATATGTAGCAACGTTTTAAAGGCTCTATATCCAAAGCTTATACCAAATCCAATCAAAGAAATCCCTGCAGCAACAGATAACCATTTTAGCCACTTTTGACTTATCATTTTTCTTCCCAAATGTACAGAGAGTGCTACTGTAAAATCCCATAATGCGATCCCCAGAAATATCGCACTACTTTTAGCAAGTGCATGATACCTTTCAATAGAATTCAATTCCATCGCTAATACAGATCCATAGATGCTAACCCAAAAAACAATATTAAGTGGATTCGATATAGCTATAAAGAAGCCAGAAAGATATGATTTGAATAAACCTTCTTTGTTAACCTCTCCGGTTATTTCAACCTTTTTAAATGCCTCCTTTATGCTATCATAACCCAAATAACACAAAATGAAGAAACCAGAAAACCACATGATGAGCTGTACAACAGATTTTGTTAAAAAACGGATAAGCCAAAAAAGATGGCAAACATTAGTACTATATCCGCTGACATTCCTCCCAATCCGACAACCCATGAATGAAAAAATCCGTACTTTATTCCCCGCTTCACCATTTCTATGTTAATAGGACCAATCGGAATTGATAAAGATAAGCCAAGAAGAACCGAAGCAAAAAAACTACTTAGCATATATTCATCTCTCCTTTTTTAATGGACACCTCATTTCGACCTGATCTAGAGCAATTCCTGTCTTAGTTAACATAGAACCACCTCCCAAAATTACTTAATATTTCCTTCAATACAAATAATAACACTAATCATTTTTTTATTCAATATTTATAATTATAATACAAATATAATTAACATTCTCTTCATAATATCTTAATGTAAATTAGCACATTATTTCAGAATCCCTTTTTCAAATTATTTCAGGAGGATTCGGAAATCATGTGCAAAATTTTTACGGATTATTCTGGATTTTGCACATTCTTTCGGAACGTTTGCACGCTCTTTCAAATGAAGATTTCTACTCTCACATCATAGACGAGAAGGAACAAAAAGAATCGCGGCAGGTAGATCAAACCATGATGGAACTCTATAATGCCCTGTGATCACCGTGCAAAATTCGTGCAAAATTTTTTCGGATCCTATCGTTTTTTTCGGGATTCCCAAAAAATGAAAAACGACCGCAAACGCGATCGTATCAAGGGTTTTGAGGATTTTAACCGGAACGAATCGTATGTAAGTGGCGTCCCAGGAGAGACTCGAACTCCCGACCGACGGCTTAGAAGGCCGCTGCTCTATCCTACTGAGCTACTGGGACATAGTAATCATGATGACACTCTCATTATTCCGCTGCCCCTTCCTCTACAAGCCGATTCGAAGAAGCCCGATGCGTCGGGGCAACTCGCAGTTGTTTCAAAGAAGCTATTGCTCGTTGCTCTATCCTACTGAGCTGCTGGGACATAATCAACAGGACACCCCAACATTCCCGCTGTCCCTTCCTCTACAAGCCTACTCAAGGAAGCTTGGTGCATCAGGACAACTCGTAGCCATTTCGAAGATGACTTTGCTCGTTGCCCTATCCAGCTGAGCTGCTGGAACAATATCCATACGATATTCACGATAAAATAAAGGAAAGCGGGTGATGGGAATCGAACCCACGACTTCAGCTTGGGAAGCTGAGGTTTTACCATTAAACTACACCCGCATGATCAATATCATTAGGACTTGTCTTAGAAACGACTGCAATAAAAATATAATCGCTAATTGTTTTTTTTGTCAATATCTTTTTTTGAAGTTAGTTAATAAACGCGCTCGAGAGGATTCGAACCCCTAACCTTCTGATCCGTAGTCAGATGCTCTATCCAATTGAGCTACGAGCGCATGATGGAAAAGCGGAAGACGGGACTCGAACCCGCGACCCCCACCTTGGCAAGGTGGTGTTCTACCACTGAACTACTTCCGCATCATGAGAAGAATTCATTCCTTCAAAACTAGATAACCGTCGGAAGAAGCCGCTTATAGGTCAAGCCCTCGATCGATTAGTATCCGTCAGCTCCACGTGTCGCCACGCTTCCACCTCGGACCTATCGACCTCGTCATCTTCGAGGGATCTTACCCGCTTTGCGCGGTGGGAAATCTCATCTTGAGGGGGGCTTCACGCTTAGATGCTTTCAGCGCTTATCCCGTCCGCACATAGCTACCCAGCGGTGCCCCTGGCGGGACAACTGGTACACCAGCGGTGCGTCCATCCCGGTCCTCTCGTACTAAGGACAGCTCCTCTCAAATTTCCTCCGCCCGCGACGGATAGGGACCGAACTGTCTCACGACGTTCTGAACCCAGCTCGCGTACCGCTTTAATGGGCGAACAGCCCAACCCTTGGGACCGACTACAGCCCCAGGATGCGATGAGCCGACATCGAGGTGCCAAACCTCCCCGTCGATGTGGACTCTTGGGGGAGATCAGCCTGTTATCCCCGGGGTAGCTTTTATCCGTTGAGCGATGGCCCTTCCATGCGGAACCACCGGATCACTAAGCCCGACTTTCGTCCCTGCTCGACCTGTCCGTCTCGCAGTCAAGCTCCCTTGTGCCTTTGCACTCTCCGAATGATTTCCAACCATTCTGAGGGAACCTTTGGGCGCCTCCGTTACCTTTTGGGAGGCGACCGCCCCAGTCAAACTGCCCACCTGACACTGTCTCCCACCCCGCTAAGGGGTGCGGGTTAGAATTTCAATACCGCCAGGGTGGTATCCCACCGTCGCCTCCACCGAAGCTGGCGCTCCGGCTTCCCAGGCTCCCACCTATCCTGTACAAGCGATACCAAAATTCCATATCAGGCTGCAGTAAAGCTCCACGGGGTCTTTCCGTCCTGTCGCGGGTAACCTGCATCTTCACAGGTAGTATAATTTCACCGGGTCTCTCGTTGAGACAGCGCCCAAGTCGTTACACCTTTCGTGCGGGTCGGAACTTACCCGACAAGGAATTTCGCTACCTTAGGACCGTTATAGTTACGGCCGCCGTTTACTGGGGCTTCGGTTCGCACCTTCGCTTCCGCTAAGCGCTCCCCTTAACCTTCCAGCACCGGGCAGGTGTCAGCCCCTATACGTCGCCTTTCGGCTTCGCAGAGACCTGTGTTTTTGATAAACAGTCGCTTGGGCCTTTTCACTGCGGCTCTTCAGGGCTCTTCACCCCAAAGAGCACCCCTTCTCCCGAAGTTACGGGGTCATTTTGCCGAGTTCCTTAACGAGAGTTCTCCCGCGCGCCTTAGGATTCTCTCCTCGCCTACCTGTGTCGGTTTGCGGTACGGGCACCTCTTCCCTCGCTAGAGGCTTTTCTTGGCAGTGTGAAATCGGGGACTTCCGGATCAATCCGTCGCCGTCACCGCTTGGCCTTATGATCCGCGGATTTGCCTGCGGATCAGCCTCACGGCTTGGACAGGCTCTTCCAGCCGCCTGCTCGCCCTATCCTCCTGCGTCCCCCCATCGCTCAAACGGGAAGAAGGTGGTACAGGAATCTCAACCTGTTGTCCATCACCTACGCCTTTCGGCCTCGGCTTAGGTCCCGACTAACCCTGAGCGGACGAACCTTCCTCAGGAACCCTTAGGCTTTCGGCGCAGAGGATTCTCACCTCTGTTTTCGCTACTCATACCGGCATTCTCACTTCTAAGCGCTCCACCAGTCCTTCCGGTCTGGCTTCTCTGCCCTTAGAACGCTCCCCTACCGATGACCAACGGTCATCCCGCAGCTTCGGCGGCACGTTTAGCCCCGGTACATTTTCGGCGCAGAGTCACTCGACCAGTGAGCTATTACGCACTCTTTAAATGGTGGCTGCTTCTAAGCCAACATCCTGGTTGTCTCGGCAACTCCACATCCTTTTCCACTGAACGTGCACTTCGGGGCCTTAGCTGGCGGTCTGGGCTGTTCCCCTCTCGACCACGGATCTTATCACTCGCGGTCTGACTCCCGGGCATAAGTCGTTGGCATTCGGAGTTTGACTGGGTTCGGTAACCCGTTTTGGGCCCCTAGCCCAATCAGTGCTCTACCTCCAAGACTCTCAAACCCGAGGCTAGCCCTAAAGCTATTTCGGGGAGAACCAGCTATCTCCAAGTTCGATTGGCATTTCACCCCTACCCACACCTCATCCCCGCACTTTTCAACGTGCGTGGGTTCGGGCCTCCAGCCGGTGTTACCCGGCCTTCACCCTGGACATGGGTAGATCACCTGGTTTCGGGTCGAAGACGACGTACTTTTCGCCCTGTTCAGACTCGCTTTCGCTGCGGCTCCGCCTCTTCGGCTTAACCTCGCACGCCATCGTCACTCGCCGGTTCATTCTACAAAAGGCACGCCATCACGCATGAACGCGCTCTGACTACTTGTAGGCACACGGTTTCAGGTTCTCTTTCACTCCCCTTCCGGGGTGCTTTTCACCTTTCCCTCACGGTACTGGTGCACTATCGGTCACTAGGGAGTATTTAGCCTTGGGAGATGGTCCTCCCTGCTTCCGACGGGATTCCTCGTGTCCCGCCGTACTCAGGATCCGCTCGGGAGGGAACGAAGTTTCGACTACAGGGCTCTCACCTTCTCTGGCCGGCCGTTCCAGACCGGTTCGTCTACCCCGTCCCTTTCTCACTCCCATCGTGAGCGGTCCTACAACCCCAAGAGGACATGCCTCTTGGTTTGGGCTGTTCCCGTTTCGCTCGCCGCTACTCAGGGAATCGCGGTTGCTTTCTTCTCCTCCGGGTACTAAGATGTTTCAGTTCCCCGGGTGTGCCCTCCATGCCCTATGGATTCAGGCATGGATACTGCCCCATTACGGACAGTGGGTTCCCCCATTCGGACATCTCCGGATCAACGCTTGCTTACAGCTCCCCGAAGCGTTTCGGCGTTTGCCCCGTCCTTCATCGGCTCCTAGTGCCAAGGCATCCACCGTGCGCCCTTTCCAGCTTAACCTATTGCGCTCTCGGCTTCTTCCTTTGCTTTATCGGTTATCTAGTTTTCAAGGAACGAGACTACTTCATTGAATTCACTTCTCTGCAGTCTTGCGTCGAGGAATCCAGCTTCTCTGAATTCACTTGTAGACGCAGACGCAAAACACTTGAAGGAATCCTCATTCCTTCAAAACTGAACGAAACAGAAGCGCGTTTTGCTTTGAATAACGACTGATGTCTAGCTCCAGCGCCTGGCTCTCTTCTGCCAAATAACCTTCCCCCCTCGGGGTGCAAGCACCCCAACGGGTGAAGAACATTTGGCTTCGAGATCGCCAGGATGGCGATATTTCGCCGTTGCCCGCAGGACGCGGGCTGCCTTTAGGCGAAATTACGGCGCTTCCGCTTTTCTTCGTCCTTAGAAAGGAGGTGATCCAGCCGCACCTTCCGGTACGGCTACCTTGTTACGACTTCACCCCAATCACTTGCCCCACCTTCGGCGGCTGGCTCCCTTGCGGGTTGCCTCACCGACTTCGGGTGTTGCAAGCTCTCGTGGTGTGACGGGCGGTGTGTACAAGGCCCGGGAACGTATTCACCGCGGCATGCTGATCCGCGATTACTAGCGATTCCGGCTTCATGCAGGCGAGTTGCAGCCTGCAATCCGAACTGAGAGCGGCTTTTTGGGATTCGCTCCCCCTCGCGGGTTCGCAGCCCTTTGTACCGCCCATTGTAGCACGTGTGTAGCCCAGGTCATAAGGGGCATGATGATTTGACGTCATCCCCACCTTCCTCCGACTTGTCGCCGGCAGTCCCTCTAGAGTGCCCACCTTCGTGCTGGCAACTAGAGGCGAGGGTTGCGCTCGTTGCGGGACTTAACCCAACATCTCACGACACGAGCTGACGACAACCATGCACCACCTGTCACCCTGTCCCCCCGAAGGGGGAACGCCCAATCTCTTGGGTTGTCAGGGGATGTCAAGACCTGGTAAGGTTCTTCGCGTTGCTTCGAATTAAACCACATGCTCCACCGCTTGTGCGGGCCCCCGTCAATTCCTTTGAGTTTCAGCCTTGCGGCCGTACTCCCCAGGCGGAGTGCTTATCGCGTTAGCTGCAGCACTAAAGGGTGTGACCCCTCTAACACTTAGCACTCATCGTTTACGGCGTGGACTACCAGGGTATCTAATCCTGTTTGCTCCCCACGCTTTCGCGCCTCAGCGTCAGTTGCAGGCCAGAGAGCCGCCTTCGCCACTGGTGTTCCTCCACATCTCTACGCATTTCACCGCTACACGTGGAATTCCGCTCTCCTCTCCTGCACTCAAGTCCCCCAGTTTCCAATGACCCTCCACGGTTGAGCCGTGGGCTTTCACATCAGACTTAAGGGACCGCCTGCGCGCGCTTTACGCCCAATAATTCCGGACAACGCTCGCCCCCTACGTATTACCGCGGCTGCTGGCACGTAGTTAGCCGGGGCTTCCTCGTGAGGTACCGTCACCGCGCCGCCCTCTTCGAACGGCGCTCCTTCGTCCCTCACAACAGAGCTTTACGACCCGAAGGCCTTCTTCGCTCACGCGGCGTCGCTCCGTCAGGCTTTCGCCCATTGCGGAAGATTCCCTACTGCTGCCTCCCGTAGGAGTCTGGGCCGTGTCTCAGTCCCAGTGTGGCCGGTCACCCTCTCAGGCCGGCTACGCATCGTCGCCTTGGTGAGCCGTTACCTCACCAACTAGCTAATGCGCCGCGGGCCCATCCGCAAGTGACAGCCAAAGGCCGCCTTTCAACCAAAGACCATGCGGTCTTCGGTGTTATCCGGTATTAGCTCCGGTTTCCCGGAGTTATCCCGGTCTTGCGGGCAGGTTGCCCACGTGTTACTCACCCGTCCGCCGCTGACCAAACCAGAGCAAGCTCCGATTTGGTCCGCTCGACTTGCATGTATTAGGCACGCCGCCAGCGTTCGTCCTGAGCCAGGATCAAACTCTCCAAAGAAAGTTGATTGGCTTTTCGCATTGTCCAGCTTCAGCCCGCCGCCGCTCGGGGTCAAATAACCTTCGCCTTCGGGATTGTAAATCCCTGCAGGCGAAGAACATTTGCCCATCGCGGCGACCCGCGGGCCTCAGCTTTTCCGTATTGTCCAGCTTCGGCCAAAGCGGCCTTCGCTTTTCTTTCGCGCTTCGTTTCGTTCAGTTTTCAAGGAACGACAGTTACTATTATAAACAATCTTTCAAAAATGTCAACTACTGATTCTCTTCTAATTATTACCGCGTCATTTCGTCGCGGCAATTATTCATTATACGCAGTGTTAACTATTTGTCAATAGTTTTTTTATTTCATGATTGTTCGATCGTTGCACTCCGACATTCCGTCGAAGCGGCGATTTTTATTTTATACACTATCTCACCTTATGTCAACTACTTTTTTAGGTTGAACGCTCTCCCACCTACGCTAACGCTTAGAGGTGGGAGATTCTTGGGAACACCCGCCCCACGGCAGGCTGTCAACCAAGCCATCCCCGTGCGTCCCACGGTTGGGCTGCCTTACAACGACAGCAAACGAAACCAGCCCCCACTATCTACATTCGACTTGGCCTCCCGAATCGCTTCGACTGCTGTATGATATAATTTCTTAAAAAGAATATGTTGCAAGGAGCAGACCTCGAGGATCGCTATGTATATTTTTTAAGGAGGGAAACAGCCGTGACCTATCCATTTTCTGCACTGCTTGACGGCTACCGCCGACTTTGGCCGAACCGATCGCTGGCGGCCGGACCGCTTGATGAACAAGAAAGCCAAACTCTTTTGTATGAAACGATAAGGCAAGAGTTGCGCGATGAATGGACGCATCCGCGCGTGCGGCAATCGTCCGAAGTGAAGTTTTATTACGCCGTTAAGCGGGTGGCCGCTTCTGACTTGCCGGATGGCATGAAAGTAGCACTCATTCAAGCGTATTTGACGGTGATGGAACAATTGCAAGCCAATCATACATAAAACAGACGAATCCGGTTCACACTACTGAGCGAAAAAACATTTCTTGTTAAGGAGGATGGCAGTTATGGCGTTAATTCCGTATGACCCGTTCCGGCACTTGGAATCGATTCGCCGGGATATGAACCGCTTTTTTGCTAGTGATTTTCCATCGCTGTTCACTCATATGGATGAGCAGCACTGGATGCCGCGCATCGACATGCATGAAACGGCCAACGAATACGTCGTTTCGTGCGATTTACCGGGGCTGGAGCGGAAAGAGGATGTGCACATTGACGTGCAGAACAACATGTTGACCATCAGCGGCACGATTCAACGCCACCACGATGTAAGAGAAGAACAAATGCACCGGCGCGAACGCTTCTTTGGTCGCTTCCAGCGTTCGATCACCCTGCCGGCGGATGCGGCGACGGAAAACATTCGCGCGACGTACAAAAACGGCGTGCTTGACATTCATATCCCGAAAACAACGACAGGAACGAAAAAACGCGTTGATATCGAGTTCCATTAATGCAGAAGGGAGCGGCTTATCGACCGCTCCCCTTTTCGTTGCCCTCGCTGCTTGAGCGGATGACGAGCTCTGTCGGCACGACGACCTTTTTGCAAATCGCTCGTTTCGTCGTCAACCGTTCGATGAGCAGCTCAACCGCTGTTTCACCCATAAATTCTGTGTATACTTTCACCGTCGAAAGCGGCGGGTGAAGAAATGCTGCCGTCGGAATATCATTGAATCCGACAATCGCCGCCTCTTCCGGAACAGCGATCCCGGCTTCATGCAGCGCACGCAGGGCGCCAATCGCCATCGAATCACTGGCAATGAAAAACGCCGTCGGCAAGTCGCCGCCTGAAACAGCTTCTTTCATCAGCCGATAGCCATCTTCAGCAGTGAAGGCACCGATCCATACATAGCGGGAATCATACAGCCCTTTGACATACAAATATTCGTAAAACGCCGCTTCGCGCTCATCGCGGATCGGCGTTTCCCCGTCGACATATTCACGGCCGCCGATATAGCCAATTTTCGTATGCCCCAACCGAAGCAAATAATCAAGCACTGTCACCGTCGCTTGACGCAAGTCGATGACGACTGAATCAAACCGATGCTCATCAGGCGAACAGTCGACAAACACAATTTGTTTGGCCCCGGCGGCAAAAACCTCGACTTCCTTCGGCCCGAATTTTCCGACGGCGATGATGCCATCGAGCGCCTCCATCCGTTCGATCGGATAGGCGCCGTGCTGTTTAAACAATTTGACGAGTTCGATGCCGCGGTCAAAACACTCTTTTTCCACTCCGAGGCGAATCGCCATATAATAGGGGTCATCGATTTCCTGGCGCTCCGAATACCAGTGAATGAGCCCGAAGCGAAACGATTCGCGCGCTTGCTGGCTTCGTTCCCGCAATGTTTTGTAGTTCAGCTCTTGGGCGACTTCAAAAATGCGCCTTCTCGTTTCATCGGAAACGGACAGCGTCGTATCGTAATTAAGCACGCGCGACACCGTCGCGACCGAAACGCCGACTTTTTCCGCGATTTCTTTTAACGTAGCCATAGTCTGTTTGCAATCCCTTCCTTATGTTTCATATGAAACGCGTTTTTTCGCCGCATTTAAACAAGAGACGACATGCGCTCCACAGCGTGCTGCATAAAGCGGCGAAACGCGTCCTTCCCTCGCTTGTCCCGCTTAAACACCCCGGCATGTTCCAACACGGTCACAAACCGTTGCCCGACTTCGTGCCGCAAAATGTCATGGACGTTGTCCTTCGTGATGTCCGGATAGGCCGAGTAAATGGCTTCGCACCAATCCCAATGTTTATGCATCGACTCGTCCCAGTCTTCTTTTTTTGTCCGATGCACGAGATAATCGGCCAGCGTCTCCAGTTCCACGGCAAGCCGTGCCGGCAGCACCGCCAGCCCCATCACTTCGATCAAGCCGATATTTTCTTTTTTAATATGATGCAATTCTTCATGCGGATGGAAAATGCCGTACGGATGTTCCGCTGATGTCCGATTGTTGCGCAAAACAATGTCCAACTCAAACAAATCGCCGCGCCGCCGGGCGATCGGGGTGATCGTGTTATGCGGAACATCGCCGCTGTAGGCCATAATCTCGACACTTGAGTCGCTGTACGTCCGCCATGTTTCATACAAAAAGGCAGCCGCATCCAACACGTCCTCTTTTGGTCCAGTCAAACGGATGACGGACATCGGCCAGCGCACTATGCCGGCTGTGACCGACGGAAACGATGGAAGCGGGATACACTCTTCGATCTCCGCCTTTTCCATCGCAAACGTATAGCACCCGCCCTGGAAATGGTCATGCACTAAAATCGAGCCGCCGACAATCGGCAAATCGGCGTTCGAGCCAATGAAATAGTGCGGGAACTTTTCGACGAAATCGAGCAAACGCTCAAGCGTCTTCCGCTCCATTTTCATCGGCACATGTTCGGCGTGGAAGACGATGCAATGTTCATTATAGTACACGTAGGGAGAATATTGGAAATACCACTGTTCATCCAATAACGTGATCGGGATGACACGGTGATTGGAACGGGCTGGATGACGCCACGTTCCTTCATACCCTTCGTTTTCTTTGCATAATACACATTTTGGATACGAGGATGACGGCATCTCTTTTAATTTGGCGATTTCCTTCGGGTCTTTTTCCGGCTTCGCCAAGTTAATGGTGATATCCAATTCTCCATAGATGGTTGACACTTTCCAGTGCTGATTGTTGGCGATGCGCGCCGTTTGAATGTAATTGGACGCTTGGCTCAGCGAATAAAACCAGTCCGTCGCCTCCTGCGGGTCGCGGCGGTATCGCTCGTAAAAGGCGCGGATCACTTCCGACGGCCGCGGCATGACGCAGTCCATCAGTCTCGCATTCCATATATCGCGCTCGGTCGTTGTATTCGTTTCCAACAATCCTTGTTCGTACGCCCAATCAATCATAGCGTCCAATATGGGAGCGGGCGAGGCCAAGGGAACGTCCTTGACCTCGGCCGGCTGCCATTCCGTGAGTCGGAGCGTTGCCAGCAGGCGGTTGCGCGCGTACACAACATCTTCCGGCGCTAAAAGGCCGCGTTGCTCGGCATAACGGATCAGTTGTTCAATCGCCGCAAAAATCGTTTCCATGTTTACACACCCCGATATCCGTTTGGCCGCGCTTGATGCCATTCCCATGCCGACGCGACGATATCCGTAATGGACGGGTATTTCGGCTCCCAGCCGAGCTCGCGCTTTGCTTTTTCCGATGAAGCGACAAGTCTCGCCGGATCGCCCGGGCGCCGCGCCACGACGCGGGCGGGGATCGGGTGTCCGGTCACTTGCCGAGCCGCTTCGATCACTTCTTTGACGCTAAATCCATTTCCGTTGCCTAAATTGTATACATCGCTGTCTGCCCCGCTCCGCAATTTCTCGAGCGCCAGCCAATGGGCATCGACGAGATCAAGCACATGAATGTAGTCGCGGATGCACGTGCCGTCGGGCGTGTCGTAGTCATCGCCGAAAATGTAGATTTCCTCGCGCTGGCCAAGCGGCACTTTTAAAATCAATGGAATCAGATGCGTCTCCGGGTTGTGGTCCTCACCGATTGTCGTGCCGTACGCCCCGGCGACATTAAAGTAGCGGAGCGAAATCGAGCGGATGCCATAGGCGCGGTCCGCCCATTTCATCATTTTTTCCATCGCCAGCTTCGTTTCTCCATACGCGTTCGTCGGTTCCGTCGGGTCGGTTTCGACGATCGGGATTTGTTTCGGCTCCCCATACACCGCGGCGGTTGAAGAAAAGACGATTTGCTTGACGCCAAATTCTCTCATCACTTCAAGCAGCACTTGTGTGCCGTACACATTGTTGTCGTAATATTTCAGCGGCTCTTCCATGCTTTCGCCGACCAATGAGTTCGCCGCAAAATGAATGACCGCCTCAATGTCGTGCTGGCGAAACACCTCGCGCAAAAAATCGCGGTCGCGAATATCGCCTTGGCAAAACACCGCATCAGGGTGAACCGCCTCCCGGTGCCCCGTCTGCAAGTTATCCACCACGACCACGCGCTCCCCTTTTTCAAGCAGACGGTACACCGCATGGCTGCCGATATACCCTGCCCCTCCGCAAACCAAAATCATCGGCTCATCTCCTCCAGTTCCGTGAGTTCTCTCGCCCCGTCACCAACTTCAACGACATAAAAGCTTGCTTCATAACCGATTTTTTCGGCATACGCGTTTCCGACCCGTTCAATGAAATCTTGAACGCATGCCTTTTTCACAATGTTCACCGTGCAGCCGCCAAATCCTGCTCCGGTCATGCGCGCCCCGACCGTTCCTTCGTGCGACCATGCCGCTTCAACGAGCGTGTCGAGTTCAACACCTGTCACTTCGTAATCATTGCGCAGCGACAAATGCGACTGTTTCATCAACTCGCCAAAGCGGATCAGGTCTCCGCGCTCAAGCGCCCGGGCGGCTTCAAGAGTCCGCTCGTTTTCCGTCACCGCATGGCGGGCCCGTTTTTGTTCAAGCGGGGAAAGAAGATGTTCATAACGGGCCAGCTCTGCGCTTGTCAGCTCGCCGAGCGAGGCGATGTTCCGCACGCTTTGCAGCTTCGCAAGAGCCGCCTCGCACGTCGCCCGCCGCTCGTTGTACGCCGAGTCCGCCAAGCCGCGCTTTTTGTTTGTGTTCGCGATGACAATCGAACAATCGTTGAGCACGAGCGGCAAATAGCGGTACTCGAGCGTCTGGCAGTTCAATAGAATGGCGCAATCTTGTTTCCCCATGCCGACGACAAACTGATCCATAATGCCGCAATGGACGCCAACGTATTTATTTTCTACGTTTTGGCTCATTTTCACAAGTTCCAGCTGGTCAAGCCCGCGCCTGAACAGTTCGTTGAGCATCACCGCGGTCACAAGCTCAATCGACGCCGATGACGACAGCCCGGCGCCGTTCGGGATCGTGCCGTAATACAAAATATCCAATCCGGTCTCAAGCGGGCCAAGCGCTTGAAACGCAGCCAAGATTCCTTTCGGGTAGTTCGCCCAACCGTGTTCGCGACGATAAGACAAGTCGTCGTAAGAGACCGTGACCACTCCCGCTTCCGGGAAGTTTTGCGAATAAAAGCGGACAAATGGCTCTTTCGTCTGCCGAACAAGCGCATACGTGCCGATCGCAAGCGCGCACGGCAGCACATGCCCGCCGTTGTAATCCGTATGCTCACCGATCAAATTGACGCGGCCGGGGGCGAAGAAAGTGCGGATGCCTTCGCCTAAGCCGCCGAAAAGTTCGATAAATTGTTGTTTTAAGGTTGTAATCATGAAAGAGCCTCCTTAAGATCATCTTATAATAAATATTTTAGTTAAAATTTTACTATTCGTCAATGAAAAACTCCTACTTTGATGTTTGTTCATGACTGCAGGCTTCTTGTCAGAAACAAAATGCCCTCCTTGTCCGTATAATTCGTTAAAATCAACCTATCCTAAACATTAACATTTAAGAAGGAACAGGAGGCCCAAACATGGACGCCAAACTGCAGCTACAAAAAGAGTTAAAGCAAATCGAACACTGGGAACACTCCCAAAAAGACCTATGGTTTTGGGAAAAGCTCGGCCGCTTGCCGTTTCAAGTGCTCGATAAGCTGACGCCAAAAGTCGTCCATCGAAAACTCGGACAGCTGCTTGATGAGCTGGGCAGCTATATTCAAAGCGGCGGGCAATACTTAGTGAATGAAGGAAAGGTATTGGACAAGCTTGGCGTATCGTCGCTTGCCGAAGTGCCGCACTTGCCGCTTGAGACGATGGACCGCGTCTGCGATGAATTGATCGATGCGCGCGTCACGTTCGCCCAGCTGCAAGGGGCGGCAACTGGAATTGGCGGGGCGCTGACGCTGGCGGTAGACATTCCAGCGCTTCTCGGCTTAGCGCTGAAAACGCTGCAAGAGATCGCCATCGTGTACGGATATGACCCGAAGGAAAAAGAGGAGCGCGTGTTCGTCGTCAAATGCCTGCAGTTTGCCGCGGCGGACATCGTCGGGAAAAAAGCGATTTTGGACGAACTTTCGTCGTTCTCCAATGAACGCGGGCGCGTCTTTTCCGAACTGCAAGGCTGGCGGGAAGTGATGATGACGTTCCGCGACCAATACGGGTGGAAAAAGCTGTTTCAAGCCGTTCCGATCATCGGTGTCATTTTCGGTTCGCTGTTTAACAAATCGTTTATGGAAGACATCGCCGAAACCGGGAAGATGCTCTATCGGAAGCGTCGCATCATCGAGAAGCTCAAACAGTTTGAACCCGGCATCTAAGACACCGGGTTCAATTCGTTTATGACTGGTGCATAGACTCGAGCGACAGCATCCCTTCTTATCGTTGAACAGCTTTCAATCGCCACATCATGCTGATAAAATCGCCAGAGCGGTACGGCAAGGCCACTCCGGCATACATCAGCTCGTCGCCGCCGTAAACGCCAAGTCCCTCGATTTCGTAGTCTTGATTCGGGTCAAGCCCTTTTAAGCGCAGGTATGACAGCGGCGCGTTCGCTTCGGCCAGAACGCGGAAGTAGGCGACGAGCGCTTCCGAGCGGTCGGCAGAGACGAACATCCACGCCGCCTCGTTGCCTTCAAACGGGCTTAGCAGTCGATAAAACGTGCCGAACTGGACGAGGCGGCGTACGTCCTTGTAAAACGCGACTTGTTGCTTAATCATTTGTTTTTCTGTTTCCGTCAATTTCGTGATATCGAGCTCATAGCCGAAGTTGCCTGACATCGCGACATGGCCGCGCGTCTTGAGCGACGCCACCCGCCCGACTTGGTGGTTCGGCACCGCCGAGACGTGGGCGCCCATCGCACTAATCGGATAGACGAGGCTCGTGCCGTATTGAATTTTCAGGCGTGAGACGGCATCGGTATTGTCGCTCGTCCATGTTTGCGGCATATAATACAGCATCCCCGGGTCAAACCGCCCCCCGCCTCCTGAGCAGCTTTCAAACAAAATGTGCGGAAAGCGCGAGGTCATCTCGTCCATGACGCGGTACAGTCCAAGCATATAGCGGTGCGCCGTTTCGCGTTGGCGCTCAGGCGGCAGGGCAGCCGAGCCGATTTCCGTCATATGGCGGTTCATGTCCCATTTCACGTACGTGATCGGCGCGCTTGCGAGGACGTTCGAGATCGTCTCGATGATATAGTCGCAAACGTCTTCGCGGGAATAATCGAGCACAAGCTGGTTCCGCCCTTCAGAGCGCGGACGGTTCGGCACATGGAGACACCAGTCGGGATGCTTCCGGTACAGCTCGCTGTTTGGCGACACCATTTCCGGCTCGACCCATAAGCCGAACTGGAGTCCAAGTTCGTTTACTTGTTTTGCCAGCCCGTCCAAGCCGTTCGGAAGCTTGCGCCGGTTGACGATCCAATCGCCGAGCGACCGGCGGTCGTCATCGCGCTCGCCAAACCAGCCATCGTCAAGCACAAACAGTTCGATGCCTAGTTTCGCTGCCGTTTTCGCAATGTTGACGAGTTTTTCTTCGTTAAAATCGAAGTACGTTGCTTCCCAGTTGTTGATCAAAATCGGGCGTTCGCGGTCGCGGAATGCGCCGCGCGCCAGGCGGGTGCGGTACAGTTCGTGGTAGGTTTGCGACATCCCGTTCAACCCTTGGTCGGAGTAAACCATGACCACTTCCGGCGTTTGGAACGACTCACCCGGCTGAAGCAGCCATGTGAAATCAAACGGGTTGATTCCCATCGAGACACGGGCGGTGTGAAACTGGTCGACCTCGACTTGGGCGAGGAAATTGCCGCTGTACACAAAGCTGAACCCGTATACTTCGCCTTGGTGTTCATCGGCGTTTTTGGCGACGAGCGCGATAAATGGGTTTTGTTGGTGGCTGCTCGCGCCGCGGCGGCTTTCCGCCGCTTGCACGCCGGTCACAAGCGGGCGGCGCTCGATCCAGCGCTCGCGCCCCCACGCTCCGGGGAGATGGATCCAATCATAGTCAGCAGTTGGGAAATCAACGCTCATACTGAGCGCACGCAGCAGTTTCAACCGCTCGCCGCCTTTGTTTTCAAAACGGGCCGCGCGCGTGATGACGTTCCATTTTTCATACGCCGTATACTGCAACGTGACCTCTAGACCGATCAGCGCATCTCCAAGGACAATTTCGAGCGTCTCCGCTTCCTGTTCATGCTCCACGTATGTCGCCGGCAGTCCGTTAAGTCTAGGCTTCCCTTTGTAAATGCGGTGCGTTTTGTAGCGCAAATCGGTCACGGTCGAGCCGTTCTCAAGCTGCACTTGATACGCCGGAGAACGAAAATCGGTATTCCCATAGGCTGGATATTCTTGCGGCAGCGTATCGAGCGAAAACGTGCGGTCGGATGGGGCGAGATTGGGGGAAAACGCGCGGTCCAGCCGCGAAAACCTCCGCTCCCCCCGAACATCGCGCACCGCTTTTCCCCAATAGATATGAGCCAAATAGCCGGAGCGGAAAAGCTGCATCACGTAGCTTGCCTTGCCCGCCCGCAAATGAAACTGCTTCGTTTGCGGATTGTATGTAACCGCCATCCTCTTCCCTCACTTTGATTTTTTATTTAAATTTTACTTAATTTTTACGAAAAGATCCATCAAAAAAGCGCCTGGATTCAGGCGCTCATCATTTCCTTCATGATCATTGGTTCACTTCGCTCCTTCCTCTGCCAACACCGCTCGTCGCAGTTCCTTGTCGAGTTCTTTCTCATACACGTCCCGCTCTTCCCCCGTCCACCCCAAATACCGCGCCATAAACGCAACAACCGCCTCTTTCTCCCGCCGGACAGAATCGATGTCAAATAACAGCGCTCCGGTGCGGCGGATGAAGTAGTCGACCGGTTTGGCCGCCATTTCTTCCTCCATGGCGTAGACGAGGCGGATGAACGTTTCGCGCGTTAAGCCAGACGAACGGTCGTATTGCTGGCTTAAAGCAAACAGCTGGTCGACATTTGTGCCGTATTGTCTCGCCAGCCGCGCTCCCGCTTCTTTCGTCAATCCATAGCGCACCGCTTCGTCCGCTTTTTCGGCGATGAAGGCAGGGAGGCGGTGCGAGCCGCCGACATCGCCGCCGGAGATCGGCAATTGTTTCGTCTGGCATGGACGGAACGTTTTCCGCTCTTCTTTTTCGAGCTGCTTAGCGACGAGGTCGACGACGGTCTCGGCCATTTTCCGGTAGCCGGTCAGCTTGCCGCCGGCGATCGTAATGAGGCCGGATGGCGATGTCCAAATCTCGTCTTTGCGGGAAATTTCCGACGGGTTTTTCCCTTCTTCATAAATGAGCGGACGGACGCCAGCCCAGCTCGACTCGACATCGTCGGCAGTGACGCCGACGGACGGGAACATGTAGTGAATCGCCTGCAATAAGTAATCACGGTCTTCTTCGGTCATGGCCGGATGAGCGGGATCATCGTCATAAAATGTATCGGTCGTGCCGACATACGTTTTCCCATCCCGCGGAATGGCAAACACCATCCGGCCGTCCGGGGTGTCAAAATAGACTGCCTGCTTGAGCGGAAAACGCTTTTGATCGATGACGATATGGACGCCTTTTGTCAGCCGAAGCCGCTTGCCGGTTTTCGATCCGTCTTTGTCGCGCAGCGCATCAACCCACGGTCCGGCGGCATTGACGACTTTTTTGGCGCGGATGTCATACACTCGTCCGCCGATCAGGTCGCGGCAGCGGGCGCCGATCGCGCGGCCGCGCTCGTCGTACAAAAACTGTTCGGCTTTTACGTAGTTGACGGCGTCGGCGCCAAGCTCGACCGCTTTTTTGATCACTTCGATCGTCAGGCGGGCATCGTCGGTCCGATACTCGACGTAATAGCCGCCGCCGATCAGGCCGTCGCGCTTTAAGAGCGGCTCTTTTTCCAACGTCTGCCGGGCATCAAGCATCGTGCGCCGCTCGCTTGGCTTGACGCCAGCCAGCCGGTCATACAGCCAAAGGCCGACCGACGTGCTCCATTTGCCAAACGTCCCGCCGCGATAAATGGGCAGCAGCATCCACTCCGGTGTGGTGACGTGCGGGCCGTTTTCATACACAATCGCCCGTTCGCGCCCGACTTCCGCGACAAGCTTCACCTCGAACTGCTTCAAGTAGCGCAAGCCGCCGTGAACGAGCTTCGTCGACCGGCTTGACGTGCCGGCGGCAAAATCTTGCATCTCGACAAGCGCGACCGTCATGCCGCGCGAGACGGCATCCAGGGCGATGCCAGAGCCGGTGATCCCTCCACCGATGATCAGAAGATCATATTGTTTTTCGCTCATCGCTTGAAGAACATCGCTCCGATGTTTGCTTGAGAACGCCATGCATGATTCCTCCTTTGAAAAAGACAAAAAGAGACCATTGCAAACACGATAAGCCTTTCGCCTACCATGCATGCATGGTCTCTCCCTGTCTCCTGACTGATGATTAACTTGTTACCTTTATTGTAGCAGACTGCGGCCGATTTGACCAGCTCAACGCATTATCCATTGTAGTGGCGCCATAATGTTTCGTTTGACGTGGTCACCGCCGCCGCCCCAGCTGCAAGCGCCCGCTCGACATCATCGACCGTGCGGATGAGCCCGCCGGCGTAAATCGGTTTTCCGGTCCGTTCTTTCACTTCGCGGATGATGTGCGGCATGGCGCCCGGGATGACTTCAATGCAATCCGGATTCGTTTTGGCGATCAGCTGGTAGCTTTTCTCTAAAGCGTGGGAATCGAGCAAAAAGATGCGTTGCACGGCCAAGACACGCTTTTGGCGCGCCTTCATAATGACGCCCGCTTTCGTGGAAATGAGGCCATGAGGGCGGAACTCTTGGCAAAGGTATTCCGCCGCATGTTCATCATGACTCAGCCCTTGCACCAAGTCGACGTGAATGATCAACTCCTTGCCATGCCGGCGCGCATAGGCAAAGATGCTTTTTAACTGGGCAATATGCACCTCAAGCAACACGCCGACCGTGTAACCGCTTGACAAAAAGGCGTCAAATTGCTTCATCGTTTTAATGGCCGGAATGATGCGCTGTTTCGCTTCCATTTTCTTTTCTTCGATTCATCCTCTCATTTTGTCGATCTCATCTAAGCATGACAGTGACATCATCGTCCGCGGTTTGCATGTCGCGATTTTCACCCCGCGCTTGCGGAATTTTTCAACGAGGTGATGAATCCCTTTTTTGCTTGCCGCCTCTTCCTCATGGGGATGTCCCATTGCCTCACGCTCCTCTCCTATTCCGCTTTCGGAATGGCGAGCTCCACCGTCGTTCCTTTCCCAACTTCGCTTTCCAACGCAATTTGCCCGCCGTACTTATCGATGATCTCCTTGGCGATCGAAAGGCCGAGCCCGGCGCCGCCTTGTTCGCGGCTGCGCGCCTTGTCGACGCGGTAAAAGCGCAAAAAAACGTTTTTCAGCTCTTCTTTCGGAATGCCGATGCCATAATCACGGATGGACACGATGACAAACGGCCCTTCCTCGCGCAAGGAAATCGCGATTTGTTTCACTCGCTGAGAATATTTTACCGCATTGTCAAGCAAAATGAACAGCAATTGTTCAAAATGATGTTTCGCCATCGCCGCGCGCGCAATCGGCTTATCCGGCTGGTCAATCAGAAATTGGAAATCCGGGTGCAAGACGCGGAAATTTTTGACGACTTGTCCGACAGCCGCCGCGGCATCCATCGGCGCGACCTCATCCGGCACCGTGATCGCCTCGGCGCGCGACAAGTCAAGAAGCTCGAGAACGAGCCGCTTCAGCCGCTCCGCTTCTTTCACCGCCGCCTCGAGCGATTCTTCTAAAATCTCTGGATTGTGCTTCCCCCACCGTTGCAGCAACGAAAGATGGCCTTGCAAAATGGCAAGCGGCGTGCGCAGTTCATGGGACGCATCCTCGACAAATTGCCGCTGCATGGCGAACGACCGCTCAATTTCATCCATCATGCCGTTGAACATCACCATCAGTTCCGCAATTTCATCGCGCGCCGGAGGCACATCAATGCGCCGTTTCAGCCCGTTGTTTTTGATGTCGGCCATCGTTTTGGCCAGCGTTTGCAACGGCCGGACGAAGCTTTGCGCCACGAACCGGCCGGCGACAGCGCTTGCGGCCATGGCCAAAAAGCCGATCGCCGTCATGATGAGAAAGAGCGTGTTGGTCACTTGCTGGAACCTCGCCAGCCGGCGGGCGATTTCGATCGTTCCATGCAAGTTGCTGATATGAATCGGCTGACGGAGCAGCAAAAACCGTTCATTGTTGATGAAATGCTCATCCATTTTCCGCTTGTCGGGCATCTCGCTCGGCGATAGCGACACCGCTGCCCCATTTGAAACGGAGACGATGACGTTTCCTTTCTCATCCGTGACGCGAATGAGTTGGTATCGTTCATTCAACCTTTCCAAAAACGCGCGGCTGCGGCGAATCCCTTCCCATGATAGATTACGTTTTTCCGCGTAATAGGTTTCAATTTCCGCCACCGTTTGTTCCATCGTTTTTTCTTCTTCCTTCAGCAGCCATTGTTTCACCACATGATATTGCAAAAACGTAAACACAAAATACGTAATGAAAATCGCCCCGGCAGACAAAACGGTCAGCTTCCCTTTCAGCGAAAGCCGGCGAATCGCCTCCCTCTTCATGGCCGCATCACATATCCCGTGCCGCGCACCGTTTGGATATACCGCTCTTTATCGTGTTCGTCAAGCTTTTGCCGCAAGTAGCGGACATAGACGTCAACGACGTTCGTCTCGACTTCGGCGTCAAATCCCCACACTTTATCAAGGAGCGCATCACGCGTCAAGACGACATTGATGTTTTGCATAAAGGCGACGAGCAAGTCGTATTCCCGCTTCGTCAGCTCAATAAATTCGTCTCCTTTTTTCACGGTGCGCGCCTGCACGTCAACGACTAAATCTTTAAACGTCAACACTTGGGCGTTCGCTTCCGGATGAACGCGGCGGAACAAGGCGCGGATGCGGGCGAGCAGCTCTTCAATGGCAAACGGTTTGACGATGTAGTCATCGGCCCCGTTATCGAGCCCCATGACGCGGTCAAACACGCTGTCGCGCGCTGTGATCATGATGATCGGCGTCGATTTCGCCGCCCGGATGCGGCGGCATACTTCCATGCCATTTAAACGCGGCAGCATCACATCAAGCAAAATGAGATCCCACTGCTCCGAAAGAGCGAGCTCGAGCCCTTCGCGTCCATCGGCGCATACATGCACGTCAAAGCCTTCGTGCTTTAAATCAAGCTCCAAAAACCGGGCGAGCCCGGCTTCATCTTCAATCAATAAAATACGTCCGTTCATCAGCTGCTCCTCCTCCATTGCGGCTGTTTGCTTTCATTTTATACATCTTTCACTATACACAACAAATCATCCACCGCCAACGGGCAGCCAGCAGTCAAAAAAGGAATGGGGCGCCTGTTAGGGACGCCCTCAAAAATGAATCGGCAAAAAGCGGCGCAGGCAGCTGTTTATGAATGGCGGTCAACGATCCAATCAACAATGGCTTGAACGATTTCAAACACTTGATAAGAAAGAAGCGACACGGCTGTTCCCGAAAAAAACAATGTCACCAGCCAATGAACCCAATGCATCGCGCCATCCCTCCTCCCGCCGCCGGGCAACCGACAGCGTTATTGATGTGCATCTCATGGATGGTGGTGTCATTATATTCCATCCGGGTTAAAACAAGATGAAAACTCTCTAAAAAAGTATGAAGTAGCTTTTTTTGCGCTCTGTACATACATTGACAGTGAATCGCTTTGCCAATCGGCAGCGTCCCGACAGAACCATTTCGCTGTTTTGAAAAAAGGAGGAGAGCGCAATGAATGAATCGTTTCAACCACCAGCCAATGGGGGAGGCCATCACCCGTTCCATCATTTGCGGAAAATGATGAATCAATGGTTTGATGAACGGCCGCTGCAAAAACTGTTTGAAACGCTCGATGACTATTTCGCACAAACGTTTGCTGCCGCGTACATTCCGATCGAGGTGAAAGAGACGAAGCACGATTACCAAATCATTGTCCGGCTGCCTGACATCAAAAGGGAACAAATCAGCTTGCAATGGCAGGAAGACGGTTTGCAGCTCATCATCGACCACCATGAATGGATTGAATCGTCAGACAGCCACGGCCATGTATACGAACGCCGCCACGCACGGCGGCGCGTGGCGCGGCTGATTCCGTTTCCGTATCCGGTCGCTGAGCATGAGGTGAAAGCCTCGTTTCAAAATGGGACGCTCACCATCCAGCTGCCGCAAAAACGGAAATATATCGATATCGATTGAAGACGATCCAGCCTGTGTGTGCGTTCAAAAACCATTTTGGCAACGGCCAGCGCCGCGCTTGGGCGTGAAACAAGCCGTTCCCTGCATGGGAAGCGGCTTGTTTCTTGTCCATCTTCTATTGTTTATGGAGTGAATTTCCAGAACGTTCGCCCTCTTCCGGCGTTCCTTTTTTGATCACCCATTCGTTGGCGATTTCCTCACGGTTGTTCGTGTATTTGTTTTTCCGCTTCCAGTTGTCGTTGCGGTCTGTCACCGCCGCCCCCTTATGGTTTGCCATTCGCTTGCCTTGCCGCGGCCAACACGATGCATACATACTTTCTCGGCTGACAAGCTACGCTACTGATAGGAGGTGCAAAACGAATGGCGAAACTGCCCGATTTCAAACAATTGAACGACCGACTGATCAACGAGCCGTCTGATGAGCCGATGCTTGTCATCAAAACAAACCTCGACCCGGACCGCGTGACGGAAGAAAATCCGTACGTCCAAGGCCGCACAAACACAAGCAAAGAGTTTGTCTCTTTTTTCGAAGGGGGCGGACGATGATGGAACAAACACTCGCTTACTTGCGCGAAGTGCTGTCCAACTATTTGGATCACCACGGCGACACCCCAAAACGCATTTACAAAAAACTGATCAGCAAACCATACCGAGGCGAAGGGGAATTTGTCCGCGACTTGACGCAAGAAGAAAGCGCCTTTTTGGATCGCATTTTGCCCCATGAAATCCGCTATGCGATGGATGAGCGCGATTATGAGCGCGTGTATCAGCTCAATGAAGTGTATGAATTGCTCATTTGACAACGTGAAAACCGCTCCCCGTGCAAACGGCGGAGCGGTTTCCCTTTTTCAAGCGCGCTCGACCGTCGCGCCATGACGCGGTTTCATTTTTTAAACGTACCGAGCAATCCTTTCAACACGCCATTCACTTGATTGACCGTATTGATCATTTGCCCCACGGTACTCATCATTTTGTTGATATCGTACGTTCCGTCGCTGTTTTTAAACTGGGCGAGAAACGACGGGCGCGGCGGCGGCAAAAGCGGCCCCGGCTTTGGGTATGACGCCGGATGGGGAGGCGGGGCGGCATGGGTGGACGGAAAAAAGGGCCAGTGCCCCGGCGCCGATGGAAAAGATGAACCTCCATAGTGGAAGTAAGGATGATAATGGCTGCCTAAGCCATACGGACCATACGTGGGCGGTGGTAAAACCGGGCGCGAGTAACGATGCATATTCCTTCTCCCCCATTGTTGGTGTCCATTCCCCCTTGCCTAGAAAGCGGCGCGTACAGGCAAGATGCGGCCGTGCGCTGTTTCGCACGCAAACGAACAACATTCATGCTGATGAGCCACCAACCTTCCAGGCCGAAGAGGTGGGCTGCCACTAGTATATGTGACGGCGCCCGATGGCGTGTACGGACATGTCATCTCTTGTCGGAAGTTTTAATTTTCCGAAATCATTCTTTCTTCCTATTTTCATGGTACGATGTAAAAAAGGGGGAAGGGGGAAAAGCATCAATGAACGTGACGGAGTTAAAGCATAAGTTTATGGCGGTCAAACATTGCGAACCGGCTGAGGCGAACGAACTGCTTGATTTTGCCCGCCGTCTGTATTTGCGCGGGGAAATTTCGCTCGCCGAGTACCGCGATCTCGTGCGTGAGCTCGAAAAAGCCGGCGCCTCTCAGCCGGATGAAGCAGGGGAATACGCTGGGCTGTAGGACGATGAGGGAGCTTTTCCCTTCTTTTTTTTGCCCCTGTTCCTCAAGACGCATAAAAAACGATGTTTCTTCCCACCCTAAAGAGGCAAGAGGAATTGTCGTACAAGGGGGGATTGGCGATGGGTCGAGGCGTCCACTTTAACCATAAATTGAAAGGCCATGACCATGAAAAGCCGAAACATGGAAAACCAGCGCCGCCCAAGCATACGGAGCGGGTCGAATACGAGATCAACACCGTCGCTACTGCAGAAGGCGGCCCTGTCTCGATCACAACAGGCAAAGACACATAAAACAAAAAAGGGGGCTAATCCAAAACGCACTCGCGTTTTGGGTCAGCCCCTTTTTCCGTGCGGCCGCTTTCTCCTGCCCCGTCAAAACCTCTCCTTGCCTGCTTCGCTCGTGTCGTCAAGCCGTTCCTTGACAAGCGCCAGCGTATAAGCGACGGCCTGGCTGTATTGCTTGATGCGGCGCTCAGGAACGGATGGATAAAAGGCCTCAACGCACAGCTTCGCCATATGGTCGGCGGCGGCCTCAATTTGCCGCTCATGGACATATTTCGGCCGCGCATGGCGGACCCAGCGGGAAGCGGCGTCCTTCCACCGTTCGGCAACGGCCTGCACCTCTTCGGCCATCGGTTTCACGTCGCCAAAAAAATCCGGCTCCTCGTTCTGCTCGCGGGCGCGCCGGGCGATCAAAAGCAACTGTTCGTTGTATTGTTGCAGCCGCTTCGTCAACGCCTTAAGCTCTTTTTCCATGGCGCCTCCTCCTTTATCCATGCCGGCAAATCCGGTTTGCCCTGTGCCCTATGGCCCGGAGAACGGATGCGTTTTGCCGCGATGCGCTTCTGTTTGATGATACCATATCAGCCGGCTTACACGAAATACAATTTCGACGAAAGCGGAAGTGCAGCGCTCTGCTTCTCCTTCTCAAGCCGCTGTTCCACGCCGGCGATCTGCCCTTCAAGGCGCCCGAGCTGCGCTTGATTTTGCGCATAACGCTCTTCGATGACATCGGCGATCACTTTTTCCATTTTCGCATCGACCTGCTCGATGAGTGCAACTATTTCCTGCAGCTGCTTTTCGATCTCCTCTTTTTTCACGAGCCGTTTTTCCATTCCCTCTCCCCCATTTCTCGCATGATGATATTCCATTCGCGGCGGGAAGGACGACTCCTGCTGCGGCGACAAAAGTAGAACGAATTCGGCAAAGAAAGTGGCAAGCAGCCGCCATTCGACATTGACCTCCTTCGCTTGCCTTCAGTCGAAAGGAGGAAAAGAAAAAGAGCGCATATGACCGGAGCGTATGGTATAATAAAAACCATTCAAAGGAGATGAACGCGATGGCACTCAAATACCCGAGCGGAAAAGAGTATCGCGGAAACAAGCCGAACGCCGCGCGCCGGCCGGCGGCCGATTATGCCAATCGCGGCATGACGCTCGAAGACGACTTAAACGCGACGAATGAATATTACCGGGAACGCGGCATCGCGGTCATCCATAAAAAGCCGACCCCGGTGCAAATCGTGCGCGTCGACTATCCGAAACGGAGCGCCGCCGTCATTACCGAAGCCTACTTCCGGCAAGCGTCGACGACCGACTACAACGGTGTGTACCGCGGCAAGTACATTGACTTTGAGGCGAAAGAGACAAAAAACAAAACGGCGTTTCCGCTGAAAAATTTCCACGCTCATCAAATCCGCCATATGGAGCAAGTCGTCGCCCACGGCGGCATTTGTTTTGCGATTTTGCGTTTTTCTTTGCTCAATGAAACGTATTTGCTTGACGCCTCTCATTTGATCGCTTGGTGGAACAAACAGGAAGCCGGCGGACGAAAGTCGATTCCGAAACAAGAGATCGAACGGCATGGACATTCCATTCCGCTTGGCTACCAGCCGAGAATTGATTATATTAGTGTAGTAGACAACGTGTACTTCACCCGTTGAAGTGAAAACTTGTAAGAAAGGCAGGATTTGCTTATGTCTGGTGAATATCGTTCTCGCGTAGAACGAAAGCAGGCAGCGAAACAAACGAAACAGAAGAAAGCGAAAACGAAACGAGGAAGATCGTGGTTAAAAACCATCGCCATTGCGATATTGCTGATGATGGTCCTTGGCGCCATCGGGGGTATTGCCACTTTCGCCTATTTCGTTAAGGACGCTCCTCCGCTGGATGAGGCCAAAATTAAAGATCCGCTTTCTTCCGTCTTGTACGATATGAATGGAAAACAAGTAGCGGAGCTTGGCGGCTACAAGCGAACGTACATTTCGTATAAAGACGTGCCGAAAGTGCTTGAAGATGCCGTCTTGGCAACAGAGGACGCCCGCTTTTATGAACACCACGGGATCGACATCGTCCGCTTGGCCGGCGCCGTCCTCGCCAACATCAAGGAAGGATTTGGTGCAGAAGGCGGCAGCACGATCACCCAGCAAGTCGTCAAAATGACGTTTCTCTCATCCAAAAAAACGCTGGAACGGAAAGCGCAAGAAGCGTGGCTCGCGCTGCAGCTTGAACAAAAATATTCGAAGCATGAAATTTTGGAAATGTACTTGAATAAAATTTATTATTCAGACGGCATTTATGGCGTCGCTCGCGCCGCCGAATATTATTTTGGCAAGACGGACTTGAAAAAGCTCACTCTTCCGGAAGCAGCCTTGCTTGCCGGCATGCCGCAAAGTCCAAACCGGTATAATCCGTATGACCATCCAGAGGCGGCAAAAAAACGGCGCGATACGGTATTGTCGCTTATGGTGAAACATGGCTTTATCAGCCAGGAAGAAGCGGAAAAAGCGAAACAAGTCCCGATTCAATCGATGCTGACAAAACGGAAAAAATCGCAAAATGATGTACCATATGACGCCTTCATTGACGAAGTAATCAAAGAAGTGACCGACAAAGCGAACGTCAACGTCTTTGAAGATGGGCTGAAAATTTATACAACGCTCGATCAAAACGTTCAAACATACGTAGAAAAGCTATTAAACTCTGACAAATACTTTACCAATAAGAAGGATTTGCAATCCGGCATCGCCGTCGTCGACACCAAAACAGGCGCCATTCGCGCGTTAGGCGGCGGTCGCCATCGCGACAATATCGAATTCGGCTTCAACTACGCAATCCAACCGGTCGGCCAGCCCGGTTCGACGATCAAGCCGATTTTGGACTACGGGCCTGCGATTGAATATTTAAAATGGTCAACCGCGCACATCCTAGTTGACGAACCGTATACGTATTCAGACGGCACGCCAATCCGCAACGCCGGCGGGGGATATATGGGGCCGATCACCTTGCGGACGGCACTGGCAAAATCACGCAACATCCCGGCATTAAAAACGTTCCAAGCCGTCGGCAAAGAACGGGCACGAGAATTCGCTAACCGACTCGGCATGGGCTTTGATGAAGTATATGAGCCTTACGCTATCGGCGGAGTATCCCGCTACGTATCGGTGCTGCAAATGGCTGGAGCGTACACTGCTTTTGGTAATAACGGCGTCTATACGAAGCCATATGCCGTGACAAAAATCGTCTTCCCGGACGGCACGGAAATGGATTTGCAACCCAAACCAAAACGAGTGATGCACGACTATACCGCCTACATGATCACGGACGTGCTGAAGTCTGTCATCCGCTCCGGAACAGGTCAATTGGCCAATGTTCCAGGACTTGAGCTCGCAGGCAAAACAGGGACGACGAACTATGGGAAAGATGGAGCAAAATTCGGCCTTGACCGGGACGATGTGCCGGACAGCTGGATTGTCGGCTATACGCCAAACTATACGGCGGCCATTTGGGTCGGCTTCAGCAAGCGAAGCAACACGGCAAAGCTTGATAAATATGAGCAGAAAATCCCGAAATATTTGCTCAGAGACATCATGTCCCACATCGATGACGGCAGTGGGGAATTCAAACAGCCGGACAGCGTCGTCAAGCTGCCGATCAAAAAAGGCACAAACCCGCCGAAGCTCGCCGGCAAATACACGCCGGAAAGCGAAATTACGTATGAATTGTTCGTGCGCGGCACTGAGCCGACGGAGACGGCGAACGACGTGCCGGAAGAACTGCCGGCGGTGAAAGGGTTGACCGCTGTGTACGACCAAGCGGCGAACGCCATCTCGGTTTCGTGGTCATACGATGAGCAAACCGATGAGACGATCTTCGAGGTGCGCGTCAAAGATGGCCAAGGTCAAACGAATACGATCACCACAAAAGACCGTTCGATCACGATTTCCAATCCGACGCCAGGATGGACGTACACAATCGCCGTGTACGCAAAAGACGGCGAACGAATGAGCAAACCGGCCATAGCCAGCGTTCATGTCCCCGGCGGAGAAGATCAAACTCCCGCGCCACAACAACCGGGGGATGACAGCCAAGGCAGCGGCGGGCAAAACGGCGGCACCGATCAAGGCAACAGCGGGAATAACGGAAACGAAAACGGTCAGGGAAACAACAATGAACAAAACGGCGGCGCAAGCGGCGGACAAGAAAATGGCAACAGCGGCGGGGCCAACCAAAACAATGGCCAAACGGATGGAACAAACAACCAAGGAACGAACAACAGCGGCCAAACGAACGGAACGAACGGTGGAACGGGTGCAAACAGCGGAACGCCGCCTGTCTCCCCGCCGTTAAAAAACGGATCCGGAGCGGGTCTTGGCACCCGTCCATAACCGTTGCATTCCCAAAAAACGGATGGCTTTTGCGCCATCCGTTTTTTCATGACCGACCGGCATGCTGCTGGCCCTTCTTCACCAAGCCCTTTCACGGCTCCGTTCACTTCTGATTTGCCGCTTTTTCCTCCCGTTTTCGCATCCGTTTTTTTCCTTCACGGCATAAATGAAGAAGAGGACATGACGGACATTGCGGAGACTGTGCCTTGCAATGGTAGCGGCCGAAAAAAATCATTCGGTGGTGGGTGATCGACCATTCTTCTTTTGGAATGATTTTCATCAGCGTCTTTTCGACTTCCAAAACCGAGTCGTCCCAGCGGCAAAAGCCGAGCCGTTTGCTGACGCGCTCGACGTGTGTATCAACCGCGATGGCCGGCACGCCGAACGCAACGGACACAACGACGTTCGCCGTCTTCCGCCCGACGCCCGGCAGCTTCATCAACTCATCGCGGTCGCGCGGCACTTCGCCGTTGTACTTGTCAATCAACATCGCGCACAGCTTTTGAATGTTTCGTGCTTTGTTCCGATATAAGCCGATTGAGCGGATATCTTGCTCGAGCTCCTCAAGCGGCACCGCAATATAATCGTGCGGCGTCCGATATTTTTCAAACAGCCGTTTCGTCACCTTGTTGACGAGCGCATCGGTGCATTGCGCCGACAAAACAACCGCAATCAGCAGCTCAAACGGATTGCGGTGCACCAGCTCGCAATGCGCATCTGGAAACATTTTGGCCATCTCATCCAAACAGTAGCGGATTTGTTGCTTTGTCAGCACCTCGTCTCCTCCTTATTGCCATATTGGCCCGAACAAAACGACGCCTTTTACCGGTTCGATTGGCCATTTTTGGACAAACAAAAACGAGAGACAGCGCCTCTCGTTACGAGTCGAGCCAATTGAAAAACGGGATCGTCTGTTTAAATTCTCCCGCCGTCTGTCTCGCGGAACGGGAGGACGGCTTGCGAAACTTTTTGCCGTAATCGTGCGCCTGTTCAATCGTGCGAATGCCGTTCTTTTTCCATTCAAACAAGATGCGATCGATGTAGCGGAAATTCAACTTCCCCGACAGCACCGCTTCGCGCAGCGCCGCTTTAATGATGGCCGGCTCATGGCCGTCTTGATCGATCCACATCGCAAGCGTTTCACACTCGAACGGGGAGAGCGGGCGGCCAAACTCCTGCTCAAAAACGGTGTATAAGCTCTCCTCTTCCTCCTGCCGGCCGAGTTCCCCCTGTTGAGCCGCCTGGGTGTACAAATGATGCACGAGCTTCTCCCAAAGCGGTTCAAGCGTATATTTTTCGTTGCGAATGCCTTGTTCATCCGTATGCTCTTCAATCGCGATCATCCCTTTTTGCAAGAGCCGACGCACCATCTCCATGCATTCCGCTGCCGAGACCGTCATTCTTTCGGCCAGCTCGGCCGGCGTCGGAAACAAGACGCCTTCTTCGAAAAACGACTGCATATGCAAAAGCAAGACGAGCTCCCCCTCGCCCAACCCAAGCTGCTTGTAGTGGCCAAGCAACAGCTTCGGGACGGCGATGCTTCCTTGCGCCAGCCATTCGGCCACCTTTTTCTTTTCCATGCCGATGCACCTCAACTATAGTATAACATGACGGCGGCGAAAAAACCCCCTTTTTGCAGGGGGTTTTTTACGGATAAAGCCGGTTGAGCAGCCGCGGGAACGGAATCGTCTCGCGCACATGTTCGACGCCGCAAATCCAAGCGACAGTGCGCTCCAAGCCGAGCCCGAACCCTGAATGCGGCACAGAACCGTATTTGCGCAAATCCAAATACCATTCATACGCTTCAAGCGGCAAATGGTGCTCTTCAAGGCGGCGCTTGAGCAGCTCATAATCGTGAATCCGTTCCGAGCCGCCAATGATTTCCCCGTATCCTTCCGGCGCAATCAAATCGGCGCATAGCACAACGTCGGGGCGGTTCGGGTCCGGCTGCATATAAAACGGCTTCAAAGAGGTCGGATAGTGGGTGATGAACACCGGTTTGTCAAAACTTTCGGCGATGGCCGTCTCATGCGGCGCACCGAAGTCATCGCCCCACTCGATGTCGGTCAATCCTTTTTCATGAAGCAGCTTGATCGCCTCATCATACGTTAGGCGCGGAAACGGCGGTTTGACCAGCTCAAGCTTCGACACGTCGCGCCCGAGCCGCCCGAGTTCAAGCCGGCAGCGCTCGAGCACCGACTGCACAAGGTAGGAGACGTACTCTTCTTGCAACCGCAAATTGTCTTCAAACTCATAAAACGCCATTTCCGGCTCCACCATCCAAAACTCGATCAAATGGCGGCGTGTTTTCGATTTTTCGGCGCGGAACGTCGGGCCGAATGAGAACACTTTGCCGAGCGCCATCGCCGCCGCTTCCATGTAGAGCTGGCCGCTTTGCGACAAATAGGCATCCTCATCAAAATATTTCGTATGAAACAGTTCGGTCGTTCCTTCCGGTGCGCTGCCAGTCAAAATCGGGGCGTCGACTTTCACAAACCCGCGGTCGTTGAAAAACTCATACGTCGCCCGGATAATTTCGTTGCGAATTTTCATGATCGCGTGCTGGCGCCGCGACCGAAGCCAAAGGTGGCGATGGTCCATCAAAAATTCGACGCCATGCTCTTTCGGCGTAATCGGATAGTCAACTGCTTCTTGAATGACTTGCAAATCGGCAACCGACAGCTCGTAGCCAAATGGGGAGCGCTCGTCGATGCGCACCGTGCCCGTCACATAGAGCGACGTTTCTTGCGTCAATGTTTTTGCGCGTTGAAACACCTCTTCCGAGACGTTCGCCTTTTCGACGACGCCTTGAATAAAGCCAGTGCCGTCGCGCAGCTGCAAAAAGACGATTTTCCCGCTTGAGCGCTTGTTCGCGAGCCAAGCGCCGATCGTCACTTGTTGTCCTACGTATTGATTCACTTCCGCAATCGTCGTCGTTTTCACGCACTGATTCCCTCCAATAATCGACACGTCCATCATTCGCTATTATACCGTTCCGTCGGCGTCACGGCAACGACCAGCCAAAGCAGCGCAAAACGATGCTGCCCCCACCAATCGCCCTTCGGCGCAGCCGCCCGGAGCCAGCCGACAGACCGACGCGGAAAAAGCGGCTTTGCGCCAAACAAAGCCGCCCTTTTCTTTCCACTCTGACACCTTGGCGCAAAGCGCCTTAGGCCCGCGCCTCCATAAACCGGCGGATGCGTTCGATCGCTGTCTCGAGCGCCTCAAGCGAGGTCGCGTACGACAAGCGGACGTAATCTGGCGCCCCAAACCCAGAACCAGGCACAAGCGCGACTTTCGCTTCCTCCAACAAGACGGCGACGAACTCGTCGACCGTGCGGCATCCGGCCATATCCGCCGCCTTTCGGGCGTTCGGGAACAAATAAAACGCTCCTTGCGGTTTGATGCAGGTGAAGCCTGGAATTTGCACAAGCTTGTTATAAATGATGTCAAGCCGCTTTTCAAACGCTTGGCGCATTTGTTCGACCGGCTCCTGCGGCCCGCTGTAGGCGGCAATGGCCGCATATTGAGCGATCGATGTCGGATTCGATGTGCTATGGCTTGCTAAATCGGTCATCGCTTGAATGATGTCTTTCGGTCCAGCCGCGTAGCCGATGCGCCACCCTGTCATCGAGTGCGATTTCGATACGCCGTTGATGATGATCGTCTGCTCCTTCAGCTCCGGCGACAGTTCGGCGATCGACACATGTTTCGCCCCGCCGTAAATCAATTTTTCATAAATTTCGTCCGAAACGATCAACACGCCATGCGCCAAGCATACTTCCCCGAGCGCTTTCAGCTCCTCGGCCGTATAAATCATGCCGGTCGGATTGCTCGGGGAGTTGATAATAACCGCCTTCGTCTTCGGGGTAATCGCCTGTTTCAGCTGATCCGGCGTCATTTTAAAGTCGTTTTCTTCCAGCCCTTCAACGTAAACCGGAACGCCGCCAGCCAGCTTCACTTGTTCCGGGTAGCTCACCCAATACGGCGTCGGAATGATGACCTCATCGCCTTCATCAAGCAGCACTTGAAAGAGCGTATAAAGCGCATGCTTCGCCCCGACACAGACGATGATTTCCGCCGGCTCGTACGAAAGCCCTTGATCACGGGCAAACTTTTTGATGATTTCCTCTTTCAGCGCCGGCAGCCCGCCTGATGGCGTATATTTCGTATGCCCTTCATTCATCGCCTTGATGGCCGCCGCGATAATGTGCTGGGGCGTGTTGAAATCCGGTTCGCCGGCCCCAAGGCCGATCACGTCGTATCCGGCCGCTTTCAGTTCCTTTGCTTTCGCCGTAATGGCCAATGTCGCCGATGGCGTCAGCGACGCCACCCGTTTTGCCAGTTTCATCGCTTCTTCCCCCTCACGTCCTCACTGTTGAAAACTGTACCTCTTCAGGAAGGCCCCATCCGCAAAGTGAAGATAATAAAACGAATACCTTCCTTGCGCATCAATATATGTCAACTCCCAAAGAGGCACGCTTTTTTCCATGCCAAGCGTCGCATCGATGATGCGCCGCGGTCGGCGGTCGCGCTGCAAAATGGCGCGCGCTTCCGCCTCGCTGATGCCGCTGTCCACGCCCTTGACGACGACACTCCCCTTTTTTTCAGGCACCCAAACGACGACCGCTTTCCCTTGTTTTGTTCTTCCGATGAATACGGTGCACGCTTCGTCGCCATAATATGTATAGACTTTCTTCACATCAGCAAGCCCGGCGGCTTCCTTCGCCCGCGCCAATGCATGTTCCACCATCAGCCGTTTGGGCGCCATCGCCTCGTCATAAATCGACCATGCCTGCCAAATGAGGAATCCAAAAAAAAGCAGAGTGAACCAACCCCACTTTTTCATCGTGATCACGTCCGATAAATCGTAAAGATGGCCTGGCGCTTGTCGTTTTCATCCAAGGCAAGGCCAAACATCAAATTGTCGCGCTTTAGCGTTCGGTTCAAGCAGTCGACAATTTTGTACAAGTCGTCGGAGTGCTGAACTTTGACGGTAGCGAGTACTTCGATTTTGCTTTCCATTTTCGTCGTTTCCTCCTGTGCGGCGCAAATTTTGTTACTTATACACGCCGGCGGCTCCGGCAACAATACAAATACAGCGAAGGTGACATCAAAGGCGTGCTTCTTCGCACCTCTGCGGCCAAGCCGACAAAGCCAAACGGCAAGGCGCAAACTGTCATCGCAGTTGTGCTTCTTTCCTATTATAGCAGGTTTGTCCGATCATTTCATAACAAATTTGCCCGCCTACACCGTCAACGCCAATTTGCTTCTTTGCCCCCGCTTCATGCGGGGTTTTTTGCCGCCTGACACCTTTAGATTGCGCCGTTTCGTCCATCTTTATGAGAAATAAAGCGCGCTTTAAGAAAGCCAAGTTTCCGCCTTGTCAAGCAGCTCAGAAAGCGCGCCTTCATGCACCGAAAGCGGCGGCAAGGAAGCGAGGAAATCCGCGCCGTACAGGGAAGACATCAGCCGCCGATCCAGCACAAATACGGCTCCTTTGTCGTCTTCAGTGCGAATGAGACGGCCAAACCCTTGCTTAAAACGAAGCACCGCCTCAGGAAGCGCCAGCTCGGAAAACGGATCGCCGCCTCCTAGGCGAATGCGCTCGCTTTTTGCCTCCATCACGGGATCGTCCGGGGGCGCAAACGGCAAGCGGGCGATGACAAGCACATCGAGCGCTGAACCTGGCAGATCGACCCCTTCCCAAAAGCTGCTCGTCCCAAACAACACCGCATGCTCAAACTGCAAAAACGTCCGCAAGAGCTTTGCCGGACTGCCGCTTTGCACCCCTTGAGCGATCAAAACAAACGGCTCGCCTTCTTCCTCCGTCTTCAACGCATCAACCGTCAGTTTCAACAGTTCATACGAAGGGAACAACACAAGCACCCGCCGTCCGAGGCGTCGGGCGATCGCAAGCACCGAAGCGGCGACCGCTTCGGCGTAATCTTCAAGCGGCACGGCAGAAACGAGCGGCATGTCCGCCGGCACGAAGAGCGCGGCCTGCTCCTCGTAACGAAACGGCGACGGAAACGAGCGGCAAAGTGGATAAAAATCCTCAAGACCGAGACGCGCCGCCATATACGTGAACCGGCCGCGGACAGTGAGCGTCGCCGACGTCAAAACGACGCTCCGTTTTTTCATAAACAGTTGATCGGCGAAAAAGTCAGCAAGGTCAACCGGCTGCGAGTAAAGGCGGACAGCGTTCGCCGCCCCTTTTTCGTCCGCTTCGATCCACCGGACGACACCCGGCTCCTTTTCGGTCAGCAAACGCACGAGCGCAGCCATTTGCCGGTTGAGAGCCGCCAAATCAGCCGACAGCAAGGCGGATGGTGGGAAATCGCCACTCGTATCAGCGGATAGAAGCGGCTTCGCTTCAGCGGATAGCGCCGCCGCCAAATCGCGCAGGCGCCAGCATAACTCCACCGCCGCCTGCCACGCCCGGCTCTGTTCGTCCGTCGGCGAAAAGCGATAGCGGCAACGTCCAGCGCGAGCCGGCTTTTTGTCCAACGCATAGCGGCGCAACAGGCGGAACAGCTCGTCCCCTTCAAACTGCAGCTCCTCAAGGCGTTGCTGGCAACGGACAAGAGCCCCATTCGGTGCGTCCTGTTCTGCTTCTACCCATTTCGCGATCGTCTGCGCGATTTTGGCGGTCAGCAGGCGAAACGACACATAGCCAATCTGCTCGCCAAAACACCGGGCGGCGGCATCTTCAAGCCGATGCGCCTCATCGATGATCAGATGGCGAAACGGCGGCAAAAGCGGCGCCGGGCCGGTCAAATCATGAAGCAAAAGCGCATGGTTGGTAATGACCACATCCGCCCGTTCGGAGCGCTCTTTCGCCCGGGCGAAAAAATGATGCCGCCCGCCGTCTTCCTCTTCGCCGATGGCAAGCGCGGACAATAGGAGACGGGCGCCGGATGACACATTCAATTCGTCCAAGTCGCCGCTGTCGGTCTCAAGCAGCCAAACGAGCACCTGGCACTTCAAGAGAGCCGCATCGTACGTGTCAGACGGCTCCGACAAAAACGAAGCGAACTTGTCAAGGGATAAGTAATTTTGCTTCCCTTTCAAAACGGCAACGCGGAGCGGAAACGGCGCGATTTGCCGCAATACCGGCCAATCGCGGCGAATGAGCTGCTCCTGCAGCTGGAGGGTATGCGTGCTGATGACGACCCGCTCTTGCTGCTCACAGGCAAAAAAAGCAGCGGGAATCAAATAGGCGAGCGATTTGCCAAGTCCGGTCCCTGCTTCAATGAGCGCGTGCTGGGACGTCGACAGCGCCTCATAAACGAGCCGCATCATCTCCCACTGCCCCGCGCGCCGCTTGTAGCCGGGAAGCGGAAGGGGCGGCTCCTGTTCGCAAAAGGCAGCGAACGAAGCCAAAGCGGGGCGCCGATCGCTCTCATCTGGCTCCGGCGCCGGTTGTTTCAACGCAATGCCGCGGTATACGGCGACAGCGCGGTCGGCCGGCGCCTTGTTCCGCTTTTTGGCGATGACCGCATCAAGGAGCAAGTAAATATCGCTTTTCAAGTGGCGGGCAAGACCGCGCAGTTGCTCAAGCGTCATAAGCGGCAGACGGGAGAGCCGCTTGAGCAAGGCAATGAACAGCTTGGCGGTCACTTCCGCATCGCTGTCCGCTTGATGCGGACGATTGTGGTGGAGGCCGAGCTGCCTCGCCAAATCGCCGAGCTTATAGCTTTCGGCAGTCGGCAACACGATGCGGGCGAGCTCGACCGTATCGATCGTCGGACCGGAAAACGGCGGCCAGCCAGCCCGTTCAAGCTCGGCCTGCAAAAACGGCAAATCAAAGTCGACGTTATGGGCGACAAAGTAAGCACCGTGCATCAAGGCGGCGATCTCGCCCGCCTTGTCAGCAAACAGCGGCGCTCCTTCGACCATCTGTTCGTTGATGTTCGTCAGCTGCTGAATGAACAGCGGAATGGGCCGTTCCGGGTTAAAAAAGCTGGCAAACCGTTCGACAATCAGGCCATCTTCGACGACCGCCATGCCGAGCTGGATGATCCGATCGCCTTTTTTCGGCCCATTTCCGGTTGTCTCCAAGTCAATGATGACAAAGCGCGTTGCCATAAACGATCACCTCAAAACGAAAAGGGGCGGAAAGCCCCTTTTTGCCCTCATAAAACCGTATGCGCCGGCTCTTCGGCGATGAGCTGCACAATCCGGTTGTTTTCGTCCATAATCGCGATTTTCGGTCGATGGGCGGCGATTTTTTCCTCTGGAACGAGCACATATGAGATGACGATAATAACGTCCCCTTTTTGCACAAGGCGGGCGGCGGCGCCGTTTAGGCAAAAGACGCCGCTGCCGCGCTCGCCGGGGATGACGTATGTTTCAAAACGGGCTCCATTATTATTGTTCACTACCTGTACTTTTTCATTAGCCACAATGCCGACGGCATCCAAAATATCTTCATCGATCGTAATGCTGCCGACGTAATCGAGATTGGCCTCTGTTACACGAGCGCGGTGAATTTTGGCGTTCATGAGCGTGCGAAACATGCTTGCTCCCCCTTTCCATCCCCTTGTTCGCCGGTTTTGGGCAACTCAATCATGATATTGTCGATCAACCGGGCGCTCGCAAATCGGACGGCGACAGCGATCAGCACTGTCCCGGCGAGCGTCTCAAGCGGCGTCAAATCCGGATATGAACATACTTCGACATAATCGATCTCAGCGTGCGTATGCGCTTCAATATGCTCTCTAACCATCCGGCGGATGGCCGCTGCGCTCCGCTCTCCTCGTTCGACGGCGGAAGCGGCCGCTTGAAGCGCTGCATACAGCGCCGGCGCCTCACTCCGTTCTTGCGGCGACAAATAGACGTTGCGCGAGCTTTTCGCCAGCCCGTCCGCCTCGCGGACCGTCGGCACCGGCACGAGCTCGATCGGAAAATTGAGATCGCGGATCAAGCCGTCGACGACCGCCACCTGTTGGGCATCTTTCATCCCAAAGTACGCGCGGTCGGGCATAACAATGTTGAACAGCTTAATGAGCACCGTCGCCACGCCGTCAAAATGGCCGGGGCGCGACCGTCCGCACAGCACGTCGGCGCGCGCTTGAACGATCGCTCGTACGGTAAGCGGCTCCGGATACATCTCGTCCGCTTCCGGATGGAACAAGACGTCGACTCCATGCTGTTCGGCGATGCGCCGGTCGCGCTCGAAATCGCGCGGATAGCGGGCAAAGTCTTCGTTCGGTCCGAACTGAAGCGGGTTGACGAAAACGCTTAGGACGACGATGTCGTTTTCCGCGCGCGCCCGATCGATGAGGGAGGTATGCCCTTCATGCAAATAGCCCATCGTCGGAACGAACCCGATCGTCTTTCCTTCACGGCGATATTGGCGCATGAGCGCCTGCATCGCTGCAATCTGATCCATCACGATCATCCTTGCTTTCCTCCGTAAAGCGCCACCCATTCTTCTTCCTTCATCGTAAACGTGTGCGCCGGCTCCGGGAACTGGCGCAGTTTGACATCAGCGACGTAGTTGGCTAACGCCTCGACGATCGTCTCTTGGATGGACGCGTATTGTTTCACAAACTTCGGCACGCGGGTGACACCGTAGCCAAGCAAATCGTGATACACGAGCACTTGACCGTCGACTTCCGCCCCAGCGCCGATGCCGATGACGGGAATGGTGAGTTCCCGGGCCATGGCCGCCCCGAGCTGCTTCGGAACACACTCTAAGACAAGGGCGATCGCTCCCGCCTGCTCGCATTGTTTCGCATCATCGAGCAGCTTTTTCGCACTTTCGGCATCTTTGCCTTGCACTTTATAGCCGCCAAGAACGCCGACCGATTGCGGCGTCAACCCGAGATGGGCAACGACCGGCACGCCGGCTTTCGTCAGCGCGGCAATCATGTCGACGACTTCATCCGCCCCTTCGACTTTAACGGCGTTCGCCCCTGACTCTTGCATGATGCGGCGGGCGTTTTGCAGCGCCTCTTCTTTGGACGCATGGTACGACATAAACGGCATATCGGTGACAATAAACGTGTTCGGCGCACCGCGGCGAACCGCCTTCGTATGGTGGATCATATCATCGACCGTCACCGGGATCGTTGAATCATACCCGAGCACAACCATGCCGAGCGAATCGCCGACCAAAATCATGTCGACGCCGGCTTGCTCGGCAAGCTTCGCGGACGGAAAATCGTAGGCGGTCACCATCACGATCGGCTCGCCCGCCTGCTTCATGTGGAAAAAATCGGTTTTCGCTTTCATTTTCGTTCCCTCCTCTTTGACTGCAGAGGAGATGAACCGCCCGAAACAAAACGTCCTTCTTTCCCGCCTTGAGAAAGAAGGACGCCATAAAACCGCCGTCGGTTTCGTTCATCCCTCTGTCCTAGTCCTTCAAAAAAGGATCAAGGCAGATCATTTCCTTCACCTATTCGTGCTGTCGGCCTCGGTGCAGTTCTTCTTGCGAAAGATACTGCCCTTTTCCTCGCTTTGTATTTTAACAAAATTGTTACAATTTTTCTAGTGGCAAATTAGAACTGAATATCGGCAGAATGGATGTAATGGATGTTCTTTTGCTCATCTTCAAGGATGAGCAGCCCGTCGTCAGTGATGCCGCGGGCGATGCCGCGAATCACGCCGTTCAGCGTTCTCGCTGTCACCGGCTTGCCGATCGAAACGGCGTACCCTTCCCAAAGAAGCTTAATCGGACGGAAGCCATGCGCCAAATATTGCTCATACAGCCGCTCAAGCCGGAACAAAATTTCTTGAATGAGCGGGGCGCGCTTTACGGGCCCGCCCTTTTCAATGGCCAGCGATGTCGCGATGGCCCGGATATCCTCCGGAAACTGCTCGATCGTTTGGTTGACGTTGATGCCGATGCCGATGATGACCGAATGGACGCGGTCAGGGTCGGCTTGCAGCTCCGTTAAAATGCCGACGCACTTTCTGCCGTCAAGCAAAATGTCATTCGGCCATTTAATGTCTGGGACAAGCCCGGTCACTTCCTGAATCGCCTGGCTGACGGCCACCGCGGCAAGCAGTGTCAGCTGCGGCGCCCGCTGCGGCGGGATGGCCGGCCGCAAAATGAGGCTCATCCAAATGCCCGTCCCTTTTGGGGAAAACCATTTCCGATCCAAACGCCCGCGCCCAGCCTTTTGCTCTTCCGCGACGACGAGCGTTCCTTCCGGCGCCCCTTCATACGCGAGCCTTGCCGCAATGCGCTGCGTCGAATCGACTTCGTCAAAAAAGTGGATCGTGTGGCCAAGTTTTTCCGTTTTTAAGCCGAGCTGGATTTCGTTGGCCGTCACTTTATCCGGCGTGCTGATAATCCGGTAGCCAAGGCGGCGCACTGCTTCGAGTTCAAATCCTTCTTTGCGCAGCTCCTCGATATGCTTCCATACCGCCGCCCGCGAACAGCCGAGCTGTTCGCTGATTTTTTGCCCGGACAAAAACTCGCCGTTCGCTTCGGCAAACAACTCTAACAGTTTTTTTCGTGTGTCCGATTGCGCTCCATGAGCCATGCGTAAATCCGCTCCTTCTCATTTTCGACTTCGCTGCTGACGACCGCCCGCCAGATGGCATCCAGCGTCTCTTTCACCCACGGACCGGCCGGTTTTCCAGCCCAGCGAATGACGTCTTTCCCGTTGACGGCAAGCTCCCCTTTCGTTTTGATCGGCAGCGCCGCAAAGCGGCGGCGGAGCTCCTCATGATGAGGTTCAGACGGCGCGCCGCAAAGCGCGGCGCGCACCGCTTCAACCGATAGCGCTCGCTCGAGGCCGGCCAAAAACAACTGTTCGTTCGTCCACGCCTCCGGTCTAGGGACATCATCGAGCGCCGCCAAAATGGCGCCAGCTTCATCGATTACTTTGTTGGGAAGCTTCCAGGCGCGCAAAAACGGACGAATGTCTTTGACATCAAGCGCGCGGCAAAGAAGCGCCCAGCGCTCTTCACGCTTTGTAAGCCACGGCCAGCGAAAGGCGGCGGCCGAGCGCAGCAGCTGCTCTTTTTCGGCCAGCCCAGGCAAATAAGCGAACAGCCCGGTATCGGCCAACAGCGGCAGCGCTTCGGCAACGAACGGACCGGCGAGCAGTTTTTCCATTTCCATGGTCATCCGTTCGACAGAAATGTGGGCCATAAGCGGTGCGTTTTGGACGATCGCCCGCTTCGTGTCCTCAGCAAGGGCAAATCCAAGTTGGCTGACGAAGCGAACAGCCCGCATCATGCGGAGCGCATCTTCGCGAAACCGTTCGTCCGCCGCCCCGACCGTGCAAATGAGCCGCCGCTCGATCGCCTCTTGTCCGCCAAACGGATCAATGATCGTTCCGCGTTCATCCATGGCGATGGCGTTCATCGTGAAATCGCGGCGCTTTAAGTCTTCCTCAAGCGAACGAACGAACGTCACCGACTCCGGACGGCGATGGTCTTCATAATCGCCGTCCGTGCGGAATGTCGTCACTTCGTACGCCGTTCCTTCATGCACGACGACGACCGTGCCGTGTTTCGAACCGACGTCGATCGTTTTCGGAAACAAGCGCATCACTTCTTCCGGCAGAGCGCTTGTCGCGATATCGACGTCGCCGATCGCACGCCCGATCAACAAGTCGCGCACCGCGCCGCCGACAAAATACGCCTCATAGCCATGCCGCTTCAATTGTCGGATAATGCCGAGCGCCTGTTCAAACGGCGGTTTCATCGTTTCACCTTCCTTGCCGCAAGCGAAGCGTACAGCTGTTCATACTGGCCGACGATGTCGGCCGAGCGGAACTTGCGCTCGACCGTTTGCACCGCCTGTCTTGCCATCTCAGCGTGCAACCGGCAGTCTGTCAACAGCGCCATCGCCTGTCTTGCCGCCTCTTTGACATCGCCAAGCGGGCATAAAAACCCGGTTTTCCCATCCTCAATCACTTCCGGAATCCCGCCGATGGCCGTGCCGATGCACGGAACGCCGCACGCCATCGCTTCAAGCAATACGAGCCCAAAGCTTTCTTTTTCCGACAAAAGCATCATCACATCACTGATCGAATACAGCTCTTCGAGTTTATCCTGTTTTCCTAAAAAGCGGACATCATCTTGCAGCCCAAGCTCTTTCACAAGCCGGCAGACGACGGTCATTTCCGGACCGTCGCCGACAAGCAAGAGCTTGGCTGGCACGTGCCGGCGCACGATGGCAAACGCTCTCACTACATCAGGCACACGCTTCACTTTCCGGAAATTCGAGACATGGATCACAACTCGTTCATCGTCGCGAATGCCGTACTCGCGCCGTAAATGGCCCGCTTCCCGGCGACGGTAGACGCGTTCATCGACAAAATTGTAGACGGTATGGATCGTCGCTTGCACATCGAGCAGTTCATACGTCTGCCGGGCAAGGGCGTCAGACACCGCCGTAACGATATCCGACTGCTCGATGCCAAATTTGATCATATCGGAAAGCGACGGATCATAGCCTAACACGGTGATATCCGTGCCGTGCAGCGTCGTGATGATCGGCAGCTCGCCGACCATTTGCCGCGCCAACACCGCACAGACGGCATGAGGAACGGCGTAATGGGCATGAAGCACATCGAGCCGTTCCCGCTTTGCCACCTCAGCAATTTTGCTTGCCAATGCCAAATCGTACGGCGGGTATTGAAAGACGGAATATTGGTTGACACTGACTTCATGATAATAAATGTTGCCGTACACTTTATTCAAACGAAACGGCATGCTCGATGAGATAAAGTGAATCTCATGCCCCCGCTCCGCCAGCAGCTTGCCAAGCTCAGTGGCGACCACTCCGGAGCCCCCGACCGTCGGATAGCAAACAATCCCGATTTTCAGCTTCATCGCTCCTCCTCAAACAAATTGGAAAGATGAATCGGCGTTTTCGTCAAAAACCCTTCCGCATACGCCGCGCCGATTTGTTGACCGAACCAGCGCTCGCGGCTTTCAATCATCTCGATGTAGCCGTTGGTCAGCGGGGTGTCAACCGAGCCAGGCCGTTTTTGAAACTGGCTTTCGTACGCGCGCAGGCTGTCCAGCTTGTCATCGATCGTTTCGCTAATATCGATGAGAAAATGCGGGCGGCAAAAGGCATTGATCATATAATAATACACCGCCCGAACGCGGTGCGCATCGCCAAGCTCTCCGGCGCCATAGCGGCGGATGCCGGCGGAAAAGACCGCTTCCTCGACAAGGCGGGCGCATCGCCCGTGATCCGGATGTCGATCTTCCCAATAGGGGGCGAATACAAGGCGCGGCCGGCAGCGGCGGATGACCGCTGTGATCTGGCGGATCGCCTCTTCCTCGACATAAAGGCCGCGGTCAGGCAGCCCAAGATTGAACCGCTCGGATACACCGAGCCGGCGGGCCGCCTCGGCCGCCTCTCTCTGCCGCTCGTCGACCGTGCCGTTGGACGACAGCTCGGCTTGCGTCAAGTCGCAAATGACAATACGGTACCCACGGCGTACGTATTTGGCGATCGTCCCTCCCATGCCGATTTCGACATCATCCGGATGGGCGCCGAACGCCAACAAGTCACACGTTTCCATCATCGCTGTCACCTTTCTGTTTTCGATTCCTCCCCGCCTTTTGTTCGGCCGCGCACAATGCTGCGCCATGCCAAATCGCCGCGCTCCAACGCGCGGATGAGCAGCTCGGCCGTGCCGATGTTCGTCGCCAACGGCACGGCATAGACGTCGCAAAGCCGCATCAATGCGCTGATGTCCGGCTCATGCGGCTGGGCGGTGAGCGGATCGCGGAAAAAAATGACCAGATCCATTTCATTGCGGGCGATCATCGCCCCGATTTCTTGGTCGCCTCCGTACGGCCCCGATTGGAAGCGATGAACGGGAAGACCGGTCGCCTCCTGGATGCGCAAGCCGGTCGTGCCGGTGGCGTACAATTCATGGTTTGCAAGCACAGGCGCATAGGCGGTCGCAAATGCGACCATCTCTGCCTTTTTTTGGTCATGGGCAATTAACGCGATTTTCATTCCATTCTCCCCCGTTTGCGCAGTTTGCACACTATTCCAAAATATGCTCCAGCCCATAGACAAGCGTATGTAAATGCATCACCGTTTCCACTGCCAGCTTCACCCCGGACATAAACGAGCGGCGGTCGAACGAATCGTGGCGGATCGTCAACGTCTGGCCGTTGCCGCCGAAAATCACTTCTTGATGAGCGACAAAGCCCGGCAGACGGACGCTGTGGATCGGGATGCCGTCGTAAGCGGCGCCGCGCGCGCCAGCAAGCGTTTCCTTTTCGTTCGGGTGGCCTTGCTTTTTCGACGGTCGCACTTCGGCAATGAGCTGCGCCGTCTTCAATGCCGTTCCGGACGGTGCGTCAAGCTTTTGATCATGGTGCAATTCAATGATTTCCACATCAGTGAAATATTTGGCCGCCATGCGGGCGAATTTCATCATCAACACCGCTCCGACGGCAAAGTTCGGCGCGATGATGGCGCCGATTTCTTTCTCTTCCGCCAGCTTGGTGAGCCGCTCGATATCTTCCGGCGTAAATCCAGTCGTGCCGACGACCGGACGAACGCCGTAACGCAGCGCCAGCTCGGTGTGCCGCTTTCCGGCTTCCGGCGTTGTCAAATCGATCAATACATCCGGCTTCACCTCCGCAAAACAGCGGGCCGCATCGGTGTAAATCGGGGCGTTGACGCCGGAAAATCGGTCGATCTCCGCTAAATTTTGTCCATCGTAACGGCGGTCGATGACCGCAGCCAGTTCAAAGTGATCGGTTTGCTGCACGAGCGCAACCGCTTCTCGGCCCATGCGGCCGCGCGGCCCCGCGATGACAATGCGAATCGTCATGATCCTTCCTCCTTCCGCGTCCAGCGGTCGCGGTCGCGGGTGCGAAACTTGTCCATCACCCGGTCGTGCGCCGCCTGCAAATCAATGCCGAGCGAATTGGCGAAGCAAATGAGCACAAACAGCAAATCGCCCAGCTCTTCTTCCACCGTTTTTTCTTGTTCGGTCGCCTTTTTCGGTTTTTCCCCGTAGTAATGGTTCACCTCGCGCGCCAGCTCGCCGAGCTCTTCCGTCAGCCGCGCCAGCATGGCGAGCGGGCTGAAATAGCCTTCTTTGAATTGACTGATATAGTCATCCACTTCCTGTTGCATTTGTTTCATCGTTTTCTCCTGCATGGCTTGTCACCTCGTCTGTTTTCATGTTAGCGAAAAGCGGCGCATTTGACAAATGTTTTCGCCCGCTGTCAATCCGCCCGTTTTCGCTCGTCATTGCCTATATGGACAAGTTCCTCTATAATTAAGGGCGCCGACTATTTTTGCGGACGGAGGGACGGTATGATTTTTGGACTAAAGATCAAAAACTGCCTGTTTATTTTGCTTGGCGCCGCTATTTTCGCCTTCGGGCTCGTTCATTTCAACATGCAAAACAATTTGGCGGAAGGCGGGTTTACCGGCATTACGCTTCTTCTTTATTTTTTGTTCGGACTGGATCCAGCGATCACCAACTTGGCGCTCAACATTCCGCTCTTTTTCATCGGCTGGAAGCTGCTCGGCCGCCAAACGTTTCTCTATACCGTCATCGGCACGGTCGCCGTTTCCGTCTTTTTGTCCATCTTTCAACGCTACATGATTCATATGCCGCTTCGACATGACATGACGCTCGCCGCCTTGTTTGCCGGCGTCTTTATCGGCGTCGGCCTCGGCATTATTTTCCGCTACGGCGGCACAACCGGAGGCGTCGATATTATCGCGCGCCTCGTCCATAAATATAAAGGCATCAGCATGGGCAAAACGATGTTTGCCTTTGACGCCACCGTCATCACATTGTCGCTTCTTCTTTACCTGTCATACCGCGAGGCGATGTATACGTTGGTCGCCGTCTTTATCGCCGCCCGGGTCATTGATTTTCTGCAGGAAGGCGGCTATGCGGCAAAAGGGGCGACCATCATCTCAGAAAAAAGCGAAGAGATCGCCAACCGGATCTTGACAGAGATGGAGCGCGGCGTCACCGTGCTGAAAGGGCGCGGCTCGTATACGAAGCGCGACCGCGACGTCTTGTATTGCGTCGTCGCCAAAAACGAACTGCCGCGCTTAAAAAGTGTCATTATATCCGTTGATCCGCATGCGTTCGTCGCCGTCACCGATGTGCATGATGTGCTCGGCGAAGGGTTTACGCTCGATGAACAAAAGCGGCCGCTGGAACCATGAAAAGCCGCTGGCGCGAAAGCCCAACCGGGACAAGCCCGGCAAGCGCCGCTTGAAAGTGCCGGGGCGGTGCTTGCACAAAGCGACGGGAAAACAAAAAAGAGGGGGAAACGTTTCCCCCTCGCAAAAAGCGCCGGTGCTTAGTCTTCCGGCTGCCGCGCCCGCTTCTCTTCCTTTTCTCCTTTGTACTTCCGCCAGCCAACGTACGTCAGCGTCAACACGATCACTCCGCCAGTGGAAATCATCACCCAAATCAGCGACGGATCAGCTTCGTCCTTTTTCACCCCGGCAAACAGCGCTTCAAGATCTTGACGCGCATCGGCAAGTTGCTCGCGCTGCTCGTCTTCGCCGCGTTGCCAAAACGCGGCGGCCTGCAACGCCTCAAGATCATCATCGACCTTTGTCGCGATATCCGGCGGCACGTCGATTTTCACACTCGGCTCGATCAATGTATAGCGGTCAAGCAACTGGCGGAGGGCAGCGGCATACGCTTTCTGCTCGCCTTGTTGTGCCGCCTTTTCGACCGCGGCAAACGCCTCCATGACAGCCGGCTCCATCTCCGTCCAAAGCGGCTGGTATGTCGAATGGATGGCGTCAACAACAAGGCGAAACTGGGTGATCGCCGCCACTTTGTCTTCCGCGGAGATCGGCGCCATCATCGCCTTGACTGCCTGCTCATGCGTCACGGTCACCGCCCGCAATTCATCGGCCGATTTCAACCGTTCTTTTGCCCCAAGGGCGAAAAACCGCTTGGAAAAATAGCGGAGCACTTCTTTTGCTTCGGCAAAACGACCGTTTTTCGCCAATTGCAGCGCCTCGTCGGAAATATCGTCCAACTGCTCCCAACCGTTTGTTTGTCCAGCCGCGCCAATGGGCGCTGGCCATAAAAAGGCGAGCGACAACAACATGGCTAGCCCGATTCGCTTCATCATCGTCCCTCCCTCATCCACTAGTACAATGTATGAAGGAGTGGACAAGAGTAGACCAGGCAACTGCTATATAGATGCAATTCGAAGCTTTACCATTTGCAGCTTTTACCGAGTATCTGATCGACTGTCGAGAGACCGAACAACGCCGCTTAAAGACCCATATATGGGTCTTTAGGGCAGGCGGTTGTTCGGTCTTCCGTCACGCCTTGGCGTGACGGAGGCAAGCCTGTGGCTTGCCTTCGACAGTCGAAAATGGACAAACCGCTTTTCCGTCAAGGATATGTTAAACTTCTTCGTTGCATCTATAATAGAAAGCTGCCGCCCAACGTTCCTCCTTGTGTTCAACGCTCTACTCTGATGCCTGCCGGAAAGACATGCCGCCCGGCAGAAGCGGCTGGCGCCGGAGGCGGACGCCAAGCTGATACGCAGCGGCAATCGATGCGATGCTCAACCAAAACGTAAAATAGCCGATTTCGTTGGCGTAGTCAGCCAGCACACTATAGCGCGGCATCATGCCAAAAACGTAGTCGATGACATCGTTATGCAGCGTCCACACGGCCGCCAGCATAAGGTGAAGGAAGCGGAATCGATAAAACCGGGCGTACAGCATTCCTTCGATCGCCATCGCCCCGTGCGAAACGATCAGCATCCACCCGGCCCAATCGAGCGTGCCGGTGACGCGCCAAACGAGCACATTCATAACGACCGCCCAAATTCCATACTTAACAAGCGTCACCAAAGCCAACGCTTCAAAAAGCGGCGCCGACCTGCCGAAAAGCCATGCCACAAGGACGACAAGAAAAAAAAGGCTCGCCGTCGGACTGTCGGGAACAAACGGCAAAAAGATGGGCGGCGTATCGGCAAGTTGATAACGATACCAATAATATCCATAGATGGTGCCGGCCGCGTTGACGAACAAGAGCAGCCAAACAACCGGCCGGGAAGCCAACAGCGCATAAAGCCATGCCATCATCTGCACCTCGCCTCGGTTTCATGTTGGCACGAAAAAAGCTGACTAACGCGAGTCAGCTTTTTCGTGTCGAAACGATTATTCCGCTTTCAGTCCAGCGATGAATTCGGACAGTTTTTTCAACTCTTCATCCGTGCCCTTAAAGACGCCGGGCGGCATGTTGCCTTTCCCTTCTCTCGCGATTTTCGCGATTTCTTCCGGTTTCAAGCCGGTGCCGATGAGCGACGGACCAGCACCGCCGGACAAGTTTTGTCCGTGGCACGATGTACATGTGTTCGCTTGGGCGATTTTATAGCCTTCCGCGTTCGTGTCAATTTTCACTTCCGCCCGAATTTTCCCTTGTTCAGCCGCTTTTTTCCAGTCGTGTGTGACGACCGCTTCCCATGTCAAATAAATCATCGCCGCAAGCGCCAACAGCATCATCCCGGTCGCGACCGGACGCTTCCAAGGACGGCGCTCTGGGCCGCGGTCCAAAAACGGCGCCAATAAGAGCGCGCCGAACGCCAACCCCGGGATGATGATCGCGCCGACGACCGTATACGGACCAGACGCATACGAATATTTGAGCAATTGGTATAAGAACAAGAAATACCAGTCAGGCAGCGGCACGTACGTCGTGTCCGTCGGGTCGGCGATCCGCTCAAGCGGCGACGGATGGGCGACCGTCAAGCATAAGAAACCGACGAGAAAGACCGATCCGACCAACCATTCCTTGAGCAGGAAGTTCGGCCAAAACACTTCCGTTTTCCCGGGATATTCCGAATAGTCCTTTGGAATATTCGGTTTTCTCACCGCGGGAACACGGGAATCGCCGACGAATTTCATTCCTTTTCCGCGATGCATTGCGTGGTTCCCTCCCTCTAGAAATGTTGATGTATCAAGGCTTTTCGGCCTCTCAGGGGTGTCCAAAAAATATTTTTCGACAAAATCCCTTACATCCTTTTTCAGTTTTGTGGATATCTTACAGACCTAGGGTGCGCTTCGCGGCCACGGCTGGGGATATTTTCCTTCCGTGGGGAGAAGCGTATTCGATGCACCCTTTGGATCTCCGCGTCGCTGATGAGGACGAACCCTCCCATGTCTCCGGGCGTCTTCGCGCCAACATTCCCTCGTTCGGTCTCGTCATCAGGCGGAGGCCGGCCAAGCTCCTTTGGGGACTCAAGGTCGAATGGATAAAATCACGCCAGCTTCTCCGGTGTCATCTGGTTGTCCAACGATTCTTCCGTTCGCAGGGGGAGGCCTTAGGCCGCCCGTTGCACCTGGGACAAGACGTCCTGTTTCATTCGCTCCGCGTCAAAGGCTTGTTTCTTCGTACAAATCGCAAACAGCACATTCAACAGCTTCCGGCACAAGGCGACGATGGATTGCTTTCCGGTCAGCGGGTTGACGGATCGGGTCGTGTAATATTCATGCAGCTCGCGAAACGCCTCGTTGTGCCGAATCAGCGGAATCATCGCCCGAAACAGCACCGATCGCAGCCGTTTCCGTCCCCGTTTGGAGATGTGCTTTTGCCCTTTGCGCTGGCCGGAGGAGTTCTCCTTGAGCGTCAGGCCCGCCAACTTCACCAATTGACGCGGGTCCCGATAATGGGCGAAGCTGCCGATCTCCGCCAGAAGATCGATAATCGTGGCGTCTCCCAACCCGTCGACCGTTTTCAACCATTGATACTCCATCGTCGTTTGAACCAATGCCTTCAACTCGGCGTCCAGTGCGGCGATCTCCGCCTCCAATTGGCGGTATCGGCGGACGAGCGCGGCGATCTCAAACCGGGCCATCGTCGTCCCTTCCGTCACCCCAATCGAGTCCTTCGCGGCGTTGATCAACGCCTGAATTTTGGCCTTCTGCGGGCATTTCAGCCCTTCGCTTTGCCGGTACACCTCGATGAGCTCCTCGGCGGTCCGACCCGCCATATCGGCCGGAAACGGCGTCCACTCCAACACCGAAAGCGCCGTTTTTCCCAGATCGCGAAACACCATCCAAAACTCCGGAAAATACCGGTCGGTCCAGCGGATGATCGCATTTTTCACCGCCGTCTGTTCCTTGCGGAGCTTCTCTTTGAGCGTGCTTCCCACGCGCAAATCGGCTTCGATCTCGTGCAGCAGCCGGGGGACGAGGAATCGTCCGTCTTTCGCCAGTCTGGCGATGACTAGGGCATCTTTGGCGTCATGTTTCGTCGGCAGGTTGTCATCGAGTTCTTTCGACCGGCACACATGCGCCGGGTTGACCATGACCAACGGGATCCCGTGCTCCTCGAGGAAGTAGGCCAGGTTCAACCAGTAGTGCCCGGTCGGCTCCACCGCGACGATCACCTCTGACTTCCCGAACGCTTGCATCGCCTCCTGAATCGCTTCATACAGCTGGCGAAAGCCCTCTTTCGACTGGAAGATCGGGAACGATTTGCGAAGGACACGCCCCCGGTCATCCACGAAGCAGGCGTAGTGGGTTCGTTTCGCGATATCGATGCCCACGACAAGCGTTTGTTCGGTGACTTGATCAATTTTATAGTTTTGTGTACAATTCATCTGAAGTCCTCCTTGGTATGGTGAGTGATGTGTTTGACACCCCTGCATCATACCAAGAGGGCTTTTTTTGATCAAGTCCCCGGAAAAGCTCCTAACGGGAATGCTCCTTTTTTCTATCGCCTCTAAACGCGGGCCGACCGATCATAGCGGACCGGAAATGCCTTGTCTGCGAATCATTAAAAAGTGCGCTGCCATTAAGCCGAGCAAAGCGGCCGGCAAGAAGAAGACGTGAATGGCAAAAAAGCGCGTCAACGTTTGCGCGCCGACAATTTCCGGGTCCCCAGCTAACAGCGTCTTAATGGCCGGGCCAATGAGCGGCGTCGCTTCCGCGATTTGCAAACCAACTTTCGTCGCAAACAGCGCTTTCATATCCCACGGCAACAAGTAGCCGGTGAAGCCAAGACCCATCATCACCATAAAGATCAATACGCCGACGATCCAGTTCATTTCGCGCGGCTTTTTATAAGCCCCTTGGAAAAAGACGCGCAGCGTATGTAAAAACATCATGACGATGACCAAGCTCGCCCCCCAATGGTGCATGCCGCGCACAATTTGGCCGAACGCCACTTCGTTTTGCAAGTAATACACCGATTCCCACGCGTTTTTAATATCCGGGACGTAGTACATCGTCAAAAACATGCCTGACAAAATTTGAATGACCGTGACAAAAAACGTCAGCCCGCCGAAACAATAGACAAAGGCGGAAAAGTGATGGGCGGGGTTGACGTGCTCCGGAACTTCGTGATCGGCGATATCCCGCCATAAAGGCGTAATATCTAAGCGTTCATCGACCCAGTCATACAGCTTGTTTAACACGCATTACGCCTCCTTTCTTGGTTTCGCCTTGCCTAAATACAGCTTGCCGTCTTTCACTTTGTACTCGTAACGGTCAAGCGGAGCTTGCGGCGGCGTCCCCGGAACGTTCGTGCCGTCCTTCTCATAGCGCCCATAGTGGCATGGGCAGAAAAACTGGTTCGGATGCTCTTTGTCCGTGTTCCAGTCGACCGTACAGCCAAGGTGTTTGCAGATCGGCGAAAGGGCGATGATCTCCCCTTTTTCATCCTTGTACACCCAAGCTGACTTCGGCTCTTCCGACTCATACCAAGCGTCTTTCACCTTCACTTTAAAGTCGAAGCGCTTCGGTTCGGTCGTAATCTCTTTGACGTCTGCTACCGCGACCATCTCCGTCCCTGCTTCATCCTTCAAGATCGGATCGAAAGCAAAACGGAGCATCGGCATCAGCATCCCTGCCGCCATAAAACCGCCGACGCCGGTCAGCGTGTAGTTTAAAAACTGACGTCTCGTTACACGATGTTTGTTGTCGCTCATCGTCTTCCCCCCTCTATGCAAAATCAAGTCCGCACCGGACGATTGTATGTATAACACATATGGAAAACTAGGACATTCTAATGATAGCTCAATTGCTGGACAAGGTCAATATCGCAGGCGGCAAAACGTCGGACTTTGCCGCATCTACTCTTGCGCCCATCGACCGATGAGAAAGCGGAGCAGCTCGGCGGCCTGCTCTCTGACAAGCTCGTGCTTGTACGATTCACCCATGCTCTCGAGCGGAACAACCGGAACGAACCAAACGCGGTCAGCTTCTTCGCCCTCTTGCCACGCACGGTCGCACGTCACATAAAACAGATGCTTCATTCCTTCCCGCCTAAGCCGGTTGGTCCAATCCGCCAGCCTTTCGGTAAGCAGCGCCCGCGGCTCATCGGCAAAATACACAAACGACGGCATCAAAAACAACCGGCCCTTCAGCTGCCGCTCGACCTCGGCCGCGATGAGCCCGACAAGCTCCCCGCCGGAAGCGAGCCGCTTCGCTCCTTGGCCGAAAGCCACCGGCAAAAGCGGAAGGAGCGCCGTGTCGATGTAGTCGCGCTCTCGTTCATAGAGGGCGACGTCCTCGCCTGTCCACTTCATTCGTACTCTCCTTTTCCTTAAAGTTTCTTCCCTTCATCACCATACCATATTTTTCGGCAAAAGAAAAACCTTGCCGGCGGCAAGGTTTTTACAATTTGTTTAATTCATCGGTCAGGCGGCGGAACGCCTCTTCATCATGGCGGTCAAGCGCCTCATCGATCAGCTTCATGAGCCGCCCGCGCCGGAATTCGTAAATGGAGCGTTCCAAAAACTGCTCGGCGAGGCGCTGGTCGTTTTCGCTCACTTGCGCCTGCTTCGGCGCATACGGGTTTTCCTCAAGCACAGCGACATATTGCGGCGAGTGAAAAGAAGCGCGGAAATTCAGTTGAATGTAAATATCTTCGTCGCGGTTTAAACGGATGTCATGGAACGATTTCTCTGCATCGGTTGTCATCACATTGCCTTTGTAAAAACGGAACGGCACATCGTCGACGCAGTGAGTCGACATAATGATGCCGCGCGGGCAATATTGGGCATTCTCGACAAAATGCACCTTTTGCATGAGCTGGTCATGGCTCATCAAATAGTTTAAAATCCAGACACACTCGCGCCGCTTCAACTGATAGTGGCTTAAAAACCAACGGATAAACTCTTTTTTCTCATTGACGGATACGTGCGTCATTCTGCGCTTCCCCCTCGATCGGTTTCCAAGAAAGAGGTTGGGCCACCGCTTCTCCCCTACTCTTCGAGCTCAAGCAGCATCTCCGCCGCCTCCGTATGGGTTGGGTCGAGACGGACGATCTGTTGAAATATTTCTTTCGCCGCCGCCCGATTTCCTTCCTCGATGAGAAAATATCCGTACTCTTCGAGGAACTCGACATTGTGCTTAAAGAAATTATATGCCTCGCCGTAATGATTTAATGCATCGTCGTACATCTCAAGCCGATGTTTGGCGCGCCCAAGGTCCCATTCAAACTGCGGATCGTACTCGCCATCGGCCATCGCCTGCTCAAGAAGCGCGACGACATCCTCATAGCGCTGTTCGTTTAGCCAAAGCGCCGATAAAACCGTGAGCGCCTCGATGTACCCGCCATCGATCTCAAGCGCTTTTTTCAAATGTTCCTCTGCCTCCTCCGGCTTGTTCAGCTTGAGCGCCAGCTTGCCTGCGTAAAGGCGGAGCTCTTTGTTCCATTCGTCGACGCCGACGCCCTCAAGCGCCGTCTCATAGCTTTGCACGAGCCGTCCTTCTTGTTCATACGCTTTCGCCAAATAAAGGTAAAGCGGAGTGTAGTCCGGATCGAGCTCTTTTAAAGCGCTGAGCTTATCGATGGCCGTTTGTGTATAGCCGGCCTGCAACGCGGTGAATCCGTAGGCGAACAGCGTCCGACTGTCCATTTTTTCATTGAGCGCCTCCTCATAATACGGAAGCGCCGCCTCGAATTCCCCGGAACGGCTGAGCGCCTCAGCGATCCGCTCAGTGATCAAGACGCCGGCCATCTCCTTATTCGTCTTCCGCACCTGTTCATAAAGCGGCACGCTTTTTGAGTATTCCCCGTGCGAAAAATACAACTCAGCCAACGCAAACTGCACGATCGGCTCATCTGGAGCTTTCTCGTACGCTTGACGCAGCTTCCGCTCGCTCACTTCCGCCAGCCCTTGCATTTCGTACAAATCGGCGGCAAGAAGGCACGCGCGGACAAACTGCGGATCGTCTTCGTCGATCTCCGACAAAATGGCGAGCGCTTCCTCTTCGGCTTCAAGCTCCGTATACACTTCCGCCAAAAACAGGCGAATGTCGCCGTCATCCGGATAGCGGGCAGCCAGCTCCTCAAGCAGCTCCTTCGCCTCTTCCGGCATTCCCCATCCGTACAAGCAGTCGGCAAGCGCGTATTTTTCTTCATCACTTCCATATTTTTTCACTTTCGGCACGAGCGCCAACGCTTGGTCGACGTTTCCGTTTTCCACTAAGCGAATGATTTGTTCGACGCGTGTCATCGTTTCGTCAGCCCTCTCTTGCGGCAGGCGGCCATCCGCCTTTGCCATTCAAATCGTTATGTACTGTTACAATGGGAACATGAATGATGATAATCGATCATGGCCGTTTCCGCAACCAAACCGCTCGCCGTCTGGAAGGTGCGTCGTTTTTTTCATCTAGAAACAGGAAATGTATCCGCTTTCAAAAAATACGGAGCCCTTCCTCTCACTGACAATATATGAACGAACAACGCAAAATATGACCGCCCGCCCGCTTGGGGCGGGAGGCCTTACAGCAGCGAACGGAGGTCGGCAAAAAACGCCGGATAGGAAACGGCGACCGCTTCCGAACGCTCGAGGCGGACCGTCCCTTTGGCGATGCAGGCAGCAACGGCGAGCATCATGCCGATGCGGTGGTCGCCATGGCTGTCGACAACAATCCCGTCGGCATAAAGCGGCGTTTTGCCGCGGATCATCATGCCGTCGTCGGTTGCTTCGATGTCAGCGCCGAGTTTTTTCAACTCGGTGACGACCGTATGGATCCGATTCGTCTCTTTCACCTTCAGTTCGCTCGCGTCTTTGATGACGGTCGTTCCTTCCGCCTGCGTCGCGAGCAAGGCAATGATCGGAATTTCGTCGATCAATCTTGGAATCAGATCCCCGCCGATTTCGACCGCCCGAAGCGTCGACGTGCGGACCGTAATATCACCGACCGGCTCGGTTTCCTCGTGGCGGACGTTGTCAATCGCAATATCCGCCCCCATTTGTGTAAGCACATCGATGATGCCGGTCCGCGTTGGATTTAAGCCGACGTTTTTCAGCGTAATTTCGCTGTTCGGCACAATGGCGCCGGCGACAAGGAAAAAGGCGGCTGACGAAATATCGCCGGGAACGTAAATGTGCGTCCCGCGCAAGCGTTGCGGACCGGCCACCGAGACGGTCAAGCCATCCACATTCACTTCACCGCCAAACAACCGAACCATCCGCTCGGTATGATCGCGCGAGCGGTGCGGCTCAGCAACAGACGTCACGCCGTCAGCGAATAAGCCGGCGAGCAAAATGGCCGATTTTACTTGCGCGCTCGCCACCGGCGAAGTGTAGCAAAGCGGGCGAAGCGCGCCGCCGCGGATGGAAAGCGGCGTATAATTGCCGCCCTCACGCCCGTCAATACGCGCTCCCATTTCGCGAAGCGGTTTCGTCACCCGCCCCATCGGTCGCTTGGCGATCGATTCATCGCCGACAAGGCAGGCGTGAAACGGCTGGCCGGCCAAAATGCCGAGCAACAGGCGCGCCGTCGTTCCCGAGTTGCCGACATCAAGCACCGCAGCCGGCTCGCGCAGCCCGCCGGGGCCGGCTCCTTCGACAACGACTGTCGTCCCGTCCTGGCGAATGTCAACGCCGAGTTTCCGGAAACAGTCGATCGTGCTTAAACAGTCCGCCCCAGGCAAAAAATGGTCAATCACCGTCCGTCCAGAAGCAAGCGCCCCGAGCATGACGGCGCGATGGGAAATCGATTTGTCGCCGGGGACTTCGATCATTCCTCGGAGCGACGACACGTTGGTTGGCAACTGCATGCAAAATCCCTCCATTGTTTTTCCTTGCTACCCTTCATAGGTGGCATAGTTCGTATGTTTGGCGAGGCACGCTTTCGCCCGCGCCCGATCGTCTTCGCTTTGGAAGCTGAGGCGGAGCACGCCGTAAATTTCTTCGCGCGTCTCAATGATGCGGATGTTCGTGATGCTGATGTTTTCTTCGGCCAAATAGCCGGTCACTTCGGAGATGACGCCCGGATAATCCGGCACGTCGACATACAAATCGTAAAACGACGGAATCGCTCCTTTCGTTCTCGACGGCAGCCCGTCGCGAAACTGTTTCGCCTCCAAAAAGTAATGGTAAATAGCGATGCTGTTTTCTTCTTCGACAAACGAACGCAGCCGCTCCATTTCGGCGATCCAGCGGTCAAAGAGCGCAAGCAGTTCATGCTTGTTATGGATAAAAATATCGCGCCACATTTCCGGATTGCTCGACGCGATGCGGGTGATGTCGCGGAAGCCGCCGGCCGCCAGCCGGCTGACGAGGGCGTTTTCGCACTCGTATTCGCGCGCCTGATGAACGAGGCTCGCCGCAATCAAATGCGGAAAATGGCTGATTACGCCAGTGATGCGGTCGTGCTCTTTGGGCGTTAAGATGACAAACTGCGCTTTCGTTCCCGCAAGCCACTGTTTCAACGCCTCGACTTGCTGCGGCGGCACATCGTCCGTCGGCGTCAAAATGTAAAAGGCGTTTTCAAACAGATGAGCCCTTGCCGCCGCCACACCGCTTTTATGCGACCCGGCCATCGGATGGCCGCCGATGAACGCTACGCCGTGATCCAACAGGCGGCGGGCGCCTTGGACGATGCGCTGCTTCGTGCTGCCGACATCGGTAACGATAACGCCGCGCTTCAACCGCTCGAGCGGCATCGATGAAAGCAGCGCCTCCGTCTGCATGACCGGAACGGCCAGAACGATCAAATCCGCCTGTCCGTATCCGTCTTCGGGCGAACGGGCGGCTTCGTCGATCACCTTGAGCGAACGCGCCAAGCCGAGCTGCCGCTCATTGACGTCGTAGCCGATGATCATCGCCTCCGGATGCGCTTTTTTAATCGCCAATGCAATCGATCCGCCGATCAAGCCGAGGCCGACAATGAACACTTTTCCTTCCAATCGTCCCACCTACTTTATGTAAACGTGCGCCCGCTGCTTTTGAAAAGCAACGGGCCGATCTTTTCTATCCATCCCGCCGCTGAACGGTCAGGCGAGCTGTTTTTCCCGAAGCAGTTGCGAAACGAGTTCCAACACCCGGTCGTTTTGCTCTTTCGTGCCAACAGTCACACGCACGCCGGTCGGCAGCCCAAGCGCTTGGCCCGAGCGGACAATGACGCCGCGCTCCAGCAAATAGCGGAACACTTCGTCGCCATCCAACCCGAAATCAATGAACAAAAAGTTTGTCTGCGACGGGTAATACTTCAGGCCGTTCTCCTCGCAAAAGCGATAATACCGCTCAAGCTCGGCGCGATTTCGTTCGACGCAGGCGCGGATGAACGCTTGATCGTCAAGTGCGGCCGCCGCGGCCGCTTGGGCGATGGTCGACGTGTTAAACGGCTCGCGCGCCGGCTCGACGGCGCGGATGAGCGTCTCACTCGCCACGCCGTAGCCGACGCGGAGCGCAGCGAGCCCGTATGCTTTCGAGAACGTGCGCATGACGACAAGCTGCTCGTACTCGTTTAAAAGCGGCACCGTTTGCGGGTAGTCGGGCGCCGTCGCATATTCGTAGTACGCTTCGTCCACGACGACGAGCACGTGCGGCGGCACGCGATCCAAAAAGGCGCGCAGCTCGATGTCATTCACATACGTGCCCGTCGGGTTGTTCGGATTGCAAATCCAGACGATGCGCGTGTTTTCATCGATCGCCGCAAGCATCGCCTCCAAATCATGACGCCCATCAACAAGCGGCACTTCGCGCACCTCGGCCCGCTCGATGATGGCATTGTGCCGGTATTGCGGGAATGTCGGCGCCGCCATCACCGTATTCGCCCCCGGCTCTAAAAAGGCGCGGCAAAAAATTTGCACCACCTCATCCGAACCGTTGCCAAACAGAAGCTGTGTTTCCTTGACGCCAAGATGCTTCGCCACCTTTTCGCGCAACGTGCGGGCGCAGCCGTCCGGATAGACGGCGAGGCGGTCAAGCTCAGCGGCGATGGCCGCTTTTGCCGCTGGCGACGAACCGTACGGATTCTCGTTAGAAGCAAGTTTGATAATCTCAGGCAAGCCATATTCCCGCTTGACTTCTTCGATCGATTTTCCCGGCTGGTACGGAGAAAGACCCCGGAGCGATTCCTTTACTTGCATGATTGTCGCCAACTCCTTCAATTCGGAACTTTTAGCGCGAAGAACACGGCTCCCGAAGCGGCGCGGCAAGCGAACGGGCGTAGGCAGAAAACTCGGCGACGGCCGCTTCCCTTTCGTCCGGCGCCTGCAACCTCGGAGCCAGCTGCTCGACTTTTTGCACGAGTGCGCTGCCGACGACAACGCCGTCGCACACCTCTTTCAACATCGCGACTTGCTCCGGCGCCGAAATGCCAAAGCCGACGGCGACCGGGACGCGGCTATGCCGCTTCACTTCGCGGAGGAAATCGCCGAGCGTCTCCGGCAGCGTCTCACGCACGCCTGTAACGCCTAGCGAGGAGACGCAATACAAAAACCCTTGCGCCGCCGAAGCGATCCGCTCGATCCGCTGCTTCGACGTCGGCGCAACAAGCGAAATGAGCGGGAGACCAAACCGTTCGCCAAGTTCGCGGAGCGGACCGCTTTCCTCAAACGGCAAATCGGGAATGAGCACGCCGTCGGCGCCATTTTCCTGCGCTAAAGCAAAAAAGGATTCTTCTCCTAATTGTAACACAGGATTGTAATACGTAAAGAGAATAATCGGAATGTTTACCCCTTTTTTTCGCATCTCGCCAATAAGCTGAATGGCTTTCGGCAGCGTCATGCCCCCGTCAAGCGCCCTTGCGGCGGCGCGTTGAATCGTCGGTCCGTCAGCGAGCGGGTCGGAGTACGGCACGCCAAGCTCTAATATGTCAGCGCCGGCCTCCTCAAGCGCCAAGGCGAGATCGATCGTCACATCGGGAGCCGGATCACCGGCAACGATAAACGGGATAAATAGCGGCGGATTAACGGACAGTGGCAATGTCTTCACCTTCCCTCGCACCAAGATGGCGCATCATCGTTTGCACATCTTTATCTCCGCGGCCGGACAGGCAAATGAGCACCGTTTCATCCGGCGGCATCTCGCGGGCGAGCTCGACGGCTTTCGCCACCGCATGGGCCGACTCGATGGCCGGAATGATGCCTTCCGTTTGCGCCAACAATTGAAACGCAGCGACGGCCTCGTCATCGGTCGCGCTTTCGTAGCGGACGCGGCCAATGCTCGCCAAATACGCATGTTCCGGGCCGACGCCGGGGTAATCAAGGCCGGCTGAGATCGAATACGGTTCGAGAATTTGTCCGTACTCGTCTTGCAACAGGTAGGTCATCGCCCCGTGTATGACCCCTTTCGTCCCTTTTGTGATTGTCGCCGCATGGTGCGGAGTGTCGATCCCTTTGCCGGCCGCCTCGACGCCGACGAGGCGGACGTCATCTTGCAAAAACGGGTAAAACATGCCGATGGCGTTGCTGCCGCCGCCGACGCAGGCAACGATGACATCCGGCAGCTTCCCTTCACGGGCGAGAAACTGTTCTTTCGCTTCATCGCCAATCACGCGCTGAAACTCGCGCACCATTTTCGGGTACGGATGCGGACCGACGACCGAGCCGATCATGTAAAAATGGTCGTCGCAGTGGGCGACCCAATAGCGAATCGCTTCGTTCGTCGCATCTTTCAACGTTCGGTTGCCGCTTGACACCGGCACGACTTCGGCGCCCAACAGTTTCATGCGAAACACGTTCAGCTCCTGCCGCTTGATGTCTTCTTCGCCCATAAAAACGATGCAATCCATGCCAAAATGGGCGGCCACCGTCGCCGCGGCGACGCCGTGCTGGCCGGCTCCGGTTTCAGCGATCAGCTTTTTCTTGCCCATCCGTTTTGCCAAAAGCGCCTGGCCGATCGCGTTGTTGATTTTATGGGCGCCCGTATGGTTTAAATCTTCGCGCTTTAAATAAATTTTCGCGCCGCCGACTTGCCGTGTCAAATTCGGCGCGAACGTGAGCGGGGTCGGGCGACCGGAGTAATGCTGCAAAATGCGGATGTATTCTTGTTTGAACGATTCATCGGCAAGCGCTTTGTCAAGCTCCGCTTCGATTTCCTCAAGCGGAAGCATGAGCGTCTCAGGGACAAACTTGCCGCCGAAATCGCCAAACCGGCCGTATTCATTCGGAACGCGTTCCATCATCTAACCCCACCTTCTCCTTCATATAAAGTTGAAAGACGAAGAGCCGCATTTCTTCAGAGAGCCTGCGTTTGTTCATCGTCCGAGCGTCAGCGCCGTCTTTTGGCCCTTCGTTTTGTTATTTTTTTTATCAGGTGTGTTGATGAACCAATAAAAAGTCTGTCGAGAAGGCTCTAGTCCGAGCTTTTCTGCCGTAGTCGGCAAGCGGCTCGCTTGCCGACCGGGCATGCTGCCGCATGCCCCCTCGAACAATGAACGCTTTGCGGGCAAATGTCATTCGCCCGCCGGCGTTCTTGTTCGAGGGAAAAGGCAGAAAAGCTTGTGTTCAGCCATATCATTCTGTGTTTTTTCGTGCATAAAACGGATCATCGACACCCGTGATTCTTTATTTTTTCTTCGATTTGTTTCATCTTCGTTGGATCTTTGCGTCCGTCCGTTTCAATGCCGCTGCTGATATCGATGCCATCCGGGCGGTAGACAAGCAGCCGCTCGATATTGTCCGGAGTGATGCCGCCGGCGATGAAGCACGGCACGCCTTGGCGGGCCGCCTCTTCCAAATAGTGCGGCACCGCCTCCCAATCAAAAGCGACGCCCGTCCCCCCCCAGGCGCCGGCGGCGCGGCTGTCAACGACGTAGCCATCGGCAATGCCAGCGTACTGCCTCATCGCCGCAAGCGCACCGTCGCCATGGTGGATCGCCTTCCAGACGGAAAGCGGCACCGCCTCTTTCACCGCCGCCAGCTCCGCCGGCGTTTCACGGCCGTGGCATTGGATGACATGAAGCGGCAGCTCGGCGGCGACAGCGGCGATCCGCCTAACGGGGGCGTTGACAAAGACGCCGACAAGCTGCTTTGCGCCAAGCTTATGGGGCTCAAGCCATTGCTGCACTTCACTCGGAGAGACGTTCCGCCTGCTTTCGGCGAAAATAAAGCCGAGGTAATCAGCCTCGCTCGCGATAGCGGCCTGCACGTCTTCAGCCGAACGGTTGCCGCAATATTTAATTCGAATCATCCCCATCTTCCTCCCCAAACAGCCGGTAGACCGCTCGCTCCACATCATCTTGGCGCATGAGCGACTCGCCGACGAGCATGGCCTGCGCTCCGTACGATTTGACCGTCTTCACATCATTGAAGGAACCGATCCCGCTTTCGCTGACGATGACGCACGATGGCGGGATGAGCGGAGCGAGCGTTTTGGTCGCCTCAAGTGTTGTCACAAAGGTATGCAAGTCGCGGTTGTTGATGCCGACGATCTCCGGCGTAAACCGATCGAAAATCCGCTCGAGCGTCTCTTTTGCATGCACCTCGACCAGACATTCGAGCCCCAAGCTGTACGCTTCATGATAGAGCTCCTCGAGTGTTTCCGGCGGGAGCGCCTCGCCGATCAATAAAATCGCATCCGCCCCGAGTCGGACGCTTTCCTCGACTTGCCGCCGATCGATGATGAAATCTTTGCGCAGCACGGGAACGTTAACCGCTTCTTTCACCGCTCGCAAATAGCGGCGATGCCCTTGGAAATACCGTTCATCCGTCAGCACGCTGATCGCGTCGGCACCGGCGCGCTCATATGCTTTCGCGATGGCCACCGGGTCAAAATTCGGGCGAATGATGCCTTTTGACGGCGACGCTTTTTTCACCTCAGCGATCAAGCCAAGCATCCGCCGCGGCCGACGGAGCGCCGCCGCAAATGGCCGGCGCTTTCGCTCTGGCAATGGCGCCGGCAGCGTCAACGTTTCCACTTCTTCCCGTTTGGCTGCTAAAATTTGCTCAAGCATCATGAACCACTTCCTTCGCCCGCAGGCGTTGCAGTTGTTCGTATGCGGTTTTGGACAAAATGGCCTCTTTCGCCATCGCCACTCCTTCGGCAATCGTTTCGGCTTTGCCGGCGGCATACAGGGCGGCGCCGGCGTTCAGCGCAACGATATTGATGGCGCTCTCCGGCGCTGTTCCCGCCATCACCGCCTCAAGAAGCGCGGCGCTCTCTTCCGGATCGCGCACTTGCACATCGGCAAGCTCGCCGCGCGGCAAGCCGGCGTCTTCTGGTGCGATGACAAAGCGGCGGATCGCACCGTCTTTCAACTCCACGACATCCGTTTCTGCAGCGATGCTGCATTCATCAAGCCCATCGCGCCCGGTGACAAACAACACATGTTCCGAGCCGAGGCGGCGCATCGCCTCCGCCAATTTCTCAGCGTAGCAGGTCGAATAGACGCCGACGACTTGCCGCTTGCAGCGCGCCGGATTGGCGAGCGGGCCGATCAAGTTGAAAACGGTGCGGAAACCGATTTCCTTCCGCGGCCCGGCGGCGTGTTTCATCGCCGCGTGATAGAGCGGGGCGAACAAAAACGCCAGCCCTTTCGTTTCCAACGCCTGTTTGGCGGCCGACGGCGACGTTTGAATGTCGATGCCGAGCCGCTCGAGCACATCAGCGCTGCCGCTTTTTGACGAAACAGCGCGGTTGCCGTGCTTGGCGACTTTGACGCCAAGCGATGAAATGACGATCGCCGCGGCGGTGGAAACGTTGAATGTCGCCGCCCCATCGCCGCCCGTACCGCACGTATCGATGACATCATCACTAGCCTCAATGGCAGTCATCCGGTCGCGCATCGCCCGCACAAATCCGACGAGCTCATCGACTGTCTCTCCGCGCAGGCGGAGCATGGACAACAGACTTGCGATTTGACTGTCTGTCGCCTCGCCGGACATGATGATATTCATCGCCGCATACGCTTCGTCTTCCGTCAACGCTTTCCCTTCCGCACATTTCGAAAGCAGCTGCTTCAACATACGGCCCTCTCCCCTTTAGCAAATAGTCGTTCCGCTTGTTCAATCGCATTCATCAAGGCGCTCGCCTTATTGCGCGTCTCTTTCCACTCCAGTTCCGGAACGGAGTCGGCGACAATGCCGGCGCCGGCTTGCACATAGGCATAGCCGTCTTTCACGACCGCTGTCCGGATGGCGATGCACGAATCGATGTTGCCATCAAACCCGATATAGGCAATCGCTCCGGCATACAGCCCCCTCGCTGTCGGCTCGAGTTCCTGCAAAATTTGCATCGCCCGCACTTTCGGCGCCCCGCTCACCGTTCCAGCCGGAAAGGCGGCAAGGAGTGCATCGATCGGGTGGACGTTGTCGTCCAGTTCACCGACGACCTTGGAAATTAAGTGCATCACGTGTGAAAACTTGCCGATCTGAAGCAACACCGGCACCTCGACCGTTCCGTACTTGGCGACCCGGCCGATGTCGTTGCGCGCCAAATCGACAAGCATATAATGCTCAGCCCGTTCTTTCGGGTCGTGGTACAGCTCATCAGCCAGCCTCTCGTCTTCCTCCGGCGATCGGCCGCGCCGCCGTGTGCCGGCAATCGGATCGATTTCAACGCGCCGACGGTGCACTTGAATCAGTTTTTCCGGCGAACTGCCGACAATTTCCACACCGTCAAGCTGGAAATAAAACATGTACGGCGACGGGTTGATGTATCGGAGCAGCCGATAAATGGCAAAGCCTCCGGCTTGAACCGGCACGCAGAAGCGCTGCGACAGAACCGCTTGAAACACATCGCCGGCCGCGATGTACCGTTTCACGGCCTCCACATCGCGCAAAAACTGTTTTTTGTCATAGTTGGACACCGCTTTGGCAAACGAGGCGGTCCGCCCCGATTCGCTTTCCGCCGGCAAGAGCGGTTGCTCGGCTTGAGGGCGGGCCGCTTTCGCCGCGAGATCGGCCATGCGCCGTTCGGCCGCGCGGTACGCTTCGATTTTCTCTTCCTCCGTTTCGTTGCCGCTCAACCGAATATAGTGAATGACGAGCAACTCACGCTTTTTTTGGTCAAACGCAAACAGCGATTCACAAAACACGAAATAGGCCGTCTTCATAGGCACATCGCGGTTTTTGTGGCGCGGCACTTTTTCGATGGCGGAAATGAAATCGTAGCCTAAAAACCCAACTGCACCGCCTGTAAACGGCACCGTCTCGGCAAGCGGCTTGACGGCAAGCGTCCGCTCGACCCATTGAAACGCTTCTTTCAGCGTCGGTGCGGTGATTTGTTCGTTCCCGTTTTCGTCTTTCACCGAAAACGTTTCGCCGGTTTCGCTCTCCAGCGTCAAAAACGGCGCCACACCGATGAACGAATAGCGCGCCCACGGCGATTCGTCATCCTTGCTTTCAAGCAAAAACACGGCTTCCTCGCGCAAATTGGCAAACACGCCGAGCGGCTCAATGACATCGGCTACAAATTTGCGCACAATCGGGATGGTTCGAAATTCGTTCGCTTCCGCCAAAAAAGCGGCCAGCCCATCAGCAGACATCACTTCTCCTCCCTTCATGATCAGCGGGCGGAGAATGAGGGTTTATGAGGCGAAAAAAGAGAGGGAAAATAAAACGCCCAAAGACGACCGTCTTTGGGCAGATGTCGGCGAATGAAAAAACGCTCACCTCAGCTAAACTCGCTCATTCTCATCTACCCTACGCTCGCTCTCTGCTCTCGCTCAGCTTCTAACGCCCCCGATGTCTCAGGGGGCAAAGAGGTTATTTTAACTATATTACATTTCTGTTTTTTTTGTCAACGACAAATCCGGGCGCAGCACGACCGCCCCTTTTAAATACACGTGGCAGATCTCTTCTTGCTGTTTCTCAGTCGCCACCGTCATCATGACGCGAATGCAGCGCGGCAATGAACCGGGCACCGGAATTTCCCTCGTGCACATGACCGGCACATATGTCCAGCCGTCCAAACGGCGCAGCGCCTGCGCCGGAAACGCGGCGGTGATGTCGTCGGTGACGGAAATGAGCACAAACGACACATCAGAAGCGGCGACATCGTTTGCGCGGATCATTTCACGAAGCAACGTTTCAGTTGCCGCCACGATTTCCTCGGCGTCATTTCGATCCACTGTAATCGCTCCGCGAATGCCGCGAATCATTCTTTTCCCCCCTGTCTGGCAAACTCGTCCAGCCACGTGAGCAGGTTGTCGTCTTCGAGTTCCACCACTTCCACGTCGCCGATCTCACAGAGAAGCACCATCCGCACTGTTCCGGCGTACGCTTTTTTGTCGCCTTTCATCTTCTCAAGCAGGCGGGGCGTCTGAACCGTTGTCGGCAGCGACACCGGGAAGCCGTATCCGGCGAACCAGTCGGCCAATCGATGCTCAGCGAACGACCGGCCGTAAAACCGTTCGCTGACAAAGACGGCAAACAGCATGCCAACCGCAACCGCCTCCCCGTGAGTGAGCGCGCCGTAGCCTAACTCGCTTTCCAGCGCATGGCCGAGCGTATGGCCGAAATTCAAATGGGCGCGCACCCCGGTTTCTTTTTCATCCTCACGCACGACGGACGCCTTAATGTCAATGCCCTTTTCAATGCAATAGGCGAGTTTCTCGCCGCGCAAGTCGGCGAGCGTCTTGATTTCCGCGCGCAGCCAGTCGTAAAAGCGGCGGTCGCGGATCAGCGCATGTTTGATCACTTCGGCAAACCCGGACCGAAGCTCGCGCTCGGGCAGCGTGCGCAAAAAGGAGGTGTCATACACAACTGCTTCCGGCTGGTGGAAGGCGCCGATCATATTTTTGCCGAGCGGATGGTTGATGGCGACTTTGCCGCCGACGGCGCTGTCATGGGCCAAGAGTGTCGTCGGCATTTGAATGTAACGGATGCCGCGCATATAGGTGGCGGCGACAAACCCAGCCAAATCGCCGACAACGCCGCCGCCAAGCGCAATGATAACCGAGCGGCGGTCGAGGCCGCACTGCAATGCCGCTGTCTGGCAAGCGTAATAATGATCAAATGACTTGGCCGCCTCCCCGCTTGGAATGACGTAGGCGTACACGTCATACTCAGCGGCGGCAAGCAACGCCCGCACCTCATCCAAATAAAGAGGCGCCACAGTATCGTCGGTAACGATGAAAAGTTTTGTCCCTGGCGGACAGGAGAGCGACCGAAGCAAGCTTGGCAGCACGCGGGCCGCCCCATCGCCCAAAAGAAGCGGATAGCGCTTCGTCGCCGTTTCAATCGTCCGTTCGATCATCGTCAAAACTCCTTTGCATAGCGGCGGGCGCGTTCCACATTTTCCTTAATCAAGTCCATCCGATCCTGCCCAAACTGCTCAACGATCGCCGCCGCCACTTCCCAGGCGACAACGGCCTCAGCGACGACGCTCGCCGCCGGCACGGCGCAGCTGTCCGATCGCTCAATGCTTGCCGCAAACGGCTCTTTCGTCTCGATATCCACGCTTTGAAGCGGCTTGTACAGCGTCGGGATCGGCTTCATCACTCCGCGCACGACGATCGGCATCCCGGTCGTCACCCCGCCTTCAAAGCCGCCCGCCCGGTTCGTCCGGCGCGAAAAGCCTTGTTCTGGGCTCCAAATGATTTCATCGTGCACTTCGCTTCCCGGGCGGCGCGCCGCCTCAAAGCCGATCCCGAATTCAACGCCTTTAAACGCGTTGATGCTGACGATCGCGGCCGCGATTTTCGCATCAAGCTTTCGGTCGTAATGGACGTAGCTGCCGACTCCGGCCGGAACGCCTTCAACGATCACCTCAACGATGCCGCCGATCGAATCACCGTTTTTCTTCGCCCAATCGATCGCTTCCATCATTTTTTGCCCCGCCTCCGGGTCAAAGCAGCGCACCGGTGATTCTTCCGTCACTGCCTGCAATTCTTCAAGCGAACGATAATCGAGCTTCTTTGCGCGCACGCCGCCGATTTCGATGACATGCCCGGCGACGCGGATGCCGACCTCCTCCAAAATGCGTTTCGCCACCGCTCCAGCCGCCACGCGCACCGTCGTTTCACGCGCCGACGAGCGCTCCAGCACGTTGCGCATATCGCGATGTCCGTATTTCAGGGCGCCGTTTAAATCGGCATGCCCTGGGCGCGGACGCGTCACTTTCCGCTTCACTTCCGCTTCGTCATCAATCGGCTCAACCGCCATAATCGTTTGCCAATGTTTAAAATCGCGATTCTCGACAACGAGCGCAATCGGCGAGCCGAGCGTTTTCCCGTGCCGAACGCCGCCTGTGATTTTCACTTCATCTTTTTCAATCTGCATGCGGCGGCCGCGTCCGTATCCTTTTTGCCGGCGCGCCAGCTCTTTATTGATGTGCTCGGCGCGCAGCTCAAGCCCGGCCGGCACTCCTTCCAAAATGGCCGTCAATTGCGGCCCATGCGATTCCCCTGCCGTCAAATACCGCATGTTTGTCTCTCCCTTCAGGTCTTTAACGCGTTTAAGTAAAAATATATCATAAATTCGAAAAATGAAAATAGTTTCAGGAAAAAAAGAAGCCGGCGCGAGCTATTTTTTTCGGTAAAAAAACGTCTCTTCAACTTCAAAACCGTACAGGCCGGGATTGAAAATCTGCTCGGTGCTGCCGACAAACAGCACGCCTCCCGTCCGGAGCGCGTCGTGAAATTTGCGATACAGCATCCGCTTCGCCTCTTCCGTAAAATAAATGAGCACGTTGCGGCAGACGATCAAATCCATGTTGCGCGGAAACGGATCCGCGAGCAAGTTGTGCTTTTGAAACTTGACCGTTTGTTTAATCTTTTCGTCTATTTTATAATACTCGCCTTCTTTCGTAAAAAACTTTTTTCTCATTTCCTCGGGCAGCTCTACAAGCGACCGCTCGCTGTACAAACCGAGGCGCGCGGGCGAGCGCATTGTCGTCAATGTCGGTCGCCAACACCGACACGCGGTGAAGCGGCAATCGTTTTGCGAGCACCATCGCGAGCGTATACGGCTCCTCGCCGGTTGAGCAGGCAGCGCTCCACACGTTCGGGCGCGGGTTTTCCGCCAATAGCCGCGGCAAAATGGTGTGCTCAAGCACCTCCCAACGCTTGGCGTTCCGGTAAAACTCTGAGACGTTGATCGTCATCCGATCCAAGCATTCATGCCATAGCGCCGGCTCTTTCTCCATCGCTGCAAACAGCTCGGCAAAGCTCTTTAGCCCTTTTTTCATGTACAACGACGCCAAACGCCGCCTCATCTGGGCTTCCTTATATAGCGATAAGTCAATGCCTGTTTTTCGCTTCACTTTGGCAATGAACTGCGCATAATCGTCCATCGTCGCCTGTTCCTCTCTCCTGTCAATGTACAAAAACGGCAAAAACCGGCCGAATGGCGGCCGGTCTTCGCATCAGTACAGCCATGCATTGATCTGTTTCGAATAGCTGACGAGCTCTTCTTCTTTAAAGAACAAACTGATTTCGCGTTCAGCGCTTTGCAGCGAGTCGGAGCCGTGGATGACGTTTTTGCCGACCGTCAAGCCGAAATCGCCGCGGATCGTGCCAGGGGCAGCCTCCTGCGGATTCGTTTTCCCCATCATTTGCCGGGCGGCGGCGATTACGTTCTCGCCCTCCCACACCATTGCAAACACTGGCCCCGAGGTGATAAAGTCGACAAGCTCGCCGAAAAACGGGCGCTCTTTATGTTCAGCGTAATGTTGCTCGGCGAGCTCGCGCGACACTTGCATCAGCTTCGCGCCGACAAGCTGGAAGCCTTTTTTTTCAAAACGGGCGACAATCTCGCCGATCAAATTGCGCTGAACCCCGTCCGGTTTCACCATGATGAATGTCCGTTCTGCCATTCGCTCTCCACCTCTACTGTCGTATGTACTGGGAAACGGATTCCCACCCATCATAGTATCATTGTTTTCCGCCGTTGGCAACAGCGTCCTTGAAAGCGCTAATAATCCCTTTTCCCAATATAGAGGGCGAGATCATGAAGCAGCGTGCGCGCTTCGTTGGCCGGCAGCTCGCCAAGCAGGCGGAGCGCCTTTTCCAAATAGCGATTGCTTAGCGCATACGATCGTTCGATGGCGTCCGTCTGTTTAATGGCCGCTAGCACCGCCGCCATCTCCTCGGCATCCGTGTCCGCGTTGACGGCCGTAATTTTTGCCCGCACCTGTTCATCACAAAGGGCATACAGCACGGGGAGGGTGACGTTTCCTTGCTGCAAGTCGCTTCCAGCCGGCTTGCCGAGCTGCTCTTCCGTGCCGGTGAAATCGAGAATGTCATCGGTAATTTGAAACGACATGCCGACGCAATGGCCGAACCAATACAGCTGGTTGGCCACCGCCTCCGGCGCGCCGGCGGCAAGGGCGCCAAGCTGGCAGCTGGCGGCGATCAATAGCGCCGTTTTTCGGCGGATGCGCCGCAAGTACGTGCGAAGCGGCTGATCAAATCGGTATTTATCCTTGATTTGCTCGATTTCCCCGTGGCACACTTCAACGATCGTTTTCGCCAGCACTTGATGAGCGCGGGGGCTGTCAAGCTCCGCCATCCGCTCAAGCGAACGGGCGAAGAGGTAATCGCCTGTATACATGGCAAAGCGGTTGCTCCATCTCGCCTTGATCGTCGGCCGGCCGCGCCGCACGTCGGCGTCATCGATGACATCGTCGTGAACGAGCGATGCCATATGGATGAGTTCGAGCGCTACGGCTACATGTTTAATCCGTTCGAAATCATAATGACCAAAGCGGGCGGACAGCAAGACAAAAACGGGACGGATCCGCTTTCCGCCCGCTTGCAATAAATGGAGCGCCGCTTCCCCGAGCGGCCCGTATTCGGATCGGACCGTCCGCTCCAGCTCCTCTTCGACCGCCGCCAAATCATCGCTTAAAAACGAATACATCGCCTTTAACTTCATGGTGTTCACCTTGACTCATCGTTTATAGCCTAAATGCATGGCCGCTACGCCGAACGTGTACGGTTTGACCTCGACATCGACGAAACCGGCTTCGCGGAACATCTCGGCCAGCTCGTCCCGCCCTGGAAATTCGCGCGCCGACTCCTGCAGCCACGAGTATTCCTCATAGCTTTTCGCCAACAGCTTGCCAAACAGCGGCATAATAAACCGAAAATAAAAATAGTAAAGCTGGCGGAAACCAAACAACGTCGGCTGCGACGTTTCCAGACAGACGGTCATGCCGCCCGGCTTGGTGACGCGGTGCATTTCCTTAAGCACCGTCATATAATCAGGAACGTTGCGCAAGCCAAAGCCGATCGTCACATAATCGAACGAATTGTCGGGAAACGGCAGCTGCATGGCGTTGCCGTGAATGAGCTTGACATTGCCGAGGCCGCGCGCCTTCACCTTTTGTTCGCCGACTTTCAGCATGTTTTCGCTGAAGTCAAGGCCGTACACTTCCCCCTCCGGCCCGACCGCCTCAGCCAGCGCGATCGCCCAGTCGGCCGTTCCGCAGCAAACGTCGAGCGCCCTTTTCCCTTTTTGCACATTCATCCTCCGCATGACGTCTTCGCGCCATTTCAAATGGCGGCGGAAGCTGATGACAGAATTCATCCGGTCATAATGTGCAGAAATTTTTTCAAATACGCGATGGACTCGCTCTTCTTTCGATTGATGCATCGTTCTACCCTTCTTCCACCGACTTTTTGACGATGGCTTGAAATCCGCCGGCAAGTTCCGCCATGCGAAACCGCAGCAGGTCGTTCATCGGCAAATTCGCCGCCAGCAGCGCTTCCTTGCAATGGTCAATATAACGCTCGCAAAGGCGAAGCAAATGCCGCCTTTGTTCTTTCGTCAGCCCTTTGGCCCATGGAAAGGCGATATGCGCCATTTGCTCAAACAGCATGGATGACCCCGTGCGGACGAACGCTTCCTGCTCGAGCAGCAAGCGCCGCAACAGCAAGTAATGGCCGGAAAATCGCCCCCATTGCGGCGCCCCGATGCGCTCGGCAAGCTTCGCAAGCAACGCCGACTCGATCGTGCCGACCGCGGCGAACAGCGTCTCGATCCGCTCCACCTTTTTTTCATACAGCCGCACTTTTTGCTCATTAATCTCGCGGACCGCTTCGGCGAACAAACGGATGAGCGCAACATCGCCCGAGCGCGCCAGCAAGTCGTAATAAAGCCCGCTGTACAAGTCGCCGGCCAAAACGACAAGCTGCCGCGTCCGCAAATCGCCGCCGCGGTCTGTCACCTGATCATGGGTGTCAAGGGCGATTTGCATGAGCATCATGGCGATGATGCACCGGTCCGGCTCATTTGGCGCCGCCGGAGCATCAGTCATCATCGACAGCGAAAGCAGCAGCCGGTCTTCATCAACAGCCGGCGCCGGCACATGCGCGCGCAAATACGGATGGTCAAGCAGCCGTTCGATTTGTTCCTTCAATGACGCCAATTTCACCATGATGTCATTCACTCTTCTCACCCTTGTCCCCCAAAAAATATCCGCACCGCCATGACGGACTCAATTATAACATAATTTTGTCGAAAACGCTCTAGTTTGCTAGAAATTTGCTGGTTTACTTTTTCCCTTCCGATTCAACCACACCGTGGCGCGTTTGAATATACGCTTTTCCTCTCACTTTGATCGCCGACGTATGTTCCGTGAACTGAGCAATCAACACTTCGCCTTTGTCAAGCTTTTCCGAATGGTGAAATCTTGTGTCCGCGCCGCGCGTCAGCCCGATGACGTTCACCCCGTCTTCGAGCGCTTTAATGACGACAAAATCGCTGTTTGTGTACATCCTCTTCCCTCCTTACGCTTTGATTAACGAAAGCACTTCAGCGCGGGCGTTGGCATCTGTTTCAAACACGCCGCGCACCGCTGTCGTCACTGTTTTGGCCCCCGGTTTTTTCACCCCGCGCATCGTCATGCACATATGCTCCGCCTCAACGACGACCATCACCCCATGCGGCTCAAGCGCCTCGACGATCGAATCAGCGATCGTTGCCGTGATGCGCTCTTGCAGCTGCGGGCGGCGCGCCACCGCCTCAACGGCTCGAGCGAGCTTGCTCAGCCCGGTCACTTTCCCTTCCCGCGGAATATAGGCGACGTGGGCAGCGCCAAAAAACGGCACTAAATGGTGTTCGCACATCGAATAAAACGGAATATCTTTGACGAGCACAAGCTCCTCATGTTCCTCGCTGAATACGGTTTGAAAGTGCTGCTTTGGGTCTTCCTGCAGCCCAGCGAACACCTCGGCGTACATTTTCGCCACCCTCTTCGGCGTATCGACGAGCCCTTCGCGGTTTGGATCTTCCCCGATCGCCTCAAGAATGAGGCGGACCGCATATTCAATTTGCGCAAAATTGATCTCTGGCATACAAGCAACATCCTCCTGCATCATAAAAGCTGCATGTAATCCGATTCTAGCATAGGGAGCCAAAAAAAACAAAAAAGAAGGGCCGGTGGATCACCTGCCCTTCCCTCCTGCGCTCCTGCTATGTAGGCTTACTTGACGGCATCTTTCAATGCTTTGCCCGGTTTGAATGCAGGAACTTTGCTTGCCGGAATTTCCATTTCTTCGCCCGTTTGCGGGTTGCGTCCTTTCCGGGCGGCGCGCTCGCGCACTTCAAAGTTTCCAAAACCGATTAATTGCACTTTATCGCCTTTTCGCAGCGCTTCTGTAATCGAATCAAACACCGCATCAACGGCTTTTGTCGCATCTTTTTTGGAAAGACCGCTTGTTTCAGCGACCGCGTTGATCAATTCCGTTTTGTTCATGCCATTCACCTCCTCCCAAGGGGCTGGTCTTGTTTACTACCATTTGTGCACACTTTTCTGCTTTTCTATACATAGACATCCAATTCCAGCGGCAAGAAGGCCCGCGCGCCGCGCCGGCGCAGCCAATCATTCTATGTTTGCCTCGCGACAGTCCGCAGGAGATGCGCCTATGCCGCCGGCTGAAGCCCCTTCCCAACAGTTTGGGCTCCTCCTGTTTTCGCCGGGCGCAAACGAAGCCAAGGGCGAGGAAAGCCGCCTTCTTCCCGCCAACAGGCGGTGACATGCCTAATCTTAACCAATTGACCGCGGAAATTCAACATCTTTTTTCGCAAAAACGGCCAATTTTAGGCATATTTCACCAAAACAACGATTTCAGATAAAAGATTACCATAACGCCATGCCTATAATCAAGTGCCAATCCTGATTTCTCAAGGGTTTTGGCGATTTTTTCCCTTTGCCGCTTAGCAACTGAAAAAATGGCATCAAAAAAAGCTCCCTTGTCGGGAGCTTGGCGCGCGGCCTCCGCTTTTCTTTCTGTCTAGCTGCGGCCGCTAGCTCCCTTCCGCAAAATAACCTCCGCCCTCGAAGTGCAAGCACTTCTGCGGGCGGAGAACATTTTGCCTCGGGAGCTTGCGCGCGGCCTCCGCTTTTCTATAAAATAATCGCGATGAGGCCGCCGGAGCCTTCGTTGATGATGCGCTCAAGCGTTTCTTTCAGCTTGTAGCGGGCGTTTTCCGGCATGAGCGCAAGTTTCGCTTGGATGCCTTCACGGACGATGGAGCTGAGCGAGCGGCCGAAAATGTCAGAGTTCCAAATCGACAGCGGATCGTCTTCGAAGTCTTGCATTAAATAGCGGACGAGCTCTTCGCTTTGCTTTTCCGTGCCAATGATCGGTGCAAACTCCGATTCGACGTCAACTTTGATCATATGAATCGACGGCGCCACAGCTTTCAAACGGACGCCAAAGCGCGACCCTTGGCGGATGATTTCCGGTTCGTCAAGACTCATGTCAGACAAAGCGGGCGCAGCGATGCCGTAGCCGGTTTGTTTGACCATTTTCAGCGCGTCGGCGATTTGGTCATATTCCGCTTTCGCATGGGCGAAGTCTTGCATGAGCTGAAGCAGATGGTCTTTGCCGCGAATCTCGACGCCGACGATTTCTTTTAAAATTTGATCGTACAGCTCATCCGGTGCATACAAGTCAATTTCGGCGATCCCTTGCCCCATTTCGATGCCGGCAAGCGCCGCTTTTTCGATGAAATCGTACTCGGCAAACTGCTGCACAACCCGGTCGACGTCGCGCAGCCGTTTGATGTCTTTGACGGTGTCGCGCACCGCTTCTTGATAGCTTTCGCGCAGCCAATGATCTTCGCGCAGCACCATCACCCAGCTCGGCAAGTTGACGTTCACTTCAAGCACCGGGAATTCATATAATGCTTCACGAAGCACGTTATACACGTCGGCTTCGCGCATGCTTTCCACGCTCATGGCGAGCACCGGAATGTCGTACTTTTCGGCGAGCTCGCGGCGAAGCGCCTCGGTTTCCGGATGGTGCGGCCGAACGGTGTTGACGATCATAATGAACGGCTTGCCGACTTCTTTGAGCTCGCTAATGACCCGTTCTTCCGCTTCGACATAGTCTTGGCGCGGAATTTCCCCGATCGTGCCGTCCGTCGTAATGACGACTCCAATCGTCGAATGTTCTTGGATGACTTTTCTTGTCCCGATTTCCGCCGCCTCTTGGAACGGGATCGGCTCTTCATACCAAGGCGTGTGGATCATCCGCGGCCCGTTTTCGTCTTCATACCCTTTTGCGCCGGGCACGGCGTAGCCGACGCAGTCGACAAGACGGATGTTGACTTCAAGACCCTCATCCACTTTCACCGTCACCGCCTGGTTTGGCACGAACTTCGGTTCTGTCGTCATGATCATCTTGCCGGCGGCGCTTTGCGGCAGTTCATCTTGGGCGCGCGCTTTATCGGCTTCGTTTTTAATGTTCGGAATCACGACCAACTCCATAAACCGTTTAATAAACGTCGATTTTCCGGTGCGGACGGCGCCGACGACCCCTAAATAAATGTCGCCGCCGGTCCGCTCGGCGATATCTTTAAAAATATCGACCTTTTCCAAATAACTCCCCTCCAGTCCTTCGGTCGTTATAAGAAACAGTGGAATGAGCTAGCATAGTCGGACACTATATGCATATGATGTTGTCCGATTCGGTTATGACTAAAATAGAAAAAATCCCTTCTCTAGAATGTATTTTCCTAGAGAAGGGAAGATGACTCATTTTGTAAAAAAAATCGGTTCATTCGTCTTGGCGTCGATCGTATAGGGCAACGAATACGCCGGCACAAACAGCGAATGGTCGGTCAAAATCGGGCGAATATCGTCACCCGGCTTGTAGTGGTGCGGATATTTTTTCAACGCCGCATACAAATCAGAACGGTAGTCAATGTAAATTTCTCCATTCCCGTCGATGACAAACGGCAAGTTGTTGCCGGAAAACGGGCTGACGACATAAGGCGGCTCTTTATAGCCGAGCTTTTTGTAATCGAGCGTAAATACGCCCGGCGCAACGACGTCTTGAAACGGCGGATATTTATGCTTGTCCGTGTACATGCTAAGCCGCAGCTTCAGATCACGGATGCGTTCGGCTAAGCGCAGATCAAGCAGCTTGACCGTCGGGTTCGTTTCCGCATCGATGATCATATACTGGAAGACGCCCCCGCTTTCATAGGCGTTTCCCGGCGGCTCCTGCATATAGCGGGGAACGAGCTTTTGAAAATCGACTGGATACTTCAAATACATCGGCGTGTTCATGTCGCGTGTTTTAATCGGCAGAAGCCCGCCGGTCGCCTTCCGGTACTCATCCACCGCCGATTGGACGGCCGCCACTTGGTCTTTGTAAGGAATTTGGTTTTGTTTCAGCCGCTCTTGTGGATACAAGCAGCCGGAAAGCAGCGCCAAACATATACATGACAACAACAAGCGAGCGATTCGTTTCATCTTTCCCACCTTTTTGCCTATTGCGGTGTCGGTCCGCTGAATACGACGAAAATGATGATGATGCCGGCGAAAATCAAAAGAATGTAGGCGACGAGCGCCAACAGAAAGCGAAGCCATTTCATCTTGACTTTGTAGCGGCTTAAGTAAATGAAGCCGACGGAAATAAACATAAACACCATCGAGGCGATGGCGATCCACATTTTCGCTAACGCCGGTGACATGGACGCTCCTCCTTTTTTTCGACAACTATAATTATAGCATTGGCAAAAAAAAAGCTGAAGTAAAGCGGGGCTTTCTTTACTTCAGCATCCCCTCATACCCTTCCGGAAGCTCAAGCCGATGATGGTTCGCCATATTGTATGCAGAACGAAGACGACTTGTACCGCCATTGGCCTATTTTCATCATTCTTGTTCGGCAAAAATGTTGTTTAAGTCATCCATTTCCTCTTTTTTTCCGCGCGCCATGAGCGAATCGACCGCCTCTTTCGGGTCTTTTCCCGCAAACAATACGTCATAGAGAGCTTCGGTGATCGGCATCTTCACACCAAGCTCTTTCGCCAGCTCATAGGCGGCTTTTGTCGTTCGCACCCCTTCGACGACCATCCCCATGCTCTCAAGCACCTCGTCCAGCTTTTTTCCTTGGCCGAGCATGTAGCCGGCCCTCCAGTTGCGGGAATGGACGCTCGTGCACGTGACAATCAAATCGCCGACTCCCGTCAAACCAGCGAATGTCAACGGATTAGCGCCGAGGGCGCAGCCGAGGCGGGCAATCTCGGCGAGCCCGCGCGTGATGAGGGCCGCTTTGGCGTTATCCCCATAGCCAAGCCCGTCGCTGATTCCAGCGGCCAAGGCGATGATATTTTTCAGCGCCCCGCCGACTTCGACGCCGATTAAATCCGGGTTCGTATACACGCGAAAATAGTGATGGTTCATAAAGATGTCTTGAATGCGGCGCGCCGCTTCCATATTTGGCGACGATACCGCCACGGTCGTCGGGTGGCGGAGCACGACTTCCTCGGCATGGCTCGGCCCGGAGAGAACGACAACATCTGCAAGCCATTCCCCCATTTCCTCGGCGACCATTTCCGACACCCGCTTATGCGTCCCTGGTTCGATTCCTTTGCTGACGGCAACAATGGTGATCGGCTTGGCCAAGCAGGCGCGCACGTCCGCAAGCACCGAGCGGATCGCTTTAGTCGGCACGGCGAGCACAACGATCGCAACGCCGTCAAGCGCAGCGCAAAGGTCGTCATAGCCGATAATGGCGTCCGGCAGGCGAACGCCTGGCAAATATTTTTCATTTGTCCGCTTTTCGTTGATTTCGCTGATCTGCTCGGTCCGATGACCCCAGAGCCGGACGTGGTGCCCATTGTCAGCCAGCACGAGCGCCAACGCCGTTCCCCAGCTTCCAGCCCCCAATACGGCGATGTTCTCCATCATTTTCCACTTCCTTTATCCGATTGTCGCAACCTTGAAAAATAGCAATCGCGCCGCCTCTTCGCTCCTGTTCGTCCGACTTTCGCGGCGGCGACACATGGCTTACGCTCCTGTGACACCACCCACACAGAACCAAGCTTTCCTTGGTTCGAGCCTCTTCGCCGGCCTCGCAACGCGTATCGCCGATGGGCGCGCGGCCTCCGCTTTTCTTCCTGTCTAGCTGCGGCCGCTAGCTCCCTTCCGCAAAATAACCTCCGCCCTCGAAGTGCAAGCACTTCTCGGCGCGGAGAACATTTTGCCTCGGGAGCTTGGCCCGCGGCCTCCGCTTTTCTTCCTGTCTAGCTGCGGCCGCTAGCTCCCTTCCGCAAAATAACCTCCGCCCTCGAAGTGCAAGCACTTCTCGGCGCGGAGAACATTTTGCCTCGGGAGCTTGGCGCGCGGCCTCCGCTTTTCTTATTTCCGCGGGCGGGCGATGATTTTAATCGGCGTGCCTTCAAAACCGAATGCATCGCGGATGCGGTTTTCCAAAAACCGTTCATATGAAAAATGCATCAGTTCCGGGTCGTTGACAAACGCGACAAACGTCGGCGGTTTGACGGCGACTTGCGTCATGTAATAAACTTTCAGACGCCGCCCGTTATGCGTCGGCGTCGGATTCATCGCCACCGCATCCATGATGACTTCATTGAGCACATTTGTCTGGACGCGCATCGCATGATTGTCGCTCACAAGCCGGACGAGCGGCAAGAGCTTATGCAGCCGCTGCTTCGTTTTCGCCGATACGAACAAAATCGGCGCATAGTCCAAAAACGGAAAATGATCGCGAATCTTCCGCTCAAATTCGACCATCGTTTTGTCGTCCTTTTCAATCGCATCCCATTTATTGACGACAAGAATGACACCGCGACCCGCTTCATGCGCGTATCCGGCGATTTTTTTGTCCTGCTCGATGATGCCTTCCTCAGCGTTTAACACAACAAGCACGACGTCCGAGCGCTCAATGGCCCTTAACGCGCGCAAGACGCTATATTTTTCCGTGCTTTCGTAAATTTTTCCTCGTTTGCGCATCCCTGCCGTATCAATGATAACATATTCCTGCCCTTCGCGCACAAACGAGGTGTCGACGGCGTCCCTCGTCGTACCGGCGATGTCGCTGACGATGACCCGCTCCTCACCTAAAATGGCGTTGACAAGCGACGATTTGCCGACATTCGGCCGGCCAATGAGGCAAAACTTAATGACGTCTTCTTCATACTCTTGTCCACCGCCCTTTGGAAAATGACGGACAACAGCATCAAGCAAATCGCCAAGCCCTGTCCCATGAGCTCCGGAAATCGGATACGGCTCCCCAAAGCCCAGAGCGTAAAAGTCGTAAATCAAATCACGCATTTCCGGATTGTCGATTTTGTTCACCGCGAGCACAACCGGCTTATTCGACCGGCGGAGCAGCTTGGCCACCTCTTCATCAGCCGCAGTCACACCGTCCCGGCCGTTCGTCATAAAGATGATGACATCCGCCTCATCGATGGCGATTTCCGCCTGCTGGCGAATTTGCACAAGCAGCGGCTCGTCGCCAATGTCAATGCCGCCGGTATCGATCAAATAAAACGAATGGTTCAGCCATTCGGCTCGGCTGTAAATGCGGTCGCGCGTCACTCCAGGCACGTCTTCGACGATGGAAATGCGTTCCCCGACAATGCGGTTGAAAATCGTCGATTTTCCTACATTTGGACGGCCGACAATGGCCACGACTGGATTTGCCATGCTACCACCCTTTATCTTCGTTTTCTCCTTACCTTTGTCGCTGAAAAAAAACGCCCTTTTCGGAAGGGCATCGGTCCATCAACGCCAAGGGCACTTGACTGCGAGGCTAGGAAGGAAATGACTTTTTACCAATCAAGTGCATCTTTTAGCGATGAACCAGGGTAGGCTACAACTGCTTTATTTTATCAAAAAGCGAAACGCTCAACAACTAATGTTTGACGATAATAAGAAGCCCCTCGCCCACTTCATGGGCGATGCCATCCAAAATCGCCTCTAAATTCGCGGCGATCTGTTCCATTTCCTCTTTCGTTTGGCAAATAAAGATCGGCGCACCGCCGGCGACGCGCCCGCCGTTCATCGTAATGACGGCCAAAATTATTTTTTCATGCGTCATCGCCGCTCCACCCCTTCCGCTTCCAACGCCGTTTCTTTGGCATGCGGATGGCGCTCTCAAGCACCGGCACGTTTTCGATGACAGCCTTCGCCTTCTCGACATCCTCGACTTGCGGCAAAATAAAAATGCCGACGCGTCCGTCATTCAAATCGCGCTTGGCGAGCGGCACGAGCGCCGGCGTTCCCGAGTCGCGGTAAATGCCGAGGGCGGTCGATACATCATGCAAAATCGCCTGCCGCTGCCCAAGATTGGCGATCGTCGTGCGGGCGTTGAAATTTTTCGGCGTTAAAATAAACCCCATTCCATAGCGCAAAATTTCTTCGCGCCGCGCCGGCAAGCCGATGTTCATGATATAGATGTTGTCAACATACAGCCCTGCCCCTTCAAAATGCGGCTTGACATATTGGACCTCGGCAATGTCTTTCAGCCGGCTTCCGCTCATAAACCGCCGCGCCGTCATAAGGCCGATGATACTGGCGGCAAGCGCGGCCCAAATGTCCCATACTAAATAAAAGAGCGTCGATAAAAAGGAGACGAAAATGACTAAATAGTTCCGCCCTTCAAACACAATCGCGATGCCTTCGATGTATGTTTTTCCTCTCGGCACCAGCTCATACTGATCCAACTCGTTCAACGTATTGCGCTCCATATTGCGTACGTCGCGAAATTGTGAGGCGGCCAAGGCCAAAAACGTGATCGCTGCGAACTCTTTTTCCATAATCGCCGGCACGGCGACCGTTCCCAGGCCGGCGGCAATGGCCCCTAAGGCAATATGGATCGTCCGACCGTGCAAATACGTCGGGTATTGCCGGTAATCGGTGCGCAACAAATAAAGCCGCGTCAACACCCCAGCGGCAACACCGTATAAAATCGGAAACGTGTATTCGTTCACGGCTGCCTCGTCCTCCTTACAGGCCGTTTTTCCTCAAGCTGCAGCGAGAAGAAGCGGATCGATTCCCAAACGAGCAAAGATGATGCGCTAATGGCGAGCGCATCCAAAAAGGAAAACGACCCAAGCACATAACCCGGCGCCATGCGCAAGATGGACATGGCGTACACCACTTCCCCTTGACAGCCGCCGAGCGCCAGACAAAGAAGGCGGGCGGATATGCGGCGGTGGAACAGACTGCTGATCAAGGCCATCCACCAGCCAAGCATCCATTGGCCATCAAGCCAAATCCAGACCGGATCAAACAAGGCAAGCAGACGAAAAGCGGCATAGGCAAACGCCAAGCCGGACGCTGACAGCGCCATCCGCAGCCATCCGCATGGCCGCTGTGTGACCGCCACGTAACAAGAGGAGAAAAAAAGCACAAAAAAGGACGCCGCCATATGAATGGGACTGATCTTCACCGTCATCGAGGCCGAACTGATCATGAAAAGCGAAAATGCAGCCAGCTTCGTCCGCTCGACGGTCTTTTTCATCAAAAATGTCGCTGCAATCCATAACGCCCAAAAAAAGAAATAAAAATAAGCTCCTTCCATCTTTTCCACTCCTTATTATGTTCATTATGTCATCTTTTATGAACGTTCATTCCCGTATAGAAAAAACAGCATTCGTTCATAGTAAAAATGATCGCTGTACCGAAGCAGAAAGGAGCCATGGCGAAATGGGAAAAGATCGACAGGAAAAAAAGCTGAAGCAATCGCGGCGCGTCGAGTCAGATCGAGATCAGTCCCTCTCCTATAAAGGAGCGGCTCGGCTCGACACGCCGGAGGAAGCGCGGGAACGGAACGAGCACTAAAAATGACGAAAGGCCTTTCTCTACAACCACTCTGTTCGTTTGATTCCAAAAAAACGGCATTTCCATTGCCAATGATGAAAAGCTAGCCGCGCCAATAAGGACGGCTAGCTTTCGTTTACGGCGAAAAAACGATTTCGAACGAAAAATGGTCTATTCTCCTCTATGTGTCAAGGATCTTCCTTAAAGATTGAACATTCGTTTTTCGGTGTAGTCTACCGCAACCTCCTTCCCGATGCAAAACAAACAACTTCTGTTGATGGCAGGTTCAACTAGATAGAACAAGGCATCAACTTTTGGCTAAACAAAAAACCCCACCTTGATGGCGGCTGCCACCAAAATGGGGTTGCTTCACAGTTCGTCATTTCAATTTTTTCAGCTGCTCGCCAATCACTTCGCCGAGCTGAAAGCCGCGCGTTTCCGACGTTCTTGTGTATTGGCTGTAATCCTCGGCCGGCGCGGCCGCCTCTTCCTCAAGCAGCGCGCGGATGCTGAGGGAAAGGCGGTGATCCGCTTCGTTGACGTCGAGCACTTTCGCCTTCACCACGTCGCCTTCTTTCAGCACTTCATGCGGCGAGCCGATGCGGCGGTTGGCGATTTGCGACACATGCACCAATCCTTCGACGCCTGGGAAGACTTCCACAAACGCGCCGAATGAAGCGAGCCGTTTCACCGTCCCGGTGACGACATCACCCGGTTTCACTTTTTCGCCGAGGCCTTCCCATGGGCCCGGCAGCGCTTCTTTGATCGACAGCGACAGGCGGCCTTGTTCCGGGTCGACAGCCAACACTTTCACTTTCACCGCATCGCCTTCTTTCACCACTTCCGACGGATGAGCGACGCGCGTATGGGAAAGCTGGGAAATATGTACGAGCCCATCAAACCCGCCGACATCGACAAAGACGCCGAAATCGGCAATGCGGCGGACGACGCCATCCAACACTTGCCCCGGCTCAAGGCGGGAGAGCAGTTCTTTTTGCTGCCGCGCTTGTTCTTCCTCAACGACCGCCCGATGCGACAAAATGACGCGGTTTTTCTCGCGGTCAAGCTCGACGACTTTCACGGAGAGCGTTTTTCCTTTGTAATCGGAAAAATCTTCGACGTAATGCGGCTCGACAAGCGACGCCGGGATGAAGCCGCGCACGCCGACGTCGGCGACAAGACCGCCTTTGACGATATCTTTAATGACGGTTTCAAATGTTTCGCCGCTTGCAAATTTGCGCTCTAGATCTTCCCACGCCCGCTCGGCGTCCACCGCTCTTTTCGATAAAATGAGCAACCCTTCTTCCCCGTCTTTTCCTTCTTCCACTTTTTTGACTTTGGCCGTCACTTCATCGCCGACAGCGACGGCATCGCTCGGTTTTTCAATATGCAAGTTCGACAGCTCGCTGATCGGAATGATGCCGCTTTGCTTGCTGTTTTCCACCTCGACCAGCACTTGCTTGTCCTCAAGCTTCACCACTTTGCCGCGGACGATATCGCCCACTTCATACACATTGACTTGCACATTCATCTCTTCTGTCATCGCAAAAACCCTCCTTCATCGACTGACAACTGTCAAAAGCGCGCCTCGCGCCGAGGCCGCGGCCGGCTGTCGGCAAAATAAGGACGCTTTTCTAATTAGTATACCATATTTTCTCAATCAACATGTACTATAATGCTTACTGATGTTGTTCAAGCAGTTGGCGGATATGATCCATAATGTAGTCGGCCGCCTCCTCCGGGCTCGCCTTCCGCGCGCGCAGCGGCGCCATATCGATCGGCGCTCCGTACACAACCTTAAGCGGCACAAACGGACGGTACGGGCCGACAATGGCGCACGGGACAACGGCGGCCTCGGTGCGCAAAGCGAAAAAGCCAACGCCGGGCAGCGCCTTTTTCAGCCGGCCGTCTTTGCTGCGCGTCCCTTCCGGAAAAATGCCGAGCACTTCGCCTTGCTTCAGCACCTCAAGCCCCGTGCGCAGCGCCTGGCGGTCGTTCATGCCGCGCTTGACCGGAAAGGCATGCAAGCTTTTGACGAGCGTTTTCACGACCGGAGCACGAAACAGCTCTTCTTTCGCCATAAACCGAATCGGCCGCGGCGCCGTAATGCCGATGACCGGCGGATCTAGGTTGCTGATATGGTTGGCGCAAAGAAGCACGCCGCCTTCCTTTGGAAATTGTTCAATCCCGATCGTTTGAATGCGGTAAAAAGGGGTGAGCACTCCCTTGACGATCCCCTTGGCGAATGAATAAAAGTCCACCGTCATCCAATCCTTTCGTTGACAATCTCCATAATCCGCTCCACCACTTCCTCAACCGACAGCGATGTCGTATCGATTTCCACCGCATCCGGCGCCTTGCGAAGCGGCGCTGTCTCCCGTTCCGAATCGAGCCGGTCGCGGCGGGCGATCTCTTCTTTCAGCTTTTCAAGATCGGATGGAAAGCCGCGCGCGAGATTTTCCTCATGCCGGCGCCGCGCCCGCTCCTCGACCGAAGCTTTCAGGAAAATTTTTACTTCGGCGTTTGGCAGCACATGCGTTCCGATATCGCGCCCGTCCATGACGACGCCGCCCCCTTCCGCCAAGGCGCGTTGGCGGGCGACCATCTCCTCGCGCACAAGCGGATGCTTCGCAACAAGCGACACCGCATTCGTCACCGCCTCACCGCGGATGATGTCGGTCACATCGTCGCCATTGACTAGGACGATCTGTCCATGCGGCGACGGTTTCAACTCAATCGATGTATCGCGAAGCAGCGACAGGAGCGCCTGCTCATCATGGATGTCGACGCCGCATGCAAGCGCCCGGTACGTCAGCGCGCGATACATGGCGCCGGTATCGATGTATACGTAGGAAAGCCGCTCAGCGATCCGTTTGGCGACCGTGCTTTTCCCCGCCGCGGCGGGTCCGTCGATTGCGATGCTGATTCGTCGTTTCATCATTTCCTCCTAGCTTTACCGAAAATCGCTTGATGAGTGCACAAAGAAAAATGCAGGAAAACCCTGCATGTCTCCATGTTCATTGTACCATATCCGCCGTCAACGGTCGACGGCCGTTTCAACTGTTTTCGTTTTTTCTGGCTTGGCTACACCTTCGTATTCATACACCTTGCCGATATACAACGCCGCTGGCGTGTACAACACAAGCCATTGGGCGATCAACAGGCAAATCGTCTGGATGACGACAAGCTTCCACAACAGCTGTTCGATCCGTTTCATGGCGCAAGCCTCCTGCTTTCCCATTTTTTCTAGCAGTATTCCACGCGCCCAGCTCATTTATTCTGTTCGTTCTCCCATTTTCTCTCCTCAAGCTGCCGTTCAAAGCTGTAGCGAATGAGCCGAACGCGGTCTTGGGGGGCGAGGTTTGTGAACTCCACCGACATTTTCGCCATGCCGCGTTCGTCATCAGCCATGCGCACAATCGACGCCTTCGTTTGCACGTAATGGTATTCGCCGGAGCGCATCGCCAACACGAGCCAAAGCTCGACCGCCATGCCGGGGCGAAGAAGCGGAGCGTGCGCCGGCGGCACAAGGAGGGCGGCGCCGCCGGCGCTGATATCCACCGTCATCGTCACAAACGGAGCGAACTCGCTGTCAGACGGATGGACGGCCGCATCGACATTGGCTTTCACCCGTACATAACGGCGGCGCTGGATGCGCACGACGTATTCCTCGCCCGGGTAAGCCAAGACGACCATCGGCAACGGATCGCGGATTTTCCCCTTCACTTCGGTATCAAACATGTATAAACCGCCGTCTTGCCCGACAAAAGTCGCTTTAAACTGCATCCCGTTCAACAAATAAACGGTTTTTCCGCTCTGTTCATCGATCGGATAGCTGATATGAACCGCCCCGTCAGCAACAGCGAGCGCTTTGCTTCGGTATTGCCGCGCTGAGCCGTCCGACGGCTCAAGCCGGATCGAATCTCCGATTTTGATCATCATGTTTCCTTTTCTCCTTTTCAGTCAGCTGCCGAACCGGCGATCGTTTCGCTGACCCGCATGATGTCCCATGACGATTATACCATACCGTCCGACTGCCTTTGACCAAAAAAAGAGGAAAAGCCGACAGCGCCAGCTTTTCCTCCCTTGTTTTCATCTGTAATTCGGCTCCACGCTTTCGAGCTTCTCGACTTTTTCTTCAAGGCCGGTTGCGGCGTTAATGAACAGTTGATACGTTTCATCGCCAAGCGTTCCTAAAAACTCATAGCAAAGCACCGGTTTTTGCAAATCGTTCATAATGACCGCCTGGCGCTCTTCCATCACTTTCAAATGTGGGTTTAACTTTTTCTTCGCCGCCTCGACGGTGAGCGTCGGTTTGGGCAACGGACGCGGAATGGACGATGACAAATAGTCGCGCGCCGTAAAGCCGACGACATGGCCGTTGTCAAGCGCCACTTTCATTTGGATCGCTTCCGGGTAAATGCGGACGCCGTTTTCGCTTTTAACAAACGTCAGCACGGCGACATTATCGTATTGCGTGCTGTCGTACAACTCAAAGCCGGCGAATTGATGCCGTCGCAAAAACGCCATCCCGCGGTTGGCCGCCTCATGCAAGCTGACCTTCGGCTTGCCGATTGGCCGGCTGTTTAACGCCCAAATCGGATATCCGCCGTTTTTCGTCACATCCATATAAATGTCGCCCTTTGTTTTCGGATCGTGAATCGTTAAACTGTAAAAACGCTCATCCGCCCCATTGCCGCTGTCCGTCACCTTGATTTTCTCTGTTCCTTTTAAGCCGAGAAACTCGCGGGCGATCCGTTTCGCCTCGTCTTTGGAAATCGGGCGCCCTTTCGCGCGGACAAAGCCTTTTTCCTCGTTGGCGAGGCCGATGAACGACGGGCCGAACTCGGACGAACTTGAGAATGTATCAACATTTTTCTCCACCGCTTTTAAGCCGTCAATAATGATGTTGTCGCCTTTCTCGTCGTTCGTCGCCAGCGCCAGTTCGACGTCCATCCAGCGCAAATTGTTTTCCAGCACTAAATGCTGCACGTTGCGCAATTCTTGGCGGATCGCGCCGGCGCTTTTGTACAGCGCCTCGAGCGTCTTGTGCTCTTCTTCGGTCAACGGCTCTTTTTCCAAATCGCGCACGGCCGTCCGGTAGCTGAACTCGCCGATTTTCGATAAAAACTCTTGCGTCTTGTTAAACGGCAAAAGCGACAGCGGCAGTTGGCCGACATCGGAATGGGCTTCAGATGCGATTTTCCACACTTCGGCGAGCGCCGGCGACAATGAGGCGTGCGAATTCATCGCCAGCGTCGCTCCAAGCTTGTCATGCAGCAAATCGATCTGGTAGGCCAAATCGTGGAACGCGCGCTGGTAATTGTTTTCCGCATGAATTAAGATCGCGTTTTTTTCCTGATGCTCCCGGTAGCCCCAGTAACCAGTGCCGACGACAGCGACGACAAGCGCTGCAATCAGTAAGTTTCGCACCATCTCGTCTCCCTCCTTTTATTTGCAAAAAATATGGTTTCCAATCCGCTTGATTTGCGGGCGGCTCCAAATCCAAGCGCTCGTCGCCGTGGCTGGGTTAAAGTAGTAAATCGCTCCGCCGGTTGGGTCCCAGCCGTTGATCGCATCAAGCACCGCTTTTTTCGCCGTTTCATTCGGCGTCAGCCAAATTTGCCCATCGGCGACCGCGGTAAACGCGCCTGGCTGAAAGATCACCCCGGCGACCGTATCCGGAAACGACGGATGCTCCAGCCGATTTAAAATAACGGCGGCAACCGCCACTTGTCCGATGTACGGCTCCCCGCGCGCTTCCCCGTAAACGGCGTTTGCCATCAGCCGAATATCGTTTTGCGAAAACCCTTTCGGCACGTTCGACGCCGTCGTTTTCGCTGCCCGCGACGATCCTCCGCCGCGTTTTTTCACCTGCTGGCTGAGCGGAATGCCGCCGTAATGGGTGAAATCGTTTCCTTGGCGGATTTGCTCTTTCACAAACTGCTCGTAATATTTTGAAGCGTTCACAAGCTTCCGTTTCGTCTCCGATCCGGCTAGTCCATCGACCGGCAAGCCGTATTCGTATTGGAAATTGCGCAGCGCCCAATACGTTCGCCAGCCAAACACGCCGTCAATTTTGCCGTTGTAAAACCCAAGGTATTGCAGCCGCGCCTGCAGTTCAATGACATCATCGCCAACTGCTCCACGCTGAATCACTTGCGGGGAAAACGCGAAAGCATGGCCTGATGGGTAAATGCACGTCCAAACAGCCAATGCGATGAATAGAACCCATTTTCTTGCCATATGTGAACCTCCCGTCAACACTCACCGTTTTTACCCCTATTTTCCTTCCGTTTCCCCTTTTTTATGCGAAAAAAAGAAAAAGCCAAAGCTTTTACGCTTGGCTTTTCACAGGCGGCACCGCTTGAGGGCGGGCGTATCCTTTCGCTTGTTTTACTTTGCGCAACGCCGCCCACCATAAGGCGAGCATAAACAACCCCATGTAATAGCCCCATCGCTCTTTGGCGAGCAACAGCCAGTCATAGACGCCATGAAGGAAAAACGGCAACAAAAACGACGCCCATAAATAATAGCGGCGCTTTTTTACGGCAAACTTCGCCTTGCCGAAATAAAACCCCATGATGACGGAAAAGAGCGCATGACTGGACACCGGCAAAAGCGCACGGGCAATGGCCGTCTCCACTCCGTTGGCCAACAAGTACAAAATGTTTTCCAGCGTCGCGAACCCAAGCGAGACGCTGGCGCTGTACACAATGCCGTCATACGGCTCGTCAAATTCGTCGTGGTCATACACAAAAAAATAAACGACAAACCATTTGACAAACTCCTCAAGGAGCGCAGCGGAAAGAAACGCCTCGGCTGCCGGCGACGCGACGATCCCTTCTGCCGCCAGCACGTATTGGATGAACATGATCGGAAACACAAGCAAGACGCCGAACAAAAACATGCGCAACACAAACGAAAGCGGCTCAGCCTCATACTCGTCCTTTAAATAAAAATAACTAAGCAGCGCCACCCCGGGGGCGACGCCGGCGGAAATCAACGAAAACATCCTCGATCCCCGTTTCTTTGGCATTTTTAACTTCATCGTACCACGAAACAGGGGAGAAAAAAAGAGGAATTGCTGGGCCGCTTGTTGCCTAATAAGCGAACAAGCCATCAACGGCGGCGTCGGCAGCAAGAGCGACAGCGAGCTTGATGCGCGCCTTTTTCGCATCGTAGTCGCTGCCAAGAATAACCCCTTTCTTATGCAAATCGTAGGCGCTGCCGGGGTAATCGTACGTTGTATACACCGCCCCTTCCTCGGCGCTCGTCGTCACAACGACTTTGATCCCCGCTTCGATGGCTTTGACGATTTCATCGACCATTTTTGGCGCCACTTGCCCGCGGCCGACCCCTTCGAGCACAATGCCAGCGACGCCGCTTTCTCGAGCCGCTTTAATGAACTTGCCGTCCGCCTCCAAGTAGCATTTCACAATGTCCACCGGCGGAAGCGGGCGCACAAGCTTGTAATATTCGCGTCGGATCGGCTTTTGGTACACGTACACCTCATCGTTGTCAATGATGCCTAAATAGCCGAAGCCGAAAGCGTTGAATCCTTGAATGTTCGAGGCGTGTTCTTTTTTCACGTATTTCGCGGCAAAAATGCGTTCATTGAACACAACGACCGCCCCCGCCCCACGCAACGACTCGGCGCACGCGGCGTAAATGGCATGGCGGATGTTGATGTACACATCGCTGCCCAAATCAGACGGCGCCCGCTGCGAACCAGTGACGACGATCGTCCGCGGGTCATCGATCGTCAAATCCAGGAAATAGGCCGTTTCTTCGAGCGCATCGGTTCCGTGAGTGACGACGATGCCATCAACGGATGGATCGGTGAAATGCGCCTCAATCCGTTTTTTTAGCTCAAGCCAATGCGAAAACGTCAAATGCATGCTTGGCAATTGAAATACGCTTTCCACGATGATTTCAATTTCTTTCGGCAAATGGCACATCGCCGCGAGTTCTTCACCGCTTAGCGCCCCGGCCCGCAGGCGGCCGGATCGTTCGTTTCGCTTGCTCGCAATCGTGCCGCCGGTTGTCAGGAGCACCACTTTCCGTTTCGTCACGCAAGCCACCCTCGCTTTCTCGCTTTAGCATCATTACACGAATGTTGATTATCCATTATTTTACTAAAAAACAAAGAATGGTATGGCTGAACACACGCTTTTCTGCCTCTTCCCTCGAACAAGAACGCCGGCGGGCAAATGTCATTTGCCCGCAAGGCGTTCATTGTTCGAGGAGGGCATGCCGTCATATGCCCAGTCGATGTATTGGCCAAGAAGCGCTACTGCAGCTGCTTGGCCGACCCCTCCCGTTCGCGCTTGGCGATGCAGGCGGCAATAGCGTCTCCATGGAAGCGGCCGTTTTCGATAAAAATTTCATTCGCATCGTTGCCAGCGGCGATCACCCCGGCGATAAACACCCCCGGCACGTTTGTTTCCATCGTCTCTGAATCATAATGCGGCCGGCCGCTTTCCGGGTCGATCTGCACCCCGATGTTCATCAAGAAGCGATGATCCGGATGGTAGCCGGTCATGGCAAACACAAAGTCGTTTTTGATTGTTTTCGTTTCCCCGTCCACTTCATACACGACCGCATCTTCGGTAATTGCTTTCACATGTGCGCGAAACTCCATGCGGATGACGCCTTTCTTCACAAGAGAGTCAAACTCCGGCAAAATCCACGGCTTAATGCTTTTCGAATACTCGTTGCCGCGATACAGCACTGTCACGCGCGCCCCAGCTTTCACAAGCTCCATCGCCGCGTCGACGCTCGAGTTTTTCCCGCCGATGACAACGCAGTCGGTGTTGAAGTACGGATGCGCTTCTTTAAAGTAATGCATCACTTTCGGCAGCTCTTCCCCCGGCACGTTCATATAGTTTGGATGGTCGTAATAGCCGGTGGCGATGACGACGTACTGCGCGCGGTACGTCCCTTTTGTCGTTTCAATAAGAAATGCTCCATCTTCCTGCGGCTTGACGGTTTTCACTTCTTCAAACGTATTGACGCGCACTTGCTTGCGAACCACGACTTCCCGGTAATAAGCGAGCGCTTGATTTCGCGTCGGCTTCCGGTTTTCCGTGATAAACGGCACGCCGCCGATCTCCAACCGGTCGCTCGTGCTGAAAAACGTCTGATGCGTCGGAAAACGGTAAATCGAATGGACGATGTTTCCTTTCTCGATCACCAGCGGCGAAAATCCGGCGTCTTGCAAAGCAATCGCCGCCGCCAGCCCGCACGGACCGCCGCCGACAATAATGATTTTCTCCTCTTTCATCGTTTTTGCCACCTCGCATGAAGCAAAAAATCCCCTATCTTATGATAGGGGATTTCACCAAAGCTTGCAAACATCGGCGCTTGCTCGCCTCACACCCAGCCGCGGAACCGGCACGCTTCCGCCATTTTGCGGACGCCGACCATGTAGGCGGCAAGGCGCATGTCGACGCGGCGCGTCTGCGCCATTTCATACACGTTGTTGAACGCTTTGACCATCACTTTTTCAAGCCGCTGTTCCACTTCTTCTTCCGTCCAATAGTAACCTTGGTTGTTTTGCACCCATTCGAAGTACGACACAGTCACGCCCCCAGCGCTTGCAAGCACGTCCGGAACGAGCAAAATGCCGCGCTGCGTCAAAATTTCCGTCGCCTCAAGCGTCGTCGGCCCGTTCGCCGCCTCGACGACGATGCTCGCCTTAATGCGCGGAGCGTTTTCGGCCGTAATTTGGTTTTCGATGGCCGCCGGCACCAAAATATCGCAATCGAGCTCAAGCAGCTCTTGATTCGAAATCGTATTTTTAAACAGCTTCGTCACCGTGCCAAAGCTGTCGCGCCGTTCAAGCAAATAGTCGATGTCGAGCCCGTTCGGGTCGTACAGCGCGCCGTACACATCGGAAATGCCGACGACTTTCGCCCCGGCGTCGTGCATAAATTTGGCCAAATAGCTGCCGGCGTTGCCGAACCCTTGAACGACGACGCGCGCTCCCTTGAGCGACAAGCCGCGTTTTTTCGCCGCCTCGCGGATGCAAATGGTCACTCCTTTGGCCGTCGCTGTTTCCCGGCCGTGCGAACCGCCGAGGACAAGCGGCTTCCCGGTGATAAACCCTGGCGAATCAAACTCGCGAATTCGGCTGTACTCATCCATCATCCACGCCATAATTTGCGAGTTCGTAAACACATCCGGCGCCGGAATGTCTTTTGTCGGTCCGACGATTTGGCTGATGGCGCGCACGTAGCCGCGGCTTAGCCGCTCGAGCTCGCGGAACGACATCGTGCGCGGGTCGCAGACGATGCCGCCTTTGCCGCCGCCGTATGGCAAGTCAACGATGCCGCACTTTAAGCTCATCCAAATCGACAGCGCTTTCACTTCTCGTTCCGTCACATCAGGATGGAAACGCACGCCGCCTTTCGTCGGACCGACCGCATCGTTATGCTGCGCGCGGTAGCCGGTAAAAATTTTCACCGACCCGTCGTCCATGCGCACCGGAATGCGGACTGTCAACACGCGGATCGGCTCTTTTAACAGCTCATACACTTCTTCCGGGTAGCCGAGCTTTTCCAACGCTCTATGTATAACAATTTGTGTCGACGCCAGCACGTCGTATTGTTGTTCTTTCTCTTCCGTATGCTTATCGGCTGCCATACGTAAACCTCCTATAAGCTCGCTATAGTAATTTGTCGCCTTTCATGTCATAGTATACACCTTCTGTGGCCGGATGCAAAGGAAAAATGGCGAAGCGGCGTCGAACAGTTGGCGCAAAAAAATAGACTCCTTGTCCATTTCAAGGAGCCTTTCTATACCTTTAATTGGCGCGGAAATAACGAACGAGCTGTTCGATCGCGCGGCGTTCAATCAGCCGCTTCCCATATTCTTGCACACGATGTATCGTTATCGTAGCCGGGTTGCCAAACTCGGCCAGCAAGGCGACAAAGTTGTCGAGCGGAATTGGGGGCTCTTCGGGAACATGCAAGTAAAAGCGGCCTTGATAGGAATAAAGCGTGCCGTCGAGGCAACCGACCGCATGCAGGCGATGAGCGAGCTGGATGACATCTTCAAACGTTTGGAATTCGTAAAATATGTCATCGCTCTCATCGAGCGTTACTTGCATTTCGATATAATCGTCGGCGAATTCTTCTTCCATGTCGTCGTAGTCGCCTTCGTTCGTAACGATAACGACCATGCCCTGCGCCGGTAAAGAGTACACTTCGACCGCGATCGATCCGTTCACTTCAAAACCGAGCTCTTCGCTTGCTTCCTCGATCATATCGCGGAACAGCTGATGGACTTTAAACGTATCTTTCCATAAATCGTCTTTCGTCAACCCGCGGTCCAGCAAATCGTCAAACGTCAGGAAAATTTTGATTTTGTTGTGGGTCAAGCGCTCAAGACGCATCGGCACCCCTCCTTACCTACAGAGCCATCTCTTACCGTTATTGTATGACGCAAGCGGCAATTGGTTCGTTTGTTGTTATTAATGAGTTTACATCGTTTTCCCCGTTTTAGACAAGCATTTTTTCTCGGTTGCTCCCCGATCAGCATACTTCCTCCTGTCATGGCCAGCGATGCGGCATCGTCTGGCGGCTTCTCAACGTCATCATACCATAAAAAAAGGAAAAAACGAAAAAAAGCGCCGCCAGCCGCCAATGGAACTGAAACGCCCAATAAAAATGGCCGAGCGCCGCCAAGCTGAACAACCATTGGCCTAAGCGGAGCCGCCGGCCGGACAACAAACGCACCGTCCCGGTTACAGCGATGCTAAGAAGCGCCCCGTTGGCAGCGACGCCGAGCAAAAAACAAGCAAAAGCAAGCCATGTTCGAAACGGGGAAAACAACAGCTGCGTCAAAAACAAGGTTGGGGAAAACGGCTCAAGGGGCGGCAGCCAGCGAAAAAACAAATACGTGCACAAGACAGCGACAAAGGCGATCATCCATAGGCGGCCCATTTTTTCCTCCTTATTATTGCCATGATTCGCCATGACAAACAGGCATGAACGGTACTGCTCTATCATAATATAGACTGAACTTTGCCAAAAAAGGAGGGGTTTCATGTTTACAACGCGCAAACAATATGAGCCGTATACAAGCCCGTTTGACCCATGCCCGCCGATCCGCGTGAAAACATACGTCACCGCACCAAACTTATACGTCGGATTCCAGCCGCCCAACTTGCCGCAATTCCCTCTTCGTGAAGCGTTGATGAAAGGGACGCTTTGGCAAGTGTTTTACGATCCGTACTACAGCCCTTACGAAACAAAGACAAAAGGTGATGGCTCATGAAACAAATGCCAAAGGAGTATTATGAACAGCTTGAAGAGCTGCAAGCCGTCGACTTTGCCCTCGTCGAACTGACACTCTACTTGGACACCCATCCGACCGACTATCAAGCGATTCAACAATTTAATCAACTCGCCAAAAAACGGAAACAGCTGAAAAAACAATTTGAAGCCGCCTATGGTCCGCTTGAACAGTTTGGCCATAGCTATTCCAACTACCCGTGGAACTGGGACGACACGCCATGGCCTTGGCAAGTGTAGCCGATCCATCACGAACGCAAGGGGGGAACGGATCATGTGGATTTATGAAAAAAAATTGCAATACCCGGTCCGCGTCAGCACGTGCAATCCGCGGCTGGCAAAATATTTGATCGAGCAATACGGCGGGGCAGACGGGGAGCTGGCAGCGGCGCTCCGCTACTTAAACCAGCGCTATACGCTGCCGCCGAAAGTCATCGGGCTGCTAAACGACATCGGTACGGAAGAACTCGCCCACCTTGAAATGATCGCAACGATGGTGTACAAACTGACGAAAGACGCGACGCCTGAGCAGCTAAAAGAAGCCGGGCTGGAGCCGCATTACGTCGACCATGAGCGCGCCCTCTTTTACCATAACGCCGCCGGCGTTCCATTCACGGCGACGTACATCCAAGCGAAAGGCGACCCGATCACCGACTTGTATGAGGACATCGCGGCCGAAGAAAAAGCGCGCGCGACATATCAGTGGATCATCAATATGAGCGACGACCCGGATTTAAACGACGGACTCCGCTTTTTGCGCGAGCGGGAAATCATCCATGCCCAACGGTTCCGTGAAGCGGTGGAAATTTTAAAAGAGGAGCGCAACCATAAAAAGGTTTTCTAAGCCAGCAGCTGAGCGGAACCCCCGCTCAACTTTGTTCATAATAAAGATTGATGCCATACTCCCGCTTCATCCATTCAAACAGCCGATGGCGCCCGTTCCACTGTTCTTGGTCCTGCCATAAATCGATGCTTTTTTGAATGATCTCACAGCGAAGGGCGTGAAAATCGTCTTCCGCCTTTTCGCTTTTTCCTTTGTAGTAGACGGCTGCCCAATAAACGGTGCTTAAAAGAAGCAGAATCAACACATGGGCAGGCGCAGCGAAAAACCAGGCGATCCGCTCTCCCCACGTCCCGAAAGCCGCCGCCTTGGCCAAAAGATAAAGCAGGAAAACGGCCAAACCGGAAAACGCGGCCGCCTGCAAGAGCAACGTCCGCTTTTCGAGCCGCTCCCATTTTTTCTTTTTTTCGATGACGGCCATCAACATTTCCTTCGCCACTTCATCGAGGGGAAATTCATCTGGAAAATGGACCATCTCCTCTCCCCCTTGTCCTGTTTTTATTGTCCATCATATGCCGCAGAAGGCAGCATTAGAACAAAGAAAGGGGAGCGGCAGACAATGCTTTGTTTCGCTCAATGGTTTTCGTCAAGCGGAATGCGCAGCGTTTGCCCTGGCTGAAGGCGGCCCGTCGACAAGCCGTTTTCCTTTTTAATGAGATCGATCGCATCAGGCGTGCCGTAATATTTCATGGCGATGCTGTAGAGCGTCTCATTGGCTGCGACGACATGGGTGATGATTTTTCCTTGTTCATCATCGGTCTTCTTTTCCCGGCCGCCGACGCTTCCTCGGTCGGCGGCGCTCTTCTGCTTCGATTTGGCCGCCTGTTCTGTCCTCTTGACTTCGTCGTCTTGAATAATGCGCACCGTCTCGCGGCTGCTTTGATCTTCATGACGAACGACTGTGACCGTGTCGGACTTCGATTGGACATGGTGGATGGCCAGCACGACTGCCGGCAACGCCAAAAACAAGAACACGAGCAGGCGGGACGGGACGTATTTTCGCTTTTGTTCTTCTTTTTCCCTCCGCCGTTTGATGCGCGAGGACGGCGCGCTCTCATCGATCCGCAAGCGCCGCCCAGCTCGGCGCTCCTGTGTTCCTTTCATCGCTTCACCCCTTCCTCCCGCTGCAACCGAATATGCAAAGCGAGCACCACATCGATCAAAAAGTGGGCGACAACCGTCACCCATAAACTCCCGGTCTGTTCGTAAAGCGCACCGAGAAACAAACTGATGAGCACAACCATCAGAAACAAAAACCATTTTTCCAAATAGCGCACATGCAGCACAGCAAAAATGACGCTTGCCGCTCCAAGCCCCCAATGCGTCTGCACAACGCCGCGAAACAGCCATTCTTCCGTCACAGCGATGAGCGCACATAAAAAAAAGAGATGCGGAATCGAGCGGCCGCGGAATATTTTTTCGTTCACCCCGCCGTCGTCATGCCAATCATCCGGCAAATAGCGCATGGCCAAAAAATCGACCGCCAGCACGAGCGCCGCCCCGCCCGCTCCGTATAGCAGCACATCGGTGAGATCGAACCGCCAAAGCCGGCGCCACTCCGCCCAATCGAACAAAAAGAGCGAACAGCCGCCGGCGGCAAGAAGCAGCAACCCTTGCGTTACATAAAGATGAAAAAGCAGCTCGCGCTCTGTCATCTGCCGGATTTGTTCACTTTGCCGTTTCATTCGTCCGCCCCCCGCCAAAAAGCATGTCCCACAACTCCTCGCGCCAATGGCGAACCGGCGCCTCCTCCGGACGGCGGACGGCTCGTTCATAGCCGTCAAGCGAAAGCCCGCAGCGATCGCAGCAGACATTCTGCTGATCCGTCAGCTCCTCGCCAAACGCGCGGACAAGCGCTTGACGCCGGCACGAAGACAAGTGCACCCATTCATCCATTTCCTGCAGTTTTTTCCGCTTCCAGCGCCGCCGCGCCTCGATGGCGGCTGCCATCCTGCCGTACAGCCGCTCTTTCGCCTCCGCTGTCAGCCAACCAGGCATCGCCCGTTGTTCCCGTTCTAAAAAATACGCCAACAGCCGCTTTTGTACGTCGGTGAATCCGGCAGCCTCGAGCGTCGCCATCGCCGCTTCCCATCCGGCTCCTTCCGGCAGCCGCCAACACCACTCACGCAGCTCGCGCGGACTTAACAGCTCGGCCTCCGCCACCGCCTGGGCCATGGCCCGGTCGCCGTCCGCATAAAATAACACAGCAAGGCTTGGCGCTCCGTCGCGCCCCGCGCGCCCGATTTCCTGCACGTACGCCTCGAGCTGGGCCGGCATATGAAAATGAAGCACAAATCGGACGTTTTCTTTGTTCACGCCCATGCCGAATGCGCTTGTACAACATACGATGTCAAGCTGACCGTAGACAAATTGCTGCTGCACGAGCAGCCGTTGCTCCCCGTCCATGCCGGCATGGTAATAGGCGACCCGCCCCGCGCCGCACTGTTCGAGCCGGCGCGCCATCTCTTCCGCCCATTGACGGCTCGAAAAATAAATGATTCCCGGGCCTTCGAGACGCTTGGCATAATCGGCCAAGCGCGCCGCTTTGTCCTCCGTTGATGAACAATGCTCCACGCACAAGGCGATGTTCGGGCGATCGACGGAATGAATATGGCGGCGGGCGCCATCCATCCCGAGCGTGCGAATAATATCCTCCTGCACCTCGGGCGGCGCCGTCGCCGTCAACGCCAAACACGGCGGGGCCCCGAGCGCGCGCCGGATCTCCCCAAGCTTTAAAAAGTCCGGGCGAAAGTCATATCCCCATTGAGAAATGCAGTGCGCTTCATCGACGACAAAAAGCGAAATGCATACGCGCCGAAGCGCCGTTAAAAATTTTGCCGACTGCAGCATCTCCGGCGACGCGTAAATAAAGCGAAACTCCGCAAGCGAAGCGAGCGCCTGCCATTTTTCTTCGGCATCAAGCAGGCTGTGAAAAGCAATCACTCGCTTTTCCCCGCGCCGGCGCAACTGCTCGACTTGGTCCTCCATGAGCGACACAAGCGGCGAAACGATCAGCACACTGCCTTGAAGCAAATACGCTGGCAGCTGATAGCAAAGCGACTTGCCGCTTCCGGTCGGCAGCATCGCCAGCACGTCGCGCCCAGCAAGCACATCTTCCGCCACTTCCCGCTGACCCGGGCGGAATGAAGCATGTCCGAACTTCATGCGCAGCGTTTTCGTCAACTCGTCCAACGTCCCACTTCCTTTGCCAACACGAGCCGAATTTCGAAATAGCTGACTTTGCCATCAAGCACCTCGCGAATCTCTTTCAATTTCCTCGTCCTAAGCGCCTGCGCCGCCGCTCGAATGGCCGCCGCCTTTTCATCGTCGACAAACGGGGCGATCGAAAAACCGGACACATTGGCAGCGATTTCGACAACGTGATCCTCAATCGTGCTTCGCTTCAAGCGGCGAAGATTGGAAATATCTTCTATCGTTTTTCCTTTCCGCAGCCATTCGTACGTTTTTTGCGCCGATTGTGTCAGCACCGCCGGCGCCAGTCCGCTCATCAATTCGGCCATCATCGGAACGCGTCCAGCCTCAGCTTCCGCCATGATGTAATGAAGCACGTTGCGGAATTGAAACTGCACGTAGAGCGCGTCCTTTTGCAAATAGGCCGCGATTTGCTCCATCGTCCAGCCGATGCGGACCGCGCTCGTCAAACGCAGCGTAAAGATCACCGCCGCCTCCTCCGAAACCGCTTCAAGCAGCCGGATGAGCTCTTGATACAGCGTCTCGGCCAACATTTGGCGCGATCCTTTTGCAAGCAAATATTGCTTCACCCATTGAAGCGTCCGCTCGTCGCGGCAAATCGGTGCAAAACGCCGCCCATAGACGAGGTTTGACAATGTCTGCCCGATCAAGGAAAGACGCTGCCAAAACAGCGGTTCCGCCTCATGATAGCGCCAGCCGTTCAGATGGCGGGGGAAAAGCGCTGCTTGCTCGGCAAGCCATTCTTCCCCTGCCGCGGTCAACGTGTATGTCCGCTGTTTCGCGGATAAAGCGAGTCGCTGTTCGACAAGCGCCATTGCCGCTTCCTCGAGCGCCGCCATCGTCACATTCTTCCATGTGCCAAACAGCGGCTCAAGCTGAAACCATTTGCTGTCTTGGAGCGTCTGCGCCGATTTTTTTCCCGAAAATAAATGATACACCGCCGCCAGCGTCCGTTCGCCGTTGAAGCGGCGCAAGCAATGGGCGAGCAAAAATAAGGCATAGCCATGCCGCATCCTGCGTTCCTCCCTCGCCTCTATTGTAGCAAAAATCGCCCAACCGGTCGGCAGAAAAAATCGATCGGTTGACAGTTCCGCCATATGATAACAAAACTAAATAAGATGCATATGTGTAAAAATACAAGAGAGCGATGTGTGAGTAAAATATTTGTGGGTGACATTCCGAAATGATCCCCGACGAGGGTTGCGAACTTTTGTTCGCGACGCTCGTCGGGGCCACCAAGCGAAGCGCGGTAGAAAAAGCAAATGTCGTGAAAAAAGGACTCTCTCCCTGCTATGATGGTGATTGTCAACATCAACCGAAAACAGGAGGGAGAGAGTCCATGAAACATCTTACCACAGAATGGCCTTTATTAAAAGAGCTGGAGGAACAATTAGTCAGAACTCTTCAAAAGGTGTTCGCTGTCTTGTTGGCGGCCCTTTTGGAGGAGATTGATCAACAACTGGCGGAAGCGCGGGACAAGCGCCGGTATCAGCTGAAAGACAAACGGCCGACCACGATCCAAACGCTGTTTGGAGAAGTGACGTTTCGACGGAACTACTACTATGATCGGCAGGCGGGGGCGTATACCTTCTTGCTGGATGCCGAACTGGGCTTTGATGGAGCGCAGTCGATCAGCCCTTGCCTCGAGGAAACGGCGGTCGAGTTGGCCGTAGAGTGCTCTTCCTACCGCAAAGCAGCCCGTACGTTGGAGTCGATCGTGGGGTATGCGGTCCTAAGCCACGAGGCGATTCGCCAACTGGTGCTGGAGGCCCCTGTCTCGCTGCACCACCCTGTTTCCCAACGGCACGGCCGAGTGCTATTTGTGGAGGCGGATGGGCTGTTTATTTCCCGCCAGGGGAAAGGGAAACGGGCGAAAGAAGAGAAAATCCTGGCGGTTCACGAGGGATGGAAACGAAACGGTTCGCAGCTCGAGCTCGTGAACCGGCGCCACTACCTCCATGAAGGGGAGGGAGACGTGTGGGAACGGTTTGAAGAGTGGCTGATGAACGAATATGCCTATGACCCGTGCCGGGACCTTTTGATCATCAACGGCGACGCGGCGTCGTGGATCACAGCCTGCCGGGAGTATTTTGGAAAGCGGGCCTGCTTTCAGCTGGATCGATTTCATGTGGCGCGGGAGCTGCGTCAGTGTCTGTCCGGCCATCCGCGTTGGCGGGAGGTGCGGAAGAAGCTGGCGAAACAAGACGAAGAAGGACTTTTGGTCGAGCTGAACAGCGCGGTCGGCACGTTGGAGGACGAAGCGAAAGAGAAGCAGATGGCTGCCATGATCCGCCGGATCGAGTCGATGCCGGGATGCATCCGGGACTATCGGGAGTGGCTGTCGGAGCAAGGGGTGGAGACGACCGGCATGCGTCCGATGGGCCACGCCGAGAGCGTGATGAGCCGGTTTGCGCATCGGGTGAAATCCCGCCGCAGCTGGAAAGACCAAGGGCTTCGGGCGTTTCTGAGGGCGATGGCAGCCCGAATCGACGGGATCGGGTGGAGAAAGGGACGGTGGGAGGAGCAAGAGCCCCAGTCGGCCGTCTCGGCCTCAACAAAGTCCAAGCGGATCGAACAGGCCAAACGGAAGGCCGGACGGTTATGGGCAGATGTGGTGCGTCAGAATCTACCGTGTCTGCAGCGGTCATCCGGGACGCCGATCCATCAAGCGTTGTCGGCGCTCCGGGATGGTGGTTGGGTGTAAAAAAATGGAATACAATATCATCACCTCAAGATGAGGGATGAGAGTCCGAAAGCGCTTACGATATTAATTCCTGAAAATGGTTCGCTAACTAGTGATTGACAACGCCCGTAGTGAACCGAAAAAATGTTCTCCACAAAGTCTTGACTGACTCGAGAGCGATTTTTTTGTTGAAAAGCCGGCCGTACGGTCTTATTATTAAAAGTGAAAAGTTCATTTCCGAGCAGGCAACACGGAGATGGCCCGTCCGTTTCCAATAAACTTGGGGAGGTTCGATTTTTATGCCAAAGTATACGATTGTGGATAAAGAGACTTGCATCGCCTGCGGAGCTTGCGGCGCCGCCGCTCCCGACATTTACGACTACGACGAGGACGGCATTGCCTACGTCACCCTTGATGACAACCAAGGCATCGTCGAAGTGCCGGAGATTTTGATTGACGATATGATGGACGCCTTCGAAGGCTGTCCGACTGAATCGATCAAAGTTGCTGACGAGCCGTTTGACGGCGATCCGAATAAATTCGACTGACATTCCCCCTCTTGCCTTGCCGGCAAGAGGGTTTTTTGATGCAAGCGTGAAAGTGTGAGTAAAATATTTGTGGGTGACATTCCGAAATGATCCCCGACGAGGGTTGCGAACTTTTGTTCGCGACGCTCGTCGGGGCCACCAAGCGAAGCGCGGTAGAAAAAGCAAATGTCGTGAAAAAAGGACTCTCTCCCTGCTATGATGGTGATTGTCAACATCAACCGAAAACAGGAGGGAGAGAGTCCATGAAACATCTTACCACAGAATGGCCTTTATTAAAAGAGCTGGAGGAACAATTAGTCAGAACTCTTCAAAAGGTGTTCGCTGTCTTGTTGGCGGCCCTTTTGGAGGAGATTGATCAACAACTGGCGGAAGCGCGGGACAAGCGCCGGTATCAGCTGAAAGACAAACGGCCGACCACGATCCAAACGCTGTTTGGAGAAGTGACGTTTCGACGGAACTACTACTATGATCGGCAGGCGGGGGCGTATACCTTCTTGCTGGATGCCGAACTGGGCTTTGATGGAGCGCAGTCGATCAGCCCTTGCCTCGAGGAAACGGCGGTCGAGTTGGCCGTAGAGTGCTCTTCCTACCGCAAAGCAGCCCGTACGTTGGAGTCGATCGTGGGGTATGCGGTCCTAAGCCACGAGGCGATTCGCCAACTGGTGCTGGAGGCCCCTGTCTCGCTGCACCACCCTGTTTCCCAACGGCACGGCCGAGTGCTATTTGTGGAGGCGGATGGGCTGTTTATTTCCCGCCAGGGGAAAGGGAAACGGGCGAAAGAAGAGAAAATCCTGGCGGTTCACGAGGGATGGAAACGAAACGGTTCGCAGCTCGAGCTCGTGAACCGGCGCCACTACCTCCATGAAGGGGAGGGAGACGTGTGGGAACGGTTTGAAGAGTGGCTGATGAACGAATATGCCTATGACCCGTGCCGGGACCTTTTGATCATCAACGGCGACGCGGCGTCGTGGATCACAGCCTGCCGGGAGTATTTTGGAAAGCGGGCCTGCTTTCAGCTGGATCGATTTCATGTGGCGCGGGAGCTGCGTCAGTGTCTGTCCGGCCATCCGCGTTGGCGGGAGGTGCGGAAGAAGCTGGCGAAACAAGACGAAGAAGGACTTTTGGTCGAGCTGAACAGCGCGGTCGGCACGTTGGAGGACGAAGCGAAAGAGAAGCAGATGGCTGCCATGATCCGCCGGATCGAGTCGATGCCGGGATGCATCCGGGACTATCGGGAGTGGCTGTCGGAGCAAGGGGTGGAGACGACCGGCATGCGTCCGATGGGCCACGCCGAGAGCGTGATGAGCCGGTTTGCGCATCGGGTGAAATCCCGCCGCAGCTGGAAAGACCAAGGGCTTCGGGCGTTTCTGAGGGCGATGGCAGCCCGAATCGACGGGATCGGGTGGAGAAAGGGACGGTGGGAGGAGCAAGAGCCCCAGTCGGCCGTCTCGGCCTCAACAAAGTCCAAGCGGATCGAACAGGCCAAACGGAAGGCCGGACGGTTATGGGCAGATGTGGTGCGTCAGAATCTACCGTGTCTGCAGCGGTCATCCGGGACGCCGATCCATCAAGCGTTGTCGGCGCTCCGGGATGGTGGTTGGGTGTAAAAAAATGGAATACAATATCATCACCTCAAGATGAGGGATGAGAGTCCGAAAGCGCTTACGATATTAATTCCTGAAAATGGTTCGCTAACTAGTGATTGACAACGCCCGTAGTGAACCGAAAAAATGTTCTCCACAAAGTCTTGACTGACTCAGCGTGAAATCACAAGTGGCGCATCTTGAACGAACGTGCTACAATAAGATTGGCTTGTCCGCCGCGCCTGCTGGGTGGACAAGTTTTCATGTATACATAACCAACAAAGGAGGAACGGGTTATGGCATTCGAAAATAAAATTGTCGAAGCGTTTATCGAAATTCCAACCGGGAGCCAAAACAAATACGAATTCGACAAAGAACGGGGCATTTTCAAGCTCGACCGCGTCCTATATTCACCGATGTTTTATCCGGCTGAATACGGCTATTTGCAAAATACGTTGGCGCTGGATGGCGACCCGCTCGACATTTTGGTCATCACGACAAACCCGACGTTCCCGGGCTGCGTCATCGACACGCGCGTCATCGGCTATTTGAACATGGTCGACAGCGGCGAAGAAGATGCGAAATTGATCGGCGTTCCGGTCGAAGATCCGCGCTTTGACGAAGTGAGATCGATTGAAGACCTCCCGCAGCACAAACTGAAAGAAATCGCCCACTTCTTTGAACGCTACAAAGACTTGCAAGGGAAACGGACGGAAATCGGCACATGGGAGGGGCCGGAAGCAGCCGCCAAATTGATCGACGAATGCATCGCCCGCTACAACGAACAGAAAAACAAGTAATCCGTCCAACATCTCATTTCACCAGACGCCGTTTTTCTATTTCCGAACAATTTTGCCCATGTCGTTTGATATGGGCGCTTTTCTTTTTCAAACCCCGAACATTCCTTCTCAAAAAAACGTTTTCATTGGTATGACTTCTTTTTCCCCCATTGACAGAAACCGCTTTCGCATGTTAAATTATCAGAAATTTAACATCCTTGAAACAGAAAGGGGCACCCACTGTGTTTCGCGTACTCGTTTCCGACGCCATCAGTGAAGAAGGGTTGGCGCCGCTCTGCGCATCGGCGCAGATCGACATCGTGCAAAAGAAAACAACCGAAGCGGAAGAGGAATTGCACACCTTTGACGCTTTGCTCGTGCGCAGCGCCACCAAAGTGACGGAAGAACTATTGGAAAAAATGCCGAACTTAAAAATTATCGGCCGCGCCGGGGTGGGCGTCGACAACATTGATGTCGATGCAGCGACGAAACGCGGCATCGTCGTCATTAACGCGCCAAACGGCAATACGATTTCGGCCGCTGAGCATACCTTTGCCATGATGGCCGCCCTCGTCCGACGCATCCCGCAGGCGCACATTTCCGTCAAATCGAGGGAGTGGAACCGCTCGGCGTTTGTCGGCAACGAGCTGTTTGGCAAAAAATTGGGCATCATCGGCTTCGGCCGCATCGGCTCGGAAGTCGCCAAACGGGCGCGCGCCTTTGGCATGAGCGTGCACGTGTACGACCCATTTTTAACGAAAGAACGCGCTGAAAAACTCGGCGTCTCGATTCACTCGCTTGACGAAGTGCTGGCCGTGGCTGACATCATCACCGTTCATACGCCGCTCACGAAAGAAACGCGCGGGTTGCTTGGCACGGAAAACTTGGCGAAAACGAAAAAGGGCGTCTATTTGATCAACTGCGCCCGCGGCGGCATCATCGACGAACAGGCGCTCATCCCGTTCTTGGAAAGCGGGCATGTCGCCGGCGTCGCCCTCGACGTCTTTGAACAAGAGCCGCCAGGGGATCATCCGCTTTTAGCGTTTGACAATGTGATCGTTACGCCGCATTTAGGGGCGTCGACCGTCGAAGCGCAGCTGAACGTCGCCACCCAAGTCGCGGAAGAGCTGCTCCACTTTTTTGAAGGGCGGCCCGTCACCTCATCGATCAACTTGCCGGCGTTGTCGAAAGACGTCTATGAAAAAATTCAAGCATTCTATCATTTAGGCCGGAAGCTCGGCTTGATTGCATCGCAGTTTATGAACATCCCGGTGCAAGAGCTGTCGGTCACCTACGCCGGCACGGTCGCTGATCTGGAGACGACGTACATCACCCGCAGCCTGCTCGCCGGCTTCCTGCGGCCGCGCGTCGCCTCAACCGTCAACGAGGTGAACGCCGCCATGGTCGCCAAAGAGCGCGGCATCACATACGGCGAAAAATTTTCCGATGAAACGCACGGCTATGCGAACTGCATTTCGCTCACCGTCCATGGCGAAAACAAAACGTTCACCATCAAAGGGACGCACGTGCCGAACTACGGCGACCGCATCGTCCATTTTGACGGCGTCGCCATCGACTTTGCCCCGGAAGGCCATCTCCTGTATATCCAGCACCAAGACCGGCCGGGGATGATCGGCAAAGTCGGGAACGTGCTTGGGGCGCACGATGTCAACATCGCCACCATGCAAGTCGGCCGCCAAGAAGCGGGGGGCAAGGCGATGATGATCTTATCGCTTGACAAACCGGTTGATGATGAGGTATTGCAGGCGTTGGCGCAAATTGATGACATCGAAACGGTGAAGCGGCTCGAAGCGTAACCACCCGCTTCTGCGGGCAGATCATACAAAAAACGCAGGCCTTCCCAGAAAGGAGCCTGCGTTTTTCGTTCGAGCAAGCCCCACAGCAGCCATTCGCATCGTATAGTTCCCTCTTGCGAAAAGGCGATGATCATGACCCAAAAGGTTGTTTTTCCTTAAACCAAACACAATGCATCGTTTCTTCATGATTGTTTTACGCCTACATACTAAGAAAGGGTGTCCCGATCCTTTTGGGACACCCTCGTGTTTTGTCAGTTCCGTTCAGCCGAGCGGCACCGCCTTCCGCTCCCCTTTCGAGAACGTCATCAGCTCGGTGTAGCCGACACTGCGGGCGAGTTCCACCGCCTTGTCAAAATCGGCGCCGACATGCTCAGGCACGTGCGCGTCGGACGACAACACAATCGGAATGCCTTTGTCATAGCACATTTGGAGCAGGCGCGGATCCGGATACAGTTCGCCAACCGGCTTGCGCAGCCCGGCGGTGCTGATTTCGACGCACGTTTTCGAATTGGCGAGCGCTGTTGTCGCCCGATCGTATTGTTCAAGCAAAAATTCCTCATCTTCCGGGACGTATTTAAAAATTTTCACCAAATCGAGGTGGCCGATAATGTCAAACAAATTCGACTCGGCGAGCGTCACGACTTGATCGAAATATTTGCGGTATGTATCGTACAAATCGCGCCGTTCCCACTCGTGGCGATATTCGGCTAAGTCGATGCCGAAATCGTCGACCCAATGGATCGAACCGATGACATAGTCAAACTCGTATGAGCGGATAAAGGCGGCCATTTCCTCGTGTTTGCCCGGCGTATAATCCATTTCGATCGACATTTTCACATCGAGGCCCGCATCCCACGCTTCGTGGAACAGCCGGACATAATCGTCCATATCGTAGCAGCGGCGCGCGTCGACCCACGGGTTGGACAAAATGTTTTTCGTTTGGTAAAAATGGTACGCGTGCTCGGAAATGCCGAAATGCTGGATGCCTTTTTTGACCGCTGCATCCGTGAACTGGCGCAAATAATCAAGCGTCAACGCCCCTCGTTCCAAATGGTTATGATAATCGGTCAACATCGGTGTTTCTCCTCTCCTGCTGTTTTTCTCATTATAACGCATTACCGCAAGAAAGGACAACCGTTTTGCGAATATTCATCCAATCATCCGTTGGCGCCGACAAGAAACAACAGTCCGACGCATACCGCCACACCAGCCACCGCCAAAAGGCGTCTCATCACATCGCCCATTTCCATCCCTCCTTGCCTATGTCGCACCATATATGTCTTATGTCAAAACGAACGCCGATAGAACGGCCTCGCGTCGACATTACCAAAAATGTAACAAAATGATACCGTCTAAAAACCGCTAAGAGCTCACGCTGGCGGCTACGGGCCGGTTGCCAGCAACGCGGCGTTCGGTCCGGCCGGCACGTTGATCGGCTTCCCAAGCGGATACGGGCCAAGAGTCGATAACCCGCTCGATTCGAATGTGACGTCAAGCAACCCAAACTCTTTCGCCGTCAGCAGCACGGCCTCCGCCATGCTCGCCGCTTCTTCCGCGCTTGGTCGAGCGGACAAATGAAGCCGGACCGTAGCATGGCGCGCATCGACATCGACCGAATCAACTTCCACCCCTGGTGGAATGGCCGGCTCAAGCCCGTGGATCGTCGATTTTTTCATCTGCTGCAGCGCCTCAGGAAACGAGCGGGCGCTGCCTAGCGCCGGGATGAGCACCGGATAGCCGAAGGAGGAGGAGCGGTTTTGATAATACATTCGCTTCTGCTCATTGATTTTTGTCGTTTTTAGACGACCCAACACTGGCAAATCGAGCCCCTCCTCCTCCCCAGTGAAAAAGCGGATGCTTCGCCCGCCCATCTGCCGCACTGTTTCCATGACCGCGTCGAAAAAGAGGCGCTGTTCCTCATGGCTGGCGGCAAACACGCGATGGCTCGCTGGAACGCGAACAACCCATACGCGCCCATCGCCTGCCGCCGGGGCCATCTTCACACCGTCGAGCCACGCGGACGCCTCACGCAACGGGGAACGGGCAAGCTCACCGAGCGCCGCGGACAGCCGTTCTTTCGGCGCAAAACGGCCAGGAAGGGGAACAACCACTGGCACCACTTGGCCGATTCGCTCATCGGGCAAGGCAATCACCACTGCATTCGCCGGTTCGCTGGCGGCCATCATCGCTTTTGGGTGAGAGGAAGCGCCATCCGCCTCTAGCGTCTGAACAGGGGATGAGGAAGCCTCGTTTTTGTCCGAACGTGTTGGAACGATAAAATGCGGACCGGCATAAACCGCCAATGCAAGCACGGCCGCCGATGCAACCGCTGGGAGCCAACGCCGCTTCCAGCGCGCCATCCGCTGAGCGCGCACCAGCCGGACATACACTTCTTCTTTCGTGCGCCGGTCTTTGATGACGGGCAACTGTTCAAGGCCATGTTCAATGCATCGCTCATTCCAATTGAGCTTTTTCACACCGCCACCCCTCCTGTTTTGCCTCTTCCTCCATATATTGCTTGAGCGCCTTTAGTGCGCGGTGCTGCGTCGTTTTCACTTTACTTTCCGTCCAGCCGAGCGCTTCCGCCGTTTCCGCGATCGACAGCGACTGGATGAATCGAAGGACGAGCACAAGCCGCTGATCAACCGTGCAGCGCGCCAAACCACGGTACATAAGCTGAATTTCCTCTTTTTGAATCGCCATTTCCTCAGGAATCGGCTCGTCGGCGCCGATTTGTTCCTCGCTCCATTCCGCCGAACCAGCCCATTGGCGTCGGCGTTTTTGCTTGCGAAAAAAATCAATGGCCACATGGCGCGCAATGGACAGCAGCCACGTTTTTTCGCTGCACTGCCCTTTAAATCGTTTGTATGAGCGCAGCACTCTGACGTACACTTCCTGAACCAAATCTTCGGCCTGCTCTCGATTCCGCACCATGTAGAATAAAAAATTAAACAAATCATGATGGTACTTTTCATACAACTGTTCAAAGACGGGGTCCATCGCTTCTCTCCCCCTATCTCCTCCATGGACCACGACAAAAAAATCCCATTATCTTCATGATAACGGGTCCGAGCGAAAAAGGGAATGATTTTTTCACCAAAAGCAGCCGGCTTTTACCACTCGACGTGCAGTGGAAAAAAGAGAGAGCCGGCTTGCTTTTTGATTTCACGTTCGCCATCTGGATCATAACTGACAAGCACCGACGTCGCCGGGCCGCCGGAGGAAAAGAGCGGAAGCGGGCATGCGCAGGCCCGCCCTTGGCGGCCGTTAGCGGCTAACAGCTGTGTCCATTCGTAATAAATACCTTTCGAGCCGATGGGAATCAATTCGTAAATGTATGGTGTGCGGAGAAGCGCGGCAAACAGCGGAAGCGGCGCAACCCATTCCGGATGTGAAAGCACGGCCGAGCCGACGAGAGGACGGCCGATGACGGCAAACTTCGCCTCTTCGGGCGTGATGCCGATTCGTTTCCGTTCGTTGGCCACCGTCCCGATGGCCGTCACTCCAAGCGCCGACTGCACGGTGGGAAAATTCGATTCCGTGCTGCCGGTGATCGGGAGATCGATCCCCAGCTCGCGGCACGTTCTCCTGATACCGCAGCAAAGAGCTTCCCACCGGTCATCAGCGATGAAGTTTTGCAGCACGACGACCCTCGCTTCCGCTCCGACGCTCAACAGCTCCATCAAGGCAACGCGGGCGGAAAAATACGCAACAACATCCACCGAGACGGACACCACATCACCCGGCTTGTCCCCGACCGCCGCCGAACCGTCGGCCGCAACGGCGAGCTCCATGCCGTCGGCAAACGGAAGGAAAAGCACATCACGCATGCGGCGCCTCCACCCCCGCTTTCGCCGCCAACCGGACGACAACCGGCATGACGGCCAAAGCGATCAACACGTTGACCGCCGCGGCTGCCGAAAGCGGCGGAATGACGGCAAAAACAAACGGCCAGCCGAACGAAACGGCAAGCGGCAACGGCGCCAAAAACGCATTGCCGATGAAAAAGACGACAGCGCTGCCGATTTTCCATCCCCGCCGATGCAGCACGGCGAACAGGGCGCCAAGCCCCGCCATTTCAAGAGCGACAAACCAATGAACTGGGCCGAGCGGAAAACCGCCGATCAACGCCGAAACCAAATGCCCAAGCCCAGCGACCGCCGCTCCGGCGCGCGGGCCAAGAACCCCGGCGGCGACAAGCGCCGGTGCGCTGTCCAAAGCGATGCTGCCGACAAACGTCGGCAGCTTGATGAACGATCCGATCGCCGAAAGCGCCAAACAAACGGCCGTCCAAGCCAAGCGGCGGTTCATTGTTTCTCCTCCTTGTCGCGGAACACAATCGCGCTCCGTTCATACTCGATGTCCTTCACCCCTAAACGCGCGTTCACGACCCGGGCAGCGGCGAACAAATAATCGGACAGGCGGTTCATATATTTGAGCACAACATCGTTGATCGGCTCCGCTTTTTGCAAGGAAACGATGCACCGCTCCGCCCGTCTTGCCACCGTACGCGCCATATGGAGCGCCGCAGCCGCCTTGGAGCCGCCCGGCAAAATGAATTTTTGCAATGGCGGCGCTTCTTGCACGTGCGCATCAATGCGCTCTTCTAAAAATGTGACCATCGCCTCGGTCACCTTATACGGAAGCTTGCCGTTGACGATGGCCAGGTCGCCGCCGCAGTCAAACAGCTCGTGCTGGATTTTTTGCAGCTCAGCGCAAAGGTCGCGAAACCGTTCATCGCCGGCCAATAACGCAAGCGCCCATCCGATGAACGAATTCGCCTCGTCAATCGTTCCGTACGCCTCGACGCGCAAATGGTCTTTGTCCACGCGCCCGCCGACTAAACTCGTTTTCCCTTGGTCTCCTGTTCGCGTATACAATTTCACTGTTCCTCTCCCCCTTATTTCAATTGTTCCGCCAGTCCGCACCAAAGCCGGTCGACGCGGCAGCACAAGGAAGCTAGTCGCTGGTAGCACATTCCCACGGCGTCGCGCCAGCGCCGCTCTTGCGGATCAACCGGAACAACGCCTTGCGTCACATCGGTGCCGATCCAAACGACCGTGCGGTTAGGCGCTGCCGCTTCCCACCGCTGCCAAGCGCGGAAATAGGATTCCCACTCGTCTGGGTCCGGACGGGGGCGGATGGCGGCTTCCAACCCGTCAAAGACGACCGTTTTTGCCGTTTCGATGCCATCCGGCGGCCTATACGGCTCCACATAACCGTTATGCCATACAATATGAACTCCATCATTTATTCCATACCGTTCCCTCACCCATTTTCGTTTTCCTTGAAACGCACCACCGATAACGAAATGCACCGCTCTCCCCCTTTCCAACGCTCGATCGTCGATTCCAATGTATATCCGCCGGCAAATGGCACCTCCCATTCCCAAAACGAACGAGCATCGGGCGCATACTGCTCGAGCAGGAGGCGAATCGGGCCGCCATGGGTGATGACAGCCACATGACGGGCGCCCGCCCGCTCAGCGAAAGCAATCGTCTCCGCAAGCGCCTGTTTGATGCGCGCTTGAAAGTCGGCATAACGCTCCCCGCCGGGCGGCGCCGCAGAAAAGGGCGACGCAAGCCATTGGCGGTAGGCGGGCTCCGCTTCCAGCTCAGCAAACGTTTTTCCTTCCCAAGCGCCAAAGTGAAGCTCGCGCCAACGGCTGGTGCACCAATCTGCCCCGCGTCCGCCAAACAGCAAGGCGGCCGTTTCTCGACAGCGGTGAAGGTCGCTTGTAACCATGCAGTCGACCGGATACGGCCGCTCAAGCTGCAAGCGGCACAACCGATTGCGCTCCGCGGCCGCAAGCGGCGCGTCCGTCCAGCCGATATACGCCCGACGTCGGTTTTGTTCCGTCATCCCATGACGGATGAGTGTAAGAGCCAAATGACGCCCCATAGCACCGTCTCTCCTCCTTCGATCAGCGCGCCGAGCACATCACCGGTGATGCCGCCAAACTGTTTTTCCGCCCACGGCTTTGCCGCCGCCGCCAAAACGACAGCCGCTGCAGCCAGCGCCGCCCCTGTTTGCACCGAAATGGCGGTGGATGCACAAAGAAGCGAAAGCAATACAAAAGCGAGTCCAAGCGCCCAAATGGCATCACGCCATGAACTATATTCGCGAAGCGATGCAGCCATTCCTGTCGGCTTTGCCAGCTTGCCGACGGAAAGAAGCCAGGCAGCCCCGGCCCGCGACAACAGCGGAACGGCGGCGAACAGCGCCGGCGGAATGCCTGTCTGGAGCGATTCGTACAGAAACAGCCAACGAAATGACAACAAACAAATAAGCGACAACACCGCAAACGCGCCGACGCGCGGATCGGACATGATCTCTTGCCGCCGCTTGACGTCGCGGTACGAAAAAAACGCGTCGCTCACATCCATAAAGCCGTCAGCGTGCATCCCCCCGGCCATCCAAATGCCGAGCCAAAGAAGAAGAAGCGCCCAAACAAGCGGCGAGCTGAATGAAAACGTGGAAAAGAGTGCATACACTCCGGCCGAAAGCGCCCCGATCAGCGCCCCCGCAAGCGGCATACAGCGCACGAGCCAGCGGACATGGGCGGCGTTCCATGCGATCGAGCGCCGAATCGGGATCGTGGTAAACAGCTGCAGCGCCAACAACCATCCGTTCCATGCTTGCTTCATCCCGGCCACCGCCCTTTTTTCACGCGGAGAAGGCCGCATTCAACGACCGCGGCGGCCGCCGCTTCCGCGACCAACTGTTGGTGAAGCAAGCCAAGCGTTTTCATGTAGCGAAATGTGCCAGGATCATCCGGAACACCCCCGGCAAACAGCTCGTTCGATACAATCACGACCGCACGGCAGGCATCCGCCCACGCCCGCACTTCATCGAGCATGCGACAAGCAACAGCTTGAGCGGTTGCGTCTGTTTTCCAATTTTCACCAAAGAACAGCTCGTGGGCGAGCCATGTGGTCAAGCAATCAAGCAGAACAACATCATCAGGGTGCAAGGAAGCGGCAATCTCCTGAGAAGAGAACGGGGCTTCCCACACTGTCCAATGCGCGGCCTGCGCCGCACGCCGCTCTTGATGACGGCGGATGCGCTCCGTCATTTCTTCATCCATTGCCTGCGCGGTGGCGATATAGTGAAGCCGACCGCCGCGAGAAAGCCGGATGGCGCATATTTCCGCCGCTTCACTTTTTCCGCTGCGCGCGGCGCCGCTGACAAACACCATCATCCGCTCCACCTCGCAAGCGCTTCAAGAAGCCGATCGTTTTCCACCTGCGTTTTGACCGCAAGCCGCACGTAACGTCCGTCCAGTCCAGGAAAATTCATTGTATGCCGCGGGACGATTCCTTGCTGCAATAAATAGAAAAACAAATCCTCTGTCCGTCCGGAGAGCGGACGCAGCAAGTAAAAATTGACGACCGACGGCGAGACGGCATACCGGCCGGCCGGCAGCGACCGAAACACGCGCTCCCGCTCGGCGGCGATCCGTTCTTTCGTCCACTTGACAAACGATTCCATCGCCATGAAACGAAGCGCCAATTGTTGGGCGATGCAGTTTGTGCTCCATGGCGGCTGATGCGTTTTCAGCGAAGCGATCACCGCCTCGTCGGCAGCGACATAACCAAGGCGCACGCCGGCCAGATGATGAATTTTCGTCAACGATCGAAGCACAATGAGGCGCGGATAGCGATCCAGCCAACGCATGGCTGTAAATCCGCCGCGCCAAAACGGATAGAACGCCTCATCCACCACGATATACGTCCCCGCTTGGTCCGCTGCAGCGACGAGCGAGCGGAGATCACGCTCCGGCATCACGGTTCCGGTCGGATTGTTCGGATGACAGAAAAAAACCGCGTCGCATTCCGCCGCCCATGCCGCCGCTTGGTCAATGTCGTACGAAAAACCGCGGCTTTCCTCTGCCAGCAAAGACTTGACTTCGCATCCGTAAGCAAGGCAGGCGCGCCGATACTCGGAAAACGTCGGCTCCAAGATGCCGACGCGCCGGCCGGCAAGCAGCGCGGCCAACAAATAAATCGCCTCCGCTGCCCCGTTCGTCACCAGCACTTGTCCGGGTCGAATCTGCTCCTGCTTGGCAACGAGCTCCCTGAGCGCCTTCGCTTCCGAATCCGGATACTCACCGGCCCAGCGAATCCATTCCTCGCCGTTCGGCCAAGCCGACGGCGGCAGGCGATATGGGTTCGTATTGACGCTGAAATCAATGTATTCGTCTGGAGGGGCCAATCCGCATTGCTCATACAACGCGAGCGGATTCGCCCCATGCGCCGGCCAACGCAACGATCATCCCCCCGATCCATAGCAGCAATAACGTAAAGGCGAGCACCGTTCTGATCATGATGCCGACCGCCTGGCGAATATGAACCGAGCGCAGCAGAACATCGGGATCGCCGAGTGTCGGCCGCTCAGAGACGACGCCGCCATATGTATTCGTCCCGCCCAGCTGCACCCCAAGCAATCCAGCCATCGCCGCCTCGAGCCAGCCGCTGTTCGGGCTTGGGTGGCGGCGGGCATCGCGAAACAAGATCGACAGCGCCAAACGAAGGCGGCGGCCGCCGCAAACCAACACCATCACGAGCGCCGTCAGCCGCGCCGGAATGTAGTTGAGCGCATCGTCCAGCCGGGCGGCCGCCCAGCCAAATTCGCGATACGTTTCATTTTTATAGCCGAGCATCGAATCGCACGTGTTCACTGCCCGGTACAGCATGGCAAGCGGCGCGCCGCCCAAGGCCGCGTAAAAGAGCGGAGCCGTGATGCCGTCGCTCGTATTTTCCGCCACCGTTTCGACGCAGGCGCGGGTGATGCCGGCCTCATCGAGCCGCTCGGTGTCGCGGCCAACGATCATCGACAGCGCCCGCCGCGCCTCGGGAAGATCGCCCGCTTCAAGCGGCCGGCGCACATCCTCAGCCGCTTCAGCGAGGCTTTTGGTCGCAATGGTGGTGAAAATGAGCGCCGCCTCGATCGCCACCCCCACGTATACGGACAGCGCGTAGCCCACATAAACGACCAACGCCGATACCCCGTAAACAGCGGCCAACACGACCGCCACGGCCGCCGCCCCTTTCGCCCGCCGCTTTGTTCCTTGATTCCAGCGGCGGTCAAGCCACGCAATCAGCGTTCCCATCCCGCGCACAGGGTGCGGCAGCCAGCGCGGGTCGCCAAGCAGCGCATCCAACAGCAAAGCCAACGTCATTGCCAGCAAATGCGTCATCGCCGCCCCCTCCGCCGCTTGTAGCGGTCAAGCGCCTCGATCGTCGCTTCATACACGAGCCGACCGATCGCGCGCCCGAGTTCCGTCGCCGTTCCGGCATAGGCAAACGTCCGCCCGGTTTGCGTCGCCGCCACGGCGAGCGAATCGGTCGACGTGCCGGTGGCAAGCGTCCCTGTTTCCAGGTCGCAAACCGAACAGTCGGCGAGCGCTTTTACCTTCGCTTCCGTCGCTGTCATCATCGCCTGGACAAACGCCGCTTCCGTCAGCACTCCGTCAATGACAATCACCATATTGATCGTTCCCGGCCTTGCCGCAAGCGGCTTATGCTGCCACGCCCGAGCGGCATCAACCGCATTGCCGACGCCAGCGGTCGTCATGATTGCAACCGAAAACGCTTCCCCTTCTTTCTGAAGCCAAACGGCATCATGGACGTCAACCGCCGTCATCATGCCGATCGTTCGTTCCGGCGAAAACCCGTGCTGCTCCAAATAGCGGCGCATGTCTCCTTCCGCATCGCCGCAATCGTAATCCAACCCGACTTGGCGGTTGACAAAATGGGTCGCCCATTGAAACCCAGCGCCGATCAATGCCGAGGACAGGACGCGAAGCGGCTGGCAGGAGGCCAGAACAGCGGCGTCATCAAGAAAGGACAAACGCAGCCCGCCGGCCGACGATTCTTCTTGTTTCCCTTTCGGCACAAACGAAAACATCGGCTTTGCCGCCGCCGGATGAGCCAGACGCACAATCGGCGCGGCAAACACTTCCTCAAGCAGCGCCGGCGTCATCACATCTGTCGGCGTTCCAAGCGCCGCTGTTTTTCCTTCTTTTAACACAAGCACCCGGTCGCAATATAAGCTAGCGACGTTCATATCGTGAAAGACGGCGACGACCGTCAAATCGCGGGAGCGGGCAGCTTCCGCGAGCCGGTCCAAAAGCCGGACTTGGCCGCTCACATCCATATGGTTCGTCGGCTCATCCAGCAAGAGCAGCTGCGGCTTTTGGGCAAGCGCCCGCGCCAAATAGGCGCGCTGCCGCTCGCCGCCGCTTAGCCGCTCAAGCGGCTCATCGATTTTGTCAGCCAAGCCGACCGCACGAAGCGCTTCTTGAACCGCCGCTTCATCCTCTTTCGTCCACGTCGGAAACAAGCCGCGCTGATGGGCGTAGCGGCCGAGCGCCACCGTTTCTCTCACCGTATAGCCGGGCGCCGCCTCCGCCGTCTGCGGCAGGACAGCGGCAAACCGCGCCCATTGCTTCGCAGACAGCGCCAAAAGCGGCTGGCCATGAATCTTGATCTCACCGCTGGCAAGCGGAAGCTCTTTGCAAATGAGTTTCAGCAGCGTCGTTTTTCCGCTGCCGTTCGGCCCGACGATGCCAAACAGCTCCCCTTTTTCCACGGAAAACGTCACACGATCAAGCACTTGCTTTGGTCCATACCGATGCGATACGGCCCGCACCTCAAGCATCATCATCCCATCTTTCGCTTCATTTTTCGGAAAAACAAGACGGCAAATAGCGGGGCGCCGATCAGCGCGGTGATGACGCCGATCGGCAGTTCGCGCGGTTCAATGATCGTCCGCGCCGCCACATCGGCAAGCACAAGAAACGCACCGCCATACAAGAGAGACAGCGGCAGCAGCACCCGATAGTTTGGCCCGCACACAAGCCGAACCATATGCGGAACAACGAGCCCAACAAAACCGATCGTCCCGGACACCGACACCGCCGCGCCGGTGAGCAGCGCCGCCGCCGTCAAAATGATGACTTTTCGGCGCGTAACATCAACGCCGACATGAAGCGCCGCCGCCTCGCCAAAAGCAAACGCGTTCAACTCGCGGCCGTTGGCGAGAAGCACCGCCGCGCCGATGAGAAAAAACGGCAACAAAAGCCCGCTGTATTTCCAGCCGCGCATCGCGACGCTTCCCATCAGCCATGAGATGATTTGCCGCAATTCTTCCCCGGTCAAAGCGATCATCAGTGAAATGAAGGCGCTGAAAAACGCGCCGAAGATAATGCCGGCTAAAATGATCGTCTCAACCGACAGCTGCGGCTCAACCGCGCGAGTGAACGCCAAAACGGCGACAAGCGTCGCCATGCCGCATAAAATGCTCACGATCGGCAGCGTGAACGTGCCAAAGAGCGGCCATTGCCAGCCGAGAAAGATGACGAGCACCGCCCCGACCGAGGCGCCGGACGAGACGCCGAGCGTGTACGGATCGGCGAGCGCATTTTTCAGCAACCCTTGGAACGCCGCGCCAGCCAGCGCCAATGACGCCCCGACCAAAAAAGCGAGCACGACGCGCGGCAAGCGGATCGCCATCACGATCGGCACCCAATCGGCCGGAATGTCAGACGGAAGCGGCATACCAAACCATTCGGACGCAAGAATGCGAACAATAGAAGAAAAGGGAATCGACAGCGATCCTGTCGATATCCCTACGAGCAACGATAACATGGCCGCCGTGACGGCCAATATATACATCCACGTTTTACTTGAACACATCCGGGTAAACGGCTTTGGCAAGTTCCTCGACCCCTTCGACAAGACGCGGACCCGGGCGGCTTACTAAGTCGGTGTTGACGTCATACACCCGCTTGTTTTTCACCGCCGGCACGTCTTTCCAAGCAGCGCGCGCAAACACTTGCTTCGCTCCGCCGTATGTCGTGATGATCACATCCGGCTTATAGGCCACTGCTTTTTCTTCCGTCACCATCGGCCAGCCTTCCAAGCTGCCGGCGACGTTTTTCGCTGAAATCACTTGAAGCATCTCATCCATAAACGTCCCTTTGCCGGCCGTATACAGCTGCGGCGGCGGCGACACTTCAATCCAGACGTTCGCTTGTTTGTCCGCCGGGATTTGTTTCGCTTTTTCTTGAATTTGCGCAAGCTTCTCTTTCATCTCATCAATCACTTGCTTCGCTTTGTCCGACGCCCCGGTCGCTTTGCCGATCAATTCGATGGACGCATACACATCGTCGAACGACTTCGCGTCATTCACGACAAGCACGGTGATGCCGGCGTCTTTCAATTGCTTGAGGCCATCGCGCGAGTTATGGGCGCTTGACGCGTGGGCCAAGACAAGATCCGGTTTGAGCGAAATGATTTTCTCGACGTTGAATTCCATGCCGCCGATTTTCGTTTTCGTTTTGACGTCTTCCGGGTAATTGTCAAAATCGCTGACGCCGACGATCTTATCGCCCAACCCCAACGCATAGGCGATTTCCGTATTGCTTGGGATGAGCGAGACGATCTTTTTCGGTTCCGCTTTGATCGTGACATCCTCGCCAAGCCCGTCTTTCACCGTCACCAGAAACGCCGCTTGTTCCGTTTTCGGTTCTTCTTTTTTCGCTGGCTGGGCGTTGCTATTGGCTCCACCGCTGCAGCCGACCAGCACGGCGGCCAGAAGGAAGAACACCGCCACCACCGCCGGCCATGTCCAACGTTTCATCCGTCATTCCCCCTTCAGTGATGTATGTACAATAAAAAACGCCCATTCCGCCTAAATCTGGGAATGAGCGCGAAACAGACCGCCAATGGGCACAACAATGCCCTATGCGACTGTTTCCGCGTCTCACCCCCCGAAGATTCGGAAACTGCGGCAAGCAAGGCAGGTCTACTGGCTCATGCTTCATCCTACTCTGAAGCCTTCCCGTACGGAAAACAGCGCAAGCCATCCGTCCGTACAGTGGCGATTTCATTTCGTCCGCATTGACAGTTGCGGGGACAGCTCCGGATTCCCACCGGATTCCCTATTAAGCCTTTTCGGCGCCTTGCTGCGAGTTGATTTAGTTATCGGATATGGACATTTTTATATTAAAGCAAGGCCTGGCATTTGACAACTGTGAATTTACAGTGGGCTGGCGGCAGGCGGTCATCGATCACTTTTGCGGTCAGGCAGCTCGGCTCCAGTGTCCGTGTTTTGTACGGAACGCCGCATGCGCCGTTGCATCGAGCTCCGCGATGTCAAATGCCGCCATGTTGCCTATTCATCGATTCCCACAAACCTCATCTTTTGAGTTTCTTCCGGCTGCGGAGAAACGTTCCTTTTCCATATGTCGCTAAAAAAATTAGGAAAGACGCCCCACCTCTGGCACGGCGTCTTTCCCCGATACAACCTTCATCTCGTCACTGTTGAATATATTTGTCAAACACAAACCCGAAATCCTTCACCGTATAGTTCTTTTTCGCTTCCGTCAGCCAGCAAAAAGCGTATTCATTCACGGCCTGAAAATCCGCCGACACATTGACGCCGTCGCCGCGCATGTTGGCAAACACCTTGACCGCCAGTTCCAAACTCCGCTCAGCATAGTGGAATTTCATTTCGTTTTCATGGCAAATCTCCGCGATCGCCAGCAGCGATTTATACAAATCTTTCAATTCCTCAATATGCTTTTTATGCACATCAATCGAATAGCAGTGCGACCCGATTTTAAATTTGATTTCCGCGTCCAAGTCGACCGTCCCGGCTGTTTCGAGCGACACGTCGGAAATCGGATGCTTATAGTAATCGTAGCGGCGCAGCGTCCGTTTTTTGCTCGCAGCGCTCGTGCCGTCCAGATGAATGAGCGCGCGGTTGGTGAAGCAATACTCATCCGATTTCGATTTGATAAGAAAATAGATTTTTTCTCCATCCTCGTGCATCACATAATCATCGGCATCTACTTTGTCATAGTCTTTCGGTTGAATAACCGAGCCGATGTCGCTTAGCCCAAGCACATCGGCGGCGACTTTTCCAAACATGCTCATGTTCCCCCGGCTCCTTCCATGTTTTATCGGCGCCCGCCTATTGCGGATGAACGGTGTTTTGCCTTAACAAGGCGCCGTACTCTCATTCGTAATACGTCGCGATCGAAAAAATGTTTCATCGTCGGCAAAAAACGAAAGACCCAACGCCTTTTATGACGGCGTCAGGCCTTACAAGCAACTACAGTTCCCCGCTTAGACGGGAGTCTTTGTTCGTGAGTCGCAAAAAGACCAGATAAACGAGTCCAATCGCGATCCAAATCAATCCTAGCTTTTTGCTGAGCGGGTCCAGATTCATCCATACATAGCCGATGATAACAAAACCGATGAGCGGAAACAAGAGATGATTAATATAATCGTTACTCTTTTGTTTGCGCAAGAAATAGTTCATCACCGACACATGCAAAAAGAGGAAAGCCGTCAGGGCGCCAAAGTTGACAAGCGAAGCGAGTTTATCAATTTGTGAGGCGAACACCGTCGTGACAATGAGCGAAATCACAGCGACAAGCAATGTGCTGACGTATGGCGTTTGAAATTTCGGATGCACTTTAGCCAGCACACTGGGCAGTTTACGGTCGCGACCCATGCTGTACAAAATGCGGGAGATGGCTGCTTGGGCGACGAGCGCGTTCGCGATCCCCCACGAAAGCGCGGTGGCGACGATCGTTGTCCATTTCAGCCATGGTCCGCCTGCCAGCTCCGCAATCTGATAAAACGCCACGTCCGCGTTTTTAAACGTCGTATAATCAGGCCAAATGAGAGCGGCGACCCATGTTTGCACGATGAAAAGCGCACCGACAACGAGCAAAGCGAAAATGATCGCTTTGCCGATCGATGATTTCCCGTCCCTTGTTTCCTCAGCCAGCGTCGACACCGCATCAAAACCAAGGAAGCTCAAGACGGCCACCGACACCGCCCCCATCACCGTCTCCGCGCTGAAATGATTAGGATCGTACAGCGGTTTGAACGTAAACTGCGCTCCATTGACACCTTTTATAATCGCAATAATTCCTGTGATCACAAACACTGCAAGGACGATGAGCTCTAAAACAACAATCACTTTGTTCGCTTTGGCCGTCATCTCGATCCCGAGAATATTAATGACCGTATTCATGGCAATAAACAGAACGAGCCACACGGAAATCGGCACTTGCGGCACAATATCGGCTAAGGCAGCAGCGCTGACCAAATAGAGAAGAGCCGGAACGAAAATGTAATCAAGCAAAATGACCCAGCCTGCCATAAAACCGACATATTCATTCATTCCCCGCTGGGCGTAGGAATACACGGAACCAGCGATTGGAAACGCCTCGGCCATTCTGGCGTAGCTCAAGGCGGTGAAAATCATCCCCACCATTCCGATTAAGTATGCTAAGGCGACCATCCCTTTTGACCCTTGCGCTACATACCCGTAAATGCCGAAAGGAGCGATCGGCACCATGAACACCATTCCGTAAATCAACAAATCAACAAATGTGAGCGACCGTTTTAATTCCTGTTTATAACCAAGCGACTCGACCGATGTGTTCGTTTCAAGTTGCGCCATCGCCGTTCCCTCCTCAATCCTCAAACAGGCGGATGCCATACGCTTCAAGCACAAATCGCGGTACAAAGAAACGCGCCGTGACGAGCGGGTCAACGACTTGGCTGATTTGTGTCTGACCGGCAGCGCTAAGCACCATCGTCAAATGGTTCAGCGTCAACGGAGTGTGCGGCAACAGCAAATTAACCATTTCCTCAACCGACTGTTTGACCGCCTCATCCAACGTTTTGGCCGAGACGATCGTCGCAATGCCATCATCGTTTTGCAACAGTGGATGGTTAAGCGAATATCCTTTCATCACCCGGACGGTGACCGTCACTTCCCCCGAAATTTCGATACCAGACACGCCGATTTCGCCGTCCCCCATCGCCGCATGCAAATCGCCTAATGCGAACAACGCCCCTTTGACAAAAACCGGGAAGTAAACGGTTGCCCCTGTTGTAATGAGCTTTGTATCCATATTGCCGCCATGCGGCCCGGGCGTTCCGCACGACACATCCTCACCGCTCGGCGCTACCCCGATGACGCCAATCATTGGATTTAATGGAATAGAAAGATGCTCGTCAAATACGGCCCGGTTTTCTTCTACTGGAATCATTTTTGCCTCAAACTGCGGAATCCGGTCGCCAAGCACCCCGAGCCCTGGGCCGACAGCCATGACCCCCTGTCCTTTGAGGCGAATCTGTTCAATTTTTACCGCTAAAATGTCACCGGGTTCCGCCCCTTCAATATAGATCGGTCCGGTCGCCGGATTGATATGATTCCAATCGATCGAGTCAAACGGCGTTTCGCTTGAAGTAATTTGATTTTGGAAACAGTCGTACGTTTCGATGACAAACGTTTCCCCTGACTGGACTGTTCGAACCGGTTGGTGGTTTTTGCTAAATGAATAAATGGCCGTTGTGCATGGAACAAATGACATGTCCGCTTTCCTCCCTTTCGTTTTTGTCTCATTATAACAGGGAGCAAACAAACTGTTTTGCATTTTTTTGATTCATTTTTGTTACTTCTTTATTTTTTGAATTAATCGATAAATCTGAGTAAACAAGAAACCGCCAATCCCATTCCATGCTATGGCCTCCAGCACATTATGGCGCATTCCCCATCGCCAGGCGATAGCAAACAAACATACCCATCCGATCATGCCTATAACCCCCATCGGTTTCTCTCCTGTCCGTAAAGCAGCCAACCCAAAACACGAGGAGGCAAGCAAGGCGGTCGAAAACATGACCATCCGCATCGGAAGAAGAGGAGCAATAAAAAAGAGGGCTAGTACAAGCAAAAAAGAGATGACATATGTCCATGAGAGATGCCTGCTCCACCTGTGCCAAAAAATTTGCACAACGGAATGCAAGGAAAGGGATAAGCTGAGTGACAACGCCGCCAGCAAGGCAATAGTAAGCGGCCAAGCAATCAAGACAGAAGAATGAAGCAGCCACCGTTTCAGTATGGCGGCAGTCGAAGCGGCCGCCGCATACGGGACGCATAAGGCTGCAACGGCCAACGGAAGCGGAGCAAGGCAAAACGCGGCCATAGAAAACGTCAGCGCAACGCGTTCTTTTTTCAATATTGATGCAATATCCCATACATACTCGTCGGCCAACCATTGCCCGGCAGCCGCCGCCAGCACAGCCCAAAACAACACGAACAACGAAACCATGTTCACATCGAGGGAAGCTGGGACAGTTCGTACAATCATCTCATATTGCCGCGCCACACCGCCCGTTAGATAATAGGCAAACGGAACCATTCCCATCACTATATAAACAATGTATAGCAGAACCGTTCCGATTTTCCGCATCCCCAACCAACCGGCGAGCACGGTAAACACGTACACATAGACGAACCAAATGAATAAAAAAGTCGGAGAAAAACGAAAGAGTTGCTGCAACAAATAGGCACATAACACGACAACGGTAAGCAGCCGGCCGATCGAAAGAAGGCGAACAAAAAACCGAAAGAAAAACAAAGCCCGCGCCGTAAAACAGCAGTCCGGCCAGCGATCCCCTTCCTTTGTTAGGGAACGATAGCGCACGGCCGCTGCTGAACGCCAAAGCACAAAAACGGCGGCCCATACCGCCATAGCCGTCACCACCCCCGCCGCCACTCCGCCATGAATAAAAGCATAGCATCCAAACAACAGCAGCTCCCCGGATGCAAAACGCAGTAACAGAGCATTGACCCCCTTGCTTAATCCAAGCGCCTCCGCTCCGATAAAACTGCGGCGACCAATATGCGGCACAGCAGCAAGCAGCAGTACGCATGCCATGAATAAAAGCATATACCAGTCCATTATCCATTGGTCTCCTTATACTTCGTAGGCGGGATGCCGACATATTTTCGAAACAAATGACTGAAATGATGTTGACTAGAAAATCCTGTCTCCTCAGCAATGCGTGCCATGGACCAATCCGGCTTTTTGGTCAACAGCTCTTTCGCCTTTTCAATCCGATATCGATTGACGTAATCCTTAAAATGGATGCCGATCTCCTCAACAAACAGCCTGCTCAAATAGGCTGGATGTACATGCACGGCAGCGGCTACCTCGGTTAAGCTGATTTTTTGCGCATAATGACAGTGCACATATTCGAGCGCCGCGCGGATGAGCGGGGACGAGACGAGCGCTTCCGGATGCTTTTGTTCAAATTTCGACAGCGCTTGATCAAACTCGCTCTCGATGAGCGGCTTCACCAAGTAGTCGAGCACTTCAAGCTGAATCGCCCGTTTGGCATAAGCAAAATCTTGGTAGGCTGTGATAATGATCAAGGCTAGATCGGGCTGTTTTTGTTTGAGCTCATAGGCCAAATCCAACCCGGACTGTCCAGGAAGGTGGATATCGATCAGCGCCAGCCGGAAGCGATGGGATGCGGCCAACCGTTTCGCCTCTGCGGCATCCTCCGCCGGCCATACTTCCCAATGCGGATATTTCCGCTTCACCAAATACGTGAGTTGTTCCAATTCTAAATATTCATCATCGACAATCAACACCTTCATCGTTTATCCCTCATCCCCTGGAACATACGGCCAAACGACAAGCGCCTCTGTCCACCCGCGCTCATCTTTTTGCAACACGAGCTGAGTTGGCAAATCAAACAAAAGAGCAAACCGCTTGCGCAAATTATCCAAGCCGACACCTCCATTCGCGATGGATAACTCCTTCCCTTCATTGCCATTATCGCAGACGCGCAAATATACCCAGTTGCCTTGGCGTCGAAAATCGATCGCCAAACATTTTTCACCCGCTTTTTTCTCAAGGCCATGTTTGAATGCGTTTTCCACCAGCGTTTGCAACGTATAAGAAGGAATGAGCGCACGCTCTCCATCCGGATCCATTTGCACCGACACCGACAGCCGTGAACCGAAGCGAAGTTGCTGCACCGCTAGATAGTTGCTTGTATGCGCCCATTCTTGTTTGAACGGAATAAGCGGCTGTTTCGTCTCATAGCTATCACGCAAAAACAGCGCAAAATGCTCCATTCCCCGAATCATTTCTTCATTTTTTCCTAAGCGCGCCAAGGATAAGAAAGCGTTCAACGCATTGAAAAAGAAATGCGGTCGGATTTGTTGATGGAGCTGCATATACTTGCTTTCTTGAAGTTCTTTTTCCAATCGAAGGCGCGCATGTTCCAACTGCCAATAATCCACTTCTTTTTCTGCTACCCCCAACAGCGCCAACACTGTCAACGATACAAGCGGCAACAATACGCTGAAAATGAGAATGAGATGAAATAATGGCTCGGCAATCATCATATTCTCCCCGCCACTCGCAATGCTTTCCCATTTGTTTTTTCATTTTATCACAAATTTGTTCTTTCATTTGATCACAAAATAAATAGAGGCGGCGGTACAAGGCAAATGTTTCCCACATCCGCAAACTTATTTTTCCATCATCTTGGCTCCCATCCTATCCTCTCCCGGCAAAAAAACGCCCCAAAAGCGAATGCTTTTGGGACCGACTGATCATATTCCACTTTATCTCAACGGCGATCTTGCCATGCGAATATACGTATGGCGTCTGCCGCGAATGGCGATCGAATACGCCATAATATTCTCTGGAACAGCGATGCCATGATAGCCAGCGTCGCCGATATGATGTAGATCCGCCCCAGCCATTTTGCTTGCAAGCGCGATTTGACGAATCGTACTCTCGTCAGCTCCTTCTTGGCTTGTGCCGATCGTCAGCATCGCAAGCGCCCCATGTTCATGCGCCACCTGAACAAGCTTCTCTGTCTTGTCTAATGTCACCCCCGGCACCGTTCCAGGAGCCGGCATCAAAACGACATCCGCACCAGCGTGAATGAAACGCACCACCACTTCTTCCGATACGATCCCGCTTCCCGCTTCATCGGCAACGCCTGCCGCGTGCATTTTCCCAGCCATCACGAGAGCATCCTCGCCTAAAATGGACCGCGCCGTTTCGATGGCTTTCACAATCTCATCATTCGTCACGCCTGTTTTCGGGTTTCCTGTTAGGCAAACAAAATCAAATCCTAGCTGTTTTGCTTGTTGCAGCGACTCGGCCGTTGCCATTCTCCCTTTTGGCAGCGTCGCAAGCTCCTCAAGCTGTTTTGCATTTGGGTCAACCGGCTCCAAATTGACGCCAACCGGGCGCCCTGTCAACTGCTTTAACCGTTCCACCATTTGATTCGGTTCGTTCGTGTCCAACCCGTTCACAACCGGCCGGAACACATCGAACCAATTCAACAACAGCAAATCCGCCCCAAACGCCGTGGCCAGTTCAGCGTTGGTGACCGCCGGATACAGCGGCGCGAATTCCCCGACGACTTCCGCGACGATCACCCTGCCTTCTGACGCTTGAATCGATTGTTTTAACTGTTTTCCTGTCATCCGACGAAAATCGGAGGCGTTGCAATCCAACAGCCGCTTCACCGGAGCTCCCCCTTTCTGGCGTCCCTTAAAAGAACGGCTTCGTTGTTCCTTATTTTCTCATAGCGTTGGCCAGAAATTCGACATCCGTGCCAACGACCACTTGCAAATCCGTTTGGTTGAGGCGAAGCACGCCTTTCGCTCCCAAACGTTTCAATTCTGCTTCGTTGACTTTTGACATGTCTTTCACTTTTAGGCGCAAGCGTGTGACACAATTGTCAATTTGCGCGAGATTATCTTTTCCTCCTAACGCCTCGATATATTTTGCAGCAAGGTCCTCGTATTTGACGCCCAACTGCGCCGCACCGCTGTCGGCAAACTCTCCCTCTACCTCATCTTCACGCCCCGGCGTTTTCAAATCGAGCTTCGTAATGAGGAAATAGAAGACGACGAAATAGACGACAGCATATACAAGACCTTGAACAATCAACAAATACGGTTTTTTCGCAATGCCGTAGTTTAAGAAAAAGTCAATCGCCCCGGCCGAGAACGTAAACCCGTGGTGGATGTCAAGCATTGTCGCCACTGCGAGCGACAAGCCGGTCAACACGGCATGGACAACGTAGAGCAATGGCGATAAAAACATGAATAGAAACTCAATTGGCTCCGTAATCCCGGTTAAAAACGACGTCAACGCCACGCCAAGGAGCGCGCCGGCGACCGCTTTGCGACGCTCTTTTTTCGCCGCCGCGATCATCGCCAGCGCTGCCGCGGGCAGGCCAAACATCATGATCGGGAAGAAGCCGGCCATAAAAATGCCCGCATCCGGGTCGCCGGCGAAAAAGCGGCTTAAATCGCCCGTTTTTCCGTTATACTCGCCAAACACAAACCAGACGAAGCTGTTTAACACATGGTGCAATCCGACTGGAATGAGCAACCGGTTGAGGAACCCGAAAATGCCGACGCCAACCGCCCCGGCACCAACGATCCAATGGCCGACCGCGTTGATGCCATCTTGAATCGGCGGCCATACATAGCCAAAAATCAAGGCAAGCACGAGCATGACAAGCGATGTCACGATCGGCACAAACCGCCGTCCGCCGAAGAAGCCTAGCCAGTCGGGCAACTTGATATCATGGTAACGGTTGTATAAAAGCCCGGCGATCACTCCGGAGATGATGCCGCCTAATACGGACATATTGATGTCTTTATCAATCGCGGCGGCCCCTTTTGTCAAGACAAAGTAGCCGATCGCCCCAGCAAGCGCCGCCGCGCCGTTGCCGTCTTTCGAAAAACCGATGGCCACGCCGATGGCGAAAATGAGCGCTAAATTGGAAAACACTGCATCGCCTGCGGCTGCGATAAACGGAATATTCAATAAATCAGGCTGACCGAGCCGAAGCAACAATCCTGCCGCCGGCAAAACGGCAATCGGCAGCATTAATGCTTTTCCAAGCCGCTGTAAAAAGCCTAACATCATGATCCTCCCCTTTTCATCTCAATCATAAATTTGTACCGGTCGCCGCGGTACACCGATTTGACGACTTCAAGCGGCCGACCGTCGACAAGGTGCGTGCGGCGCTCAAGCAATAGCACCGGAGCCCCTTCTTTCATCTTCAGATGCTCCGCCTCCACCTTGCGGGCGACAGATGCTTCCAATGTTTGAACAGCGGAGCCGATGATCATCCCTTTTTCTTTTTCGATAAATTCATAGACGGAACCGCTTACAACATCACGCGTCAGTCCGGGGACGAGATTGACCGGAATGTACAGCGTCTCCAACGCCATCGGCAAGCCGTCGGCCAACCGAAGGCGGCGGACTTCGTAAAGGTCATCGCCTTCCGTGACGCCAAGCCCTTCAGCGAGTTTCTCGGAAGCTGGAACCATCTCAAAGCTGAGGACGATCGTGCCGGGCTCCATGCCGCGCGCCCGCATATCTTCGGAAAAGCTCGTCAGCCCTTTCAGCGGCTGCTCGATTTTTTGGGCGGCGACAAATGTTCCTTTCCCGCGCCGGCGGATGAGATAGCCATCGTTCACTAAATTGTTGACCGCCTGCCGAACGGTCATCCGGCTGATGTCATACATTTCCGCCAACTCGCGCTCAGACGGGATCATTTCGCCCGGCTGCCACTCCCCTTTTTCGATCTTTTCTTTCATATATTGCTCGAGCTGATAGTAAATCGGAATCGGCGACTGTTTATCGATCACGGCGCATCCACCCGCCGCTTTTCCTTTGGGATGAGCGAGAGCGCCTCGCAGTCGGCGATGATCGTCACGTCCGGATGAAGGTGAAGCGCTGAAGCCGGCAAGTCCGGTGTGACAACGCCTTCGAGAAGCCGGGCCATGGCGTCCGCTTTTTCCTCCCCTGACGCCAACAGCACGATGCGGCGGCTGCGCAAAATGGTCGCAATTCCCATCGTAATGGCATAGCGCGGCACGTCATCAAGCGATGGAAAAAAGCGGGCGTTCGCTTCCCGTGTCAGCTCGGTCAGCTCGACGACGTGGGTGGCTGTCGAAAACGGCGTTCCTGGCTCGTTAAAGCCGATATGGCCGTTGCGGCCGATGCCCAAGAGCTGCAAATCGATGCCGCCCAATTCATCGATGAGCCGCTCGTAACGGCGGCATTCTTCGTCAAGATCAGCGGCCAAGCCATCCGGCACATGCGTCTGATGAAGCGGGATGTCCAATTGGGCAAACAAATGCTGATTCATATAATAGCGATAGCTGTTCGGATGATCCGGGCCAAGGCCTACGTATTCATCCAAATTGACCGTGCGCACGAGCCGATACGATGTCCCATGCTGCCGATGATCGGCGGCCAATTCGCGGTACACACCGAGCACGGTCGAGCCGGTCGCCAAGCCGAGAACGGCGTTCGGCTTTTCCTTGACTTGTTTGATGATGATGTCCGCCGCCTGACGGCTCATCTCTGCGTAGTCAGCAACTTTCAAAAGCTTCATGGCCATCGCTCTCCACTCCTTTCATCCGGCTTGCGATAGGCAAGGGCGCCGCGGCAAAACGTCATCATGACTTCATATCGTTCATTCAAAACGACGACATCGGCGTCTTTGCCGGGCCGCAAGCTGCCTTTCCGATCAAGCAAGCCAAGCTGTTTCGCCGGATTCCAGCTCGCCATGCGGATCACCTCTTCAAGCGTGCAGCCAGTATAATCGAGCACACGGCGGATGGCCTCGCCAAGCTTGAGCACGCTTCCCGCCAGCGTGCCGTCGGCAAGCCGCGCCTCTTGGCCCCGAACAGTCACCTCTTGGCCGCCAAGTTCATACCGCCCATCACCTAGACATTTCGCCCGCATGGCATCGGTGATTAATATGAGCCCATCGCTTCCTTTATTCCGGTAAGCGAAGCGGACCATCGGCGGCGCAACGTGCAACCCGTCGGCGATCAGCTCGCACATCACTTCTTCAAACATAAGCGCAGCACCGGCGACACCCGGTTCACGGTGATGGATGCCGCGCATCCCATTGAACAGGTGGGTCGCATGCGTCACCCCTGCATGGACCGCCGCTTTTACTTCGTCGTAAACGGCATCGGAATGGCCGATCGAAGCGATCACACCCGTCTGTTTCAAGTAGGCGGCAAGTTCCAGCCCCCCGTTCCGCTCTGGGGCAAGCGTGACAAGGCGGATATGGCCGCCCGCCGCCTTTTGCCAGTGCTGGAACAGTGAGATGTCCGGATCGGCGAGATGGCGCGGGTGCTGCGCTCCGGCGCGCTTCGGCGACAAAAACGGTCCTTCCAGATGAACACCGAGCACTTCGGCCGCTCCCGGCCTGTTCGCCTCCGCCATATAGCGAGCGACGTTGCGAAGCGCGGCTTCGATTTGTTCGCTTGGCGCTGTCATCGTCGTCGCCAAAAAGCTCGTCGTCCCTTCCGCCGGCAAGGCGTTGGCCATCTTGTAAAGCGCCTCCGGGGTCGCATCCATGACATCCGCCCCAGCCGCCCCATGAATATGGACGTCGATGAATCCCGGCACGATGGAAAACCGTGAGGAAAGCTCGATCACTTCCGCCCCTGCATCAGTTGGGCATGACGACATCGGCCCGATCGCGGCCACTTTTTCCCCTTCGATCAGCACATACCCTTGTTCAATGTTTCCTGTTTCTGCATACACCTCGGCATTTTTCAATATCCACCGCTTCATCGCGATTCCCCACTTTCTGCCTCTCATTATAACATTATATATTCTAGTTGTCTATACCACTAAAACAAATCCGTCAACCAGCTCGCTTCAGTATGAAAGAAGCAGGGAAGCCGTGGCTTCCCCGCTCTTCCAAACGGCGCTACGCTCCTTTCGGTCCGCGGGCCGGCAAATAAAACGAAAACGTCGTTCCTTCGTTCAGTTTGCTGTGAACGGTAATGAGCCCTTTATGCGCTTCGACGATGTTTTTGGCGATGGCAAGGCCTAACCCGGTGCCGGAACGGCCGCGCGTGCGCGCTTTATCGGCTTTGTAAAACCGTTCAAACACAAACGGCAAATCCTCTTCGGGAATGCCGGAACCAGAGTCTTGGACATGGATCGTCACGCCGTCGCCGCTTGGTTCGATGATGAGGCGAACTGTGCCGCCCGATTCCGTATGGCGGATGGCGTTGTCAATTAAGTTCGTCAGCACCTGTTCGATCCGATCCGGGTCGAGAGCGATTTCGATGTCCCGATCGGGAAACTCGGCTGTCAGCTCAATCTGCTTTTCTTTCGCCAGCCCGTAAAACTTGCGGATCACCCGCTCGATGTAAGGAACAAGCTTGACTTGTTCGTACTCTAGCTCGATATGGCCAGCTTCCATGCGCGCCAAGTCAAGCAGATCGTTAACAAGGCGGCCCATGCGCAGCGACTCGTCATAAATGACTTTCGCCATCTCTTTCTTCTCTTTTTCGCTCGCCGCGATATCGTCGATGATCGCCTCGCTGTAGCCTTGGAGCATGGCAATCGGCGTGCGCAATTCGTGCGAAACGTTGGCGATAAAGTCTTTGCGCAGCTTGTCAAGCCGCCGCTCTTCGGTCATGTCGCGCAAAACAGCCACCGCGCCGCGCACCATCGTTTTGCCGTACAGCGGCGTCATTAAAATAACCCACGTCCGCCCCTGCAGCGTCACTTCGGTCGATTGCTCCTTCTCCTCGCGAACGACGCGGGCAAACAGCTCTTTCACTTGCGGCGGCAACGGCGCCATCGCTTCCGCGTCGTTCCCTTGCTCAAAATACCACGCCTGCAAAAACCGCTCAGCCGGCGGGTTCGTAATCAAAATTTCCCCGTCGCGGTTAAACGTAATGACGCCATCGGCCATGCTGCTTAAAATGCTGGCGAGCTGTTCTTTTTCCTGGTTTAAGGCGTTGATGTTAAACTGCAGACGCCGTCCCATTTGGTTGAACGCCATCGCCAGCCCACCGATCTCATCGTTCGTTAAAATCGGCACTTTCATATCGAAATGGCCCCGCGCCATTTCGAACGCGGCTTGCCGCATTTTCCGGAGCGGAGCGGTGATGCGCGTCGACAAGAAAAAGGCAAAAAACGTCGTCATGACAATGGCGATAAACGCGGCGAGAAAAATTAACTCTTTCGTCCGCTCCGTCGCGTCGGCGATCGCCTCGAGCGACTGATAGATAAACACAGCTCCTCGGCTGCCATCCGGCATCGACATCGGCACGCCGACAATGATCATATCACGGGGCAGCTTTTCTTTTGGATGCCGCTCCGGCATATACAAACGCTTTTTCACCGTTTTCCCATCTGTCAGCACACGCCGCAAGTCCCGATCTTGGCGAATCGACGACAGCGGCATATTGTCCAACCCAGCATCGCCAGGCGAATACCAATAGTGCGACTCATCGGCGACGATGACGGCTTTCGTTCGATTGTCCACAAGCGTCCAAGCGATCGAGCGGGCAAGCTGCTCGTCGCGGTAATCGTGCATCACCTCGGCCACTTTTGTCGCCAGGCGGGTCAAGTCGTTTTCCGCTTCCTGCACATAATAATCTTCCAAAAATTTAATAAGCAAAATGCTTAAAATAAACAGCACGCACGAAACGAGCAACAAAATCGTAAACCATAGCTTGCCGACGACGCTGCGAAACAGCCACATTAGTCGCTCACTGCCTCAAACTTGTAGCCGACGCCCCAGACGGTGACGATCATTTTTCCCGCCTGCGGCGACGCTTTATTCAACTTTTCGCGCAACCGTTTAATGTGGGTGTCGACCGTGCGCAAGTCGCCGAAAAACTCGTAATGCCATACTTCTTTGAGCAGCTGTTCGCGGTCGAACACTTTGTCGGGCGAGCGGGCCAGAAAGAGAAGCAGCTCATATTCTTTCGGCGTTAAGCTGACTTCCTTGCCGTCGACCGTCACCCGGTGGGCATCGTTGTCAATCGTCAAATGCGGAAACACAAGCACGTCTTTCGCCGTCGTCTCCACCGGCGCGTAGGCGGCGTTCGCCGCGCGGCGCAACAGCGCTTTTACGCGCAGCACGACTTCGCGCGGACTGAACGGCTTGACGATGTAATCATCCGTGCCGACTTCAAACCCTTGCACGCGGTTGGATTCTTCGCCTTTTGCCGTCAACATCATAATCGGCGTCGTTTTTTGCGCGCGGATTTCTTTGCACACCTCAATTCCATCTTTGCCCGGCAGCATCAGATCGAGCAAAATGACATCATAATCATTCGTCAACGCCTTCTCCAACGCTTCATTGCCGTCACCGGCCTCATCGATCACATAGTTTTCCCGCTCCAAATACATTTTCAAGAGCCGCCGGATGCGCTCTTCATCGTCAACCACTAAAATACGGACGGTTTTTTCTTGTTTTTCCAATGCTTTGCACCCTCCCATCATCAATGGAAACACTCCCTATTTTCTAGTTTACCGAAAAACCGGATGCTCGCCAACAGAGCATCCGGTTGTTTTCCATTATGTTCCGGCGTACGAGTGCAATCCCGCAATGACGAGGTTGACCGCCACTAAGTTAAACATAATAATGGCAAAGCCGATGACGGCGAGCCATGCCGACTTTTCACCATGCCAGCCTTTTGACAAACGAAGGTGCAAAAAGGCAGCGTAAAACAGCCAAGTGATAAGCGCCCATACTTCTTTCGGGTCCCAGCCCCAAAAACGCGTCCAGGCGATTTGCGCCCAAATCATCGCGAAAATGAGCGCCCCGAGCGTAAACACCGGAAAGCCGATCGCCACCGCCCGATAGCTGATCTCATCGGTCAAATCCAAGTTAACGTTCTTCACGAGCGGCTTGAGCGCGGCGGCAACGCGCTTGCGCAAGAGAAGCCGAAGCATGATGTACAGCGCCGTTCCGGCTATGAGCGACCAGATGACCGTATTGAGCTTTCTTGCATTGATGATCGCCGGCATCTCAACAAGCGGCTCCATGCGGCCGGCGCTTTCTTTCATAAGCTCCCCTTTGTGCGGCCCAACGAGCGCCGGCATATCGTAGATGACCTCAACCGTCTGCTTGTTTTTGTCCACCCACGTGAACTTCGCTTCATACCCAGAAAGACCGAACGCTGTCGAAACGATGACAAAGCCGAGCGTGGTAATTAAGCAAAACATGACCACTTCGAGCCAAAACGTCCGTTTCGACGGCTTCGATTGATCGACGACGCGAATCAAATAGATGAGCCCAGCGACAAAGCTGATGGCCAAAATCGCTTCACCAGCCGCCGCCGTCGTCACATGGATGTGCAGCCAATCGCTTTGCAAGGCGGGAATGAGCGGCGAAATTTCCCGCGGAAACATGCTTGCGTAAGCAATCACAAGCAACGCGACCGGCAGCGCAAACAAGCCGAGCACACTCAGCCGGTAAATGAAATAAATAATAATGAAAGCAGCAACCAGCATCATGCCGAAAAAGGTCGTAAACTCGAACAAGTTGCTCACGGGCGCGTGCCCGGCGGCGATCCAGCGCGTCACAAAATAGCCGACTTGGGCGAGAAAGCCGATGATCGTCACGGAGATGCCAAGCTGCGACCAACGATCCTTCTCTTGCCGTTCTTTTCGCTTGTCGCGAATGGCTCCGCCAAAAAAGAACGTGCCGATTAAATATAGAACGAACGCGATATATAGCAACGTGCTGCTAAGCTGTACCATGTCCATGGACTTGTCCCCCTTGTCCGGCTTTTTTGTCGTTTTCGAGCTGATCAGCCGGCATCATGACGCCGGTGCCGTCAAGCAAACGGCGCAGCTCGTTTTTCAAGCCGAACCAGTTTTTATTCGTGTGCGCGGCAATCCATAGCTCACCGTTTACCCGCTGCACCCAAATGCGGCGGTGGTTCCAATACATCCCTTGGATGAGCCCGATCATGAAAATCGCGCCGCCTACCCCTAAAATCCAAAGCGTAAAGTCGCGGCGGACGGTCAAACCGGAGACATTGCGGGTTTGAAGCCCCGCGAACGCCATTTTGTATTTGTTGTTGCCAAACGGTTCGATCGTCTGCTGGATGGCGACAAAGCTTACTTCCCCTTTCGGACGGTCCGGCGCGTACATTTTGAACACGAACGCCGGATTGTTCGGCACGCGCGACTTCGTTGACGGATTGCCGTCTTCATCAAACTCAAAATCAGGAAAATAGCTTAATAGCTCAACGCGATACCCATGTCCGAGATTGTACGACTCTTTCGGATCATACAAGTCGACCGTCACCGTGCCGAACGTTTCCCCCGACTGCTTGTCCGCCAACTGAAATGACATCGCTTTCGGCTCATTCAAGCGGAAATCGACTTGGTAGAGCGCATAATGGTCGAACTCCAGCGGCTCGTTGACGCGAATCGGATACTCCTTCACTTTTTCAAGCTTCGGCTTGGCGCCGGGGATCACAGGACCGACACGCTTATACAACACGACGTTTGTTTGATAGTTTTTGGCGATCATCCCGTTGCCGACGCGGTCGATGGCAGCGTTGAACACTTCGTTGTCTTTGCCTTTCTCATATGTTTCAAAAATAAATTTTTCACTCTTTAAAAAGTAGCGGCCGTTCGTCCCAGGAATTTCTTTCGTCTCCCCTTCCGGAATCCACATCACCCGATCGATGTACATGCCGGGAACGGAACGAAGCATCGCCCCGATCAAGAAAATGATGAGGCCGATATGATTGACGTACGGCCCCCAGCGGGAAAACCGCCCTTTTTCAGCGAGCAAATGCCCGTCTTCCTCGCGGACATGGTAGCGCCGCGCAGCCAGCCGTTCTTTCAACACAGCCATCGTCTTGTCGAGATCGCTCACATGCGAGACGCCAAACAACCGCTGCCGCTCTAAAAAGCGCGGATGGCGCTTCACCCCTTGCCGCTTCAAGGCGCGGTAAAGCGGAACGACCCGATCCAAGCTGCAAATGACAAGCGAAACGCCGATTAAGGCGATGAGCAAAATGTACCACCATGAGCCGTACAAGTTGTTAAAGCCGAGCTCATAATACAGCTTCCCTGCCCAGCCGTACTGCTGCTTATAATACTCCGCCGGATCGACGTTCGGCGGAATATACATTTGCTGAGGGAAAATCGTGCCGATCGCCGAAGCGATGAGCGTGATGACGATGAGCGCCACCCCGACTTTGACCGACGAGAAAAACGCCCAAATTTGGTCGATCATCGTTTTTTTGTACGTTTGCGATCGGCGCGCGCTTCCTTCGTAGCGCATGTCCAAAATCAGTTTTTCTCCCAAATCGGCAAGCGGCTTGCCGCACGACTCACAAAACGCCGTGCCGTGCGGATTGACATGGCCGCATTCGCATTTGACGTGTTCCATGGCGCAAAACTCCTTACGGTTTGATGCTTTCTAGATGCCGTTCGATGTCTTCTTTCGTCATCGTTCCGGTAATGATTTGTTTTACTTCGCCGTTTTTGTCAATCAAAAACGTTGTCGGCAGCGGCCCGACGTTATAGGCGTTCAATACTTGATCTTGACGGTCGATCACAATCGGAAATGTCAGGCCGAACCGTTCCGCGAACCTTTCAACGCTCAACTTCGGTTCACCGACATTGACAGCCAAAATTTCAACCCCTTGTTTTTTGTAAATCGGGTACAGCTCGTTCATATACGGCATCTCCCGCTCGCACGGCTTGCACCACGTTCCCCAAAAGTTCAAAAAAACGCCTTTGCCGCGATAGTCTGAAAGACGATGTTCATGCCCTTTCAAATCGGTCAGCACAAAATCAGGCGCCGTCGAACCAACAGCGACAGCCGTTTTCTCCGTGAAAAAATTCGTGTAAATCGTATAGCCGATCGCCGCGAGCAACACGAGCAAAATCGCTGTCCTCATCACTAAGCGCTGTTGTTTTTTCATCGTTCAAACCCCTTTACGTTTCTCCTCCCCCACAGCCAACGGTAGAGGGGAGGCAAGCGGTTCACAATCTCCCATTTTCCATTATAGCAAAGTCCCTCGCTCGTTTATGCGCAAGGATATGAACGTTATGTGACAATCTTCGTCATTTTCTTCCCCCGGATTGGGCAAGGACGCGCAGCAACTTCACCTCATGCGGCGTCAGCTCGCGGTATTCGCCGGGGCGCAGCCCTTTCAAATCGAGAAACGCGTACCGCTCCCGCTTCAGCTTCAGCACCTCGCAGCCGATCGCCTCAAACATGCGGCGCACTTGCCGGTTTCGTCCTTCGTGGATACGGATTTCCACAATGGCTGTCCCCTTCTTCCGGTCGGCGGAGAGCAGCTTCACTTTGGCTGGCGCCGTCATGCCATCTTCCAACTGCACTCCTTGTTCGAGCCGTTTCAGCTGCTCGTGCGTTGGAATGCCTTTCACTTTGGCAATGTACACTTTTTCAATTTCATACCGCGGGTGCATAAGCAGGTTGGCAAAGTCGCCGTCATTCGTCAACAAAAGCAGTCCAGACGTATCGTAGTCAAGCCGCCCGATCGGATAAATGCGTTTGTCCAGATCTTTGAAAAAATCGGTCACCACTTTGCGGCCTCTGTCATCTTTGACGCTGGAAATCACCCCGCGCGGCTTGTACAGCAAATAATACACCGGCTCTTCGCGCTCGATCGGGATGCCGTCGACTTCGACATCATCGCGCGGCCCGACCTTGACGCCAAGCTCCTTGACGACGCGGCCGTTCACTTTCACCCGCCCTTGCAAAATGAGTTCTTCCGCCTTGCGCCTTGACGCGATGCCGGCGCGGGCGATCACTTTTTGCAACCGTTCCATTCTCTCTCACCTCTTTCATCATCTTACCCTTTCCGTCTAACAGATACAAGTGCGGCACTTTTATTTTTCACCTTTCCCGTCCCCTTTGCAAACAAAAAACCCGCCGGACGGCGGGAACGAAAAAAGGCGCCGCTAGCGCCCGAATACAAACAAAACGATGAAAACAGAAACAATAAAGCTGAGAATGTCGGCCAAAATGCCGACTTTTAACGCATCGCCCATTTTTTTGACGCCGACGGCGCCAAAATAGACGGTGAGCACGTAAAGCGTCGTCTCCGTACTGCCTTGGATCGTAGAAGCAAGGCGCCCGATGAACGAATCCGGGCCGTAAGTAGCGATCAAATCGGTCGTCATGCCGAGCGCCGCCGTGCCGGAAAGCGTGCGGAGAGCCGCAAGCGGAACGACTTCGGCCGGCAGTCCAATGGCATCAGCCAGCGGTTTGATCACTTCCATCATGGCATCAAGCGCCCCTGAGGCTCGGAAAATGGCGACCGACACCAACATGCCGACCAAATACGGGATGAGCGAAAACGCGATCTCGATCCCTTCCTTGCCGCCTTCCACAAACGCTTCGTACGTCGGCACTTTCTTTGCTGTACCGTAAAGCAAAATAAAAGCAATGAGCGCAGGGATCAGCCAAACAGAAAGAAGTTGGACGATGGCCATTATGGCTTCCTGCCTTTCCGCATCCGTTTCCAATAATAGTACCGGTCAATCAATACCGCCCCAATCGTCGAAATCGTCGAAGCGACGATCGTCGTCCCAATGATCTCGCTCGGCGCCGCTGAACCGTACGTCATGCGGATCGAGATGACGGTCGCCGGAATGAGCGTAATGCCTGATGTGTTCATGGCCAAAAATGTCACCATCGACCGGCTAGCCTCGTCGCGGCCGCCGTTGAGCTTTTTTAGCTGCTCCATCGCCTTTATGCCCATCGGCGTCGCCGCATTGCCAAGGCCGAACATGTTGGCGACCATATTCGAGACGATATAGCCGAGCGCGGGATGGCCGGGCGGCACCTCTGGAAACAAGCGGCGTACGAGCGGCATAAACAGGCGCGCCGCTTTGTCAAGCAAGCCGGCGCGTTCAGCGATCGCCATCAGCCCGAGCCAAAACACTAAAATGCTGACCATGCCGATGCTGATCGTCACCGCTTCTTTGGCGCTTTCAAACACCGCTTTGTTCACTTCGTCCATCGTGCCGTTGGCCGCCGCAAAGACGATGCCAATGACCGCCATCATCACCCAAATGAGGTTAACCATCGCTTCTCACACCTAAAAAGCGAAATACTTGCCATAAAAACCCTCGGCCGCTTCCTTCCTTTCCCGGTTCATACAGCAGCGGCACCGAATCAACCGCCTTTTGATGCAAATAAAGCACCGCCTTTCCGACCTCTGTCGGCGCCCGTTCTGGGTATTTTTCCCATTCCTTGCGCGGCTTCAGCAAATACACTTTCACCCGCAGCCCGCTCTCCTCTTTATCGGTCACCGGATATCGCAAATCGCGGACCGCCTGCAGCCGCCCGCGGTAAAACGGATCAGAAATTTTGTCGACCACCCGCTCGCTGCTCACTTTGGCGATGTGATAATGAGAAAATCCATATTCGTACATAGCGATATGGTCATTCCAATCGTCCGGTGCATCCAACGTCACGGCGATCAAATCGATGCCGCCTTTGGATGCCGTCGTCACGAGCGTGCGATGGGCCCGTTTCGTATAGCCGGTTTTGCCGCCGGTGCAATATTCGTAAAGACTTGTCAACAACTTGTTTTTATTTCGCCACACACGCGCGCCGTCTTCGCCGGGCGGAGCGGGGGCGCGGTACACCTTCGTCCCCGAGATGCGCCGAAACTCTTTGTTTTTCATCGCATATTGCATGAGCAGCGCCATATCGTACGCGGTTGAGTAGTGGTTTTCCGCGTCATCCAACCCGTGCGGATTGGCAAACTCGGTATCACGCATCCCGATTTCAGCCGCTTTTTGGTTCATTAAAAAAACAAATCCTTCGACGCTGCCGCCGACATGTTCAGCGATGGCCACCGCCGCGTCGTTGCCGGAACGAAGCATCAGCCCATATACCAAATCGCGCAGTTTGATTTTCTCCCCTTGGCGCAAGTAAATTGACGACCCTTCGGTCCGGACAGCGCGGGCGCTGACCGTCACCGTGTCGTCCATCTTCCCCGATTCAATCGCCAAAATGGCGGTCATAATTTTCGTAATGCTGGCGATGCGCCGTTTTGTATAGGCATCCTTGGCAAACAAAACCCGCCCGGAATGCTGCTCTATCAAAATCGCGCTTTTTGCGCTCACCCCATCCATAGCGCGCATCCGCTCTGGAACAAATGCCATAATCCCCGCAGCGAGTGCAAGAATGAGCGCAATGAGCCGCTTCTGCTTATTCATCTCATATCGGCGAGGATCCCCCTCCTTTAAGGAGCGGGGAGGAATCGCCTGTTCCTCCTTTCCGATTAGGCTGAACGGGCCGCAGCCGAAGAAACGTCGCGGCGGAAACAGGCTGAACCCCAAAGCCGCGTTTTGTACAAGTGTATGCCTCGATGGGACAAATATGATGAAAAAATGCTGTTGCAAGGGGAGACAGCCTGAACGATCCGCTCCGGCGCTTGCGCTGGGCGCGTTGATGACATTTTCCCTGCAAAGAGAAAGCCGCTCCTTGAAACGGCGGACAGGTGTCCTGATGGATCGCAGCGCCTGCTCTCCCAAAAAAACGGGCAGGGGGTTCCCCCCCGCCCGTTTAAAACGGCTGCCAACGAAGCTTCTGCGCCTCATGAAAGCGTTCTTCAACGTTGCGCCAGTTGACGACGTTCCACCAATGTTCGATGTACGCCGCCCGATCATTTTTGTATTGCAAATAGTAGGCATGCTCCCACACATCAAGCACGAGAAGCGGGATCACATCCCATTGCGCCATGAGCTGGTGTTTTTCCGCCTGCAAAATTTCCAGACGGTGCGCTCGCGGCGCCCAAACGAGCAGCGCCCAGCCGACCCCTTCGGCGCTTTTCGCCGCTTCGGTGAAATGACGGCGAAAGGCGGTAAAACTGCCAAAATCGCGCTCGATTTGCGCCCGCAGCTCCCCGCGCGGCTCGCCGCCGCCCTCTGGATGCATGTTGTACCAAAAGATTGTATGCAAATAATGCCCGGAGCCGTGGAACGCCGCTTCCCGCTCCCAATGTTTCAACAGATCAAAATTGTTCGTCCGGCGCGCCTCGGCCATCATCCGCTCCGCCTGATTAAGACCGTCGACATAGCTTTGATGATGCTTCGTATGGTGAAGGCGCATGATTTCTTCGGAAATATGCGGCTCGAGCGCATCATAACGGTACGGCAGCGGCGGCAAGACATGACGGCCGGGCGCTACTTGTTGACGCGGCTCACCGCCGTCGTCCGCATCCACCCAGCGTCGCTTTCCATCGGTCACGTTGTCCACTTGATCCGGCTCGCCGTCAGCTGCATCAGTCGGCGAGTCGGAGAGCTCCGCCATAAAAGCCGGCTCTTTTGCGTCCTCAACCCGCTCTGCCGTCCCGCTGGTGTCAAGCCATCCGTCTTCGTTCTCTTTGTTTTCACTCTCCAGTTCAGGCGACACCGATTCCCCTTCGACTTGTTCTTGCGTCGCCTCTTCTTCCCGATCGGCAGCTGACGAATCAGCCAGGCGGACGGCCCGAGTGTATACGTCATCGACAAGACGCTGGAGCTCGTAAATCGCTTCTTCGGTCCATTCATCGCCGTGTCCATCGATGTACGCCAACAAAGACGAAAGCCCAACATCCTCAGCCATCCTGCGTGTAGACAGCGCCTGTTCAACTTGTCTTCCCCACGCAGCCGCTTCCATGACATACTGGCGAAGCGCACCGACATACACGTCATCGGCAAGGCGCTGAAGCTCGCGGACGGCCTCTTCCGTCCACTCGCCGTCATGCTCGGCAATAAACTCGAGCAGCGACGAAGCGCCATCCGTGCTTGCCCCACGCAAAGCGAGCGTCTCCTTGACTTGATTTCCCCATTCGTTCACCCTAGCCGCATATTGGGCGAACAACACCTGATCGTCCATTTGGTAAAAACCTCCTCCTGTTTTGTTCGCCATATCGTATGCTGTCATGGGGAAATCGTTCTTGTCCGCATTCACCCAAATTCCCGGCCGCTCATACATAGAGGAGCGAGGGCAGTCATCATAGGAAAAGACAGCAAGGAAGAACAGAATCGCCGTGATGCTTCCCTGCAGCGGGTCTGCAAATGAGCCATAGATAAACCGCTCAAAAAAATCGGGCTGACCCAAAACATATTCGCGTTTTGGGTCAGCCCCCCCTTTTTTCTGAAAAAGGCAGGCTGCTTTGGCAAACCGCCGGCTGCACCAAACGGTTTCCTTGTCCAGACGCACAGAAAACGCGGCGCCAACCGCATTTTCTCGTTACGCCGACCGTTCAGGCAAGCGGCACTCGCCGGTTTCCGCCCATTCGCTGACAAGCGCCTGCAGCGTTTTGGCGTCTACCTCAGCAAAATAACGGCGCAATTCCTCTTCATCATGAATGTAGACGCGCTTTCGCTTCCGATACGCCGGATTTTTCCATAAACAGACAAGAGCAATGATGTCGCGCAAATGAATGTCGCGCCCGTTAGCCGTAAACAGTGGATCGCTTTCATACGGCAGCCAATCAAGCAGCGCCGCCTCAAAATGGCGCAAATACAACACAGACAGCGTCCGCTCTTCGCCCCCGTCGCGGTACGTGACTTCCGAGCGGTTGAAATAGTCTTCAAACGTGTTCGATTGCGACTTTTGCAGCTCTTCACCGTACAGGCGGCAAACGTTCATGAGCGCTCTCCTTCCCGATCAGCCATTTTTCTTTAGTTTACCATATTCCGGCTGCCCATCGCTCAAATTTTCTGCTAATTTTTCGAAAAATAAATCCGCTTCCCGCTCGGATTCGCCATCGTCCGCCCATTCCGGCAGCGGCGGCAGCTCCTCGAGCGTTTTTAGCCCGAAATAATCGAGAAATTCCGGGGTTGTCCCGTACAAAATCGGCCGCCCGGTTCCTTCGGCTCGTCCAACCTCTTTAATGAGCGCCCGTGCCATCAGCGTCTGCAATGGCTTGTCGCTTTTTACGCCGCGAATTTCCTCAATCTCCGCACGCGTAATCGGCTGGCGGTATGCGATAATGGCGAGCGTCTCAAGCGCCGCCTGCGACAGCGGCGATGCTCCCGGCGCTTCGACCAACTTCTTTAAATAGGGGGCGTGTTCTTTTTTTGTCGCCAACAAAAACACGCCGCCAAGTTCGACAAGCTGGATGCCGCGCTCTTCCCGTCGGCAGTCTTGTTGAAGCTCCTCGATCACCGCTTTCGCCTCTAGCTCGCTGACTTCCAACACAGCGGCGATTTGCGAAAGTGACAGCCCTTCATCGCCGGCAGCAAACAACAACGCTTCCACGATCGCCTTTGCCGAATTTGGCGCACCGGCGCCCTTTTTTTCTCTTTCGTTTTGTTCCATCGCCCTTCTGCCACGCCAAACTCGTTGGCGCCCCTCCTCCTTTCCTCCTGTTTTCGTCGTTTCCCAAGTCTTCTCACCCCAATGTGAGTCAGCTCTCCGCCTTATCATGGCATGGGCAAACAACAAAAGAAAAGCGGCCCGCCGCAGCGAACCGCCGCGGCCAAACCGCACCGCCTCAACCGGCTGGTTTCACCGCAAGAAACAAATCGCTGAAATTCCGTTCTTGCTCAACGATGATTTCGTCTTGCTTCATCAACTCTAAAATGGCCAAAAACGTCACGACGATATACGAACGATCGTAGGACGGAAACAGCTCGTAAAAGTTTTTCCGCCCGTTCGCCTGCTTTAGTTCATGCAAAATTTCCGCCATGCGCTGTTCGACGGAAATATCTTGGCGGGAGATTTTCGCCCGCATCGGTTTTTGCAGTTTTTTGCGGCGCAACAGCTTCGACAAGGCGCCAAGCATATCGTATACGTTCACATCCAGCGGCGCCGCCTTTTTCTCATCCGCGTATGCGCTTAAGTCGCTCGGCGGCTTTGTAAACAAAAGCGCCCGCTCCTCTTCGCGCCGCTTCAGTTCGCGCGCCGCCTCTTTAAACTTTTTATATTCAAGCAGCCGCTGCGCCAGCTCCTCGCGCGGGTCCCCGTCATCGCCCCACTCGATGTCGCCGTCGACAGCTTCCTCATTGGAGGGCGGCAACAGCATTTTGCTTTTGATCGCAAGCAAGGTGGCCGCCATCACTAAATATTCGCTGGCGATATCCAACTCAAGCTCCTGCATGGCGTGAATGTACGCCATATACTGCTCCGTAATTTGCGCGACCGGAATATCGTAAATATCGATTTCATAGCGGTTGATCAAATGCAAAAGCAGATCAAGCGGCCCTTCAAACGCTTCGATTTTGACGTTGTACGGCAATTGCACATCCATCCCACCATTTTTTCCAGAACCACCGCCCGGTAGGCTCGTCTCCAGCTGCAGTACATTTATTGTATCATAACGAAGCGGCGAAGCGAACGGAAAACAGTCTCTTTTTTGCGCCGCAGGCCGCCGAAGTCGTATAATCGAAGAAGAGCCGTCCGCCTTCACATGGCGCGGCCCACTTTTGAAAGGAACGATGGCCGATGTATCCAAAAGCGTATATCGAGTATTTGGTCCATTTCCATAGCGACCGCGATTATTTTGAATGCCACGAAATTTTGGAGGAACATTGGAAACAAGACGGTCGAAACAAAGGTTGGCTTGTGCTCATTCAAACGGCGGTCGCTTTTTACCATTACCGGCGCGGCAACGTCTCGGGAGCGCTGCGCCTCATTCGACGGGCGCGGGCGCTGCTTGACGAAGCGCAAGAGATGATCCGGCGGCTCGGCCTCGATGACGAGGCGCTCGCCCGCTTGCTCGACGAGACGGCTGGGCGGATCACCCGCGGCGAACCGTACGAAAGCGTCGAACTGCCGATTCGCGACCGTTCCCTTTATGAGCAATGCCAGGCCGCCTGCGCCCACCGGCAGCTCGTTTGGGGGCAAGCCAGCGACCTAGCCAACCTTGATCTTGTGGATAAACACCGGCGCCGCGACCGCTCGGACGTCGTCGCCGCACGCGAACAAAAAAAACGGGCCAAAGCGGAAGGAGTTGGCTTCCCTCCCCCTCCGCCGCCCGCCTGAGCGCGGAGCCGCGCTAGTTTCGTTATTCGTTGCACGCATGGCATTTATCGAAAAACGAGGCGGTCCACTCGTTGGCGCACAATCGGCAGCCCGGGTACACCTCTTTCAATGCCTTGACCATCTGTTTTCCGATCCCTTGGTGGCGGTGTGACGGATTGACGCTGATGTGCTGGATTTCCACAACATCAGGAGCGCGCAACAGGACGCCGATAATGCCGACGATGTCATCCCCTTCTTTCCATAAAAACAGCTGCCAATCGTTGTTTGTTTCATACTGTTTCATCGTCTGCTGCAGCCGTTTCAGGTCTTTTTCCGTCGGCATAAACGACAACAGTCCCATGGCGATTTTCTCATAGTTTTTTCGGTAACGGATTAACATAAAAATCCCTCATTATCGACAAACGCTTTTCCGAAATGGAAAAGTTTTTGTCATTTTCTCTATACGTATTATAAACATTCTCACCGATATTGTGAACCATTTCATGCCTTTTTACGCAAATTACGCAAGCGTCCGCAAGACGTTCGCCATTTCGATCGCCGACACCGCCGCTTCCCATCCTTTATTGCCCGCTTTCGTGCCGGCCCGCTCGATCGCCTGTTCAATGGTGTCCGTCGTCAACACGCCGAAAATGACCGGAACACCGCTTGCAAGCGCCGCGTGGGAGACGCCTTTGGCCGCCTCGCTGCAGACGTAGTCAAAATGGCTCGTTGCCCCACGGATGACGGCGCCAAGCGTAATGACAGCGTCAAACTGCTTCGATTCCGCCATTTTTTTCGCCACAAGCGGGATTTCAAACGCACCCGGCACCCAGGCGACAGTGATGTCGCTGTCGCTCACGCCATGGCGCGTCAAGCCGTCGATCGCCCCAGATAAAAGCTTGCCCGTGATGAATTCGTTAAAACGAGAGACGACGATGCCGATTTTCAATCCGGTGCCGACTAAGTTTCCTTCAATGATGCGCATGTTCGTTGCTCCTCCCATCATTAAAAATGAAGCATATGTCCTAATTTTTCATGTTTCGTGCGCAAATATTTTTCATTTTCCTTTTTCGCTGGCATCTGAATGGGCACCCGTTCAACGACTTCGAGTCCATGCCCTTTTAAGCCGGCGATTTTGCGCGGGTTGTTCGTGAGCAGGCGCATTTTCGTCACGCCAAGATCTTTCAAAATTTGCGCCCCGATGCCATAATCGCGCAAATCGGCGGGGAAGCCGAGCTTTTCGTTCGCCTCGACGGTGTCATAACCTTGCTCCTGCAGCTTGTAAGCGCGCAACTTGTTCATAAGGCCGATGCCGCGCCCTTCTTGGCGCATGTAAAGCAACACCCCGCGCCCTTCCGCCTCGATTTGCCTGAGCGCCGCATGCAGCTGCGGACCGCAGTCGCACCGGTACGAGCCAAACACATCGCCAGTTAAGCATTCGGAATGGACGCGCACCAAGATCGGCTCATCCGGGATGATCTCTCCTTTGACAAGCGCCACATGCTCTTTTCCGTCGAGCACGTTTGTGTAGCCGATGGCGCGAAATTCGCCGAATTCGGTCGGCAGCCAAACGTCCACCTCCCGTTTCACGAGCTTTTCCCGCTGGCTCCGATAGGCGATCAAATCTTTGATCGTGATCATTTTCAATCCGAACTGGTCGGCGATTTGCCGCAAATCAGGAACGCGAGCCATCGTCCCGTCCTCTTTAATGATTTCGCAAATGACGCCGGCCGGCTTCGCGCCGCACAAACGGGCCAAATCAACCGCCGCTTCTGTATGGCCGGCGCGCCGCAAGACGCCTCCCTTTTTCGCAATCAACGGAAAAACGTGGCCAGGACGTTTAAAATCGCTCGCTTTCACATTCGGATCAAGCAGCGCCTGAATCGTCGCCGCCCGCTCGTAGGCGCTGATTCCCGTCGTTGTCGTTTTGTAGTCGACACTCACCGTAAACGCTGTGCCATGCGCGTCCGTGTTATGAGTGACCATCGGCTCAAGCTCGAGCCGCTCCGCCAATTCCTCCGTAATCGGCACGCAGACGAGCCCGCGGCCATGAGTGATCATAAAGTTAATGACATCCGGAGTAGCTTTTTCGGCCAGCACGACAAAATCGCCTTCATTTTCGCGGTCTTCGTCATCGCAAACGATGATCACTTCTCCGTTTTTCAGCGCCGAAAGCGCTGCTTCAATCGTGTCAAACATCAAGCTTGCCCCCTTTTCCACTATTTATAGCCGTGCTGCTCCAAAAATTCGACCGTCAATTTGGAGGTCGGCGTCGCTTTCGCGGTGAGGAAAGCGGCGACGTACTTGCCGATCATGTCGCACTCGATATTGACGAGATCGCCCGGCCGCTTTTCGCCTAAAATCGTCGCCTCACGCGTATGCGGAATGAGTGAAACGATGAACGTGCGCTCGCTCAGACCGAAAATCGTCAAGCTCGTCCCATCGACTGCGACCGATCCTTTCTCAATCATATAGGCGCGCAGCGAGGCCGGCACTTCGATTTCATAGTAGACGGCGTTCGCTTTCGGCCACTGCCGGATGATGCGCCCGACGCCGTCCACATGCCCGGTGACGAAATGGCCGCCAAACCGTCCTCCAGCCGCCATTGCCCGCTCCAAATTCACCTTCGATCCCGGCTTTAATGTCTTTAGCGCCGTCGCTTTCACCGTCTCCGGCATGACATCGACCGTAAACTGCCGTTCGGTGAACGATGTGACGGTCAAGCAGACGCCGTTGACGGCGATGCTGTCGCCAAGCCGCACATCTTCGAGCACCCGCTTGGCGCCAATCGTCATCACGATGGCATCGCCGGTTTGCTTCATTTGTTCGATCGTGCCGATCTCTTCAATAATGCCAGTGAACACAACGATTCCTCCTTCCGTTTCGGCGCGGCGACGATTTTGATGTCCGGGCCGATCGTCTCGATGCGGCGGATGTCAAGCTCCACCGCTTCAGCAAGCCGGGCGAAGCCAAGGCCGCCGACCGGCGTCGGCGCCCCGCGGCCGCCGATCAGCTTCGGAGCGATATAGGCGATGACCTCATTGACTGCTCCCGCGCGGAGGAAGCTGTCATGAACGCGCGAGCCGCCTTCGACAAACAGCGACATGACTCCCTGCTCCCCAAGCAGACGGAGCACATCGCGGACATCGATCTGGGCCGTCGGCATTGAAAATACACGCACCCCAAGGCGCTCATACGCCGCTGCTTGTTCCCGACTGACGCCGCCGGTGATGATCCACGTTTCTGCTTCCTTGTCAGCGACGACATGGGCGTCAAGCGGTGTACGCAATTTTGTATCTAAAATGATGCGCAGCGGGTTTTTCCGCTTTTCCCCAAAGCGGACGGTAAGCTTCGGGTTGTCGGTCAAAACGGTGTTGACGCCGACCAAAATGGCGTCATGCTGCGCACGAAGGCGATGGACATCCTCACGCGCCGCGCTTGATGTAATCCATTTGCTTTCCCCCGTCGCCGTCGCGATTTTGCCATCGAGGCTGCATGCGAACTTCAACGTGACAAACGGCGTTTTTGCGGCGATATAGTGGAAAAACATCCGATTTAATTCGTCCGCTTCGTCTTTTAATACGCCAACATCAACGTCAATGCCCGCTTGGCGCAGCTTGGCAATCCCTTTTCCCGCGACAAGCGGATTCGGGTCGGTCGTGGCAACGACGACGCGACGGACGCCCGCCTGGATGAGCAAATCGGCACATGGCGGCGTTTTTCCATAATGGCTGCACGGCTCAAGCGTCACGTACACCGTCGCACCGCGCGCCTTCTCGCCAGCCATGCGGATCGCATAGACTTCAGCGTGCGGCTCACCCGCTTTCAAATGGGCGCCAAGCCCAACGACCGTCCCACCGTTGACAACGACCGCGCCAACTGCAGGATTGGGAGACGTTTGCCCGACCCCAGCTTTGGCCACATCGAGAGCGAGCCGCATATAATGTTCATCGTTATGCACCGCACTCCCTCCTTCAATAAAAACGAAACCCCCGGGATGTCCCCGGGGGCTCATTGATGAGAGAATGACCAATGATGCGCAAACAAACACACGTTCGCTAAGCAGGCTATACCGGCCGGTCGGAAACAAAAGATACTACCATGCCTAGTCGGCCGACAGACGCTGCCCATGGGTCTGAACCGGCCGAAAACAGCCGTGCGCATATTGGCATCCTTCTCCCATCCAGACTATACTGTCGGCTCCGGAATCGCACCGGATCCTGCCTTTCGGCTCGCGGGCTGAGGGGCGGAAAGCCCCATCACCGCCGGTCGGGAATTTCACCCTGCCCCGAAGGATGCATCACTATATCGTTATGTTCATTATACCACACGAAACGCCCTGCATCATCATTCCGCAACCCAAATCCAATACGCCGCTCCCCACAACAGGCTGGCCGCAAGCAAAAAGAAAAACAGGCGCCAGTTGTTTCGAACAGTCCGATCATCCTCGCTCATGCGCTGTTTACGGTTCGTCAAATACTTTCACTTCCTTCATCACGTCGCCGTTTTTCATCGTCCTCACGACGTCCATGCCCGATGTCACTTGGCCAAAGACGGTGTGCACCCCATCCAAGTGCGGCTGCGGCTCGTGGACGATAAAGAACTGGCAGCTGCCGGTGTCGCGGCCGCGGTGCGCCATGGACATCGCGCCGGTGACATGTCGGTGTGGATTGTTGTCCGTCTCGCACGGGATCGTATAGCCGGCATCGCCCGTTCCGTTGCCGCGTGGACATCCTCCTTGGCTGACAAATCCAGGGATGACGCGGTGGAACGTCAACCCGTTATAAAAGCCTTCGTTTGCGAGCTTCTCAAAATTGGCCACCGTCACCGGCGCCTCGTTTGGGAACAGTTCAAACTTGATTTTCCCGCCGTTTTCCATTAGAATATATCCTTTTTTCGCCACAAGCATCCAGCTCCTTTTCGACATCGAAACTGCTTTTATCATACCATGATTGCCAAGTGAAACAAAAGAAAAAATGTCTTTTCAAATTCGCACGCCGCCTGACCGCGTCGCTTTTTGCCGATAGCCAAGCAGGCGAGCGTACGGTATAATGATAATGCATTTTCGTAAACAGGAGGCGAGCTATGTGAAACGAACGATCGCTTCATCGCTGCTTTGGGCGGTGCTCTTGGCATCTCCGGGCATCGCAGCGGCCGATGCCGCGCCGGGCGATGTCATTGTGACGCTCGGGGAAAACTTAACGAATGAACAAAAGCAAAAAGTGCTCGACGAAATGAAGGCGCCGGACGGGGCGCAAACGATCACCGTCTCAAACGTTGAGGAGCATAAATATTTGGACGGACTCATTCCGAAAGCGCAAATCGGCACGCGCGCCATCTCGTCGTCGATGATCACGATAAAAGAGCCCGGCTCGGGGCTTCATGTCGAAACGCACAACATCACATGGGTGACGAAAGAGATGTATACAAACGCCTTGATCACCGCAGGGGTGAAAGATGCCGATATTTACATCACCGCCCCGTTTCCGGTTTCCGGCACCGCAGCGCTGACGGGGCTGATGAAGGCGTATGAAATTTCCTCGGACCAAGCCATCCCTGATGATGTCAAAAAAGTGGCGAACGAGGAAATGGTGCAGACGGCGAAGCTCGCCGATTCGATCGGCGCGGACAAAGCGGTCGCCCTGCTGGCGAAAATCAAACAAGAAATCGCCAACAACCCACCGCAGACGGACGCTGATTTGCGCGCCCTTATTGAAAAAATCGCCAACGACCTTGGCATTACGCTGAGCGAGAATGAAATCAACAACCTGATTTCCCTTTTCCATAAAATGCAAAACGCCCATATTAATTGGGATCAAGTGAACGATCAGCTGAGCAAGGCGAAAGAACAGCTATCGGCGTTTTTGCAGTCAGAAGAAGGGAAAACGTTCATTCAAAACCTTATCGACATCTTCAAAGAAATTTGGAACGCGATCAAATCAGCATTTTCCTCAAATCAACAATGAAAGAAGGCGCCCAAAAAAAGCAGCGGGCGCCTTTTCTTTGTGAAGGCCGTTCTCTTTCCAACCGGCGGCCTTCACTTTTTCACTTTCGTTTTCAAAGGCAAATCATATTGGATCAAATCTTCATATGTCTCCCGTTTCACAACGAGCTGGGCGTCGCCGTTTTCAACGAACACAACGGCTGGGCGCGGCAGACGGTTGTAATTGTTCGCCATGGAATAGCCGTAAGCGCCGGTGCAAAAAACGGCCAAATAATCGCCCGGCTTCGCTTCCGGCAGGGCGATGTCCCAAATGAGCATGTCGCCTGACTCGCAACACTTCCCGGCGATCGATACGACTTCCGTCGGCTCGCCGAACACCCGGTTGGCGAGCGCGGCTTCGTATTTCGCTCCGTAAAGCGCCGGGCGGATGTTGTCGCTCATGCCGCCGTCAACGGCAATATAGGTGCGGACGTTGGGCACCTCTTTGCGCGAACCGATCGTATAAATCGTCGTTCCCGCATCACCCACGAGCGACCGCCCCGGCTCGATCCAAATTTCCGGCAACGGCAAGCGGCAAGCTTCGGCCTGCCTTTTCACCTCTTCCACGATGCAGTCGACGTACGCTGTCACCGGAATCGGGTCGTCTTCCTCCGTATAGCGGATGCCAAAGCCGCCGCCAAGATTGACAACCGCTGGGACAAATCCGTGCTCCTTGTTCCACTCCGCCAGCTTGGCAAACACTTTTTGCGCCGCGAGCACAAACCCAGCTGTTTCAAAAATTTGCGAGCCGATATGGCAATGAACGCCGAGCAGCTGAAACGCGGCCGATGCCATAACACGGCGAAACGCCTCGTCCGCCTGACCGTTGTTTAAGTCAAAGCCGAACTTTGAATCTTCTTGCCCGGTTAAAATGTAATCGTGCGTATGCGCCTCGACCCCCGGCGTCACGCGGAGCAAAACCGGCACCGTCCAACCGCATGACGCCGCCAGCTCTTCGATCAGCTCGAGTTCGTAAAAGTTGTCGGCAACGATGCAGCCGATGCCGTGTTCAAGCGCCATCGCCAATTCGTCCCGGCTTTTGTTGTTGCCATGAAAATGGATGCGCTCAGGCGGAAAACCGGCCGCAAGCGCCGTATACAGCTCACCGCCTGAGACGACGTCAAGCGACAATCCCTCCTCAGCGGCCAGCTGCACGATGGCGACGGCGGAAAACGCCTTGCTCGCATACGCGACTTGCGCCCGCACGCCGTGACGCTGGAACGCTTCTTTAAACGCGCGCGCCCGAGCGCGGATCAACGCAACGTCATAAATATAAAGCGGCGTGCCATACGTTTTGGCCAACTCGACCACATCGACGCCGCCGATTTCCAAATGCCCTTGTTCATTCACGCGGCTTGTCCCGTGAAGAAACATCGCAAACCCCTCATTCCTCTATCGAAATCGCATGGCAAAAGCAAAAAAGACAGTTTGCAAAATCGGCAACTGCCTTTACAAAATGGAAAACCGCAGAGCGCCATCGGCTCTGCCTTGAAACGGAAGGCCGCACACCCCGCGCTGGGCCATGCCCATTCCGTCCGTGCAAACGTGCGAAGCACTGAGGCAAGCACCATCAGTGCAAGCAATTAAATATAACTTATCATAATTATAAAAAAGTTGCAATAGCGCTAAAACGAAAAAAGCGGCCGCCAATAGGTGGAGACGGCCGCTTCCAAATGGATCGTTCGCGTCATGACGGCTGTTTTTGCCGGTCTTGCGGGTGAACGATGCTCGGGCGCACTCTCGCTCCGGCAACCGAACGGCGGACGACAATTTGCATAAATGCCGCTGGATCGAACGGGATGAACGGCCATAAGTACGGCGTATTAAGCGAGCGGATGCTGGCGAGCCAAAGCAAATAAACGGTCGTGCCAATGACGAGCCCGGGCACTTTAAACAAGGCGACAAGAATGACCAATGCCAATCGAGAAATCTTATTCGCCACGCTCAACTCATAGCTTGGCGTCGCAAATGAACCGATCGCCGCCACCGAAATGTACAAGATCACTTCCGGCACAAACAGCCCGACATCGATGGCGATTTGTCCGATCAAGACGGCGGCAATCAAACCCATCGCGGTTGATAGCGGCGTCGGGGTATGAATGGCTGCCATCCGCAAAAACTCAATCCCAAAATCAGCGAGCAAAATTTGCACAATGATCGGGATGTTCGTTTGTTTGTTCGGCCCAATAAACGCCCACGATTCGGGCAGCAACGACGGTTCAAGGACGAACAGCACCCACAGCGGCAGCAAAAACAACGACGTCAAAATGCCTAAAAACCGCACCCAGCGCACAAACGTCCCGACCCCTGGCGACTGCCGGTATTCCTCGGCATGCTGGACGTGGTGGAAAAATGTTGTCGGCGTGATGATGACGCTTGGCGATGTATCAACCATAATGAGCACGTGCCCTTCAAGCAGGTGCGTCGCTGCTACATCCGGCCTCTCGGTATAACGGACGAGCGGGTACGGGTTGTATCCTTGCTTGACTAAAAACTCTTCGACTGTTTTGTCGCCCATCGTCAGTCCATCGACGTTGATTTGCTGCAACTCTTTCTTGACGAGTTCAACAAGCCCCGGGTCAGCGACGTCTTTAATATAGGCGATGCATACGTCCGTTTTTGACCGCTCGCCGACTTGCAAAATTTCAAAGCGCAGCCGCTCGTCGCGGATGCGGCGGCGGGTGAGCGCCGTGTTGACAATGATGTTCTCGACGTAGCCGTCGCGGGCGCCGCGCACAACTTTTTCCGTATCCGGCTCTTGCGGCTGCCGACCCGGATAGCTGCGGACGTCGACAGCAAATCCGGTCGATTCGCCTTCAATCAAGACGATGATCAAGCCCGACAGCAGCTTGTCAACCGCTTCGTCGAGGCTCGTCACCGGACTGACTTGCTGATGAACGAGTCGATTTTCGATGATCTGCCACGCTTGGGACGCCTGGCGTTCATCATCGTTGACGCGCACAATTTGTTTTAACAATTCGATAATGTATTGCGTGTCGCATAAACCGTTGCAGTAGTAAATATGTACTTCCCGGTTTAGGACATAGATTTTCCGCACGCCTAAATCAAAGCTTGTCCCGACGCCGATCCGCTGTTGCAAAAACTTCGCGTTGTCAACGAGCCGCTTCGCGATCGGCGCTTTCGGTTTCTTTTCTTTTTCCGGCATGGCCACCACTCCTTTCGAGAATCAACTCGACCGCCTTGCGCGTAATCGGCGCTCCGTATTTCGCATGGTCTCGATATCCCATTTTGCCGATGTCGCCGATGCCGACGATGAGCGGAATGTTCAGCCGGTCAAGGCAGTAGACGGTATCGCCATTGATCCGCCCGATCTCGAGGTCCCGGACGCCTTCTTTATCGACCCCATATTCGGTCATCACGCCGTCACGGTCGATGCTCACATGCACTTTTGTCCATTCATGCTGGTGCGTATTGGAGGCAACCGCCAGCGCCCCGAGCACTTGGATTTGCTCATGCGTCGCCACATAGCGAAGCGCCTGCTCTCCGGTCCCCTCCCCGAGGGCGCCGCAATCGTCAAACATGACAAACACTGGATCGTGCGGCGTTTGCAAAATGAGTTCGACCAACTGTTCACCGCTCAGTTTCGTCGGATTGCCTTGCGAGCGAGAAATGCAACGGCCGCCGATCTCGGCGGCAACCCGCTCAATCGCCCGGCAGGCGAACTCGTCCCCATCCGTTACTAAAATGACTCGTCGTTTTTCCATCATCTCTACCCTTTCGGTTTGCAAGTGAGCGCCGCGGCAAAAGAGCCAGCCACGATAAAAGCGAACAAGGCGCCGGCAAATCGGAACACCGCTGCTCCGGTTTCGACAAATCCCTCCGGCCGCGGTTCTGCCATGGCCCCTTTCGCCAACCAATACCCAAATCCGCATAGCGGCATCGTCGCCCCGGCGCCAGCCCAAGCGACGAATGGATCATAGACGCCGCCAAAGCCAAGGAGTACGCCAAAGACGACAAGCGAACCGGCGACGCCAGCCGGCGTCCATTTGCCGCGGTCGATGATGAGCTGAACGATGGCGCACAGCAGCCCGCCGGCGAGAAAGGCACGGACGTATTCCATATCACATTCCCTCCTGATCGTTCCCAAATAAAAGACGTCCTACGGCGGCAAATCCGGCTCCTGTCCAGCCGCTTCGATGACGACGCCGTGAGCGATCGCTGGGATCGACTGTTTTTGCTGCACCATCGTTTGACTCAAGAGCGCCCCGGTAGCGACGACAAACAGGCGTCGAAACGTTCCGCGGGCGAGCTCTTGAAGCAAATACCCGTACGTGACGACCGCCGAGCAGGCGCAGCCGCTGCCGCCGGCGAACACCTTTTGATCTGGCCGGTAAATCATCAGCCCGCAATCGTTGTAAACGTCGGTCACATCGTAGCCTGATTCAGCAAGCAACTCGCGGACGATGACGCTGCCGACGCGCGACAAGTCGCCGGTGACAATCAAATCGTAATCGCCCGGCGAGACGCCTAAGTCACGGAAATGCTGCTCGATCGTATCGGCCGCCGCCGGGGCCATCGCCGCCCCCATGTCGAGTGGGTTTTTCAGCCCGGCGTCAACGACTTTGCCGATCGTCGCCGCCCGGACGCGCCAACGTCCCGGCGCGCGGCCAACGAGCGCGGCGCCGGCGCCCGTGACGGTGAACGTCGCCGTTTTCGGCTTTTGCACCCCCAGTTCAGTCGGGTAGCGAAACTGCCGTTCGGCCGTCGCGTTATGACTGCTTGTCGCCGCAAGCGCCCGATCAGCCAATCCACCAGCGACAAACGCAGCGGCTGCCGCCAACGTTTGCATCGAGGTCGAACAGGCGCCGAACAAGCATAAAAACGGAATCGGCAGCTCGCGGGCGACATAGTTCGATGTCGCATTTTGGTTTAACAAATCACCGGCCAAAAATAGATCGACTTCTTCGGCAGAGACGCCCGCCTTTTGCAAGCAGCAGTCCACCGCCTCCCGCATCAGCCTCCGCTCGGCCAGCTCCCACGTCGCTTCGCCGCAATATAAGTCGCGATGACAAACATCAAAATAACTTCCGAGCGGCCCGTCGGCTTCAAGCGGCCCGACTGCGGCAGCGGCCGCTTGGATGTAAACACCATCGTCAAACACCCATGTCTGCTTTCCGACACGTTTCATGGCCAATCCCTCTTTTCGTCACGGCCAAACAAGGCCAAGCACATAGGCGGCAATCAGACCATAAATGACCGCTGCCCCACCGGCTTTCAACATCTGCCCGGCCACCCCGGCCGTCCATCCTTCGCTGCGATGTTCGATGGCAGCGCTCGCGATCGCATTGGCCAGCCCTGTAATGAGCATCGTCGCCCCCGCACCGGCAAATTGGCTGAAATCATCATATTTCCCGACGGCCGTCAGCACAATCGCCAATCCGGCCATCACCATAGACGCCCACAGATGAGCCTCGAGCGGCGAAGCGGCAAACGTGCCGCCATACCAATCAACGAGCCATTGCGCCAACGCACAAAGCGCCCCGCCGACAAGAAACGCTTTTACCGCATTGGCGGCGTATGGGGGAGAAGGCTGAAACGCCTTCACCTCGCGGACATAATCGGACTTTAATCCCACGTTTCCTTCCCCCTTTGTCAGCGAAAGTGATCGACAAAATAAAGCCAATGAAACAACGAACCGGCCACTTTGCCAAAGGCGATGGCCATAAGTAAAATGACGATTTTATCATCGACGCCGATCCGCTTCGCTAAAATCGGCCAAACGTTCAACACCTCTGTTAAAGCGGCAGCGAGCATTCCGATAAACACACCATGAAACAATCCGATCGGCGCTAGCCAATATTTGGATAAATGCCAAACAGAATGGCGCAAACTCATCCAACCGCCAACGATGGCGCCGGCTACAGCCCCCCATTCATAGGCGTGAATGCGTTTTGGCGTTTTCGTCAGCTGCGTCAGGCGCGGGATGACGCCAAGCACGACCAAAAAAGCGACAAATCCGGTTCCGACCGCCAACCCTCCGGCGAAGCCGACGAACACTACCAGCAAAATCTCAAGCGTCGTCAAGAGGCCTCAAGCTTTCTTTGTTTTCATGCAAAATGACGTACTGATCGATCGATTGCTGGTAGTTGAACATTTCGACTTCAAGAGGGCTGGGCTCCTCGTTGATTCGTTTGCGGAACCAATGGTTGAAAAATAAAATCATCCCGATGCCGAGCCCAAGCGAATATGGAATTTGCAAAAGCAGCGGTTTATCGACCGCCTGGCCGGTCACCATCTCGTACAGATGGCGATGCACCCGTTGCATGCTGACGTCCTCGTGAAAGTTCATGATCGCCATCGCCGAACCGACGAACAAAAGAAGCCAAACGAGAACGAAGGAAGCGGTCGAAACCTTCCGTTTTTCATAGACGACTTCAATGATCGTCTGCGATGGGCCGATCATCTGCACATCAAGCGAGGAATCCACATCAAACACAGCCCGGATCATTTGCATCATATCGATGATGACGATATTTTTATCGCTGGGCTGGATGCAATAGAGCGGAATCGTCTTCAACCGCCGAATGAGCCCGCCATCCGGCGCAGCGATTTGGGCCGCCTGCCCGAGCGTCACCACCGCCCCCGGCTTGACTTGCACGCGATGGCGCGGCTTGATAAATACGGTGTTGGCCATTTGCTTCACACCTTTGTCCCCATTTTGTTTTTCTTTAGTTTGGTTGGCAAAAACACCGATCATGCGGCCTGTCGGCGTTCACCATCGATTTCATAAAAATAGAAAAGAATGGGCAAAAAATGCCCATTCTTTTTTAGACTTTTGTTGCTTGCTATGGAAAAAGCGTTCCAAGATGCGCTTACAGACCAAAAGACGGATGCGATTCATGGTTCACCGCCGATGAATTGACATCCGTCCATTTTGAACACACCTGTGCGGACAAAATGGACTATCCGTCCATTTTGTTGCTCACTCCGTGCGGACAAAATGGACTATCCGTCCATTTTGTTGCCCACTCTGTGCGGACAAAATGGACTATCCGTCCATTTTGTTGCTCACTCCGTGCGGACAAAATGGACTATCCGTCCATTTTGTCGCTCACTCCGTGCGGACAAAATGGACTATCCGTCCATTTTGTTGCTCACTCCGTGCGGACAAAATGGACTATCCGTCCATTTTGTCCTTTATGTGCTGCAATATTTTCTTTTCCAGCCGGGATACTTGCACTTGAGAGATGCCGAGCCTCGATGCCACTTCGGACTGGGTTTGGTCTTTGTAATAGCGCAAATAGACGATCAGCCTCTCACGCTCGTCGAGTTCTTCGATCGCTTTTTTTAAGGCGATTTTGTCAAACCATGACGCTTCGTCGGCGTCAGCGATTTGATCAAGCAACGTAATCGGATCGCCGTCGTTTTCGTACACCGTTTCGTGAATCGATGTCGGCGAGCGGACGGCCTCTTGGGCGAGAACGACTTCCTCAGGGGAAATGCCTAAATGGTCGGCGATTTCCGTAACCGTCGGCGCCCGCCCGCGCGTTTTCGACAGCTCATCTTTCGCCTTGCGGATTTTGTTGCCCATCTCTTTCAGCGAACGGCTCACTTTGACGGTGCCGTCGTCGCGAAGAAACCGCTGAATCTCCCCAATGATCATCGGCACGGCGTACGTCGAAAACTTGACGTCATACGACAGGTCAAACTTGTCGACCGACTTTAACAAGCCGATGCAGCCGATTTGAAACAAGTCGTCCGCTTCATAGCCGCGGTTTAAAAAACGTTGAACGACCGACCAGACGAGGCGCATGTTTTTTTCAATAATTTCATCACGCGCTTCTTGATCGCCTTCTTGGCTGCGGCGGATCAGCTCTTTCATCTCCTGATCTTTGATTGGCGACTGATCTTGCTTGACATCGACATCCATAGGCATGTCTCCCTCAGTTACATAACGCTTTGCTTTTCGCAATATGCTTTTTCAAATACACAGTCGTCCCTTTGTTCACTTCCGACTCGACGATGACTTCGTCCATGAAGTTTTCCATAATGGTAAAGCCCATCCCTGACCGCTCGAGCTCGGGCTTTGTCGTAAACAACGGCTGGCGCGCTTCTTCGATGTCAGGAATGCCGACTCCTTCGTCTCTCACCGTCAAATGGACGACACCGTCTTCAATGATGACGGAAATGGAGACGATGCCGTTCGGATCGTTGTTGTAGCCGTGAATGATCGCGTTTGTCACCGCCTCAGAGACAACCGTTTTAATTTCCGTCAGTTCGTCCATCGTCGGGTCAAGCTGGGCGACGAACGCCGCCACGGTCACACGGGCGAACGATTCATTTTCGCTGCGGGCAGAAAATTGGAGGTGCATTTCGTTGCGCATTTACGCCACCCCCAATGCTTGCAAGGCGAATTGCTCATCCGCCTCAACGCGGATGATTTTAAACAGACCCGACATGTCAAACAGCCGTTTGACGGCCGGCGATACGGCGCATACAACCATCTGCCCGCCGACGTTTTTGATTTGTTTATAGCGTCCGAGAATGACGCCGAGGCCAGAGCTGTCCATGAACGTCAATTGTCCTAAATTGAGCACGATGTGGCGGACCGCTCGGTTTTCGAGCACATCCGTCACTTGTTCACGCAATTGTTCGGCTGTATGATGGTCAAGCTCCCCAGACAGGCGAACGATGAGCACGTCTTGCTTCACTTCCAAGTCGATCGCGAGACTCACAGCGTGTTCCCCCTTGTCCATTTCAGGATATGGAGACATTTCGCTGCTGTCCGCCCGAAATCCTGCCGCCCGACAAAACTAGTGGTCGTTCGCCAAAGAGAGCGAAAAGACCGCAAAACTTGACATTATCCCGCTTGCACGAAGCGGCCAAACACCCGCTTAAACAAGTCCCAAAAGCTCGCTTCTTCGACCGTTTGCTTGGCGACGATCGGGCTGTGCAAAATTTCTTTTCCATCCTGTTTTAAAATGAGGACGCCAAGCTCATCGCCTTTGCGAACGGGTGCTTTCACATTGTCTTTCACTTTGATCACTTTTTCGATCTGCTCGACCGACTGCCCTTTTTTCGTCAGCACCGACACCGGCTCCGACGTCACCGCTTCGACGGATGACCGTTTGCCTTTGCTTATGTTGACGCGGGCGACTGTTTCATTCCGTTTGTACACCGGGTGAGTTCGATATTGGGAAAACGCGTAATCGAGCATCTTCGTAATTTGCGCATTGCGCGATTTCGGCGTCGGTGCTCCAAACACAACAGCGATGACGCGCATGCCGTTCTTTTTCGCCGTGGCGGTCAAACAATATTTCGCTTCGGCTGTATATCCGGTTTTCAGGCCGTCAACGCCCGGATAAAATTTGACAAGCCGGTTCGTATTGACGAGCCAAAACTTTTTGTCCGTATTTTCGCGCAAATAGTCTTCGTACTTGCTCGTATATTTCGTAATATCTTCATATTTCAACAGTTCGCGCGCCATCATGGCCATATCATAAGCGCTGCTGTAGTGATGTTCCGCCGGCAGGCCGGTCGCATTGGCGAAATGAGTGTTTTTTAAGCCGAGCTGTTTCGCTTTTTCATTCATCATCTCGACAAATGCTTCTTCCGACCCGGCGATCTGCTCAGCCATAGCGACCGACGCGTCGTTGGCCGAACCGATGGCAATGCCGCGCAGCAGCTCATCGACGGTCATTTCCTCGCCCGGCTCGAGGAAAATTTGCGATCCACCCATTGACGCGGCGTATTCGCTCGCCCGCACTTTTTCATCGTAGGACAGCTTTCCTTCATCGATGGCTTCCATGACTAGCAGCATCGTCATAATTTTCGTCATGCTCGCCGGCGGCAATGGTTCATGGGCATTTTTTTCATACAATACTTTGCCGGTGTCGCGTTCAATCAAAATGGCTGATTTCGCCTCATCGGCCAGCTTCACTTTCGCTTCCTTCATCTCTTTCGCCTCGGCATGGGCAGAAAGAGGAAGAAAAAGAAGAAACGGCAATAAAAGAAGACGAGTGACTTTCGTTTTCATCTCCCAAACCTCCATTCTTTATACATGCCATTTTTTCCAGGCGAGATATTTTTATACAAAAAAACAGCTCATTTTCCAAAAAACAAAAAAAACGCCCGAAACACGCGTTTCAGGCGTCTTCTTCTTGAACAACCGCTTTTTTCCTTGCGGATCGCCAGCGTCCCTCTCTATACGATGGTCTCATAAATGAGCGGCGGCCGAGCAACCGGCTGCGGCGACAGACGAACAGCCCCCTCGATCTTTTCTTTCACGTCAAGCACATCTGGCCGGTTGCTGTGAATCGTGGCGAGCGCTTCCCCTTTCTGCACGCGATCGCCGATTTTTTTATGGAGCACAATGCCGACCGCCAAATCGATCACGTCTTCTTTTTTCGCCCGGCCGGCGCCGAGCCACATGGCGGCCGTGCCGATGTCATCGGCGGCCATCTCGGCGACATAGCCGTCGGCAGCCGCCGTGACGGTCGACGTATAGGCCGCCTTTGGCAATTTATCCAGATCGTCAACGACCGATGCATCTCCACCTTGAGCGGCCAAAAACGTTTTGAACGCCGCGATGGCGGCCCCGCTGCGAATCGCCTCTTCAAGCAAACGGCGCGCCTCATCAAGCGATGGCGCCTTCTCCGCCAAATAGACCATATGGCTGCCGAGCGTCAAACAAAGTTCGGTTAAATCGTGCGGCCCGTCTCCTTTTAACGTTTCGATGGCCTCTTTCACTTCCAAGGCGTTGCCGACGGCATAGCCGAGCGGCTGGCTCATGTCAGAAATGACCGCCATCGTCCGGCGGCCGACGCGCTTGCCAATGTCGACCATCGCTCGAGCGAGCCGGCGCGCCTCGTCAAGTTCCTTCATAAACGCTCCGGCGCCCGTTTTCACATCCAAGACGATGGCATCAGCCCCAGCGGCGATTTTTTTGCTCATGATCGACGAGGCGATGAGCGGAATGCTGTTGACGGTCGCCGTCACATCGCGAAGCGCATATAGCTTTTTGTCAGCCGGTGTCAAATCGCCCGTTTGGCCGATAATGGCGATTCCGTTTTCATTCACGAGTCGAATGAACTCGTCTTTGCTGATCTCGACATGAAACCCGGGCACGGACTCGAGTTTGTCGATCGTGCCGCCCGTATGGCCGAGGCCGCGCCCAGACATTTTCGCCACCGGCACGCCGACAGAAGCGACAAGCGGCCCTAAAACGAGCGTCGTCGTATCGCCGACCCCGCCGGTCGAATGTTTATCGACTTTCACGCCGCGAATACTCGACAAATCGAGCATTTCGCCGGAGTGCACCATCGCCATCGTCAGCGCGGCCGTTTCTTCCTCGGTCATGCCGCGGAAATAAATCGCCATCGCGAGCGCGCTCATTTGGTAATCGGGAATGTCCCCGTTTGTATACCCTTGGACGATCCACTCAATTTCTTCCTTCGTCAGCGCCTTTCCGTCGCGCTTTTTCGCAATCAAATCGACCATTCGCATCGCGATCACCTTTTTCGTTTTGATTTCGCCATTTCGGCGACAATCGCTTTCACAAACCGCAAAAAGTCCGTCTTCACCCGCTCGGCCGTTTCAACCACTTCGTCGTGGTGAAGCGGAGCATCCGACATCCCTGCAGCCATATTCGAAATGCACGAAATGCCGAGCACCTCAATGCCGCCGTGGCGGGCGACGATCACTTCCGGGACGGTCGACATGCCGACCGCATCGCCGCCGAGCGTACGAATCATGCGGATTTCCGCCGGCGTTTCGTACGACGGCCCCGTATTGGCGACATATACTCCTTCATGCACGCGAACGCCAAGTCTCGCCGCCGTTTCCTTGGCGAGCTCGCGCAGCCGCCGGCTGTACGCTTCCGTCATGTCCGGAAAGCGCGGACCAAGCTCCGGATCGTTCGGACCAATGAGCGGATTTGTGCCCAGCAAGTTGATATGGTCGGAAATGATCATGAAATCGCCGGGCTGGAACCGTTCGTTGATGCCGCCCGCAGCGTTTGTCACGATCAATTCGCGGACGCCAAGCGCCTTCATCACCCGGACGGGAAACGTCACTTCCTGAAGCGAATACCCTTCATAATAATGAAACCGCCCTTGCATGGCGACAACGGTCGCCCCCTCAAGCCGGCCATATACGAGCCGTCCAGCGTGTCCTTCAACGGTCGACACTGGAAATCCGGGAATATCTTCATACGGAATGCGAACCGCCTCTTCGATTTCATCAGCGAGCACGCCGAGCCCCGAGCCGAGAATGAGACCGATTTCAGGCGGAGTTGGCATCAATGGGCGCAAATGACCGGCGGTTTTTTCAATCGCTTGTCGATCCATTCTTTTCCCCCTCATCGTTCTTTATGAAGTTAGGCCAAATCAGCCAAAAAGCTTGTTCCGTACGGCGGCCGGTTGACTTGGAAGTTATCCGCAATCGTTGCGCCGACATCGGCAAACGTCTCGCGGACTGGGAGCGGCTTGCCGCCGCGAAATCGCGGGCTGTACACAAGAAGCGGCACATATTCGCGCGTATGGTCAGTTCCGTGGTGAATCGGGTCGTTGCCGTGGTCAGCGGTGATGATAAGCAAGTCGTCCGCTGTCAAGCGCGGCAACACATCGGCAAGCCGGGCGTCAAACTCTTCGAGCGCATCGCCGTAACCTTTTGGGTCGCGGCGATGGCCGTATTTAGCGTCAAAATCGACGAGATTGACGAAACTCAACCCGGTAAAGTCCATGCCGAGCGTGTCGACGAGCTTATCCATTCCGTCCATATTGGATGTCGTTCGCAACGACTGGGTAACTCCTTCATTGTCGTAAATATCGGCGATCTTCCCGATGGCAATCACTTCATAACCGGCGTCTTTCAATTCATTCATCACCGTTTTGCCAAACGGCTTAAGCGCATAGTCGTGCCGGTTGGCGGTTCGCTCAAAATGGCCGGGTTTGCCGATGAACGGTCGGGCAATGACGCGCCCGACCATATACGGCTCGTCGCGCGTCAATTCACGAGCGATTTCGCAAATGCGGTACAATTCATCAAGCGGCACAACTTGTTCATGGGCGGCGATTTGCAAGACGGAGTCGGCTGATGTATAGACGATGATCGCCCCTGTTTTCATATGCTCTTCGCCAAGCTCTTCGATGATCGCTGTTCCGCTCGCCGGTTTGTTGCCGATCACGTTCCGGCCGGTGCGCCGCTCGAGCTCAGCGATCAATTCATCTGGGAACCCGTTCGGAAAGACGCGGAACGGCTTGTCGATGCGAAGGCCCATCAGCTCCCAATGGCCTGTCATCGTATCTTTTCCAGCCGATGCTTCCTTCATTTTTGTATAGTACGCGAGCGGTCGCTCGACTTTCGGCACCCCTTTGATCTCACGAATATGGCTTAGGCCGAGCTTCGCCATGTTCGGCATATAGAGGCCGCCGCGATACTCAGCGATATGGCCGAGCGTATCCGCTCCTTTGTCGTTGTATTTCTCGGCATCCGGCGCCTCGCCGATGCCGACTGAATCCATCACAATCAAAAAAACGCGCCGGTATGTCGTTTTCACATTCATTCCCCCTGCCTGCAATGAAAAATGGAGTCTCTTTCTATCGTTCCCGTATTTTCGCGAAAACACGCCTATGGCCAATTGGTCAGAAGTCTGACAACTAAAACGACAGGCAAGCGCCTAGCATACGGCAGCTGCTAGGCGCGCGGGTGGTACTGTTTGTACACGTCTTTTAGGCGCGTTTTCGTAACATGCGTATACATTTGCGTCGTCGAAATGTCGGCATGCCCAAGCAACTCTTGCACAGCGCGCAAATCGGCTCCGTTCTCAAGCAGATGCGTCGCAAACGAATGCCGAAGCGTATGCGGCGTCAATTCTTTTTCGATGCCGGCTTCTTTCGCGAGCCGCTTTAAAATTTTCCAAAACCCTTGCCGTGTCAACCGCTGGCCATAATGGTTCAAAAACAGCGCCTCCGTTGCCCGTCGTCGCGGATTGACAAGCTGCGGGCGCCCTCGCTCCAAATAGTGGGCAAGCGCTTCAATCGCCATGCGCCCGATCGGCACGATCCGCTCTTTCCGCCCTTTTCCATAGCAGCGGACAAACCCCATCGTCAAATGCACGTCGCTTAAGTTGAGCTGCACAAGCTCACTGACGCGCATGCCGGTCGCATACAACAGCTCCAGCATCGCCTTGTCGCGCAGCCCAAACGGTGTGCTCACTTGCGGCGCTGCAAGCAGCGCCTCGACTTCCTCGACCGACAGCACTTTCGGCAGCGTCCGTTCAAACTGCGGCGTTTCGATATGGACGGTCGGGTCTTGCGCCGCGATTTTCTCCCTTAGCAAAAACTGATGAAACGAACGGATCGACGCCAAATGGCGGGCGATCGTCCGCGCCGATTGCCCTTGTTCGCTTAAAAACTTTAAAAAATGGAGAATATGGAGGCGCTCCACTTCGCCCCACGCCTGAAGCTGCTCGACTTGGCGCAAATAGCGGACGTATTTTTTCAAATCGCGTTCATATGAAACGATCGTATTGTGCGCCAAATTCCGCTCCACCGTCAAATAATGCAGAAAATCTTTCAACTCGTATTCCAACGCTCTCTACTCCCCATCGCGATAAAAAAATAACAGCCGGTCGAGCCAACTTGGCGGCGCACTCTCCGCCGCCGATACTTTGACCGCCGATCCCTTCGGCTCATCGTATCGGTGGTAATACTCGTACTCGCGGTTAAACCATACAAGACTATAATAAAATAAAATGGTGCATCCCGTAAATAAAAGAAACACTTTCACCATTTGCCAAACGGTTTTCATGGCATCCTCCCTATCAGCTGCTTGTCAGCTTGCTAGTATGAGGATATGCCATTTGTTTCGTTGTTTATACGCAAAAAACCTTTCCCGTTGGAAAAGGTTTTTATTTTTCTTCATGCTTTTGCTGGCAACGGTGACAAATGCCGTGGAACGTCAAACGATGGTCTTTAATTTTAAATTTCCACTTCTCCTCAACAATCGCTTCGACATCCTCAAGCAAATCTTCTTGAATTTCCGCCACCGACCCGCATTCTAAGCAGATGAGGTGGTGATGAAAATGGGCCGCTCCTTCCTTGCGGAGGTCATAGCGCGACACCCCGTCCCCGAAATTGATTTTATCGACAATTTTCAGCTCGGTTAACAGCTCGAGCGTCCGATAAACGGTCGCCAAACCGATTTCTGGGGATTTTTCTTTCACGAGGAGGTAGACGTCTTCCGCGCTTAAATGGTCTTCTTCATGTTCAAGCAGGACTCTTACCGTCGCTTCCCGCTGCGGCGTTAACTTGTAACCCGCCGAATGCAGCTGCTTCTTGATTCGTTCCACACGATCTTCCATCTTTTCATTCCTCCCTCGCCATTCACCCATCATTATAACAAATGCACGAGGGAAGTATCAAAGTAAAATCACTATTATGAAGAAATGATAATGGTTATTATATAATATTCATTATGATTAAACTCATTGTCCATTGAACCGCCTGTTTCATCAATGCCGGCGAAAGATATGCCTCGACCGCTGAGGAAAGAAGCAGCCCAAGGGCGACAGCCGCCATCGCCGCTGCGTAGCGCATCACCATCGGAAACATCGATCCATGCGGCCGCTTCATAAACTGGTTGCGCACCATGTGCAAGGAAAACGAAATCGAAATGACGCCCATGACGATCATGAGTGGAATGGCCACCAAATTTTGCGGCATGATGGACACAAACGACAAAAGAAACCCGCGCCAACCCATTTGGTTGACTAAAAAGCCAACCGTAAAGCCGACAACGACGCCTTTGAAAAACAGCAAAACAAGAATGATCGGCAAGCCAATGACAGAAATGCCAAGCACCCACATCAGCGCGGTATATTTGACGTTGTGCATATAGCTTTGCCGGAACATATCATGGGCGCTTGCGATATTGTCTTTTGACACTTGTCCAAAAAATTGCGTCAAGTAATAGTACAAGTCTTGCTTTTGACTGAAACCGAGGCTGTTGACGACAATGGCGCCGAAAATGACGCCCATGAGAAACAGGACGATGACAAACACGTACAGCGAAGCATGTTCACGCCAATGAACAGCGATAGCCGATTTCAGCGGATGGGTTCTCATTGTGCTTCGTCCTCCTACTTTGTCTCTTAGTAGATTGTATGTCCATCCGCTTTCGGTATGACTGTTTTTCTAAAAGGCTGGTGATGTAATAAAAAAGCAGCTCAACACCGACGTGTGACCAACTCCACGGGCGGCACGCCGCCTCGGTCCATTGGCGCATGGCTGGGCCAAGCAGCACGCACGGCATGATGATGAACGGCAGGAGCGCTGCCCGAGTGGTTACCCCTCCCGCACTTTCCCGTACCTCCCACCGCCCCCGGCCTCGATATGGAGCGCACCGCTGCGGGCAAGGACGATCAGTTGGGCCAACTTTTCTCCCACCGTCTCCGCGATCTCTTCCTCCGCCGCCTCATGAAGAACGCTCATTTCCGTGCCAAAACGGGCGAGCAGCTTTTCATACGCTTTTGAACCAAGGCCGGGGATGAATTCAAGCGGCACTTGATAAATGTACGGCGGCCGTTTCGGCCCGCGTTCCGCCGTTTTCAGCTCCGCAAGCCGGTCAAACACGCCTTTCACGAAGCGATGATGGCCGCATGCCGCACAGCGGTCGACGTCCGGTGCAACCGGCGCAAGGCAGCGCTCGCACACTGTCTGGTGATATTTTCCGAGTTTGGGATTTAAACCGTAGTTGGCGACAATCGCGCGCCCGTCTTCACCGCGCAGCGCTTTTTCCAATTCAGCAAACGTCGGGGCGGCGAGCCGCACTTCTTCATATTCGCGGGCGATTTTCCGCAGCGAATGGGCATCGGAATTCGTCAAGTACGGGTAGCGATGCAATTCGGCGATCTGGTCCGCCATCGCCGTGTCGGCGCTTAACCCAAGTTCAATGGCATCAATCCAATCCGGGTCAAACACTTCTGTCAGGCTGTGCTTGACCCCTTTTCCGTACAAGCTTTTAAACGGGGTGAACGCGTGCGCGGGAATGAACCAGCCGCCCTGCTCTTTCGCGGCAGCTTGCAGCTCGCGGCCGGAGGCGTAAATGCGCTGTGAACTGAGCGACATGTTCTTTACCCGTTTGCCAAGCCAGCCGGAAAACGTGCGCATCGTCTGCACAGTCGGCAAAAAAACGAGCACGTGGATCGGTCCATGGCAATGGTCGTCATATACTTCGATTTCACTGCCTAACAAAAGCGTCACTTTCCCGGCGCTGACGCCGCCCCCCTCATGTTCGCGCCAACCGTGCTTCTCCATTGCCCGCTCGAGCTCGTCCAGCACTTCGGGCACATGGCTGTCAATGACGCCGACGAGGTCGATCCCTTTCACCTCAGCCGCCTCATGCAAGATGTTCTCAAGCGTCAACGTCCGCGCCCCAGTAATTTTCACCGGGCGGCCCGAGGCGGTGCGGCCGATGTGAATATGTAAATCAGCGTAATAACAGCCGAGGCCGCGCTCGTTTTTTTTATTCGGCATTTTGCTCCCCTAGCGCGCGGCGCAGCTGCAAATATTGCAAGGCGTATGCCGTTTTCGCATCGTAAATGTCGCGTTGTTGAAGCATCTCAAGCGCCTCCTCCAATGTAACTTCCAACAGCTCGACAAACTCATCTTCATCCAAACCGGCGCCGTCCTCCGCTTTTTCCAGCCCCTCGGCGACATACAAATGGATGAGTTCATCGGCAAACCCTGGGGATGTATAAAAGGAAATGAGATGGCGCATCGATTGGGCGCGGTAGCCGGTTTCTTCTTCGAGCTCGCGGTGTGCGGAAGCGAGCGGCTCTTCCCCATGTTCTAGCTTGCCCGCCGGAATCTCGACTAATGCGCGCTCCAGCGCTTTTCGGTACTGGCGGACAAGAACGATTTTCCTGTCCGGCAACAGCGGCAGCACCGCCACCGCCCCCGGATGTTTGATCACCTCGCGCTGGCTCGTTTTCCCATTTGGCAGCTCGACTTCCTCGATATACAAGTCAATGATGCGGCCGCTGAACAATTTCTCTTTGCGGACGGTTTTTTCATACAACTTCTCCATTCTTCTTCTCCCCTATCGATTGATGGACTCTTTTCCATTGTACTACATGTTTGGCCATTTTTTCGCTTCCGTTGTACAATGAACATATCATCATCGATCGCGAAAGGGGGCGCAAAAGATGAACAAACGCCGCATCGGCACATCAGACTTATACGTCAGCGAAATTGGACTCGGCTGCATGTCGCTCGGCACTGATGAAAACCATGCCATCTATCTCATCCATGAAGCATTGGAGCGCGGCATCAACTACTTGGATACAGCCGATTTATACGACCGCGGCTTAAACGAGGAATTTGTCGGCAAAGCGGTGAAAGGAAAACGCGACCAAGTCATCATCGCGACAAAAGTCGGCAACCGTTGGCGCCGAGACGGAAGCGGCTGGGACTGGGATCCGTCAAAAGCCTATATCAAACAAGCGGTCAAAGAGAGCCTGCGCCGCCTGCAAACGGACTACATTGACTTATACCAGCTCCACGGCGGCACGATCGACGACCCGATCGATGAGACGATTGAAGCGTTCGAAGAGCTGAAGCAAGAAGGCGTCATCCGTTGGTACGGCATCTCCTCGATCCGCCCAAACGTCATTCGCGAATATGTGAAGCGCTCGAACATCGTCAGCGTCATGATGCAATACAGCTTGCTTGACCGGCGGCCGGAAGAATGGTTCCCGCTTCTTCGCGAACATCACATCAGCGTGATCGCCCGCGGTCCGGTCGCTAGAGGCTTGCTCACGAGCCGCCCGCTTGAACAAGCGAGCAGCGCGGTGAAAGAACACGGCTACCTCGATTATTCCTACAAAGAACTGCAGGCGCTCATCCCGAAGCTGAAGGAAAAAACGGCCGGACGCCGGTCCTTGACCGCGACCGCGCTGCAATTTTGCCTGTATGACCCGGTCGTTGCTGCCGTCATTCCGGGCGCAAGCCGGCTTCGGCAGCTTGAAGAAAACATCGCCGCCGCTTCCGCCCCGCCGCTTGACCGCACTGAATACGAATGGCTGAAACAAGCGACGAAACGCTCGGTGTACGACGTGCATCGATAAAAACCAAAGGAGCGGAAAGAAAGCCGACATGCCTTGCTGAAAAATAGATCGAGCCAAAAAATGCAAACAAATCGAGAGCCCGGCGGCCGTTGACGGCCGCATACGGGCTCTCGTTCGGTACGTGCGGCCGCTCATTTGCGACGAGCGGGCCGCTTTATTTCTTTTCATCTACGTATCGGTCCCTCGCCGCCCCTAAGCCAACGGCCATCATGGCGATGCAGACGGCAACAAGCAGACCAAGCGGCGCATTGAAGCGGCCGGACGCATCATACAGCACCCCGAACAACGGCGGACCGGAAGCCGCCAGCAAGTAGCCGACCGATTGCGCCATGGCGGACAATTGGGCGGCGGCGAGCGGATGGCGCGTCCGCAGCGTAAACAGCATCATCGCAAGCGAAAACGCCATGCCAGCGCCGATGCCGGCAACAAGCGCCCCCGCCCACAGCCACCACCCTTGCCCGCCGAAAAAGGCAAGCGTCCCAGCCCCCATGCAAAGCACAGCTGAACCAATAAGCGCCTTTTGATTGTCCATCCGCTCCGCGAGCATCGGAGAGACGAACATCATCGGGAGCTGGGCGAACTGGAAGAAAAAGAGCAGCCATCCGGCCGCACCGGGCGCCAACCCCTTGCTTTGCCCAAGCTCCGGCAGCCAAGTGACGACGCAGTAAAAGAAAAACGATTGCAATCCCATAAACAGCGTCACTTGCCAGGCGAGCCATGACCGCCAAAGCGTTGAGCGGCGGCTTCCGGACGGCGCCCCGTCCGGCTCCCGGCGGCGTGCTTGCGGCAGCCAAACAGCAAGCGCCAAAGCCGCCAGCAATGCCCAAAAGCGAAACGCCCCTTGCCAGCCAAGCCCCCAGCCATCGGCAAGCGGAACAGCGATCCCGGAAGCGAACGCCGCACTCATGTTCATCGTCACCGTATAAATGCCCATCATGAAACCAACCCGTTCGGGAAACGACTCTTTCACCAGCGCCGGCATCAAGACGTTGTCCACCGCAATGGCTGCACCGATCAGCACCGTGCCGGCAAACAGCCAAGAACTGCCGGAGAGCGGCCGGAGAAGCTCGCCAACGAGCAGCACGATCAACGAAAAAAAGAGCGTCCGCTTCATCCCGAACCGGCGGGCGAGAGCCGCTGCCGCCGGTGCCAGCAAGGCGAACGCCATAAGCGGAATCGTCGTCAACGCTCCGGCGGCCGCGTAGGAAAGGCCAAGCTCCCGCTGCAAATCGGGCACGAGCGGGCCGACCGTCGTAAGCGGCGCGCGCAAATTGACGGCCAACGCGACGACTGCTCCGGCCGTCCAGAATGGAAAAGAAGAGGGGCGCGTCGCTGCCGCATTCGATTTCATCGTCCATCCCCTCCGCTACTTAAATTTCCGCCAGTCTAGCTCGCTTTCCTCAAGCAGCTCAGCAAACGATTTCTGTTCCTCACGGCGGCGCTCTTCCTCGCGACGCCGCGCCTCTTCCGCCGCTAGACGCCGCTGTTCTTCCTCGGCAAGCGCCCGCTTTTTCGCGAGCAGTTTCGCTTCCGTCTCGGCACCGAGCCGGTCGGCAAGCGTCACTGCCTGCGTCTCTTGTTCTTTTTTCCGCGCAACCCGGTTCTTCATGATTTCCGCCCCCTTTGCATAACGACCGTTCGTTTGTCAAACGATACAACTAAACGATAAGAAAAAGGAGAGATGTATGGATGGAGAAAAACCGCGCCCAAAAAGGGAAACCGTCCGCCGATACGGTGAAGCCGGTGATCGCAAAAGAAGAATTGGAAAAAGCAATCCACCCGACTAAGCGGCAAAACAGTCCGCAATAACATTGGAAAGCGCCGTTCGGCGCAAAACGCGGCTTCTAACTATGGAAAGGGGCGCCCCCGGCCGAAAATGGCTTAGGGGCGGCCCCTTTACAACACCTCGGTGATGTGCGGCATATGTTCGCCAAGCCAGGCGATCGCCTCCTCCAGCGTCGGAAACTCTTTCATTTCAAACGTCATTTCGTTTTGCAGCAGCCAGACGTCTTTCGCCTCATGATACGGGCCGGCGACCGACCAATGAAGCAAGCTGTACGGATCGTTTTCATGGGTGAACGACACCCATGTTTTTTGCTTCGCCGCCTTTGCGAGCTGCTCTAGCTTACCGTTCATGGCCAGATTTCACCTCAACAAACGGCATATGACCATTCAACGTTTGCCCTGGGCTTTTGAGCTGAAAAACGGTCGTTCCCGGCTTGACGTCAATCGTCATCGTTTCATCAAAAAAGATGAGACGCGACCGTTCCACGAGCACCGGCGCAAAATTCGTCTCGACGACGACATCATCTTCATCGGCTTTGTCGACAAGCCATAGCGCCGGCACGCCGTCGACCAAACAGCCGCAGCCGTCAGTGTCAAACATCAACTTTAACTGCCGTCCGGATTCCGCTACAATAGAGGCAAGCGCCCGTTTGGCTGCATCCGTAAACGTGATGTACAGACTCATAGCTGGCTCCTTTTCCCTTTGATTTCCTTTATTTATTTTACCTGTCAACATGAGAAACTGTCAAAACAAAGCAAGGAGGAAAAAGCGATGGCAAAAGTGCAAATCAAAGTGAACGACAACGGCTCGCTGCGCGTCACCGGCGATGTTGAACTGCTCGATGGAGAAGGAAAGCCGTTTGTGACCAAACAAACGTTTTCGCTCTGCCGTTGCGGGCTGTCGAACAACAAACCGTTTTGCGACGGTTCGCACAAAGGCCGCTTCCAATCCGTTGTCCGCGCCCCTTTGCCGGAAACGGATAAACAATAAGGCGGTGAGAAGCCGATGGACGAACGATGGCTGCAAAAACAAGTGCGCAACTGCCTGCGGCATTATGGCTATGATGATGACATGATGCCGCTTGGCGAAGACGACTGGCGCGAGCTTTGCACCCGCATTGCCGCCGCCAAAGAGAGGCAGCCAAACGCGGACATCTATGAACTTGTCCATGACGCCGTCTACCGGTTCATCACCAGCGCTTGACCCGGCTCGTGTCAAACGAACACGGGGTTGGCCCCAAAGGCCATCTTTCTTCAAGAAGAGGAAAGGCGTTTCGCGCGTCTAGACGATGATCAGAAAGGGTGCCCCTTATATTTGGGACACCCTCGCTTACTTTTGGAAAAACGCCCGCTTTGCCACCTTTTCCACAAGACCCGGAGCGAGCCGGTACAGCCGGCTGCCGAGATCCATCCAACGCGGCATGTTCACTTCGCGCGTTGGCGTCATCATCGCGGCAACAACGCGCTTCGCCACCGCCTCCGGCCTTAACATCCAACGCGAGACATTGCGCACATACTCTCCCGATTCATCAGCGGCCGAAAAAAAGTTCGTCTCCACCGGCCCCGGATTGACGGCCGTGACAAAAATGCCAAAGCGCCCCGCCTCGAGGCGGAGGCTGTCGGTAAAGCCAACGACCGCGTGTTTCGTCGCGGAATAGACACTCGACTTCGGCGTCGCGATTTTGCCGGCTTGCGACGCAATGTTGATAATATGGCCGCTTCCTCTCTCTTTCATATGCGAATACACCGCCTTCGTACAGGCGATGAGGCCGAAGACGTTGACGGCAAACATCCTCTCCATTTCATCCAAGTCGATGTCCTCGACATAGCGAAAGACGCCAAACCCGGCGTTGTTGACCAACACATCGATCGCGCCAAGATCCGCAATGAGCTGGGAAACAACCGCCTCGATCATGCCGCGGTCGCTGACATCAAGCGATGCATACGGGGCGCGAATGCCGGTTTGCGCTTCGATCCGCGCGCTCGCTTCTTTCAGCTTTTCTTCACTGCGCGCCAAGAGCACCGGCACCGCCCCTTGGCGCGCCGCTTCATAGGCGATTTGCTCGCCAATTCCTCCCGACGCTCCGGTAATGACGACATGGCGCCCCTTCAGCCGCACACCGACACCCCCACCGCTTCGTAGACGTATCGGCCGGCTTCCTGCTTTTTCGTCACATACCCGTTCGCCTCGAGATAATCAAGCTGGCCGATCGTCTCTGACATCGTCAGCATGAGCTGGCGTTCGTAAGCGGTCGGGAACAGCTTTTGACAAACGTCAAACACCGTATGCGGGCGTTCTTTCACCATTTCGAGCACCCGCTCGGCGCGCTGGCGCTGCTTACCCAGCCGCTCGCGAACGAGCGCCGGAATATCGGTCGCATCGTCGCCATGGCCGTTTAGCGAGCGAACGATATCGTATTGCAGCATTTTTTGCAGCGACTCGTTGTACTGCAACAACGGTTTCGGCCGTCCCGTCTCTCCTTCCGCCGGCGGCTCCATCATTGGATTCGGGGAAATATGAACAAGCAAATGATCGCCGCCGATCAGCAATCCGTCCGCCTCGCGGTAGAGGGCGATATGGCTTTGCGCATGCCCCGGCGTTTCGATGACCTGCCACCCGGGCATCCCCGGCACCGCGTCCCCTTCCGTCACCATGATGTCAAGCCCGCGCCGGCTTGCGTAGCGAAGCGATCCGCCTTCTTTGGACAGCTGACTGAACAAACGGCGGTCGACGCCGCATTCCGTAAAAAATTCCTGAAAAAATTGGACGTACCGCTCCATAAACGAACGTTCGCGGCGCAAAAACGGATCCGCTTTCGGATGGCCGATGATCGGCGCATGCGGAAAATAATCAAGCAAGCCGACATGATCCGGATGATGGTGAGTAATGACGATTTGTTCAATATCCTCTGGCGCATAACCGACCTCGCCAAGCTGCTTCACAAACAGCTGCCATGCTTCCTCTGTTTTCACTCCGGCATCGACCAGCGTCAACCGATCGCCGGCGATCACGTACATATGCACATCGCCGACCGGAAACGGCGTCGGCACCGTGATCCGATACACTCGTTCCTCGTTCATTGCGTTCCCTTCTTTCCTCAAGTTCATGAACCATCCCGTTCGAACCGTTTCATCAGTCAAAATGAATAGTTATTCATTATATTTTATTTTACAGTTTACACCGATTTCATCCATTTGTCATGCCTTTTTCTTCCGCACGACGAAATTGCAAAAAAATTCGCTCTCCTCTCTTGACAACAGCGCCTGTCCCGCGGCATAATGACTAATAACATCACGGATACGGCAAACCGGCGATGAACAGGGCCAGTAAACCGCAAACGGCACCAGAGAGCGAAGCCCGCGGCTGGAAGGCTTTGCGGCCCTCTTTGCGGTTGAACCTACCCTAGGAGCTGTTAGGCCAACCTAAACGCCTCCCCGGCGTTATCGGGGCAGAGTCGGGCCTGTTTGGCGCTTGGGCCAAATCGGGCCAAAAAAGGTGGTACCGCGGAAACGAAGGTTTTCCGTCCTTTTGCAGGACGGGAAACCTTTTTCTTTTGGATGGATACACCAAGGCAAGGAGGAGTGGAATGATGAACAACGAACGAACGATCGCGCTCATCGGCGCCGGCTCGATGGCGGAAGCGCTCATCGCCGGCATGACGAAAGCGTTTTGCCATCCGGCGCACATTGTCGTCGCCAACCGACAAAACCGCGCTCGGCTCGAGGAGCTGGCGCGCCAATACGGTGTTTGCACGGCGGGTTGCGCGCAAGAAGCCGTCAAACAAGCGGATATCGTCATTTTGGCGATGAAGCCGAAAGACGTCGTCGAAGCGATGAACGCCATCGCACCGACCCTCCGCGCCCATCAGCTCATTCTTTCACTGCTCGCCGGCATCACGACCGAGACGATCGAACGGCTCGCCGGACGCAACATCCCTGTCGTGCGCGCCATGCCAAACACATCCGCCGCCGTCGGCTTATCAGCGACCGCGATCGCCGGCGGCCGCTTCGCCGCGAAAGAACATCTTGAGGTCGCCAAACAGCTGTTTGAAACGGTCGGCATCGTCGCTGTTGTGCCGGAGAAGGACTTGCATGCGGTCACCGGCCTGTCCGGGAGCGGTCCGGCGTATGTGTATTACTTGGTCGAAGCGATGGAAAAAGCGGCGGCCGACATCGGCCTTGAGCGAGATGTCGCCAAACGGCTCATTTTGCAAACGATCATCGGCGCAGCCGAGATGCTAAAAGCGTCCGACAAGCACCCATCCGTCCTGCGCCGTGAAGTCACGAGCCCAGGCGGCACGACCGAAGCCGGCATTGGCGTGCTTGAGCAATACCGGTTCCAAGAAGCGGTCATCGCCTGCATCCGCCGGGCGACGGCCCGCTCCGAAGAGCTCGGCAGCGCTCTTCTCGCTGCCATCGCCGAAGCGTAAAGAGCGGACCTCCGGAGCGCGCCGCTCCTTTTCCCGCCTAGCCCGAACACGGCGACAATCCGTTTTATTTTGTTTTTGATAAGCAGCGTGCTATCATTCAGTAATGAACCATTCATTGGCCTAGAAAGGAGCTGCTTGTCATGAACACGATGCTGTTTTCGCCGTATACAATCCGCGGGCTGACGCTGAAAAACCGAATTGTCATGTCGCCGATGTGCATGTATTCGTGCGACACGAAAGACGGCGCCGTACGCACGTGGCATAAAATCCACTACCCGGCTCGCGCTGTCGGCCAAGTCGGCTTGATTATCGTTGAAGCGACCGGCGTGACGCCGCAAGGTCGCATTTCTGAACGCGACTTAGGCATTTGGAGCGATGACCATATCGCCGGGCTTCGCGAACTCGTTGGGCTTGTGAAAGAGCATGGGGCGGCCATCGGCATCCAGCTTGCCCATGCGGGGAGAAAATCGCAAGTGCCGGGAGAGATCATCGCTCCGTCAGCTGTCCCGTTTGATGATTCGTCGCCGACGCCAAAAGAAATGACGAAAGCCGACATTGAAGAAACGGTGCAAGCGTTCCAAAACGGCGCACGGCGCGCGAAGGAAGCCGGCTTTGACGTCATTGAAATCCATGCCGCCCACGGCTACCTCATTAACGAATTTTTATCGCCGCTCTCCAACCGGCGCCAAGACGAGTACGGCGGCTCTCCGGAAAACCGTTACCGTTTCTTGGGCGAGGTGATCGACGCTGTCCGCGAGGTGTGGGACGGACCGCTTTTTGTCCGCATCTCGGCGTCCGACTACCATCCGGACGGGCTGACGGCCAAAGACTATGTCCCATACGCCAAGCGGATGAAAGAACAAGGAGTCGACCTCGTCGATGTCAGCTCCGGCGCTATTGTTCCGGCGCGCATGAACGTCTATCCCGGCTACCAAGTGCCATTTGCCGAACTGATCCGCCGTGAAGCAGACATCCCGACCGGCGCTGTCGGCCTCATTACGTCCGGCTGGCAAGCGGAAGAAATTTTGCAAAACGGCCGCGCCGATCTCGTCTTTTTGGGGCGCGAGCTGCTGCGCAACCCGTATTGGCCATACGCCGCGGCGAGAGAGCTGGGCGCAAAAATCTCGGCGCCCGTCCAATATGAGCGCGGCTGGCGGTTTTAACCGCGCGGGATCGAAAACGAGGCGAAATCAACGGCGAGCTCGGTGTTCGGAAACACGCTGCGCGCCTCGGCGACGAGCTGCAGCGCCGCCTCACCTTGGTAGCGAGAGCTGATATGGGTCAAAATAAGCCGCTTCGCCCCGGCCCGCCTCGCCACCTCGGCTGCGTCTGTGGTCGTGGAATGGAAATAGTCATGGGCCAGCCGCTGTTCCGCCGCGGCAAACGTCGCCTCGTGGACAACGACATCGGCATCGCGGGCGAGTTCAATCGCCGCTTCGCAAAAACGGGTATCGCCCAACACGGCGACGATTCTCCCCTTTTGCGGCGGCCCGACAAATTCGCGCCCGTCGATGACCGTGCCGTCATCCAGCACGACCGTTTTTCCTTGCTTAATTTCTTGATAAATCGGGCCGGGGCGGACGCCGAGTGCTTGCAATCGCTCGACCAAGAGCGGGCCGGGCAAATCTTTTTCAACGACGCGGAAACCGTATGACGGCATGCCGTGATCGAGCCGTTTGGCGATGACGGAAAACCGTTCATCGTCAAAAATGACGCCCTCATCGATCTCCACAATGTTCAGTTCATAGCGGAGCTTTGTCCCGCTGACGGCAAGGGCCGTTTCGACAAACGCGCGAATGCCTTTTGGGCCGAAGACCGTAAGCGGCGTCTCGCCGCTTTGAAACGAACGGCTGCCTAGCAGTCCAGGCAATCCGAACAAATGGTCGCCATGCAAGTGCGTAATAAAAATATGCTCGATGCGGCGCGGGCGAATGGCGGTATGCAAAATTTGATGCTGCGTCGCTTCGCCGCAGTCAAACAGCCATGTCGCCCCGCGTTCGCCAAGCAGCTGCAGGGCGACGGACGATACGTTGCGCTCTTTGGCCGGCACGCCGGCACCCGTGCCTAAAAACAACAGTTCCAACGCGCTTCACTCCTTTTTCTCGCTCAACATTGCCTGTTGTTAGCGTACCAATGTCAAAACGGCTTTTCAACTTTCTTTTGCGCTCAAAAACGCCGGGTTGGCGCCCGGCTCTTTCATGAACATAAACGCTTTCCCGCCGGAAAGCAACAAAGTGTTTGCGTTCCGACCGGCAAACCTCTACAATGGTTTCATTGAAGAGACAAATTTGGTTAAAGCGAGGTACATACGGTGGACAACATGAATCCGAAATCGATCATCGTCATTTTCGGAGCGACGGGAGATTTGGCGAAACGGAAACTGTTTCCGTCCCTTTACCGCCTGTATGAAAAAGGGCACCTAAACGACCAGTTCGCCGTCGTCGGCGTCGCGCGCCGCCCGTTGTCGGCCGACGAGTTCCGGAACTATGTGCGCGACTCGGTCGAAACGGCGTTTCACCAAAAGCTCGCCGACGGCCGATTCACCTCCCATTTCTATTACCATCCGTTCGACGTGACGGAAGCCGAGTCGTACCAGCGCTTAAAGTCGCTCCTCGAACAGCTCGACGGCACATACAAGACCGAAGGCAACCGCATCTTTTATTTGGCGATGGCGCCGGAATTTTTCGGCACCGTTACTTCCCGCTTGCAGTCGGAAGGATTGACGGAAACGCACGGCTTTAAGCGGCTCGTCATCGAAAAGCCGTTCGGGCATGACTTGGCGAGCGCCGAGAAGCTGAATGACGAGATTCGCCGCGTCTTTTCCGAGCGGGAAATCTACCGGATCGACCATTACCTCGGCAAAGAAATGGTGCAAAACATCGAGGTCATCCGCTTTTCAAACGCCATTTTCGAGCCGCTTTGGAACAACCGGTTCATCGCCAACATTCAAATCACATCGAGCGAAACGCTCGGCGTCGAAGACCGCGGCCGCTACTACGACCATTCCGGGGCGTTGCGCGACATGGTGCAAAACCATATGCTGCAAATGGTCGCCCTGTTGGCGATGGAGCCGCCGATCAAACTAACAACTGATGACATCCGCCATGAAAAAGTGAAAGTGTTGCGCGCCTTGCGCCCGATTGTGCACGATGAAGTCGACCGCTATTTCGTGCGCGGCCAATACGGACGCGGAACCATCCACGGCAAACACGTGCCGGCGTACCGCGAAGAGCCGAACGTCGATCCGAACTCGAACACGGAAACGTTCGTCGCCGGAAAACTTTTGATCGACAACTTCCGCTGGGCCGGCGTGCCGTTTTACATCCGCACCGGCAAACGGATGGCGGAAAAATCGACAAAAATCGTCGTCCAATTTAAAGATGTACCGATGAACTTGTATTACCGGACGAATGAGACGATCGCCCCGAACTTGCTCGTCATCCACATCCAGCCGGACGAAGGGATCACCCTTCATTTAAACGGCAAAAAAACCGGGGAATCGACGACCATAACAGCTCCATTTCAACTCGACTATTGCAACAACTGCATCGACGGCATCAACACGCCCGAAGCGTACGAAAAGCTGTTGTACGACTGCATGCGCGGCGATGCGACGAACTTCACCCATTGGGACGAGGTGGCAGCGTCATGGCAATTTGTCGACCCAATTTCTGAGGTGTGGGCGAACACAAAAGCTTCCGACTTTCCGAACTACGCGGCTGGCTCCATGGGCCCGGCGGCTGCGGACGAGCTGCTCAAACAAGACGGCTTCCACTGGTGGCCGATCGAGCATCCGCGTTCGTAAAGACGCAATGGGCCCGCCTGTTGCGCCCATCTCGTCCTCTTTGCCAAACCAACATAGGGCGCTTGCCCCTTTATCCCTCATGCAAAGGAGCGAATGAACGATGAAAGTGTATGACGTCACGGCCCCGATTTACGAGGGCATGCCCGTGTATAAAAACAAACCGGAAAAACAGCCGAAGCGCACCACCGTCACCAACGGCTATGTGACCGAATCGCGCATTGACATGGACGTGCACACCGGCACGCACATTGACGCCCCTCTTCATATGGTCGAAGGCGGGGCGACGTTTGAAACGATTCCATTGGACGACCTCGTCGGCCCGTGCAAGCTGTTCGATTTAACCGATGTCAACGACCGGATCACGAAAGACGACATCGCGCATCTTGACATTCAAAAAGGCGACTTCGTTCTGTTTAAAACGAAAAACTCCTTTGATGATGCATTTAACTTTGAGTTTATTTTCGTCGCCGAAGACGCGGCCCGGTATCTAGCCGACAAACACATCCGCGGCGTCGGCATCGACGCCCTTGGCATCGAACGGGCGCAAGAAGGCCACCCGACCCATAAAACGCTGTTTGGCGCCGGTGTCATCGTCATCGAAGGGCTGCGGCTGAAAGACGTCCCCGAAGGCCGCTATTTCATGGTCGCCGCCCCTCTCAAACTCGTCGGCACCGACGCCGCCCCGGCGCGCGTCTTGCTGTTGGACCGCGAGCCGTAAAAACAGCCGGTCCCCCGATGGGACCGGCTGTTTGATCATGTCAAATTGAATATTCGCCATGGCCGCCCTAAAGACTGGTAAAATGGCGGGGGCTTCCCCGCCTCTGTTTACAGCTCTTCCCCGTTCGTGCGAATGACGCGCTGGAACCAGTAGAAGCTTTTTTTCTTATAGCGCTTCAAATCGCGCAAGTTCTCGTCGTCGCGGTTGACGAAAATGACGCCGTAGCGCTTGCGCATCTCCCCTTGCGAGCTTAACAAGTCGGTTGCTCCCCACATTAAATAACCGATCACCTCGACGCCTTCTTCCATCGCCATCTTCATTTGTTCGATATGGCGGCGCAAATAGTCGATCCGCTCATCATCTTCGACCGTGCCGTCCTCATTCAGCTCCTCTTCCAATCCGATCCCGTTTTCGGTGATGAAAATGGGCATCTGATAGCGGGCGTACACGTCTTTTAAGGCCATCCGCAACCCGATCGGATCGATCGCCCAGCCCCATTTCGTCTTTGGCAAGTGCGGGTTCGGTTCAAGCCCTTTGATGATCCACTCATCCTGTTCCTGATGGCGGACGATTTGGCTTTGATAGTAGCTGAACGACAAAAAGTCGACCGTCTGCGAACGGAGCAACTCCTCATCCCCCGCTTCGAGCGGCAGGCAGATTCCTTTTTTCTCAAGCCGGTTGGTCACATAACGCGGATAGGCGCCGCGGGCGAACACATCAAAGAAGAAATCAATGAACAGCTCTTTCGCCTGCACGTTCGCCAAAGCGTCTTCCGGCCGGCATGTCGCCGGATACGTCGTCAAATACGTCACCATCCCGCCGATCTTCGCCTCGGGAGCGATTTCGCGCAGCGCCTTCACCGCTTTCGCGTGGGCGATAAACACGTTATGACAGACGCGGTAGGCAAACGCTTCCGGGTCTTCGTCTTCCGGCCCAATCGCCCCCCATAAATGCGGCTGTTCGAGCACTAAATTTTGTTCGTTGAACGTCAGCCAATAGTTCACTTTCCCGCGGTAACGCGCAAATACGGTGCGCGCGTACCGCTCAAACAAGTCGACGACCTTTCGCGAGGCAAAGCCGTTGTATTTCTTGGCCAACGCCAGCGGCAAATCAAAATGGTACAGCGTAATGACCGGCTCGATGCCGTTCGCTCTCAATTCATCAAACACGGCGTCATAAAACGCCAAGCCCGCTTCATTCGGCTCCCCTTCCCCGTCCGGAAAAATGCGCGTCCAAGCGATGCTCGTCCGGTAGGCGGTAAAGCCGAGCTCCTTGAACAAAGCGATGTCTTCTTTGTAGCGATGGTAAAAATCGACCGCCACTTTCCAATCGGAATGCCCTTTTGGAATCGGGCGCGCATCAACGATCGACAGCCCTTTGCCGCCTTCGTTCCACGCCCCTTCCGTCTGAAACGACGTCACCGCCCCGCCCCATAAAAAGTCGTCGGGGATGATCGATTTACGCTGTTGTGACATGGAAAGACCCTCCTATCTGTGAACAGACGTGTTTAAGTGATTGAACGCCTTGGAAAATTCACCTTTGGGCATCATCCTCATGATGACATATTTGCTTCTTTATAAAACGAGACGAGCGGAGGTACGAGCCCGTCTAGACGTTGTGAAAACTGTTTCATGCGCTTTGGAGAACCAACGCTCCCAGCAATGGCAATTTTATCTTAATTAGGCGAGAAGACTCCCACTTCAACGAAGCGAAGCGGAGTAAGTGGGAGATGAATCGCCTTAACTATATTTTGCTGAAAATAGGATAGATTCAGTAAAATATAGTATCATATAGTTAGATGGGAGGTGAAAACATGTATTTTTGTATCAAACAACAGCTAAATGGTTTGACCAAAGAAGAATACTTGACTCTTCGAGAACTGTGCCATATTGCCAAGAACATGTACAACGTCGGATTGTACAATGTCAGACAATACTATTTTGAACACAAGGAATTTCTTAATTATGAGAAAAACTATCATCTTGCAAAAACTAACGAAAACTATAAGCTGTTAAACAGCAACATGGCACAGCAAATTTTAAAAAAGGTCAATGAAGCCTTTAAATCTTTCTTTGGTTTGATCAGTCTTGCCAAACAAGGAAAATATGACCACAAGGCTATCAGTATTCCAAAATATCTTAAAAAAGATGGCTTTCATTCACTGATCATTGGCCAGATTCGTATAGACGGCAACAAATTCACGATACCGTATTCTCGCCTATTTAAAAAGACTCACAAGCCTATCACGATAACGATTCCGCCTGTGTTACTGGACAAAAAGATTAAGCAGATTGAAATCATTCCTAAGCATCATGCCAGGTTCTTTGAGATTCAGTACAAATATGAAATGCCTGAAGATCAAAGAGAATTAAATGACCAAAAAGCACTGGCAATTGATTTAGGATTAAACAATTTTGCCACTTGTGTCACATCAGACGGCAGATCATTCATCATTGATGGGCGGAGATTAAAAAGTATAAATCAATGGTTTAACAAAGAAAATGCCAGACTTCAAAGCATGAAAGATAAGCAAAAAATCAAAGGCACCACTCGTAAACAGGCTTTGCTTGCTATGAATCGCAATAATAAAGTGAATGATTATATCAACAAGACTTGCCGTTACATCATTAACTACTGTATTGAAAATCAAATTGGCAAACTTGTCATTGGCTATGCGGAAACATGGCAACGCAATATTAATCTAGGAAAAAAACAAATCAAAACTTTGTCAATATTCCTCTCGGTAACATAAAAGAAAAACTAGAATATCTTTGTGAATTTTACGGCATTGAATTCTTGAAACAGGAAGAATCATATACGTCTCAAGCCAGCTTTTTTGACGGCGATGAGATTCCTGAATATAATGCCGACAATCCAAAAGAATATAAGTTCAGCGGCAAACGTATTAAGCGCGGCTTGTATCGAACAAAGTCTGGCAAACTAATTAATGCTGATGTCAATGGCGCATTAAACATCTTAAAGAAAAGTAAAGCTGTAGACCTGAGTGTCTTATGCTCTAGCGGCGAAGTGGACACGCCTCAAAGAATAAGGATTGCTTGAAGCAGTCAAACTTCTTTGGAAGCCCCCACTTCAAATTTTCGCTAGAAAATTAAGTGGGGGTAGTTCACTGAGACAGTTTTTGCTTAATCAAATAATGGTTCGTAGCCACTTTTCGATACGTGAAGATCATTCCATCATCTCCAGCCGTTGCGAGCAACGCTTCAGATGACAAATCGGCGATTTTCGTTCCTGTTGCCCGGTTATAAATGGCACGGCTGGTGATGATATATTGACGGCTCGCCGCCCGCAGCGGCTCCGGAAATTCAGCGGCCACCAATGCGCCGGGCTGGGCTGGATTGATGCGCGCCTTTCCGTAAAAAATCTCCCCGCCGTTCATAAAAAAGGCATCATCCCCTCCAGGGAAGGACAATAGTTGCGAAACATGCCAATCGGAAAGCCGCACCGCATACAGATCATGATCCGATGTTCCTTCCTGTCCGACATACAATACATTTTGTTTTTCGTCATACCCAATCAACGGATTGATGAATACCTTTGGGATTCGCCATTGTTTTTTCGTCTTCATATCATAAACGGCAATCGATCCCGTCAACGTGCGGCTATTGTCCGTGAAGAAAATTTTCCCGTCCCCGATCGCCAATGAACGCGGAGCAGCGATCAGCGGCACCGTTCCAAGAAACCGCATTGTTTTGGCGTCGTAAATCGCCATTTTCGTCGCTCCCGATAGCGCAACATACACCTTGCCGCCATCAATTTTTACATCTGTCGGCTGCGGTCCGGGATGAATTTCTTTCACCATTTTCATGTCGCTGGCGCGAATGACAAACAGTTTGCTGTCTTCGGCGGACAACACATACAACCATCCGGTCGACGAATCATAAGCCAAATGGGAAATGGGGACATTGGTGAAAGCATAATGGGACGATCGAACATAATAGCTCTCATCGGCCGGCAATGGATATTTATAAATTCGATTTTCCCCTTCTTTGATCAAATACAAATTGTACTTTGCATCCATCAACGCATAGTTCGTCGGGAATGGAAGCGCGTTTATCTTAGCAGAGGTGTAACGGTCATACACCGCCTTATTTGTCACCACGTAGGCCCCTTGAACATCTAAAACGGGGCCGTTATAACAGTCGTGCACCATGTTGATATTTCCGGCATCAATGCGCCTTCCCGCAAAAAACACATCGCTTCCGTCAACGATGAGCGGATGGATGGGCGCGCTGCCTCTCGGCCCTTGATACGAAACTCGCTTCACCACCTTCAAATCGGACAGGCGCAATACCGCTAAATCAGGAATGGAAACATTGCGGCCGATGAAGGCCAGACCTCGCTTCTCATCGAAAAACAACGTATTTTCCTCTGAAAAAACGGAAAAAAAGTTAGGATCAGCAATCAGCCGGATTGTTTGGCGTTTCGCCGCCAAATCCCACATGTACATCTCATACGTCGTCTTCCCGCGCCCGTACTGCTTTCCGAAAGTTACGATTTTGTTGCCTAATAAGCCAAACGGCAATCCGTTATACGGGGCTCGTTGAATCAGCCGTTTCGTTTTGACGTCAAAAACGTCTATCGATGTTTCAGACGGCACATACAGCTTCCCGTCCCGCAAAAGAAGAGTGACCGACCGCTGGGCATATTTCCGCCATAAAGCGCTGTATGCCCGCAGAGAAACGGGTTCCTGCTTTTTGATCGACAATGTGCTCGCTTCAATAAATAATAACATCCCCTTTTCCGTGAGCGCATAAATATACCCATTTTGATCATCCATGACCCAATCGAGCACGCGCCCAGGAAGCTGTTGCGTACGCGGTCCGGCCGCTTCCGCTTTAGCGGAAGGAAACACATGGAAAAGACAGATAAACAAGAAGAGACAAAATAAAAAACCTTTCCTAAATGTTGTTCCCATTCCAATCCCCCGTCAAACAATGATTTCTAATTCCTTCCTTATACATTCCTTGCGCATAGCATAGCTCAAACAATCGTGCACCGACATTTGACCATTCCTTATCCATCCTCAATATCCATGATAGCCCACCGTCGATCATCACTTCAAGCTCTTTTTGCCATACGCACCCCGTTCGGCTGCATGCACCAACTGCCGCCGATCACGAACAGCGGCCATCGCTTTGCTGTGTAATGCATTTTCATGCTTTCCCTTTTGAACCTCCTTTCCCCCGAACGGTGAAACAAATATAATGAAAACGGAACTCCCAATAGAAACAAGTGGGGTGAGGCAAAATTGAACATTTTGCTCATTGAAGATGATGTGACGTTGTTTCAAGAAATCAAAGCACGTTTGGAACAATGGTCGTACAATGTTTGCGGCATCCGCGATTTCGGTCGTGTGATGGAAGAGTTTTCTGCTTGCAAGCCGCACTTGGTGATCATCGACATCCAGCTGCCGAAATTTGACGGGTTCCACTGGTGCCGCCAGATTCGTGCTCATTCGAACGTCCCGATTTTGTTCTTATCATCGCGCGACCACCCGACTGATATGGTCATGTCGATGCAGCTTGGGGCTGATGATTACATCCAAAAGCCGTTTCATTTCGATGTGCTGATCGCCAAAATCCAAGCGCTGCTCCGCCGCGTGTACAACTACAATGCCGGACCCGTTCAGCTGCAAACATGGTGCGGGGCAACGGTCGACTATGAAAAAAGCACAGTCTCAAATGAACACGGAACAGTGGAGCTGACGAAAAACGAGCTGTTGATTTTGAAACATTTATTGGCCAAGAAAAACCAGATCGTTGCTCGGACGGAGCTGATCAAACGGCTATGGGAAGACGAACGGTTTGTCAGCGACAACACGCTGACCGTCAACGTCAACCGCCTACGGAAAAAACTGGACGAACTCGGCTTGGGCCGCTTCATTGAAACGAAAGTTGGGCAAGGCTATATGGCTACGGAAGAAGGGAGCCACTGATGATCAAAGATTATTTGTGGGAACGAAAAAGCTGGATGGCCCTCTTTCTCTTTCTGGAGCTGTTCATCCTGTTTGTCGCTTATCTGGATCCGACGATTCCGCTCTCCTCCGTCCTTTACATCGTCTTTTTAACGACTATCATCTTTGTTGTCTTTGTCATCATCCGTTGGAAAAAAGAAACGGCATTTTATCAACGTTTGCAAGAGTGGGAGCGCCGCCTCGATCCCATCTCTGCCCTGCGGGCGGCAAGCCCGCTGGAGAAGATCGTCGAACGCGTCCTCGCCAGCCAAACGGACCAATGGAAACAGGAACTGAAAGAACACCTCACCACGTTGGAACAAGAGAAAGATGAACTGTTGTCATGGATTCACGAAATGAAAACGCCGCTGACGGCCATGCGGCTCATCATCGAACGGGTTGGGGACGAAAACACGAAAGCGCAACTCTTGTACGAATGGCTGCGCATTCATCTGCTTCTTGATCAGCAACTTCATCAACGACGGCTTCCACACATGGAAAACGACTTATATATCGAACAAGTCGAGCTTGAGCCGCTTCTCATCAATGAGATTAAACCGCTGCAATCGTGGTGTATGCAAAAAGGCATCGGCTTTGACCTTCAATTGGACGTCCGCTCCGTCCTGAGCGATGCCAAATGGCTTTCTTTTATCATCCGGCAAATCATCACGAATGCGGTGAAATACAGCGAGTCATCTGACATTGTCGTGAAAAGCTTTATGAAAAACGGCCATGCCCGCTTGCAAATTCAAGATTTCGGCTTGGGCATTGATCCAAAGGACTTGCCGCGCATTTTCGAGAAAGGATTCACCTCCACCACCGAACACCAAAATGAAGCGGCGACGGGGATGGGGCTGTATTTGGCGAAAAAAGCCGCCAAACCGCTTCTTCTTGACTTTCATGTCGAATCCACGCCCGGGCGCGGAACGACATTTACGATCCTATTTCCACAAGAAAATGACATCATCCGCACACGTCGCATGTGACGATTTTGTCACATGCGGCTTCGTTTTGTTCGGCCAAACGCAGGAAAAAAATAATCTCATTGCTTATGATAGAAACGAAGGAGGGAAAATGAGATGATCATATTGGAAGCAACCAACATCCACAAAACGTACGGAACGAAAAAGAATCTACAAGAAGTGCTCAAAGGCATCGATCTGCGTGTGGAGAAGGGGGAATTTCTCGCGATCATGGGGCCTTCCGGATCAGGGAAAACGACGCTCCTCAACGTTCTTTCCTCAATCGACCGAGTGAGCGAGGGCGCTATTTTCATCGAAGGAAACAACGTCGTCGCCATGAAAGACCGAGAGCTGGCAGAGTTTCGCAAACGCCATGTCGGCTTCATCTTTCAAGAGTATCATTTGCTTGACACGCTGACGGTGAAGGAGAACGTCCTTTTGCCTTTATCGATTACGAAAACGCCCAAGCGAGAAGCGGAAAAGAAATTTGCAGAATTGGCGGCTGAACTTGGCATTACTGACATCCAAAACCACTATCCGAGCGAAATTTCTGGTGGGCAAAAACAGCGCGCTGCGGCGGCGCGGGCGTTCATCCATGAACCGAGCATCATTTTTGCCGATGAGCCGACGGGCGCACTCGATTCAAAATCGGCTTCCGATTTATTGCACAAGCTGCAACAACTTAATAAAAAACGGAAGACGACAATCATCATGGTCACCCACGATCCGGTCGCCGCCAGTTTCTCAGGCCGTGTCGTTTTTATCAAAGACGGACAATTGTATACGCAACTGTATAAAGGAACGGAAACGCGGCAGCAATTTTTCCAAGCCATTATGCAAACGCAAGGCGTGCTGGGCGGTGTTCGGCCATGAGCATGAAGCAACTCCTGTTCCGCAACTTGAAACAAAACATCCAACATTATTATTTGTACGTGTTTGCCTTGATGTTTGCTTCCGCCTTGTATTTCGCGTTCGTGACATTGCAGTACGATCCATCGCTTGATGCCATCAAAGGGGGAGTGAAAGGCGCGGCGGCCGTCCGCACAGGCGCGGTGCTTCTTATCGTGATTGTCGCCGTCTTTCTTTTGTACGCCAACGCCCTGTTTATCAAGCGTCGGAGCCATGAGATCGCTCTTTTGCAGTTGATCGGCATGACGAAACGAAACATCTTTTTGATGCTGGCGGCCGAAAACGTCATTCTTTATTACGGCACACTGATCATCGGCATATTGGTAGGATTTGCCGCTTCCAAGCTGTTGATGATGATTTTGTTTAAAATCATCGATATTCTGCTAGCGGCATCTCTTTCCTTTTCTGGACGAGCATTGGTGCAAACGTTGATTGTGTTCAGCGTGATTGATGTCCTCATGATGGGGATGAACCGCTTGTTTCTCAAAAAACAGACGATTTTATCCTTGTTCCGCACTACATCCACAACCGAAGCAAAACACGTATCCGTATGGAACATGGTCGTGGGGATGGTGGGGATCATCCTCATCGGCAGCGGCTATGGTATATCGACGAAATTGTTTAGCAGCGACTGGAAGAGCGTGCAAGGATTATTCATGGCCATGGCGTTCATCTTAGGCGCTGTCATCATCGGCACCTATTTGTTTTTCAAAGGAACGATCAGCTTTCTGTTCCACCTATGGCGAAAACAAAAAGGCGGCTATTTGTCGATCAACGACGTGCTATCGGGATCGTCGCTCATGTTTCGCATGAAATCGAACGCGTTGCTGCTTACGATCATCACGACCGTGTCGGCCATCGCGATCGGGTTGATTTCGTTAAGCTATATTTCCTACTATTCCGCCGAACGATCCGCGCAAAACTATGTCGCCGCCGATTTCGCGTTTACGGACAAAAAAGATGCCGCCCGTTTTACGGCGGCGCTGCGATCTCATGATATTCGCTATCGGGAAACGATGATCGATGTCATCGAAGCACCGACTGATATTTCGATGATTTTGGACATCGCTGATCAAAGCCGGCTCCAGTTTCAGCCGTCCGCCGCGCCGCTATCGGTGATCAGCGACACAAGTACAGGCCGCATCGATGTCAAGCCTAATGAAGCACTGCTGACGGGATATCAGGACATGCTCCGTCAATTCTTGCCGTTTAAAGAAACGGGAACGATTCGCTTAGAAGAAAACGGCCGCATGGTCCCGCTTCATTACCTTGGGATGAAAAAAGACTATTACGTCAACTATCATTTCACGTACGGCATGCCGACTGTCATCGTCGACCAAACGATGTTTGATCGTTTGCAAAAAGAAACCGATCCACAAAAGAAAAAGGTGCATATCGGAATTCATCTGACTGACGAAACAAATATTGAACGGGCTGATCAGTTGTTTCAACGCATGGAGTTTTCCTCCATCGCCGATTCGCGCCTGATGATGAGCCGCCACCGAAAGCAAACGTTCGGATTGATCATGTTTGTCGTCACCTTTTTAGGACTCGTCTTTTTGGTCACATCCGGCTGCATTCTTTACTTCAAGCAAATGGGCGCCGGCGAAGAAGAGCGGCCGAATTACACCATTTTGCGCAAACTGGGATTCACTGAAAAAGACTTGCTCGGGGGCATTCGGCGGAAACAGCTGTTCTACTTTGGCATTCCGTTGCTGCTCGGATTATCTCACAGCTATTTCGCCGTCCGTTCCGGCTGGTTCTTTTTCGGCACCGAACTGTGGACGCCGATGTTGACGGTGATGGCGATTTACACGGTCTGCTATTCGCTGTTTGGTGTGTTGTCCGTTCGTTATTACAAAAAGCTAATTCGCGAGGCGCTTTAAAACGATGCAGCGAGTGAGGGAAGAACCAAAACCGTTCCAACGTTCGCCCACTCGATCAGTGGTCATCCCATTCTGAAGATGCAGTTCCAGTTGACGGAACGAATTTTAGCTTTATCGAACACGAAAAGCCCTTAGAGTGGTGAATGACTCTAAGGGCTTTTTTCTTTATTTCAACCATTCCGTATGGAAAATGCCTTCTTTGTCGACGCGTTCGTACGTGTGGGCGCCGAAGTAATCGCGCTGCGCTTGGATTAAGTTGGCTGGGAGCACCGCGGTGCGGTAGCTGTCGTAATAGGCGAGGGCGCTGGCGAATCCTGGCACTGGAATGCCGCGCATCGCCGCGGTGGCGACGATTTCGCGGAGCGCGTCTTGGTAGCGTTCGACGATGTCTTGGAAATACGGATCCAAGAGCAAGTTCGAAAGCGCTGGATCACGGTCGTACGCCTCTTTAATTTTTTGCAAAAATTGCGCGCGGATGATGCAGCCGCCGCGGAAGATCATGGCGATATCGCCGTAGCGCAAGTTCCAGTTGTATTCCTCAGAAGCCGCCTTCATTTGCGCAAATCCTTGGGCGTACGAGCAAATTTTGCTCATGTAAAGCGCGCGGCGCACGGCTTCGATGAAGTGAGCGCGGTCGCCTTCAAACGGCTTCACCGCTGGGCCTGCCAGCACTTTGCTTGCTTTCACGCGCTCGTCTTTCATCGCCGAGAGGAAACGGGCGAACACCGATTCCGTGATGATCGGCAGCGGCACGCCTAAATCGAGGGCGTTTTGGCTCGTCCATTTGCCCGTCCCTTTTTGCCCGGCTTTGTCCAAAATGACGTCGACAAGCGGCTTGCCTGTTTCTTCATCGATTTTCGTGAAAATGTCGGCCGTGATCTCGATTAAGTAGCTGTTCAGCTCGCCTTTGTTCCAGTCGGCGAACACTTCGTGCAGCTCTGCAGCATCCATGCCGAGCACATGTTTGAGCAAGAAGTACGCTTCAGCGATCAGCTGCATGTCGCCGTATTCAATGCCGTTATGCACCATTTTGACATAATGCCCGGCGCCGTCCGGACCGATGTACGTCGTGCACGGTTCGCCGTCGACTTTGGCAGCGATGGCTTCAAAAATCGGGCGCACGAGCTCATGCGCTTCTTTTTGGCCCCCTGGCATGATCGACGGGCCTTTCAGCGCCCCTTCCTCGCCGCCCGAGACGCCCGTGCCAATAAAGTGGATGCCAAGTTCAGCGAGTTCTTTGTTGCGGCGCTGCGTATCTTTAAAATACGTATTGCCGCCGTCAATTACAATATCGCCTTTTTCCAAATGCGGCTTCAGCTGTTCGATCGTCGCGTCCGTCGGCGCGCCCGCTTTCACCATCAGCAAAATTTTCCGCGGTTTTTCCAAGGCGTTGACGAATTCTTCGATGCTGTATGTACCGACAATGTTTTTTCCTTTCGCTTCTTGCAAAAACTCGTCCGTTTTTTCGCGCGAACGGTTGTACACCGCCACCGAATAGCCTTTGCTTTCGATGTTGAGCGCCAAGTTTTTCCCCATGACCGCCAGTCCGATGACGCCGATTTGCTGTTTCGCCATTGTCCAACGTCCCTTTCCGTTTTGGTTTGTTCATCAAACAACATACCATACGTTTGCGCTTGCCTGCAAGTTTTTCTAAACCGATTTAGGAACGAGGCGGCACGACGGACTTTGCTTGACCTGTCCATGCGAAAAGGGGCGTAACGCCCCTCATGCTTAGTAGCCTCCATAATGCGGGAAGCCGTATGGTCCAAACGGGTAATGACCATAAGGCACGCCATACGGGAAGTGATGATAGCCGTCATACCCTCCATGCCAATGATGATGGTGATAACCGTATGGAGGATAGCCGTAGCCGCCAACGTACGGCGGATAAAATCCGCCCATATACGGACCGAACGGTCGAACCATGGAATGCGCCTCCTCTCATGTGTTGAAGTTCATTTCCATGATTAGGATATGCGCGGAAGAAAAAACGGTATAGGCAAACACCTATACCGTCTCTTCCTCTTGGATGACCTGGGCCGCGGCCTGGGCGGCGGCCACTTGCTCGCGAATCGCGTCCGCTTCTTCCAAATGGGCAAACAAGACGCGCGGATCCAGCACCGTGAGCAGCCGCTCCGGCAGCGTCGCGATCCCGACGACATACGGCGTGCGCTCCGCGGATACGAGCTGCAGCGGTTTGATGGCTTCCGGTTCAATATCGACAATTTCCTTTGCTTCGTCAACGATAAACGCCACCGACAACCCGTCGACCGCGGCGACGACAAGACGCGTCTGCTCGGTTTCCTCGATCGCTTTCCCATATAGAAGCTTTCGCATATCGAGCACCGGCGCGAGCTCGCCGCGGATGCGCGCAACGCCCGCCATACAATCCGGCATATGCGGCACGGCCGTCGGCGCCGTCATTTTCTCAATCGAGACGACATACGCGATCGAGACGGCGTACTGTTCCCGCTCGACGCGAAACACCACGTATTTGTCCATTCCCCCGCCACCTCTTTCGTGATTCGCACTCTGCTTTTTTTATCGGCTCATTCCGGCCGAATGTTTACCGAAAGGTTCAAGAAAAAAGAGCATCCAGCCTCGGGATGCTCATTCGGCATTGGCGACTTCCTCGACAATGGCGACAACCATCTCTGTCAGCTTCACCAGCTCTTCAATCGGCATCCGCTCATTCGTCGTATGGATTTCTTCGTAGCCGACTGCGAGGTTGACCGTCGGAATGCCGAAGCCGGCGATGATGTTGGCATCGCTGCCGCCGCCGCTTTTCTCCAGCTTGCACGGCCGTCCGATTTTCGCCGCCGCCCGTTTGGCGACCTCGACGACATGGTCGCCGTCGCTGAACTTAAAGCCCGGGTACATCACTTCCACTTCGACATCGGCGCGCCCCCCCATTTCCGCGGCAACCGTTTCAAACGCCTCTTTCATTTTCGCCACTTGCGCTTCCATTTTTTCCGGAACGAGGGAACGGGCTTCCGCTAAAATATCAACGCGGTCGCAGACGATGTTCGTTTGCGTGCCGCCTTCAAAGCGGCCGATGTTCGCCGTCGTCTCCTCGTCGATGCGGCCGAGCGGCATTTTCGCGATCGCCTTCGCCGCAATCGTAATGGCAGACACTCCTTTTTCCGGCGCCACGCCGGCATGGGCAGTTTTGCCGTGCACAACGACTTTCAGCTTCGCCTGCGTCGGGGCGGCGACGACGATGTTGCCGACTTTGCCGTCGCTGTCCAAGGCATAGCCGTATTTCGCTTGAATGAGCGACGGGTCAAGCGCCTTCGCCCCGACAAGCCCCGACTCTTCGCCGACGGTGATGATAAACTGGATTACGCCGTGCGGGATGTTTTGTTCTTTCAACACGCGAATCGCTTCCAACATCGCCGCCAAGCCCGCTTTATCATCCGCGCCTAAAATCGTCGTCCCGTCGGTGACGACATAGCCGTCTTGGATCGACGGTTTCACCCCTTTGCCCGGCACGACCGTATCCATATGCGATGTGAAATAAATCGGATCCACCCCGTCTTTCGTCGCCGCGAGCGTGCAAATCAAATTGCCGGCGCCGTGCCCGGTTTTCGCGGCCGCATCGTCTTCGATCACATCGAGGCCAAGCGCTTCAAACTTTTGTTTGAGCACCTTCGCAATGTCCCCTTCATGCTTCGTTTCCGAATCGATTTGCACGAGTTCCAAAAATTCGTCGACAAGACGCTGCTCGTTTACCATCTGTTTCGTCCTCCTATGTATAGATTCCTCTTCCAGTATACCGGAAGTTTCCGCCAAACACCAAACTAGACGCCGAAACAGCTTGAGTAAACGAATGATGAGTGGAATTCAGTTTTTTCATGACTTCAGACAAATGCTGAAATCATGAAAAGCGCAGCAAAGCACCTTCGTTCAGGAAAGGTTGCGGATGTCTCATGCTAATCTTTCTTTGTCATCTTCTATTGTCATTTTCTTTTAAAAAGAGAAAATAACCCTGTCAATAAGAAAATGCCCCCTACCATTTGATAGGCATTGATATACCCTTTTAACATTTGCAAGTATTCTTGCGAACCGGCCGAGCCGCCTACGGATCGAACCCATGATGAAACAGAATCACTTCCTAATTTAGGGCTATTTAAAAGGAGCCACAATCCAATGACGGCAATAATCAATGGAATCAACTTCACTCTGCTGTTTGGGTCGTTGAAAAAATTCATTTTCCTCTCCCCTTTTTTAACCATATTATACCATATCAAACCCAAAACATAAAAGACGCCCGAGATTGACCGGACGCCTTCCATCGTTTACAGCGGAATATTGCCATGCTTTTTCTTCGGCCGCTCCTCGTGCTTGTTTCGAAGCATCTCGAGCGCCTGAATGAGCTTGATTCTCGTATCGCGCGGGTCGATGACGTCATCGATCATGCCGTATTTGGCGGCGACATACGGATTGGCGAATTTCTCGCGGTATTCGGCAATTTTTTGCGCCCGCGTTTCTTCCGGATTCGGACTTTTTTCAATTTCGCTCGCGAAAATGATGTTCGCCGCCCCTTGCGGCCCCATGACCGCCACTTCCGCGTTCGGCCACGCATAGACGACATCGGCGCCGATCGATTTGCTGTTTAAGGCGACATAGGCGCCGCCGTACGCTTTCCGCAAAATGACCGTAATTTTCGGCACGGTCGCTTCCGAGTAAGCGTACAAAATTTTCGCCCCATGGCGGATGATGCCGCCGTGCTCCTGCTTGACGCCTGGGAAAAAGCCGGTGACGTCCTCAAACGTAATGATCGGGATGTTGAACGAATCGCAAAAGCGGATAAACCGCGCCGCCTTATCGGACGAGTCGATGTCCAGCCCGCCGGCCATAAACTTCGGCTGGTTGCACACAAGCCCGACCACTTCGCCCTTAATGCGGGCAAAGCCGATCACGATGTTTTTCGCGAAATCTTTTTGCACCTCAAAAAACGATCCGTCATCGACGACGTGGGCGATGACGTGGCGCACATCGTACGGGCGGACGGCGTCAATCGGCACGACATCGGCCAAATCGGGGCGGTAGTCGTCCCCATCCGGAATCGGGCCAAACGGCGGCTTTTCGTTGTTGTTTGACGGCAAATAGCCCAAGAGCCGCCGCACTTCAGCGAGCGCCTCCTCTTCATTCGCTGCCGCAAAGTGGGCGTTGCCGCTGATCGTGTTGTGCACGCGGGCGCCGCCTAAATCTTCAGCGCTGATTTTCTCCCCGGTCACCGCTTCAATCACTTTCGGACCGGTGATGAACATTTGGCTCGTTTTTTCGACCATGAACACAAAATCGGTGATGGCCGGCGAATAGACGGCCCCGCCGGCGCACGGCCCCATAATGACGGAAATTTGCGGGATGACGCCGGAATAAATGGCGTTGCGGTAAAAAATGTGTCCGTACCCGTCAAGCGACAAGACCCCTTCTTGAATGCGGGCGCCGCCCGAATCGTTCAAACCGATGACCGGCGCCCCGGTTTTCGCCGCTAAATCCATGATGTTCGCAATTTTTTTCGCGTGCATTTCCCCAAGCGCCCCGCCGAAGACGGTGAAATCTTGCGAAAACACAAACACGGTGCGGCCGTTGATCTTCCCGTAGCCGGTCACCACCCCGTCACCCGGCCCCTTCTTTTCCCCGAGGCCAAAATCGGTGCAGCGGTGCTCGATGAACGGATTGAGCTCGACAAACGTTCCTTCATCCAACAGCAAGTCAATCCGCTCGCGCGCCGTCAGCTTCCCTTTCGCGTGCTGCTGTTCAATTTTCTCATCGCCCCCGCCCAGTTCAATCTCGCGTCGGCGGTCATATAATTCATTGATTTTGTCGTACATGTCGCTCATTGGTGTCCCTCCGTTCGGTTCGTCCGTTCACAAAGTTCGTACAACACGCCGCCGGTCGATTTCGGATGCATGAACGCGACCCATGCCCCGCCGGCGCCGCGTTTCGGCGCATCTTGAATCATGCGGATGCCATGCTCCTTGAGCTCACGGATGCGCTCGGCGATGTCCTCGACGCCAAGCGCCACGTGATGAATCCCTTCACCGCGCTTCTCGATAAATGTCGCCACCGCGCTCTCTGGCGACAGCGGCTCAAGCAGCTCCAGTTTCGCCTCTCCCGCCTGCAAAAACGCCACTTTCACCTGTTCCGACTCGACTTCCTCGATGCCAAGAAACGGCAGGCCGAGCACATCCGTATAAAACGGAAGCGCTTTCTCGATCGAACGGACGGCAATGCCGATATGGTCGACTTTTTTCACCTGCATCGTCTTTGTCTCCTTTGCTGCAAAATGATGAGGCCAACGTTTTATTATTCGCCGTTTCGACAAAAAATCCTGCTTTTTTGTTTTTCCTTGTCCGCTCCGCTGCTTCCGGTTACAATAAAAAACAGAACAGCGGACGGAAGGAGGACGGACCGTTGTCGCGCAAAACGCAAAAATTCGTGGTTTACTTGATGCTCATTTGCATGCTGCTGACGACGCTCCTCGCCGGCATCAGCATGTGGTTTTAAACCTGCCCAAAAAAACGCAAGCTCCGAAACGGAGCTTGCGTTTTTCATCGGACAGCGCCGTGCCGTTTGGCGATGGCGTAAAACGATTCGTTGCTGCGGAGAATGAGCACGTTGGCGCCAATCGGCACCCGTTCATACAAATGCTCGACATCGCGGTTGTGCATGCGCACACAGCCTTGCGACACATACCGGCCGATCGACGCCGGGTTGTTCGTGCCGTGAATGCCGTAGATGCGCCCGTCCGTCCCGCGCGCGTTAAAGCCGATCCACCTTGCGCCGAGCGGATTGTTCGGCGCCCCGCCTGGAATGTTCTTTTTCCGATAATACGGGTGTTTCGCCTTCACCGTCACCGTAAACATCCCCTCCGGCGTCAACGCCGCATTCACCCCGGTCGCCACCGGGTAAACGGCTTCGATGCGGCCGTCGCGGACGAGCGCGAGCTTATTGATCGCTTTGTTCACAATGACAAGCGGCTTCGCCTCCGCCGCTGTCTGAAAAGGAGCCCCCAACACGGCGGTGAGCACGAGACAAATGGCCAACCATACCCGCATATCCGTCCATCCTTTGCTTGAAGGTTTGGCTATAGTGTGCGCCAAAACGGATGGACATATGCCCTGTATCATGCCTTAAGCCGCTGCGGTTTTCGTTCGTTTCCGGGATGGAATTCGCTTTTGATGATTAAATATCGCTCCAATTCGCGCACCAAATGAAACAACGCCGCCCGCTCTTCAAACTGTTCGCGCGTCGTTGGCAGCGGCATCGCCTTAAACTGTTCGCGCATCTCGGCAAGGCGCCGCAAAAACCGATCGGCCGTATTTCCCGGGTGAATGGCATCGCTTAATTCGTCGATAAAATCGGCGACCATCATCCGCTGCTCGACCGTGTAGACAAGCGATGTCACAAGCGGAAGCATATGCTCGATGATTTCCAACTGCCGCTCGCGCATGCGGAAGTAGCGGACATATTCATCCTCATTCCGCCATAATTGGTTGTCGGCGTGACGCATGGCGAGTTTTTTCGCTTTGTCGAGCGTCTCCGCCGCAAGCGGCAGCTCCTTCCCATCCCAATCAAGCTCATTTGTGCGCAAGTAGCGGACGATTTCTTTTAAAATAATGCGAAACAAATCTTCGACAATGCGCTGGTACTCTTTGAGCTCCTTCTCGGCGCTCGGCATATACATGTTCATCAGCAGCGCTACCCCAATGCCAACCGCCACCAGCAAGATCTCATTGGCGACCAATCCCCACGTGATGTCCCCGGCCGCATACAAATGCAAAATAATGACCGAGCTTGTCGCAATGCCTTCATTGATTTTCAAGCGAACCGTCACCGGAATGAACAACAAAAGCAACAGCCCGATCGTCCACGGATGATAGCCGAAGACGGTAAAAAACAACGCCGCAAACCCGATCGCGACAACGCACGCCGCAAAACGAGCCCGGGCGGTCTCAAGCGACCGCTTTTTCGTCACTTGGACGCATAAGATGACGATAATGCCAGCGGAAGCGAAGTTATGCAGGCCGATCAGCTGAGCGATGGCAATCGCCAGCGCCGCCCCCACCGCCGTTTTCAATGTCCGATAGCCGATTTTCATCGCGAGTCTCCTTTGCCAATGGTTGCCGACTTCATTGTACCGATGACGGCGCTTTCGGTGCAAGGAAAAACAGACAATACTTGGCTCACACGCACACCCGTCCCGAAGCCCATCTGCCCAAACAGCCGCGGAAGGGCAAAAAAAGGCCGCCCTCAAGTGAGAAAGCGGACCGGCTAAATCCGGAGGCACGGTTCATGAGCAGGCTTTCTCATAAATCGTTTTCCCATCGCGCTCGATTTCGCGCCTGATCGCTTCGTTCAGCGCGTTGAAAAAAAGCACGTCGCACAATGGACACTCCCTACACCTAAAGACGCAAAATTTGCCAAAAATCGTCATCATGGCAATACGATTTTCCTATTATTTGTGAATATACTGTGAATTTCCATGTAAAAGGTTGACATCTTCTTCTTCTTTTTTTATAATGCCATTGAATTTTACAAACATTTCAAATTCATGATTAGAGAGGGCATTCCATATGAAATGGGTGTTCATTTCAAGAATGGCGTCCCGCTTAAAAGCAGAAGCTAGTTTCATATTCGTATTTTCTGGGGTTTTGATGTTTGTTTGCCTCAATCCCCATACCACCAATCCAGCGGAATGGATCTTATATACGAAATATTTGGTTCCGATTGGAATGGCTGTCTGGCTGCTCTTCAGCTTCCGTTTGCATGTTTCGTTGTTCACTTCGACTCCAATTCACTGGATCGCGATGAACGACATCATTCGAAACCCACAAAAGATTGTCTTCTGCCAAGCTTTGATCGCGTTTGTTTGTTTTTTCGTTTTGCAACTGGCCTTGGCCGGGATCATCGCCGGTGCGGTGGTGATCAACTATTCAGCGGGTTGGGATCTTTTCGCTTTTCTGTTTCCACTATATGTGATCCATTTTCTTCTTCCATTTCTATGGGCGTGGATGATTGGATTGTCCACAGGCGCTGTTTACGCCTATCATTCTTCGAAAAAAGCGATGTTGCTCGTTGGTGTGTTTGTTTTGTGGATCATCGTGCTGTTTTCTTTGGAATATCGCAACCCATCCTTCTCCTTGTGGGGAAACCATCGTTGGCCTTACATTGACCCGTTATTCAGCTTAACCTTTCAAAAAGAACGCATGCTGATCAAGTTGGCGTATATCCTTTCTTCCATCGCCGTTTATGGCGTTTTTCGAAGCATGCGGCGATCCTTCGCGGGGCTTGCGGCTAGTGCGATTTTCCTTACTGTCGCAACAAGTTTCCTTCAACATGCACAATCAAAATTCCAGTTGGATGACATTCTGTTGGCAAACGACGTCAAACTCTATCAACAAATTAAACATCAGGCTCAGCCCAAGAACATCCCGTTGCATGGATATTGGAAAATCAAGGAGATCGAGGTGAATCCGAAATCCACGTATCCGATCAAAGCCACACTCTCTCTGCATCCGAAAGAACACACCGTTCGTTTTTCGATCAACGAGCAATTTCAAATCGATCACATCCAAGGCGGAGGGAAGCGTTTCCCCTTTCAACAACAAGGAAACGTTGTTCAGGTGGAGACCAACGGTGCGCCATCCATGACGATCTATTATCGGCATACGTTCGGCTCAACCTTTTATCCGTTGACATCGGGCGTCACGTTGTTGCCATTTGAAGCCAACTGGTATCCGCAATCAGTGGATTCAACGCTTTACGATCTCGACTCATCCGGAACGCTTCATTCCAATGTGGAAACGAAAACATGTACACGGGTCAAAATGATTGTCGGAAAGGAAAAGTACCGTTGGCGTGGGGACCATCCCCTTTGTCTCTCCATGATCAACGGTCCTTACAAACAAATTCAAGTGCAACATACTCGTTTCCTTGTTTATAAACCGTTTCTCACCACAACAAGAAATTATATGGAGTTGAAGCGTCAACTCGTTTCCATCCGCAATGAGCTATGTCACGTATTTCCGGATCTTGCAAACATAGATTACTGCACAAAAGAAGTCAAGAGCGTCTCGATCATCCCGAAAAGCATCAACACAACAAATCTTTCGCTGTATGACAGCACGATGGCTGACGGAAACTACACGTTTTACATTGATCCGTTCTTGGACGTCAATGGCAGCCCGGTAACCAAACATATTCAGGAGTTGGCTGCGTTTTTCATCCCATACCGATTGTTCGAAAACGAACGGCTCAGCCTCTTCGCCGGCTTGTATTTAATGGAAAAACTACATATTCCATCTATCGGATATGGAAACAGGATAGCGGAAAAATCCTCCATCGACTCAACAGCGTGGGAGCACTACATGGCATTATCGATGAAAGAAAAAGAAAAAATATTGATTCAACTAGTGCAAGAAAGGGGGAGAGGAGACAAATGATGGAATTAAAACACGTGACCCTCAAGCACAATCGCCAACTTATTTTGCATCATTGTTCCGTCAATCTTCCTTCTCAATCTATCATTCTAGCCAAAAATCACATTCGCACAGATATTGTCGCTAAAGCGTTTGCCGGCTTTCATCCTATCGATGGAGGGGAAATCCATTTCGATGAACAGGCAACAAAAAGAAAGGAAAAATCGAATAAAACCGTATTTTTCGTGATTCCTGAGAACTACCATCAACTGTGGAGAAACTATCGTTTGCAAGATATTTCGATATGGCTGAACCGGCCATTTCAACAATCGGCGCTATGGAAAAAATATCGCCTCCCTTCCCATGCATCAATCGATTCATTCACTATGTTTCAACGGCTGATTTATCTTGTTTCCCTTGGACAGTCACTGAATCGCACAGTGTTCATTTTCGATCAGCCGACTAAACACTTTGACTTCGAAGACTTAGAACAGTTTTATTATTTCTTAAAAGATGATTTTTCGAATGCACATTATCTCATCTTTACAAATCGAATAGAAAAAATATTCACAATGCTTCCTAAACCCATTTATCAACTTGATTCTACCAAATTACTACCCTTGAAAGGAGGTGAGAAGGATGGTTGTCAATAAGGCACGTAAAACGAAAGCTAAGGGGCTACCACTATTCATTTTAGTGTTGGTTCTCAGCATTGCTGGATCTGTTTATGCCGCCGGCACTTCCATTGCGCATATTTCACCGGGGGCTAGTTCTGCCACAGGAACACCAGTGAAAGCTACTGGGGCTTCTGGAACATTGGCCGTCTCTTCATCAGGTCCAGCATTTTATGTACAAGGGTATGCCAAAAAACAAATCAACTGGTGGCCTGATTCAACAGTTGCTTCGGCAATAGCCTATCCATCACAAACAGTAAAAAAATCTTTTACAGCTGAAAACGGGTCTTTCTACTATGCTGAAGCATACACACAAGCCAACGCGACATCTATTTATGGCGAAGCAAAAGTGACCGTGAATTAAGTTTGCACGCTTCATTCAACAAGCAAGCGAATGTCAACACGGCTCCATCACACCGGCATTCGCTTGCTTCCTTTTATCGTTGATGGATGCGACCATGCTGAAAATGGAGTGACCCCTTATGGCTTTGTTTACTCGCCTATCGTGGTTTTACGCCAAACAGATGGGAAAAAGCATTCTCTATATGGGAACATACACATTTTTGTTAATCATGCTGATGATGCGCTTTCTCATTCGCCAGTACGATTCCTTTGGTAAGACGGATTATGGAAATTTTGTCGGGGAAATGACGTTAATCGTCCAAGCGACAATGCTGCTGTTTATGGTGTTTTTTTACAAGTTGTTCTCTGATGAATACCGATTTGGCGCCAATCTTTTGTTTGCCGGTTCACTGCGCATCACAGCGTTGAAAATCGCCGCCTTGTTCGCCAATCACCTGTTGTTTCTTGCATTCTTCACCGGTCTGCAAGTTGTGCTCGTATGGCAGTTTTATCGGACATGGAGCCTTCCCTTTTCTTCGTTGTATACCGAAACGGCATCGTATATTGCCGTATATTGGCTATTGCCGTTCGTATTTGCCTTTTTTCTTGGTATTTTCACTGCTCTATTGTTTGGGAAAAACCGATTAAGCTTTGCCTGGATGATGGTCATTTGGCTGGCAATCGGCCCGATGAATACACAATTGTTTTCCCGTTATTTCCATCGCATCCCCTTTTCCGACATCCGTAGTTTGTTCTACATCGGTCCGTTGAATATGGACGATGTATTTCGTGACGTCATTGGATACAGCGTCAGCCTTCCGACGTATATGAAAATATTGTTTTGGATCCTAGCGTCGATGATGGCGGTATGGGCCATTCTTTGGAAAACGGCCCGCACTACAAAGGAGAAAGCGGCCATTATCATGGGCGTTGCTTTGCTTTTGTCGGGTGATGCTTGGTTGTTTCCGCATATTTTCACAGGAAGCAAACTGGTGTTTAGCTACGCTGATTTGGCTCAAGAAAATGTTTACTATCAAACTCATGATCCAACAATCAAACCGAGCACATTGCACTATTCGATTGAACGGTACGACATTCAGCTGGAGGCCAAAAACGGTGTACATGCGAAAGTGAAAGTGACCTTGCGACAAATTCGGGGCGACACGCTGTCGTTCGTGCTTTATCATCATTTTTCTCTGAAGCAAATCACCGATCAAACCGGAAAACAGCTGCCGTTTATTCAACAGGGGGATGTCATCACGGTCAAACGGTCACCCAATCGCTTGACCGACGAATGGACGTTTGAGTATCAAATGAACGATTCCGCGCAAATTCCCATTTCACCGCACTATTTGTTTTTGCCGAGCGATTTCAGCTGGGTGCCGACAAAAGCCGACCATGCGCCGTTTGCCTTTGTGAACGTTCATTCCAGTCCGGTGCCTGTATCGATGCAACCGAGCCATCCGATCCGCTATACGTTGTCGTTTCACGGAACGGCGCCGTTTTATACGAATTTGCCGCGCCGAAGCGACGGAACGTACGAAGGAGTTGTGTCCGGCGGCATTACAGCCGTAGCGGGAATGTTTTTGAAGGAAAAAATCGGGCCGTGGCAGATCGTGCACCCCGCCGATTGGCCGAATCTTGAGCGGGATTGGCCGGTTTTCGAACGTCATGTACGGCGCATCCACCATGACATCGTGCAGATGTTCGATTTAAAAGAGGCAAAGTTGCCGACGAACATCGTGTTGCTCGCTCCCCATGGTGAACAACGGAGCGTATATAGCAGCGATCATTTGCTTCTTCAAATTGATACGCCATATTCCCTTCGCTCCCAAGAAGGAACATTGATGTATTTGCCGGAAATCATAACAGAAGGACTTCTTTGGAGGGGAGCACATTCATCGATGCAAAAAGAAGTGTTTCAAGCGTTGCTGGCAAGATGGTTCCAACAACAATTAGCCCTTCCCTATTCCGGAGGAGATTTGACGTTTGATTTGGCTTTGTCAGTCGACTCTCCTGACGGGAAAACAGAGGAAGTGCTGAGGCAGCTGTCTGGGGAGTATGAACGCTTATCCGATGAGAAAAAACAAAAATTTTTGGCTTTATGGTACAAACAAATGAGGGAAGGAGCAGATGGCAGCTGGGAGAAAGCGATACAACTCATCCGCATGGTTCAGGAGGGACAGACATGATCCATGTATCCAGCGTCACGAAACGAATCAAAAAACAACTCATTTTATCGAACGTATCGCTTTGCATGGAAGGGATTTACGGGTTAGTCGGACCGAACGGAGCCGGCAAGACGACATTGATGAAAATATTGGCCGGCTTGACACCCATGGATGAAGGGCAGGTGGCGATCGACGAACGAAGCTGCACCAAAGGAAAATATGTGAAAGCTCATGAACGGATCGGTTATTTGCCGCAAGATTTCATGGTCTATCCAAACATTACGGTCGAAGAAGCGCTTGACCATCTCGCTTTATTGCAAGGAATGATGGACAAACGCGAACGGCACGCGGCCGTTGCCGAAGCAATTCAAAAAGTGAACTTGAACGGCCATGAGACGAAAAAGATGTCCGAGCTGTCCGGCGGAATGCGGCGACGGGTGGGAATTGCTCATTTATTGACGCGAAAGCCGTCCATCTTGCTGTTTGACGAGCCGACTGCCGGCTTGGATATTGAAGAGCGAATCCGCTTTCGCCATCTGCTCAAGCAGCTTGGTTCCGAGCATACTATTGTCATTTCTTCGCACATTGTGGAAGACATTGAGTTTTTGTGCACCAAAATTGGGGTTTTAAAACAAGGGCAAGTGTTGTTTGAAGGCACGCCGTCTGAGCTGAAGTCCCGCGCAAAAGGCTGCGTATGGGAATATTGCATACACCCCGAAGAATTGGATGACTTGATCGCAACGAGAGAAGTGGTGCAGCTTCTCGAAGAAGAGGATGGCATTCACGCGCGAGTGTTCTCCAAAAATGGGGGAACAGGGGGGAGACGGGTGGCGCCGCGATTGATCGATGGCTATTTGGCTGTTGTCAGGAGAGGGGAACCAAGATGAAAGCTTACATCGAATGGATGCGAACCGCATTCGTGTTTGACCGCAAGACAATGGGCGGAGCATTTTTTGTTCCACCGGCGATGTTCATCCTATCGCTGTTGCTTATTTTGTTTGTTCCCCGCAAATCGCCAAGTATTTACGACAATGTGATTATCATCCAAGGGCTGTTCATCCCGTTTTCCGGCTGGTGCCTCATCTATCGGTTCGGCGAACTGTATGAAGACGGAGCGCAAGAAACGCTTGTCCCTTACTATAGGCAATGGGTTTGGATCGATATCGTACGTTATTCTTTCATCCATTTGTTGGGGGTTGTCGTGCTAAGCGGGGCATTCATGTGGAAATATGGAGTTTCTTCTTTGTCTTTTTTGAATCTCATTCATTTCATTCTATTGACGTTCTTTTACCTATTTTTCAGCACTGCCTCCCTTGTTCTTACAAAAAACACCAATATCGCACTGACAGTCATTTTTATTTATACGGTGCTTGAAGTGGCCACATTAGGAACGTTCATGCCCTGGCCGCATATCTTTTTGTTCGAGCCGCCGGTTTGGGAACCGATGCTCATCAACAAATTCATCATGTTAACGCTGTCCATCTTTCTAGCAGCATTCATCACCATTGTATGGATCAGCAAAGGAGATCGGAAACCTCAATAAAAGCAGACAGGGGATCATTGACGTTTGGCCGCAAATAACGGCTTCCCCACCCAAACGAGAGGCTATGCTTACAAATCGATTGATTGGTGGCCCGACAGCGTCGTCGCCTCCACCAACTGGCTCAATCCTAGGCAAGAAGAAACGCGCAATTTTACACAACAAGAAGGCGATAAATATTATGGCCAAATTGTTGGTCAAACGGTTGGTTCAAGAGGATACGTGACCATTACGGTCAAATAACGATGCCGAATCCGGATGATAAAGGAGTCAGGGATACGCGTAAAAAATAAAGCGGTCCCTGACCGCATTTTTTCTTTTGTCAACTTCTTGGAAAGAAAGCGGTTGATCGGCGATGAGGTGGAAATGGCTGTTTGTTTTTTATTGGAAACGATTGTTGAAAAGCAAGTTATACATTGGTGCTAGTTTCTCGTTTTTTCTTTTGCTGGCCGTACGGTTTACACTATTTTTTACCGATCCGTACAATATGGAGAGTTATGGGGATATCCCTCATGAAGTGTTCATGCTTGTTCAAATCGTTTCGCTCTTTTACATCGTATGGTTCTACCTTCTCTACTCCAACGAACTTCGTTACGGCGTTTCGTCATGGTTCGCCGACGGCTACCGGATTTTGCTGGAGAAAATGAGCGCCTTGCTGGCGGTTCATGCGCTGTGCCAAGGGATCATGCTGATGATGAGCTGCGGCGTTTTTTCACTCGTGTATCTCTTCGTTGGGGTGGAGCCTTCGGATCTGTATTGGTCGCTGCTTCGGTTTCTCGCCGTCTACCAGTTTGGACCGCTCGTGCTCACCGTTCTGTACGGCGTCATCATCGCGCTGCTGTTGGAAACGAAAAAGGCCAGTTTTTTCGCTATGTTGCTTGTATGGATCCTGACCGGCCCGATGACGACGGAGCTGTTCATCGATCTGTCCAAAACTGTTCATGCCCGCGACTGGGCGTCGCTGCTGTTTATCGGAAAACACGCGATTCAACGAGCGTATGATTCCTACATCGGGTTTGAGGTCGACCGCGGCGGGGAATGGAAATGGGCCGCGTGGTTTCTTTCCCTTGTCGGGTTGGCGTTGTTGTCGTCGATCCGCTTTACGCAGACGAGAAAGGAGCGAAACGCCGTCTTGAAAGCATTTCTCGTCTTCCCGTTTCTGATCGTCCTAACCGCCTACCACTCCTTGCAAACGAACACCAAGGCGTTCACTCGGGCCGATCAGACGACCGAACTCGAGGAGTACCGTCGAATGCCGCAAACCATCAAAGCCGATTTGCGCTACCGTATCCAGTCGTATGACATTTCCTTGCATGGATCGCGCGCGGTCGTGCGCGTGGCCTTGTCCCAGTTGGAAACGAACCGGCCCACGTTTCAACTGTACCATTTGTATCCGCTCCACTCGATTGAAGCGGACCATCAGCCCGTCAAGTTTACAAGAAACGGCGATCTCGTGACCGTGTGGCTGCCGAAACGCACCTCGACGCTCACGTTTTCGTATGAGATCGTCGATACAGCTCTCATCCCGTACACCAATGGCCGTATCGTTCTGTTGGCTGATCGAGCGTGGTATCCGAAAAGGAGAGCTTCGCACATGTATCAGGCTTATGAATATCAGGTGGCGGGAACGAGAGCTTGGGATGGGGCGTTCACCGATCAATTCGTTCCGAATGAAACGTACACCTTTACCTTGAACGTGGACGGCGATGTGCTGTTTTGCAATGTGCCAAAGCGGGGGACGGTTTACCGAGGGAAGGCGCAAGCGGTCACCTTGATCAAAGGGCAAGGGCATCAACTCGTCGATCAAGGATATGAGATCACCTACCCGGCCGATTGGCCGCACATGGCGGAACGGGCGCCGACGGTCATCCACCAGATGGAAAAAACATTCCGTCATGTACAACAAATCGCATCAACGGCGGTTTCATCGTTGCCGAACAAGATTGTCTTCTCTAGTTTCGGACTGTCCTCCTTTCTCGCAAACGATCATCTTGTATATAACACAAATGACTTATATGGGATCGATCAATATATTATGGAACAAAATTTTTACGAAAAAATACTTCGGCTTTCCGTACCGCCGAAAGGATCGCGGATCATGTACAACGAGTGGATTTCGCTGGCCACCCGCTGGTTGATGCAAAAACAAGGCCTTTCGGTGATCGACTGGAGCTCCAAAAGTGAGTGGTTCGAGTCGCAGCCGTCATCCGTCAAGAAGCAAATTGAAGCCATTTATCAAGCGTTTCAGCCGCTGGATGTCGACCAAAAACAACAATGTTTGCGGACATGGTATGCGAACATGGATGACGGTTGGACATGGGACCGCATCTTTGAGATGATGCAGGAGGTGAACGGCGTTGGCGGTCGTCATTGAAGGATTGACGAAAATCGTGAAAAAGAAGCCGATTTTATCCGATGTCTCCCTCACCCTCTCCGGCGTGTACGGCTTGCTGGGACCAAACGGCGCTGGCAAGACGACGTTGATGCGCATTGTGGCCGGACTGTTGGAGTTCAATGCCGGACAGGTGTTGCTGGGGGAGGAACGGATCAGCACCGGCACGAGAGTAAAACGGGTAAACGAGATCGGCTATTTGCCGCAAGAGTTTATGATGTACCCGGAGCTGACGATGTATGAAGTGCTTGAGCATCTCGCTGTCTTGCAAGGTGAACATCCCGCCGCCTGCCGATCCAAAATCGAGAAGGTCATCGAACAAGTCAACTTGTCTTCGCACATCAACAAAAAAATGCGCGAGCTGTCCGGCGGCATGCGGCGGCGGGTGGGCATTGCCATGCTGCTGCTTCGGGAGCCGTCCATCCTCCTGTTTGACGAGCCGACGGCCGGGCTTGACATCCGTGAGCGCGTACGGTTTCGCAATTTGTTGAAGCGGCTGGGGCACGATCATACGATCGTCATCTCTTCGCATCTTGTCGAGGACATTGAATTTCTGTGCACCAAAATCGGGGTGTTGGACCGCGGCACGGTGCTGTTTGAAGGCAGCCCGGACGAGCTCAAGCAAAAAGCCGCCCCTTATACGTATGAGTTGGAGGTGCCGTTTGCGGAACTCGACTCGATCATGGCCACCAACGAAGTCGTGCAAATGAGCGAAGAGCCTTCCCACGTCGTCGTGCGCGTCTTGTCCGAAGAGCCGATCGGTCGGCGCGTCGCCCCGCGGCTGATGGACGGATATTTGGCGTTGTTGAAAGAGGCGGAAGCGCATGGATAAAAAGACGATCGCCCATCATTTTTCTTTTGACCGCCGCTTGCTCGGCCGATTGTACTGGTTTCCGTTTCTCATCTATGGGCTGTGCGTCGGGTTGATGGGGATCTTGTCCGCCCGCTCCGACGAACCGTTTTTGCCGTACACCGTCATCCAAGGCATTGCCGTGCCGATCGCCGGATGGCATCTCGTCTTTTTGTACCGCCATTTGTACGACGAAGGGGCGAAAGAAGCGCTGTTATGGCATTACCGAAAAACGGTCGTCTTCGACTTGGTTCGCTATGCTGTTTTGCATGGGGGATGCATCGTTCTTCTTGTCGCGGCGGTCATATGGATTCATGGAACGATGTTTCTCACCGCACCCGTGTTGGTGCACCTGTTTCTGCTGTTTTCGTTTTACCAGTTGATTGGACTTGCCATGTTATGCGTCTTCCGCAGCCTGGATGTCGCCTTGTCGGTCATCGCGGTCTATACATTTATGGAAGTCGCGACACAAGGGACGTTCATGCCGTGGCCGCATCTGTTTTTGTTTCAAGCGCCGGCCGACTCGTTGTCTCTCCTTCTCCCCATACTGTGGCTGGGGGCGGGCATTGTGATCTCGGTGATGTTGATCGGCCGCGAGTTTTGGTAAACGGGGGCGGAACCCAACGAGGAATGTGGGGGCTTGTTGGTGTGGTCTCCGTTCATTGGACGCACCCATCCGCCCTCACCTCATCCCAGTAATGTGGGACAGACCGTCCTAGACACAAAAAAGAGGCACGGTTCATGAGCAGGCTTTCTCATAAATCGTTTTCCCATCGCGCTTGATTTCGCGCCTGATCGCTTCGTTCAGCGCGTCGAAAAAAGCACGTCACACGAGTAAATGTCGACGATGTCGTCAATATACTCCGCCACTTGCTTCGACGCGGCAATGACGTTTTTCAAATGAAGCAACAACCCAAACGCATGCTGGTGCGATAGTCTAATCAATTCCCGCTCATCCATGCCACCGTTCTCCTTTAGCCATTGTCTTAAATAGATCTATTCCTTTGAAAACGGCGCTCGATTCGTCTTTATATAACGCTTCAACTCTTCGTAAAAATTTTCACGCGTTCCCACCAAAACCACGACCACAACATATCCGCTGTCATCCTGATCGATGAAATAAGCAATTTCGTAATTGACCCCTTGATGATAAATGTCATACCCATAAACTCCTGCCAAATCTCCTGTTTTCGCTTCCCCTGCTTCGGCGGGATCGGTAAGAATCTGCCGCAAGGCTTCGATCAAACGCTGCTTCAGAGCTGCATCCTTTTTTGTCAATTTTTTAATGGCTTTTTCTGCTTTCGGAAGCAATTGCAGCCGATTATTGTTCATCATCTTCGCCGAATAACTCCTCTAACGTATCCGCCGTATACGTTTTTGCCTTCGGTCTTTCCTCAGAAATCATCGCGTTGAATGCAGGGGCAATTTGCGATTTACGATATACAAATTCTTTGTATAGTTCTTCGCCTGTATATCCTTCTTCGATCAAGTCTTTTAAAATCAGATCGGAAAAGTCAAAGTGGTCCTCATGAATCGGATGAATAATTAACTTATTATCCGCTAACTCAATTAACACCTCGTTTCCAATTCCTAATTGCTCATAAAAATCTTTTGGGATTGTAATTTGTTTTTTACTTGATACAGCAATGCGCTTCACACGTTTTTTCTTGTCATCTGGGAGTTTGTCCATCGGTGCCTTCTCCTTTGTCATCGAATCTGATGGTACCATATTATTCCCCTCCTTCTAAAAAAATAACCAAATTTCTTGGTTTCTTTACTAATGATCATAGCATGGGGCGAAAGCAAACACAATGATTGGCCCCTGCTTTTGTCCAATGTTCATGAACATCATCTCCACCAATCATACAAATACCCGAAGCCAAAGAAGGCTTCGGGTGTTTGCACTCACACTTCCTCACAATATTCATCGAACAGCGCCTGCAGCTTTTGCACGACGGCGACCGGTTCGTGCCCTTCGATGTCGTGTCGGTGCAGCATGGCGCACAATTTCCCGTCTTTTAACAAGGCGAACGACGGCGAGGATGGCGGCTCGCCGACAAAATATTCGCGCGCGCGGGCGGTTGCTTCTTTGTCTTGGCCGGCAAAGACGGTCACCAAATGGTCCGGGCGCTTGTCGTAATGAACCGCGTGGGCCGCTGCCGGACGGGCGATGCCGCCGGCGCAGCCGCACACCGAGTTGATGAGGACAAGCGTTGTGCCCGGACGGCGGAATGCCGCATCGACGTCTTCCGGCGTGCGCAGTTCTTCAAATCCGGCTTCGACCGCTTCGCGCCGCGCTTGTTCGACGATGTCGTGATAGAGCGGAAATTGAAATTGGAACATCTCAACACCTCCTTCGGTTTGCCTTTATCATATCATACTTCGCCGCCGAGGCTCCGTTCGTATGCTTCAATCAGCTCGCGGACGGCGGCGGTGACCGGCTTGGCGCCGGAAATGACGCTGTTCTCGAGCATCGGAAGCTTCTCTTTCACGACCGGATCGGCAAAAAAGCGCGTTTCCACATATTCTTTGATCATGGCGTGCATCCAGTCTTTTTGCTGCTGGCGGCGGCGGTCGAAAAAGACGCCGGATTGCTTCGTCGTTTCGACAAACGTTTGAATGACGCGCCACATGTCGGCGATCCCTTCTCCCAAAAGCGCCGAGCATGTGTACGCTTTCGTCTCCCAGCCGGGCGTGGCCGGGCGGAGGTAATGGAGAAACTGGTTGTATTCTTTTTGCGCCATCCGCGCTTTTTCTTTATTATCGCCGTCCGCCTTGTTGATGACGATGGCGTCGACCAGCTCCATGATGCCGCGCTTCATGCCTTGCAGCTCGTCGCCGGCGCCGGTTAAGGCGAGCAACAAGAAAAAGTCAACCATCCCTCGGACGACAAACTCGCTTTGCCCGACGCCGACCGTCTCGACGAGGATGATGTCATAGCCGGCCGCCTCGCACAGCATCATCGTCTCGCGCGTTTTTCGGTGTACGCCGCCAAGCGCCCCGCCCGATGGGGACGGACGGATGAAAGCAAGCGGATTGCGGGCGAGCGCCTCCATTCGCGTTTTGTCGCCGAGGATGCTGCCGCCGGTCAACGAACTCGTCGGGTCGACGGCCAAGACGGCGACGCGATGGCCCTGCTCGCACAAAAACGTGCCAAACGCTTCAATGAACGTGCTTTTTCCCGCCCCCGGCACGCCGGTGATGCCGATGCGAATCGAGCGGCCGACGTGCGGAAGCAGTTCATTGAGCACTTGCTGGGCGAGATCCATATGCCTGGCCGCATTGCTTTCGACAAGCGTAATCGCCTGCGCCAAAATGGTGCGGTCGCCGGCGAGCACTCCTTGGACGTATTCTTTAACCGATCGTTCTTTTCGCCGCACGAGCCGCTTCGGCGCAGGTGGGCGCTCGGCTTGCACGTACGACGACAGACCATTGCCGTCCGCCCATTCCGGGCGCCGCGGCTGTCCGTCCGAAACTGCGCTCTGGCCGCTTGCCTGTTCCCGCCGTTTCTCTTCGCCGTTCATTGGTTCACTTCCTCATAGCCAAGCCGGGCGTAAATTTCATCCAACACTTTTTCCGCCGCTTCCGGAATGACCGTGCCCGGTCCGAAAATGGCGGCGGCGCCGTGCTCATACAAAAACGCGTAGTCTTGCGGCGGAATGACGCCGCCGACGACGACCAAAATATCATCGCGGCCAAGTTTTTCAAGCTCCTCGACGAGCTGCGGCACAAGCGTTTTATGCCCTCCGGCGAGCGAACTGATGCCGACGGCGTGCACATCGTTTTCGACCGCCTGGCGCGCCGTTTCTTCCGGCGTCTGGAAGAGCGGGCCGATGTCGACGTCAAACCCTAAATCAGCAAACGCCGTGGCGATGACTTTCGCCCCGCGGTCATGGCCGTCCTGCCCCATTTTCGCGATCAAGATGCGCGGGCGGCGTCCTTCGAGTTCGGCGAACTGCTCAACCCGTCGCTTCACCCGCTCGAGCTGCGCTTCGTTTTTGTATTCCGAGCTGTAAACGCCGCTGATCGAGCGGATGGCGGCGCGATGGCGGCTCGCCACTTTTTCGATCGCGTACGAAATTTCCCCGAGCGTCGCCCGGACGCGCGCCGCTTGGACGGCAAGCTCGAGCAAATTCCCCTCGCCCGTTTCCGCCGCTTTTGTGATGGCGTCAAGCGCCGCTTCGACCTGCTCGTTGTCGCGCGTCGCCTTTAGCTCGTTCAGCCGCTCGATTTGCCGCTGGCGCACGGCGGTGTTGTCGACTTCCAAAATGTCGATCGGCTCTTCTTTTTCCGGGCGGTATTTATTGACGCCGATGATCGTTTCCGCTCCTGAATCGATGCGCGCTTGGCGGCGGGCCGCCGCTTCTTCGATGCGCATTTTCGGGATGCCGGTTTCAATGGCTTTCGCCATCCCGCCTAAGCTTTCGATTTCTTCGATATGCGCCCACGCCCGCTTCATCAACTCGTTCGTCAACGTCTCGACGTAATACGAACCGGCCCACGGGTCGATCGTCCGACAAATGCCGGTTTCTTCCTGCAAGTACAGCTGCGTATTGCGGGCGATGCGCGCCGAGAAGTCGGTCGGCAAGGCGATCGCTTCATCCAAGGCGTTCGTATGGAGCGACTGCGTATGCCCCATCGCCGCCGCGTGCGCCTCGATGAGCGTGCGCACGACGTTGTTGAACGGATCTTGCTCGGTCAAGCTCCAGCCCGACGTTTGCGAATGCGTCCTTAGAGCGAGCGATTTTGGATTTTTCGGATTGAACGTTTTCATCATTTTCGCCCACATGAGGCGCGCGGCCCGCAGTTTCGCCACTTCCATAAAGTAGTTCATGCCGATCGCCCAGAAAAACGACAGCCTCGGCGCGAACGAGTCGATGTCAATGCCGGCTTTCAAGCCGGTGCGCACGTACTCAAGCCCGTCAGCGAGCGTGTACGCCAGCTCCAAATCGGCCGGCGCCCCGGCTTCTTGCATATGGTAGCCGGAAATACTGATGCTGTTGAATTTTGGCATGTATTTGGCCGTATAGGCGAAAATGTCGGCGATGATGCGCATCGACATCTCCGGTGGATAAATGTACGTGTTGCGCACCATATATTCTTTCAAAATATCGTTTTGGATCGTGCCGGACAGCTTGTCTTGCGTCACTCCCTGCTCTTCGGCGGTGACGATGTAAAACGCCATAATCGGGAGCACCGCCCCGTTCATCGTCATCGACACTGACATTTGGTCGAGCGGGATGCCGTCAAACAAAATTTTCATATCGAGCACCGAGTCGATGGCCACCCCCGCTTTGCCGACGTCGCCGACGACGCGCGGATGGTCGGAGTCATAGCCGCGGTGCGTCGCCAAGTCAAAAGCAACCGACAGCCCTTTTTGCCCCATCGCCAAGTTGCGCCGGTAAAAGGCGTTGCTCTCCTCGGCGGTCGAAAAGCCGGCGTATTGGCGGATCGTCCACGGCCGCACGACGTACATCGTCGGGTACGGCCCGCGCAAGTACGGCGGCAAGCCGGGCATATAATCAAGAAAATCGAGCCCATCGATGTCTTCCTTTGTATAAAGCGGCTTCACCGCAATGTGTTCGTTCGTCTGAAACAACAGCTCATCGATCGACGCTTGCACGCGCCGCTCCACCGCGTCTCTCCACTGTTTCTCATCCACATCGGCCGTTGCGTCGGAAAGCGTCATGTTGGTAAAATCAACGTACTTCGCCATCAAGCGCCACCCCTCTTTCCGTTAGAAACGCCACGATCACATCGTACGCGTTCGAACCGAGATGAATCGATCCGTCCACGCCCGCGTCCGCGTACGTTCTCTCAAGCTCTTCCGGCGGCTTTCCGGCGACATACAGCTTCGCGTTCGGCTTGGCTTGCTTGAACGCCTCAGCCAACGCTGGAACGAACGCCGGGTAATCGTCATCGGCGCCGCACACGATATAATGCGTCCCGTTCGTGTTCCGCACCCATTCGACCGCTTCCGCGACCGAGGCAAAGCCATCGCTCCGCTCAGCCGCCACCCCGCCGGCCGCAAACAGCCCGGCGATGAAATCGGCGCGCGCTTGATGACGGACAAGCGGCCCGATATTGATCAAGTGAACGGAAAGCCTGCTTCCTGTGCGTTCGGCATGCTCCTCGGCTGCCTTCCGCAGCTGCTCAAACGGCTCGGCCAAGCGCCATGCCCGAATCGGCGTGATGGCAACAACCGCGTTCCCATCGACCAACGCCGCCGCGATCTCCCGAGCGGTTGCTCGACGGCAGGCCGCACGAATCGCCGCTTCCATCCACTTCCCGCCCGCGAGCGAGGCGCGAATATCGGCCACCCGCTTTTCATCCAGCGGCAGCGCCACGTTCGCTGCGTCTTGCTTCGGTTTTTCGACCGGCGTTTCCTCCAAATTGGCGTACACGTTCGTGCCAACGATTTTTTCCTTCCGCGTCTTGACACGATCCAGCCGCCGCTTGGCGACCGCTTCCACTTCCGTCTGCACGAAGCCGTCTTCGAGCGCCTTCGCCATGCCGCCTTTTTCCTCCACACGCTGGAACAGCTTCCACGCTTCTTCGGCGAGCTTGGCGGTCAACGTTTCCACATAATACGAGCCGCCCGCCGGATCGATGACGTTCGCCACATGCGCCTCTTCGAGCAAAATGAGCTGCGTGTTGCGGGCGATGCGCCGCGAAAACTCATCAGCGAGTCCGAGCGCCTCGTCAAACGGCGACACGTGCACGCCATCGGCGCCGCCGACAACGGCCGCAAACGCTTCCGCCGCCGCTCGGAGCATGTTCACATACGGGTCGTACACCGTTTTCGTAAAGGGCGACGTGCGCACATGCAGCTCGATCCGCCTTGCTGATTCACCGCCGCCAAACGCTTCGATCACTTGCGCAAACAACCGCCGCGCCGCCCGCAGCTTGGCGATTTCCATGAAAAAGTCGGCTCCGACGGCGAGCGACACTTGCATCCTTGTCGCGATGTCATCAACCGTCAAGCCCCGGTCCAACCCGGCGCGGATGTACTCGACGGCTGCCGCCAACGAAAACGCGAGCTCCTGCACGGCGTTCGCCCCGCCGTTATGGTACGGCTCGCCGCGCACCAAAATCGTGCGAACGGCAGGCATCTGTTCCTTCGCCCACTTCGTTGCTTCCGCCATTTCATCATACAGCCGCTCAAGCGAACACGGGAGCGTCCCCTGCTCCGCCCACGCTCCGAGCGGATCCATGCCGATCGCGCCCCGTACGCTCGATAGCGGGACGCCCCGTTCCTCTAAATAAGCGGCCAACAGCGCCAAAAACGAAAGCGACCGCGCCCCGGCGTCCACACGGAGCGAATAGCGGTCCAGCGGCACGCCATCCAACATCGCCGCCACATCATCAACCGACTCGACGGCAAACGGCAGCCGGCCAAGGGCAAGATGGATTTCCGTCTGCCCCCGCTCCAAGTCGTGCTTCACTGCCTCGTTCCAGTCGGACGGGCTCGCTGCCGAAATCTCCTGGCTCACCTTCCACGGCTCGCCCCGATACCCTTTCGGCCGCGCCCCACGCACATAGCGGCCAAAGCCCGGGTACTGCTCAAGCGGGCCGAGCGCCTCCACATCGCGGCGCGTATAGAGCGGTTTGACCGCAATGTTTTCGTACGTCATCGATACAAGCCGCTCGAGCGGCTTGCCTTTCAGCGACTTTTCCGCTTCCCGCTCCCACTCCTCCACCGTCGGAGCCGGAAACGCCGCTTCCTTCATCTTTGCGACATCGCTCATTCCGATCCCCCTTTGCCTTCCAGACATAAGAAACCGCTTTCTTTTCAAGCCGCACCTTTCCCTCTCGAACCCGTCTGCTCAGAACGAAGCGCTGATGACGCTTCGTGTGGGAAAAAACGGTTTCTATGTTTATTGTAGTACATCGGCCGCGTTTGGGCAATGAACAAAAAGGCAAACAACTTGCTGATGCCACCATTTCGCCATGAAATGGAAAACAAAGCGGTCAAAAAAAAAAACATGAACGATCCCGAAATGGCTCGATGACTTGGCGAAACAACACCATCTCAACGATTCACAAATCCTCCAAGAAGCCCTGAAAAAACATGAAAGGAAGAGGGCGTTGTTGCATGCTCTCTTGGACGATGCTCCCTCGTCCCCCTCCAAATCACCGCTTAGCGAAAATCTCAACTGCCATTTATTCATTGGAAAATGTTTCGCAAATCGATCACGAAATCCTTCAATACATGAACCAAAACGGCGTCATCCCGGTTGTACACTCCATGAAGTTCCAATCTTCCTGTTTTTCCGCGCAAATACACTTCCACCACTTGATTCGCCGGGTCAACGATCCAATATTCCTTCACCCCGGCCCGCTCGTACGCGATCCGTTTGTCCATCCGGTCGATTTTGGCGGTGGCGGGGGACAAGATCTCGACGACCAAATCCGGAGCCCCGACAATGCGGTTTTTTTGAATTTTGTTTTTGTCGCAGATGACGACAAGATCGGGGCATACCCAGTTTCGGACGTTTTCATCCATCCATCCCTTTCGATGATCTTCGAAAAGATACACATCGATCGGGGCGGCCAACACGCGGCAATCCTTCCCACGAAGATGCATCCCGAATTCAATGGAAAGTTGGAGCGAAACTGATTGATGTTCCGGTGTCGGCGACGGCGCCACGCTAATGATGTTCCCGTCCAAGACCTCGCACCGTTTTCCTTCCGGCCATGTCGCATACTCTTTGTAGGTCATAGGGGCCTGTTCCTTTTCTGGTGAACCCATATCCTCCACCTGCCTCCTAATTTTATATTGATTATACATCATCCATTCCTGTGTCTTGAACGATGTTTATTCCTCTTCCCGAACGAGCGGCAGGCGGACGAATACGGTCATCCCGCGTCCAAGGTCGCTGTCGAACCAAATCGCGCCGTCATGAAGAGAGACGATTTGTTTGACGATGGCAAGCCCCAAGCCGGTGCCGCCTTCTTTGCGGGTGCGGGCGCGGTCGACGCGGAAAAAGCGCTGGCCGAGAAGCGGGAGCTGGTCTTTCGGAATGCCTTTTCCCGTGTCTTGGATGACAAGCTCGCCTTCCGCTTCCGACAAGCGGGAAAGCCGCACCGTCACCGCGCCGCCTTCCGGGGTGTAGCGGATGGCGTTGTCAAGCAAGTTGCGCACGACTTGTTCGAGCCGGTCGGCGTCGCCGTTGACGATGATGTCATAGTCCAACTCGCACGCCAACTCGATCCGCTTTTGCGAGGCGATCGGTTCGTACGTGGCGATGACATCTTCGATCACTTGGGCAAACGCCACCGGCGCGCGCTCGAGCGGCACGCTTTGCCCTTCAAGGCGCGCCAGGTCAAGAAGATCGCGCACCAGCCGCTCCATCCGCTCCGTTTCGCGGTGGATAAGGCGAAGGTACGCCTTTTCTTCTTCCTTCGTTTTCGCGAGGCCAGCAAGGAGTGCTTCGCTGTATCCTTTCATATAGCTGAGCGGCGTGCGCAGCTCATGCGAGACGTTCGCTAAGAACTCGCGTTTCCGCTCGTCTTCTTTAGCAATGGCGTCCGCCATTTGGTTGAACGCCTCCGCCAGGCGGCCGATTTCATCATCGCTCCGCACGGGGATGTCCGCTTCGTAGCGTCCTTCCGCCATGCGTTCTGCCGCTTGTTCCATCGCTTGGAGCGGCTCGGTCATCTGCCGCACCATCCGTCGGCCGACAACCAAAAGCGCGGCGGCGAATATGGCGGCCAACGGCCAAAACGCGGCGGCCGCCCGCTTCGTTGCTTCCTGAACGTCGGCTAACGGCAAATACAAGTAAATCGCTCCTTCAAGCCGCTTGCCGTCCAAAAGCGGAACGACGACCGCCATCACGCGGCGGCCGAACCGCTTTTCGTATCCCGTTTTGACAACAGGCTTCCCGGCTAACAGCGTTTCCCGGTCGCGGCCGCTGACTAACGCGTCATAGTGGACCGGAAACGGAAAGCAGGCGCTCAGTTCGCGCGGGTTGTCGATCAACAAGATCGTGGCCGTTGATTTTTCGTCATACCATTCGATTTGACGGCGATATGCCTCCGTCACCGCCCCGCCGCGATAGTCGCGGGCGAGGCTCGTCCCTTCCGCGATCAACGTTCGCTCAACTTCTTTCATGTACACCGTCCGGTAAAAATAATTCAGAAGGCCAAAGGAAAACGCCAGCGTCGCCACGACCGCGGCGCCGATCGCCAGCCATAGTTTTTGTCCTAACCGAAGCCGTTTCATGTTCATCCCTCAAACTTGTAGCCGATGCCCCATACGGTTTGGATGTGGCGGGCGGCGTCTTTCAGCTTCATGCGCAGCGTTTTCACATGCGTATCGACCGTGCGGGCGTTTCCTGTATAATCATATCCCCACACTTTGACGAGCAAATCGTCGCGGCTGAACACCTGGCCGCGGTGTTTTGCCAAAAACAGCAGCAGCTCAAACTCCTTCAACGTCAGCTTCACCGCCTCGCCGCCAACGGTCACGGTTCGTCCTTTTTCGTCGATGGCAAGGTCGCCAAATTGCAGCCGGCCGTCATTCTCGCGGACGCGCTGCACCCGGCGCAACACCGCCTCAAGGCGGGCGATGAGCTCTCCTGGGCTGAACGGTTTGACGATGTAATCGTCGCCGCCAAGCTTCAATCCTTTCACTTTATCCCATTCTTCGCCAAGCGCGGTCAAAAACAAAATCGGCACGTCCGACTGCTCGCGGATGCGGGCGCAGACGGCGAATCCGTCCTGTTTTGGCATCATGACGTCCAACAGCACGGCATCAACCGGATGTTGCGAAAGCAGCACCAGCGCTTCTTCCCCGTCCCCTGCTTCGAGGCAACGAAAGCCGGCGTTTTCCAAATACATGCCAACGAGCAGGCGCATTTCTTCTTCATCATCGACGATTAAAACGGTTCGTTCGCTCATGTTCGTCCCTCCCGAATGAATAGCTGCAGCGGGCCGTCTCCCGTCTTCCAACGGGCAAGCGGACGCAGCGTCGCCTCATCGACCACGATGATTTCATCGCTGTCATAACTCGCAATATACAAACGGCTTCCTGCCGCTTCCATGGCAAACGGATTGGCGCCGACAGACGCCGAAGCGAGTTTTTTTCCTTCTTTTGAAAACTGATAGATCGTGTTCGAACCGTGGCTTAGCACAAACACGCCGCGGCCTGTTTCGACAAAATCAACCGGCATGATCGGGGCGGCAATCGTCCGCAACAAGCGGCCGTCTTGAAGCGAATAGACGTGAACATTCTTCTCCACCTTGTTTCCGCTTCCGTGTCCGCCGACCCACAGCTCCCCTTGCCGCTCGCGCATCAATCCGCCTAACGCCATCTTCGGCACAGAAAATGAGCGAATGACACGGAGGCGGCTTGCATCAATGACAAAGGCGCGGCCGTCTTGAAAGTCGATGGCATACAGCTCCGTTCCCTGGCGATTGACAAGCAGCGTCATCGGGGAGCGTCCGACCGAAAGGCGGGCGATCTCTTTCCCGTCCCGGCTCACAACGCGCACCGCGTGATGGGTGCTGTCGCCAAAAAACCACGTGCGGCCATCCGGAGATGGAGCAGCGCTCACAATGCCGCTTCCTATTTTCCATTCGCCAAGCAGCTTCCCGGTCGCGAGATCGTACCGATAGACGCCGTCAAGATCCCGCCCGTACAAAAGAAGCGTCCGGCCGTCCGAGCTCAACGCCCCGCCTTGAAACGGTTCGTTGATGTTCCAACGGGCGATCTTGCCGCCATTTTCCGCGTTCAAAAAGGTGACCGTTTCCGCTTTGACATCGAGGCTGATGACGACAGAAAGCGAATCGGCCACCGGGGGAAACGACGGATTGGCGCAGCCGCTTAGCAGAAAGAAGCAACACAACAACATCCATACGCTCGCTCGTTTCATCTCGTTTTTCTCCTTCGCACGTTCGTTTCTGTCCTCATTATACATCACATTTGTGAAAGAAGTTTGAAATCGCGCCACGCAAAAACCCCCACCGCCAACCGATGGCGATGGGGGAATCGTTAATAAATCGGCGTGTTGTCTTTGTTCATGTTTTCCAAAATCGCTTTGACGCGGGCGAGGAAGCGGCCGCAAATGAGGCCGTCCAAGACGCGGTGGTCGAGCGACAAGCATAAGTTGACCATGTCGCGGATGGCGATCATGCCGTTTTTGACGACCGGACGTTTGACGATCGTTTCCACTTGCAAAATGGCCGCTTGCGGGTAGTTGATAATGCCCATCGACTGCACCGAGCCGAACGCGCCGGTGTTGTTGACGGTGAACGTGCCGCCCTGCATGTCTTCCGGGCGCAGTTTGCCGGCGCGCGTTTTTGCCGCCAGTTCAGCGATTTCGCGGGCGATGCCTTTGATCGTTTTTTCATCGGCGTGCTTGATGACGGGCACGAACAAGGCGTCATCCGTCGCGACAGCGATGGATATGTTGATGTCCTTGCGCTGAATGATCTTATCGCCCGCCCACACTGAGTTCAACTGCGGGAATTCTTTCAGCGCTTGGGCGACCGCCTTGACGAAGAAGGCGAAATACGTCAAATTGAAGCCTTCACGCCGCCTGAACTCGTCTTTGATGGCATCGCGGTAGGCGACAAGATCGGTGACGTCGACTTCGACCATCGTCCAAGCGTGCGGCGCTTCGTGTTTGCTGCGGAGCATGTTCGCCGCAATCGCCTTGCGCACCGGGGTGACCGGAATTTCGATGTCGCCCGCTCCGGCTTCGACGTTCGGGGCCGCTGGTTTGATCGGCGCTGCCTGCGGCGCGGTTGGCGCGGCCGCGGCAGACGGTTGAACGGTTGCGGCGGCTGTGGCCGGTTGTTCCGTTCTCGGTTCCGCTTTTGGCGCGGCTTGTTCCGCCGCCGGTGCCGCTCCCGCTTTCGGAATTTGTCCAGACTCAATGAGCTTCAGCAAATCTTTGCGCGTCACCCGCCCGCCAAGGCCGGTGCCTTCGACTTGTTCGAGGTCAATGCCGTGTTCCTGAGCCAAGCGGAGCACGGCCGGCGAATAGCGGCCGTTGTTTGCCCGGCCGGCCTTTTTCGGAGCGGCTGGCTTGGCGTTGTCTTCTGCTTTCGGCGCTTCATCCGCCGGCTTCGCTTCCGAAGCCGGTGCAGCGCCTTCGACTTCGATCGTGCAAATCGGCGCGCCGACTGGGAGCGTCTCCCCTTCTTTGGCGATCAGCTCGCGGATGACGCCGGCAAACGACGACGGAATTTCCGCGCTCACTTTATCGGTAATGACTTCAGCGATCGGGTCGTATTTGTTCACTTTGTCGCCCGGGGAAACGAGCCATTTGCTGATCGTGCCTTCCGTGACGCTTTCCCCGAGCTGAGGCATCGTCAATTGTTCGATGGCCACATCGATACCCTCCTATCTCTGTTGCAATATCTTTGCCGTGACGTCCCCACGCCGTCTAGGGTTGGCTTCGAGGCCGGCGTTTGTGGGGAATCCCTTCATTAGGATGGAATGATTCCCTAACCGAACATCCCATGTTTTCCTGACGCCTCCAAGCTGGAGACGCCTTTTGTTCATCTGTTAAAACGCCGCTAATTCGCGCATTGCTTTTTCGACTTTTTCTGGATTGATCATAAAGAATTTTTCCATCGTCGGCGCATACGGCATGGCCGGAACGTCCGGGCCGGCGAGGCGCATAATCGGCGCGTCGAGATCAAACAAACAATGCTCCGCGATAATGGCGGCGACTTCGCTCATGACGCTGCCTTCTTTATTGTCTTCCGTAATGAGCAGCACTTTTCCTGTTTTGCTCGCCGCCTCGATGATCGCTTCTTTGTCGAGCGGATAGACGGTGCGCAAATCGAGCAGATGGACAGAAATGCCGTCTTGGGCGACGCGCTCGGCCGCCTGCAAGGCAAAATGGACGCACAGCCCGTACGTGATGACCGTGATGTCATCGCCTTCACGCTTGACGTCCGCCTTGCCGATCGGAAGCACGTAGTCGTCCTCCGGCACTTCCCCTTTAATGAGGCGGTAGGCGCGTTTATGCTCGAAAAAGAGCACCGGGTCTTCGTCGCGAATCGCCGCTTTCAGCAGCCCTTTCACATCGTACGGCGTCGACGGCATGACGATTTTTAACCCAGGCTGGTTGGCGAAAATCGCTTCGACTGACTGCGAATGGTACAAAGCGCCGTGAACGCCGCCGCCGTATGGGGCGCGGATGACGATCGGGCAGTTCCAGTCGTTGTTCGAGCGATAGCGGATGCGCGCCGCTTCAGAAATGATTTGGTTGACCGCCGGCATGATAAAATCGGCAAACTGAATTTCGGCAATCGGGCGCAGGCCGTACATCGCCGCGCCGATGCCGACGCCGACGATCGCCGACTCGGAAAGCGGCGTGTCGATGACGCGCTCTTCGCCGAACTGCTCGTACAATCCTTGCGTCGCTTTGAACACTCCGCCTTTCCGGCCGACGTCTTCTCCTAACACAAACACGCGCGGGTCGCGCTCCATCTCTTCACGAATCGCCATCGTAACCGCATCAATATAGGAAATAACAGGCATCGTCGATTCCCCCTTACTCCTCGGCATACACGTAGCGAAGCGCATGCTCCGGCTCGGCGTACGGAGCCTTCTCCGCGTAGTCGGTCGCTTCGTTCACTTCTTTCATGACGCGCGCTTGAATGTCCTCGTCAAGCTGGTCGGTCAAAACGCCGGTTTCTTTCAAATAGTTGGCAAACGACACGATCGGGTCTTTGGCGCGCGCTTCGGCGAGCTCTTCTTCCGTCCGATAGACGCGGTGGTCATCGTCCGACGAGTGCGACGTCAGCCGGTATGTCACGGCCTCGATGAGCGTCGGCCCTTCGCCGCGGCGGGCGCGGTCGGCCGCTTCTTTCACGACTCGGTACACTTCAAGCGGATCGGTGCCGTCGACCGTATAGCCCGGCATGCCATAGCCGATGGCGCGGTCGGACACCTTTTCGCACGCGAGTTGTTTCGAAATGGGCACGGAAATGGCGTACTTGTTGTTTTCGCACATAAAGATGACTGGGAGTTTATGAACGCCGGCGAAGTTCGCCCCTTCATGGAAGTCGCCTTGGTTCGACGACCCTTCGCCGAACGTGACGAAGGCGACAAAATCTTTCTTTTCCATTTTCGCCGCCAGCGCAAAGCCAACCGCATGCGGCACTTGCGTCGTCACGGGCGATGAACCGGTGACGATCCGGTTTTTCTTTTTCCCGAAATGCCCTGGCATTTGCCGGCCGCCGGAGTTCGGGTCTTCCGCCTTGGCAAACGCCGCCAACATCAATTCTCTCGGCGTCATGCCAAACGTCAGGACAACGCCCACATCGCGGTAATACGGCAAGACATAGTCTTTCGTCCGGTCGAGGGCGAATGCCGCGCCGACTTGCGCCGCCTCCTGCCCTTGGCATGAGATGACGAACGGAATTTTCCCCGCGCGGTTTAACAGCCACATCCGTTCATCGAGCTTGCGGGCCAAGAGCATCGTTTCATACATTTCCAACACCGTGTCATCGCTTAATCCAAGCGCCTGATGACGGTTTTGCGCCATCGCAACAACCTCCCTTAGATTCACATAGTCAACCAATGATCACGCGCCGCGCGCATACGGCGAAATCGGTTAAAAATGAATAGCTTTGCCATCGACCGCCAGCGCCGCTTCCGCCATGGCCTCTGACAGCGTCGGATGCGGATGGATCGCATGCGCCACTTCCCACGGAGCCGCATCAAGCACGCGGGCGAGACCGGCTTCGGAAATCAAATCGGTCACGTGCGGCCCGACCATATGGACGCCAAGCAGATCGTCCGTGTTCCGGTCGGCGATGAGTTTCACAAACCCTTCCGCCTCACCGAACACAAGCGCCTTGCCAATGGCTTTAAACGGAAATTTGCCGACCTTGACATCATAGCCTTTCGCTTTCGCCTCTTGTTCGGTTAAGCCGACCGCCGCCGCTTCCGGACGGGTGTAAATGCAGCGGGGCACCATCGTATAGTCAATCGGCGCTGGGTTGTGCCCGGCCAAATGCTCAATGGCGACAATCCCTTCATGGGCGGCGACATGGGCAAGCTGCAGGCCGCCGATGACATCGCCGATCGCGTAAATGTGCGATTCTTTCGTTTGGCCGAACTCGTTCGTTTGAATATACCCCTTCTCCACGACAATCTCGGTGTTTTCCAAGCCGATCCCCTCAATGTTCGCCTGCCGCCCGACGGAAACAAGCATCTTGTCGGCCGTAAACGTTTTCCGCTCGCCTTGATGCTCCGCTTGGATCGTGACGCCGTTTCCTTTCTCGAGCGTTTCCGGCAGCACTTTCGCTCCCGTGACGATGTTGACACCGCGGCGGCGGAGCAGTTTTTCCATTTCTTTTGACACGTCTTCATCTTCTGTCGGCAAAATGCGATCGGCATATTCCAGCACCGTCACGTCAACGCCGAAATCATTAAGCATGGACGCCCATTCCATGCCGATCACACCGCCGCCGACGATCAAGATGGACGAGGGGAGCGTCTCCATTTGCAACGCCTCATCGGACGTCATCACGAATTCGCCGTCCGGCTCGAGCCCCGGCAGCGTGCGCGGGCGCGAACCGGTGGCGATGACGACGAATTTCGGGACGAGCATTTCGTTTTCGCTGCCGTCGTTCATTTCGACCGACACCGTCCCCGGCAGCGGGGAAAAGATCGACGGGCCGAGCAGGCGGCCGGTGCCGGCGTACACATCGATTTTCCCTTTTTTCATCAAATGCTGCACGCCTTTGTGGAGCTGCTCAACAATCGCCGCTTTGCGCGCCTGCACTTTGGCAAAATCAAGGCGCACGCCGTCGGCGATGACGCCAAACGCCTCGCTATTTTTCGTTTGCGCGTACACTTCCGCACTGCGAAGCAGCGCTTTGGACGGAATGCAGCCGGCGTGCAGGCACGTGCCGCCGAGCTTCCCTTTTTCGACAACCGCCGTTTTCAAGCCGAGCTGCGAGGCGCGAATAGCGGCCACATAGCCACCCGTGCCGCCGCCGAGAATGACGACATCGTATTCTTTTGCCATCTTGCCTTCTCCTTTCTGTCCGTTGCCGCATCAGCGCCGGGCTGGAACCGGCGAAACGGCCTTGCCTGGATACACTTTTTCCTCTTCTTCGCCGCGCAGGACGCGAAGCGCGCCTTCAGCGAGCGCCTGCAGTTCGTTTTCGCCCGGATGGACGATGACATCGGCGATCCATTGCACGCGGCGAGTGATCTGTTCGACAAACGATTTGCCATACGCCAGTCCGCCGGTCAAAATGATGGCGTCGACTTTGCCGGAAAGCACGGCGCTTGCCGCACCGATTTCTTTCGCCACTTGGTACGCCATCGCCTCATACACGAGCTTGGCCTTTTCATCGCCGGCTTCGATCATTTTCTCGACTTTCACCGCATCATTCGTGCCAAGATAACCGACAAGGCCGCCGCCGCCGACGAGCATGTTCATGATCTCTTCGCGGTAATATTCACCAGAGAAGCATAAAGCAACCAAATCGCCCGCTGGCACCGTCCCGGCGCGCTCCGGGCTGAACGGGCCTTCGCCGTCAAGGCCGTTGTTGACATCGACGACCCTTCCTTGCTTGTGGGCGCCGACCGTGATGCCGCCGCCCATATGGGCGACGATCAAGTTCAGTTCGTCATACCGTTTCCCAAGCTGCTTGGCGACGCGGCGCGCGACCGCCTTTTGGTTTAAAGCATGGAAAATGCTGCGCCGCTCAATGAGCGGAAATCCGCTGATCCGGGCAATTGGATCGAGTTCGTCGACAACGACCGGATCGACGATAAACGCCGGGATGTTTAAGGCCGAGGCGATCTCATGCGCCAAAATGCCGCCGAGGTTGGACGCGTGCTGGCCGGAATATCCGCGCCGCAAATCTTCAAGCATCGCCTCATTGACGCGATACGTTCCGCCTTCGATCGGACGGAGAAGCCCTCCGCGGCCGCAGACGGCGCTCAACTTCGATAAATTGATTCCTTCTTCATCCAGTGCTTGCAAAATCGTTTGCTTGCGGAACTCATACTGGTCCGCGATCGTTTTATATTGCCGAAGCACGTCCGCCTCATGGCGGATCGTTTTTTCGAGCAATGGCCGTTCGTTTTCAAAGACGCCGATCTTCGTTGAAGTCGAGCCTGGATTGATCGTTAAAATGCGAAACTTCTGCTCTTCCATCGTTGCTGTCCCTCCATCATCCGCCGGCGGGGCGGAAGGCCGCCCCTCGCCACTATTAGCGGGCGCGGCGGCGGCTTAAAATATGATGGCCGTTTTGCAAAAATTGGCTGCGCGCTTTGCGCATCGTTTCAATTCGTTCTTCGGCCATCCGGTCAGCGGCCACATACGTTGGAATGTTGTCACGCTTGGCGATGGCAAACACTTTTTCGATGTTGTCATAAATTTGCTCGATTTTTTTCATCGCCCGTTCACGGTTGTAGCCGTACAGCTCATCGGCGACGTTGATGACGCCGCCGGCGTTGATCACATAATCTGGTGCATAGACGATGCCCATTTCATGGATCATGTCGCCATGGCGCGGCTCTTTCAGCTGGTTGTTCGCCGAGCCGGCGATCACTTTCGCTTTCAGCTGCGGAATCGTTTGGTCGTTGATGATGCCGCCGAGCGCGCATGGAGCAAAAATGTCGCACTCCACGCCGTAAATGTCGTTCGGGTCGACCGCTTTCGCCCCAAATTCCTCGACCGCGCGCGCCACCGCTTCCTTGTTGATGTCGGTAACGATGAGTTTCGCTCCTTCTTCGTGCAAATGGCGGCATAAATGGTAGGCGACATTGCCAACCCCTTGGACGGCGACAACTTTTCCTTCAAGCGAATCGCTGCCAAACGCTTCCTTCGCCGCCGCTTTCATCCCGCGATATACGCCGTAAGCCGTGGCCGGCGACGGGTTGCCGGATGAGCCGAATTCCGGCGAAATCCCGGTGACATAGTCCGTTTCCTGATAGATGATGTCCATATCGGCAACGGTCGTGCCGACGTCTTCCGCCGTGATGTAGCGGCCGTTCAGCCCTTGAATGAACCGGCCGAACGCGCGGAACATCGCCTCGTTTTTATCTTTGCGCGGATCGCCGATGATGACCGTCTTGCCCCCGCCTAAATTAAGGCCGGCGGCCGCGTTTTTGTACGTCATGCCGCGGGCGAGGCGCAGGGCGTCTTCAAGCGCCTCTTCTTCCGAATTGTACATCCACATGCGCGTCCCGCCGAGCGCCGGGCCGAGCGTCGTGTCATGAATGACAATGATCGCCTTCAATCCGGATTCTTTGTCTTGGCAAAACAACACTTGCTCATAATCATATTTTTCCATATATTGAAACAGTTCCATCACTGATGGCCTCCTTCATCTATTTCATTTTGCTGCCGAACAAATAGCAAGCGCCAACGAATACAGTTTGCTTTCCGCCGAGTCGGCGCGCGACGTCAACACGATCGGCGCCTTCGCCCCAGCGATGACTGCGCCGACGCGTGCGTTCGCAAAATAGACGAGCGACTTATACAGCATGTTGCCGGATTCAATGTCCGGCACAAGCAAAATATCAGCCTGTCCAGCCACTTCGCTTTCAATCCGCTTATGCTTCGCCGCCGCCAGCGACACCGCGTTGTCCAACGCAAGCGGTCCGTCAACGAGGCAATGTTCGATTTGCCCCCGCTTTTGCATCATTGCGAGCGCCGCTGCATCAAGTGTTGCCGGCATGGCCGGATTGACCGTCTCCACCGCCGCCAGCGCCGCGACTTTCGGGCGCTCGATGCCGATGGAGCGCGCGATGCTGACGGCGTTGTTGACAATTTGCACCTTTTGCTCCAAATCCGGAGCGATGTTCATCGCCGCGTCGGTGACGATGACAAATCGTTCAAACTCCGGCACCTCAAAAACAGCGACATGGGACAACACCTTCCCAGCGCGCAACCCATACTCCTTGTTCAAGACCGCTTTCAGCAGCGTTGCCGTCGGCACATGCCCTTTCATCAACGCATCCGCCTCGTTCAAATGGACGGCGCGCACGGCAAGCTCTGCGGCTTGCCCGATCGAATTCGCATGAACGACATCGACGTCGGAAAAGCGGGCGCATCCTTTTTCCTTCAACAGCCGTCCGAGCCGCTCCCGATCGCCATAAAGCACAAAGCGTCCGAGACGGTGTTCGAGCGCCATCGCCACCGCTTCAATCACTTCTTCATCTTCCGCCGCCGCCACGGCCACCGTCCGGTCCTGGCATTGTCTTGCTTCTTGCACTAACGATTCAAGCTTCATCATCTGCACCAACCTTTTCTGCAAATCGTGCGGCACAGTCTTTTTATGCAAAAACTGTGCCAACCAAAAATGACTGAAAGCGCTTTAAAACACACTACCTTCGCAAACAGATATGTGCAATATTCTTCACTCCGTGCAAATTATTGCATGATATTTTTGTCAAGCCCGTATTTCTCCAGCTTGTAATATAAATTGCGCACCGAAATGCCAAGCGCCCGGGCCGCCGCTGTTTTATTGCCGCGATGGCGGCGAAGCGCCTGCTCAATCAAGCTCGCTTCGTATCGGCTCACCATTTCCTCAAGCGGCCGAATCTCCTCTTCCGTTTCCACTCGATGAGCCGGCACTGACGAAGGCGAAGCGAGCGGCGGCAAATGCGTCGCATCGATCATCACTTCATGAAATTTCATGAAAATCATCGCCCGCCCGAGCACATTTTCGAGCTCGCGGACATTTCCCGGCCAATCATAGGCAAGAAGCTTCGCCATCGCTTCATCCGTGACACCTTCGACGTTGCGCCCGTAATCTTGGTTCAGTTTCTGGATCAAACGCCGGCAAAGAGCTGGAATGTCTTCCTTGCGGGCACGCAGCGGCGGAATATAAATCGGCATCCGATTGAGCCGATAGTATAAGTCTTCGCGAAAGGCGCCTTCGGCAATCGCTTTTTCAAGGTTGACGTTCGTGGCGGCGATGACGCGGACGTTGATCGGGATCGGCTTCGTCCCGCCGACGCGGACGATCTCCCGCTCCTGCAAGACGCGGAGCAGCTTCGCCTGCGTGCTGGCCGACAGTTCGCCGATTTCGTCAAGGAAAATGCTTCCGTTGTTTGCTTCTTCAAACAGCCCTCGCTTGCCTCCGCGCCGCGCGCCGGAAAACGCTCCTTCCTCATAGCCAAACAGTTCGCTTTCCAATAATGTTTCCGGAATGGCCGCGCAGTTGACGCGGATAAACTTGTTATACTTTCGGTCGCTCGCGTTGTGAATGGCGTGGGCGAACAGCTCCTTGCCCGTCCCTGATTCCCCCCGCAGCAAAATCGTCGCCGGTGTTTTCGCCGCCAGCTTCGCCTGCTCGATGGCAACCTTCATCTCTTCCGACTCGCCGACGATGTCGGCAAACGAATATTTCGCCTCGAGCGTGCGGATGATTTGCCGCGCCCGATTGAGTTCAGCCGTCAGCCGCTGAATTTCTGACACATCATGAATGACGCCGACGCTCCCTTTCAATACGCCATCAACAATAATCGGCGCAACATTGACGATGACATCCCGGTTTTTCGGGCCGACTTTCATGCGCGCTCCGCGCACCGGGCGGCGCGTTTTCAATACTTGCATATGCATGCTTTCCCCTTCGGCGATGTCGGCGGTCGCCGGTTTGCCGATGACGTCTTCCTCTGTCAAACCGGTGAGCCGTGTATACGCCGGGTTGATCAAAATACCGTTCCCATTTTCATCGACGACGGAAATCGCCTCTTCCGACGAATAGATGATCGCTTCGAGCATCATGCGGACTTCTTTTAAGTCGGTGATTTCTTCCGCCAAAGCGACAAGCTCGGTGATGTCCTTGAATACCGCGAGCGCCCCAAACAGTTTGCCATTGTCATCGATGATCGGGATGCGGGTGGTGATCAATTTTTTTCCATTGGCCAGCTCCACTTCTTGATGAAACTCCGTCTGCCTCGTTTCGAGCACGCGCGGCAAGCCGCTTGACGGCAGAACGGTCAAAATATGCTTGCCGATCACTTTGTCTTTATCGACTTCAAGCAGCTCCGCCGCGCTTTGATTCATATCGGTAATGTAACCATATTCATCAACGACAATCATGCCATCGTGGGACGAATGAAAGATGAGCGCGCGCCGAGCCGCTTCGCTTTTCAATTTGGCGATGAGCGCTTCTTTTTCTTCAACGAGCTCGGCCATCATCTGCGCGACTGCACTTGGGACAATATTGGCTCCCTCTGGCGCCAATCGACGGATTTCCTCAAGGACATCCGCCCTGCCCGTCGTTTCAATGATCAAATCAAGCGGCTCGGCCATCCATGGACGCCAGTCGCTCGCAGCAGCGATGCCCCATTTTTGCGCCAGTTGCACCCCCGGAGCTTGTTCATCGACGTCAACAACCGCCACAACGTCAAATCCCGACGCCCCGTGAAGCAGCTTCAAAAGCGACATTCCGCGCGAGTCAGCCCCAATGATCATCACTTTTTTCATGTCCATTCACCACACTTTATAGTATGCCAATTTTTGCAGACACTTTTATCATACTTGATTTGCTCTTTCCTTGACAAACGCCCAATAACCGCTATGATAGTCGATAAGGCTACTCTTTTCGGAAAGGAACGCGATCGCGATGGGGCGAATGATTGCGCTGTTGATTTTAGTCATTCCCGGGCTTGGAGCGGCGCTTGGCATCAAATGGATGCGCGATGCGTTGTTTGGCATCAACGGGCCGCTGTTTTCTGCCTTATGGCTGCAATTTCTCGCCGGGCTCGCGCTGTTTGCCGCTGGGCTGGCGTTTCTCGGCGGTTTTTTGCTGCACCGCGACCGGAAACGCAACAAAGTGCAGGCGCGTTTTCAACGAAAACGAAAAACGCCTTGACCCGGAACGTTGATGCCTATTACACTGGGAAAACATCCATTTCAAGGCAAACAAAAAATGCCTTAACGTCTCTCGTTAAGGCGTTTTCTCTTTCCATTGCTTCGCTTGGCGCGGGTAGTCGGTGAAGACGGCGTCAACGCCATAAGCAAACATCGTTTTCATCACATTTCGCTTATTTACCGTAAACGGGCGGACCGCCACCCCGCGCCGCCGCGCTTCGGCGGCAAATTCCGCCGTCACCGTCCGATAGTGCGGATGCACCCCGTCGGCGTTCATGGCACGCACATACGTCCATGGGGCATACAGCGGCTCAATGTACAAGAGCGCCGTCTCGATTTCCGGTGCAAGCGTTCGGCAAAGGCGCATGCTATGATGATTGAACGATGACAAAATCGTCCGCTTCTCAAGCCCATAGCGGCGCACGAGGGAGATCGTTTTTTGCTCAAGCGTTTCGTAGGCGATGAGGCTATTTTTCAGCTCGATGTTGACCGCCATCCGTGTTGATGACAGCCAAGCAAGCACTTCCTCAAGATGCGGAATCGGACAATGGCCGTGTTTGCCGTCCCACATGGCCGCCGCGTTCAATCGGCGCAGTTCGCGGTACGTGATGTCTTTCACCCAGCCGCTGCCGTCCGTCGTCCGGTCGACCGTTTCGTCATGAATGACGACCACTTCGCCGTCTTTTGTGAGCTGCACATCCAATTCAATGCCGTCCGCTCCCGCTTTTTCCGCCTCGATAAACGCCGCCATCGTATTTTCCGGGTGCGTCCCCGCCGCCCCGCGGTGGGCAAAAATCAATGTCATTCTGCCTTCTTCCTTTCGCATTTATTCGCCGTTCAGCCAACGAGCTGGCCGAAACCGGCGGTCGTTCGTTATACTAAAAATAATACTATGAACAAACGAGGTGGAGATGATGCAGCCGTTGAAAATTTCGCTGGAAACAGCGCAAAAGCTGGCCAAAGCGCTCGGCGTGCCGATCGAGCAGATCATGCATATGCCGCCGCACATTTTGGTGAACAAGCTGCTGGAATTGGAGAAAAAAGAAAAAGAAAACGACCCATCTTAACCGTCTGGCCCTTGGCGGTAAAGCCGCCTCTGTGCACCACACCGGCGCAAGCCACGTTCCCCCTTTTTTCGTTCCAGCAAGCCGCCAAACGGCAAAAAAGACGCCCCCGATTGCGGAGCGTCTTGCCGCTTTGGCTATCATTCGTTTTCCGTTACGATGCTTTATGCTCAAGCCGGAGCTTATCGGCCACCATGGCGATGAATTCCGAGTTTGTCGGCTTTGCCTTCGAGACGCTCACCGTATAGCCGAACAGCGAGGAAATCGATTCGAGGTTGCCGCGGCTCCAAGCGACTTCGATCGCATGGCGAATGGCGCGCTCGACGCGGCTGGCCGTCGTGTTGTATTTTTTCGCGATGTCCGGATAGAGCACTTTCGTGATGGAGCCGAGCAGTTCGATGTCGTGGTACACCATCGCGATCGCTTCGCGCAAGTACAGATAGCCTTTAATATGCGCCGGGACGCCGATTTCATGGATGATGCTCGTAATGCTCGCATCCAAATTTTTCGGTTTGTTGTCGCGCGCCTGGTAGGCAGAGCCGGTTTTTCTGACCATCGGCGCCGTTTTGCCATGAATCTGCCAAATGTGATGGACCAAATTCTCCATGTCGAACGGTTTTAAAATGAAGTAGGAAGCGCCGAGTTCCACTGCCTTTTTCGTGACATCCTCCTGGCCGAACGCCGTCAGCATAATGACGCTCGGCTGATGCTCACAACCTGCGCGGACTTTCTCAAGCACAGCCAACCCATCCAAGTGCGGCATAATGATGTCCAGAAGCAAAATATCCGGCCGCTTTTCCTCGAGCATATGAAGGCAATCTTGGCCGTTATACGCCGTGCCAATCACTTCCATGTCCGGCTGACTCGAGATATATTCGTCAAGCAATGTCACCAATTCGCGGTTATCATCGGCAATGCACACCTTAATGCTCAAAACGATCGTCCTCCCCCACTTTTTCTTGCTATGTAACATTCCATTAACGTACATTCGACAACAGCGGCAAAAAATCCTTTTATTTTTCAAAAAATAAAAATTATAACAAAAAACGAGCTCATTAGACAATATTCGTTTTCACCAGCGATGCGTTTGTCGAAAAATCTTTACACATTTCATTTTAATGGATGTTTCACCAAATATCTATGCCAAACCGGCAAAATTTTTGCCGCCTTTTTTGAAAAATTTTTAGTGGCAGCCTAACCAATATGGCGGAATCAATCAAGCCGCTCACAGCATTTCGAAACATTGACCTTGGGATGATCAGGAAGAGATGAATGGTGACCAAATCATCACTCGTCATTTCACCAAATATACGCAAGAATCGAATGTTGGCTGCCGGGAAAAAGCGAGCCGACTTTGTCAGCTCGCTTTCTTTTGTTTGCCGTATAGATCGATGCCTGCCTCTTGCAGCATCCACTCAATGTGGACGCCATAGCCGGATGTCGGATCGTTCACGAAAACGTGCGTCACTGCGCCGACAAGTTTTCCATCCTGAATGATCGGACTGCCGCTCATCCCTTGGACGATGCCCCCTGTTTTCTTTAACAAGCGCGGGTCCGTGACGCGAATCACGAGGCCTTTGGTCGCCGGAAATTTCTGCGGAATGGTGCTGACAATTTCCACGTCAAACTGCTCGACTTTGTCGTTTTCCACCACTGTCAATATTTTTGCCGGTCCTTCTTTCACTTGGTTCGCCAAGGCAACCGGGATCGGTTTTGTGAACGGACCGTTCGGCAGTGGTTTGATCAGCTTGCCGAAAATGCCAAACGGGCTGTTGGTGGTGATCGTGCCGATCACTTCTTCGCCGTCGGAAAAGCGGGCTAATTTTTCACCTGGATTGCCGCTCGTCCCTTTTTCGATCGATGTGACGGTCGAGCGCATAATTTGCCCGTTTTGCACGACAATCGGCTTTTTCGTATCCATGTCAGAGATGACATGGCCAAGTGCGCCATATGTTTTTGATTTGGGGTCGTAAAATGTCATCGTCCCGATGCCGGCGGCCGAATCGCGAATGTACAGGCCGATGCGGTACACATCGTCATGCTTGTCTCTCAGCGGAACGAGCTTCACCGTCATGGAGTGCTGATCGCGCAGAATTTTTAGATGAAGCGGTTTTCCCGTTTTGCCGGCCTCCTCGATGAAAGGGGAAAGGTCGCTCATGTTTTCGATTTTTTGGCCGTTAATGCCGATAATGATGTCGCCGACTTGAATGCCGGCTGCCTCTCCCGGCGATTTTTTCCCGTTTTCGGTTTCGACAAGGTGGTAACCGACGACAAGAACGCCGACGGTATTGAGCTTGACGCCGATCGATTGTCCGCCGGGAATGACTTTGAGCGTCGGCAGCACGTTGACATCCACTTGCTTGATCGGCATTCCGGCAACCTGCAACATCATCGTTTCATGTCCGCGGCGTTTCGCCTTTACAGACAGAGAACCGTTTTTTCGCTCAATATTGAGCGTTTCGGGAGCGTTTCGGTCATTGACGGCCGCTTGCACGGGAAGGGAAGCGGCAGGAAATTCAACCGCATCGCCTTCAAACAGGACAAGCTGCTTCGGAATTTGCCAATATTCCTTCATCGGTTTGGAAAAGGCGATGGCCGTCAATATACCAAGGAGAAGCACTCCTGCGATTTTTCGCGCCGTTTCTTTATTCAATGTCGTCCACTCTCCTCGCTCCCGCCTACACCATGCAAAAACGGTTACAGTTTTAATTTTGCCTGAACCGGGGAAAATATAATCGCCCTGTCGATAAAAAAGCTGCCCGGAATTGGATGGACTTGCATCCGGACAGCCGCGCGGCTTTTTGCTTATCTTTATGAAACACCGTAGTTCTCTTAAGGAAAGCGGGCGCCAAGGCAGAACAGGCAGGCGGAATCGGCCCGCTTTGAGAGGGATGCGCCTCCCCTCGACGAACAGGGGAAACAGGAATCAATGTTTCATTTTCGCCGCCAGTTCCAACAGCTCTTTGGCATGCCGTTTCGTCAATTCCGTCATCTCGACGCCGGAAATCATCCGCCCGATTTCTTTCACTTTCTCCTCCTCATTGAGCTTCCTCACGACTGTTTTCGTCCGTTCCCCATCCGTCTCTTTGGCGATCAACAAGTGCGTGTCCGCCATCGCAGCGACTTGCGGCAGATGGGAAATGCAAAGCACTTGCGACTGGCTGGCGATGCGGTAAATTTTTTCCGCCATTGCCTGGGCGACGCGTCCGCTGACACCGGTGTCGACCTCATCAAAAACAATCGACGTCACTCCTTGATGTTTGGAAAAAATCGTTTTCAACGCCAGCATAATGCGCGACAGCTCGCCGCCGGAAGCGACTTTGACGAGCGGTTTTAACGGCTCGCCGACGTTCGTCGAAATGTAAAACTCGACGACATCGATGCCATCTTCTTGGAACCTAACCGGCACGCCGTCGACCAAGGGAGCGTCAAGCGATCCTTCGCGCTTGGCAAATACGATGTCAAATTTCGTTTTGTCCATGTACAAGTCTTTCAGTTCTTGATGAATGCGCTCAATCAGGCGCCGGGCATATGTTTGCCGAACAGCGGTGACGTTTTTCGCCTCCGTGAGCAACTCGTCCGTCACCAGAGCGAGCTGCTGCGTAAGCTCATGCACATGCGTTTCGCGATTTTCGATTGTCTCGATTTCCTCGGCGATCGTCTCGGCATAGTGCAAAATATCGGCGATCGTCGCCCCGTATTTTCGTTTGAGCTGCCCGATTTCCGCGAGACGGCTTTCAATGGCATCGAGCCGCTCTGGGTCGTATTCCATCTCCTCAATTTGATCGCGCAGCTTGTACATGACTTCCTCGAGCAAATAGTAGCAGTTCGCCGTCGTTTCATGCGCATCTTTGAGCGCTGCATCCATGCCTGCGACGTCATCGAGATGGCGCATCGCCTCCCCGATGGAATCAAGCCCGCGTCCCTCTCCGGAGAGGGCCTCATAGCTTTTCTGCAGCGCGGTATAAATTTTTTGAAAATTGACGATGCGAACTTTTTCCTCCATCAGCCGCTCGTCCTCGCCCGGCTCGAGCGCCGCCTGCTCGATTTCACGCAGCTGAAACGTCAGCAAATCAAGCCGGTGCGCCATTTGCTGTTCATTTTCGCTCAGCTTTTTCAATTTGTTTCCGAGCTCCTCATACCGCTCGTAGACCGCGCGGTAGCGAGCAAGCGCCTCTGCCGCCTCTAGGCCGCCGAACTCGTCTAAAAGCGGCAGATGGCGGGACGGATCCATCAGTTCTTGATGTTCATGCTGGCCGTGAATATCAACAAGCGTCGCCCCGATGTCGCGCAGCACCGCCGTCGTGACGAGCTTGCCGTTAATGCGGCAGACGCTTTTGCCGTTGGCGAAAATATCGCGGCGCAACACGATCATGCCGTCGCTGGCGTCGATGCCAACGTCTGCGCATTTTTGCCAGCACGGATGGCGGTCATCATCAAGCAAAAACAGCCCTTCGATTTCCGCCTTTTCCGCTCCAAAGCGGACAAATTCAGCGGAGCCGCGTCCGCCGATCAACAAATGAATCGCGTCGATGATGATCGATTTGCCGGCTCCCGTTTCGCCGGTTAACACCGTCAGCCCTTTGTCAAACGACAACGAGAGCGACTCGATAATGGCGAAATTTTTAATCGACAGCTCGGCGAGCATTTCACCACTCCTTGCCTGTCCGATTAATTCCACTTTTGATTATAGCACGTATGTTCGGATTTGCAAACGAGGACCGCCCTGTCGTTCCGTCCTTGAACGTGGAACGGAAGCTGGGCCGGTCCTCGCCTAGAGCATGGACAACAGCTGGTCGGACACTTTTTCCGCATCTTTCGGAGTACGGCAGATGATCAGGCACGTATCGTCGCCGCAAATCGTACCGACGATTTCGTTCCAATCCAAATTGTCGAGCAAGACGCCGACGGCATGGGCGTTGCCCGGCAGCGTCCGCAACACAAGCAAGTTGCCCGTTCCGTCAAGCTTCACAAACACATCAACAAGCGCCCGCTTCAGCTTTTGCAACGGATTGAAGCGCTGGTCGGACGGAAGGCTGTACTTGTAGCGGCCGTTGGCCATCGGCACTTTGACGAGCTGCATTTCTTTAATGTCGCGCGAGACGGTCGCCTGGGTGACGTTAAAGCCAGCTTCTCTCAGCCGGTCGACAAGCTCGTCTTGCGTTTCAATGTCATGGTTCATAATGATTTCGCGAATTTTAATATGCCTTTGCCCTTTGTTCACATTGCGCCACCTCCCCGCTTTTCAAAGTGCAGAGCAGATTGTCCGTCCCGCCGACGCTATTTGCCGCTTGGCTCCACGCTCCCCGCCCGCAATCGGGCATGCGCCTCGCTCACCACGTCGGCGACGGATGCTGGCAGTCGGTTTTCTCCCTCCCGGTTTCCTCCAGGATAGGCAGCATGAAGCAAAAATTCAATATTGCCGTCGCCGCCGGTAATCGGTGAATACGTTAAATGAAGAACATCGAACCCTTCCGCGCAGGCGAATTGAATGATCGATTCGAGCACTTCCTCGTGAATGTTCGGATCGCGGATGATCCCTTTTTTGCCGACCTTTTCCTTGCCGGCTTCAAACTGCGGCTTGACGAGAGCAATCACATCGCCGCCCGGCACCATGACCGTCTTGACGACCGGCAAAATGAGCCGCAGCGAAATAAACGAGACATCGATGACAGCTACTTCCGGCAGCCCTTTCGTAAACTGATCCGGCGTCACGTAGCGGAAGTTCGTCCGCTCCATTACAACGACGCGCTCGTCTTGACGCAGCTTCCAGGCAAGCTGGTTGTAGCCGACATCGACGGCATACGTCAGCTTCGCCCCATGCTGCAAGGCGCAGTCGGTGAAACCGCCGGTCGACGCGCCGATGTCAAGAACAATTTTATTTTCCACGCGAATATGAAACTCGCGCAACGCTTTTTCCAGTTTCAACCCACCGCGGCTGACGTACGGAAGCGGGTTGCCTTTCACCTCAAGCGGAATGTCAACCGGTACTTTTTCCCCGGGCTTATCGAGTCGAACGTCGTTTGAATAGACAAGCCCGGCCATGATCGCTCGCTTCGCCTTTTCCCGCGTTTCCGCCAGCCCTCGTTCGACAAGCAGCACATCGAGCCGTTCTTTTTTTCCTTTCATGTCTCAAGCCCTTTTCTGTTTTCTTGGCACCATCGTTTTGATGCGGTCGATGATATGGGTCGACGTCAGCCCGATTTCATTGAGCAGCTCGCTGACGCTTCCATGTTCGATAAAGCGGTCCGGGATGCCCATCCGTTCGATGACCGCTCCGTGATAACCATGATCATGAGCAAACTCCAACACAGCACTGCCAAAGCCGCCTTGCAGCACCGCCTCTTCGACCGTTAAGATCGGCAGGCGGCTCTCAAGCAGTTCGTGAAGCATCGCCACGTCCATCGGCTTCAAAAAGCGAGCGTTGACGACTTTCACCGATATGCCGTCTTTCGCCAGCTCGTCGGCCGCCTTAAGCGCCATCGAAATCGTCGTGCCAAACGTCAAAATCGCCGCATCGCAGCCGTCGCGCAACACTTCCCACGTGCCGATTGGGATTTCTTTCAGCTCCTCATCAAGCGGTACGCCAAGCCCGTTGCCGCGCGGGAAACGCATGGCGATTGGCCCGTCGTCGTAGCGGATGGCGGTGTACACCATGTGCTGTCCTTCGTTTTCGTCTTTTGGCATCATCAACACCAAATTCGGCACATGGCGCAAAAAGGCGATGTCAAACACCCCTTGGTGCGTTTCGCCGTCCGCCCCGACCAACCCAGCACGGTCAATGGCGAAAAAGACATTTAAGTTTTGCCGGCATACATCATGGACGACTTGGTCATAGGCGCGCTGCAAAAATGTCGAATAAATGGCCAAAAACGGTTTCATCCCTTGCGTCGCCAATCCAGCCGCGAGCGTTGTCGCGTGCTGCTCGGCGATGCCAACATCAAACATCCGATCTGGGAACTCGCTTGCGAACCCTTCCAGCTTCGAGCCGACCGGCATCGCCGGCGTAATCGCGACGATGCGCGGGTCGGTGCGGGCGAGCCGGCGCACGGTTTCGCTGACAAGCGCGCTCCATGACGGACCGGCCTCTTTCGTTTTGACAAAAGCGCCGGTTTCGATTTTGTACGGCCCTGTGCCGTGCCATGTGCCGACTTTGTCGTTTTCCGCCGGACTGTATCCTTTCCCTTTCTTCGTGATGACATGCACAAGCACGGGGCCTTTCATCTTCTTCGCATAGCGCAAGTTCTCAAGCAAATCCTCAAAATCGTGGCCGTCGACCGGGCCTAAATACGTAAACCCGAGCTCTTCGAAAAACACGCCGGAGACAAGCAAATATTTCAAGCTGTCTTTCAGCCGCTCGGCGGTCGCCGCCAGCTTGCCGCCGACCGCTGGGATGCGCTTGAGCAGCAGCTCCAGTTCATCTTTCACCCACTGGTATTTGCCGGCGGTGCGCAACCGACCGAGGATGTTGTGCAACGCGCCGACGTTCGGAGCGATCGACATTTCATTGTCGTTTAAGATGACAATCATATCCGTTTTCTCATGCCCGATATGGTTGAGCGCCTCAAGCGCCATGCCGCCGGTGAGCGCCCCGTCGCCGATGATCGGCACGATGTATTCATCCGTCCCTTTCAAATCACGGGCGATCGCCATTCCCATCGCCGCCGACAGCGACGTCGAGCTATGGCCCGTTTCCCACACGTCATGCTCGCTTTCGCTCCGTTTCGGGAACCCGGACAGCCCCTTGTATTGGCGGAGCGTGTCGAACGCGGCGGCGCGTCCGGTCAAAATTTTATGCACGTATGACTGGTGTCCGACATCCCAAATGAGCTTGTCTTTTGGGCTGTCGAATTCGCGGTGGAGGGCGATCGTCAGCTCGACGACCCCTAAGTTCGGGCCGATATGTCCGCCCGTTTTCGACAACTTCTCAATTAAAAACCGCCGAATCTCGGCGCTTAACCGTTTCAGCTCAGGAATGGACATGTTTTTGACAACGCGCGGATGGTCAATTTTTGTCAAGTCCAACAAAGATCACTCGCTTTCATTCTGTCGTTCTCCGAGCCGTTTCTCCTCGTACAGGTAGTATTATTATACATGATCCGGCGCGAAAAATCGACTTTTCCCGCCAACGCAGCCCGTCATCACTAGGACGCGTTTTGTGGTGTATCTATAGAACTTGCGGCGGCCGCCCGGCGGAAAACAACCAAAAAAACAAGGCCGCCTCCGCCCCGAAGGAAAGCGAACAACGGGAACAAGAGGCCGCCGCCCCGCATCAGTGGTCGCGGACCGCGACAAGCTCGCAAATGTAGACCAGCACCGCGTCATCGATTTTGGCTTGTTGCAAATGGCGCTTCGCGGCGTCGATGTGAAACGCCAGTTTCTCTTTGGCACCGCCTAGCGAAAGAAGCGCCGGATATGTCGCCTTCTTGTTGTCGCGGTCGCTGCCGACTCGCTTGCCGATTTTTTCTTCCATTCCTTCAATGTCCAAAATATCGTCGCGAATTTGAAAGGCGAGGCCTAAATGTGCGGCGAACTCGTTGAGTTCGCGCGTCTGCCGACCATCGGCGCCGCCAAGCAGGGCGCCGGCGTGCACGCTGTATTGCAGCATTTTCCCCGTCTTATGGCGGTGGATGTATTCCAGTTCCGCAAGCGCCAGCGTTTTTCCTTCCGCCTCCATATCAGCCGCCTGTCCAGCGACCATGCCTTCCGGGCCGGCCGCCTTCGCGAGCTGCTCGATGAGCTGCAGCCGGACGGAAGGCGGAACGCGGTCGTCATCAACCTCGGCGATCAATTGAAACGCATACGTAAGCAAGGCGTCCCCGGCCAAAATGGCCATCGCCTCGCCGAACACTTTATGGTTCGTCGGTTTGCCGCGCCGCAAATCATCGTTGTCCATGCTTGGCAAATCATCATGAATGAGCGAGTACGTATGGATCATTTCAATGGCGCAAGCGACTGGCAGACCGATCGCCGGGTCTTTGCCAAGCGCTTGGATGGTCGCCAGCAACAAAAGCGGGCGGATTCGTTTGCCGCCGGCCTCAAGCGAGTAGGCCATCGCCTTTTTCAGCGTCTCCGGCCCACGAAGCCGCGCCATATAGGAGGAAAGCGCCGCCTCGACGGCCCGTTTTTGTTCGTTGAGAAACTGTTCAACCGAAAGCTGCGCCACCCGTCACTCCTCCTCCGGCGAAAAAGGGACAAGCTCGCCGTCTTCACGCAGCATGTACTCCAACTGTTTCTCCACATGCTGCAATTTATCATGGCAAAGCTTGGACAGTTTCATGCCTTCTTGAAAAAAGGCGATCGCCTCCTCAAGCGGCACGTTCCCTTCCTCGAGCTTTTCGACGATTTCCTCCAGTTTTTTCATCGCTTCTTCAAACGTCATCTCTTTTTCTTCGCTCATACGTGTTTTTCCTCCACTCCCGTCACTTGACAATCGACTCGTCCGTCTTGAACTTGAATGGAAAGATGCTCGCCGATTCGAAGCTGGTTCGTTCGTTTCACGAGCTCGCCCTGCTCATTGTACACCAAGCTGTAGCCGCGCTCCATGATGCGAAGCGGACTGAGCGCCTCAAGCCGGGCGAGGTTGGAGCGAAAGCGGAACCGATGGCGCTCCACCGCGGTGCGCATCGCTTTTTCCAGCGCATTGGCGGCCGCCTTTTGCCGTTCTTTCATCCGCTCAAGCTCTGCAGCTGGATGGTGCCGCCATAGTCTCATGTCAAGCTCATGCAACCGCTGACGATGTTTGTCGACGAGCCGTTCGCGTTGGCGGCTAAGCCGCTCAAGCAACGCATCAAGCTGCTGTTCTTTTTGTTCATAGAGCCGCTTGGGATAGCGGAATGCGTAGGATCCTTGCAGCCGGCGAAGCTGCTCTTTATCAGCGGCAAGCTGCTCTTTCATGGCGCGGATGAGCCGCCATTTCCGCTCGGCGAGCCGCTCAGCGAGCTCCCCAACATGCGGCGCCGCCATCTCAGCTGCTGCCGTCGGCGTCGGCGCCCGCAAATCGGCGACAAAGTCGGCGATCGTAAAATCTGTTTCATGGCCGACAGCGGAAATAATCGGTATTTTTGAGGCGAAGATGGCGCGAGCGACGATTTCTTCATTGAACGCCCACAATTCTTCGATCGAGCCGCCGCCGCGGCCGACAATCAGCACATCAACCCCGCCGAACGAATTCGCCCGCTCGATGGCGCGCACGATGGAGGGCGCCGCCCCGTCCCCTTGAACGAGCGCTGGAAACAAAATGACTTTAGCGAGCGGATAGCGGCGGCGAATCGTCGTCATAATATCGCGCACCGCCGCTCCAGTCGGCGATGTAACGACGCCGATGCAGCGAGGGAAGGCTGGAAGCGGCTTTTTATGGACCGGCGAAAACAACCCTTCCGCCTCGAGCCGCTGCTTCAGCTGTTCGTAGGCTAGATAGAGGCTTCCGACACCTTCCGGCTGCATTTCTTTGACATAAAGCTGATAGTTGCCGTTCGGTTCATAGACGGAAATTTCCCCGCGCGCGAGCACGTTCATCCCATCTTCAGGGCGGAACGGCAAATGCTGGTTGTAGCCGGCGAACATGACGGCGGCAATGCGTCCTTGGCTGTCTTTCAACGTAAAATACATATGGCCGCGCGAATGCTGCTTAAAATTCGAAATCTCGCCCTTCACCCATAGATCGCGCAAATGCGGGTCGACATCGAACTTGCGTTTGATGTACTTCGTCAACGCCCCGACCGTCACATATTTCACTTCCACTGATCCTGCCCTCACTTTGCGGCCAGCTGCCGTGCCGCTTCAATCGTGTTGTGCAAGAGCATTGTAATCGTCATCGGCCCGACTCCACCCGGCACCGGCGTAATATAGCCAGCCACTTCTTTCACAGCGTCAAAATCGACATCGCCGCACAATTTGCCGTTCTCAAGCCGGTTGACGCCGACGTCGATGACGACCGCCCCGGGCTTGATGTGTTCCGGGCCGATGAGGCGCGCCTTGCCGACAGCGACGATCAAAATGTCCGCCTGCCGAGTGATGGCGGCCAAATCCGGCGTTTTCGAGTGAGTGTAGGTGACGGTGGCATGTTCGCGCAAAAACAGCTGGCCAACCGGTTTGCCGACGATGTTGCTTCGGCCGACGACGACGACGTGCTTGCCGGCGATGTCAATGCCGGCCGATTGCACCATCACTAAAATGCCATGCGGAGTGCAAGGGAGAAACGCCCGTTGGCCGATCATCATTTTTCCGACATTGATCGGGTGAAACCCATCGACATCTTTTTCCGGTGCGATCGTTTCAATGACCGACCATTCGCAAATGTGATCCGGCAGCGGCAGCTGCACTAAAATGCCGTGCACCGCCGGATCGACGTTTAACTCGCGGATTTTCGCAAGCAGCGTCTCTTCGTCGATCGCCGCCGGAAACGTGTAAAGGAACGAGCGAATGCCGACCTCGGCGCACGCTTTTTGTTTTCCTTTTACATACGAATGCGATGCCGGATCGTCGCCGACTAGAATGACGGCCAGCCCCGGCTCAACGCCGTCCGCTTTCAACTGTGCGGCTTCATCCGCCAATGCGGTGCGAATCGTCCTCGCCATCTCCGTTCCGCTAATGATTTGTGCTGTCATCGTGTTTCGTTCCCCTCTCCTCGTTCATCGTTCGATATCTGCCCGCGATGCAGCCGGTTTTATTTTTGCAGCGCCGCCTTCACTTTCGAAAGCACGCCGTTGACAAAACTTCCGGATTTCCAATCGCCGAATTTTTTCGCCAGCTCGACCGCCTCATCGAGGCTGACGCTTACCGGCACATCATCGGCGTATTTCATCTCGTACGTCGCCATGCGCAAAATGGCGCGGTCAACGTTGGCGACGCGTTCAAGCGTCCATTTTTCCAAATTGGCGCGCAACAGCTCGTCAATCTCCTCCTGGTGCTCGACGACGCCAAAGACGAGCTGGCGCAAAAACGGGTCGATGTCGCCGCCGCCCGTGACATTGTGGAGCGCCTCGTCTGGTGGAATGCGTCCGACATCGATTTGAAACAGCGCCTGCAACGCCTTTTCCCGTGCTTCATGCCGCTTCATGGCGGTCCCCCTTTCCAAAAAAACGAACATTCACAATGAAATCATATCATATTTTTCGGAAAAAGCCAGCCTTTTCCCACAAATCATTCGCGCTGCCGTTGGTTGCGCCACAACGGCCTCGTTCATTACAATAACAAACTTTGGCCAAAAAAACAAAAAGGCAGCCGCCGAAAAAGCAACTGCCTTGCGAGATCACTGTTCGATCACGCCTTGTTCCTGCTTGCCGCCCTCAAACTGGATGCCGACGATATGAACGTTCACTTCGCTCGCCTCGAGGCCGGTCATGTTCCAAAGCGCCTGGCGCACATTTTCCTGCACCTTTTTCGCCACGTTCGGAATCGATGCGCCAAACTGGACGAGGCAATAAAGATCGATGACGACGCCGTCGTCGCGCAAATCAACCTTGACGCCTTTGCCATGGTGTTTCTTTCCAAACCGCTCGGCGACGCCGGCGGCAAAATTGCCGCGCATTTGCGCGATGCCGTCGACTTCTGACGCCGCGATGCCAGCGATCACCTCAATCACTTCCGGTGCAATTTCCACCTTGCCGAGCGCCGGGTACACTTGCTCTGTTTCAAAGACATGCTCAGACATAAGGCACCTCCTATTCCGCCTTCATAATATCATATAACTCCAAAAACTTCGTATTAAACTCACCGCTTTGAAAATTCTCATGCTCCATTAATTTTATGTGGAACGGAATCGTTGTATGAATGCCTTCGATGATAAACTCCGAAAGCGCCCGTCTCATGCGGGCGATCGCTTCCGCACGCGTCGGCGCATGAACGATCAATTTGGCGATCATCGAATCATAATACGGCGGGATCGTATAGCCTGGATAGACGGCGGAATCGACGCGCACGCCCGGGCCGCCCGGCGGCAGGTACATGGCGATTTTCCCCGGCGACGGCATAAAGTTTTTCGCTGGATTTTCGGCGTTGATCCGGCACTCGATCGCCCAGCCGTTAAACGTGACGTCCTCTTGGGTGATCGACAGCTTTTCACCGGCGGCGATGCGGATTTGCTCCTTGACCAAATCGACACCGGTGATCAGTTCAGTGACCGGATGCTCGACTTGAATGCGCGTATTCATCTCCATGAAGTAAAATTGTTTGTTCCGGTGGTCATAAATAAATTCAACCGTACCGGCGCCGGTGTAGTTGACCGCTTTCGCCGCCTTGACCGCCGCCTCGCCCATCTTCCGGCGCATCTCGTCGTCAAGCGCCGGCGACGGCGCTTCCTCGACCAGTTTTTGCAACCGGCGCTGGATCGAGCAGTCGCGCTCACCGAGATGAATCGTATTGCCGTACGAATCAGCGAGCACTTGAATTTCGACATGGCGGAAATCTTCGATATATTTTTCAATATAGACGCCTGGGTTGCCAAACGCCGTCGCCGCTTCCTGCTGGGTGATGTTGATGCCTTTGACGAGCTCGCCTTCGTCGCGGGCGACGCGGATTCCTTTCCCGCCGCCGCCGGCCGTCGCTTTAATGATGACCGGATAGCCGATCTCTTCGGCAATCGCCCGCGCCTCATCAAGGCTTTCGATAACCCCGCGCGACCCAGGCACGATCGGCACCCCCGCTTCGCGCATCGTCTCGCGAGCGATGTCTTTAATGCCCATTTTTGCAATCGCTTCCGGACTTGGGCCGATAAATGTCACGTTGCATTCACGGCACAGCTCGGCGAACGCTTCATTTTCCGCCAAAAACCCGTAACCGGGGTGGATGGCGTCACAGCCAGTCAGCGTGGCGACGCTCATAATGTTTGTGAAATTTAAATAGCTGTCTTTCGAAGCGGTCGGCCCGATGCAGTACGCCTCATCAGCCAGCTGCACGTGCAAGGCGTCGCGGTCGGCTTGCGAAAAGACAGCGACCGTCTCAATCCCAAGCTCGCGGCAGGCGCGGATGATGCGGACGGCGATTTCCCCGCGGTTCGCCACCAACACTTTTTTGATCATCGTCCGTTCTCTCCCTTATTCAGGCTTGACTAAAAACAACGGCTGGCCATATTCGACGAGCTGGCCGTTTTGCACCAACACCTCGACAATTTCGCCATCGACTTCCGCTTCAATTTCATTAAACAGCTTCATCGCCTCGATGATGCAAACGACCGTATCTTTTTTCACCTTGTCGCCCGGCTTCACATACGGCGGCTTGTCCGGCGCCGGCGCTGCGTAGAACGTGCCGACCATCGGCGAAGTAATTTGATGCAAGTTGCCTTCCACAGCCGGCTTTTCTTCTTTGACCACCGGCGTTTCCGCTTTCGGTGCCGGCGCTTCTGAGGCCGCTGCTTGAACGGGAGCAGCTGCCGAAGCCGGTTCGACCGCTGCCGGAGCGGCAGGCGCCGGCGGCGCGACCGCCGTCTGTGCGGCCGCAGCCGACGCAACGGCGACAGCAGCCGTTCCTTTTTTCATATGTACTTTTGTTTCGCCTTGTTCGTATACGAATTCGTCAATTGAGGACTGGTCGACCAAGCGGATCAATTCACGGATTTCTTGAATTTTCATCGATCTCACACCTTTCTCCAAGTATCGTGCAGCCCGTTCCTTTCCGGCGGTGCCTAAACGTGTCCATAACGATTATACACACAACAGTAGGACAAACAAAAGACTTTTCCGCAAAAAAAGAAGCTGCCCTAAAGAGCAGCGCGTTCATCCAGCCGGCTGAAACTCAACCGTCACGTATTCAGCATCGGGTATTTCTTTTTTCACCATATGAATGACTTCATTCGCCGATTTAGCTGAGCTTTGTTTCGCTTTGATCGTCACGCGCACTTGGTTGTCATCGGCGCGCACGAGCACGTCTTCATAACCGCCTTTCGATTTGATGAGCGTCTCCAACGTTGCTTCTTTTTCGGACAATGCTTGCAATTTTTCAATTTTGTCGAGCGCTTCACTTTTTTCTTCCGCCGTCGCGTTCGCTGAAGCGACAATGGCGTTCAGCTCATCGCGCAGCCGGCTCCGTTCATCCTCAATTTTCATGCGCAGCGCTGTAAACAAGTCGTCGCCCGTTTCGCCAGACGCGGACGGCTTTTTCGCCTCTTCGACAGCGACGCTCGGCTGATCGGTTGTTTTTTCCGTTTTCTTATTGGCGGTAAATGCCGGACTGTCGTTCATATTTTTTGGAGCTGTCACGTAATAGACCGACAGCACAACGACCAAGCTCAACATCGTCAACAGCCATACGGTTTGTTTTTTCAACATGCCGATCTCCTCCCCTTACCCGGTCATTTTTTCGGCAAGACAGCGACGCGGTAGCTCGGAACGTTTAACACGCGCGTCACCGCCTCGACGATCCATTTTTTGATTTGCAAATTATCCGCCCCTTTGGCGACAACGAGAACGCCGCGGATGTCCGGCTTTTTCGTGGCGACGACAAGCGGCGTTTCTTCTTCGCCGTTATGAATAATGATGACTTCTTCATTGGTCGACTCGTTTTCGATCGTCCGCTTCCCGCCTTCCTTGTCGCTCTCTTCCGTTGTCTGCTGCTGAGTCGAACGCTTTTTCTCATACAGTTTCAACTCCGTGGAATCGAGATTGACGACGACCGTGACATCATCCACCCCTTCGATCGCCTCAAGAGCGGCTTTCAGTTCTTTTTCGTACCGCTCCTCATAGGCGGCGATCACTTTCTCTTTCGTCTCCTTGCTTGCCAGGAATGCCGGCTCGGCTGGAGCGGACGGCTGCCCGGCGGAAGGCTTCGCTTCGGCTTCCTCTCCACTGTTTGCCCAATGGCTTGCCGCCATCAAGGCGACACCAGCCAACAGCAGGACGACGACGTACGAAAACGGCCATTTTTTCTGTGCTCCTTCCCCGTCTTTCGGCGCTGAAGAAAAGAGCCGTTTGATGAGCGGCAACATCCCCCCTCTATTCCCTCCCCCTAAATTGCACGTCAATTTTATCTTCATCGATTTCCCATCGGCCGGCGAGAAAAGCGCGCACCTCCTCTGCCAGCGAAGCATCGCCCTCCGGCAAAGCCGGCGGCTTCGTCGTATCGATGACAACCGGTTCCACCGAACCGGCTGACTTCTGTTTCGAAAGGACGACCTCAATCGTCTTGATGTCATCCGGCATGCGCCAGTCGTCGCCTGGCTTGGCGTAAACGTTGACATCCACTTTCAGCCCATACTTTTCCATCAACTCCTCATTGACATCGTTTTCGAGCTGGACAGCCATTTGTTTTAAAATATATGCGCGTTGCGAGGCTTGTATTTCTTTTTTCTGCTGTTCGATTTGATTTTTTATTGCCTCCTCCCCCGCACGGCCGTTGGAAAAATGGACGAGCGCCGACGCGATGAGCTGCTCGGGATCAACGGAAGCGAGCCTGAGCACCGGAGCGAGCATCACGAGAACGAGCATAAGCCCGACAGCCATTTTCACGTATTTTTGCATCGTCCCCGACGGCAGCAAAAAATCGATGATGACAGCAAACAACAAAAACAAAATGATGTTTGTCACCCACTCAATGACTAGCTGCATAGCGCTCCCCCTAGCGGACCATCATCGTAATGTTCCCGGCCATCACCATGACGGTGAGGCTTAAGAAAAACATGAGCGACACAATGAGCAGCGCCGCCAGCACGTAAGCGATGCTTTTGCCGATGATGTTGAGGCAGGACAATACCGGTCCGCCGCCAAGCGGCTGCAGAAGAGCAGCCGATAGTTTGTAGACGATGACGATGGCGAAAATTTTCACCGCTGGAAAGATGGCGATCATGAGCAAAATCGCCGCCCCGACCAACCCGACCGTATTTTTCAACAGCATGGAAGCGGCGACGACCGTATCGGCGGCATCAGTGAACAGCTTGCCGACGACCGGGATGAAATTGCCGGTGACAAATTTCGCCGCCCGGAGCGCCACGCCGTCAGCCACGGCCGCTGTCGCTCCTCGCACGGACATGACGCCAAGGAACACGGTCAAAATGAGGCCGAGCAAACCGAGGGAGGCTTTGTTGAGCAAATCGGCGAGCTGAGTCGCCTTGTAACGGTCGCTGAGCGTGCTGACGACAGAAAGCAGCGCAGCCAGAAGCAAAAGCGGCAAGGTGACGTATTCAACGACCGTGCCGGTGGTGTTCATCACAAACAAAATGATCGGGTGGAAAAACGCCGCCGACGCGACCCCGCCGGAAGTGGCGAGCAGGGCGAGCAGCAGCGGAACGAGGGCGATGATGAAATGGCTCATCGTCCGCACCGCCTCAAGCGCATAATCCGCCGCGAGGCGAAAGCTGTTTAAGGCGATCAACAAGAGCACCATATAGACGACCGCCTGGGCGATTTTGCTTACTTCCTGCTGAGCGAACGCATTTTGCAGCGATTGCAGCACCGTGCTGAAGACAGCAAGCAAAATGAGCGTGCCGAGCAGTTTGCCGTTCACCTGCAGTTCATAAAACAAATAGCGGGCGAGCGCCTTCAGCCATTCGGCCGGCGACCATTGCTTGTCGCCGCTTAAAAAATCGGTGAGCGGCCCTTTCTCGCTTTCCGGCAAAAACCCTCCATACTCGCTGACGATCGTTTCCCAATAGCGGCGGATATCGCTCACATCGAGCTGAGCGAGCTGCTCGCTGACCGACGGTCCATCGCTTGCGGCTTGTACGACCAACGGACAAAAAAAGAGAGAAAGCAGCCCGACAATAAGGAACGCTGTTCGCTTCAATCCGTTCCCCCCTTTAGCGCGCCGACGGGATGAGGCCGATGACCGCTTCAATGATCGCCGTCAAAATCGGGACCGCCAGCGCCAAAATGATGATTTTTCCGCCGAGCTCAATTTTGGCGGCGATCGCCCCTTGGCCGGCGTCTTTGGAAATTTGGGCAGCGAACTCGGCAATGTAGGCAATGCCGATGATTTTCAGCATCGTCTCTAAATACACCATCTGAATATGGGCGCCTTCGGCCATTTTTCGCAACATCGCCAAAATGCTGCTGATTTGATCGACCAACAACAGAAAAATGGTGCAGCCGACAAACACGGTCAACAAAAAGGCGAGATTCGACTTTTGCTCTTGCAGCAACACGACCAAAAACGTCGCGATCAACCCGAGGCCGACGATTTGCAAAATGTCAATGGCCGATCCCTCCTACCCGCGGAACAAAAAGACATCCTTGATTTTTTGGAACAAATCGCTGACGATGGAAGCGACCATAAACAAAATATAAATAAAGCCGAGCAGCGTCACCCATTGGGCGTATTCTTTCCTCCCCATCTGATCGAGCACCGTATGCAAAAACGCGATGACGATGCCGACGCCGGCGATTTTCAAAATGAGATCGACATCGATGCTCATGATTCTGCCTCCTGTCTACATGAGTAAAATGACGAGCAGCAGGCCGGCCAACACGCCTAAACTTTTCGCCATCTTGGCGTAGCGCGCCTGGTTGTCTAGCGCTTCCGCTTCCTCCCGCTCAAGATGGGCGAGCGCCAGCGCGATTTGCCTTTGCTGGGTGAGCCGGTCGTATTGGCCAAGCGTGGCGCCAAATTGTTTCATCACTTCAAATTCTCCTTGCTTTAGAGCGGTTTTTCCCCATACGGCTCGCAAGCTTTTTTCCCATGCCTCGGCGGCGCTCGTTTCTTCCGTGCATAACGCGGCGGCAAACCGCTCGAACAATTCGGACAACGGGGCGGCCGTTTGCCGGGCGAGATGCATAGCGGCGTCGGCAAGCGGCGTATGGCCATACATCACTTCCGCCTCAAGCGCCCTCAGCGCCGCTTTCAGCTGGCGGAGCTGGCGCGGCCGCTCGTGCAACACGCGGGCGGCGGCAAACCCAAGCCATGTTGAGGCGGCGAGAATCAACAGAGCGCCAAACCATTTCATCGATGGACCACCGCCCTTTCATACAGCACCGTTCCGCCAGCGTCGAGAATGCGTCGGATTGAGCCGGGATGGGGAATGTTCGTCAGCTCAATAAACCGTTCAAACACCTTTTGTTCCATCACCGGTCCGAGCGTCGGACGCTGCCAGACGTCTTGGATGTTGCGGCCGTGCACAGTCGTCCATACAGAGACGCCAGCATTGGCCGCTTCAAGCACTGCCTCGCTGTCCTCCTCGCGCCCGATTTCGTCGACAATCATGACATCAGGGCTCATCGAGCGGATCATCATCATCATCCCTTCCGCTTTCGGGCAGGCGTCCAACACGTCAAGGCGCGGGCCGAACGAAAACTGAGGAATCCCTTTCACACAGCCAGCGATTTCCGATCGTTCGTCAACGATCGCCACCTTTTGCGCCGGAATGCGCCTCGTCCCGCTGCTAATCAAGCGCGCCGCATCGCGCAGGAGCGTCGTTTTTCCCGTCTGCGGCGAGCCGATGATCATCGTATGACGCCAGCGGCCGTCGTACACATACGGAATCAGCGGCTCGGCGATGCCGATCTGTTCCTTGGCGATGCGAATGTTAAACGAGGAAACATCGCGGATCGCTTTCACCTTGCCCCCTTCCGTAATGACTTTGCCGGCCAGCCCAACGCGATGCCCCCCCTCAATCGTCATAAATCCGCGCTTCAGCTCTTCTTCGACGGCATAGATCGAATAATGACTCAATTTGTTGAGCAAATGCACGCCGTCTTCTTTCGTCACTTCATACGGCAGCAATCGGGCCGTTCCGTCGACGATCACCTCAAGCGGCCGGGAGACGCGGATGCGGATTTCTTCAATTCCGCGGCGGCATGAAGGAAGATGGTGCTGCAACGCGGCGGCGACCGTTTTCGGCAAAATTCCCCACACCGCTTCCATGGCCCTCCCCCTTTTCTTGTGGACTAGTTCATATGTATGGGCGGAATGCGCCGTTTATGCCTTACTTGTAAATTGCGAACAAAATGAGCGCGATCCCGAGCGCCACAAGCCCAAGCCGTGAAAACGAGAGCTCGTCCGCAAGCGAAAGCAGTCCAATCGCCATGGTCACCATCATGACGGTTGGACCGACGACAGCAAGCGCGGCATTAACGGCAAGCGCTTTTTTCACGTCATTGAACACAAGCATCAACAGCGCCGCGCTCAGTTCAATGAACGCGGACACCATCCGCATGCCAGCCATGGCCATAACGGACGGGTCGATTGATCGCAGCCAATGTTTCATGTTCCCCTCCTGTTTTGCCAAATGGGATCGATTAGTACAAACGTATGCGAAAACAAGCCGTTTCAGAAGAAGTTTTTACTGAGGAAAACGATGGGGGAGAGCAAAACGTCGCCCATTTTGCGCATAAAAAACACCGCCCCGGAAGGTGTCCGAGACGGTGCCTGTCGGGCTTGCGCTTACGCCCGCGAAACGTACGTGCCATCGGCCGTATTAATGATGAGCGTGTCGCCTTCGTTGACGAAAAACGGCACTTGAACGACAAGGCCGGTTTCGAGCTTCGCCGGCTTCGAGCCGCCAGAAGCGGTGTCACCTTTAATGCCCGGCTCTGTTTCAACGACTTTCAGCTCGACGGTGTTCGGCAGCTCGACGCCGATCGTTTCGCCTTGGTACATCATAATAAATACTTCCATATTCTCTTTCAAGAACTTCAATTCATGCTCGATTTGTTTCGCCGGCAGCTCGATTTGTTCGTACGTTTCCATATCCATAAAAACGTGTTGGTCGCCGTTGGCGTACAAATATTGCATTTTGCGTGTGTCGATTTGCGCCCGGTTCACTTTTTCGCCGGCGCGGAACGTCCGCTCCTGAATGGCGCCGGTGCGCAAATTGCGCAGCTTCGAACGGACGAACGCCGCCCCCTTGCCCGGCTTGACGTGCTGGAATTCAAGGACGCGCCAAATCTCGCCGTCCACCTCAATCGTAAGTCCTGTGCGAAAATCGTTGACTGAAATCATTAGCCGAAATCCTCCTCACGCAATCCATTATAAAATGATCAGTTCTTTTGGCGAATGGGTGAGCGCTTCGTTCCCGTCAGCAGTGATGACCGTATCGTCCTCGATGCGCACCCCGCCAAGCCCCGGGATGTAAATGCCCGGCTCGACGGTGACAACCATGCCTGGCTCAAGCACGACATCCGAACGGAACGAAAGCGTCGGCCCTTCGTGAATTTCCAATCCAATCCCATGGCCGGTCGAATGGCCGAAATAGTCGCCATACCCTTTTTCGCGGATGTAATCGCGCGTGAGCGCATCAGCCTCTTTGCCGGTCATGCCTGCCCTGAGCCCGTTCATGCCGCGTTGCTGCGCTTCAAGAACGATGTCATAGATCGTCCGCAGCTCCACGCTAATGTCGCCGACGGCGACCGTTCTCGTAATGTCGGAACAATACCCTTTATAGTAAGCCCCGAAATCAAGCGTGACGAGCTCGCCGCGCTCGATCGTTTTCTCTGACGCCACCCCGTGCGGCAGCGCCGAACGGTAGCCGGAGGCAACGATCGTATCAAAGGAGGACGAAGACGCACCTTGTTTGCGCATAAAAAATTCCAGCTCATTCGCCACTTCGATTTCTTTAACGCCTGGACGGATGAACGACAAAATGTGCGAAAACGCCGCATCGGCGATTTCTGCTGCTTCCTTTAATATCTTAATCTCTGCCTCTGACTTAATCAAGCGCAATTTTTCTACGAGCCAAGACGTTGGCACGAGTTCAGCGCGGATGGCTTCTTCATACGACTTGTATGCGGCATAGGTGACATGTTCTTGCTCAAAGCCAAGCCTCTTGATGCCAAGCCGCTTCACCTGATTGGCAATTTCTTCGATGATCGGCCCGCTGTGCTGGACGACTTCAAACCCTTGGGCTTGCCTCGATGCTTGTTCGACGTAGCGGAAGTCCGTAACCAACACCGCCCCTTGACGGCTGACAAGTACAGCGCCGGCCGTGCCAGTAAACCCGGTCAAATAGCGGCGGTTGTAGCCGTTTGTTACTAACAGCCCGTCGATATGCTGCTCGTCAAGAAGCTCCCGAAGCTTTTCCAGCTTTTCCATGTTTCCGTCTCCTCTTCCCTTAGAGTGTGCTCGTCTCCTTGGCTGCCTGCGTCGAGAGCGGAGAAAATCTTCGCGGTCAGGATGACGCGAAAAACCTCGTAGGCGCGCCAGTTTCACGAGCGCCCGCAGCAGCCATGGACTGATGCTGAAACATGCAAAACCTTCTTTATTTTACCATAAAGATGGTCGTTTCCGCTAGACGTCCGCGCGGCGCTTGATGCAGCACTTACTTCAGCGGATGAGAGCGAAAAGAAGCTTCGTCAGTTTCCTTCATTTGCCGCCTCTTTTCCGACATTTAACGCCGTTCGATTCATTTCTTGCGTTTCAAAAGAAATCGAATACCCGACAAATACGCCATATAAAATGTATAAGCAAAGCGTCGTAATAATCGTATTCGTTTCTAAATCTGCAACTGGTTGGACGTTTGGAAACAGTGGATTAAACAAATAAAAGACAATCATCCAAAGCACCACGCCATATACCATTCCCGCCCACATACCGGCGATCTTGCGCAGGAACGCGTAGTACAAAAGCGCCGCCGCAATGGAAATGATGCCGATCAGCACGATGGCCGCATAATTGCCGGCTTTCCCATATTTCCAGTCCCCGGCAACCCACGGGATGAGAATCATATTCGGACTGATTTCACTGAAATGGAAAAAATAAGCCAAATAGCCGATCAAACTCCAAAACACCCCGCCGACAAACCCGATGATGATCGTTTTTTGTATGAGCGTCATCGGCCGCTCCGTCTCCTCCTGCTCAAGCTTCCCTTTTTGTTCCGCCATCATCGTACACCTCCTTGTCTGTTAGTATGACCGACAGCCGACCATCCCATGAATCAAACGAAAAAATGACCGCCCTTGTGTAAATCATGGATTTTTTGGAAATCATAATAGTAGCATCAACCTAGAGGTTTCCGGATGTTTCTTGTAGAATAAAATAATAAACATAAAAAATAGGTTGGTGTTGGCCTGATGAAATCATCAATGGAGAAACCGTTATACGGCGGCCAAGCGGTCGTTGAAGGGGTGATGTTTGCCGGCAAGACGCACTCCGTCACCGCTATTCGCCGTCATGACGGGACGATTGACTATTTTACGCTGCCTCGCCGCAGCCATCCGACGCTGGCTGCCCTGAAAAAAATCCCGTTTGTCCGCGGCATTGTCGCCATTATTGAGGCGAGCGCAAACGGGGCCAAGCATTTGCAGTTTGCCAGCGAACAATATGAGGCGTCCTCGGACGAAAAACAGGCCGCCGAAGAAAGACGCTCCAAATTCGGGCTGATTCTCGGCGCCGCCGTCATCGGCGTGCTATCGTTTTTATTCGCCAAAACCATTTTTACGCTCGTTCCGGCGCTCGCCGCCGACGCCTTTAAACCGCTCGTACCGGGGAAAATGGGGCAAATTTTGCTTGAAGGAACCTTTAAGCTTGCTCTTTTGCTCGGCTACATTTACTTTATTTCGTTGACGCCGCTTGTTAGACGCGTGTTCCAATACCACGGGGCGGAACATAAAGTCATCAACGCCTTTGAAGCAGGGTGGCCGCTCACTGTTGAGCACGTCCAGCGCGCCTCGCGCCTTCACTACCGATGCGGCAGCAGCTTCATTTTATTTACTGTCATGATCAGCTTGTTCCTTTATTTGTTCGTGCCGACGGATCCGCTTTGGCTGCGAATCGCAAACAGGCTCGCTTTAATTCCTGTCGTGCTTGGCGTTTCGTTTGAAGTCTTGCAGTTTACAAATAAATTGAGAGATATTCCGCTGCTTCGCTGGCTTGGTTATCCCGGGCTATGGCTGCAGCGGTTGACGACAAAAGAACCGGACGATGACCAAGTGGAAGTGGCCATCGCCTCGTTTCAGCGGCTTCTCGATTTGGAAGCGGAAGCCGAAAGGAAACAAGCGGTGCAGTAATCGATCAAAGGGGGTGGACTCATTGCGGCGCCGGGCCATTCATCCGCTTGTCGGGCTTATGATTTTGCTTGGAACGCTTGGCATTGTCTATACCCTTTTTGCCCATCCGACGGTGCTGTTCCGCCAGCTGTTGTTTGTTGCGCTGTTTTTGGCCGCCATTTATCTCTTCTACCGGTTCGTATACCAACACCGCACCGATCAAGATCGGTTATCGTATTTAAAGGCGGTGCGGCAGTCGAAAAAGCTCCATCCCCGCTCCGGGCGCAAACAAGCAAAGCCGGCGAAACTGAAGCGGCCGCTGAAAAAACGGACGGCCATTCCGCACTTGACCGTGATCGAGGGCAAAAAAGGCAAAAAAAAGAATCGAGCTTCGTTTTAGCTTGATTCTTTTTTGTTTGCCTCTGCCGTTCAGCTGAAAAATCGGCGGCAGAGGTGTGCCCTATTGCCGCTTTCCCGTCTAGTACGCCCATTGGCGCAAAAACTGCCGCGTCCGCTCGCGTCCGTAATCGATCAGGCGCCGGCGCGCTTCCAGTTCGATGGAAAATTCCGTAGAAATAACGTTGTCCACCGGCAAAAAGACGATGTTTTTTTCATGGCGACGCGAAATGTAGCGCGCATCATGCGCCTCTCTCATGGCCGCAAACAGCGCCTCATACAAATCGAGCGCATTGGTGATCGTTCGTTTCGGCCGCTCCCCTGGTTTTGGGCTCAGCTGAACGCCCAGCACCGGCCGTTTTTTCTTCTTTTCTTCATCGAACAAAAACAGCGGAAAGTTGCTCAACACCCCTCCGTCGACAATGAAAGCCACACCGTTTCGCCCGCGAAGGCGGACCGGCTCAAAGAAATAAGGAATGCTGATGCTCATCCGCACTGCTTTGGCGATGGAAAACGACCCAGGGTCAATGCCGTATATGGCTAAATCGTCCGGCAGCACGACGATGCGTCCGTTCGTCACATCGGAAGCGACGATATACAAACTGCCGGCCGGCACATCTTGAAACGTCCGCACGCCGCGGGCGGCGAGCGCCGCCTCGAGCCACCGCTCAAACGCCTTTCCTTGATACAGCCCAAGATGCCAATACAGGCGCACCCATTTCCAAAGCGAAAACGGAATCCATAGCGGCCGTTCATCCAAAAACTGCTCCAACTCCAACTCCTCAAGCAGTCGGGCGATGTCGCGGGCGCTGTAGCCTGCCGATAGCAGCGCCGAAAGCAACGCTCCCGCACTCGTGCCGGCAAGCCGCTTCCAGCGCAGACCTTTTTCCTCAATCGCTTCATACGCTCCAAGCAACGCAAACCCTTTCACCCCGCCGCCGGAAAAGACAAGATCAATGTCCACCGCCGCCTCCCCCTTTTTGCCGTTTATACATATGTAAGAAAAAAGGAGGACATTTAGTACGGCAAACAAAAAAGAGCAAGCATCGGCTTACTCTCCTTGTTCATTGCGCTTTTGGACATCGCGCAGCGCTTCAAGGCGGCGTTCGTCCTCTTGAAAATACTGCACCAAATCGCCGATCCGGTCGATGGCGTTCCAGCTCAAATGGTGTTCAATCCCTTCCACGTCGCGGTAAATGTTTTCTTCGCTGACACCGATCAAACGGAGAAACTGCTCAAGCAGCTCATGGCGGTAGACGAGCCGCTGGCCGATTTTTCTTCCTTTTGGCGTCAAGACGAGTCCGCGGTATTTCTCATACACTAAATACTCATCTTTATCGAGCTTTTGCACCATTTTCGTCACCGAGGAGGGATGGACGGACAACGCTTCAGCGATGTCAGAGACGCGAGCATAGCCCTTTTCTTCAATCAAAATGTAAATTTGCTCAATATAATCTTCCATGCTTGGTGTCGGCAACGTTTGTCCCCTCCCATCACGTTTGTCTGCCGCAGACAAGTGCAGCGGCCGTCAGCATCTCTCATGAACATTGCCGCTTTGCCCGCTTCGGCTAGACGCTGCCGGGCCAGTCGGCCGCCCAGGCAAACAAAAAATAGCAATCAATCCCATTATACCATGAAGGGGACATTACGTAAAATACTGCACTTGGGCCGATGGAAAAAAGCGAGCAATATACGAGCGCATGGTTTCCTCCAGCTCCCGCGCTTCCTCGTCACGATACACGTATTTGCCGATGCCGTACCGCCCCCACTTATACTTGCGCTTCGATTCGTCCAAATCGAGCTTGGTTTTCGGGTAACGCTGCTCGATGACCCGCTTGGCCGGCTTGGTAAACCGATGCTGGATGAGCTCAAACGTCAAACTAGATAAATCCACTCCTTCCAATTGCCGGGCGAGCTCCTGAAACAATTCAAAATACCCTTGTTCCCAGCCGTCATGCCGGTAAATCGGCGCGACGACAAAGCCGAGCTTATAGCCGGCACCGGCCACTTTGCGCGCGGCTTGAAGCCGCGCGTCAAAAGAGGACGTCCCTGGCTCGAAATGGCGGATGACATAGCGGGAATTGACGCTGAAGCGAAAATGCGTCTTGCCGTTATGCTTGGCATCAAGCAAATGATCGACATGCTCATACTTCGTCACAAATCGGAGCCGCCCGTAGTCGGTCGCGCCGATAAATTCAATCGCTTTTTTCAGCGAATGGGTCAAATGATCGATCCCGACAATGTCGGACGTGCATGCCGCCTCGAAACGAGTGATCTCAGGTGCGCGCTCGTCAATATACGTTTGCGCCTGGGCGAAAATGTCGTCCAAGTTGACATACACGCGGATATATGGCTTGCTTCCTAATGTCGTTTGCAAATAGCAATAATGGCAATGACCCATGCATCCGGTTGCCAACGGAATGGCGTATTCGGCGGACGGCTTCGATGAATCAAATTTCAGCGTCCGCCGCACGCCAACAACGAGCGTCGATTTCGCATTTCGATACCGGGCCAGCTCCGTCTCTCCCGGAATGCCGCGCACTTGGTTGTGCGATGTCGTCTCGCGAATCTCGATTCCCATTTGCATAAATTTCTCATACAGTTCCTTCCCGAGCGGGTACGACAACGCCTCCGGTTCGAAATACACAAGTTTTGGCACAAACGGTTTCATCGTTTTCCCCCATTTCGTCCATCTTTACAGTTTAGTATGGACGAGAACGGGGGAGTCGTTATCTTACTTTATTTGGAATTCTTTTTTCGTTTCCTTGTCGCCTCCTCATCCACATCCATCCGCCTCCCAACGAAACCAGCGGGCATGGCCGTCGGTTTCGGCAACGATTTGCCGGCATTCTCGGCCATTGATCATGCGATCCAGATGCAGTTTCGGATCCCACATATTGTTATACACATGGAACAAATCCCGTTGGCGGCCGATTTCGCGAAGCTGCTCAAGATTTGCCATGACAGCTCATGAACGCAATGATACAATAAAACTAAACTGAAAGGAGCATTCCCGTTAGGAGCTTTTCCGGGGACTTGATCAAAAAAAGCCCTCTTGGTATGATGCAGGGGTGTCAAACACATCACTCACCATACCAAGGAGGACTTCAGATGAATTGTACACAAAACTATAAAATTGATCAAGTCACCGAACAAACGCTTGTCGTGGGCATCGATATCGCGAAACGAACCCACTACGCCTGCTTCGTGGATGACCGGGGGCGTGTCCTTCGCAAATCGTTCCCGATCTTCCAGTCGAAAGAGGGCTTTCGCCAGCTGTATGAAGCGATTCAGGAGGCGATGCAAGCGTTCGGGAAGTCAGAGGTGATCGTCGCGGTGGAGCCGACCGGGCACTACTGGTTGAACCTGGCCTACTTCCTCGAGGAGCACGGGATCCCGTTGGTCATGGTCAACCCGGCGCATGTGTGCCGGTCGAAAGAACTCGATGACAACCTGCCGACGAAACATGACGCCAAAGATGCCCTAGTCATCGCCAGACTGGCGAAAGACGGACGATTCCTCGTCCCCCGGCTGCTGCACGAGATCGAAGCCGATTTGCGCGTGGGAAGCACGCTCAAAGAGAAGCTCCGCAAGGAACAGACGGCGGTGAAAAATGCGATCATCCGCTGGACCGACCGGTATTTTCCGGAGTTTTGGATGGTGTTTCGCGATCTGGGAAAAACGGCGCTTTCGGTGTTGGAGTGGACGCCGTTTCCGGCCGATATGGCGGGTCGGACCGCCGAGGAGCTCATCGAGGTGTACCGGCAAAGCGAAGGGCTGAAATGCCCGCAGAAGGCCAAAATTCAGGCGTTGATCAACGCCGCGAAGGACTCGATTGGGGTGACGGAAGGGACGACGATGGCCCGGTTTGAGATCGCCGCGCTCGTCCGCCGATACCGCCAATTGGAGGCGGAGATCGCCGCACTGGACGCCGAGTTGAAGGCATTGGTTCAAACGACGATGGAGTATCAATGGTTGAAAACGGTCGACGGGTTGGGAGACGCCACGATTATCGATCTTCTGGCGGAGATCGGCAGCTTCGCCCATTATCGGGACCCGCGTCAATTGGTGAAGTTGGCGGGCCTGACGCTCAAGGAGAACTCCTCCGGCCAGCGCAAAGGGCAAAAGCACATCTCCAAACGGGGACGGAAACGGCTGCGATCGGTGCTGTTTCGGGCGATGATTCCGCTGATTCGGCACAACGAGGCGTTTCGCGAGCTGCATGAATATTACACGACCCGATCCGTCAACCCGCTGACCGGAAAGCAATCCATCGTCGCCTTGTGCCGGAAGCTGTTGAATGTGCTGTTTGCGATTTGTACGAAGAAACAAGCCTTTGACGCGGAGCGAATGAAACAGGACGTCTTGTCCCAGGTGCAACGGGCGGCCTAAGGCCTCCCCCTGCGAACGGAAGAATCGTTGGACAACCAGATGACACCGGAGAAGCTGGCGTGATTTTATCCATTCGACCTTGAGTCCCCAAAGGAGCTTGGCCGGCCTCCGCCTGATGACGAGACCGAACGAGGGAATGTTGGCGCGAAGACGCCCGGAGACATGGGAGGGTTCGTCCTCATCAGCGACGCGGAGATCCAAAGGGTGCATCGAATACGCTTCTCCCCACGGAAGGAAAATATCCCCAGCCGTGGCCGCGAAGCGCACCCTAGGTCTGTAAGATATCCACAAAACTGAAAAAGGATGTAAGGGATTTTGTCGAAAAATATTTTTTGGACACCCCTGAGAGGCCGAAAAGCCTTGATACATCAACATTTCTAGAGGGAGGGATGCAGAATGTCTCACGAGCTTGTCGAATTGCTTCGCTCGGTGCTGAAAGAGGAGTTGCAGCCGATTCATGAACGCCTCGACCGCCTAGAAGCCGGACAGCAACGCCTCGAAGAACGACAACAACGCCTCGAAGAACGACAACAACGCCTCGAAGAACGACAACAGCGCCTCGAAGAACAGCAACAACGCCTCGAGGAAAAGTTGGACCATTTCATTATCGAGACGCGCAGCCATTTCAAAAAAATCGAGGACGAGCTGGCCGACCATCGGCGCATGTTCGAGATATTGTCACATGATTGGCGCAACGCGAACATTGCGATTGAATATTTAAACCATAAGATCGGCCAGCACGATCTGGAAATTTATCAGCTAAAAAAGCGGCTCGAACTCCAAGAAACAAAGTAAAAGCGCATGCCCGATGACCGGCGCATACGCTCGAACCGCTTATCCCCGCTTGCGAATGCGGAAATTGTCTTCTAACAGCACCCAGTTTTCCGGATACGGATACCCGAGCACCCAGTAGCTGATTCCGCGCAATCCGTATTCTTTCACCAATTCAAATTTCGCCAACGCGCTGCGGGCGTCTTCAAACCATACTTCGTGCTGGCGGCCTTGCTCGTCCGTGTACCGGTAAAACGGCGAGGCGGCCGCCGCATCGTATTGGATGGACGCCCCGTAGCGAATGGCGCGCTCTAGCGCCTCTTTCGGACTGAACGTTTCCGCCTCTTGCCCTTGCACGTGCGGCAGCACCCAGTCGCGGGCATAAATTTGAAACCCCATCATGATTTTGCTACGCGGAATGGCGGTCACCGCATAATCGAGCACGCGCCGAATTTGATTCACCGGCGAAATGGCTTGCGGCGGCCCAAACCGGTAGCCCCACTCATAGGTCATAAGGACAACAAAATCAGCGATGCGTCCGTGGGCTGGGTAGTCGTGCGCTTCGTACAGCAGCCCTTTTTGTTCAGCGCTTATTTTGGGCGCCAGCGACGTCGATAAAACATACCCTTCGGCGTGAAGCCGGTTGGCCGCCCGCTGCAAAAACTCGTTATACCGCTTGCGGTCGGACGGATAGACATTTTCAAAATCGACATTCAACGCGCGGTACCCTTTTGCTCGCATCACTTGAATGACGTTGTCAAGCAATCGCGTTTGCAGCGCAACGTCGGCCAGAATCATCTGCGCCAGCCTCGAGCCCGGGTCTTGGTACGTAAAGTTCGTGATCGTCATCATCGGCACGACACGGGCGGCATAAGCCGCCTGAATGAATGCTGTATCATTGATCGGATTGAGCCCGCCATCGGCGCGGATCGTGTAGGCGAATGGCGCGGCATAGGTCAAATGGCGGCCGACTTCGCGCACTTGCTCCGCTCCTTTCTCCCCTTGGTCCACCGTAAATGCGTTCACCTCGATGAGCGGCTTCGCCGGCGGGATGATGAGCCGCTGTCCGGGGACGATCCGGTTCGGATCGGTAATATCGTTTACTTCGATCAGCTGCTGAACCGTCACTCCGTAGAACGAAGCGATTTGCGCCAGCGTCTCCCCGCTTCGCACCGTATGGATGCGCGCTGGGATGAACAACGTTGTCCCTGGATAAAGGAGCGACGGATTCGTGATCCGGTTCGCCTGTATAATCGCTTCGACCGCCACTCCATACTGGCGCGCAATTTGCCATAACGTTTCCCCTGTGCGGACCGTATGGTAACGATATGGAACCGGGATGACGAGCGCTTGGCCAACGGCTAGCCGGTTCGGGTCGCTCAGTTCATTGGCGGCGACAATCCGCTCGAGTGGAACGCCGTAACGCTGAGCCAACTGCCAAAGCGTCTCCCCGCGCTTTACGACATGAACAATCATGACGCTCCCCCTTTCGTTCCCTCCTTTTACCACTATATTTTGGCTTTTGCCTTTTATGTAAAAAAAAACGCCGGTTCCTCTACGGAAACCAGCGTTTCATCCATTCAAACCCATTCGTATCGCCATTACAGGCCGCACTTCAGCTGCGCGCCGCAGCTTGTGCACGTGTTGCAGCCGCCGATCTCTTCGATCGTCCCTTCGCGGCAAATCGGGCAAATATTGCCGATTTCGGAACCGATTGTCACATCGGTGGCGCGCACATCTTGAATCGTATCAACGAGCACGACGGGGCGTTTCGTCTCTTTTTCCTCGAGCTCCTCTGGAAGCAGTTCAAGTTGCTCTTCAATCTGATTCTCCTCAGCCTTTAACGTCAACACTTGTGCATCGCGGCTGCCGTCGACATAGACGGTTCCGCCTTTCGCACCGCAACGCCATAAACGCTCGTACACTTTTTGCACTTGCTCGACGGTGTAGCCCTTCGGCGCGTTGACCGTTTTCGACAAGCTCGAGTCGACCCAACGTTGAATGATGCACTGCACATCGGCGTGCGCTTCCGGCGGCAAGTCCATCGCCGTCACAAACCAAGGCGGCAAGTGGTTCGGGTCGGCTTCCGGGTGTTTGTCCAAATATTCTTGGACGATGTCCGCTTTCACTTCGATAAATTTGCCCAAGCGCCCGCTCCGGTAGTACGAGAACGAGAAGTACGGCTCAAGCCCGGTTGAGACGCCGACCATCGTTCCCGTCGATCCTGTCGGCGCCACCGTCAGCAAGTGCGAGTTGCGGATGCCGTATTTCAAAATATCTTGACGAATATCTTCCGGCATCCGTTTCATGTAGCCGGTGTTGATGAACGCTTCACGCAGCTTGCGCGTCTCTTCCTCCGTTTCGCCGACAAGAAACGGGAAGCTGCCTTTTTCTTTCGCCAGCTCGATCGATGCCCGGTATGCGGTCGTGGCGATCGTGCGGAACAGCTCATCGACAAGCTGGTTTCCTTCCTCAGAGCCGTACGCTTTTTCGCAGTAAATGAGCAAGTCTGCAAGCCCCATGACGCCAAGGCCGATGCGGCGCTCGCCGAGCGCTTGTTTTTTGTTTTCCTCAAGGAAGTACGGCGTGGCGTCAATGACGTTGTCTTGCATCCGCACCCCGATTTCGACCGTGCGTTTCAGTTTTTCGTAGTCAATGACCTTCCGTTCTTTGTCCACCATGTTCGCCAAGTTAATGGCGGCCAGATTGCACACCGAATACGGTGCCAACGGTTGTTCCCCGCACGGGTTGGTCGCAACGACTTTTTGCCCGTACGCGCGGGCGTTCGTCATTTCGTTGGCGTTGTCGATGAAGAAAATGCCCGGCTCGGCTGAATACGTCGCGCAAATGTTGATCAGCTTCCACAGTTCGCGGGCGCGGATTTTCCGGTAGACGCGGACGCGATAGCCCATTTTCTCCCATTCGCGTACATCGCCGACTTCATGCCATTTTTCGTTGTAAATGCGCATTTCCTCTTCGGAATAGGTTTCCACGTCCGGGAAGCGGAGCGCGTATTCTTCGTCCTTTTCGACCGCTTCCATGAACTCTTTCGTCAGGCAGACGGAAATGTTCGCACCGGTCAAAAAGTCTGGGTTGTGCACCGTATATGTACCGCCGGTGCGCAGTTTTTCTTCGGCGTCTTTGATGATTTCTTCAGTGAAACCGCCGTAGTCAGGCGCGTTCTTGTATCGGACGATCGCTTCATACATCGCCCGCTCCCGCTCGGTGAGCGGCGTAAATTTCAGTTTGTCGCGCGCTGCTTTTTTGATGCCTTCGTCTTCCATATTTTCGAGCAGGTAGCGCAAAATGCGCGGGTTTTGCATTTTCGAGACGATGAATTCGATAATGTCCGGGTGCCAGTCAGCAAGCATAATCATTTGGGCGCCGCGGCGGGAGCCACCTTGCTCGACAAGGTGGGTCAGCTTCGCAATATCGTCAAGCCACGAGACCGACCCGGACGATTTGCCGTTCACCCCGCGCGCAAGCGTATGGCGCGGCCGCAATGTCGAGCCGTTCGTCCCAACGCCGCCGCCGCGGCTCATGATTTCCATCACCTGCTTCCGATGTTCGGAAATTCCTTCGCGCGAGTCTTTCACAAACGGCATCACATAGCAGTTGAAATACGTCACTTCCTTGCCCGAACCCGCCCCGTACAACACGCGGCCGGCCGGAACAAAATTCAAGCTTGCGAGCTCTTGATAAAACTTTTCGAACCACTCTTTCCGCTTTTCTTCTGTCTTTTCCACCGCCGCCAGCCCAGTCGCATTGCGCTTGGCGATTTGCTCATAGAAAATTTCGAGCGGCTTATCAATAATGTCGAGCGACCGAACCACAATGCCGGTCTCCGCCTCTTCCCCTTCGAGCACGTGCCGGTATTCGTCTTCAATCAACACGCGCGCCTTTTTCGCCTCCCAATCGATGTCGACGATAAACCCGAGCCCTCGTGCCGGGAATTTCGGATCCTCCTTGATCGTCAACACGACGAAATCGCCCGGTGTGAGCGTCAGCTTCTCCGTATCTTTGAATGAATACCGGTCAAGCATGACCAAACGGGATACGCCTTTATGGGTGATGTGCATATCCGGCGTAATCGGATGCACTTGCGGAAATAGGCGGATATCCTCGTTCAGCTTGTCAATATTGATCTTCATTTTTTCGGATGACGCCACCGTCATTCTCCTATCTCTCCTCTTTTATATAATCTCTCATGTTTTTGGCAAAGTTGTCCTGTCTTCTCTACCTTACCATATCAAACAGAAAAAAACAATATATAGTATGATTTTTTATGAAAATCATACTATATATTGTTAAAGAGAACAAATGATTTCATTTTGTCAAGCAAAAAAAAACAAAACACGGCGAAAAGCGGAGAAAAACGGGGGAGTGCCGCTGTTTTTGCCGGAAAACGAACGATTTACCGCGTCGCTGCTCAGCGCTTGAAGTTCCATTCGTCGCTTTCGTATTTCGCCCGCGCCAGCTCTTCAACGTACGCCCGCTCTTCGGCGGTGAGCGTGTACGGTTCCAATACGATGTTCAATCCCTTTTCAAATCCTTTGTAAAACGCCTCTTTCGCTTCCTCGATCGTCACCGTGCGGCTCGTCAACTCATTGATCGCGACTGCCTTCTTTTTAAAATCGCGCTGCAGACGCTCTTTCACCCGCTCGTTTGGATATTTAAACAAGCTGAACAGCAGCTCTTCGTCCAGATCAAGCAAAATCGATCCGTGCTGCAAAATGACGCCTTTTTGCCGCGTTTGCGCGCTGCCGGCGATTTTCCGCCCCTCAACGACAAGCTCGTACCATGACGGCGCGTCAAAACAAACGGCCGAGCGCGGGCTGCGCAAATCTGCCTTCTCTTCTTCCGTTTTCGGCACGGCAAAATACGCATCCAACCCAAGATAGCGAAATCCCTCTAAAATTCCTTGCGAAATGACGCGGTATGCTTCCGTCACCGTCTTCGGCATCGCCGGGTGCGACTCGGAGACGATCACGCTGTATGTCAATTCTTTATCGTGCAGGACGCCGCGCCCGCCGGTCGGCCGACGGACAAAGCCGAGGCCGTGCCGTTTGACCGCCTCTAAATCAATTTCTTTCTCCACTTTTTGAAAATAACCAATCGACAACGTCGGCGGATTCCAGCCATAAAAGCGGATCGTCGGCGGAATTTTGCCTTCGCTGTGCCAATCGAGAAGCGCCTCATCGAGCGCCATATTGAACGCCGGCGGGCAATAGCCGGAATCGATAAAGCGCCATACTTCTTTTGCCATCGTTCCACCTTCTCTATTGTTCCATACTCTAAACGCTGCGGCGGCTTGTCGACCACCGCCAAGGGGCGGGACGCTTTTGGCCGCCTTTATTAGTTTAGCAAACAACGCCGGTGAAGGAAAGAAAAATGGCATCGCGAAAACCTCTTTGCTTCCCGGCGGCGACTTTATATAATAGGAAATAGCAGACGAAGCGAAAGGAGGCATGACGGGTGGAAGCATTGCTCATTATTCTCGGCGCAATCATCGTGTATTCCGTCATTACGTACTTCTGGCAGAAGAGAATTGTCAAAGCATTGACAGAGGAAGAGTTCCGCGCCGGTTATCGAAAAGCGCAACTCGTCGACGTCCGCGAACCGGATGAGTTTGCGGCTGGACATATTTTAGGGGCTCGCAACATCCCGCTCACGCAGCTTCGCATGCGCATGAAAGAATTGCGCAAAGACCAGCCGATCTATTTGTACTGCCAAAACGGACTGCGCAGCGGGCGAGCCGCGCAAATGCTCTACCGAAAAGGATACCGCGACTTGTACCATTTAAAAGGCGGATTTAAAACATGGACCGGGAAAGTGAAGAAAAAAGCGTAGCCCGTTAACCAAAAAGGCGCTCTGCCCAAACAGGCAGGCGCCTCTTTTCGCATGCGCTAGACCGCCGCAAATTCCGGCGGCAGGACGACCGCCTCAAGCACCGAAGCAGCCGCGCCGATGGCGCAGCTTTTCTCTTTCAGCTTGGAGGAGATGATGGACGGCTCGCTTTCTTTTTTGACGAGAATCCGCTTTCTCACTTCTTGGCGCGCCGGACCGATCACATACTCGCCCGCTTGGGCAATCGGACCGCCGATGATGACTGCTTCTGGATTGTACGCATAAATCACCTGCAACAATCCAACGCCGAGATAGCGCCCCGTTTCCTCCAAAATGCGCGCCAGCTGTTCATCGCTTTCTGCTGCCAACGCCATCGCAGCGATGGAAAAGCGTTCATCGAGCCATTCGGAACGCCCTTCTTCAGCCAAACGGCGCTCAATGTATTTTTCCGACGCATACATTTCCCAGCAACCGATGTTGCCGCAGCTGCAGCGAATGCCGTTGACATCGATCGTATGATGGCCGATTTCACCAGCTAGGCCGCTGACACCCCGATAGAGCTGATGGTGAAGAACGACGCCGGCGCCAATGCCGATTCCGGCGCTGATGTAAACAAAGTGGGCGAACTCGTTGCCGGCGCCGAACCACTTTTCTCCAAGCGCCGCCAGTTTCGCCTCATTCTCGACAATGACAGGACGCTCAGGCCACCGTTGCCGCAAAACAGCCGCCAAGGCGACATCGTCCCAGCGCAAGTTCGGAGCAAACACAACGGTCCCGCTTTCGGTATGGACGACGCCCGGCACGCCGATGCCGATTCCCATCACGCCGTACGGCGTCGCCGGCGCCCGGCGGATGGCCGCCTCGATGAGCTCCATCATTTCGCCGATGATCGCCTCCTGCCCTTCAGACGGGCGGAACGAACGCCGTTGCTCCCAAAGAATGTCCGCGTTTAAATTGGTCAACACGGCATACAAATAGTTCACCCCCAGCTCAACGCCGATAAGCGAGCCGGCGTCGGCGTTGAAGCGAAGCATGAGCGGCCGGCGCCCGCCGGTTGACTCGCCGATTCCGCTTTCATGGACGAAATGCTCGGCGATCAGTTCGTCAACAAGCGCGGAGACAGTGGCCTTGTTCAATCCGGTTGTCTTGGCGATATCGGCGCGCGAAATCGGATGCTGGTCGCGAATCAATTTTAAGACGAGCTGTTTATTCATTTTTTTTACAAGAGAAATGTTTCCTGTCCGCACGTCTCTGTCATCCTTTTCATTTGATTGATCGAATGTGTCTTGCGAAAGGGCAGGGGCGCCTCGCTATTATGGCGGTTGCTGCATCCGTCGATTCCTGCCGTGTTCGACTCTTGACCATCAGCTTTTTCGCCCAAGCCGTCGGGCGCCCGTGCACCGACTGTTAAGGCTAACTTCTCCATATGGACACATGCTTTTTCTTTCTTGATCTTAGTTTATATAATAAACTAATTCAACATTTCTGTCAATGACTCATCCGTCGTACAAAGAAACGGCCCGCTCCGTTAGGGAGCGAGCGCTCATCAATGCTCAAACATCAGTTGTCGCTATGTTTTGGTTTTTGATAGCGCAAAATCGGCTTGCGCGCCGCGGTCGTTTCATCAAGTCGCTTCACAACGGTCGTATGCGGCGCTTCTTGAACGATTTCCGGATTTTCCTCCGCCTCTTTGGCGATTTGAATCATGGCGTCAATAAACGCGTCGAGCGTCTCTTTCGACTCCGTCTCCGTCGGCTCGATCATCATGCATTCTTCAACGATGAGCGGGAAGTAAATCGTCGGCGGATGAAACCCGAAATCAAGCAGTCGCTTGGCGATGTCGAGCGTTCTGACACCGAGTTTCTTTTGCCGGCGGCCAGAGAGAACGAACTCGTGCTTGCAATGGCGGTCATACGGCAAATCGTAATACTCAGCAAGCCGACGCATCATATAGTTGGCGTTTAACACCGCATATTCGCTCACCGCTTTTAAGCCGTCCGGCCCCATCGAGCGGATGTACGTGTACGCCCGAACATTGATGCCGAAATTGCCGTAAAACGGCTTGACGCGGCCGATCGATTGCGGACGGTCATCATCAAGGTAATAACCGTTTTCCCCTTTTTCGATGACCGGCTTCGGCAAAAACGGAACGAGGTCGGCTTTCACCCCGACCGGGCCCGAGCCTGGGCCTCCGCCGCCATGCGGGCCGGTGAACGTTTTATGCAAGTTCAAATGAACAACGTCAAAGCCCATGTCCCCCGGGCGCGCCTTGCCAAGAATCGCGTTTAAATTCGCGCCGTCATAATACAGCTTGCCGCCGGCTTTGTGGACGATTTCGGCCATTTCGACAATATGCTCTTCAAACAGCCCGAGTGTGTTCGGATTCGTGAGCATAAGCGCCGCTGTATCCGGACCGACGACGCGCTTTAAGTCCTCTAAATCGACAAGTCCATCGGCGGTCGATTTGACCGTCACCGTCTCAAAACCCGCGACCGTTGCCGACGCCGGGTTCGTGCCGTGCGCTGAATCCGGGACGATCACTTTCGTCCGGTTGAAGTCGCCGTTTGCTTCATGGTAAGCGCGGATCATCATCAGCCCGGTCCATTCGCCGTGGGCGCCGGCCGCCGGTTGCAAGGTGACCGCATCCATGCCTGTGATTTCTTTTAAATGCTCTTGCAAGTCGTACATCAACTCAAGCGCCCCTTGCACCGTTTTCTCTGGCTGAAGCGGATGAATGTGAGCAAACCCGGCGAGGCGGGCGACGTTTTCATTGATTTTCGGATTGTATTTCATCGTGCACGACCCGAGCGGGTAAAACCCGGAATCGACGCCGTGGTTTCGTTTCGAGAGCGCCGTATAATGACGCATTAAGTCAAGCTCCGACACTTCCGGGAGCTCCGGCTCTTCAGTGCGAAGATAATCGGCCGGCACGAGCTCGCTGACATCGACAGCCGGCACGTCAAGCGCTGGCAGGCTGTAGGCGATGCGCCCCGGCTTGCTTCGTTCGAAAATGAGCGGTTGATCGTTACGCATGGCCATCCCCCAATTCATTGACAAACCGATCGATTTCTTCTTTTGTCCGCAGTTCGGTGACAGCAACAAGCATATGATTGGAAAGTTCCGGATAATCACCGCCAAGGTCGTAGCCGCCGATGATCCCCTTTTCGAGCAGGCGGGCGTTCACCTCAGAAACCGGACGGTTGAGCCGGATGACAAACTCGTTGAAAAACGGACCGGCAAACGGCGACGACAGTCCGCGCTTTTCAAGTTCCACCTTCGCATAATGCGCTTTTTGCATATTCATCGCCGCCATTTCTTTCACGCCCCGCTTGCCAAGCGCCGACAGCGCAACGGAAGCGGCCAAGGCGTTTAACGCTTGATTGGAGCAAATGTTGGATGTCGCCTTATCGCGGCGGATGTGCTGTTCGCGCGCTTGAAGCGTCAAGACAAACCCGCGGCGCCCGTCCTCATCGGTCGTCTGCCCGACAAGACGGCCTGGAATTTTGCGCATGAGCGGCGCTTTGACAGCGAAATAGCCGCAATGCGGGCCGCCAAATTGCGTCGGGATGCCAAATGGCTGCATGTCGCCGACCACAATGTCGGCGCCAAACGCTCCGGGTGGAGTCAACACACCAAGCGCCAATGGGTTGCTGGCGACGACAAACAAACTTTTCTTTTCATGCGCAAGCGGCGCGATCGCTTTCAGCGGCTCGATTTGACCAAAAAAGTTCGGGTATTGGACGACAACGCACGCCACATCATCCCCCATTTCCGCTTCAAGCGCCTTAAGATCGGTGATGCCGCCGTCATACGGAATTTCTTTCACTTCGAGCTTCTGTCCTTTGGCGTACGTGCGCACGACTTCCCGATATTGCGGATGAACGGCGGTCGAGATGAGCACTTTCTTCCGCTTCGTATGCGCGGCGCTAAGAAGCACCGCTTCGGCAAGCGCCGTGCCGCCGTCGTACATCGACGAGTTGGCGACATCCATGCCGGTCAACTCGCACACCATCGTTTGAAACTCAAAAATCGCCTGCAGCTCGCCTTGGGAAATTTCCGGTTGATACGGCGTATAGGCCGTATAAAATTCAGAGCGCGACAGGACATGGTCGACGACAGCCGGAATATAATGGTCGTACACCCCGGCTCCTAAAAAGGAAACGTATTGTTTTACGCTGGCGTTTTTTTCCGCTAAGGCCGCAAGCTCTTTCCACAGCTCCGGCTCGGATTTGGCCGGTTTCACCTTCAGCTCGCCGCGGAAGCGGACTTGTTCTGGAATATCGGCAAACAAGTCGTCAATCGAGGCAACGCCGATCGTCTTCAGCATCTCCTGTTTGTCTTCTTCCGTCATCGGCAAATAACGATGGAGCACTGCGTTTTTCCCCTTTCCTTGTCGCTTTGGAATCGTCACTTGGCCCGCCTGTAAAACGGAATCGGCACGATGTTCGCTTTCAGCCGCTTGCCGCGGATGTCCACCTCCACCTCCCGGCCGATGGCAGCCACATCCGCTTTCACCAAGGCCAAGCCGATGTTTTTCTTCAGCGTCGGCGACTGCGTGCCGGTCGTGACGAACCCGACCTCTTCGCCGTCGGCAAATACAAGGTATCCGTGGCGCGGAATGCCTCTGTCGATCATTTCAATGCCGACGAGCCGGCGCGGCGGCCCTTCCTCTTTTTGCCGTTTCAATACAGCTTGGCCGATAAACGGCGGCTCTTTTTCCGTTTTGACGGCAAAACCAAGCCCGGCTTCAACTGGTGAAATCGAGTCGGACAGCTCTTGACCGTAAAGCGGCAGGCATGCTTCAAAGCGGAGCGTATCGCGCGCCCCCAGTCCGCATGGGAGAACGCCGTCACGAGCTCCGGCCGCTAGGATCGCCTCCCATAGCGCGGCGGCGTCTTCCGCTTTACAATATAGCTCAAACCCGTCTTCCCCCGTATAGCCGGTGCGCGAAACGAGCGCCTTCACGCCCGAGACTTCGACGCCGTCAGCGAATGAAAACGGGCGCAGCGCCGCCAAATCAAAATCCGTCAATCGCTGCAAGACGCGCTCCGCTGCCGGCCCTTGCAAGGCAAGCTGAGCCGTTTCGGACGATACATCTTGAAGCTCGACGTCGCCCTCAACATGCCCGCTTAGCCAAGCGAAGTCTTTTTCCGTATTCGCCGCGTTGACGACCAGCAAGTAGTCATTCTCTCCTTTTTGATAGATGAGCAAATCATCGACTGTGCCGCCGTCCTCATAGCACATGAGCGTATATTGCGCCCGGCCGGGCCGCAGTTTGGCGACGTCATTGGTCATGAGCTTTTGCAAAAACGCGAGGCTCCCACGGCCGCGGACGACAATTTCCCCCATATGGGAGACGTCAAACAGCCCGGCGCGCGTTCTTACAGCCTCATGTTCTTCCTTGATGCTGGAAAACTGCACCGGCATTTCCCAGCCGCCAAATTCAATCGTTTTGGCGCCGTAACGGGCGTACACCGAGAATAGGGGCGTGCGCTTTAGCATCTGATTCCCTCCTTTGATCCACGTCACACAAAAAAGGACAGACTTCCCCCTATCAACAAGTAAGGGGGCTCTGTCCTGGCACCTGAAAGTTTCCCGCCGGCCCGTTTGGCGCGTCCGTTCGCGGTCCATGGGGCCGATCGGTTTCCTCTTGGGTGGCCTGCGTGAACGCAGGCGCTCTCCAGAGCTGCGTCAAGCAAGAGTCTTTTTGCCTGAGAGATTCGCGTTTCCGCTTGCTCCTTCGGCGCTACATTCCGTAGTCTCTCCCCTTGCCGTCATCCGCCCATCAATAAATTGTTTCCATATCGGGCATACTAACAAACACCCTGATCAACGAGTCATGAGAATGTTCTAAATTTATACTACCATCAATCACAGTCAAAGGGCAATAGGAAATAATCGAACTTTCATGGCAATTAGTCATAATAATGTTCTTGTTTTACCCAACATACCACATGCAATCTATATAAACATTCGCAACAAGGGAAGGGGATCGCCATGAACATTGACCTTGAAATGGATGAAACATGGAAGGAGGAATTTTTGGCACGCGTCGAAAAAGACGGTCCGTGGGCGAGCTGGGAAATGTACGAACTGGCGCTTGAGGCCGCCCATCATTTAAGCGTCCCAGAATTTCATGGCTTGCAGGCGCCCAAACACCTGCCCCACTTGACGATCCTTCCGCACCAGCTTGAAGTGGCGCGCCGCGTCGTCGAGGAGATGAACGGCAAAGCCATTTTGGCGGATGAAGTCGGGCTTGGAAAAACGATCGAGGCCGGGCTCGTCTTAAAAGAATATATGATTCGCGGCCTTGTGAAAAAAGCGCTGATTCTCGTTCCCGCCTCCCTTGTTTCGCAATGGGTGAGAGAGTTGAACGAAAAATTTTTCATCCCGGCCGTCCAGCAGAAAAAGAGCTACGTCTGGGAGCAGTGCGATATCGTCGTTTCCTCGATCGACACGGCGAAAAAACCGCCGCACCGTGACATCATCTACGGGCAGTCGTACGACATGATCATCATCGACGAGGCGCACAAACTGAAAAATAACAAAACGAAAAACTACGAGTTTGTGCAAAATTTAAAAAAGAAGTTTTGTTTGCTCCTGACAGCGACGCCGATCCAAAACCGGATCGAAGAAATTTTCAACCTCGTCTCGCTGTTGAAACCCGGTCATTTAGGCAGCTCGGAACAGTTTGCCAAAACGTATGGAAAAACGCGGGCCGTACAGACGAACGACCATTTAAAAGCGCTCGTCAACAAAGTGATGATCCGCAACCGCCGCGCCGATACGCCGATCGAATGGGCGAAGCGCCACGTTGAACCGGTGCTGATCGAGTTTACGAATGAGGAACGGGAACTGTATGAAGCGGTCAAGGCGCTCCGCCGCGAATCGTTCGCCGGCTCGTTTTCGCTCATCACGCTTCTTCGCGAGGCGTGCAGCAGCCGCGAGGCGCTGTTTCTCACGATCAAAAACATGATCGATAAATGCGGTGGAGCGGTTCCAGAGCCGCTTGAACGCGTATTGGAAAAAATCAACGCCGTCACGACGAACTCAAAGGCGGAAAAAGCGCTCGAGCTTATCCGTTCCATTCATGACAAAGTCATTATTTTCACGGAATACCGGGCGACGCAGCTGTACTTGCAATGGTTTTTAAAGCAGCACGGCATCTCGTCCGTTCCGTTTCGCGGCGGCTTCCGGCGCGGCAAAAAAGACTGGATGCAGGAACTGTTTAAACACCACGCCCAAGTGTTCATCGCCACCGAGGCGGGCGGCGAGGGCATCAACTTGCAGTTTTGCCGCTATGTCATCAACTACGACTTGCCGTGGAACCCGATGCGCCTTGAGCAGCGAATCGGCCGCGTCCACCGGCTCGGGCAGACGGATGACGTCTACATTTATAACTTCGCTGTCAAACAGACGGTCGAAGAACATATTTTAACGCTTCTGTACGAAAAAATCCGCCTGTTCGAACGAGTCGTCGGCGAGCTGGACGACATTTTGGCGAAAATGAACCTCGCCAACCTGGAGCGCTACTTCGAAGACGCCTTCGTTCATTCACGGAGCGAAGGGGAGATGAAAATCAAAATGGAAAACATCGTCGCGATGATCGAGCTGGCGGAGCAGCTCGGAAAGGAAGGAGGAGAGCGGCATGCAGCAACATGAAATCCGCCGCTTTGTCGAACGCTATTTTGCGGCCAACGGCTGCACGTTTGTTGAGGCGAACGACGACTACCTTACCGTGCAACTGACGGCAGAAATGGACAAAGAGCTGATGAATCGGCCGTTTTACTGGCATTATATTGAACGGACAGGCGGCGTGCCGCAGCCGATGCGACTGACGCTCATCACCCGCGCGAGCGAGCGGACGGACAAACTCAAAGGCGAGCGCCTCCATTTCGGCGCTCCCCGGCTGCACCAGCTGTTCCGCTCAGCGCAAAAACGCGGCAGCTTCATCCGCCTGTATGAGGAGCCAAGCGCGCCTTTGGACGGCAACGCCGCCCTCCATCCATGGCTCGGCATGAACGTCACGATTTCGTACGAATGCGACCGAAAAAAAGATGAAATCGTCTCCCTTGGCCTTCATCTCATTAGCGGAACGATCGTCGAGTCGTTTCATGAGCGGATGCGCGAGCGACGGCTGACGCCGAAAATCCCTGATTACTGTTTCACCATCTCCCCGCTCATTAAACCGAGAAGCGGCATCGGCCGTCTCGAGCAATACATACGCAGCCGCATCGCCGCCGACAACCATGCGTGGGCGGATGAGGCGCGCCGACGCTGGGCCGACGATTTGGCGTTGCTTGATGAATTTTACAAAGACTGCGAAGAAAAGCCGGAGTGCTATTATATTGAGAAGGAAGCGTTGGAAAAGCAGTACAAGCCGCGCATCACCGTTTCCGTCATCAACGGCGGACTGTTTTATTTGCTGCCCCGCTCATCGTGAATCAACCCCGGGATGGGTCCATCCGGCTCACAGCGCTCAAACCGACGAACTCCCTTCCGTCGGCACGAAAACCGCCCGCCGGCCTAGGCCAGCGGGCGGCTGCTACGGGCGGCGCCGAAACAGCAAGCGAAGCGAAAGCGGCACCATGCCAAACAAGCGGTATGAAAGCGGAAGCTGCTCTTGTTTCCGCACCTGACGCCGCTGCCTCCGCTCCTCTTTCGGCAAGTCCATGTAGGCGACAAATTGTTGGGTGACAAACTTGACATAATCGTTGACCGCCATCAAATCCCCCCCTTTTTTCTTTTAGTTTTTCCGCTTCTTTCCTCTTTTAACCGTTTTGCTCTCTCCATTCGACAATATGAAGCGCCGGAAGCGTGACAGTAAACATGACAGCGCGCCTCAGTCCAGAGGCTGAACGGATGGACAAAGAAACCCGAACGTGCGCTGCATCTTCCCGCACCCACCGGTAGACGGCCCTTCCGCGCGGATAGGTCCATTCCCCAGCCTCTTCCGCGGTCGACGGATCGGCTGATGCGATGCGTTCTTTTACGTCAAACACGGCCATCTGCACAAGCTCGTCCGCCTCGGCTGCCTGCCGGGCCGCATAAGCCGCCTGTCGTTCCGCTTCATAGAGGAGCAAGACATGCGTGACAGAAAAGACAAGCAACAAAGAAACGACAGCCACAATCGGAAAAATGACACCATCTTGTCGACCCATTTCCCCTTCCCTCGTTTTTCCAGTCTAAAAGGGGGAAGCGGCGGTCAAGGGGGTCTCACCGTACAAGCCGCCCGCTAAAACGCCCGCGCCACAAACGCCTCGTAAACGGTGCCGTCATCAGCCGTCACTTGCAAAAATATCCCGCGGGTGCCGGCGCGGTACGAAACAGCGCGCACATGACGGAGCGCCGTTTCATTGCCAGCGCCGTCCACCTGGCGGATCAGTTGGGCTCTTGACGCAACAACAGAAAAACTGACCGTCTCACCGCTCCATTTTTGCAAATAGAGGACATGGCCCCCAGTCGACCACTGCCTCGTTTCATTCAGCTCGATTTGCAGCTGTTGCAAAAACAGCCGCCATTCCAATCGGGAAAACGCGTCCGTCGGCTCCGGAGCCAGCAAGCGGACGGACAACAACGCCGGAACGACCGCCGCCACCGCCATCGCAGCCGCCAGCGCCAACAGCGCTTCGATCATCGTAAACCCGTTTTCTTTTGCCGCTATCGCTTGCCATACCCGCACCGCTCCATCTCGCGGCCGACGTAATCGTTCCAACGCACGCATACTTTCCACATTCGTCCCCCTTCATCGCTCGCTTGCAGCCGAAATACTGTACGCCCGTCGGCGATCATGGTTTCTCCGGCAAGCGGCTCCTCATACAACGCGATGGCCAACAGCCGGCGCGCTTTCTCCTCGAGAATGAGGCTGTTGCGCTCATGCGCCATTTGCATCAACAGTGGAAGAAGAACGGCCGCTGTCGTCCATAGCAGCGCCAAAGCGAACAATGCTTCAACAAGCAAAAATCCGCCGCTACATTTTTTGCACATAAAATCGCCCTTTCCCCAGCAAAAAGGTGACTTTATAAGTTATTTGGCCACCCCCTATCCAAATAGTTCCAGCCCGTTCAATGTTGCCGTTGTCAGTAAAGATGAGCGGATTGCGCAGCGTGCCGAGCCGAAACCGCCACGGAGAAGGGAGCGAACGAGCGACAATCTGCCGGCCGCTCGTTGCATCAATCGCCTTGTACCCAGCGCCGCCGTCTGTAAAAAAAACCGCTACATTCACCCGCCGGGCGATGGCATGCTGCTGCGCGCCATACAAATCCGCGCGCAGCACAGCCAGCATATACATCTCCTCTTGATGGCGCACAGCGCCGCCAAGCGTCGGAACAGCCAGCGCGGCAAGCACCAGCACCACCGAGAAAACGATCAGCATCTCAAGCAGCGTAAACCCGCCGTTACGAGCCACTTTCACTCACATCGCCGTTCGCGCTGATTTGGATCGCATGACCGTTCGGACATTTGTCCGACTTGATATAGCGGCCAGCGAGCAATTCCTGCACCGTCGGAATTTTGTTATGCTCCATCTCATACGCTTTCACCTGCGCTTGCACGGTGTTCAAAAACGCCTCGCATCCTTTCGAATTGATCATGCTGTTGTGCTTTGTCATATTCGGAATGGCAATCAGCAGCAGGACAGAAATCACCATCATAACGATCAACATTTCGATCAATGTGAATCCCTTTTGATTCATTGTCACTCCTCCTCGCATACGAAATTTCAGAAAGAGCGCTTAGCGAATGGCCGGTTCAGTTCGATCCGTTCCTTGACCATCGAGTCTGTTCATTGATTGGGCCTTGGGAGGAGGGGCGCGTCCCTCTCTCAAGGAGCCAACATATCAAGATTGAGCATCTTGTTCCTACAGAGCCGTCCCATCCTTGTTAAACGGAAGTTATTTACAGTTCATTCAACATAGAAAACATCGGCAACAAAATCGCCAAATACATGCCGACGACAAACGAGCCAACCACCGCCAACAAAAGCGGCTGCATGCATTTTAAGACCGACTCGATTCGTTGTTCCATCACCTGCAGCAAAAACTCGCTGTAATGTTCAAGTTCTTTGCCAAGCTCGCCGTTCGACTGGCCGTGGCGGATGACAAGCGCCAGCTCTTGTTCGTAATAGCGGGCGGCGCCGATTAATCTGTCAAGCGCCATCCCTTTCATCAACCCGTGGCGAAGGCGCCGGCCTTCCATTTGCAAAAATGGCCAGGACGACGGCTCGCTGAACACGCCGAGCGCATCATAAACCGACAACCCGGCCTGCAGCAAGCGCCCGAGCTGTCGGGCAGTCAGGCAGGTGAGGAACAGTCTCAGAAACGAAGCAAGCCCTGGAATTCGCAAGGCGAATTGAAGTTTTCGGGAGACCGGCCAGCGGCGGAAATAAGCGGTGTAAAACAGCCCGGAGAACACCGCCAAGACGGCGATGGCCGCCATCGCCATAGGGGCATGGGCGACCACCGCAAGCAGCCAAGCGGTGTGCCCGCGTTGTGGAGAAAACGCCGCCGCCGCCCGTTCAAACTGCGGCAGCAGCCACCATTCCATCAAGACGAGCATGATGATGAGCAAAGAAAGAAGGAACAGCGGATAGCGGCTGAAGCGGTGAAGCTGCTCGTAGAAGCGCGCTTTTTGCGCCAGCGCTTCCCCTGTCTCTGCCATGCCGCGCGGTAAATCGCCATGCCGTTCGGCAAAAAAGAGAAGGTTAACCGCCATGCGGTCGACCGACAGCGCTTCGACAGCCGCAAACAGCGGCAGCCCGGCGCGCAGCTGCTGCAGACAGCGTTCCACTTCCATCCGGCGGTGTGTGGGAGCCTGAATGGCCAAAAACTCAAGCGCTTGCCCAAGGGGGTAACCGCGCTCGAGCAACCGGCCGAGCCGAGTGAAAAACAACGCCTGTTCAGCGAGCGGCCACATTTTGCGTTTCATCTTTCTCCCCCTCCGACGAGCTCAAGCATGCGAACGGGCAGGTAGCCGAGCGCAATCCCCTTGCGGATCAAGCGCGCCAGCGTCATATAAGAGCGCTTTGGCTTCCCTCTCCCATTGGAGAGGGAACGAATCACGTCCTCCAGCGCTGAACCGCAAAGCAACTCATAAACAGCCGTGCGCCGGCGTCGTCCAAGACGGCCGCACGATGGATGGCAATCGTCGCCGCACAGCGGGCAGCAAAGCTCGACAAGCCGCTGGGCAGAGACGGCAAGCAGCGTCTCGGCCAAATCGCCGAGCGGAATGCCGAATTCATGCAGCCGGTAGACGGCGCCGACTGCATCGGCGGCGTGCATCGTCGAGACGACCAAATGGCCGCTCAACGCTGAACGGATGGCAATGGCCGCCGTATCATGATCGCGGATCTCGCCGACCATCAACACATCCGGGTCATGGCGCAGCGCCGCTTTTAACCCGGCGGCGTATGTGATGCCTGCTTTTTCATTGATTTGCACTTGCAACAATCGTTCGTTCTGTTTTTCGATCGGATCTTCAAGCGTGATGATGTTGCGTTGCCTTTCAGCTTGGCAAAGATCAAGAAGGGTGTAGAGGGTCGTCGTTTTTCCCGACCCCGTCGGGCCGGTCAACAGCACAAGCCCTTGCGGATGCTGCATGAAGGAAAATAATCGTGCGGTGGAGCGGAAGAATAAAGATAGTTCGCGAAGCGGCAGCGAGAGGCGCTGCGGCAGAAGCCGAATGACGAGGCTTTCATCGTAGAGCGTCGGCAATGTCGATAAACGCAAATACACCGTTTCCCCAAACTCAGCCACTTCCATGGCGCCGCTTTGCGGACGGCGTCGTTCCCCGATGTCCATGCCGGCTAAAAATTTAAAGTGGGCGATGAGACGTTCCGCCGTTTCCTTCGAAAGCACGCCAACGTCGACAAGCATGCCATCAAGCCGAAGACGAACAGCGGCATCGCGGCGGCGCGGAACGAGGTGAAGATCCGAGGCGCGGCGCTGCACCGCTTCGGCGAGAAGGCGGTTTGCCGTTTGTTCGATCTCGTTCAGCACATATTCCCTCCTTTCGACAGACTGCTTTGTATTTCGACGAGCATGAGTCGTTATCCTGCTTTTGGCGCAGCTTTTTTGTGAAATTTTTTTGAATGTCAGTCCACTCACTGCCAATAGTGACAAAAATCATTCCTCGCTTTGGACGATTTCATTATAATAACCATATCAATGATTCATTTAGGAGGGAAACCAATGGAACAAACGCTGAAAATCACAAGCGTATTGTCTGACCCGACAAGATTTCATATTTATGAATATATGGCAAAAGTGCATCGCGAAGTTTCTGTTCAAGAAATCGCAGAAAAATTTCATATCCATCCAAACGTTGCCCGCTTGCATTTAACGAAGCTTGAAGACGTTCGCATGGTCGTATCGGATACGCAAAAAACGGGAAAAGGCGGGCGGCCGAGCCGGCTGTACCGCCTGTCCGACGAAGTGATCGGGCTGTATTTTCCGTTCCGCGATTATCAACTCCTCGCCCGCATCGCCATTCAAACGATGGCCAAACTCGGTCCCATTGGAAGCGAGGCGTTGCGTGAAACAGGAAAGCGGTTCGGCCGTGAGCTCATCGCCAGCCGTTTGCCGCATAACGGCACAGCGAGCGCGCTCACCATGGCGGACAAAATCGCCATAATGGAAGAGGCGGCCGAAGCGGCTGGATTTTTGCCGCAATTGCACTATGATGAAGAAAAAGGAGTGCTATACCTCGATATTTTCAACTGCCCGTTCAAAGAAATCGCCGCGCAAGCACCTGATACCGTCTGCGGCATGCACCACGCTTTTTTGGAGGGAATGGTCGAGACGCTGTTTGCCGGTGCTGAAGTAACGGAAACGGAAAATATGATGGAAGGCAGCCACCGCTGCGCCTACCGCACCATCATCCGTCCGTGACAGCGTCCCTCCTTCCTTCTTTTTTGTCTGAAGCAAGCAACGGCCGGCATTGGCATCATTTCTTACCACTTGTCCGAAAGCGTTATTTACATTCCCAATCATTGTACATTATAATAAGTAAGGACCAATGGTTTGCACAAACAAAGGAGGGATACATAATGGACCGCATGTTCCGCGTGCTCGCCTTTTGGACCGGCATTTTTGCTGTCATGTTTTACCTTGGCCATATGCATACGACGTCGCTCATCTTCTTTGGCCAAACCGTATTTTTCCTGTTCCTCGGCTTTTTAAAGCTGACCGAGAGAATGTACATTTACATTTTCGGGGCATATTTGACGATTTTCTTCGCAGCATTTACGTATTGGACGACTTTTATGATGGTGCCCGGCATGGGTGAATAAAAAACAGGCAGAACCTCCTGCCTGTTTTTTTGCCGCTTTGACCGGAACCCCTTTTCTCCATTGCAGATAGGCGAAGGAAGCCGTTAATCGGCCGGCAAAAACTCGGGCGCTGGCCAAAAGTCTCGCGCGGGGAGACTCATTCCTTTCTGCAAAATAAGCACGTCAAAAAAGCGGCTGACGCCATCGTCGGCGATCAGCGCGCGGATCATTCGATTTTGGCGGCTTGCCGGCGAAAAGAAATCGCCGCCTTCTGAAACGTTCCATTCATGCAAAAGGCCGGCCGCGAGCAAAAACCGATCTTGGCGAACGAACGCCACTTCCTCCCACCCAGCCTGACGGGCGTACAAGCGAAGCGCATCCCATTGTACATGGCTCGTCAAGTCCATCTCCCCCGGATGGCGAAGCGGGTCGGCAACAAGCTGATGGCGGAAATATCCGCGCAAGCTTCCATGCCGCCGCGCCGGGGCGCGCAACTGTTCGTCCGTATAGCCATAGTCGACCGTCACCATCACCGCCTGATGAAACAGCGGCCCAACCTCGAGCCAAAACGCCTTCATCGCGAGAGGCACCTCAAGCCTTTGCCCTTCAGCAAGATCCAATCCGCGCTCATGTAAATAGCGGACAATAGCGGGACGGCAAAGCGGCGCCTTTTCTTCAACGAGCTGGCCATCGCGGGCGGCGACAAAACATTCGTGCAAAACGCCGCCTTCCTTTACAATGACGTGAACGGGAAACGCATCAAAAAATTCGTTGCTAAACACAATGCCGGAAAACGGCCCACGCTCGGCCAGCCAGCGAGAGACATCGTCATATTGCTCCACCTTCTCGGCTGCGGGTTGAAGCGTTTCGCGCTGGCGCCGGCGGTGGAACGGGCTTTGGTCGATGATCGTATACGACAAGCGGTCGTATGTATGTGGACTTTTTTTCTTCCATTCTTCCAATACCGAAAGCGCCAATCTTCCGTCTCCGCCCCCCCACTCGCAAACAGCGGGCGGCAGGCCGCTCTGTTCCACCATCCGAACCCAAAGCGAAGCAAGCGCTTTGCCAAACACCGGCGCGAATGAGCTGTTCGTAAAAAAATCGCCTTCCTTGCCGATTTTCGCCCGCTCTCGCATATAGTAGCCGAATCGTTCGTCGTAAAGAACCATCTGCATGTAATCGGCGTACGACACCCGCCCACCCGGCGCTGCGGCAATCTGTTCATACAATCGACCCATCACCATTTCTCTACCCCGTCTTCATCATCATTCCGAAAGAAGCTCCCGCCTCAAGCAAAGTGAAGTGGGAGTCGTTCACTTTTTTACTGTTGACATAGTGAAAATAATCATATATTGTTATAGTAGCAGCTTAACTATATCCCCTCCCATTATTGTGGATAGAACATCCCCCAAAAACCCTTCTTGGCGCGGCTAAGAAGGGTTTTTTTGTGTGTTCCGGCGCCAGGAGGCCTTCCGTTGCGCTTTTCCTTGCCCAAAGGAGCCGCCTGCGTTTGCCCGAGGGAATTGCTTGTGTGAAGCCGACGTAGACGGCTTTTTTTCTTACGAAAACCCATGCAAAAACGGATTTGCATCCATCTCCGCGGCGATCGTCGTCTCTGGCCCATGGCCTGAAAGAACGATCGTTTCCTCCGGCAGCGTAAGCAGTTCGTCATGAATGCTTTTCAACAGCTGCTGATGGTTGCCGCCTGGCAAATCCGTGCGTCCGATGCTGCCGGCAAACAGCGCATCGCCGGAAAACACAATATTGGCTTGTTTGCAATAATACGAGACGCTGCCCGGGGAATGACCCGGCGTTTCGCGGACATCCAACGCAAACGGACCAATGTTCAGCACCGTCGGTCCTTTCAGGCATGTCGGTTCGCAGCGGACAGCGACCGGACCGCCGAAATAAAGCGAGCCATTCAATGCCGGATCTTGCAGCCATTGTTTTTCCTTTTCGTGCACATACACTGGAATGTCCCAGCGGGCAAGCACGTCCGGGATGCCGCCAATATGGTCAAAATGCGCATGCGTCAGCAAAATCGCCAACGGGGTCAGCCCTTTTTCCTCGATCCGGCGGACGAGCGCCGCGCCTTCCGCGCCGGGGTCAACGATCAGGCATTGTCGATCTGCAGACGACAACAAGTAAGCGTTGGCCTGAATCGGGCCGACAGGGATGCGCGTCCATTCCATGGCCATCTCCTCCTTTCCTTGACATGTCCAATATTTAACTTTATTTTACTGCTTTTTTTCAAGCGATGGAAGAGAAAAGAGAAAGGGACCTCGACAAATGGAGGAAAAAAGATTACAATGAAAAAGAATGGACACGTTTGTACATACTGTTTCATGAGGGGGTAAAACGATGGGTACGGTCATTATTTTTGCACTTGTGACGTTGCTTGCCCTTTATGGAATGCTCCGTACATTGCGCGAGAAAAACGTGCTCGGATTTTTGTTTGGACTTGCCACTACCGCCGTATTCGGCTGGTTTACCATCATGACCATTTTACATCATGGCATTCCAACCGGCACGCACTGAAAACGCAAGAGGCGAATCATGCCTCTTGCGTTTTTTTATGCCATTTTGAGCGCTGCTAAAAACAGGCCGAGGCTGTCGCGGTATATTCGCGCAAACTGCGAGAGCGGCAATGGATTGACACCCTCGCCGAGCTCCACCGTGTAACCGCGCCGTCTCCACGTTTGAATGAACCAATCGCGGTAGCCGGCATGGCTGTCAATGTAGCGAACAGCCTGGTAGCCGCTTGCTTCAGCCATCGCCTGAACCGTTGCCTTCGCCTCCGGCGGCTCGAACCCTTCATATCCCCAATAAATTTCCTTGCCTTGTGTATGAAACGCGACGACCATCGCAAAATCGCCCGACTCGGCGAGCTCCGCCATCGCTTTCGCCTCCGGCTCCGTAAGTGGGGCGAATCCTGGAAAATCACGCGGTGCCGGCGCTTTCGGCGGTTTGCGGGCCTGTTCTATTTCCCAGTTAGCTGGGAATTGATTGTTTAAATCAACGCCGCGGATGTTCGCTTTCCATTGCGAAAAGTCGAGCGATCCACCGTTGATGCAGACGACTTCGCTCCGATGCGGCTCTTCTTCCGGCGGGCCGTTCAGCACAAGGTTGACGCCGTCAGGATTGACCATCGGCACAACGGAAAGAGTCACTTTACGGTAATAATCAAGCACCCGATGGCCAGCAAGCTCGTCATCGTTAACCAACGCCCTCGCGTACTCGTCGATGAGCGCCATGATTACGGCCGTCGTGATCCACTCATTCGCGTGGAATGATCCGTTCATATGCACGCGCACCGGCCCGCGGCCGATTTGCAGTTCAACGAGCGGCAAGCCGAGAACGCTATGGCCGATCGTCCGCTGGCGCACAAACGGATAGCGACAGACGAGGGCGGTGATATCCTCCATCAAAGCGGCAAAATCGTACGGACGGACGCTGCGGACGACCGGGGACGAAATCCGCTTCGGCAGCGGCGCTGTTCCGTTGATGACCGCCATCGCCCCCGGCAGCCGCCGCAGCACCTCCGTCGGCAGCGATAGGCGGTCAGCGAGCGCTTCCCACGTATCGATCGGCGCGTATCCCGGGATGGCAACGGTCTGCCCAGGGCGCAATCCCTCTTCCACATGCGGATTCGAATCGATGATCAGTTCAGTCGGCACCGAAAACCATCGTCCATATGTTTCAAACGTATCGCCGGGCCATGCTTGAAGGTGCATGCGCCGTCTCCCCTTCCCATTTCTTTACCTTAACATATGTCGGCAGACGGCAAAAAATGAGCGCCTGGCAGGCGGCAGTGCACGAATGTTCGCAAACATCTCCTTCTTTAAAGTTCGTTCCAATCTCATATCATCCAACAATAAGAAAAGGCGCCCCAACCTTTTTGGGACACCTTCCGTTGTTTACGCGCCGACAAGCTCTTTCGCCAGCCAGGCGGCGCCGATGACGCCGGCATCGTTGCCAAGCGTCGCTAAAACAAGCTTCGCCCCAGCGGCGACGCGCGGGAACGCGAAGCGGCGGAAATGGGCGGCCACGCGCTCGACAAGCATGTCACCCGCCTTGGACACGCCGCCGCCGATCACGATTTTCTCCGGGTTCGTCACATTGGCGGCATTCGCCAACGCCCAACCAAGATAGTACGTTGCTTCATCGACCACTTCCAATGCCAGCGCATCGCCCGCTTTGGCGGCGTCAAACACCGCTTTGGCCGTCACATCCCCGTTGCGAAGCTCACTCGGACGCTCATCTGCGGTCAATTTCTCCTTGGCGATCCGCACGATGCCGGTGGCGGACGCAATCGTTTCCAAACATCCGGTTTTGCCGCAGTTGCAACGGGCGCCGCCATCAGGGATCATCGTCATATGTCCGATCTCTCCGCCGGCGCCGTTTATGCCGCGCACAATGGCTCCGTTGGCAATCACACCGCCGCCAACGCCGGTGCCAAGCGTCACAAACAACAAATGGCGCGCTCCTCCCCCTGCTCCTTTCCACATTTCGCCAAGCGCGGCGAGATTGGCGTCATTATCGACCGAAACGGGCAGCCCCGTCGCCTCTTCCAGCCGTTGCTTCAATGGATAATTCGTCCACCCTATATTGACCGTCTCATACAACATGCCGGTTTCCTCTTCGACCGGTCCGGGGGCGCCGATGCCGGCGGCAAGCAGCCTCTCTTTCGCTCCGCCGAGCTGGGCGAGCGTCTTTTCAAGCGATCGGGCAATGTCAGCGACGATATGCTCACCGCGATTGGCGGTGTTCGTCGGAATTTCCCATTTGTGCACGATGTCACCCTCGGTGGTGACAAACGCCATTTTGATTGTCGTGCCCCCGAGGTCAATGCCTACCAACCATGGTTCCATTGCATCCTCATCCTTTTTTCATCCGTTTTTCCCGCTCCATTTGCGCTTCCTGCCGCAAAATAAACAAAGCGGCTTGCAGCTGTTTCGCATCGATCAGCTGGGACTGGTACAGCTCTTTCACTTCCTCTTCCATCAGCTCCAGATCAGCGAGCCGGTCGCCCACGTAAATGATCGTGCCAAACCGTTTCAACAGCTGCTGAACATCGTATACCGTCTTCATCATCATTCATGCTCCTTTTTTCCTCTTTTAATGTAGCGGCAAACGGCCGCGGCCGTCAAGACAAAAAACGCAGGCGCTAAAAATCAGCACCTGCGTCAGCGGTCAGGGTCGCGCGGGTGAAGAATCGCCGGTCGCCGGTTTTTGAGCGGCATCGGCGACCGGATGAGCACGTCGCGCATCGCTCGGTAGGAGAACGGGATGAACGGCCATAAGTACGGAACGCCAAATGACGTCATCCGCGCCAAGGCAAGAATCCAAACGGTGATGCCGATGACATAACCGTACAGGCCGAACAGGCCCGACAAAATGAGCAAGGCAATGCGGACGAGCCGGTTCGCCAAACTCATTTCATAGCTGGGCGTCGCAAACGTACCGATGGCCGTAACGGAAAAATACAAAATCACTTCATTGGAAAAGAGTCCAACTTCCACCGCGATGCCGCCGATCATAAGCGCGGCGACGAGGCCGAGCGCGGTCGCCAGCGAAGACGGTGTATGAATGGCGGCCATTCGCAGCATATCCATCCCGATTTCAATCATCAAAATTTGTGCAAACAGCGGAATGTCTCCCAATTTGGCCTTTCCCAAAAACTGGAGTGGATCCGGCAGCAGTTCCGGCTCGATCATGAGCAAATACCAAAGCGGCAGCAAAAACACCGACGCCCAAACGGCCAGAAAGCGGACGAGCCGCAAATACGCCCCGACGATCGGCTTATTCCGGTACTCTTCAGCGTGCTGCAAATGATGCCAAAACGTTGCCGGGGTAATAATGACACTTGGCGATCCATCGACGATCACAAGCACATGGCCTTCATACAAATGGGCCGCTGCCGTATCAGGGCGTTCCGTATAGCGGACAACCGGGTACGGATTCCAATGCCGTCCGGAAATAAACTCTTCCACCGTTTTCTCAGCCATAACCAGCCCGTCTGTGTCAATGGCGGTAATCGATTCCCGAACGCGGCGAACGAGTTCTGGGTCGGCTATTTCCTCGATATAGCAAATGCAAATATCGGTCTTCGAGCGCCGCGCCACCTGCACGTACTCCATGCGCAAGGAAGGGTCGCGGACGCGGCGGCGGATGAGCGCGGTGTTAAAGACGATCGTCTCGACAAAACCGTCGCGCGCCCCGCGTACGACCCGTTCCGTATCCGGCTCTTGCGGCCCGCGCACCGGATACGTGCGGGCGTCAATCAAAATGATCCGCTCAACGCCGTCAACGACTAATGCCGTCGGCCCAGCAAGCACCATCGCGACCGCTTCTTCCAAGTCGTCTGTCTGTCCGATCTCGACGTACGGAAGATATTTTTTCAGGAGCTTCTCAAGCGGGTGAACGTCCAGTTCGTGTTCCTCAAGCCGGGACAAATATCTCATCAAATAATGCAAAATATCGTCTTTGACAAATCCGTCAATCATAAACAACGCCATCGCCCGGCCGCCATATTCGACGTCAAGGCGAATGACATCGAAGCTCTTCCCGACTCCAAGCCGTTCGGCTAAATAGGATGCATTGTCATGAAGGCGACGGGACGCCAGGCGTTTGGGCATCTGTTTCTCCATCGTCATCCCCCTGCATCGTTTGCACTGTATACTCCCCATCATAGACAAGCATGAGGAAATTCATACATAAATGTTCCTTGCAATGCATATATTGGTGAAAACCTTGTCCAATCCGGGAGGATGTCATGAAACGATGGATGATCCCCTTCATGGCGCTTGCTTTTTTCCTTGCCGCCGCGCTCGCCTCGCTGTGGGAGCACGATCAGACCGCTGAAACGATCAAGTTTTTCCCGCTTGATCGCGAAGCGGCGTTCATCGAAGCGAAAACATCGCTTGCGCTTGAGGGCGGCAATGAACCCGGACGCTACGCGCTCCGCTGGTCAGCCGCCTCCATTTTAAACCGCCGCGCCTATTTGCGTCAGGACGTCTCGTTGTTGTTTGCCGATGGCCGCTTGGCCGATGTGCTGTCGAAATGGAAAACGAACACGGATGCCATCGACATGGAAAAGAAGGTCCGGATGCGGGACAGCCGCTTTTTTCAAGCCGTCTCGTTCCATCACGGCGAGCTGCATACAGGAGAGAACATCACAAGCAGCCAAACGATGTCAAGCAGCTATTTGTACGTCATTGACTCACCGTACCATCCGCGCGCATCGTTCCGGCGGCCAAGAACAGATGACGAGCGCGAATGGCAGCGCGTCTTGAACAAAGCCACGAATGAATTTCTTCGTCATAAAGCGGACGAGCTGCTCACCCACTTTTCTTTGTCAAAGAAAGATTATTACGCCCTTTATTTGCCGGAGCTCGTCGCCTACACGGAACAACCGTTGCCGGGGTTGTCAACGGCAAAAACGCAAACCGTCATCGGCCGTCTTTGGGAAGGATTGTACAAGTCGTACATCCTTGGCATAAAAAAAGAGGATGGATCCATCCTCTCGCCAATCGGCAGCACGATGCCGCTCATTCTCATTCGCAAAGATTACAGTAGGCTCTTCGTTCTCATTGAAGCGAAAACCGGGGAAAAAGTGATGCTCGTGCAACTTCTTTAACACATTTCGAAAAGAGGCCTCCCACTTCAAACAAAGCGAAGTGGGGGCGTTTACCGAAATCCGATCCATAAGCCAGCGGCGACAAGCAACGCCGCCACCGCCAACGCTCCCGCCTGCCGCCCTAAAGCGGTGTGTTTTGGCAAATGAACGACGCCAGCCGCCAAAAAACCGCCAACCAGTCCGCCGATATGGCCGGCGTTGTCGATGCCGGGAACAAGCAGGCCAAACAACAGGTTGACGATGATTAAACTGATGACGTTCATCCCCATCGTTCGAAAAAATAAATGCCGGTAGACAGTGCCGAAGTAAAGAAGAGCCCCGAACAGCCCGAAAATGGCTCCCGACGCCCCGGCCGATAATGACGGTGTAAACAAAAAACTCGCCAGCGCTCCGAAAAATCCAGCCGTTACGTAAATGAACAAAAAGCGAAGCGAGCCGTACAGCCGCTCAACCGTGATCCCTAAATAATACAAGGCGAGCGTGTTGGTCAGCAGATGCAAAAAACCAATATGCAAAAACATTGGCGTCAACAGCCGCCACCATTCTCCCGCCTCAATGAGCGGATTGAATTTGGCGCCGTAGTGGATCAACACATCCGGATTCGTGCTCCCGCCGCTCCATTCGAGAACCAAAAACATCGCAACCTGCACGACGATGAACAGCCGGGTGAACATCGGCTTGCCATACTCAAAAATGCGCCGTTCCTCCTCACGGCGGCGCCGCCATTCGCGGACCACCTCGCGCTTTAAGCGCTCGGCGGCAGCAAACGGATCGGACGTTTCCACAGGCGGCTCAAAACGGAGCGCAACACCCGTCATCTCCGCAAGCCGCGGCAGCACGTCCCCCATATTGCCGCTGTGAAGGAGGAGCGTATGAAGCACGCCATCGGACACTCCAGAGAGCGGCAACGGCTCGGCGACAAGAAATTCCCAATCGTCAACCGGCGGATACACCATCACATAAACATTGATGACCCGGCCCGCTTTGCTGAAATTCCATCCCCTCATTTGCTGAACGAATTGCCATGTATATTCCATATCAAGGCGCAACGATCGGCTCCAATCAAAATCAGCGCGCACGAGGCGGATGAGTGTTGGGCGACGCCAATGGTTTGATTCCAGCCATACTTCATCGGCCTGCTCAGACATCCGTACGATGCGGTAGCCGCCGCGAGACAAACGCTGAACAAGCTGCCAAAACAGTACATCCATCGTTCCCATCACGTTCTCCTCTCCCTTTCCCTGGCGAGGCCAAGTCCGACAAACAGCAACAAAGCCAACTCATCGACCGTCCGGCAAACCGGAGCGAATGGGCCGGCGGGCGCCGGCCGCGGCGGCCGGTTTTTTCATAACCGACTTCTTCAAAAATGATTCACCGCTATTGCATCATGGACGCAACATTTGCGAAACAAGAGCGTTGCGCACAGGAGGAATGTGGAGCGCAAATCGGACAAGTTGCTTTCGCAACGACGGAACGCGCAATGCGAAGGCGGCCATTCGGTAGCGATAGCGGTAAGCAAGACATCCAGCGGCAACGACAAGCAGCGGGTACGACCATTTATTCATCGTTGTTCCTCCTTCATCATATGACATGCTCGTTATTCTTTTTCCCTTTTTCTCTCCAAATATGAAGCGGGGCGCGTCTAACGCGCCAGCACGAAGGCGGCCAGCACCGCAAAGATGACCGAAAGAACGTTCACCGCATCATTGTCAAGCCACCGCCAGCCTTTCATATGAATGGTCGCCTGCCCGCAATGCCATTTCCGCTCAGTCGTCGCCCCGCATGCCGGACAGCGGTAAGCCGCTTGCCAAGCCGCGCCAAGCCACGTATCGAACCAGCTGCCGAGCCAACCGAAAAAGGCAAGAGTAAAAACGGGTCGGACGTCGAGAAAAAACACGCCAACAGCCGCAATAAACAGTGCGCCGGCAAACGAAGCAGCCGTGCCAAGGAGCGTCACAGCCCCTGAGGTGCCGGCTTCCACCGGCCGAAAGCTCGGCCAAACCCGAGGCGGCCACGGGCTTAAAGAACCGATTTCAGATGCCCACGTATCAGCGTTCGCTGCAGCGACGGCGACAACAAACAGATCATCCCAAATCGGGTCGGGACGGACAGCGGCCAATAGCGCCAACACGGCCGGCACCCCGCCATTGGCCAGCACTTGGATGGCATCGCGCCGCCCGCCTTTCGCCAATTTTTCAGACAGTTTTGCCTTGCGTTGCCTTCCGATGTGGCTAAAGAAGCTGGAGCTGACAAAAAAGCAGCCTAACACCCATATTCCGCCCCATGAAAAGCCGCATCCAACCGCTGCGCCGATGACAACGGTTGCCGCCGCTCCTGATATGGACAACAAGCGCAACAACCACCCGCCGCCGGCGGCGAGGGCAGAGACCGCGATATACCACCATTCATCGCTCACAGTGAAGAACTCCTTGATCAGTAATAATGAATTTCACCGGCACATCATGCTCCTCGGCCGGAATGTCGTCCATCACTTGAAAGGAGTAAGCCAGCGCTGCCGTCACCGCCGAAGCTCCCGGCAAATATCGGTCGTAATACCCGCCGCCATAGCCGATCCGGTAGCCGGTTTTGGCAAAACAGACCCCCGGGACAATGATGAGATCAAACTCATCGCGGTCGATCGGCGTTGTTTGTTTTTCAATCGGCTCAAACAATCCGGCGTACGCTTTTTCGAGCTGGGCAAACGACTCAAGCCGCCGAAAGGACATCGTTTTCGCCCTTGGATCGCATTTCGGGACGCCGATCGTTTTTCCTTCCCGCCACGCCTGTTCAATGATCGGCAAGGTGTTGACTTCCGTCTCTCTCGACACCGTCATGGCGATCGTCCGCGCCGTTTGCCATAATGGCCACCGATATAAATGAGCGGCGATTTGCCGATCGTACATCTCTTTTTCTGCCGCTTTAAGCTGCCGAAGCTGATTCAACATGCGCTGGCGCCATTCCTGTTTGCCGTCCATCATCTTCCCCTTCCTCCCATAAAGATAAAAAGCAGCAGGAATCATCTTCCCACTGCTTACTTCGTTTCGCGGTGCAACGTGACTTTGCGATCGCGCGGGCAATATTTTTTCAATTCCAAACGCTCTGGGTTGTTGCGTTTATTTTTCGATGTAATATAGTTGCGTTCGCCGCATTCTGTGCATGCCAATGTAATGTTCACGCGCATCTTTTTTCCCTCCAAACGAGCTTTATACTTTATATATAATCAGACCTTTCTATGATACCATTTTTCTTCGGCGATTTCCACCTCTAAATTTCATCTGAGTCAGTCAAGACTTTGTGGAGAACATTTTTTCGGTTCACTACGGGCGTTGTCAATCACTAGTTAGCGAACCATTTTCAGGAATTAATATCGTAAGCGCTTTCGGACTCTCATCCCTCATCTTGAGGTGATGATATTGTATTCCATTTTTTTACACCCAACCACCATCCCGGAGCGCCGACAACGCTTGATGGATCGGCGTCCCGGATGACCGCTGCAGACACGGTAGATTCTGACGCACCACATCTGCCCATAACCGTCCGGCCTTCCGTTTGGCCTGTTCGATCCGCTTGGACTTTGTTGAGGCCGAGACGGCCGACTGGGGCTCTTGCTCCTCCCACCGTCCCTTTCTCCACCCGATCCCGTCGATTCGGGCTGCCATCGCCCTCAGAAACGCCCGAAGCCCTTGGTCTTTCCAGCTGCGGCGGGATTTCACCCGATGCGCAAACCGGCTCATCACGCTCTCGGCGTGGCCCATCGGACGCATGCCGGTCGTCTCCACCCCTTGCTCCGACAGCCACTCCCGATAGTCCCGGATGCATCCCGGCATCGACTCGATCCGGCGGATCATGGCAGCCATCTGCTTCTCTTTCGCTTCGTCCTCCAACGTGCCGACCGCGCTGTTCAGCTCGACCAAAAGTCCTTCTTCGTCTTGTTTCGCCAGCTTCTTCCGCACCTCCCGCCAACGCGGATGGCCGGACAGACACTGACGCAGCTCCCGCGCCACATGAAATCGATCCAGCTGAAAGCAGGCCCGCTTTCCAAAATACTCCCGGCAGGCTGTGATCCACGACGCCGCGTCGCCGTTGATGATCAAAAGGTCCCGGCACGGGTCATAGGCATATTCGTTCATCAGCCACTCTTCAAACCGTTCCCACACGTCTCCCTCCCCTTCATGGAGGTAGTGGCGCCGGTTCACGAGCTCGAGCTGCGAACCGTTTCGTTTCCATCCCTCGTGAACCGCCAGGATTTTCTCTTCTTTCGCCCGTTTCCCTTTCCCCTGGCGGGAAATAAACAGCCCATCCGCCTCCACAAATAGCACTCGGCCGTGCCGTTGGGAAACAGGGTGGTGCAGCGAGACAGGGGCCTCCAGCACCAGTTGGCGAATCGCCTCGTGGCTTAGGACCGCATACCCCACGATCGACTCCAACGTACGGGCTGCTTTGCGGTAGGAAGAGCACTCTACGGCCAACTCGACCGCCGTTTCCTCGAGGCAAGGGCTGATCGACTGCGCTCCATCAAAGCCCAGTTCGGCATCCAGCAAGAAGGTATACGCCCCCGCCTGCCGATCATAGTAGTAGTTCCGTCGAAACGTCACTTCTCCAAACAGCGTTTGGATCGTGGTCGGCCGTTTGTCTTTCAGCTGATACCGGCGCTTGTCCCGCGCTTCCGCCAGTTGTTGATCAATCTCCTCCAAAAGGGCCGCCAACAAGACAGCGAACACCTTTTGAAGAGTTCTGACTAATTGTTCCTCCAGCTCTTTTAATAAAGGCCATTCTGTGGTAAGATGTTTCATGGACTCTCTCCCTCCTGTTTTCGGTTGATGTTGACAATCACCATCATAGCAGGGAGAGAGTCCTTTTTTCACGACATTTGCTTTTTCTACCGCGCTTCGCTTGGTGGCCCCGACGAGCGTCGCGAACAAAAGTTCGCAACCCTCGTCGGGGATCATTTCGGAATGTCACCCACAAATATTTTACTCACACATTTCATCTTTGTTCAATAAGAGCGCCACAAGCAGAGAATGGTATGGTATAGTGAAAAGGGGAGGGATGCATGTGGTGGAATACGCAATCATCGCTTTGGCAGCTCTAGCCATTATTCTCCTTGTTCTTTCCTTTTTTGCGAAAGATGAACTGAAACCGCTCGAAGAACAAATCGATCATTTGACCGTTTCCCTGGCGCAAGAAACGTACCAGATCAAAAAGCGGCTGCAAGTCATCGAGGAGGAGCTCCTCATTCCGGAGCGGCAACGGTCCGCTTCGCCGCGGCTTGGCGGATCATTGTCGCCGGCCGATCGGCGCATCTTGTTTTTGCATAAACAAGGATTCCCGCTCGAAGACATCGCCCGTGAGACGGGGCTGACCGTTGCGGAAGTCGAGCGGGCGGTAAGGAGGTTGCGCCGATGAACAAGCGATCCATGCGTTCGTTTTCCCTCGGGTTGCTTGTATCGACAGCACTGATCGGCGCCTCGTATTACGCTTCACCCCCGGCTGCACCGACGGAAGCGGAAATCAAGACGTTCCTCAAACAGCATGGGCTTGTCGCCGTGGCGAAAGAGGAATACGACAGGCTCCGCAGCGCTCAGCCGAACGCCGCTCCGAAAGCGGCGTCCAAGCAGATGTCCGAACCATCAGGGCAAACCGTTTACGTCTATCGACTCGTTATTCAAAAAGGAGATACGCCAGAGACCTTTGCCCGCGAACTTGAAGAGGCTGGCATCATTCAAAGCGCCCGCGCCTTCAACGACTACTTGGAACAACATGGGCTGACGCGCTCCATCCGCCCCGGCGTCTACAACGTGCGGAGCGATATGGACTACGCAGCGATCGGCCGTTTGATTGCCGAACCATAACGAAAGAAGGTGTCCCTCCCAAAGGACCGGGACACCTTTTCTTAAGGCTGTGTCTGCGCATCAAACAGCGTTTTTTTGAAAGAAACACATCTTTTTTGAAACGAACTTTTTGTCCGTCATGCCTGACGCCCTCCGGCCGCTTTTATCATCCGAACCGCCCGGCGATATAATCCGCCGTCCGCTGATCAGCTGGACGAGAAAACAACGTTTTTGTCTCTCCGTACTCAATCACTTCTCCGTTTAAGAAAAACGCTGTCCGATCGGAAATGCGAGCCGCCTGCTGCATATTATGCGTGACAATGATGATGCTGTATTTTGTTTTCAGCTCGCCCATCAACTCCTCGACCTTCGCTGTCGAAATGGGATCGAGCGCTGATGTCGGTTCATCCATTAAAATGACATCCGGCTCGACGGCCAAACAGCGGGCGATGCACAGCCGCTGCTGTTGGCCGCCCGATAAACCGAGGGCATTTTCATGAAGCCGATCTTTGACTTCCTCCCAGAGCGCCGCTTGGCGCAAGCTTTTTTCGACGATCTCATCGAGCCGCCGCCGGTCGCGGATCCCATGAATGCGCGGCCCATAGGCGACGTTGTCATAAATCGACTTTGGAAACGGGTTGGGCTTTTGAAACACCATGCCCACTTGCGTCCGCAGCTGTTCAACAGGGTATGACGTGTCAAAAATGCGGCGGCCGCGATACAAAATCTCCCCTTCGAGCCGGACGTTTGGAATGAGCTCGATCATTCGATTGAGCGTTTTGATATAGGTTGACTTGCCGCATCCTGACGGGCCGATAATCGCTGTAATCTCGCGTTCATAAAAAGACAGGTGAATATGTTTTAACGCATGATGCTCGCCATACCATACGTTCAGTCCATTCGTTTCGTAAACAACCTCTTTTTTCACCAACTGGGCCGAAGGAATGTCCTCTTTTCGGCGCTCCACCACCGCCATCGTACTCATCGGCGTGACTCCTTTCATTTCCTTCCGCCCTCACTGGCAGCGGAAGATCGAGTTTTTCCTATCATAAGCATACAAAACGATCGTTAACGCTGTGTGGACGGTATGTAAAGTTTTTGTAAACGAACATCATTTTTTGGCTCTTCACCACAACATGTACTTGACAAGCAATACGGTTTCCTGCACAAAGATATGCAAAAAGTGCTGATTTTCCCTCACAAGCGTAAATAGGGTATGTTCAGAAAAAATCAAGTACAACTTTTAGTGAAGAGCCATTTTTTTACAAGCGCAAAAAAAGAGGCGCCTGGCTAGGCGCCTTTCATGTCAGCGCGCATCGGCGGCCTCCGCACCGCCTTGCGCATCGAAGCTGCTCCCGCCTCCGGCCGCCCGCTTCGCTTTCAATTCAAAATAGGCGTCCAAAATGCGGCGGCCGATCCGGTCATTAATCCCGTCGCTCTCCCCTTGCGTCGCCCACGGGACGACAACGGCGAACGACACTTCTGGATCGTTGTACGGCGCATAGCCAACAAGCGTCAAGTTGTACGTTGGATCATTCCGTCGGCTTTGGATCGGTCCATCGTAAAACGCCTCTGCCGTCCCCGTTTTGCCGGCCGGCTTGTACGAAGCACTCGCAAAGTACGAATACGCCGTTCCGCCCGGCTCTTGCATCACACGGCGGAATCCTTCTTGCACCCGCTTGATGTATTCCGTCTTCATATCAATCCGGTTTAGCACAACCGGTTCGAACCGTTTCATGATCCGGCCAAGTTTTTTTCCGTCAGCCGACGGCTCACGAATTTCTTTGACAAGCTGCGGCTTCATCCGATAGCCGCCGTTGGCGATCGTCGAGACGTATTGCGCCAGCTGCATCGGCGTATACATATCGTACTGGCCGATGGCTAAGTCGAGCAAAAATCCGCCGCGCGTGCTTTGTCCTTGGAAGCCGCTAAGTTCGTTCGGCAAATCGATGCCCGTTTTCACGCCAAGGCCAAATTGGCTGAAATAGTGGCGAATCGTCGCAAATGCCTCTGGATTGATGCGAAGCGGCGCATGCGGACGGTACACACCGCCCCCGATGGCGATCGCTGTTTTGAACATATAGACGTTCGACGACTGCTTGAGCGCTGTCAGTTCGTTGATCGTCCCCATCGTCTTCCATGATTTTTTCACCGGGGTTCCTTTAATATACAGCGGCTCGTCCTTTATATACGTATTCGGATGAAGCACCCCGGTTTGAAAGCCGGTGAGAACGGTCGCCCCTTTCACCGCCGATCCCATCGCATAGGCGGACGTGATGTTGCCGATGGCAAAGTCGACAAATTTGCCGTCTTGAAGAAGCTTGCCGGCCATCGCCAACACTTCGCCCGTCTTCGGGTTCATCATGACGACAAACGCCCGGTCCAAGAGCGGCGATCGGCCTTTGCGCTTCGTCGCCAGAATCTCTTGTTGAATGATTTGCTCAACCTTTTGCTGGAGCTCGGCATCAATGGTTAACACGAGGTCTTTGCCGCGCTCGCCTGGATACACTTGCTCAACCGAGATGACATTGCCCGATTTGTCAACAACGTTTTTCACTTTTGCCTTTTTGCCGTGCAGCACTTCTTCATACTGCATCTCCAAATAGCTTTTGCCGACGCGGTCATTGCGGCTGTAGTCGCGGGCTAAAAAGTAATCGAGCCGTTCGCGCGGGACGCCTTCGTCTTCTTCAGTCACACTGCCGAGCACAGAGCGGAATGTGTTGTCATAGACGTATTTCCGGTCCCAATCCACCGTCGTATTGACGCCGGGCAGCTCGCTCAAATGCTCGCTGACGACCGCATATTCGCGGTCGGTCACTCCTTTGCTTTTGACCGTCTGTGGCGTCAAGGCGTAGCCGCTCTCCATCTCATGTTTAATGGCGATCACTTCAAGCTCTGCTTTCGAAATTTGCGCCAAATCTTGCTTGGTGATGCGATCGAGCGTCCACTCGTACACTTTTTTGTCGATCTCTTTTTGCGTCAATCCTTGATCAGCGAGCTTTTTCCGTTCTTGTTCGCTCACCTTCCGTTTCGCTTCTTTCGGATGCGTTAAAATCCAATAATCTTTCATATCGCGCTCAGTTACTTTTTTCTCAGCATCGGGAATGTCGATGTATTGGGCAAGTTTCCTTGCTATGTCCAATATTTCTTCCGGCTGTGTCGTTTTGGAGCGCGTGTACGTAATCGCCTTTTGCGGTGTGTTGTCGACGATCACGCGGCCGAATCGATCGTAAATTTTGCCGCGCGGCACCGGCGTGCTGACGATTTCATCCTGCGTTCGCTCCACTTCGCGCCGATAATCTTCACCGTAGACGATTTGTACGACGCCAAGGCGTAAAATCAGTGCTGAAAACAACAAAAAAACAAAGAAAAACAAAATGTTTAACCGAATCGGCACTTGTGCTCGCTTTTTCCGTTTCATCCCCCGGTCCTCCTTCTCCTCCCCCTATTGTAAAAGAAAAAGTCGGTCATGGCTAGGGAAAAACTTGGCCCCTCACACCGGCGAACGGCCTCGTTCGCCGGCCAGCTTCGGCCGAAGCAAAAGCCTCTCGCGCTGATCGCGCTCCGGACGGCCATCGGTGAAGCGAATGCGGCGGACAAACCAATAAATCACCAAATGCCCGGCCCCGCACACAAACATAAGCACCCGAATGCCAGCCTCTTCACCAAAGAGCGCCATAGCCGTCAAAAAGGCTAAAATCGATGCCACCCGTCCGGCGTTTAAAAACAATTCCCGGACAACAATGTATTCGACGCGCGCCTCGGCCGATTTCCAGCTCTTTCCGATGACGTCAAACGTCAAGGAGGAATACGGAACAAGCAGCAATGGATACGCAATGGCGATCGTGATGGCATAAAGAATGAGGCGCGGATAGGTTGGATGGAAGACGATCAAAAAAATCGCTCCGTATAGCAACGCTCCTCCCAGCAAAATCGCTTTCATCCGATATTCACGCTTGATCAGCCGGGAGACAGCATAATAGGCGACAAACGATGTAAACGAGTTGACAAGCCCGAATTTGCCGAGCGCCCATTCACTTCCAGAAGTGACATACACAAGCACGGAAATGATAAACACAAACGTGCCTTCGCGCAATCCTTGAAAAAAGTGGGCATTCGTAATGAGCCGCCAGTTCCGGTTTTCATTCCGCTCCTTTAAAATGCGGACGAACAAATATTTCCCCGCGGCCGCGCGGCGCTTCAAGAAAAAGCTGAGCAGCACAGCGACAAGAAACAAGCCGAGCGACAGCGAGAAAACGAACGTATACCCTTTCGCTCCATGAAGCGATGAGATGATATAACCGGCGGCAATCGGCCCGATCATGCCGGCTGATGAGGTCAACACCCCGAAAAAACCGTTAAAAAAGTCGCGCGTCTCCGGTTCGGTAATTTCAAATGTCAACACGTTAAACGCCAACCAATAAAAACCATAGCCGACGCCGAGCAGCGCGCCGAGAAAAAGCAAATATTGATGAGCGCGAGAGCCGACCAATAAAACGGTGACAAAAAAAACGGCTAAACACGACACGCCAAGCCGCAAAACGAGGATGCGGTCAATTTGTTTCGCCAGCCGTCCGGCGAAAATAAACGTCAGCGGCTGCATCGTGACGACCGCCAAATTGTATAGCGCCAAGTCGCGGAAATCGCCGGTCTGTTTCCATAAATAAATGTTGACAAACGTGTTTGAGAGGGAAACACCGAGCGTGTAAAACCCGCCGATGCAAAGCAAAAGCAACAGGTCGCGGTTCACTTGTTCTTGGCCGGTTAGTTTTTGGAAAAATGCCATTGCAAACTCCCCTTTTCATCTATCCGGTAGTGTGGCCATTTCCGCAGCCTCTATGCACCCGGCGCGAAGAAAACCGCTTCCTTTGCCTGCACCCTCCGTCGCTAAAAAAAGCGGGGCGTTTTGTTTCGCCCCGCTTTGTTGATTACTTCGCTTTCGCTTCGCTGTACCGTTTCGCCACTTCGTCCCAGTTGACAATGTTCCAGAATGCGGCAATGTATTCCGGACGGCGGTTTTGGTATTTCAAGTAGTACGCATGCTCCCAAACGTCCAAGCCGAGAATCGGCGTTTTGCCTTCCATGATCGGCGAGTCTTGGTTCGGCGTGCTCGTAATTTCCAGCTCGCCGTTGTTCACGACAAGCCATGCCCAGCCAGAACCGAAACGGCCGGCCGCTGCTTTCGAAAACTCGTCTTTAAACGCGGTGAAGCTGCCGAATTTTTTGTTGATCGCCTCAGCCAGCTCACCCGTCGGCTCACCGCCGCCATTTGGCGACAAAATCGTCCAGAAAAGCGAGTGGTTTGCATGACCGCCGCCGTTGTTGCGCACCGCCGTGCGAATGCTTTCCGGAAGGGCTTCCAAATTGCTGAGCAATTCTTCGAGCGATTTGTTTTGCAAATCCGGATGCCCTTCAAGCGCCGCATTCAAATTTGTAACGTATGTGTTATGGTGCTTCGTGTGGTGAATGTTCATCGTTTCTTTGTCGATGTGCGGCTCAAGCGCATCATACGGATACGGCAATGCTGGCAATTCAAATGGCATACCGATCTCCTCCTTTTTGATTTATGTACACGAACGCCAAAGCGTTCGCTTGAGATTAGCTTACCAAAGTTGGCACAATGTTTCAATCGATTTGCTTGTCCTCGCTTTTTGTTTACATATTTTCAACACACCGTTGACCGTTTCTTCATAATGACAAGCTATAGTATAAGGTAGCTTCCAGTTAAGGGGGAACTCAGCGAAAATGGAAACAAAGCGATCACGTTCTTTATGGAACGCCTTTCGACTTGAGACAATTGTCATGATGGCCATGGTGCTCACAACGACGTTGTCGGCCCTTGTCATCACCTCAATCAGCTATATTCAAGGGCGCCATTCAGCGATTCAGTCGATCCAACAACAGTTGCAGCTATCAAGTTGCAATGGCGCGCCTTGCTTGAAACCTTTCATTTGCCTTCTGACTAAAGCGGGAAGATGCCCGCTTTTTCTTTGTCTCAAGTTGAATTCTTCCTCTTTCCCGGCTACAATGGAAAAGGAGACAAAGAAAGGTGTGTCTGCGATGAACGTATTCGTCCAGCTGTGGAAAAGCTTATATTCTCCGAAAGACATCGCCCGCTTTCGATTTCAGGGAATTGGGAAAACGATCGGTTATTTGTTTTTGCTGACTTTGCTGTCCATTCTTCCGACGTTTTACTATGTCTCCTCGTCGCTCACTGAAGGCATCCGCACAACGAGCGCCTTATTGAATAACGAGTTGCCGCCGTTTTCGATTGAAAACGGCGAACTTCACTCGGAGGCGGCCACGCCGATTCATATTGATCAAGGCGGATTTACGATCATTTTTGACAGCACCGGCAAAGTGACGAGTGAGAACGTCGAGCAGTTTCCGAACGCCATCGCGCTCTTGAAGCATGAAGCCGTGCTCGTCGCCGGCCATCAGGCGCAGCATTACAGCTATGCCACGTTTCCGGATGTGACCATTACCAACGAAGACGTTCGCGCGTTCATCGCCGGTCTTCAGTCGCTTCTCCCTGTCCTCATCCCGCTTTTTGGGCTCGTTTTATACGTGCTCGCCTGCGCCGGGAAATTCATCAGCGTGTGCATCTTTGCCTTTTTCGGCCTGATTCTTGCCGGCGTGCTCGACAAAACGCTGCGCTACCGCCATACATGGGTGATGTCGGCTTACGCCATTACGCTGTCGACCGTCTTTTTCACCGTGATGGAAACGGTGCAAGCGGTCGTGCCCTACGGCGCGTTGATCCATTGGTTCGTTTCGCTTGTCGTTCTCTTTTTGGCAGTCAAGGAAGTGCCATCAGCCAAACGGGAAATATAAAAAAGCTGCCTGTCGATGCAGGACAGCTTTTTTTGTGCTTACGCTGCTTTGCTTCTTTCTCCTCGTCCTCGACGCGCGCGCCGCCCCCCGGAGAAATGCCGCGCAAGCAAGGAAGAAGCGAGCCGTGCAGCCAAATTGAATAAAAGAACGGCCACCATCAACACAGCCGCCGATTTGGCCGCGATCAGCTTCGCGTCTGGGACAATGCCTTCCGAATTCAATTTCCAAATATGCACCGTCAGCGTTTCGGCCGGCCGGAACACGTTCAGCGGGTTGGCCTGGCTGCCCCAATCCGCATCCCAACGAAGCATCGGAGTCGTCAGCCCAGCGGTATAAATGAAAACAGCCGCTTCGCCGAAAATGCGCCCAGCCGATAAAATGACGCCGGTGACAATTTGCGGGATGGCGGCCGGAAGCACCGCTTTGACCAACGTCTGCCAGCGCGTCGCTCCAAGGGCAAGACTCCCCTCTTTAATGTTGGCTGGAACATCCAAAATCGCCGTTTCGCAAATGCGCGTCAATCCAGGCAAATTGATGATCGTGACGGCTAACGCTCCGCCGAGCAGCGTATAGCCCCAACCCGTCAAGGTGACAAACGCCAACAATCCAAACAACCCGACGACAATCGACGGCAATGATGCCATCGTTTCCAAGCAAAGGCGAATGAACCCGACGATCCGCCCTTGTTTGGCGTATTCGGCCAAATAAATTCCAGCTCCCAACGAAAGCGGAACCGACAAAAGCAATGTCACAACCAACATATAAAATGAATTGATGAGCTGCGGACCAATGCCGCCGCCCGCTTGCGTATTGCTCGGCCGTCCGAACAGAAACTCAGGTTGCCAAAACCCCGCTCCTTTCGACAACACAACGGCAAAAAAGAACATGAGCAACCCGATGACTGCAGCAGCCACCGCATAGAAAATGCCTGTCCAAACTTTATCGATCATTCGCGCTGTCATCTTATCGCTCCTTTCTCGGGCCGACCAAACGGATCACGGCAATGAAGAAAAACGAGATCAAGAGCAAAATGAGCGCCAATGTCCATAACGCGTTGTTCCATGGTGTTCCGTTGATCGTATTTGCCATATCCATCGTCAATACACTTGTTAACGTCGCCGTCGGGCTGTCAAGGCCTGAAGGCAGCTTAATCGTATTGCCGATCACCATCTGCACAGCAAGCGCCTCGCCAAACGCCCGCGCCAAGCCGAGAACGACGCCGGTGGCAATCCCGGCTTTCGCCGCCGGAACGATGACGCGGGAAATCGCCTGCCAACGCGTAGAGCCAAGCCCGTATGATGCTTCCATATACGTCATCGGGACATTGGCCAAGGCGTCGGCCGCAATGCTGGTGATGGTCGGCAAAATCATCATACTAAGGACGATGATCCCCGCCAACAGACTAAAGCCGGAGCCTCCGAACCATTCGCGCAAGAGCGGAACGAGAATCGTCACCCCAAGCCAGCCATACACCACCGACGGAATGCCGACAAGCAGCTCCAGCACCGGCTTGAGCAACGAAACGAACCATTTGGGAGCGATAAAGTTCATGAAAATCGCCAACGCCAACGCGATCGGCGCACTGATCAACAAAGCGCCAAGCGAGACGAGCATCGAGCCAACAATAAAAATGAGCGCCCCATACTTCGGCGGCGTGCCGTTTGGATCCCATTGCATCGAAAGCAACATGTCGGAAAGCGAAAGACCGCTGTCCGTAAAGGACTGAATTCCCTTTACCGCCAAAAAGATGATCATCGTCACCGTAATCAGAACGATCAGCCAGCCGCAGATGACCGCAAACGTGCGGCCGATGTACTCTTCAAGCCAGCGATTCCGCCGTTTCGTATGCATTTGTTGCATGGCTTCATCCCTCCATTGTCAAAGGCCGGCCTAACGAGCCGGCCTTCCGCCCTTCTCTACTCCAATTCCGTCATCGGGATATACCCCATCTTTTTAACGGTCGGCGCAAATTCTTCGCTCTTGACAAAGTCGATAAACGCTCGCACTTCTTCCTTCGCTTCCCCTTTGGTAATCATGTATTCATACGACCAAAACGGGTACTTTTCCGTGCGGATGTTTTCCACCGTCGGTTCCGCGCCGTCAATTTTGACCGTTTTCAAGTTTTTCTTTTCCCCAATTAAATACGACATGGCTACATAGCTGACAGCGCCCGGCGTCGAGCTGATCGCCTGTTCGACCGCTCCGTTCGAATCTTGCACCGTACCGATGGAATCATCGATTTTTACGCCTTTCATGATCGTTTTCTCAAATGTCGCCCGCGTACCCGATGACGCCGGACGGTTGATCACGTGAATGGCTTCATCTGGTCCGCCGACTTCTTTCCAGTTTTTAATCTTTCCGCTGAAAATATCTTGAATTTGCTTCGTCGTTAAATTATCGACCTTCACATCGTCGTTGACCACAATCGCAAAGGCGATGCCGGCCACTTTATGGTCAACAAGCTCTGACGCTTTCGATTTGTCGTCCAGCTTCTCCGCCGCCGGCACATCCGAGTTGCCGATTTGCACGGCGCCGGCTGCCACTTGGTTGACGCCCGTACCGCTGCCGCCGCCTTGAACGGTGATCGATACGTCCGGATACTTTTCCATAAACGCGTTTGCCGCTTCCTCTGCCAGCGGCTGAAGCGCTGTAGATCCCGCTAGTGCAATGGTGCCGGAGTAGGTTTCTTCTTTCTTTGCCGTTCCTTCATTGCCGCCCGCGTTGTTCTTTTCAGTCTGCCCGCAGCCGGCCAAAACGCCGGTCATCAACAAGGCGGCCAATCCCAATTTGACTCGTTTGCTCCACATTCAGAAATCCCCCCGTTTTGTTTTCGTACTTTCAACGTACAAGACCATTGTAGCGAGACATTGTTAGGCCCTTATAAAGCAGTTGTTAAGTTTCTGTAAAGACAAAAAACAGGAATATTTTCAAAAAGCCGTCAAGCGAGCCTTGAAGGCAAAGAAGAACGGTGATGCCGTTTTTCAAATTGGAGACATTCTTTTGTTGAAGTGTTTTCCTCATGAACTCAACGACCTTGCTAAGGAAGACATATTTTCGCTGGACAAGCATACATATGAAATAGATATACGCATGCGGAGGAAGCGTCATGAAAAAATTCATTTTTCTCCTGCTTCTCTTTCTTTCCAGTTATATCGTTTACCGCGACCTTGTCATCGGAACGCTTCACCCTTCATCTGAAACAGCGGCAGCCGTTGTCCAGTCGAAACAGGCGGCCATCCCGTACCGGACGGTGACCATTCGCCCTGGCGATACGTTGTTGTCCATCATCGAGAAAGAACTCAACGGTCCATTGCCCGTTCCGCTCGAGCAGCTGATCCGTGATTTTGAACGGTTAAATCCAGGCGAACATGCGCAAACATTAAAAATCGGGAAAACTTATAAAGTGCCGATCTATCGCTAACCGGCGAATCGCTTGTCAAACGGCGGATGGCACTGTTACAATAATGCAGAAAGCGACTTGAATGTTAAAGGAGCGAATTCCCGTGGGTGAAATCATCCATCGTTCAAAGACTCGGCCGGTCCGCGTCGGTCCGCTGACAATCGGCGGCAGCAACGAAGTCATCATTCAAAGCATGACGACGACAAAAACGCACGATGTCGAAGCGACGGTGGCGCAAATCCACCGCCTCGAGGAAGCGGGGTGCCAAATCGTCCGCGTCGCCTGCCCGGACGAGCGGGCGGCTGAGGCCATACCGGAAATCAAAAAGCGAATCAACATCCCGCTTGTCGCCGACATCCACTTTGACTATAAATTGGCGCTGAAAGCGATCGAAGGCGGCGTCGATAAAATCCGCATCAATCCAGGCAACATCGGGCGCCGCGAAAAAGTCGAAGCGGTCGTGAAAGCGGCGAAAGAGCGCGGCGTACCGATTCGCATCGGCGTCAACGCCGGATCGCTGGAAAAACGCATTTTGGAAAAATATGGATATCCAACAGCCGACGGCATGGTTGAGAGCGCCTTATATCATATCCGCATTTTAGAAGAACTTGATTTTCACGATATTATCGTTTCGTTAAAGGCGTCCGACGTACGCCTCGCCATTGAAGCGTACGAAAAAGCGGCGCGCACGTTCGACTACCCGCTCCATGTCGGCATCACCGAAGCGGGAACGCTTTTTTCCGGCACGATCAAAAGCGCGGTTGGACTCGGCGCCATTTTAAGCAAAGGCATCGGCAATACGATCCGCGTTTCGTTAAGCGCCGACCCGGTTGAAGAGGTAAAAGTGGCGCGCGAAATTTTAAAAACGTTCGGACTCGCTTCCAATGCGGCGACGCTCATTTCCTGCCCGACGTGCGGGCGGATTGAGATCGATTTGATTCGCATCGCCAACGAAATCGAAGACTATATCGCCAAAATTCAAGCGCCGATCAAAGTCGCTGTGCTCGGATGCGCCGTCAATGGACCAGGGGAAGCACGGGAAGCCGACATCGGCATTGCCGGCGCCCGTGGCGAAGGCTTGTTGTTCCGCCACGGCAAAATCGTCCGAAAAGTACCCGAAGAGCAAATGGTGGAAGAGCTGAAAAAAGAAATCGACAAGCTGGCGGAAGAATACTTTGCAAAGCAAAAGGAAAACAAAGCCGCTCTGAAAGGCAACGCCGCCCAATGAGCGGAAGGTTCCTGCACAACGAGAAAGGGCGTCCCCGCTTGGGGACACCCTCGCTTTTTACGTATAAAACGGCATAATAAACAGGCGGACGAGAATAGCGATGACGCCGATGCCGATGGCCCACGCACCGAGCGTCTCTGCGCCGCGCCGGCGCGCGATAAACCCGACAATAATGCCGGCCGCCCCTAACAAAATCGGCCAAATAAACAAGGCGATGATGGACAGGGCCAAAGCGAGCCAGCCGAGCCCGGCGCCGTCCGCGCGTTCTTCGTCCCGTTCGTCGCCGCGGCGAATCGGTTCAGCGACTTCCGCCGCTGTTTCTTCCATAAAATTGCGTTCTGGTTCCTCTTTTCCGATCGATTGCACGTAACTTCCGTTATACGTGCGCTCGCGGTCGTCTGCCATATGCTTCCCTCGCTTTCCTAAAGTAAGAAGCATTATTAGTATGAGAAACCGGCGTTATTTTATCAGTGTGAATATTTTCTAACAGGAGGATGAAGCGGTGAAAAAACGGCTTGGCATCGACATTGACGGCACGGTGACATGTCCGAGCACGTTCATTCCGTATTTAAACGAAGCATTCGGCAAAGAGCTCGCATTAAACGACATTACGCAATACAATTTGGCGCCGTTATACGGCGTGGCGGAGGAAGAAATGGACCGCTGGCTTGAGGAAAACGAAGCGGATATTTATGAGAGGGCTCCGCTTGCCCGCTATGCGCTTGAGGTGATTGACAGCTGGAAAGACAAATACGAGCTGTATTACATCAGCGCCCGTGGCCGCCATTTGTACGATCTCACCGAGCGCTGGTTCCGGCGGCACGGCGTCCATTACCACCATATTGATCTGATTGGGTCGCACGACAAAATCGCCGCCGTCCGCCAATATAAGCTGTCGGCCTTCTTTGAAGACAAGTACGATAATGCCTGCGAAATCGCCGAAACATGCGGCATTCCCGTCATTTTGTTTGACACTCCGTACAACCAAGGCCCGCTCCCCGAAAACGTCATCCGCGTCAATAACTGGCTTGAAGCAAAGCGAGAAATCGAACAGCGCCTCCGGCCATAAACAAGGGGCTGATCCAAAACGCGAATGCGTTTTGGGATCAGCCCCTCTGTTGACATTGCGGACATGTGCCGTAAATTTCAAACTTATGGTCCGTGATCTCATACCCATCGAGCTGCGCCGCAAGCCCATCCATCGGACAAGCGTCAATCTTCTTCGTTTTTCCGCACTGGATGCAAATGAAATGATGGTGGTGGCGGCGGGCGCCGCAGGCAAAACGGAAATGTTTCTCCCCGGAAAGCTCGGTCATTTCCAAAATGCCAAGCAGCGCAAAGAGCGACAAATTGCGGTACACGGTATCAACGCTCAAGCCCGGATAGACGGGACGGAGCGCTTCAAGCACGTCTTTGGCCGTCAAGTATTTGTCGCTTTCGGCAAACAACTCAAGCATTTGTCTCCGTTTTTCCGTATATTTAAATCCTTTCTCTTTCATCAACTGCAACGCTTCGTCGATATTCATCGCTGCCGCCCCCTTTTCCATCTGAGTGCGAAAAGCAAAATGACAACCGCTGCGATGACGATCGTTCCACCCGGCGCCCAGTCTAGCTCATACGCCGCCCAAAGCCCGGCGATGACGGCCAGCTCCCCGAACAAAATCGAAAGCCCGATCATCTGTTTAAAACTTTTGGCGATGCGGATGCTCGCCGCCACCGGCAGCGTCATGAGCGACGAGATGAGGAGCACGCCGACGATGCGCATCGATGCAGCAATGACGAGCGCAACAAGCACAATAAACAAAAAATGGATCAATGTGGTGCGAACGCCGGAGACACGGGCGTATTCCTCGTCAAAGGAAAGAAGAAACAGCTCTTTGTAAAACGTCAAAATCACTATCGCGGCAGCTGCGGCGACAGCAAACGCTGTCCAAACGTCAGCACGGCTGACGGCGCTGACGCTGCCGAATAAATACGAAAACAAATCGGTCGTAAACCCGTTGGCCATCGAAATGAAAATGACGCTCAAGCCAAGACCGGACGACAACACGATTGGAATCGCAAGCTCTTCATAATGCCGATACACAGCGCGCAGCTTTTCGATAAACAGCGACCCGACGACGGAAAACCCCATTCCGATGTAAAGCGGGTTCCAGCTCGCGGCCGCCGGCGCCGATGAACTGAGCAAGAGCCCGGCGGCAATGCCCGCAAGCGTCACATGACTCAATGCATCAGCGATGAGCGACAGCCGCCGAACGACAATAAAAACGCCGAGCAATGGCGCCGTAAAACCGGTCAAAACGCCGGCAACAAACGCATTGCGCAAAAATTCGTATTGCCAAATGGCTTCCCACACGTGTCATTCCTCCACCGTCACCGTTTCATTCCGCTCGTTCATGCTCGTGAGAGAGAACGTGGAGCGGATGGCCATAAAACTGCGAAATCGCCTCGTTGCCAAGATGTTCGAACTCTTCCGCCTTTCCATGGAAATAGAGGCGCTTGTTCAAACAGGCGATATCGGTCACCCGGTCCGTGATCGTCCCGATGTCATGCGTCACTAAGATAAGCGTTAAGCCGCGGCGGTTCAAGTCGCCGAGCAGTTCGTAAAATTCATGCACATGGCGCGCATCCACGCCGACCGTCGGCTCGTCTAAAATGAGCAAATCCGGCTTGCTCGCCAGTGCGCGGGCGATAAATACCCGTTGTTGCTGGCCGCCGGACAGCTCCGCGATATTGCGCTTTGCCAGGCCGCTCAACCCAACGGCCGCGAGCGCCGCTTCGACCGCACGGCGGTCTTCGTGTGTCAGCGGCCGAAATAAGCCGCGTTTGGCCGCCAACCCACTCGCCGCCACTTCCTCAACCGTCGCCGGAAAGCTGCGGTTGAAGCTGTTCGCTTTTTGCGACACGAAACCGATTCGATGCCATTCGCGAAACGATTCAATCGGCTCGCCGAACAAAAAAATGCGGCCGCTGTTCGGTTTTAACAAGCCGAGCACACATTTGAGCAGCGTCGATTTTCCCGAGCCGTTCGGGCCGACCAATCCTAAAAATGCCCCTTTCGGCACCGTTAAACTAACATGCTCAAGCACGTTCTCGTTTTCATAGCGGAACGACACATCCTCAATTTGCACAACAAGCCCATTTTCCATGGCGGTTCTCCCTTGCTAATTCAGAATCATTCCGATTTGCTTCACTATGCAAGTATACCCCACCATCCGCGTTTTGTAAACCTCAATGAATCGCTGATTTAAAGCGGGCGCCGCGCACTTCATGCGTCGGCATAATGGTGATGAACGCATCCGGGTCGATTTCATTGACGATCGATTTTAGTTTTGTCACTTCCAAGCGCGTGACGACTGCATAAATGATTTCCTTTTGCTCGTCCGTATATCCGCCTTTGCCGAGCAATTTCGTCGTCCCGCGGCCGAGCCGGTGCAAAATGGCGTCGGAAATTTCCTCATAATGATCGGTCACAATAAAGGCCGCCCGCGTCTCGTCAAGCCCTTCAATGACCGCATCGATCGTTTTTGAGGCGATGTAGTACGTCATCACCGAATACATGGCTGGCTCGAGGCCAAACACAAACGCCGCCCAGCCAAAAATAAAAACGTTGACAAACATGACAAACTCGCCGACCGAAAACGGGATTCTTTTCGTCATCAAAATCCCCAAAATTTCCGTCCCATCGAGCGATCCGCCATGACGGATGACCAATCCGACGCCAAGACCGAGCGACAACCCGCCAAAAACGGTGGCTAAAATCGGCTCGGTCGTCAGCGGGGAAAGATGGTGAAACAGCCGTTCGGTGACGCCGAGGATCACGACGCCTAAAATCGTTGACAGCATGAACGTTTTTCCGATTTGCTTGTAGCCGAAATACATGAACGGGGCGTTTAAGAGGATGACGAGCGTGGCGAAATTGAACAGCCGCCATTCGTCCGGAGTCAAGTAGTCCAGAATCAGCGATATGCCAATGATGCCGCCGTCGATCATTTTGTTCGGAACGAGCAGCCGCTCGATGGCAAACGCCGCCAAAGAGGCGCCAATGGCGATCATCAACACCCGATACAACACATGGCCTAGCGGTTCTTTTTTATGCTGTTTTGACGCCAAACTACCACCCTTTCCCTTTTTGTTTTTTCTATTATACCATACACGCCTTTTCCATTCACGTCATATGATGGAACAGAGTCAGTCAAGACTTTGTGGAGAACATTTTTTCGGTTCACTACGGGCGTTGTCAATCACTAGTTAGCGAACCATTTTCAGGAATTAATATCGTAAGCGCTTTCGGACTCTCATCCCTCATCTTGAGGCGATGATACGATATTCCATTTTTTTACACCCAACCACCATCCCGGAGCGCCGACAACGCTTGATGGATCGGTGTCCCGGATGACCGCTGCAGACACGGTAGATTCTGACGCACCACATCTGCCCATAACCGTCCGGCCTTCCGTTTGGCCTGTTCGATCCGCTTGGACTTTGTTGAGGCCGAGGCCGCCGTTCGGGTCTCTTCTTCCTCCACCAACTGCCCATTTCTCCGCCAAATCCCGTCGATTCGGGCCGCCATCGCCCTCAGAAACGCCCGAAGCCCTTGGTCTTTCCAGCTGCGGCGGGATTTCACCCGATGCGCAAACCGGCTCATCACGCTCTCGGCGTGGCCCATCGGACGCATGCCGGTCGTCTCCACCCCTTGCTCCGACAGCCACTCCCGATAGTCCCGGATGCATCCCGGCATCGACTCGATCCGGCGGATCATGGCAGCCATCTGCTTCTCTTTCGCTTCGTCCTCCAACGTGCCGACCGCGCTGTTCAGCTCCACGAGAAGCCCCTCTTCGTCTTGTTTCGCCAGCTTCTTCCGCACCTCCCGCCAACGCGGATGGCCGGACAGACACTGACGCAGCTCCCGCGCCACATGAAATCGATCCAGCTGAAAGCACGCCCGCTTCCCAAAATACTCCCGGCAGGCCGTGATCCACGACGCCGCGTCGCCGTTGATGATCAACAGGTCCCGGCACGGATCATAGGCATATTCGTTCATCAGCCACTCTTCGAACCGTTCCCACACGTCTCCCTCCCCTTCATGGAGGTAGTGGCGCCGGTTCACGAGCTCGAGCTGCGAACCGTTTCGTTTCCATCCCTCGTGAACCGCCAGGATTTTCTCTTCTTTCGCCCGTTTCCCTTTCCCCTGGCGGGAAATAAACAGTCCATCCGCCTCCACAAACAGCACCCGGCCGTGCCGTTGGGAAACAGGGCGGTGCAGCGAGACAGGGGCCTCCAGCACCAGTTGGCGAATCGCCTCGTGGCTCATGACCGCATACCCCACGATCGACTCCAACGTACGGGCCGCTTTGCGGTAGGAAGAGCACTCTACGGCCAACTCGACCGCCGTTTCCTCGAGGCAAGGACTGATCGATCGGGCCCCATCAAAGCCTAATTCGGCATCCAGCAAGAAGGTATAGTTCCCCGTTTGCCGGTCATAGTAGTAGTTCCGTCGAAACGTCACTTCTCCAAACAGCGTTTGGATCGTAGTCGGCCGTTTGTCTTTCAGCTGATACCGGCGCTTGTCCCGCGCTTCCGCCAGTTGTTGATCAATCTCCTCCAAAAGGGCCGCCAACAAGACAGCGAACACCTTTTGAAGAGTTCTGACTAATTGTTCCTCCAGCTCTTTTAATAAAGGCCATTCTGTGGTAAGATGTTTCATGGACTCTCTCCCTCCTGTTTTCGGTTGATGTTGACAATCACCATCATAGCAGGGAGAGAGTCCTTTTTGCATGACATTTGCTTTTTTCTACCGCGCTTCGCTTGGTGGCCCCGACGAGCGTCGCGAACAAAAGTTCGCAACCCTCGTCGGGGATCATTTCGGAATGTCACCCACAAATATTTTACTCACACGATGGAACAGAAGCAAGGAGGCGGCTGCGATGAACATTTACCAACAGCTTGTCAAGCAAAAATTAAAAACGATCACCCCGGAAGAACTCGTTGCGTACAGCCGAGAGTACGGCTTGCCCATCACGACAAGCCAAGCGAAACAAATTCTTCATCTCGCCCGGACGAACGACATTAACGTCTTTGACCCCGAGGAGCGGAAAAAATGGGTGCGAGAGTTAGCGAAAATCACCTCGCCGGACATCGCTCGAAAAGCGAACGAGCTATTTTTGAAATTCGTGCAAAAAAAATAAAAGGGCGCATAGCCCTTTTCTCATTCCGCCCCAGCGTTGATTTTTTCAAGCAACTGGTCATCGAACGACTGCGCCCGCAGCATGGCGATTTCGTGCTTGTACGGTGGTTTTTTGTTGTGTTTGTCCTCGCCCACGTATGGGGTTTCTAAAATTTTCGGAATATCCTCAAGCTGCGGGTGATGGACGATATAGTTGAGCGCAGCAAACCCGATATGGCCGAAACCGATGTTTTCATGGCGGTCTTTCCGGCTGCCGCGCGGGTTTTTGCTGTCGTTGATGTGCAGTACTTTCAGCCGCCCGAGACCGATGATCCGGTCAAACTCCTCAAGGACGCCGTCAAAATCGTTGACGATGTCATAGCCGGCGTCATGCGTATGGCATGTATCAAAGCAAACGGACAGCTTATCATTATAGGCGACGCCGTCGATAATGTACGCGAGCTCCTCAAACGTCCGCCCGCATTCCGACCCTTTGCCGGCCATCGTTTCTAGGGCGATTTGCACGTTCTGTTCGCGCGTCAACACTTCATTCAGTCCACGAATAATTTGGCGAAGTCCGGCTTCCACCCCTGCGCCGACGTGAGCGCCTGGATGGAGCACAAGCTGTTTGGCTCCAATGGCTTCCGTCCGCTCGATTTCCGCGCGCAAAAAGTCGACGCCTAGCGAAAACGTATCGAGATTGGTCGTATTGCCGATATTGATGATATACGGGGCGTGGACGACAATCTCTTCGATGCCGTGCGCTTGCATATGCTGGCGCCCGGCTTCGATGTTGAGCTCTTCAATCGACTTGCGCTTTGTGTTTTGCGGCGCCCCGGTGTAAATCATAAACGTGTTCGCTCCGTAGGAGGCCGCTTCCTCGCTGGCGGCCAGCAGCATTTTCTTTCCGCTCATGGAAACATGTGAACCGATTTTTAACATGTTCTTCTCTCCCTTTTCTTTGCGTTAAAGGCGGACGGCTATTATGATTTTTTGAAGCGGCCAAGCCGCTTTTTCTTCTTCTCCAGCTCCGCGCGCAACTTTTTTTTGTAGCCCGGCTTCACCTGCTTCGTTTTTTTCAGTTTGGCGAAAAGCAGCGCCAGTTCGTCATCCTTTTCGCCCGCCCGCTTGCTCCGCCGGTTCCACGGCGGCAGCTCCTTCCATTCGCCGCGCACGAGATCACGGTGGACAAACGAAATTCCCATTTTTTCCAACCGAGCAATCGCATCTTGGTCAGACGGCTCGTAAATCGTCGCCGCAATGCCGCTATAGCCAGCGCGCGCCGTCCGTCCGGCGCGGTGAATATAAAACTGCAGATCATCAGGCAACTCGTAGTTGATGACATGACTGACGCCTTCAATATCGATGCCGCGCGCCGCCAAATCGGTCGCGACGACATATTGAAACTCCAAATCGCGGATAAGATTCATCATCTTTCTCCGCTCGCGCGGCGTCAAATCGCCGTGCAGCACGCCGACTTTCAACCCTTGCTCAGCGAGACGGTCGGCGACCTCGTCAGCCATTTTCCTTGTGTTGACAAATACGATGGCCAAATACGGGTTGTAGCTGAGGAGCACATCACGGAGAAGTTTTGTTTTCTCGCGTCCACGCAGCGGGATGAGCACATGTTCGATGTTTTGGTTCGCCGTCTGTTTCGGGTCGACGTGGACAAAGGTCGGGTTTTCCATATATTTTTTCAAAAACGGCTTCAGCTTTTCCGGAATCGTCGCTGAAAAGACGAGCATTTGCAAGTCTTTCGGCATCCGGGCGGCGATTTGGTCGACATCCGTGATAAAGCCCATATCGAGCATCAAGTCGGCTTCATCGACGACAAGGATGTGGGCCGTATGCACATCAAGCGCCTGCTCGCGAATGAAATCGTTGATGCGCCCCGGCGTGCCGATGACAATATGCGGCTGCACGTTGAGCTTTTCGAGCGCTTTTTGCTTATCCGTCCCGCCGATCAAGCAACGGGCGACGATCATCCGATCTTTCGGGCAAAACTTCGTAATTTTCAGCGTTTCGTGATAAATTTGCGTCGCTAACTCGCGCGTCGGCGCCGTGATGACGGCTTGCACTTCGGCGCGTTCCGGTTTGATTTTTTCAATGATCGGCAATAAGTACGCATGTGTTTTTCCCGTTCCGGTTTGCGATTGGCCGACCATGCTTTCGCCGCGCAGCGCCCCCGGAATGATGCGCTCTTGAATTTCCGTCGGTTTATAAAAACGAAGCGTCTTGATCGCTTCGATGATAAACGGCTGAAATGAAAAACGAGTGAACTGCGTTTCTGTCATCAAGCACCACTCCCTTCTATGAAATAAATGCAACTGGAAGGTTTCCCATCTCGTTGGCCCAAAAGCGTGCCGTCTATTTTTTCGACTGTCGGCGGCAAGCTTTGACGCGACGGAAGACGGAACAACCAACCGTTTCACAAATCCATGCATCGGTCTGGAAGCGGTATGGTTCGATCACCCGACAGTCGATCAAATACTGGCTGGCTCCATAAAAAAGCGTAAACGTGAACATTTTAAATGGCATATGGGCACCGCTTCGTCCGCTTCATCATTATAGCGAATCGCTGCCCCCTGCCGCAACTAAAGACGATCCTGCAACAAACCTTTCCCGCCTTGCCCGCATATTGTAGAAAGGAGGACATTCGTTCATCCGCACGACCGAAAGGAGGAAGCTGCTATGAGATACAGTCGGCCCCCGATGATGCCTTCTCCGTTTGCCGGAAGGCCGCCATCCCCGTTCGCCCGCATGCCGGCGCCGCCTTTTGGCCCCAGCGGCCCCGGCGGCTTCTTGGCCCGCTTGTTTTCGCGCGGGCAGCCGCCGGCTGCTGCATCGTCTCCGTGGGGGCTGCCGTTGCTGTCCAACGCCGCTAACACCGCCGCATCCAACACGGGCGGCGGCTTGGTTGGCATGTTAAACAACGTGCAAAAAATGCTTGGCATCGCACAAAATGTCATGCCGATGGTGCAACAGTATGGACCGCTCATCCGCAATCTTCCGGCGATGATCCGCATTTTCCGCGAGTTGAAACCGGCCGATGAAGGGGAAGGCGAAACAACGTCGGAAAGCGCACCGGCCAACGAAACGAAACAAAAGCCGGCCGCCAAGGCGCCAAAAAAACGCTCCGTTCCGCAGGCAAAGCGCGAAGAGCCGCAAGAAAAAGAAGCACCGGCCGCCCCGAAGCCTTCCAAGCCGAAACTGTATATCTAGTTTCTTTCCCCGCCCTAGCGCACCCGCTGTTTAGGGCGGTTATTCTTTGTCTTCTCCCCGGTGCTCCGATATAATGGAAGGTGAACAACCGCCGCACAACCGGCGGCAGGGAGGGAATATGATGGAAGTGATTAAAATTACCCCGCGCGGGTATTGCTACGGGGTGGTCGATGCAATGGTCATCGCCCGCAACGCGGCGTTGGACCCATCTTTGCCGCGTCCGATTTACATTCTCGGCATGATCGTCCATAATAAGCACGTCACGGACGCGTTTGCCGAAGAAGGCATCATCACGCTCGATGGAGAAAATCGTTTGGAAATTTTGGAAAAAATCGACCAGGGCACCGTCATTTTCACCGCCCACGGCGTCTCACCGGAAGTAAAAAAACGAGCGCTCGAAAAGGGACTTGTCACGATTGATGCGACATGCCCCGATGTGACAAAAACGCATCGGCTCATCGAACAAAAGCTCGCCGATGGCTACGATATCATCTATATCGGCAAAAAAGGACATCCGGAACCGGAAGGAGCGGTCGGCATCAATCCGGAAAGAATCCATCTTGTGGAAACCATTGATGATGTCGAACGGCTGTCCATTCACAATGAGCGCATCATGGTGACGAACCAAACGACGATGAGCCAATGGGACGTCGCCGACATCATGGCGAAAGTGAAAGAAAAATACCCGCACGTGGAAATGCATAAAGAAATTTGCCTGGCCACCCAGCTTCGACAAGAGGCGGTCGCTGAGCAGGCGAAGGAAGCCGATGTGACGATCGTCGTCGGCGACCCGCGCAGCAACAACTCGAACCGCCTCGCCCAAGTATCGGAAGAGATCGCCGGCACGAAGGCGTATCGCGTCGCTGATGTGACGGAAATCGACATCAACTGGATTAAAGATGCGAAAAAAGTCGCTGTCACCGCCGGCGCTTCCACCCCGACGCCGATTACGAAAGAAGTGATCGACTTTTTGGAGCAGTTTGACCCGAACGACCCATCGACATGGAAGAGGGAACGGAAAGTGCCGCTGCAAAAAATCTTGCCGAAAGTGAAAACAAAGAAAGAAGAGTGACGGTTGTTTCATCCATAAAGAGAGGCTGTCTTGGACAAACGGTTGAACCGCTCATCCAGGACAGCCTTTTTCGTTGGCCGTTCATACGAACTGAAACGGATCAGTATGGACGCTGGAAGCAACCACTTCTGCCTCCCATTGACGTTTCGAGAGCTCAGTGATTAAGTATCGGGCTACGCCTTCTTTCATGATTTTTTCTACATTATGTCCCGGATCAATGATGTGAAGGCCGAGCGCTTGGGCGTCATGGGCGGTGTGGTAATACACATCCCCTGTCACGTATACGTCCGCCCCGGCCGATGCGGCGGCAGCGACAAACTTATTCCCATCCCCGCCAATCACCGCGACCGTTTGCACGAGATCATCCAGCCGGCCAACGACGCGCACCGCCGGAACGGAAAACGCCGTTTTCACCTGCTCGGCAAAAGCGCCAAGCGTCACCGGCTGCGGCAGCCGGCCAATGCGCCCGAGCCCGAAGCGGCGGCCTTCATTGTCAAGCGGATAGATATCATAGGCCACTTCCTCATACGGATGAACAGCCAGCATCGCCTGAATCGCTTCCCGTTCAAGAGAGGCCGGCACGATCGTTTCGATGCGCACTTCCTCAACTTCCTCGAGCCGCCCTTGCTCGCCGATGAACGGCCGCGCCCCTTCGTGCGGCAAAAACGTGCCGACGCCGCGGCTGTTGAACGTGCAATGGCTGTAGCGGCCGATATGCCCGGCGCCGGCATCGCCTAAGGCCTTCCGCACCACCTCAGCATGCGTCACCGGCACATAAACAACGAGCTTTTTCAACGGTTCGATATACGTCGGCACAAGCACAGCCGTATCGTTTAAGCCGAGCGCCTCGGCAAGCCAATCGTTCAGACCGCCATCGGCCACATCTAAATTCGTATGGGCGGCGTACACCGCAATGTCATGCTTGATGCACGCGGCGATCATCCGCCCGTGCCCATCATCAGTCAGCAATTGCTTCAGCGGGCGGTACAGCGGCGGGTGGTGGGCGATGATTAAATCCACTTGCTGATCGATCGCCTCGACAACGACATCTTCGAGCACATCAAGAGCGATCATCACTTTTTTGACCGGCTTGTTTAGCGTCCCGATTTGCAGACCGATCCGATCCCCTTCCATCGCCAACTGTTTCGGAGCAAGCTGCTCAAGAAGCTGAATGATTTCATAGCCGTACGGAACGCGGCTCATAACAACGCCTCCTCCACCAATTGAACTTTTCTCTCCAGTTCACGCTTTTTCCGCTCAGCCGCTTCACTTTGCCCTTTGGCCGTCAAATCAGCGATGATCCGTTTCCAATTTTCAATCTCGCGCTTCCACTTTTCGCGGAACACCTCGCTGTTTTCCCGGCGCAAAAACGGTCCAAGGAGCAGCTCCGCCTCAAGATGTCGGTAAGGCCGTCGGGGGGCGCCAGGCTCGGCGACGAGTACTTCATAAATTTGCCCATCTTCTTTCAAAATGCGCTCAGCCACGAGCTCCCACCCATGATCAAGAAGCCAACGGCGAACAAGTTCCGCACCGATGTTCGGTTGCAAAATGAGCCGTTTGACACCGGCAAGCTTTTCCTTTCCGTCGCCCAAAATGCGGGCGATAAGCGCCCCACCCATGCCGGCGATCGTGATGCAGTCCGCCTCCCCCGGGGCAAGGATCGAAAGCCCATCCCCTTTGCGCACGGAAATGAGATGAGAAAGCCCGGACTTCTCGACTTGCTGCTGCGCTAGGCGGAACGGTCCGTCCGCCACCTCGCCGGCAATGGCTTTTGATGCGCAGCCGTGCAAGCAGGCATAGCAAGGCAAATACGCATGATCCGACCCGATGTCAGCAAGCACCGCCCCTTTTGGAATGAATGAGGCGACCGTTTCCAGCCGTTTCGACAGGCGAAATTCGTTCATAGCACCGCAATGGCAACCAACCTTCCGCCACCTGCAGCGCGAAGGCGGTTCGCCTTCCCCTCCTTTCCTCTCCAACACCGCGCGCCTCTATTGTACTAAACAAAACATCCCCTTGCCAAAAAGCAAAGGGATGTTCACCATCCATTATTTTAAACCGGCGAGCCATTTCGCCATGGCATCGGCTTTATCCGCCGGCACAAGCCCTGGCGGCATGTTGCCGCGCCCGTGTTGGATGACGTCTTTAATTTGGTCCATCGACAGCCGTTGCCCGACCCCTTTCAACGATGGACCGACGCCGCCTTCATAGTTTTGGCCGTGACAGCCAGAACACGTTTGTTGGTAAAACTGTTCTGGGTTGAATTCGGCCGTTTGTTCCGTTTTTTCGCCGCCTTTTTTCTCTTTGGCCATTTCCTTCGCATCGCCTAGCCCTTTAAACGACAAGACGAACGTCAGCACAATCCCGAATGCCATGATGATGAAAAACGGGATGAGCGGATTGCGGTTCATCTCTTTTACCTCCCTTATGTATAATGAAGAACGCTGCAAACAATTTTATTTTACTGTAAATAATGGACAAGGAAAAGCCCTAAGTTGCCGAAAAGGCAACAACACGCCTCAGCGCCACCAGATGGCGGCGGTTACAAGCAACACCCCGCTGACAGCGGCGAGCGAAAAGTAGCGAAGGTGAAGCAGGCGGCCGACAACAAACCAGAGAACACAGTTTCCGAGCACGACAGCTACTAGCGCACCCGTTTGCCTGGGAAAATACCGATCAACCTCAAGAATGGATGCCATAAGCAAAATCCAGGCGCTTCCGATGAGCGGAAAGTGAAGGAGCTCTCGCTTGTTCCGCCACCGCCAACAAAAGAACAAGCAGGCAGCCAAAAATAGGGCGAAAAGGAGCGTTTGCAAAACGAATGACAATTCAGTAAAATAAATGACAAGAGCAGCGGCTGGAAGCAATAAACAGAGACCAGCGGCGAGCGAGCTGCGCCACCGTCGTCCGTGCGAACGGGCGTCTCCTTCCGTGTACAACGCGAGCAAATAGTCGCAATAATGTTCCGGCAGAAGGCGCGAACGTTTCCAATATTCGATTTCTTGGATGATCGTTTCCCGTCGTTGCCGATTCATAGATAGACCACCTTTCCCATAAAGAAAGAAAAAATAGTTTACTTCCGAAGAAGTAAACTATCGAACAAAACGGTCACTCTAAAAAGTCTTTCAGCCGTTTGCTGCGGCTTGGATGGCGCAGCTTGCGCAACGCTTTGGCTTCAATTTGACGGATGCGTTCGCGCGTCACGCCGAACACTTTGCCGACTTCTTCGAGCGTCCGCGTCCGTCCGTCGTCAAGCCCGAAGCGGAGACGCAACACATTTTCCTCGCGATCCGTCAGCGTATCAAGCACATCTTCGAGCTGCTCTTTCAACAGCTCGTAAGCAGCGTGCTCGGATGGCGATGTCGCGTCTTGGTCTTCGATGAAATCGCCAAGATGCGAGTCATCTTCCTCGCCGATCGGCGTCTCGAGCGACACCGGTTCTTGAGCGATTTTCAAAATTTCCCGCACTTTTTCCGGTGTCAAATCCATTTCCTCGGCGATTTCTTCCGGCGTTGGTTCGCGCCCGAGGTCTTGGAGCAATTGCCGTTGGACGCGGATCAGTTTATTGATCGTTTCGACCATATGAACCGGGATGCGGATCGTCCGCGCCTGATCGGCGATCGCCCTTGTGATGGCTTGGCGGATCCACCACGTCGCGTACGTGCTGAACTTGTAGCCTTTCCGATAGTCAAACTTTTCGACCGCCTTGATCAGCCCCATGTTCCCTTCTTGAATCAAATCAAGAAAGAGCATGCCGCGGCCGACATACCGTTTGGCGATGCTGACGACGAGGCGGAGGTTCGCTTCCGTCAGCCGGCGTTTCGCTTCTTCATCGCCTTGCTCGATCCGTTTCGCCAGCTCGATTTCTTCTTCCGCCGACAACAGCGGCACGCGGCCGATCTCCTTCAAGTACATGCGCACCGGGTCATTGATTTTGACGCCGGGAGGAACGGACAAGTCATTTAAGTCGAATTCTTCCTCTTTGGCCAAGTCGTCGATGTCCGGATCGGCCTCAAGGTCGGATTCGCTGATCACTTCAATGCCCTGCTCAGCGAGGTATTCATAATACTCATCCATCTGGTCGGAGTCCAAATCAAAGCCAGACAACCGCTCAGCGATTTCCTCATAGGTGAGGATCCCCCGCTTTTTGCCGAGCTCAGCGAGTTGCTCTTTCACTTGTTCAAGCGATTCGCCGGCAGCTTCAGCCTGCTTTGATTGGGCTGGTTTTTCAGCCATTTCATTACCTCCTTTAAAAACTCATACCACCATGTTATGAAGAAGATAACATTTTTTTCATCTCAATCATCTCTTTCGCGATGCGGGCGGCCGTCAAAAAGTCTTTTCTTCGCTCCGCTTCCGTCTTTTCTTGCTCTTTTTCCTTTAGCATTAACCATTTCGGGTGATTCAACACATGCCGGATGCAATCGGCAAGCTCCCGATCGGAAACGTCGTCTGCGACCAACAAAAGCGACAGCTCGCTCGCCAGCGTCCGCAACTCGCCGGGAAGCCGAGACATGAGCGCGCTGGGGTCGGCTTCATGCCCCTCTTCGTAAAAGGCGTAAATGTAAGCAGCCAACGCCCGATGCTCTTCGATATTAAATCGGCCGCCGACCTTCTCCTGAACGATGAACGCCACATCGCGGCTCCGCATCATATGGGCAAGCAGCAACCGCTCGGCATTTTGAAAGGCCGGAAGCAATTTTTTCGTCAATGCCGGCCGGACCGGTTTTCCGCCGTCATTCACCTGCGGCTTTGGCTGTTCCGGCTTGGAGCGGGACAACTGTTCGTAAAGCGCGGAGAGCGACAACGAAAACTCATCCGCAAGCTGGCGCATATAATAATCTTTTTCCACCGGGCTCGACAGCTTGCTGATTTCTCGGAGCGCTTCCTCGATATAACGGAGCCGGTCGCCTTCTTCCTGCAAATTTTTTCCCCGCCGCAAACGATCCATTTTAAACGCCATGAGCGGCCGGGCGGCGGCGATCTCTTCGGCAAAACGGTCGGCGCCGCAAGTGCGTATATATTCATCTGGATCCAGCCCGTCCGGGAGCAACGCTACCTTCACGCGGCACCCGAACGCGCTCAATTGTTCGGCGGCGCGCCAGGCGGCTTCCGTTCCGGCGCTGTCGCCGTCATAGCAAATCGTGACCGTTTCCGCATGGCGGCGCAAAATGCGTGCCTGCTCCTCGGTCAGCGACGTTCCCATCGTTGCCACCACATAGTCAACGCCGGCCTGCACGGCAGAGATGACATCGGCAAACCCTTCAACGAGCAGCGCCTCTTGACGCTTGCGGATTGACACGCGCGCCTCGTGAAAAAAATACAAAAGCGTGCCTTTGCGGAAAATCGGCGTTTCTGGGCTGTTCATGTACTTTGGTTGCCCGTCGCCGAGCAGACGGCCGGAAAAACCAACCGTCTCGCCGCGATGATCATGGATCGGAAACATAATCCGATTCCGGAAGCGGTCGACGTATCGCCCGTCTTCTTTTTTCACCAACAAGCCCGCCTTTTCCATCAACACCAACGGAAACGAACGGCTCTCCAGCAACCTGACGGCGGCATCAGGAACATCCGGCGCATAGCCGATTTCAAATCGGTCGATCGTTTCTTTTGTCCACCCGCGCACCTGCAAATAATCGAGCGCGGCTTGTCCTTCTTTTGTATGGACAAGCAAATGATGGTAAAATCGTTTCAACAACGTGTGTGCTTCGACCATCGCCTTCGCCTCGTCGGCTCGGCTGCCATCACTCCCGCGGCCGTCCAGCTCATAGGCGGACAAGTCGATCCCTGCTTTGGCCGCAAGACGTTTCGCCGCTTCCACAAACGGAATGCCTTCGATATCCATTAAAAACGTAAAGGCATTCCCCCCTGCCCCGCAGCCGAAGCAGTGGAAAATTTGCTTTTCTGGGGAAACGGAAAACGATGGCGTCTTTTCTCCGTGAAACGGGCATAAGCCAAAATAGTTGCGGCCTTGCTTTTTCAACTGGACGTATTCGCCAATGACGTCAACGATGTCAACGCCGCGGCGGATGGCTTCAATCGTTTCCTCGGGAATGCGATGTCCCATACGAACAACCCCGTATCGTATTTATTCTCGGCAGCAAGCCGATTTTCCTTTCCATTTCGACAAATTTTTTCAAAACGTTCGTTTCGCCCCCTTGCCCGTAAAGTCGGCTGGCTTGATCATCCGCTTCCCGCCCCTCAGCCCGCCGTCTGGACAAAGATTCATCAGAGCGGTGCATCTCGAAGATGCGCTTCGGTATATTATATTTCAGCAAGAAAAAGAAAATTTCACTTTTTTCTTGACGATCTTATGCAACAGATGACCGCGCTCTCAAAGCAAGGGTTGCTTTACACCCCCTATTATTCTACACCATCGCAAAAAAATCCTGCTTTTTTGCCGAATGATTGACAACTTTGTCGAAAATCTTTTTTTCGTTCTTCTTGACAAGCGGCTATAAATAGTTTACTCGTCTCATGGCCGCTCTAAACCTATATAGGTCATTTTTCTCGCAATTTTTTATTATAATATAAGTGGCGGCAATATGCCATAAGAAAACGCACGACTCCAAATCAAGAAATCGTGCGGATGAGGCGAAGCTAGCGCTTCAACTTTTTCATAATGATGCTCGCCGTCTCTTCGACCGCCTTGTTCGTCACATCGATGACGTCGCAGCCGATTTTTTTCACGACTTCATCAAAATAAGCGAGCTCCTCTTTGATTCGATCCATATTGGCGTAAATCGCCTGGTCGTTCAGGCCGAGCGATTTCAGCCGCTCGCGGCGGATCGAAAGCAGTTTATCCGGACTGATTTTCAAGCCGAAGCATTTCCCCGGACCGACTCGAAACAGCTGCTCCGGCGGCTCGACCTCTGGAACGATCGGCACATTCGCCACTTTCAGCCGCTTATGCGCCAAATATTGCGACAGCGGTGTTTTCGATGTGCGCGATACGCCGATGAGCACGATATCGGCGCGCAAAATGCCGCGCGGGTCGCGCCCGTCATCGTATTTGACGGCAAATTCGATCGCTTCAATCTTTTTGAAGTAATCTTCGTCAAGTACGCGCACTTGACCCGGCTCATATCTTGGCGTCAGCTGGAACAAATTGCTCATCTTTTCAATGAGCGGACCGATGATATCGTATGCGACGACCCCTTCGCGCGCCGCTTCGGCGAGCAAGAATTCCCGCATCTCCGGAACGACGAGCGTAAACGCGATAATGGCGCGGTTCATTTTCGCTAAAGCGACGACTTCAGCCAATGTCGTTTTATCTTCCACATACGGGACGCGTTTCACTTGAATCGGCGAGGCGTGAAACTGGCTGGCCGCCGCTTTGACGACAAGCTCGGCCGTTTCCCCGCCGGAATCGGATACGACGTAAACAAGGCGCTGGTTCATTCTTCTCCTCCTTTGTTTGGATTTAGTCCTCTTTGGCTAGCGACACGAATGCTTTCGTTATATTCGTTTTCGTAATACGGCCGATCACTTCATATCCTTTCTCCGTTTTGCGCACGACCGGCATGGCATCGATCTGTTTTTCAATCAGCTGTTCAGCCACGTCAATGAGCGGGTCGTCCTTGTAGCAAACGGCGATGTTCGGCATCCGCGTCATAATAATATTGACCGGGATCGCCGTCAGTTCCTGCTTGCCGAGGCTTGCGCGCAACAAATCTTTGCGCGACAAAACGCCCGCAAGCAACGACTCGTCATCGACGACAAACAGCGTGCCGACGTCCTCTAGAAACATTGTGACGATCGCATCATAGACGCTCACATTCTCATTGACGACAACCGGAATCGATTGGTAATCCTCGACTTTCATCTTTTTCATTTTATCGGCGAACAGCTGCTTGCCGGTTTTTCCCGTATAGAAATAGCCGACGCGCGGCCGCGCTTCCAAGTAGCCAGCCATCGTCAAGATGGCCAAATCCGGCCGTAGCGTCGCCCTCGTTAAGTTCAGTTTCTCAGCGATGCTTTCTCCGGTGATCGGCCCGTAGTCTTTCACAATTTGCAAAATCTGCTCTTGGCGTTTATTTAGTTCGATCGTCGTTCACCACCTTGCCAAAAAAGGTCCCACACGCTATCACTCTCATTTATATTATACTACACGCCCCATTCACAATGAAAATGATGCTCCTTGCCCTCCGTCGGGGCTGAGCTTGTCTTTCAGTTCACCGATTTGCTGCAAAAAACGCTTCGTCTTCAGCGACAGGCCGGCATATTCATCATAATAGGCGGACAATACGGCGCCCAGCTCCATCTTTGTGCTTTCTTTCACCGATATGGATCCAAGCCGAGCAAGATCGATATGAAAAAAGAGGCGCAACAGCCGGACGGAAGCCGAAGAGAGCGGGAACCGATGGGGATCGGACGCCTCGCAGCGATGGCAAAGGAAGCCCGCCTCCTTGACGGAAAACGAGAAGCGCCCCTCCGTCGCCCCGCAGCGGGCACAACGGTCCAGCACCGGCGGAATGCCAAGCACTGCAAGCATTTTCATTTCGTAAATGAACGTCAAAATCTCTAAATCGCGGCCTTCGCTCATATATTGTAGTGTCTGCAAAAGAAGCTCAAACAAGTACGGATTGCGCTTTTGCTCTTCCGTGCTTTTGTCGGTGAGCTCTACAATATACACCGCATAGGCGGCGGCAAACAAATCTTCGCGCAGCGCCCGCATCGAGTCGATGAGCTCTCCCTGGTGAAGAACGCCGACGCCGCGGCTGCGGCGGATGACATAATGGCCATATGAGAGCGGCTGCGTAACAGCAGAAAGGCGGCTGCTTGGCTTTTTCGCTCCCCTTGCCATCGCAGCCACCTTTCCCCATTCTCGGGTAAACAATGTGACAATTTTATTTGTTTCGCCATAATCGACCGTCCGCATGACGATCGCTTCACACGTTTCGAACATCCCATCACCACCGCTTCTACCAACAACGATGCTACGAGATCGGCTGGTCGATTTCTTTCTGTTCAGCGTTTTGCTCTTCACCGCCAAACTGTTGCTCTCGTTCCAACTCTTTAAATAGGAGGTACGTGTCGATATTGCCTGTTTGGCTAAACAACTTCCACGTAAACTCAAGCATGGAATGACACCTCTTTCCGCCTGCAGGCATTGCGTATTGGTGGTTTACCTATAGGTTGGCTCAGGCAAAAACGGTTTATGTCGCGTAAAATTTTCTAACCGTCAATACTCGTCTTCACGGAACCCGAAATCACGCAGCTGCGAAAGGCGGTTGCGCCAGTCTTTTTGCACTTTGACCCACAGTTCCAAAAACACTCTTGACCCAAGCAGCGCTTCGATGTCAGCGCGCGCCCGCTGTCCGATTTCCTTCAGCATCCGGCCTTGCTTGCCGATGATGATTCCTTTTTGCGAATCGCGCTCCACAACGATCACCGCGCTAATATACACCGTTGGCGACCCTTCTCGCCGCTCGATGCGTTCGACGACGACAGCAATCGAGTGCGGAACTTCCTCGCGCGTTAAGTGAAGCGCTTTCTCGCGAATGAGCTCGGCGATGATAAACTGCTCCGGATGGTCAGTAATCTGGTCCGGCGGATAATATTGCGGCCCTTCCGGCAGCCGCTCTTTAATTTGCTCAAGCAGGCGGTCGACATTGTTCCCTTCAAGCGCCGAAATCGGCACGATTTCAGCAAACGGGTACAAATCTTTGTATCGGTCAATGAGCGGCAGCAATTCATCCGGATGGACGCGGTCGATCTTATTGATGACTAAAAACACCGGGGTGTCCACTTCTTTCAGCCGTTCGATGATGAACGCCTCACCGCGCCCAAATCCTTCCTCGGCATTGACCATAAACAAAATCAAATCCACTTCGCGAAGCGCATTGAGCGCCACTTTCATCATAAAGTCGCCGAGCTTATGCTTCGGTTTGTGCACCCCAGGCGTGTCGATAAAGATGATTTGCGCGTCATCGTCCGTGTACACGCCTTGAATCTTATTGCGCGTCGTTTGCGGTTTATCGCTCATAATCGCGATTTTTTGCCCGATGACGCGGTTTAAAAACGTCGACTTTCCTACGTTTGGTCTTCCGATAATGGCAACAAATCCTGATTTGTATCCTTCTTTACGCATGCAAATCCTCCGCTGAAAAAGCTTCTGGCAGCAATTCGCTGACTGTCATGACTTTCACATCGCCTTTGAGGTTGGCTAAAATGACTTTCATATCGCCGTGGCAAAGTTCGGCGATCACTTGGCGGCATGCGCCGCACGGCGGCACCGGGCGGGGAGTGTCGGCGATGACCGCAAGAGCAGTGAACTCCTTCTCCCCTTCCGAATATGCCTTAAACAACGCGGTCCGCTCCGCACAATTGCACACGCTGTAGGCGGCGTTTTCAATGTTGCAGCCGCGGTACACACTGCCGCCTTTCGTCAACAGCGCGGCGCCGACTGGAAACTTCGAGTACGGCACGTAGGCGAGTTCGCGCGCTTTTTTCGCTTCGACAATGAGCTGCTCAATCTCCACGAGTTGACTCTTCCTTTCCTGCAAGCAAACGCTGCTTTCTTTTATTTTACAAAAAAACGCCATCCATTTCATCATTTGAAATCAAAATGTAACAGAAAAATTCGAATTTTCTCTCTCATTCGTTTAGCGAAGATGCGGCCAAAACAGCAAAATGCCGATCACAACCGCAAATCCGGCCGCCGCGAGCACCGCCGCGGCAGCGATGTCTTTCGCCGCTTTCGCCAACGGATGAAACTCACCCGTCGCCAAATCGACGGCGCGCTCAATAGCCGTGTTGACAAGCTCAAGCGCAATGACCGTGCCGACCGCCATGAGCAGCACGATCCACTCCCAGCGCGACAGCCCAACGACCCACCCGGCGGCAAAGACGACAACAGCGGCCGCCAAGTGGAAGCGCAAATGAGCTTCCTCTTTCACCGCCGCCTTCATTCCCGCCCACGCCCAAGCAAACCGGTCTCGCTCTCGTTTGCCGCGCATTATCTTGTCAACCCGAACCTCGCCAAGATGTCTTCCTGCTTGGCGAACATGACGCGCTCTTCCTCTTCTGTCCCATGATCGTAACCAAGCAGGTGCAAGAAACCGTGCACAGCCAAAAACCCGAGCTCGCGCATGAACGAATGTCCATAGGCTGCCGCCTGCTCTTTTGCCTTCGGAATCGAAATGACGATATCGCCGAGCACCGGCGGCATATCAGCGCCGACGATGTGAACCTCTTCTTCCCCTTCCTCCTCAAGAGCAAACGAAAGCACATCGGTCGGCGCATCTTTGCCGCGATAGTCGCGATTCATCGCGCGGATGCGTTCGTTGTCCACAAATGTGACGCTCACCTCCGCCCCGTCCGGCACGTTTTCAAGGGCCGCCGCCTCGGCGAGCAGCCGCTCGATCGTCTCGATTTGCTCAGCGGTCACCTCGTTCGTTTCATCTAGAAAATCAATGTGAATGGTCATGCATGCTTCACCTTTTCCTTTCGTACTTCTGGGTATTCGATGCGCGAATGGAAGACGCCGTTTAAAGTCTCGCAAAGCGAACGGGCGACGAGTTCCAACTCCTTCAGCGTAATGTCGCACTCGTTCAGCTGGTTGTCCTGCAAGCGATCAGCGATGATCGACCGGACGATCTTCTCGATTTTTTCCTGCGACGGGTTGGATAGCGAGCGAACAGCCGCTTCGACGCTGTCGGCGATGTTGATGACCGCCGCTTCTTTCGTCTGCGGCTTCGGCCCGGGATAACGAAACTCCGCTTCCGAGACAAACTCGGTTTGCTCGCGCGCCTTATGATAAAAATACTTCAGCAGCGTCGTGCCGTGGTGCTGTTCGGCGATGTCGATGATCTCCTTCGGCAGCCGGTGCTTGCGCAGCAAAGCGACGCCGTCGGCGACATGGGCAATAATAATATTTTTGCTCAACTGCGGCGACAAATGGTCATGCGGATTGCCGCCTATTTGATTTTCGATGAAATAGCGCGGCCGCTTCGTCTTGCCGATGTCATGGTAGTAGCAGGCGACGCGCGCCAGCAAGCCGTCGGCGCCGATCGCCTCGCACGCCGCTTCGGCCAAATTGGCGACCATAATGCTATGATGGTACGTCCCCGGCGCTTCAGTGAGCAACTTGCGCAAGAGCGGATGGTTCGGATTGGACAGTTCAATGAGCCGAAGCGGCGACAAAATGCCAAACGCCGCCTCCAACACCGGCAAGAGACCGATCGTCAAAATGGCAGAAAAAACCCCTGAGGCCGCCGCCATCAGCACCAACAAGCCGATTTCCGTCGGCGAATAGCGGCCGTTTTTTAACAGCAACAGCGAAAAAAGCGAAACGATATTGACCGCGGCGACAAACACGCCGGCCCGCCAAATGTTCGCTTTCGCCAGCTCCTTTGGCAGACAAAACGTCCCGGCCAAGCCGCCGGCAAGAAAGTAAACAATCAACGACACCGACACCGCGCCGGCCGTTCCAATTTCCTCATTGAACAGCAAACTGCCGCACACTGCTCCGATGATGGTCGTCATCATCGCGAGCCGCTCTCCGAGCAAAATGCGGACGAGCATCGGCCCGAACGCCGCCGGCACAAGGTAACCGATGGAAACAGCGCCGCTAGATGGCAGAAGGCGAATGAGCGCCATTGTCGTCATCATCAACGCAAAAATGGCTGTATAAAGCGACAGCTTTTCATTCGTCGTTTCCGTCCGAAAATAATAAATGAGCGGAGCAAGCAGCAACAAAACGAACACCAAAAGCCCAGCGGCGGTCCAAGACGGACGCCCGCTCTCAAGCAAGCCGACCAGCTCGAGCCGGCGGTAAACATCATTCGTGATAAACTGTCCTTCCTCGACGATCACTTGCCCTTGCAAAATTTTCACCGGCTTCACTTCATCCATCGCCTGCCGCCGTTTTTCTTCCGTCGCCGCCCGATCGTAGACGACGTTCGGAATGACCGCCTGTCGGCAAAGCTTCGCGACCGCCTCGCGAAGCGGCGGCGACAGCGCAGCGTATTCAAGCTCTTTGGCCGCTTCCGCCCGCGCCGTGTCAAGTTCCGCTTGGGAAATGCGCTCGCTCATGACGGCATGCACCGCAGTCAAGGCGGCTTCCTTCGCCGTCTTGAGCTCCTCCGGCGAGGCGGCAAGCAGCCGTTGCCATTCAGCGGCAGACAGATAGGCAAGCCATTCCGGCGGCAGCCGTTCCTCAAGTTTGGCGATCATATCGCCGAGCGGGCGGTCCGGCTCCGCCTCGCGCTGCACGCTTTCAATCGCGGCAAACAGCGAGGAAAGAAGGTCGACCCGGTTTTCGGCATATTCTTTTTTTAACGTATAGACATCCGCTACTTTCGCCGCCGCCTCTTCTTTCAGCTTGGCGGTCGCCTCTTTGTCCTCGACCGTCACCGGCGAACGGATCGTTTCCTTCGCGACGTCAAACAGGCGCAGCTCATACTGGCGCGGCTTCACTTGCCAATACAAAACGGCAAACAACAGAACAGCCAAAAGCAAAAACAGCCAAAAGCGGACAAAGCGGACTGTTTTTGTCCGCTCAAGAAAAAAACGAAACCTTCCCACCGGTTTTCCCCTCGCTTTGCAAGAAAAGACCGATCCCGTCGCTCTCGTTCTATAAGCCCGCCTCATCATAGGCGTCAATAATTTTCGCGACGAGCGGATGGCGAACGACATCCGACTGTTCCAAAAACACAAAGGCGATGCCGCCAATGGAGGCCAAAATGCGCTTGGCGACCGAAAGCCCCGATTCGACGCCCTTCGGCAAGTCGACTTGGGAAATATCGCCGGTAATGACCATCTTCGAGCCGAAGCCGAGCCGGGTCAAAAACATTTTCATTTGCGCTGGCGTCGTATTTTGCGCCTCGTCAAGAATGACGAACGCATCCTCCAGCGTCCGGCCGCGCATATAGGCGAGTGGGGCGATTTCAATCGTGCCGCGCTCAATCAACCGCTGCGTATACTCCGCTCCCAACACATCGTTTAAGGCATCATACAGCGGGCGCAAATACGGGTCAACCTTCTCTTTTAAGTCGCCTGGCAAAAAGCCGAGGCTTTCTCCAGCCTCAACGGCCGGACGAGTCAAAATGATGCGCTTGACGCTGCCGTTTTTTAACGCCTTGACCGCCATGACGACCGCCAAATACGTTTTTCCGGTGCCGGCTGGGCCGATGCCGAACGTCAAGTCATACTGTTCAATTGCTGCAACATAATAGCGCTGGCCCAACGTTTTGACGCGGATCGGCTTCCCTTTGGCGTTTTTTGTAATCTCCTCGTCGTACAGTTGAACAAGGCCGTCAAGCGCTCCTTTTTTTGCAAGCTGAATGGCGTAAAGAACGTCGCGCTCGCTGACCGCCGCCCCTTTGCGAATGACGATCAATAAATGGCGAAGCAATTCATCAACGAGCTGAACTTGCTGCGGCGTGCCGGAGACGTTGACCGTTTCCCCGCGCGTCACAATCGACACGCCGAGCTCTTCCTCGATCCGCTTTAAATGGATGTCATGGACGCCAAAGAGCGCCGCCGCTTCCTGCGGGTTTCGCACATGTTGGCTGATCGTAACGAACTGCTCTGACATTCTCAATCTCCTTGGACGATGGGTTGTGGTACAGCAATATTTTCGATGACTTCGTAATGCAATTCTACCCTTACTTTACCATTCTCTTTCGCCTGATGCAAAACTTTTTCGCTGCGAATGGCCGCCTCCTCCGGCAATTTCGCCCGCAGCTCGCGGCGGGCGATCTCTTTCGCTTCCGCGAACGCTTCTTCCCACGTGTAGCGCCGCTTCACTTCTTCCGCCTCGCGGATCGTGATGCGCTCGTAATAGAGCGGCAAGTCCCATTTCCAAAAACGAAACGGCCGTTTTTCTGTCTCAACGATGGTATGGGCAAACACCGGCTTCTTCCATCCCCAAACAGGAATCAAAAGGCGCCCGATTCCGACATAATGCCGTTCGGTGAACTTGCCGGTCAACACATGAAACGTCGTCTCAAGCGGCAGGACGACCGTAGACTTGTACCATGTTTCGCCAAACACTTTCCCTGACGCCGGCACAAACTTCGTCCTCCCTTCAGCGCCGATAATGCCAGAAACAAGCAGCTGGCCTTTTTGCACATAGTCGTTGACGGAAACGAGCGGTTGTCCCTCTTCAACGAACAAATCAGCGATGACCGCCTCTTTTTTTGCCACGAGATGACGCGGCGGAATCGGTTTTTTCGGCTCCGGAATCTCTTTTTCAACGACGCGGAAGTGAAGCGACGTCCCTTTCCACTCAACGCCGACCCACGTGATGTCCGGAACGCGTTCCGTCAGCTTTTTTTGCAGCGTCTCCGGGTCATCAAGCAGAAACTGAAATACGCCGCGCTCGACTCCCATTCGCTTTAACTCGCGGGCGATTTGATGCTCCGTCTCTGGAGCCGCCCCTTTGATTTCGATCTTCCAAACGATGTTCGAAAGCAAAAACACAATCGCTATAAAAAGGAGCAAGCCGAGCCAAAACCCGCTGTTCCGCCAGGCCTGCCGCCAAAAAAACGGCAGCCCGGTTCTCCCGACAAACGAAAGTTTGCATTCGCTTTGCCGGGCGACATGGCGTAGCCGTTTCACGTCGCTGAGCTTAATGAAAAACGTCGCGGTATCCGCGCTATGCTTTTTCACGTTCCAGACGGCAATCCCTTGGCGGACGCAGGCGTTGATCAACCGTTCGATCCCTTTCCCTCTCGCTTTGACCCGCACGCTGCCGGCGAGTGTGTCGACCCATTCGTTTTTCATCTCCGTTCCTCCTCGCTATTCATCTATATAAACGACTTGGCTGATTTTTCCTTCCAACAAAATTTCTTCCGGCAAAATCGTTTTAATCACAAACTGTTCGCCGCGGACAACGAGCTGTCCGTTCCGCAGCAAAAGGCGGAGCTCTTTATCGCTGAACGCGAGCAGCCCGCGGTGGTTTTCAATGTAAATATGTATGTGCCCAACCATCGTAATGCGGGGCAGATCCATCATAATGTCGGCGGGAAGTTCAAGCTTTTCCGCCATCCACCGCTTCATCTGCTGGCGCCATTTTTTCACCATCAAAAAGAACCCCCTTTCATCTCATATGTATGAGACAAAAGGGGGTTCTAGCACCGCTTTTCAAAAACAACGGGCCTGCCTGCCGGCAAGGCCCATTGCATTTATGACAGCTGTTGTTGGACAAGTTTGTTGACGAGCGAACCATCCGCTCTTCCTTTCACTTTCGGCATGATCGCGCCCATCACTTTTCCCATATCCGCTTTCGAAGAGGCGCCGACTTCCTTGATCGTCTGCTCGATCAATTCGCGCAGCTCGTCCTCTGTCAGCGGCGTTGGCATATACGATTGAACAATTTCAATTTCGGTTTTCACTTTTTCGACAAGATCTGAACGGCCAGCGTTTTCAAATTCTTGGAGGGAGTCTTTACGCTGTTTCAGTTCGCGAGAAAGAACCGTCAGCTCTTCGTCTTCCGAGAGCGGGCTTTTGCCGAGCTTGATCGCTTCGTTTTGCAGCGCCGCTTTCAGCATCCGGAGAACAGACAGTTTTTCTTTCTCCTTGTTTTTCATCGCCTGCTTCATATCGTCATTCAAACGATCGAGAAGACTCACCGATTATACACCCTCTTTAATGCATGCTCTTAGTGCTTGCGCTTTCTAGCCGCCTCAGATTTTTTCTTCCGTCTGACGCTTGGCTTTTCATAAAATTCGCGCTTTCTCACTTCTTGCAAAGTGCCCGTTTTCGAAACGGCACGCTTGAAGCGACGAAGAGCGTCGTCGATCGACTCATTTTTGCGAACGATCGTTTTGGACATCCTGCTTCCCTCCCTCCGAACAACAACCATTGCATATTGTACTTGTCAATTATAATACATGCTGACAGAAAAGGTCAATAAAAAAAAGCAGCGGCGGCCTGCTGGCCGCCTCTTCCCCGCGCTGAAAAAACGGTCATCACCCGCGGACAAGGCCCATACATATAGGGTGAAAGGGGAGTCGCCCATGGGGTCGTTTCTGATGCTGTTTGCCATTTACACCGCTTTGTTTCTTCTTGGCATGTTTATGATGAAAGCTGGGCTTTACACGTTGTCCGGCCATCGGTTAAAACGGTGGCTCATGCGCTTTACCGCCACGCCGCTGCAAGGATTTGCCGCCGGTTTGGCGACGACCGCTCTCCTGCAAAGCAGCTCAGCGGTGATGGTGATGACGGTCGGCCTTGTCGCCGCCGGCTACTTGTCGTTCCGCCAATCGATCGGCATCATTTTAGGCAGCAACATCGGCTCGACGGTCACGACCGAGCTGATGACGCTTGATATCGGCGATGGCGCCATCCCACTTCTTGTCAGCGGCGCGCTGCTTGTTTTTTTCGGCCGCCATCGCCTTGTTCTCGGCATCGGCATGACCACTGTCGGCCTCGCCGCTGTGCTGTTTGCCATGGACGGCTTTGGCAGCCTCGCTAAACCGCTTGCCGCCTATCCGTTCGTTGATGCATGGCTTAAAGAAACGAACCGATCCGTCGCTGTCGGCCTTCTTGTCGGCATCGTCCTCACCGCTCTCGTTCATTCGAGCGCGGCAACGATCGGCATCGCCATGGGATTTTTAAACGAACAGCTGTTGACGCTGTCCGCGGCGATTGCTCTGTTGCTTGGCGCCAACATCGGTACGTGCATCACCGGGCTTTTGGCTTCGATCGGCTCCAGCAAAGAGGCCCAGCTGACCGCCTACACCCATCTATGGCTGAACGTCGTCGGCGCCGCTTTGTTCGCCTTTTGGACCGAGCCGCTCGCCAGTTTTGCCGCCAGGCTCAGCCCAGCGCCTGATGTGCAGCTCGCTCATGTGAGCGTCTTGTTCAACGTCATTTGCTCAGTGGCTGCTCTTCCATTTGTCGGCGCCATCGAAAAGGTCATTCTGTTTTTGCATGACCGAAACCGGGCTTAGTAGTCAGCGCGGCCCGTCCCGCCGGTGACGATCGCCACCCCAGAGCTTGTGCCGATGCGCGTCGCGCCGGCGTTGATCATCGCCTCAGCGGTTTTCCAGTCACGGACGCCGCCTGATGCTTTGACGCCTGCTCTGTCGCCGACCGTTTTCCGCATCAGCGCCACATCCTCCACCGTCGCACCTCCGCCGGAAAACCCGGTCGACGTTTTCACATAATCAGCGCCGGCTTTCACTGCGAGCTGGCAGGCGCGCACTTTTTCCTCATCGGTCAAAAGCGCCGTTTCAACGATCACTTTGACAAGCGCCCTGCCAGCCGCCGCTTCGACAACCGCACGAATGTCGCGCTCGACAAGCTCGTCTTGCCCGCTTTTTAACGCACCGATGTTGATCACCATGTCGACTTCGCGAGCGCCGTTTTCGATGGCGTTCGTTGTTTCAAACGCCTTTGTTTCCGGCGTCGTTGCCCCAAGTGGAAAGCCGATGACCGTGCAGACGCGGACATCCGTGCCGGAAAGCTCGCGCGCCGCCGTTTTCACCCACGTTGGGTTGACGCACACGGCAGCAAAGCCGTATTGCTTTGCTTCCGTGCACAGTTGCACGATTTGTTGTTCTGTCGCTTCCGGTTTGAGCAGCGTATGATCGATCATTTTCGCGATATTCATCGTCATTCGGAGAAACCCCTTTCTGCCATTTCCGTCAAGATGGAAAGTCTGACGTCTACCATCATACCATGCTCCCTCGACAAAAACTAGCCATCCGTATTGTCTCCGGAAAAAGACAGAAAAAACCCAGCAACTAGGCTGGGTTATGAGCTCCATTTGACCGAACGGGCCATTTCATCCGGCACAACGCGGACGAACTCTCCTTCATTGTACGGATAGCCGGCTTTCGTAATCTTCACTTTGACAAGTTCACCGACCATTTCCTCGGTTGCCGGGAAGCGGACTTTCAAATAGTTGTCTGTATAGCCGACGTACAAATCCGGCCGCTCTTTGTCGCGCTCTTCCGGAATGACTTCGAGCACTTGCCCTTCAAACCGGGAGGCGTACTCTTTCGCCAATTGGTCGGACAGAGCGATCAAGCGGCGGACGCGGTCATGCTTCGTTTCTTCATCGATTTGGTTCGGCATGCGCGCCGCCGGCGTGCCGGTCCGCTTCGAATAAGGAAAGACATGCAGTTCGGAAAACCGTTGTTCACGAATAAAGTTGTACGTCTCCATAAATTCGTCTTCCGTCTCGCCTGGGAAGCCGACGATGACGTCAGAAGTCACCGCCAGCTCTGGAAACACTTCGCGCAGCCGGGCGAGCCGCTCCGCGTAAAATTCCACCGTATATTTGCGGCGCATCCGCTTGAGCACCGTATTCGACCCAGACTGGAGCGGAATGTGCAAATGGCGGACGATTTTCTCCGACCGCTTCAGCACATCAATCACTTCATCGGTGATTTGGCTCGCCTCAATCGACGAAATGCGGAGCCGCTTCAGCCCCGGCACTTGCTCGTCCAAATCGCGCAACAAGGACGCAAAGTTATAGTCTTTCAGATCGGTGCCATAGCCGCCTGTATGAATGCCGGTCAGAACGATTTCTTTATAGCCGGCGGCGACGAGCTGGCGCGCCTGGCGAATGATTTCCTGCGGATCGCGCGAGCGCATTAAGCCGCGCGCCCACGGGATGATGCAAAACGTGCAGAAGTTGTTGCACCCTTCTTGGATCTTAAGCGACGCCCGCGTCCGATCAGTGAATTCCGGCACATCCATCTCCTCAAAAACGCGCGTTTTCATAATGTTGTGAACAGCGTTGATCGGCTGGCGCTCGCGCTGGAATTGCTCGATGTAATCCAAAATTTTATGCCGGTCTTGCGTGCCGATGACAATATCAACGCCCGGAATGGCCATGACCTCAGCCGGCGATGTTTGCGCATAGCAGCCGGTCACGCAGACGACGGCGTCCGGATTGCGGCGCACCGCACGACGGATGACTTGACGGCTCTTTTTATCGCCGGTGTTCGTCACCGTGCACGTGTTGATCACATACACATCCGCACGGCTTTCAAACTCTTTTCGCTCGTAGCCGGCTTTTTTAAACAGCTGCCAAATCGCTTCGGTTTCGTAATGATTGACTTTGCAGCCTAGTGTATGAAAAGCCACTGTCGGCATCTTGTTCACCTCACTCTGCCCCCCGCTTAGGGATCAGCGGGACCGAACTTTTATAAGAAACAGCCAATGTTGCTCACTAAGCGCGCTCCGCTTCGCCGTTCGGCGCGCGCAACTCCCATTCATAAGAGGCGGCGGAAAGCAAATAGAGCGGAGCTGTTTCGGTCCGCAAAATGCGCGGCCCAAGGCTGCACGGCGAAAAGCCGTGCTGCCGAAGCTGTTCTGCTTCTTCCGGACTGAACCCGCCTTCTGGCCCGAAAACAGCCAGCAACGCGCCGCCCGGACGGAGGCGGGAAAGAAGCGCCGGAAGCGCGGCATGCCGGGCGTTTCGCGCCTCTTTTTCGTAGGCAAACAGCCGAACATCGACCGTTTGGCCAAAGGAGAGGAGCTCGACAAACGAAAGCGGCGCCCGCACGTCCGGCACCACCGTTCGTTCAGCCTGCTCAGCCGCTTCTTTCGCGATTTTTTTCCATCGCTCGACTTTTTTCTCCGCCTTTTTCGCGTCCCATTTCACGACCGACCGGGCGGCTTCGAACGGAAGAAAGCCGGCGGCGCCGAGCTCTGTTCCTTTTTGGATGACGAGCTCCCACTTTTCGCCTTTCGGCAGCCCTTGGGCGATGTAGATGCGCACCGGCAGCTCGCTTCGCTCCTCTTTCCATTGTACAATACGAGCTTGCACATGCTCATTGGCAATTTGTTCAATTTCACACACCGCCGTGCGCCCGTCTGGAAAGACGCAAATGATCCCGTCCCCCGGCTTCATGCGCATGACGCGGGCGATATGATAGGCATCATCGCCGCTGATCGCGACGATCCCGCCTTGTTGCGCCTGGCCGGAAACGAAATAGCGCTGCACAGCCATCCCTTCTTTGCTTACGGTTTCAGGGCGACAACCGCCACCCAGTCTTCCATCACGTTGATTTCCTCAATGGCAAAGCCGGCGGCAAGCAACCCGTCTTTGACGTCCTGCTTTTTCGCCTGAATGATGCCAGACGTGATGAAGCGGCCGCCTGGCTTTAACAACCGGTAGGCGTCACCAGTAAAGCGCAAAATGATTTCCGCTAAAATATTGGCGACGATCACATCAGCCGGTTCCTCGATATGGTCGAGCAAATTGTTTTGTGAGACCGTTACGACATGCTGCACCTTATTGAGCTTCACGTTCAGCCGCGCGCTGTCGACCGCCACCGGGTCCAAATCGAGCGCCCGCACCGACTGAGCGCCAAGCATCGCTGCGGCGATGCTTAAAATGCCGGAGCCGGTGCCGACGTCAATGACATGATCGCCGGGGCGCACATACTTTTCGAGCGCCTGCAGACACATGACCGTTGTCGGGTGCGTGCCAGTCCCAAACGCCATGCCCGGATCCATTTCGATGATCAGCTCATCACTAGACGCCGGCTCGTACGTTTCCCACGTCGGCACGATCGTAAACTTTTCGGACACTTTCACCGGGTGATAATGCTTTTTCCACGCCGTTGCCCATTCCTCTTCGTTTACTTCGCTCAATGTAATTTTATTTTTGCCAAGGTCGATATCATACAGCCATAAATTGTTAATCGCCTGCTTAATTTGTTCGACCGTTTCGCCAAGAAAACTGTTGACCGGCAAATATGCCTTAATGATCACCCCTTCTTCCGGATAGTCGTCCGGGTTGAGCTCGACGATCTCGCCGTACCAGTCGTCCCGTTCTTTGACCAAATCGTATGGGTCTTCGATGACGACGCCGCCGGCGCCCGCTTCATGCAAAATGTTCGAAATCGCCTCGACCGCCTCATGCGTCGTATGAATGCTGATTTCTGACCATTTCATCGCGCTTACGCTTCTCCTTTAAACGCCTTTTTGACTTTCTCAAAAAAACGGCCGTGCGGCCCGTCGTGCATCGTGTCTCCGCCGAGCCGTTCAAACTCGCGCAGCAGCTGCTTTTGCTTTTCGGTCAGCTTCGTCGGCGTCACAACGCGGACAATGACGTGCTGATCGCCTTGGCCGTAGCCCCGTACGTTCGGCACCCCTTTTCCCTTCAAGCGGAAGCGCGTGCCCGTTTGCGTGCCGGCCGGGATTTTCAGCTTCACATGGCCATGGAGCGTCGGCACTTCGATCTCATCGCCGAGCGCGGCCTGGGCGAACGACAACGGCACTTCGCAATAAATATCGTCGCCGTCGCGTTTGAAAAACTCATGTGGTTCGACTCGGAAGATGATGTACAAATCGCCCGGGGGCCCGCCATTGACCCCTGGCTCCCCTTGGCCGGCGACGCGCAGCTGCTGGCCGTCGTCGACGCCGGCTGGAATTTTGACGTGAATTTTTTTCCGCCGTTTGACGCGTCCCGTGCCGCCGCACGTTGGGCATTTCTCCGTAATGTACCGGCCCGTGCCACCGCAGACGGGGCATGTCCGGCGGTTGACGATGCGGCCAAATGGCGTCGCTTGTTCGCTTGTCACTTGCCCGCTGCCGTGGCAATGCGGACAAGACGTCGGGCTTGTGCCCGGTTTCGCTCCGCTGCCCTGGCACGTGTCGCACGTCTCTTCCCGCGGAATTTCAATTTCCGTTTCTTTTCCGAACGCCGCTTCTTCAAACGTAAGCGTCATCATATACTCGACATCCGCGCCTTTGCGCGGACCGCTCGCCCGCCTGCGCGGACCGGCGCCGAAAAACGTTTCAAAAATATCTTCAAAACCGCCAAAGCCGCTAAAGCCGCCGAAATCAAACCCTCCGCCTTGGAATCCGCCGCCGCCAAACGTTTCGTTCGGGTCGGCATGGCCAAAGCGGTCGTAGCGGGCCCGCTTTTCATCATCGCTTAACACTTCGTACGCCTCTTTAATTTCCTTAAACTTCTCCGCGGCGTCCGGGGCTTTGTTCACATCTGGATGATACTGCTTCGAAAGCTTTCGATACGCTTTTTTGATCTCGTCTTTCGTCGCGTTTTTGCTGACGCCGAGAATCTCGTAATAATCGCGCTTCGCCATCGTTGATCATCCACTCCCGATTCACTCACATAAATTTAATTTTATCATTTCCCTCTGCGGCAAGGCAATATGTCAATGCTAGAAAAAAAGTCAAAGCCAAGGCAGGCCTGACTTTGACTTTCGGTTGCATTATTTATCGTCGTTCACTTCTTCAAACTCGGCGTCCACCACGTTGTCTTTATGATTGGCAGCGCCGCCTTGCGATCCTGCACTTTGCGCCTGTTTCGCCGCTTGTTCATACAGCTTGATCGACAGCTGCTGCACCGCTTCTTGCAGCGCGTCTTTTTTCTTGCGGATGTCGTCGATGTCGTTTTTCTCGAGCGCCGCTTTCAACGCCTCTTTCGCATCCTGCGCCTTCTTGATCTCATCGGCGCTCACTTTTCCTTCGACTTCTTTGATCGTTTTGTCGGTCATGAAAATGAGCTGGTCGGCTTCGTTGCGCAACTCGGCGGCTTCTTTCCGCTTCCGGTCGGCTTCGGCGTTTTCTTCCGCTTCTTTAATCATGCGCTGAATTTCTTCTTCCGACAGGCCGGACGACGATTTGATCGTAATCGACTGCTCTTTGTTCGTTCCTAAATCTTTGGCGCGCACGTGAACGATGCCGTTGGCGTCAATATCAAACGTCACTTCAATTTGCGGCACGCCGCGCGGCGCCGGCGGAATGCCGGTCAGCTGAAAGCGGCCGAGCGATTTGTTGTCCGCCGCCATCGGGCGCTCTCCTTGCAAAACGTGAATGTCGACCGTCGTTTGATTGTCAGCCGCCGTTGTGAACACTTGCGATTTGCTTGTCGGGATCGTCGTGTTCCGTTCGATCAGTTTCGTAAATACGCCGCCCATCGTTTCAATACCAAGCGAAAGCGGGGTCACGTCAAGCAGGACGACATCTTTCACTTCGCCGGCGATCACCCCGCCCTGGATCGCCGCACCGATGGCAACGACTTCGTCCGGGTTGACGCCTTTGTGCGGCTCTTTGCCAAGCTCGCGCTTGATCGCTTCTTGGACAGCTGGAATGCGCGTCGAACCGCCGACCAAAATGACTTTATCAATATCGGCTGGCGTCAAGCCGGCGTCTTGAAGCGCCTGGCGGACCGGCCCCATCGTCCGCTCGACGAGGTGGGCGGACAACTCTTCAAATTTCGCTCTTGTCAACGTCATTTCCAAATGGAGCGGACCGTTTTCATTGGCGCTGATAAACGGAAGCGAAATTTGTGTCTGCGTGACGCCGGACAGCTCTTTTTTCGCTTTTTCCGCGGCATCTTTCAAGCGTTGGAGCGCCATTTTGTCTTTCGACAAATCGATGCCGTGCTCTTGCTTGAACTGATTGACCAAATAATCGATGATCACTTGGTCGAAGTCGTCGCCGCCCAAATGGTTGTCGCCGGCCGTCGCCTTCACTTCAAACACGCCGTCGCCAAGCTCCAAAATCGAGACGTCAAACGTCCCGCCGCCTAAGTCATAGACGAGAATCGTTTGGTCTTCTTCTTTATCAAGGCCGTAAGCAAGCGCCGCGGCCGTCGGCTCGTTGATGATGCGCTCGACTTCGAGGCCGGCGATGCGGCCGGCATCTTTCGTCGCTTGGCGCTGGGCGTCGTTGAAATACGCCGGCACCGTGATGACCGCACGCGTCACCGGCTCGCCCAAATAGTCTTCGGCGTACGACTTCAAGTATTGCAAAATGATCGCCGAAATTTCTTGCGGCGTATATTGCTTCCCTTCGATTTCGACTTTGTAATCCGTCCCCATATGGCGCTTGATCGAGATGATCGTGTTCGGGTTCGTGATCGCTTGCCGTTTGGCGACTTCGCCGACTAGGCGTTCGCCGTTTTTAAACGCGACGACCGACGGGGTCGTGCGGTTTCCTTCCGGATTCGGAATGACTTTCACTTCGCCGCCTTCTAACACGGCGACGCAAGAGTTCGTCGTTCCTAAGTCGATGCCGATAATTTTGCTCATCACTGATCACCCTCCGTTTCCGTTTATTGGCTTACTTTGACCATGGCGGGCCGCAGCACGCGGTCTTTCAGCTTATAACCTTTTTGCAGCTCCTCAACAACCGTGTTCGGCTCATAGCCTTCCGCTTCCGCCTGCATGACGGCTTGGTGCAAATAAGGGTCAAACGGCTTTCCGACCGCCTCGATCGCCTCGACGCCTTCTTTCTTCAAGGCGTCAACAAGCGACCGGTACACCATTTCCATCCCTTGCAAAATCGATTTCGCCTGTTCGTTGTCCGTCTCTATTTTCAACGCGCGTTCAAAGTTGTCAAGCACCGGAAGCAAATCGCTCGCCAAGCTTTGGGCGCGGTATTTTTCAGCCGCTTCCATCTCCTGGCGCGTCCGGCGGCGGAAGTTTTCAAAATCAGCGTACAGGCGGAGATACCGGTGTTCCATCTCTGAAAGCTTCGCTTCCAATTCGGCGATCTGCGCCTTGGCCGCCGCCAACTCCTCGGCCGTTGGCGCTTTTTCCGCCGGCTCCGCCGCTTCCTCCCCACCGGCCTCTTCAAGCGGAACGCCGCCTGATTCCTCCTCGGGCTGCGGGGCGGCTTCTTCCTCGATCGGTTGCTCCCGCTCCGGCTCATCGTATGTAGCTTGTTCCATCACTTGTTTTTCTCCTTGCTCCATCGCTTTCACCTCCCTGCCGGGGCTCTTCCCTTTTATGTATCAATGGCCACAAGGAAAGGATGGATGCGCGATCCATCCGTTATCCAATATGGCCATTCTTATTGACTTTGATACCATTTCGCGAGCGCGGCCGACAAATCGGAAGCGACACGGTTTAAGACAGTGATGACGCGCGAGTATTCCATGCGCGTTGGACCAAGAATCGCGATCGCCCCGAGCGGCTCATCGCCGACCGAATACGTCGCTGTAATCAAGCTACAGTTTTCCATGCCGCGCAGTTCGTTTTCATGCCCGATCGAAACCCGCACTCCTTTTTGGGTTTGCTTGCGGAGCAGGCGATAAATGTCTTTTTCCTGCTCAATGATGTCCAGAAGCGGGCGCACTTTTTGGATGTCGCTGAACTCCGGCTGGTTGAGCATATTCGCCTTGCCGGCGAAAAACACTTTTTCTTCTTCAGGGGCATCGAGCGTCTCAATGAGCGTATTGAGCACGCTGTCGTAGTTGCGGATGTGCCGGCGCAATACGTCGGCCACTTCCGTCTCCATTTTTTCTTTCAAATCAATGAGCGGAACGCCGTTCAACCGCTCGTTGAAAATGTTGACCATTTTTTCGAGGTCGCCTGCGTCCATCGATGACGGAATCGTCACGACCCGGTTTTCAACATGGCCGGTGTCCGTCACGACGATGGCGACGGCTGTCTGTTCGTTGAGCGGAACGATTTGCATCTGCTTCAGTTTGCTTTCTTTAAACGTCGGCCCGAGCGCGATGGATGTATAGTTCGTCAGCTCGGATAAAATTTGCGCCGACTTTTGCATCAGTTTTTCCAGCTCATAGATGCGCTCGGCAAACACGGAGCGGATTTTTTGAATGTCCGCCCTTGTCAGCCGCTGCGGCGGCAGCAAATGGTCGACGTAGTAGCGGTACCCTTTTTCCGACGGCACACGGCCGGAAGAAATGTGCGTTTTTTCAATATAGCCGAGCTCCTCCAAATCCGCCATCTCATTGCGGATCGTCGCCGAGCTGAACGCGATTTGATGCTTTTTCGATAACGTCCGCGAACCGACCGGCTGCCCAGAACGAATGAAATCGTCGATAATCACCTGCAAAATCAGCAGTTGGCGGTCCGTTAGCACGTGTCTCACCTCTGTTAGCACTCGAACAATTCGAGTGCTAAATCTACTACTAGGGTAGCAAATCGCCCGGCAAATGTCAATGTTTACATTTCGCCGAGGAACGCGGCAAACACTTCATTGCCGAGCAGCTTGCCCCGTTTGGTCAAGCGGATGTGAGTCTCCGTTTCCTCGAGGCGTCCGTTTTCGATTTCCCGGCGGATCGCCGCGCCAAATATGTCGTGGAGGTCGCGGCCGAACTTTTGCCGAAAGCAGGCTTTGGACACCCCTTCCGTTTTGCGCAGCCCTAAAAACATTTCCTCTTCCATCTGCTCGCGAGTGGTCAAGCGGCGCACGTCGCGGTGCGGCCATTGGCCGCGTTCGATCGCGCTGATGTAATGCCGGATGGGACCGATATTCGCCCGCCGCACCCCGTCGATATAGCTGTGCGCCCCAGCGCCGATGCCGTAGTACTCCTCATTGTTCCAGTACGTCAAGTTGTGCCGGCTTTCAAATCCCGGCAAAGCATAGTTGCTGATTTCGTATTGCCGATAGCCAGCGGCAGCCATCTGCTCCATCGCCGCTTCGTACATCTCGGCTTCCATCTCTTCGCCCGGTAGACGGAGCCGCCCTTTCCGCCATTCGTTATAAAAAATCGTCCTTGGCTCCAAAATGAGGGAATAAGCAGAAAGATGCGGCACATGAAGCGAAAACGCCGCTTCTAAATCGGCCGTAAACTGCTCAAGTGTCTGCCCCGGCAAACCGTACATTACATCAATGCTGATGTTCTGAAACCCGACTTCTCTGGCCAACGCTACAGCCCGTATGACGTCGCCTCGCCGGTGCGTGCGGCCGATCGTTTGCAGAAGCTGATCGTCAAATGTCTGCACCCCCAGGCTCAGCCGATTCACTCCGGCATCGCGCAAAATAGCGAGCTTTTCTTTCGTCAAGCCGTCCGGGTTGGCTTCGACGGTAAATTCGGCCGTTTGCGGGTCAAACTGAAAATGGCGGTGGATGCTCGCAAGCAAACAGCCGAGCTGCGCCGGCCCAAGCACCGTCGGCGTGCCGCCGCCGATAAACAGCGTCTTGAGTTGGCTGCCAAATTCCGCCGCCGTCCACGCCATTTCTTTGTCCATCGCCCGCAAATAGTCGTCAATCGGCTGGCCGGCGGCGAATACTTTGTTAAAATCGCAATAATGGCAAATATGGGCGCAAAATGGAATATGAAAATACGCTGAAACGGCCATCGGTCCTCCTCCTTTCAGCCGGCGGCGCCGCAGGAAACAAACAAGGCTATCCCCAACGGAGACAGCCTTGCTCGTTATTTTTTCTGGTCGTCGATTTTCAAGACGGCCATAAACGCTTCTTGCGGCACTTCGACCGACCCGATTTGTTTCATCCGCTTCTTTCCTTCTTTTTGCTTCTCAAGCAGCTTCCGCTTCCGCGACACGTCGCCGCCGTAACATTTTGCGAGCACGTTTTTGCGCAACGCTTTGATTGTCGAACGGGCGATGACCTTGTTGCCGATCGCCGCCTGCACCGGCACTTCAAATTGCTGGCGTGGAATCAAATCTTTCAGCTTTTCAACGATCGCTTTGCCGCGCTCGTACGCAGAGTCGCGATGGACGATAAACGATAAGGCATCGATTTTTTCGCCGTTTAGCAAAATATCCATCTTGACGAGATTGGACGGCCGGTAGCCGATCAATTCGTAGTCGAATGACGCGTACCCTTTTGTGTTCGACTTTAAAGCGTCGAAAAAGTCGTAGACGATCTCGGAGAGCGGAATATCGTAAATGAGCATGACGCGCTTTTCATCCAAATATTGCATATCGACAAACGTGCCGCGCTTTCCTTGACACAGCTCCATCACCGGACCGACATAGTCGTTTGGCACCATGATCGTCGCTTTCACATACGGTTCTTCAATGCGGTCGATTTTTTGCGGGTCGGGCATGTTCGTCGGGTTGTCGACGTCAACTTCCGTTCCGTCGGTCAAATGCACCTTGTAAACGACGCTCGGCGCGGTCGTGATCAAATCGATATGAAATTCGCGCTCGAGCCGCTCTTGGATGATTTCCATATGAAGCAAGCCGAGAAATCCACAGCGGAAGCCGAACCCAAGCGCCTGCGACGTTTCCGGCTCAAAGTGGAGCGCCGCATCGTTCAATTGCAGCTTCTCGAGCGCCTCGCGCAAATCGTTGTAGCGCGCCGTATCGATCGGATACATCCCGCAAAACACCATCGGATTGAGCTTCCGATAGCCCGGGAGCGGTTCAGCTGCCGGCCGTTCGGCATCGGTGATCGTATCGCCGACGCGCGTATCTTTCACGTTTTTAATCGAGGCGGTCAAATAGCCGACATCACCGACCGTCAATTCGTCGACGACTTTTTGCTTCGGCGTGAACACGCCGACTTCCGTCACTTCAAACTCCTTGCCGGTCGACATCATTTTAATGCGCTGCCCTGGCTTCACCGTTCCGTCGACGACGCGGACATAGGCGACGACGCCGCGGTACGGGTCATAAAGGGAATCAAAAATGAGCGCCTTCAGCGGCGCATCCGGATCACCCGAGGGAGCCGGAATTTTTTCGACGATTTTTTCCAAAATTTCTTCGATGCCGATGCCGACTTTGGCCGAAGCAAGCACCGCGTCAGAGGCGTCCAAACCGATGACATCCTCAATTTCTTGACGCACCCGCTCCGGTTCAGCGCTTGGCAAATCGATTTTGTTAATGACCGGCAAAATTTCTAAATTGTTGTCGATCGCCAAATACACGTTGGCGAGCGTCTGCGCTTCAATGCCTTGCGCCGCATCGACGACCAAAATCGCCCCTTCGCAAGCGGCCAAGCTGCGCGACACTTCGTACGTAAAGTCGACGTGGCCCGGCGTGTCGATCAAATGGAAAATATACTCTTCGCCATTTTTCGCTTTATATGTCAACTGAACCGCATTCAATTTAATCGTGATGCCGCGCTCGCGCTCAAGCTCCATCGTATCGAGCGTCTGCTCGCGCAATTCACGCTCCGACAGCGCCCCCGTCTTTTCCAAAATGCGGTCCGCCAGCGTCGATTTTCCGTGGTCAATGTGAGCAATAATCGAAAAATTGCGGATCCGTTCCTGCCGTTTCAACCGTTCTTCCCGGTTCATCGTCTCTCACTCCTGCTTCTTCGCAAAACTACACTAGCTTTGATTATAGCAACAGCGCGAAGAAGATTCAATGATGAACGAAAAGCCAAGCCGCCGTTCGGGCTTTCCGGAAAGACGCGAAACGGCCAGAGCCGCGCCAAGAAAACAATCGACAATATGGAAAGCGCAGCACTTTGTGCTCCAGCCGGCGGACGGCGTCCAAAAGAAAAAGCCGCCATTGTGACGGCACGTTCCTGTTTCGTCCGCACATGAACGGGCTAGTCCAACACCCGGCCGACGAGCGAAAACAGCATTTCCATGAGCGCGGTGACGGCATCGGCAAAAAGTTGGCCGAGCCTAGAGAACAAGTTGAACGTTTTCAGCTCGCGAATCGTTTCTTGCTTTTCTCCTAAATCTCCAGCAACGACCGGCCGGCCAAACACCGCCGCTTCCACCTCACCATTTTCCCTTTTTTCCATATCGATGACGGATGGAAACGACGGATCGGCATAACCGCGCATCCGTTCCATGCCGCGATGCGCCTCTTGCATGCCAAACAACACGCCGAAAAAAAGAAGAAAGATCGCTAGAGTAAAGCGGATGAACCATCGTGCCATAGTGACGCTCCTTTACTTTTTCTCCGCCGGAGCCGGCGCTTCGACTTTTTCCGCCTGCCAATAATAGTCGCTGAACACATCGGCCAACGCCGACACGGAACGAAACAACTCAGTAAACGTATTGTCAACACCGCCGACTTCAATTAAAATCGCGTTTTCCGATAAATCTTGATTAAACTTGCCGTTCGTCCCGGCTCCTTTTTTCTCGATCACCCCGCGGCTCAACCCTGGATATTTCTTTTGCAGCAACTGATGCAACGCGGTAGCCAGCTGCAAGTTTTTCTCGTATGTCGCGTTTTCTCCGCCAATAATGAATGCGACACGCGCATAATCAACGCCGTTGATCGTAGCCGTCGTATATTTCCGCCGCCGCGAATCGCGATGGATATCGATGAAGTAGTGCAAGTCACGATTTTGCTTCATTGCTGCGACCACTGTTTGGCGGGACATATCATACGATTGGGAGTATTTCATCCCTTTCTTTAACAATTCGCTGACAATGTCGATTTTGCTCACTTCAGCCCCGATGCCGCGCTTTTCCAGTTCTTCCGCTAACTTTTCCCCCACTTTTGTGATGTTGACCGTCGGGTGAAACGCCAAATCCGGGTCAGTGACCCCTTTGAGCGCCGGCAAAAACGACTCATGCGTATGGGTATTGTAAATGTAGACCACTTTTTTCCCTCCGGTCGTCTGCGATGGCGGGGGAACCGGTTTTTCATCTTCGTTCTTGTTTGCTTGTTCGAGTTCATCGACCGAGGCTTGCCGTTCCGCAAGCATCGCCTCAAGCGGCGGCGCTGATTCGTATGGCATGTTCGTATAATCCGTTCCTTCACCAGCGATGAGAATTTTGCTGTCATAAAGGGCAAAGCCCGGCAGCTCGCTGCCAAGCAGGCTGCGCGGGTCATCGGGATTGATGCTCGTCGCCAGGCGGAACAATAGCGATGAGTAATTCGTCTGCCGCCGATCTTTCGGCAGCAGCTGCGCAAAATATCGATTTTCCAAGGCGAACAGACGAATGAACGTCTCTTCCGGAAAATGGGCCGCCATATCGTTCAGCGATGATGACGACGGACGGTATTCCGGCCGCAGCGATGTGAGCGCTCCGACAAGCATAAACATCATCATGCAGCCAAGGATGATGAGCATCAACAGTTTCTTTATGCTGGCTCCTGGAATCGCGATCATGACGTTTGGGGAGCGCCATCGTTTCATATTCCCACCCTTTCCCGGCTTGTCTCCTCAGTTTAACGTATGGCCAAGCGGGAAAAGATAGAACTGTTTTTTGTTTAATGGGTGTAGGAGCCGACATTGCCTTGGTCGACTTGCCGATGCAGCGCCGCATTCAAGCCGCCGGCTAATAAGTTGGCCATATCGCCGATAAACGAATCGATCTCTTTTGGGGTCACCATCAAATTATGCCCGAGCGGGGCGAGCACTTCATAGATGAGACGCCGCTTTTCTTCATCGCCAAGCGTGCCGACCATGCCAAGAAACGTCGACCGTTCTTGCGGCGACGGCATGTCTTGTTCCGTCAATTTTCGTTTGCGCCCAAACGTCCAGCCCGCCGGAGCGAGCGCGCTTGACGGCCGTTTCCCTTCGCGCATTTCGCGGCCGAAGTGCTTCAAAATGAAATCGATCGTGTCGCTCGTGATGGAGACCGCATCGACAACCGTCGGAACGCCGATCGAAATGACCGGAATGCCAAGCGTTTCATAGCTTAACTCTTTCCGCTTGTTGCCGACCCCGGAGCCAGGATGGATGCCGGTGTCAGAAATTTGAATCGTCGCGTTGACTCGTTCGATCGAGCGGGCAGCCAAGGCGTCAATCACAATGACAAAATCCGGCTTTGTTTTCCGGACGACGCCGTCGATAATGTCGCTCGTTTCAATCCCGGTCGTCCCCATCACCCCCGGAGCAAGGGCGCTCACCGGCCGGAAGCCTTCCTCGACGCTTTCCGGCTGCAGCTGGAACAAATGACGGGTGACAAGCACGTTTTCCACCGTGAGCGGCCCGAGCGCGTCCGGGGTGACGTTTTGGTTGCCGAGCCCGACGATCAAGCAGCTCGCTTGATCGGGAATGCGGAGCCGCTTGAAAAAGGCGCTGAGCTGCTCGGAAAAAATGCGCTGCACGTTTTGCTGCAGCTCGGTGTTTTGTTCGCGGATGCCTTGCGCTTCAATCGTCACGTAGTGGCCTGGCTTTTTGCCGATCGAGGCCGCTCCTTGTTCCGTGACATGCACATGCGACAGCTTGACGCCGTTGATCTCCTCGTCATGAATGATGACCCCCTCAATCGGCGCGGCGCTTTCTTGTTTTTGCTGCAAGCGCTCCTCGAGTGCGATCTCATGCGCTTCGATCGCTAAATCCGTGCGCACCGAGTACTGGCGTAAATCGAGCGACTGTTCCATGTCGTTCCTCCCCATTTCTGCCGTTTTCTTTTATTGTCGCCGCAATCAGGCCCGGTCATTCATGTTTCGTAAAGGATTTTCGCTTGAACACTCTTGCATAATCCAAACACGTTTGATAGAATAACACTTGTTCTTCCTGTTGTTCACAACAGAAAGTAGGAATGGTAACGGAGGTGAACGAACGTGGCTAACATCAAATCAGCGATCAAACGCGCGAAAACGAGCGAAAAGCGCCGGGCTCACAACGCCTCGATGAAATCGGCCATGCGTACGGCGATCAAAAAATTTGAAGCGCTTGTTGAATTGAAAGACGTGGAAAAAGCGCGCGAGGCATTCATTATTGCGTCGAAAAAATTAGACAAAGCTGCAAGCAAAGGCCTTATCCATAAAAACGCCGCCAGCCGGCAAAAATCGCGCTTAGCGAAAAAATTGAACAGCATCCAAGCTTCCTAATCAAAAACGACCTGGCGCCAGGTCGTTTTTTTGTTTTTCTTTTGTTCACGGCAAACGGCCGGGCGATCGCTTCACCGCCGGCCGTGACGCCCCGCTTGCGCCGGGCGGGTGCCCCACCGCATCAGAAGCAGCTCAACGGCCAACCGGCGATCGACCGCTCCGCTTTTCACTTCGTAATCGGCGTCAGCGAGCTCGTTGATCGCCTCAGCAAGCTCTCCGTCAGCGAAGCGGGCCGCTTGAGCAAGAGCGAGCTTGACGCGGAACGGGTGCACCTTGAGCGCCGCAGCAATTTGCGCCTGCCCGTAGCCTAAGGAGGCAAGCCATTTCACTTGCGAAAGCAAGCGGAAATGGGCGGCGAGCAGCGCCAAAATTTTGATCGGCTCTTCATTGTTTTCAAGCAGATCATAAAACGTCTGCAACGCCGCTGGAATGTCGCGCTTCGCCACTTGCTCGACAAGCACAAATACGTTTTCTTCCGGCGTGCGGGCGACAAGCCGTTCAACCGCCGCCGCCTCGATGGTTCCGCCCGATCCGGCAAACAGGGCCAATTTATCGATTTCATTCGCCAAGGCGGAAAGCTGCGTCCCGGCCCGCCGCAACAGGACATCAATCGCCTCGTCGCTTGCTTGCGCCCCTTGGCTCTCGATGCGGCGCCGCACCCAGGCGCGCAGCTCCGCTTCGGCGAGCGGGGCGGCGATGACGACTTCGCTTTGCTCTTTGGCGAGCTTCGTAATTTTTTTTCGCTCATCAAGCTTCTCGTACGGCGCGAAAAAGACGACGATCGAAAACGGCGACGGCGCCTTCAAGTACGCCTCCAGCTTCGCCAAATCATGTTCGATCTCCTTCTCTTTTTCAGACGTGAAAAAATATGGATGCTTGATGAGGATGACACGCCGCTCGCCGAAAAACGGCGCCGTCTCGGCCTCCTCAAGCGCCGCCTCGACCGGCGTTTCCTCGCAGTCGTACACAGCCAAGTTCCACTCCCGCTCCTCCGGGCCAAGCGCTGCGTTCACCAATCGCTCATACGTTTCCGTTAATAAAAACGGCTCATTGCCGTATAATAAATAAAGGGGAGAAAAACGCCGTTTTTCAATGTTTCCCCATACGCGTTCCAGCATGTTCCCGTCTCCATTCCCTAGCAAACGTCTCTGCTAGAAAAGATACACCGTTTTTCGTCATTTTACAAGGGAACCGGCTGCCGAAAAAACCGGTTCCCCTTTATATAAACGCCAGCCTATAAGTCCTAGGACCTTATTGGCCAGCGGGTTATTTTTATGTTTTCCCGGCTGTTTGAAAGTATTTGTGTCAACTGTTGTCAAGGAAGGAAAAGAAGCAAGCGGCGGTAGATTTTTCACGCGTTTTCGTCTATACTAAAAATGATTGAACGAGGAGGGGGAAAACGATGAACGTATTTGAAAAGGAAGTGCAAAGCCAACGAAATGACGCCGTCGATTCCGCCGTCGGATTCATCGTGTCGTTCGGCTTTTTCGCTACCATGTTCATCATCGCAACGTTGATCGAATTTTTCGGTCGATAAGGATTGCTTACATAAGCAATCCTTATTTTTTGTTTTGGCTGAAACGTTCCGCTTTTTTGTGCACTACATCTTATGGTTTCATCACCTGAAAGGTTCCACCGTTTTCGTCATACACATAGCGAATGGCCCCGTTTTCATCCGTCCGCCAAATGATCGCCCGTTGTTGCCGAAGCCGCATAAGCACCTCGGGGGACGGATGCCCGTAGCGATTGTAGCGGCCGACGGAAATGATGGCCGCTCGCGGCTTGACCGTCCGCAAAAACAGCTCTGTTGTCGACGTTTTGCTGCCGTGGTGGGCGACTTTCAATACATCGGCGCGCAGCTCTGGATAAGCGCGGATGAGCGCCTGTTCCGCCTCTTCCTCGATATCCGCAGCAAACAGCCATGTCAAGCGGCCGAGGCGGGTGAGCAATACAAGCGAGCCGTTATTATCCTCATTGTTTCCCGCCTCCGGGTGCAATACGGAAAACGCGGCATCCCCCACCTTCCACCGATCCCCCCGCACGCTGGCGGCCACCGGCACAGAAAACGGGCGCGCCATCGCCTTGACGGCCGGCAGCGCTCCTGGGCTTGTGACAATCTTCTTGACGCGCACGGCTCCCATCACCTCGGGAGCAGCCCCGATATGGTCGGCATCATCGTGCGTCAAAATCAGTTGATCAAGCGTCCTCACCCCTTGGGCTTTTAAAAACGGCACGACAACGTCGCGGCCGACGGCAAACGGCCGCGACCGCTTGCGCCACGGTTCGCGCACCCATTCCGGCGTCCCGCTGGTATCAATGAGATAGACTGCTTTTCGATAAGGAAGCTCAATATAAATACAGTCCCCTTGCCCAACATCCAATACCGTCACTTCCCCTTTCGGATCCACATACGGGGCGGCCAGCTGAAGCGCCGTCGCCGCCGCCACCGCTGTCAATCCGCGGAGCAGGCGGCCGCGTTCCCAATCCAAAAACGCCGCCGCGATGGCCGTCAGATAGCCAGCTAAGCACCACGGCCCCGGACGCCCGAGCACAAGCATAAACGAGTAATCGACCGAGAAAAAACGGACAACCGCGTCCGTCAGCTCAATGAGGCGGCTAAACAGCCAAATGAGCGGAGAAAAGGAAAAAACTGCGGATAGAAAAGCAATGGGCAAAATGACAAATGAATACCAAGGGACGAAGAAGACATTCAGCCCTATGCTCCAAACAGAAATTTCATAAAAATGGTAAAGCAAAATCGGCAGCGCGGCAAGCTGAGCGGCGAGCGCGGTCTGAAACAAGTTTTGGAGCATCGAACGAGCAGAGGCGAGCACCGACACATGGGCGAGAAGGGCAAACGTGACAAGAAATGATAGTTGAAAACCGACATCCCAAACCATATATGGGTCAAAGACGAGCAGGGCAAGCGCTGTCCAACTCAACGCATCCAGCGGATGGATCATTCCTTTTTTCCACTGGACGGCCAATACAATCATCCCGGTCGCACAGGCGCGCAGCACCGACGGCGAAGCGCCGGCGAGCACCGCATACATAGGCAAGAAAACGAGCAAAGCAAGCACGGCCGCTTCGCGCGTCACAAACCGAATGGCAGCGGCCAACGCAGCGCCGACAAGCAGGGTGACATGGCCGCCGGAAATGGCCAACAAATGGATGATCCCGAGCTGCTGGTAACCGCTAATCACTTCCTCGTCCAACGAGCGGCGTTCGCCATAAATGAGCGCAGCGGCGATGCCGGCCGCTTCCGGCGGAAACTGGGCTTCAATGCGGCGGACGCCAGCCTCACGAATCGCCTCAAGCCGTTCGATGATGGTGGGACGGACGCGCACGCAAGCGGAAAGATCGATCGCCTCAGGGAGAAAGAGCCAATGGATACGATGGCGGCGCAAATAACGGCGGTAATCAAATGCATACGGATTGCTGGCTGGCATAGGGCGCTCGAGCATTCCGCTCAGCCGGCACACGACCCCGGGCATAAGACGCGCACGCAGCGCTTCTTTTTCCGCAGCCGTCCGAATGATGTAACGAAGCTGCACCCGCTCCTTGCCAGCTTGCACCGCCGCCTGCAATCGATCGCCGTCGATCGCCGGCGCGGCGGAAAAACGAACGGAAAGCGAATGACGGCCGCCGGAAAGGGAAGTTTTGTTATGATGGTCAACGATGAGAAAATAGACAAAAAAGAAGAGAGCTGCAACGAGAGCAGGAAGGAAACAGTGCGGCCGGCGGATGAAAAGAAGAAGGAGATAAATGATAAGGAGAAGACATGTGGTTTTGGACGGCGAGGCCGCCGCCACGGCAAAGAGCGCCGCCGCGGCGGGATAGACGGCTTGTCCTTTCATGCTCCCCCTCCGCCGCCGGAAAGCAAGGCGAACACATCCGTTTTCAGCGGCACTTGCACAAGCCGGACGCCAGCTTGAGCAAACAGCTCCAAGGCGTACGGGTGGTTTTTGTAGTCTTGGGCGTAATAGACAGCGCGAATGCCGCTTTGAATGATCGCCTTGCAACAATGCAAGCACGGAAAATGGGTGACATACATCTCGGCCCCCTCGGTCGGGACGCCGAACTTGGCGCATTGCAAAATGGCATTCATTTCCGCATGGATCGTCCGTACACAATGGCCGTCAATAACGTAGCACCCTTCATCGGTGCAATGGGCGCCCCCGGCGATCGAGCCGTTGTACCCGCCGGCGATGATGCGCTTATCGCGCACAATCGTCGCCCCGACCGCCAGCCTTGTGCACGTGCTGCGCAGCGCCAACAGATGGCTTTGCGCCATAAAGTATTGATCCCATGTGATGCGTTCCATTCTACGTCCCTCCGCTCGTTTCCATACTTTTAGTCTACCCGCCGCCGCCTGCCCCCGTCAACGCCGAAAAACGTCCGCAGCAGCCCTGATCCGCCCATAAACGAGAAGCATTGCGCTCCCCCGCCTCGTTTACGGCACAAGCAAATACGGTTTCAATTTCTCCAGCGTTTTTTCGCCAATTCCGGTTACATTCAACAAATCTTCCACCCGCTGGAACGGCCCGTGTTCTTCGCGATAGGCGATGATCGCTTTTGCCTTCGCCGGTCCGATGCCGGGAAGCTGCATCAACTCCTCTTCCGTCGCCGTATTGACCGCCACTTGCGGCCCGTCCCGAGCTCCATCGCTTGGAGACTTGCCGACGGCATCTGACGCTGGTGCGGCCTCGTCTTTTGCCGGCACGTAAATCATCATCTCATCGCGCACTTTTGCCGCCAGATTGATTTTCGTTTCATCCGCCTCGTCCGTCAATCCGCCGGCTAGGGCGATAACATCGCGAACGCGGGCGTCCGCCGCCACTTCGTACACTCCTGGCTTCGCGACCGCCCCTTTCACATCCACCACAGCGGTTTTGGGCGCCTCGTCCTTTTTTTCTTCCGGCCGGGCGGCATCCGTTTCAGCCGCCGCCGGCAAGACGACTTGCTCCTTTTCATCCGTCGGATGACGAAACACCCATAACCCCGCCGCCGCGGCAAACAACAAGAGCACCCCCGCTTTCCCATAACGTTTTCCAAGCTCCTGCACATGCTCCCACATACGATCCCATCCTTTCCATCTCCAGTCATAAACCGAGCCTTTTTCTCATACATATCGAAAAAGAGAGTTCCGGTGAACCAAAACCGGGAGGGGGGACAATGCATGAACATCGGCGTTATCGGCACGGGGAATATGGGCACCATCTTAATCGAAGCGTTCCTCGACTCCGGCGCCGTGAAAGCGGATCAGCTCGTCATAACGAACCGTACGCTTGCGAAAGCGTTCGCGATACAACGCGCGCATCCCGGCATTGCAGTGGTTGCCGATGCGGCTGAAGTCATCAAACAATCCAGCCTCGTCTTTTTATGCGTCAAACCGCTCGACATCCACCCATTATTGCAGCAACTGGCCCCGCACTGGACAAACGAACACTACCTCGTATCGATCACAAGCCCGATCAGCGTCGAACAGCTTGAAGCAGCCGTCCCTTGCCAAATCGTGCGCGCCATTCCGAGCATTGCAAACCGGGCGCTCTCCGGCAGCATCCTTGTCACCTTCGGCTCGCGCTGCTCAGCCGCCTGCCGGCAAACGATCGATGATCTTCTCCGGCGCATCGCCTCGCCGGTGTACATCGACGAGGCCATCACCCGCGTCGCTTCCGACATCTCAAGCTGCGGTCCAGCGTTTTTCAGCTATTTGCTTCAGCGCTTCATCGACGCCGCAGCGGCCAAAACCGCCATCACGAAGGAACAGGCGACGATGCTGGCGACCGATATGATCATCGGCCTTGGGGAACTGCTCAAGCGGAATCTGTACACATTGCCAACGTTGCAGGAAAAAGTATGCGTCAAAGGCGGCATTACCGGGGAAGGAATCGCTGTGCTGGAACAACGAATGAACGGCGTCTTTGAAGAAGTGCTGGCGAAAACACATGAGAAGTTTAAAGAAGATGTGGAGAAGGTGAAGCAACAGTTTCCTTGATTGATTTTCATTTGACAAGCAGCAGCGAAAATCCTGCTTCGTTCGACAAAAAAATGGACCCCAGCTTGTACGGCTGGGGTTTTCATATTTACGGATTTTTCGTTGGATTCCATCGTCGTTCAACCTTTTAGCTGTTGCTTGTTTTTATCTATATTGTTTCGATCCTCATTCGGCTATTGAGCCGGGCACAAGATTTCTTCCAATTACGTTTGGTTGACATTACACTCGTTTCAATCCTCAGCCAGCTATTAAGCCGGATGCAAAACGATAGAGCATTTTCCCTGCATGATTTTATGTTTCAACCAAAATCTCCCTAAATCTTCCTCATCCACGTTTCTTTTTATGATTTATGATTTCTCGCTCTTCGCCCCTCACCGCTTCCGCGCGACGAAAAACAACCGCTCCGCCGTCTCGGTCGGGGGCGCATCGGTGAAATCGGCGGTCACTTCAAGCACCTCGAAGCCAGCGGATTCGAGCCATCGCTCATAGACGGCGCGCTCGAACGTACGCTGTTCGTGCCATTCGTCGAAACGTTCGTATAGATCGCCGCGGCGGACGAAAAAGGTTAATTCATGCCCGACGCTGTGCGGCCAGTCAAGCGGATGGCACATCCATATGTAGCTGAGGTCGTCATCCTGGTCCGCAAACACGGCGTCGCGGAACAGGACGTCCATTTTGTAGACCGAATGGACATCAAACAAAAGCAGCCCGCCGCCGCCAAGGGCGCGGGAGACGGCGGCGAACGTCCGCTTCACATCCTCTTCATTCGTTAAATAGTTGAGAGCATCGCAAAACAGGAAGGCGCCATCCAGATCAGAAAACCCGTCGAGCTCCGCCATGTTTTGCTCGAAAAACGGCACCTCCACTCCCGCCGCTTCAGCTTTCGCCTGGGCGACGGCGAGCATATGTTCAGAGAGATCAACGCCGGATACTTGCCATCCGGCCTTGGCAAGGCGGATGGCAAGCTCTCCCGTCCCGCAGCCGATGTCAATGACCCGTCTCCCCGGCCGTTTGGTGTATTGGGCGAATGCCCGTTCAACAAACGATTGCCATGCGTCATACGGCGCCTCAGCCATGAGCGCATCATACCAGTCGGCGAAGCGGCCGTACGTCATGGCTGCAACACAGCCGCGACGTCTTCCGTCGGGGCGTCCCCCCAGAGCCGTTCGAGGTTGTAATACTCGCGCTCCTCTTTGGCAAAAACATGCACAACGATGTCGCCCAAGTCGACAAGCACCCATTTCGCCTCATGGAATCCTTCAACCCGCTTCACCACTAGGCCGTGTTCTTCCGCTTGGTCTTGAATTTCGCGGGCGATGGCCTGCACTTGTTTGTCCGAATTGCCATGGCAAATGACAAAATAATCGGCGACAAGCGAAATGCCTTTCATGTTCAAGACGACAATTTGTTCCGCCTTTTTATCATCCGCCGCGCGGACGACAAGCTGCAACGCCTCTTGTTCCGTCACCGTTTTGCTTCCCCCTTCACTTCACGCATGAGTGAATTGTACGCATGAATCGTATCTGGATAAATGAGCTGGCGCTTCTCAAGCAAAAACGCGATCGTATTTTTCACCGCCTGCAAAAGCGCCCGGTTGAGGTCTTCTTCCGCCAAGCGCCGTACGTCGTCGACGCCGGGGAAGCGGCGCCCTGGTTCAATATAGTCGGCCAAATAAATAATTTTTTCAAGCACCGTCATTCCCGCCCTCCCGGACGTATGGTAGCGAATGGCATCCAGCACCTCCGGATCGTCGATGCCGACTTCTGTCTGCACCAAATAGGCGCCAACGGGCGCATGCCATAGCTCACTGTTGTAAGCAAGCAAATCGTTGGGCATATTTTGCGCCAAAATGATTTGTTTCATTTCCTCGACCGGACGGAATTTGGCATAGTCGTGGAAAATCGCCGCCAGTTCCGCCTTTTTCGCGTCGGCGCCGTATTGCCTGGCGAGCTTAACAGCGGTCTCGACAACGCCAAGCGTATGCTCGTAGCGCTGCTCTGTCAGCTGTTGTTTCACGATCAGTAACGCCTGTTCTCGCTCCATATAGCCCCTTCTCCTCAATATAAAGTCTAACGCCTTCCGGCACAAGATAGCGAATCGTCTGCCCGTTCCGCACCCGCTCGCGGATGAGCGAGGAAGAAACGGCAAACTGCGGCGCCTCAACTTCGATGACCGGATACGGCGTTTCCATGGAAAACCCCGGCCGCTTGACGCCAACAAACGTCACCAACTCGATGAGCTCATCGATGCGGTGCCAATGGGGCAAATATTCGACCATATCGGCGCCGATGATGAAATAAAACTCGTCATTGGGATGCATCGCGACAAGCTGCCGGATCGTATCGTACGTATACGAAGGCCCTTCCCGCTCGAGTTCGATCGTCTCAATATGAAAGCGCGGATGGCCAGCCACTGCCAACTCGAGCATGCGCAGCCGGTCTTCGCTTTTGGTCACTTGTTCGTGCTGCTTATGGGGAGGAAGGCGGTTGGGCAGAAACCAAATTTCTGACAACTGAAGGGCGTCAAGCACTTCATTCGCCATGAGCAAATGACCGTAATGAGGCGGATCAAACGTGCCGCCGAAAATCCCGATTTTTCCCATCTTCTTTCCTCCCGCCGCCTGCCGTGGCTGCTCCCATTGTCAATCAGGCAGAACGATTTGTTTATGCTCCTTCGATTCTTTGTATAAGACGATCGTATTGCCGATCACTTGCACGACTTCCGCCCCCGTTCCAGCCGCGAGCTGCTCGGCGACGGTGCAGCGGTCTTCTTCACAGTTTTGCAAAACGCTCACTTTCAACAGCTCGCGCGCTTCGAGCGCCGCCGCAATTTGTTCGGTCATCGCTTCCGTCACGCCGCCTTTGCCGACTTGGAAAATCGGTTTCAAATGATGGGCTTGAGCGCGCAAAAACCGTTTTTGCTTTCCCGTTAGCATATGTTACCTCCTTAACGCTTCGATGACAAGCTGTTTCATCCGGTTGACATCCGGCCATTGGCCGGTCCACTTTTCGAACGCTAGCGCCCCTTGGTATACGAGCATGCCGACGCCGTTTTGCACACGGGCGCCGCGGGCTTTCGCTTCTTTCAGCCATTTTGTTTCCAGTGGATTGTAAATAATATCGGAAACGATCACCCCTGGGCGCAGCCGTTCAAGAGAAAGCGGCTGCACCTCGACACGCGGATGCATGCCGACAGAAGTGGTATTGATGATAATATCGTATTCGGCCAGCCGCGTTTCGGCCTCGGCGAGTGAAAAATACGCCGAGCGGCGCTCGTCCCCTTCGCGGACGAGCCGCTCCGCTTTTTCCACCGTCCGGTTGGCCATATCGATGCGCTCGGCTGCCGTCGACAGCAACGAAAAGTAAATGCCGCGCGCCCCGCCGCCAGCGCCGATCACCAAAATCCGCTTGCCGTCCAAGGTGATGTTCATTTCCTCTTCCAACGCTTGGACATAACCGAGCCCGTCTGTATTATAGCCGACGAGCCGGCCGTCGTTGTTGATGATCGTATTGACCGCCCCGATGCGGCGCGCATGTTCGTCCACTTCGTCCAAAAACGGAATGACCGCCAGTTTGTGCGGAATCGTCACGTTCACCCCGGCGATGCCGAGCGCCCGCACGCCAGCGATCGCCGCACCGACTTGCCCCGGTTCGACGGAAAACAAATGATAGCGCGCCGGAATGCCCAAACGGGCGAATGCATCATTATGCATGAGCGGCGACAGCGAGTGCTCGACGGGAAACCCAATCAACCCGTATACCTTTTCCACGTTTCTCCCCTCCCGCTTTCCATTAAATCAACGATTGACGGATAAATACGTCGACCCCTTTTGGAGCATGGACGACGAGCTGGGCACCCGGGTCGTTGCACGTCACCCAGCCGAGTCCGGAAAAAACGATGTCCGTCTTCCGCTCTTTGACAGACAGCGAGCGCGGCACAAGCGGCGGAAATTCAGCGGCATAGCGTTTGTTTGGCGGCGACAGCAAATCGCCAAGCTGATTGGCATAAAGGGAGTCGGCTTTTTCCAACTTCGTCCGATGAACCGTCAACTCATTGGCCATGTAGCAGACGAACGAGCGGCGCCCGCCTTTGATGTAATCGAGGCGGGCCAAGCCTCCGAAAAAGAGCGTCTGCCCTTCGTTGAGCTGATAAACGCGCGGATGGATTTCCCGCTTCGGCGTAATGATCTTCAAATCGCGCGCATCAACAAAGTGCGCCATTTGGTGATGGTTGATGATCCCCGGCGTATCATACAGCGTCGCTCCACCCTCAAGCGGAATTTCGATCATATCGAGTGTCGTCCCCGGGAAATATGACGTGGTAATCACATTCCCTTTGCCGGTCGCCTCTTCAATGATCCGATTGATGAACGTCGACTTGCCGACATTCGTGCAGCCGACGACGTAGACATCGCCGCCCTCACGGTAGCGATTGATCGCTTCCATCACCTTCGCCATGCCAATTCCTTTCGCTGCGCTGACAAGGCAGACGTCAACCGGACGCAGCCCGAGCTCTTCCGCCATGCGGCGCATCCAGCGCAGCAGCTTCGGGTATTTGACCGACCTCGGCAATAAATCCGCCTTGTTGCCGACAAGCAAAATCGGATTCTCGGCCGCAAACCGCGGCAAGCCAGGAATCCAGCTGCCGTTGAAATCGAAAATGTCGACGATGTTGACGACAAGCGCCTTCGATTCCCCGATGCGGTGCAGCATGTTTAAAAAATCGCTGTCATCAAGCGGCACGTCTTGCACTTCGTTGTAATGTTTCAAGCGGAAGCAGCGCTGGCAAATGATTTCTTCCTCGTCTTTTTCGAGCACGCTTTTCGGCGCATAGCCCGCCTTTTTCGGATCGTCAAACTGAATGGCCGCTCCGCAGCCGATGCAACGCAGTTGTGGCTCCACGATCATTCCTCCCAGTAAATCATCCCTTTTTTGCGCATCACCTTTAAAATTCTCCGCTCCATTTTTCGATTGAAACGCGTCCATAATCCGTCCGTCTGGGCGACCGGGACGACTAAAATCGTGTTCAGTCCGAGCCGGTTGCCCCCAAGCACATCAGTCAGCAACTGATCGCCGATGACGACGACTTCCTCTTTCTTAAGCTCCATCATCTTTAATGCCTGCAAAAACGCGCGTGTCAGCGGTTTGCGCGCTTCAAAGATGAACGGGATGCCAAGCGGCTCAGCAAACGACTGCACGCGTTGTTTATTATTATTCGATACGATGACGACCTTAATGCCCGCCTGCTTCATCGCATCAAACCATGCGGCCAGCTCCGGGGTGGCGCTCGGCCGATCCCATTCAACGAGCGTATTGTCCAGATCGGTGATGATCCCTTTGACCCCTTTTTGTTTCAGCTCATCCGGAGTAATGTCGATCACACGCTTGGCAAACTGGCTTGGCAAAAAGTAGTGAAGCATGCCGGACACCCGCCTTTCCATTTGCTTTTCCCATCATAGCGAATTTGATCGTTTGTTTCAAAACAAAGTTTGCCAATGATAAACAGAAAAAATTTTCGACAAATTTTGCATTTCTCCATCTTGTGGATAACTGTTGCCCACATTATACACAAGCTGGCCATCACACTTCCTACTCTTTATAAACATGTTTTCCACATGTTATCCACCGCTTCCTGTGGATAACAGAACGGTTGTTCTCTTTCACAAGTCATGGTACATTGTAAGTAACCTACCATTATATGTATGACATGTTTGGCATATTCCATCCAAAAAAGGAGGACGCCCCCGATGAAACATTTGTCCGACGAGCTGTTGATCGAGTCGTACTTCAAGGCGAAAGAACTCAACCTCAGCCCGGAATTCATCGAGTTGATTGAAAAAGAAATCCAGCGCCGTTCATTGACCCACAAAATTAAGCTGTCCTCATAAGCGAAGGCCTTCGGGCTTTTTTTGTTTCGGAAAGCCTTAGCGCTCATGCGCCTCGCACCAATAGCCGAGCCGCTCGCCGACTTTGATCGGCATGGGCGCAACAATGCGCGGGTCAGGGGCGAAACTTCCGCGTTCAAACAGCAAGACGACCGTTGAACCGAACGAAAAATACGCCATTTCCTCTCCTTTTACAAGCTGCTCACCCTCATGGGTCAATTCAATGCTGTTGACGAACATGGCGCCGATTTTCACGATCGCCAAGCGCTTGCCGCCGGCTGTGACCTCGGTGATGAGGCGGTAATTTTTCTCGAGCGGCCGACGCCCATATTTTAAGCCAAGACGGTTGACCGGATACGACTTGCGGCCGAGCGCCCACTGCTTTTCGATCACTCCAGATATTGGGCTGTGGATGCGGTGATAATGACTCGGGCTTAAATACAGAATAAAAAAGAACCCGTTCACATACGGTTGTGCCGCTTCAACGCTGCCGAGCATTTCTGCAATGGAATACGGCTTTCCCTTGACGATCATTTCGCAGTTTTCTCGAATCGTGCCCATGTCTTCAATGACGGCGTCGACCGGGCTGACGACCGTATGCTCATCAGCGTCGACCGGCCTCACCCCAGCCTTCAGCCGGCGGACGAACAGTTGCTGCAACGTCTTATAATTTTTTAAGCTTTTTTCCATTTCGTCTTGGTTAATATGATAAATTTTTGCATACGATGATATCAATAGCCCGCTGAGTCGCGATTTGGCAAACGAAGCGAGCAGCTTTGAAGAAAGCGAGTGATTGGTCAGCTCGATGAACAAACGATAAAGCCATTTTCGCAAGCACGTTCCCTCCAGTAGCGCAACATCGCCATTCGTTACTACCTTCCATATTACCGCCAAAATGAGTATAATGGTAGTAGAATTTTCTTTTGGCGTTTTCTGTTGGAAAAGGAGTGGGGAAACTTGTTCTTATCGGACTATTTAGATTATACGTTAAAAAAGCTGAAAGCAAACGTGGCAAACATTTTGACGATGACAAACCTGTCGCTTGGCGGCTTTTCCGTCCTGGCTACGCTGAAAGGGCAGCTTCATATGAGCGTGCTGCTCGTTTTTTTAGCAGCGTTTGTCGATCGCTTTGACGGCGCTGTGGCGCGCAAGATGAACATTGAATCCGAACTTGGCAAGCAGCTCGATTCGATGAGCGACATCGTCTCCTTCGGCGTCGCTCCCGCCTTGCTGATGTACCAAGGCTTGTTCCATGAGTTCGGCGCGCCCGGCGCGGTATTCACCGTTTTGTACATCGCTTGCGGCGCCTTCCGCCTCGCTCGCTTCAACATCACAGAAAACAACGGCTACTTTGCGGGGCTGCCGATCACCGCCGCCGGGGTGCTGATGACGCTCGGCTATTTAGCCATCCCGTACTTCCCGCCGCAATCGTTTATGTTTTTGGCGCTCATTTTATCGTTTTTAATGGTCGGCACGTTTAAACTGAAAAAAATATGATGATCACCGGAGCTGCCCTTTCCGTCATCCTAATGGAGCGGGCGGCTTTTTGCGTCTCATGTCACACCTTTTTCCCTTTTCAACCTCCTATATTCAGTATATGATAAATATGGTTTCTTCATAAAAACGCCCAATGGCGTAGATCGTTCGTATGGAAAAAGCGGGGGGATTCATTTGGACAAAACATCGGTCATCGGCATCATCCTTGGCGTCATTGCCGTCGGGCTGGGCATGTACTTTAAGGGCGTTTCGCCTGCTGTATTGATCAATCCGGCCGCCATCCTCATCATTCTCGTCGGGACGGCGGCAGCGGTCGTCATCGCCTTTCCGACGCACGAAATTAAAAAAGTGCCAAAGCTTTTCAAAGTCATTTTCACGGAATCAACGACGCCGACGGTCGAACAACTGATTCCGCTGTTCGTCGATTGGGCGAATATCGCCCGCCGCGAAGGGCTGCTGGCGCTCGAGGCGAAATTGGACGACATTGACGACCCGTTTTTGCGCAACGGACTCAGCATGGCAATCGATGGGCAAACGCAAGAGTTCATCCGGGATGTCATGACAGAGGAAATCGTCGCCATGGAAGAGCGCCACGAAGCGAATGCCGCGATTTTTTCCCAAGCAGGCACGTACGCGCCGACGCTCGGGGTGCTTGGGGCCGTCATCGGCCTGATTGCCGCCCTTGGCAATATGGAAAACATCGCCGAGCTCGGCAAGGCGATCAGCGCCGCTTTTGTCGCCACGATGCTCGGCATTTTCACCGGCTATGTGCTTTGGCATCCGTTTGCCAACAAACTGCGGCGGAAATCGAAGGAAGAGGCGCGCGTGCGCTACATCATGATTGAAGGGGTGCTGTCCATTTTGGAAGGACAAGCCCCGCGCATGATCGAACAAAAACTCGCCTCATACTTGCCGGAAAACGAGCGGCGCCAAGCGCTGGTGCAAGGGGAAACGGCCAATGGCTAAGAAAAAAAAGAACAAGCATGACGACCATATGAGCGAGGCATGGCTGATTCCGTACGCGGATTTATTGACGCTATTGCTCGCCCTATTCATCGTCTTGTTTGCGAGCAGCCAAATCGACCAAAAGAAGTTTCAAGAAATTGCGCGCGCCTTTAGCACCGCCTTTGCCGGCGGAACGGGTGTTCTTGACTTTCAAAGCCCGATCGAGCCGATCACTCCACCGGCCCAAGACGAAGAAGGACGGCATCAAGCAAAGCAGCCTTCCCCAGCCGTAAACGGAAAGGAAAAAGAAGAATTAGGGCAAATCAAAGCGAAAATCGACAGCTACATCCACGACAACAAGCTGACGGGAAAACTGCAGACTTCCTTGACGGACGAAGGGCTCGCGATTACCATTTTGGATGATATTTTATTCGACTCCGGCAGCGCCGAAGTGCGCATGAAAGACCGGCGTCTTGCGGCGGAAATCTCCGCTTTGCTCGTCATGAACCCGCCGCGCAATATCATCATCAGCGGCCATACGGACAACGTGCCGATCCATAATGAGAAATTTGCTTCCAACTGGGAGCTGAGCGTCATGCGCGCCGTCAATTTCATGAAAGTGCTGCTTGAAAACAAGCAACTCGATCCGCGCTATTTCAGCGCCAAAGGGTATGGCGAATACAAGCCGATCGCCTCCAACGCCACCGCTGCCGGGCGGATGAAAAACCGGCGTGTCGAAATTTTAATTTTGCCGCGCACCGACGTCAATGATTCGTCCACATCCACTCAGTGACCGCCGCGCCTTCAGCGGGCGGTTTTCTTTAGCCGTCGCTTTGCCAAAACTCTCTTTTCCATGTCCAAACAGAAAAACCGGCGGTTCGCCGGTTTTTCCTCCTTCGTCCGCAAAGACCTTTATTCGAAAAAATCAAAGCTTGATCGTCCATTTAATGACTCCGGCTTTGGCAAGCGCCTCAACCAAAATGACAACGACCGGCCCGACGAACAACCCGATAAAGCCAAGCAGCTGAAACCCCAGATAGACGCTGACGAGCGCGGCGAGCGGGGAAATGCCCAAATTGGTGGAAAACACTTTCGGCTCAATGATCCGGCGCACGACGGTGATGACGACAAACAGCACGATGAGCCCGATGCCAAGCGTATTGTTGCCGTTCGCCATGCTGATGAGCCCCCACGGAACAAGCACGGAACCCGTTCCTAAAATCGGCAAAATATCAACGACGACGATGACCAGCGCCATCAACGCCGCATAGTCGACCCCCAACACGAAAAGGCCAGCCAGCGCGAGGAAAAACGTAATTAAACTAAGCAAAAACTGCGCTTTTAAAAAGCCGATCCCCGCTTTGCTCAGCTGGGCGACGACCATCCCAAGCCGCTGTTCGGTCCGTTCGGACAAATAGCGGCGCATGCCTTGCTTCAGCTGCGGCAAATCGAGGCAAATGAGAAACAGTGCGATCAAATACACTAAAAAATGAATCAAAAACGCCGGAATGGCGGCAATATAATGGACGAGCGACTGCGTCAAGTTGGTCGCAAACGACAAAAGCATTTGCTCGACGGTATTGACGCCGCGTTCAAGCGAATCGATGATTTCCTGCGGAATGGAGCTGGAATACGACTGCCACGTTTGAATGAGGCGGTCGAGCACTTTCGTCGCTTCGTTTAGCACATAAGGCAGTTTTTGCGAGAGCGCCATCACTTGTTGCACAAAAATCACGACTAGAAAGTAAAGGGAAAGCCCAAGAATGATGATGAACAATGAAAAAATCACCGTGACGGCGTGCGCGCGCTTCAGCTTATAGTTTTCTTGCAATCGGCGGATGGACGGCTCGAGCAAAAGCGCGGTCGCAAGTGCGAAAAGAAGAGGCACGCTGTATGGCACAAGCCATAGCCCCACAGCGAATAGCAACGCAATGATAATCCAACGTTTCACGTTCGTCCCTCATTTTTCATAAAAATTTAGCCAAAAGATGGTTCATGTATAAATATAGCCGACAGCATGCGGACGGGCAACTATTTCATGCGCTCGTTTTCATCTGCAGCGCGGCGTCGTCGTTGCCAAACGATGTAAATCGCCGCCACCGCCACCGCCGCTGCAATAGCCGGTCGGACGTATGGCGCCGCCATCTCGTCAATTTGCCGCCATCGTTGGCCAAGCTGCTCTCCCAACCAAATAAACAAGATGGACCATGGGATGATGGCCAACACCGTGTAAATCGCAAACGGCAACCACTTCATCCGCGCAATGCCGGCGGGGATCGAAATCGCATGGCGGACAACGGGGATAAACCGGGCGCTGAAAATGACGCCGGGGCCAAATTTCGCAAACCAGCGTTCCGCCACATCCAAATGTTTTTTCTGGATCAATACATATTTCCCATACTGATCTAGAAACGGCCGTCCGCCATAGTAGCCCATCCAATACAAAAACAACTGCGCCACCGTGCCGCCTATTGTCCCAGCTGCCACGGCCCCAGCAAATGAGACATCCCCCCGCGCTACCAAATAACCGGCATAAGCCAACACGATCTCGCTGGGGATCACTTCCACCATCAAGGCGAGAGCGATGCCGACATAGCCTAAACTGGTCAAAAAGGAAAACATCGATTGAATGACTTCGTGCACCGTTTTTCCTCCTTGTCTTTCGCTTCCTTGTCCATTTTTTCATTATACTATACGTTCCTTGCCAACAAAACGGGAAAAGCGGCTGATCATTCAGCCGCTTTCACGAGTGTCGATGATCATCTATATAGATGCAATTTAAAGCTTTAACATTTTTCGTCTTTGCCGGTCATTGCATCCGACTGTCGAGTGACCGAACAGCGCCGCTTCCAGACCCATGAATGGGTCTGTGAAGCGGCGTTGTTCGGTCTTCCGTCACGCTAAGGCGTGACGGAGGCAAGCCACACGCTTGCCTTCGACAGTCGAAAATGGGCAAACCACTTTTCTGTCAAGGATATGTTAAACTTCTTTGTTGCATCTATATACATAGTTATTATTGGTTAATCAACACATCTGAGCCACTTTTCTCTTAGGCGCTTTGCTGCTGCAGCTCAGCGATGTATTGTTTTCCTTGTTCTTCGTTATATTGCCCTTCCCATTTCGACATCACAACCGCCGCCAGCGAGTTGCCGATGACGTTGACCACTGTGCGCGCCATGTCCAAAAGGCGGTCGATGCCGGCGATAAACGCCAATCCTTCAACTGGAATGCCAACCGTGCCAAGCGTCGCCAATAAGACGACAAACGATACGCCTGGGACACCGGCAATCCCTTTGGACGTCACCATTAAAACGAGCACAAGCGAGATTTGCTGCGAAATCGGCATGTCGATGCCGTACAGTTGAGCGATAAAGACAGCCGCCAGCGCCTGATAGAGCGTCGACCCATCCAAGTTGAACGAATAGCCGGTCGGAACGACAAAGGATGTTACAGCCTTTGAACAACCGAATTTCTCCATTTTTTCCATAACCTTAGGCAACACGGTTTCCGAGCTCGACGTGCTATAGGCAAGCACTAATTCATCCTTTAAGATTTTTATAATATGGAAAATATTTGTACCTACCAATTTGGCCACAGCGCCAAGCACCACCAACACGAAGAACGCCATGACCGCATAAACGAGCACAACAAGCTTGCTGAGCGGAAGGAGCGAAGCGACGCCGAATTTCGACACCGTCACGCCGATCAAGGCGAAAACGCCAAACGGCGCAAACTTCATCACTTGGTTCGTCACATAAAACATCGCTTCCGCTGTGCCTTGGAAAAAGCGAAGCACCGGTTTCCCTTTTTCACCGATCGCGGCTACGCCCAACCCGAACATCACCGAGAAGAAGATGATCGGCAGCATATTCCCGGTCGACAGCGCTTCAAACACGTTTTTCGGCACGATGTTGACAAATGTTTCAACCATCGAATGGTGCTGCACTTCGTTCGTCGTATCGACATACGACTGGATATCCGTTTTCTCAAGCGACTTCATATTGACGCCGACGCCTGGTTGGAAAATGTTCGCTGCCAAGAGGCCGACGATAATGGCAATCGTCGTAATGATCTCAAAATAAAGGATCGTTTTGCCGCCCAACTTTCCGAGCTTTTTCACATCACCGACGTTGGCGACGCCGACAATCAAGCTCGAGACGACGATCGGGATGACGATCATCTTAATTAAACGGAGAAAAACATCTCCGATCGGCTGCAAATACGTCGCTACTTTAGGGCTTCCGTAAAAAATGGCCCCAACCATAATCCCGAGAATAAGGCCGATGAAAATTTGCCATGCCAAGCCGATCTTGCGCATGATGCTTTTTCGCCTCCTTTAGACAAATTTAGACAAAAGACGACAAAATTATTTTACTTTTAAAAATAAAATCTGTCAATATTTTTGATTGAAATCGCTTCATCAAAGGATATAAATGAAAGAATTCAGTTTTTTAAAATAATTTCTATTCTTCCACTACTGAAAAAGCGGGTCGCTGCACCAGCAACCCGCTTTTGTTATGACCGCCGTTTTTCTTTTTCCTGCCGATAAAACTCGTGAAACATTTTCATTAATGCCCGTTTTTCAATGCGCGAGACATAGCTTCTCGAGATGCCGAGCTCTTTGGCGATTTCACGCTGCGTTTTTTCCCGCTGCCGACCGAGGCCAAAGCGATTGATGATCACCTCTTTTTCCCGCTCATCAAGCACGCTGATATATTGTTTGACTTGTTCGAGCTCCATGTTCAAGTGGATTTCATCGACGATGTCTTCGCCTTCGGCTTTTAAAATATCAAGCAGGCTGATTTCGTTTCCTTCTTTGTCCTGGCCGATTGGCTCATGCAACGAGACGTCTTTGCGCGTTTTTTTTAATGAACGCAGGTGCATCAGGATTTCGTTTTTAATGTCATTAGTGTGCGGAAATAAATGTAAATCAAAACAAAATAATTTCAATATCATCTTTGTCAAGTACACGAATTTCTTTGATCGCTTTGCGCACTATTGCTTGCTTTGTCTCAAAGCTTAATTCATCTTTATGCCGCATGAAAAAGTCTATCGCTTCACGTAATATATGCTCGCTAGGTTTTGTATCTTGCAGTGCCCTTAATTGTTGTTCCAACTGAGCGTATTGCTCTGTTAAATCCTTCTCCCGCTGTTGCAGACGACGGATTTCCTCTTTGATTTCCTCTAAGTCAATATCGTCGGATATTGTCACAAGGTTTAACAGGCGTTTACGCCCTTTCCTGGCCCGTTCAATTTCTTTCGCCAGCCTGTCGAGCTCTGCTTTTTCAAAGTTGCCATCTGTTCTCTCAGGCTGGAAATCGTGTAACCGATCGGGATTGTTGAATATGTCCATTAAATGAGACCATACAACTTTTTCAATTTCGTCCGCTCTAACAGTCATCCCGCAGCCCCTGTACTTAGCGCCTGCTGTGTTCTTTATGTCCGTATACTCGCGATAATACTTCCCCCAATTCTTCGTATATCGCCCTGTCATCGTATTGCCGCACTGGGCGCAACGCAATAAGCCGGACAGCAAGTATTTATGCTTGGTCGTTTTAGCATATCGGCGCCTGGACTGTTCTAACAGGATTTGCGCTCTCCTGAACTGTTCCTCCGTAACGATCGCAGGCACATCGACATAAATCCATTCCTCTTTTGGGCGCAACGTCATGGGCACTTTCTGATCCTTGCGATACCGGTTTGCAATCATTCCCTCCGTATTCCACTTGTTTTGCGGCCTTTTCCCCATATACGTTTCATTCATCAGGATTTGCCGCACCACTTGACGATGCCAGACTGTTTTACCTGTTTTCGTTGGCACTTTTTTCTCCGTCAGGTAATGAGCAATCCCATTGATCCCTTTAAAACGATCCTGGCCGATAAAACTGTCGAAAATAAATCGGACAATTTCTGCTTCTTCTTCGTTTATCACAAGTTGGCCCGTTTGTTTATCATAATCGTAGCCATAAATCTTATCATCTTTGACAATCTTGCCTTCTTTCGCTTTTCGTAACCTGCCTGCCATTGTTCGCTCTCTGATCTTAGCCTTTTCGAACTCGGCGATAGCTCCCCTGAGTGAAAAAAACAGCTTGCCTTCAGGCGTATTTTCGTACTCTCCGTTCACAAAAATGAGTTCAACGTTATTTTTGCGCAGCTCATCGTCAATGAGCAACTGATGCATAAGATTTCGCGCTAAGCGATCGGGATCATAAACGATAACGGCCTCAATAAGCCCTTTCCTTACATCATCCCGCAGCTTTTCAAGCCCTGGGCGCTCTAAAAATTCCCCGGAGTAGCCTTCATCCGTATATATCAGCACTTGGTCTGTTCCTGCTTTTTTCTTGGCCTCATCAATCTGGTGAGCGATCGAATACCCCTTTTGAGCTGATTCCTCCGTCGATACTCTTGCGTAGATCGCCTTCATCTTTTTGGGCTATCTCCCTTCTTAACATGTATATCTTTATTAAATAATGATAGCAGTCCTTAATTGCCTTGTCAGTATGCTCCCCATATATGATGCGGACGCGCATACGCATACCCCCTCTTGCTGAAGGATATGCGCTTATCGTTTGTACAAATGACCAAACAAAAAAAACAGATAACATGTCCACACATGCTACCTGTTGTCAGGTCTGATTTCATGTATATGCTCCTTTGTTGCTATTCTTTCGTTAATTATTGCTTTCATCAAATGTTTCGTCTCCCCTAAAAATTCGCCGATAAACAGACCAGTTAGTAAGCACGTTGCAAACATGCCTTCCATTACATCGGGGAATAAATACGGAACAATGATATAGCTCAGTGCAATGCCACATAAGGCCATAACTAGGCTTAGCCAAAAATCCAGTTGTTTAAATAGTTTCAGCATATGCATGCCGCCCTCCCTCTAATCGAGCAGCTATTTTTTCAAACGCCTGCAAAATATCACTGGCATCAATCTTCTCACGCCCGGCCTCCTGCTTAATGATCGTGGTGTACGAATATATGAATGACGCCAGCATTTCTTTCTGTTCATCTGAAAATTCTATATCACACAGCTTCTTAGTATCATCGACAACACGTCCAAGCAGGTCAATGATCGAATCGTAACAAGCAAGCTGTCTTTTTGCCTCAAAAAAACTATAATTTCGTTTCAATGCCTTTTTGATTTCTTTGCGCATTATCCCCATGTGAATCAATAACATGCCTACTTCCGTATTTGTCAATTGAATCTTCATGATTTCTCCCCTTTTTTTATTTCGTCGAGATATTCTTGTAACTTGCGACGTTCAGACTCTGTCAGCTCATTAGGACGCATCATAAAAAAGGAGTTTCGTCCGATCCTAATGCGCCTATCAGCAAACTGCTTTACTCGTTCCCAGTGCATACAGGCGGACGGAAGTAAAATATAGCCCATGCGATTTACGATGTCTTGCGCGATTTCAAGCTGTTTGAAAAAATAGAATTTCTGTGTGATTTTCGCGAACTTCACAACCGGTATCGACGGAAAATGATACAACAATGTACGCGGATCTTTATCTTTATAGTGCTCCGGCACCAGTGAGTAGTTCACGGGCAGCCCTCCTTACGGTTTGACGCGATTTCTCATGTATTTCCTCAAGAGTCCTGAAAAATTCGTTCCCTTCTCGTTCGGTAGACGGCAACGGAAACCCTAGCACCATTGTGTCTGTGTCATATAGTCCGAGTTTAAATATTTTCTTCGCCTTCCACATCGGCAAAAACTGTTTATGCATAAATTCACCTGTCTGATAATCCGTAAAATGGATTGCAAAACCGCGGTCGCCAATCTTTCGGACATTAATCAAAACCTCGACGATCTGCCGGATGCGACTGTCCACGTTGTTGATTGACGGCGAGCAATATATTTGTACGCTCTTCATTTTTCGCGTAAACATCATAACTTCTGTGGCGATCGTCGCGCCGTATTTCGACCATTTGCGGTTTGAAAACGCCATTTGCGCTTCGTCCCAGCAACAAATGCTGCCTTGCGCTTCTGCTACCTTATACCAGTCGGTATAGTGTTCAAGAGGAATCGAATCTTTCAAGCCGTAGTTTGAAAAAAGTTGAATATCACCGCCACGCGCACGCACCTTTTCACGCCAGTGATGAGCTAAAAGCGACATCATCAATGTTTTCCCAGCGCCGAGCGGACCTTGTATGAAGAAATGATGTGCCACTACCGTTTCCCTCCCTTCTCAACGCCATTCGGCGCGACAATGACCGGCTTCGGCGGTTTAGGAATAAGCGCTTCGATTGTATCAATGTAATATTGCGGATCAGCGACAAGAACCTTACCTTGCATGATAAAGTTGATAATTTCACGATACGGATCGGTTTTTCCATGCAAGTATTTATTCCTCGAAAGACTTTCGAGCAGCAAAATCGCTTTAATTTGCCACTCTTGCAGCTCTTGCGCCTTTGTCGTCATTTCTTCGAGGACTTGTTTGACGTCCGATATGTGCTGCACTTGCGGAAACAAGTCATCGGAAATGACGCTTTGTAACTTTTCGGCATTGCTTTGCATCACGATCCTCCTCCGCAGCTGGAAATGCCAATAATGATAAACGCAAAGAACACAAGCCCGAATAAAAGGATTTTTGTCATATCAAGTTGGCTTGGTGGCTCTGGCGGACGATAAGACGTGATTTGTCGCAGTACGATACTTTTTTCTAGCTCTGCCAGGCGTTGTGTTTCCTGTACCGACCGCGACGGAGCGCGATAGAAAAAGTGTCGTCCCTCAGGTCCAGTCGTAATCTCACAGTCATGTATTGGCACTTTATATTTGCCTGTCACATACACTGCACCGTCGCGAATTTCGTCAATACGCTGTATATCACTCGTTTTTTGTTCGTCGTCAAACACAATCAATATGTCGTTTGTCCCTGGAAAAAACTCGTCCTTTTCCTTTTTCTTTAGCAATCCCATCAGATTACCGCCCTTCTTTGCTGTTTTTTCGCTTTTCTATTTGAAAATTGAACAATTTTCCACCCAAGAAATGCAATAACACCCACGCCGGCCGCAGCGCCAGCGCCTAGCGTAAACATATAGAAAAACGCATCTACCACCATTTCACACCTTCTTTCAGACTGTAATATAGGCGCATAACTGACCTGAAAATCAGCAATGATCCTAAAATGACCACGGAGGCTAGCGCTGATGAAACGACAAGCTGCCAGGCTGTTGGCAAATCTCCGAATACCGATAGGTATTTTCCGACATTCAGCCCTTGTGCTGTTAATTGTCCAACAGCGCGAAGCTTCTCTATACCCATATCTAAAAATGTGATCGGGGGATTGAAAATTTTATCAATGAAACTGTGTATGGCCTCTTTAATGTTCACATCAATCTCCCCCTACTCTGATCGACGACAGCAACTTGATCGCTGCCACAGCCGTAAACATCCACAAAATAAAAAGTAATATATAGGCGATTGGCTCCAACTTCAAAGGCTGCATCGCCGCAAAAATCTTGCCTAACATTTCAGAATAGCCGTTTCCACTTCCGCCGCGCGGAACATATACAAGACTGGCAAGCGTTTTTGCAAAGCCAACAAACAGCGAAACAATCATTTTCGCCAGCTCGAAAAACAGCAAAAACAGCTTTACAGCTAGAACGCCGATTTTATACAAAAAGTACAGCATCCCGTCAATCAACGCGTAAATGACTTCAAAAAACCCGACGATTAAATCAATAAGCCCTTGAAACAGCTTTTTTAACAGTCGCCCTATCCACTTTATGACTGACCATATGACATCAAAGAGCTTACCAAACGCATCGCCGAGTATGCCTGATACTACTAACGGCACAAAAATCATCGTTATCACTTGCTTATCACCTGCGAATCAGACTATATAACAGCCCAATCAGCTTTTCACCGAACATTGCTACTGCGAAAATAAATAGGATGGGCGTAATATATGGCATGTACCGTTGAAACACGATTTCAATGACCTCCTGTACGATATTGACATTCATGACTTCATACGCCCTCCTTTTACGAAAATCGTTTTTCGCAAAAATGCAATAAATGGCCTCCAAAAAATGAATACAAACAACACTAAGATCAGCGGAGCCGCCCAGGAGAGAATGTTAACAACAGTTTTCATGAAATCATCGAATGTTATGGGGAATTCAATTTTCTTCCCTACTGCTGGCACTTGTACAGCCTGTCCTTCTGTCCCAAATTGTCCGACCGGCACTAATTTTGCGTCATATCCTCCAAAGAAGTCCGTCTTCATATCTTCTTTTTTAATCATTACTTGCTGGGATGCTGCATCAACTACTGTATAACTCTTTCCACCGATCAGTACTTTCACTGATCCTTTTGTGGGGCTTGTCCATGTAACGATATAGTCGCCGTTTTCGTTTTGCGTTGTCGCCACACCAGTTAAGACCGGAGCAGGCTCTGACGGTGTTTTCGTTTCGATCGTTACCCCTTGCGACTCATTTCCCTCTATATTGACCGATGTCACCTTATACGAATACGTCGTGTCCGGTGTGACCGTCAAGTCCGTCCAGTACGTTCCGTTTGTTTCAAACATCGGCGTATAGCCATCCGATGTCGTAGCGGCGGAAACAGCTGTCGCGCCAAAAAGTTGATCCCAGAACGATTGTTGTTCTATCTTTTTTCGATATATCTTCACATGCGAGAAAAACTCGCTATCTGGAAGTTTCCAGGATAACTTCACACGGTCGTATTTTGCGTCGGCTTGCAGGTCAGTGATATCTTCTATCGGTATTGTTGTCTTTGCGGTTGCTGTCTGTCCTGACGATGAATATCCTCCATTGTATTTCGAAACAATTTTTACTGTGTAGGATGTGTTTGGACTCAGATCAGTAAATGTATACGTCGTTGTGTTTTTATCCAAAGATGTGATGAGTTTTTCGTTTAAATAAAGATCATTGCCGATAAATCCTAAGCCGTCAGGATCATCTGGATTTATCCATTTTGCAAAAATCGAATAGGGAGAGGGAGATAAAATCAAGTTCGCAACATCGGGCGGCGGTGGAGTTTTTACCGATGTTGTTATCCCCTCTGATTCATTGTTACTCGTATCGAACGTCGTTATTCTAATATTATATGTGGTATTAGGTTTTAATTCGGTTAATCTATAAGATGTTGTGGTACTCCCCAAAGTTTTCACTAAAACCCCATTTACATACAATCTAGTTCCTGTGTAATCACTATCAGTAGGTTTATTAAAGGTAAGCAAAATCGTTGTAGTAGATGACGTTGTGACTAGATTTGTCACTTCATGTGGTGGTGTTTTGTCAATTGGCACCGTCATTTCAACCTCATAAACCAGCAGCGGAAAGTAATCTGCGTAAGATGTAGAATAGACTGTGACTTCTGTAGCCTTGTCCGGAATAGCAAAATCATACGCAATTAAACTAGTTGTATAAATTTTAATATTACCACTATCCCAAACTACTCCTTGAGAATTAGAAAACACAATTCTATATGATCCCAAATATTGGTTTACTGGATAGTTAGTAGTTCTGAGATGTATTTTCATTGAATTCGAACCAGAAGGAATTAGATATTTGATATATCCATTCCCCCCCAAATTAGTATATGAAGTCAGATTACTATCAACAGAATTTTCGGGGTTATATCCCGCTACAGGGCTGACAGAATTAATAACGACAGGAGAGACGTAACCGCTCGTTACAGCCGCAAAAGCAGAATTCAAAAAAGAAAATGAAATAAAAAATATACAAACTATAAAAGTTATTCTTACCCGCATTGTTTAATCACTACCTCCCCCCACTCCCATCCGGATCATCAGGGTGTTTTTTGTAGTATTTTGATCCTTGTATGCCGTCGTCTTGGCTTGGTATTGGCGCGTTGCCGCCGTTGTCACCGGGGCTTGGCGGTGTGTCGCTGTTTTGGCTTGGTATCGGCGCGTTGCCGGTGTCCGGTGTCCCGCTTTGGTCTTTTGGGATCGGCATTGGCTGGTCATCCGGCTGTTGTGGATGTCCGGCATCCCATCCCCCTGCATCCGTGTTTCCCGGCTCCGGCATCTTGTCCGGCAACGGCGGCAAAGTATCTATCGGATTCACAATATCGAAGCCTCCCGATTCGTCTTCACGAAATTCAATTTCCGGCGCTTCACTCTCGATACGATCTTTCGTAAATCCCGATGTATCCAATCCTGAATCAGGCATGCTTGGCACTTTATTCTCAATGCCGTGTGTGTCCACCCCCGGGAGATCTGGCGGCTCTGCAGGCGGTGACGGCGCTGTTCCCAACATCACTTCAAGGTCGGCTACAAGTTTCGGCACAATCGTATCGCGAAAAATGGCCGCGACTTGGTTCCAGTTCGGCGCAGGAGGGATGGCATCTCTAATTTCATTGAGCTTCCCCATATACTGACTCCATCCAGGACAATTGAATAGGTCGCAACCAATACAGCTGTTTCCAGCCGAATCAGCCCCCATAAAAACTACATGCCTTGATAAATCATTATCAGACCATGCCTCTAACGCATGAAATTCTCCTACTGATGCCCGAATCCTAAAACCTTTTGCTCCTGGAGGAAAGTTATAATCAGAAAATCCAGCCAAGGCTGATGATCCCAATAAATTCCCCGACGCATCAAACCATTGCAGTGCACCTTGTCCGGATCCTTGAATTTTTACCCTTGTCCAGTTGTCGTCATGATATATACTGTCTGCCCAAAGGATTGCATCGCCGCTTTGGGATCCAAAATATCCATAGATACATTCGCCGTTTGAACATACTGCATCAGCTGCATACGATCGATCGGGCAAGATCATCACATATGCAACCGCTATGGCTAAAATCATCAATGTCATTTTTTTAACCATATAATATATCCCACGCCCCCTATGTTAAAAAAGGGGGACAGTGACATCCCCCTTTTTTGGCTCATTACTTAGCCGTGGCGCGTCCAAAAATAGACTTGATAAAAGAAATGATTTTCGGTGCGAACCCAAGCGCCAAGGCAAGCAACACAAACGGACCCACCCAAGAAATGAGGCTGTTGACACTGCCGATTAAATCTGAAACCGAAAACGGCAACGTCAGCCCAGAAAGATCAATAGCGGCACCTAAAGCAGGCATGAATGATTCCTCCTTGATTTAATAAGATTTATTTCACTAGCAATGCTAGTTGAAACCTAATACCGTCGTATTTCATAATCATCAGTCTCATCCTGTCTGTTGATCTCGTTTTCATTGGCAAAACTTTTTTTAATGACCGGGATCAACAGCGATATAGCACCGGCCGCTGCCATGATCATAATGGCAGGTGCCGCATAAAACAAAATCCATTTGACGTAATACCAAAACTCATCCAACCTCGCTGGCGTAAAAAACGTCTGAAACTGTGGCATCTTATCACGACCTCGATCTGATCGCCACGATCACGCCATGCAACAGCATCCCGACGGCGACAATGGCGACGACAAGCATGACGAAGGGAGCAACAGTTTTCAATAAAAATCCGAAAACACCCCAAAAAAACGACCAATCGAACACATTCCCGATACTGGACATTTTCTCCCTCCTTATCTCATCGCCTGATAAATCGCCGTCGCCACGAAACAGAATGTCAAAAAAATCGCCCAGGATGCTAACGCAGTGATGACATCGCCGTTACCAAATACAACCTTAAATGCATAGGCAACCAGCGTTCCTGTGGTTACCATCGCTGTTTCGCCCCTTTCAGAGCTGAAACCAAAAACATCACAATGGGATGCAATATCAAGCACGATCCGATGATGACGAGGTAGGCACCTAAAATATCTTTAGGAGTCGCAAAAATCAGGCTGTACATCATCCTACCTCCTCATAAATCGCTCTAACACCATAAAAATCAACATAGCCGCTAATATAACAGAAATGACGACATCGCCAAGGGTGATCTCATGTATGACCACAATATTTCCTTCTTTCGTTTCGATGACGGTATGTCCGCGCATCTCAACATATGTAATATTGGATGATTGGCCATTCATAATATTCACCCCTCACAATTTAAATGTACAAGCCTGCTTGGCTCTTTCATATCACCAAAAAATTTTGGTCATATCAGTGCAGAAACCGGGCGAAGACAGCTTCGCCCGGCCAACATGCCTTTTATAAAATTCTGCTTTATTCTCCGTATAGATTAAAACATTAAAAACCGCGTCGTGCATTTTTATAGATATATATAATATCTTTAAAAACTTACACGTTTACTATAAAATTCCTTCCCGTTTTTGTTTTCCCCGTTTCAATCGTTGTAATCCAGTCGTTTAAATCTTGTTCTGAACATCCAAGTTCTTTTAGTTCTTGTGGAAACTCATAAAATTTCCTTTTCCACCGGCGCATCTTCTTCAACGCCTGCCTAGCCTCCCCGAAGGCATATACTCGCCGTTCGCGTCTCGTTGAATATTCCTGACTACCATCATACACACACAGATAAATATATCGCTTGCCATTTGATTTCACCTGGGACAAATACATTTTTCACACCTCCATCACCGGACTAGATAGCAGATGAATCCTCCCATGATAATCAGAAACAAGCCGGAGAAGACTACTGTCTCCAAGAAGTCTCTTACTTTACTATTCATTGATCCCACACTCCTTTTCTTCACACTGGGAATATATCCCGCATTGACATTTTAGTTTTGGAATTACCTCGATGCTCCAAATTTCAAATCCGCACTGTTCGCAAAAAAATCGAAACATTCCTCATTTCCCCTTTTGTTCTTTAAGGCAATGATATTCGTGATTCAGTTCTGACAGCGTTAATTCATCCAATAAACGCCCCTCAACAGTTTTTCTGTACCCCGCAGCCTGCAACTGCTCAATCCGTTTAACCCTAACTTGTTCGATCGCCTCGCGTAAGTATAATTTAAAAGCAGTCATGTTACTCCCCCTTCTTTATAGAGAATATATATTTGCTCGTCCTTCCTGCCTTTTTAGCCATTCTATGAAACCAACTGCTTCGGCCAATGCATGATGAAAAGGAACGCGATTAGCTAAAACTTTTATTCGATACGGACGGGGATCACCGTGAATGTAGCTTCCTCGCCAAACGATAGCTTTATTTCCTTCCCGCTCAATAAACAAGTACGATCCTTTCCCATATCGGAACTCATAAAGCTCTCCATACGCATATATCAAAAATCCATACCGCCGGGCTTGTTCATTTTCTTCCAACCGCCTTTTGATTTCCTCCTTGTGCTGCTGGATTTGTTTTTTTAAATCCATTGGCAAGCTCCCATCTTTATAAAGCAAGCTGATTTTGTTGTTTTTTACTTTTATTTGAATATTTAGATTTTCTAATCTGTAAAAAATGTTATATAACATATAACTCCCCCTTATCAGTTACTTAGTTACTTCAAGTTACTTAAAAAGGGGTATTTTCCGTATAATTCACCCATAGAGAATATTCCTAAAAACGGGTAACTCATGGTAACTAAGTAACTATATTTCTTCCTCAACTAAGTTACTAGTTACCTCAAGTGACTTATTTTTCGGTATTTCCTCAAAATTATCGCCTATAGGCGATTTACCGGAATTTGAGTAACTGGAGGTAACTTTATAACTTTCAGCGGAAAGACCGATGCCGAAAAAGAATGTTTTGTTTCCGGTGGATTTCCGTTTTTCGAATCCGCGCAGCACCAATCTCGCAGAAAACTTTTGCTTTTTCAACGGGATTTCACTGTTTTCCTCGCACCAGCTGATATATTCCTTATACAACTCGTTCAGCTGGACTTTTGCTCCTGGATGGATCACACAACAATCATTCAAAAAATTGCTGAGCAGATCCATTTCCTCTTTATATTCATCCGTCGCGTTTTTCACTTCGTCCGGCTCGCCTAAACCTTCTTTTTGCCATTTCAAGCATCCTTCAACAGCCCAACGCAAAATGCCTGGAAGCTCATTCAGCAATTTTTCAGGTAGATGCTTGTCTACCTGTTCTTTTGGGATCGTATACGTGAATGGCACAAGACGAATACGTCGCCATATCCCTTCATCATCGCCTTTGATGATTGGCTTATGATTTGTCGTGAAGAAAATCTTGAATTCAGGCACAAATTCGAAAAATTCCTTGCGTAGGAAACGGGCTGTGATCGGTTCGCCTCCCGTCAGCTGCTTGATGAGCGATTCACTGAGGCGCTGGCCGTCTTCGCTCTCAACGGCTGATACAAAACGTGCTCCATGCAGTCGGGCAATATCGTTATTGATCCCTGAATCGTTCATTTTTGCCGTGAATGTATTGGAGTTCGTCTGTTTTGCATAGTCTCCTAGCAACGCCTTGACAGTGTTGATAAACGTTGATTTACCGTTTCGCCCCGTTCCCCATAAAAAGAAGACGACTTGCTCGGATATATCACCCGTTAGTGCGTATCCGATCGCTTTTTGTAAAAACTCGATAATGTCTCGCTTAACTTCATCACCATCACGAAAGATGGACTCTAGGAATGCAATCCACGTAGGGCATTTTGCATTTGGATCATAATTCACATGCGTATTTTTAGTCATCATATATTTGCGGTCGTGCGGCAACAATTCTCCTGTCCGTAAATCCACCACGCCATTTGCGCAATTCAGCAAAAATTTATCCTTGTTCAGCTCATCCTGGCTGATCGGCAACATCGCTTCCGCCCTGGCGATTGAGTTGAGGAATACGGAGCTTTTTTCACTTGCTTTCGCCCATTTCAGCAGTTCGTTTCGTGCATCGTTATTTTCTTCTTGTGCTACTTCTGCATACATTTCGCGAAACGTCCGAATTGCAATGCGTTCAATCTGCTTTTTCTTGTCCTCTACCCATGTTTTTCCATCCCAGATGAGCCATTCCTCAAATTCGACGCAATAGCGCAAGTTTTGACCGTTCCGCGCGACAAGTCGTTCGGCGTTGCCCATTTCCGTTAGGTTGAACTTTTTCCCTTCTTTTCGCGATGGAGAAGGCATCGGTAGCGGTGCAAAATAGTCCGTTCCACTTGGTTCATGTTTCAATGCACTATTTAATGTGTTTGCAAATTCACGCTGGTCTAATGGAGGAAGAAAAAAATAGCGATTTAGGAAGCTGGCTATTTCACGGACTTGTTCTTGGGTGTAACCAAATTCAACCAGACGGCAACAATGGGAAAATAACGCATTATTACGTCCACCCTCGGGCATCGGGATTGGAAACGGGCGTTGCGCTTTGTCAATTTTTTTTAAGCGTTCAAAGAAAATTGGCATCGGCGACAGTTCTCCGTCGGCAATATGTACCCATTCGCGTCCGCCTGTATTTTCGCTTGGAAGAACCACTTGACCGCGCCCGGAAAGCCGATAGTCGCCGACAAAGCCGCCAGCCATGAGCACTGTCGCGTCTTGTCCTTTGATTTTCCCTGTCGAACGAAAGAAAAATTGAAAGCCTCGTATTGTGCGAATCGCATGAAATTTATATCCTTCACGCAAAAGCGCCTTAAGAAGCATCTCCCCTTCTTCCTGCTCGTCGATGTCAATAACGTCATACCCGTCTGGAATAACAAGACCTGTCCACCCTTTTTGCCGCAACCAGGCACGAATCTCTCCTTCTGTCATGCCTGGGCGATTTAGATCTTGCCATCCCTTCATGCAAGGCCGTTTCGCGACACTGTATGCTTTTTGCGGATCAGATTCATTGTTCATCCGTGAATAGCCAATCAGTCGAATAATCTTGAGGGGCTTTTTCGCTGATGGAAAAAGCCTCTCAAGACTCATTTGAAAGTCAAGTGCTGCCTGCATACTGTGATCCTCACTTTTTCGGGAATGTATATTTCACTTGATCAGTCCAAACATCGTAAAACACTACCATGGTGTGTCCGTTTTCATCGCGGATCAGCTTTCCTGCTGGAAACACGGAAAAATCTTCGACTTGGATAGCGGTCATATCAAACGCTTCCTCGATCCACCGCATTACAATCGGAACATATTTTTGCATCGGATCGGCCTTTTGTTTTGTCACCATTCGGAGTCCCCCTTTTTGGACTTTCTTCGTTATGTTATATTTTTAATAGGCATATTTTTTAGGACAGTGAGCGTTAGGGCGCTTGCTGCTTTTTTTATGACGCTTTTTCATCAGCGCTCCGTCTTTCTTGCACTTTTTTATATTCATCGGGCAAGACTTGAGCCAAGTATGCATACACATCTTTCTCCACTTGGCTGAACATTGGTCCCTTTATGATCGTTACTTTCATCCAAGTTTCCCCCTTACCACCCTTATAGCCCCATGTTTCGAGCTTTTTTCATCTCGATCTCTTGCAACTTGTCCAACACAGACTCAAACGATTTAATGACTTGCCGTGCAGCTTTGTAATCTTTTGTCATGACTGCATCGAGCATATGATCAATGCATCCGATTGCTCTGTTGACGTGTTCTTTTTCCTCAACGATGAGCGAAATTTTTACTCTCACTCTCTCACTCCTTTTCAATACAATGGATGTATAGGCATTAAATTATGCAGTCGCAATACACGAAATGTGACATTTATCCTCAAAAAAATATGTCCAATCGAAAGAAAGAACGTTGGCGATTCGCTTTGCCACTTCGACACTGGGATTTCTTTGGCCGTTTTCAATCATAGCGTAAGTACTTCTTGAAATCCCAGCTAATTCAGCGAGTTCTTTTTGAGTCATCTTTTTGTTTAGACGCATGTTTTTTAGCCATTTCCTCATTAGGTTATCACCTCCTTTAAAGTAAAGTCACAAAACGCGTATCGTTAATCAAAGTATATGTCACAATTCGTGTAATGTCAATATCAAAATACACTATTTGTGTAAATTATTTTTTTGTCACTTTTTGTGACTATAATTAAACCTAAGGAGGATGTTGACAATGGTCGATTTAGGGAATCGTTTACAGGAACTTAGAAGTAAATTGAATATGAGGCAAGAAGATGTAGCAAAAAAGATTGGCGTAGGCCGTACTACCTATGCAATGTATGAACAAGGAAAAAGAGAACCTGACTATGAAACGCTTCTCAAGCTTGCTGATCTATTTGAGGTTTCAACAGATTATTTGCTGACCGGCAAGACAACAGTGGAATCTAAAAAACAAACAAATCTATTCTTTTTCGACACCGAAGGATTAACTGAAGAAGAAATCGATGAAATAAAGAAACACATTGAATACGTAAAATGGAGAGCCCAGCAAGAAAGGAAAAAATCATGAATAAACGAGATAGACAAACGCTGGCAAGATTAGGCGGATTCACTTTTTTGGTTGTCATTTTTCTTATCCGTTCAAAGTTTAACAATCCATATGTTTTCTTAGGACTTTTGATTTTTGGAACAGCCTTTGTTGTCGCCCTGATTGAATCATTAATCCCTGTCAAATCTTCAACAAGGAAAAGACAATCCCCTCAGAAAAAAATATCGGAGTCCAAGAAAGGCATCAAAACGGCAACTGGAAAATACGGCGTTCGTTCGGATCACGTTATTTTGCAAACGCCACTTGAGCATTTATCAGGGTTGGAATTCGAGCAACTTGTGTATTTATACTTAAAATCAACCGGCTGGCAGCCGATCAAAACACCTGAGGCAAAAGACGGGGGCGTCGATATCGTTGTCACTAATAAGGCAGACGGTCTTAAGATAGCGGTACAAGTGAAGCACTACTATCGTTCCAAAAGCCAGGTGACGGTTAAAGATATACGTGAACTTGACAGCGCCAAGAAGAACCATGGCTGCATCGGAACATGGTTTATTACATCTGGGACATTTACAAATGCTGCACTCGTGGAAGCCGATATGCGAAAAATGCGAACATCGGACATCACATATGTTGAAACAAAAATTTTGCCCTGGAGAGAACGTCAAGCAAGAAAACACCAAAAAAGCCACTCCTAGAGAGAGTGGCTTTCGGAACTATTAAGATGCTTCGCATTCCCCATAATCTTCCACATCCTCTCATTTCCCATCATTATACCATGTTCTTCTTGCAAAAAAGAACGTATGTTTCTATAATTAAAGGCAAATGATACAACAAAGGTTGAGGGAGAAATGAACTATTTATATAAGCCTGGCGATCTGGAAATGCATATATCAAACGTTTATAAACAGCATGGCATCTTGTATCCGTATCAGCTCGACGAGCAATATTTAGCGGATATCTTTGACATTGCTATCGTTTATGCATCAAGATCATTCGGCTATTGGAGTGATTGCCGCATTATTGGGCTGCATAAAGACTTGCGATTTGATTCTGTTAAACGGCGTGAAGTGTTTTTTCATGAACTTGGACATTTATTGTTGCACGTGGGGGATCAGTTGAACATGTCCAAGTCATTTCGAGATTACCAAGAAATCCAGGCGAACCGGTTTATGCTATTCGCGGCAATTCCTTATCACATGCTTACATATATTGACTTATCAGCAAAACGAGATTTTATATTATGTGAGATGCAGGATGTGTTTAAAATGCCGGTTGATGTATGCGCCACTCGTTTAGATTACATTGAAAACAAAATGTTGCAGATTTGCGCGGAAAATTCGTTATATTATAGATTGTAATTTATTTCCGCACACTAACGACATTAGGATTTCGTTCTCGATACATCGAGCCGCATACGTTGCCAGCTTCGTTCCTTTGCCCGGCGAATAGCTTTCAATCGCCTTGATCAAGCCGATCGTGCCAATGGAGATTAAATCCTCGACCTCTTCTCCCGTATTTTCAAACTTTTTCACAATGTGGGCAACAAGGCGCAAGTTGTGTTCGATGAGCCGGTTGCGGGCTTGCTCGTCGCCTTTTGCCATCAGCGCCAAATACTTTTCCTCTTCTTGAGCGCTTAACGGCTGGGGAAACGCATTGTTTTTAATATACGAGACAAGAAACGTCAGCTCTTTCAACAGAAACGTAAACGCCGTGAAAATGCCGGACATGCTCTCACCCCCGCCTGCTGTCATCGGCGGAAACCGCCTATCGTTATGTATATGCAGGGGCGATGTTGTCCGTGTCTTTACGACAAAAATAGACCGGCCCGAAATGAGCCGGCAATGACCTGACCAATCAAAAACGATTGATGCCAACGTTCTGCTGATGCGGTCCGCCTGCTTATCCCCCTCCCGATGCAGAAGAACCGCCGTGCTTACGCTCTTGCCTCAACGCTGACTTCCGCGGCGACAACAAGCGCAATCGACGCGGTAATGATGATCGACATGACAATGGCGAACATCCCCGTTCCCTCCTTGACCTTCTCTTCTAGATTTTATTTTACCAAAGAAGACAAGGAGCGCTTCCGCCACATTTTGAACAATTCGTGAAATTCGACCGTCAACAACAGCACGCGGAGCACCGATATCCCCCCTTTAGCCTGAGTCAAGTCGAGTCTCCCGTCTGTTTCATCCACATCACAAGCCATACTGGTACAATTGACATGAATCTTCTCCCCTTTCATCTCCATTGTTTTAAAACAACCGTTGATGAGCGGAACATTTGCGGTCAAGCAACTCCTCCTCAGCTGCACGCGCGAACCGCTCCTCTTCGATGTTCCGTTGCCGCGGCTTTCTCCGCTCAATCGTGATCGTGATAAAAAACAAATGGATCGTCATACCCCCTCACCTCCTTTCCATGCAAAAAAACCGCAGAAGGAAGGCGTTTCTGCGGCTAAGCGTACAAAAAGGCCGCAGAAAGCGAGACTACTCCCCTTCTGCGGCCTGATCGCTGTTTTTCGTCATCGGTGCACGTTCATTCCCGGTCGGCGGAAGGTCGAATAGCCGTTTGATAGAATGGATGCGTTACTGTTGTCCACATCATCATTGTCATTGTCTTCGACCTCCCTTTGGAAATGATGCTACGTAGGCAATTATATCCAAAATTATTTCCATTGTAAACCGTTTTTTTGCAAAATAGGCAAAAAGCTTGCTTTCCCTTGAACGCCAGCATGGTGGCTAAACAAAAACCCGCCTTTCGGCCAAAAGGCAGGTTTACGGTTCGAACCGCTTTTCTTCTTCCTCAAGACGGCGGGCATAGCGGGCGGCTTGGCGCAAACAGGAAAGCGACGCGGTAAAACAGACGGCGACTGCCAATAGGGCGAACGGCTTTTTCGCTGTCTCAACCGCTCCTGGGATGATCGTTCCGAAATAGAGAAACGCTCCAAACGCGAACAAGACGAGGCTGTATGTTTTAAAGTCGCCCGCCTTGGCCCGCAGCTCGTTTCGTTGCTGCTCGTTCAAGCCCGATCCCTCCTCTCCCCTTTCACTGTATCATACATGGACAGAAGGGGGGAGCGGCAATTTCAGCCAAGCGCCTTCGCCAAATCGTCAAGCAGATCGTTGACATCTTCAAGCCCGACCGACAAACGGATCAGGCCATCGGTAATGCCGAGCTGTTCGCGCCGTTCCTTCGGGATCGAGGCGTGCGTCATTTTCCCTGGCAACGAAATTAAACTTTCGACCGCCCCTAAGCTTTCGGCAAGCGTAAAGTAGCGCACGCGCGACAGCACTTTCTCGGCGCGCTCCAAGCTGCCGACATCAAACGAAATCATGCCGCCAAATCCGCGCATTTGCTTTTTCGCCAACTCGTGGTTCGGATGATCCGGAAGACCTGGATAATGGACGCGCTTGACCGCCTTGTGTTCAGCCAAAAAAACAGCGATTTGGCGCGCATTTTCTTCATGTTCCTCCATCCGCACGGCGAGCGTTTTCATCCCGCGCATCAATAGCCATGAATCTTGCGGCCCGAGCACGCCGCCGGTTGAATTTTGCACGTAATGGAGCCGCTCGGCAAGCTCCGGCGTGCGGACAACCGCCAACCCAGCGACGACGTCGCTATGGCCGCCTAAATATTTCGTCGCGCTATGGATGACGATATCGGCGCCAAGCTCAAGCGGCGTCTGAAAGTACGGAGTGGAAAACGTGTTATCGACGATCAATAGCAGCCCATGCGCACGGGCAATGGCGGCGGCGGCTTGCAAGTCAGTGATTTTCAACAGCGGGTTCGTCGGCGTTTCAATATAGATGGCTTTCGTATTCGGCCGGATGTGCGCCTCGATGTTGGCGACATCGCTCGTATCGACGAACGTCGCCTCAAGCCCGAACCGATTCAGCACGTTCGTCATGACGCGATACGTGCCGCCGTACACATCGTCAGTGAGCACTAGATGGTCGCCGCTTTGAAACAACATCATGACGGCCGTAATTGCCGCCATACCGGAAGCGAACGCAAAGCCGGCTTCGCCGCCCTCGAGATCAGCGATCAGCTTCTCAAGCGCCGCGCGCGTCGGGTTGCCGGTGCGCGAGTATTCAAACCCTTTATGCTTTCCAACTTCTTCTTGCTTATACGTACTCACTTGATAAATCGGGACCGACACCGCTCCAGTATGCGGATCCCCCGGAATGCCGCCATGAATGAGCATTGTTTTCCGCCTCATCGTTACCTCCCACCTTCATAAATGTGTTTGCTTAAATAGCGTTCGCTCCCGTCCGGAAAAATGACGACGATATTCGTCCCTGGCTTTGCCTTCTCTGCTTCCATCAAGGCGGCATGAAACGCGGCGCCGGACGAACTGCCGACCAAAAGCCCCTCCTGTCTCGCGAGTTCGCTGACGCGCCGGAACGCGTCATCGTCCGCGATCGTGTAGATGGCATCAAAATAATCCGGATCCATAAACGGCGGCAAAAACTCCATGCCGATCCCTTCCGTCCGATGCGGACCCGGCTTGCCGCCGCCTAAAATCGAGCCTTCCGGTTCCACGATGACCGTTTTAATGGCCGGGTTTTTTTCTTTTAAAAACGTCGCTGTCCCCATAAACGTGCCGCCGGAGCCGGCGCCGGCGACAAAAATGTCGATCTGTCCGTCCAAATCGTCCCACAGCTCCGGACCGAGCGTCTTGTAATACGTCCTTGGATTGGCCGGGTTTTGGAACTGCTGGGGGCAATAGGCGCCTGGAATCGTGCGGGCGAGCTCCTCCGCTTTGCGGATTGCTCCTTCCATTCCCTCTTCAGTCGGTGTATGAACGATTTGCGCCCCGAGCGCCTTCATCAGCTGTTGTTTTTCGATGCTGAATTTTTCCGGCACACAAAAAATGATGTTCACGTTTTTGCCGATCGCCGCCAGCGCCAGACCGATGCCGGTGTTGCCGGCCGTCGGCTCGATGATCGTGCCCCCCTCTTTCAGTTTTCCTGATGCAAACGCCTCGCGCAACAGCTCTTGTCCGAGCCGGTCTTTAATGCTTCCGCCAGGATTGAAGTATTCAAGCTTGGCGAACAGCCGAACGCCTTCCGGGAGGGGGAAGCGCGTAATTTCGACAACCGGCGTATGGCCGATCAACTCATGGATGCTTTTTGCTACGCGCATACAAGTCACTCCGTTTCTTCACGCTCAGTTTAGCAGCAAAACGGCGGTGTTCTGTTGTCTATATATATAGATGCAATTTAAAGCTTTAACATTTTTCGTTTTTGCCGATCATTTCATCCGACTGTCGAGTGACCGAACAACACCGCTTAAAGACCCATTCATGGGTCTTTAAGCGAGTCGTTGTTCGGTCTTTCGTCACGCCTTAGCGTGACGGAGGCAAGCCATAGGCTTGCCTTCGACAGTCGAGAAAATAGACAAGCTGCTTTTTCGCTGCATCTTAATAGCGCTTCTGTTTCATAACGGAAAGCATCGACAAGACAAGTTCAGCCGAATGTTTCGCCGCCGTCTCCAAAAACTGTTCAAACGACACGTCCGACTCCTCACCAGCAATATCAGACAACGCCCGGATGATGACAAACGGCGTTCCAAATTGCACGCACACTTGGGCGATCGCCGCCGCTTCCATTTCGACGGCGCACAATTCCGGAAACTGACCGCGCACAAATTCGACTCGCTTTGGATCGTTCATAAACGAATCGCCGGTGGCGATCAAGCCGGTCACTGCCTGCAGGCCATCAAGCCGCGCCGCCGCCTGCTTGGCCGCCTCAACAAGCGCCTCATCCGCCCGGTAGCGCGCCGGCAGGCCAGGCACTTGCCCGTAAGCGTAGCCGAACGCGGTCACATCGACGTCATGATGGACGACTTCCTTGGAAATGACAAGATCTCCGACACGAAGCGAAGGCAAAAATCCGCCGGCCGAACCGGTATTGATCACGAAATCAGGACGAAAGCGGTCAAGCAGAAGCGTCGTTCCCATGGCGGCGTTCACTTTGCCGATCCCGGATTTCAACAACACCGCCTCCACGCCGTCAAGGCGCCCTTTGGAAAATTCGCACCCGGCGATGACCGTTTCCTCGCGCCCTTCCATGCGCGAACGTAAAATCGCCACTTCCTCTTCCATGGCTCCAATAATGGCTGCTTTCATCGTTCTCCCTCTTTCTATGTCGTTTGTTTCACCGCCTCCATCACCCAGACGAACGCGTTTTGCTGCGCAAAGGAGGCGGAAAAGCCATGCTTGGAAAACAGTGATGCCAATACGTCAAGCGTCGTATAATATTCGCGTTCCAAATCGTCGGCCAAATCGTGGAAGCCGCGCGCTCGGGCTTCCTCAATCGCCTGGCGGAACGCCTCTTTGTCGCGAAACGCCGTATCGGCAAACACTATTTTACCACCCGGATGGAGCAATTGACTATATTTGGCCAGCGCTTCGTCTTTTTCCGCATCCGTCAAATGATGAAACGCATACGTGCTGGCGATCGTGTCGATCGGCTCCGGCGGTGTCGGAAATTGCAAAAAATCGCCGTCCAGAATGACCGCTCGCCCGCTGAGCTTTTCCGCCGCTTTTTTCCTCATCGGCGCCGATGGCTCGATCCCGTACACCTGCTTGCCGCGCTCAAGCAGCTTTTTCGTCAAGTTGCCTGTGCCGACGCCAAACTCGAGCACGACTTGGCCGGCTTTGTCGGCGACCGTGCTTAAAATGCGGTCATAACCGGCAAACACGTCTCGATATTGCTCATCGTATCCTTCGACCGATCGGTCATACGATTCCGCCCATTGCTCAAACAAGTCAAGAAACTCTCTGCCCATATGGTCACACCCCAAAAAAGTTTATAATTCCTATAAATATAGTATGTTTTTTTCGTATTGCCTGCTCTTACTGTAGCATATGTTTTTCCCTTGTTCAACGATCATGTTCGTTCGTATTGTTCCCCCTTGTACTCCGGTGGATGAGGGCGGGAAAATTTGCTACACTGACAATGGAAAGGAGGAAGAACGATGCCGAACATTTCTCTTGATTTGATCGAGGACAAAATCGAATTTTTTGAAGCGGACGACTTGCGGACGCTCGAGAAAAAAATCAACGAACAAATTGAACATAACAAGGCGCTCTTGCTTTCCGTCCATCATGTATCCCATCAAATGCACGTCATGGAAAACGGAAAGCGGTGGTACAGCGCAGTCGTTCATTTCAAAGCGAAAAAATAACAGGCGCCCTTCGTTTTTGGGCGCCTGTGTATGTTTCCGCCGCTAATGAACCGCCATCGTTTCACTGATGCCGCCAAAGTTTCGAATATCTCCGCTTCCCCTCATCATGCCGCTTATGGCTTTTGCTTCAACTTTTGCACTTTCGTCGGCTTCCAGCCTTCGTTCGTCACCCATTCAATGTACACTTTGTAATGGGCGGTTTGATCTTTCGTCGAAATCGTCGCGACTGCTTTGTTCGGCCCGTTGTTGCCGATGAACCAAACGATCATCTCCTCCGGGGCGATGCCGGTCGCATAGCTGACGGCATCGAGCATTTCCTTCCAGTCGACCGAATCTTTCTTAAACACCGTTTCATGCGGCTCCGTTTGCGTCGTACCGATCGGCTGCCATGCCGGGTTGACGATTTCTTTTTCAACGTTGGACCCCGGCGGGCCCGGCGTTTCTGTCATGCCCGCTTCGCTCGTTTCATCGGTGGAAGCAGCATCTTCTTCCTCGGCGGGCGTTTCGGCTTCCGCCGGCGCCGCCGCTTCGCCTGTTTCCACTTCCACCCGCTTCGCATTGGCCGCTTCTGTTTTGGCTTCGCGATCAACCGCCTTCTCGCTCGGTTGATCGCCAAACAGCAAGTTCCCGCCGACAATCAAAATGAGCAGCACGACAACGGCAATGGCTCCATTGAGCCAACGGTTGATTCTCCGCCGCTTGGCGCGGGCGGCAAAGCGTGTCCCCATTTGCGCCACCGTCTCCTCTCCCTTCTTTGGATGATGTTCGTGCTGGAAACATGGATTCCCCTTACATTTGGTTCGTCACTTCACTTCATTTTTGGCGTGGTCATAAGCATAAAGCGCCTCGACTGCGGCGGCGAACACATCATTCGTCGAGGCCCGCCCGCTCGGGCAGTCGAGCTCAACGACAGCGAGGGCGTATTTCGGGCGGTCGGCTGGAAAATAGCCAGCAAACCATTTATTAATGAATTCAGCACCGCCGTCCATTTTTCCTGTCTCCGCCGTCCCGGATTTGCCGGCGACCGGATACGGCAGCGAACGGAAGCGGCGGCCGGTGCCATCCTCTTTGGTGACAACGCTGCGCAAAAGCCGCTGCAGCTCTTCGGCCGTCTGCGGCGCGATCGGCGCCATGTCTGAAGCCGGTTGAGGCGGAAACGAAAAGAGGGTCGCACCGTTTTTATACAGCACTTTGTCAACGGCCCGCACCTGAAGCGCTTCGCCGCCGCGGGCGATGGTCGCCATCATGTTGGCGACGCCAAGCGGCGAGACGCGTACATTTTTTTGCCCGATCGCCGTTTGCGCCACCGCAAGCGGCACCCTCTTGTCGCGCGGATCATGCCAAATCGTTCCTTTCTGCTCCTCCGGGAACTGACGGAAATGCTCTTCATGGTACACCGCCCCTTCCCAGCCGGCCGTCGGATACAGCCCAAGCTTTCTCGCATACGTTTCAAACGCATCGGGATCGTGCTCGATCAACTGCTTGCCGAGCGTGGCGAAAGCATTGTTGCAACTGACGGCAAAGCTGTCCGCTAAATCAAGCATGCCGTAATCATGCTCCTCATCGCGGGTTTTGCCGTCAATTTTTCGGCTGCAGTCAAACGTTGTCTCAAGCGAGGCGAGCCCCTCATCAAGCGCCGCGGCCGCAATGACTGTTTTAAAAATCGAGCCAGGGATTTGCGGCAACACTATTTGGTTTTCCGCCCCGCGGTTTTTGTACGGATCACGCGGGTCCATGTTTGGGCGGCTGACCATGGCGAGCACACTGTTTGTGTCAATATCCAGCAAAACGAGACCGCCTTTTTTCAACCCGTATCGGTCAACGATCTGCTCCATCTCTTGCTGCAAGTCACGGTCAAGCGTCGTTTGCACGGTGACGGGATAAAACGGGTTGCCCGTATCGCTGTATTTGACATCGAGCCCAAACAGCGGCCGCCCTTCGGCGTCAACGTGATAAAGCAGCTTCGTTTCGCCGTCGGCGAGCAAAAACTCATCAAACGCCTTCTCAAGTCCTTGAATGCCCACTTCGGTCTTTGGCGGCAGCGGCCGTTTTGGATAACGCTTCTTGATGAGCTCCTGATCTGGGCGGGTGAAGCCAAGCAAATGCGGAGCGTACACCACCTCAAGAGAGTATTGTTTATTGACAGCTAAGACGCCCGGAATGCGCAAATCGTTAATTTGCTTCATTTGCTGGGCGCTCAAGGCGAGCGGCTCTCCATCCTTCTCTAAGACGAACGGACCGTCCGCCTGCTCAAGCTGGCGGCGGATCTCTTCTTTAGAGACGCCGGTGATGCGGGCGACTTGTTCCATCGGCCATTTCATCGTCGTTAAAAACGGGAATAAGACAAGCGACGGCACGTATCGCTTCGTGAGCGGCGCGCCATTTCGGTCGACGAACGAGCCGCGCCCGTCGTCAATGATCAGTTCTTGTGTCCGCTGGGCGACGCTTTCGGCAATTAAATTATGATTGGCGAACGACTCGGCGTCAATCAGCTGGATCTGCGCCAATCGCCCGACAAGCAACAACAAGCCCAGTTGAATGAGGGCGAGCATGGCAAGCGTTCGTTTTTTCCACATAAAGAAAACACCTCATCATCAGTGTTGACGAGGTGTTTCCGTTTGAAACGTCAAGCGGCGGCAATTTTCTTCGCTTCGCTTCGCACACCGCCGCTTGTTCAGGTCGGCCGCCTCCTGCTTCTTATTTCACAGCCACGATTTTCACAAGCATTTCCCCGCCCGGCGTTTGCACCGTCACCTCATCGCCGACGCGGCGGCCGAGAAGCGATTTCGCAATCGGCGAGTCGTTGGAAATTTTCCCTTCAAACGGATCGGCTTCAGCGCTGCCGACGATCGTATACGTCTCTTCCTCGCCGTCTGGAAGTTCAATGAACGTGACCGACTTGCCGAGCGAGACGACGTCCGGGTTTTCTTTGTCTTCTTCAATGATGACGGCGTTGCGGATCATGTTTTCAAGCATTTGGATGCGCGATTCGACAAACGCCTGCTCATCTTTGGCAGCATCGTACTCCGAGTTTTCCGACAAATCCCCGAACCCGCGCGCAATCTTAATGCGCTCCACCACTTCTTTCCGCTTGACCGTTTTTAAGTACTCAAGCTCTTGTTCCAGTTTCTCTTTTCCCTCTTTCGTCATCGGATACTGCTTTTCGTTCGCCATTCATCTCACTCCTCTATATATTCTGCATTATGTAAAACGTACGAACAGCAAAAACGGCTGTTCGTACGCTTACTTGGTATATAATATATTGTTTTGTCTCTGTTATGTTATTACAAAACCGCTTTTTGTTCAAGAACTGTGCGAATTTTTGCCACCATTAAATCGATGGCGACGACGTTCTGTCCGCCTTCCGGAATGATCACATCCGCGTAGCGCTTCGTCGGTTCGACAAACTGGTTGTGCATCGGCCGGACGACGGACAAATATTGCTCGATGACCGAATCGAACGTGCGGCCGCGCTCTTTAATATCGCGGATGAGACGGCGGATGATGCGGATGTCCGGGTCGGTGTCGACATATACTTTAATGTCCATTAAATTGCGGAGTCGCTCATCCTCCAAGACAAGAATGCCCTCCACGATGATGACATCCTTTGGCTCCACGCGAATGACGTCGCTTGAGCGAGTGTGCAGCGTATAATCGTACACCGGCTTGTCAATCGGCTCATAGCGAAGCAGCTTATGAATATGCTCAATCAACAAATCGTTGTCAAACGCCAGCGGATGGTCATAGTTCGTCTTCAGCCGCTCTTCAAACGGAAGATGGCTTTGATCTTTATAGTAAAAGTCTTGCTCCAAAACAAGGATCGAGCGGTCGCCGAAATGGTCGTAAATCGCGCGGGCGACGCTCGTCTTCCCCGAGCCGGAGCCGCCGGCGACGCCGATGACAACGGGCTTCTTCCCCATCTTAATTCTCCTTTCTCATCATGTTGTACGGGAAGAGAGGGCGCTTGACCTTAAACTTCACGATTTGCAGCGGATGGCGCGCCGCATCAAGCTCGTTGCCGTCTTCGTCCCAAATTTTCTCAATCACTTGGGTGAAGTTTTCAATTTCCGGACCGAAAAATTCGACTTCATCGCCCGGGCGGAAATGGTTGCGCTGCTGGACGGTGGCGATGCCCGTCTCCGGGTCATAGCCAAGCACCAAACCGGCGAATTCATGCGTCGTTTTCCGGCTGTGCGTCCCGTACATATGGTTCGTATAATCCGGGAAGCCGTCAAAGAACGACGGCGCCGTCTCGCGGTTGGCGCATTTCTCCAGCTCCCGCACCCACTCTTCGCGGATCGTGAAATGGTCTGGGTCAGCGCAGTAGGCATCAATGACTTTCCGGTAGACACTGACAACCGTCGCCACGTAATGGATCGATTTCATCCGCCCTTCAATTTTCAAGCTATCCACACCCAATTCGATCATCACCGGAATGGCGCGGATTAAGTTCAAATCTTTCGCGCTCATCGCAAACGGAGCGTCCCCTTTTTCAAACAACGGAATTTCCCGGCCGTCCGAGAGCTGATACAAATCGTAATCCCAGCGGCACGACTGGCAGCATCCGCCGCGGTTTGAGTCGCGCGCCGTCATATGGTTGCTCAATACACAGCGGCCGGAGTAGGCGGAACACATCGCCCCATGGATGAACGCCTCGATTTCAATATCGACTTTCTCTTTGATCTGCCGGATTTCTTCTGCGCCCACTTCACGAGCGAGCACAACCCGCTCGAGCCCTTCCTCTTTCCAAAATTGGACCGCTTTCCAGTTGGTAAGCGATTGCTGGGTGCTTAAATGCACTTCAAGCTTCGGCGCCACCCGGCGCGCCGTTTCGATGATGAGCGGGTCGGCGACGATGATGCCGCAAACACCGGCATCTTCAAGCGCCCGCAAATAGTCATCAAGGCCAGGGATGTTTTCGTTATGGGCGTAAATATTGGCCGTTACGTATACTTTGGCTCCGTATCGATTGGCAAATTCGACCCCTTCGCGAATTTCCTCGATCGTAAAGTTGTCGGCGTTGGCGCGCAAGCTGTACTCTTGGCCTCCGATAAAGACGGCGTCTGCGCCGTAATGGACGGCGATTTTCAGTTTTTCCAAGTTGCCGGCCGGGGCGAGCAGCTCTGGCTTTTTCACAATGACGCGCTTGCCGTCAATGATTTCGGAGATGCGATCATTTTTTAAAAGCATGCTGCTTCCCTCCTTTTCTCAATAAATGGTCTCTTTGAAGAAAAATCCGGTGTCGATGCGGCGATGCGGCGGCTGAAGCGCTTCAACGGCCGCAAGCAGCTCCTCTTTTTCCCGTTCGTACCGCTCGCGGTCATCCGCGCATAAATCGATGGCGCGGCGGTACAGCTTCGTCACTTCGGTAATGTAGCGCGGCTCGTGCAAAATCCCGTCAATTTTAAAGCTGTCGATGCCGGCCTCGACCATGTCGCCGAGCTCATCGATCATGCAAACATCGTTCGGGCTCATAATATGCGTGCCGTTTTCGTCTTCAAAAATCGGATATTTGTTGTCGCGCTCTTTGTCGTAAAGAAACATCCCTTTTTCGTACTTCTTCCGTTCAACTTCCATCACTTTCCCTTGATATTCAAAATAGCTGCCGATCAGCGAGCGCTTCGATTGGTACATGCACATCGCGCCGTGCACTTGCACCTCGATTTCCACTTCGGCATGGGCTTTGATTTCCAAAATGGCGTCCATGTTCAACTCGCGGGCCAAGACGGCGCGCTTCGCCCCTTTCCGGCCCCAATAGTTGCACGCATACCAGTTCGTCGCTGTCGTCTCCGTGCTCCAGTGGAGCTTCATGTGCGGCGCCGTTTCTCGGACAGTCAAGAGCACCGCGGGATCGCCGAAGACGATGGCATCGGCGCCGACATCAGCCAAAAACGCGACGTAGTCGCCAAGCTCGTCCACTTTATCGTTATGGAAAATGGCGTTCATCGCCACATACACGTTCATGCCGCGCCGGTGGGCGGCTTTGACGGCGGCAGCGACATCATGGCGGGAAAATTCGCCGGCAAGCCGCAAACCGTAGCGCTGCTCGCCAATGATGACCGCGTCCGCTCCGGCTTCAGCCAGCTCGTCGATATGGGCAACGCTCGTCGGCGTCACGAGCAATTCGGGTTTTTTCACTGTTCTTCACCTCGTTTTTTCGATATGGCGAGCCCATCGCCGACCGGAATGATGACCGTATCATAACCGCTTCGACTCATGAGCCACTCATTGTAGCGGCGAATTTTTCGGGCGATGTTCCAAAGCCGTCGATTGTCCGCCGGCGCTTCGGCGGCGACGAGCCCCTTAAACAAGACGTTGTCGCTGATGATGAGGCCGTCTGCAGCCACAAACGGCTCATAGAGCGTAAAAAAGCGCTCATATTGCCCTTTGGCGGCATCAATAAACAGCACATCAAACGGCGCGGCGGCCGCCACACCGGCCTCGACCGCGAGCGCATCGCCCAACACCGCCTCGATTTGCCGCTTGGTGTTCGTCTTTTCGATGTAAAAACGGGCGCGCTCATACCGCTCCCGGTCTTTTTCGATCGTCACAATGCGCGCATCCGGCAGCGCCTTTGCCATCCGGATCGCCGAATAGCCGATCGCCGTGCCGATTTCCAAAATGCGGCGCGGCCTGATCAGCTTCAAGATGAATAACAGCACTTCGACGCTCACCGGATCCATGATCGGTATGCGGTGCCGATAGGCGTACTGCTCCATCTCCTCAATGTCCTCATCCGGCGCCGGACGCAGCTTTTGCAAGTACGAAACAATGTCATTGGAAAGCAAGAGGAATTCCTCCCTGCCGTCAGCAAACTGAAAAGCGCTCGCCAAAGTTGAACTATATAGATGCAACGAAGAAGTTTAATATATCCTTGACGGAAAAGCGGTTTGCCCATTTTCGACTGACGGAGGCAAGCCTGTGGCTTGCCTCCGTCACGCCTTGGCGTGACGGAAGACCGAACAACCGGCCTGCTTCACAGACCCATATATGGGTCTGGAAGCGGCGTTGTTCGGTCGCCCGACAGTCGATCAAATACTCGGGAAAAACTACAAATGGTAAAGCTTCAAATTGCATCTATATACAACCCGGCATTTGCGCTTTGTCGTCATGAAAAATAAGAGCCGCAAAGGACTCTTATCGTTGGTCTGTTCAACTATACTACCATAAAACAGCGGAAAAGCGAAGCCGTTTCACCCCACCGGCCATTACCTTCCGTTTTGACCTATTGTTTTCCAATATGCTTCGCCTTTTCCCGGTTATGCTCGGCCAACGTTTTCGTAAAAATGACCTCGCCGCCCGGTGTCGCCAAAAAGTATAAATAGTCGGTCGCCGCCGGTTCAAGCGCCGCTTCGATCGACATTACGCCGGCGTTGGCGATCGGCCCCGGCGGCAGCCCTTTATGAATGTACGTGTTGTACGGCGAATTGACCTGCAAATCTTTATACAACACACGCTCTTTATGTTCGCCAAGGGCGTACAAAACGGTCGGGTCGGTTTGAAGCGGCATGCCGCGGTGCAGCCGATTGTAAAACACGCTGGCGATTTTTTGGCGGTCAGCTTTTTCCGTCGCCTCTTCCTCAATGAGCGACGACATCGTCAACAGCTGATGCGGCGACATGTTCTTTTCTTTCATCGCTGCCTTATATGTGTCAAGCACAGCTGCCGTTTTCGCCACCATCGCCTCAATGATCTCTGAGAGCGGCGGCTTTTCGTCAGCAAACACATACGTCGCCGGGAACAAGTAGCCTTCCAGCGGATAGCGGATGCCTTTCCGAAAAATATCATCAGTCAACAAATCCGGGTGCATTTTCATCAGCCGTTCGATATACGCGCGATCGTTAAGCAATTTCATAATTTGTTCTTGTTTGTACCCTGTTTTCGCAGCAATGAGGTCAGCGATTTGCACCAATTGCGACCCTTCCGGAACGGTCAGCTTCAATCCGATTTTTAGCGATTTCCCCGTTTTTAACAGCTCAATGATGCGCGCCATTGGCATCGCCCGCGTCAACTCATACTCCCCAGCCTGGAAGCCGGATTCATTTTTCCAGCGGACATATAAGCGAAACACGGCCGCGCTTTTAATGAGCCGCTTTTGTTCGAGCTGCTCGGCAATCGCCGCCGCCGATGAACCGATCGGAATCGAGACATGGACCGGGGTGCGGTCATTCGGGTCGACGGGCTTAAGCGCTGAACGGATGTATAAGAAACTGCTGGCGCCGGCAATGACAAACGCCGCCAGCAGAACAGCACAGACAATCAAGACGATTTTCCGCACAAGCCGCGCCTCTGGCGCCCTAAAATCGTTCTGTTTCATCTTTGTCCTCCTTTCACCCGGCCATATTATACTACAAAGTTCCGCATTTTTCGCCCTTGACGGTCAAAAAATGCAAAGCCAGGGGAGGAAACGCGCCGGTCAATCGAAGCCCTTCGCAACATTTGTCGGACAAACAAGAAGATGTCTGAATCATTGCATGGAACACAACTTATCGTTTCTCAGCGCATAATACGGCAATAAGAAAAGGGGCCCCGATCCTTTTGGCCCCCCTCTGCTGTCCGTTATTCGTCGTCTTCCTCTTCCTGTTCAGCGCAAAACGTATTCCATACTTCTTCGATCATGTCCCACTCTTCTTCCGTCTCGATTGGGAGCAGTTCGCCTTCTTTGTTCTCATCCCCAGGGATGAAGGCGGAAACGTGCACTTCCGTCTCGCCGTTTTCATCTTCCGCCTCGACGCCGACCGGATAGTAAAACACATACGATTTGCCGAAATCATCTGATTCAAACGTAAACAAAATTTCGCACAGCTGCTCGTTGCCATGTTCGTCGACAACGGTAATATGACGGTCTCCGTGTTCCATGTTTTCTCCTCCAATTTATCGTTTACTGTCCAAATATGACTGCAAAATGACGGCCGCCGCCATTTTGTCGATCACTTTCCGCCGCTTTTTCCGGCTGACGTCGGCAGCGATCAACATCCGTTCGGCGGCCATCGTCGACAGCCGTTCATCCCAAAGCACAACGGGCAAAGAAAACTCCTCTCGCAATTTGGCGGCGAACCGCTCGCTTGCCTCAGCGCGCGGCCCGAGCGTGCCGTTCATGTTTTTCGGCCACCCGACGACAATCGTATCGACGCCGTACTCATCGATGATGGCGCGCAGCCGCTTTAAGCCGTAGTCGCCGCGCTCCGTATCAATGGCGATCGTCTCCAATCCTTGCGCTGTAAGGCCGAGTTCGTCGCTAACGGCAACGCCGAGCGTTTTCGTTCCCAAATCTAATCCTAGCGTCCGCATCAGGTTAATCCTTTCGTTGCCCCTGTAAATAGAATTTCACCAATTCCTCGATTAATTCGTCGCGTTCAATTTTGCGGATGAGCGCACGCGCATCTTTATGGCGCGGAATGTAAGCTGGGTCGCCGGACAACAAGTAGCCGACAATTTGATTGATCGGATTGTAGCCTTTTTCCTGCAAGGCGCCATACACCGTCAACAACACTTCGCGAACGTTCGTCTCGGCCGGCTCCTCGGAAAAATGAAACTGCATCGTTTGGTCAAACGAGCTCACCGTTTCCACCTCGCTCCTTATTCAGGCACCCCGTCCTTTTACATCCATTGTACACGATCCGCGCCAATTAGGAAACGGATTTCACCCATGTTTCGACATAACCGAGCGCTTCGCCGACCTTGCTTGGGTCCTTGCCGCCAGCTTGCGCCAAATCCGGGCGCCCGCCGCCGCCCCCACCGCAACGCGACGCTACTTCTTTCACCAGCTTGCCGGCATGGAATCCTTTTTTCACCAAATCGTCCGTTACTGCGGCAATCAGTTGCACTTTTCCGCCCTGGGCGGACGCCAACACGATGACCGCCGTGCCGAGCTTTTGTTTCAAATCATCAGCCATGGCCCGCAGTTGATTCATGTCATTGGCCTGCACTTTTGCCGCCAACACCGGCACGCCGTTTACATCTTTCACTTGACGGGTGAGGTGCTCAGCTTCCATATGGGCGAGGCGGGCAGCAAGCGATTCATTTTCGCGCTCGAGCTCTTTCAGCTCGGCAAACAGTCCGTCAAGACGCGCATTCAATTCTTTCGGACTTGTTTTCAGTTTTTGCGCCGCCTCTTGCAAAATAGCAAGCTGTTCGCTCATAAAGCGGTATGCCGCTTCTCCGGTCACCGCTTCAATCCGGCGCGTGCCGGCGCCGATGCCGGACTCGGAGACGATTTTAAACAACCCGATGGCTGATGTGTTGGGCACATGGCAGCCGCCGCACAGCTCGAGGCTGTAGTCGCCGACTTTGACGACGCGGACGATGTCGCCGTATTTTTCGCCAAACAGCGCCATCGCGCCCATCGCTTTCGCTTCCTCGAGCGGTTTATAAAAAATGTCAACCGGGAGGCTTTTCCAAATTTGTTCGTTGACGATGGCTTCGATGCGCTCGAGCTCCTCTGGCTTCACTTGCCCAAAATGGGTGAAGTCAAAACGAAGCCGGTCCGGGGCGACAAGCGACCCCGCTTGGTTGACATGGCGGCCGAGCACGTCTTTTAGCGCTTGATGGAGCAAATGGGTCGCCGTATGGTTTTTTACGATGCGCATCCGCTTTGCTTCATCGACGCGCGCCGTATAGCGGGATCCTTTTTTCACCGTTCCGCGTTCGACGATGATCGCATGAAGATGTTGGCCGTTCGGCGCTTTTTGCACATCTTTGACGACCGCTGTTCCTGTTTCGCTTTCAAACACGCCTTGGTCAGCGATTTGTCCGCCGCTTTCGGCGTAAAATGGCGTCACATCGACGATGATTTGCGCCTCTTCGCCGGCTTTCACTTCCTCGACAAGCCGCCCGTCTTTGACGATGGCGATGACCGTCGATGCGGCAACAAGCTCATCGTAGCCGACAAACCGGCTTTCATCTTTAATGTCACCGAGCACTCCGCCTTGGACTTGCATCGAATCGACATCTTGCCGGGCCGCGCGCGCCCGTTCGCGTTGCCGCTCCATCTCGCGCTCAAATCCGGCATGGTCGACCGTCATGCCCGCTTCAGCGGCGTACTCTTCCGTCAGCTCGATCGGAAAGCCGTACGTATCATACAGGCGGAACGCTTCCTCGCCCGGAATGACGTCGCTTCCTTGCTCTTTCGCCTTTTCGATCACCTCCGCCAATATGGCGAGCCCTTCATGGAGCGTTTCATGGAACCGTTCTTCTTCCGTCCGGATGACGCGGGCGATGAAATCGGCTTTTTCTTTCACCTCCGGATAGTAGTCGTGCATAATCTCGCCGACGACCGGGACGAGTTCGTACATAAACGGACGGTCAATGCCGATATGTTTCGCATAGCGCACCGCGCGGCGGAGCAGGCGGCGCAGCACATAACCGCGGCCCTCATTTGACGGCAGCGCCCCGTCGCCGATCGCGAACGTCACGGCTCGAATATGGTCGGCGATCACCTTAAAGGCGACGTCTTTGTCCGGATCTTCGCCATACCGCTCGCCGGCGATCTGCTCGGTCGCGCGGATGATCGGCAGGAACAAGTCGGTTTCAAAGTTCGTCGGCACGTCTTGCAAAATCGAGCACATCCGCTCCAAGCCCATGCCGGTGTCGATGTTTTTCTTCGGCAGCGGCGTGTACGTGCCGTCCGGGTTATGGTTAAACTGCGAAAAGACAAGGTTCCATACTTCTAAATAGCGGTCATTTTCCCCGCCTGGGTACAGCTCCGGATCGTTCGGGTCGTTGCCGAACGCTTCGCCGCGGTCGTAAAAGATTTCCGTGTTCGGACCGCTCGGGCCTTCGCCGATGTCCCAGAAGTTGCCTTCAAGGCGAATGATCCGCTCTTCCGGCAAGCCGATTTCGTTGCGCCAAATGTTGTACGCTTCCTCGTCTTCCGGATGGACGGTGACGGACAACCGTTCCGGATCAAAACCGATCCATTTGTCGCTCGTCAAAAACTCCCATGCCCAATGGATCGCTTCACGCTTGAAATAATCGCCGATCGAAAAGTTGCCGAGCATTTCAAAAAACGTATGGTGGCGCGCCGTTTTCCCGACGTTTTCGATGTCGTTGGTGCGGATCGATTTTTGCGCGTTGCAAATGCGCGGGTTTTCCGGAACGATGCGCCCGTCAAAGTATTTTTTCAACGTCGCGACGCCGCTGTTGATCCACAACAGCGACGGGTCGTCGACCGGAATGAGCGATGCGCTCGGCTCAACCGCATGGCCTTTTTCTTGGAAAAACTCTAAAAACATGCGCCGCACTTGGGCGGATGTCAGCTTTTTCATGATGATCCTCCCCTTTCGCCTTTTATATAAAAAAACTCCCATCCCCTGCAGGGACGAGAGTTATGCTCGCGGTACCACCCTGTTTATGGGCAAAAAACGCCCATCACCTCTTTGGCCGTAACGCAGCCTTGCGTCAGGTTTTGCCTGCGCTCCGGATTAGCCTTCTGTTGCCCTTCATCTGGAATTTCTTTCAGCCGCGGAAATTCCTCTCTGTGCGCGAGCTCGCGCGTTAAGATGGACTGCAACATACTCGATCCGTCATCGCGTTATGTATTCGCTTTTTTCATTGAAAGATTATAGACAAGCAGAGAGCATTTGTCAATGCGAAGCATAATGCTCTTTCCAATGGGCGATGGCCACTTTCAGCACCGCCGCCGTCGGAACGGCGAGAATGAGGCCGAGCACGCCGGCGAGCTCGCCGCCGGCAAAGAGGGCGAGCATAATGACAAGCGGATGCATATGCACGCTTTTGCCGACGATCAACGGCGACAAGATGTTCCCTTCTAAAAACTGCAAGGTAAAAATGATGACAAGCACGATCACGACCATTTTCAGCGAGACGGTGGCAGCCAAAATGACCGCTGGAACGGCGCCGATCAGCGGGCCAAAATACGGGATGATGTTCGTCACGCCAATGACAAAGCCGAGCAACAGCGGATAATCCATGCCGGCAAGCCACAAGCCGAGCGCCGCTGCCAGACCGATCGCCGCACAGACGAACAGCTGGCCGCGAATGTAGCCGCCGAGCGATTCATCGACATCCTTCAAAAACGTCATCCCCGGCCCACGCCACCGCTTCGGTGTCATGTACCAAATCGCTTTTTTCAACACATCGATGTCTTTTAACATATAGAAGACGATAAACGGAATGATCAACAGCGTCGCCGCCGAACCGATGAACGATTTGGCGGCGTTGATCGCCATCGCGACGGCGGCCGCCGCTGCCTGCTCGATCTCGGCAAACATCGCTTCGATGCGCGTGTGCACCTCAAGCGGCCAATTCGACGTCTCGTCGTGGATGTGGCGCACCCATTGGCGGTATGTATTCATCAAAGACGGCAGCTGTTCATCCAGTTCACGCAACTGGGCGATGAATAGCGGCACGCCGCGGTACAAGCCGTAGCCGACCAAACCGAAAAACAACAAATAAATCAACAAAATGGCAAGGGCGCGCGGCATTCCTTTGCGATGGATGGATTCCACAAGCGGGTAGAGCAAATACGTAATAAACGACGCCAGCAAAAACGGCGTCAACACCGTTGCGATAAAATCAATGACCGGCCGCCAAACGTCTTTCATCCGAACGATCAAATAGATGATTGCCGTCATGAGCAGCCATTTTCCGATGCGAAAGAACGACAGCCATTGTTGCTCGCCCATCGCCACACCTCCTACCGTTTAGTGTAGGAGATGCGGCGGGAAATATGCCTTCACCGCTTTTAGCACTATTTGACAGCCACAAGGCGACGCCCCCGCGCAAAGGCGAGGGCGAGCGCCGTCAGCGGATCGCTTGCATCAAGCGGCGGCGCATCCTCCGCATCGTGCGACCGTTCATCCAATCGTTTCGTTGGGCGAGCTGATAAGCGGCGACGCCTAATCCGACTGCTAACAGCGACGTCATCATCCGGTTCATGCGTGTCCCCCCTAAAATTGGATCGTGCGTTCGTGGTCGTCAAACAAGTCGTCAAGAGAACTCAACGTTCCGTCTTCTTCCACTTGATGGGCGTGGATCATCCCTTTCGAGACGGACAGCTCAATAAAGCAATCCCAGCAGTAGTACTGGTTGACGCCGATTTTCCCTAAATTTTTTCGTTTGCAATTCGGGCAAATGAGCATGGACAGCCACTCTCCTTACATCGTTGTTTCCACGGTGACCACGCCTTCTCTGGCGGTGAACGGAGCGAGCTCCATTCGTTTCTTTCCTTCGGTCAAATCGGAAAAAAATCCCTCGCTGATCTCGTATCCGTCAATTTTGCCCAATTGCCCGTCAAAATATACGTCATCCAACAGTCCGATCGTTGTTCCGTCCGCGGCGACAACCATGCTGCCGGCGAGGCCGCGTTCGCCGTAAAGAGAGTGGCCGCTGTCAGGAGAAGGAAACGGCTGGAAGCTATCGGCATCACAGATGATGACTCGGTCGTTTTCGAACGACTGCACGGCTGAAAGCGGCAAATAGCGGCGGCGGCCGAACAAACCGCCCTGTTCCGCGACAAGCCCTTTGACCGCGCCGTGGCTGGTAAACCAAATGTCAGCGATCGTTCCGACCATTTTTCCCGTCGTTTGTTCATAAATGGGAAGGCCCTTGATGTCGGAAAACGTCCGCATCGTTCTCCCACCTTTCCAGCCACCTTTAGCTTGGCTCATCGCCCATAAAGTCATACGGCGTAACGTTTTCCATCCCCATGTTCGCCTCTTCAAACGGCAGTTCGACCTCGACAAACGGCGCCGCCGCCCCCGCCAGCTTCTCAGCGAGCGCCGTCTGGCGCGCTCCGTCGCTTTGTTTTGCGACGCCGAATCGAAACGCTTCCTCTTCCCCGCATAAAACGAGAAACTGCTTGCTTCTTGTCACCGCAGTATACAACAAATTCCGTTTCAACATCCGGTAATAGCTTTTGACGACGGGCAAAATGACGATTGGAAACTCGCTTCCTTGCGCCTTATGAACCGAACAGCAGTACGCATGGGTGATTTGTCCTAAATCTTGCCGTGTGTACGTCACTTCAATGCCATCAAACGAGACGACGAGCAAGTCTTGCTTTTCGATATTTTCTTTGGCGTAAAAAATGGCAACGATTTCGCCGATGTCGCCGTTAAACACATTGTCTTCCGGTTGATTGACGAGCTGCAGCACCTTATCGCCGACGCGGTAGACGACCTCACCGACCGACAGCTCCCGCTTCCCCTCAGCCGGCGGGTTGAACAGCTCTTGAAGCGCTTTGTTCAATTGGTCAATGCCCGCTGGACCACGGTACATCGGGGCGAGCACTTGAATATCTTTGACGGAAAACCCTTTTTTGCGCGCGTTGTCCGCGATTTGCCGCACGACATCGACGACCTGGCCCGCACGGCAGCGGATGAATGAACGGTCTGCCTTCGGAGCGGTCAAATCGTCCGGCACGACGCCGCGCTTCATCTCATGAGCAAGCTCGATGATCGATGATCCTTCCGCCTGGCGATACACCTCGGTCAACCGAGCGAACGGAATGACGCCTGAAGAGAGCAAGTCTTTCAGCACTTGCCCTGGCCCGACGGATGGCAATTGATCCTCATCGCCGACAAAAATGACTTGCATGCCGTTTGGCACGGCTTTTAACAGCTGGTTGGCGAGCCACGTGTCGACCATCGACATCTCATCGATGACAAGCAGCTTGCCGGAAATCGGTTCGTTCTCGTCGCGGCTGAACCCTTCCGCCCCATTCCAGCCAAGCAAGCGGTGGATCGTCGCCGCCGGCAGCCCGGTCGCCTCGCTCATCCGCTTCGCCGCTCGGCCGGTCGGTGCGGCCAGCAGCACCGGAAACGGCTCGCCTTGTTTGTAGTCAGCCGGGTCAAGAGACAGGCCGTTTAGGGCGGCAAACAGCTCGACGATGCCTTTGATGACCGTCGTTTTCCCCGTTCCCGGACCGCCGGTCAAAATAAACAGCGGCGAAGAAAGCGCTTGTTGGATCGCTTCCCTTTGCTGGGGGGCATATTGCATGCCAAGCCGTTCCTCAAGCGCCCCAAGCGCCAGCAAAAACTCCGACTCGGCAAACGCCGACGGCGGCGTCTGCCCGAGCAGCCGCTTAATGTTGGAGACGATCCCTTTCTCGGCGAAGTAAAGGGAAGGGAGATAATAACGCCCTTGCTCGGCGATCAGCTTCCCTTCTTCGCTTAACATCAGAAGCGTTTGGCTGATCGCTCGTCCATCCACCGCACCGCTCAGCCTTCCGTCAAGCAGCTCCCCGATGCGCTCCATCAGCTCTTCCTCGCGCAAATAAACGTGCCCTTCCTGCAAGCACGCCTGTTCAAGAACAAACAACGAGGCGGCGCGCAGCCGGGCCGGATGGCTGCCGGAAATGCCGAGCTGGCGCCCGATTTCATCAGCGCGGCCAAAGCCGATCCCTTCGATATCCTCAACGAGCTGGTACGGGTTCTCGTGGATGATGTCAACCGCTTCTTCGCCATACGCTTGGTAAATTTTCATGGCCAGCTGCGGGCCAAAACCGAGCTGGGCGAGGGCGATCATCGTTTGCTCAAGCCCTTCGTGGGCGCGAAGCGCATCGTACAGCTGCTTCGCCTTTTTTTTCGTCAGCTTCGGCACACGCTCTAGCGCCCTGGGGTCGCGCAAAATCGCGGCGATCGCGTTTTCGCCGAGCGTCTCGACAATCGCCGCAGCCGTTTTTTTGCCGATTCCTTTAAACAAACCGCTCGATAAATAATGAATGACTCCTTCTTTCGTGTTCGGAAGCTGTTTGCGGAACTGACTAGCCGCATATTGGCGGCCAAAACGCGGATGTTGGCGGAATTGTCCGTAAAAGATGTAGACGTCCCCTTCGTTTAAACGCGGAAAATAGCCGGTGACGACGACTTCCTCCTCAACGGGCGCTTCGTTCGTTTCCTCAACGCGCACGCGGACGACCGTGTACAATGTTTCCTCATTATGAAAAATGACCGCCAAGCACACTCCTTTAATGAACGTGCGTCCGTCAAGGGCGAGGATTTGTTGCTCTTGCAACAGCCATCCCCCTGCCTTTTTACGGCGCAAGCCGCTTTTCCATCAGTTTCTTTCCGTATCCGGCAAGCACGTGATCGGGCTTGGCTTCCAAGGCAGCGGCAAACATATTGCGGGCGGCATCGAGCTCATCTTTGTACGCATAAATGACGCCTAAATTGTAGTACGCATCAGCGTGGCGCGGATCGAGTTCCAACGTTTTTTCGAAATAACGCTTCGCCTCATCGACATAATCGAGCGTGGCGAGGCAAAGGCCAAGCTGAAACAGCGCTTCGGCATCCGTCTCGTTCAGCTCAGCCGCGCGCTGCAAATACGGCAGCGCCAGCCGCGGCATCTCGAGCCGCCATAAGGACATGCCGAGCATAAAATGCGTATCGGCATCGTCAAGACCAAGCCCTAGCGCGCGCTCAAACATATCTTTCGCTTTCGCGAACTGCTCACGCTTATAATGCACTGTACCCATGCCGTAATACGCGGCCGCCGCCTTCTTGTCAATTTTCAACGCCTGTCGGAAACAGTCAAGCGCCTTCTCTTCTTCACCGGCAGCAACGAGAACCGTGCCAATGTTAATGTACCCGGCTGGATCGTCCGGATGCTGTTCGACCGCAGCGGAAAAACAGCGGATGGCTTCCTCATACTTCCCCTCGCGCATATACGCCAAGCCTTGTTCGTTGAAATTGGCCACCGCCCATCCCCTCCCTGATTCAACGTGATTTTCAAGCAACGGCCTCCAGCCTAATAGCCTGATTGAAGATCGTGCGCACCGGCACATCCGTCAACCAACATACCAAAGCTTTTCGCCGTTGCGGAACACCTCATCGATCGTACCGCCGCCGAGGCATTCCTCGCCGTTGTAAAAAACAACCGCCTGCCCCGGCGTCACCGCCCGCGCCGGCGCATCAAACACGACTTCCGCCCCGCCGTCCGCAAGCGGGTGGACCGTCACGCCGACATCAGGCTGACGATAGCGAAATTTCGCCGTGCAACGGAACGGCGCTTCCGGCTTGCGGTCAGACACCCAGTTGACATCGACCGCCTTTAGCGAGGTGGAATACAAATATTCGTTTTCAAACCCTTGGGCGACATACAGCACATTTTCGCGCACATCTTTGCCGACGACAAACCACGGTTCGCCGCTGCCGCCGATGCCAAGGCCGTGGCGCTGGCCGATCGTGTAATACATGACGCCGTCATGCCGCCCTTTCACTTCGCCATCGAGCGTTTTCATCACTCCCGGCTGAGCCGGCAAATAATGGCTCAAAAATTCTTTGAAATCGCGTTCGCCGATAAAGCAAATGCCCGTGCTGTCTTTTTTTCCAGCGGTGGCGAGCCCAGCCTCTTTGGCGATCCGGCGCACGTCCGCTTTCTGCAAATGGCCGATCGGAAACATCACTTTCGACAGCTGAGCTTGGCCGAGCTGGTTTAAAAAGTACGTTTGGTCTTTGTTCGGGTCGGCTCCACGCAGCATTTTATATTCGCCATCGCGAAACTCGACGCGGGCGTAATGGCCGGTTGCGATGTAATCGGCGCCGATCGACATGGCGTGCTCTAAAAACGCCTTGAACTTAATTTCCTTATTGCACATCACGTCCGGGTTCGGCGTGCGCCCGGCTTTGTATTCATTCAAAAAGTACGTAAACACTTTGTCCCAATACTGTTTTTCAAAATTGACCGCATAATACGGGATGCCGATTTGATTGCAAACGCGCACGACGTCTTCGTAGTCCTCAGTCGCCGTGCAAACGCCGTTTTCATCGGTGTCATCCCAGTTTTTCATAAAAATGCCGATCACATCATATCCTTGTTCTTTCAATAGCAGCGCAGCGACCGACGAGTCGACCCCGCCGGACATGCCGACGACGACGCGCGTTCCGTGCGGCGCTTTGTTCATGCTGTTTCCCCCCTTTAGCGGTTTGTGAGCCGCTTTATGATCTTCACTGTTTCCTCGGCCGCCCGCTCAATTTGTTCCATCGTATTGCCGAGCCCGAAGCTGAAGCGCACAGACGAACGGATGCGCTCCGACTCTTTTCCGCACATCGCGACAAGCACGTGCGACGGGTCGATTGACCCGGCGGTGCATGCTGACCCGCTCGAGGCGGCAATGCCGGCTAAATCCAAGTTCACGAGCAGCGATTCGACATTCGTTCCCGGGAAGGCGACATTCAAAATATGCGGCAGGCCATCCGGGCGGCCGTTGACCGCATAGTCGATCCCTGAGGAGCGGAAAATCGCAAGCATCGCCTCGCGCCACGCCGCATATTGCCGACGTTTCTCTTCCCTTGTTCGCTCAGCGATTTCCGCCGCCTGCGCCAAGCCGATGATGCCGGGGACGTTTTCCGTGCCGGCGCGCCGCTTCCGCTCCTGTTCGCCGCCGAAAAGGAGCGGAGTGATGCGGACCGTTTCCCGGACATACAAAGCCCCGCTTCCTTTCGGGCCGTTGATTTTATGAGCGGAAATCGACAGCAAATCGATCCCGTATTCATTCACATCGATCGGAAGAAGCCCGTACGCCTGGACGGCGTCCGTATGGAAATAAGCCGGATGATCGCGAAGCAGCGCCCCGATTTCGCGAATCGGCTGGATCGTGCCGACTTCGTTGTTGGCAAACATGACCGACACCAAAACGGTCTCATCGCGCAGCGCGGCCTTGACATCCTCGACCGATACCGTCCCTTGTTCGTCAACGGGCAAATACGTGACCTCAAACCCTTGCGTCTCTAAATATTCACAAGCGCGCAGCACCGCATGATGCTCGATGGCGGTTGTAATGATATGATTGCCGCGGCCGCGGTTCGCTATGGCCGTTCCGATGACCGCAAAGTTATCCGCTTCCGTGCCGCCGCTTGTAAACACAATCTCCGTCTCTTTCGCCCCAATCGAGCGGGCGACAACAGCCCTCGCTTCATCGACCGCGCGGCGGCTCTGCCGTCCAAAATGATGGATGCTTGACGGGTTGCCGAACTGTTCCGTCATCCACTGGACCATACCGGCAGCTACGTCTGGATGGACCGGGGAAGTTGCCGCATGGTCCAAATAAATCCGTTCCAACGGTCATTCTCCTTTCCTTTCTGTTGCTTAAATATAAAACATATATGCCCCTTCATCCCCGTCGCTATACTTCGCCAAATCTTCGAGCGTTGTGCTGTCGAGCACTTCCTCGACCGCATCGCGGATGCGAATCCATAGCTCGCGCTTCGCCGGCTCTTCCTCCTCGAGCTCCTCGACCGGGGTCAGCGGCCCCTCCAACACGCGCAAAATGTCGCCGGCGGTGATTTTCGCCGGATGCTCAGCGAGCACATAGCCGCCATACGCTCCACGAATGCTTTTGACGAGCCCGGCGTTGCGCAACGGCGTGACGAGCTGCTCTAAATAATGTTCAGATAAATTGTTCGCCTTGGCGATCGAACGAAGCGAGATCGGACGATCGCCATATTTTTTGGCCAATTCAATCATAATCGTCAAGCCATATCGGCCTTTCGTCGAAATCTTCATTCATATCCCTCCTAACCGCTTAACCCTTGCGTCCGAGTGCCGGCGGCCGGTCCAAGCAGGCGGCTTGCGACCTTTTGGCATTGCGGCAGCGCCAAGCCGGCATCGAACCGATCGTCACACAAAAAAGGAACGTGCCAAACGACACCGGGCCGCCGAGCAACCAGCCGGCCAACAGCACGAACGCTTCGATCCCGATGCGAATGTACGCCACGTTCCATCCGGTCAGCTCGGTCAAAGCGAGCATGAAACGCCTGTGTTATTATATCATAAAAATCCCTTTCCCTTCACGGCTGAACCTTGACCTCTTGTTTCAACTGCTCAAGCCGCCGGTACACCTTGGCGTAATGTTTTTCCTCGCCATGCTCTTTCGGTTCATAATAGCGGACGCCTTCCAGAGCGGAGGGCAAATACGCTTGCGCCACCCAGCCGTTCGGATAATCGTGCGGATACAAGTAGCCTTGTCCACGCCCGAGTGCAGCCGCCCCTTTGTAATGAGCGTCTTTTAAATGATCCGGAATATCGCCAAGCTTGCCGGAACGGACATCGGCAATGGCAGCGTCCAGCGCCTTGTAAGCACTGTTGGATTTCGGGCTTAAACAGAGTTCAATCGTCACAACCGCGAGCGGAATGCGCGCTTCCGGCAGTCCGAGGCGTTCCGCCGCTTCGACCGCTGCCTGTACTTTCACTCCCATCATCGGATTGGCAAGTCCGATGTCCTCATAAGCCATCACAAGCAATCTCCGGCAAACGGACGCCAAGTCTCCGCCTTCAAGCAGACGGGCCAAATAATGAAGCGCGGCATCGGCATCGCTGCCGCGCACGCTTTTTTGAAACGCGGACAACAACGAATAATAATGATCGCCATATTTGTCATGGGTAAAACCGCGGTTTGCGGTGCATGAAGCCACGATATCCTCATCAATATACAAGCGGCCGTGGCGCTCATCGGCAGCCGCAACCGCCGCCTCCAGAAGCGAAAGCGCGACGCGCGCATCCCCACCGGCTGCCTCGGCGATGCGCCATAACAACGACTCGTCAATGACAACCGGCGGCTCGCCGACCCCTCGTTCCGGATCAGCGAGCGCCCGCTTCAGAATGATCATGAGGTCATCCGGCTTGAGCGGTTTCAGTTGTTGGATTTGCCCGCAGCGGCTGCGAATGGCGGGATTGACCTCGTGAAACGGGTTTTCCGTTGTGGCGCCAATCAAGGTCACGAGCCCGGATTCGAGATGCGGCAACAAAACGTCTTGCTGCGCTTTATTCAGCCGATGGATTTCGTCGATAAACAACACGACGTTCCCTGACCAGCGCGCCGCTTCGACTGCCTCTTCGATTTCCTTTTTGCCGGCGGCCGTCGCATTGATAGCGACCCATTCGCGCCCGGCGGTGCGGGCAATGGCGTAAGCGAGCGACGTCTTCCCTGTCCCCGGCTCTCCGTAAAGCAAAAGCGATGGAACATGACCTTTTTTGACCATTTTATAAAGCGGCGTACTAGGGCCAATGATGTGCTGTTGCCCAACGATCTCATCGATCGTCCGCGGCCGCATCCGCCAAGCAAGCGGCTCCGTCGTTTTGGGCATGCCGACCCCCTCCTTGAGATTGATGACGCTATGTTCACAGACATCCTCCGATGCCGCCTATTCATTTTCGGCGAATGGGGCGTCTCCCCGTGGGAAGATCGGTGGTTTTAATAAAAATAGCGTTCAATGGCCTCCTTCAACTCATTGTACAGCGGAAGCGAGTATTTCGCCAAATAGAGCAGAAGCGCCTCCACCATAAACCGCCTAGCTGTCTCCCCTTTCTCGAGTTCTTCCTTCAATAAGCGCAGCGAGCGAAGAATATCGTCTTCAACCGGACGCAGCGCCGCCATGCGCTCTAAACAGCTGATGGCCCGTTCTTTCCATTGACTCCGCTCTTGGGTCGCCGCAGCAATGTAATCCGCCATCACCGTTTCATCGAGCAATCCCGTCTTGCCGTCAAGCAGGCTGGCAACGATGGCATCAAGCCGATCGAGCAAGAAGGGGGCAAGCTTCTCAGGAAGCAGCGGCTTTCGGTCTACCGCCAAGTAAATCAGATATTCTTTCAGCATTCCGTTGAGCATCGTCGCGCAATCAAACGAAACTGGACGCACTTGTTCGCCGTATATGTCTTCAATCGCCCGGCGATACCAGTGGAGCGTATGGGCGCGGATGCGAAACACCAGATGCTGCACCTCATGGCTCACCTTCACAGCTTGTTCGCCCAACTGCATTTGCACCAGCTCTTTATGTTCGTCAAACAGCTGGATTTGTACAGTCAACTGACGGCAAAACCGCTCGCGCGCGGTTAAGGCGGGATCAGCCTCGATTTGTTTAAGCTGGCGAAACAAGACTTCATAATGGTAGCGGAAAATCGATACAGCCAACTCTTCTTTTGATTTGAAATAATTGTAAATCGAACCTTTGGCTACTCCGCTCCGCTCGGCTATTTCCTGCATGGAGGTAGCGTGATAGCCTTTTTCGGCGAATAATTTCATCGCCGTTTCAATGATGTCCTCTTTCCGTCCCAATGTTTTCTCCTTCCTTACTCCTTCTTCATGTCCATTATAGTCGATCTTGCCATGAAAAAAAATGCCGGACGGCCCGTTATCCGGCCATCCAGCCCTGTCATTTTGCCATCGGTTCGCGTTTTGCCGTCCGGAAGAAAAACGCCTCATACATCGCAGGAATGAACACAAGCGTCAATAACGTCGACGACGTCAGGCCGCCGATGACCGTGATGGCCAGCCCTTTCGAAATCAACGTGCCGGCCTCATTCGTCAGCGCAAGCGGAATGAGCGCTGTCACAGTCGCAAAGGCTGTCATTAAAATCGGCCGCAGCCGTGTTTTGCCGGCTTCAATGATGGCGCTTCGCACCGTCATCCGTTTTTGTTCGCGGTTTTGTCCGATTCGATCCACCAGCACGATCGCATTGGTCGTCACGATGCCAATGAGCATCAACAAGCCGATCATGACGCTGATGGAAAGCGGCTCATCGGCCACATACAAAGCAAACAGCGAACCGATGGGAACAAACAAAAGGGAAGATAAAATGATCAGCGGCACCCGCACTTTGCCAAATGTAATCAGCATCGTCAAATACACAAGCCCGATGGCCGCCGCCATGGCCACACCGAGCTCGCGGAACGTCTGCACCGTCTCATCGCTTCCGCCGCCCGTTTTCACTGTGACATCGGATGGGATCTTCAAATCATTTACATGTTTCGAAATATCATTCGTTACTTTCTGAATGTTGTCGCCGACAATCTGGGCGGATACGCGGGCAAACACTTTTCCGTCCAGCTTTTGAATGGACGTATACACGTCCGCCTCTTTCACTTCGGCGACAGCTGAAAGTGGAATCACTCCGTTTCTCGTCACGATCGGAAGCTCTTTCAACTCATCGATCGATCCCAACGTTTCATCATACGAAAGTTCGACTTGCTCATCCTTGCCGCCGAGTTTCAGCGTCCCCACATCGACCGGTTTGGTCGCATCGGCCACCGCCCCCAGCAATTGCATGCCCGAAACGCCATAAGCGGCCGCCTTTTCCGGATCAATGGCGACAATCACTTGTTTTTGCTTTTCCGTCAAGTTATTCGTCACATCTTTGACATCATCGCGTTGTTTTAAATACGTCTCGACCTGTTTGGCTGCTGTTTGGAGCGCCTCCAAATCATTGGAGTATAAGTCAATATTCACGTTATTATTCGTTGGCGGCCCTCCGCTCGACATCTCTTGCACGCCCACTTTTGCCCCGGGCGCGAGCTGATTCGCGATGCGGCGCATTTCTTTTTCGAAAACGGCCACGGTTTTCGCGGTGTCAGCGCTGTCCTTTAATAGAATATAATAGCTGGCTTGATTGGGCCGCTTCAATCCTGTGCGGAAATCGCGGCTTCCCACCGCGGCGGTGACGCTCTCGACATCGCTTCGTTTTAAAAACATCTTTTCCATCTCCAACGACACATCATTCGTTTTGGCCACCGATGTGGAAGCCGGCAGTTCAATGCTCGCCACCAGCGTTTTCTGCTCTTCGTTCGGCAAAAACGTAAATCCAAGTTTCGGCACGAGCGTCAATGAACCAACCAATAGCACAACCGACAACACAAAGACAATCGCTTTATGGTTGAGCGCCCATTCAATGATTCGGCCATACAGACGCTGAAGCGCTCCTTCTTTTTCCTCTGGCGGCACACGGCGGAACGAAAATTTCGCTAAAATCGGCACAACTGTCACGGCCACCAACAAAGAGGCCAACAGGGCAAACGTAATCGTCAAGGCAAAAGGCAGGAAAAATTCCCCTGTAATGCCCCCAACAAGCCCGAGAGGCAAAAAGACGACAACCGTTGTGATGGTCGAGGACACAATCGCTTTGACAATTTCTTTCGTTGATTGCTCGACTAAATCATCGCTCATGCCTGTTTTCTCCCGGCGGACGCGGCGGAAAATATTTTCGATCACGACAATGCTGTCATCCACGACTCGGCCGACGGCGACGGCCATGCCGCCAAGCGTCATGACATTGAGGGTAATATCCATACGATTGAGAAAAATGGCCGATACAAGCAGCGAGAGCGGAATCGAGACGATGGCAATCACAGTCGCCCGAACGTTGCGCAAAAAGAGCAAGACGGCCAGCGAAGCGAACAGCGCCCCGAGCAGCCCTTCACGGACAAGCGATTCAACGGATTGTTTGATGCCAGCTGACGAATCAAACCCGATGGAATAATCAAACTGATGTTTGTAGGAATTCAGCACTTTGATCACTTGGTCTGCCACTTCAATCGTATTGGCATCTTGTTTTTTCGTCACCGCCATCGACAGCGATGGCTTCAAATTATAGCGGGTGAATTCGCTTTGCTCGTTGACTTCCTCAATCGTCGCAATATCCCCAAGCTTCACGGACGCAACGCGCTGCAATCCATTCGCCGCCATAGGAACAGCTGTCGGCACGAGTTTCAGATTTTTCAACTCATGGATGGTGTTCAATTTTTCCTCGACGCGAACAGGAATTTGCCATGTATCGGTTTGCAACGTTCCAGCCGGGAACGCCAACACCTTTTCATTGATTTGGTTTTTAATCTCTGACAAGTTCAATCCCGCCTGAGCAGCCTTTTTCCGATCGACTGTGATCCGGATGAGGCGCTCGCTGTCTCCACCGATCGAAACGGAATTCACCCCGTCGATTTTATTCAATTCTGGAATCACTTCGGTTTCCAGCAACGTTTGCAGATCGGTTCCGTTTTTGGCAAACAAGGAAATGTTGAAAACCGGGATGGAACCGAATGAAAACCGATTGACTTCCGTTTGCACATTATCGGGCAATCCTGCCTTATCAATGAGCGATTCGACCTGCCGCTCCATTTTCTCCATATCCGTCCGAAACGGAAATTCAAGATTCATAACGGCCATTCCTTCATAGGAAGAACTCTGCATTTGCTTAAGCCCGTCAAGGGACTTCAGTTTTTCCTCGAGCTTGGCCGTGACCTCCTCATTCACGTCTTGCGGAGAAGCCCCAGGATAGACCACTTCAATCGACAACTGGGGAAATTCAATGTTCGGCAGCAAATCGACCTTCAAGGAGGAGAAGGAATACAGTCCTAGAAACATGAGCAAAAACGAACATACAAACACAGCTGCCGCATTTTTCAAACTGAACCTGGTCAAAAACGTCATCATGCCACCTCTCATCCCACGATTTTGACCAATCAGTCTAATTGTTTTGAACTGACCGGTCATACAAAACTATTTCTATGATACATGAAAATGGGAAAAATGAAAAGGGCGAAGTTTAAAGTGGAAATCAAACGGAAAAACTATGACCATATCAACATTACCATTTGATGGGGTGGACAACATGAAAACAAGACAGGATGCTTGGTCACATGAAGAAGATGTACTGTTGGCTGAAACGGTGCTGCAATATATACGCGAAGGAAAAACGCAACTTGCCGCTTTTGAAGTCGTTGGGAGACAACTGCACCGCACAGCGGCAGCATGCGGATTCCGTTGGAACGCCGAGGTGCGCAAACGGTACCTTGAGGCGATCGAACAGGCAAAAAAGCAGCGGAAAGAACGGAAACGGGCGCTCGAAATGATGAAAAAGTGGCAAAAAGACAGTACGGTTGCTGCTTGGAGTCCTTCTGGAGAACGGGATGGCGCCGAAGGGTCATCGCCTTTTCTCCCGGCGGCCCCATTGACACTGGAGCAGTGCATTTCATTTTTGCAAACATTGCGGCGCGGCATCGAGGAGATGGAAGCGATCCGCCAGGACAACGAGCGCCTGAAACGCGAGCGGGCGGAATGGCAGACGCGGAACGAACAGCTTGCTCAAAAACTCGAACGCCTTGAAACGAGGCAGACCACCGTGCAAGAAGATTATGAAGCGCTCGTGAAAATCATGGCCCGCGCCCGCCAGCTCGCTTCCGAAGAAGGCGACCGCTTCTCTCTTGCCCAGCTGTTTGCCGCCGAGGCGAACGGATCGAACGAATCGCTCGCCCATTCATAAAAAAAAGAAGGTGCCCCAACAAGCATCGGGACACGTTTTCACCGCTGGAACGACGGACAGCGCCCGCTAACAAACCGGTGAATGCACCGATGTTCACAGGAATCTCCACCTTCCCATTTTGTTCGAAATGAAGGTGGAGTCGTTCAATCGTCGCCAACGCGCCTTATGGGAATTCCCTCTAATAGACGATGAATCACGTAGGAAGCCATAATGAGCCCGGCAACTGATGGAACGAAAGCATTCGAAGACGGCGGCATTTTCGCCTTGCGGATCGGCGAAGCGTCATTGCCGACGACCTGGCGGACATCTTCGCGGATTTTCACCGGCTTCTCGTCGGAAAAGACGACCGGAATGCCGCGGCGGATCCCTTCTTTGCGCAGCTTGGCGCGGATGACTTTCGCGATCGGATCGGTGTGTGTTTTCGAAATATCGGCAATGCGGAACCGGGTCGGATCCATTTTGTTCGCCGCACCCATGCTGGAGATGATCGGAATGCCGCGCTTGAGGCATTGTTTCATCAAATGCACTTTGTACACAATCGTGTCGGACGCATCGATGACAAAATCCAGATCATAGGCGAAAAATTGCTCATACGTCTCTTCCGTATAAAACATTTGCAAAGCGATCACCTCGCACGCCGGGTTGATGTCGGCGATGCGCTCTTTCATGAGCTCCACTTTTGGACGCCCGATGGTCGAGAGCAACGCATGGATTTGCCGGTTGATGTTGGTGATATCGACGTTATCGCGATCAACAAGCACCAATCGGCCAATGCCGGAACGGGCGAGCGCCTCGACGGCGAACGACCCCACGCCGCCGACGCCAAGGACGGCGACGGTGGCGTTTTTTAAGCGTTCCAACCCTTCAGGGCCAATCGCGAGTTCATTGCGGGAAAATTGGTGCAGCATCGTTCTCCTCTCCGTTTGCTTCAAAATTGATGTTTATGCCGCTTTTTATCCTACCATCAAGACAGCAAAAGAGGCAACGGCATTTTGCTGGCAAAACAAAACCCCTATGCGGCCATCCGCATAGGGGAAATGTTGTTGATTCCTTAATGTTGCCAGTCCCAATCGTGCCGTCGATGCCTTCGTTTTGAACCCGCTCTCCCATAGGTGGGTGCCCTGTTCCAAGGTTTGCGCTTCCCCTGTGACGAAGAGGCGTGCACGCCGCTTGGAAACCCCGAGCTCCCGGATCATAAACTGTTCGGTCAAAACGATCAGTGATCCGACGAACACATTAGGACGGTTGTTAGTTTTATTGTAACACATTTTTCAGCCTTTGTGAACACCGATTGCCAACGTTTCTTTTTCAGATGCCGCTGTTACTCGTTTTCCGGAAGCACAACCGCCAAGTGCAGCTCCTCGAGCTGCTTGTCGCTGACCGGCCCCGGCGCTTCGGTAAGCAAGCAGCTCGCGCTCGCCGTTTTCGGAAACGCGATCGTATCGCGCAAGTTCGTGCGCCCAGCGAGCAACATCACCAGCCGGTCAAGGCCAAGCGCAATGCCGCCGTGCGGCGGAGTGCCGTATTCAAACGCCTCAAGCAAGAATCCGAACTGGCGGCGCGCTTCTTCTTCGCTGAACCCTAAGGCGCGGAACATTTTTTCTTGCACGTCCCGCTCGAAAATGCGAAGCGAGCCGCCGCCAAGCTCATAGCCATTTAAGACGAGATCGTACGCCTGCGCGCGGACGGCGCTTGGGTTTGTCTCCAACAGCGGAATGTCGTCGCGCACCGGCATCGTAAACGGATGGTGGGCGGCGTAATAGCGCCCTTCTTCTTCGTCATACTCCAAAAGCGGCCAATCCGTCACCCACAAAAACGCGAGCTTCGCTTCGTCGATCAAGCCGAGCTCCTTGCCAAGCTTCAGCCGCAACGCGCCGAGCGCCGCTGCGACGATCGCTTTTTCGTCGGCGACAAACAAAAGCAAATCTCCGTCTTCGACAGCAAGCGCTCGACGCAGCGCCGCCTGTTCCTCATCGGTGAAAAACTTGGCGATCGGTCCTTTCAGCTCTTCGCCTTCCGCTTTCAGCCAGGCGAGCCCTTTCGCCCCGTAGCGGCCGGCAAATTCTCCTAAGGCGTCAATATCTTTACGCGAATAGCGAGGGGCAGCGCCTTTCGCGTTGATCGCCTTCACTTGGCCTCCTTCTTTGACGGCGCGGGCGAACACTTGAAATGCTGAATTACGGACGATTTCCGATACGTCGACGAGCTCGAGGCCAAAGCGTATATCCGGCTTGTCCGAGCCGTAGCGGCTCATCGCCTCGTCATACGTGATGCGCGGAAACGGGCGCGGGATGTCGATCCCTTTTGCCGCTTTCACGACGGCAGCCATCATCCGTTCGGTTAAATCCATAATATCCTTTTGTTCGATAAACGACATTTCGATGTCGATTTGCGTAAATTCCGGCTGGCGGTCAGCGCGCAAATCCTCGTCACGGAAGCAACGGGCGATTTGGTAGTACCGTTCCACGCCGCCGACCATGAGCAGCTGCTTAAAAATTTGCGGCGACTGCGGCAAGGCGTAAAATTCGCCCGGATGGACGCGGCTTGGCACCAAATAGTCACGCGCCCCTTCCGGCGTGCTTTTCGTCAACATCGGCGTTTCAATTTCCAAAAAGCGTTCGCTATCCAAAAAGTCGCGCACCGTCTTTGTGATTTTGTGGCGAAGCGCCAGTGTTTGAAACATGACTGGGCGGCGCAAATCCAAATACCGATATTTTAAGCGCACGTCTTCCGCCGCATCCGTGTCATCGGAAATCGAAAACGGCGGCGTTTTTGCCTCGTTGATGATCTCGATTCGTTCCGCCTGAATTTCAATGCGGCCGGTCGCGATGTTCGGATTGACCGTCTCGGGCGCGCGGGCGACGACCGTTCCTTCGACGCTTAAAACGTATTCGCTCCGCACGCGCTCCGCTGCCGCCAGCGCTTCAGCCGACACGTCCGGGCTGGCGACAACTTGGACGATGCCCGTTCGGTCGCGCAAGTCAATGAAAATGAGGCCGCCTAAGTCGCGGCGCTTTTGCACCCAGCCTTTGAGCACGACGCGCTCGCCGACGGCCGTTTCCGGCACTTCTCCGCAATAATATGTGCGTTCCATTCGCTCACTCCTCCTTCCCGATCCGTTCATGCAAAAAGTGCGCCAACTCGCCGAGCGGTACATTCGTTTGCTCGCCGCTCGCCATATGCTTTACCGCCGCTTCCTGTCTCTCGAGTTCTTCATCGCCGATAATGGCGACAAACGATGCCCCAAGCCGGTCGGCGGCCTTCAGCTGCGCCTTCAATTTTCGGCCCAAATAATCTTGATCGACCCTCAATCCGGAGCGGCGCAATGCATAAACGAGGCGGACCGCCTCGTCTTTCGCCCGCTCACCGACAGCGACGACATAGCAGTCAAGCCCACTCTCCACCGGCAATTCCACTCCTTCGGCGTCAAGGGCGGCCAACAGCCGCTCGATGCTCAAGGCAAAGCCGATGCCCGGCGTCTCCGGACCGCCGATTTCTTGGACAAGCCCGTTGTAACGCCCGCCGCCGCACAGCGTCGCCGCCGCGCCAAATCCTTCCGCTTCGCTCATAATTTCAAACGTCGTGTGGTTGTAATAGTCAAGCCCGCGCACGAGCCGCGCATCGATGACAAACGGGATGCCGAGCGCTGTCAAGTATTGTTTCACTTTCTCAAAATAGGCGCGCGATTCGTCATTTAAATAGTCTAAAATCGACGGCGCCGTCGCCATCAGCTCATGATCGCGGTCTTTTTTGCAGTCGAGAATGCGGAGCGGATTCGTATGAAGCCTCGTCTGGCAGTCCGGGCACAGCTCGTGGATGCGGTTTGAAAAATGGCGAACAAGCGCCTCTCGGTGCGCCCGGCGGCTGTCAAGGTCGCCCAAGCTGTTAATGACAAGCCGGATCCGTTTTAAGCCAAGCGCTTCGTAAATATGCATCGCTAGCGCCATCACCTCGGCGTCAATCGCCGGATCGCTGCTGCCGAGCGCCTCGACGCCGAACTGGACGAACTGGCGGAACCGTCCCGCTTCCGGACGCTCGTAGCGAAACATCGGCCCGCTGTAATACAATTTCAGCGGCTGGTTCGGACTGCCGTACAGCTTATGCTCGACAAACGCTCTGACAACCGGCGCCGTTCCTTCCGGGCGGAGCGTCAGCGCGCGCCCCCCTTTGTCTTCGAACGTGTACATTTCTTTTTGCACAATGTCCGTTGTATCCCCCACGCCGCGCAAAAAAAGCTCCGTATGTTCAAAAATCGGCGTCCGGATTTCCTGATACCCATACCGGCTGCAGAGGCTGCGGGCAATGTGCTCGACATATTGCCATTTTTCCGAGTCACCCGGCAGCACATCTTGTGTCCCTCTTGGAATTTGAAAAGCCATGCTCATCCTCCTTTGCCCAAAATAAAACGCCCTTGTCCCTGTGATCGATAGGGACGAGAGCGTCATTCCCGCGGTGCCACCCTAATTGAAGCCGATCCGGCTTCCGCTTGTCGCCATTAACGCATGGCACACGTTCCCCTTTACTGGCGCAAAGCGCGTTCAAAGGGAAACCTACGGAGTGTCTTTCGTTAAGCCATCATGGAGAAGCGCTCGCAGCCTTGGGCGCTTCCTCTCTGGCCATGTGGACCTTAACTACTTTTCTCCATCATCGGTTGTTCCGTATGAGAAAGATGTAATTTTATATTACGGACAATCTCGCCCGTTTGTCAAGTTGTCCTAGCAGCTGTGATTCATGGTTGTTCGCAAAGAGAAAAACCTTGATGTCTCATCGCATTTTTCTCCTTGTTGTAAAAAAAGAGAGCCGATTCATTGAACCGCCCCTCCATGGGATCGAAGAGGCGGTCCACCTTCGGCTCTCTTTAATGGCGAATCAAATAATCAAACGCGCTTAACGCTGCGGTTGCACCCGAGCCCATCGAAATAATGATTTGCTTATAGGCGCTGTCCGTGCAGTCGCCCGCGGCAAAGACGCCTTCAATGTTCGTCGCGCCGCGTTTATCGACGATAATTTCACCGAAGCGATTCCGTTCCACCGTTCCTTCCAACCATTCGGTGTTCGGAACAAGGCCGATTTGCACGAACACGCCTTGCAATTCGATATGATGTTCTTCCCCTGTTTCCCGGTCAATGTACGTCAAGCCGTTGACTTTGTCCGTGCCGGTGATTTCCGTCGTTTGCGCGTTTTTAATCACCGTTACGTTCGGCAAGCTGTACAAACGATCTTGCAAAACAGCATCGGCCTTGAGTTCAGGGGCGAACTCAAGCAGCGTCACATGGCTGGCGATGCCAGCGAGGTCAATCGCCGCTTCGACTCCAGAGTTCCCGCCGCCGATGACCGCCACGTGCTTCCCTTCGAACAGCGGGCCATCGCAATGCGGGCAATAGGCGACCCCTTTGTTTTTGAACTCTTCCTCGCCCGGCACGCCAAGGTTGCGCCAACGGGCGCCCGTTGCGATCACAACCGTTTTGCTTTTCAACACGGCGCCGTTTTCCAACTCGACTTCAATCAAGTCTTTTTTCTCGAGTCGTTTTGCCCGCTGCGAGTTCATGATGTCGACGTTGTATTGCTTCACATGTTCCTCAATGCTGGCCGCAAGCTTCGGTCCTTCCGTATATTTGACGCTGATAAAGTTTTCAATGCCGAGCGTATCTAAAATTTGTCCACCGAAGCGCTCCGCAACAATCCCAGTGCGAATGCCTTTGCGCGCTGCGTAAATGGCTGCTGTCGCACCCGCAGGGCCGCCGCCGATCACCAACACGTCGAACGGCTCTTTGTCGGCGAAGGAAGAAGCATCCGGAGCACTCCCTAATTTGGCGAGGATATCTTCAAGCGACATGCGGCCGCTCGCGAACAGTTTGCCGTTTAAAAACACCGTCGGTACGGCCATAATCCCTTTTTGCTCCGCTTCTTCTTTAAACGCCGCCCCGTCGATCATCGTATGCGAAATATCTGGGTTCAACACGCTCATAATGTTGAGCGCTTGCACGACGTCCGGGCAGTTGTGGCAGGTCAGGCTGACGTACGTTTCAAAATGATGTTTGCCTCTGATTTGTTGAATGCGGTCCACGACGTCTTGGCTGACTTTCGGCGGCCGCCCGCTCACTTGAAGCAGCGCCAAAACGAGGGACGTAAATTCATGGCCGAGCGGCACGCCGGCGAAGGTGATGCCGGTGTTTTCGCCGACCCGGTTGACGCTGAAGCTTGGCGTTCGTTCCAGCTTCGCTTTTTCCACTTTGATTTTCGACGACATCGCCGTTAATTCATCGATTAAAGCAAGCATATCGCGGGAAACGTTGTCGTCTCCCGCGCTTACCGTCAAGACAATATCATTTTCAAGCAATTGCAAATACTGGGCTAGTTGCGCCTTGATGTCAGCATCCAGCAGCATCGCCTAAGCCCCCCTTAAATTTTGCCGACGAGGTCTAGGCTTGGCTTCAGCGTTTCCGCTCCTTCTTTCCATTTCGCCGGGCAGACTTCACCCGGATGGTTGCGCACATATTGGGCCGCTTTAATTTTATCAATCAGCGTGCTGGCGTTGCGGCCGATGCCGTCCGCATTGATTTCCACCGCTTGAATGACGCCGTCTGGATCGATGATGAACGTGCCGCGCTGCGCCAATCCTTGTTCTTCATCGAGCACATCAAACATGCGCGACAGTTGATGCGAAGGATCGCCAATCATCACGTATTCGATTTTGCTGATGGCTGGCGATGTATCGTGCCATGCTTTATGAGTAAAGTGAGTGTCGGTCGAAACCGAGTACACTTCCACGCCAAGTTCTTTAAACGTCGCGTAGTGATCTTGCAAATCTTCGAGCTCCGTCGGGCAGACGAACGTAAAGTCCGCTGGATAGAAGCAAACGATGCTCCATTTCCCCATGAAGTCTTGCTCTGTCACTTCGATGAATTCGCCGTTGTGATACGCTTGGGCACGGAATGGTTGTACTTTTTTCCCAACCAAAGACATTGCTTCATCTACCTCCTGCGACTGTTAATTTATAATAATTTTAAACCAATACTTATTATCATATAGGGGCATATGTTTGTCAATACATATGCAATGGATTTTTTCCTCTACCGAGCCGGATCAGTGTTGAGCGGATGCGCAGCGCTCATTCGCAGCTGTTTCGTCTGAACGGCCACACCGCCTAGGCCCACGAAACATCCACACGCCCCGTGCGCTCCTTCCAACTCGCCATGTTTACGGGCGGGGCTGCTGTTTTTTCAACATTTGTACGTCTTTCGGCGCCACACCGAATTCGGATGCCAACTCAAACGCTCTATATTGGGCCTCGAGCCGCACCCATTCGTGAAAGTCGACGGACAGCACATCGTTTGTCCGGTGCGCCTGCTCGCCTCTTTTGGTTTGCCGCATCGCGCTCCTCCTTTCTCTATCGCCGCACTTGTTTTCATCTTTCCCATTTTTCGCCGAAAATAAAAAAGAAACCGGGAAACTTCATCTGTTTCCCAGTTTCTCGCTGCTGTCGATGATCAAGGTGACTGGCCCGTCGTTTGTGAGCGATACGTCCATCATCGCACCGAATACGCCGGTTTCTACATGAACGCCTCTTTCGCGCAAAGCGGCGTTGAACGCCTCATACAGCGGCAAGGCATGGTCGGGCTTGGCCGCCGCCATAAAGTTCGGGCGCCGGCCTTTTCGGCAGTCGCCGTAAAGGGTGAACTGCGACACCGACAGCACCGCCCCGCCGACGTCAAGCAAGGAGCGGTTCATTTTTCCGTCTTCATCTTCAAAAACGCGCAAATGAGCGATTTTCTCAGCCAAATAGGCAGCATCGTCTTCTGTATCTTCATGCGTGATGCCAAGAAGGACGACAAAACCCGCATCAATGGCACCAACGACTTCGCCGCCGACGGTGACTTTGGCCTCTTTCGCCCGCTGGATGACCGCTCTCACTCGCCTTCCTCCTTTCGCCGCCCTTAGTTGTTCATCAAGCGCTGGACGGAATAAATGTCGGGAATTTGTTTGATTCGTTCGACGACTTTTTGCAAGTGGCTCAAATTATGAATGGCGATTGTCATATGGATCGTCGCAATTTTATGTCGGTGGTCTGAGCGTCCCGAGACGGCGGAAATATCGGTGCGCGTTTCATTCACCGCCTGCAGCACCTCATTCAGCAAACCGCGGCGGTCAAATCCGGTGATCTCAATGTCCACGTTATATTCACGCTCGCCGTTTGCTCCGCTCTCCCATTCTACGGCAATCAACCGATCGGCCGCTTCTTCGGTCTTGACGTTCGGGCAATCGGCGCGGTGGACGGAAATGCCGCGGCCGCGGGTAATGAAGCCGATAATTTCATCGCCCGGCACCGGGTTGCAGCAGCGCGACAAACGGATGAGCAAGTTGTCCATTCCTTGGACGCGAATGCCGCAGTCGCGCTTTTTGCCAGCTGGCAGCTTGGCTTCGAAGACCGCTTCGGCCAGTTTGCGCTGCTGTTCCTCGAGATCGCGCTGCTTTCGCCATTTTTCCGTCAACCGATGGGCGATTTGCGCCGCTGTGATGCCATGATAGCCGACTGCCGCATACATATCGTCTTCGTTCGAGAAGTTGAACTTTTCGGCGACGCGCTTTACGTTGTCGGCCGTCATCACTTCTTTCGGCTCAAAGCCGAGGCTGCGCACCTCTTTTTCGACCATCTCTTTGCCTTTTTCGATGTTTTCTTCGCGCCGTTGCTTTTTGAAAAACTGGCGGATTTTGTTGCGCGCCTGCGACGTTTTCGCCAGTTTCAGCCAGTCTTGGCTCGGACCGTACGAATGATTGGAAGTTAAAATTTCGACGATGTCGCCCGTTTGCAGCTTGTAGTCAAGCGGCACCATTTTGCCGTTGACTTTCGCCCCGATCGTCTTGTTGCCGATTTCCGAATGGATGCGGTAAGCGAAATCGATTGGCACCGATCCGGCCGGCAGCTCGATGACATCGCCTTTTGGCGTGAAGACGAACACCATGTCGGAAAACAAATCCATCTTGAGCGATTCCATGAACTCTTCGGCATTGCTGGCGTCGTTTTGCCATTCCAAAATTTCCCGAAACCAAGACAGCTTTTCTTCAAACGAGTTGGGTTTGATCGTCTTTCCTTCTTTGTACGCCCAGTGGGCGGCGATCCCGAACTCGGCGATTTGATGCATTTCAAACGTGCGGATTTGCACCTCAAGCGGTTCGCCTTTTGGGCCGATCACCGTCGTATGGAGCGATTGGTACATGTTCGGCTTCGGCATGGCGATGTAGTCTTTGAAGCGGCCTGGCATTGGCTTCCAGCATGTATGAATAATGCCGAGCACAGCATAGCAGTCTTTGATGCTGTTGACGATGATGCGGACAGCGAGCAAATCGTAAATTTCGTTGAACTGTTTATTTTGCATCACCATTTTTCGATAAATGCTGTAAATATGTTTCGGACGCCCGGAAATTTCGCAAGGAATATGCACTTCGTTGAGCCGTTCGCGCACTTCTTGAATGACTTCCTCCAAATATTGCTCGCGCTCAGCCCGCTTTTTCTTCATTAAATTGACGATGCGGTAATATTGCTGCGGGTTTAAATAGCGAAGCGCCGTATCCTCAAGCTCCCATTTGATTTTCGAAATGCCGAGCCGATGCGCGAGCGGAGCGAAAATTTCGAGCGTCTCATTGGCAATGCGCCGCTGTTTTTCGGCCGGCAAATGTTTCAATGTCCGCATATTGTGCAGCCGGTCGGCGAGCTTGATCAAAATGACCCGGATATCTTGCGCCATGGCCAAAAACATTTTCCGGTGGTTTTCCGCCTGCTGTTCTTCCTGCGATTTATATTTAATTTTCCCAAGCTTCGTCACCCCGTCGACAAGCATCGCCACTTCCGCGCCGAACTCGCGCTCGAGGTCTTCTTTTGTCGCCTCGGTGTCTTCGATGACATCATGCAAAAACCCGGCGGCGATCGTTGTCGCGTCCATCTTTAAGTCCACCAAAATGCCCGCGACTTGAATCGGATGGATGATGTATGGTTCGCCCGATTTCCGAAATTGGTCGCGATGGGCGTGCTTGGCAAACTCATACGCCTTTTTCAAAAAGGCGACGTCTTGTTCCGACAAATAACAGCTCGCTCGTTCAAACACTTGCTCCGCTGTCAGCACTTGTTCATTGGCCATAGGGTTGAATCACCTTTTTAATCGATTAAAATTGAAGCTGCAAAGCACAGAGGTCCGTTGCGTTCATACGGTTAATAAGAAAGAGCACTCATGTGTGAGTGCCCCTTTTTTCTTTATTGTATCCGAAGATGCGAACAATGTCGACTGTTTAAAACTGCATCAGCGTCAAAATATCGTAGCCTTCCAATTTTTTGCGGCCGCCAAGCTCGGTAAGCTCAATCAAAAACGCCAATCCGGCCACCACTCCGCCGAGCTGTTCCACCAAATCGATCGTCGCCCGCATCGTCCCGCCCGTCGCCAGCAAATCGTCGGTGATCAACACGCGCTGCCCTGGCTTAATGGCATCTTTATGCATCGTCAAGACATCTGTTCCATATTCCAGGCCATACTCCACACGGACGACTTCGCGCGGCAGCTTCCCTTCCTTGCGCACCGGCGCAAATCCGACGCCAAGCGCATAGGCGACTGGGCATCCGATGATAAAGCCGCGCGCTTCCGGACCAACGACGATATCGATTTGTTTTTCGCGCGCATATTGAACAATTTGGTCGGTCGCATATTTGTACGCCGGACCGTTGTCCATCAGCGTTGTAATATCTTTAAACATGATGCCCGGCTTCGGGAAATCGGGCACAATCGTAATGTATTGTTTTAAGTCCATGATACGTTTGCCTCCTCGTGCGTTTGCGAACGTGTCATTTCCGCCAAACAGCGTTTCAATTGCTCGTAAGTGGAATAGACTAACTGATGCTCCGCCTCGAGCTCGTCCCGCCGCCGGCGGTACGTCGGCGATTCGTGCAAATCGCGCTTCGCCGGCTGATGAACGAGCGAAATGACGCCGTTTTGTTCGTTGATAAAGTCAAGCTCTAAAAATACTTTCGCCATAAAATGAACCGTCTCTTCCGTCCAACCGCGGGCGCGGGCCAGCTCACCACCGCGCTTGGCGAGCGGAAACGAACGGTGTTGATGCAAAAAGGCGTAAAACCATTTAAAATGGTCGCGCGTTGGAAACGTGCGGAAAAATTGCGCCTCGGGCTGGGCAAACACCGCGTAAATGCGCGCCGGCCGCCCGCTGCCAAGAAGCGCCGACAGCAAGGCCAGCCGCGGCGGCACGTCAAGCAGCACGACATAGCGGTCGTCAATCGATAAGGCGCCCGCCTCTTCTTCGGTCGGCACGCAATGAAGCTCCCCGCGAAATGGCGCCACGTCCGGGCGCTGCCCAGTTTCACAGCGAAAGGAGACGACTAGCCGCTTCTCTTTTGGCAGCCGCTCAAGAAGTGGACGGACGTCGCGGCAGCCGCGGACGTCAAACAGCTGGCAGTCGCTGACCGCCAGATCACACAACGACAGCTGCGGCTTGGCGAACCCGTTCCATTCGTTCACCGACAGCTCCCCGACCGCCGAAATGCGCGCATCCGGAGCGATTTCTTCGCATAACGGCCCAAGGCCGAAGCCGATGGCATCGATCGCGGCCCCGTCTTGGGAAAAGACGGCTTTCATATGGGCTCCGTTCGCCCCGACGCGCCGCATGGTTTCAACGGACGCCCCTTCAATGAGAACAAGCGGCCGCGGATTGCCGACGCCAAACGGAGCGAACCGCTCAAGGCTGCGGGCGGCCGACAGCGTCAACTCAGCAATCGAACAGGAAGCATCAATGAACGTCGGCGGCGTAAAATCGTCCTCAGACAACGTTTCGGCGGCGATGTCGTTCAGCCGTTGCCGTAATTCTTCGACATCATCAAGCGACAATGTCATCCCCGCCGCCATCGGGTGGCCGCCAAAGTGCGGCAACAGGTCGCGGCATTGCGACAGGCTGGCGAATAAGTCAAACCCATGAATGCTGCGGGCTGACCCTTTGGCGATCCCTTTTTCCCGGTCGATTGAAAGCACGACCGCCGGGCGGTAAAACTGCTCGACAAGCTTAGAAGCGACAATGCCCACCACTCCGGCATTCCATCCTTCGCCTGCCACAACCAAGACGCGATGTTCCTCAGGAGGAAATTGGCGGCGCACCATGTCCGCCGCTTCTTCAGCGATTTGTGCCACAAGCTGCTGACGTTCGCGGTTTAACTCGTCCATCTCCGCCGCCAGCTGCACCGCTTCGTTCTCATCGTCCGTCATTAAGAGCGCCACTGCCGGATCGGCGCCGCCGAGGCGCCCCGCCGCGTTCAAGCGCGGAGCGATGACAAATCCGACCGTCTGTTCGTTGATGGCCGCCGCATCAATGCGGCATTGCCGAAAAAGAGCGCGCAGCCCGATGCGCTCCGTCGCTCGCAACGCTTCAAGCCCGTGTGCAACAAAGAGGCGGTTTTCCCCAACAAGCGGAACCAAATCAGCGATCGTGCCGATCGCGACCAAATCAAGCAAATGGCGCGGCACCCGCCCAAGCAAGGCATGGGCTACCTTAAACGCAACGCCGACGCCGGCTAAATCGCGAAACGGATATGTACTTCCCGGCTGCTTCGGATGAATGATCGCATGCGCCTCCGGCAACACCGGACCTGGCTCGTGGTGATCCGTTACGATGACATCCATCCCCCACTCGTTGGCGGCCGCAATTTCCTTGACCGCCGCAATCCCATTGTCGACGGTCACAATGACGGAAACGCCGCGCTCTTTTGCGGAGCGAAACGCCGCCATGTTCGGCCCGTATCCTTCCGTAAATCGGTTCGGAATGTAGAACTCGACCGACGCCCCCGCCTCCTTGAGAGCACTCACCATCACCGACGTGCTGCAAACGCCATCGGCATCGTAATCGCCGTATACCAACACGCGTTCACCCGCGTCGATCGCCCGCTTTAGACGCTGAATCGCTCGCTCCATCCCATCAAGCAAAAACGGATCATGAAACGGTTGCTCAAGCGGATTGAGAAACGCCGCCGCCTCCGAGGCCGTCCGCACCCCGCGGCGGACGAGAAGCCTCGCCAATAAGGGCGTGACGCCGGCTTCCTCAGCCAGCCGCCTCACCGCCTGCTCATCGAGGCGCTCCACCTCCCAACGCGTTTTCGCTTTCAACATGTCTCCCACCTCAACTCTCCTTATTATACAAAAAGGAGAAAAGGGCAGGCAACGACATTACGGTTTTTTTTCCGGGTTGTACGGGTTGATGTGAACCATGACATTGCGGACGCGCGGCAGCGTCAGCAGTTTTTCTTTCACTTTCTTTCCGATCCGGTGCCCCTCTTCGACCGTCAATTGCGGATCGACGGCGATTTTCAAATCGACGATGACGTAATGGCCGTGCTCGCGCGCATGCAGCTCATTGATTTGCCGCACATCGGGAATGGACAAGACCGCCTCGCGCAAATAGCCGGCCTCTTCCTCGTGAAGCACATGGTCGATCGCCGTATGGACCGACTGTCGGCCAAGGTTCCATGCCATTTTCAGAACAAGCAGCGAGACGAACAATCCGGCGAGCGGGTCGGCGTATACAAGCCAGTCAATCTCCCATTTTCCACCGACAATGGCGGCGCCGACGCCGATGAGCGCAGCAAACGACGAAAACACATCCGATCGGTGCTCATAGGCGTTGATGATCAGCGCATCGCTGTTTAGCTTTTTCCCGAGCCGGTATTTATAGCGAAACATCGCTTCTTTGACAGCAATCGACAACAACAAGACGTAAATGGCGGCCGCCCCGGGCGGCGACAGTGGGGCGAAAAATGACAGAAACGCCGAGCGCCCGATCTCGATCCCAACGAGAAATAGAAGAACCGCCACAATAATGGCGGCGATTGATTCCGCTTTCCCATGCCCGTACGGATGATCCTCATCCGGCGGGCGCGCAGCGGCCCGCAGTCCGACCCAAACGGCGAACGAGCCGGCAACATCGGACGCTGAATGGGCGGCATCAGCGATCAACGCTTGGCTTTGGCTCCACACGCCGACCGCCGCCTTGACAGCAGCAAGCGCCATATTTCCAGCGATCCCGACGATCGCTGCCGTTTTCGCCTGCCTGAACCGCTGTTCGTGTTCCATGGCCATCTCCCCCACCTTTGCATTCAGCAGCCTCACGCGCTGCCTATGTTGCATCTGACGGTTAGTGTATCCATTTTCCGCCCTAAGCATTGCACCGAACAAAAAGGCGCCGGAAAAGCACATTCGCTTTTCCGGCGCGCTGTTACACTTGCGGTTCGGCCTCGGCCGCCGCTTTTTTGGCTCCTTTCCCTTTTTTGAGCTCCTGTCCTTTCCAAACGACCCAAAGCTGAGAAGCGATGCAAAGCGACGAATAGACGCCGCACACAAGTCCAACGAGCAAGGCGAGGTTGAAATTGCGGATCGCTTCGCTGCCAAAGATGAGCAACGCGATGACCGTAAACAAGACGGTCAAGACGGTATTGACCGAGCGCGTAAATGTTTGCTGCAACGCCCGGTTGACGATATGCTTCAAGTCGTCGACCGTTTTCACTTTCCGCTTTTTCATCAAATCCCGGATGCGGTCAAACGTGACGATCGTATCGTTGATCGAGTACCCGATGATCGTCAGCACCGCGGCGATGAATGTCAAATCGACTTCAAGACGCGTCAAGCTGAACACGGTAATAATAAAAAACGCATCGTGCAATAAGGCGACAATGGCTGCGAGCGCCATTCGCCACTCAAAGCGAATCGTCACGTAAAGAATGATGCCGATGGATGAAATAAGCACAGCAATGAGCGCGTTGCGAGCCAGCTGCTTGCCGACGACCGGAGAGACGGTGCTGATGTTTGGTTCGTTGCCATACGCTTGCTTCAATTCATTTTTCAGCTTGGCAATTTCTTGCTTATCGAGCACGCCAATCAAGCGGACGACGCCTGTTTTCCCATCCGTGCCGGACAGGACGACATCTTCCGGCTTGTAGCCGAGCCGCTCGAAATAGCCGCTCAACTCTTTTGCATCGATCGGCTGGCTGCTCGTCACCTCAACGCGCGTTCCGCTCGTGAAGTCAATGCCAAGATTCAGCCCCAGGGCAAACAACGAGATGACGCCGGCGATCGTCAATGCGCCAGAGAAAATGAAAAACTTTTTGCTATGTTTGACAAAATCCCAGCGGTCAAACTTCGTCGGCACTTCCGTTTCCTCGGTCGTTTCGGCAATGTTTAAGATTTCCGACTTTTTGACGCCAAACCACTCCGGCTTTTTATCGAGCCAGCGGCTTGACACAAGCAGTCCGAGCAACAGCCGCGTGCCGTAAACGGCGGTGAGAAAGCTGACGACGATGCTGATGATGAGCGTCGTCGCAAACCCTTTCACCGAGCTTGTCCCGTAAATAAAAAGAACAGCGCCGGCGATGATCGTCGTAAGGTTGGCGTCAAAAATCGTCGCAAACGACCCGCGGTTGCCAGCACGGAACGCCGACAGCATCGACTTGCCGAGCTTCAGCTCCTCTTTGATCCGTTCGTACGTAATAATGTTGGCATCGACCGCCATCCCAACCCCCAAAATCAGGGCGGCAATGCCTGGCAGCGTCATAACGACGTTCATCCAATCAAACAAAAGCAAAATCAAATAAATGTATACCGACAGCGTAATGACGGCGATGATCCCGGGAAGCCGGTAAAACCAAATCATGAACAAGAAGATCGCCGCCACACCGATGATGCCGGCCAACACCGTTTTTTGCAGGGCGTTTTTCCCAAACTGAGCGCCGACGGACGTGGAGTAAATTTCATGCAGCTCGACCGGCAGCGCGCCGGCATTGAGCAAATCGGCCAGCTGTTGCGCTTCTTTGACCGTAAAATTGCCGACGATCGACACATCCGTCTGATTGAACACTTGGTTGACTGAAGCGGCGGAAATAAATTTCGGATCCGCTTTGCCCGCTTCTTTCCGGTAGGAGTCCACCCCTTCTTTAAAATCGAGCCAAATGACTAAAATGTTGTTTGGCGGCCCCATTTTATATACTTTTTCCGTCACCTGGCGGAACTTGTCGGCGTCTTTCAATTTCAGAGCGACGCTCGGCCGGCCGTTTTCATCAAACGACAGCTTCGCTCCGCCTTGGACGAGGTCGCTTCCGTCCATAAGCACGTTGTCATTGACATCGCGGAACGTCAATTTCGCCTGCGTGGACAAAATTTCGCGCGCCTCATTTTGGTCTTTCACCCCGGCGAGCTGGACGCGGATGCGGTTTCCTCCCTCGATGTCAACGCGCGGCTCGCTGACGCCAAGGACGTTGATCCGTTTATTCAGCGCGCTGACGGTGCTTTGCAGCGTCTCTTGGTCAATCTTATCGCCTTTTTTGGCCGGCTTCACTTCATACAGCACTTCAAAACCGCCTTGCAAGTCAAGGCCCAGTTTGATGTTATGTACAATTTCTTGAATCGTCGGCCCCATCACTCCGGCGAACAAAAGCAGGAGCAGAAAAAAGGCGACGATGCGGCTTCGTTTTACCATTCTCCTTAAGATCCTCCTTCAACTTGCCTCGGCGCCGTCCGCCGCAGCGCCAAGCAAAACATTGGCCTCGCCTTCCATTATGAAACAGCAGCCGGCAAGTGTCAATTTTCCACTATAACAATTCCTTTAAAACCCGCTCCAACTCATCATCGCCGGCCGCCTGCTGCTTATACGAACGCATCGTCAAAAACATCATATACTCGCTCGGCGAAAGAGAGAAAATGTCGCTGACCAACTCATGCAGTTTTTTTTCCGCCGGCCGATGCTTCCACTTGCGGGAACATAAACATTCCCACAGCCCGTCCATCGTCACTTGCGTATAGCCGAGAAGACGAAACTCATCGCACTTCGACTCGAGCGCCGGCATGAGCTGTTCGCGCAGCTTCCGGTTTTCATCCATCCCCCATACCCCCTTGTATCCATTGCCGCCTGCCAATCTTGTCATGCTTGGCCATGGGCCTTGCATATATTGTATAAAAGACGGAGGCATTTGAGAAGGCAGGGGGAGAAAATGTCTAAATTTTTACAAGGTACGGTCATTTTAATCGCCGCTGGCTTTATTACGAAAATTCTCGGCTTCATCAACCGAATTGTCGTCGCCCGCATGATCGGCGATGAAGGAGTCGGGCTGTACATGATGGCCGTGCCGACGCTCGTTTTAGCGATTACCGCGACGCAGATCGGGCTGCCGGTCGCCATTTCCAAACTCGTCGCCGAAGCAGAGGCGGCCGGCGACCGGCAGCGGGTGAAACAAATTCTCGTCGTGTCGCTGGCCACCACCGGCGCGCTAAGCATCGTGCTTCTGCCGGCGTTGATCGCTGCTGCGCCATGGCTCTCCCGGACGATGTTCACCGACCCGCGCACGTACTATCCGCTTCTTGCCATCGCTCCAATTGTGCCGATCGTCGCCATCTCTTCGGTGCTGCGCGGCTACTTTCAAGGACGCCAGCAAATGAAACCGTACGCCTACTCGCTCTTGATGGAACAAATCGTCCGCATCAGCTTGATCGCTTTATGCACACAGCCGCTTTTGCCGTACGGCGTCGAGTATGCCGCCGCCGGCGCCATGGCGTCTTCCGTTCTCGGCGAGCTGGCAGCATTATTGTATTTGCTGTTTTTATTTAAGGTTAAAAAATCGATTCGCCTGCGGACAAAGTTTTTTCACTACGTCCAAGCCGGCAAAGAGACGTTCGTCCGCCTCATGCGCATTGCCTTGCCGACGACCGGCGGCCGTTTGATCGGCTCGCTTTCTTGGTTTTTTGAGCCAATCGTCGTCGCCAACAGCTTGGCATTGGCCGGCATCGCCGCCTCCACTGCCACAAGGCAATACGGACAGCTTGTCGGCTACGCGCTGCCGTTGTTGACGTTGCCGTCGTTTATTACGTACGCGCTTTCGACCGCCCTGGTGCCGGCCATCAGCGAAGCCATGGCGCAACGCAAGCTGCTTTTGGTCGAATACCGGATCGCCCAGGCGATGCGCTTGTCGCTTGTCACCGGCGGCCTTTCCACCGTCGTTCTTTACTTGTTCGCCGAGCCGCTCATGCGCTGGATGTACGGCACAAGTGAAGCCGCGATCTTTATTCAAGTGATGGCGCCGTTTTTCTTATTGTATTATTTCCAAGGCCCGCTGCAGGCGGTCTTGCAAGGACTGGACTTGGCGAACGCCGCCATGACGAACAGCTTGATCGGAGCAGTGGTGAAGCTCGTGTGCATCTTCGTCCTTGCTTCCCGTCCAAGTTTGGGCATTATGGGCGCGGCGCTGGCGACTGCAGTCAGCACCGTTCTTGTGACGTTGCTTCACTTTGCCACGGTCGTCAAGGTGGTGTCTTTTTCCATCGATGCGCGCGAGTACATCAAAGCGCTTGGCGCCATCATCGCTGCGGGCGCAATCGGCTATGCGCTCTCCCGCCATCCGCTTTTGGCGGTGCCCGCACCGCTTTGGACGCTGCTTGCCATGGCCGCGACAGCCGCCCTATATGCCGCCTGCCTCGTTCTGTTCCGGCTCATCCGGCGCGAAGAGCTCGTCTACCTTCCGGGGCTGCACTGGCTGGCCGGCAAAAACAAGCGAAAATAAACGTCTAAACCTGTCCGGCGGTGAATATATTGTGGTAAAAAGCGTTTGGGCCAAGGAGGGATCGCGGTGTCACGGCTTGGCAGCGCACTGGTGTATGGAATCGCCACAGTTTTTGTGTTGGCGGCGCTCGTCAGCTTCATTTTTTCGTTGTTGCTCAAATGGACGGACATTCACGAATCGTCGCTCACCTGGATCGTGTTTGCCGCCTCGGTTGTCTCGCTGTTTATCGGCGGCGTTGTCGCCGGCGGAAAAAGCCAAGAAAAAGGATGGCTCGCCGGCGGGCTGACCGGCCTCTTATTTACGGCGATCATCTTTTTGTTTCAATTTCTTGGCATGGAAAAATCGTTTACCGTCGAACAATGGCTGTACCACCTTGCCTTTTTCGCCGCTGCTTCCTTAGGCGGCATCGTCGGGGTCAATTTGTCATCGTCGCGCTATGAACGGACGTAAAAACGACAAACCAGCGCAAAAGCAAAAGGTGTCCTCAAAGCAAACGGGACACCTTTTGTGATGGAGAGCGCGATGGTAAGAAACGAGATTGCGTCTCGCTCGCGCTTTTCACACCGCCGTTCAAATCGGCGCTCAAGCTTAGACGCCGATGGCCGCGCTTTCGCTACGCCTTGCTTTCCGCCACCACTTCTCTCACCGCGGAGCGGTCGAACGTCAGTCGCGTGCCGTCGCCGGCGCGAACGATGATTTTGTCCTCATCGACCGAATCGATGATGCCGTGCAATCCACCGATCGTGATGATTTTATCGCCTTTTTTCAAATTCGCCTGCATTTGCTGGATGGCGCGTTGCCGTTTTTGTTGCGGGCGAATGAACAAAAAGTAGAAAATCACAAAAAACAGCACAATCGACAACAAATTGGCGATCGCTGCGTTCATGCAATCCCCCTCCTTTCCGGTCGTCAAAAGTTTTTTGCATTCGGCTTGTTGAAGCCGTAGCGTTCGAAAAATTCCTCACGGAAATCGGCGAGTCGATCTTCGCGGATCGCTTGTCTCACCTGCTCCATCAATTTTATCAAAAAATAGACGTTATGGTAAGACGTAAGGCGGATGCCAAATGTTTCATCACATTTGATGAGATGGCGGATGTACGCGCGCGTATAGTTTCGGCACGTGTAGCAGTCGCAGTTCGGATCGAGCGGCGAGAAGTCGCGAGCGTACTGGGCATTTTTGATCACCACCCGTCCTTCGCTCGTCATCACCGTCCCGTTGCGGCCGATGCGCGTCGGCAATACGCAGTCGAACATGTCGATGCCGCGGATCGCCCCGTCGATGAGCGAATCCGGCGAACCGACGCCCATTAAATAGCGGGGCTTGTCCGCCGGCAGAAGCGGCGTCGTAAACTCAAGCACCCGATTCATGACCTCCTTCGGCTCGCCGACCGACAACCCGCCGACCGCATAGCCCGGGAAATCGAGCGACACTAAATCGCGGGCGCTTTGCCGGCGCAAATCTTCATATTCACCGCCTTGGACGATGCCAAACAGCCCTTGCTCATTCGGGCGGCGGTGCGCCTTCAAGCAGCGCTCCGCCCAACGGCTCGTCCGCTCGATGGACTGTTTCATGTATTCATACGTCGCTGGATACGGCGGGCACTCATCAAACGCCATGATGATGTCGGCGCCAAGCGCATTTTGAATCTCGACTGCTTTTTCCGGCGATAAAAACAGCTTATCGCCGTTTAAATGGTTGCGGAAATAGACGCCTTCTTCCTCGATGCGGCGGAATTCACTGAGGCTGAACACTTGGAAGCCGCCGGAATCCGTCAAAATGCCGCGATCCCAATTCATAAACGCATGCAACCCGCCCGCCTCCTCGACGATGTCATGGCCCGGCCGAAGCCATAAATGGTACGTGTTGCTCAAAATGACGCCTGCACCCATTTCCTTCAACTCTTCCGGCGACAGCGTCTTGACCGTGGCGAGCGTCCCAACCGGCATAAACATCGGCGTTTCAAACGAGCCGTGCGGCGTATGGAGGATGCCAAGGCGCGCGCCCGTCTGCCGGCACGTTTTGATCAGTTCAAAGCGAATCGGTGTCGTCAACGTGCTCGTCTCCTTTCTCAAATGATGAGCATCGCATCACCGAAGCTGAAAAAGCGGTATCGCTCTTTGACCGCTACTTGATACGCGTGCAAAATATTTTCGCGCCCGGCAAGCGCACTCACGAGCATGATGAGCGTCGATTTCGGCAGGTGGAAGTTCGTCACCAGCCCATCAATCCCTTTGAACTCATAGCCCGGATAGATGAAAATGTCGGTCCAGCCGCTTTCTGCAACAAATCGGCCGTTATGTTTGCCGGCGATCGTCTCGAGCGTCCGTGTCGACGTCGTGCCGACGGCGATGATGCGGCCGCCCTGCTCCCGGACGCGGTTTAACGTTTCAGCCGTTTCCTCGCTCATTTGATAAAATTCGGCGTGCATATCGTGCTTCTCGACTTCGTCCACTTGCACTGGCCGAAACGTGCCAAGCCCGACATGAAGGGTGATGAAGACGATATGCACCCCTTTTTCGCGAATGGCGTCAAGCAGCTCTTCGGTGAAATGCAAACCGGCGGTTGGCGCCGCTGCCGAACCAATTTCACGGGCGTACACCGTCTGATACCGTTCCGGGTCGTCAAGCTTTTCTTTAATGTACGGGGGCAGCGGCATCTCCCCAAGTTCGGCCAATACTTCATAAAACAGGCCGTCATACGAAAACTCAAGCACTCGCCCGCCGTGTTCCAGCGTATCGAGGCAGACGGCTTCAAGCTTCCCCTCGCCAAAGGTGAGTTTCGTTCCTGGCTTGACTCGTTTTCCCGGCTTGACGAGCGTCTCCCAACGGTCGCCGTCCAATTGCTTTAACAGCAGCACTTCGACCGTTCCGCCCGTTTCCTCTTTTTCGCCGTAAAGCCGCGCCGGCATGACGCGCGTATCGTTTAAAACGAGGCAGTCGCCCGGATTCAAGTACGAAATAATGTTGCGAAACGTTTCATGGCGAATGGCGCCCGTTCGTTTATCGAGCACCATGAGCCTTGATGCCGCCCGGTCTGGAAGCGGCGTTTGCGCAATCAACTCTTCCGGCAAATGAAAATCAAACAAATCGACTTTCATCCTATTTCGCGCAGGAGACTCCCACTTCAACGACCAAAGGGAGTAAGTGGGAGAGGAATGCGCGTTCCCCCCTTTCTTTTGTGTATGATATAATAAAGGCGTGGAGAAAACCGTTCAATAAAGGCACTCCAATCACGGCTACTCGATGTATGGAGTTGGTTACAGGAAACGTTGTAACCGTAAAACATCGAGCGTAGGTCCGTCTGTTGTGTGTGGAAGCCAAGTACTGCCAACAGACACACCGAGAGAATCGGTAACGATGCAGGCATGACCTGCGTCGTTGGGTAGTCGTCAACCTGCCCCCTGATGCAACCCCAAGTCAAGGAAGGAGGACGAAGTCCGTTTGCACTTCTGGGGAGTTGCAAGCCCCCACTTCAAGCGTTAGCTAAGTGGGGGTAGTTGACGCAGTTCTCCTTCCTTCAGCGAAATCGTCCGAGCACGTAAAAAATCAACGATAACACAACGCTCAGCAAGATGGATGTCACAACGGGAAAATAAAACGTCATATTCCCTTTGCGGATGACGATATCCCCCGGCAAGCGGCCGAGTTTGACAAACTGCATGACAAACCCGACAATGATGAGCACAACGCCGATCGTCATGATCAACTTTGGCAAGCTGTTCACCGCTTCGGAACCTCCATTCCTAAATGGGTGTACGCAGCCGGCGTGACGACGCGCCCGCGCGGCGTACGCTGCAAGAGACCGATCTGCATCAAGTACGGCTCATACACTTCTTCAATCGTTTGTGCTTCTTCGCCGATGACGGCCGCCAGCGTTTCGAGCCCGACCGGGCCGCCGGCGAATTTTTCAATCATCGCTGAAAGCAGCTTATGGTCGATTTGGTCGAGCCCGAGCCGGTCGACTTGCAGCCGCTCGAGCGCCTCGACAGCAAGCGGCAGCGTAATTCCCCCCTCTCCGCGCACTTGCGCAAAATCGCGGACGCGCCGCAGCAAACGGTTGGCGATGCGCGGCGTGCCGCGCGCCCGACGGGCAAGCTCAAGCGCCGCTTCGCGCTCGATGCCGATTTGCAAGATGGCCGCCGCCCGCTCAATGATTTGGGCGAGTTGGTCGACGTGATAGTATTCGAGCCGGCTGATGACACCAAACCGGTCGCGAAGCGGCGCCGACAGCGCCCCGGCTCTCGTCGTCGCCCCGACGAGCGTAAATGGCGGCAAGTCGAGGCGAAGCGTGCGCGCATCCGGCCCTTTGCCAATCGTGATATCTAAGCAATAATCTTCCATCGCCGGATAGAGCACCTCTTCCACCGCCCGCGGCAGCCGGTGGATCTCATCAATAAAGAGCACATCCCCCGGCTCAAGCGAAGTGAGAAGCGCCGCCAAATCTCCCGGCCGCTCGAGCGCCGGTCCAGATGTCGCTCGCAGCTTGACGCCCATTTCATTGGCGATGATCACGGCGAGCGTCGTTTTCCCAAGCCCCGGCGGTCCGTACAGCAGCACATGGTCGAGCGTCTCTTCGCGGAGCTTGGCCGCTTCAATGAACACTTTTAAGTTTTCTTTGATCTTATCTTGCCCGATATATTCATGCAAATATTGCGGGCGCAAACTCGGTTCAAGCGCAGTTTCTTCCCCTAAGACCTCCCCGGATACAAGCCGTTCCTCCACCGTCATTCCTCCCTTTGGCCGCTGTTTATCCCAAAAGCAGCGCCAGCGCCCGCTTCACATACTGTTCCGTCGACATCGCTTCTTCGCGGAGCGCCGGAATGATTTTCTCGATCTCCCGTTCAGCGTAGCCGAGCGCCTTGAGCGCCGCCACCGCCTCGGCGAGCGCACCGGAAAGCGGTGCGGCCGAACGTGCAGCCGCCGGCGCCGCAAGCGCCCCGAGCTTCCCTTTTAAATCCAAAATCATTTGCCGGGCCGTCTTTTTGCCCACGCCTGGAAACTTGCATAAAAACGCCTCGTTTTCTTCCTCGATGGCCCGCGCCAGTTCATCCGGACGCCCGGCCGCCAAAATGGCGAGGCCGCCTTTCGGCCCGATGCCCGACACTTGCAGCAGCTTGGCGAACAAGTTGCGCTCCTCGCGCGTTGGGAACCCGTACAAGGCGTGCACACCTTCGCGTACATATTCGTATGTATAGACGGTCACCGCCGCCTCGCGGCTTTCCTGAAACGCAAACGGGTTCGGCGTAAAGATCTCGTAGCCGATGCCGTTATGGTCGATGACGATATATTCCGGGCAGACGTAATCGACATACCCACGGATAAACTCGATCAATGGATGCTCCTCTCCTTTTTTCGTCCTTTCATTGTATCATATGATTTCATTATAGCAAAAAGAAATCCCGCGATGCGCTTTGCACCACGGGCTTTCGCTTGGTTTATTGGACGACCGCAAAATGGCGGTACATTTCGATCACTTGTTCATACCGCTCTTTCGAGAGGACGCGAATTCCTTTCTTCAGCTTTTCTTGCTGACGGCTTTCGAGCTTTTGCACGTCGATTTGGAAAAACGACTGGATGATTTCGCTCGACCGGCCCGGTTTGCCGTTGAAGATAGACAACGTGCCATCGTCCGTAATTCCGAAGTAGCCGTTTGTTTTTAACAACGGCGAAATGTCGTTGATTGTTTTGCGAAACACGATCGTCTGATCATCGAGCGTCACGAGTTGCCAACCGCGATATTTTTTCCATATTTCTGTCATCGAATCGACGGTTTCGGTGACTTTCTCTTCGCTCATCTCTCCGTCCAAGTATTGCCGCTCGAGCACAATCGTCATCTTAACCGGTGCGGCGGAGGCCGAATGAACCGGCAACACGATGGCGGCGATCCACAGTATGAGGGAAAGAATTCGCATCGTTTGTTCCTCTCTTCTCGGATGATGGTTCCTTTACGCCACTAGTTTCACCAGCGGACGCCATTTTATTCCTTGATCCATCAGCTTTTTTGCCAAGCAAGCTGCCGCCGATCCAAAAAGTGGGGCGGGGATTCGAGCCAACGGCGCTCGATCATCATATTCCATTATGTTCCACGACCTTCGAACGTATGTACAAAAAAAATCCGCCGGCTTCGCCGACGGACGTCGCTACTCCTCAAGCACCGATTCGTCCAAATTATGGTACACTTCTTGGACGTCATCATCATCTTCAAGCGTATCGATCAACTTCAGCATTTTTTTCAAATCGTCGCCCTCAAGCGTCGTATACGTTTGCGGAATCATCGTAATTTCCGCGCTGGCAAACGTGAATCCTTGCTGTTCCAGCTCGTCTTTCACCGTTTCAAACGATTCGGGCGCTGTATAAATTTCGAACGATTCGTCCGTTGTTTCCATCTCCTCGGCGCCCGCTTCAATGGCCAACAGCAGCAATTCATCCTCATCAACGTTGTGCTGTTCGCGGTCAATCACGAGCAGCCCTTTGCGCTCGAACAAATAGGAGACGCAGCCCGTTTCCCCTAAATTGCCGCCGTTTTTCGAAAACGCCGCACGCACGTTGGCGGCGGTGCGGTTTTTATTATCCGTCAGGCAAACGACCATGACGGCAACGCCGCCTGGTCCATATCCTTCGTAGCGAATTTCCTCATAGTTGGTATGTTCTTGGGTTCCAGTTGCTTTTTTAATCGCCCGTTCAATGTTTTCGCTCGGCATGTTGGCCGCTTTCGCCTTCTCAATGACAAGGCGCAGGCTCGGATTGGACGCTGGATCGCCTCCGCCGCTTTTGGCGGCCACATAAATTTCCTTCGCCAGTTTCATGAACAGTTTGCCGCGTTTGGCATCTTGAGCATTTTTCCGCCGTTGGATATTTTTCCACTTCGAATGTCCAGCCATCGACAGTTCTCCTCTCATCGCAACGGAATGTTCCGACTATTACTATAGCAAAAAACGCGGAAATTGTCAGCCAAGCTCCAGCGAAGGAGCAGCCATGAAAAAAGGCGCCCCGCTTTTTGGGGACGCCTTTTTCGTTTGTCACCGAGTGTTTTCCGGCCGTTCTTGAATCGTGCCATCGATAAAAATGGTGCGCAAATCACGGCGGATTTCTTCCATATTGATTGGAGTCCCGCGTCGAAGCGCGTTGTCAATCGTGCGAATGCGGTGGTACATGCTCGGATTCGAGGTGACGCGCACCCGCTTGCCGTCCGCGTACGGAGCGACCGCTTGCTCGACACGCTTCTCAAGCCGCTTGGGATGGCGGGCGTCTGTGGCAATCGCGATGAGCGCCTGATCGCCATACACAACCGCGCGGGCATCGTCGACTCCGTTCACCGCTGCGGCGCGGCGGGAGAGCTTCTCAGCCAAACCGCCGGCATAGCTTCGGTAGTACGACGGGTGCGGATCGACGTTTAGCGAGTGCAAATGCCCATGGTAGTTGTAATCACTGTCACCGAAATCGACGTCGGGCGGAAGAGCCGGAACGTCCGTGTCAAACCGGGTCGCTGCTGGTCCTCCGAGGCGGCCGCCGTCCGTCAAATAATCGGTGACCGGACCGCGGCGCGCCCATATATAACGGTTGTCATAATTGAGCGCATTCGTCCCGTATCGGCCATAGCGGAAATCGTCGCCTCGCTCCGTCGAGTAAAAACCGATCGGTCTCGCCGCATCATGATAACGCTGCGCCCCTTCCTCATTCGCCCGGTAGTTGGTGCATGAGGCGAGCAATCCGGCGACCGACAACGCGCCGATCCATCTGACCGCGTATCTCAATGGAAAACCCCCCTTGGTTTCCTTCGCCCAAGGCTGGCATGAAGCCAGCCTTACGTTTAGCTTGCGGCAAACGCGGGGGGTTTATCGCTGTCAGTTCAACCCAACGAGATGACAGCTAAAACTTCGGCGGCGCAATCGCCAACTGCCGTTTATGATGCGAACGTTCATGAAGCCGTTCAATAATTTTCCGATCGCGTTCTGGAATATCTTCCCCTTTTAAATATTTATCGATCATTTCATACGTCGTGCCCATTTCGCTTTCATCCGTCTGCCCTTCCCACAGTCCGGCGCTTGGAGCTTTCTTGATAATTTCTTCCGGGACGCCGAGCAGACGGCCCATTTCGCGCACTTCGCCTTTTGTAAAGTGAATGAGCGGCACTAAATCGACTCCACCGTCACCGTATTTCGTAAAGTAGCCCGTATGCCATTCGGCGGCGTTGTCCGTACCGACGACGAGATAGCCGTAATTGTTGGCGACCGCATACAACGTCGTCATGCGCAAACGCGCCCTTGTATTCGCATCGCCGAGGCGCGCGCGCTCTTCGCTCCATTCCCCGATGGCTTTCAGCTCGGCCTCGACCGCGCCAAACAACGTCCGGTGCGCCTCGGTCAAATCGATGACCAAATGCCGGATGCCGCAGCTTTTCACCACTTTCAGCGCATCTTCCATATCTTTCGGATTGCTTTTGCAAGGCATAATCAGCCCCAGCGAATCGTCCGGAAAGGCACGCTTAATCAAATGGGCGACAACCGCCGAGTCGATGCCGCCGCTGATGCCGACGACCGCCCCGTTTAAACCGGCTGATGAGACTTGGTCACGCAACCATTGCACGAGTTTGTCAATTTTTTCTTGCATCCGCCCTCGACTCCTTTTCCAAAGATTCCATTTCTCATTGTAGCATAGCATAAAGGCGGCGGACAAACCGTTCTCTCCGCTTGCGGTCAAACACAAGAGGGCGGCGGCGCGCGGCGGCTGACCGCCATTCGCGAAACACATCAGCCGGAAATAAGAGCGCATGCAAAAACCAGCGTTTTTCCAACCAACGGCGAAGCGGAGCGAAACGGGCGAGTGTTGAATATGACCAACCGATATACGGCAAGAGGCGATTGGCGTATTGGCAATAGTCAAGCCCGGGCGAGGCAAGAGCGGCCGCGTCATAGTCGATGAGGTACATCTGGCCGGTTGTGGTGCGCAAAAAATTATGGGAGGCGACATCACCATGAATGATGGCAGCAGAATCCGCCGTCAACTCTGGAGCATGCTCGCGACACGTTGATAGACAGTAATCCGCCCAGCGCAGCGTAAATAAAATGTCTTCTTTGTCCATGATCGTTTCAACAACAGGCAAATGTCGGCAAAACTCCTCATAGCGGCGCCGCCATTTGTCATACAGCTGCGCACGCGGCAGCCCCATCGCCTCCTGCTTGCTGCTGGCGATGTTTGCCGTTATGGTATGGTAACGTTCGAGCAAATGAAGTCCGTCAGCGGCGTCAGCCCAAGCGGCAAACGAGATTGGACGCGCTCCGGCTACATATTCCGTCAGCAGCCAATAGCATCCGCCGGCTTCAACCACTCCTCCGCGCCCGATCGGCATAGGGGCCGGCGCGGCGGAAAAACCGGTCTTCCTTAATGCGGCAAGAAGCCAGGCGTGCCGCGCGGCCGCAACAGGAAAGCGATACGCTTTGGCGACAAACATTCCTTGCCGGGCGGCAATGGCTAAGACATGCGGTTTCAATGCCACAACTTGTTGAATAACAAGCCGATATTGGCGGTCAAGAAGAAAAAAGAGACGGCCGGCGGCGTCTCTTTTCACTTGGTTATTGTTCCTCGCCATGCCCGCTCTCCTCATCCGGCGGTTCGCTAAACAAACGGGGGCCGGCGACCGGCGGGGCGGATGATGGCGGGTAGGATGGCGGCGAGTATCCCGCTGGACTTGTCGGATAAACGACGCCTGGCCACGGAAGCGGCGGCGCTGACTGCGGCGCATATCCGTATGGAGCCGGCAGGGCGTACCCTCCATAATAGTACGGGGGCGGCGCATAGGCCGGTGCATACCCAAAAGGCGAGGGGTGCGCCGCAGGCGGCGCATAAACTGGCGTTGCAGCGCCGGGCGGCGGGAGAACGCCCCCTGCGGACGGGACAAACGGGGCGGCAACCCCAGGCCCAGAAAACGGCGGCTCTAATGATTCACTGCTGCTTTCGTGAATGCCGGGAAACGGCGCCGAACCGTTTTCCGGACTTTCACCGCTTTTCCCAACGGCCGACGGCGCAGACGATGGCGGATAGGACGTCGGCATGATCGGCAGCGGCGGCGCGTAAAAACCGCTCCCCGGCCAAACTGGCGGCACTGGCGTACATCCTTGGTCAGTGCCAAATATTGGGATCGTCGGCGGGGCGACAGGAACGTATGGAATGTTCGGCAGCGGCGGCGCGTCTTCGCTCTCAGCCGCCGGTTCCCCTTTCCATTCAGCTGGGCTTTCATTGTCCTCCTCTTTCATCATGTTGGGCAAAATATTGCTCGGCTTCGGCGGAATCGGCGGCACGTTGGCCAGCGATTGAGCGAACGAAAGTTGAGGAGGCGGGGCCACCGGCGGAATCGTATGCACAAGCGGCGGCACAGAGGCGCCTTTCGCTTTTGCCCCTTCTTTTGCCTCCGCTTTCGGCGTTTTTGGTGCTTCTTGTGCCGTTGCTTTTGGCGCTTTTTTCTCGACAGCCTTTGGCGTTTCGTTCATCGCCGCTTTCGGCGCCTCACCCGCCGGTGCCTTTGGCGCTTCATTGATGGGCGCATTCGGCGTTTCGTTCACCGGTACGTTCGGCGCTTCATTCACCACTGCTTTTGGTGCCGCTTTTGGCGCTTCCTTCTCGACGGCCTTTGGCGCTTCATTGATGGGCACATTTGGCGTTTCATTCACTGATACATTTGGCATTTCGTTCACCGGCACGTTTGGCGCTTCATTCACTGGCACATTCTCCGCCTTCTTCTCCGGCGCTTTCGGTGTTTCCTTTACGACTGCTTTGGGCGTTTTCTTTACCACTGCTTTCGGCGCCTCACCCGCCGGTTCGTTTACCGCTGCCTCGCCTTCCGGAGCAGGGGCGACAGCAGTGTCAAGCTCGGTATCAATGTGGAATGAGACGAACGGTTTCGCCTCCGCGTACGGGTGCTCTTTTACGTGCATTTTTTTGGGTGACACAAGCGCCTTCGTCTCTTTTTTGACCGGCACCCCTGCTGTCGGCACTTTGATTTTCATTCCAGGCATAATCATATTCGGGTCGCTCAAATGCCCATTTATTTTTTTCAATTGTTCAAAATCCACTCCATATTTTTGGGCGATTTTCCAAAGGGTGTCGCCCTTTTGGACAATATGGATTTTCACTCCATTCCCCTCCTAAACCGAGACTGTTTACGCTCGATCGAACCGATGCTTGTTTCCCGTTATCGTCTTTCAACACAATGTATGACGATGATCGTTGATTTATGATAAAAAAATCCCTGACCGAACGAGGATCCCTCCTCGTCAAGCCAGGGAAAAAGCTAGGCAAGCGAAAGCATGCGGTCGAGCGCCTCTTTTGCCTCTGCGGCGATGTCTTTCGGAACGGTGATGCGATTGACGATCGCTCCTTGCTCAAGCGATTCGAGCGCCCAGACGAAATGCGGCAAATCAATTCGATTCATCGTTAAACACGGGCACATATATGGATTGAGAGAAACAATTTCTTTGTCTGGATGTTCATGCTTCAGCCGGTTCACCAAATTCATTTCCGTTCCAATCGCCCACTGGGTGCCGGGTGGAGCATTGCGGATCGTTTCAATAATGTATTTTGTCGAACCGGCGTAGTCTGCTTGCTGGACGACCTCCCAGCTGCATTCCGGATGGACGATGACATGGATTCCCGGCTTCATCCGTCGAATATGCTCGATTTGTCGCACGGTGAAGTTTTCATGCACGGAGCAATGTCCTTTCCAAAGAATGACTTTCACCTTGTCGAGATCGTCCTCCCCTTGGAGCGTCTCCTCATGCGGATCCCACACCGCCATCTCGTCAAGACGGATGCCGAGCGCATAGGCCGTATTTCTCCCTAAATGCTGATCCGGCAAAAAGAAAATCCGTTCATTCCGTGAAAACGCCCAAGCCATCATCTTTTTCGCGTTCGACGAGGTGACGGTCGCTCCGCCATGGCGGCCGACAAACGCTTTAATCGCCGCGGTCGAATTGACGTACACAAGCGGCACGATCGTCTCGCCAAACCGCTCAATAAGCGCCGCCCATGCCCGCTCGACTTGAAAAATATCGGCCATATCGGCCATTGAACAGCCGGCGCGCAAGTCCGGCAAAATGACCGTTTGGTCGTCGCTCGTTAAAATATCGGCGGTTTCCGCCATAAAATGGACGCCGCAAAACACAATATATTCGGCTTCGCTGTTCTTTGCCGCGAGCTGGGCAAGCTGAAGCGAATCGCCGGTCGCATCGGCGAACTGAATGACCTCATCCTTTTGGTAGTGATGACCCGGGATGAAAAGGCGCCGGCCGAACCGTTCTTTCACCGCGCGGGCGCGTGCTTCGAGCTCGCTTCGTTCCATCGTTTTATACCGTTTGGGCATCTCATCCAGCCGTTTCAACTGTTCAAGGACGTTCACGGTTCTCCCCTCCATTATCGCAAATTGAAACTCATATCGAGCGCCGGGGCGGAATGGGTTAAACATCCGAGCGAAATGTAGTCGACTCCGGTCGCGCCGTACGCCGCCACATTGGCGAGCGTAATTCCCCCCGACGCTTCCGTGATGATCGGCTTTGGCACAAGCCGGACGAACGCCCGCACCTCATCCGGCGTCCGGTTGTCAAACATAATGACATCCACCCCGGCCTCGACCGCCTCGAGCACTTCGTCTTCCGTTTCGGTCTCTACTTCGATTTTCACCATATGCCCAAGCCGCTCCCGCACCGTTTTGACGGCGCGGGCGATCGATCCGCAAAAGGCGATATGGTTGTCTTTAATCATGACACCGTCGTACAAGCCAAAGCGGTGATTGTAGCCGCCGCCGCATGTGACGGCATATTTTTCAAGCATGCGCAGCCCCGGCGTCGTTTTCCGCGTGTCGCAAATGCGTGTGGAGCTATTGCCAAGCAAGTCAACGGCCTGTCGCGTCACGGTGGCAATGCCGCTTAACCGCTGCAGCAAGTTTAAAATGACGCGCTCACCGGACAACAGCGGCCCGACCGGTCCGGATGCGACGGCGATCGTTTCGCCGGCTTGGACCCGTTCGCCGTCCTGTTTCATGATGGTTACTTCGACGCGCGGATCCAGCAGCTGATAGCCCGCCGCAATAATGCCGACGCCGGCCACCACCCCGTCCGCTTTGGCCATAAACATGCCTGATGCCCGTTCATGAGCCGGAAAAATCGTCTCGCTCGTCACATCGCCGTCGCCAATATCTTCAAGAAAAAACTGTCGCAACAGTTGTTCGAGCTTCAACCGGTTCATCTTTCATCCCTCCGTTTTCTTTGCCGCTTTACCTCCCAGCCCCAAGGCGGGCCCACTCTTCTTTCGTCCGCACGAGGCGCCGCCCCCGCCACTCCGGGCGTTCACGCGGAAAATCGCTCCGGTAATGGCCGCCGCGGCTTTCCGTGCGCCCAAGCGCTGATGAAGCGACAAGCCAGCCCACTAGCAACATATATCCTGTTTCAATCTCCTCTGCCGACAATCGTTCAAGGTCGCCATCCAGCCAATCCGGCAACGAAAACTGTTCCAACCAGTCGACCGCTTCGCGAAGCCGATCGCCGTTGCGGACGATGCCGACAAACGTTGACAGCTGTTCGCGGAGCAACGCCCGCTCTGGCAGCCGTGGTACAATCAAACGACGCGGGCTGGATGAATCCGCTCGGTGCACCGTTTCCGGCCACGCCGCTTGACGGCGGATGGCGCAGGCCGCACGGAATCCAAAGACGATCGCTTCAAGCAACGAGTTGCTCGCGAGCCGGTTGGCGCCGTGCACACCGGTGCACGCCGCTTCCCCGACGGCGTACAAGCCCGGAACCGTCGTCTGCCCCCACTCGTTGACGACAACGCCGCCCATTAAAAAATGGGCGCCCGGCGCGACAGGAAGGCGGCCGGCTTCAAGGTCGACGCCATAGGCCTCACATAGCGCGGCGATCGTCGGAAAGCGGCGGCGGAAGTGGGACACGCGGGAAATATTCAAATAGACGCGGCCGCCGCGATCGAGTTCCGCCGCGATCGCTCGGGCGACGATGTCGCGCGGAGCGAGATCGCGAAGCGGATGGACGCCGTCCATCAGCGGTCTTCCATCTTCCGCCTCAAGCACCGCCCCTTCGCCGCGCACCGCTTCCGAGACGAGCCCGACCGCTTTTCCGCCGGCAACGAGCATCGTCGGATGAAATTGGATAAACTCCATATCCGCCACCGCCGCACCGGCGCGGTACGCCATGGCAATGCCGTCGCCAGTCGCCGTCGGCGCATTGGAAGTGAACGTATACAATCCGGCGCATCCACCGGTCGCCAACACGACGGCCGACGCCGGCCAAATGGACACCGAACCGTCTTCCCGCTTCGTTTTCACCCCGACGCAACGCCCCTCTTCCACAAGCAAATCAATCACCTGCTCGCCTTCTTCCATCCATACGCGTCCCTCGAGCCGCTCAAGCAAAAACGAAACGAGTGCTTTGCCCGTTTGATCGCCGCCGGCGTGCAAAATCCGGCGGTGGCTATGCCCGCCTTCAAGGCCGAAACAAAACCGGCCGCGTTCGTCCCGATCAAACGCCATGCCGGCGTTGATCCATTCTTGCAGCCGCCTCGGCCCTTCGCGGACGAGCCGTTCGACCATTCGTTCATCGTTATGAAAGCAGCCGGCGACCATCGTATCGCGGAAATGAGCGCGCCAATCGTCGCTCTCTGCCAGCGCCGCGGCCACCCCTCCTTGCGCCCGCCATGAATTGCTGTCGGTGCAACGTTTTTTCGTGAATATCATCACATGGTCGAGCTCAGATAAATGATACGCGACCGTTAACGCCGCCAGCCCGCTTCCGACGATAATCACGCCACCTTCCTTCACTCTCGGACGCCCCTTTCTTTTCACCTGTCTTGACATCTATATTTACACATATTTAAACTAATGGCAAGAGGTTTGGCGAAAAAAATGATGCAAAGGCGGGGGAATATGATTTATTTGGATTACGCGGCAACGACGCCAATGTGCCAAGAGGCGATCGCCGCTTACGCTGAAGCGGCGTCCGTTTACTTTGGCAACGAAAGCAGCTTGCATGACATCGGAACGAAAGCGAAACAACTGCTTGCCTTATGCCGGCGCGAACTCGCCGCCATGATTAACGGAGAAGCGGAAGGGATCTATTTCACAAGCGGCGGAACGGAAGCGAACGTGCTCGCGATCCGTTCGCTAGCTGCCGCCTACCGGCATAAGGGAAACCACCTGATCACGACCGAAATCGAGCATGCCTCGCTCCATCACCTGTTCAAACAGCTGGAAACAGAAGGATATACGGTCACGTATTTGCCCGTCGACCGATTCGGGCGCATTCGACTTGCCGATTTGGAGCGGGCGATCACGCCGAAGACGATCCTTGCTTCCATCCAGCACGCCAACTCGGAAATCGGCACGATTCAGCCGCTTGCCGACATCGGCCGCCTCCTGCGGGCGCACGGCGTCCTTTTTCATAGCGACTGCGTGCAAACTTTTGCTAAAATACAGCTAGATGTTCAAGAGATAGGACTAGACAGCCTATCCGTTTCCGCCCATAAAGTGTACGGTCCCAAAGGGGTCGGCGCTGTGTACATCAACCCGCGCCGGCATTGGAAGCCGGTATTCCCGGGAGCGACGCACGAATCAGGCTTTCGGCCGGGAACGGTCAACGTACCGGGTATTGCCGCCTTCATTACGGCCGCGCAGCAGCTCCATCGACGAATGGCGGACGAACAGTCGCGTTTGGAACGACTGCGGAATCGGTTGCTTCACGCCATCGCCGCCAAACAGCTGCCGGTGACGGTGGAAGGCCATCCCGATTTCCGTCTTGCCCATATTATCGGTTTGTCCATCGCTGGGTACGAAGGGCAGCTTGTGATGCTTGAATGCAACCGCGCCGGCATCGCCATTTCCACCGGCAGCGCCTGCCAAGTCGGGCTGCAAGCGCCGTCGCGGACGATGCTCGCCGTCGGGAAAACGCCTGAAGAAGCGAAGCAATTCATCCGCATCTCATTGGGCGCGGCCACGACCGAAGCGGAGATCGACCAGTTCGTTTCCACATTGGAGCGACTTACATCGGCATGAAAGGAGGAATGGCAGGTGAAAGAGGAAAAGAAAATTTTAGGGGAAAGGCGGCGCCAGCTCATTTTGCAATGGTTGAAAGAAAGCGAAGCGCCGCTCACGGGGGCTGAGCTGGCAGCGAAAACGAACGTCAGCCGCCAAGTGATCGTCCAAGACATTTCACTGTTAAAGGCGCGCAACGAACCAATCATCGCCACAAGCCAAGGCTATTTGTATTTAAAGCCGGCTGAACCGGCCAAAACGTACACGAGGACGATCGCCTGCTTCCATACGCCAGAACAGACGAAAGAAGAGTTGTATTTGCTCGTGGATTGCGGCGTGACGGTCAAGGACGTCAAAATCGAGCATCCGGTCTACGGCGATTTAACCGCCTCGATCATGGTGAGCAACCGCCTGGAAGTCGACCAATTCATCGCCAAAATCGAGGCGACAAAATCGTCGTATTTGTTGCAGCTGACGGACGGAACCCATTTGCATACGCTGGAAGCCGATTCACCAGTGAAGCTTGACGCCGCCTGCCGCGCCTTGAAACAGGCTGGATTTCTGATCGAAGCGTGAACGGATCGCCTTGCGCTCGTCCGTCATTCCCTCTTCGCAAATGCCGTACGTCAGGACGCTGGATAAAGAGAAAATGCGGACGGCTATGACCCATCCGCATTTTTTCGTCTTCGTCAAGCAAAATAATATGGATAGCTGCCCAACAGCTGCACTGTGCAGCCGAGCGCCTCAATTTCCGCGATCGCCCCCGGGATGAGGACGTCATCCATCGGCGCGTCGATGTCAATAATAAAGAAATAATTTCCAAGGCCCGTTTTCGCTGGGCGCGATTCGATTTTCGTCAAGTTGAGCCGCCGCCAGGCAAACGCTGATAACACTTGATGGAGTGCGCCCGGACGGTCTTGCGGCAGCATGACGACCACGGTCGTCTTGTCGCCAGCATAAAGAGGCGAAGCAGGCGAAAGCGGCTCTTTGCGCCGGCTGACGACAATAAAGCGCGTATGGTTGTAATCGTAATCGTGGACGTTTTCCTGCACGATCACTAGCCCGTATTTTTCCGCCGCCAGCCGGTTGGCGATCGCCGCCGCCGGCAAGTGCGGATGCTCGCTCACAAATTTCGCGGCGGCGCTCGTTGACGTCATCGGCACTTGCTTCGCCCCTTTCAGCACCGTATGCAAAAACTTCCGGCATTGGGCAATGGCGTGCGAGTGGGAATACACTTCTTTCACTTCGCGCCAATGAGGGGTGAAATATGGGTGCACCATCAAATGTTGCTCGATCGGCACAACGATTTCGCCGATGATCGGCAACGGCTGTTCGTGAATTAAATAGTCGAGTGTCAAATTGACCGATCCTTCCAAGGCGTTCTCGAGCGGCACCACGGCCGCTTCAATCTCTCCGGCCGCCGCGGCGTCAATGCAATCGGGAATCGTGTCATACGGCTCCCGCGGCTGCGACGGAAAAAGAAGAGCAGCCGCCGCTTCGGTGAACGTCGCCTTCGGTCCTAAATAACCGATTTTCATCTCGTTTGCCTCTCCCTTGCTTTAATACACTCCCGAACCGACAATTTCCACTTTTTCGACAAATTCGAGCTGTTTGAGCTTAGCGAGGAGCTCATCAATCTCCTCGTTCATATCGTTTGTGCTGACCGACAGCGTCACGTTCGCCCTCCCTTGAAGCGGAATCGTTTGATGGATGGTCAGCACGTTGCAGCCGGCCGCCGCCACAACGCCAAGCAGCTGTGACAACGTTCCGGAGCGGTCTTCTAAATGGAAAAAGAGCGTGACGATGTTTTCTTTCGTCACCGCTTGGAACGGAAAAATGGCATCGCGGTATTTGTAAAACACACCGCGGCTGATGTTGGCGAGCTGCGCCGCCTCGGCGACCGAGGCGGCTTTTTTCCGCTCAAGCAGCTGTTTCGCGAGCACGACTTTCTTCATCGCTTCCGGCAGGACGTCTTCGCGCACCAAATAAAATTTTTTCTCCACCGCACCTTCCCCCGCTCTATTCATCCCAGTCGTCGACAAACTCGAACTCGTAATCAAGCAACCGGATCGTGTCTCCGTCTTTCGCGCCGCGCTCGCGCAGCGCATCATCCACCCCCATCGCCTTAAGCTGGCGGGCGAAGCGGCGCACCGATTCTTCGCGCGAGAAATCCGTCATCTTAAACAACTTTTCAATTTTGCCGCCCGCCAAAATGAATGCTCCGTCGCTGGCGCGGGTGATCGTAAACGGCGGCTCCTCTTTTTCATATTTGTACACGACGCGCTGCACGGCCGGATCTTCCCGTTCATGAAGCGGGAATTCCGGCGTCGTTTCCAACAGGTCGGCGATGGCAAACAACAGCTCGCGCACTCCTTGTCTTGTCGCTGCAGAAATCGGAAAGACCGGCACCGCATCGCCGACTTTCTCTTTGAAGCGGCGCAAATTTTCTTCGGCGTTCGGCATGTCCATTTTATTGGCGGCAACAATTTGCGGCCGCTCGGTCAAGCGCAAATTGTACTGTTTCAGCTCTTCGTTGATGACGAGATAATCGTTGTACGGATCGCGCCCTTCGACCGCCGCCATGTCGATGACATGGACGATGACACGCGTCCGTTCAATATGGCGCAAAAACTGATGCCCGAGCCCGACCCCTTGATGGGCCCCTTCAATCAATCCCGGCAAGTCGGCCATCACAAAACTGCGCCCGTCTTCCGTTTCGACAACGCCCAAGTTCGGAACGAGCGTCGTAAAATGGTACTCGGCGATTTTCGGACGGGCTGCGGAGACAACCGACAGCAGCGTCGATTTGCCGACGCTTGGAAACCCGACCAGCCCGACGTCAGCGAGAAGCTTCAGCTCTAAAATGATGTTGCGCTCTTCGCCCGGTTCGCCGTTTTCCGCAATTTCCGGCGCTGGGTTGGACGCCGTCGCAAATCGGGTGTTGCCGCGCCCGCCGCGCCCGCCTTTGGCGACGACAAACCGCTGCCCCGCCTCGGTCAAATCGGCGAGCACTTCGTTCGTATCCGCATCGATGACAACGGTGCCTGGCGGCACTTTGACAATCAAGTCTTCCGCATTTTTGCCATGCTGGTTTTTCGACATGCCGTTTTCGCCGCGCGGCGCTTTAAAATGGCGCTGGTAGCGGAAATCCATCAACGTCCGCAGCCCTTCATCAACGACAAAGACGACATCGCCGCCTTTGCCGCCGTCTCCGCCGGCCGGCCCGCCTTTTGGGACGTATTTTTCCCGGCGGAACGCGACCATGCCGTTGCCGCCGTCCCCGCCTTTCACATAAATTTTCACCTGATCAACAAACATGGCTGTTCCTCCGATTCGCTTCCATCATGGTATCATGGCGAAATGAGTATGACTAATACTTATTATTGTATACAGAGTCGATTCCATGATGTCAATATGTACGCAAGCATCGGCCGTCTGCGGGCTGGCGGGCGGTTCAAGCCCATCCGCCGCTTTCCGGTCCGATTGGATCGATCCGTCCGCACTCCATGAACTCTTCCGTGCTCCTTCATCCAATCAACGATCAAGATTCCGCCGACAAAAGCTCAAGCTCCACCGTCAATTCGCCCTCGCCAACGGCAAACGACGCGAGCCGAAGCGGCGGTGATGGTTCGCAGCGCTCAAGCCAAGCGCGAATGGTTTCGCCGTCCCTAAACGTGCCGCGGTAATCCAAAAACAGCGCCGCCCGTCGGTCGGACAGCTCAATGGACAAACATAAATGGTTTTCTGTCCGCTCATCGGATTGCGCTTCGAGCAGGCGAAAAAATTTGCGGCACCATTCAGCCAGCTGTTCATCGTACTGCGACCAATCCGCTTTGCCGTCCATGATTTCATACTCAAGAACGAGCGGACGCGGCTCCCAGTTATAGGTCATGATAAGCTCGGCGAACCGCTCGGCCTTCAAATTCGTCAACCGTGTTTCCTGATGCATCTCGCCGATCATGTCTTCAATGATTTCCTGCACCCGTTCGATTTTATTAAGCGCCAAATGCCCTTTGATGAGCTGAATTTTGTTCAGCCAGTCATGGCGGGCATGGCGCATCACCTCAACGACAGTCCATCGCTTCTCCATCCGACGCTCCCCTATCCACTAAGCGTAGGCTCCCTGCCTCGCTTGGACTTCCGCCTCCATGGGGGAGGCATGTACTTTTACTATAACATTTTTTGACATTGAACAGGAACGATTTTTCTACGCCAAAAAGAAAAAACTCTAACCGAACGGTTAGAGTTTTTTCCACATCGATTACGCTTCTTGGCTGACCGGGTAGACGCTGACGCGTTTGCGGTCGCGGCCGAGCCGCTCGAAGCGTACGATGCCGTCGATTTTCGCATACAGCGTATCGTCGCCGCCGCGGCCGACGTTCAAGCCCGGATGGACTTTCGTTCCGCGTTGACGGTACAAAATCGAACCGCTGGTGACGAATTGACCGTCAGCCCGTTTTGCGCCAAGACGTTTCGCGATCGAGTCGCGGCCGTTTTTCGTCGAACCGACCCCTTTTTTCGAAGCAAAAAATTGCAGGTCAAGTCTCAGCATGGCAGTCACCTCCCGCTAGATGGATGTCACGCGGATAAATGTTCCGTAATCGCGTTCGATCGTCTTTAGCGAAACGACCATCGCTTCCAACAACAACTGTACTTTCTCTGCCGCCGCTTCTTCCAGCTCCGGAAGCTCGCAGCGGAGGTAGCCGCCGTCTTTGCCGAGCGAAACATGCGGGCTTACGCCAATAAGTGTCTCGATGGCGTTGATCGTGCCGAACGAGACCGCCGAAGCGCCGGCGCATACAATGTCCTGCCCGCGTTTCGCAAAATGGGCGTGCCCTTCCATCGTAAACGCGCGGATGCGGCCGTCCGCTTCCCGTTCAATCGTGACGCGGATCATCTTTACGCGTTGATTTTTTCGATGACGACTTTCGTGTACGGCTGACGGTGGCCTTGTTTGCGGCGATAGTTCTTTTTCGCTTTATATTTGAAGACGATGATTTTCTTTTGTCGGCCGTGTTTTTGCACTCTCGCCGTCACGGTTGCGCCTTCGACTGTCGGGTTGCCGATTTTCACCGTTTCCCCGCCGACGAACAGCACTTTGTCAAACGTGACCGTATCGCCTTCATTCGCATCCAATTTTTCGATGTAAATTTCTTGGCCTTCTTCGACTTTCAATTGTTTGCCGCCAGTTTCGATAATTGCGTACATGCATCGCACCTCCTTCATGGACTCAGACTCGCCAGCGCCAAGGCGGCCCAAGACGGAGCGCTTCATCGCCCGCGCTGAGCGGTTGTAGTGCGGGTGCGTCTTTTTGCGACAGCCGCCCTCTTTTGCCCTTGTTGGCAGGACAAAAAGTCTACAACGTCATCTATCGTAACATAGAAACGGCCGGCCGTCAACCGTCATCTTCGTCCCCCGGCGGGCGATGATGAAACGGTGCAAACGACTATATAGAGAGGCCATTTGAAGCTTTGCCATTTGCAACTTTACCGAGTATTTGATCGACTGTTGATCGACCGAACAACGCCGCTTTCAGACCCATGTATGAGTCTGTGAAGCGAGCGGCTGTTCGGCCTCCCGTCACGCCAAGGTGTGACGAGGGCAAGCCTGTGGCTTGCCTTCGTCAGTCGAAAAATAGATAAGCGACTTTTCCATCAAGGATATGTGAAACTTTTATATATAGCCACGATCAATAGATGAGAGCGCCAAGCGGCGCATCGGCTTGTTTTTCGGCAAAAAACGCATGCAGCAGCTCGTTTTCATCGAGCGTCGCCCGTTCGCGCCCGTCGCGAACGACGATGATCGCATGCTTTTGTCCGCGGTAAAATCGCTGCAGCACGGCCGAGATGCGTTCGTCCGCCGGCGCCGTAATCGTCCGCAGCTTTGTATAGCCGCCTTTGTTTCCATAATACCGCTCAAGCAAAAAGCGCATGACGACATACGGATGCTGCTTTTGCTCCTGCCAAAGAGCATGCGCCAAAAAGGCGGCGATCGCCCATAAATCAAGCTGGCGCAGCGCCAACACAAACAAAAGAACGACGCCGACAGCAAGCACGGCGGCCGATATGGCGACCGTGTTTCGATGCGCATCGCTGAACGGCCGGCGGTAGGACAGCAGCAAAAACAATAACTTGCCTCCATCCAGCGGCCAGATTGGCAGCAAGTTCAAAGCGAAAATGGCCGCATTGTAGCGAAAAAAGAGCTCCCAGCTCCCGCCATCCATCATGCCGGCCTTCCACAAAAAAAACGCCGCCGCTACGAGCCACAGATGCTGGGCCGGCCCGGCGAGCGTCACGATCCACTCCTCGCGGAACGGCCGGTTGCCGTGCTCTTCGACTTCCGCCACTCCGCCGAACGGCAGCAGCAAAATCCGCTTCACCCGCCAAGAGAAAAACGCGGCTGCCGCCGCATGGCCAAGCTCATGAACGAGGACGATGAAAAACAACAGGCAAAGCTGCTTGAAATGGGCGGTAAGCACCGCGATGCCGCCGATCAACCATAACAGTGGGTGGACGTGCAGCTTCCCGAGCAGCGCCATATACTTATTCAAAGGAAATCACCTGAATCGGATCGATAAATTCATCTCCTTGTTTAATAGCAAAATAAAACAGCCCTTTCTGTTTATTTGCCTCGCTCGCCCCGGCCGTGCCAACTTCCTGCCCCATTTCTACAAAATCATACAATTTCACCGAAATGGCCCCCAAACGTCCATACCACGTCTCCGTGCCGTCCGCATGTTGGATGATGACCGTTTTGCCGAGACGGTCTTTCGTACCGGCAAAGGTGACAATCCCTTCTTTCATCGCTTCCACTTTGGCTCCATTCTCGGTTTCGATCGTCACACCCTCCCCGTTTTTTTCAAAACTTTCGAGAATCCGTCCAGAAGCCGGCACTGCATAGGATGAAGCCGTTTTCACCTTTTCTTCCTTTTTCGGGGCAAAAAAAGCGAGCGGCTCACCGAACGTTTTTTCATACCAGGCTGAGACGGCCGCAAACTGAAACTCGGTTTCCATCGTCCGGGCAATAAACTGCCGCGCCGGCTCGAGGGAAGCGGACGGATGCCGGAACAAAATGGCCGTCACTAGCACGAGACAGGCAGCGATGAGTGTTTTGAATAAAAACCATTCTTTGCGGAACAACGGATGGGGAGCGGATTCAAACGAATAGCGGTCATACGTGACGACCGGCAGCCCGTACCGCTCCTCATCAGCGACGCTCCATCTAGATTCTTTTGGATCCTGCCCCTTATATTGACGTTCCCTTCTTCGTTTTTCAATGCGTTTTTTCATCTCACGGACGCGTCGATCCATACGTCCCCCCTCCACCTTTCCAACAACGTTTGTACTAATTTATGAGACAACCTCATGGAATATGAACGAGCGTTTTTCGCCGCGCCTCGCCGAACACGTCCGCGAACAAATCCCTCAAACGGTTTCACACCAACGTTTCGGCTGAGCGCCGCAACCGATCGATACCATCTGCTTCCGTTGTTACAGATCAGGAATTCCAAACAGCACAACAATTATGAATAAAAAAAGAAGGCCCATTCAACGGCCTTCTTGCGCCAACTCTATTATTTCAAACTAAATATTTTCCGAATCTTTGAAAACAGCCCCTTCTCCTCTTCCTCAAGCGGCGGCAGCGGCACCGACTCGCCGAGGATGCGGCGGGCAATGTTGCGGAAGGCGATCGACGCTTTGCTGTTTGGGTCCAGCACAATCGGCTCGCCGCGGTTCGACGCTTTGATCACGTTTTCATCGTCGGCGATAATGCCGAGCAACTCGATCGATAAATGCGAGATGATTTCGTCGACATCCAACATATCGCCGTTTTTCACCATATGGCTGCGAATGCGGTTGATGATGAGGCGCGGCGGTTTGACGTGCTCCTCCGCTTCAAGCAAGCCGATGATGCGGTCGGCGTCGCGGACCGCCGACACTTCCGGCGTCGTGACGACGATCGCTTCGTCCGCGCCGGCGACAGCGTTGCGATAGCCTTGTTCGATTCCAGCCGGACAGTCGATGAGCACATAATCGTATTCCTGTTTCAGCTCCTCAATGAGCTGTTTCATTTGCGCGGGGTTGACCGCCGACTTATCGCTCGTTTGCGCGGCCGGCAACAAATACAAATGGTTATCGAACCGCTTGTCTTTCACAAGCGCCTTCTGCACCGTGCAACGCCCCTCCACGACATCGACCAAATCATAAATAATTCGGTTCTCAAGCCCAAGCACGACATCGAGGTTGCGCAGCCCGATGTCGGTGTCGACAAGGCACACCCGCTTCCCTAGAATGGCGAGGGCCGTCCCAAGGTTCGCGGTCGTCGTCGTTTTGCCGACGCCGCCTTTTCCGGAAGTGATGACGATCGCTTCTCCCACGGTCACATTCTCCTTTCTAAGCGCGTCAAATTCGGCCGCAAATGCATAAGCAGCTGAAGGCGGTCGACAACAATTTGGTTATGCTCATCAATATAGGCGCATTCCATTTCATTTCCTTCATCCGTTTTCGAATCGGGCGCTCGGCTCATGATGTCGCCGATGCGCAGCTGCATCGGTTTCATGACCGATGCAGCGATGATCGCCTGTTTATTGCCGGCATACCCGGCATGGGCGATGCCGCGCAGGGCGCCGAGAATGAAAATGTTGCCTCCGGCAATGACCGTTCCGCCAGGGTTCACGTCGCCGATCAGCAGCAAATCCCCTTCGACATGAAGCACTTGTCCCGAACGGACAATGCGCGAAACGGGCACAATTTCCGTTTTTCTCATCCATTCTATCGCTTCTGCTTTCGACATAACATTGCTTTCGATCGAATCGACGACCAAATTTTTTGAACGGCGGATGAGCGCACGCACCTCTTCCTCTTGGGCAGGCGTCAAATAGCGGTTCCCAATTTTCAGATGAACAGAGACAAGGGGGCTGTCTGGCGCGACGCCAGCTTGTTTGACAAGCCGCTCCTCGATTTCTTTCAATAAATCGTCATACGAGCAGCGGTCATCGAGATGCAGCGTCAGCCCATCTTTCGTCCCTTTAATCGTCACGTACTGCTGCTTTTGTTTCGCCACAACGTTCACCCCAACGAATAATTCTACAAAACGGGCCGTTTTTCCTCTTTTATTCTTCCTGCTCAAACCGGCGAATTTTTGCCAATCGCCGTTCGAGCGGGTACGAAAAGACGAGCAAAAACGCGACGTTCAGAAGCAGCGTCGGCCATAGACGGCGGTCCCAAAAAACAGAAAACGACCAATCGGTCCGCCCGATCAACAGCTGGATGCCGTAGACATAACTGTCAAGCAGCATAATGGAAAGCAGCGACAAGAGCGATGCAACGAACCAGTTTTGGTGGAACCATTTCATCGCTTTGCCCGCCAAGTAGGCTATAAGCGTATAGGCAAACGCATAAACACCGAGCAGCTCTGTGTAGACGCAGTCATACAGAAACCCGAAGATAAACCCGTACCCCATCGCCCGCGTCCCGCCGAAATGCATCGCTGTGAACACGAGAAAAACAAGAAAAAACCGGGGAACAAAAAAATAGTGGACATACAAGTCGCCTTTTGGCCATATATCAACAAAAAGGCTCTCACTCACAAAACATAACACCGCAAGGAAAGGGAGACGCCACTTGTTCACTTTGCCTCCTCCTTTTCCTGCAGTGCTGCATCGATGGTTCGTTTCACAATCATGACGTCGTCAATATCATACAAGTTGGCAAACGGCTTGACATAGACGACTTTCGTCAATCCGTATTGGTCCGGCTTGACTTCAGTCACCTCACCGATCGGCAGCCCTTTCGGAAACACGCCGCCAAGGCCGGAAGTCAACACTTTTTGCCTTTTTTCCACTTTGGCGTCAATCGGAATTTCTCCGAGCAGCAACTCGCGCCGCTTCTCATCGTAGCCTTCGATCAACCCAAACACGTTTTCCTTTCCTTGGATATAAGCGGAAATGCGGTTGTTTTGGTCAAGCGCGCTTAACAGCTGCACAGTGGACGTAAATTGGGAAGCGTGCTGCACCTTGCCGACAAGCCCCGCTGGGGTGATGACGGCCATATCTTTTTTCACGCCGTGTTGCTCGCCTTTGTTGATGATGATCGTTTCCCGCCAACGATCCGGGTTCCGCCCGATCACCGTCGCCTGAATCGAAACAAAATCACGCAAGCTCTCTTTTTTATCGAGCAACGCGCGCAGCCGTTCGTTTTCTTGCCGCAGCGCCTCGACCTCGGTCTCAAGCGCCGCATATTCCTCAAGTCTTGCCTTCAGCAGTTCGTTTTCCTTATATGTACGGCGAAGATCGCTCACATTTTCAAAGAAGCCCGCGATCTCCTCGGCGGGCTTCCCAAACAGAAGCTGAACAAAACCGACCGTATCTTTTACAAACTGCTCCGGCCACGTCAACTCTTCGCGGCTGCGCAAGGAAAAGCCGATCAACATGACAAGGATGACGATGCTGACGAGCAAAAAAATGAGACGCTTATTCCCAAAAAGCTGTGGCATGCGTCACACCTTCTTACCGTCAGCGATGGTCTCTCGCCTTGTTTTTAAACAAGTCGATGTGGTCGAGCGCTTTCCCGGTGCCAATGGCCACGCAATCAAGCGGATTTTCCGCGACGATGACCGGCATGTCCGTCTCTTTGCTGATGACCTTGTCCAAGTTGCGCAACAAAGCGCCGCCGCCTGTCAGCACGATGCCGCGGTCCATAATGTCAGCCGCCAGCTCCGGCGGTGTTTTTTCGAGCGTGTTTTTCACCGACTCGACGATCGCATAGACCGTATCGTGCAGCGCCTCAGCCACTTCTTCGGCGCTGATTTCGATCGTTTTTGGCAGCCCAGTGAGCAAGTCGCGGCCGCGAATTTCCATGTTTCCGATTCCTTCCGGATTTCCGGCTGAGCCGATCTCGACTTTAATCGCCTCCGCCGTCCGTTCTCCGATCATCAAATTGTACGTTTTTCGGATGTATTGAATGATCGCCTCATCCATTTCATCGCCGGCGATGCGGATCGACTGGCTCGTCACGATGCCGCCGAGCGAAATCACGGCCACTTCAGTCGTACCGCCGCCGATGTCGACGACCATGCTCCCGGTCGGCTCCCACACCGGCAAATTGGCGCCGATCGCGGCCGCAAATGGTTCTTCAATCGTATAGGCATCGCGTGCTCCAGCCTGGCGCGTCGCATCGATGACCGCGCGCTCCTCTACGGCCGTGATGCCGTACGGCACGCATACCATCACATACGGCTTGCTGGCAAACAACCCTTTCGTTTTGACGGCCTTGCGAATGAAATATTTCATCATCGTCGCCGTCGTTTCATAATCAGCGATGACGCCGTCTTTCATCGGACGAAGCGCCACGATGTTGCCCGGCGTGCGCCCGATCATGTTTTTCGCTTCATTGCCGACGGCGACGATTTGCTTCGTGTCGCGCTGAATGGCGACAACCGACGGCTCGCGCAAAACGATCCCTTTTCCCTTCACATAAACGAGCGTATTCGCTGTTCCTAAATCAATCCCGAGATCTTTCGTCCCAATTCCAAACATATGATCGATCTTCCTTTCCGAAACGAAATGCATATGATTTTCTATTGACAACATGGATCGGATGTCAAGTCATTTATAAATTGTACAACACCGCCCGAACGGATTCGGAAAAACCCATAGTTGATATTATAACTGATTCGACAAAAAATGAGAACCGCTAGACGTAGCCTTTTTCTTTCAAACTGACGAATTTTTGATCGCCGATGATGAGGTGATCCAAGAGCTCGATGCCGATGATGCGGCCGCATTCCGCGAGCCGTTTCGTCACATCGATGTCTTCGCGGCTTGGAGTCGGATCGCCAGAAGGGTGGTTATGCACACAAATGACGGAGGCGGCGGAACGTTTGATCGCCTCTTTAAACACTTCGCGCGGATGGACAATCGAGGCGTTTAAACTGCCGATGAACACCGTTTTGCGGTAGATGACTTGATTTTTCGTATTTAAATAAATGGCGACAAAATGTTCTTGCGATAAAAAGCGCATATCTTCCATGACGTATTTCGCTCCGTCTTCCGGGCAGCGAATCACATAGCGGTCGGCGCAGCCGGACTGGTGGATGCGTCGGCCGAGCTCCAACGCCGCCAAAATTTGCACGGCTTTCGTCGGCCCGATCCCTTTGATGTTTGTCATTTCTTCGACCGTTGCGTCTTTGAGCGGTCTCAGCCCCTCAAAATGGCGAAGGAGACGCTGGGCGAGCTGCACGACCGACTCCTCCTTCGTGCCCGTGCGCAACAAAATGGCGATCAGTTCATGGTCGGATAAACTTTCCGGCCCTGATGACAGCAGCCGTTCACGCGGCCGGCTGTCTTTCGGAACATCGCGGATCATCCACGCCATCATACTCCCCCTTTTTTGTTTTGCTTCATCGAAAGATGGAGAGGCTTGAACCGCCCCTCGGTACGACAGCAGAATCCGTTTGCGGGGGCGTTCTTTTGCCAAAAAGTGCCAGACGGCGGCCGCTTTTGCTTTGATCTATGCCGGCGGCCACCCGAGCCGGCGCAATTCCCTCACCGTCCGCGACAGCGGCAGGCCGACGACCGTCAAATAGTCGCCTTCGATCCGTTTGACAAACAGGGCAGCGCGGCCTTGGATGCCATACGCCCCCGCCTTGTCCATCGGCTCCCCGGTCGCAATATAGGCGGCGATTTCCTCGTCATCGAGCTCCCAAAACGTCACCGCTGTTTTTTCCGCAAACGAGGTGATGGACCCTTGAGGGAGTGCGATGGCGACACCGGTCCATACGTCATGCGTCCGCCCGGACAACTGACGCAGCATGGCGAATGCTTCTTCTTCCGTGCGCGGCTTCCCTAACAAGCGGCCATCGCACACAACGATCGTATCAGCGCCAAGAACATACGCGTCGGGAAAAGAGGACATCACCGCCTCCACTTTCCGGCGGGCAAGAAGTTGAACCGCTTCATCAGGGGGCGTTCCGGGGGGAATCGTCTCATCGGCATGGCTTTCCTGCACATCAAACGGCCAGCCGGCCAGCTCGAGGATCTGCCTTCGTCGAGGGGAGCGGGATGCAAGCACGAACCGTGGAGGCATCGCTCATTCTCCTTTCGCTCGTTTCGGTTCGGAAGATTCACTTGTATCGTAGCAAATTTTGCGGTGAAAGGCAATTTTCTGTATAGATGCAATTTGAAGCATGAACATTTGCAGATTTTACTAGAAGGCCGGTGAATTAATGGGGCATAGACTTCCCACATGTCGAATTTTGGAGGCCATTCTCCCCGCCGTTTGGCGCCAAAGGATGGGAAGACGAGCAGGACTTCCTGCTCCCAATTCCGGTTTTGCGCACGCCAAAGAGCCGGTCCCCCCTCGTTTTTTTCGAAACCGGCACAATCGCTTCAGATTTTGCACGACGGCGGTCAACAGCGCCTGTTCTTCCATGGCGTAAAGGCCCCGGCTTCGGGCCCGGTCCAGCCCGTGACATTCCTTCCCTTCGGCGAACACATGCTCACAACGCGTGCGAAGGGCTTGAATGGATCGATAGCCGCCCTGTTGCTGAATGAGCCTCGCTTGATTGCGAATCTGAACGTCTCGGACTTTCGCCTGGCGCTTTGCTTCCTGAGCGGGATCCTTCGCCCGGCGCTTCCAGGTTGGAATCTCCTCCATCTCCTTGCGGCGCAACGGCACGAGCGGTGTGATGCCTTGAACGAAGAGCGCTTCCAGATACTCGGTGGTGCCATACGCTTTGTCCGCAGACAAGGTCCGAATCGTAATCGACGGGTGGCGAAACTGAATCGAAGCCAGCTGCTCCAAACTCGTCTCCCGTTCCGCCGTTCCAGTGGCGAGGCTGGCCCGTCTGGATAAAATCACGCGCGACTGGACATCGATGACGTCGTGCACCAGATACCGAGGATACGCTTCCTGCCCTTTGCCTTTCTTGTACAACCGGGCATCCGGATCCGTCACGCTTCGATGGGTCCGGTTGGAAAACGTGGCTCCACGGAAGTTTCCCCGTTCTTCGGCATGGACGCGTTCCCCTGATTTTGGAGACGGAGAGGGTGGGTCGTCATCCGGATCCCGGGCCTCGGTCTGTTCATCTTCCCGGGCAGTGCGGGCCAGATAGTCTTCCAACGTCTCCACCGGAGCGAGCTTGACCTCCCGCAAGCTGTGGATCGAGGCATTCGCCCGCACTTGGGTGCCGTCAGCCGCCGCATGGACATCCGGCGAGACCAACCCCGCCGCGATGCATTGATCCACCACATAGGTCATCAGCCGGTCAAAGATTTCATGTTGGCGCCAGCGTTTCCGTGTTTTGACGAGCGTCGTTCGATCCGGCAGTGTGGGGTGATGAGGATCCGGATGGAGCACGGATTCAAAGTCGAGACCGCAAAACCACAAGTATCCGGCATGCATGGGGAGGATCTCATACAACTCCCGCTCAGAGTGGTCGAACAAATACGAGAGCAGCATTAGGCGAAGCAGCCGTTCCGGATCCGCCGCCGGGCGACCCGTTTTTTCCGTGTACAGGGGAGCCACCCAATCGTGAATGACGGAAAAGTCAACCGCTTCGTTGATTTGGCGCAAGATATGATGTGGAGGAACCAGTTCTTCCATGTCGATGACTTGAAACAGACGAGGCTGAGTCGAAGGGTTTTTGGGGGCTTTCATGATCCGCTCACGCTCCATTCCAACGATTTTTCTTCCTTTTTCGACACAAGCCACCTAAATCCCTGCCTCAGGGTGTACTTTTTCACCGGCCTTCTAGGCATTTGATCGACTGTCGGGCGACCGAACAACGCCGCTTTCAGACCCATGTATGGGTCTGTGAAGCGGGTGGTTGTTCGGTCTTCCAAGCCACAGGCTTGCCTTCGACAGTCGAAAAATGGACAAACGGCTTTTCCGTCAAGGATATGTTAAACTTTTTCATTGCAATCTATATGCAAATGGGCAAAAAAAAAAAAACGGGGCTTCTAGCTCCCTAGCGGCACCAATTCGATATAAGCGGCGAGCGCCTCGAGCAGCTGTTGCTGGGCTTTGGCCAACAGCGCTTCATCCCGTTGCTCTTTGTATGCGGCAAGGGCGGCATACGCCTGCTTCAGCGCTTCAACATACCGACCGACTGTTTTGTCGCTTGAAGCGTTGCTTTTTTCTAACGCGTCATACGCCTTTTGAAGCGCCTGCCAGTCATCTTCTCCTGCTTTCCTGCCGCCAAGCAAAGCCGCGGAGACCGCTGCCATGTTTTCATACAAAACCTCCCCTTTTTGGATGGCCTCCGACCGGCGCGCCGCCGCTTCGGCGGCAAACGACAGCTCTTTGACATACGTGCTTGGCACCCTTTGGCGATATTGGTCGTTGACCGTCCGCAACGTTTCCTTATCCGCGCCGACGGCGATATAGAGCGCTGCCGGTTTTTGCCCCGCGACGACGACCGGCACGCCTGCTGTTTTGATCGATTCGGACGCCTGCTTGGCCGCCGCCGCATTCGAATAGACGCCAGCTTGAATGACCGCAATGGAAAACGGCGCTCGTATGACGCTTTCTCTCCCTTCTCCTCCCGCCGCCGTTTCAGGCTTTGTCAATTCCGTCATCGCTTCAGATGCCGGCGACGAAGCAGATTTTTCCTTCGGAATGATGTGCAGCACCGTCATGCCAAACGCCATGCCGACCAACGCAGCGACCAACGCGGCGGCAAGCAGCGACTTGGCTTGAGCCGGGAGCCGCCATGGCCGACGTCTGCCGCTTTTCTTTTGTTGCATCGCCTCGGAAATGACCCGTTCATCCGCCTCAAGGGCGGCCGCCTCTTCCCAACCCGTCGTTTCAACATCTTCCCGAACTTGCCCATCCTCCGTAAACCACAGGCCTGTTGATGGCTTGCCTGCGGATGGCCCGCCTTTTTGAAACGCGCTCGCTTGGCGGCTGTCATCCGCCTCGTTTTCTGCTCGCTGTCCTTTCCCTAGATGGCTGTCCAACGAATATCCACCCGACTCCTCGGACGGCCGTCCTTCCGACGAACGCTCCACGGTAAATGGGCGGGGCTTGCCGTTGATATTCACCGTAATGCGCATGCGCTGCTTGTCCATTTGGCCACCGTCCTTCTTCACACTTCGATTTCTTTCGCCTATCTTACCACAAACGGAAAAAAAAAGAACAAGACATTTGTCGTCTTGTCCCCGCTTCTGTTCTTCATTTTCCGACATCAACGGTTGCGAATCGCCTCGGTCCCCAGCGCTTCGACAGGAATCGGCTGCTCGCGCCCCTCATAGGTGCAAAGCTGCTTTGTCTCGCCTTTCAAGCAAACGGCGTAATCGATCCCGCCGTCTTCCCGCTTCGTGGCAAGCACGTACGATGGATTCGTTTCCGGCGGCAATACATTTCCGGTGAACGGATCTTCGATTGGATCCAGCAAACCGTTGCCCACCAATTCTCCATACGACAATATGGCAGAAGAACGGGCTGGCAAAAATTCCACTTTCTCGGCGCCGACATACAGCCGCGCCGCTTCATACAAGCCATAAGCATCAGAAACAAACGCCCGCTCGCGCGCCCGGTCGATCACCGTCCACATGGCAAGACCGACGATCATCGCCACAATGCCGATGATCACCAACACAGCCAAAAGCTCAATGAGGGTCATCCCTCGTTTCATGCGAATGATCATCGCGTGTCCTCCTTTGCCGGCTAGGAAGCTGGCGCCGTTTCGGCAAACGGATTGTCTTTGCCGCTTGGCGGGGGAACATCGCGAACGGGAGACAACTGTTTCCATTTCTCAAGCTTCGGAGCATAAAACGCACGAACGGTCACCGAATACGTCAACGGTTGGACTTCATCAGCGATGGACATCAGCTCCGGAGGCCCAGTGACGGTCAACCCTTCAATCGCCACGATGCGCTCCGACTGCTCCAACACCTCTAAAAACCGTTCAAGCTGATAATAGGAAGGCGACTGCACGGTCAGTTGGGCGGTGATGGATTGAATGCTGCTTGGCGGAGAAACCGCTCGATTTCCTTCGCTTCCGTTGTTCGTTCCACTGTCGTTCTGCTGTGAAGATGCTGCTCCTTCATCAGAAAAATTGACGCTCACCAGCTGGCTGTCAGCGATATATTCCGCTTTCTGAAACAAGAGCAACAACTGGTCCGTAAGCGGATGGACAGGGACTTTTTTTTGCAATGAAGCAACGGTTTGTGCTGTTTCCTCTGAAGAAGGAGGCAGCTTTTGCTTCAAAGCGGCGAGCACCTTTTTCTCGCTTTGCACCGTTTGCTCCATCTGCTCGAGCTGGCTGTAGCGAGGCATGACCAGCCATGAATAGGCGGCCGCAAACAAAAGCGCGGTGACCGCAGCCATTGCCGCAACAAGAAGCGGCCATTTGCCAAAGCGGCTCATGATTTTTTTCCCTCCCCATCAGCCTGTTGCAGCTCCAGCTCATATTGCGCCATATATCTTGGCACGACTTGATGATCTTCCGGTTCGCCACTCGTCTCGCTGTTGGCCGCCACATTGACCAGTTTGACGTTTTTCACCATTCTCACTTTTTCTAATCGATCCAAATAATAGGCCGCCTCTTCCGGCGCATCAAACTGCACCACCATGGTCATCTTTGTCTGATCCGAGTACGTCACATTCATCATGAATCCGCGTTCGGGAAGCTGCTTTGTCAATGCCCGCAGCAACGGCACTGATTTCAGCGGATAGCGTTCCGCCCATTTCACCGCCTTCGCCAGCTCTTCTTGCTCCTTCTGTTCGTCTATATTTTTCATTTTCGCCGCCAGTACATCTTGCTCCGCTCGCACTTTTTTTAATTCCGCCTCCAACATGGCCTGGCGATGATCCGCACGATCGATCAACCAATACAGCACCGAACCGGCTAGGAGAAGCAGCGCCGCCCCGAACAACAAAACGAGACGGATCGGCTGCCTCGTTTCTTTTTTCGGCAATAAATTGATTTCAGCGATCATCGTCAGCCCTTCCTTCTTTCAACGCCAATCCCCAGGCGAGATGAAAGCGGTCCGGCAGCGGATCAAGAGACGCGCTGAGCCGTTCTACAGGCACTTCAAGCCGCTCTGTCAAAGCCGTGAACACATGGCCCAACTCTGGATGATCGCCGGCGAGAAACAGGCGTGTGATGGACTGTTTGCCTTGTTGGAGGGAAAACGAATAAAAGCTCATGATCCGTTCCATTTCCTTATACACATCGACGAACGGATCCACAATCGCCGCCGTCCGGTCACGATAGGCTTCAAGCGGCAAATGGCGCATAAACAACGGCAAATGACGATGAAACACGCTCAAATTCACGGCGGATTCGTCAAACTGCACAAGCAAAATATGATCGTCCGGCGCAGCTTGTCCCGCCGCATAAAACGGACGATAAGCGCAAAGCGGCGATACATCCGCGGCCACCGGGCGCAAATCGGCTTCTTCCAAAAGCGCCGCGTATTCCGACACCGCCTCTTCCGGCGCCGCAAACAGCAAAATCGACACCGCCTCGCTCGTTCTCTCCATCACCACATAATCAAACACCGGATCGGCAAAAGGAAGCGGAATCGACTCGCCAAGCTCCAGAAATAAATAGCCGCGAATCTCTTCATCCGACAAATGAGAAGGAAGGGGCAAACTGCGGATCATGACGAATGGATCAGGGACGACAAAGCGCGCGCGATGGCCGTCTATTTTCCATTCCTCCACGCATTCGTCCAAAATCATGGCCAATGTTTCCCCATCGACGATGCGGCCGTCGCGAACAACCCCTACTGGCAATGCCCGTTCGCCCCATCGTTTCACTTCAGGCGGATGCCCTAGCTTGACTTCCACATAGCGAATGGCATGGTCTTTTACGACGATGTTCACATATTTGGACTTTCCCCACCATAACGCCATTCTCGTTCGCCCCCTTTCTTCCCATCCTTACACAAAAAGATCCATATACGCATCGACAAGCTGATCACCGAAAAACAGCGCCGTCAATGACCCGAGCGCAATCGCCGGCGCAAACGGCATCGGCTTGCCGCGCCGCACGCGCCCCAGCGCCATGCCAATCAGCCCGATGATCGTTCCATACAACGTCGCCAAAAAAAAGGCGAGCAACACCATTTTCCAGCCAAGCACCATTCCCAAAACCGCAAACAGCTTCACATCGCCGCCCCCCATCCCGCCATTGGACAAAACGGCAATCAGCCATAAAAGCGAAAATCCGACCGCCGCGCCAATCAGCATATCGACCCACGGCAAAAACGGGATCACAAGCCGCTCCATCAAAAACAAACCGGCAAACACCAAAAGCACCCGGTCAGGAATGAGCATATAACGAAGATCAGACACAACGATGATGGCCAACAAGCTGATGAGCGTCCACGCCACAATCAGCCGTCCGCCCCAGCCGATCCACATCGGCGCGGCCGTCAACAAAGCGGCGGTTGTCAATTCCATCAAAGGGTAAAGGGGGGAGATGCGCCCCCCGCACCCTTTGCATCTTCCTTTTTGCGCGACATACGAAACAACCGGGATGAGTTCCATCGCCGATAGCGTCCGTCCGCACGCCGGGCAATGCGACCGCGGCCTGATGATTGACTCCCCGACCGGCACCCTCAGCCCGACGACGTTAAAGAACGAGGCGAGGAGGAGGGAGTAAAGGAAAAGCAATAAATCCATCATCACTTACTCAAGCTTTACTTTGTCTCTAGTTAGTTGCTCAACATCCACATTATCTATATATTTAAAATCGTCTTTATCGATTAAGGATACCTTATAGTGAATAGCCTTTACCTTATTGTTATTGTTTGCATCCAATTCTTTTTCAACAGTTACTTTACTTTTGTCTGGATCATATTCACCTTTTTTTCCAGGCGATTTCGGAATATTTTCTAAATACCCCCCATCAAACAACTCCTGCATCGTATATGATGTTTTTGTGTTCTGATCATTTGCAATCGCCAAACGCACAGCACTGACCATTTGTTTCGCATTGGCGATATGGGCGTCTTTTTTCGAGTTGTCCATAATGGCGCCGATGGCCGGAATGGCGATCGCCGCGATAATCCCTAAAATGACAATGACGGCGAGCAGTTCGATGAGCGTCAAGCCGCGCTCGTTTTTGATGATGCGTTTCAACATCACTTTCCTCTCCCTTTCTTTTTTAATGTTTTAGCACGATTTCCCTATTATTCTACAATATAGTCCAAAAAATAGGAAGATATTCTTAATATAAATTATTATTGTTGAATGTGATTAAAGATGTCGTACATCGGGACGATGATGGAGGTGACGATCGTCCCCACGACGCCGGCAAGCAGCACAATCATCAGCGGCTCGATGAGCGACTTGAGGCGATCGGTGCCGGCGTCGACTTCCGCTTCGTAAAAGTCGGCGACTTTGCCAAGCATGGCGTCAAGCGAACCGGTTTGCTCGCCGATCGTGATCATTTGCGCCACGAGCGGCGGAAACGCCCAATGGCGGCGGAGCGGCTCGGCGAGCGACTGGCCGCGCTCAAGAGCGGTTCGCGCTTCATCAAGGACGGACGCGATCACTTCATTTTCTACGACGCGCTCGGAAATGGACAGCGCCTCTAAAATCGGCACGGAGCTTGACACGAGTGAGCTCAATGTCCTCGTGACGCGCGCCAATGCCGCTTTTTGGACAAGGGTTCCGAAAATGGGCAGCCGCATGGCCGCATAGTCCAAATAATATTTCGTGCGCTTTTGCCGGCGCAGCGCGGTGAACAAAAGGAACACCCCGATCGCCAGCAACGTTATCATCCACCAATAATGCTGCATAAATGCGCTCGCTTTCAGCACAAACTTTGTGATCGCCGGCAATTCGGCGTGAAAATCGGCAAACATGTCGACAAACGTCGGCACGACCGAGACAAGCAAAAAGATGACAACCGCAACGGCGATGATGGCGACAGCCACTGGATAGGCAAGCGCCGAGACGATTTTTTGCCTTGTTCGATGCACTTTTTCAAAATGGTCGGCAAGCCGGTCGAGCGTTTCATCGAGCGTGCCGCTCGCTTCACCGGCGCGCACCATATTGACAAACAATGGCGGGAAAATGCGGGGATGCTTTGCGGCTGCGGCAGAAAGCGGATTCCCTTCTCGGAGATGCTGTTCCATATCGTCGAGTGCACGAGCAAGCGCTTTGCTTTCCGTTTGCTCCGCCAAAATGCGGATCGAATCAACGATCGTCACCTCGGCGCGCACAAGCGTTGCAAACTGGCGCAAAAAGACGACGAAGTGCTGCAGCTTGACGGCTCGTCCTATGGAAATTTCTTTGTTCCAAACAGATGACGGCACCTCGGCGATCACAATGGGGCGAATGCCTTTCTCCCTCAATTTCAGGACAGCCTCACGGCGGGAGTTTGCGGCAATCGTCCCGGATTTTTTCCGTCCGCTTCGGTCGCGCCCCTCATACTTAAATTGCGCCATCCGCTCCACGCTCCCTTGTCAAATACGCTTCCGCGGCCAATGGATCAATACGGCCAGCGGCCACAAGCTCCCTGACGCTCATTTCCATCGTCTGCATGCCCACACTGCGGCCGGTCTGCATAATATTGATGATTTGATGCTCTTTTTCATTGCGGATCAAATTGGCCACTGCGGCATTGTTGATTAAAATTTCCATAGCCGCCGTCCGTCCTCTCTTCCGACCGTCGGGAAATAAACGTTGGGCCATGACGGCAACAAGGACGGAAGCGAGCTGCAGCCGAATTTGCGCCTGCTGGGCTGACGGAAAGACGTCAATCATCCGTTCGATCGCCGCTGGGGCGCTCGCCGTATGAAGGGTGCCAAGCACTAAATGACCCGTTTCCGCGGCAGTGATCGCGGTTTGGATCGTTTCCAAATCGCGCATTTCCCCGACTAAAATCACATCCGGATCTTGACGAAGCGCAGCGCGCAATCCGGCGGCAAAACTGTTCGTGTCAAAGCCAACTTCCCGCTGGTCGATGATCGATTTTCCGTGCTGATGCAAATATTCAATCGGATCTTCCAGCGTAATGATATGTCTGGACATCGTTTTGTTCATGTAGTCGATCATCGCCGCCAATGTGGTCGATTTGCCGCTGCCGGTCGGCCCGGTGACAAGCACAAGCCCGTGCGGCTTTTCCGCGATGCGCTTTAACACGCTTGGCAAGCCGAGCTCTTCTAATGTCGGAATGCGCGGCGGGATGAGGCGCACGGCAAGCGACACGCACGACCGCTGCTTAAACACATTGATCCGGAAGCGGGAGACACCCGCAATACCGTACGAAAAATCAAGCTCCCCCGTTTCTTGAAACTGCTGCCAAAGCGGCGGCGGAATGATGGCTTTCGCCATTTGTTCCGTGTCCTCCGGGTTCAGCCGTTCTTGCCCATACGCCTTCAGTTCCCCATTCACCCGAAAAATCGGCGGCGCCCCGACCGTCAAATGTACGTCAGACGCACGGTATTCAAAAGCCGCACGCAACAACGCCTCAAGCTTTTCCTTCATCCGTCTCACCCATCAATGCAAAATGGCCACTTTCAGCACTTCTTCAAGCGTCGTCAACCCTTGCTTCACTTTCAACAGCCCGTCATCGAGCAAAAAGATCATTTTGTTTTGAATGGCGAGTTCCCGCAACTTCGAAAACGGCTCATTGTTTAAAATGACGCGGCGCATCTCGTCCGTCATGACAAGCAATTCGTGGATCGCGAGTCTCCCGCGGTAACCGGTCATATTGCACGTCGGGCAGCCGCGGCCACGGACGAGTTGGCGGATGTCGATGCCCCGACGGGCGAAAATGTCCCGCTCCCGCTTCGTCGGCTCATACACCTCCTGGCAGTCGCGGCAGATGCGGCGCACAAGCCGCTGCGAGACAACGCCAGCGAGCGATGTGGCCACTAAAAACGGCTCAATCCCCATATCGATCAGGCGGGTGATCGTGCTTAACGCATCGTTCGTATGGAGCGTGCTTAACACTAAATGCCCGGTGAGTGAGGCGCGGATCGCCACTTCCGCCGTCTCGCGGTCGCGAATCTCCCCGACCATGATGATGTTCGGGTCTTGGCGCAAAATCGAGCGAAGCCCTTGGGCAAACGTTAAGCCGACATTCGGGTTGACTTGAATTTGGTTGACGCCTTCGATCTGATATTCAACCGGATCTTCGATCGTAATGATGTTGACATGTTCGCTGTTTAAATGATTGAGCGCCGCGTAAAGCGTCGACGATTTCCCCGAACCGGTCGGCCCGGTGATCAAAATGATGCCGTTCGGACGCTCGATCAAACGGATGAACCGATCTAAATTGACCGGGTTGAAGCCAAGTTTATGAATATCGTTTAACGCCGCACCCAAATCGAGGACGCGCATCACGATTTTCTCCCCATACACCGTCGGCAATGTCGACACGCGCAAATCAACGGGATGAAAATCGATGTTCATTTTGATCCGCCCGTCTTGCGGCACACGATGCTCGGTGATGTCCATGTTGGCCAAAATTTTGATCCTCGCCGTCAACATGCTTTGCATATGTTTCGGCAGCGCCCTCTCCGTTCGAAGCAAGCCGTCAATTCGATAACGGATGAGCACTTTTGTCTCCTGCGGATCGATATGAATATCGCTTGCCCGCTGTTCGACAGCAAGCTGCAAAATTTGGTTCACTAGGCGAACAATCGGGGAATCGTCCTCGGCCATCCGACCGTCTTCGCGCATCTCCGTCGGCGGCGCTGGCAGCAAATCATCAAACGATTCGTCCATGTCATAATATTTATTGATCGCCCGCAAAATATCATCCTTTGAAGCGATCGCTGTTTCGATCTGAAACCCCGTTGACAAGCGCAAATCATCAATAGCAAAAAAATCCATTGGATCAGCCATTGCAACGAGCAATCGATCGTCTTCCACCTTAAGGGGCATGATCAGATGGCGGCGAGCAAACTCTTTTGGCACTAAGCTCGTCGCTTTCGGATCAATCGGGTAGCGATACAAGCTGACATGAGGAATGCCGAGCTGAAACTCAAGCGCCTCAATGAGCTGCTGCTCTGTGATGTAACCTCGCTGCAGCAACGCATCGCCAAGCTTTTGCCCAGGCGTTTTCTCACGCAACGCTTCAGCCAGCTGTTCTTCCGTAATCAGCCCCGCTTCCACCAACAAATCACCGAGGCGTTTCCGCTCACGTTTTTTGTTCATCGGCTTCCCCCGCTTTCCCCGCTTTGCTTCGATTCGGTTGAAGGGGCTGCGTTGGTCTGGTCGCTGCCGCTTTGCCCTTCGCCGTTTTGGACTTCTGATTTCTCTTGACCGCTTTCCGCTTCAGTCTGACCGCTATTCGTTGCATCAGACGGTGAAGATGGCGTTTCGCTTCCTTCCCCCGTTGTATTGGATGAAGATTCTGGGACTTCAAGCCCTCTTACCTCAACCGCATACGTCGGAGGGTAAAAATCCTCGCTCACCGTCTCTTTGCGGATCAGCCGGGAGCCATCGCGCACTTCGCGTTCGACTTTTACAAGCAATCCAGAACGGCCGACTTGTTTCGTCACGGTTTCATCCGGCGCCAACCGGGCATCGTATTGAATGATTTTGCGCGGTTCGATCCGCTCTAGCCCGCTCGTGCGCACGATATATTGATACGCAAACGGCCAACCGTACACTAACGCTTTCACTTGGCGACCATCGTAGCGAAGAATGAGCGTATAGTCCGTCGAGTTCGGATTCAACCATTGTAAATCGCGTTTGTCATCCACCTTGGCCTCAAATCCCGGAGGAATGCCATCTGGAAGCGAACTTCCCGCATACCGTTCCATCAACAAAAAATTCGTCGACAGCACAGCACGATACACCGCTGATGCCAATGCGTCGACAGCCTGATTCGACAGCCCGCCACCAGCCTGCTGAATCACGGCGCGCAACGAGACCAATTGATTGGAGCGGAGGACGACACGGCGTTCCGAAGCAAGAAAACGGGAGAGACTTTGATCGCGAATGGCAACAGCCGCTTCACTCACGACCGTCTGCCCCTTCCCGGAAGAGGGAAGATAATGGGCCAAGTCGAGCGGCTTGTTCGGAACGGCAAGCTGGGACGCCGCCGCCTCCAAATCCGCTTCCAACGCTTTGAGATCCAAGGCGGGGACTGCCGCCGGCGGGAGAAGGCGTTCAACGGTTTCCATGCAAGCGCTCATGTCAGCCAACACAAGAAGCGGCGAGGAACGGCCGTTGACCACGTTTTTTGTGCTTTCCGACAAGCGAAATGTAAAGATGTCAGCCGGCAGCTCGGCTTTCTTTTCTTGATAGCTGACCGAAATCGAAGCTGTCGATCGCCAGTCGCTCACCTTGTCTGCCACCGCCTGTTGGGCTTCCGCTCTCGTCATCCCAGCAAGCGAAATCGGCCCGACGTACGTCCCGGAGCGATAGCGGTCTTGATCAGGGCCAAACGACTCATAAGCCAAAACGCCCAAGCGGGCAAAGGTGAGGAAATAAACGGTGCAAACCGCCATCACGATAAACAGTTTTCCTATGGAAGCCGCTCTCACCTCGAGCTCCCCCTTTTTCACTCAGCTTCGATGTTCATCGACACATCAACAATGACGCTTGGACCCGCCTCTTGCGCTTTTCTCACATCTTCTTCGCGAAGCGTCGTTCCCGCTGGAAACAGAAGTTCGCCGTTCAAATCATAAATATCCTTGGTCACCCGTTTCCCCGCAAGAAGCGCCACTTGCTTTTCACGGAGCGATTCAAGCGCTTCGACATTTTCCGCTGTCTCCGACATAGCTTGGATCTGTTCAGGAATGTTGCTGGCCTCTGTTTCTTTTTCATTCTTTTGAATGAGCATCGACGCATCGGAAAGGAGAGCTCCCGAAGCGTCGTCGCTGACGATCAATATATCCTTTCCATAAGTCAACACTTGGGCGGATGGCAACACCGCTTCTCCACTTTCAAGGCGAAGGGAGATGCCGATAATATCCCCTGTCTCTTCGTTTAGGAAAAACTCATGGACTTCCCCCAAAAGCTGTCCTTTGCGCGTGATGGCTTTTGTATTTTTGATGCGGATTTGCTTGTTGACAAGCTGGTTGGCAATCGGAATTTCCGCCAAATCAATGACATCATGGCTGCTTGCCACCGTAACGGCGAATTCGCCGATTCCGACGATTTTTTTAAACGGAATCGCTTTTAAACTGAGTTGCACATCTTCTTGCTCGACAGTCAAAAAATCGATGGAACCTTTATCAGGATTAATGACAAAGCTTTTCACGGCGCCGATTTGCATCCCATCCGCAATGCTGATGATCGGCAATCCGATGATTTGCGCGCTCGCTTTCATCCTCTTCACCTCAACCATTTGCTAATGTAGCGGCGATTTCCCGCCAGAGTGCCAGTTCAGCCGCGATAGCTGGATAGTTTGAAAAACGTCGCTCGAGCTGGTCAACCCACGCACGAAGCTGTTGGCCATTTTGTTCCAGTGCATAATGCTCCAACAGCAGGCGGGCGAATACGTAGTAATCGCGATCGGAAAGCGGGGCTTGCAAACATTGATGCAGGCATTGTTCATACGCATCGGCCGTCAAACGGCGGCGGCTCAGCATCAATTCCGCTGCCGCCATTTGCGCTTTTTCCGAAGCAACCAAATGCATTGGTTCTTCAGCAAACGGCTCATCTGCCGCCTCGACGCATTCTTCATATTGAGGATTCTCTTCGGAATCCGCCTTTTGTTCCTCTTGCTGCTCGGAAGCGTCCGCTGTTTTTTCGCTGACCATCGCTTCAGCAGCTGATCTCAACGAAACGGCATCATCCACGAGCCGATCCATCCAATCGACCGCACCGCTGTCTTGATCATGTCCAATCTCAAGGCCATCAGCAAACATCACGCCATCGTCCTCGAAGCTTTCCGCCTCCACGCGTTGTCCTTCTTTATGATGCCAGATGTCATGGATTCCGGCAAATCCATCCTCATCCGGAGCCACGGCCGCCTCGAAAAAGACGCCTCCGTGCTCCCGTTTGACGCTGTCCGTTGAAGAGAACTCGTATTCTCCGCCTTCCACGCGCTCTGAGAAACGATCATCCATGCTCATCCATGCATCCCATTCATTCTCGCCGCGGCTCTCACCCTTAACGATTTCTGCTGCATTCAGAACCGGCTCATCGGCTTGCGATCCTTCATTTCCGCTCTCTTTTGACACTTCATCAAGCACCGCTGTCTCAAGGTCCGGCGTCACAGCGCCCGGCCACTGATCCAACCAATCGGAAACACGCCGCAGCGGTTCGGACGCTCCAACGATTTCTTCCGCTTGCTCCCACGGTGGAACAGTTTCTGCCGCTGCCTCCATCAACAAGTCAGCGGGAGAATGGTTCACTTCTTCCGACCGTTCTGCTGTCTGCTCTATCGATGATGATTCATTAGGTTCAGAAAGGGGCGGCGCTTGATCAAACTGGATCGACGGCAACGGCGCCTTTGGCAAAACAGGGACAGAAGCCAAAGATTCCGGCGCCGACCGCTCCTCTTTTTCTTCTTTTACAAAACTTGATTCACGAGAAGCCCCGGCGCGGTAAAGAGCAGCGCCAAATCGGCGGTCAAGCAAATACGATGCAGCCGCCAACAACAAAAGAACAAGAAGCCCGGCCTGCCAAAGCGGAATGATCGAACTAGCAAATTCGGCCAAAAGCGCAGCCAACAGCGCCATAACAACCGCTGTAAGCCCCCCAAGCCGGCTGAAGCCAAGCGGAAGAAGCCAAATCAGCAGCAGCGCCACGACAAAAGCACCGGCATACATGAGCGCCTCTTTCATCATGCCCCCCCGTTTCTTCTATGACAAAAGACCTCTTTTATACTAAAAATCTGCAACATTCGACTCTTACTTATTGTATAATAAAGTTACATATTTTGAAAGAAGGTTGTGATCAATGACGGACAAGAATTTTTTTTCCTGCCGACGCACTTTAGGGTTCACCCTTATCGAGACATTGTTGTCCATCACGCTGTTGTCTGCGGTGGCGATCGGCTTGTTTTCCTTTTTCACCCACGCTATGACGTATACAGCCGATAACGAACGACGAACGGTGGCCATCAACGTGGCGCGTGGAACGATGGCGTACTTTGAAAAAAATGTTCTCTTTTCTTCCTTATCGAATTACATGACAGAGAACAATCTTTCATTTCTTAAAGTAGAGAAAAACAGCTGCAGCCATGAAGCCTTGTCCTCTTTATTGTTTCCAAGCGGAAATCAGGGCGAAACGATAAGCTCTCAACAATCATGCACCGCCCAGCTCGCCCCAACAATCAATGATGTTCAATACGAAACAACGGTGTACATCATCCGCTGCGATCAAGAAGGATGGGACGGATTCCTCACCTCCTCTGAATTTGCGTCATTGCCGGAGCGGCTCAAAGAAGAGATCCGTCGTGAACGAAACAACATGATCTCCTCCGAAGCCGGCACCTACATGGCGAAACTGTACGCCGTTGTCCGTTGGGGAGAACGAAACGGCGACATCACATGGGTGGAAGGAGTGGTGACCGATGAGACGATCCGTTAACACCCAAGATGGGATGACGCTTGTCGAGCTGTTGGCCGCCATTTCCATTTCCATGTTGATCATTGGCGCCATCTATACTGTTTTTCTAGCGGGCATTCGCGTTTATCAGCACATCGGCATTGAAAGTGAATTGCGGAGCGAGGCGGATTACGCGGTGGCACGCATCATGAATGCCTTGTACATGTTCTCGCCGGACGGCCTTGAAGCCGATCGGAGCCAAGAAAACAAAACGCTTAGTCAACTGTCGTTTGTCAAAAACGAGCAATTCAAAACGAACAACCAAGTCGGTCTTGTTTCCCGCGAAACCGCGGCGCAATCGGTCCATCGAATCATTTCGATTAAAGACGGAAAACTGATGATGGACGGGGAAGCGATTACATCCACACGCCTTTTGCTGGACGATTCTTCCTCCTTTTCGTTCCGTTGCGCGCGCAGAGACGGAGAAATTTGCCGAAGTGGGGTTATCACCATCATCTTAACGATCAAAGATGGGAATAACAACGGGATGCTTTCAATAAAACCTTTCACTTTACAGACGGAATTCGGTTTTTAGGGGGGAGGCCCTATGCGCCGAGATCAGCGAGGATATAGTTTGATTACAACATTGTTGGTCATCACCGTCTTTTTATTGCTAGGTCTAACCATTGTCACCACCGCCGTCGAGCACGCCCAATTCACCACCGTGCGCGTGGATGACGTACAATCGCTGCATGAGGCGAAGACGGATGTCAACGAGGCGGTCGCCGATCTGAAAGCAGAGTTATCGGATCCAAATTTTTTGGTCCGCCATCGTATTTTTGCGCCTGACCAATGGGATCAGTTTCTCGGGCTTGGCAGCTCGTCTCCTGGAGAAGACACGATCGCCGGCCGCCTGCGCGACCGCTACGGGGTGATCATGGAAGATGAAAGCGAGCAATATGATATTCCCAAAAACCAAGTGTTTCTTCGCGCCCTTCGTTTAACGAAAACGTTCAATGACGGCCATCGGACGCGAACCGTCAAGCGGCTCGTCTTTGTGACCAATACGCCAAGCTTTTTGAAATATGCGCTTGGCTCAAAGGAAACAGTGGTCCTCAACGGCGGGGTTTATGTCGAAAACGGGAATGTATACACAGGGCAAAACGCCTATGCCAGCAACGCGACCAACTATGTGAAGGCAAACGGACAGCTGACCGTCAATTCGTCTAACGCCGGCATGCCGCTTTTATCCTCTTCCTCGATTTGGTATACAAACGACGGACAATTGAATGCATGCGGGCAAACGACCGGTTGCTGGGAAGCATCACAAGGCCGTTTTCGCATGAAGACCAATTGGGCGCCTCGTTGGCCGACGGATGTGCCAGAACCGGCGCCAACCATCAGGCAAGAAAACGAAGATTTTATCGATGTCGATTTTGACCTTACTGTGGCCGACAAACTGTTGCAAGCATCGGGAATTTTGCCCCCGTCATCCGATTACATTGAGCGAATGGAATCCATTCAAGAAGCCGGGGACAAAAATAGCCAACTTCACACGTTAGTGGCAGAGTTGTCCAATCAATGGACCTCGATCCAATCGAATCAACCGGATCCAAACGATCCACGTAAAACGCTTGAAGAAGTGATCAAAGAGCAGTCCAAAACCAAACCGCTCTACCTCGATGGAAACAGCGTTTTGAGAGGAGATGTCGATATTCAGAACAGCGGAGTCAACCAATGGCTCATTGTCAACGGCGATCTTCGCCTTGATGGGCCGACAAATCCCAGTACATTTGTCAGCGTACGCGGAAATTTTATCGTCCTCGGTGATTTAACTTTGACAGGCAACTTGCGGCTTGACGCAAGCATCTACGTCACCGGGAGCACGAAAATTTACCAAAGCCGGATCGAACGGGCGCTAAACAACAAAGGTGTTGTGTTGCTGTCGAAAGGTCCGCTCGATATTTCCCGTATTAATGAATTCAATAACCCAACCATTCCGACACCGAATTTGAAAGGATACTTTTACACAGACAGCAGCGCCACGATTTATGCCGTTGGATCCTACTTGTATATCGAAGGCGGGCTGTTCGCCCGCGGAAACAGAGCAACAGCTCCAGACACAGACATCAATGGGCTTGTCGTCAACGCATTCCGCGGTCAAGTCAATGGGGAAAACGGAGAACCGGACCGGTTTACGCCAGGAAGTGATCCGTTATCCTCACGCCTCGTCGTCCGCTATCGTCCTGAAATGCTTGTTGAACAAGGGACAGGACTTCCTTTTGTCAATCGCATTTCGCTCGTGGTCGACCGATTGGAAGTAGAATGAAGGAGGCATTTTTGATTCAAAATCGAGTAGGAGAGGGTGACTAACCCTCGTCCTCTCACACCACCGTACGTACCGTTCGGTATACGGCGGTTCCATTAAGTCTGACGCAGAGATTCATATCGTTGATAAAGACTCTTCAGCCCTTGGCTCTCCCAATAGGAGTTGCCAAGGGCTTTATGCAGGATGGGACTGGCGGCCACTCTCCAATATTTCTTCCGAGTGTTTCCCCATTCATATGCTTTCTGCTTGGGCACTCCTAAACTTTGCAGTTTTCGGACTCTGGTTCTCGGAAGTTTCCACTCTTTCCATTGGCACATGCGCAGCCTTCGTCGAATCCATCCATCTAGTTCTTTGAACACACTTGGGGTCTCTGCTAGCGAAAAGTATCCACACCATCCCAGAATGTATTGATTGAGCTGTTCGATTCGTTCGGGCATGGGAATCGGTTTCGATCGGCTCGTCATGGTGCGTATCCTTTGCTTCATGCGCCGAATGCTTTCCTTTGCAATTCGGATTTTTGGCTCCTTACTTGGGGTGAAGCTAAAACCGAGGAATTTTCTCCTCCACGGACGATCCACTGCCGATTTGGTTTCGTTGACTTTCAGCCGGAGTTTCTTTTCGATGAATGCCGTGATCGATTTCATCACCCGTTCCCCGGCCTTCTTCGTCCTTACGTAGATATTGCAGTCATCCGCATACCGTACAAACTTGTGCCCTCGTTTTTCCAATTCTTTGTCCAGCTCATCCAGGAGAATGTTGGACAGGAGTGGACTGAGCGGCCCTCCTTGTGGAGTCCCCTCTTGTGTTTCCATGACCACCCCGTTGATCATGACCCCTGCCTGTAGATACTTCCGTATCAACTTTAGGAGGATTTTGTCTGGAATTCGTTTCGCTAATATCCCCATCAGTTTGTCATGGTTGACTCGATCAAAGAACTTTTCCAAGTCGATATCTACCACCCATGTATATCCTTCCTGAATATACTGCTTCGCCTTTTTCACCGCGTCGTGTCCTCTTCGACCGGGACGAAACCCGTAGCTGTGTTCCGAAAAGGATGGGTCAAAGATCGGCGTGAGCACTTGGGCGATGGCCTGTTGGATGAACCGGTCTGTCACGGTCGGGATTCCTAGTAACCTGACTCCTCCGTTCGGTTTCGGGATTTCGACCCGTCGGACCGGGCAAGGTTCGTAGGTCCCTTCTTCTAAAGCGTGCCGTATCGCGTCCCAATGTTCCACGAGGTGTCTTCGCAGGTCTTTGACGGACATTCCATCGGTTCCATGGGACCCTTTATTCTTTTCCACTTGTTTGAGTGCTCGCAGGAGATTCTCTCGTGACATTACCTGTTTCATCCACATTCCGATTCTTCCTCTCTACGTGAACGGTCCGTTCTATTTGTGCCATCTTCTTCTCCACCCTCTTGAGGTTCCCCATGGACTTCACCATTTCCCCCCTCAAGCAGGCCCTTTCGGGTTATCTGCTTCATCAAAGAAGATGAACGCCTAGTGGCCGTTCTCCTTCATGGTTCGGTCCTTCCCCTTCTATCTAAGCTAGACGGGTACTATGACCTCTGCTGACTTCTGTCCGTTCAGCGTTGGATCGCTCCAACGGTTGCCAAGCGCACTTGGCTTCCCGGACAGACCTCCCCGGGTAAGAGTGCAGTCTTTCCTTCCATCCATCTGCTTCATTTACTCGGTATCACCTTCGGCAGAAAGGGCTTCGTTTTGTCGTGCAAACTCACCCAATGATACCCAGCCTCCTATGAAGTTCGTGTTCCTCAGACCGGAAGTTTGCCGCCCGCTTCCTTCAGATTCTGCGTCGCCGCAGACACCCTTGCGTTAAGCTAACTGCTACTTCTGCCTTCGCAGTTCGGGACTTTCACCCTATAGACTGCACCCATGCCGGGCGCACACGGAAAGCGGCGCTCCCGAAAGGGAGGCCGCGCTTTATTCATGGCTACCATTTGCCGCCGTTCCCGCCATTTTGGTTGGTGGAAGGCGATCGGACAATGACGGTCGCCTCAGCTTGAATATCCCGGCCATCCAGCGCTTTCACCTCGGCTGTCGCCGTGATGATGGCATATCCGACATCAACCGCTTGCAAATACCATTTCCCATTTTCTTGAACCACTTTGACAAACCGATCGTCAGACGTTACAACAGAGCGAAGCGCCTTGTTGTCCGTTGCATTTTCCGGAATGAAACGGAGTTCTGGCGCCACTTCGACGAGTGGATCGCCGACATTCATGTATAGAATTGGATTGCGGAACGCCATGCCTGTAAGCGGTACGTACGGATCAATCACACGAATCGTTGCCGTCTCTGACGCATTTCCTCCGTCTGTCGCGCGGACGGTGATCGTCACCGGTCCAGGCTTTCGCGCTGTCACCATGCCGTTTTGATCTACGGATGCGACACTCGGGTCGCTTGATGTCCACGCAAGCGTTTTGTTCGTCGCATCGCTCGGAACGATCGTCACTGAAATCTCCTGCGTATCTCCGACATTCATCGTCGGGTCGTAATCGCCAAGCACTAAGTGGCGGATTAATTTCTTATAACGGAACGCTACCTTCGTCGTTCCGTCACCGCGCGTCAGCCCCCCAGCCGAACGCACCGCGACAGTATACTCACCGTCATCGGAAATGGAAATCATATACGGCGAAGCGAGCGGCTGCCAGTCTGAAACCACGCCATTTCGTACGACTTGGTACTCGTACTTCACCCCTTCGCCAGCGACAAGCCCCACCATTTTGACAGTCGGTGCTTCCGTGATCACAGCGCCGCTTTCCGCCACACCGCTTTCCGTTATGATCGACAGCTGCGGTTTCAAGGCGACGCGCACCGTCCGGCCGTTGCTGTACGTGACAAGCAGCACGCCGTCATCATTTGGGTCATACTGCATCGCTTTGACAGGCAACGGCAACAATCCATATGAATTCGGGTGTTTGGTTGTCCCAACAATGGTAGATGAAGCAGAAGTGAATTGCCACTTGTTTACAAGACCATTCTGATCACCCTCATAGTAAAAGTTTGGGAAATCATCCAGGCGAACTTTCATACCGATTCGTTCCGCCGGCGGAGAGAGCGTCGATGTTTTGGTACCATAACGGCTGTCGGTGAATGTCACCAAAGCTGGCGGCAATTGAACACTGTTCATGGCAAAATCAGCCTGCATCACCCATTGCGCCGAGAGCGTCAGTTTGTTGAGCTGGCTGTAGTCGAACGTTTGATTGGTGAAAGACCATTTGGCATAACGCTTGCCATTCTCCACATAGGTTGTGACTTTGTCATCGGGAACAACGGAGATGCCATCGGGCAGTTCTTGGACAATGCTCACATTGCTGATCGTCCCGGTCGCATTGCCGACATACCCGACAAGCGACAACGAATACGTGGCCCGGAAGCGGTTGTCGTCGCCATCGGTTGCCCCCCGTTTGATTAAGCTTGTGACATCATTGGTCAGCCCTTGCAGCTTCACCGTTCCAGTAAACGACGGCGGCGCTTCGTCTTTGACCGTGACGGTCACCGTTTTCGTCACAGCCGGCTGTGGTTGGCCATACACATCGCGATACGTCAGTTCAGCAGTGAACGTATATGTCCCTTTTGCTTTAAATGACACGGGAATCGGAATCGTCACCGGCGCCGGAGTGCCTTGACCAACTTGGTATGGGATGGAAAACGAAATATACGCGTTTTGCTTGTTTTCATCCAGCCATACTTGGCCGTTTTCCGCAACGGCGACATTACCGCCAAACGACGAAAGCGGGATGCGGATCGTTCCTGTGATCGCTGGCGTGGTGGCAAGCTGGGAAAACTGTTGGAACAAAGCGGTCAAATTTTGCGTCGTTCCTTGCCGCGCCTCGCCGCCGGCAGTCGCTGAAAGCGACCGTAAATAGTCCATATCGACTTCATCATTGTCGCCGAAGCCGATTGAGTAAAGGGTGATATTGTTCATCCCGAGCGTTTTTGCCACCGCTGTGGCATCGGCTCGGATTTTTCCTTCAATGCTGCTGTAAGTGAACGAATAGCCGTTATCCCAAGACACCCGCCATCCATTAACATAATCTTGGCCGTCGCTGTAAAATCGGCGAGAATATCCTTTGTTGTCGGTAAAACGGATACCGGCAGTCCGTCCATCGCTGTACAATTCGTATGTGACCGAAAGAGAATCGGTTACTCTATTCCCTGTATAGGAATATCCACCCCAAAAATTCTGCTTGACCTCCCGATACGTAATCGTATCGACTGCATTCAACACCGTCGGCATGCCATCCGTTAAGAAAATGATATACTTTTTCCTCGTTGGATCCGTGAAATACGATTTAGCAAGAGACAAAGCAGCCGAATAGTTCGTTCCGCCGCCGGCGGTCAAGCTGTTGCCGGTATTGAGAATGGCATCAAGCTGACTTGCAACATTCGAGTACTTCCCAAACGGAACCACACTTGCTTCCCGCACTCCATCGGAAAACGGAATAAGAGCAAAGCGGTCATTTTGGTTGTAATTGGACTTAAAGTAGTTGACCGCCGCTTGCAGAGCAGATTTGGCGCTTTGCAGCTTCATTGCCGTCATCGACCCCGACACGTCCATGACAAACACAACATCGATCGGCGGACGGACGGGCGACGAAACGGCCCCTTGTGGAATGAGCGTCACATCGAGCCGGCCTTGGGCATCGCCGTTCGGCGGCTTAGCGTATTCCGGCTGTGAAAACGCAAGGGAAAAATCCAATTTCGCCGTGCTCGCCTCCATTTGCCTCGTATATAGATAAGGCATCTGTGGAAATGAAAAATACACATCCTCTTTTCCATTTCCCAACACGCGATACGCATCGACAGTGATTTGGTAAGTCGCCCTTGTTCCCGAAGCCGACGGCCACTTCCCGCGCATATCAAGAGAAAACGTATATTTTTTCTCACCGTTTCGGTCCGCCGGCGCTTCCACCGCTTCGGCTCGGTAGCTGACTGCCGCGCCGCTTTGTTCCTTCGGCTGAATGCGAATCATAAAGTAGCGAATGCTGTTCCCTTGCCCGTTGCCGCTCCCTGGTGCGGTCGCCCATCCCTCAATCTTCTCATCCGAAACGAACGTAATGGCCCCCTCTGTTTGATCGGCATACACAACACCTGCTTTCATCGGCCATAGGCTTGCCATCAGCCAAAACAACATTCCCCATAAAAGCCAGCCGCGCCACCGCTTCATGCGCCTCCCCTCCCGCGCCAAAAGAACTATCTTTCTTCCATTATATCAATTCTTTTCATCGCTTGGCATTATTTTTTTAAACGTTTTCGCACTTCAGATATAAAGTAAAGCGATCCCGTAATGAGCATCAACTCATCGCTCCCCATTTGGTTTTTCTTTTCACTGATCCAGCCGACCCAATCACCTGTCACCGCTTTCTGCGGATGGGACGAAAGGTCCGCCAACTGTTCCGCCGCTGCCGCGCGCGGAAAATCAAACGTGGTAAACGTGATCGTATCTGCAAGCTCATCAAGCTGCCGAATCATCCGCTCAAGCGGCTTGTCTGTCAGCGCGGCGAACAAGACATGGACGTGTTTGTCAGGATAATGGGCGCGCACCGTCTCCACGAGTGAGCGAATCCCGGCTTCGTTATGGGCGCCGTCGAGGATGATGAGCGGATTGCCGCTCACCCGCTCAAACCGGCCGGGCCAAGCGGCTGTGGCCAGCCCATCGGCGATATGCTCCGGATCGATCAAAAACGAATAGCCAAGGCGCAATAGTTCGGCCGCCATCACTGCCACCGCCGCGTTTTCGACTTGATGGGCGCCGGGCATTTGAATGCGCAAATCGCGATATTCGGCAAACGGCGTGACAAGCGAAAACTGCTCCCCTTCCACCGTCGCCTGCCGGTCGGAAACGGTGAAATCGACGCCGAGACGATATGTTTTCGCTTTCCGCTCCGCCGCCGTCTTGGCGATCACATCCCACGCCTCGGGCTCGTTGACCGCTGTCACAAGCGGAATCCCTGATTTAATGATCCCCGCTTTTTCCGCGGCGATCTGATCGAGCGTATCGCCTAAGATGTTCATATGATCGTAGCTGACGTTCGTAATGACAGAAACGAGCGGATAAATGATGTTAGTTGAGTCCAAGCGGCCGCCGAGCCCGACTTCAATGAGCACGATGTCTTGGATGTTTTGTTTGCCGAAATAATACAACATCATCGCCGTGATCACTTCAAACTCGGTCGGTCCGCCAAGTTCCGTCTGTTCCAATTCGTCCGCAAGCGGTTTGATCGTTTGCACGAGCTCTACGATCTCTTCATCGCGAATCGGTTGGCCGTTTATGCTGATTCGTTCGTTAAACTGCTCGACATACGGCGACGTGAACATTCCAACCGAATAGCCCGCCGCCTGCAAAATGGAGCGCAAATAGGCGACCGTTGACCCTTTGCCGTTCGTTCCCCCGATATGGACGGCGCGGACGCGGCGTTCCGGGTGGCCAAGTTTTTCCATCATCCATTCCATCCGTTTCAATCCCGGTTTTATGCCAAGCCGCAGCCGCCCGTGAATCCAAGCGACCGCTTCTTCATACGTTCGAACCATGTCCATCATCCTCCTTTTTCCATTGGTGTCTTGCCGCCCCCTGCCGGCTTCATGCGGCAGATGCGCCACACATCGAGAAGCCTGGTGAAAGCGAGTATATGTTGACAACAAACCTCTTCTCAGAATATGCCAACCTTCCATCATGATCCATCGAAAAAGACGAATCCACAGGAAAGCGGATTCGTCTTCATCATAATCAACAGCAAGATCGTTTGTCTACCGTTTGAGCTCGGCGAGGCGCGCCTTGACGGCTTCGCGTTTTTCCATGTAATCTTGCCGCTTGCGCCGCTCTTCTTCGACGACATGAGCCGGCGCTTTCGCCAAAAATCCTTCGTTCGCCAGTTTCTTTTCGACGCGCTCGACTTCTTTGTTCCATTTGTCAAGCTCTTTTTCAAGCCGCTTAATTTCCTCCTCAATATTGATCAATCCTTCAAGCGGCATGATGAGCTCGGCGCCGGTGACGACCGCCGTCATCGCTTTGTCCGGCGCGGGAACGTTTGTATCGATCAAGAGCTCGCTCGGGTTGCAGAACCGCTCAAGATAGGCGCGGTTTTTCATGAGCGCCGCCCGCACTTGTTCATCTTTCACCTTAATATAGAGCGCAATCGGCTTGCTCGGCGGCGTGTTCACTTCGGCGCGGACGTTGCGGACGGCGCGGATGATGTCGACGAGCATCCGCATTTCTTCCGCGGCTTCTTCGTTCGACAGCTCAGGGCGCACTTGCGGCCACGGAGCGACGGTGATCGATTCGCCTTCATGCGGCAAGTTTTGCCAAATTTCCTCGGTAATGAACGGCATGAACGGGTGAAGCAGGCGCATCGTGTTGTCGAGCACATACGCCAACACCGAACGTGTCGTCTTTTTCGCCGCCTCGTCATCACCGTACAGCGGCAGCTTTGCCATTTCGATATACCAGTCGCACAAGTCGTCCCAAATAAAGTTGTACAGCGTACGCCCCGCTTCGCCGAATTCGTATTTCTCAGCGAGCTTCGTCACCGTATCGATCGTTTCGTTGAGACGCGTTAAAATCCAATGGTCGGCGACCGTTTTTTCGCCGCTCAAATCAAGCTCCTCGTACGTCATGCCGCCCATGTTCATCAAGGCAAAGCGCGAGGCGTTCCAAATTTTGTTGGCAAAATTCCACGTCGCTTCGACTTTTTCGGTGCTGAAGCGCAAGTCTTGCCCCGGCGAGCTGCCGGTCGCCAAGAAATAGCGGAGCGCATCGGCGCCGTACTGGTCGATCACATCCATCGGATCGACGCCGTTGCCGAGCGATTTGCTCATTTTCCGCCCTTGGGCGTCGCGGACGAGGCCGTGGATGAGCACGTCTTTGAACGGACGCTTTCCGGTGAATTCAAGCCCTTGGAAAATCATGCGCGACACCCAGAAGAAAATGATGTCATAGCCGGTGACAAGCACATCAGTCGGGTAGTAGCGCTTGTAATCCGGCGAGTCGGTATCCGGCCAGCCCATTGTCGAGAACGGCCAGAGCGCCGAGCTGAACCATGTGTCGAGCACATCTGGGTCTTGCTCCCAGTTTTCGATGTCTTTCGGCGGCTCATGGTCAACGTAAATTTCGCCCGTTTCTTTATGGTACCATGCCGGGATGCGATGCCCCCACCAAAGCTGGCGCGAAATGCACCAGTCGCGGATGTTTTCAAGCCAATGCAAATACGTTTTTTCAAACCGTTCCGGCACGAACTGCACTTTTTCGTCCGTTTGCTGCAGCTTGATGGCGGCTTCGGCGAGCGGCTTCATTTTCACAAACCATTGCGTCGACAAATACGGCTCAACGACCGCGCCGCTCCGTTCGCTATGACCGACTGAGTGCACGTGCTCCTCGATTTTAAAGAGGACGCCTTGTTCTTGCAAATCGCGGACGATTTGCTTCCGGCATTCAAACCGGTCAAGCCCCTGGTATTGCATGGCGTTTTCATTCATCGTGCCGTCTTCGTTCATGACAAGAATGCGCGGCAAATTGTGGCGGTTGCCGATTTCAAAATCGTTCGGGTCGTGCGCCGGCGTAATTTTGACCGCTCCGGAGCCGAACTCCATATCGACATATTCGTCGGCAATGATCGGTATTTCGCGGCCAACGATCGGCAGTTTCACCATTTTGCCGATCAAGTGCTTGTACCGCTCGTCATCGGGGTGCACAGCGACGGCCGTATCGCCGAGCATCGTTTCCGGACGGGTCGTCGCCACTTCAATGCAGCCGGAGCCGTCGGCGAGCGGATAGCGCAAATGGTAGAGCGCGCCTTTTACTTCTTTATAAACAACCTCAATGTCCGACAAAGCGGTTTTCGTCACCGGGTCCCAGTTGATGATGTACTCGCCGCGGTAAATAAGCCCTTTCCGGTAGAGCGAGACGAACACTTCGCGCACCGCTTTTGAGAGCCCTTCATCGAGTGTGAACCGCTCGCGCGTGTAATCGAGGCCAAGCCCCAACTTCGCCCATTGGCTGCGAATATGGCCGGCGTATTCTTCCTTCCACTTCCACGTTTCTTCTAAAAATTTTTCCCGGCCTAAATCGTAGCGCGACAGCCCTTGCTGGCGCAGCTTCTCTTCCACTTTCGCCTGGGTGGCGATGCCGGCGTGATCCATTCCCGGAAGCCACAAAACGTCATACCCTTGCATCCGCTTCATGCGCGTAATGATGTCTTGCAGCGTCGTATCCCACGCGTGCCCCAGATGCAGTTTGCCGGTGACGTTGGGCGGTGGAATGACGATCGTAAACGGTCGTTTGTTCGGATCACCGGTCGCTTCAAAAAATTTTCCTTTCAGCCACCATTCGTAGCGCCCCGCTTCGACCGCGCGGTGGTCGTATTTGGGCGGCATCGACACTTCGTGCTGTGCCATGTTTCATTTCCCTCCTTCAACATGATGGACAATGCGGCCGACGGCGGCTTCCCATTGAGCAATGCCGCGCAGCCGGCAAGCAAAAAAGCCCCTTTCATCCCAAAAGGACGAAAGGAGCTGCTTTCGCGGTACCACCTTTTTTCTTAAGCCCAAAGGCTTAAGCGCTTCATTGGCATAACGGCATGATGCCGGCTTCCTCTACTCGGCAGCAGCGCCTTTCAAAGAAGCAGCTCAAGGGCGACCTTCCAGCAGCCGTCATCCTAGGAAATCTCGCAGCTTCTGATTTCCCTCTCTGCAGGCGCGGACCGCTGTACTCCTCCCCGTCTTCGCTTTTGTCATCATTGTTCGATTATTATACTACCATTGTCCATCATCTTTGCCAAGTTTTTATTTATTTATTCCATCCGTGTGCATTTGGTGACAAACCACCGCACGTTTCATATTGTATAGTAAACCGGAGAAGGAGGGAATGTCGATGCGGCGATTCAACCCGTATTCGTGGCCGCCGTGGCTTCGGCAAGTGCGCGCCGTCTGCGCCCAAGTGATCATCCCGCTCACCATTTTTCAAGCGATCCGCACTATTTTTCTGCCAACGACGTTTGATGTCATTTTATTGGCCATCTTCGTTTTCATTGCCGTGGCGCTCCATCTGGAATGGATTTAGTGGGACGCCATTTTGTTTGGGCTGGATTCAAAATCGATTTAACCATTGCTGCTTTCATCCGCCGGCGGTTCGTTGTCCACCGCTTCTTCCTGCTGCCGCGCGGCGTCGCGTTGGACAAGGTGCATAACGAGCGCCTCCATATTTTTGAACGCCAAATAACGACGCTGCAACGCGGCCACATATTCCCGTTCGTTCCGCTCGTTCCGCGAAGCGGCCTCATACCGCTCCAAACAGCGGACAAACCCACGCGGCTCCGCCAAATGGCTGTATAAAAACGCCCGCTCCCCGTCGGACAGCGGCAGCTCCTTCTCGTACTCCCCCATCCCTTCAAGCCACTCGCGCCCAAGCGGCGGCATTGTCTGTACGTGAAAACGGAGCGCGGCGATCACATCAAAGAGCGGCGAATTCCAATGCGCCCGCTCCCAACTGATCCAATACGGCGGGATATAGTGGGAGAGGCGCGCTTTGCCGTGCACCCAGGCGATGCGCCATTGCTTCGTCTCTTTGAGCGTCTCTTCCCACACATCGAGCCGTTCTTCAGCGAACGAGTACGCGCGCATCACCTCATGAAAATAGGTGCAGCATTGGAGCTGAAACGGAGACATGTACCACGCCGCTTCGTACCGCTCAATCCGTTCTTCCCAAACCATCCGCGCCCGTTGCCATTCGTCCTTTTTTTGCTTTCGGTACGCCGCCGCCTCTTCCTCACTCACCTCGATCGTACGGACGGTGGCGCGATGGAGGCGGGCGAGCTCGCGAAAAAAGGCGTCCACCGCATCCTTCTCCACCTTTGATTCGCCGTCATGCCATGCTTGCAAATAATAAAGACGGCCGCCTTCTGTGGCAAACAGCGACCGCCGCCGCGTCAGGTAAAGCGGGAGACAACGGGGGCCGCCATGCTGAAGAGACTGCCAAACGGCGGCGGCTTCTTGCTCGCTTTCAAGCGGCTTTAAAGCGAAAACGCCGCGGTTCGTGTATACCTTGACGGCTTTGCCTCGCTGCTCAATGCGCACTGGACGAAGACCGTACTGGGCGAGCACAGCATCATATCGGTCAGACTGTGAGGTCATCGTTACGCCCCCTTATCCGCAAAAGAAACGGAAAGCGTCCCTTTCATGAGAAAGGACGGCTTCCCGCCATGGCCGGAATATACAGCAGCTGCCCCTCGTGCACGTCATCTGGGCTTTCCAAATCATTGGCGCGCAAAAGCTGTGAGACGGTCACATCATACCGTTCGGCAATCTTGTCCAATGAATCTCCTTGCTGGACGATGCAAATTTTCAGTTTCGTAAACTCTTCCTCCTCGCTTTTCGCAAACAGTTTCGTCAAGTAAAGCGCATTTTCGCTTTTTGTTTTCGTTTCTTCTTCTTCCTCAACCGCCTTTTTCGCCGCCCCGATCGATACCTTCGCCTCAGTTGGCGGCAGCAGCGAAGCGATGTCTTCCTCCGTCTGTGCGCTGACCGCCTTCGTTTCCGTCTCAAGCGGCAAAAACGGCTCTTTGGCCTCCTCTTCTTCCTCAGCCTCCGTTTCTTCATGACGCATGGCGGCCGGCTCCATGGCGGAAACCGTCGTTTCGTCGGCGGCAAAAGCCGGCTGTTCATCCGCCTCATCGGTGAGATCATCCACGGAAGCAAACGCTTCCTCACCGGCCGCTTCCTTGCGGGCGATTGATTCAAACGGGGCAAACAGCGGCTCATCGTCCTCCTCATCGTCCGGCAAATCATCGTCAAGCGGCGCTTCACTGATGCCGCTGATCGAAATGTCGGCAGTGATCAGCAATCTTCCGTTTTCATCCAAATCATAATCAAACGATTCAACCGTCACGTACACATCCTCAAGGGAACGAATGCGGTTTTTTGGAATCGTAATATCGATTGGAAAGCGGTGCGACAGTTCGCTGATCCCGTCTTCGCGCACCGAAATGTGCTGAATGAACCGATAACCAGCCAGCTCAAACACGTCGTCATCCGCTTCAGCCTGCTCTTCGCCCGCTTGGCGGAATTCGCCGCTCAACTCAAGCGCGCCGCGGATCGTAATATATTGGTCGTACTCATCGACGGAAATGACCGGATCAAGAGAAATGGATAAAAACTCGGCGACTTCCTGTCCTCTTTTAAACCAGACCGATTCTTCCAATGAAAAACGCAAATACGATTGCTCCAACCGGGCCTCCTCCTTCCGTCCCTTTGGCAAATGGTTTCTATGACATTATCCATTGTATGAACGGAAACGAGGCGGTATGATAAAAAATTGGGCTGCCGACGGTCGGCAGCCCCTTTCCTTATCCGCGCAGACGGGCAAACACCCGCTCAGCAGCGGCAATCGTATATTCAATATCATCATCACTGTGCGCCGTCGACAAAAACAGCCCTTCAAATTGCGACGGCGGCAGGAAAATGCCTTCATTCGCCATTTCCCGATAATAGGCGGCAAACAGCTCCAAGTCGGACGTTTTCGCTGTCTCGTAGTTGACCACCGGCTCGTTCGTGAAGAAAAAGCCGATCATCGACCCAGCGCGGTTGATCGTATGCGGGATGTCGTATTTCTCTGCTGCCTGATGAAGCCCATCCGCAAGGCGCGCCGCTTTGCGGCCAAGCTCTTCGTACGTTTCCGGCGTCAGCTGGCGTAGCGTCTCGTACCCGGCCGTCATGGCGAGCGGATTGCCGGAGAGCGTGCCGGCTTGGTACACCGGCCCGCTCGGCGCGACAAGCTCCATGATCTCGGCTTTGCCCCCGTACGCCCCGACCGGCAAGCCGCCGCCGATCACTTTGCCAAGGCACGTCAAATCCGGCTCAATGCCATAATACCCTTGGGCGCAGTGGTAATCGACGCGGAACCCGGTCATGACCTCGTCGAAAATCAATAAGGCTCCGTATTGTTTCGTCACCTCGCGCAGCCCTTCCAAAAAGCCAGGCACTGGCGGAACGACGCCCATGTTGCCGGCGACCGGTTCGACGATCACCGCGGCGATGTCTTCGCCAAACCGCTCAAACGCATAGCGGACGCTGTCCAAATCGTTGTACGGCACCGTGATGGTATGCTGGGCGACCGATTCCGGCACGCCCGGGCTGTCCGGCAGGCCGAGCGTCGCCACGCCAGAGCCGGCTTTAATGAGCAGCGAATCGCCATGGCCATGGTAGCTGCCTTCAAATTTGATAATTTTGTTGCGCTTCGTGTAGCCGCGCGCTAAGCGGAGGGCGCTCATCGTCGCCTCGGTGCCGGAGTTGACCATCCGCACGATTTCCACCGACGGCACCCGCTCAATCACGAGCTTAGCGAGCTCATTTTCAAGCAATGTCGGAGCGCCAAAGCTCGTCCCTTGTTCCGCCACGCGCTTCAACGCTTCCACGACCTGCGGGTTGGCATGCCCTAAAATGAGCGGCCCCCATGACAGTACGTAATCAATGTACTCATTGCCGTCAATATCGTAAATTTTCGCTCCTTGGCCGCGCGCCATAAAAATCGGCGTCATCCCGACCGACTTGAAGGCGCGCACCGGGCTGTTCACCCCGCCCGGCATCAATTTCACCGCTTCTTCGTATGCTGCCTTTGACCGTTCATAGCTCCGCATCATTCCGCCCTCCTCTCTATTCAGCCAGCCAGCGGGCGACATCTTTGGCAAAATACGTAATGATCAAATCCGCGCCCGCCCGTTTCATCCCTGTCAACATTTCCATGACGACCGGCTTCTCATCGATCCAGCCGTTTTGCGCCGCCGCTTTGACCATCGCATACTCGCCGCTCACGTTATAGGCGACAAGCGGCAACGGAAAGCGGTTTTTGACGTCGCGGATAATATCCATGTAGGCAAGCGCTGGCTTCACCATCAAGAAATCAGCGCCTTCTTTGACATCCGACTCCGCCTCGCGAAACGCCTCAAGGCGGTTGGCCGGATCCATTTGGTACGTCTTCCGGTCGCCAAACTGCGGCGCGCTGTCGGCGGCATCACGGAACGGGCCGTAAAACGCCGAAGCGTATTTGATTGCATACGACATGATCGGCACATACTCAAACCCTGCTTCATCAAGCCCACGGCGAATGGCGGCGACAAAGCCGTCCATCATGTTCGACGGCGCGATGATGTCGGCGCCGGCTTGCGCTTGGCTCACCGCCGTTTTGGTGAGGAGCTCGAGCGACGGGTCGTTCAGCACGCGCTCGTTTTCGACGACGCCGCAATGGCCGTGGCTCGTATATTCACATAAACACGTATCCGCAATGACGACTAGACCTTTGTGTTCAGCTTTGATTTGGCGGATCGCCCGCTGAACAATCCCTGTTTCGCAATACGCCTGCGAACCGACTTCATCTTTTTCATTCGGCACACCAAACACCATGACGGCGGGAATGCCAAGCTTGGCGATGTCGTCCACTTCCTCAGATAAACGGTCAAGCGATAAATGGTAAACCCCTGGCATCGACGGCACTTCCCGCTTAATGCCGCTTCCCTCGACCACAAACAGCGGATAAATGAGATCCTCGACGCGAAGATGCGTCTCACGCACCATCGCCCGAATCGCAGCCGTTTGCCGCAAACGGCGATGGCGGTCAAATGACAGTGCCATTCATCGTCCCTCCATGGAAAAATATTGTTCCATCGCTTTGATTATACCATCCGTCGTGTAATCAGCTGGACAAATATGTACGGTGATTCCTTCCCGCTCCGCCGCCTTTTTTGTCACCGGCCCGATGCAGGCGACAGCGACGCCGGAGAGAAGCGCGGACGCTTCCTCGCCAAGAAGGCGGGCAAGGCTATGAACCGCCGATGGGCTCATCAACGTAATCGCATCTAGTTTCCGTTCGCGCAGCAACGCCAACAATGGTTCTCGACCGCTTAGGTCTGGCACCGTTTGATAAACCGTAAACTCATCGACCGCTGCGCCTGCCTTCCTTAACGCCTCAGGCAGCGTCGGGCTTGCCAAATCACCTTTGACAAACAGCACCCGGTCGCCTTGTTTTACGCGCGGTGCAAGCATGGCGGCAAGCCGTTCAGCGGTGAAATCATCCGGTACGAGCGCCGGTGAAACACCGTACTCAACGAGCGCGGCCGCCGTCTTCCGCCCGACGACGGCGACATTCGGCAGCGGCCGCGGCAACGAAACGTGCGGAAAAAAGAAGCGGACCGCGTTCACGCTCGTCAACACGAGCCAGCGGTATTCCCCGAGCCGTCCGGCGAGCGCGGCGATGGCTTCCGGCGCAGCCGCCGGGCGGATGGCTATGAGCGGGATTTCGATCGGCACGGCGCCAACGGCGCGCAGCTTGGCGGAAAACGATGCCGCCTGCCTTTTGTCACGAGTGACAAGTACCGTCTTGCCGGCTAGGGCGCGATTGGCCATCAGTCGCCCAGCTCCTTTTTCACCCGCTCGATCAGCGCTTTTGCCCCTTGTTCGCTCAAGATGGCAGCCGCCTGTCGGCCGACCGCTTCCGGATCGGCGCCAGTGACGATTTCTTTATACATTTCTTTGCCATCCGGGGAGGCGACAAGCGCGGTAAGACGCACCGTCCCCTCCTTCACTTCCGCGTAGCCGGCAATCGGCACTTGACAGCCTCCTTCCATTTGCTGCAAAAAGGCGCGCTCCGCCCGAACAGCCCGCTCGGTTTGCTCGTCGTTTAACCGGCTGAGCCATTGGCGCAATTCGTCATCATCCTCCCGGCATTCGACCGCCAGCGCCCCTTGGCCGACCGCCGGAACACAGACATCAAAAGGAAGATAGTCGCTGATGACGTCATCGCCCCAACCCATGCGCGCAAGACCCGCCGCCGCCAGCACGATCGCATCGTACTCTTCGCTTTCGAGCTTCGCCAACCTTGTGTCAATATTGCCGCGAATCCATTTGATCGTCAAATCCGGGCGATAGGCAAGCAGCTGCGCCGAACGGCGCAAGCTGCTCGTGCCAATGACCGACCCAGGCGGCAAGTCGGAGAGCATCCGGTTTCCTTTGCTGACAAGCACATCGCGTGCATCTTCGCGGCGCGGAACCGCACCGATCACTAAACCTTCGGGCAGCACAGCCGGCATATCTTTCATGCTATGGACCGCCATATCGATGCCGCCGGCGAGCAATTCATGCTCAATCTCTTTCACAAACAACCCTTTGCCCCCGACTTTCGAGAGCGTAACATCAAGCACCCGATCTCCTTTCGTGACGATTTCTTTCACTTCAAACGTAAACGGCGCCCCAAGCTGTTTCAATTCGTTGATCACCCACTTCGTCTGGGTCAAGGCAAGCTTGCTGCGCCGCGAGCCAACGACAATGTTCCGCATCTCGTTCCACCTCGATTACGAATACCAAAAATGAAATTTTGACAAACTGCCAAACAAGAAAAAGTTGACAAGCAAAAATAAAAACGAACCGATATTCCATAGCGCGATCGCCTTCCCTTGCATCTGCCGGACGGCTCGCTTGTAAAAATAGACGCCATAGACGAGAAGAACGACAAACGACCCGAGCACTTTCGCATCATACCAATGGAAATGGTCGATTTGAATGTACGCCCAAATCACGCCAAGAATGAGCCCTAATAACAACATAGGCAAGCCGAGCGCATTTAAAACATACGACAAAAAATCAAGCCGCGACAAATCCGCCATGCGCCAAAGGCGCGCCCCCCACTTTTTCTTTTTCAGCAAACTGTACTGCAACATGTAAAGCACCGAAAACAGAAACGACAGCGTAAACGCCGCATACGCTCCGAGCGAAAGGGTGATGTGGATGATCAGCAGCTCCGAGACGAGCCGCTCCGCAACAGCCGGCGACTGCGAAGACGGTGCAAACGTATGAATGGCCAAAATAAAAAAAGCAAGCACGTTCGTAAAAAAGACGATGAAATCGACGCGCAGCAGCCGATTGATGACGAGCGACAGCGTAATGAGCAGCCAAGCGTAAAAATAAAGCCCTTCCGACATCGTTAAAATCGGAAAGCGCTTCGTCTCCATGATGCGAGAAACAAACGTCACTGTCTGCAAAAGCCATACAATAGAAAGCAACCAGAAGGCGATGTCGTTCGCCTTCCGGTTTTGTTGCAAAAAATCGATGAAATAGAATAGGATCGAAGCGATGTAAAGCAAAATGGACAACTCATACAACAGCGCCACCATCCATCCCACCTTACAGCTGCCATGATGGGCGGGCGGCACGGACCGCTTCCGCGTCTTGTTCATCGCATTGCACGGATTTCGCCTGCTCTATATGCCGCTCGGCTTTCACCGCATCTTCGATATTGAAAATTTTCATAAACAGCAAAAGCGCCTCCTCGGCATTCGGGCCGGCGGCGAGTTCCTTCGCCTGCAAAATCGGATCGCGGAGCAGCTGGTTAATAATGCTTTTCGTATGCTTATTCAACACTTTCCAGTCGCGCTCCGACAAATGCGGCAGTTTCCGCTCCAAACTTTTCATCGTTTCTGCTTGAATGGCCAGCGCCTTTTCGCGCAATGCGGCAATGACTGGCACGACGCCGAGCGTCTGCAGCCATTGGCTGAACGCCATAAGTTCCGCTTCGATCATCGTTTCAATGCGAGCCGCTGCCTTTTGCCGTTCCGCCAAGTTGGCCGCCACCACATCTTGCAAATCGTCAATGTCGTACAAAAACACCGTTTCCAAATCAGCCAACGCCGGATCCAAATCGCGCGGCACCGCGATGTCAACCATAAAGAGCGGGCGGCCTTTGCGCATTTTCTCAAGCGGCGCCACCATTTCCTTCGTCAAAATATAGCCTTTGGCTCCCGTCGAGCTGATGACGATATCCGCTTCCAGCAAAGCGCATGACAATTCGCCGAGCGGCTTCGCTTCGCCGGCAAACTGCTTAGCAAGCTGTTTCGCTTTTTCAAGCGTCCGATTGACAACCGTCACCTTCCCGACGCCGCTGCCGTACAAGTTTTGCGCCGCCAGCGTCCCCATTTTGCCGGCCCCGATAATCAAGACGTGCTTGCCGGCAAGGCGGCCGAAAATTTTCTTCGCCAGCTCAACCGCCGCATAGCTGACCGATACAGCGTGCGCGCCGATGCCCGTTTCCGAGTGGGCGCGCTTCGCAAAGGTCACCGCCTGCTTGAACAGATGATTGAAAATCGTGCCGCTCGTCCCGACCTCTTGAGCGAGCAAATAGCTGTCTTTCACTTGCCCTAAAATTTGCGTTTCCCCAAGCACCATCGAATCAAGGCCGGCCGCCACGCGGAACAAATGCTTTATGGCCGCTTCTCCTTCAAGCACACGCAAATACGGAGCAATCGCTTCCACTTTGACGCCAAACCATTCGGCTAAAAATGCTTTCATATAGTAACGGCCGGTATGCAGTTGATCAACCACTGCATAAACTTCCGTCCGGTTGCACGTCGAGACGATCACATTTTCGAGCACGCTTTTTTGCTTGGCGAGCTGTTTCATCGCCGCACCGAGTTCCGCTTCTGCAAACGCGAGCTTTTCGCGGATTTCTACAGGGGCGGTTTTATAGTCGACGCCAACGACTACGATTTGCACGATGCCATCCCCCTTATTGACCGAATCCCTTCCATCATTATATCACAACCGTCCATCGTTCCGGTTTGAAAAAATTGTGAACATGCCTCCAAAGCTATGCTAAACTGTAGACAGTGATCATTCTATCATAAACATGTCCAAAAGGGAAACGGAGGACGCGACGATCATGAAAACCCGAACGGTATTCGCCGGCATCTTGTTCATCGGCCTCGGGCTGTATTTTCTCGCCGGACAGCTGGAATCCCCCCTTTTCCATTTCTTCCAAGGGTGGCCGGCCTTGCTTGCCATTTGCGGCGCGGCTTTGCTTGGCCAGGCGCATTCAGCGCGTGAATATGCTTACCTTTTCCCCGGCTTTCTTTTACTCGGATTTGGCGTTGAGTTGCTCCTTGCGAGTGCATTTTCGGCCTGGCCCCGCGGCGTGAACATGTTTTTTTTCCTCATCGCGCTCGCTTTTTTCGCCAGCAGCCGCAAACAAAAAGGCGGGGCCGGCTTTGGCGTGCTTTTCTTGCTTCTCGCTGTCGTGCTGACGTTTTCCGGGCGCGGCCAGCCGTTCTTTCACCTCGTCCAAGCCGGACTTTCCTCTGTCTGGAAGTTTTGGCCGCTCGGACTCATCGCCATCGGCGTCTATATATTATGGACTAGGCGAAAATAGCCTTGGAAGTGAAAACACCAGCGGAATCGCTGGTGTTTTCGTCATGAGGCCACAAACGGCAAAAGCGCCGCCCATGCTTCGTCTTTCCCTTGTCCGGTCTCGGCGGAAAACAAAATGAGCGGGTCGCCGTCAGCCATCCGCAGCGTCTCGCGCGCGATTTTCGCGTGTTTTTGATGCTTGCCGCGCGGCACTTTATCCGCTTTCGTCGCGATGACGATCACCGGGATCTCGTAATGTTTCAAAAACTCGTACATCATCACATCGTCTTTCGTCGGCGGATGGCGCAAATCAACGAGCAGGACCGCCGCCTTAAGCGCCTCGCGCGTCGTAAAGTACGTCTCCATCATGTTCCCCCATTTTTGCCGCTCCTGCTTCGACACGCGGGCGAAACCATAACCTGGCACGTCCACAAAGTAAAACGAGTCGTTAATCAAATAAAAATTCAACGTTTGCGTTTTACCTGGCTTTGAGGAGGTGCGCGCCAAGTTTTTCCGATTGATCATTTTGTTGATGAATGATGATTTGCCGACGTTCGAACGGCCGGCGAGCGCCACCTCCGGCCGTCCGCCGTCCGGATATTGTTCCGGCTTGACGGCACTGGTCACAAGCTCTGCTTTCTTCACATTCATCGCTTCCACCCCACCAACGCGTGCGGCAGCACCTCATCGAGATGAGAGACGAGCACAAAGCGCAAGTCGCGCTTCACCGTTTCCGGAATGTCAGCCAAATCTTTTTCATTGTCTTTCGGCAAAATGACGGTTTTCAATCCGGCACGATGGGCGCTTAACGTTTTCTCTTTCAGCCCCCCGATCGCAAGAACGCGGCCGCGCAGCGTAATTTCCCCGGTCATGCCGACAAAGCGGCTCACCGGCTTGCCCGTCAAAGCGGAAATGAGTGCGGTCGCAATCGTAATGCCGGCCGATGGCCCGTCTTTCGGCACCGCTCCTTCCGGAACGTGGATGTGAATATCATATTTCTCATGGAACTTCGGATCAATGTCAAGCTCCTCAGCGCGCGACCGCACGTAGCTGAACGCCGCTTGCGCTGATTCTTTCATGACATCGCCGAGCTTGCCGGTCAAAACGAGTTTGCCGTTTCCTTTCGCGAGCGACACTTCGATGGCGAGCGTATCGCCGCCAAACGCCGTATACGCCAGCCCGGTCGCCACGCCGACTTGGTCTTCCGCCTCCGCTCGGCCGTAGCGGTATTTTCGCTTCCCTAAAAATTCCTCAAGATTGTTTTCTGTGATCACAACCCGCTTTTTCTCGCCGGAAACGATGAGGCGGGCCGCTTTTCGGCAGATAGCGGCGAGCTGCCGCTCAAGCTCCCGCACCCCGGCTTCGCGCGTATAATGGCGGATGATATCGAGCATCGCGTCATCGCGAATTTGCAACGCCGCCTTTTTCAGCCCGTGCTCGGTGATTTGTTTCGGCAGCAAATGCCGCTTGGCGATATGCAGCTTCTCCACTTCTGTGTAGCCTGGTATGTGGATCACTTCCATCCGGTCCAAGAGCGGCTGCGGAATCGCCGCCAAATGGTTGGCCGTGGCGATAAACATGACTTTCGATAGATCGTACGGCTCTTCAATGTAATGGTCGCTGAACGTATGATTTTGCTCCGGGTCAAGCACCTCCAGCATGGCCGCCGATGGATCGCCACGGAAATCGCTCGACATTTTGTCGATTTCATCAAGCAAGAAGACGGGGTTGATCGTGCCTGCTTTTTTCATCCCCTGGATAATGCGTCCCGGCATGGCGCCGACATACGTGCGGCGATGGCCGCGAATTTCCGATTCGTCGCGGACGCCGCCGAGCGAAACGCGGACGAAGCGGCGGCCGAGCGCTTTGGCGATCGAGCGGGCGAGCGACGTTTTGCCGACCCCCGGCGGTCCGGCGAGGCAAAGAATCGGACCTTTTAACGATTTCGTCAGCTGCTTGACAGATAAAAATTCAAGCACCCGTTCTTTCACTTTATCGAGCCCGTAATGCTCCTCGTTTAAAATCGCTTCCGCCCGCTTAATGTCGTGGATGTCTTCTGTTTCTTTCGACCACGGCAAGGCGATGAGCCAATCGAGGTAGTTGCGAATGACTGCGCTTTCCGCTGAGGTCGCCGGAATTTTTTCATAGCGGTCAAGCTCCTTCAATGCCGTTTGTTTCACATGCTCCGGCATGCCGGCCGCCTCGATTTTTTCTTTCAGCTCCTCGACTTCGCCCGTTTTTCCTTCTTTTTCGCCAAGCTCTTTTTGAATCGCCTTCATTTGCTCGCGCAAATAATACTCTTTTTGCGTCCGCTCCATCGACTGCTTGACGCGGGCGCTGATCTTTTTCTCAAGCTGGAGCACTTCTTTTTCGTTGTGCAAAATTTGGATGATTTTATTGAGGCGCTCTTTCACGTCGATCGTTTCTAAAATGCGCTGCTTTTCCTCAAGCTTAAGCGGCAAGTGCGAGGCGATGATGTCCGCCATTCGCCCCGGCTCATCGATGTCGACGATCGAGGCGTAAATGTCGACCGACAGCCGCTTGGACAAGTTTATGTACTGCTCGAAATATTCAAGCATCGTCCGCTTGAGCGCCTCATCTTCTAAATCTTTCGCCGCCCGATCAGCAAACTTTTCGACTTTGACGAGAAAGTACGGCTCCTCGCTGATCACTTCCGTAATGAGCGCCCGAGCGACGCCTTCGACAAGCACGCGGAACGTGCCGTTCGGGAGTTTTAGAAGTTGCTTGACGCGCGCGATCGTTCCCATTTTATATAAGTCATCCATGTCCGGTTCGTCGATGGCAACGTCTTTTTGCGACGTCAGCAAAATCATATGATCCTCAACCATGGCTTGTTCGAGCGCTTTGACCGATTTCTCGCGCCCGACATCCAAATGGAGCACCATCGTCGGAAACACGAGCAGCCCACGCAGCGGCAAAAGCGGAACGACCGTCTCCTTTTTCTTTCCGTTCACGCCGAACACCTCCATCTCTCGCTTCTATTCGTTTATTGTATAGTACGGTAGCCGGGTTTGTAAAATTTGACGAACGAAAAAGCGCGCGGCGCTCCGTCTGCAGGCAAAGAAAAACCGACTTCAGCGACGATCCGCTTGCGCCGAAGCCGTACATAAAAGAGAGGCCGGGCGAACCGCCCGACTCGGTTGCGAGCGGATCGCCCGCTTTCGTTGCCAATCGTTCGCCTTGCCGCCGTTTCCTTTGGCTAGACGAGCTTTTTCTCCGAGCGGTCCATAGCCGCTGGCAGCAGCGCGGGGCCGCGGCGGAGCGCCTCTTCGCCGAACACATGGACGAGCACTTCCTCGAGGCGGCGGACGGCGATGATTTGAATGCCGCTGACTTCGCCTAGCAACGATTGCATATTCTCAATCGGGATGATGACTTTTTTCGCCCCGGCTTGTTTGGCCGCTTTGATTTTGGCGAACACGCCGCCGACCGGTTTCACGCAGCCACGGATGCTGATTTCTCCGGTCATGGCGACCGTATGATCGACTGGCAGCTGGTAAATGGCGGAATAAATGCCGACGGCAATCGCCACCCCGGCTGAAGGGCCGTCAACCGGCACCCCGCCCGGAAAGTTGACATGAATGTCGTAGCGGTCCGCTGGCACGCCCATCGCCCGCAACACCGTAATGACGTTTTCCGCCGAGCCGCGCGCCATGCTTTTGCGCCGCACCGATTTTTCTGCACTGCCGATGCTTTCCTCCTCGACAATGCCGGTGACATTGATCAATCCTTTTCCTTTCGCCGGCAAAGCGGTCACCTCAATTTCGAGCAACGCACCGGTGTTTGGTCCATACACAGCCAGACCGTTGACGACGCCGACCGCCGGAGCGGAAGCGATTTTCTTCTCATAGCGCGGAGTCATTTGGCTCGATTGAATGACCCATTCAATATCTTTGTCCAAAATGTTTTCTCGGTTTTCCGTGATGGCCAGGCCAGCGGCAATTTGCATCATGTTGACCGCCTCCCGCCCGTTGCGCGCATAGGCGGCAAGGAGGCGAATGCCGCTTTCTGACACGTTCAAGCGGATTTTTTCCGCCGCCTTTTTCGCGATGAGGGCGATTTCATCTTGGTCCAACTCACGGAAAAATACTTCCAGGCAGCGAGAGCGAATGGCCGGAGGAATTTCGTTCGGCGTGCGCGTCGTCGCCCCGACAAGACGGAAATCAGCCGGCAGTCCATTTTGGAAAATATCGTGAATATGGCTTGGGATTTGCGGATTTTCTTTGCTGTAATAGGCGCTTTCAAAAAATACTTTCCGGTCCTCAAGCACTTTCAACAACTTGTTCATTTGGATCGGATGAAGCTCGCCGATTTCGTCGATGAATAAAACGCCGCCGTGGGCGTTCGTCACCGCCCCTTGCTTCGGCTGGGGAATGCCGGCTTGCCCCATCGCCCCGGCCCCCTGGTAAATCGGGTCGTGCACCGAGCCGATGAGGGGGTCGGCGATGCCGCGCTCGTCAAAGCGCGCCGTCGTCGCGTCAAGCTCCACGAACACCGCATTTTTCTTAAACGGGGAGAGCGGATTTTTTTTCGCTTCCTCAAGCACGAGCCGAGCAGCTGCCGTCTTGCCGACGCCGGGCGGCCCGTAAATGATGACATGTTGCGGGTTGGGGCCGCATAAAGCGGCTTTTAACGCCTTGATGCCGTCTTCCTGACCGACGATGTCGTCAAAACTTTTCGGCCGCACTTTTTCCGCCAGCGGCTCGGTGAGCGAAATCGAACGCAGCTTGCGGAGCTGTTCCATCTCTTTGCGCGACTCTTTATCAATCGAAACTTTTTGCACACGTTGCCCTCTTAGCAAATTCCAAAAATAAAGGCCGATGATGACCCCGAAAAACAGCTGGATGACCAGTACGATGTTCGTCCAATCCATGCCCCGATATCCTCCTGCCTTTAGATGGTATGTAGTATGATAGTATCTCCGCGAACTGGCGGGAATAAACAAAAAAAGCGCCGACCGGCGCCCAGGGCATGGGCGGCAAAAAAAGAAACCGCCGAAAAAAGGCGGTTTTCCCATCAGGCAGATGTTTTCCGTTCCAGCTCGATGACGGTGCCATCATGACGGATCAGCGTCGGCGGCTTTGTGCCGCGCACCGTGTCGAGCGTGATGATGCACTTTTGCACATCTTCGCGCGACGGCAGCTCAAACATCACATCGAGCATAATGCCTTCGATGATCGAGCGAAGGCCGCGCGCGCCCGTTTTCCGCTCAATCGCTTTTTTCGCGATTTCACGGAGCGCCGCTTCTTCAAACTCGAGCTCAACGCCGTCAAGCTCAAGCATTTTTTGGTATTGCTTCACAATGGCATTTTTCGGTTTCGTCAAAATGTCGATCAACGCCTGTTCGTCGAGCGGCTCGAGCGTCGTAATGACCGGCAGACGGCCGATGAACTCCGGAATCAGTCCGAATTTGAGCAAGTCTTCCGGCAGCACTTTCGACAACAAGTTTTTCTCGTCGACATCCGTCTGGTTCATTTCCGCGCCAAAACCGATCACTTTTTTGCCAAGGCGGCGCTTGATGATCGGCTCAATGCCATCAAACGCTCCACCGCAAATGAACAAAATGTTCGTCGTATCGATTTGAATGAATTCTTGATGCGGATGTTTGCGACCGCCCTGCGGCGGAACGCTGGCAATGGTGCCTTCTAAAATTTTCAACAGCGCCTGTTGCACCCCTTCGCCGGATACGTCGCGAGTGATGGAAGGGTTTTCCGATTTGCGGGCGATTTTGTCAATTTCATCGATGTAAATAATGCCTTTTTCCGCCCGTTCGACGTCATAATCAGCCGCTTGGATGAGCTTTAACAAAATGTTTTCGACGTCTTCGCCAACATAGCCGGCCTCTGTAAGCGAGGTGGCATCGGCGATGGCAAACGGCACGTTCAAAATGCGCGCCAATGTTTGCGCCAGCAGCGTTTTCCCGCTCCCGGTCGGCCCGATCATTAAAATGTTGCTTTTCGACAGCTCGACATCATCGATTTTGCTGCCGGAATTGATCCGTTTATAATGATTGTAAACAGCAACGGCGAGCGATTTTTTCGCCTCATCTTGACCGATGACGTACTCATCTAGAATTTCCCGAATTTCCAACGGTTTCGGCACGTCTTTAAATTCAAATTCCTCTTCATTGCCGAGCTCCTCTTCAACAATTTCCGTGCATAGCTCAATGCACTCGTCGCAAATGTAAACCCCCGGACCGGCAACGAGCTTTCGCACTTGATCCTGTGTTTTGCCGCAGAACGAGCATTTCAACTGCCCTTTTTCATCATTGAATTTAAACATATCATTCACCCCTTGCCAACGAAATCGCGCCTGCTTATGTATCCATTTCCGCCATCTCTTATGTCGTAAAAACGTATGTATTCGCTATTTTACCATAAATGTTCCTGAAAAAGCGAATGAAAAAACTGTTATCTGTTTAGAAAAGTTTGAAAATTGCCGCTCAGGCGCCATTGTTGTGGATAAAGAACAAGGCACGAACGTCTCGCGCCTTGTTCTTTCCTTAAGATATATTATGCCGCAACCTTGCTGTGCTCTACAAGAAAATCGACTGTTTTCCGCCATTTCAAATCTTCTTTGACGCCATCTAAGCTGCCGAGCAGCTCTTTCAGCTTGTCCACGCTCAGCTTGTAGGCTTCCGCCATTTTTTCGAGCTCTTTGTTTACTTCCTCGTCGGTTACTTCAATGTTTTCGGCCTTCGCGATCGCTTCAAGCGTCAACGCCGCGCGCACCCGTTTTTCGGCATCTTCTTTCATTTGCTCGCGCAACGACGCTTCATCTTGGCCGGAGAATTGGTAATACAACTGCAAGTTCAGACCTTGCATTTGCAGGCGTTGGTCAAATTCGCGAAGCATCCGGTCGGTTTCGTTTTTGATCATAACCTCCGGAATATCCATTTCGGCGTTGGCTGCCGCTTTTTCGACAACCGCATTGCGCAAGGCAGTCTCCGCCTCGTTCTTTTTCGCCTCTTCCAAACGGGCGCGAATTTTCGCCTTCAGTTCGTCAAGCGTTTCGACTTCTTCATCGACGTCTTTGGCAAACTCATCGTCAAGCGCCGGCAGCTGTTTCGCTTTCACTTCATGCACTTGCACTTTAAACGTCGCCGGTTTGCCGGCCAATTGCTTCGCGTGGTATTCATCCGGGAATGTGACTTGGATTTCTTTTTCCTCGCCGGCTTTCATGCCGACAAGCTGTTCTTCAAATCCCGGAATGAACGTTCCAGAGCCGATTTCAAGCGAATAGTTCTCCGCCTTGCCGCCTTCAAACGGCTCGCCGTCGACAAACCCTTGGAAATCGATGACGACCGTATCGCCGTTTTCCACCGTCCCGTCTTCTTTCACGACAAGTTCGGCGTAATTTTCTTGCAAACGTTTCAATTCGTTTTCGACATCTTCGTCCGTCACGGTTGTATCCATTTTTTCCACTTCAAGCCCTTTGTATTGACCGAGCTTGACTTCCGGCTTTACGGTCACTTTCGCTTTGAAAATTAAGCTTTTGCCTTTTTCCATTTGCTCAATGTCAATCTCCGGCATTGACACCGGTTCGATGCCTGCCTCTTCGACGGCTTTGGCATACGCCTCTGGCAGCAAAATGTCGAGCGCATCTTGATAGAGCGCTTCGACGCCGAAGCGTTTTTCAAACAGAACGCGCGGCACTTTCCCCTTGCGGAAGCCCGGAAGCGTGATGTTTTTCACCACTTTTTTAAACGCGGCGTCCAAGCCTTTGTTCACTTTCTCGGCGTCGACCTCAACGGTCAATACGCCTTCGTTCCCTTCAAGCTTTTCCCATTTGACTGACATCCTTGTTCCCTCCACCTGAAATCATTGCTCGGACCATAGCGCACTCCGCTTGTCCAGATCTTTTTATGATGCCCAATTATGTAGACAAGTATGCGAAAACAGATACATAGCACAGCCATTATATTATAACATACAACAGCCATGTTTCAACAGAGAACGAGCCATTAGAGGGAGGAAAGTTCCTCTATTTCGTATAGCTTTTGGCAAAGCGTTGCCATCTCCGCCGCCTCCACACCGTAGCGGTCGGCCAAGGCGGTCGCGTCAGCATCCAAGCCTAAAAACCGGCTCGCCATCCAATGGAGAGCAGCAAGCCAGGCCGCTGCATCCGCCGGCTCTGGCGGAAACGGGTACAACACATATGCATAGCGAAGCCAAATGTCCGCCGCCGTTTCATACAAACTCGGGCTTTCCGCCGCGAGCTGCTGTTCAAGCCGACCCAGCAACGATGAAGCAAATTCCGTTTCCGTCTGTTCGTCCAACGCTGACGGGACGACCTCCATGCAACGGCCAAATTTCTCAACCGTCACCGTTTCGTTGACTCGCTTCCCTGTCAACAGGCGAAGGAGCATCGTTTTCGCCATCGGGCTTTTTTCCGGTGCGCGTAAATATTGCTTGAGCAACGGCAGCACCGGCTCGATGTCTTCTTTTTCCAGTTGTTTAATCAGTTGCAGCTGCTCAGCAATGTCCCCGGACTCAAGCAGCCGTCTCACCCGCTTCCACTCCGCGGGCGGAAGCGTGCGGGCATTCATTTTTTCACTGAATCGAAGCAGCTGGTGAAGCTGTTCGCGCAGCGAAACGGATAACGACGGACGACGCAAGGCGTGGCGGATCACGGTTTCGGCCTTGCTGTATCGATTCGTTTGCAACAATATGGCAATATACATTTGCAACAGTTCACCGTTGCCCGGTTGCTCGTCAAGCAAACCGGCAAGACGCCGCTCCGCCTCATCATATTCCCCAAGCTCATAGCAACAGACAGCCAGCCCAAGCCGAACCGGAAAGCTGTGGTCGCCAAGCTGTTCGGCGGCGCGCAAAAAGCGGAGCGCTTCTTTATACCGCTTCGCCTCGAGCGCAGCAAACGCCTCTTCCATCAGCCGTTCTTTCGTTTGCGGAAACATGATGATTTTTCCTTTTTTCCCGGCCATCTTCGCCCGCTCCTATATGTGTTTACCACAAGTGTAACAAGTTTTCTTAGCCGAAACAAGCCAACCCTTTTTGGCGCTTGCTGCCGCCGTCCATTTTCTTCATCCTCCTATATGCAAAACAAAGAGGCTGTTCCTGCCAAAATAACGGCGGAACAGCCGATTTTTGCCGCCGCGCTGCACCGCAAAAAACAGACGCTTACGGCCGCAGGCTATGCTGTTGTTCATACGCTTGAATATACGGTTCATAGACAAACGTTAAATCAATTTCATCCCATCCCTTTAACAGCAACTGTTTTCGATACGGGTCAATGTCAAACGGACGCGAAAATCCTTCATCGTCAAATACCCGCTGTTCTTCAAGCGAAACCGTCAGTTCATAGTCTGCGCGCTCGCTTTGGCGCAGCAAGTAGCGGACATCCTCTTTATCCAGCCGGATCGGCAACAGCCCGTTTTTTAAGCAGTTGTTGTAAAAAATATCGGCAAACGATGGGGCAATGATGACGCGGAATCCGTAATCTTGCAGCGCCCACGGCGCATGTTCGCGCGATGAGCCGCAGCCGAAGTTTTCATCGGCGACTAAAATCGTCGCCCCTTCGTTTTCCGGGCGGTTGAGCTCAAACTCCGGATTTGGCGTGCCGTCGCTCAAATACCGCCAATCGTAAAAGAGAAACTGGCCAAAGCCGGTGCGTTCAATCCGTTTCAAAAACTGCTTTGGAATGATTTGATCGGTATCAATATTCGCACGATCGATGCCGGCGGTTTTTCCGCGATGGATCGTAAACGGCTTCATCGTCCTTTCCCCCTTCCGTTATGGATGTCACTGATGGCAAAGGAGCTCGGCTTCCTAGGATGCCGCGCCGCCTCTTTTGCCATCACGATCGTCAATTTAACAGACCGGCTCGGCTTCAAGCTGGCGCACATCGACAAAATGTCCGTAAATCGCAGCCGCCGCGGCCATCACCGGGCTGACGAGATGCGTGCGCGCCCCTTTTCCTTGCCGCCCTTCAAAGTTGCGGTTCGACGTTGACGCACAGTGCTCGCCTTCCGGAATGATGTCCGGGTTCATGCCCAAACAGGCGCTGCAACCGGAGTCGCGCCACTCAAAACCGGCGTCGATGAAAATTTGCGCCAACCCTTCCGCCTCGGCTTGTTTTTTCACTTGCTGCGATCCAGGCACGACGAGCGCCCGTACACCCGGAGCCACTTTTTTCCCTTTCACGATGCTCGCCGCCGCGCGCAAATCGCTGAGGCGTGAGTTGGTGCACGAACCGATGAAGACGTGCTGCACCGGAATATCCGTAATCGGCGTGCCCGGCTTGAGCCCCATGTACTCAAGCGCCCGGCGCACCGCGTTTTGCTCTGTTTTGCTTTCAAATTGCTCGGGATGCGGCACGACGCCATCGACGGAAGTGCTCATCGCGGGGTTCGTCCCCCACGTCACCATCGGAGCGATCGTCGACGCATCGATTTCAATCGTTTTATCGTATTCCGCCCCCTCATCGCTTGCAAGCGCCCGCCACCGTTCCACCGCCTTGTCAAACTCCTCGCCTTTTGGCGCATATTTGCGGCCGCGCAAATAGGCAAACGTCGTTTCATCCGGGCTGATGAGGCCGGCTCTCGCCCCAGCTTCAATCGACATGTTGCAAATCGTCATTCGCTCTTCCATCGACATGCGTCGGATCGCTTCGCCTGTAAATTCGATAATATAACCGGTGCCGACGCCAACGCCATAGCGGCCGATAATGGCCAAGATGACGTCTTTGGCGGTCACTCCTTTGCCGAGGCGGCCGTTGATGCAGATTTGCAGCGTTTTCGGCTTATGCTGCCAAAGCGTTTGTGTAGCCAATACATGCTCGACTTCGCTCGTGCCGATGCCAAACGCCAAGGCGCCAAACGCCCCGTGCGTCGACGTATGGCTGTCGCCGCAAACGATCGTTTTCCCCGGCTGGGTCAACCCGAGCTCTGGGCCGATGACGTGAACGATTCCTTGCTCTTCGCTGTGTAGGTCGGCGAGCGGAATGCCGAACTCGCGGCAGTTGCGCTCAAGCGCAGCGATTTGGTTGCGCGCCACTTCGTCGGTAATCACAAATCGGTTAACGGTCGGCACGTTATGGTCCATCGTCGCAAAGGTCAAATCCGGCCGCCGCACCTTCCGCCCTTTTTGCCGCAATCCTTCAAACGCTTGCGGCGAGGTCACTTCATGCACTAAGTGCAAATCGATGTACAATAAATCCGGTTTGCCCTCCTCACGGTAGACGACGTGGTTTTCCCAAATTTTATCGATGATCGTTTTCGGCTTCATTGGCTTTCACCTCGCACGTCTTAGGCATAAACGGTCATAATTTGAGCAATGGCCGTATAATCCAGCACCGCCGCTTTGATTTCTTCGACCATTTCGTTCGTGGATACGATGCGGCCGCCGCTTGGCGCCAAGTCGGCGGTGCGCAAACCTAGGGCGAGCGCCTGCCACACCGCGTGCTCTACCGCCTCCGCTTCCGCGGTGAGCCCGAACGACAGGCGAAGCATCATCGCGGCCGACAAAATCGCCGCAATCGGATTGGCTTTGTTCATGCCGGCGATATCAGGCGCTGAACCGTGCACCGGCTCATACAAGCTCGGACCGGAAGCGGATAAGCTGGCTGACGGCAGCATCCCGAGCGAACCGGACAACATGGAGGCTTCATCGCTTAAAATGTCGCCAAACATGTTTTCTGTCACAATGACATCAAACTGCTTCGGCGCACGGATGAGCTGCATCGCGGCATTGTCAACAAGCATATGCTCAAGCGTGACGTCCGGAAACTGCTTCGCCACCTCTTCGGCCACTTCCCTCCATAGACGGCTTGACGAAAGGACGTTCGCCTTGTCGACCGAAGTCACTTTTTTCTTCCGCCCGCGTGCGAGTATAAACGCCATGCGGACGATCCGCTCAATTTCTTCCTTTTTATATAACAAGGTGTCCACTGCTTTTTCTTCGCCGTTTTCGACGACGCGGCCGCTCGGCTGGCCGAAGTAAATGCCGCCGGTCAGCTCGCGGACGATGACAAAATCGACGCCTTGCACGAGATCCGGTTTTAACGGCGAAGCGGAAACCAAACTGTCATAGCAAACAACCGGCCGCAAGTTGGCATATAAGTCGAGCTGCTTGCGAATGGCAAGCAATCCTTTTTCCGGGCGCAAATGCGGAGGGTTGTCATCCCACTTCGGACCGCCGACCGCCCCAAGCAGCACCGCATCGCTTTCTCGGCAAAGGCGGAGCGTTTCCTCGGGGAGCGGCGTCCCCGCCTCATCGATCGCCGCTCCACCGATCAATCCATATTCAAACGTAAACTCGTGGCCAAACCGGATGCCGACCGCTTTTAATACCTCGACCGCTCCGGACGTCACTTCTTTGCCGATGCCATCCCCTGGCAAGACGGCAATCCGATAGTTTCCCATTCTGAATCCCCCCGTTTTTATGGTGTTGCCACTTTCTCGTTTTCGCCGCGCATCGCTTCGATCATAAACACACGGTTGATGGCGTTGATGTACGCTTTCGCCGATGCTTCCAACACGTCTTGTGCAGTGCCGCGCCCGCTCGTCTCGATGTCATGGGCGCGCACTTTGACGAACACTTGGGCCAACGCATCGCGGCCGCCGCCGACCGATTCGATCCGGTAGTCAAGCAGCGTCACCGGCGTTTGGAAGCAACGTTCCAATGTATTGTACAGCGCCTCGACGCTGCCGGCGCCGGTCGCCGCTTCTTGGATTTCATTCCCCTTCCCGTCTTTCAGTACAACTACCGCTGTCGGAATTTGATTCGTCCCGTATTGCACTTGAATGGAAGACAATTGGTAAAAATCTTTAAAGTGGTCGAACTTCTCTTCGAAAATCAACGCGATTAAATCGTCGTCGGTAATGTCCTTCTTTTTGTCCGCCAATTCTTTAAAACGGACAAACAGCTGATTGATTTCTTCATCGGACAACGTGTAGCCGAGCTCCTCAACCCGGTTGCGAAGCGCATGGCGGCCGGAATGTTTGCCGAGCACCATCGAATTCGACGGCACGCCGACGAGCTCCGGCGAAATGATTTCGTATGTCGTTTTTTCTTTTAAGACGCCGTCTTGATGGATGCCCGATTCATGCGCAAACGCGTTTTTGCCGACGACCGCTTTGTTGGGTGGAACGACGACCCCGGTCAGCTTGCTGACAAGATTGCTTGTGCGCTTAATTTCCTGCAAATTGAGGCGCGTTTCCACTTGATAGTAGTCTTTGCGGATGTGAAGGGCGACAGCGATTTCCTCAAGCGCCGCATTGCCGGCCCGCTCGCCGATGCCGTTGATCGTGCACTCGACCTGCGTCGCTCCATGTTCAATGGCCGACAGCGAGTTCACCACCGCCATGCCCAAGTCATCATGACAATGAGCGGAGAGTGAAACCTTTTCAATATTCGGAACATTGTTTTGCAAATAGAGGAAAATTTCCCCGTATTCTTTCGGCGTAATATAGCCGACCGTATCCGGAATGTTGATCACCGAGGCGCCGGCTTTGATCACTTCGGCGACGATTTTCGCCAAAAACGGCAACTCGCTTCGGCACGCATCTTCCGCCGACCATTGGACGATCGGGAAAAAGCGCTTCGCGTATTTCACCGCCTCAACCGCCGCTTCAATCACTTGTTCCGGCGTCATCCGCAATTTATGCACCATATGGATCGGCGAGGTGGCGATGAATAGGTGGAGCCGCGGCTCCGCGCCGCCTTTTAACGCCTCCCACGCCGCATCAATGTCGCTTCGGACCGAGCGCGACAGCCCGGTGACCGAGCATGTTCTCACCGTTTCGGCAATTTGTTTGACCGCCTCAAAATCGCCTTTCGATGAGGCGGGGAAACCCGCCTCGATGATGTCAACCCGCAGCCGTTCAAGTTGACGGGCAATTTCCAACTTTTCTTGCAAATTCAAGTTCACACCAGCGGATTGTTCCCCATCACGCAATGTGGTATCAAAAAACTTAATTTTTCGCACCTGGCACCACCGCCTCGATTTGTTTTGCCTTCACAAACGGCATCATGCTTCGCAGTTCGCGTCCGACAATCTCAATCAAATGCTCATTCTCACGCCGGTTGATGGCGTTGAACTCCGGACGGTTCGCTTGGTTTTCCAAAATCCAGCTCTTCGCGAATTTGCCGGTTTGAATGTCATCGAGCACCTTTTTCATTTCCGCTTTCACAGCGTCGTTAATAATGCGCGGGCCGGTGATAAAGTCGCCCCATTGCGCCGTATCGGAAATCGAATAGCGCATCCACGACAAACCGCCTTCGTAAAGGAGATCGACGATGAGCTTCATCTCATGCAAACACTCAAAATAGGCGACTTCCGGCTGATACCCGGCTTCAACGAGCGTTTCAAACCCGGCTTTGATGAGCGCCGTCAGCCCACCGCACAGCACCGCTTGTTCACCGAACAAGTCGGTTTCCGTCTCTTCTTTGAACGTCGTCTCCAACACCCCAGCTCGAGCAGCGCCGATCGCTTTCGCGTAGGCGAGCGCCGTTTCTTTCGCGTGTCCGGTCACATCTTGGTAGACGGCGATGAGCGCCGGCACGCCCGCTCCTTCCGTATATGTGCGCCGCACGAGATGGCCTGGGCCTTTCGGCGCAACCAAGAAGACGTCAACATGATTCGGTGGGACAATTTGGCTGAAATGGATGTTAAAGCCGTGCGCAAACACAAGCGCATTGCCTGGCTCGAGTTCCGGCTCGATTTCCTCTTTGTACACGGCCGGCTGCTTCTCATCCGGCAGCAGCACCATGACGATATCAGCCTGCTTCGCCGCTTCGCGGACTGAATACACCTCAAATCCGTCTTGTTCTGCCTGCTCCCACGATTTTCCTTTTCGCAGTCCGACGATGACGCGAACGCCGCTGTCGCGCAAGTTTTGCGCATGGGCGTGGCCTTGCGAGCCGTAGCCGATGATCGCGACCGTTTTCCCTTGCAAATATTGTTCGTTTGCATCCCCGTTATAGTAGACTTTTGCCATGATTACCCTCTCCTTTGTTCTGTAGTTTGACAATCCCTACGCTTGGCCGCCCCTTGTTTGGCGGTTCCATGAAGCAATCAGCGCTGTTTTGTATGATAGCTGTTAAATAATGAACGCCGTTTTCTGATTCGTCGTCGCTTTTTGCGCCCCGCGGGTGAACGCGGTCGTTCCCGTGCGCGCCACTTCCTTAATGCCGTACGGGCGCAATAGTTCAATCAACGCCTCGACTTTCTCCGGCTCGCCGGTCACTTGAATGACGAGGCTGTCTTTGCTTACGTCGACGATCGAGGCGCGAAACGGCTCGATGAGCGTGTAAATTTCCTGGCGGACCGCCGGAGGAGCGGCAACTTTAATGAGCGCCAGCTCGCGGGCGACGATCGCTTGGTCGGTGATGTCATTCACCTTCAACACATCAATCTGCTTGTTCAGCTGCTTAATGATTTGCTCCGCCGTCCGTTCATCGTCAACGTTGACGACGAACGTCATCCGCGAAATGCCCTCGATTTCCGTATGCCCGACCGTAATGCTTTCGATATTGTAATGCCGCTTTGTAAACAACCCGGTAATGCGGTTTAAGACGCCGGGGCGGTTGTTGACTGTCATCGTGATGATTCTTCGCATGCTTTCACCCCCACCATTTCATGAAGCCCTTTGCCGGGCGCCACCATCGGATAGACGTTCTCGTCGGCGCGGACATGGAAATCAAGCAGCACCGGCCCATCCATCGCAAACGCTTGTTTTAACACTTCGGCCGCTTCCGCCTCCGTCTTCGCCCGCAGACCTGGCATCCCGTATGCTTCGGCAAGCTTGACGAAATCCGGCTGGTTCGGAATGAGCGAATGGGAGTACCGTTTGTCATAGAACAGCTCCTGCCATTGCCGCACCATGCCGAGCGCCTGGTTGTTGACGATGACGATTTTGATCGGCAGCCGTAGCTCCTGGATGACCGACAGTTCTTGGAACGTCATTTGGAAGCCGCCGTCGCCGACGATCGAAACGACCGTAGCGCTCCGGTCGGCGAGCTGGGCGCCGATCGCTGCCGGAAGCCCGAAGCCCATCGTGCCGAGCCCCCCGGACGTCACCCACCGGTGCGGCCGGTTGAACTTGTAATATTGCGCCGCCCACATTTGATGCTGGCCGACGTCCGTCGTCACGATCGCCTCGCCGTTTGTCATTTCATAGATCATCTCGATCAGTTTTTGCGGTTTGATCGTGCCGGCTTCCGGCTCATAATGGAGCGGGAAGCGCCGCTTCCATTCATCAAGCTGCGCGAGCCACGCCGCGGTGTCCGCCGGCTTGCCTTGCTGGGCGATCAGCTCTTGCAAGGCGGCTTTTGCATCGCTGACGATTGGAATTTTCGTCGGCACGTTTTTGCCGATTTCCGCCGGATCGATGTCGATATGGGCGACGGTCGCTTTCGGCGCGAAATATTTTAAATTGCCGGTGACCCGGTCATCGAAGCGGGCGCCGATGTTGATGAGCAAATCGCATTCACACAGCGCCATATTCGCCGTATACGTACCGTGCATGCCGGCCATGCCTAAAAACAGCGGATGGTCGGCCGGGAAACCGCCAAGGCCAAGGAGCGTATGAATGACCGGAATGTTTTGCTGTTCGGCGTATTGCCGCAATTCATTGGACGCATTGGCGTGCAAGATGCCAGCGCCGGCTAAAATGACCGGCCGCTTTGATTGGCTGACCGCCTCGACAAGCCGGCGGATTTGCCAATGGTTCGGCTGCGTCGTCGGCTGATAGCCAGGCAAATGAACGTCTTGATCGTAATCAAACTCCCCTTCGGCCGTCGTAATGTCTTTTGGAATATCGATCAACACCGGTCCGGGGCGCCCGGTCGTCGCAATGTGAAACGCCTCTTTAATGATTCTCGGCAGCTCGCTGATGTCGCGCACTTGGTAGTTGTGTTTCGTAATCGGCATCGTAATGCCGACAACGTCCGCCTCCTGAAACGCATCCGAGCCGATGACGCTCGTGGCCACTTGCCCGGTAAAGACGACGAGCGGCAGCGAATCCATCATCGCGTCGGTCAACCCGGTGACGATGTTGGTCGCTCCCGGGCCGGAGGTGGCGATGACGACCCCTGGTTTTCCAGAAATGCGCGCATATCCTTCCGCCGCATGGATGGCCCCTTGCTCATGCCGCGTCAGCACGTGGAACACGCCGGCTTTATACAACTCGTCATACAGCGGGAGCACCGCCCCCCCCGGATAGCCGAAGATGACTTCGACTTTTTCTTCCTTGAGCGCTTCAATGAGCATCAGCGACCCGCTCATTCTCGCCTTCGTCCTCGCTTTTTCTTGTTCCTCGACTTTCATTTTTGTCATCGTCGATCCTCCCTGTGATTTGTCATCCATATAAAAAACCTTTCCGCCCACGATGGCTGTCATTTCCAGCCAAAGGGGCGAAAAGGTTTCCTTTCCGCGGTACCACCCTTCTTCACGGCCGTGACGGCCGCCTCAGGAGCGGCCAGCCGAAGCCGGCCGCTCATTTTGGTAACGAGTGAAGCGCGCGTCTCCACTCGTCCAGCCCTACTAGCCGTCCGGCGTTCAGGCTGGCGCTCAGAGGTGAGTTCATCAAGCGGCAACATCACCGGTTCGCAGCTCCCCCGGCTCTCTGTGGATGTTGACCCCGCTGACTACTTATCCTCGTCAACGCTTTTTCGCTATCCACTTGTCATGGACGATCAACCGACATTGGCGTTCGTCGGATACACCTTTACTCCTTCGACGACCACGCGGCGGCGAAATTCTTCAAGCAACCGCTTGGTATGCGGTCCCGGCGTCCCGTCGCCGATCGTCCGGCCATCGACTTTAATGACCGAAATGACTTCGGCCGCCGTCCCCGTCAAAAACACTTCATCCGCGACATAGACATCATGGCGGGTAAACGGCTCCTCTTTCACCGTATAGCCGAGATCCTCCGCGATTTCGATGATCGCTTGACGCGTAATGCCTTCAAGCGCCCCGACATACCCAGGCGGTGTGTAAATGACGCCGTTTTTGATGATGAAAACATTGTCTCCCGAACCTTCCGCGACATAGCCTTGATCGTTTAAGATCAGCGCTTCGCTTACGTTCGCCAAATGCGCCTCGATTTTGACAAGCACATTGTTTAGGTAGTTGAGCGATTTGACTTTCGGGCTCAGCACATCAGAGCGGTTGCGGCGCGTCGCCACTGTCACCACTTCGATGCCGGTTTCATATAAATGTTTCGGGAAGAGCGCGAGCGGCTCGACGATAATCACGATTTGCGGCGTTTTGCATTTGTACGGATCCAGTCCTAAATCGCCGACCCCGCGCGAAACGACCAGGCGGATGTATGCATCTTGATAGCCGTTGCGGCGGATCGTTTCGAGCACGTGGCCAATCATTTCTTCCTTCGTGTACGGAATGTCGAGCAAAATCGACTTCGCTGAATTGTATAGCCGATCTATATGTTCTTCGAGGCGGAATACGTTGCCGCTATAGACGCGAATGCCTTCAAATACCCCGTCGCCATACAAAAATCCATGGTCATACACGGAAATTTTGGCGTTTTCTTTTGTCACAAATTCTCCGTTTAAAAAGATCCATTGTTCGCCCACTTCGGTTCCCCTCTTCCTTGATCAGTCAGCAGTTGCTTTGAACGGCTCGATCATTGTATTGAGTCGTTTCTCTTATTTGAAAATTATAATAATCCGAAACCTTTGCGCCGTCAATAACGTTTTTTGAAAATTCCGATTGGTCAAACTATTTGAATGCGCTTACATTATGATAGAATCAAGGTTTTGCCGATATAAAAAAATTTTTTCTTTCTTTGCCGTCTCATAGAAAACGCGCCCTTGAGCGCAGTTCGCTCCTCATTCGATATGAACATAACGGGCTCAAGGCGCGCTCATTTTTCTGATAGAAAAGATCCGTAAGCAACGTTCGCTTCTCACTCGGACATGAAAATGACGAATCAAAACGATGCGCCTTTTTCCACTTCATCTCCCCAAAACGAAAAAAGGCGGCCCAAACACAGGCCCCCTTTCCAAACACGCTATATGGCACTTCCATTTTGAAAGCGAACCTGTTGAAGCGGCCTTGCTTACCGTAAAAAAGCCGGCGGTTTTGCCGGCTTAGATAGAAAACGTTTGTTCCATTTTGAGAATAGGCTGTCCATCCACTTCATAAAACTGGACGTGCGCCCGTCCGCTGTCGACCGTCAGCACCGCGTACGTTTTTTCTTTTCTTCCCCGCGGCAAGGCGATGCTGCCGGGATTGATGAACAGCAACCCATCGATTTGTTCAGCACCGGCCAAATGCGAGTGGCCGAAACAAACGACGTGAGCCCCTGTTTCTTGTGCGCGATAGGATAAACGCAAAAGCGACGTTTTCACCCCGTATAAATGGCCGTGGGTGACAAACAACCGAACGCCGCCCACCTCTTCGATGCGCTCAGCAGGAAACGCGGCGAAATCGCAGTTGCCGCGTACGACGGCAAACGGGGCAATCTCGTCCGCCCCCACCTCCAACTCCGAGTCGCCGCAATGGATAAACAAATCCGCTTCATGGCGATGACGGTTGACAATTGCAGCAAGTTCGGCAGTCAGCCCATGGCTGTCGCTCACAATCACCGCCTTCATTCCGTCCGCCCCTTTCCACCGACGATCTCCTCCCACTGCTCATCGAGCTTCGTCAGCGCCTTGGCGCGATGACTGATTTGATTTTTTTCCTCGGGCGCAAGCTCCGCCATCGTTTTTCCCCGCTCCGGAAGGTAAAAAACCGGATCATAGCCAAAGCCCCCCTCCCCACGCGGCGCTTCGGCGATATAACCATCGCATGTCGCTTCGACAACGGCGGTCGGCCGCCCTGGGATCGCGACGGCGAGCGCACAATGAAAACGAGCCGTGCGCTGCTCCATCGGCACCCCGTCAAGCTCGCGAAGCAGCTTGGCGATGTTGCGTGCATCGTTTTTATCTTCCCCGGCATAACGGGCCGAATGAACGCCCGGCCGGCCGCCGAGCGCATCGACCACGAGCCCGGAATCATCGGCGATCACCGGCCGCTTTAGACGCCGCGACGCCGCTTCTGCTTTGAGCACGGCATTTTCCGCAAACGTGCTTCCCGTTTCTGCGACATCCGGAGCGTCCGGAAAGTCAAGCAGCGATTTCACTTCGACGCCCCGCTTGGCAAACAAAGCGGCGAACTCGCGCACTTTGCCAGCGTTTTTGGTCGCGATGACAATCTCCTTCACTCTGTGTCCTCCTCTGCCGCTTCTTTTTTTTCGCCGATGCGCGCCGCCCACTCGCCCAATGCGCGGCGCTGAACGGCGATGAGCTGCTCGATGCCTATTTGCGCCGCTTCAAGCAATTCATCGAGCTCGGCGCGTGAAAAAACCGCTTCCTCTCCGGTCCCTTGAATCTCAACAAATTGACCGGCTCCGGTCATGACGACGTTCATATCCACTTTCGCCCGCGCATCCTCGTTGTAATCTAAATCAAGAATCACCCCATGCTCCGGATCGATGCCGACCGAGGTAGCGGCGAGAAAATCGCGGATCGGAAGCGCCTCGAGCCTCCCTTCTTCCACCAGTTTGGCAAGCGCCAACACAAGCGCCACATACGCACCGGTGATCGACGCCGTCCGCGTTCCGCCATCCGCCTGAATGACGTCGCAATCGATCCAAATGGTCCGCTCACCAAGCTGTTCAAGATCAACAACCGAGCGAAGCGCACGGCCGATTAAGCGCTGAATTTCCATCGTCCGCCCCGACACTTTTCCTTTGCTCGCTTCCCTCACATTCCGCTGCTCTGTCGCCCGCGGCAGCATCCCATATTCGGCCGTAATCCATCCTTTGCCGCCGCCGCGCATAAACGACGGCACTTTCTCTTCGACCGTCGCCGTGCAAATGACTTTCGTGTCGCCGACTTCAATGAGCACCGACCCTTCAGCGTGCTTCATGTAATGCGGGTTTATATGTACAGGGCGCAGCTCGCAACTGCTTCGTCCGTCCGCTCTCATCAACTGAGTCCTCCTTTTCTCCATCTTCAACGGAATGCCAGACGCCGCATTTCTTTCCACCTAGCGAAAAAAAGAAAGAGGCGGAATACGTTTCCACCTCTTTGTTATACCATAACGTCCTATTCGTTTCCAGCCTGTCAGCACCAACCGGTTAAAATGTCCCGGTATTGACGTTTTGCGGCCGAGCGACCGGTTTGGTGAGCGGCTTGCCGTCTTCCGTGACAAGATTGGCTTTGCCATTGACTGTGATCGCCACGCTTTCGACTCCTTTTTGCTCAGTGAGCGACAAAACGAGGGAATTCAACACGACGTCGGAAATGACATTTTTCTTGTTGCTTCCATAAATGCCTTCGTTAAAGTTGAGCGTCACTTTGCCATCCTCATATTTCGGGGCATCGACAAGCTTCGCGTCCGGCTGAAAGACGCCGACAAGCCCGCTCCCTTGCTCTGGTCCTTGAATCAGTTCGTTGACGGCCGCGGCAATATCATCTTTCTCCTTATTGGACACACGCCGTGTCACCGGCACATAGTATGTGCTGTTCCCTTGTTGGGCGACAAAATAAACGGTGACTGGATGCGTATTCGTAATGTCTGGCACGCCGCTCGCTTCCATATTGATGCCGTCGGCGCGGCTTACCCCATCTTGAATCGGTGTTTTATTGACCGGCATCACGTTTTGATCGTAGCCGTTGATGCGGATTTTGACGCGCTTGATATTGTCAAATTGCGTCAACGTCCACGTAATGGACTGCAAAATTCGTTTTTCGTCCTCCGGCTTATAGTTTTTAAATTCTGGAGAAAAGTCGGCGATCAACGTTCCGTCTTTTTCCAATTTTGTGCCAAGCACCGTCGTTCCGGCCGGAATGACCGCGCGGAAGCCGTTCGGCAACATTTCTGACACAGGTCCGTCTTCAACCAAATATTCGAGTACTTGTTTCGCCACGGCCTGCGTTTTCGGCAATTCCACTGTTTGCGGCACGACAAAGCCGTTTTTGTCAATCAAGTACAGCTCTCTTTTCACCGTCTCGGTGGCCTTCGCTTTCTCCTTCTCTTCCTTTTGGCTTTCCGTCGCTTCCTGAAGCGCTTGGCCGTCTTTGACATAACTCGTCTCTTGCGGCGGATCGATCTCCTTCACCGCCTCATCTCGCCCAAACAAACCGCAGCCGCCAAGCAACAACAGCGAGGCGAGCAGCGGCGCCGCCCATATGTGAGTCGTCCGTTTCATTGACGTTCCCTCCTACTCGTAGTTTGTACTACTATGTATACGAGCCGTTTTCCAAAATAGAATAAAAAAATCCTTTAGCGCATGGACGCTAAAGGATTTGTTGGTTACAGCCGAATCGCTTCGACCGTGCCGATCGGCTTGCCAAACCACTTCCCGGAAATCTTTTCAAACAGCTCTTTCGGCCCAGTCGTGAAAAACAAATGCTCCGGTTCGCGCTCGCCGGTGTAAAGGAGCTGGCTGTGATGCAAAATCGCGCTCACTTCACGAGCTGTCTCACCGCCTGAGCAAATGAGCTTCACGCGTTTGCCCATATACGTGCGAATGAGCGGCGCGAGCAACGGATAATGCGTGCAGCCTAAAATCAGCACATCGATCGGCAGCGGTCGGAGCGGAGCGAGAGATTCGGCGACGATCGCCATCGCCTCCTGCCCTTCAAAGTCGCCGCTTTCCACCAGCGGAACGAATTTCGGACAGGCCAAGCTCTCGACTTGGACGCGCGGATTGATTGATTGAAGCGCCTTTTCATACGCCCGGCTTCGGATCGTGCCAATCGTGCCGATGACGCCGATGTGCCCGCGCCTAGTCGCTTTCAGGGCGGCGCGAGCGCCGGGATGAATAACGCCAAGCACAGGAATGTCAAGCTTCGCCCGCACGTCGTCAAGCGCGACCGCCGTCGCGGTGTTGCAGGCGATAACAAGCATTTTCAAGGGATATTGCCGCAAGTAATCAATCATTTGCCACGTAAATCGACGGACTTCTTCCACCGGCCGCGGCCCGTACGGGCAACGGGCGGTGTCGCCTAAGTAAATAATTTGTTCTTTCGGCAGCTGCCTCATAATTTCTTTGGCGACGGTCAAACCGCCGACTCCTGAGTCAATGACACCAATTGCTCTTTCCAAGTGATCGCCTCATTCTTTCGTCATTTCTTGATGCAATTTGCGCAAACAACGCTCAAAGACGACGATTTCCTCGTCTGAAAAGCTTTCAAGCACGCTCGCTAGATCGCGCTGGCGTTTCTCAATCACTTCTTCGATAATGCGCTCCCCTTTTTCAAGAAGGCGAATGCGGACGACGCGGCGGTCGTGTTCATCGCGGACTCTGGCGACAAGTCCGTTCCGCTCCATGCGGTCGACCAAGTCGGTCGTCGTGCTGCACGCCAAATACATTTTGTTCGATAACTCGCCGACCGTCAAGTCCCCTTCTTCAAGCAGCCACTGCAGGGCGACAAATTGCGGTGGGGTGATCGGATAGTTGGTTAAAATTTCACGGCCGCGCTGTTTCAAATTTGCGGCGATATAGCGAAGCAATTTTTCCAACTCGGCGACCGTTCTTTCATTCATCGCAGACGGCATACCATCTCTCCTTGATCGTTTCCGCGGCCAGCCTCAAACGGCGGCTTGCGCCGACAGCTATTCTTACTTTTCATTTTACAACACCGGCAAAGATAATCAACAAAAAAATGCGGCGGCCGCCGCGGACGAAGGCCGGACGGGCGCCAAGCCTCGTCCGGCCGCAAGGGAACATAACAGCCGGCTGTCCAACAAGGAAAGCCGGCATCGTTTATAGTTCAAGTTCGCCCATTCGAAGCAATTCAATGACAGCTTGCGAGCGCCCCTTGACCCCAAGCTTTTGCATCGCATTCGAAATATGGTTGCGGACCGTTTTCTCGCTGATAAACAGCTCTTTGGCGATCTCTTTCGTCGTCTTGTCTTGCACGAGCAATTCGAAGACTTCTTTTTCTCTTTTTGTCAAAAGCGGCTTCGATTGAAACGATTTGTCCTTCAACGGTTGTAACCCTCCTTGCTCTCAATGGGCCCGAACTGCCGGATGGGTATTTCCTCGCCATATCGTATGTGAGAGCAAGAGCGGCGGTGACGAAAATTTGCTTATCTAATAGAAAAATGGGTCTTTTTTTTCTTCATCTTTCGGTTCGCCGGAGACGGTTGGCTGCCGCTTGTCCAGAAAAACAAAAAATCCCCCTCATGTCTATTCGAATGAAGGGGATTTTGATTCTGCCGCTACACTTCGTCGCTGCCAAAGAAATCGCGGAACATTTGAATCGTCGTTTCGCGGTTTAACGCCGCGATCGATGTCGTCAACGGAATGCCCTTCGGGCACGATTGCACGCAGTTTTGCGAGTTGCCGCAGTTGGCCAGTCCGCCGTCGCCCATAATCGCCCGCAGCCGTTCGGCTTTATGCATCGCCCCGGTCGGGTGGGCGTTAAACAGCCGCACTTGCGACAGCGGCGCCGGGCCGATAAAGTTCGACTTGCTGTTGACGTTCGGGCACGCTTCGAGGCAGACGCCGCATGTCATGCATTTTGACAGCTCGTACGCCCATTGCCGCTTCCGCTCTGGCATGCGCGGCCCCGGACCCAAGTCGTACGTTCCGTCGATCGGAATCCATGCTTTCACTCGCTTCAACGCGTCAAACATCCGGCTCCGATCGATGACCAAGTCGCGGATGACAGGGAATGTGCGCATCGGCTCAAGGCGGATCGGCTGCTCGAGTTTGTCAATGAGCGCGGCGCACGCCTGGCGCGGTTTGCCGTTAATGACCATCGAACAGGCTCCGCATACTTCTTCCAGACAGTTCATTTCCCAAGCGACCGGCGTCGTTTTTTCCCCTTTGGCGTTGACTGGATTGCGGCGAATTTCCATGAGCGCCGAAATGACGTTCATGTTCGGGCGGTACGGAATGACAAACTCTTCTTCATACGGCGCGGAATCCGGACGATCTTGGCGCGTGATGATCAAACGAACCGTTTTGTTCTCGCTCATCTTACTTCACTTCCTCTTTCTTTTTGCTGTAGTCGCGCTTGCGCGGTTTAATCAACGAGACGTCAACGTCTTCATAATGGAACGCCGGACCATCTGGCGTGTAGCGGGCCATCGTCGTTTTCAGCCACTCTTCGTCATTGCGCTCCGGAAACTCCGGCTTGTAGTGCGCCCCACGGCTTTCATTGCGATGGTAAGCGCCAAGCGTAATGACGCGGGCGAGCTGCAGCATGTTGTACAGCTGGCGGATAAACGTCGCTCCTTGGTTGCTCCATCTCGACGTGTCGGTGACGCTGATGTTTTTGTACCGCTCCATCAGCTCTTGAATTTTCTCATCCGTCTTCAGCAACCGGTCGTTGTAGCGGACGATCGTCACGTTCGCCGTCATCCATTCACCGAGCTCTTTATGCAGCACATAGGCGTTTTCCGTGCCGTCCATCGCCAAAATGTTCTCCCATTTTTCCTGCTCCCGTTTCACATAGCTGTCGTATAACGTCGACGGCATCGCATCCGCCGATTTCTCGAGGCCGCGGATGTAGCGGACGGCGTTCGGGCCGGCGACCATTCCGCCGTAAATCGCCGACAGAAGCGAGTTTGCCCCGAGGCGGTTCGCGCCGTGAATCGAATAGTCGCACTCGCCGGCAGCAAACAACCCTTTGATGTTCGTCATTTGGTCATAGTCGACCCATAAGCCGCCCATCGAGTAGTGAACGGCCGGGAACACCTTCATCGGCACTTTGCGTGGGTCTTCGCCCATGAACTTCTCGTAAATTTCGATAATGCCGCCGAGCTTAACATCCAACTCTTTCGGATCTTTATGTGACAAATCCAAATACACCATGTTTTCGCCGTTGATGCCGAGCTTCAAATCGACGCAGACGTGGAAAATTTCCCGTGCGGCGATGTCGCGCGGCACCAAGTTTCCGTAAGCCGGATATTTTTCCTCAAGGAAGTACCACGGTTTCCCGTCTTTATACGTCCAAATGCGTCCGCCTTCCCCGCGCGCCGATTCGCTCATAAGGCGGAGCTTGTCATCGCCCGGAATGGCGGTCGGGTGAATTTGGATGAACTCGCCGTTCGCGTAGTAAACGCCTTGCTGATAGGCGATCGAAGCCGCTGAACCAGTGTTGATGACCGAGTTCGTCGATTTCCCAAAAATGATCCCCGGGCCGCCGGTCGCCAAAATGACGGCATCGGCTGGAAACGCTTTGATTTCCATGGACCGCAAATCTTGTGCGACGATGCCGCGGCAGATTTGCTCGTCATCCAAAACGACGCCTAAAAACTCCCAATGCTCGTACTTCGTGACGAGCCCGGCCACTTCATGGCGGCGCACCTGTTCATCAAGTGCATACAAAATTTGTTGGCCAGTCGTGGCTCCAGCATAGGCGGTCCGGTGATGCTGCGTCCCCCCGAAACGACGGAAATCAAGCAACCCTTCCGGCGTCCGGTTGAACATGACGCCCATCCGATCGAGCATGTAAATAATCCCCGGCGCCGCTTCACACATCGCTTTGACCGGAGGCTGGTTCGCCAAGAAGTCCCCGCCATAGACGGTGTCGTCAAAATGCTCCCACGGCGAGTCGCCTTCCCCTTTCGTGTTGACCGCTCCGTTAATGCCGCCTTGGGCACAGACGGAGTGAGAACGCTTTACCGGAACGAGCGAAAACAGTTCGACAGGCACTCCTGCTTCGGCGATTTTAATCGTGGCCATCAAACCGGCCAGCCCACCGCCAACAACGATGATTTTCCCTTTTTTCATAGCTACTCACTCCCTAATAGATTGCTGCTTTTGCTTGCATGCCGCACGTTTTGCCTTGCCGGCCCGCCATCGACCAAGCGATCGTTCGGCGAACGGCTAAGACGCGATCTGTCACGAGCCAACGCAGCAGTTCATCGTCGAATCATTCCCTAGGAATGGAACGCTTGTCTTACGCAAACGCCAAGATGGCGCGAATGCCGACAATGGAAAGCGCGATGAAAATGATCATCGTAATGTACGTAAATACTTGCTGCGAACGAGGGGACACCGTCAACCCCCAGCTGACGCAGAACGACCATAAGCCGTTGGCGAAGTGAAAGACCGTGGACAAGATTCCAACAATATAAAATCCGAGCATAAACGGATTGTCGACAATGTTGGCCATCATATCGTAGTTCACTTCGGCGCCGAATGCGGCTTGCACCCGCGTTTCATACACATGCCAGACGACAAAAATCAATGTAATGATGCCGGTGATCCGCTGAAGCATGAACATCCAGTTGCGAAAATAGCCGTACTGGCGAGTGTTGAATTTGGCTGTAAACGCGATATAAATGCCGTATACAGCGTGGAACAACAATGGAAGGAAAATAACAAAAATTTCAAGAAAATAGCGGAACGGCAAGTTTTCCATAAACGCCGCCGCCCGGTTAAACGCTTCCGGCCCACGGGTCGCAAAATGGTTGACGACCAAGTGCTGCACTAAAAAGATGCCGACGGGAACAACCCCCAGCAGCGAATGGAGCCGGCGATAGTAAAACTCGCGATTCCCTGCCATTATGTAAACCCCCTTCAATTGAATAAAAAATATGTCCCTCTCGCTCGCCATGCGGAAACGAAAACGCCTTCCATTCCCTTATTCGCTTTGTCACATTCATTGTACTCCCACATTGTACAAGCGTCAAGAAAACACTGCCACAAAATGTTCAAACATTCTCATAGTTGCGCCACCTTAGGAAAGAGGATGCACTCCGGCAGCAATTCAGCTATAATGGGGAAATGGATAGAAAGAGGGGAAAACGATGAAACAGCCACCATTAGAGGATCAATATCAAATGTTTGGGTCGATTGCGCTTTCCGCATTCGGGGCTGAGCTGCTTCGCCATTCGCTTCTTCCCGAGCTGCTTGGCAAAGATGCCGCTTCGCTGCTGTACTGGGCCGGCAAACAGCTGGCACGGCGCTACCCGCTCGGAACGCTCGATGACGTCGCCGTATTTTTTGAACGGGCGGGCTGGGGGGAGCTATCAACCGGCGAAGAGCGAAACGACGAACTATATATCGAGCTGTCAGGCCCCATCATCGCCGCCCGCTTTTCCTTGTACGGCAGCTGCTCGTTCCAACTTGAGGCTGGATTTCTCGCCCAGCAAATCGAACAACAAAAGCGGTTCGTCACCGAAGCGGTCGAACTGCCGCCAAAGCGGGACGGCAAAGCGCGCATTTTGGTGAAATGGGATCGGAAGCAGGCGATCGAATGAAATGTAGGCAACGGGCGCCCGCTCGCAAAACGGGCGCCCGTTCAGCCATTATTCATGCAGTTTTTCATAGATTTTCTCCGCCACCGCTCGCGGAATGTTCGCCCGCTGCAACTCTTCCACCGTCGCCTCTTTCATCTTTTTCACAGAGCCGAAATAATTCAAGAGTGCTTTTTTCCGCTTTTCCCCGACGCCGGGGATGTCATCAAGCACGGAATGGAACATCGTTTTCTGCCGCGTCTTTCGGTGAAACATAACGGCAAACCGATGCACTTCATCCTGGATGCGCTGCAATAAATAAAACTCTTGGCTTTGCCGGTCAAGCGGCACGACATCCGGCGGGTCGCCGGCCAAAAGCTCTGATGTGCGATGTTTTTCGTCTTTCGCCAATCCAGCCAGCGGCACATCCAGTCCAAGTTCGTTTTCGAGCACATCCCGCACCGCCGACAAGTGGCCTTTGCCGCCGTCGATAATGATCAAATCGGGAAGCGGCAATCCTTCTTTCAACACGCGCGTATAGCGGCGGCGCACGACTTCGCGCATCGTTTCATAATCGTTCGGCCCCGCGACCGTTTTCACCTTATATTTCCGGTATTCTTTTTTCGCCGGCTTGCCATCGAGGAAAACGACGAGCGCCGAGACCGGATCGGCCCCGTAAATGTTCGAGTTGTCAAACGCCTCGATGCGGCGCGGCGCCGGAATGCCAAGACGCTCTCCGAGACGTTCGACCGCTTTGATCGTCCGTTCTTCGTCCCGCTCGATGAAATAAAATTTTTCTTTCAGAGCAATGGCCGCGTTTTTGCTCGCCAGCTCAACAAGCTCTTTTTTCTTCCCTTTTTTCGGCTGGACGACGGCAACGCCGAGCAATTCGCGGGCGAGCTCGCCGTCAATGTCGGACGGGAGGACGACTTCTTTTGGCTTCAAATGATGCGCTTTCGCATAAAACTGACCCAAAAACGTAAGCATTTCCTCATCCGGGTCTTGGTAAAGCGGGAAGATCGACACGTCGCGCTCAATCAGCTTCCCTTGGCGAAGGAAAAACACTTGCACGCACATCCAGCCTTTGTCGTACGCATAGCCGAATACATCGCGGTCGATGAAGTCGTTGAGCATCATTTTTTGCTTTTCCATCGTCATCTCAATCGCCGCGATTTGATCGCGGTATTCTTTCGCCCGTTCAAACTCGAGCGTTTCCGCCGCCTCGTGCATTTTCTCGGCCAACTCCCGCTTCACGTCTTCATACCCGCCGTTTAAAAAGCGGACGATTTGTTCAACCATCGCCTTATTTTGTTCGTCCGACACCGGGTGGACGCACGGGGCGAGGCATTGGCCCATATGGTAATACAAACAGGCGCGCGAAGGCAGCGTCGAACATTTGCGGAGCGGATATAAGCGGTCGAGCAGCTTTTTCGTTTCGTTCGCCGCCTGCACGTTTGGATACGGGCCGAAATATTTGCCGCCGTCTTTTTTCACTTTGCGGGTGATAAGCAGGCGCGGATGCTTTTCTGCGGTGATTTTAATAAACGGGTAGCTTTTATCATCTTTCAGCATGACGTTGTATTTCGGATCATGCTTTTTGATCAAATTCATCTCCAAAATGAGCGCCTCGGCGTTTGACGAGGTGACGATGTATTCGAAATCAGCGATCTCCTCAACAAGCCGCTGCGTCTTGCCGTCATGCGTCCCGGTAAAATACGAGCGGACGCGCTCTTTCAGCGACTTCGCTTTGCCGACGTAAATGACCGTTCCGTGTTTGTCTTTCATCAAATAGCAGCCCGGCTGCTCCGGCAGCACAGCCAGTTTTTCTTTCAGCCGCTCGTTCATTGGCCATCACCTCACTGCTCCATCAACCCATTCGTACAGCGTAATCGTCCCATACACCGGATCAGCAAGCAAACTGGAACGATACGTTTTCATTTTGCGCACATGGCGGGAAACATCGATCCCTTGAGCCTCGAACCCTTGGACAACGTGATTGGTCATATATATCGCAGCATGGCGGTAGTTTTCTTTGTCTTGCAAAAAGAAGGAAAAATGGAGCACGTCTTTATGTGGAAAGGGCACGTTCAAATAGTCTAGGACGCGCGTCTCTTCCCACGTATATACCACAAACGGCTGCCGTTTGTCACGCAAATCGTCCGCAAGCTGATACACTGCTGGCGGCGTCTTTGCCTGCTCGCGCAACAGCCCGATGCCGATTGTAGACTGCAGCATCACCACTGCCGCGGCAAGAACAAACCGCCATGTCCGGGGCGCGGCCAGCAGCCGCCCCCACACGAAAACGAGCGCAATGTGAACGAGCGGAAGGAGATGACGCGGCTTGTCAATGTTTTGTCCGAAAAGCGCCCACAAAGCATACAGCAACGCGGAAACGACAAGCGGGCGCGGAAGCCCCAACCGCCCCGCGCGCCAGGCGATGGCGCCGACCACTGCATAGGCAGCCAGCAGCCAAGCATTTCGGCTGGCCATGCCGGTCCAAAGAAAGTTGTCAAGGACAAAGCGGCACACCCGCTCCCAAAATGGAAGAGGGCTCGCCGCCGCCGTTCCCCCCCAGTCGCTGAAATGACCGACAACAAACGCAAAGCCAAGCTTGAAAAACGGCCAAAGGCCGCCTTCCGTCGCCGCGACCGCTGCCACCCAAACAAATTGAAAGGCGGCCGCCGCCAACAGCGATGCCGCCACGCGGCCGAGGCGGCGGTGCGTTTTCCAGTCTTCATGCCAAAGCAACAATAACGCCGAGGCAAAGGGGATGTACGATAGGCGAACCCCCATGAGGATGCTGAATAACGCCATCGGCAGCAGCTGCGCGGTCCATGCCATTCGCCGCCGCGCCCATTCCACGGCCCAGATGTACCACCAAAGCACGCCGAGCGCCGCACCGTCTGACATCGGTCGGGCGGAGGCAAGGAGCACGTAGCTTGAAGAGAGCACCGAAAGCGCCGCCCATAACGCCGCTGGACGCGGCATATGCCGAGCAAGCAGCAAAACGATGGGAAAGGCGGCGGAAAACAACACGAGCACATTCAAGATCGAAAGCGCTTTGGCCGGATTGGCAATGAAAGCGTGCACCGCCATGCCCCCGAGGACGAAATACGGATAGCCTGGGAAATGCGGCTGCATGGCTAACACATCATAGCGCCTAAGCGCCAAGGCAAAATCGACTTCATCCCATGTGGCCGCATACGGGCTCGCCCAATACAAACAGGCGCCAACCAACAAAGAGGCCGTTCCGACACCAAAGCCAATCCAAAAGCGGTCGCCGAACCGTTTGTTCACCGTGTTCCCCTCCAAAGAAAAAGTACAAGGCGCAGCGGCCTTGTACGTTACATGACGTTTTTTGTTTTTTCCTCCAAAGCGGCAATCGCCGGTTTCTCGACCACAGCGCTCTTTTGACCGCGGCGGCTCGTCACCAGCAAATACACGACGGCGAAGTAGCCGATATAGGCGATCACTTCTTCAAGCGACGGCATCGCTGAATAGCCAAACAACGCTTTTAAAAAGACGCCGACTTCGCCGGAAAAGACGGGGGCGACGCCATGATCGCGCACGTAATGTTCGTAGTCAATCGGATGTTCTGGAAGCAGCCATGTCAAATCATATACATGCGGCATGACGCTGCCGATGAGCCCAATGTCCTGCATCATCGAAATGGCTTGCACGAGCAGGCCAGCGGCGATCAAGACGATAAAAGCTCCGGTTACTTTAAAGAATGCTTTCAGCGGAATGCGCATCGTTCCTTTAAAGAAGAAGTAGCTGACCAAAGCGGCAATGGCAATGCCTGTCGCCGCTCCCCAGCCTTGTATGGCCGCGCCGATGTTGCCGTGCGTGATGGCAGCGAAGAAAAAAACGGTTTCCACTCCTTCGCGCAGCACGACTAAAAACGAGTGAATGACCATGCCGGCGACATTGCCGGCGGTAATAAACTGGTCCATTTTCCCTTCAACGTTTTGTTTCATGTCCCGGCTATGCTCGGCCATCCAAAACACCATCTGCGTCAAGAGCAACGCGGAGACGATCATGATGCCGATTTTTAAGTAGATTTCACTGCCCATCGCGGCAAATCCCGTGAACACGACTTGAAACAAAATGGCCGCCCCGATGCTCGCCAACACGGCCAAACCAGCACCAAGCCATACGTACTTCGTGTATTCGCGGTGATCGACACGTTTCAAATACGATGTAATGATGCCGACGATCAGCAGCGCTTCCAGCGCTTCACGAAACGTAATGAGCAGCGCTTGGACTTCCATGTCTCCGCCTCCCCTTATATTTGGACTAAGCCCGTTTCCGACGCCGCACATAAATGAGAGCCGCGCCGAGAACCACAATAACGATGACAACGAGCGGAATCCAGTTTTTTACTTTAGACAAATCGGTCCACTCTTTCTTTTGCACTGCATCCGGCTTTTCTGCAGCGTTTTCCGAAAAATGGCCGACTTTTAGGCTTTTCAGGCCGAATTGCTTCTGCAGCGTTGTTAAAATCGTCTCTTTGCTTTTCTTAAACACGTTGATATCCGATTTTTTCTCGCCGACACCGAACAGCCCCGGGTTGCCAAGCGACTGAAGCGCCTTGTCAAACTCGGTGCGCAGCTGTTTATCAAGTGCAGGGTCTTTCCCTTGGATGACCGGCGACAGCGCTTCATACGTCGCAAACGCCTTCGCCAACAGCCGCTTGCTCGTGTCGTACTGATCAAAGTTTGCCTCAATATTGTCCAAACGGCGAGCGATATTGAGCACTAAAATGTTTTCCATGTCCTTGATCACCGTTTGACGGTCCTTCGCTTCGATGGCCGCAAGCACCGCCTTGGACGGCTCAGGTCCCATATGCATGTCGATTTCTTCTTTTACGGTTTCGAAAATTTCCTTCGCTGCAGCAAAGTTCGGCGGCTGCTCGTTCAACTTTTCTTTCATCTCTTTATACGCCTCAGCAACCGCCTCTTTGTTCGGGTCTCCATACGAATAGGCGAACGCTTTCAGCGGAATGAGATTGAGAATAATGATCACTGCTATGTAAAAAAAGAAACGAAACGATTTCACGTTCCCTTCTCCCTCCATCAAGATCAATGATAATCATTATCATACTTATTGTCAATAAAAAATCATCCATCGTCGAAAAGGCTGGTGAAAAAACGATCATCTTCCTCAATCCATCGTTCGCGATTAGAGAGAAAAACAGGATTCCTCAAGTTGAGAAGTAGATCCGCATGTCTTATGACATCACCCGCCTTCTAAAAGGCTGATGATTTAGTGCAAAATACTGCTGATTCCATCTATTTCTCAATTAGAGAAACTTCGCAGAATCAGCTTTCTTTTCTGATGAAAATGCCGCCGATTGGCGCGTGAATGCAGTTTTTCGCCTGCCTTCTAAGCGCGAACTGCCTTACGAGCAATGGCGCGCCCGCTCTTGGGAGCGCCCATGCCCTTCTCGATCGACGGCCACCTTTTTCACCGGGCGGCGCATTTCCTTCCAGATGGCCGGGATGACCGCGGTCATATAGGCGGTGAACTTGATGAACGAACGGCCGGTCGTCCGCACTTGATAGCGGATCGGCACTTCTTTCAAACGAAACCCTTTGCGCACTAAATTGAGCGTCAACACTTGGGCGTAGTTGTAATCGTGGATGATTTCCGCCTCCTCCATCGCGTGGCGCGAAAAGGCGCGCATCCCCGACTGTCCGTCATACAGCCGCTGTCCTAGAAGAAGCGACTGCAGCCAAGTGAACAAATAATTCCCAAGGCGGCGATGCCATTTCATGCCGCGAATCGTGCCAAGGAAGCGCGAGCCGATCGTATAGTCCGCTTCACCGGTGAAAATCGGCGCTAAAAGGTCAGGAATTTGTTCCGGCGGATATTCGTTGTCAGCATCGATCATCACGCCGATATCCGCGCCAAGACGGACACACTCTTCAAGCCCTCGCCGCACCGCCGCACCGAGGCCGCGGTTTTCCGGCAGGCGGCAAATGATATCGGCCCCCGCTTCTTTCGCTACTTCGGCCGTTCGGTCCGTCGATCCATCATCAATGACCAAGACGATGACCTCTACATCGGGATGAAAATGACGCGGAATGCGGCGGATGACATCTCCAATCGCTTCTTCTTCATTGTGCGCCGGCAAAAAGACGATGACGCGCTGCTTCTTCATCGCTCTCCTCCTTTCTCATCGCCTCGATCAAAACCGGACCACGGCTATGGCTCGGATACGGCGCGCCGAGCAAATAGGCGATCGTCGGCGCCAGCGAAACGAGGCTTTTTTTCTCATCGACTCGTTTTCCTGCCTCAATCGCCGGGCCGTATAGAAAAAACGGCACATACCGCTCCCCTTCATCGAGGTGGCCGTGGCCGCCGATGCCATCCGCTTGGCCATGGTCGGCGCAGACAATCAATGTCGCGCGCTCGAGCTCGCCCCGTTCCTCAAGCCAGCCGACAAACTCCGCGATCAACGCGTCGGCTTCTTCAATTTTTTCGATATACTCGTCATACAGCACACCGCGGCTATGGCCGGTCTGGTCGGTGGCGATCAATTGCACGACAAGCAAGTCCGGGTGCTGCTCTTCCACAATGCGTTTCGCCCGCTCGATGATATAACGGTCGGCGAGGTCGTTCGGCATGACGGCCGTCACCGTTTCGACATCGTCGCCGAACGAATCGACCAAATGAGCGATGCCAAGCAAGCGGCCTGTTTTCCCTACTTTGCGGAGCGAGTCGAAGATCGTTTCCACTTTCGCTCCGAGCTTCCATACCATATTCGAGCGAATGCCGTGCTCAAACGGATACGTCCCCGTCAGCATCGAGGTGAAGCAGACGACCGTGCGCGCCGGATAGACGGTTTCCATTTGCGCAAATTCCGTCCCTTGCGCGCGCAGCCGCTTTAAAAACGGGGCGTTGGCCGCTTCAAACCGGTCTTTGCGCATCCCATCAATCACGATGACATACACTTTGTCACTGACCGGCGCGGTGGGACTCGGCACATTGTTCGTATAAGTCGGAATGATCTCCGGCTGCCAGTCGAACAAATTCCGATGCAAAATCCATGAAAACAGCCACACCCCAGCGGCAAACAGCCAAAGCGCCCCGCACAGCGGCGCCAAAGCCGCTCCTTGATCGATCTGCTGCGAAGCGTATTCCCATACGGACAAAAGAAGAAAACATTTTGGCAGCTGCTCTTGGGCGTTGCCGCTGGTCGAATCGCTGTTTTTCAGCACCAGCTTCCAAAAGCGGGTGAAATTCCACCACGACGTGCCGATGCGCAAATGGTAATACAGCGTCCCCCAAAAAAAGACGGTAAAGAAAAAGTAAAGCCCCGACGCCAACAACAACAACGACGCATCAGCGAACGACCAAACGATGAGAAACACGACATAAGGGATCCATAAATAATTGCGCAAAAACAGTGGATAATCGTACACATAATAGACAACAAACAACGGCAGCACCGCCGTCAGGCCAATCAGCCATGTCCATGCATGGCCGCCCATAAGATCAGCGGCATGGTAGATGCTCATCGTTCCCACGACAAAAATCGGCGTGAACGGCTTTCCTTCATTCAGCAAATTCCAGCAGCGCGCCGCGATTTTTTCGAATCGTGATGCTTGTTTCATCGCTTCTCCCTTTCCTTTTTCCATACACCCCGCACCATCTGCCAGTCGGACCGCCAAAACCACAATACCGCGGCACCAGCGGCGTAAGAAAACAAAAACTTAAACGCATGGGTCAACACTGCCGCCGCATATGCTTTCTCCCACGGTGCGCCGAGCCGGGTCAACGCAAACGCCATCACCGCCTCGTATGTTCCGATCCCGCCGGGGGCGACTTGGGCGATCTGGCCGGAAATGGTCGCGCTGTTTGCCCACACCGCCTGTCCAAAGGAAAGCGGGATGCCGACTGCTTTCGCGATCACGCCAATGACGGCCGCTTCACACAACCAGCTCGCCGCCACAGCCGCAGCGATCTCCACACCGCGGCGGCCCTGCAACACCGTCCGCCACCGGCGCCATAACCGTTCGAGGCGGAGCGGACGGCGAAACATCACGAGCACAAGCGCTCCCCCTGCGGCGGCCGCCCCCGCCAGCGGAAGGCCGGGAATCCGATGCATGTACACATACACCCCCGCTGCCGCAAAAACGCCCAGCACGGCCATGTCCAATAGCCGCATGACCGCAACCGACTCAATCGCCTCAGCGGCGGAAACACCCGGCTGACGGGCAAGCACAGCGACGCGGGCGGCATCGCCCATTTTGACGGGGACGAGATGATTGATCAACAAGCTAAGCAACACCCCACGCCAATAGATGGAAAAGACGAGCGGTTTCCCGACATATTGCTTCCATGCCCATGCCCGCAGCCAAAAGGACGTGCCATACACAAAGACCGCAGCAGCCATGGCAGCCGGATGGCGGGCCAGCCCGGAGAGATGCCGAAGCAACGCACGGCCGTCGAAATAGCGATACGTCAGCCAACCAAACAGAACAACCATGGCCGCTCCGGCAACCTGGAGCCCCGCCTTGGCCGCCCTACCGCTCATATTCACGCGCCCACGCCACCGTACGGGCGAGCCCTTCGGCAAACGGCACGTTCGACCGGTAACCAAACGCCCTTTCCGCCTTTGTGATGTCCGCCCATGTTGCCTTCACGTCCCCTTTTCGCTCCGGCGCGTGCACGATTTTCATATCGGGAAAGTGCTTCCGCAACTCAGCGAGCAACTGCTCCATGGTGACGGGCGCCCCGGCGCCCAAGTTGAACACTTCGCTTCGCCCGCCGCTGCGGTGAAGTGCTGCGATCATGCCCTCCACAATATCATCGATGTACGTATAATCGCGCGCCGTCCCCTTGCCATACACGACAATCTCCTCGCCCGCCAGCAATCGGCGCAAAAACGTGCCGATCGCCATATCCGGACGACCCCACGGCCCGTAAACGGTGAAATAGCGGAAAATCGTCATTTGGTAGCCATACAAATGGGCATAGGCATGACAAAACGATTCCGCTCCGTATTTCGCCGCCGCATACGGCGACACGACGCGGCCGTCAGCCATCTCTTCCCGGAGCGGCACATTGCCGCGGTCGCCGTACACCGATGACGATGAGGCAAACAGCACATGCGCCGCCCCCGCTTCCCCCGCCGCCGCCAACACATTGACCGTCGCTTTGATGTCATAATCGATATACGCGAGCGGCTCCACGAGGGAATACGGCACGCCCGGCAGCGCCGCCAAATGGTAGACGACATCGGGGCGAAACTGGCTGAACCAACGCTTCGTCGCTTCCCCATCAAGCAAGTCGAAGCGGGCAAGCGGCACCCGGCCGCCGGTGAGCGCGTGAAACTGCCGCTCCTTCCGCTCAACAGGATAGTACGGATGAAAACAATCGATCGCTGCCACTTCATGACCTTGTTCATGCAGACGAGCGGCCAAATGACTGCCAATAAATCCGGCTCCTCCAGTGACAACAATTTTCAACGGTTTCACCCCATTACAAAATGGACTATCCATCAGCATCTTACCACAGCCGCTCGGAAAAGTCGCGGCGCCATGAAAAAAACCAAACGTTTCCGGACAGACGGCTGCCCTGAAGGCACACAAGCTGCCTGACATCCACCATCGAGCACTCTGCCGACATCAAATCCGCTGCCTCCTTCGTCAAACAAGGGCGTCCACAGGACGCCCTTGTTTGCTAGGTTATTTCGCTTTTTCGATCACTTGTTGCAGCGCAGCTTCAATTTGCGGCAGCCATTTGTCAGCTTCGGCTTTGTTTTTCGCCTTTGCCGCCTCTAGGTAGCGTGTCGCCTGTTCGTTCAAGTCGGTGTATGCTTTGTCGCCAAGCAGCGTTTTGATATCCTGTTCGATCATGTTAATAAAGAGCGCGCCTTCTAAGGCGGTGATCACCGACTTGTCTTGCCCCCAATTTTCTTTGCTTTCTTCATATTCGTGAAGCGCCACTTTCGCCCATCCGCGCACGAACGCATGGTTCACCGCTTTCGGATCGAGCGTTTTGACATCGGTTTGCAGGTCAAACTGTTTCAAAATGTAGTCCGCCTCCTCCGCGGCATGCCGTTTCATATACGGATAGACGGACTGATAAAACGCCCAGCCTTCCGCCTGCTCCACTTTGGCTTCTTCGGCGTTTTCCTTGGCCGCAGCCGCCGCCTTCGCCGCATAGCCGTGCGGCAGCGCTCCGCTCGCTAAATAGAATGTTTTCATCAATGTTTTGTCCACGACTTGCTTGCCGAGGGCAAATGAGAGCGCATCATCGTTTTGGACCGCTTGCTCCATTTGGGCAAACGCCCCGTTGATCGCGTCAACCAACTTCGTTCCGTAAGCCGCATCGCGCTTTTCCACGGTCGACTGCAAAATCGCGTAAAAGGTTTTGGCTTCCTTAAGCTCTTCCTTTACTTCTTCCTTATTGGCCCAATGTTCTTCTGCTTCGGTAAACTCATGCTTGATCGTCGTGTAAAACACTTTTTGCATCAGCTTGTCAAAAATTTGCTTGACAACCAACGGCTCAAGCGACCCGTCTTTGCCGGCGGCCAGTGCGTTGGTAATATGTTGGTCAAGCGTATCTTCAAATTCCGCGTCACGTTTTTGTACAAGCGACTGCAGCTTTTCTTTGTAGATGCTCTCCACTTTGCCGAAGTCGACCGCCCCGCCTTGCTTCGCCTTCTCAAGCTCCGCGAGCGCTTCGCTGAACGCTCCCGCATAATCGACTTCCGCTTCTTCCTTCTCGTTCTCCGTCTTCTCTTCCTCTTTCGGCTTTTCTTGTTTTTCCACAGCCGTTTGGTTGCTGCTTTCTTTTTCTGTTCCCGCCGTCTGTTTGCTCTGGCCGCACGCGCCAAGCGCCAACGCCGCGGCGGCAAACACGGCGAGCCACTTCCATTTCAATGACATTATGTATCCCCCCGTTCACACATCCAAAAAATGATAATCAATATCAATACAATAAGATTATAAGAGAAAATGAATTTCAATGTCAACACATGATGAAAAAGAGAGGACTCCCTCGTTGCCGGTCCTCTCTTTCGCAATCAATCAAACTTTAATCACATTAGGGAAAAATTCGTGGCCCACAACCTCTCCCTGAATGGAGGAAGAGGAAGGAGTGTTCAAGTGCAACAACGGGAATAACAGCTCCGCCACTCGATACGCCTCTTCCAGATGCGGGTAGCCGGACAAAATGAAGTAGCGGATGCCCAGCTGCTCATACTCGCGAAGACGCTCGGCCACGGTTTCCGGATCGCCGACGAGAGCCGTGCCCGCACCCCCGCGCACCAATCCTACCCCAGCCCATAGATTTGGACTGATCTCCAACGAATCCCGCTTTCCGCCGTGCAGCTGTCGCATCCGTTGCTGTCCCACCGAATCGTAACGAGCAAATACCCGTTGCGCCTCTTCAATCGTCCGGTCATCGACATAGCGAATCAATCGCTCTGCCGCTTCCCATGCTTCTTTTTCCGTCTCACGAACGATAATATGGAGACGAACGCCAAATTCGATTTTTCTGCCTTCTTGACGAGCAAGCTCCCTTACCCGTTCGATTTTGTCTTTCACCTGTTCAGGAGGCTCGCCCCAGGTTAAATACACATCCGCATGGCGCGCCGCAACCCGTTGGCCGGCATCCGACGATCCGCCAAAAAAGATGGGCGGATACGGCTTTTGCACCGCTGGAAATAGCAGTTTGGCTCCCTTGACCGACACATGTTTTCCACTCAACGTCACTTCTTCTCCTGCAAGCAATCGACGCCAAATCGTCAAAAACTCGTCCGTTGCCTCATATCTTTCGTCATGGGACAAAAACAACCCATCCCCTGCCAGCTCAACGGGATCGCCACCGGCGACGACATTCACGAGCAGCCGGCCATCGGAAATCCGATCGAATGTGGAAGCCATGCGGGCAGCCAACGTCGGCGTCATCAATCCGGGACGGACAGCGACAAGAAAGCGCAAACGGTCGGTTTCAGCCGCCAATGCCGAAGCGAGCAGCCAAGGATCTTCGCACGATTTGCCGGTTGGAATGAGCACGCCCGTATATCCTAAGCGGTCGGCTGCTTGGGCGACTTGTTTGAAATAGCTGTATTCTGGGGAGCGACCACCTTTTGTCGTCCCTAAATATCGGCCGTCGCCATGAGAAGGGATAAACCAAAGCAACTCCATCTTTTTTCCTCCTTATCCAATCACGGTTTTTTCGGTTGCACAGGAAATGGATTGAAAGACCTCTTCCATCCGCGACAACAAATCGTCAGAAAGCACAAGGCGACCTTCGTCATCATGCCCCAACGTCCAATCCAAAATAAAGACGCCATGCAAGATTTCCCGCGCGCCCAAAATGGAGAAAATCGGTTTGAGCGCGTATTCGAGAGCCAACAGATGAGCAATGGTTCCCCCCGTGACAATCGGCACAACCAGCTTCCCTGCAAACGCCTTTTCCGGAAGCAAATCCAAATACGCTTTTAAAATGCCGGTGTAACTCCCTTTATACACTGGACTTAACGCAATGACCGCTCTCGACTGGCGGATCCAATCATGTGTTTCGGCGATCGGCTCACTCGATGAATGAGCATAAAGCAGATCTTCAGCCGGCAAATCGCGCAATCGGATGAAATGCACCGTGTGGCCGAGCTGTTGCAATTGCTCGCTCACCCATTCAGCCACCCGATTCGTTTTCGAGGTGTGCGACGGGCTTCCAGAAATAATGGCCACCGTTGTCATTTGTTTCCCTCCCACATTCTTTTTTTGCCCCCGTCGTCCTTGACATCCCTTTTGCCCCTTTGGCGGGCGTTGTTCAAGGGGATCCGGCTTTTACAACGCCCCGTCATGTTCAGTAGAACGGCTTGTATTCATGAACTGTTAATGTTACTGGATTACTTTATTGTTCCTTTATGACGACCACAGCATCTTTCGCTTTGACCCGTTTTGAGATCAACCCGGCTTCATAAAAACGATCTGCAATGCGCTGCTGGGCGTCGATCACCTCCTTCGTCAGCGGAAACACACCATATCCTCTTCGGCTCAACGTCCGTTTCCAAATTTCTTCGCCAATTTTCGTTTCTTTGGCCAATAGTTTGGCGGCTTCATCTGGAGAAGAGTGAATTTCTTGATGGACTTTGTTCAGCTGTGCAATGACAGTCTGAGCTACATTGGCATACTGTTTCACATACTCATTCCGCCCCACGATAAATCCATATTGTTTTGGAAGTCCTTTCGCATCAATCAAAATGCGCGCCCCGCCGTTCACTTCGGCATCAGCCAAGAACGGATCCCAAATGACCCAAGCGTCAACATCACCTCGCTCAAACGCAGTTCGCGCTTCAGACGGTTGCAAATACACGGGGGTAATGTCGTTGAGTGTCAATCCAGCTGTCTCCAACGCCGTCAATAACGTATAATGGGCGCTTGACCCTTTGCCGAAAGCCACTTTTTTGCCCTTCAAATCCGCCACCGTATGAATCGACGATGTTTTCGGCACGATGATCGCCCGCGCGACTTCCGGTTCATAGGCAAGATACACCAACTGTGAATCTGGATTGGCCTGCGCCAACACAGCGGGCGCTCCTCCGACATAGCCGATGTCAATCTGTCCTGCATTCAACGCTTCAAGAAGGGGGGGACCGGATTGGAATTCAAACCATTTTACTTGAACGCCATGCTTTTGCAATTGTTTTTCCAAGTACCCCTTCTCTTTCAAAAAGAGAGAAAATGATGATTTTTGAAAGCCAACGTGCAATTCTTTCGGCCAAGAATCCGTCGATGCCGACTGTTTAGGAGAAGACAAGGAAGCAGAACGTTCTTGGCCGCAAGCTGCCAACAACAGGAATGCACTCAACACCGAAAACAAAAGGAGCCTTCTTTTCACTGTCTATAGCGCCCTCCTTTTTTCACTCATCGAAGACGCGGCGATGACTTTCTCATCAGATTCTGCGCTTAAAATGCGGCGCAAAATCGTATCGACCAAATCAGCAAACGCCGCATCGCCGCGCTGCCGCGGCCGCGGCAAGCGCACAGGCAAATCAAGCGCGCATTCCCCGTCCTCAATGAGCACGACGCGGTCCGCCAACATCACTGCTTCATCAACATCATGCGTGACCAACAAAGCCGTAAAGCGTTGTTCCCTCCATAATCGTTCGATCAGCCGCTGCATTTCAATTCTCGTTAACGCGTCAAGCGCACCGAGCGGTTCATCAAGCAATAACAACTGTGGACGGCTGATCAATGCGCGGGCGAGCGCCACCCGTTGACGCTGGCCGCCGGATAACACCGATGGCCAATCATTCGCGCGGTCTGCCAAACCGACTTGTTCGAGCACTGTGATTGCTTGTTCTTTCCAGTCACCTTTCAAGCCGAGGCCGACATTGTCGATGACGCGCCGCCATGGCAACAGACGAGCGTCTTGAAACATGACGCGAGCTGCTGTATTCAACCCATGAAGCAACTGTCCATCCAGCTGAATCATGCCGGAAGTCGGCGTCTCCAATCCAGCAGCCAAGCGCAATAGTGTGCTTTTTCCGCAGCCGCTGCGACCAATAATGGCGATAAACTCCCCCGGTTTGACCGTTAAATCAATGCGGCGCAACACTTGTTGATCGCCAAACTGTTTGGCCACTTGCGCAAATACGAGCTCTGCTCCTCGTCCTGTTTCCATCTCTCGCTCTCCTTTCCCACTCCGTTTATGTCAGTTACCGATTTTGATAGTTGACATTCCAGCGAAGCCAACGTTTTTCCAAAAAACGGGCAATGCTGTCTGCGAGCTTGCCAAACAGCGCGTAAAGCAAAATACTGAACACAACGACATCTGTTTGCATAAATTCACGTGCATTCATGGCCAAATACCCGATGCCGCGGTCAGCAGCGATCGTTTCCGCGACGATGAGCGTCAACCACATAATGCCCAGCGCATAGCGCAGCCCGACCAAAATCGACGATAACGCGCCCGGCAGCCAAATGCGCCAAAAAAGCTGCCATGGTCCAAGTCCATAGACGCGCCCCATTTCAAGCAAACCAGCATCGACATTGCGGATGCCATGCAATGTGTTGACATACATCGGAAACAGCACACCTAGCGCAACAAGAAATACTTTCGCCTCCTCCCCGATGCCAAACCATAAAATGACGAGTGGAATCATCGCTAAATGCGGAATATTTCGAATCATCTGAATCGATGTATCCAACCAACGTTCCGCCGGACGAAACACCCCGTTGAGCAAGCCGAGCAGAAATCCGATTGATCCCCCGATCGCAAATCCAGTCAGAGCTCGCCAGAAACTAATGGACAAATGCTGCCATAGCTCTCCTTTTGATGCGAGATTCCAAGCAGCAGCGATCACATCGGTCGGTGCCGGCAGCACCCGCGAAGACAACCAACCAGCTTCTACAGCCGCTTGCCATGCCACAAGCAGAGCAACAGGCAACACCCATGGCACCGCCTTCCCCCAAGTCCATTCTGTCCATCTCGACGATTTCATCGCGTTCCCCCTCCGCATTCCTAGTGTGGTTTCTCATCCAAGCTGCCGCCGTCCTGCGTCCTTGTTGACGGATGACGCTGCGAACGAAGCCAGCCGATGACTTTTTGTCACGAATCACCCCCCGTTTTCCCTTCCCATTCCGTCTCCGCTTCATTTGGCTTCACGCCAAACCGCTTCGTTTACATCGATTTTCTTTGGCAACAACCCTAGCTGGCGAAATTGATCTGCAATCGTTTGCTGCTGGGTGATGACCTCGTTTGTGATCGGTTCCAAGCCATATGTCCGGCGTTTGGATGCGACTTCAAGCGCCGCTTCATCAATGCCGAGTTCCGGCGCCAAAAACTTTGCCACTCCTTTCGGATCGCGGTTTGCCCACTGGTCGACTTTCTTCAGCTCCTCTAAGATGACATGCACGACATCGGCATGATTTTGCGCAAACGAACGCGAAGCGAAGAAAAACTCACGGTTCGCTACCAATCCTTGGCCGTCAGCGAGCACTCGAGCCTTTCCTCCCTTTTCAGCGGCGGCGTAAAACGGGTCCCAAATGGCCCACGCATCAACGCTCCCCTGCTCAAATGCAGCGCGAGCATCGGCTGGTGGCAAATAGACCGGCTGAATGTCAGAAAGTGTCAATCCCGCTTTTTTGAGCACCTGCACAAGCAAATAATGGACATTCGATCCTTTGTTTAACGCCACCTTTTTCCCTTTCAAATCCGCCACTGTCTGAATGGACGAGTCCTTTTTGACTAAAATGGCCTCGGACACAGGATTGGGAGGTGACGTCGCTACATACAAGAGCGGTGTACCAGCCGCTTGAGCAAATACCGGCGGCGCTTCACCGGTATGGCCAAAATCGAGGCTTCCGGCATTCATCGCTTCCAACAGTTGAGGACCTCCCGGAAATAACGCCCATTGTACGGTGTAGCCTAATTTTTTCAGCCGTTTTTCCAAGTCACCACGCGCTTTTAACATGTTGAGTGTCCCGTATTTTTGATAGCCGATGCGGATGACTTTGCTAGATGGCGGAGAGGATGACGATGATTTGGCGTTCGCAGGCTCGTTATGTATTCCGCATCCAGATGCCATCGCCAGCCATAAAGTGACTGCTAACATTCCGCCCAATGTTTTCCAGAATACTTTGTTTTTCATGATCGCTTTTTCCTCCTTTGCTCATTTCTTGCAATGCTTTCACACACGTACGTGATCGTCATTCTTGATCTCCTTCTTAATTATGACTAAATAGACAGGAAAAGTATGAATAATAGGTGTAAAACAAACTTAACCACTAGGAATTGTTGGTTATAAATATAAAGAATTATCTGCCATCTGTCAACCATTTTTCAACAAAAAATAAAAATCCAGAGGAAGAGGCCTCTGGATTTTTCCTATGCCATCACTACACATGTTTGCCGACAAGCTGAGCAAGCGCCTCTTTCGGCTGATAGCCGATCGCTTTATCGACAAGTTCGCCGTTTTTGAACACGAGCAGCGTCGGGATGCTCATGACGCCGAACTTCGACGCTGTTTCCTGGTTTTCATCGACATTCACTTTGACGATTTTCACTTTGTCGCCCATTTCGCGGTCAAGCTCTTCCAGCACCGGAGCGATCATGCGGCACGGTCCGCACCATGGCGCCCAAAAGTCAACGAGCGTGAGGCCGTCTTTCGTTTCTGCGGCGAACGTTTGGTCAGTGGCGTTGACAATCGCCATATGGATTCCCTCCCATCTTCTTGAATGCTGCAAGCAAAGTATACCATGGAATGCATGTCGGCGCGAATGTTTTGCTTCGTTTCTACTATTCGCTTTTGCCGCGGAATTTATCCATCAAAAAACGGACGGCTGCAGCCGCCCGTGTTGTTCATTACGAATGCACTTTCAGTTTTTTGAACTCTTCGGTGAGGAGCGGAACGACTTCGAACAAATCGCCGACAATGCCGTAGTCCGCGACTTTAAAGATGTTGGCTTCCGGGTCTTTGTTAATGGCGACGATGACTTTCGAGTTGGACATCCCCGCTAAATGCTGGATGGCGCCTGAAATGCCGCAAGCGATGTAAAGGTCCGGCGTGACGACTTTCCCCGTTTGCCCGATTTGCAGCGAGTAGTCGCAATAGCCGGCATCGCACGCCCCGCGCGAAGCGCCGACCGCGCCGCCCAACACTTCGGCGAGCTCTTTGAGCGGCTTGAAGCCTTCGGCGCTTTTGACGCCGCGGCCGCCGGCGACGATCACTTTCGCCTCGGTCAAGTCGACGCCTTCCGCCGTTTTGCGGACGACTTCTTTGACAATTGCGCGCAAGTCTTTAATCTCGACGGCGAGCGCTTCCACGCTGCCTGTGCGCGACTCGTCGCGCTCAAGAGGCGCGATGTTGTTCGGACGCACCGTCGCAAAGATGATGCCGCTTGTCACGATTTTCTTTTCAAACGCTTTGCCGGAGTAGATCGGACGGGTAAAGACGATGTTGCCGCCTGCCTCTTCGACGGCGACGACGTCGGAAACGAGGCCGGCGTCGAGCTTGATGGCCAATTTCGGCGACAAGTCTTTGCCGAGCGCCGTATGGCCGAAGACGATGCCTTCCGGCTGCTCTTTGTCAATCACGGCTTTTAACGCTTGCGAATAGCCATCTGATGTATAAAATTTCAAATTCGGATGTTCGATGACGACGACGCGGTCCGCACCGCGGTAAATGAGTTCGTTCGCATGCGCCTGCACTTGGTCGCCGACGAGCACCGAGACGACTTCCCCGCCTTCGGCGATCGTTTTGGCCACTGCAATGGCTTCAAACGAAACGTTCCGCAGCGATCCATCCCGCACTTCTGCTAAGGTCAATACTTTACGTGCCATGTTTCAGTCCCCCTATCCTTTGATTCCCCGTTGTGCTTCATCCGAACGCCGACAGCGGTTTCCGCTTATACCACTTTCGCTTCGGAGCGGAGCAGCTGAACGAGTTCCTTCACTTGATCGGCGATCTCGCCTTGCAAAATTTTGCCCGCTTCGCGCTTCGGCGGCAAGAACACTTCGATCGTTTTTGTTTTCGCTTCAACATCATCTTCCTCGAGGTCCAAATCGTCAAGCTCCAGCTCCTCAAGCGGTTTCTTTTTCGCTTTCATGATCCCAGGCAACGACGGATAGCGCGGTTCATTCAGCCCTTGTTGAGCGGTGACAAGGAGCGGCAGCGACGTTTCGATGATTTCCTCATCCCCCTCGACGTCGCGCACAACGGTCACTTTGCCGCCGTCGGCAATGTCGAGCTTCGTGATCGTCGTCACATACGGAATGCCGAGCAATTCCGCAACGCGCGGGCCGACTTGCCCGGAACCGCCGTCAATGGCGACGTTGCCGGCTAAAATCAAGTCCGGGTTTTTGTCTTTTAAGTATTCAGCGAGCACTTTCGCCGTCGTATATTGGTCTTGTTCTTCGACATCATCGTCAATGTTGATGAGCACCGCTTTATCGCAGCCCATGGCGAGCGCCGTGCGCAGCTCTTTTTCCGCTTCCTCGCTGCCGACGGTGACGACCGTCACTTCGCCGCCGTGTTTGTCGCGCACTTGAATCGCTTCTTCAATGGCGTATTCGTCGTACGGGTTGATGATGAATTCTGCACCTTCCTCGTTGATCTTGCTGTTGACGATGGAAATTTTTTCCTCTGTGTCAAACGTCCGTTTCATCAACACAAAAATGTTCATGTCGTTCCCCTCCTCGGTTTGGTCGAACATTGTTTCATGTTCCAACATTCAGATATTTACAGGGATCATTTCCCTTTAAAGACAGGCGGCCGTTTTTCCAAAAACGCCTGCACGCCTTCTTTTGCATCCTCGGATACAAACACGCGGCCAAACCATTCCGCTTCCTCGCGCACTGCCTCGGCAAACGATTTTTCCTTCGCGGCGTTGAGCAGTTCAATCGTCGCACGGACGGAAAGCGGACTTTTGGCGGCGATCTTTTTCGCCAACACTTTTGCTTCATCAAGAAGCCGCTCTTCCGGCACCGCCTTGTTGGCAAGCCCCCATTCAACCGCTTCGAGTCCGGTGATCGGCTCGCTCGTCCACATCATTTCCGCCGCTTTGCCAAAGCCGACGTAGCGCACAAGCCGCTGCGTGCCAGCAAATCCAGGGATGATGCCAAGCTGCAGCTCCGGAAGGCCGAGTTTGGCGTTTTCCGCCACCACACGAATGTGGCAGCTCATAGCCAGCTCCAACCCACCGCCTAATGCGGCGCCGTGAATTGCCGCAATGACTGGTTTGGAAAAGCGTTCGATCCGCTCCATCACGAGTTGGCCGTTGCGCGACAAGCCGGATGCCTCCTCGACGGAAGCGATGGACGTGAATTCTTTAATATCGGCGCCGGCTGAGAAAAATCTTCCTTCGCCATGAAGCAACACGACGCGCACGTCCGGGTCGGTCTCGAGCTCGTCCAACACGGTTGAAAGCTCTTTCAAAACCGCTGATGAAAGGGCGTTCGCCGGCGGCCGCGAAAACGTCACGACGGCGACGAACTCCTCTTTCGCCAAACGAAAAAAGTCCATGAAGCCTCTCCCCTTTCTGCCTTTCCTAACGTCCGGCGGCGCACCCTTTGACGAGCAGTTCGTACACCGGATCGGCGAGGGCGGCCAAGTCATACTTTTGCTCGTTCATCACCCACGTCGTCACCGTTTCATCCAGGGTGCCAAAGATCATTTGCCGAGTGAGCCGGACGTCTAAATCTTGGCGAAACTCCCCTTTTTCCATCCCCTCCATGATGATGCGGTCGATGAGCCGCAAATATCCTTTCAGCACCTCATTGATGCGATGGCGCAGCTCTTTGTTCGACTGGCGCAGCTCAAGCTGCGTCACGACCGCCATATGCGGATCAGCGGCGAGGGCGGAAAAATGAGTTTTCACCAATACATACAATTTCTCTAGGGGGCTTGAAATTCCTTCTGTCTCTTGTTCAATTTTCTCGATGAACGCCCCCATCTTTTCCTGAAAAAGCGAAATTAAAATATCCTCTTTGTTTTTAAAATAAAGGTAGATCGTGCCGTCGGCGACACCGGCCTGCTTGGCGATTTTCGACACCTGTGCTTGATGGTAGCCGTGCTCGGCGATGACGACGACGGCAGCGTCAATGATTTGCTTAAATTTCGGCTTTTCCCTCCGCAATATGGATTCTCCTTTTCTCACGTTCCATCCACAAAATGAATGAATCATCATTCATATTTTCATTTTACGGGCAATTCTGCCGATTTGTCAAGCTTCTTTTTCTCCTCTTCCACCAACACGCGGCGCAAAATTTTGCCGACCGCCGTCTTCGGCAATTCGCTGCGGAACTCGTAGATGCGCGGCACTTTGTAAGCAGCCAGGCGCTGGCGCATAAAGGCGTCAAGCTCCTCTTCGCTGCACATTTCCCCCGGCTTTAATACAACGAACGCTTTCACCGTCTCGCCGCGGTACGGATCGGGAACGCCGATCACGGCCGCTTCCTGCACTTTCGGATGCTCGTACAGCGCTTCTTCGACTTCACGCGGGTAAATGTTGTAACCGCCGGCGATAATGACATCTTTCTTGCGGTCGACGATATAAAAATAGCCGCGCTCATCCATATAGCCAATGTCGCCGGTGTACAGCCATCCGTCGCGCAGCACTTGCTCGGTCTCTTCCGGACGATTCCAGTAGCCTTTCATCACTTGCGGCCCGCGCACGACGAGTTCTCCACGCTCTCCCGGCTTTGCTTCCTCACCCGTTTCCAAGGAAATGATTTTCGCGTCCGTATCCGGCCACGGAACGCCGATGCTTCCTTTCACCCGCTCCCCGTCCCAAAGGAAGTTGCTGTGGGTGACAGGGGACGCCTCGGTTAACCCATAGCCTTCAATCAACTTTCCGCCCGTCGCCCGTTCAAACTGCTCCTGCACCTCGACCGGCAGCGGAGCGGAGCCGCTGATGCAGACGTTGATCGAGGATAAATCATATTTCGGCAAATCCGGATGGTTCAACAAAGCGATGTACATCGTCGGCGCGCCTGGGAACATCGTCGGCCGGGTGCGCTCGATTGCTTTTAATGTTTGCTTGACATCAAAGCGCGGGAGCAGCACCATTTTACTCGCCATCATCACGGACAAATTCATCACCGTCGTCATGCCGTACACGTGGAAAAACGGAAGCACACCGAGCACCGTTTCTTTTCCTTTTTCGCATTTATACACCCAATGGGCGCACATGAGCGTATTGGCGATCAAGTTGCGATGCGTCAACATGGCCGCTTTCGGATGTCCCGTCGTGCCGCCTGTATATTGCAGCAGCGCCACATCTTCCACCGGATCGATGTCCACCCCGATCGGAGCGGTTTCCTTCTGACTGACGATCGTGCGGAACATATGAACGGTTTCGCTTTCCTCGATGCGGACGATGGGCATGTTTTGCTTCCGCTGCACAAGCGGATACAGCCATTTCTTCACCGTGGGCAAATAATCTTGCATTCTCGTGACAATCCAATGTTTGACTGGCGTCCTCCCTTTCACCTTTTCCGCCTTTGGATACAGAAGATCCATCGTCACGAGCACCGAGGCGCCGCTGTCGTTCAGCTGGTATTCAAGCTCATACTCGGTGTAAAGCGGATTCGTCTGCACGACGATGCCGCCGGCTAGGAGCGTCCCATAGTAGCTGATGACGGCCTGCGGGCAGTTCGGCAGCATCACCGCCACCCGATCCCCTTTTTTCAATCCGATCGTCCGCAAATAATGCGCGAATGTCAATGCTTGCTCGTACAGCTCGCGAAACGTCATCGTCTTTCCGAAAAAGTCGATCGCCTCATGGTCTCCGAATTGTTCCGCCGTCTCCCGCAAATAGTCGGAAAGCGTTTTCTTTGGATAGTCGAGCGTATGCGGAATCTCCGGCGGGTAGTGAGCGAGCCACGGTTTTTCCATCCCAATCCCCCCTTACTTCTATTTTATTTTACTTTTTCTAATTTTTCATCAAAAAAACGCCTCGCCTGAGCGAGACGTCACCAAAACCAGTACACCAAACCAACGAAGAAAAAGCACGCGCAAATGACAAACAAGATTTTCGCCAGCACATCGACCGATCGGTTGCGCACGGCCATATAGACGATGCCGGCGATCAAAAACAGCCCGACCGCAATCAACAACCATTTCACTACTGCGTTCATTCGTTGTTCCCCTTTACTGAATGCCTTCGCCGATGACAAACGACAAGCCGACGGAAATCACCATAGAAATCAAGCCGACGGCCCGGTTGTCATTGGCAATTTCGTCATCAATATTGAATTTCGGCGTCAAAAATTCGTAAATAAAGTACGCGGCCAGCAGAAGCAAAAACCCGTACAGCCCCCAGCCAATCATCGACGGCAGCGACTCATGGCGGGCGAGCGCATAGCGAAAAATGTTGGCGATGCCGAAAATTTTCCCGCCGGTTGCCATCGCCACCGCCACATTGCCTTTGCGAATCTCTTCCCAGTTTTTGTACTTCGTCACCAATTCAAATACGGCTAAAAAGACGACGATGCACAACACGGCGACGCTGAAATTGGCCGCCGTTTTCACCATGTCGTGCTCCCAAAACGACGCCATTGCCATCGCCCCCATCATTTCAGTTCCACGATCGTCACCCCGGTGCCGCCTTCATTCGCCTCTCCGAACCGGAAGCTTTTCACCGCCCGATGCTGCTTTAAAAACTGCTGCACTCCTTGGCGGAGCGCGCCCGTCCCTTTGCCGTGGATGATCGAAACGCGCGCATAGCCGGCGAGCACAGCATCATCCAAGTACTTCTCAAGCCGAAGGAGAGCGTCTTCGTACCGTTCGCCGCGCAAGTCAAGCTCGAGGCTCACATGGGCGTCCTTGCCTTTCACGGTCGCAATCGGCGTCACTTCTTTCGCCGGCGCGCTGCCGATATACTCCAAATCGCGTTCACGGATTTTCATTTTTAAAATGCCGAGCTGCACTTGCCATTCGTCGTCCGACACTTTTTCGATCAAATAGCCTTTTTGGTTGAGGCTCGTCACCTTCACTTCATCACCCGGCTGGAACACATGGCGTGAAGCAGCCTTTTTCGCCTTTTTCCGCTTCTCCACTTTCGGCATAGCGGCAGCGAGCCGCTTTTTCGCCTCGACGAGCTCATGCTCTTTCACTTCCGCCTGCTTTTCTTTTTGCAAGCGGCGCAGCTCTTGAATGATCCGCTCGGCTTCGCGTTCCGCGGCGCGGATGATGTCGGCTGCTTTTTGCGTTGCTTCCGCCAGCCGCTCCGCTTTTTCTTCTTCGAGCTCTTCCCATTTTTGTTCCCATTCGGCGCGCAGACGCTCAGCCTCCTCCAGCGCCGCGCGCGCCCGCGCTTCCTCTTCCTCCGCTTGCTTTTTGCTCCGTTCAAGCGACGCGATCATGTTTTCGACGTTATGGCTTTCCGCGCTCACTTGCGCTTTCGCCCGCTCGATGATGCGTTCATCAAGCCCAAGGCGGCGCGAAATATCAAAGGCGTTGCTGCGGCCGGGGATGCCGATCAACAGTTTATACGTCGGGCGGAGCGTTTCGGTGTCAAACTCGACGCTCGCATTCACGACACCGGGGCGGTTGTAGCCGTACGCTTTCAATTCGGGATAATGCGTCGTCGCCACCGTCCGCGACCCGCGCCCGTGCACTTCATCCAAGATGGCGATCGCGAGCGCCGCCCCTTCCTGCGGATCGGTGCCAGCCCCAAGCTCGTCAAACAGCACAAGGCTTTCACCATCGACATGGCGCAAAATGTCAACGATATTGACCATATGGGACGAGAACGTGCTCAAGCTTTGTTCGATCGACTGCTCGTCGCCAATATCGGCGAAAACGGAACGGAACACCGCTGCTTCCGATCCGTCGGCCGCCGGGATGAACAGCCCCGCTTGCGCCATGAGCGTCAACAAGCCGATCGTTTTTAACGTCACCGTTTTTCCGCCGGTGTTCGGCCCGGTGATGACGATCGTCGTATAGTCGCCGCCCAATTCAATATCATTGGGCACCGCCTTTTCTTGATCCAGCAGCGGATGGCGTGCCTGCAAAAAACGAAGATAGCCTCGGCTATTGACCGCTGGCTTCGCGGCTTGCAACCGGCGGGCGTATTTCGCCTTGGCGAACGCAAAATCAAGCGCCGCGAGCGCTTCGACCGTCCGCGCAAGCGGCTCGGCCTGCTCAGCGACTTTTGCCGAAAGTTCGCGCAAAATGCGTTCGATTTCTTGCTTTTCTTTCGCCCGCGCTTCGCGGAGCGCATTGTTCAACTCGACGACCGCCTGCGGTTCAATAAACAGCGTCGCCCCGGACGCCGACTGGTCGTGGACGATGCCGCCGTAGGCGCCGCGATACTCTTGTTTCACCGGGATGACATATCGGTCATTGCGGATCGTAATGATGGCGTCCGACAGCCGCTTTTGCGCCGACGGCGAGCGGATGATGCTCTCAAGTTTCTCGCGGATGCGCGCTTCCACTGACCGAATTTGCCCGCGCAGCGAGCGGAGGCGGTCGCTTGCGGCATCCAGCACTTCGCCATGGTCATCGATCGAGCGGCGAACGTCATGCTCGAGTTCCGGCGCTTCAGCCAATGTGTCCGCATAACGGAAAAGCCGCTCAAGTCCGCCATGCTCGTCATAGAGACCCGCGATCAGCCGCTTCATTTGCCGGCTTGCGGCCGAGGTGGCCGCCACTTCAAGCAGCTCTTGCGGGCTGAGCGTGCCGCCGATCGCCGCCCGCTTGAGATGCGGACGGATGTCGACTACTCCGTCAAGCGGCACATAGCCAGCAAGCCGCAAAACAGCGGCGGCTTCATCCGTTTCGTCAAGCCAAGCGGCCACCTCCTCCCAGTCAGAAGACGGCATGAGAGCGTCGATTTTTTCCAAACCGAGCGGCGAGGACGCATGCTCAGCCAACTGCTCTTTCACTTTATCAAACTCCAAGGTGTGAAGCACTTTTGGTTGCACGTATCTGACCCCCAGCTGATTCATTTCTTTCGTTTGTCGTGCAAAAACTGTTGCAGCTTTTCAAGCGGCCATGTGTTGATGACCGTTTCCTTATGGATCCAACCTTTTCTTGCCGTCGCTACGCCGATCGCCATATCCTCGAGCATGTCCAAATGGTGGGCGTCCGTGTTGATGGCAATGTACACCCCCGCTTCCTGGGCTTTTTTCACGTAGGCCGCCGACAAGTCGAGCCGGTTTGGGTTGGCGTTTAACTCAAGCACCGTGTTCGTCTCCGCCGCCAGCTCGATGAGCCGCTCGATATCGACGTCATAGCCGTCGCGCTGGCCGATCAGCCTTCCGGTCGGATGAGCAATGACATCGACGTACGGGTGGCGAAGCGCCGCCTCAAGCCGTTTCATGATCGTCTCGCGCGGCTGTTTGAACGCAGAGTGAATGGCGGCGATGACAAAATCAAGCTCCTTGAGCACGTCATCGTCGTAATCGAGCGTCCCGTCCGGCAAAATATCCATCTCAATGCCGGCCAAAATCGTAAAATCCGAATAGCGCGCGTTCAGCCGCTCAATTTCCTCGCGCTGGCGCCGCAACCGATCCGGGGTCAAGCCGTTGGCGACTTTCAAATAGTGCGAATGGTCGGTAATGGCGATATACCGATAGCCGCGGCGGCGGCACGCTTCGGCGAGCTCCTCGAGCGAACACGCGCCGTCGCTCCATGCCGAATGCATATGCAAGTCGCCTTGGATATCGTCAAAATGGACAAGTGGATCATCAGAAGAATATCGATCGACTTCCGTGCCATCTTCACGCAGCTCCGGCGGAATGTACGGCAGCCCGAAATGGGCGTAAAACGCCGATTCATCGGGGAACGTTTTCACCTTGCCTGTCGCTTGGTCTTCCACGCCATATTCGCTGATTTTCTCCCCGCGCTCTTTGGCGAGCTGGCGCATGCGCACATTATGGTCCTTCGATCCGGTAAAATGGTGAAGCGCGGTCGCAAACTCGTCCTCGCCGACGAGACGGAAATCAGCCGCAATTTCATCATCATACTGAAAAAGAAGCGACACTTTCGTCTCCCCAGCGGCGAGCACTTCGCGGATGCGCTCAAAGCCGAGCAGCCCGTCGCGCACCTCGGCCGGACGATCGGTAGCGATGACATAATCCAAATCTTTCACCGTTTCGTTCAAGCGCCGCAAGCTGCCGGCCCGCGAGAAGCGAATCACGCCATCAAGACAAGCGAGCTGGCGTTCCATGTCCGCCGCGATCGCGAGCACCCGGGCGAGCGGCAGCCGCTCGGGGCGTTTGCCTGCCTTTTCAATGGCCGCAAGCAGCTTTTCTTCCGTTTTCGCGCCAAAACCGGCAAGCGCGCGCACTTTTCCAGCCAAGCACGCTTCTTTCAATCCGTCCATATCGACAATGCCAAGCTCCTGATGCAGCTTGGCGATTTTTTTGCCGCCAAGCCCCGGCAGTTTGAGCAAGGCGAGCAGCGTCTCCGGAACATCGCGTTTTAGTTCATTCAGCACCGACGACGAGCCGCTCTTGATAAATTCGGTGATGATCGCCGCTGTGCTTTTGCCGATGCCGGGAATGGCGGTGAAATCGCCAATTTCCGCGAGGCTCCGCTCATCCGTTTCCAAGGCGTTCGCCGCTTTGCGGAAGGCGTTGACCTTAAATGGATTTTCTCCTTTGATCTCCATATACAGTGCGATCGTTTCAAGCAGGCGGATGACCTCTTTTTTATGGACGCTCATCCCCGTCCCTCCCTTTCCCGAAAAACCGCGGCCGCGCTCCGTCAAACGCGGCCATGAATCCACCAGTTGCCAAGCATCTCCGACAACACCGGCGTATGTTTCACAATCACGGTCGCCATGAGCGAACGCTGCAGCTGTTCTTGGACGCTGTCAATCGGCACGAGCGCACCGATATACAAAAGCAAAAAGACAAGCAAATACACTTCCGCAAATCCGAGCGCCGCCCCGGCCAAGCGGTTGACGCTGCGCAACAGCGGCAGCTGGGCGACGAAATCGAGCATCGAGCCGACGATTTGAAGCACGATTTTCACCACAAAAAATAAAAGTGCAAAGGAAATCGCCCGATAATAGGCATCGTCTAAATGGGTGCTCTGAAACAGCAGCTTCATCGTCTCCGGATCGCCGAACGTCGGATATGGAATCCAAAGGCGCAATGTCGGCACCAACCGTTCATAATACCGGTAAGCGACGTAAAAGGCAATGAAAAACCCGGCCATATGAATGAATTGGAGAATAAAGCCGCGCTTCAGCCCGATCATCGCCCCCAGCAACAGGACAAACAACAGCACGACATCAATCATCCTGTTTCCCGTCCTTTTCCTGTTTCAGCTGTTCCGCCAGCCGTTGATATTCTTCTTTTAGTTTGAGATATTCACTGGCGATGTTGACGGCCGTCAACACGGCCAGCTTCGGCACATCGAGCAGCGGATTTTTCTCACTGAATTCATGCATTTTATCGTCAACGAACGCCGCCACGAGCCGGATGTGGGCCGGGCTTTCCGCGCCGACGATCGTGTAGTCTTGTCCATAGATGCGGACGCTCACCCGCGTTTTTGGCTGTTCTGTCAAGCTTTCTCCCCCATTTCGCCAAATCCTACTGTTTATCATATCATGAACGCTGGTATAATGGAAAGAAGCGACACACAGCAACGATAGAGAAGATAAAGGAGCGATCGAACGTTGTCAAACTATGTGATTCAAGCCGACCAACAGCTGCTTGACGCCTTGCGCGCCCACTACCAAGACGCCTTATCCGACCGGCTTCCGGCTGGAGCGTTGTTTGCCGTCAAGCGCCCGGATGTCGTCATCACCGCCTACCGCTCAGGCAAAGTGCTGTTTCAAGGGAAAGCGGCGGAGCAAGAAGCAGCGAAATGGATATCAGGGGCGAGCGCCTCAAACGAAACAGCTGACCACCAGCCGTCCGCTTTGGCAGCTCATCAACTCGGGTCTCTTTCCGCCATCGGTTCCGATGAAGTCGGCACCGGCGATTATTTCGGCCCGATCGTCGTCGCCGCCGCCTACGTGGATCGGCCGCATATCGCCAAAATCGCGGCGCTTGGCGTGAAAGATTCGAAACAATTGAACGATGAGGCAATCAAACGGATCGCCCCCGCCATCATGGAAACCGTGCCGCATGCGGTCACCGTGTTGGACAATGCCGAATACAACCGCTGGCAGCGAAGCGGCATGCCGCAGACGAAAATGAAAGCGCTCCTTCACAACCGGACGCTCGTGAAACTCGTTGACGCCATCGCGCCCGCCGAACCAGAAGCAATCATCATCGACGAATTTTTAAAACGGGATTCGTATTTCCGTTACCTTTCCGATGAAGATCGCATTATCCGCGAGCGGGTGCACTGCCTTCCCAAGGCGGAAAGTGTCCACGTATCAGTCGCCGCCGCCTCGATCATCGCCCGCTATGTGTTTTTAGAGGAGATGGAGCAATTATCCCGCGCCGTCGGCCTCCTGCTTCCAAAAGGCGCCGGCGCCATTGTCGATGAAGCCGCGGCCAACATCATCCGCGCGCGGGGGGCGGAAGCGCTTGAGACATGCGCCAAGCTTCATTTCGCCAATACAAAAAAGGCGCTGGACATCGCCAAACGCCGGTAGTGGTTTCCATCACCCCCATGGGAAACGGCAGCGTTGGCTCCGTTGCAAAGGTCGGCCCGCAGCAGCGAAACGCCACCGTTTTCCGTCCTTTTCACCTGTTTCGGTTTACAGATGGTTTGCTAACTGGTGGTCGACAACATGCGTGGTGAGCCGAGAAGAGTTCTCAACAAACTCTTGACTGACCGGGATTCATTTCCGGACAACGGCCAGAAAATCGTGCAAAAAAACAAGACGCGCCAAAAAAGCAGCGTCTTGTCACAAGTTCAGCCGATATTACTCACGCCCGCTCTTCCAGCGCGGCGACGACTTTTTCCGCCGTGCTTCGGCTCGATTGCGGATTTTGCCCGGTGATCAAGTTGCCGTCGCGCACCGAGAAATCGGTCCATTTCTCGCCGCGGACGAAATTCGCACCGCGCAGGCGCAACGTCGACTCGAGCAAAAACGGCATATGCACATCAAGCCCGACTTCGCGCTCTTCTTCATCCGTAAATGACGTGACCGTTTTTCCTTTCACAATCGGCGTGCCGTCTTTGTACGTTGCGTTCACCAATCCCGACGGACCGTGGCAGACAGCGGCGATGATCCGGCCCTCTTCGGCAAACTGCTGCAAGACGTATTGCAGCGTTTCATTGTCGGGAAAATCGAACATCGTCCCGTGTCCACCGGGAAGGAAAATGGCGTCAAACCCGTGTGCATCGTCCTTGCTTAAACGTGTTGTGTTCTTCAGCACTGCTTCCGCCTCCGCCCAAGACGGGTCTTTTTCATTGATGCTGCGCGGGTCAAGCGGCACCTCGCCGCCTTGAATGCTCGCCACTTTCACGTCATACCCTTTTTCTTTAAATACCAAATACGGTACGGCAAACTCCTCAAGCCAAAGCCCGGTTTTATGGTCGTCGGTGATCGTCGTATGGTTCGTCACCACCATGAGCACTCGTTTCGTCATGGCGTCATTCCTCCTTTAGGTTCTGGAATGTTCTCTATCACTCATCATACCTTTACATTGGGCAAAAACGGAAAAAATATGCTCGTGAAATAGAATCATGATTGAGGGGAATGAATCACTGGAAGATGATCAAGCAACACGAACAGAACGTACATTCTCTTGATTAGAAGGTCGGCATCCTTTCCGTTCTCCCTAAAAAAGAACGCCGCTTCCTAGATCTTGGGAAGCAGCGATGGCCCGCCTTCTTAACTAATTTTTTGTTGTTCCAGTCCGGTTGTCTCGCTTGCCAGCTGCCGAAACGGCCACCAGTTCGCGCGGCCGAACGTGCGGACCATGACCGGCACAAACAGCGGCAGAACGACGAGGGCGTAAAGCAGAAGCCCCGTCAGCACAATCGTCGCGATTTGCAAGAGCGACAAGACGCCGGACGGATACATCGCGGCGAACGTTCCGCCTAAAATGACGGCGGCCGAGATGATGACCGTCCCCATATGGCCCATCGCCGACAGCATCGCTTCCTTCACCGGCCGACCGCGGTATTCGTTGAACCGGTCCATAAGGAAAATGCTGTAGTCGATGCCGAGCGCCAACAGCAGCACAAAGGCGAAGAACGACACCGCCCAGTTCAAGCCGGCATAGCCGAGGCCGTTGACGAAAATGAGTTCGGTGACGGCCATCGATGTGTAATATGTCAACACGAGCGACAAGATCAAATAGAGCGGCATGATAAGCGAACGAAGGAGCACTGCGAGCACGATGGCGATGCCGATCAACATCAGCACGGCCGTCCGTTTATAGTCGGCGTTTGAGATCGCCTGCAAATCGGCGTACGTGCTTGTGACGCCGCCGACAGCGATCGTCGCGTCTTCCCATTTCGTTCCTTTCACTGCCCGTTCGGCGGCGGCGCGAATGTCATCCATGCGGCCGAGCGCCGATGTCGAATACGGATTTTCTTTTAAAATGACATCGAACGTCACGATGCGCCGGTCTTTCGACATATACGCGTCTTTCGCCTGCGCAAAGTCTTGGCTTTCGCGCGCCTCTTTCGGCATGTGCCAGCCGGCCATGTCTTTCTCCGGGGCCGATGATAAATCGGCTAAATACGTTTCCGCCGTTCCGAGGCCGTCCGCCACTTTATGCAGCCCAGACGCGCTTTGGTCCAAGCCATTTACAAGCTGGCCGAGCTGGCCGCCAAGCGCGGAGAAATGCTCAAGCAATTGGCGCTGGCCGCCGTTCACTTGCTCAAGCCCTCGGGAGAATTGCGGCAATTTGTCAACCGCCTGTTTCTGGCCGTCGGCCGCTTTCGTCAATCCGGCTTCGAGCTCACTAAGCCCGGCAATGACTTGATCCAAGCCGCCGTTGACCGCCGCTTGACCAGCCGCGAGTTGGGCGAACGATTCGTTCGCTTTCGCCAAACCGGCGCGCGCCTGCTCAAGCGCCCCGTTCAATTGCGTGAGGCCGTCCGCCATTTGTTTCGTCTGGCCGGACAAGGCGGCAACCGTCATTTTCGCTTGTTGGTATTGCCCATCTTGACGGAGTTCCGGATGCGACTGTTCGACTTGCCCGAGCATCGTCTGCACGGCGGCAAGCTGAGCGGCGACAGCTTTTAATCCCGCTTCGATTTGCCGGTACTGGCCGCTTAGCGCCGACAGTCCTTGTTCCGCCTGCTTGTAGCCGTCAAGCAGCTGCGTGGCGCCTTCCTGCAGCTTTTTCGCATTGTCGCGAAGCGTCACTAAGCCGTTTTTCAGCTCACCGGCGCCCATCGCTCCCCGGCGCACGCCTTGTTCAATTTGACTGAGACCGGTTTGCAGCTGGCGCAGACCGTCTTCAAGCCGCTCCGTTCCAGAGACGAGCTGGCCGATGCCGGATGACGCCTGCTTGAGCTGCGGCGCGGACGAGGACAATTTTTCGCTTGCCGTCTCAAGTCCGGCGCCGATTTTCTCAATCCCCTCTTTGCCGGCGCCGAGGCCGTCTTTGAGCTGTTTCGCTTGTTCGGTGACATACAGCTCCTGAATCGGCTCTCCGGTCGGACGCGTCGCCGAGCGGACGCTTGCCACGCCATCAACTTTTTCGATCTCGCGGCTCATTTTCTCTATCAACGCCAGCCCTTCTTCCGAATCAAGTGGCTCTTTGCTTTTTACCACCACCTGCGTCGGCATGGCATCTCCCGGATTGAAATGATCGGCGATGATGCGAAATGCTTTGACCGAACGGTAATGATCGCCAATCTCTTCCATGGAGTCAAACGACAGCTTGCCGTTGTATGTCGCGAGCACCGGCACCGTCACAATCCCAACAATCGCCAGCGCCAGAAGCGGACGGGCGAAGGCAAAGCGACCGGCGGCGAGCCAAAGCCGGCTTTGCCCGTGCTCAAGCTTCCCGCGCACCGGCCAAAACAGCTTCTCGCCAAGCACTGCCATGAAAAACGGCACGAGCGTCATCAAGGCGGCAAGCAAGACCGCCACCCCAACGGCGACGGCCGCCGCCGATTGGTACAGCTTAAACGTCGACAACCCGATCGCCGCAAAGCCGATCATGACGGCAATGCCGCTTGCCGCCACCGTTTTCCCAGCCGTCCGGTACGTGGCGACGATCGCTTCCACCCGATCGCCGCGCTTCGCCAGTTCTTCTTTAAACCGGCTCAGCAGCAAAATGCAATAGTCGGTCCCAATGCCGAACAACACGGCGACTAAAAACGTCTGCGTAAACGTCGACAACGGAAAGTTGACCTGATCGACCAAAAACGCCACGACTGACTGCGAAACGACATACGTCGCCCCGACCACAAGCAGCGGAATGAGCGGCGCTACCGGCGAACGGAACACGGCGAGCAAGACGATTAAAATAAAAACGACGGTGATCCCTTCCGTTTTTTTCACGCCTGCCTGTGAGCTTGCCACCACATCTTCATCGATCATCCAGCCGCCGGTGAAATAATGCTCGACTTTGACGCCGCTGACGGCTTTATATAAAGCATCCGTCAGCTGTTTCGCCGTCCGGCCGGCCGGATCGATGGTGATGGAAATGAGCATCGTCGTCCCGTCTTTGGAGATGAGTTCTTTTTCGAGCTTCGGGTTGGCAAACGGCGAGACGATGTTCGTGACATGAAGCTCCTCTTTTTTCTTTTCGAGCGCGTTTACCGCCCGTTCAATCTCTTTTTTGTCATCCGCCGTCAACCCGCCTTTTTGGTAAAAGACAAGCACCGCGGAGCGTTCGTTTTGTTTGTTTTCCTGGCTGTTCGCCTCTTTGATCAGCTTTGCCGCCAATGACGACGAGTAGCCGTCAGGCACGCTCAACTGCCCTTTCTCGCGGACAAGATCGCCCATGTTCGGCGCCGTCGCCATGAGCACGGCCGCAATGGCGATCCATGCCGCAAGTACGAGCCATTTTCCTTTGATGATCGCTTTCATGTCGCCTCTTCCACCTCCTGCAGCACGTGGGCCAGCCGCTCATACGTGCGGATGAACGCTTCAATTTCTTCTTCCGGAAAGCGGGCGATTACTTCTTCGACGAGCCGATAGACGCTCCGGTCCATCTCCTTCACCCATGCTTCCCCGTGCTCTGTCAGCGATAAGACGATGACGCGCCGGTCGTTCTCGTCACGGTCGCGGCGCAGCCAGCCTTTGTCGACAAGGCGGTTCGTCATCGCCGTCACCGCGCTTTTGTTCACCCCGAACATCGCCGCGAGCTCCGTTGACGTGCACGTCCCCCGCCGGCGGATGTAGCGAAGCAAATAATATTGGTCATGCGTCATCTCTTCGCAAAGGCTGTCTTTGACAAGCGCCGCGCCGCGTTTCATCACGAGAAACGACACGGACAAATAGCGGTCGATCCATTCGTCGATGTTTCGTTCCGGCATTCCTTCACCTCCATTTGTTCAACAATTGAACAATTTGTCCAAACATCTCCCTCGGGACGGCGGCTTTTTTTATTTAGTTCAATGATTGAACTGTTAGTAACGATACCAAGGAAAAAAGAAAAAGTCAACGAGAAATGTGAGCAAAAGAACATCGAGTCTGTCCTCCCATTCCGAAACAAAGGAAATGTTTTCAAAATGATTACACGGCCTTCACGAACGCTTAACATCCAGCTTGTACGATAAAAGTGACCAAATCATCTGAAAAAGGAGAGGAGAACGATGTTCCGATCGAAACGCCGCACCGCTTTGCTCATTGCCGGGCTGAGCGCCGGACTGACGCTTTATCATGCTAGTCAAGCTGCATGGGCCGCCCCAACGAAACAATCGAAGCCGCCTGAAGTGAAAAATGTCATCCTTTTTGTCGGCGATGGCATGGGCACCGCGCATCGCAACGCCATTCGCCTCGCTACAAAAGGATTGAGCGGGGAATTGGAAATGGACAGCATGCCGTACAGCGGCCTCGTCCATACGAACTCTGCCGACGCGAAATCATTCATTACCGACTCCGCCGCGGCGGCGACTGCCATCGCCTCAGGCGTGAAAACATACAACGGCGCCATTTCCGTTGATCGACAAGGGAAACCAGTGGAAACGATTTTGGAACAAGCGAAAAAAGCCGGCAAGGCAACAGGGCTTGTCACGACCGCCCAAGTGACGGACGCCACACCGGCCGCGTTTGCCGCCCACACCGCCAGTCGTTCGGCGCAAAGCGACATCGCCAAGCAATACATTGAACAAACGAAAGTGGACGTCATTTTGGGCGGCGGGGAGGATTACTGGTACCCTGATGGAAATCCTGGCTATTACCCCGACCATCCAGCCGAAGATCCGGAAGAAGGAAGCAAAGGCACGCAAGGCAACTTGGTTGAACGGGCGAAACAATTGGGCTACACGTACGTCCGCACCGCCGATGAGCTGAAACAAGCGTCCGGCCGCAAGCTGCTCGGGCTGTTTGCCAATGAGGAAATGTTCCAGCAGCGACCGGAAGGGGAAGGGGATGTGTACAATCCCGTCGTGCCGCTGCCTGATATGACGAAAAAAGCGTTGGATGTGCTGTCGCAAAACAAAAAAGGCTTTTTCCTCGTGGTCGAAGAAGAAGCCATTGATGAAATGAGCCATGAAAACAACGGATCGCTCATGCTTAAAGCGGGCCAGCAGCTTGACGAAGCGGTCGCTGTAGCGAAGCAATACGCCAAGCGCCATCGGGATACGCTCGTCCTCGTGCTCGCCGACCATGAATGCGGCGGCTTGACGATCGAAACGCCGGGCGGCGCCGATGAGTCGGGAGACGGCAAGACGATTTCCGGCGAAGACGGCCCGTTTGCCATCGCTGGTTCTTCGCAAACGTTCGCCCTCGACTGGACGACAACGGGCCACACCGCCGCCGATGTGCCGCTGACCGCCATGGGCCCGGGGGCGGAGCGGTTCACCGGCGTGTACGAGAATACACGCATTCATGATATTCTTGAAGAATTATTGTTTGGAAAAAGCAAAAGATAACGCATCCGTGTTTCGGTCGTTGTCCTTCATCGATCTCCGATTCCCCGCGAACGAATCGTTTGCGGGGAATCGGTTTTGATTCATTGACCTGGATTGCCCAAAGACAAGTGAAAAAATGGTTTTTCATCATCAAAAAGACGTTTCATCAAGAATGCGCAAGACACGCTCAATGAACGCTTCGCCATCCTCGAATTCAATATACCGTAAACGATTATCATGCAAAAAGACTTCAACTTTTTTAAAGGTTTCCTTGTCGGCTTGGGCGACGACTGTTCGCAAATCAACCAACTCTCTCCGCAATGCGTTGACCAAACATTTCGGTTCATAATCGCGAAAATCGCGAATCCGACCATCAAACTCATCATCGATCGATTGGTTATAGTAGCCATCGATAAAGTATCGCAATGTCTTGAATCTCTCTTCCACTCTTGCCCTCGCCATTCTAGTCTCCTCCCCTGGCTCAACAAATCGCAATCTCTTTTCTCCCCCCCCGATCAGAAATCAAGCCCGTTTTTCATTGCCGCTCATCACCGCCCCACGCGATAGCCAAGCCACGCGAGCCACACGCCACACGAATACGTAGCCGCCAAATAAACGACCACCTTCGCCCATTGGCGCTGCTGCATCATTTGCACGCTTTCCCATTTCAACGTCGAAAACGTCGTGAACGCGCCCATGAAGCCGGTGCCGACAAGCAGCTTCGTCGCATCGGCGGCGCCGCTTCCGGCGAGCCAGCCAAGCAAAAAGGACCCAAGCAAGTTGACAATGAGCGTCCCTATGGGAAAACGCGGCGAACGCCGAGCCGCCCATCGGCTGACGGCATAACGGCAGATGGCGCCAAAAAAACCCCCCATCATCACCAATAGCGGTGCGGTCATCATGCTATTTCCTCCTTTCGCTTTGGATGGGCGGCAACATATCCCGCCCATGCGGCGGCTAGGCCGCCGAACAGGCTGGCGGCGATATACACGGCCGCCATGCCAAAGCGCCCTTGTTCCATCCATTCCACACATTCGACGCTGAGCGTCGAAAACGTCGTATACGAGCCGATGAACCCGGTCGTCGCCGCTGTTTTCAGCCACGGCGGCCAAGACGGGCGGCGGGTGAACACCACGGTGAACCAGCTGAGCAAAAACGAGCCGGTCCAGTTCACCAAAAGCGTTCCGAGCGGAACCCCTCCCAACCAGGCAGCGGGCACGACAAGACCAACGACATAGCGGACAAGCGCGCCGATCATGCCGGCTGCGCCGACGGCGAGATAGACCAATAACCATCCCTCCTTCGTAAAATAAACAGACTCCTGCCGCTTTTCATTTGCAGCAGGAGTCATCAGCCGGAAGCCGGCGGTTATGGCGAACTCCATCGCCTATAACGTTTTCTTGTTTGTTATTTTACCATATGTCCCCTTCCCATGTGAAGGACAGCAAACAGGCGGCATTTTGCCAAAAAAGAAGGCTGATTGTGCTAGGCTTCTCTAGTTGAGAAAAGACAGGATTCAGCGGTATTTTTACTCGCCCACCAGTCTTCTAGCGGGCGCGGCGAAATCCGTGCTCTTCGAACATTTGCAACGCTGGACCGCTTGTCAAATACGAGTAAAACTGTTGCGCCTCCTTGAGATGTTTGCTCGTCTTGACGACACCAAGCGGATAGACGATCGGGTCGTGCATGCCGCTTGGCACTGCAGCGACGATATTGACGTTCTCCGAGGCGAGCGCGTCCGTCCGGTACACAAATCCGGCGTCGACGTTGCCGGTTTCCACATACGTCAACACTTGGCGAACGTCTTTCGCGTACACGAGCTTCGGTGCCACCTTCTCCCACAGCCCCGCCTTCTCCAATGTTTGTTTCGCGTACATACCGGCCGGCACCGATTCGGGGATGCCGATGGCGATCCGTTTGGCGCGGATGATGTCATCGAGCGACTGAACCGCTCCTTCCCCTTGTTTTGGCGCAATGAGGACGAGTTCGTTCGCCAGCACTGTTTTTTCGTGTTTGGAATCGATCAACCCTTCTGCTTTCAATTTTTCAAACGGCACAGCGGCCGCCGAAAAGAAAAGATCGACCGGCGCCCCTTCGGAAATTTGCTTTTGCAAGGCGCCCGACGCACCGAAATTGTATTGGATGCGGATGTTCGGATGCTTTCGTTCAAACGCCGTTTTCGCTTCTTCCAGCGCTTCTTGCAGACTGGCGGCGGCGGAGACGGTGAGCTCCACTTTATCCGCCGGTTTCGTTTGCCCCTTCCCCTCTTTTGAGCCGCTGTCGCAGCCATACAAGCCGAACAGCAAGAGCAATGCGGCAAGCCATGCGATTTTTCGCATCTGTCTCCCCCTTATCTTTTTATATGTAATGATATCTATATAGGTTGTAATAAAGAATTTCCGACCTCCATGTCCCGTCTTTACTTTATCACCTAACAAGCTGGCACGGTGACAAGAAGAGCGAACAATGCCATGTAAAACAAAATTGCAACTTATATAATTATAAATAATAATAAGTAGTTAGGAAAGAAAAATTTTTCCCCATGCGTTCTTTGCGCTACAATGAAAGAAAGGAGGATGGCATGATGACGGAGCCGCAGTCATACACGATTGAAGAAATCGCTTCCTTATTAAAAGTGTCCAAACTAACGGTGTACGATTTAGTGAAAAAAGGGAAGCTGCCCGCCTTTCGCGTCGGGCGGCAAATGCGGATTACCGCGGATGATCTTCGCCGGTACATCGACGGGCAAAAAGGGGAGACAAGTCCCGTTTCTTCCGCCGTTTCACGGCCGGTCGAAGCCGCCGTTCGCCCCATCATCATCAGCGGCCAAGATGCGGCGCTCGATTTGCTTGGCGTCCATCTGGAAAAAAACGGCCCTTATCAATCGCTCCGCACCTACACGAGCAGCCTCAATGGGCTGATCGCCCTGTATAAAGGGCAATGCGACATCGTCAGCGTGCATTTGTTTGACGGGCAGACAGGCGAGTACAACCGTCCGTATGTGGAAAAGCTGTTGACAGGCCATGCGTACATCATGGTGAACGTCATGCGCCGGCCGATTGGATTTTATGTGTCAAAAGGCAATCCTCGCAGCATTCAAACGTGGCACGACTTAGGAAGGAGCGACGTCGTGATCGTCAATCGGGAGAAAGGGGCCGGGGCGCGCGTCCTGTTAGATGAACAGCTGCGCCTGCATGGATTGTCGCCGTCCGCCATTCGCGGCTATGAACGCGAGGAAACAAGCCATTTGAGCGTCGCCTCCGCGGTGGCGTCAGGTCTCGCCGATGTCGGCATCGGCACGGAAAAGGTGGCGCGAATGGCCGGCGTCGAGTTCATTCCGCTAATGAACGAACAGTATGATGTCGTCATGCTGCGGACGCCGGAGAATGAATCGCTCATCGCTTCCGTGCTCGACGTGCTCCGCTCCGATTCGTTCCGCGCCGAACTCGAAGCGCTCGGCGGGTACGATGTGTCGCAAACCGGGCGCATTATGGCTGAACGCGGCTGACAGGGCATCCGCCTTTGTTGGCATCCTTCGTTTTCTGAATCCGTTTGGAAACGAGCTCTCATCAAAAAAAGCTGTTCCAAAAGCGAATCGCTTTCGGAACAGCTTTTCGTTTTACCCGCGCAGCACGGCGCCAAATTGTTTCTCGACTGCGGCGAGCACCCGCTCGTGGACGGCGGCGACTTCTTCATCCGTGAGCGTCCGCTCCGGATCGTAGTAGCGGAGCGAGAAGGCGAGCGATTTTTTCCCGGCCGGCAGGCGGTCGCCTTTGTAGACGTCAAAGAGGGAGACGTCTTTGACGAGCGGTTTCCCGGCTTCGGCAATCGCCTGCTTCAAGGCGCCGGCTTCGACCATTTCGTCAACGACCAAGGCGATGTCGCGCACGACCGACGGGAAGCGCGGAATCGGCTCGTAGCGGATCGCTTCGCTTTCGGCATTCAACAGATCGGTCAAGGCGAGCTCGAACACGTACGTTTCTTTTAAATCGTACTCTTTTTGCACGGCCGGATGGAGCTGGCCGACAAAGCCGATCACCTTGCCGTCAAGCGCAATCTCCGCCGTCCGTCCCGGATGCAAATCGGCGCGCTTGGCCGGTTTGTATTCGATGCGGGCGGCGAGTCCAAACAAGTCGAACAAGCCGTCCAAAATGCCTTTGGCAACGTAAAAATCAACGGCCTTTTTCTCTCCTTGCCATAAATGGGCGTGCCATAAGCCGGTGAGAACGCCGGCGAGGCGCTCTTTTTCCGCTGGTTGGACGCCTTCTCCTTTGGACAAGTAGACAGAGCCGATTTCGTACAAGGCGACGTTCTCGACTTGGCGGGCGCGGTTGTAGCTCGCCGCTTCAAGCAGATGCGGAATTAAGCTTTGCCGCAAAACGCTCCGCTCTTCGCTCATCGGCAGCGCCAAGCGGACCAATTCGGCCGTCTCAAGCGCAAAGCGCGCCGCTTTGTCCGGGCTCGTGAGCGAATACGTGATGGCTTGGAACAAGCCCGCCCCTTCCAAATAGCGGCGGACGCGGCGGCGCTTCGCCTGATGCGGCGTGAGTCCGCCCGGCTTCGCCTCCGCCACCGGCAGCGTCGCCGGCAGACGGTCGTAGCCATACAGGCGCGCCACTTCCTCGATGATGTCTTCTTCAATCGCAATGTCGCGCCGACGCGACGGGACATCGATCGTAAACGTTCCGTTGTCTTCTGTGAACGGAAATTGCAAATTCGAAAGAATCACGGCCACTTCCTCTTTCGACATCGCCGTGCCGAGGACACCGTTGATGCGTTCGAGCGTGACCGTCACCGCCACCGGCTCCTCACGCCACACGCTCGCTTCCACGACGCCGCCGACGACCTCGCCGCCGGCGTATTCGGCCATCAGGGCGGCGGCGCGCTCGAGCGCTTCTTTCGTCCGCGCCGGATCGATGCCTTTTTCAAACCGAGTGCTCGCTTCGCTGCGCAGCCCGTGGTCTTTTACCGCCTGGCGGATGACCGGGCTTGTAAAGTACGCCGCTTCAATAAACACGGTTTTCGTGTCATCGTGCACTTCCGAATTCGCCCCGCCCATCACCCCGGCTAAGGCGACCGGCTCGCGGCCGTTCGTGATGACAAGGTGGTCTTCGGTCAGCTTCCGTTCGACATCATCGAGCGTGACAATCGTTTCGCCTGCCTTTGCGCGGCGGACGACAATTTCCTGCGAACCGAGGCGGTCGTAGTCAAACGCATGAAGCGGTTGGCCGTACTCAAGCAAAATGTAGTTCGTAATGTCGACGACGTTGTTGTGCGGGCGAATGCCGGCTGCCATCAAGCGCGCTTGCATCCAAAGCGGCGACGGGCCGATCCGGACGTTTTTCACGATCCGCCCGGCGTACAGCGGGTTGTCTTCCGGCGCCTCGACGCGGACGGAAATGTATTCATGGACATGTTCGCTGTTTTCCTTGACCGCCGCTTTCGGCAGCTTTACTTCACGTCCGAGAATGGCCGCGACTTCATAGGCGACGCCGATCATGCTTAAACAGTCGGCGCGGTTGGGCGTCAAAGACAGTTCGAGCACTTCATCGTGCAAGCCGAGCCATTCCAGTGCATCGGCGCCGACCGGCGCATCGCTTGGAAAGACGAAAATGCCGTCTGCATACTCTTTCGGCACGACTTTCGTTTCGACGCCGAGCTCTTGGAGCGAACAAATCATTCCGTTCGATTCTTCCCCGCGCAGCTTCGCCCGTTTGATTTTGAAATTGCCCGGCAGCACCGCCCCGACTTTGGCGACGGCGACTTTTTGCCCTTTGGCGACGTTCGGGGCGCCGCAAATGATTTGCACCGGCTCGCCTTCGCCAAGGTCAACGAGGCATTTCCGCAGTTTATCCGCGTTCGGGTGCGGCTCGCACTCGAGCACATGGCCGATGACGACGCCGTTCATCCCGCGGTCGAGCGCCTCAACCCGCTCGACTTCAATGCCGCTTTTCGTGATGCGATCAGCGAGTTCCGCGGCGGTGACCCCCGTCAAATCGACGTACTCGCTCAGCCAACGGTAAGACACGAGCATGGAAAACCCCTCCTTTTTCTGTTACACACGCAAAAATTGCCGCAAGAAACGTAGATCGTTTTGATAGAAATGACGGATGTCGTCAATGCCGTACTTCAGCATCGCGATCCGCTCCGGCCCCATGCCGAACGCAAAGCCGGTGTACGTTTTCGAATCAAAGCCGGCCATCTCAAGCACGTTCGGATGCACCATGCCGGCTCCTAAAATTTCGATCCAGCCGGTGCCTTTGCAGACGCCGCAGCCCCGCCCTTCGCATCGGAAGCAGGACACATCGACTTCGACCGACGGCTCGGTGAACGGGAAAAAGCTCGGCCGGAAGCGGATGTCGCGCCCTTCCCCGAACAGCTTGCGGGCAAATTCGCGCAGCGTCCCTTTCAAATCGCTCATCCGGATGTTCCGATCCACAACCAATCCTTCAATTTGCGTAAACTGGTGCGAATGCGTCGCATCGTCCGTATCGCGGCGGTACACTTTGCCCGGACAAATGATTTTCACCGGGCCGCGCCCGCGGTGTTTTTCCATCGTCCGCGCCTGCATCGGCGATGTGTGGGTGCGAAGCAAAATCTCCTCCGTGATGTAAAACGAATCTTGCATATCGCGGGCCGGGTGGCCTTTCGGCAAATTGAGCGCCTCAAAGTTGTAATAGTCGGTCTCGACTTCCGGCCCTTCGGCGACCGTATAGCCCATGCCGATAAACAAATCTTCAATTTCTTCAATGACGCGCGTCAGCGGATGGGGATTGCCAAGACTCACAGGTCGTCCCGGCAGCGTCACATCGATCGCTTCGGCGGCCAGCTTCCGCTCGACTTCCTCCTGTTCCAGTTTCGCTTGTTTCGCCTCGAGCGCCTGCTGAATCGCCGCTCTCACTTCATTGGCCAGCGCGCCGAGTTTCGGGCGCTCTTCCGGCGGCAATGCCCCCATGCCGCGCAGCACTTCGGTGATCGGCCCTTTTTTGCCCAAGTAAGCGACGCGCACGTCATTCAGTGCTTTGACGTCTTTCGCCTCATCGATTCGGCGAAGCGCTTCTTGCTTCAGCTCGTACAGCCGTTCTTTCACTTGAGTCCCTCCTCTATCCAAAATAAAAAACCCGCCCCCCCGGTAAGGGACGAGTTGTTGCTCGCGGTACCACCCTTGTTAACAGCACAAATGTGCTGTTCGCTTCATTGCGATAACGGCCGAAAGCCGGAACACCTTTACATCCCCTTTTGGGATGGTCCCGGTGTCAACTCGGGAGGTGAACTTCACTTGCGTCAGCCATAAAAACGCTCCCAGTCTCCGGCGTTTTCTCCCTGGATGGCGAGCAGCAAGCTACTTTTCTCCGTCATCGTTGTTGTCCGTATGGGAAATTGTCGCTATTCATTATACGCAAATGAGTGGGCAAAGGCAAGGTCAGGCCGAAATTTCTTTGCGCAGCTCATCGTTTACCGCACCGCCTGCAAGGAATAAAGCAAAATTCCGGCCGCGACGGCGACATTCAGCGACTCGGCTTGGCCGTAAATCGGGATGTAGATGGTTTCCGTCGTCATCTCGAGCCATTCGCGCCGGACGCCGCTTCCTTCATTGCCGACGAGCAAGGCGAAGGAAGACGAAGGCGGAACGGTGCGGTAATCGACGGCATTCTCCAAGGCCGTTCCGTACACCGGAATGCCCTGCTCCTTGAAACGCGCGATCCATTGCACCAAATCGCCTTTGACAACCGGAAGATGAAACAGCGACCCTTGCGTCGCCCGCACGACTTTCGGATTGTACACATCGGCGCACCCTTCGCCAAGGATGACAGCATCGATCCCGGCGGCATCGGCGGTGCGAATCATCGTCCCGAGATTGCCCGGGTCTTGCACGGCGTCAATGAGCAAGGCGGTCTTCACACCTTCAAGCTCGGCTGGCAACTTTCGGCACACCGCGGCGATGCCTTGCGGCGTCTCCGTGCTGCTGATCGCCTTCATCACCGCTTCGGTCACGATCACAACCGGGACGCTGACGTCCCAGCCGGGCGGGATGGCTGTCCGCTCGTCCACCATCAGCTCAACAAGCGGCGCGTTGCTTTTTACAGCCTCTTCGACAAGATGAAACCCTTCAAGCAAAAACAATCCGGTCTCATCGCGCCCTTTTTTGGTCAGCAGCTTTTTCCATTGTTTGACGCGCGCATTTTTCGGCGATTCGATCCGCTTCACCGTTTCGTCCCCCAATGTTTGGCGATAAACTCGTCGCGCCCGGACGCGGCGCGGTCTTGTTTGTAATGCTCCGGATTTTTCTTATGGTAGTTTTGATGATACTCTTCCGCCGGGTAAAACGTCGTCGCCGGCAAAATTTTCGTTACAATCGGCTTCGAGAAGCGCCCGCTTTCCTCGAGCGCCCGCTTTGACTGCTCGGCGAGCTGGCGCTGTTTTTCGTTATGGTAAAAAATCGCCGTCCGGTATTGCGGCCCGCGGTCGTGAAACTGGCCGCCGTCATCGGTCGGGTCGATTTGACACCAATACAGCTCCAACAGCCGCTCATACGGAAAGACGTCCGGGTCAAACGTGATTTGCACCGCTTCGTAATGGCCGGTCGTGCCGGTTTTCACTTGCTCGTATGTTGGGTTTTCGACATGCCCGCCCGTATAGCCGGAGACGATGCCGTAAATGCCGTCAAGCTCCTCAAACGGCGTCACCATGCACCAAAAGCAGCCGCCGGCGAATGTCGCTTTTTCCATTGTGTCGTCACCTCATTCGTCAAGTTTCTTCATTTGATTATAACAAAATGTGTGCCGTTGTCATCTTTCACGACCAAAGCCGAGTCAGTCAAGACTTTGTGGAGAACATTTTTTCGGTTCACTACGGGCGTTGTCAATCACTAGTTAGCGAACCATTTTCAGGAATTAATATCGTAAGCGCTTTCGGACTCTCATCCCTCATCTTGAGGCGATGATACGATATTCCATTTTTTTACACCCAACCACCATCCCGGAGCGCCGACAACGCTTGATGGATCGGTGTCCCGGATGACCGCTGCAGACACGGTAGATTCTGACGCACCACATCTGCCCATAACCGTCCGGCCTTCCGTTTGGCCTGTTCGATCCGCTTGGACTTTGTTGAGGCCGAGGCCGCCGTTCGGGTCTCTTCTTCCTCCACCAACTGCCCATTTCTCCGCCAAATCCCGTCGATTCGGGCCGCCATCGCCCTCAGAAACGCCCGAAGCCCTTGGTCTTTCCAGCTGCGGCGGGATTTCACCCGATGCGCAAACCGGCTCATCACGCTCTCGGCGTGGCCCATCGGACGCATGCCGGTCGTCTCCACCCCTTGCTCCGACAGCCACTCCCGATAGTCCCGGATGCATCCCGGCATCGACTCGATCCGGCGGATCATGGCAGCCATCTGCTTCTCTTTCGCTTCGTCCTCCAACGTGCCGACCGCGCTGTTCAGCTCCACGAGAAGCCCCTCTTCGTCTTGTTTCGCCAGCTTCTTCCGCACCTCCCGCCAACGCGGATGGCCGGACAGACACTGACGCAGCTCCCGCGCCACATGAAATCGATCCAGCTGAAAGCACGCCCGCTTCCCAAAATACTCCCGGCAGGCCGTGATCCACGACGCCGCGTCGCCGTTGATGATCAACAGGTCCCGGCACGGATCATAGGCATATTCGTTCATCAGCCACTCTTCGAACCGTTCCCACACGTCTCCCTCCCCTTCATGGAGGTAGTGGCGCCGGTTCACGAGCTCGAGCTGCGAACCGTTTCGTTTCCATCCCTCGTGAACCGCCAGGATTTTCTCTTCTTTCGCCCGTTTCCCTTTCCCCTGGCGGGAAATAAACAGTCCATCCGCCTCCACAAACAGCACCCGGCCGTGCCGTTGGGAAACAGGGCGGTGCAGCGAGACAGGGGCCTCCAGCACCAGTTGGCGAATCGCCTCGTGGCTCATGACCGCATACCCCACGATCGACTCCAACGTACGGGCCGCTTTGCGGTAGGAAGAGCACTCTACGGCCAACTCGACCGCCGTTTCCTCGAGGCAAGGACTGATCGATCGGGCCCCATCAAAGCCTAATTCGGCATCCAGCAAGAAGGTATAGTTCCCCGTTTGCCGGTCATAGTAGTAGTTCCGTCGAAACGTCACTTCTCCAAACAGCGTTTGGATCGTAGTCGGCCGTTTGTCTTTCAGCTGATACCGGCGCTTGTCCCGCGCTTCCGCCAGTTGTTGATCAATCTCCTCCAAAAGGGCCGCCAACAAGACAGCGAACACCTTTTGAAGAGTTCTGACTAATTGTTCCTCCAGCTCTTTTAATAAAGGCCATTCTGTGGTAAGATGTTTCATGGACTCTCTCCCTCCTGTTTTCGGTTGATGTTGACAATCACCATCATAGCAGGGAGAGAGTCCTTTTTGCATGACATTTGCTTTTTTCTACCGCGCTTCGCTTGGTGGCCCCGACGAGCGTCGCGAACAAAAGTTCGCAACCCTCGTCGGGGATCATTTCGGAATGTCACCCACAAATATTTTACTCACACACCAAAGCCAAGTTCCTTCACAAAGCCAGGCTCGTTCCGTTCCGCACGCCGGCCGCTCATGTCACTGAGTCAAGCTGTCGTTTCATTTCGTCAAGCAAACGGTCAAACAGCGGGATATAGTGGGTGCGAATGCGTTCATACATGTCCATGGCAGTTTCTTCATCATACGTATGGGACGTCCGGTTGCGGTCTTCGAGCATGCGAAGCCATGTCTCTCCGTCTTGAATCAACCCTTCCCGAAACGCCTCGCGAATCGTTTTCCTCGGACTCGTCACTTCAGCGTATCCCTGATGCTCCAAATAAAGTTTCATCCATTTCCATGCTAGTTCGTACGTGAATTCAAAGCGTTGAATGGTCGCATCAACAACAAGGTCATCCGTTTGAGCGTCTCTTGCGGCACTTTGCCGGAGTTTGGAGAGCGCCCGTTCGAAATCGTAAAATCGATCCATCAGCCGGCTCATGGTGACCATCACCTTCCCGTGCTCGTTCGTTTGAAAAATCGTCTTTCCTTCTTGGTCAATATTCATTTTTAGCTGTTCGTTGTGAATTTGATTGTAATCAACAACATCGATCGGATAAATGATCGGAAGTTCATCCAAGTCCGATTGCAGGAGGTACAGCGGGCCTCCCGGTTTTCGAAATTGGATCGCCAAATCGATATCCGATCCTTCCTTGTAATCGCCTCGTGCTCTTGAGCCGAACAAAATGACTTTTTCAATGACATCAGCATAACGGGAAAATAGATGGAGCAGTTGGCGAAATACCGTTCGTTCCAATCCATAGAGCGGTTTCTCGTCCATCGTCGCCATCACTCATTTCGGTCTAGTTTTTCCTCTATTATACCATATACGAGAGCCGCTCCATGTATAAATCCGCCGCCATTGGCAAACGATAACGGTGTACAATACGGCCAATGAGGTGAGACAAATGGATTTGAACTTGCGGAAAGCCATTATGCACAACGTCGCCAACAACTCGAAAGAACAGCTCGAGAATACAATCGAGGACGCGATCCAGCGTGGCGAGGAAAAATATTTGCCCGGCCTCGGCGTCCTCTTTGAAGCCATTTGGACGCACGCCAATGAACAGCAAAAAGACATGATGCTCACCACGCTCGAGCAGGCGGTTAAACAATGACGAACACCGGCCGAATTGGCCGGTGTTTTTATTCGTCAAACGTCAGTTGTTTCACTTTGTCGGCGTCAAGCCGTTTGATCACTTCGACAAGCAGCTTGACCGTGTTCTCGTAGTCGTCGCGATGCAAAATGGCGGCGTGCGAGTGGATGTAGCGCGTCGGGATGGCGATCGTGAGCGACGGAACGCCGCTGCCCGTTAAATGAATCGCTCCCGCATCCGTACCGCCGCCCGGCATGGCGTCAAAATGGTACGGAATGTTCAGCTCTTCCGCCACTTCGATGACGAATTCGCGCAAGCCGCGGTGCGACACCATCGTCGCGTCGTACAGGACGATGTGCGGGCCGGCGCCGAGTTTGCCCATCGCTTCTTTTTCCGACACGCCCGGTGTATCGCCGGCAATGCCGACATCCACCGCAAAGGCGATATCCGGCTGAATGAATTGGGCGGCCGTGCGCGCGCCGCGCAAGCCGACTTCTTCCTGCACCGTGCCGACGCCGTATACCGTGTTTGGATGGTCGACGCCTTTCAGCTGCTTGAGCACATCGATGGCGACCGCACAGCCGATCCGGTTGTCCCATGCTTTCGCGAGCAGCATTTTTTCATTGTTCAATACCGTAAATTCAAAATACGGCACGATCATATCGCCCGGGCGGACGCCCCACTCCATCGCTTCCTCGCGGCTTGTCGCGCCGATGTCGATGAACATATCTTTGATTTCCACCGGTTTTTTGCGCGCCTCCGGCGGCAGAATGTGCGGCGGCTTCGAACCGATGACGCCGGTGATGTCGCCTTTTTTCGTCACGATCGTCACGCGCTGGGCGAGCATTACTTGGCTCCACCATCCGCCAAGCGTTTGGAAGCGGATGAATCCTTTGTCGTCGATTTGCGTCACCATAAAGCCGACTTCATCCAAATGGCCGGCGATCATCACTTTCGGCCCGCCCGATTTCCCTTCTTTTTTGGCGATCAAGCTGCCGAGGCCATCCGTTGTCACTTCATCCGCATACGGAGCTATGTATGTCTTCATCACATCGCGCGCTTCCCGCTCATTGCCCGGGACGCCTTTCGCATCGGTCAGCGCTTTCAGCATCGTCAACGTTTCGTCCAACTTCGCCATCTTGGCACCCCTTTCCGGTTTTGTCCACTTTTTTATTATACTTGAAAAGGCTGACGATTGGCAAAATGAATCATTCGCCACCCGAAAAAAGATCAGTAGCGCTCGTTTTGCCGCTTGTGGTTCACTTCATTTTTCCGCCGATACGCCGCCTCGATGTCGTCGGAAGAAAAACCGAGCGCCACGCCAAGCCGCCAATACTCCGCAAACAGCGCATCATATTCCCCTCGCGCTCTCGTCTCCCCGAACCGCTCGGCGGCGCGAAAGATGGCCAAAAACTGCTCAACAAGCGGCCGCTCGACAGCCGGAAGCTCCCGGCTTTCATAAAACAGCCCGCAATCCAGCCCGAGCGACAGCAAAAAATGCAAACCGTCGACATATTCCTCCAGCACCCGTTCCGCCGGCGCCGACGGTTTCACGCTCCAAAATTTAAAACAGCGCGTCTCATTGGCCAGCTCCCCAAGTTCGACGAGAAACGCAAGCATTTTCCGATTGAACAAGTCCTCATGCATAAGGCCGTGCTCTGTTTCAATCCGCTCATCCAACATGCGCTGCATATCGTAAAGCAAAGGCCAATTCATCCTATTTCGCGCAGGAGACTCCCACTTCAATGACCAAAGGGAGTAAGTGGGAGAGGAATGCGCGTTCCCCCTTTCTTTTGTGTATGATATAATAAAGGCGTGGAGAAAACCGTTCAATAAAGGCACTCCAATAACTGCTACTCGATGTATGGAGTTGGTTACAGGAAACGTTGTAACCGTAAAACATCGAGCGTAGGTCCGTCTGTTGTGTGTGGAAGCCAAGTACTGCCAACAGACACACCGAGAGAATCGGTAACGATGCAGGCATGACCTGCGTCGTTGGGTAGTCGTCAACCTGCCCCCTGATGCAACCCCAAGTCAAGGAAGGAGGACGAAGTCCGTTTGCACTTCTGGGGAGTTGCAAGCCCCCACTTCAAGCGTTAGCTAAGTGGGAGTAGTTGACTCTCTCCTCCCCTTTCTACCTCATCCATCGCCAATAGAGAAACAGCTCCACCGCTGCCAACAGCGGCAAGCCATAGCCAAAAGCCCGATGGCGCGTTTTATGGCGAAACGTGTACATTCCAGCTGCCGCACCGATGGCCCCGCCCGCAAACGCCAGCAGCCAAAGCGTCCGCTCGGCGGTGCGAAAGCGGCGGCGCTTCGCCTTGTATTTGTCGACCCCCATCACGAAAAAAGCGAGAAGATTGATCGCTATCCCGTATTGTACCATATCGATCCCTTTCCTTGATAAGAAAATGGCCACCCTGATCAAGGATGGCCATCGTTGTTATTTATTCAAATTCGCTTTCGCCAAGTCGGCGAGTTGGGCGAACGCGGCTTGGTCGTTGACCGCCAAGTCGGCGAGCATTTTCCGGTTCACTTCCACGCCGGCCAGCTTCAAGCCGTGCATCAAACGGCTGTAGGACAAGCCATTTTGGCGAGCCGCTGCGTTGATGCGGACAATCCACAGTTTGCGGAAGTCGCGCTTCCGTTGACGGCGGTCGCGATACGCATACATGAGCGATTTCATCACTTGTTGGTTCGCGACTCTATATAATGCGTGTTTCGCGCCGAAATAGCCTTTTGCGAGTTTTAACACTTTTTTGCGACGTCTGCGCGTCACTGGTCCACCTTTTACGCGTGGCATAATCGTTCCCTCCTATAGTCGGTCGTTATTTCAAGTTGTCAAGCATTTGGCGGATGCGTTTGAAATCGCCAGGCGAGACAAGCGTCGCTTTGCGGAGATGACGCTTTTGTTTTTTCGTTTTATTGGCAAACAAGTGGCTCGTGTACGCGTGGCCGCGTTTTAATTTGCCGCTGGCCGTTTTTTTGAACCGTTTCGCCGAGCCGCGGTGAGTTTTCATTTTTGGCATCGCAGGTTCCTCCTTACTTGTTGTCGTTTTTCGGTGCGAGCACTAAAAACATGTTGCGCCCGTCCATTTTCGGCGCCGTTTCGACAACGGCAATGTCGGCGCACGCTTCCGAGAAGCGGTCAAGGACGCGCTGCCCAATTTCTTTATGGGTGATCGCCCGACCTTTAAAGCGGATCGTCGCCTTCACTTTATCGCCTTTTTCCAAAAACTTGCGCGCATTGCGCAGCTTCGTGTTGAAGTCATGCTCCTCGATCGTCGGGCTGAGGCGCACCTCTTTGACGTTGATCACTTTTTGTTTTTTGCGCGCTTCTTTCTCTTTCTTCTGCTGCTCGAAGCGGAATTTGCCGTAGTCCATGATGCGGCAAACGGGCGGTTTGGCGTTCGGCGCGACAAGCACAAGATCCAAGTTGCGTCTTGCCGCAATCTCAAGCGCCTCCTGCTTCGACTTGATGCCAAGCTGTTCGCCGTTTTGGTCGATCAAGCGCACTTCACGGGCACGAATTTGTTCGTTGATAATAAAATCTTTGCTAATAATGAGCCACCTCCAAGGTTTTTTCCGACTGGCTTGTTTGCCAGCAGAGCCCCACTTCCAGCCAAAAAAAAGCGCAGATGCACAAAGCACCCGCGCAGTACGTCCTTACACTCGCATTGACGAACCGTAACAACCTGCCAACAGCCGTCTTGGCGTCGGTCAGGTGAGAAGCGGGGTGCTTCTGCTTTTGTTACAAACAAGCAATCATTCCACTTTATACACTATACCACCTTGGCGATGGCATGTCAAGGAGCAGATCTTGATAAACACAACGAACTCCATTATAACGGATGTCCGCCCGATTGGCAAGAGAAAATTTGCAATGGTTCGTCTCATCGAGGTTTCAACCCGCCGATTGCGCGGATCGTGTCCGTTTTTCCCGCACATCGTCAGCGAGCAAGGCCATAAACTCGTCAAGCCCCATCGTCCGGCTTTCTTTTTCGCCATAGCGGCGGACGTTGACCGCTCGCTCAGACACTTCTTTATCGCCGACAACGAGCATGTACGGGATTTTTTGCATTTGCGCTTCGCGGATTTTATAGCCGATTTTTTCGTCGCGCTCGTCGACTTCGACGCGGAAGCCGCGTTCTTTCAACGTCCGCTGCACGTCATACGCGTAATCGAGGTGCGCCTCCGGCGACACGGGGATCACTTTGACTTGAACCGGGGCGAGCCATGTCGGAAACGCGCCTTTATACTCCTCGATGAGGAACGCGACAAACCGCTCCATCGTCGAGACGACGCCGCGATGGATGACGACCGGACGATGCGGCTTCCCATCCTCGCCAATGTACGTCAAATCAAAGCGCTCGGGCAACAGGAAGTCAAGCTGCACCGTCGAGAGCGTCTCGTCTTTGCCAAGCGCCGTGCGCACTTGCACATCGAGCTTCGGCCCGTAAAACGCCGCTTCCCCTTCCGCTTCGTAGTAGTCGAGGCCGAGCTCGTCCATGGCTTCCCGCAGCATGCGTTGGGCTTTTTCCCACATTTCATCGTCATCGTAATATTTTTCTTTGTCATGCGGATCGCGGTAAGACAAGCGGAACGAGTATTCCTCAATGCCGAAATCCTTATAGACTTCCAAAATCAAGTTGACGACGCGCTTGAACTCGTCTTTGATTTGGTCCGGGCGCACGAAAATGTGGGCGTCGTTGAGCGTCATGCCGCGGACGCGCTGCAGGCCGGTAAGCGCTCCAGACATTTCATAGCGGTGCATCGTGCCGAGCTCGGCGATGCGGATCGGCAGCTCGCGGTAGCTGTGCAGCTTGCTTTTGTAAATCATCATATGGTGCGGGCAGTTCATCGGACGAAGCACAAGTTCTTCGTTGTCCATCTCCATCGGCGGGAACATGTTTTCTTTGTAATGGTCCCAATGGCCCGATGTCTTGTACAGCTCGACGCTGCCGAGCACCGGTGTGTAGACATGATCGTATCCGAGCGCCACTTCTTTGTCGACGATGTACCGTTCGATAATGCGGCGGATCGTCGCTCCTTTCGGCAGCCATAGCGGCAAGCCTTGTCCGACTTGTTGCGATGTCGTAAACAGCTCAAGCTCTTTGCCTAATTTGCGGTGATCGCGCTCTTTCGCTTCTTCAAGCAGGCGCAAATAACGATCCAAGTCTTCCTTTTTGAAAAAGGCCGTGCCGTAGATGCGCTGCAGCATTTTGTTGTTGCTGTCGCCGCGCCAGTAGGCCCCCGAGATGCTGAGCAGCTTGAACTCTTTGATTTTTCCAGTCGACGGCACGTGCACGCCGCGGCAAAGGTCGAAAAACTCGCCTTGCTCATAAATCGAAATCGGCTCGCCTTCCGGAATATCGGCGATCAACTCGAGCTTCAACTCATCGCCGATTTCTTCATACAGCCGGATGGCTTCTTCGCGGCTCACTTCTTTGCGGACGATGTCCAAATTTTCTTTGACAATCTTGCGCATTTCCGCTTCGATTTTCGGGAGGTCGTCTGGCGTCAGCTTATGCTCCATGTCGATATCATAGTAAAAGCCGTTTTCAATGACCGGACCGACGCCGAGCTTGACGTTGCCATACAGCCGCTTGATCGCCTGCGCCATTAAGTGGGCGGTGCTATGGCGCAAAATGTCAAGCGCCTCCGGCATGTCTTGGGTAATGATGACAAGCTCGCCATCTTCGTGAAGCGGCGTGCGCAAATCAACGAACCGGCCGTTCAGTTTGCCGGCGATCGCTTTTTTCTTCAGCCCCGGGCTGATCGAGGCAGCGATGTCTTCCGTCGTCGTCCCCTTCGGAAACTCCTTTTCCGCCCCATCTGGGAACGTGATGCGAATGACGTCTGGCATTGGCAATCACTCCTTTGTCATGATGATGAAAATGGAAAAATAAAAAAACTCCTCCCTCCTAAAGGGACGAGTTTTCATCGTGGTTCCACCCTTCTTCCCATGGCAACGCCTCGCCATGCCATGGCTCAACAAGAATAACGGTCGTCCACCGGCGGCAACTACTGGGCGTTGCGTTCGCTGCCGCAGCTCTGAGGGGGTAAGCGCATTTTTCGTGTTAGGAAGGTTCCAGCCGCTGCCTTCCCTCTCTGGAAACCGTAAAAATGCGCCCATGTCCTCGTCATCGCTTGTATTCATCCATATTCATGACGTCATTATAGCGAAAACAGCAGGAAAAATCAAGCTTCTCCCCCATTTCCAGCGTTGGCGGCAAACAAGCGGGAAAAATCGGCGCGGCGGCAGACGATCAGCCGTTCTTGAAACACGTTTTGCAGTGTCTGCACCATGCCGTCATCCGGATGATCGGTGTACAGCTCAATTTCCGCCGGAGCGAGCGAGACAAGCGGAGCGAGCACCGATGCATCAATATACATCGGCTGGCTGAAGACGAGATGGCGGTCGATCAACTGTCTCACTTCCGCCGCCGACAGCTCCCGCCGCTCGCTGTCGTAAAATACGAAGTGCGGCGGATCGTGCACCAAATACAGGCGCGGCCATTGCGGCGTCCGGCCAGCCAGGCAGTCGCGCAGCATTTGCACAAAATTTTGATACTCCTGCTCCAGCTTGTATTCATCAATCGCCAGCTCGACATAATGTTGGAGGCGCTCCATATACGGCTTTAACCGGAACGTAACGAACGAAGAAAACGAAAATGACAAGCCGTCGCGCAAAAAGGAGGCAAAAGCGTCGCGCAACATCACGGTGCGCGAGGCGGCAAACGCCGCGCTTTTCCGGTAATCGCGCCGCTCGCCGTCCAAAAATGAATGAGCGAGGGCCAAAATTTGCTGCTGTTCTTCGACGTCGCGGAAATAAAAAACATTGGCAATGATGGATAGCAGCAGCCGGTCTTCCATCACCTCCTGCATAAACGCCGTCATCGCTGGGATGATATGCTCCTCAAGCACACGCTTCTCCTCGCCCTGTATGTAAACCGCCACGGTTTTGTTCCCGTCATAAGCGGCATGAAACAGCGGACCGTCATCCGGTTGCCGGTGATCTAGCAGCCCAACCAATTTTTCCGCCTCGCTTGCCTCGTCAAAATGGATTTCGATCACCCGCTGTCCCCCCTTTAGCCCGAAAGGCATGCTTGGTTTATATATATGGGGACAACGGGCTGTTTAGACTAAAAAACCACAAAGCTTAGCGGCGTTCATTGTTCGAGGAGAGGGTGCCCCCATAGCCATCAAGTTAAGAAAACAGGAATAAATATATGCCTGATTTGACCATCCTTTTGAAGACCTCATAATGTCTTAGAAAGGGTGGTTTTTTTGAAGACGTCCTTATCTCTCCGAGAAGAATGGCATTGTTTTTTAGACGGATTAAGAAGCGTGTTATCGTGCGAAGAACTTGAACATATGGCCCGAGATCATCAATTTATTCAACGAAAGGGGAAATTACGCGCCCATGATTTTGTGGCACTTTGCACATTTCTCCAGGAAGGAGGCGGTCAAAAATCATTGGTGCAGCTTTGCAGTGCTCTAGCTCTCAAGCAAAACACCTTTCTGAGTGCGGAAGGGCTCAATCAACGGTTTAATGAAAAAGCGGTGAGTTTCCTCAAAGCGGTGTTTGAAAAACTGCTCATTCATCAGACTCAGGAAGCCCGTCACTTATGTCAAAGACATTCGCTGTTTCGCCGGATTCGCATTCTCGATTCCACGTCGTTTCAACTGCCTCCTGAAATCCGGGGGATTTACGAGGGATGTACGGGGCCTGGGGTGAAAATTCAGCTAGAATATGAATGGCTAGAAGGGAAGTTTCTCCATGCGGATGTCGAAGATGCCCGTCATCACGACGCCGCCTACGGAGCGTCCCTTCTATCGACCATCCAAGAGGGAGACCTTTGTTTGAAAGACTTAGGCTATTTTTCGCTTGAGGGATTGCAAGCCATTCATGACGCCGGAGCCTTTTATATTTCCCGGCTCAAACACAATGTAGGGATTTACCAAAAAGAAGGAGACCGATTTCGAAAATGGGAACCAGAGGATTTCCTTGCGGTGTTACAACCCGGAGAAACCATGGAACTGGAACATGCGTATGTCAGTGGAAAGAAAGTTCATCAACCGCGGCTCATTGTGTATCGGCTGACCGAAGAACAGGAGCGACAGAAGGAAGGACAATGGAAACAGAAGGCGAAACGAAAAGGGGCCGCGTACGTGACGCGACGCCCCCACTCAATATATGTATATATCACCAATATTCCAGCGATTTATACCTCTTTGCACGAAATTCATACGCTGTATTCTCTTCGCTGGCAAATTGAAGTGGTATTTAAGACATGGAAATCCCTGTTTCACATTCATCGATTCAAACCGATGAAAGGGGCTCGCTTTCAGTGCCACCTGTATGGAACGTTGATTGCCTTATTGATCAGCTCCACTGTCATGTTTAAAATGCGGGAATGGCTCTATCGAAAACAGAAAAAGGAATTGAGCGAATATAAGGCGATGAGTATGATCAAGGAGTTCGGTATGGATTTCTTTCAAGCCTTATGGTGTTCTGAGGAGTTAGTTGTCCAACTCCTTTTAAAACTGTGTGACATCATCGCTCAACACGGAAAAAAATCAAGGCGTTATACAAAAAAGAGCGCTTTAGACATTATCGAGAGTTTGGTCATCATGCCGGTGTCATAAGAAATTCCCGCCTCATATACCATGAAAAAAACCTTCTATAGGGAAGGTGTATTTGGCATGCCTATCTTTATATATTCTCACGGTCACAGCCTCCAAAGATGAAAAGTGAAGCCTTGGAGCTACTCGCTCCAAGGCTTCACTTGATGGCTATGGAGGGTGCCCCAAAAGGATCGGGACACCCTTTCTTATTACCGTATACAGGCATAAAACAAGTGAACTACCCCCCACCTACGCTTCGCTTAGAGGTGGGGGCTTCAAGCGACTTGTGTGTGTTCGCTGAACGGTAAGCCACACACAAGAACCCTTTACGCTTCCCTTCGTTCCGAAGGTGTCCGTTCTAGCCATATTCTATCATATTCGTTGGCTAACGCCAACCGAAATTCATCTCCCACTTTCACTGGTGCTGGCGCACCTTCACGTTTAGAAGTAGGAGACTTCTTTCGGAGGGAAGTTAAATTAAGAAACAATATGTTGTGTTTTGTTTAAGGGAAATTACCCTTTTGGGTCAGCCCCAGTCGGCAAACGAACCGCTTGCCGACTACGGCAGAAAAGCTAGAAACAGAACCTGCTCAACTAGTTTTTATGGGTTAATCAACATGCCTGTGCAAACGGCAACGTTTCAAATCGCCTTTATATATTTTGCTCACGGCGGTTCGGTCCAGTGATTTCAATCGGATAGGCCAAATAGCGGATTCGCTCCATAATGCGCGCCGCCTTCACCTTCTCTTCTTCGCCGCGCTGCGAATACGTCAAATGATGGGCGAGCTGCTGCATATCAAAGTTCGACGTGAAAAACGTCGGCAAGTTTTCAAACATCCGGTATTGCAAGATCGGGCCAAATACATCATCGCGCACCCAGCTTGACATCGCCTCCGCCCCAAGGTCATCGAGCATCAGCACCGGCACTTTTTTGATATAATCAAGCTTTTCGTTCATCGTCTGGTCTTGAAGCGAATGTTTCATCTCACGAAACAGCTCGGGCACGTAGACGATCAGCGACGAAACGTTTCGCTTCGCCAGCTCGTTGGCGATCGCGGCGAGCAAATACGTTTTGCCCACCCCAAACGATCCGTGCAAATACAAGCCTTTCATTTTTTTCCCTGGCTCGTATTCCGCCACAAACCGCTCGGCAAATCGGATCGCTTTGATCCGCCCATCGTCATTGAGATCGACGTCAGAGAGCGAAGCACGCAAGATTTCGCGCGGCATGAACATGCTTTGAATGAGCGACTCTTGCCGTTTTCGCTCGTCATGCTGCACTTTTTTGGGGCAGCGGTCGTACTCAACGTCGATCCTTCCACCGTTGACCACCAAATTTGGATGGTACCCCGGCAGCATGTTGTTGCATCGCTCAAGGCCCGGACATTGGCGGCAATTCCCGTGCTGCTCGATGAACTCATACAGCTTCATCAAGCTGCGGTCAACCGCATCGGCCGACAATTGCCGTTCGTGCGCCCGCAAAAACGGCTGCACGTCCGGATGCTCCAAAATGTAGCGTTTCATTTGTTCGTAGCGTTGTTTAAACCGTTGATTGCCAAGCAACCGCTGCAACAGGTGGTTTACTCGTTCCATGGCTTTTCCCTCTATGATTCATCACGGTATTTTTTCAGCCGTTCCTCAAGCTCTTTGCGCGCCTGTTCGACGTCAAAATCATCATCATCCGGCTGGCTGTAATCCATGTTCAGCCAGTCCGGGACGATTTCCGTGCGCACGACTTTGCGCACCGTCCGCGTCCCTTTTTCCTTTTCGTTCGCCCAGTTTTGGTATGTTTTCGCCTCTTCTTTCGCCAGTTCCATTGCTTCCTTCACGGTTTTCACCTTTTTGCGCGCCCAATGGCTGGCGATTTTTTCTACGTATTTTTTCGACAGCTTCATATTCGTCCGGAGCATGACATAATAAATGAGCACGTTGACAACTCCGGGGAGCAGCTGCTGCTGGAACATAATGTCTTCGATCAACTGCAAATCAGCAAGCGACGGCTCAGCGCCGCCTGAAATCTCTTTCAGCAGCTGGCGCGGGGAAATTGTTTCCAGCTGTTTCATTAGTTGCTCCTCTTTTGTGCGCGGTTCGATGTTTTCCATCGTCCGGTAGGCGAGCGGCTGCACTCGTTCGACGAGGCGCGGCTCGACACCGCCATGTTCGAGCTCATACCATTCGCGCGCCGCCCGGCGCAACGCGTCAATATCGATATGATAGGCCGGATCGATGACGCCAAGGACCAGTTTTTGCATCTCAAGCGGCGGAATGCCGTATAAAAACGCCAGCTTTTTAATCGCTTCCTTCACTTTCGCTGTCACAGCCCGGCGCGGCACAAGCTGCTTGGACAGGCCGGCAAAAAACAGCTCAAAGTCGAATACATCATCATCGAGCACATACGACGCCTCATCCCGCCTGATGTGATCCTTCCCTTCAAGCAGCTCGGGCCCGGCTTCTTCGCTGAGGCCGGCGACGATTTGTTCAGCGGGCACGGCCGAAAACACGTCGGAAAACGACCGCGTCACCTGGGTGAATTTCGTTTCATCAATGGACGGACGGGCAAAAAAGTTGCTCAGCTGGATAAACAAGTGGCGGCCGACTTGCCGGTGCAAAAAAACGCTCAACATCTCGTCGCGGAAAAACTGGTCTGGCGCCAGCGGCGGACGCAGCTCATAAAGAAACAGCTTCGGTTCATCCGCCTCTGGAGCGTGGACGTATGTGTCGAGCAGCCCGATTCCTTCGAGTTTCAACCGTTCGCTGTAAATGTCCGGCAGTCCGCACTGCATGAGCGCCATAAGCCGATGATGGGTCGCTTCCTGGCCGTCAAGCAGCTCAAGCTCCCCCCAAAGCGTCATATAAAGCGCCAACGCCCGGCAGCCGATGAGCGGCTGGTAAAGCAGCGTCAGCACTTTACGGTCCACCTCTTGCAACACCCCACGGCTTTGCACGGTATAACGGTCGACAGCAATCAGCTCTTTCCAATGGTGCTGCATCGCTCCGACCTTCCATTCCGCCGTATTCGTTTCAAACCGGCTCTCCCCTTTCCTGCCGAAAAGACGTTGAAAAAAGGGCTTGCCGCCTAACGCCAAAGCCCTTTTTACCGTTGCCCTTTTTTGATCAGCTCTTTCAGTTCTTCAATGAACACATTAATATCTTTAAACTGCCGATAGACGGAAGCGAAGCGGACATAGGCGACCTCATCGATGTGTGACAGGCGCTCCATCACCATTTCGCCGATCGTTTCGCTTTTCACTTCCGAGACGCCTTGATTGCGCAGTTCGCGCTCAATTTCCTGCGTCACTTTTTCAAGCTCCTCGAGCGCCACCGGCCGCTTCTCGCACGCTTTGATCAAGCCGCGCAAAATTTTCTCCCGGCTGAATTCTTCGCGCGTTCCCTCTTTTTTCACAACAATCAGCGGCGGCTCCTCGATCCGCTCAAACGTCGTAAACCGATAATGGCACTGTTCGCACTCCCGCCGGCGGCGGATCGAACGACCCTCTTCAACCGGGCGCGAGTCAAGCACGCGCGTGCCTTGATGATGGCATGAAGGACATCGCATAACATCCACTCCGTTGATCTTCTTATTTTCTATCATACCGGAATGGACGAAAGCAGACAAGATATAGTTAGCTGTTCAGTCCGGAACCGATATAGGGCAGGCGGGCGTCGAGCTTCCGATACAAATCGAGAATGACCGCCCGGCTATGCCCAAAATCAAACGGCAATAGCTTCGTCTCCGTCGTCGCGGAAAAGTCGACCGCCGTTTCAAACGGCCGCACGGAAATGACGGTAGCGACGATGAACAACTTTTTGCCGCGCTTTGTTTGCGCACAAATTTCGCCGCGCTCTTCGGAAACAGAAACGAGCTCGGCGCCGGGCAGCGACGAGAGCAGCTCCTTGACCGCATCGATGACGGCGCGGTTCGTCGCTTTGTAATAATGGCTTCTTAGCTCTTCATCTTCATGATTTTCCCGCGTTTCACAATGGTTTGTGAAGGCGTATTTGAGTGTTTTCCACATGCTCATTGCCACGTCTCCCTAGTCATTCTTTTTCTTCCATCATACCATGATTTTCGCCGCTGTTGTACCGCCGAGGGCGCAAAAAAAGGAGCGTTTCGCTTACGCTCCTTTCGGTTTATCATTATCCAATTACAGCGCCTGCGCCTTTTTCACTTCGATCGGGCGCATGCCGCGCGGAAGTTCAATCGTTTCCCGCGTTTGCGCGCCCAGCATTTCGGCAATGTAATCGGCGGCAATCGTCGGGTCTAAATGGCCGCATGTATACACATCAATGCTCGCATAGCCGTGTTCGGGAAACGTGTGAATCGTCAAATGCGATTCCGAAATAATGACGACCCCGCTTACGCCTTGCGGAGCGAATTTATGGAACGCCACTTCGCGAATCTCCGCTCCCGACTTTAACGCGGCGTCAACGAACGTTTTTTCAATAAAATCAATATCATTCAGTTTGTCAAAGTCGCATCCCCAAAGTTCCGAGATAACGTGACGACCCATCGTGTCCATGAAAAGAATCCCCCTTTAACCAATTTTCTCAAACTAATAAAAAAACAGAAGGTGAGTTGCAAAATGGCATGTATAACTACCACGGGGGAAAGTTAGTCCTAAGAGGTCCTAACCCTTTAAGTAGTCACATTACCCTTGCCGTTAAGAAGTTCACGAGACATAGTATATTTTGTTTAGGGGGTTTTTGCAACAGGCTTTTTTAATTTTTTTGCATAAAAAAGAGAAAAAGCGCCCACGCCCGCACCGTGGCCCGATCCGTTTGTGCGGATCGCAAAAGCCATAGCGCAGGCGGCGCGCTTCACATCGAACCGCTGTTACGCATTGACGCTGAGACGCTCATTCATTTTGGCCGCGACAAGATGGGCTAAATCAACGACGCGGCACGAATAGCCCCATTCATTGTCATACCAAGCGAGCACTTTCACTTTTCGCCCTTCCATCACCATCGTCGACAGGCCGTCGATAATCGCAGAATGCGGATTCGTATTGAAATCGATCGAGACAAGCGGCTCCATCGTGAAATCCAAGATGCCTTTCAATGGGCCGTTGGCAGCGCGGATCAGCGCCTCGTTCACCTCATCAACCGTCACATCGCGCTTCAAGTCGACGACCAAGTCGACGAGCGAGACGTTCGGCGTCGGGACGCGGAGCGCCATGCCATGAAGCTTCCCTTTTAAATGCGGCAGCACTAGGCCAAGCGCTTTCGCCGCTCCCGTTGTCGTCGGGATGATCGACTGCGCGCATGAGCGGGCGCGGCGCAAATCTTTATGCGGGTTGTCGATGTTTTTTTGGTCGTTCGTATACGCGTGAACCGTCGTCATCAGGCCGTTTTCAATCCCAAACGCTTCATCGAGCACTTTGACGACCGGAGCCAAACAGTTTGTCGTACACGAGGCGTTCGAAATGATGAAATGGCGGTCGATGTCAAGCATATGCTCGTTGACGCCAACAACGATCGTCACATCTTCATTTTTGCCTGGGGCGGTTAAAATGACGCGCTTCGCCCCTGCCTCAAGGTGAAGGCTCGCCTTTTCGCGGTCGTTGAATTTTCCGGTCGCTTCAATCACAATATCGATATCAAGCTCTTTCCACGGCAGCTGTTTCGGGTCGCGCGAGTTTAACAGCCTCACTTTTTTGCCGTTGACGAGCAGGCCGTCTTCCAAGGCGATGACCTCACCGTCAAATTTACCGTGGTTTGAGTCATATTTTACTAAATGGGCTAACGTTTCCGGCGGATAGCTGGCGTTCACCGCCACAATGTCGAGGTCAGAGGAATTGATGGCGCGCCGGAACACCATCCGTCCGATTCGTCCGAAACCGTTAATCGCCACTTTCGCCTTCATTCACTTTGTTCTCCTCTCATATATGTTATACTATTTTCTTATATTCGTATAAATAGTATATCATATTTTTAGGAAATGTGGAGAACAAAATGACTGAAAGCGAACAAAAAAGACGCCTATTTTTCCAAGGCGTCCCATTGTTTCAAAATAGCCAACAGCTGACGGCGTGTCTCTTCCCTCGTTCCGTTATTGTTGATGACCGCGTCGGCCCGCTTCATTTTTTCCGCCAGCGGCCATTGAGCGCGAATGCGGGCGCGCGCTTCTTCCTCAGTGAACCCGTTCCGCTCCATCAGCCGGCGAAGCTGGATGTCATCGTCAACATACACGACAAGTACTTTATCGACCCAGGATGTCAATCCGCTTTCAAATAAAAGCGGAATGTCCAATACGACCGTTTTCGCCCCGGAACGGACGAGCGCTTCTTTCTCCGCGAGCATTTTCTGACGCACCGCCGGGTGAACGATGGCGTTTAGCTTTTTCCGTTCTTCTTCGTCGTTGAACACGATCGCCCCGAGTTTCGCCCGATCGATCTCTCCATTTGTCTGCAAAATGCCCGGACCGAAGGCGGCGACAATCTGACGGTAGGCGTCTTCCCCCGGTCGGACGACGGCGCGCGCCGCTTCGTCAGCATCAATGACCGGAAGGCCGAGCTCGCGCATCATCGCGCTCACCGTGCTTTTGCCGCTGGCGATCCCGCCGGTCAATCCGATCGTCAACGTCATGGAACCTCTCTCCTTTTTACACGCCGCCTAGCGCTGGCAGCGCGGGCAATAATGCGTGCCGCGGCCGGCGACGACCGTTTTTTCAATCGGCGTGCCGCATCGTTTGCATGGCTCTCCTTTGCGTCCGTAGACGAACAAGCTATGCTGAAACGCACCCGCTTCCCCTTGCGTGTTCACATACGTGCGCACCGTGCTTCCCCCTTTCATGACCGCCTCGCCGATCGTCGCCACCATTTCCTCATGCAGGCGCTCGATCTCTTTGCTGGAGAGAGAGGCGGCCGGCCGGCCGGGAAGAATGCCGGCGCGAAACAGCGATTCGTCGACATAAATATTGCCAAACCCAGCCACGACCGTCTGATCAAGGAGCAACGCTTTGACCGACCGTTTCGTTTTCACCGCCCGCTCCGCCAATACAGCTGGGGAAAACGCCGGGGAAAGCGGCTCCGGCCCAAGCTCAGCAAGCGGCGGCCGACGGTCAGCTTCTTCTTTGGCATAAACGTGCATCGTTCCGAACTTGCGCACGTCGCGGTAACGGAGTTCGCTGCCGTCCGTGAAGCAAAACACGACGTGCGTATGCGGTTCGAGCGGCTCGAGGGCAGAAGCAACGGCGTAGCGCCCTTCCATGCGCAAATGGGAAATGAGTGCATCGCGGTCGAGCAGGAATTTCAAAAACTTCCCTCTCCGTTCCAAACCACGCACCGTCTGTCCGATCATTCTTGCCGCAAACTCCTCGGGGTCTCGCGGATGGCGGATGATGTTCGGCCAAAAGATGCGCACATCCTCAATCGTTTTTCCGACAATAAGCGGCAAAAGCGTACGACGGATCGTTTCCACCTCCGGCAATTCCGGCATGGCGATCCCCCCTTTCCTCCGTTTTCCTGCATCGTTCCCGCCGACGCTTTCGCATTGACGCCGGTTCATCCGCCGAGAGAAAGATTCTCCATGGGGCGGCAGCTGTTTCGCTCCAATTCATCGAGTTGCAGCCGAGAATCGTCGCACCGAAAGATTCTGCCTAGAAGGCCGGTGAGAAACGCTGATTTTCGCAAAATCGGTCATGTTGGTTGAGAAGGACGACTCGATGTCCCAAGGCTTCTCAACTGGAGAAGAGTCGTTGTGAAACTGCTTTTTCATTCCATCACAGGCCTTCTTAGAAGGCTGATGAAAAACAATGGATTCGCTTGATTTATGAGAAATCACAAGGAATGAAGTGATGGTGTTGCAAGGTTTTTCAATTTGAGAAACACTGTTGGAGAGCAGTATTTCCCCTTAAATCACCGGCCTTTTAGGGGTGCCGGCGATCCACACCAAGACTCCTTTTTATTTCGCGTCATACCATGTCGAGCCGTAATGGTAATCGACTTTGAGCGGCACGCGAAGTGTGACCGCTTGCTCCATCACTTCCGGAACGAGCCGGCACAGCCGCTCCATCTCTTCTTTCGGCGCCTCCAAAATGAGCTCGTCATGCACCTGCAGCAAAAGGCGCGCTTGCAGCCGCTCTTCCTTCAGTCTGGCGTTCAGATCGATCATCGCCTTTTTAATAATGTCAGCGGCGCTCCCTTGAATCGGCGTGTTCATCGCCATCCGTTCAGCAAAGCTGCGGACGTTGAAGTTGCGGCTCGTAATATCCGGCAAATAGCGGCGCCGATGCAGCAGCGTCGTCACATACCCTTTCTGTTTTGCTTCTTGCACAATGTTTTCCATATACCGCTTCACGCCAGGGAAGCTTTCGAAGTAGCGCTCGATGAATTCAGCGGCCTCTTTGCGTGAAATATTTAAGTTTTGCGCCAAGCCGTAATCACTGATCCCGTAAACGATCCCAAAGTTGACCGCCTTCGCCTGACGGCGCATGTTGGGCGTCACTTCGTCCTCGCTCACTTGGAAAATGTCCATCGCTGTTTTCGTATGGATATCCAAATCGCGGCGGAACGCTTCCATTAAATTGTCATCTTCCGCAATATGGGCGAGGACGCGCAACTCAATTTGCGAGTAGTCGGCAGCGAAAATGAGCCAATCAGACTCCGACGGCACGAACGCTTGGCGGATTTTCCGTCCTTCCTCAAGCCGAATCGGAATGTTTTGCAAGTTCGGCTCCGTCGAGCTGAGCCGTCCGGTTTGCGTCAACGCCTGATTGAAAATCGTATGCACCTTCTTTGTATCGGGTCGCACGACTTTCAGCAATCCTTCAATATACGTCGACTGCAACTTGCCAAGCTGGCGGTAATGCAAAATGTTTTCCACGATCTCGTGATAAGGCGCAAGTTTTTCAAGCACATCCGCCGAAGTGGAGTAGCCGGTTTTCGTTTTTTTCAAGACGGGCAGCTGCAGTTTTTCAAATAAAATGACGCCGAGCTGTTTCGGTGAATTGATGTTGAATTCTTGGCCGGCGAGCTCATAAATGCGCTGCTCGACCGTGCGCAGCTGCTCGGCGAGCTCTTCGCCCATCTGTTCGAGCCGCTTCGTATCCACTTTCACTCCGGCAAATTCCATTTCCGCCAAAATCGAAGACAACGGCTGCTCGAGCTCGACGAGCAACCGATCTTGTTCGTTGCGGCGCAGCTCATCCAAAAACGGCCGTTCGAGCGCCCAAATCGCCGCCGCCTTGCGGACCAAATGCTCGGCGAGCACTGGCTCATCCGGCACGGCCCGCTTCGCCCCTTTGCCATACACCGCTTCATCCGGGCGCACCGCTTCGTATTGCTTCATTTTTGCTGCGGCAGCCACATCATCAACACCTTGCGCCGGATCAAGCAAATAGGCGGCCAGCAATAAATCAAAGGAAACGCCGCATAGCTCAATTCCTTTCCATTTCAAGGCGACTGCCGCGCGCTTTGAGTCAAACATGCTTTTTTTCTTCGTTTCATCACCAAGCCAGGCGACAAACTGCGGATCGGCAAGCGCCGTCTCCGGGCGCAGGAAAAACCGTCCATGTTCGTTGACCACAGCGATGCCGACGATCGGCGCATCATGATAATTTTCCTCGACCACTTCAACGACAAGCGCCGCCTTGTCGGCAAGCATCTCCTCCGTCACGCGGTCAGCAAGCGTAAATGCCATCTTGGCAAGCGGTTTTTCCTCTTCTGATGACGGCGATTCCATTTTCTCTAAAAACGATTGAAACCCAAGCTCTTTAAATAAAGCGACCACTTTCTCCCGGTCTTCCCCTTGATAGGCGATGTCATCAAGCGAGAGCTCGACCGGGGCGTCGCGGCGAATGGCGGCGAGCTTTTTGCTTAACAGCGCCATCTCCCGGTGTTGGCGCAGCGTTTCTTTCAACTTTTCGCCTTTGATCTCGTCAATGGAGGCAAGCACGTTTTCGACCGTGCCGAATTGCCTGAGCAGCTTGACCGCCGTCTTTTCCCCGATGCCCGGCACTCCGGGAATGTTGTCCGATTTGTCGCCCATCAATCCTTTCAAATCAACGATTTGTTCCGGAGTTAAGCCGTATTTTTCGCGGACCGCCTCCGGCGTGTACGGTTCGATATCGGTAATCCCTTTTTTCGTAATGTCCACCGTCACATGGGGGGAGGCGAGCTGGGTCAGATCGCGGTCGCCGGAAATGACTTTCACCTCAAACCCTTCCTGCTCAGCGCGGGCGGCAAGCGTTCCGATAATATCGTCCGCTTCGTAGTTCTCGAGTTCATAGGCGGGGATGCGATACGCCCTCAGCAGCTCGCGCAACAGCGGAAACTGCTCCGACAGCTCCGGTGGCGTCTGCTGGCGCCCACCTTTATACTCTTGAAACGCTTCATGCCGGAACGTCGTTTTCCCGGCGTCAAACGCGACAAGCATATGAGTTGGCTCTTCTTCCGCCAAAATTTTATTCAACATCATCGTAAACCCGTAGACGGCGTTCGTATGGATGCCTTTGTCGTTATGCAAAAGCGGCAAGGCGAAAAAGGCGCGGTACGCCACGCTGCTGCCGTCGATTAAAACAAGCTTTTTTTTCAATCTCATCCCTCCTCGGATGCTTCCTTGTCCTATTGTACCATGCCTGCGGCTTGCCTTGAACGCTCTCCCAACATGATGGGAGGCGCCGATTCATCCCGTGCTCACGCTCACGCTGAAAAATGGCAGGCTTCTCAGTTGGAGATGATAAAAAGAAGCCGGCTACCGCCCCGGCTTTGGAAAATGGATCGTGAACACGGTGCCGCGCCCCACTTTGCTCGCTACGGTAATATATCCATGGTGAGCCTCAACCAAATGTTTCACAATCGCCAGGCCCAACCCCGTTCCGCCGGAATCGCGGCTGCGCGCCTTGTCGACGCGGTAAAAACGCTCAAAAATGCGCGGGATTTCTTTTTCCTCAATGCCGATTCCGGTGTCTTTCACATGGATCAGCACTTCTTTCTTCGTCTCTTCCGCCTCGACAGCGACCCGTCCGTGCTCCGGCGTATACGTGATGGCGTTGGCGAGCAAGTTCAGCAAAATTTGCTTCATCCGATTTCTGTCACCGCGGATGACAAGCCCGGATGGCGATTCGATATGCAAATCAATTTGTTTTTCCGCCGCTTTTTGGCGAAACACAGCAGCCGCTTCGGCGATGACTTGAGCGATATCCACGTCTTCGAGTTGCAGCTGAAATCCGTGCTGCTCGATTTTCGACAAGTCCAACAGTTCCTCAACGAGCGTTTGCAGCCGTTCGCTTTCTTTTAAGATGATGGTCAAAAAATGTTCGAGCGCCGCTTCATCCTTCATAGCGCCATCCAATAGCGTTTCGGCGAATCCTTTGATGGACGTCACCGGCGTTTTCAATTCGTGCGAAACGTTGGCGACAAAGTCTTTGCGGATTTGCTCAAGACGCTTCAGCTCCGTAATGTCGTGAAACACGACGACAATCCCTTTCCATTCGGCGTTCGTGCCAATGATGGGAGCCCCGTATACATCGAAATGTTTCCGCTCGATGCCAATCGTCAGCCGCATATGCCGGCGCATCGTCGTCTCGGTGATGAAAATATCATCGATAAACCGGACGATGTCGCGGTGCGGCAGCACATCGGCGTACGGACGGTACAAACAATCCGACGGATCGAGATGAAACTGAGTCTGGAACGCCCGATTGATGAGAGAAATATGTCCGCGGTGGTCAATAAACAACAGACCGCTGCCGACGTTTTCAATGAGCGTGTGAAGCCGATCGGTCTGAATTTCCCGCGCCCTGCTCATCTCCTGCAAATGGCGGGCCAGCCGGTTGATCGAGCGCACAAGCATCCCGGCCTCGTTATATTCACCATCGGGCACACGGGCGGCGTAATTGCCTTTTTCCAGCTCAAACGCCACTTTCGTCGCTTCTTCAATCGGCTTCATATATTGATTGGCGATTTTCCAGACGAGGGCGATGATGACAACGAGCGCCATCCCGAGGCTGCTCGTGAGCACGCCCCAAATTTGCTCGTTTACTTTTTGGAGTGAGCTCGTCGGTGTGCTTAAAACGACGTACCCGCTCCGTTCACCGCGCTCGTACGGGACGATGTAGTAATAGACATCGTTTGTTTTTTCAATCACGGAAAAGCGGGGAAACTGCTTTTTGCGCAAAATCGCGCGGACGATGCGCTCATGGTCTTTGTCGCTGATCGCTGCGACGCGACCGCTGTCAAACCGCACCCGTTCTTCTTTATCGAGCACGGTGATGCGGGACGACAGTTCATTCCCCATTTCCTGCAAATCGGCGCGGATTTGCTCGAGCGGTTCATTTTCAAGCAAAATCGCAAGCGCTTGGGCCTCTTTTTCCATCCGTTTGTTCATCGTCTCGGCGTAAAAATCTTTCAGCAATTGCCCGAGCAAAAGCCCGAGGGCGATCAACACCGTGGCGATGAGCGTCACGAGCCAAAACAAAAGGCGGGTGCGGAAGCTATTCATGCCGCTTCGGTTCCTCCAACTTGTAGCCAAGGCCGCGCACCGTTTTAATGTACATCGGTTTTTTCGTATCGGTTTCGATCTTCTCGCGCAAGTGGCTGATATGGACGTCGACAATGCGTGTATCGCCGGCAAACTCGTAGTTCCACACGGCGCTGAGCAGCTGGTCGCGCGTCAACACCCGCCCTTTATGGCGAGCCAAATAAAGGAGCAACTCAAACTCTTTCGGCGTCAGCTCAAGCGGCTTGCCGTCGATCGTTGCTTCATAGCGTTCCGGAAAAATTTCCAGCTCGCCAACAACAAGCCGCTCGCTCGATTCAGCCGCCGGCTGAACGATCTCCGTGCGGCGCAAAATCGCCTTGACGCGGGCAATGACTTCGCGCGGGCTGAACGGCTTTGTCATATAGTCGTCGGCGCCAAGCTCAAGACCAAGCACTTTGTCAAATTCATCATCGCGAGCCGTCAACATTAAAATCGGCGTCATGATTTGCTGCTGGCGAAGCCGCTTGCACACATCAACGCCGTCAAGCTTCGGCAGCATCAAGTCCAAAATAATGAGCGCCGGCTGCTCGGACGCTACTTTCACGAGCGCCTCTTCGCCATCGTGAGCGGTCACGACGTGAAATCCGGCTTTCTCCAAATTGTACGACAACAGAGTCACAATCGGCTGTTCGTCATCGACAACTAAAATTTTTCGTCCCATGCCGCTCCTCCATCCCGTCCAATGGTTTCTGCCTTTATGATACCACAATTGACGCCTTGATTCGGACAAAAAAAAGAAAAAAGGGCGTTTTCCTGCGGACAGGTTGCCCTCGGAAAACTGCCCCTCGCGTTTGGCTGGCTTCCTTTGGCGGAAAGCGGCATGAAACTCCCCCTTTGTTTCGAAGTGGGGGACTGCTTTCAACATGAGGTCAAAAGTTCTCGAGCACCCGCCCGTCTAGGCGCGGCAACGTATGCGGCGGGCAGACAGACAGCGTTCCGTCAAGCACCGTCTCCGCACCGCGCGTCGCCATGACGGACAACGTCACGCAATGGCCCGCCTCATCGACATCGGCGACTTCGAGCAAAAATTCGAGCGTTTCATAATGATAAACTGGGCGGAGAAAGCGAAGATCCTGCCGCGTAATGTAGCTGCCCGGGCCCGGCAAATATTTGGAGACCGCGGAAGTGATCATCCCCGTCAACATGACCGGCGGCACGACCGGTTTTCCAAACGGCGTCTGTGAAGCATAATCATGCTGGATATAGAGCGGATTGGCATCATCCGTCAGCCCAAGATAAAGAAGCAAGTCTTTGTCTTCGATGGCGGCTTGGAACACGAGCTTTTCCCCCGCTTGAATTTCCCCGATCCGTCTCCCGAGCTTTCGTTTTTTCAACATGTTCCCACCCCTTCGTTGTCTAGAAAGCGCTTTCATTGACTGTGGGCAAAAATCCGGGGCAATGCCCGAATTTTTGCCTCGCCGCTATTCCAGCATGCGCATGACATTTTTAACGGATTCGACGGATTTGGCGAGCGCCGCTTTTTCCTCTTCGGTCAGCTCGAGCTCGATCACTTTCTCGATGCCGTTGCCGCCGAGGATCGTCGGCACGCCCAAATAAATGCCTTCATAGCCGTATTCGCCTTCAAGGTAGGCGATCGCCGGCAAAATGCGGCGCTGGTCTTTCAAAATCGCTTCGACCATTTCGACAAGCGAGGCGGCCGGTGCGTAGTAGGCGCTGCCGTTGCCGAGCAGGTTGACGATTTCACCGCCGCCTTTGCGCGTCCGCTCAACGATGGCGTCCAAACGATCTTTCGGAATGAGTTTTTCGAGCGGAATGCCGCCGGCGTACGAGTAGCGGACGAGCGGCACCATGTCATCGCCATGGCCGCCTAAAACAAACCCAGTGACATCTTTTACCGAAATGTTCAGCTCCTCGGCGACGAACGTGCGGAAGCGCGCCGTATCCAAGACGCCCGACTGGCCGATGACGCGGTTTTTCGGGAATCCGGATTCCTTAAAGACCGTATACGTCATCGCATCGACCGGGTTCGTCAAGACGATGATGTAGCAGTTCGGCGAGTATTTGACGACTTCCTTCGTCACTTGCTTCATAATTTTTTGGTTCGTCGTCACCAAATCGTCGCGGCTCATGCCCGGCTTGCGGGCGATGCCTGCTGTGATGACGACGATGTCGGAATCGGCTGTGTCAGCGTAATCCGATGTGCCGATGATATTCGCGTCAAAGCCGAGCACCGGGCTTGCCTCGAGCATATCGAGCGCCTTCCCTTTCGTTGGGTTCTCAAGCTGCGGAATATCGACCAACACGACGTCGCCGAGCTCTTTTTGCGCCAAAAGGAACGCCGTCGTCGCCCCCGTGAATCCGGCGCCGATCACCGAGATTTTTTTCCGTTTCATCGCCATCGTTTGCCATCCCTTTCCTTCAAAGGTTAGTCCATATTGCGGATGAGCGCATCAGCAAATTCGGAGCATTTCACTTCCGTCGCCCCTTCCATCAGGCGGGCGAAGTCATACGTGACGATTTTCGCGGCGATGGTTTTCTCCATCGCTTTGATGATCAATTTCGCTGCTTCGTTCCAACCAAGATGCTCAAACATCATGACGCCCGAGAGAATGACGGACGACGGGTTGACTTTGTCAAGCCCTGCGTATTTCGGCGCCGTGCCGTGCGTCGCTTCGAAAATCGCGTGGCCGGTTTCGTAGTTGATGTTGGCCCCCGGCGCGATGCCGATGCCGCCGACTTGAGCGGCCAGCGCGTCGGAAATGTAGTCGCCGTTTAAGTTCATCGTCGCGATGACGTCAAATTCGCGCGGACGCGTCAAAATTTGTTGCAGGAAGATGTCGGCGATGACATCTTTGATAATGATTTTGCCGGACGCTTCCGCATCAGCAAGCGCTTTGTTCGCCGCTTCCTTGCCTTCCGTTTCAACGATTCGGTCGTATTGCGCCCACGTGAACACTTTGTCGGCGAATTCTTCCTCCGCCAATTCATAACCCCAGTTTTTAAACGCGCCTTCGGTGAATTTCATAATGTTTCCTTTATGAACGAGCGTCACCGACTTGCGGCCGTGTTCGATCGCGTAGTTGATCGCCGCGCGCACAAGCCGTTTCGTCCCTTGTTCGGAAATCGGTTTAATGCCGATGCCGGACGTTTCCGGGAAGCGGATTTTGCGCACGCCCATTTCGTTTTGCAAAAAGTCGATGACTTTTTTCACTTCCGGCGTGCCTTTGGCATATTCAATGCCAGCGTAGATGTCTTCCGTGTTTTCCCGGAAAATGACCATATCGGTGTCTTCCGGGCGTTTCACCGGCGACGGAACGCCTGGGAAGTAGCGAACCGGGCGCAAGCAGACAAACAGGTCGAGCTCTTGGCGGAGCGCTACGTTCAGCGAGCGGATGCCGCCGCCGACCGGCGTCGTCAACGGCCCTTTAATGGCGATTATGTATTCGCGGATCGTCTCAAGCGTTTCATCCGGAAGCCAGCTGCCCGTCAGCTTGTACGCTTTTTCACCAGCGAGCACTTCCTTCCAGACGATTTTTTTCTCACCTTTGTACGCTTTTTCCACCGCTGCTTCGAGCACGCGCGAAGCGGCCGCCCAAATGTCCGGGCCGGTTCCATCCCCCTCGATGAACGGAATGATCGGGTTGTTCGGAACGTTGAGCACACCATTTTGGACTGTAATTTTTTCTCCTTGCGTCACGAGCAAAACCCCCAATGCAGTTTTTTTATAAAAAGGCGTGAAGGCGCGCCTTCACCGCCTTGTCCACTTGTTTTAGCCGCGCTCGTCGATCGGCACGTACGCCCGCTTGCCTGGGCCGGTGTACTCAGCGCGCGGACGGATGAGACGGTTGTTGTCGTATTGTTCCAAGATGTGAGCCAACCATCCCGAGGTGCGGCTGACGGCAAAAATCGGCGTAAACAAATCATGATCGATTCCTAAACAATGGTAAACCGAGGCGGAATAAAAGTCAACGTTCGGCGGCAGCGCTTTTTCCGATGTGACGATTTCTTCAATCTTCGTCGACATTTCATACCAATGCGGCTCGCCGACGAGCTTCGTCAGTTTTTCCGACATTTTTTTCAAATGTTTGGCGCGCGGGTCGCCTTTTCGGTAAACGCGATGGCCAAAGCCCATAATTTTTTCTTTGTTGGCGAGCTTTCTGCGGATGTATGGCTCGACGTTGTCGACCGTGCCGATTTCCGTCAACATTTTCATCACCGCTTCGTTCGCCCCGCCGTGAAGCGGCCCTTTCAAGGCTCCGATCGCCGCCGTGATGCCGGAATAAATATCGGACAGCGTGGCTACGCAGACGCGCGCCGTGAACGTCGACGCGTTCAACTCGTGGTCGGCATGCAGCACGAGCGCCTTGTTGAACGCTTCCGTGGCGATGTCGTCTGGTTCTTTGCCGGTCAGCATGTACAAGAAATTGGCGGCAAAGCTCAAATCTTTGCGCGGCGCAACCGGTTCCAACCCTTTGCGCACGCGGGCGAAGGCGGTGACAATCGTCGGGATTTTCGCCTGCAGGCGAATGGCTTTCCGATAATTCGCCTCTTTCGTCATCACATCCGCCTCTTCGTCATACAAGCCGAGAAGCGATACCGCGGTGCGCAAAGCCGCCATCGGATGCACCTTGTCAATCGGATACAGCTTGAAGTGTTCAATGATTTCATTTGGAATTTCAGCGTTTTCCGCCAACTGTTTCTTTAATTCCTCAAGCTGCTCTTTCGTCGGCAGTTCGCGATGCCAAAGCAAATAAACGACTTCTTCGAAGGAAGCGTTTTCGGCTAAATCGTCAATGTCATAACCGACATACGTCAACGTGTCATCGATGATCGAACTGATGCTTGAAGTTGTGGCCACAACTCCCTCTAACCCACGGGTTACTGTCATGTTCAATCTCCCCTTCTCTTCATAAGTTCCGGCCATAACGACCGATGGCCGATGAGCGCTTGCTCGAAATGGAGGCAAAAACAAACGCGCGCGCGAAAGTGCTTACATGACGCCGGCGACAACCGCCCCGTCGCAACAGCTGCACAATGCTTGGCCGAAAACTCACTCACGTTTATTATTATAAACAATTATCAGACTTTTGTCAGCTGTCACACGTCAAAAGAAATGATGATCAGGAATAAAATGGAAATCGATTCATCTCAAAACGGAGGATCCCACACACCGCCTGATGATCAAAAATATTCTACCATTTTGATGACCGTATAGGCAATGCCAGCGCCGATCAATGGACCAACCGCCACCCCATGAAACAGCGAAACCGCGAGGATGGTGCCGAATGCAAGCGCGGCGGTCATATGCGGGTCATTGGCAAGGAGCGTTACTCCATTTTTGGCGATCAAGGCGACAAAAATGCCAGATGCGAGCGCCACCCAGGCCGACAACGACTGCAGAGAGCCGACAAGCTGCCGAAAGCCGATCTCCCCAGAAGCGATGGGAGCGAGCACGGCGATCGTAATGACCGTCACTCCCCAGTTGATCCCTTTGGACTGAATGATCGGCAGCACTTTTTGATCCAAGCCGACAAGTTTGATGGCCAACAGCACAACGATGGCGACAATAAGCGACTTGTTTTTCGCAAGAAAGCCGAGCGCAAGCAACAACAATAAAAACAACACCGGTTCGTTCACGGTCGTCCGTCCTTTCCTATGAAACTTGTCTTTTTGCTTCCCCGTAAGAAAACGTGTAATATATCAATATGGAACGTCGTTGGAGGTGAAACATTGTCCCGAGTTTATGTTGATCGCTTTTTGCGCTTTTTTCTTGTCATCGCCGCTGTCGCGCTCGGCGCCATCGCTATGTACTACATCGCGACGGTGACGTATCCGTTCATCATCGCCTTTTTCATCGCGATGATCATCAACCCGCTCGTCGATGCTTTGGAGCGGAAAGCGAAAATGCCGCGCTGGCTCGCGGTCAGCGTCACGCTCATCATGTTGTTTGCCGCGGTCGCCGGCTTGGTCACGCTTCTTGTTGCCGAAATCGTTTCGGGAACGCAATATTTAGCCCGCGTCGTGCCGGAAAAATTTCAAGCATTGATCACGTACATGGAGACGTTCGTCGCCGACCAAATCATCCCGATTTACAAAGATTTGGCCGGGATGTTTAAAAGTTTAAGCGCCGCCCAACAGGATACGATTATGCAAAACATTCAAGCCGTCGGAAAAAAAATTGGGACGACGGTTGGTGAATTTGTCCAGAGCATCCTGCAAAACATTCCGCAGCTTCTCGCCTGGCTGCCGAATGCCGCGACCGTGTTTATTTTTTCGCTGTTGGCGACGTTTTTCATCAGCAAAGACTGGCACCGTCTGATGCGCATGGCGCAGCAATGGCTGCCGACGAAAGCCCGCACAAGCGGAAAAACGGTGTTTCTTGATTTAAAGCGGGCGCTGTTTGGCTTTATCAAAGCGCAGGCGACGCTCATTTCGATTACGACGGTCATCGTGTTGATCGGCTTGCTTATTTTGCGCGTCGATTACGCCATTACGATCGCATTGATCATCGGGTTCGTCGATCTTTTGCCATATTTGGGAACGGGGATTGTATTTGTTCCTTGGATCATTTACACCATGGCTAGCGGCGACATTCCGTTTGCCATCGGATTGGGCGTGCTGTATGTCGTCGTCCTCGTCCAACGGCAAATCATGGAGCCGAAAGTGCTTTCTTCAACGATCGGCCTCGATCCGCTCGCGACGCTCATCGCCTTGTTCGTCGGCTTCAAACTGCTCGGCTTTCTCGGCTTGATTGCCGGCCCCGTCGCGCTTGTCATCATCCGCACGCTCCATAGCGCCAATGTTTTTCGTGATCTTTGGCGCTTTATTATCGGCAAGCCGGCCACGTAATCGAAGGGAGCTGTCTCAAAAGCTCGGCTTTCTATAATAGGAATACAATCTTTCGTTTCACAAAGATGTTTAATGGGTATATAGGACGATGCGAAAGGGTGTCCCGCTGCTTTTGGGACACCCTGTTTTGCTGCAACGTCCGTTACAACACGCTCGCATGGCCGCGGTAGACGGCGCCAAAGCCGCCATCGACCGTGATCTCTTGCCCATCTTTAAACAAGCTTGTGGCATTTTCCACCCCGACGACGACCGGAATGCCAAGGCTTAAGCCGACGACCGCCGCATGGCTCGTCAACCCGCCTTCCTCGGTGATGATCGCCGCCGCTTTTTCGATCGCCGGCATCATATCGGCATCGGTGCTGATGGTGACTAAAATGCCGCCCTCTACCATTTTTCGGCACGCCTCTTCTGCCGTTTTGGCGACGACCGCCTTGCCGAATGCCGACTTGCGGCCGATGCCTTGCCCTTTGGCAAGCAAGTCGCTGATGACGTGCACTTTCATTAAGTTCGTCGATCCCGTTTCGCCGACCGGCACGCCGGCCGTGATGACGACCAAGTCGCCGTGCTTCACCAAGCCGGAGCGCACTGCCGCGTCGACCGCCACATCGAGCATTTCATCGGTTGTATTGACATGCGGTGCTTCTTTCGTATACACGCCCCAAATGAGCGCCAGCCGCCGCGAGACCGCTTCGTTTGATGTCACCGCGATGATCGGGGCTTTCGGGCGGTATTTCGCCACCATCTGCGGCGTTTTTCCGCTCACCGTCGGCGTCACGATCGCCGCGACATCCAAATTGAGCGCTGTGTGGGCGACCGATTGGCCGATGGCATCGGTGATCGTCGTTCGGCTCTCTTTCGTGCGCTGGGACAAAATGTCGCGATGCTCCAACGCCTGCTCGGTGCGGAGCGCGATTTGGTGCATCGTCCTTACCGCTTCGACCGGATACTGGCCGGCTGCGGTTTCTCCGGAAAGCATGACGGCGTCGGTGCCGTCAAAAATGGCGTTGGCGACATCGCTCGCCTCAGCCCGCGTCGGCCGCGGATTGCGCTGCATCGAGTCGAGCATTTGCGTCGCCGTGATGACCGGCTTGCCAAGCATGTTGCACTTTTTAATGAGCATTTTTTGAATGAGAGGCACTTCCTCAGCCGGAATCTCAACGCCAAGGTCGCCGCGCGCCACCATGAGGCCATCGGCGGCTTCCAAAATTTCATCGATGTTGGCGACGCCTTCTTCATTTTCAATTTTCGCGATAATTTGGATATGTAAGGCGTCATTCGCCTCGAGCAGCTCGCGGATTTCGAGCACATCAGACGCCCGGCGCACAAACGAGGCGGCGATGAAGTCGATGCCTTGGCGGATGCCAAATAAAATATCGGCTCGGTCCTTCTCGGTGATGCCCGGCAAATTGACACGCACGCCGGGGACATTGACCCCTTTTTTGTTTTTGAGCACACCGCTGTTTAAGACGGTCGTGGCAATTTCTCCAGCTTGCTTGTCGACCGCGTTGACTTCAAGGCCGATCAACCCGTCGTCCAGCAAAATTTTCGAACCAACGGACACATCATCGATCAGCCCCGGATAGGTGACGGAAATTTTTTCCGGCGTGCCGAGCACTTCGCTCATCGAAATGATGAGCTTTGCCCCTTCCTTCAGTTCGACGGCGCCGTTCTCCATATTGTGCGTGCGGATTTCCGGGCCTTTCGTATCGAGCAAAATGGCGACCGTTTGGCCCGTCCGCCTCGCCGCCTCGCGAATGTTGGCGATGCGCCGCCCGTGTTCCTCATGATCTCCGTGCGAAAAGTTGAGGCGCGCCACGTTCATCCCCGCTTCGATCAATTGCACGAGCTTGTCTACGCTCTCGCTTGCCGGCCCGATCGTACAGACGATTTTCGTTTTCCGCTTCATCACTTCTTCTTCCTTTCCCCTCGGGAATTAAATCGACAGCTCTTTCGACAATGTATACATCCGCTGATCGACCGTATGTGTTTTCGCCAACGCTTCGGCAATGTCATGGTCAACGATTTGGTTGTTTTGAATGCCAACGCAGCGGCCGCCTTTGCCTTCAAGGAGCAGCTCGACCGCACGGGCGCCGAGGCGGCTCGCTAACACGCGGTCAAACGCCGTCGGCGATCCGCCGCGCTGCACGTGGCCAAGCACCGTCACGCGCGTCTCAAAGCCGGTCGCCTCTTGAATTTGCCGGCCGAAGTCGACGCCGCTGCCGACTCCCTCGGCGACGATGATGATGCTGTGTTTTTTGCCGCGTTCATGGCCGCGCTTCAAGCGAGCGATGATGTCGTCCATGTCGTAGTCCGCTTCCGGAATCAAAATCGTCTCCGCCCCTCCGGCAAGCCCCGACCATAGCGCAATATCGCCGGCATGGCGGCCCATCACTTCGACGACGTACGTCCGCTCATGCGACGTCGCCGTGTCGCGGATTTTGTCAATGGCGTCAATGACCGTATTGAGCGCGGTGTCAAAACCGATCGTAAAATCGGTGCCTGGAATGTCGTTGTCGATCGTCCCGGGCACGCCGACGCACGGGAAGCCGTGCTCCGTCAATTTTTTCGCCCCTTGATACGACCCGTCGCCGCCGATGACGACCAGCCCTTCAATGCCGTGCTTTTTCAGCTGCTCGATCCCCTTTTTCTGTCCTTCTTCCGTCTTAAACTCCGGGCAGCGCGCGGTATAAAGGATGGTGCCGCCGCGATGGATGATGTCCCCGACGTCCCCGACTTCCAGCTTTTTGATATTGCCGGCGATCAACCCGGCATACCCGTGGTAGATTCCGTACACTTCCACCCCATGGTAAATCGCTTTGCGGACGACAGCGCGAATGGCCGCATTCATGCCCGGCGAGTCGCCGCCGCTTGTCAACACACCAATCCGTTTCATCATTTCCACCTCGTTTGCATCGAATTGCACACGTCCGACCTCATACGTCTTCTTGAACATCCCTAATGTACCATGAACAACAGCGGAACACAATATAGAAGCGATCGCTGAAACGGCTTACAAAAGTGGATTTTTTCACGATAGAACAAAGCTGTCCCACGACGGAGACAGCTTTTTCCTTATCTTGCCCGAATCGTTTCCGGCAAAAACGACACTTGGCCCATTTGTTTAAATTTTTCATAGCGCTGCCGGACGAGCTCTTCGCCGTCAAGCGCCAACAGCTGTTTGAGCGAACGGCGCAGCACGCGGTCAATTTCTTTTGCCTGCTCGTCGGCGTTGCGATGAGCGCCGCCTTTGACTTCTGGAATGATTTCATCGATGACGCCGAGCGCCTTTAAGTCATGAGCGGTGATTTTCATCGTTTCCGCCGCCCGCTGCGCCAATGAGGCGTCTTTCCACAAAATCGCCGCCGCCCCTTCCGGCGAGATGACCGAGTACGTCGAGTTTTCAAGCATATGGATATGATTGCCGACGCCAAGGGCAAGCGCCCCGCCGCTTCCGCCCTCTCCGATGACGATGCAGACGACAGGCACCGTAAGCCCAGCCATTTCAAACAAGTTGCGGGCGATCGCCTCGCTTTGCCCGCGCTCTTCGGCCGCTTTGCCCGGGTAGGCGCCTTTCGTGTCGATAAAGCAGATGATCGGCCGCGAAAACTTTTCTGCCTGCTTCATGAGCCGCAACGCCTTCCGGTATCCTTCCGGATGCGGCATGCCAAAGTTGCGGCGCAAGTTTTCTTTCGTATCTTTGCCGCGCTGATGACCGATGACCGTCACGGGGAGTCCGTCGTATTTGGCGATGCCGCCGACGATCGCCTCGTCATCGCCAAAGCAGCGGTCGCCGTGGCACTCAAGAAAGTTCGTAAACAACCGCTCGATGTAATCGAGCGTCGTCGGCCGCTGCGGGTGGCGGGCGATTTGCACGCGGTCCCACGGCGTCAAATTCGCATAAATCTCGTTTTCCAGCTTGGCGAGGCGCGCCTCAAGCTTTTCGATTTCCGCCGATAAATCGACGTCCGCCGTTTTCATGAACTCTTTCAACTCTTGAATTTTGCGGCGCAGCTCGACAAGCGGCTTTTCGAATTCTAATTCCGCCACCATCCCTCTTCCCCTCCTTTTTGATGAAGATCCAAGACGACCGCAAGCGTTTCTTTCAGCTCGTGGCGGTGAATGACGGCATCAAGCTGCCCGTGCTTCAGCAAAAACTCCGCCGTCTGGAAATCGTTCGGCAGCTCTTCGCGCACCGTCTGCTCGATGACGCGGCGGCCGGCAAAACCAATGAGCGCCCCCGGCTCGGCAAAGTTATAATCCCCAAGCGAGGCGAAACTCGCCGATACACCGCCGGTCGTCGGGTGGGTCATGACGGAGATGAACAAGCCGCCGTCGTTGCTGAACCGTTTGAGCGCCGCGCTTGTTTTCGCCATTTGCATGAGGCTCAACACCCCTTCCTGCATGCGGGCGCCGCCGGAAGCGGTGAAAATGAGAAACGGCATCTGCTGTTTGTGCGCCCGTTCGACGGCGCGGGTGATTTTTTCGCCGACGACCGAGCCCATGCTGCCCATGCGAAACGATGAATCCATGACAGCAATGACGAGCGGATGGCCGTCAAGCGCCCCTTCGCCGGTGACGACCGCCTCGTTCAGCCCTGACTTGCGCCGGTCTTCTTCCAGTTTTTCGATGTAGCCCGGAAAGCCGAGCGGATTGACCGAGATCATATCGGCGTCATACTCGCGGAAGCTGCCGTCATCAAGAAGGCTTGCAATCCGTTCACGCGCCGGCATCGGATGATGGTAGCCGCAGCTTAGGCAAACGCGCAAATTTTTGATCAACTCTTTTGTATACATAATTTTCTTGCATTGCGGACATTTCGTCATCACGCCTTCCGGCACTTCATGCCTCGCTTGTTCTGAAGGCAGCGGTGCATACTTTTTCTTTTTCACAAACAAGTCTTTCCACACGAGGGAGCCCCTCCTTTGCGTTTTCGCCTCTCTACTACTTTATCGAAAATGGACATCATTGTTTGTCAAACGATGTCCGGCCTGTTTCGACAACGGCGAAGGCCGTTGCGCCTCCCAAACGGCGACAGTCTCCGCCGGATCTTGCCTTTCCAAAGCGGCAAGCAACTGTTCATAACCGGCGTCGGCAAGGGGCGGCTCGGGCGCAAATGAAGCGGCAAACCCCGACAGCACCCGCCAAATGCGGGCGAGCAAAACATTGCCAGCTGCTTCCACCACCGTCTCGAAAAACCGCGCGAAATCAATCGGTTTTTGACGAACGATTTTTTTCAACTCGTCTACGTCCTCCGCGCTCCGGCGCCGACACGCAAGGGCAAGCAACAGGCGCTCGATGAGCCATTTTGTTTCCGCCAAATCGGCCTTCGCCCGTTCGTTTTCCAACAAAAACATCGCCAACAGGTCGATCAGCTGGTGGCTGCCGACCTCACGCCTATACCTCCCCTCGCCGCGCCGCGTTTCAATCAAGCCGAGAAATTCAAGCGCCCGCAACGCCTCGCGCACCGATGAACGCCCGACGCCGAGCCGTTCGGCCAGCTCGCGCTCCGACGGCAGCTTGTCGCCAGGGGCTAAGTTGTCTTCCGCCATCATGCGGCGGATATGTTTTAACGTCTCGGCATACACGTTCTCCTCTTTGATACAATGACCCCTCTCCTTCGCTTCATCCACTGGTCTGACCACCTAATGGTTATACGATATAACAAAATAATGAAATAGTAAAGAGCGATTTACTTGACGACCACGCGTCCGAAGCTGAACAAGGAAAGCAGTTCATCGACAAGCGGGGCGGTGAGATCGGCCGCATACCGTTCGGGAAGACGGAGAAGCTTTCGCTTCGCTTCATCGTACAAATACACCGGAGTGCGGCCTTGGTGTCGTTCCAACAGCGGCTTCAGCGCGGCAAGACGCGCCTTGTCTTGGCGGCTGGCGTCGATATACAACGCCGACGCCGTCAAGCGTTCGGCCCGGCGGATGATGAGCTGACGCCGTCCGCCGCGCACCTCAATCGTTCCGGCAAGCAATACAAACTGCCCTTCTTTCAATATGTCCGCCGCGCGGCGGTAAACGTTCGGAAACGCCACCGCCTCCAATTCCCCGCTCTCATCGCCGACGGTGAAAAACGCCATTTCTTCACCCTGCTTTGTTCTCGTTTTCCGTATGCGGACGACCGCTCCCCCGACTACAGTTGACGGACCTTGTACATCGGCAACACACACCGCCCCCGCCGCTTGCAGCAACGGGCGGCACACCGCCGCCGGATGCGGGGTGACGGCGAAGCCAAGAAACTCCGCTTCCCGCCGCCGCCGTTCGGACAAAGGCCACGAATGTGCGGCAGCATATTTCGGTTTTAACGACAGCCCTCCGGCTTGCAGCGCCTGAACCCATTGCGCATGTTCGATCGCAATGTCAATGCTGGCAAGAAGCGAAGCCCGATCTGCACCGAACTCGTCAAACGCCCCAACGGAAATGAGCGCCTCGAGCGCCGGGCGCCCGAGCCCTTTTGGCAGCAGGCGAGCAGCGAAATCAAAGAAGTCGGCAAACGGTCCGTTCGCTTTCCGCTCCTCGACAATCAGCTTCGCCGCCGAGCCGACTTGCTTCACCATCGCGAGCCCAAGGCGAATGGCGCTCCCCTCCACGGAAGAGCGAAAACCGCTTTTGTTGACCGACGGCAAAAGGACGTTGATCCCTTTTCGCGCCGCCTCCCAATAGTATACCGCCGCTTTTTCTCGGTCGCCGGAAGCATTGGTGAGCATGACCGCATAAAAACAAAGCGGGTAATGAGCTTTCATATACGCCATCGCATACGACAACAGCGCATAGCTGACCGCGTGGCTTCGGTTGAAGCCGTAATCGGCAAAGCGGACGATGTGTCGGTACAGTTCCTCGGCGACTGCTTTCGGATAGCCGTTCGCCACGCAGCCGGCGACAAACGCCTGACGCTGCTCAGCAAGCAGCGCTTTCTCTTTTTTCGCCACCGCCCGGCGAAGCACGTCCGCTTGTCCGAGCGAAAATCCGGCAAGCCGGGCGGCGATTTGCATAATTTGCTCCTGGTAGATCAACACCCCGTATGTGGGCGCCAAAATCGTCTCAAGATCAGGATGGGCATAGGACACCGGCTCTTCCCCGCGCTTGCGCCGGATGTAAACGGGGATCATTTGCATCGGCCCTGGCCGATACAAGGCATTGACGGCGACGACATCTTCCAATTGCGACGGCCGCAGCTCGGCGAGCACATGCTTCATCCCGCTTGATTCCAGCTGAAAAATGCCGTTTGTATCTCCAGCGCCAAGCAGCGCGTACGTTTTTTCATCATTGAGCGGCAGCGTGCGGATGTCAAACGGCTTTCCTGTCTGCCGCTCGATCAAACGCACGATCTGCTCGATCAACGTGAGCGTGCGCAAACCGAGAAAATCAATTTTCAGCAATCCAAGCGCTTCAAGTGCCCCCATCGCGTATTGCGTCAGCGGCCATTCGCCATGGCTTGGCTGCAGCGGCACGAAGCGAACGAGCGGCTCCGGGCTGATGATGACACCAGCAGCGTGGATCGACGTATGGCGCGGCAGCCCTTCCAGTTTTTGCGCAACAGCCAGCCACTCTCTCCCTTGCGGAACCGCTGCCACCGCGCGCCGAAAAGCGGCGGACTCGGCATGCCATTGGCGGAGCGTCACACTTTGTTTGCTCGGCAGCAGCGCCGCGACCTGTTCCGCCTCCCGCTCAGGGACGCCAAGCGCTTTGGCCGTCTCGCGCAGCGCCGCTTTGGCGCCGAACGTGCCGAACGTAATGATTTGCGCAACGCGGTCGCGCCCGTATTTATCCGCCACATAGCGAATCACTTCTTCGCGCCGGTCATCAGGAAAATCCAAGTCAATATCCGGCACCGACGCCCGCTCCGGATTTAAAAACCGTTCAAACAAAAGCCCATACTTGATCGGATCGACATCGGTGATCGACAATGCGTAGGCGACAAGCGACCCGGCCGCCGAACCGCGGCCCGGGCCGGTTAAGATGCCGCGCCGGCGGGCGTAGGCGAGCACATCGGCGACGATCAAAAAATAGTCGCTGAAATGAAGCGACTGAATCACATCCAGCTCATGCGAAAGCCGACGCCAGTAGCGCTCATCGGCCGACGGCACGCGTCGGGCGAGCCCTTGTTCCGATAAGCGGCGCAAATAACTGTCGGCCGTCTCTCCGTCCGGAACGGGATACGCCGGCAGCCGCCAGCCGCCAAACTCGATTTGCAGCTCGCATTGATCGGCGATCGCCAGGCTGTTCTCGAGCGCCTCCGGCAAGTCCGCAAACCGGCGCGCCATCTCCTCTGGCCCCGCCAAATAGCGGCCGTTATCGTCCTCAATGTCAGCGAGCAGCGCGCCGCGGCCGATGGCCTGCAAGCAACGCCACGCCACGGCATCGCTGCGCTCCACGTAACGGACGTCGTTCGTCGCCACGATCGGGACGCCGGTTTCCTCCACCAGCTGCAACAACCCGGCTTCATATGGGGCTCGCGTTTGCTCGCCGCGCTGAACGGCGACATACAGCCGTCCTGGAAACAGCTGATGATAGCGGCCAAGCGCCTCTTTCGCCCGCTCCCATTCGCCGGCGGCCACAAGCGACTCGACGCGTCCCTCGCTTCCGGGAGTGATGGCGATGATGCCGCCGCTTAAGCGTACAAGAGCGGCTTCCTCCATATGCTTTGTTTCCCCCATTTGCATCATGGTGCTGATTTCAAGCAAATGGCGATACCCCTCTTCATTGGCGGCCAACAGCACGAGCGGGAACGCTTCCTCCCCAGAAAGAGCGACATCAGCCGTCACGCCGATAATCGGGCGAATGCCGTTCTGCTTGCATTCCCGGTAAAACGGAATAGCGCCATACAACACATTCCGGTCCGTGAGCGCGAGCGCTTGATAGCCGAGCTGTTTCGCCCTCGCTGCAAGCGCCTCCACCGCCGCTGCACTTTGAAACAAACTGTATCCGCTCAACACATGCAAGTGGACGAACATCATGACCATCCCTCCCTCATCCGTGCGCTTGACGGGCGAAAACTTTTCTTTCGGCTACATACTCCGTCCACCCTATTGATATACATAGATAAGAGAGAAAGAAAGGGCGGGGAAACGCATGAACGAAAAAGCGGCCTTCTTGCCGGCGTTTATTCAAAGCTATTTTATCGCCGTCGGCGTGCTGCTTGGCGGCGCCATCATCGGCGCGCTCGGCGCGTTTTTGAGCGGCGGCCAGCCGCTGACGGCCATGTACCGATTTGCCGGCGATTTGCGCATTTGGGCGGTCGTCGCCGCCATCGGCGGGACGTTTGACACGTTTTACGTCGTTGAGCGAGGGCTGTTTTTAGGGGAAACGAAAGACATCGTGCGGCAATTTTTGCTCATTTTGTCCGCCATGGGCGGAGCACAGACCGGAGTGGCGATCATCACGTGGCTGACGCAGGAGCACATTTCGCCATGAGAATTCCTCCGTATTACCAATACCCGTCATGGCAGCGCTTTTTCGCCGGCGCGGCGATCGGAGCGCTCATCAGTTGGTTTGTCTTTTTGTATATTTTCGGCGTCTTGCAGGAAAAACAAGTGCAACACGTCAATGAGCTCAACGAACAGATCGCCGATTTGCAAAACGAAATTCGCATTTGGCAGGAAGACTATATTCATTACAATAAGGAAATGAAAAAAAAGCTGACCGTGCAGGACGTTTCCGTCCATCTCGCCAACGCCGAGCAATATAAACTTGATTCATACACGACGTTTCGCATTGAAGACAGCGTCAAAGAAGATTTGTCCCATTTGATTGCGAAAGACATCGAAACGGTGTACAACAGCCGCGAACTGATTGAGCGGGCAATTGAAAACAAAACGTATACGATCCACGAGAAGACATACCGGCTTGAACTTCACACACTCACGATCTTTACCTTGTTGGCCGTCGAAGTGAAACTGACGCCGCTTCCGTAGAGCGCGCCTTGCCGCCCCATTCCGCCGCGGTGGAGTGCCAAACAAGCGCGTCTTGCGGGAAAAGAGGGTGTCCCGAAAGCCTTCGGGACGCCTTCTCCTATCAACATGACGCTTCATTTGAAACAACAACTTTGTGACATACTCCCACCACCTACGCTTCGCTTAGAGGTGGGGGCTTCTCGGGTAATCCCATCTCATGATGGGAAGTTGACCGAGCGATCCCCGTGTGCCCCACGGTTTTACTGAAATTCACCTCCCACTTTCACTTCGTTTAGAAGTGGGAGACTTCTTTCGGAAAGATGTTAAAACCACCCGTTTCCGTCACCGCTCAGCCCGGCAAACCGCTTTTACGTCTTCAATCACGCGATCCGCTTCCTCCCAAGAAGCAATGGACGCACCGGCTGCGAGCGGATGGCCGCCGCCGCCGTAGCGTTTGGCGACCACATTGATGACCGGCCCTTTGGAACGGAAGCGGACGCGGATTTCCCGTTCTTCCTCAATGAAAAACACCCAGGCGACAATGCCGTCAATATTGCCGAGCAAACTGACGAGTTGCGACGCCTCAAGCGGGGTGACGCCGTATTCCCCAAGCAGCGCCCGCGGCATTTTCACAGCCGCCACCCCTTCCTCGATCATAAAGTTCGACAACACATAACCGCTTAAGCGGGCGAGCGGCAAGCTCGTCCGATACAATCCGTCGTACAATTCCGTCAGCGAAAAACCGTACGAAATGAGCTCCCCAGCGTAGCGGAACGTTTTTTCACTTGTGCGCGGAAACAAAAAGCGGCCCGTATCGCCGACAATGCCGGCGTAAATGAGACGCGCCGCCTCAGCGGTCATCGTCAACCCTTCCTCTTTCCCCGCCAAATAAAACTCATAAATCATCTCGCTTGTCGAACTGGCGGCGGTATCGACCCACATAATGTCGCCATACGGCGTGTCGTTCGGGTGATGGTCAATTTTAATGAGCTTTCGCCCGAGCCGATAGCGGCTGTCGCAAATCCGCTCCTCATTGGCTGTATCGCAGACGATCACAAGCGCCTGTTCATAAACGGCATCGTCAATGACATCCATTTGTCGTAAAAATGATAACGATGGGTCATCGGTCCCCACCGCATACACTCGTTTTTCCGGAAACGACGCCCGAAGCAACGCCGCCAACCCGCCTTGCGACCCGTACGCGTCCGGGTCCGGGCGAACATGGCGGTGGATGATGATCGTGTCAAATTCACGAATCGCATCAAGAATTTGTTGATGAACCGGTTTCATTCGTTCTTCCCCTTTAGTCACCTGTCATATTCAACCGCTGGCATTTTTCCCTGCTTCTATGTACAATGAAAAAAGAAATGAACAACGGAGGGACCCAACCATGCCAGCCTTGGTTATTTTCATTATATTTTCCTTTTCGTTTTACGTCTATTATAAAATCCGCTACGTCCGCTCCCAGCGCCCGATGGAACGCCGCTTTCTCTCAGCGAAATCGAGCATGGCGCTTGGACTGTTCGTTGCCTTGTTCGGGATCAACCAATTGTTTTTGTATCAGACAACCGTGACCTATATCATCTGCGCCATTTTTATCGCCTTAGGCTTCGGGAGCGTTTGGGCCGGCTACCGCGCCTACCGCTGCTATCTGCCGCAGGCGGTCGAAGAGGCAAAGGAAGCGGCAAAACAAGGGTAATGCCGTTTGGCGTATGCGCCGGTCAACGATAAAGGAAAAGGATGTTCCCATAAGGAAGTGGACATCCTTTTTTTCCTTTACCGTTTATCGGTCGATCAGCTGGCACATCATCATCGCTTTGCCGACAAGATCGCCTTCGTTATACACTTCGACATCCACTTTCCCGAACTTGCGCCCGAGCTCTAAAAGCTTTGCCCGCACGTCGACCGTGCTGTCGATTTGCACCGGCTTGATGAAGTAAATCGTGATATTTTCCATCACCAAATCGCCGCGTTTGTACGCGCGAAGCATGCGCGCCGCCGCTTCGGTGACGATCGTCGTAAACACGCCGTACGAGAGCGTCCCTAAATAGTTCGTCATCTGCGGCGTGATCGTGCAGCGAAACAGCGTTTCTTTGTCGCCTGACTCACGAAACTGGGCGGTGATGAGATCATCGATCGTCTCCCCGACTTGCGGCTGGCGCTGCGCCATTTGCAGCGCTTTTAACACGTCTTGGCGGCTGATGATCCCTTGCAGCCGGTTATAGTCATCCACCACCGGGAGAAGCTCAATTCCTTCCCATACCATAATATGAGAAGCAAACGCCACTGACGTTTTTCCGTTCACCGTAATCGGCTGCTTCGTCATCACCTTTTCGATCGGCAGCTGCCGGTCGACATCCAGCACGTCTTTTGCCGTCACAACCCCTTGCACTTTCAGCTCATCATCGACGACCGGGAACCGGCTATGGCGCGTCTCTTTGTTCAACGCATACCACCGCTCAATCGGATCATGGACGCGCAAGTACGCTGTTTTGTCAAGCGGAATGAGAATATCCTCGACCAACACAATTTCTTTTTTGATGAGCTGGTCGTAAATCGCCCGGTTGATCATCGTCGCGACCGTAAACGTGTCATAGCTCGTCGAAATGATCGGCAGCTGCCGCTCATCGGCGAGCTTTTTCACGTGGTCGGCCGTGTCAAACCCGCCGGTGATGAGCACGGCCGCCCCCGCCTGAAGCGCCAGCTCGTGCGCCTTCGTCCGGTTGCCGACGATAAGCAAATCCCCTGCGCCCGTATAGCGCATCATCGCCTCCAGCTGCATTGCGCCGATGACAAAACGGTTGAGCGTCTTATGCAGCCCTTCACGTCCGCCAAGCACTTGGCCGTCCACAATGTTGACAACCTCGGCGTACGTAAGCTTCTCAATGTTTTCCTTCCGTTTCTTCTCAATCCGGATCGTGCCGACGCGTTCAATCGTGCTCACATACCCTTTGTTCTCAGCGTCCTTGATCGCCCGGTACGCCGTCCCTTCGCTTACGCCCATTTCCTTGGCGATCTGCCGGACAGAAATTTTCTCGCCGATCGGCAGCCGGTGGATGTATTCCAAAATTTGCTCGTGTTTTGTCGCCAACGGTTCTTCACCCTTTACGCGTTTGTTACTTTCATTATAACGGGCCTGGCGGCGGGGATTCAACGGTCGCGCCGGCCATCATAAAGCGCCCTTCCCAAAGCGGGAAGAGCGCCTCTGTTACAGCTCGATGCTTTCCCCCGGTTTCAACGCGCGGCCGACGCCCGGCGGAAGGAGCGAGACGAACCGCTCGGGGTCTTGGGTGATCGGCGGGAACGTGTTGTAATGGATCGGCACGACGAGTTTCGCCCCGAGCCACTCGGCGGCGACCGCCGCGTCTTCCGGCCCCATCGTGAAGCTGTCCCCAATCGGCAAAAAGGCGACATCGATGTTATGGCGCTCGCCGATCAGCTTCATGTCGGAAAACAGCCCGGTATCGCCGGCATGATAGATCGTTTTGCCTTCGGACGTGAACAAAATGCCGGTCGGCATGCCTAAATAAATGATTTGCTTGTCGTCCGTCACAAACCCGGAGCTGTGGAACGCCTGCGTGAACTTGACCGTGCCAAAGTCAAATTCGCGCGCCCCGCCGATGTTCATGCCAAACGTCTCGACGCCTTGCCAGCTTAAATACGTCGCCAGCTCAAATGTGGCCACGACAAGGGCGTTGTTCCGCTTGGCGATTTCAACCGTATCGCCGACATGATCCCCGTGCCCGTGCGTCAACAAAATGACATCCGCTTTCACATCCGCCGCGTTCAAATCGGTCGTCGTATTGCCGGTGATGAACGGGTCGATCAAAATCGTTTTTCCGTTCGTCTCAATGCGGACGACCGAATGGCCATGGTAGCTGATTTTCATCGTCACATCTCTCCTTTCCACTACACATGATTCGCCGCCGCCCATCCATTCCCTTCTTTTCCCTCCTGTCCATTTACAAACGGCCCGTTTCTTGATACGCTCAAAATGGACGATCAAGAAAAAAGGAAGGAAGGGAACGATGAACCAACGGCTGGATGCTTTTTCATCATGGCTTCAACATCATGATGATTCATTTGCCTTCATTACGTCAAGCGCCAACGTTTTTTATTTGAGCGGCTTTTTTTGCGATCCACACGAGCGGCTGCTTGCATTGCTTGTTTTCCCTGACAGCGAGCCCGCGCTCGTCTGTCCGCAAATGGAAGTCCCGCGCGCCCGCCGGAGCGGCTTTGGGTATACGGTGATCGGCTACGACGACAGCACCGACCCATGGGAAGAGATCGGGCGCCATCTCGAAGCGCGCGGCGCAAAACCCGGCTTGATTGCCATCGAGAAAAACCATTTGTCGTTCGCCCGTTTCGAGCGTCTCTCGGCATTGTTTCCAAACGCCAAGTGGCACGACGCCGAAGAAAAGCTGCGCCAGCTTCGCCTGATCAAGGATGAGCAGGAAATGAAGGTGTTGCGCCAGGCGGCGGAACTTGCCGACAAAGCGATCGAAATCGGCGTCTCGGCCATCCGCCCGGGCGTGACAGAGCTCGAACTTGTCGCCGTTATTGAATATGAGCTGAAAAAACTCGGCGTTGAAGGGATGTCGTTTCCCACGACCGTGCTCACGGGCGCAAAATCAGCCGATCCGCACGGCGTGCCGGGAACGGCGGCGGTCGCACCAGGCGATTTCGTGCTGTTCGATTTGGGCGTCATCGTCGATGGGTATTGCTCCGACATTACCCGCACCGTCGTCTGTCAGACGGCAAGCGACGAACAGCGGCTCATTTACGATACCGTTCGGCGCGCCCAGCAGGCGGCGATCGACGCCTGCCGCCCGCAAACCGCGATGGGCGAGATCGACCGCGCCGCCCGAAACGTCATCGAACAAGCCGGCTACGGAGACTATTTCACCCACCGCGTCGGGCACGGCTTAGGGATCGAGATCCACGAATACCCATCGCTTCATGGCGCCAACAACGAACCGCTCGCCCCCGGCATGGTGTTTACAATCGAACCAGGCATTTACGTCCCATCCATCGGCGGCGTGCGCATTGAAGACGACGTCGCGGTCACGGATCATGGGGTTGAGGTGTTGACGTCGTTTTCGAAGGAGTTGATCATTGTTTAACGAGAGAGGCCATTGGCAAAAGCTGCCGCGAATGAGCGCATCAAAAAAGCTGTCCACCGGCCCGATCCCCAAGTCGATTCGGACAGCTTTGTTTTCTCATCGCCATCAAGGCGGCTCCATCTTCATTGTTTCATCCCTGCAGCAACGAATGAACATCCGTATACGGCATGTTGTGCGCCGCCGCGACCGCTTCGTACACGATGTGCCCGTCGAGCGTGTTGATCCCTTTTAACAGCGCCGGGTTATCCAAGCACGCGGCGCGGTAGCCTTTGTTGGCGATTTGCAAGGCGTATGGGATCGTGACGTTCGTAAGCGCGAATGTTGACGTACGCGGCACAGCGCCCGGCATGTTCGCGACGGCGTAATGGACGACGCCGTGCTTGACGTATGTCGGATCGTCGTGCGTCGTGACGCGGTCGGTCGTTTCAAAAATGCCGCCTTGGTCAATGGCGACGTCGACCAACACCGAGCCTGGCGTCATCGAGCGCACCATCTCTTCCGTCACAAGCTTCGGCGCTTTCGCCCCCGGGATCAAGACGGCGCCGACGACCAAATCGGATTCGCGCACGCACTCGGCGATATGATACGAGTTGGACATCAACGTCGTCACTTGGTCGCCGAACAAATCATCGAGCTCGCGCAGCCGCTCGGCGTTAATGTCCAAAATCGTCACGTCCGCCCCGAGGCCGACCGCGATTTTCGCCGCGTTCGTCCCCGCTGTGCCGCCGCCGATGATCGTCACTTTGCCGCGCCGCACCCCGGGCACGCCGCCAAGCAAAATGCCTTTCCCGCCGTGCGGCTTCTCGAGAAACTGGGCGCCGACTTGCACCGACATGCGGCCGGCGACTTCACTCATCGGCGTCAACAGCGGCAGCGAGCCGTTCGCAAGCTGCACCGTCTCGTAAGCGATGCCGACCACTTTTTGCTCGACGAGCGCTTTCGTGAGCGCTTCGGCCGCGGCTAAATGCAAATACGTAAACAAAATCAATCCGGGGCGAAAATAGCGGAACTCCTCAGCCAGCGGTTCTTTCACTTTCAACACCATCTCCGCCGCCCAGGCATCTTCCGCTTTCGTCACGATCACTGCCCCGGCTTTTTCATACTCGGAATCGGAAAAACCCGACCCAGCGCCGGCTTCCGTCTCCACATACACGTCATGCCCTGCTTTGACGAGCGTCATCACGCCTGCCGGAGTGATGGCGACGCGGTTTTCATTGTTTTTGATTTCTTTTGGAATGCCGATCTTCATTACTTTTTCCTCCTTTTTCCTTCCCGCTTCTTCTTTTATTGTGCCCCGTTTCGCGCAAAAGCAAACGAAAAAGGAGGAGGCGCTGTTCTCAACGGAAAAGGTGGCGGTAAATGACGTTCGCTCCGCCGGTGACGTCAATGACGGCGCCGGTGATGAAATCCGAGTCGTCCTCGCATAAAAACGCGATCACGCGGGCGATATCTTCACCAGTCCCCGGGCGTCCGACCGGCGTTTCCGCATCCCGCCTGGCGCGGGCGTCGGCGATCCCCGCCTCTTTCATGGCGCCGACAATATTGCCTGGGCACACCATATTGGCGGTAATGCCATATTCCGCCTCTTCCAGGGCGATCGTTTTCGTCAGCGATACAAGCCCGACTTTCGCCGCGCCGAACGCCGAACGGTGCACCCAGCCCGGGGCATCCGCCGCTCCTTGAAATCCGTACGTAATGATGCGGCCAAACCGTTGTTTTCGCATAATCGGGATCGTCCTTCTCACTAAATGGAAGACCGAGCTCAAATTGCCTTCAATCATTTCGTACCATTCGTTTTCCGTATAATCGGCCAGCTTTTTCCGTTCAAAAATGTACGGCCCTGCATTGTTGATGAGGCAGTCAATGCGGCCAAACCGCTCCATGGCGGCGTCCACAAGCGCCGCTAAATCGTTTTTGTCCGTCACATCTCCCTGCACAAACTGGAGGCGGTCAGCGGCGCCGCGGTACTTCTCGGCAAGCGAGCGCACCGCCTGTTCATCGCTCCGGTAGTTCACCGTCACCGAGTAGCCTTTATCAAGCAGCAGCTCGGTCACTTTTCTCCCCAATCCTTTCGCTCCGGCCGTAATCAAGGCGTGCCGCACCCTTCTCCCTCCTCGTCGCGATTTGCTGTCTCATTTTTACTTTACTACAAACCGGAGCGAATACAAAAAAATAACCATAACGCGCAGGCGCTATGGCTATTCGCCGACTTCGCGGCGCGGGTCGTAATACGATTCATCCTCGTCAACAATGCCGCTTTCATACGACTCGGTAATTTGCTCGGTGATCGTCCGCACTTCCTCCTCATCGTACTGCCAGTCGTTATACCGCTTTTCCATTGCTCTTCCTCCCCTGTTCACAAAATCTCAATATATGGCCTAGTTTCTCGTCAAAGGGCGATGGGTATACCATATATAGAGATAGCATTTTTAACCAAAGGGAGGGGAGAACATGACCATGACCTACCAAACGATCGTCGTCGCCGTCGATGGCTCGAAAGAAGCGGAATGGGCGTTGAAAAAAGCGATCCAAATCGCCAAGCGAAACGGAGCGAAACTCATTTTGTCCCACATCATCGATTTGCGCGGGTTCACAACCGTGGAAGCGCACGATTACGCCCTCGCCGAACGGTCGGAGCAATATGCGAACGAACTTCTGGAACGGTATAAAAACGAAGCCATCGCCGCCGGGCTCGACGATGTGGACATCGCGGTCGAATTCGGCTCGCCGAAAGTGAAAATCGCCAAAGACGTCGCTCCGAAATACAAAGCCGATCTCATCGTTTGCGGGGCGACCGGTTTAAACGCTGTCGAACGGCTCTTGATCGGCAGCGTTTCCGAAAACATCGTCCGCCATGCGAAATGCGATGTGCTCGTTGTAAGGACGCCGAAAGAATAATGTCTTCGTCACATGAAGCAGATGGACCGAAAAACTTCCTTGTCCGATGCGAAAACATGTGACGGTCAAAAAAGAACACCCCGCCGTTACGGGGTGCTAAGCAACTGTTTCGCCTTCGCCAGCGCCGCGCGCACTTCGGCAAAACCGGTGCCGCCGGCGCTGTTGCGGCGGTTGACGGCCGTGCGCGGGTGCAAGGCGTCATAAATGTCTTCTTCAAAAAGCGGCGACGCTTCTTTGTACACGTCAAGCGGCAAATCAGCCAAAAAGACGCCTTGTTCGATGCAATGCAAGACGAGCTTGCCGACGATTTCATGCGCCTCACGGAACGGGACCCCTTTCGCGGCCAAGTAATCGGCAAGCTCGGTCGCGTTTGAAAAGTCTTGTTTCGTCGCCCGCTCCATCACGTCCGTGCGCACGTTCATCGTCTCAATCATACCGGTGAAAATTTTCAGCGACCCGATGACCGTCTTTACTGTATCAAACATGCCTTCTTTATCTTCTTGCATATCTTTATTGTAAGCAAGCGGCAGCCCTTTCATCACCGTGAGGAGCGCCATCAAGTGGCCGTACACGCGGCCGGTTTTGCCGCGGATGAGTTCGGCCATGTCCGGGTTTTTCTTTTGCGGCATGATGCTGCTGCCGGTCGCAAACGCATCATCCAGCTCAATGAACTGAAACTCTTGGCTTGACCAAAGAATCAACTCCTCGGCCAACCGCGACAGGTGCATCATGAGCATCGAACTGTTGCTTAAAAACTCGATGATGAAGTCGCGGTCGCTCACCGCATCGAGGCTGTTTTCGTAAATATCGGCAAAGCCCAAAAGCTCCGCCGTCCGATGCCGGTCGATCGGAAACGTCGTCCCGGCGAGCGCCCCGGCGCCGAGCGGCGAGCGGTTGATGCGCTTTTGCGACTCGGAAAACCGCTCATAGTCGCGCTCGAGCATCCAAAAATAAGCCAGCAGATGGTGGGCGAACGAAATCGGCTGCGCCCGCTGCAAATGCGTATATCCGGGCATGATCGTTTCGACATGCTTTTCGGCTTGAGCGACAAGCGCCCGCTGCATCCCGCGGATGAGGCCGAGAATCTCTTCAACCCGCTTGCGCAAGTATAGATGCATATCGGTCGCCACTTGGTCGTTCCGGCTCCGTCCAGTGTGCAGCTTGCCGCCGACCGGTCCGATGTCGTCGATGAGCATTTTTTCAATGTTTAAATGAATGTCCTCGTAGGCAATGGAAAATTTGAGCTCCCCTTGCTTCGCCTTTTCCAACAGGCGGATGAGCCCGCCTTTGATCTGCTCTACATCGCCTTCAGGCAGGATGCCGCATTCGCCAAGCATCGTCACATGGGCAAGGCTGCCTTCAATGTCTTCTTCAACGAGCTCTTGGTCGAATGGGATCGACGCGCCAAACTCGTCGACCCATTCTTCCGCTGTTTTCGTAAACCGTCCGCCCCAAAGCTTTTTCACGAATCTCGCCGCAGAGGAATGCGACTTCCTCCTTCCTTTCATGAAGTTCCCTTCATTTTCCTTCATTGGCCGGTCGGCACTGACGCCTTGTTTTGCTTGTTCACGATGCTGTGCACTTTCGTCGGCAGGCCGTACAGCGAAATGAATCCGACCGCCGCTTGATGGTCAAATTCATCTTCGGACGTGTATGTTGCCAATTTTTCATCATAGAGCGAGAACGGCGATTTGCGCCCTTCGACGATCGCATGGCCTTTAAACAGCTTCACGCGCACGACGCCGGTGACGTTTTTCTGCGTTTCTTTCAAAAACGCGACCAACGCGTCTTTCAGCGGTGAGAACCAAAGGCCGTTGTAAATGACTTCGGCGATTTTTTGTTCGATGATCGGTTTGAAATGGGCGACTTCTCTCACCAATGTCAAGTCTTCCAGCTCTTTATGCGCTTTAATGAGCGTGATCGCCCCTGGGCATTCGTACACTTCGCGCGACTTGATGCCGACAAGGCGGTTTTCGACGTGGTCGATGCGGCCGACGCCATGCTTGCCGGCCAACGCATTCAGCTCCAAAATCAATTGCGCAAGCGGATACGCCTTCCCGTTTAACGTCACCGGCACGCCTTGTTCAAAGCCGATCTCGATGACATCCGGCACATCCGGCGCGTTCTCAAGCGAAGCCGTCAGCTCATACGCCTCTTCCGGCGGCGCCGCCCACGGGTCTTCCAAAATGCCGCACTCGTTGCTTCGTCCCCACAAGTTTTGGTCGATGGAAAACGGGCTGTCAAGGTCAACCGGAATTGGAATGCCGTGCTTTTTCGCGTATTCGATTTCTTCCTCGCGCGACCAGCTCCACTCGCGCACCGGGGCGATCACGTCCAAATCTGGATTGAGCGCTTTGATCGACACTTCAAAGCGCACTTGGTCGTTCCCTTTCCCCGTGCAGCCGTGGGCCACCGCCACCGCGCCTTCAAGCTCGGCGATTTCAACGAGTTTTTTCGCGATGAGCGGACGCGACAGCGCCGAAACGAGCGGATATTTCCCTTCGTACAACGCGTTCGCCTGCAAGGCGATGAGTGCATACTCGTTCGCAAACTCGTCTTTGACGTCGATCACGTACGATTTCATCGCGCCGACTTTGAGCGCTTTTTCTTTCACGAAATCGAGGTCTTTCCCTTCGCCAAGGTCCAAGCAGCACGCGATCACATCATAGCCGCGCTCCTGAAGCCATTTGATCGCAACTGATGTATCTAAACCACCAGAGTATGCCAGCACCAATTTCGGATTTGCCATGGTCGTTCTCCTCTCTTGTCACATAAATATACTTAAACATAAATAAATATTCAAATTTAATACATTATCACTTTATCAGCTTTCGGATCATTTTTCAATACGTATTCCTGAAAAAGCATAAAAATTCCACCACGCTCTATGGGGACGTTTCGTATAATAGAAGAAAAGGAGGCCATGAGGATGAACGGCATCTTCATCGAAGACAAACGGCTCGGCATCCGCCTGCCGCATCTGGACAAGCCTTGGGAGGACTACAGCCCAAACGAACAAGAGGCGATTTTACTGGAATGGGAAACGATCCGCGGCTTGATCCCCGACCGCATCGCCGAACTGGAGCGGGAAATCAACGAAAAACAAGACGCGCTCGGCCAAGAAGCGGATTTTGCGCGCTCGTGCCAGCTCAATGCTGACATCGCCGAGCTCGCTTCGATCGTCAACGATTTATGGATTTGGTATCGCACCGCTCCATCCGTTTCATCGCCGACACGGAAAAAAGCGGGTCGAAAAACCATAACACCCCATAACAAATGAGCGCCGATGCCGCTTGTCCCCTTTTTGAAGACGGCAGACAAACCATGCGGCCGCAACAATTTTGACGAGAAGATCGAGGATTGATGCGGCGGATTCCGCCGCGATGACGAAGGATACGCTGTCGCAAACGAAAGCTTTCTTGGCGATTGAAGAGGAGCACTCAAGCTGGAGAGCTCCTCTTTTTTCATTCTATCCCCTTTCTCAAACGATTTCCATTTATTATCCGCCAAAAATATATTGAATTTTATTTTTATTTCAATTATTATTGATTTGACTCCTTTTCACACAACGGAGGGATCAGACATGGCCAACCATCTATCACCCGCTTCTATCATTCAATCGTTTTCTTGGGATCAGGCATTCGCCCACTACGACGGCGATCCGCGCGGACGGTTCAACGCCGCCCACGAAGTATGCGACCGGTATGCCGAGGATCCGAATCGCATTGCGCTGTTTTATGAAAACGCTTTAGGAGAGCAAAAAACGATCACCTATCGGCAATTGCGCGATTGGTCGAACCAAATGGCGAACGTGTTCCGCAAGCTGGGCGTGAAAAAAGGGGATCGCGTCTGCGCGCTGATGCCGAAAAACCCGGCCCTTGTCGTCTACATTTTGGCGGCTTGGAAAGTCGGCGCCGTGTATGTGCCGCTCTTTACCGCGTTTGGCCCGCAGGCGATTGAATATCGCATCAACCATTCCGAGGCGAAAGTCCTCTTGACGAACAAGGAACAGCGCGCCAAACTGCCGCCGCGGGACAACATGCCGACATTGGAGCACATTTTTGTCATTGACGGATCGTCTCATGATCAAGACCAGCCATTTTGGGAAACGCTTTCATCGATGCCGACTGAGCACTCGATCGAAGAAACGACGGTCGACGATCTGCTCGCGATTCAGTATACGTCCGGCTCGACCGGGATGCCAAAAGGCGCCATGTGGCCGCATAACGTGCTCATCAACATTTATCCGTATATGCGCTATGCGATTGGCCTGCGCGATGACGATGTCTTTTTCGGCGGGGCGGATCCGGGCTGGGCGTACGGGCTGATCTTTTGCACCTTCGCGCCGATGGCCTTTGGCGTGCCGATCGTCTTTTACGAAGGGCCGTTTAAGCCGGAGACGTGCTATTCCTTGATGGAAAAATACCGGGTGACCAATTTCGCGTACGCCCCGACCGCGTACCGGGCGATGGCGGCGGCCGGCGCGGACGTCATTCGCCGCTATCAACTGAACGTGCGCGCCATGAGCTCAGCGGGCGAACCGCTCAATCCGGAAGTCATCCGCTTTTTCCAAGAGCATTTGGGCGTTACGATCCATGACCATTATGGCTTGTCGGAAACGTTGATGCTGATCGGAAACTTCAACGCCGCCGAGATGGAAATCCGGCCCGGCTCGATGGGATGGCCGCTGCCGGGCTTTGACGTGGCCCTGCTCGATGAGAATGGAACCCCAGTCGCCGACGGCGAAGTCGGACAAATTGCCTTTAACACCGACTCGATCCCAAACGTCTTTAAGGGGTATTGGAAAGACCCTGAAAAAACCGCCGAGCGGCTCGTCGGCAAGTGGTTTTTGACCGGCGATTTGGCGACAAAAGATGAAGACGGGTATTTCTGGTTCCAAGGACGGGCGGACGACATCATCTCGAGCGCCGGCTACCGCATCGGGCCGTTTGAAATTGAAAGCTGCCTCCTTGAGCATCCGGCTGTCGTCGAAGCAGCCGCCGTCGGGAAGCCGGATCCCGTCAAAGGGGAAATCGTCAAAGCGTTTGTCGTGCTCAGAGAAGGCTTTGCGCCGTCGGACGAGCTGGCCGAAGAGCTGTCCTTGTTCGTCAAAACGCGCTTATCCAAACATGAATACCCGCGCGAAGTCGAATTTGTCACCGAACTGCCGAAAACGCCGAGCGGAAAAATCCAGCGGTTCATCCTGCGCAATCAAGAAAGGGAAAAGTCAATCAAGGCTTGACGAGTGAAAAGGGCTGATTTGTGCTGCCCACAATCTTCTCAAAAAAGCTGCTAGGGACAAGCAATTGTCCTTGGTGGCGCAAATCAGGGGTGAACAGAATCGGAATTTTCTTCCATTTGGTAAAATATACAAAAAAACAAAGAGGAGGGTGTCCCAAAAGGATCGGGACACCCTTTCTTAACTATATGTAGGCGTAAAACAATCTTGAAGAAACGATGTGTTGTGTTTTGTTTAAGAAAAAACAACCTTTTAGGTCAGCCCCCCATTTCCGCTCATCCTCTCCTTTCGTCAAAGCGTCTTTCGCTGCTTCTCCCTATCCTTCCGAATCTCTCTCACCACATGCCCCAACTCCGGCAAAATGAGCTTCGTCATCGCGAGGCGCACAGCGCCGGTGGAGCCGGGAGTGCAAAAGACGGCGGTGTCCATCGCCACGCCGGCGACGGCGCGCGACAGCATGGCGGCCGGGCCGATGTCTTCGGTGTAGCTTAGGAAGCGGAACAGCTCGCCAAAGCCGACGAGTTCTTTCTCAAGCAGCGCACCGACCGTTTCGATCGTCACGTCGCGCTTGGCGATGCCGGTGCCGCCGTTCGTGAGCACCGCATCAACATCAAGGCGGCGGCAGCCGTCAAGCACTGCCTCGCGAATGGCGTCCGCTTCGTCTTTCACGATCTCATAGCCGACGACCTCATGCCCGGCTTCCGTGAGCAGCTCGATCATCAGCCGGCCGCTTTGGTCGGTTTCCTCCGTTCTCGTGTCGCTGACGGTGATGACTTTGCAGCGGACGGTTTGGGGAGCTTCTTGTTTATGGACAGCTGTGCTCATTCCCTCATCTCCTTTTGTCATTTTGTTGTTGGCTATAGTATAGCAAAAATTACCCAACTCTTGCCGGCTGCTTCTCGCTGGCGAAACGAAAGGAAAAGACCCCCATCGTGAAATCGATGTCTTCCGCCTACACTCCACAAGACAACCAATCGGCTGTCCCGAAGGCGCGCCTGGCCGTTTTCGGGCGGCCGTCTTTTTTGTACACTTTCGGATAAAACTATTTGTTATATAATAGACAGAATTGTTATAATATTAACACATAAAGAAAAACGCAATTGTCCACTCATGGATAACGGACAAGTCGGCAAAAGGAGGGAAAAGCGGTGCATCGTACGCTAAGTGAAAAGCTACAGGCCATTTTGCAAGATGGGATGGCGGTCATCGGACGGCACCGCGAATCGATCGCAGCCCGCTGGAATGAAAAATTAGGCGAATTGAAGAAAAAGCAGCATATCGCGGCCCATTCACTTGAAGCGGCCATTGAACTGCTTTCCAAACACATGACGGAAGCGAATGGCGAGGCGCGCGAATGGCTGAAAACGATCGGTGAAGCATGGCGCAGCCATTCATGTTTTTCGCCGTCCAACAAAATGACGTTTGTCTTTACGATGCTCGAAAATGCGGTGCACGAAGTCGTTCAAGCCATCCCCGGCAGCACATTTCATGACCATCAAGCCGTTCAATATTTGTTTTCCAAAATGTATGAGGCCGTTTTTTCCCCAACGGTCGACAACCAGCCGGACATCGGTCGGTTTTTGGAACAGCTTGCCGTCTCGAGACAAATGCCCATCCATTGGATCGCCGAACTGGACAAGGCGGACGGCCGCTTTTACGTCAAAAAACTATACGGAGAAGCAGAGTGGCTGCCGACAGACGTCCACATGATGGGGGCTGACACCATTTTTTCCTTGGGTGAACAGCTGCTTGCCTATATGCCAAAGGCGAGGGGAAAGAAACGCGTCATTCCGCTTCCATGGGAAGAAAGCGTTTTCCTATTTTGCACAGATGAAGCGGATCACCAAGTTCTTCCGTTTCTCCTTCATTCGTTCGAATTGTTTCACGCCGGGGGAATGGCGCTTGAGCAAACGAAACAAGACCAGCTTTGGAAAGATGCCGTCATTTTATTTGACCGGTTGATCATGCGTGCGAAATCATTGCAGCAGGCGGTGGAATACATTTCCTCCGGTTTTGTCTCCTATTTGCCGTTTGAACGATGCGCACTGTTCGCCTACTCGAGTGTCAATGAAAGCGGATTCGGACTTTACGGATACAAACTGGACATCGATCAAATCAAAAGCATTCGCGAGGACATTAATGCCTTGCCGCTCATTAAACAGTACGTGCAGCAGCTGCAATTGCTTGGCAATCATATGGCGAACGTTCCGCCCATTTACTTGTCTGATGCAGCGGAAGGGTTGCCGGCGAAATATGTGGAACAATTCCAGCTCGAATCGATCGTCATCGCTCCGATTTACGCTCCATCGGAAAACCGGCTCATCGGTGCAGCCATTTTGGATCAAGGCCCCGGGCAACCTTTCACGTTATCGAGCGACATTTTCACCGCGGTCATGAAATTCGGCCAAAGCGCCGGCGAAGTGCTGGCGAAATTCAACGGAAGCCGTCCGGAGCTCGTTCCATCAGTGCCGCACTTGTCGCCGCGGGAAATCGAGGTGCTGAAGCTCGTCGCCGAAGGGGCGTCCACGTATGAAGCAGCGAAGCGGCTCCATTTGAGCGAGTATACGGTGCGCGACTATGTATCGGCCATTTTGCAAAAAATGAACGCCAAAAATCGGACGGAAGCCATTGTGAAAGCGATCCGCGACGGCATTATTTGAAGCGCCGGCGCGGAAAAAAGAGCGCGCCGCTTTTTTTTTTTGCCTCTTGACAGCGGCGCGTCCCCGCGCTTTATGGCAGCGCCCGCAGCCAGCGTTTCAGCTCATTTTTCTGTTGTTCGAGCTGTTGTTTCACTTCCTCAAGCTGTTCAAGCTGCGCTTTATACTGTTGAATGCGTTCCGACACCTGTTCGATCATCCCCTTCTCTTCTCCCGCATCGGAAAGCGGCGCAGGCAGTTCCTGCGTCGGCAGCCGTTGTCCGCTCCCCGTCCCATCCGGCGGCTTATGCTCCTTTAACTCCTGCTGCATGTCTTTCAACTGTTCATTTGTCTGCTGCCAGATGGCATCGATTTGTGCCAGCTGTTCAGTCAGCTGCTCCGTCTGGTTGCGGATCATCTGCTCGATGCCATCGAGCGTCTTCCCGCTCACCCCGGATTGCACCACATCGCTGATTTGGTCAATCAGCTCGCTTGTTTTCTTCTGTTCTTCTTTCACTTCCTCGATCAACCCGCCCGCCGGGTCAAGCGATGGAAGGGTGATGGTTGACGGCTGCTCGGCAGGAGCAGTTGGGATCGATGGCGTCCCTTCTTTCTCAGGTGCCGGTTTTACGGATGGCGGATCGTTTCCGTCCCCCGCCCCATTGCTGCTTCCATTCGTCGGCCCACTGGGCGCAGCGGAAGATGGTTCATCCGGCGATGCGCTCGGTTCCGATGGCGCGGTTGGCTTTTCTCCTGATGACGGCGCAGCCGGCTGATCGGTTTCCGTTGACGTCTCTGGCGGTTGGCCCCCATTCGATTTCATCGAGCTGCCCTCATCCACTGAAGCCGTTCCGAACGCCGCAGCAGCGGATAACTGCGGAATGACAAGCTCATCCGCCGTCAGTTCTGTCGCGACTACCGTTACATCTTTCAAACATTGCTCGACAAGCGGCACGCCATCCATGCACAGACCGCCGATTTCCATTTTTTTCACTCTCATTTTCATCCATTTTGTCCGCGCAACTTGATCGGTATGGAACGTAAACGACACAGTGTGCCCCGCCATCGTTTGTTGTTTCGTCAATGTCATCCCGTATATTTTCGCTTGAATAAAGGCGATGGGCATATCTCCCGTTAAAACGACCGGCGCTTTGAGAATGATTCCGCCTAAATCGATCGTCCCAACCACTTTATCTGCATGTATGACAAATCCGGACGGTTCCTGTCCTTCTGCCGCCGCCCGGCCAGCGCCGCCCAAAAGCCAGCCAACAACGGCAGCCAAAACGGTTACAACAGAAAGAGCAACGATTCTTCTCAAACGTTCAGCCATCTTCATCCCCCTGTTGGTGGCGGAAACAGCCGCTCCCGCGCTGGTTTTCAGCGTTCCGCCTCACTCAACGTTTTTTCGAGCTCCTCGACGCTGTCATACCGTTTCGCTCGGCTGATTTGTTTTTTGCGAATGTTGAACTGTTTGACGACATAGTTGTTCAGCATGTCGTAGTCGATCTCGAGCGCATATGTGCGGGCGAGCTGCTGCTGGCGCTTTCCGAGCTCGGTCAAATAGGCGACGTAGCCGACGACATGCGGCCATAATTCGTCCATATAGCGGATGAACAACTCATAATATCGTTCGTTTTCATTGACGAGCCGTTGGATCGTATAAATGCCGAACTGAATGTGCCGGCCTTCGTCCATGTTCAAGTAATCGATCCCTTGGAGCAACCCTGGGAACAGCCCGGCTTTTTTGTAAATTTGCCGGAACGTGTAATAGCCCGATTCGGCGAGCGTCCCTTCGACGATCATGTTGTAGACGGTGGCGGCGCGGATGACCGCTTCCGGCGAGTCGTCGGTGTACAGCCGGTTCATCGCCTCCGGCAGCGCTTCGTAAAAAATGCGTTTATAATGGTCGTTATGGAAGACGGACAAGTCCATGGCCCCGATGCCGACTTCCTGCTGCCAGCGGGAAAACATCTCGACATGTTTCGCCTCATCATGCATAAACGTCGTCAAAAACATCACATCTTCGAGCCGCCCTTGGCGCGCGAGGGCGTTCGTCATCGGCAAAATATCGAGCGTCACGGCCTCCTCGCCGGCGGAAAAGCCGGCAACGAGCGGCAGCGCCGCGATCTTTTCTTCGCTTGTCAAACGCGCGAAATCTTCTTTGTCTTGGCTGAAATCGATGTCCGCCGGGTTCCATTTCCCGTTCCGCTTCGCTTTTTCATACAATTTGTACATCGGATGCTCCCAATCGATCGTTCCTTTCACCGTTTGAAATCCATCGTGATGGACCATCGTGATCTCCCTCCTTGAAATGCTCTATTAGGAAACCACCTTCGACCTTAAAACAAAGTCATCGGCCGGTCGTTCATATCGCAAATGACCGTTTTCGTTTCTAAATACGCTTCAAGCGCCTGCATCCCGAGCTCGCGGCCGAGGCCGCTCTGCTTATAACCGCCAAACGGCGCAGTCGGCGACAGCACTTGGTACGTGTTGATCCACACGGTTCCGCTTTTCACCCGCCGCGCTAAGCGGAGCGCCCGCTTGATGTCATTCGTCCAAACCGCCGCCGCCAAGCCGTAAATCGTATCGTTGGCAATGGAGGCGGCTTCCTCTTCATCTTGAAACGGAATGACAGCGGCGACCGGCCCGAAAATTTCTTCACGGGCGATGCACATCGATGGCGATACATCGGCAAAGACGGCCGGTTCAATGAAATAGCCGCCGCCAAGCCCATCTAAAGCGCTCCCTCCCGCAACGAGCTTCGCCCCTTCCTGCTTGCCGATGTCAATGTAGCGCAATACTTTCTCGTATTGCTCCCGGCTGATGACGGGGCCAAGGTCGCTGCGCGCATCCGTGCCGGGCCCGACTTTCAGCTTTTTCGCTTTGCTGGCCAACAGCTCGACAAACGTTTCGTAAACCGGCCGTTCCACTAAAATGCGGCTCCCGGCCTGGCATACTTGCCCGGAGTTGTAGAACACGCCAAACAGCGCGCTTTTTGCCGCCTGTTCGAGATCGGCATCGGCAAAGATGATGTTCGGCGACTTGCCGCCGAGCTCAAGCGTCACCCGCTTAATGTGGGGAGCGGCCGCCTGCAAGATGTGGCGCCCGGTTTCCGTTTCGCCGGTAAAGGCGATTTTCGGCACGCGCGGATGGCGGACGAGCGCTTTTCCGGCCTCATCGAGTCCAGGCAGGACGTTGATGACGCCTTCCGGCACGCCGGCCTCATGGCAAATCTCAGCAAGCTTCAACGCCGTCAGCGGCGTTTCCGGCGCCGGTTTTACCACCATCGTACAGCCCGCCGCCAGCGCTGGGGCGATTTTCCACGTCGGCATCAAAAGCGGAAAGTTCCACGGGGTGATGAGCCCAGCCACCCCGATCGGCTCCTTCATCGTCCACGCCATATAATCCGGCGCCGAGCCGGCGACGGAAAACGGCAGCACCTCCCCTTGCGGCTTGACGACAAGCGAGGCGAAAAAGTCGAAGCAGTCGGCGGCGAGCGGAATTTCAATAAACAACGCTAGATTGATCGGCATGCCGTTTTCCCGCGTCATGAGCTGCGCCAGCTCGCAATGATGCTGGCGGATCAGTTCAGCGATGCGGCGCAAGATGCGTCCGCGCTCAAGCGGGGAAATGGCCAGCCAGCGCCGATCCGAAAACGCCTCTTCGGCGATGGCGACCGCCGCGTCAACATCGTCCTCGCCAGCGTTGGCGACGCGGGCCGTCACTTCGCCCGTCGCCGGGTCGATGACGTCAAACCGTTCGCCGCTGGCAGCCGGCCGCCATTCTCCATCAATCCATAAATCGGCTTCCGTCGTTTGCGCCGAAATCATTGTCATCTCCTCCTTTCCATCGCTCCACGTTCCCGATTGATCGGATCTTGAAACCAAGCTACGGCAATAAATCGCTCCGCCCGATTTCCTGCAAATAGTCGCGGTACGCCGGGTAAATGGCGTCAAGCTGCGGCAATACTTTCAAGGCGTTCACAAGCGGGCCTTGCACTTTGATTTGCTGGCGGGCGAGCGCCTGCTGCAAGTCGAGCTTCCCAAGCCAAAACTTATGCCCGACATCCGCCGTCTGCTCAAAAATGAGCTCCGGGCGCAGCGCTGTTTCGCCGCAGACAATTTTCAATTTCCCATTTTCATGCGTCCACGTAATTTTCGCTTCCGGCTTATGAAAAATATATTGAACATACGCGTCATAGCCGGGGCTTAACTCTGTCGAGGCGATCAATTCCTTTGACTCGTCCGTCTCCGCCACTTTTTCAAAAAAGCGGCCGAGAACGTCATACAGCTCCTGCTCGCTTTGAAACACCGGCATGTCAATCCCCCTCTCGTCTCGATCGTTCCACGTTTTTTTCGATCCCCTTGTTTGCCCGCCCAAACACCGGCCTTCCCGTTTTCGTCCAAGGGCAGATGGAACGCCATCTTTCCGACCGCCCAACGGCTTCTCTTGTTTGTTCACCCAAACGCACGCGGGGCGGCTTGTCGTCTCATTCTTCAAAGCGAATGATGCCGCGAATGTTTTGCCCGCTCTTTAAGGCGGCGAATCCGTCGTTGATTTGGTCGAGCGAATAGACGGCGCTGATGAGCGGTTCGAGCTTCAGCTTGCCCGCCGCGTACAAATCAAGCAGCTTCGGGTAGTCAATCGGCGGATTGCCTTGGCCAAGCCAAGAACCGGTCAACGCTTTGGATTGGGACGGCAGCGAAAAGGCGTTGATCTCCACCGCTTCATGCGGCGCGGCGATGCCGACGATGACCGTCGTTCCCGCTTTTCGCGTCATGTTGTATGCGTCGGCCATCGTCTCCGGGCGGCCGATCGCTTCAAACGCATAGTCGACGCCGATGCCGTCGGTCAAATCGAGCACGGCGCTCACGGCATCGTCCTCGCGGGCGTTTACGGTGTGCGTCGCCCCGAACGTTTTCGTCATCGCCAATTTTTCCTCGACAATGTCGACGGCGATAATTTGTTTGGCCCCGGCGAGCGCCGCTCCTTGGATGATGTTGAAGCCGACGCCGCCGGCGCCAATCACAGCGACTGTGCTGCCCGGGCGCACTTGCGCTGTATGAATGGCGGCGCCCACCCCGGTCATGACGCTGCAGCTGATCAATGCCGCCAACTCAAACGGCACATCACGGCGAATCGGGATGGCTGCCTGCTCCGGCACAATGGTGTACTCGCTGAACGCGCCGGCGGTTAAAAATTGATAGACGGGTTTTCCATGCAGCGAAAAGCGCGTCGTCCCATCCGGCAGCGTGCCGGTCGCCATCAGCCGAGCCGCCTCCTCGCATAGATCGGGCCGCCCGGTGCGGCAATAGCTGCACGTTCCGCATGACGGCACCCAATTGAGCACCACATGGTCGCCTTGTTTGACACTTGTCACCCCTTCCCCGACTTCCTCAACAATGCCCGCTCCTTCGTGGCCGAGCACAATGGGAAGCGGGAGCGGCAATTGCCCTTGAACCACATGCCAATCGCTATGGCAAAGGCCCGCCGCTTTCATTTTCACTTTGACCTCCCCGCGCTTGGGGCTTGCCAAATCCAGTTCTTCGATTGACAGCGGCTCCCCGTAGCGGTGCAATACTGCGGCTTTTGCCATGTCGTTCCCTCCTTTTCCATCCGCCCATTACGCCCGCTTGCCGGCCATATCCGCTTCCTCTTCACGGATGCCGCGGCCCCGCAATGCATCCAAATAGGCGTCCCATTCCTGCTTGAGCGTTTCTTTCAGCTTGAAAAGGCCGATGATGAGCGGCCGGGTCGAATGGTCTTGCAAAAACACATCGCGGATGACATCCTCAAACTCTTCCTTTTTCCCCGGCAGGCCGTGGTCTTTCCCATACAGCAAATGCTTATCGAGCAACCGCCGGATCGTCGGGCTTCCCGGCCCGCCGCTTTGCCGGTAAAACGCTTCGATGCGCTTTGACATCGTCAGCTCTTCTTGTTCCTCGCGCATGTTCCTTCCTCCCTCTTTAAAATCGCGGCCGCTGTTTGCGCGTCCGGAACAGCCGCCAGCCAAGGAAAACGACCAAGATGACAGAAACGGCCAACCCGATGTTGGCGATCGTCGTTTTCTCCATGCCGAGAAACGTTCCGCCCGGGATGCTGGCGACAATAAACCCGGTGGCCATAATGATGGCAAACGCGATGAGGGAAAGCGCCAAACGGTTGGCGATTTGGTTGAGCGTATTGCGCGTCACCGGGTCGGTTTGGACTTGCACGGTCATGCGCCATTTGTTTTCGGCCATCGTCTCCAACACTTTGTTGAACCGGCGCGGGAAGGTGGCGATCATTTCCGCCGTTTCAGCGACAAGACTCGCGTTGGCGCGAAAATTAAAGCGCTTTCCGAGGATGCTTTTTAAAATTGGAATTTCATACGCCTCCACGACTTCGCCGTACGAAATTTCCGGGCAAATCCAGCGCGCCGTCCCTTCGGTGGCGGAAAATCCTTTCGCCCAAAGCGCCAAGCCGTTCGGGACTTTGCAGTAGTTGCGGAGCCCGATCGCCGTCGCTTCAAGGACGAGGCGGCCGTAGTTGTAGCGGCTGCTCCCTTGATGGGCGGACACATAGTTTAACGTCAACGTCCGCAGTTCATCTTTCAATTTGACAACATCGGTGTAAATGGTGGGCGACATCAGTTCCATAAACACTTCGGCGGCGTCTTCCGCCTGGTTGAGCTGGATGTGCAAAATGACACGCATCAAAATTTGCGCCATCACGCTGTCCATCCGCCCGGTCATCCCCCAGTCGATGATGACCGCCTTTTTCGTCCGCTTGTCGATCATAATGTTGGAACCGTGGGCATCCGCATGATAATGGCCGTCGAGCATCGTTTGCACGTAATGATGGACAAGATCGATCATGATGTTGATCCGCTCTTCGAAGGTGAGAAAATCGACAGGGAAGTCTTTAATGAGCCAGCCGTCAATGTATTCCATGATCAAGACGCTTTTCGTCGCTTCATACACGTGCGGAACCGTGACATGTTCAGCCCTCCTTTCGTACTTTTGCTTCATTTCTTGCATTTTTCTTGCTTCTTCCGTCATGTCCAGCTCATCCATGGCGCTGCTGTAATAATCTTGCACGAGCCCCCCGAGGTCAAGGGCGGCCTGCAGTTCAGGCGGCAGCCGCTTTTGCAGGCGGGCGGCCATTTTTTTAATGATGGCGATATCGGTTTGAAACAGTTTTTCGACCGTCGGGCGCACGACTTTGACCGCGACAACCGGCCCGTCTTTAAGTTTCGCTTTGTACACTTGAGCGAGCGACGCCGAGCCGAGCGGCTCCTCCTCAATCCATTCAAACGTCTCCAAGCCGTCAGGCAGCTCCCGCTCCAAAATGTATTCGATTTTGGCAAACTCAATGGGCGGCACCCGGTCAAGCAATTTCTCCAGCTCAAGCGTAATCGGCTCTGGCAATAAGTCTTGCCTTGTGACAAGCACCTGCCCGAGCTTGATGAACGTCGGGCCGAGCTCCTCAAACGCTAGGCGCAGCCTCCGGCCGATATGGTGCAAATATTGTTTGTCTCCCTCGTTCCCTCGCAGCTTGCGGGCAATGGCGTCGCCCAGCACCATGCCAAGCCCGTTTTTGACAAGCACAGCGATGATTTTCCGCCGCCGTTTTCCCGCCGTAATGGCAGCCAGCTCCTCTTCAATGGCAGCGCCAATGGCCGCAAAGTCGCGCGCTGGTTTTGGCTTGGCCGTTTCGAGTGATGCGTGCAACCCGCTTTCCTCCTTTCTGCTTACAGCCGCTCGATGATCGTGGCTGTCGCCATGCCAAAGCCGATGCACATCACTTGCAATCCGTATTTCCCGTCCATGTCCTCAAGCTCATGGAGCAGCGTTGTCATCAGCCGGGCGCCGCTCGCGCCGAGCGGGTGTCCGAGGGCGATCGCTCCGCCGCGCGGATTGACTTTTGCCATATCCGGCTCGAGCTCCCGCTCCCACGCCTTCACGACCGAAGCGAACGCTTCATTGATTTCGATGACATCGATTTGCTCAAGGCGCAGTCCCGTTTTTTCGAGCACGCGGCGCGTGGCCGGGATGACGCCCGTGAGCATCAGAATCGGATCTTCGCCGACGACCGCGCGGGCGACGATGCGGGCTCTCGGTCGCAAACCGAGCTGCCGGGCTTTTTCTGCCGACATGAGCAGCACGCCGGCCGCTCCGTCGCTCACTTGGCTTGAGTTGCCGGCCGTGATGACACCGCCTTTTGGCTGAAATGATGGCGTTAACGCTGCTAACTTTTCGAGCGAGGTGTCGCGCCGAATCCCTTCGTCGCGGGTGAAGGACACCGTCCCCTCCTCGCCCGGCACGTCAAGCGGAATGATTTCCCGCTCAAACATCCCGCGGTCGGTTGCCGCCGCCGCTTTTTCATGGCTTTGCAAGGAAAACGCATCAAGCTCTTCCCGCGACAATCCCCATTTTTTCGCGATCATCTCCGCAGAAATCCCTTGCGGCACGATGTTGTACCGACTTGTCAGCTGGCGGCTGAACCGCCCCATGTCGCTTCCCATCGGAACGCGCGTCATGCTTTCGACCCCGGCGGCGATGGCGATGTCGATGTCGCCAGCCAAAATCGCTTGCGCCGCGTTATGGATGGCCTGCTGACTCGAGCCGCACATCCGGTTTAAGGAAAACGCCGGCACTCCGACCGGAAATCCGGCGGCGAGCACCGCTTGGCGGGCGATGTTGCCCCCTTGCTCTCCGGTCATCGTCACACAGCCGACGATGACATCTTCCACCAGGCCGGCATCCAGCCCATTTCGGTCGACAAGCGCCCGCAACACCGGAACAAGCAAATCGACCGGATGGACGCTTGAGAGCGCCCCTTTTTTCTTGCCGATCGCCGTGCGCACGGCGTCAACAATCACCACTTCCCTCATGCCGCTCCTCCTGTTCCGTATCAAAATCGAACCGTTTTCCTGCGCGGCTAGAGCCGCCGCAGGCCTCTCTTCCTATGTTCAAATCGCCACATTCCAAAGCGGGCCGCTTATTCATCAGAACGTAAACAATTCGATGCCGCCTGAAACATTCAACCCAATCCCCGTGATGTACTTCGCTTTATCGGAACAAAGGAACACGATGGCGTTGGCGACGTCTTCCGGTTCGCCCGGGCGGCGGAACGCCGTGCGCTGGATCATCCGCTCGTTCATTTTCGGATTGCCCATGCGGAACGCTTCTGTATTGATGATGCCCGGCACGATGGCGTTGACGGTGATGCCGTAGCGCGCCCCCTCAAGCGCCATGCTTTTCGTAAAGCTCAACACCGCTCCTTTCGTGGCCGAATAGCTCGCCTGGCCAAAGCCGCCAAGCGTCCCGGCGACGGACGACATGTTGATGATCCGCCCCCATCTTTGTTCTTTCATATACGGCCATACCGCTTTTGTACAGTTGTACGTGCCGGTCAGGTTCACCCGCAAATCGCGCTCCCAAAACTCATCGTTTTGCTTTTCGATTTGCGAAACGTGGTCGAGCGTGCCGGCGTTGTTGACGAGAATGTCAATGGAACCAAACTCTTCCTTGACGCGGGCAAACACTTCTTTCACTTGCTCGCGGTCGGTGACGTCCATTTTGAGAGCCAGCGCCCGCCGCCCCATGGCGCGAATGTCTTCCGCTGTCTTTTCGGCGTACACCACTTTTGTACTCTGCATCACTTGTGAGAGCGGCCCATATTTTTGCGCCGTCTGTTTGCTTTCTTCATCCGATTCGAGCAAAATATCGGTAATGACGACATCCGCTCCCGCTTCGGCAAGCGCCAAGGCATCCGCGCGCCCGAGGCCGCGTGAGGCGCCGGTGACGACCGCCACTTTTCCTTTCAGCAGTTCCGCCCATGACGACATCGGTGATCCCTCCGTTTAACGTAAAAATTGCGGTTGTTTCTTTTGGAAAAACGCCGCCAGCCCAATCGCCGGCTCTCCTGTCTTAAACGTTGCCGCAAATGACGCCGCTTCGATGCCAAATCCGTCTTCTGGAAGCCCTTCGGCCGCATAGATGGCCCGCTTGGCGAGCCCCATCGCCCGCACGGCCCCTTCTGACAGTTGCTCGGCAAACGCCGACGCCTCTTCTTCCAACCGCTCCGGGGGCGTGACGCGATGAACAAGGCCGAGTTCGAGCGCTTCTTGCGGGTCAAGCCGTCTGGCAAGAAAAATGAGTTCCGTCGCTTTCGCCCGCCCGACGAGGCGCGTCAACCGCTGCGTGCCGCCCGCGCCGGGAATGAGGCCGAGCGAGACTTCTGTCAGGCCGATTTTGCCGCCGCCCATGATGCGGAAATCGCACGCCAGGGCCAATTCACAGCCGCCGCCGAGCGCATAGCCGTTGATGGCCGCGATGACCGGCTTCGGCATCGTCGCGAAGCGGTCGAAACAGCGCTGCATGCGGGCGCTTTGTTCGGCGATGCCCGCTTCATTGCCGGCAAACTGGGTTCCTCGCTGAATCATGTCCTTTAAATCAGCGCCGGCGAGAAACGTTTTCGGATGGGCCGACGCGATGACGACAACGCGCACTCCGCGGTCGGCTTCCAATTCATCGGCCGCTTTCTCCAATTCTTCCATTAATCGCTCGCTAATGGCGTTCGCCGGCGGGTTGTGGATCATCACCCAAGCGACTCCTTTGTTTCGCCGCTCTATGCGCAACGTTTCATAAGGCATCGGAATTCCCCCTTTCGTTCAATCGAACCGGCAAACTTCACAAATGATCATCGCTCTCCACCGCGAGCGGAGATGTTTGGGTCGCCGCCTCGCTCTTCTATACGTGCACGCCGTATGGCGCATACAACCGTCTTGCTGTGACAAGGCGCTGGATTTGCTGCGTGCCTTCAAAAATATCAAACACTTTCACATCGCGGTACAATTTCTCGACCAAATGTCCGCCAAGGCCGACGGGACCGAGCAGTTCAAGGCACATAGCGCAGACATGAAGCGCCATTTTACCGGCGACTGCTTTGCAGACGGCCGCTTCCATCGCATTCGGCTCGCCAATGTCGGCTTTCCACGCCGCTTCCCACGTCAACAGGCGAGCAGCGTCAATCTCTTGCTCCGCCTCGGCAAGCAGGGCGGCTGCTTCATAGTACAACCGTCCTTGTTTCGGGTACTCGCTGCGAACGATGTCAAGCGTATATTCATAGGCGGCGCGGGCGATGCCGACGGCCATGGCCGCGACGATCGGCCTCGTGCTGTCAAATGTTTTCATCGCCACTTGGAAACCGGACGGTTTATTCGCATTTGCGCTATACAACTCTTCACCGCCAAGCAAATTTTCATCAGGAACAAAGCAGTCTTCAAACAAGAGCTCCGCCGTTTCATTGGCGCGCAAACCCATCTTATGGACGGTGCGGGTCGCGACAAATCCCGGCGTCCCTTTTTCGACGACAAACGCCCGGTGCCCGGCGCGGCCCAACTTCGGATCAACCGTGGCGAACACGACGACCCAAGAAGCGCGGGCGCCGTTGGTGATGAAAATTTTTTGCCCGTTTAATACATAGCCGCCGTCCACTTTTTTCGCCGTCGTGCGGATGCCGGACGCGTCCGAGCCGGCTTCCGGTTCCGTCAAGGCGTAAGCTCCCCAGCGCGGCTCCTCCTTCGTGAAAATGGACAAAAACCGCCGTTTCTGCTCCGGCGTGCCGCTCGATTGAATCGGCGGCCCGCCAAGGCCAGGGCCGGGAAGGGAAAGGGCGATGCCTGGGCATCCCCACGCGAGCTCCTCAGCGGCGATGACGGCCACGCGGTTGCCTTCGCGCTCTTTTTTCTCTTTCTTTCCTTCCGCATGAGACGGCGGACGCCCTCCGCCAAACGAAGACGCATTCAGCTGGATGCCCATTTTGTTGACTTTTTGCAGCCATTCGTCCGGCACTCGCCCGAGCCGGTCGGCCTCCAGCGCGATCGGGCGCACTTCATGTTTAGCAAACCAATGAACGAGTTCTTTGATTTGTTTTTGCTGCGGTGAGAATTCAAAGGAAATCATGGCGCCACCCTCTCTTTCCGTTTGCCCAGCAGCTGTTCGCCGCGGCGGATGAGCCAGTCCGTTTCCCGGCCGTACAGCATCACTTGCGCTTGGGCGTCGCGCATCCATTTTTCGGCTGGGTATTCTTGCACGTACCCGTGCCCGCCGAGCATTTGCACGGCCTGATCGGTGACATAGCGCAGGGAACGATGAGCCCGCGACAACGCCCTCCAGGCGTAGCCGCCCGCCTGTTCATCCCCTTGGTCAACCGCAGCGGCCGCTTGCCATACAAGCAGTTTCGCCCCGCGGCATTCGAACGCCATCTCTGCGATCGTAAATGACACCCCTTGGAACTTGGCGATCTCTTGTCCGAACGCCTTTCTTCCCGCAGTGTATTCAATGGTGTAATCAAGCGCCGCCTCCATCAAGCCGACTTCCTTCGCCGCTTCGATGACTTGGTTTCGGGCGCGCACGCGGTTGAGCAATGCGTCCGCTTCCGGTCCGCGGGCAACGAGTTGTTCCGGACCGGCGTACACTTCCGCAAACCGAAGGCGAGCGATGCCGGCAGCAAGCAGCCCAAGCCTTATGTCTCCTTCTTCGATCTCCCATACTCGCTCATCAAAGGCGAGCAATACCGTTTCCTCTTCTTCGTCCCTAGCGGCGATGACCGCCCAGTCGGCTTTCGACGCCAAGCGGACTGGAGACGACACCCCGTCCACAATATATCCGCTGCCGCGCCGGCGCACGCGAATCGCTTCCTTCAGCGGTTCTTTTTGTTCCGCTTCGTCGATCCAGGAGACAGTCGGCCATCCGCCTTTCGCCATCTCCCGGTACCGGTGCCACACGCGGTGCTCGGAAGACAGACGAAAGAGGGAAGACGCCTCTTGCGCCCCCGGAAGCCCTTGAATGACGCCTAAATCGCCATAGCTGAGCCCTTGCCAAATGAGCGCTTGCGACAGAAGGGGCAGTTCCAAGCCTCCCCACGATTCCGGGAGCTCGAGCGCCGACAAGCCGAGCTCATCCACCCGGTCACTCAAGTCAGCCGAAACGGTCCGGCGTTTCTCACATTCTCTCGCGGCCGGCCGAATTTTCTCGACGGCAAGGCTGCGGGCGACTTGAAAAAACGCCTGTTCTTCTTCAGTCGGTTGAAACGAAATCACCTTGTCCCTCTCCTTTTCCATTATGATTGGACAGCGGGAATAAACTCGCTGGCCCATTCACGCAGCTTCTTTTTGTCGATTTTGCCGATGATGTTTTTCGGCAGGTAGCCGACCTTTTTCAAAAAGCGCGGGCTTTTGTATTTCGCCACCCGCTTTTGGCAAAACTCGATCAGCTCCTCTTCGGTCACTTGGGACCCACGTCGGACGACGACATATGCGGCGACTTCTTCCCCCATTTTCGGCGAAGGGACGCCGACAACGCCGGCTTCAAGCACATCCGGATGGGACATAAGCAGTTCCTCGATATCGCGCGGATAAATGTTGAATCCGCCGCGAATGATGACATCTTTTTTCCGGTCGACGATAAACACGTACCCGTCTTCATCGATGCGCGCCATATCGCCGGTATACAGCCAGCCGTCGCGCAGCGCTTGGCGCGTCTCTTCGTCTTTTCCGTAGTAGCCTTGGAAAACGTTCGGGCCGGAAACAATCAGTTCTCCGACTTCGTTCGGCGGCAGGCGGTTGCCGTGTTCATCGACGACAGCCACTTGCACGCCAGGCAACGGAAGCCCGACCGACCCCGGCTTGATCGGCTTCGTCGGATCGGTCGCCGTCACAATCGGCGCCGCCTCGGACAGTCCGTATCCCTCCAAAATCAGGCAATTGAACTTGCGTTGAAACTGCCAAGCGAGCGACGGCGGCAACGAAGCCGAGCCGGACACGCACGCGACCAAACTGGATGTGTCATAGCGGTCCGCCTCGGGGCAATAGCACAACGCATGGAACATCGCTGGCACCATCGCCGTATGCGTCACTCGATGCCGTTCGATTGTCTCCAGCACTTTTTTCGGCTCGAAATACGGCAGGAGGACGATCTTGTCGCCCAATAACAGCGCGACGTTCATCATCGTAAAACCGAACGCATGGGAGATCGGCAGCACGCCAAGACCGACGCGGTCATATTCGGTAGGCAGCCGCTTCGCCATCTCGGCCGCTGCTTCCGCGTTGGCATACAAATTGCGGTGCGTCAGCACGACCCCTTTCGGATGGCCGGTCGTTCCCGATGTGTAAAGCAAGGCGGCAGGGGCATTTTCGGTGACTGCCGCCAGCGGCATGCTGGCAGGAGCTTGCTCCATTCTTGTTCGCAGAGAGCGCGGTGAATGAGGATCGTCAATCGTAAACATCATCGGAGGCGCCGGCAAGCCATTGGCGGCCTCTTTCGCTTTCGCCCACAGCATTTCCGCCGTCAGCACAACTTTCGGTTCGCAGTCTTTAAAAATGTAATGGAGCTCCTGCGTCTGCAACAGCGGCAACACCGGCACGACAACCGCTCCTGCTTTCAAGACGCCGCTGAAGGCGACTACTACTTCTGGGCTGTTCGGCATCGTTACAACAACGCGGTCGCCCGGCTTGACCCCAAGTTCAATCAACGCATGAGCCAGCTGGGACGAACGGGCGTCGCAGTCCACGTTCGTATATTCGTTTCCTTCAAAAATCAGTGCCGGATAAGGACCGAACCGCTCGATATTTTTCGTCCAAACCGTTCGTAAATCCATTCCCCCGTCTCCTTTAACCAAATTAGGCGGGCCTGCGAAAAAGGCCAAGCCCGCCGCCTTTCGTCTCCTTCCTTCTGACGGTCGGCGCTGTTGTCAATGCACGGAAAAACATGCCGGCCGGCTTTCTTGTTGTGCTTATTGGTTTTGATTGGCGCTGTTGTAGGCGGACAGCACTTCTTGGAGCCGCAGCGCCAGCCCCATGTCCCCGTCAATGCGAAGCCGCCCGCTCATAAACGCTTCCGTTCCGTTGAGCTCGCCGTCCACCATTTTTTTAAAATCCTCGCTGTCCATGCTGAGCGTGCAATCAGGCGTTTCTTGCTCCCCTTCAATGACAAATCCAGCGTCTGGGCGAAGGACGACTTGGTACACCCCCGCATCAGACCCGCTTAAGTTAAACTGGTACACCGCGACAATCCCATCGGCGCGGGATGGGTCTTCCCTCAATTGCGAATCGATCAGTTGGAAAATGTCTCTTACCGTCGTCATCTTCATGGCCTCCTTAAAAATTTAGAACTGTCTGAAATTTCATTTTGTAATTTTACTATATCGCGTTTCCGTTTCATGTCCTATCCCGAAAATCGTCGGAACTTTCTTTCCTCCCTCGCGGCGCTCCCCGATGTTTTTACGCCTTTAAAGCATGGAGAAGCGCGCGCTCATCGATCAGTTCCAAATAGCGCCGATAAAGCGGAAACGCCGGCACGATGCGCGGCAACAGCTGCAACGCCTTCGCTTTCGATCCTTTTGCCTTCATTTTTCCGGTCATGAGCGCCAATGGAACGTTGATGTTGCCGCCCCAAAATTGGTGGGCGATATCGCCGGTCGTCTTGATGGCGACATCAGGCGCATCGATTGCCTGCCCGAAATAAATGGCGTAGTTTTCACCGGTTTCCGGCCGCCTCGCATCGATGCTGATGACCGCCTCCGGATCGGTCAAATAAAAGACGAACGCGGCGCGGGAACGGCGGATTTGTTCTCCAATCCGATTGATTTGCTCCACCTCGTTGCCGTATTCCTTATACGCTGGATGCCGCTCCCACCAGCTGCGCAGCTCAAATTCCGTCCTTGGGCGCGACGGAATTTGCATAAACTCGCCAATCACCCGATACACATGAGCATCATCACGAAACAATGCCATATCCGTTCACTCCCTTCAACCGAGTATGCACTCTCATTTTGGCGTGAAACAACGCTGCCGGCAATTCCGATGATTGCCGGGGAGACGAAAAACGCAAGACATCTCCGTCCGGAGTTGTTGAAACAAGAATCAAGCGCACCAAAGCGGCAAAACAAAAAAATGGCTGCCCCGTTTGTTTGGGGCAGCCGTTTTGGCCAAAATGGCTGCAACGATTCTTTTTATTACAATCCGCTTACAAATTCGCCAACCGCATGACGTCGCGGGCGATCATCAACTCTTCATTGGTCGGGATGACGAGCACTTTGACCGGCGAGTGCGGATAGCTGATGAACGCTTCCTTGCCGCGCACTTTGTTTAGGATGGGATCCCAGTAAACTCCCATAAACTCGAGGCCGCGCAACACTTTCGCCCGCACGACTTCGCTGTTCTCGCCGATGCCGGCGGTGAAGATGATGGCATCGACTCCGCACATGCGCGCCGCATACGAGCCGATGTACTTATGAATGCGGTTCGCAAACACTTCAAGTGCCAGTTCCGCGCGCTCATTTCCTTCGGCGGCCGCTTTTTCCAAGTCGCGCAAATCGCTCGAGATGCCGGACAGACCGAGCATGCCGCTCTTTTTGTTCAGCACTTCAATCACTTCATCCGCAGTCATTCCCGTTTTTTCCATAATGTACGGGATGAGCGCCGGGTCGATGTTGCCGGAGCGCGTTCCCATCGCCACGCCGGCTAATGGCGTAAAGCCCATGGACGTGTCGATCGACTTGCCGCCCTCAACCGCCGCGATGCTCGCCCCGTTGCCTAAATGGCACGAGATGAGGCGCAGCTGTTCGATCGGTCGGCCGAGAAGCTCCGCCGCCCGCTGGGTGACGTATTTGTGCGACGTGCCGTGGAATCCGTACTTGCGGATGCCGAATTTCGTGTAATACTCATATGGCAAGCTGTATAAAAACGACTGTTCCGGCATCGTCTGGTGGAACGCCGTGTCAAACACCGCCACGGCCGGCACGTCCGGCAGCACTTCCTGAAACGCCCGAATGCCGACGAGGTTGGCCGGGTTATGGAGCGGGGCGAGCTCGGACACTTCTTCAATTTGCTTGATGACGTCCTCGGTGATGAGCACCGAATCACTGAACTTCTCCCCGCCGTGGACGACGCGGTGCCCGATGCCGTCAATTTCGTCAAACGAACGGATAATGCCGTAGCGAATGAGCTTATCAAGCAGCATTTTAACGGCCGCGGCATGATCCGGAATCGCCGTCACTTCTTGATGTTTTTCACCGTTTACGACAATGGTGAAAATCGCGTCGTCAAAGCCGATCCGTTCGACGACCCCTTTGGTCAACACCGTTTCTGCCGGCATCTCAAACAGCTGGAATTTCAACGAGGAACTTCCCGCATTAATGGCTAGCACTTTCGCCATCGAAAACACAGCTCCTTTTTTGCCAAAATCCGCTCGCGCTTACCGTTAGTGTGCGCGATTGGGCGCCGTTTCACTATGCCTTTTTCATTGTATGCCTCCCGTTTTCGCGTTTCAAGCGCGGCTTTGTTTCGCAACCGGTTGCAAGAAAAAGTTTTTATGTTGTGAAAAATGAAAACGGAGCTGACCGAAAAGGTCGGTGAAAAACAGCGATTCTTCGATGAAGAAAAGAGCAACATTTATCATCTTGAGCCGAGAAGACCCCCCACTTCCACGCGTGAGCGCAAGGGGAGGAAGATGCAACCTCTCGTTTTGTGAAGGGGCTTGACGGCCTATACGGTGATCAAAAAGGGCGTCCCGCTGCGTTTGGGACACCCTTTCGTCAACATTCTTTTTCCTCGGTGATCCAGGCGTCGATTTTCGCCATCATCGCCTGCATCGCCGATTTGTTGGAAAACCGCGGCAGCTCGACAAGCAGCACGTGTTTTGGCTTTTTGACGTTCGGCCCTTTCTTTTGCAAAATCAACACGCTTTTTGCCGCCTGATCGTTTTTAAACATCGACAGCGGCAGCTGCAAGACTCCTTGGACAATGGCCGCCTCTTTTAAAAATTCGTTCAGCTGCCCCGCCTGCGGGCTCGAGAACAACATATTCGGGATGAGGAAAAACAAGTAGCCGCCCTCTTTCGTATAGCGCAAGCTTTGCTCGATGAACAAATGATGGGCATACGACCGGCCTTCCTTCGCTTTTAAGGCGAAGCGGGCGGCATTGTCGTCATCCGGGTAATAGCCGACCGGCAGATCGCAGACGACGACGTCAACCGGCTCAACAAACAGCGGCCTTAGGCTGTCTTGGTTAAACAGCTGCACCGGATGCTTTTGCAAGTTCGCGTTGACGTACGCCAATTTGACAAGCAGATCATCGACATCGCTGCCGTAGCTCGCCGCCTGTTTTCCTCGAAGGCCGTTTAACACCGCCGTCAATAAATTCGCCGTGCCGACGGCCGGGTCGAGGATCTTAAGCGCCAAATGCGAGCGCGTAAACTCGCGGACCAAATACGCCAAAAACAAACTGACCGCATCCGGAGTCATTTGGTGGTGCGGCTGGACATGCTTGCGCATCCCTTTTAACACCGCAAGCTGAAACGCCTTGCGGATTTCTTCGTTTTGAAACCGTTCCAGCATCAGTTCGCGATACTGCTTTTTCAGCCGTTTCGCGTTCAGCTCGCTCACTTCGCTTTGCAGCACGTCGCCGTGGAACAAATTCTCCCCCGTCTCCGCGACGGCTTCTAAATACGTGCATTGCAATTCTTCTTGCAAAAGTTGGGCCGTTTCATCGAATACCGTGAACAACCGTTCGACTGGCGTCATCATCTGTACGTCCCCACCTTTCTGCCAACGTCCCTTCTGTATATTGTACGACCGTCCGCCTCGCGCCGCAAGAAAAGCGCCGATAGGAACGAAAAGGCCCCGAACGGGTCGGGGCCTTTTCATTATTTCGCCGCTTTCGCCGCTTCAATCGCCGCTTCGTAGTTCGGATGGTTCGTCACTTCCGGCACGTATTCGACATACGTCACTGTGTCATTGCTGTCGATGACAAACACGGCGCGGGCAAGCAGGCGCAGTTCTTTGATCAAGACGCCGTATGCTTGTCCGAACGAAACATCGCGATGGTCGGACAACACTTGAACGTTCTCAATGCCGGCGGCGCCGCACCACCGCTTTTGCGCAAACGGCAAATCGACGCTGATCGTCAACACTTTCACATTGTCGAGCTTTGCCGCTTCCTCGTTAAACCGGCGCGTTTGCGCGTCGCAAACTCCGGTGTCGAGCGACGGAACGACGCTGATCAGGCGGACGTGCCCTTTCGTATCCGCGAGCGTCACTTCCTGCAAGTTTTGATCAAGCACGGTGAAATCCGGCGCTTTGTCGCCGACTTTCACTTCGTTGCCGACAAGCGTCACCGGCTGCCCTTTAAACGTCACATAGGCCATGGGTTCTCTCCCCCTTTAGAGAAAATATGTACTACTTCCATACTAAAACGCGGAACGGAATTTTTCAACGATTTTGTCCGTTCATGACAGCAGACAAACAAAAGGCCGGACGCCAACGGTCCGGCTAAATGTCAAAGTCGTCTGCTTTTTGGCCTGCGGCGCCGTCTTTCTTGTTTTTCTTCAGCATCGCCTGAATCTTCTCAAACGCCTGCGGCGCGACATCGAGAATTTTTTCGTATAAGTGCGTGCTTTCATCCAAATGGAGCAGCTTCACCCCGGACGAGTTGACGACGAGAAACGCAATCGGCGTAATCGAGACGCCGCCGCCGCTGCCGCCGCCAAACGGATGTCCGTTCCCTTGGGCCTGCCCGTTCCCGTCGGCTTGCGCCCCTTGGCGGCCATTTTGTTGGCCGTCAAGCATAAACTCGCTGCCGCCGGCGGCAAAGCCAAACCCGACTTTCGAAACGGTCAAAATGACACTGCCGTCAGGCGTCTCCACCGGGTCGCCGATAATCGTATTGACGTCGATCATTTGTTTTAAGTTTTCCATCGCTGTTGTCATCAGCCCTTGAATCGGATGGTTCGTCATCGTCATTCCTCCTAGTAGCCTTCATTTGCCTGCTTGGCCGCCAATGGGTTTCGCTTTGGCAGCCGCCGTCCGCGCCAATGTTTGACCACTCGCAATCCTGCTACCATAGCATGCCCGATTCGAAACTGAATCATACATAAAAACACCGTTTCCGAAGCGGCCCGATCGTAGGCCGGAACGATGACGACAGCCGGAGTTGTTTTCATGTTCATATAGCGGCTCGCCGCGCCGATGATCATGTATTTCAGCGACCAGCCAAGCCCCACGAGCAAGCCGGTTGACGCGGCGTCGCCGGTGCCGATTCTCGTTTTCCACTCCCATTTCGTAATCGTCACGTGGCGATAAAATTGTTTCATAATTTCATGCAAGTCGACGACTTGCTCGAGAAACCGTTTCAGCTGTCGAAACAGGTCAGCGATTTTTTTTAGGGTCAATTTCCCTTTCTTTTCCTCCTTCCCGCGCGTTCCCTCCACTCCTTTTTTCTGGAGAAACGCCACTCCCGGCGCATCCGGATCCATGTCCAGCTTGATGAGCGGAATGCGGACAGTATAGCGGAGGAGGCCAAACAGCGTGCGCACCACGACTTTGCATTCATCGTCGTCTTTCACATGGCGAAACACGACCGTCACCGATACTTTCATCCAGGCGACGAGAAGAAGCAAAAGAACAACCGTTGCGATGACCGCGATGACTGCTTTCAATGTCCGCCCTCCCTTTCATCATACATTGTCGCCATCTGGAAAAAAAATAAACCTGCCGTTTCGGCAGGCGGACATTGGTTGACGTTCTGTTCTTGATGCAGGCGGATTGTTACTCGCGGACGACGATCGTATCCGCGAACTGGTCATGCATCCCTTTTTTCTTTTCGGAAAACGCAACAAACAAAAAACCGATGAACAGCAATTTTTTCGCGATGAATTTGCCGACGACTTCGCGAAACAACACGGTCAGCCAGGTGAGCGGCTCGCCGCGCTCATCGACCACTTTTAAGCCGAACACCATTTTGCCAAGCGTCTGCCCAAACGCTTTCGTCATCAACACGAAATAGGCGTAAAAGACGACGGCGGCCGCGACCGCCGCTGGCGCGAACAAACCGTCCTGCGCAAGCGGCCAATCGAACAGGCGAAAAAGCGGCCAAACGATGAGCCGGTTGAGGCTCGAGACAACAATGACATCAAGGCAATACGCCCAAAAACGAAGCCAAAAGCCGCCGTAGCAGAGGGGGCGCTCTGCCGGCGGGAGATGATGATCCGCCAGCGTCGCCGTTATTTGCATGTCCGTCATGTTTCCACTCCTTTATTCGGCGTATAAATACATAAGCCGCGGCGAGGAAGGGCGCGACAACAGGCGGATGAGCCCGGCCGCCTCGCTGTCCGGCTTCATCCGGTTCGACACCATCTCAAAGAGAGAGCTCCACGGCGCATCGTTCACGTATTTTACGACTTGAGCGCCGGTTAAATGATGCTCTTTTTTGAGCGCAGCGATCGCGTCATCCAAGTAGCCGAACTCGTCGACAAGGCGGAGCTCCTTCGCCTGTCGCCCGTCATAAATGCGGCCGTCCGCCAGCTTGCGCACCGTGTCTTCCGGCAGCTTTCTCCCTTTGGCTACCACATCAACAAACGCATCATACGAATCATTGATCAGCCGCTGCAAAATCTCCCGTTCCGCTTCGGTCATTTTGCGCGCCGGATTCATGATGTCTTTGTACGGCCCGCTTTTGATCGTGACAAGCTCCACGCCGTACTTCTTTGCCAGCCCTTCATAGTTGACGCTTTGCATGATGACGCCGATGGAGCCGGTGATCGTCTCCGGGCTGGCGAAAATTTTATCGCCGGCCGCAGCGATATAGTAACCGCCCGAGGCGGCCATGGCCCCCATCGATACGTAAATCGGCTTGTTCGTCTTCTTTTTCAGCTTCATCAGCTGATCGTAAATTTCCGCGCTTTCCGCGACACCGCCGCCCGGCGAATTGATGCGCAAGATGATCGCTTTGACGTCTTGATCCTCTTTCGCCTGTTTGATCATTTGCAAAAACGTTTGGTGGTTGTACTGTGATGAGGAAAGAAGCGACTCCGCTTCCCCCGCATCTTGAATAACTCCGTTCACTTCCAACACAGCGATTTTTTTCAACGGGTCGCCCTCGGCGATGACTTCTTCGCTAAATGGCGACTCCATGAGCGCCAGCCAGCTTTCCGACCAGCCGCCGGCCTTGTCGGACAAAAGAACGCCAACCGCTTGAACAAGCACCGAGATCACAAACAAGGCGGCGGCGATGGCCAACGCGGTCCATCGTTTTCGATTCATCGTCTTCCCCCCTGCATCGGCTGCCCATATTTTTAGAATCCTGGCAAACGTGGTACAATATTCATTGTACATCGATTGATTAGATGATGCCATCGGGAGGACGCAAAACATGGATATGGAACGCAACCGTCTTTATTTTTTTTATAAGCGCGACGACAAGCTCATCGAACGGGTGAAGCCGCTCATTGAGCTGGCAGAGCGCGGTCCGTTTGTGGTCGTCGACGACTATCGGGAAGCGAACATCATCGTCAGCATCGGGGATGACGGCGCGTTTTTGCAGGCGGTGCGGCAGACGGGATTTCTTCCTGACCGTTTGTACGTCGGCGTGTCCGTCTTGCCGGCGCGCGGGTTTTACTGCGATTTCCATATTGACGACATCGATCATATGGTGGAAGCGGCGAAAAATTGGAAACTCGAAGTGCGGCGCTACCCAATCATCGAAGTGACGATCGACGGCGCGGCTTCGTTTTTCTGCTTAAACGAATGTTCGATCCGCTCGCAAATCATTAAAACGATGGCGATCGACGTTTTCATCGACGACTTGCATTTCGAGACGTTCCGCGGCGACGGCATCATCGTTTCGACGCCGACCGGCAGCACCGGCTACAATAAATCGGTGCACGGAGCGGTCGTCGATCCGCTCTTGCCGTGCTTTCAAGTGAGCGAACTCGCCTCGCTCAACAGCAACCGCTATCGGACGCTCGGCTCGCCGTTCATTTTGAGCGGCTCGCGGACGTTGACGCTGAAAATGTCGGAAGAAACAAGCCATTTTCCAATCATCGGCCTCGACAATGAAGCGCTCAGCATCCAGCATATTGAGCGGATTGACATTCGTTTAAGCGACCGGGTGGTCAAAACGGTGCGCCTAAAAGACAATTCGTTCTGGGATAAAGTGAAACGCGTCTTTTTGTGAAGCGTGTGTCTGTTCTCCCGGCGAAACACCGGATCTAAAATGGCGAATCCGTTCGACGCGCATGCGGCAAGAGGGTGTCTCGCAACGAGACACCCTCTTGTTTGGCCGCTGTGCGGACATCGCTCCGCTTCTGGCAACGGCCAGCTCAATCGGCTCTTTCTGCTTACAACGACCGGCCGGCAAGGCGGGCTTCCCGCTCGCGCAGCTCGACGCGGCGGATTTTTCCGGACGCCGTTTTCGGCAAATCGTCGACAAACTCGATTTTGCGCGGGTATTTGTACGGCGCCGTCAACTGTTTCACATGTTCTTGCAGGGCCGGAATCAGAGACGGATCGTCTTTGTCGACCCCGTCGCGCAGCACGACAAACGCTTTGACAACATGGCCGCGCACTTCATCCGGACTGGCGACGACGGCGCACTCTTTTACGGCTGGGTGCTTGACAAGCGCGTCTTCGACTTCAAACGGGCCGATCGTATAGCCGGCGCTGATGATGATGTCATCCCCGCGGCCTTCAAACCAGAAATAGCCGTCTTCGTCTTTGCGCGCTTTGTCTCCCGTAATGTAGTAGTCGCCGCGGAACTGCATCGCTGTCCGCTCCGGATCTTTGTAATAATACTTAAACAGCGCCGGCGTTTCGATATGGACGGCGATGTCGCCGACTTGTCCGGGCGGGCACGGCTCGCCGTTTTCATCGATAATTTCGACGCGGTTGCCTGGCGTCGGTTTCCCCATCGAACCCGGCTTGATGGGCATTCCTTTCATGACGCCGACAAGCAGCGTGTTTTCTGTCTGGCCGTAGCCGTCGCGCACTTCGACGCCGAAATGCTTGGCAAACGTGTCGATCACTTCGCGGTTGAGCGGCTCTCCGGCGGACACGGCGCTGTGCAAATGAGATAGATGATAGCGGCCGATGTCCGGCACTTTCGCCATCAAACGATACTCGGTTGGCGTGCAGCACAGCACATTGATGTTGTATTTTTCCAATAGCTGCAAATATGTTTCCGGCTCAAAGCGGCCGTAGTAGACGAAACCGGTCGCCCCCGAGCCGAGCACCGATAAAAACGGGCTCCAAATCCATTTTTGCCATCCCGGTCCGGCCGTCGCCCAAACGAGGTCGCCTTCTTCAATGCACAGCCAGTTTTTCGCAGCCGTGCGCAAGTGGGCGTACGCCCAACCATGGCAATGGACGACCCCTTTCGGATTGCCGGTCGTGCCGGATGTGTACGACAAAAACGCCATATCATCGCGCGAGGTATCCGCCGCCTCGAGCGTTTCGCTCTCTTTGGCCATGGCGTCTTCAAGCGGAATCCATCCGTCCCGGGGTTCCCCGATGACGAACTTCGTCAAACGTTCGATGCCGTCAATCGGCGCAAATTCGTCCGTATACGGCGCATAAGCGACAACCGCTTTCGCTTCGCTATGGACGAGCCGATATTGCAAATCCTTTGTCCGCAGCATCTCCGAGCTTGGGATGACGACAAGCCCGGCTTTGAGCGCCCCTATATACACTTCGTATGTTTCAATGAGGCGCGGCATCATGACGAGCACTTTATCGCCTTTTTCGAGCCCATGTGATAAGAAAGCGTTTCCAATTTGGTTGGCGCGCGCCATCAAGCGGCCGTATGTAATCTCTTTCGTTTCGCCTTGCTCGCTCTCCCATTTCAACGCGATCCGGTCCGGGTCGGCGGCCGCATGCCGTTCCATTTCCGATGTTAAATTGTAGCGCTCGGGAGCAATCAAGTCTTCCCGCCTCATCGTTCCTCTCCCCCTCTGTCTTGTTTCGCCTTGGTCGGCATCTCTATTATACAAAATAGTCGTTCTATTTTGAATACCGTTTTTCTCATATGAAAGCGGCGGGGAATGCCCCCGCCGCGTAAGCCATCAGTAAGCCATCATTATGAAATTAGAATTGGCGTGCGCCGCCCAATTGTTGCTGCGCCATGGCTACGAGACGTTTCGTGATCTCGCCGCCGACCGAACCGTTGGCGCGCGAAGTCGTGTCAGCGCCTAAGTTCACGCCAAATTCTTGAGCGATCTCATATTTCATTTGCTCCAGCGCTTGTTGCGCACCCGGAACAAGCAGTTGATTGCTGTTGTTGCGTGCCATCTGTTTTCACCTCCTTGTACCTATAGAATGTGTGAAAACAGATGGCGATATGCAGCGATGCTTTTTGGTAAATTTTGAGATTCAAAACAGCTCGGCAAACTCATCGCCCTGCCCTGTTTCTTCATCAATGACGAGCGTTTCTGTGTCATTGACTGCCTTTTCCAGAAGCGGAGCGAGGTCGAGCTGGCTCTCATAATGGAACACTTTTTCTTTTTTTGGCTTCGTTTTCGGCGCTCTTGGCGTAAAAATGGTGCAACAGTCTTCATACGGAAGAATGGAAATATCATGTGTGCCGATTTGCTTCGCCAGCTCGATAATTTCAAGTTTATCCATCGAAACAAGCGGGCGCAAAATCGGGGTATTGGTCACCTCATTGATCACGTACATGCTTTCTAGCGTCTGGCTCGCGACTTGGCCGAGGCTTTCGCCTGTGACAATCGCCAACGCCCGCTGGCGGCGGCGCAGCGCGTCGGTGATCCTAAGCATCGCCCGCCGAGTGGAAATGAGCGAGTACTCGTTCGGAACTCCTTGATAAATGGCTTGCTGCACTTCCGTAAACGGCACGATGTGAAGCTTGATTCTCCCGCCGTATGTCGTCAACTTGCGCACGAGGTCAATCACTTTTTGCTTCGCCCGTTCGCTTGTAAACGGCGGGCTGAAAAAGTGGACGGCCTCGATTTCCAAACCGCGCTTCATCGCCAAATAACCAGCAACCGGGCTGTCGATGCCGCCGGAGAGCATGAGCATCGCCTTGCCGCTCGTTCCGACCGGCAGGCCGCCGGCGCCGAAAATGTCGCGGCACGTGACATATGTCCCGTCTTGGCGCACTTCAATGCGCACGTCAATATCCGGCTCGCGCACGTTGACCCTAAGCCCGTCCGTCTGCCGCAAAATATGCGCCCCCACCTCGTAGTTCAGCTCGTCGCTTCGATACGGAAACTGCTTATCGACGCGGCGGGCGCTCACTTTAAACGTTTTTCCTTTGTATGGGAGCTGGCGGACGGCGGCGAGCGCCGTTTCCTTAATGGCGTCCAGATCGTTTTCGCACTTCATCGCCAGGCTGAACGAATGAATGCCAAAAACGGTTTTCAGCTTTTCGATGATCGGTTCATGCGGCTCGCCGTTTAATAAAATGTACATTCGGTCGCGCATATATTCAATCTGAATCCGCTCGAACGCCTGCAGTTTGCGGGCAATGTTGTTTTTAAGACGCCGGACGAAGATGTTCCGATTTTTTCCTTTCGTCGTCATTTCTCCGTAGCGGATCAAAATGCGGTCATAGTTCATCATCTTATTCCGTTACCTCGCTTAATGTTTTGATCGCCTGCTTGATCGCTGCCACCGCCGGCGCGATTTCTTCCCGGCTGTTGTCAAACGACAAGCTGATGCGAATGCCGCGCTCGGCTCGGTCTTCACCAAGCCCCATGGCCAAAAGCGTCTTGCTCGGCGCCTTTTTTTTCGATGAACAGGCTGACGTCGTCGAAACGTAGATTCCGCTTTTTTCCAGTTCGTGAACAAACACTTCCGGCTTCACGCCGCGCTTTAACGAAAAGTTGATGATATGAGGAGCGGCGCCATCGCGCGGCGTGTTGATCTCGATGTCTGGAATCGCCAAGAGCGCTTCAAGCCACTCGTCTTTCAATGCTTGAAGCCGGCCGATGTCCCGCTCGTAGCGCTCGAGCGCCAAGCGAAGCGCCTTCGCCATCGCGACGATGGCGGCGACATTTTCCGTTCCGGACCGAAGCTGCCGCTCCTGCCCGCCGCCGGCAATCAACGGCGCCAAGCGGACGCCTTCACGGACGTAAAGCAAGCCGGCGCCGCGCAATCCGTGAAATTTATGCGCCGATATCGTGCATAAATCGACACCGGCTTGCTTCAAGTCGAGCGGCACTTTGCTGATCCCTTGCACCCGATCGACGTGAAACAATGTTTTCGGATAGCGGGACAAGAGGGCGCCGATTTCTTCGATCGGCTGCACCGTGCCAACTTCGTTATTGACGTGCATGACCGACACGAGAATCGTATCGTCGCGCAGCGCGCGTTCCACTTGCTCAACCGATACCCTTCCTTCGCGGTCGACCGGCAAGTACGTCACCTCAAAACCAAGCTCCTCAAGCTGGCGGCACGGTTCAGCGACAGACGGATGCTCGATTTTCGTCGTAATGATATGCCGGCCGCGCCGCTGATATTGCCAGGCGACCCCTTTGATGGCGAAATTGTTCGCCTCCGTTCCGCCGGAGGTAAAAACGATTTCGTTCGGCTTAACGCGCAGCATGGCGGCGATTTGTTCACGCGCCTGCGCCAAAAGCCGCTCCGCCTTCATGCCCAGCCCATGGAGCGACGACGGATTGGCAAAATAGTTCGTTGCGACGGCGACGAACGAATCGATCACCTCGGGAAATGGTTTGGTCGTCGCACTGTTGTCAAGATAAATCATCGCTTCCATCCTCCGCTCATTGTCGGCAAAATATCGCTGTACATCGTCCATCTTAACCAAAACAGGCGCCAATCGACAACGAAAACACACCGTCATTTACATTATTCACCAAAAACCCATTGAACAATCTCCCACCTGCGCTTAGAGGTGGGAGATTCTTGGGAACACCCGCCCCACGGCAGGCTGTCAGCCAAGCCATCCCCGTGCGTCCCACGGTTTGGCTGCCTTACGAAGACAGCAAACGAAGCCCCTCATTCAAGATATTCCGGGCGGCGTTCTTGTTCGAGGGAAGAGGCAGAAAAGCTTGTGTTCAGCCATATGATTCTGTGTTTTTTAGGTAAAATAATGGATAATCAATACTCGTGATCGGGTGGTTTATCACTGTTCGCGGCTGTTATCCTCCTGCCATAATTTCTGCACACGGTCAAACGCGCCCGGCTCGACTTCTTCAACGGCCGCCACCGCCTGTCGGAGCGCCTCCTCATAATCATAATGGCGAAATAAAAATTCGGCTTCTTCCAGCCCTTTGCGGACCGCTGGATAGCGGCGGCGGTAGCGGTTGCCGTATTGAATCGTCCGCTCCGCCAGCGTCGCCTGTTCGATCATTTCCACCGTCCGCTCATACAACCGTTCCACAGCCGCTTTCGCCTCCTCCAACGCTTGGTCGACCGCCGGCATGTCAAGCGGCTTTTCTTCAAGACGCGCGGCAACGGCTTGCAAGCTGCGTCTCGCTTCCGCCAATTCAAGCGCATACGGTTCAGGCAGCCCCGGCAGCCGGCTTTTTTGCACAAGGCGGAGCGCCTCGGCCAATGTTTTTCTCATGCCGTCAAGCTTTTCGCGGGCGATCAATTCGTCTTTGCGCAGCGTCTGCAGCATCGTTCGAAACTGTTCATGCTCTTCCTTCATGAGGTCGATCTGAGACACAAGCTGCTCAAGCTCCTCTTTCAGGAGCGAATACGCTGTTTTCGCCTCGGCAACGCGGTCTTGAATGAGAAAAAACCGCTTTTGCAACTGGTGCAGCTGCTTTTCGATGCTCCGGTACTTTTCGAGGTCGCTTGGCGCCAAATGGTAGCTTTGCTGGACGAACAGCGCCTCGGCCTCGGTTTCCTTCGCCTCGGCGGCGAGCTCCTGAAGCATGCCGCTGAGGCGCGGCATTTCCGTTTGCACATATTGATGCGCGAGCACTTCGTTTTCGAGCAAATCGTAGAGCGCGTCGATCTCTTCTTTCAGCTCAGCGACAATCTGCTTCGCTTCTTCGATGCGCAGCTCATGGATCATGGCCAGACATTGCTCGATTTTTTCCCGTTTTTCCTGAAGCGTGCGCTCCATGTGCAAATGGTCAAGGATGTATCCGCGCTCTTCCATCTCTCGATAGCCATCAGCCAACTCAGCGAGCTGAGCTGGCAACGACGTTTGGCATTCGCCAAGAAGTTTGGGAATTTCTTCCATCATGGCTGTGAGCCGGCCGAGCTCTTCCTTCAGTGTCAGAACCACATCGCGCGCCGCCAAATAGTTGCCGGCTTCCGTCAATTCGGCAAACCGCTGAAACTGCTTTTCCGCTTCCGTTAAACGGACGTCAAGCAAGTCGGCAGCCGAACCGAACGTATAACGGTAAGCAAGCAGCGCCTTTTTCGCTTCCCGGTGAGCCGCACGCAGCTCCTCGATCTCCGCCCGGCTTTGTTCCTCGCTGCCGATCAACTCATTCACTTCATGAATGATTTCATGCACTTCTTCCTCAAGACGACGCAATCCGTCGGCGATCTGCCCAAGCAGCCGGCGCGCCTGCCGGTAGCGGTATTTGTCGAGCAGCCGCTCCGCGTCAAACAGCTGTTCTTCCACATTCGGCAGCTTCACTGCCACAATGTCGTCCCATTGCTGGCGCCATCGTTCAAACAGCTGCTCCGTCTCCCCTGTCATATTCAGCTGTTTCACTTTCGCCAGCTCATCCGGCACCGGCCGGTTCATCAAGTTGATTTTCCATTCCTCGAGCCGATCGATTTCCCGGTACATCCGCTTCCGGTACACATGATTATATATGATTGCCCCCGCTCCGAGGAGCAGAACGATCCATGCCATTCCCATCCGCTGATGCCCTCCTTGCATTCAAGCTACTTCTATCGAACAAACGAAAATAGCGGAGAAGGCAAAAATATATGTTTTTCAATGTTTTTATGATACCATGTTAACGACATTTTTTGACCAAAATTTTTATTTTTTTTACAAGAATCTTCACTATTTTTGCTATGATACATAAGGAAGAAAGGAGGAAAATCGATCATGCGCGACGGGCATATTCATACGCCGTTTTGTCCGCACGGAAGCCAAGATCCGCTTGAGGCCTATGTAGAGCGCGCGATCGAACTGGGCTATACCGACATTTCCTTTACGGAGCATGCCCCGCTTCCTGAGCGGTTTATCGATCCAACGCCCAACCAGGACTGTTCGATGAAGCTTAGCCAGCTTGAGCGCTATTTGCACGCCGTCGCTGAGGTGAAAGCCCGCTACCGAAACGACATTGCCATCCGTGTCGGGCTCGAAGTCGATTTTATTCCTGGCTTTGAGGAAGAAACAACCCGCCTGCTCGACGAGGTCGGCCCGCTGCTTGACGACAGCATTTTATCGGTTCACTTTTTGGCCCACGAAGGGCAATATGTATGCCTTGATTACAGCGAAGATATGTTCGCCGACATCGTCCGCTTGTTCGGATCGGTCGAACGCGTCCACCGCGCCTACTACGAAACGGTGCTGCAATCGATCCGCACGGAGCTTGGCCGCTACAAACCGAGACGCATCGGCCATATGACGCTTGTGCGCAAGTTCCAACGCCGTTTCCCATGCTTGGAACCAATGGATGAGTGGATTGTTGCCATTCTCGATGACATCAAGCAGTTCGGCTATGAATTGGACTACAACGGCGCCGGCGCCGCCAAACCGCTCTGCCTTGAGCCGTATCCGCCGGGCGGCGTGATCGCCGAGGCGCGGCGGCGGGGCATCCCAATCGTCTACGGATCCGACGCCCATCGCGCCGCCGACTTGCACCAAGGACGGGAGAGGATGGACCGCGAGGCGCTTTCGGTTGACAACCGCCCGCAGCCGTCATAAAATAGGCGAATCAGCCATTTCCCTGCTTGCATCCTGCTGGATGTTGAGGCCAGAGTCCTGCTCCAACCATGATGAAAAAGGAGGCTAGTTCTATGTTTCGTCCCATGGCTTACAACGGAACACGCGAAGAAAATTACGCGCTCGTCATCGAACAGCTGAAATCGCTCATTTCCGGGGAACCCAACTTCATCGCCAACTTGGCGAACGCAGCCGCCTTGCTCAACCAGTTTTTCACCGACATCAATTGGGTCGGTTTTTATCTCGCAGACGGCGAGGAGCTTGTGCTTGGCCCGTTCCAAGGCTTGCCGGCATGCGTGCGCATTCCGTTCGGCAAAGGGGTGTGCGGCACGGCGGCCGCCAAACGGCGGACGGTGGTCGTTCCAGACGTTCACCAATTCCCGGGCCATATCGCCTGCGATGCGGCGTCTCAATCGGAAATCGTCGTGCCGCTCATCAAAGACGACCGCGTCATCGGCGTTCTTGACATCGACAGCCCGGTGAAAAACCGCTTCGATGACATCGACCGCCGCTACTTGGAGCAGTTTGCCAGCGTGCTCATTTCCGCCTGACGAAAAAAGCGCACCAAGCGCGAAGAAGGAATCCGCTTGCTCGGATTCCTTTTTTTTACACCTTATACAAATGACAGTCATCGTGCACAAAAATGCAGTTTTTTCCCGTCTCTTTTGCCATATAAAGCGCGGCGTCGGCTCGTTTGAACAGCTGTTTTGCATCCTCGCAGCCTTGGCGCTCCCACCATGACACGCCGCACGAAACGGTCACCGTCGGAATCGTTTGTTCTCTGACTTTTTCTGTGATGCGGCGGGCAATCGAAATGGCGTCAGACAGCGGCACTTTCGGCAAATACACCGCCAGCTCTTCCCCGCCCCAACGCGCCGCCACATCGCCATCGCGAATGTTGGCGCGCACCGTCTCAGCCACTTGGACGAGCACCCCATCGCCCGTTTGATGGCCGTACACATCGTTGATTTGCTTAAAGTTGTCAATGTCAAACAAAATGAGCGCCCCGGATGCATCGGATCCCATGGATGTTTGGATCACCTCGTCCAAGTAACGGCGCGTATGCAGCTTTGTCAAATAATCGGTGACTACCATCTTCTCGAGCTCTTCGCGCAGCATCGCGTTCATAAACGCCAGCGTTGAATGTTGAACGAGGGATTCCAAGAGCTTAAACATCTCAAACGTAAATCGGTATGGCTCGCTGGCGAGCGCAATGCACAGTCCCTTCGTTTCCTTGTTTTGCTGCATCGGCGCCGCCATGATGGAACGAAACGAACCGAAAGCGGACACGCATACATCACCGGCAAATAAAATGTCATTTCCGCTTTGGCGCCGCTTTTCCACCCATTCGATATAGGGCTCGGACCGATGGTCGAAAAAAAACGGCGTGCTGCCTGGCAAAAGCTCCCGCTTGCCGTCGGCAAACAAGAAAAAACCGACTTCATCCGCGCCGAACGATTGTTGGATTTGCGATACCATGTACTCAATGGCTTCATGAAGCCGCGGCCGGGCGTTCAATTGGCGCATTGTGTCGTTGATCAGCTGCAAATCGGCGACAAGCCGGCGCGACTGTTCATACAACTTGGCGTTCTCAAGCGCGCTTCCAGCCGTGCTCGCCAGCAGCGAAATAAAATGAATCTCTCGTTTTGGAAATGGCGCAGCGTATGGGGCGATAATTTCAATCACCCCATACACCGCCTGCACCCCTTTAATCGGGGCGTACAGCACCGAGCGCGGCGGCGCCTCCATCTCCTCGCATTGCACTTGTCCAGTCAAAAACGCCCGCAACGCCGCCGTCTGTTTTTCCCTTTCATCCAATACAAGCGTTTTAATCGGCAAATTTCCGCGCAGATGGTTGTCATGCGACAACAGAAGGTGGTAGGTGAATGATGGATAGACGTTTTGCAGCGTGCGGATAATTTCTTCAAGCACAACATCGATATGCATCGAGGAATGAATTTTTGCGGCAAAGTGATGCAGCTGTCCATACCGTTTCTCTTCGCCCTCTCCTTGCAGCACCGCGCTAAGTTTCCGAAACAATCGCGCCAAATCCGTCCGGATCTCCCACAACAACCGCTCGTCAAAACCGCCATCTTTTCGATACATCAGCTCGACCATCGCCGGCGTCTCATCGGAAAGCATGAAAAAGAGCCGGGCCGCCATATGCGGCCCACCGGCATCGACAACAGCGACTTTCCGCTCTCCATCAGCCGCGATCGGCCCAGCGTCCGGCGTCCCAACCGCGGCCGCTTCCGGATAAAAGGCAGCCCGCACCGGGTCGTACAAATAAAAAACGGCTTGCTCGAGCGCCAGCTCTTCTTTTAGCAGCGCGAGCAACTCGCCCGCCGCCGCCGAAAACGGCCCATCGTCCTGAAACGCTAAAAACCAGTGGAAAAATTTTTGTTTAAATGATTCATACCGCTTCATTTCTTCCTTGTTCATCGCCTTTTCCACCCAAACCGGCATCATCATTCCAAATGAGAGAATGGGATGACAAATTTTTTCTAAAAATTGCATCTTTTATTATATCATACAAATAGAGAAGAAGGGAAACAAAATGTTGACTTTATCCTCTAAAAATCATATAATAGCCTTTGTGTAAAATATAGCAGCCTTTGTGCCCACCTTTATGGTTCATTTTGTTCCTCGACCCGCCGAGGTGCATCGTGTAACTCTTAGCTGCGAGAGCGAGGATGCATGAAAACAAAATGGCCATAATTGTTGGCGCACATCTGCTTTTATTTTACGGGAATAAAAGCGTAAGGAGGAGCAACGAATGGCTCGTTATACTGGCCCAATGTGGAAAATTTCCCGCCGCCTTGGCATCTCGTTGAGCGGCACGGGGAAAGAATTGCAAAAACGTCCGTATCCGCCTGGCCAACATGGTCCGGGGCAACGGCGGAAATTGTCGGAATATGGCTTGCAGCTGCAAGAAAAACAAAAGCTGCGCCATATGTACGGCGTGAACGAACGCCAATTCCGCAAAACGTTTGAAGAAGCAGGCAAAATGCCGGGCAAACACGGCGAAAACTTCATGATTTTGTTAGAATCGCGCCTAGACAACCTCGTCTATCGCTTAGGGTTGGCCCGCACGCGCCGTCAAGCCCGCCAGCTCGTGACGCACGGCCACATTTTGGTCGACGGCAGCCGTGTCAACATCCCGTCGTACCGAGTCAAACCGGGACAAACGATCGCCGTTCGCGAAAAATCGCGCAACTTGCAAGTGATTAAAGAAGCGCTCGAAGCGAACAACTACATTCCGGATTACTTGACGTTCAATCCGGAAAAAATGGAAGGGACGTACACCCGCTTGCCGGAGCGTTCCGAACTGCCGGCGGAAATCAACGAAGCGCTCATCGTCGAGTTCTACTCGCGTTAAGGCGCAAAAAAGATCCGAAATGCCGATGCATTTCGGATCTTTTTTCTTAGGCGTAGCGAATCAAATAATACTTTTTCTTCCCGCGGCGGATGACCGTAAACCGCCCCTCAAGGCGGTGTTCAGCCGTTAATATGGCTCCGACGTCTTGAAGGCGCTCGCCGTTGACGTAAATGGCGCCGTTTTGGATGTCTTCGCGCGCTTGCCGCTTCGATGGCGAAATGCCGGCAGAAACGAGCAGCTCGACAAGCGGAACGTCGCCTCCTTCATGAACGAATGACGGCACATCTTTGAACCCTTGCTCAATTTCCGCCGCTGTCAAATTGGCAATGTCGCCGCTAAAGAGCGCTTCAGAAATGCGAATCGCTTGCCTGAGCGCCTCTTCGCCGTGCACGAGCTTTGTCACTTCCTCAGCAAGCGCCTTTTGGGCCGCCCGCTTCTCTGGGGCTTCACGAAGCTCTTGTTCAAGCGCTTCGATTTCCTCTTTTGACAGGAACGTAAAGTACTTCAAGTAGCGGATCACATCGCGGTCGTCGGTGTTGATCCAAAACTGGTAAAACTCGTACGGCGATGTTTTCTCTTTATCGAGCCAAATCGTGCCGCTTTCCGTTTTCCCGAATTTCGTGCCGTCCGCTTTCGTCACAAGCGGGATCGTCAAGCCAAACGCCCGCGCCTCGCCTTTCGTTTTGCGAATAAGCTCAAGCCCTGCCGTGATGTTGCCCCATTGGTCGCTCCCGCCGATTTGCAGGCGGCAGCCTTCCGTCTCGTACAGGCGGAGAAAATCGTATGCCTGCAGCATCATATAGCTGAACTCGGTAAATGAAATGCCCGTCTCGATGCGCGATTGCACCGACTCTTTCGCCATCATGTAGTTGACGCTGAAATGCTTGCCCACATCGCGCAAAAACGTAATGACATCCAGCGGCCCGATCCAGTCGTAGTTGTTTTTGATTTTCGCCGGATTGCCGTCCGCTTCAAAATCTAAAAAACGGCCGAGCTGTTCTTTAATACGCGCGCTCCATGCCTCGACGGTTTCTTTCGCATTGAGCGTGCGCTCGCTTTTTTTCCCGCTCGGGTCACCGATCAACCCCGTCGCTCCGCCGACTAGGGCGATCGGCCGGTGCCCCGCCTGCTGGAAGCGGCGCAGCGTCAAAATAGCGGCCAAGTTGCCGATATGCAAACTGTCCGCCGTCGGGTCAAACCCGCAGTAGAGCGTCACCCGCTCCTCATTCAACAGCTTGCGCAACCCGTCTTCATCCGTCGTTTGGTTGACGAGCCCGCGCCATTGCAATTCCGCAAGCAAATCCATGTCCTTCACCTCTCTATAAATGTCATGCAAAAGAAAACACCCGCCCGTGATGAAGGGGCGAGTGTTCGTCGCGGTACCACCCTACTTAGAAAGCATGGTGCTTTCTCACTCATTTGGATAACGGCGCCGGCCGGCGGATGGCTACTAGGTGCCAAAAACGTTCGCCATCGCTGCTCAGGGAGGTAATTCACGCCTGCCTGTGGACTGGCTCGCACCGTCCGCCAGCTCTCTGCACCAGGGAGACAGCCGCTACTTGTTCCCATCATCGCTTTCTCATATGAAATATATACATTCTTATTACCATAGCGATGCGCTCGCTGTCAACTCTAACGCTTTTCGCACAAACGGCGAAAAATCGGCAAAATTCCACAATGCCTCCCCTTCCTATGGTATACTGATATATAATGACTTGCCGCATAGGGGGGCTGGCATGAAGCGAAACCAACTTTCCATTTCTCTTGAAAAAGCGTGGCATTATTTTTCCCTTACATACGATGTGGTTTGGAACGTCATCTTAATTTTGCTCATCGTCGCACTCTGCCTTGTCTGCTTTGCCATCGGCGCCGGCGCCGGCTATTTTGCCTTTTTGGTCAAAGATATGCCCGTTCCCTCGCCCGACGAGATGAAAAAGGAGATTTACCATTACGGCGAAACGAGCCACATGTACTTTGACGGCGGCGTATATTTAGGGCGGTTCCGGTCCGACCTTGACCGCGAGGCGGTGCCTCTTTCCGAGGTGTCGCCATACGTCGTGCAGGCGATCATCGCGACCGAAGACGAACATTTTTATGAACACGACGGCGTCGTTCCGAAGGCCGTCATCCGCGCCGTGTTTCAAGAGCTGACCAACTCGCCGGTCAAAAGCGGCGGGAGCACGCTTACGCAGCAGCTCGTCAAAAACCAGATGTTGACGAACGAGGTGTCGTTTGAGCGGAAGGCGAAAGAAATGCTGCTTTCACTTCGTCTGGAGAAATTTTTTTCCAAAGAAGACATTTTAGAGGCGTATTTAAACGTCGTTCCGTTCGGCCGCAATTCTTCAGGGCGCAACATCGCCGGCATCCAAGCCGCGGCCCAAGGCGTCTTTGGCGTCAACGCCAAAGAGTTGAATCTCGCTCAAGCGGCGTTTTTGGCCGGACTGCCGCAAAACCCGTTCGTCTACACCCCGTTTGCCGCTGACGGCAGCGTCAAATCGGATCTCTCGGCGGGATTGAAACGGATGAAAACGGTGCTGTACCGGATGAAACGGGCCGGCTACATCTCGGAAAAACAGTATAAGGAAGCGCTTTCCTATGATGTGGCGAAGCATTTCGCCGCCCCGAAGCCGTCGCCGTTTGAACAATATCCGTTTTTGACGATGGAGATTGAGCGGCGGGCGAAAGAGGTGCTCGCCGAGACGTTCGCCAAGCGCGACGGCTATAAGCCGGAAGAGGTGAAGCGCGACCCCGCTCGTTTCCGCCGCTACCTCGGCGAGGCGGAAAAAGCGTTGCGCCAAGGCGGATATCGGATTTATACGACGATCGACAAAAAGATTTATGAACAAATGCAGCGCATCGCCGCCCGCTACCCGTATTACGGAAGCGACAATGTGTATTACACCAAAGACAAGAAAACAGGAAAAATGATCCCCCATCGCCAACCGGTCGAAGTCGGGGCGATGCTCATCGAAAACAAAACGGGAAAAATCATCAGCTTCGTCGGCGGCCGCGATTATGGGCGCGAGCAGTTGAACCACGCCACCCAGGCGCACCGGTCCAACGGGTCAACGATGAAACCGCTCTTAGTATACGCGCCGGCGATGGAGATGGGCGTCATCCAGCCGGCGACGATCATTCCCGACTTGCCGCTTTCGATCGGTTCGTATACACCGAAAAACGCGGACGGAAAAACGCACGGGCTCGTCACGGCGCGCTATGCCTTGCAGCAATCGTTCAACATTCCGGCTGTTCGGACGTATATGAGAATTCGATCCCGCCATCCGATCGACTATTTGCATAAAATGGGGGTCACGAGCGTCGCCAAACAAGAAGAGGCCAATCCAGCTTTGGCGATCGGCGGGACGCACATTGGCGTCACGGTCGAGGAAAACGTCAACGCCTATGCGACGTTCGCCAATTACGGATCGTTCGTGGACGCTTACATGATTGAGAAGATTGTGGACAAAAACGGAAAGATCGTTTACAAACATCAAAGCAAACCCGTCCCGGTGTTTTCGCCGCAAACGTCGTACTTGATGATTGATATGATGCGCGACGTGCTTCACGGCGGAACGGCCTCGTCGGTGCCGCGCTACTTGACCTTTTCCGCCGATTGGGCGGGAAAAACCGGCACATCGCAAGACAAGCGCGATTCGTGGTTTATCGCCGTCAATCCGAACGTCACGTTCGGCGTTTGGATCGGCTATGACCGGCCGGCGCCGCTTGAGTCCCGCTACAAAGGGCTTTCCTACAGCCAGCGCACCCAGCTGTTATGGGCGCGGTTGATCAATGCTGCCTATCAAGAAAACCCGAAGCTCATCGCTCCGCCGAAGCGGTTTCTCATGCCAGGCGGCATCGTCCGCCGCGCTTACTGCGCCGCGAGCGGCTTCAGCCCGTCGGCCGCGTGCGAAAAAGCCGGGCTCGTCCGTTACGATCTGTACAATACGAAGTTTGCACCGCGGGAAGGAAGCGGCGAGGAAGTGATGGAAAGCCGGGTCGTCGTCATCGGCGGACGCCGCTATGTGGCGCTTGAGACGACGCCGGAAGAGTTTGTCACTCGCGAAGTGATCGTGAATCCGAAGCTTCTCGCCGATTGGGGGATCAACGGCGAAGGGCAGGCGGGCGATGCATCGCTCGTCTCCACATTAAAGGAAAACGGCCGTCCACCGGCTCCACCCGCCGCTCGGCTTGCAGGGGGCAAGCTCGTCTGGAATCGCCATAACGAGCCGGATGTCATCGGCTACCGCGTCTATCTAGTGAACGAAACGAGGGAACGACGCCTCGCCGCCGCTGTTAAAGCGGACGAGGCAGCCTCGTTTTCGCCGCTGCAGCCGGGCGCCGCGTACTGCGTCACTGCTGTGGACATCGCCGGACAGGAATCGGCGCCGTCGAACCTCGTTTCGCTGCCGTCCGCCTCGCCGCCCAATTCCGGTCATCAAAAGAGCGGCGAGCCGTCTTCTCCCCCGCCGTCGGGTGACGTGGAGTGACAAGGAGCTGACCCAAAAGATTGTCTTTCTTTGATTGGCTTTCTTTAGAAGATGCCATTCGTTTTGAATAAAGAGTTGGCGCGTATATATGGTGATCGAAAAGAGGGTGTCCCGATCCTTGTTGGGACACCCTTTCTTGTTTTGTGAAGATGGGGATTTTCGCCAAATGGATGGTTCTTAAGCGAAGAGGAAACGGGCATGTATCAAGTTTTTCAAATGGAGAAATCACGCTGTTGGCCGCGTTTTCCGTTCCATCACCGTCTTTGCAGCCGCCCCGCTTCGGCCCCAGCCTGAAAAGAACAACAGCGCCTGGAACAGCGGATGTTCCAGACGCTTTTCGCTCATCAGTCTTCCATCGTCGACAAATCGCCGGTCGGCAAGTTGAGCTCCCACGCCTTTAGGACGCGGCGCATGATTTTCCCGCTCCGCGTTTTCGGCAGTTTGTCGCGGAACTCGATCTCACGCGGCGCGGCATGAGCGGCAAGCCCTTTTTTCACAAATTGGCGGATGTCTTCTTTCAGCTCCTCGGACGGCTCGTACCCTTCGCGAAGCGCGATGAACGCTTTGATGATTTCCCCGCGCACCGGATCCGGCTTTCCGATGACGCCGGCTTCGGCAACGGCCGGATGCTCGACGAGCTTGCTTTCGACTTCAAACGGCCCAACGCGTTCGCCGGATGTGTTGATGACATCGTCAACACGGCCTTGGAACCAGAAGTAGCCGTCTTCATCCATGTAGGCCGAATCGCCGGATACGTACCAGTCGCCGATAAAGTATGATTCATATTTTTGCGGGTTGTTCCAAATCGTTTTCATCATCGACGGCCAGCCTTTTTTGATGGCCAAGTTGCCCATCCGGTACGGCGGCAAGACGTTTCCTTGGTCATCAATGACCGCCGCCTCAACGCCCGGAATCGGTTTCCCCATCGATCCCGGCTTGATTTCCATGCACGGGTAGTTGCAAATGAGATGCCCGCCTGTTTCCGTCATCCACCACGTATCATGGATGCGGCGGCCGAACACTTTCATCCCCCAGCGGATGACTTCCGGGTTGAGCGGCTCGCCGACGCTCAAAATGTGGCGGAGCGAGCTTAAATCATATTTTTTCACGACTTCATCGCCGGCGCCCATCAGCATGCGGAACGCCGTCGGCGCGCTGTACCAGACGGTGACGCCGAAATCTTGGATCGTTTGATACCAAGCATCCGGGCTGAAGCGGCCGCCGACGATGACGCTTGACGCTCCGCACAGCCACGGGCCGAAGATGCCGTACGACGTCCCGGTCACCCACCCCGGGTCAGCCGTGCACCAGTAAATGTCGTCTTCTTTTAAGTCGAGCACCCATTTCGCCGTTTGATAGTGCTGAATCATCGCGTTATGGACGTGCAAAACGCCTTTCGGCTTGCCGGTCGAACCGGATGTGTAATGCAAAATCAAGCCGTCTTGGCGGTCGACCCATTCGATGTCGAAATGCTTGCTTGCCTCATTCATCCGCTTTTTCAAATCGATGTACGGCCCTTCCTCGACAATGCCGTCGCCGACCAAAAAGACGTACTTCAACTCCGGCAAATCGCCGACCGGCACGCGCGGCAGAAGCTCCGGCGTCGTAATGATCGCCTTCGCCCCGCTGTCTTCAAGACGGTCGCGCACCGCTCCTTCCATGAACGCCTCAAACAACGGCCCGACGATGGCGCCGGTTTTAATGATCCCAAGCACCGCAAAGTACAGTTCCGGAGAACGCGGCATGAACACGAACACACGGTCGCCCTTCTGAATGTCCGCCGCCTGTTTTAAGACGTTCGCCACCTTATTGGACATCTCTTTCATTTCTTTGAACGTATATTTCTCGTTCCGCACCGCGTCGCGGTAATAGAGCGCCACTTTATTTTTACGGAACGACTCAGCATGGCGGTCGATCGCCTCATACGCCATGTTGACTCGGCCCGTTTCATGCCAAGAAAACTCTTTCTCCACTTCCGACCATTGAAACTGTTTATATGTTTCTTCGTAGTTTTTCAAATTGTAGTCCCCTTGTATGACAGGAAGCCGTTCTGTGTTCATTCTCCGATCCCCCTTATGTAAGTGATTACATTTCTATTATAGTCGATTGAAAACCATTTCTCAATTTTTAAAATATTCCTCGTCCCCACTTTTTTGAAATTTTTTTGAACCGCACCAGCCGGCGCCGTTTTTATGTATAATGGAAGCAGAACGACCAATTCAGGTGGTGGACGAATGGAACATAAAAAAACGTATAACGCCAAAGAGCTGAAAACCCCGAAAGGAACGCTCCTCATCGAAGGGCCGGTGACGCCGGAAGCGTTGGCCAGCTACGAATTCCACCATGACCTCACTTCCTTCCGCCCGCCTGCCAAACAGCACAAAGCGTTGATCGAAATCGCCAAGCTGCCGGAAGGGCGGATCATCATCGCCCGCCGCGGCGAGGTGATTGTCGGATATGTGACGTTTTTGTATCCCGATCCGCTTGAGCGTTGGTCGGAAGGGAACATGGAAAATTTGCTCGAGCTTGGCGCCATTGAAGTCATTCCGGAGTTCCGCGGGTTTGGCGTCGGAAAAAATTTATTGATCGTCTCGATGATGGACGACGCCATGGAAGACTACATCATCATTACAACGGAGTATTATTGGCATTGGGATCTAAAAGGCACGGGGCTGAACGTATGGGAGTACCGAAAAGTGATGGAGAAAATGATGAACGCCGGCGGGCTCGTCTGGTATGCGACCGACGACCCGGAAATTTGCTCCCATCCGGCGAACTGCCTCATGGTCCGCATTGGCAAACGGGTCGACGCCGAATCGATTCAACGGTTCGACCGGCTTCGGTTTATGAACCGCTATATGTACTAGCTGAAATTCTCAGCTGTCCGGACGTTTGCGCCCGCCTTGCCGGTTGCGGGCGGCGCGCATAAAATGCCACGCACAAAGGGGAGAGGAGAACGATGCTTGTCGAACAAGTGATGAAAGCACCGGTTATCACGCTTCGCGCCACCAATACAATCGCCGAAGCGCTGCAGCTGCTAAGACATCACCGCATCCGCCATCTGCCGGTCGTCGACGAGGAAGGACGTCTTCTGGGGCTTGTGACGAGCCAAGATTTGCGCGACGCGAGCCCGTCCATTTTCCATCTTCATGAACATCTTGAAGACTTGCAAAAACCGGTCAGCACGATTATGAAAACCGACCTCATCGTCGGCCATCCGCTCGATTTCGTCGAGGAGGTGGCGGCGCTCTTTTACGAACACCGAATCGGCTGTCTGCCGATCGTCAATCACGGGAAACTCGTCGGCATCATCACGCAAACGGATTTGCTCCGCACGTTCATTGAATTGACCGGCGTTCACCAGCCGGGGTCGCAAATCGAGATCAAAGTGCCGAACGAAACCGGCATGTTAAGCAAAGCGGCGGCCATCATCAGCGAGCGCCATGTGAACATCGCCAGCGTCTTGGTGTATCCAGCTCCGGATCCGAATGAGAAAATTTTAGTTTTCCGCGTGCAGACGATGAATCCGCTTCCATTGATCCGCGATTTGCAAAACGCCGGCTATCACGTGCTATGGCCGAACTTGCCGGGGGTTACGTCATGAGCCGAAACTGCGCATTCGTCTATAGCGAGCAATTTCTTCAGTACAAATTTCATGACGACCATCCGTTCAACCAGCTGCGGGTCAAAATGACATACGACTTGCTTTGCACGCTCGGCGCGCTCGAAGACCGCCAGATCGTCGCCCCGCGCATGGCGACCGATGACGAGCTGGCGCTCATTCACGACCGCTCCTACATCGAGGCGGTGAAAGCGGCCGGGCGCGGCGAGCTGTCGGAAGCGGCGGCGCAAAACTACGGCCTTGGCACCGAGGATACGCCGATTTTCCCAAACATGCACGAAGCGAGCGCTCTTTTGGTCGGCAGCACCCTCACCGCCGTCGACGCGGTTCTTTCCGGAGCGGCCGAGCATGCGCTCAACCTTGGCGGCGGTCTGCACCACGGCTTCCGCGGCAAAGCATCCGGCTTTTGCGTCTACAACGACAGCGCGGTCGCCATTCAATACATCAGGGAGAAATACGGACTGCGCGTGTTGTACGTCGACACGGACGCCCACCACGGCGACGGGGTGCAATGGGCGTTTTACGACGATCCGAACGTTTGCACGTTTTCCATTCATGAAACGGGGCGCTATTTGTTCCCAGGGACCGGAAATGTCAACGAGCGCGGCTTAGGCGCGGGCTACGGCTATTCGTTCAACATTCCCGTTGATGCGTTCACGGAAGACGAATCATGGATCGCCGCCTATACGACCGCGCTTCGGGAAATCGCCGACTTTTTCCGCCCGGACGTCATCGTGACGCAAAACGGCGTCGACGCCCACTATTACGATCCGCTCACCCATTTGTCGGTGACGATGAAAACCTACCGCGCCATTCCGAAACTCGCGCACGAAATCGCGCATGAATATTGCGGCGGACGCTGGATCGCCGTCGGCGGCGGCGGCTATGACATCTGGCGCGTCGTGCCGCGGGCATGGGCGCTCCTTTGGCTCGAGATGACGGGACAAGCCGATGTGTCCGGCCCGCTGCCGGATGAGTGGCGCGAACGTTGGCAACCGCTTTCACCCGTCGCGCTTCCGCTCGAGTGGGACGACCCGGATGACTTGTATCCCCCGATCCCGCGCAAGGCGGAGATCAGCGAAAAAAATGCGCAAACGGTGGAAAAGGCGTTGTATTTCATTCGCAGTCAACGCCGGGCGGGGACTTGATTTTTTTTCATTTAAAGAAAACAATGGATTTCTACGTCCTGTTTTCCTAGTCAACTTCCGTTTTCACCGAAAAACGGGCCGACTGCAAGGCGATTGCAGCTGTCAAAAAAGAAATGGAGCAAAGCAAGCAAGAAGCTGGCCCCCGTGTTGAGGCCAGCTTTTTTCATTTCGTCGACTCCCGCACTTCAAGCCGGTGCGGCAAGACAACGATATGGTGGTCCACTGGCTCTTTGTTCATATACTTCGTCAAGAGCCGCATCGCCACCGCCCCGATGTCGTACATCGGCTGCACGACGGTCGTCAGCCGCGGCCGCACCATCGTCGCCAATCGCGTGTTATCAAAACCGACGACTTCCAGTTCATCCGGCACGCGCACCCCGTGGTCTTGGGCGCTGTGGATGATGCCGAGCGCCATTTCGTCCGTGCCAGCAAACACCGCCGTCGGCCGTTCGGCAAGCTCTGTGATTTTCTCATACGCCTCCAAGCCGGAGTCGTACGAGTTGTCGCCCTCAATGACGAGCTCTTCCTCATACGGCGCGCCGTGTTCCTCAAGCGCGCGTCGGTACCCCGCCAACTTCCGCTGGTTGATCGGGTCATCGGTCGGACCGGTTACATAGACAATGCGGCGGTTTCCTTTTTCCAGCAAATACGTCACGGCTTCAAACGCCGCCTGCTCGTAGTCGATGTTGACCGAGGGAATCTCGTTCGGTCCCATCGTCGCCGCAAGCACGATCGGCACCGACGACTTTTGAAATTCGGCGACGTGCTCTTCGGTGATCGTCCCGCCCATAAACAACAGGCCGTCCACTTGCTTGGCGAGCATCGTGTTGAGCAAATGCAGCTCTTTTTCTTTGTTTTGGTCGGAGTTGCTCAAAATGATGTTGTACTTGTACATCGTGGCGATGTCCTCAATGCCGCGCGCCAGTTCGGCGAAGAAAATGCTCGAAATATCCGGGATGATCACTCCGACCGTCGTCGTTTTTTTGCTGGCGAGCCCCCGCGCCACGGCGTTCGGGCGGTAGCCGAGCCGTTCGATGGCCTCAAGCACTTTTTTCCTCGTCGACGGTTTGACGTTCGGGTTGCCATTGACGACGCGCGAGACGGTCGCCATCGAGACGTTCGCCTCCCGCGCCACATCATAAATCGTTACCGTCATTTTGTTTCACTCCTTTTCGCTCGATCCGATAACCGGTCAAATTCCGAATGTATGTACAACTATCATACGATACATTATCGCCAACTCGCAACGAAATCGCAACCATTTTGCCGGTTTGTTCACAAACCGTTCACGGGTAGTTTGCCCCAACACTCGCCATCTCATCAAAAAATCCCCTCGGGCAACAACCGAGGGGATCGTCTTACGCCTGAACAAACTGACGTTGGAACGCGCGCACTTCTTCCATAAACTCGTTGAATTGAGCGATGTCCATTTGCTGGGCGGAATCGGACAAGGCGACGGCCGGGTCCGGATGCACTTCGGCCATGACGCCGTCGGCGCCGATCGCCAAGGCCGCTTTGGCGCACGGGATGAGCAGATCGCGCCGCCCCGTTGAGTGGGTGACATCGACGAACACCGGCAAGTGCGTTTCTTTCTTCAAAATCGGCACAGCCGAAATGTCGAGCGTGTTGCGCGTCGCCCGCTCGTACGTACGGATGCCGCGCTCGCACAAAATGATCTGCCCGTTTCCTTGCGACATGATGTACTCAGCGGCGTTGATGAATTCTTCGATCGTCGCCGCCAAGCCGCGCTTCAGCAAAATCGGCTTGTTCACTTGGCCGGCTGCCTTAAGCAGCTCAAAGTTTTGCATGTTGCGCGCGCCGATTTGGATGACGTCAATATAGTCCAAGGCGATTTCAATGTCCGCCGGGGTGACGATTTCACTGATGACCGCCAAATCAAACTCATCGGCGATCCGTTTCAAAATTTTCAGCCCTTCCACGCCGAGCCCTTGGAAATCGTACGGCGACGTGCGCGGTTTGTAGGCGCCGCCGCGCAGCAGCTTGATCCCTTGTTTTTTCACGGCCTCCGCCACCGCAGCGACTTGTTCATAGCTTTCCACAGCGCACGGGCCCATGACGAAATATTGATTGCCGTCGCCGATTCGCTCGCCTTTCACTTCAACAATCGTGTTTTCCGGATGCTTTTTCCGCGAGACAAGGAGCGCCTTGCGGTGGTCGTCTTCCTGCAGCTCGAGCGCTGCTTTAAAAATTTCCTTGAAAATGTGCTGCAGCGTCGATGTTTCAAACGGCCCATCGTTATGCTCGGAAATGAGATCCAACATTTTCCGTTCGCGCACCGGATCGTAGCGGTGCGTCCCTTGCGCTTCTTTAATTTTTCCGATCTCCTGAACGAGCCGCCCCCGTTCATTGATCAGTTTCAACAGCTGCAAGTTGATCTCATCGACTCGCGCCCGCAGTTCGTCTAATCTCTCATTGCTCATGCTTTTCTCATCCTTTCGCCAAGTGTAGTGCATTGTTTTCGCCGCTTGCCGGCAAGCGGCGCCCCCGTCTTGGAGAGCGAAGTCGTTTAATTAGTGTTTATTATAATCGATGGAGCTATCGTTGTCACGAAAAAAATGCTTTTTTGATTAAACGCTTTTAAGCGATAAAGTAAAAAGTGTGCAAAAAACCGCCCGCAGTAAAGGCGGACGGTCAAGCGCCGACATGCTCCGAGAGCGCGCCATACGTAATGGCCCAATGGGACGCATGCCAGACGACGCGGCCGTTTTCAAACAGCAGCACTTGCGGCGACTCGTGTTTCACCCCGGTCGTTTCGGCGATATAGTTGGAGAGCGGCCGCGCCTCTTGGACGTACAGGCAATACACCGCCAGCTCTGGATGGTCTGCGGCGAACTTCTCGCATTCGCCAAACGCCGCTTGACTGATCGGGCAGGTGAGGCTATGCTTGACGAACAAAAAACGCTCCGTTTCCTTCATGACGCGGTCAAACTGTTCGATCGTCTCCAGCTTCTCCATTCCCATCGCCTTCACTCCGTTTCTTTTCGCGACGTGATGCTTTGCTCGGCGTCATCAAGCGCCGCCTCGGCTTCCTCAAGCAGCTTTTGCAGCGTTTCCCGGTCGGCTGGCCCGGCGGATGGCGGAATCGGAATCGTCGCCTCCTTGGCTTCCTCTCCATCGTTTTCCCCGCCGGCTGGCGCCGTCGTGGATTTCAACGGGATGAAGTTGGCGATTTCCTTCGTTTTCTCTTTCGCCGTTTCCAACCATTCGACAGCCGTTGTTTTCACCGGCTCCCACGTTTCATCGTTGCTCCACTCGGCCAGCCATTTCCGCCCTTTTTCGCTCGTCAAAAACAACGCAGCAGCCGCGCCGGCGATGCCGCCGACCAGCGCGCCAAGCAAAAATCCACCGTTATTTTTCGCCATTCGATACACCCTCCTTTAACGATTGTTTTTTCTCCATTTTTCCCGTAAATCGAGCAAAACATTTGTCCAGCGCAACGCCTTGCCCCATTTTCCTTGCCCCAGGCCCGCCCGCGCCGACAAACCGGCAGCCGCCTGCCGAAGCGCGCGGTTGAGCGAACGAATCGTGCCGCCGATCTCTCCGACCGCTTCGATTGCGCCATTTAGCGTTTCTACTTTTTTTTGCACATCGCTGGCGATGCCGTTGGCCGTATGGAGAAGTTCACGAACTTCTTTCGCCACCGTTTGCACTTGCTCATCGGCATGGTCGATCGCCGCCGTCAGCCGGCGCAGCGTTTCCTGCAAAACGATGAGCGTCCTGGCTATGTAAACAACAAGCAGCAAAAAAGCAAGCGCGATGAGCGCCACGCTTCCATACAAAAGCCATTCCACCCGATTCCCTCCTTGCCCATTCGAACGTTTCATTCCCTTTGTACCCATCTTTTCCCGCTTTCAAACTTCGACATAGAAAAGACGGCTTCCTTTTTGAAACAGGAAAAAACGGGCCATCTTCATCACAGCCCGTTCCCTGTCGGCCGTCAGGCGGAAAGAACGGCCCGTTCGTACGCTTGTTGAAACTTTTGAATGTCGCCGGCGCCCATGAACACCAACACCGCGTCTTGATGCTGCTTCAACACGGCTACGTTTTGTTCCTCAAGCAGCTGGGAACGCGGAATTTGCGCCTGCAAATCACGGATCGTCAGCTTGCCCTCATGTTCGCGCGCCGAGCCGAAAATGTCGCACAAATACACGTGGTCCGCTTGCAGCAAACTTTCGGCAAACTCGCGCAAAAACGTCTGCGTCCGCGTATACGTATGCGGCTGAAAAATCGCCACCACTTCGCGCCCCGGATATTTTTGCCTTGCCGCCTCCAATGTCGCCGTAATTTCGCGTGGATGATGCGCGTAATCATCGATCAGCACTTGGCGCCCGACCGTTTTTTCACTGAAGCGGCGCTTCACGCCTTGGAACGTTTGCAGCCGCTTGGCGATCGTGCCCGCATCCACCCCTTCGTAGTGGCAGAGGGCGATCACGGCGAGAGCATTCAATACGTTATGAGTGCCGAAGCGCGGAATGGCAAACGAAGCGAAAAATGTGTTGCGCACGAACACATCAAACGCCATCCCTTCCGTCGTCTTGACAATATTGCGCGCCTGAAAATCGTTTTCTTCGCCGAATCCATAAAACAAAATCGGCACTTTCGCCTGAATGTTCGGCAAATACGGATCATCCCCACAGGCGACGATCGCTTTTTTCACTTGATTCGCCATTTGCTGGAAAGCGGAAAACACATCGTCGACATTGGCAAAATAATCCGGGTGATCAAAGTCAATATTTGTCATGATCGCATAATCTGGAAAGTAGGAAAGGAAGTGCCGGCGGTATTCGCACGCTTCAAACACAAAGTATTTGCTCCCTGGCTCTCCTTTTCCCGTGCCGTCTCCGATCAAATAGGACGTTGGATGGGCTCCTTGCATCACATGGGCAAGCAACCCCGTCGTCGTCGTCTTTCCATGCGAACCGGTCACCGCGATGCTCGTAAACTTGCCTGCCAGCTGGCCTAAAAAGCGATGGTAACGAATGACAGGCACACCAAGCTGACGGGCCGCCTCGATTTCCTCATGCGTATCCGGAAATGCGTTGCCGGCAATGACCGTATAACCTGGACGAATATTGTCTTTCGAAAAAGGCAGCACCGGGATTCCCCGCTCTTCAAGCGCCTTTTGCGTGAAAAACCATTTCTCTACATCCGACCCTTGCACCGTATAGCCAAGGTCATGAAGCACTTGCGCGAGCGCGCTCATCCCCGTGCCTTTAATGCCTACAAAATGGTAAGCTGTCATCGTTAAGCCCTCCAACCATCGTCTCTCTGTAAGACAGTATATGATATCCATCTCGTTTTGCCATTTCTCTCATTGCGGTGCACCATTCATTTCCCCATTATAGCACGCAAGGAGGCAAAACACTACCGCCCGCCCAAAGGAGGCCGCCCGCCCTCAGCTGTTCTGCTCGCGCCAGCGCTCCCACTCATCCTCGCTCATCAACACATCGCGCGGTTTGCTGCCGCGCGCCTCCGAAATCAACCCTCGTTCCTCCATCATCTCGATCAACCGGGCAGCGCGGTTGTAGCCGATGCGGAAATGACGTTGCAGGCTCGATGTCGACGCCCCTCCTTGGGCGATGACAAACCGGCACGCCTCCTCGAACAGTTCGTCATCCTCGCCGCCCATCGACGCCGTTTGCCGAAAATCGTCCGGATCAAACAGATAGGATGGGCCTTGCTTCTCTTTCACGTGCGCTGCCACCCGCTCGATTTCCTCATCAGAAATAAAGCAGCCTTGCAGCCGCACCGGCTTGGCCGAACCATTTTCCAAAAACAGCATATCGCCGCGCCCAAGCAGCCGCTCAGCCCCATTCACATCTAAAATGGTGCGCGAATCGACTTGGGAGGAGACGGAAAACGCAATGCGCGTCGGAATGTTCGCCTTGATCAATCCCGTGAGGACATCGACCGACGGCCGCTGCGTCGCGATCAGCAGATGGATGCCGCACGCCCGCGCTTTTTGCGCCAGCCGGCAAATCGATTCTTCGACATCGGCTGGAGCGGCCATCATGAGGTCCGCTAGCTCATCAATGACGATGACGATGTACGGCAGCGGCGGCTCGCTGCTTCCGCGTTCGCGAAGATGGGCGTTATACTTTTCAATATCGCGCACGCCGGCGTGGACAAACTGTTCATACCGCCGTTCCATTTCGCCGACCGCCCACTTGAGCGCCCCCGCCGCCGCCTTCGCCTCGGTGATCACCGGGCTGAGCAAATGCGGCAGCCCGTTGTACGGCGCCAGTTCGACCATTTTTGGATCAATAAGCAGCCATTTCACTTCGTGCGGCGCTGCTTTATACAACATGCTGATAAGCATCGCGTTCATGCATACGCTTTTTCCCGACCCGGTCGCCCCGGCGATCAGCCCATGCGGCATTTTTCGGATGTCAGTCACGACCGGCGCACCGCTAATGTCAAGCCCAAGCGCCACGGTAAGCGGCGATGGGCTTTTACGGAACGCTTCGCTTTCTAAAATTTCCCGCAGGCGCACCGGACGGCTCGTTCGGTTCGGCACTTCAATGCCGATCGTCCGTTTTCCCGGGATCGGCGCCTCGATGCGAATGTCCTTCGCCGCCAGACTGAGTTTGATATCATCGATTAAACTCGTAATCTTGCTCACTTTCACTCCTAAATCCGGCTGCACTTCAAACCGCGTCACCGTCGGTCCTTGCGTCGCCCCAACGACTTTGGCGCCGATATGGAAGCTCGCAAACGTCCGGTCCAAACGCTGGCATTGGTCGCGAAGCCACTGCTCGTCGCGTTCGGCCGCTTTCTCGGGCGGTTCAAGAAGCGCCAATGGCGGCAGTACGCAGCCGTTCGATCGATTCGCCGCCTTTTCTTCGAGTTTGCGCCAATCTTGCTTGAACATGATCACATTATACGGGATGCGCGTTCGTTCGGGGCGGGAAGCCTCCTCCCGGCCCGCGGGCGCCGCCGAGTGACGGATTTCGCGATCTGGGGTCGTCTCCCGCTGTTCTGTCGAAGAAGCGCTCCCTCCGTCTCCATTCTTCCTCATCTGTGACGGCACCCCTCGTCCTTCGCTCTCCAAGCCGCCGTCTGTTGCGTGCGGCGCGCGTTCGTTGCCTCGTTCGTCCAGCTCCCGCCCTTTCTTTTCATCCGCCTCGGCATCACGTTCTTCCTGCCCTGCCGCCGGCGCCAGCTCATTTTTTCCTTCCGTTTCCATAACAGCCGCGGGCATCGCTCCGCTCGCGTCTTCGTTCCATTCCTCTGCCCCCTTGGCCAAAGGCGCCTCTTCTTTTGGCGGTTCAGCCGCCCGGCTTTCCGTGCCCTCTCGCGCGTCTCGCCGTGTCGCTTCTCCGCGGAGGGCCTCTTCCCGAACCGCCTCATCGCTCCGATTCTCTATGTCCCCCGCACCGGTCAGCCCGGGTTCATCCGCTCGTTGCCGCTGTTTCCCCCGATTCCGATCATATCCAAAAACCGGGGATGGCACATCAGACGGGCGGAACGGCCGTTTTTCCGCTATTTCCCTTGAAACGCCAGCCGACGGGCGCCGACTCGGCAGCGGCCGGGATGCCTCGCTTTTCGCCCGCCCCGACCTTTCCCGATTTTCACCGGGCTGGTCATCCGGAATCAACGGAAAGCGGAAGCGGCCTTGCGGATATTGGTAAATGACATTCACCGCGCCGCGTTCGGGCATGCTGGCCGACAGAGGGGAATTCGCTCGCTGTTCGTTCCCTTCCTCTTCCTCATCGCTCGTGAGAAAACGAAGCCATCGTTTCCAAAATTTCATCCATCACGTCACTCTTTCTTTGCCTTCATTGTCGGAAAAAACGCCACTGGCGTCGTTCCAGTGGCGAAACAACAGTCGGAATCCGTCTGCACCGCCCGTCGGAACGTCAAAAAACGAACGGCTGGCCGACCTCATACTCATCGGACAGCACCAAAATGCCTTTCTCCTGCGGGGCGTTTGGCAGCCCAAGCTCGCGGGCCGAACAAATCATGCCGGATGACCGGACGCCGCGCAGCTCGCTTTCTTGAATGACGAGGCCGTTTGGCATCACGGCGCCGATTTTGGCGACGACGACTTTTTGCCCTTCGGCGACGTTCGGCGCTCCGCAGACGATTTGCAGCACCTCACCGCCGACATCGACTTGGCAGACGCTCAATTTATCGGCGTTCGGATGCTTTGTTTTCTCTTTCACATATCCGACGACAAACTTCGGCGACAAGTCAGCTTCGATCGGTTCGTCAAAACCGTTTTTCGCCAAGATGTCGTTGATGACGCCGACGAGCTCCTCATTCACTTCCAGCGGACCGTTGCCGGAAAACGGATAGTACGAAGACGCGGAAAAAATGTTATAGCCGACCGTCTCGCCCGTCCGTTCGGACATGATGCGGACGACATCGCCTTGTCTGACAAACGTCCGTTCCTCATCCGCCGCCGGTTTCAGCGACACGAGCAACACGTCGCCGACCCCTTCTCGGTTGTAAAACACGTTCATCGCTCTCTTCCTCCTTGTCGCTACGTTCTCCGTTTTTTTCCTAAAATGAAAATCGGTTCAAGTTTCCCATTTTCGTATAAAAACGACAGCGCCGTGATCGGCACGCGGCCGCCGGCAAAAAAGCTCATCGTCATTTGCGCGAGCACGTCATAACCGATGTCGTTGCGCACATCAGCGATAACAAGCACATCTTGATGCGGAACAGCGACGGCCATCGTTCCTTCCACGCGCGCCCGCATATCGGCCAAAAACGATTCGTTTAAAATGCGGCTCGCATCATACCCGTCATTGGTGTTCACAAAATAAAACACGTTGTCCGCCACCCGGTCCTCTTTCACCGGCGTCGGCAGCGACCTGACGTTGAAACGGGCGATTTCCTTCACCCGCTCGCGGCTCCATTTGTCTTTCTCCAGCATGCACTCATCAATCAAGCGATACGTTTTGCCTAGGTCGAGCGCATAGTAAATGCGCGTTTCGGCTGTATGATCATCAAACAGCAACGGGACGCCTTCTTTCGTCTCCGTCGGAAACGACGCCGAGCGAATGACGGGATAAATGTTCCGCTCGTTTCCGGAAAGCGCCGCGTCTTCCTCCATCGTTTTCAACGTTTGCTCCACATAATAAACGACTTCGCGCACCGCCTCGTCTTTTTGTTCGTGCCATTTGGCAATCACGCCGGGAAGCGAGATCGTGACGCCTTTTTTCGTGCGGCGGTCTTCGACGCGCATCGCGTCTTGCTTGGCGTCAAAGCGAAACGTCCAGTGCGGGTGGGCGACGAGACGTTCTTTAATCTTCTCATACATTTGCCGGCTGTTCATTCGTGTTCCTCCTTGTTTTGCCGGCGGCCGTGCCTTCCGTTTCCCTCTTTCGGCCGGGACTTGGCCAAAGGCGCATCCGGCGTTGACAATGCCAGGCCATGCCCGTGCGGCGTTTTCCACCGTTTGACGTTGCCAGCCGCTCGGTCTAGATCCTCGCGCGGCCCGCTCATTCAGCCGCCCGCCATCATCGGCATGACCGTTCGTTATTTATCATACATGGAACGACCCGTTTTGACAAAGCCATTCATATTGACCGGCCAAAAGCTCGACGATGTGGGAAAACATCGCCGATCGGTCAACGCGCCCGTTCGTCAATACGCCGACCGCGCCTTCTTTCCGCCGAACGTTCCTCCTCCCGGTGTACGCTTCCATCACGTCGCCGAGCTCGCGCCCCGCCTCGATGCCGGCCCCGACGTCCGGCGGGAGGGCGAGGCGGGCGCCGGCGGCGGCCACCACCACTCCGTTTCGGTCAGCGAGCGCCCCCCAGTTGCACAGCCACCATTGCCCATCGATCTTCGTCACGCCGCCTTCCAATCCGATGCCGATGTCCGCCTCCGCCGCTTCGAGCGCCCGTTTGGCGCGCCCGATGGCGCCAAGCCGCGTCTCCTCATCGGACAGCGGCTGCGCGGAAACGCCTGATGGCACCTCAAGCGATACAATGCGGTATTCCTTTTCCGAAAGCACCGCCCGAACGGCGGCGATTTTCACTTCATTGTTCGTTCCGACCGCAACAGTTTTCATCCAGTGCCCTCCTTGTCATGGAAAAGGAGAAGCGTTCGCTTCTCCTCAGCTGTTTTGGCGAATCGTCTCGACCGTCGTCCGGTCGCACCGTTTGACGAGCTCAACGATGAGCTGTTTGGCCGCCGCGTAATCATCGATATGAATGATCGACGCATGCGTATGAATGTAGCGGGCGCAAATGCCGATCACCGCCGACGGCACGCCGCGGTTGGCGATATGGACCCGCCCGGCGTCGGTTCCGCCGCCTGGGGAAATGAAAAACTGATACGGGACGCCAATCGTTTCCGCGGTGTCAAGCACAAACTCGCGCATGCCGCGGTGCGTAATCATCGTCCGGTCGTACAAGCGGATGAGCGCCCCTTTGCCGATATGGCCGAACGCCTGCTTGTCGCCGGACATGTCGTTGGCCGGGCTGGCTTCCAAGGCGAAAAAGATATCCGGGTTGATCATCGCTGCCGCCGTCTGGGCCCCACGCAGCCCGACCTCTTCCTGCACAGTCGCTCCAGCGTACAAGACGTTCGGCACTGTTTCGCCGTTCAGCTCTTTTAACAGCTCGATCGCCAACCCGCAGCCAAACCGATTGTCCCACGCTTTTGCCATCACGGTTTTTCCGTTGGCAAGCAAAGTAAACGGGCTGACCGGCACGATCGGCTGACCGGGGCGGACGCCGACTCGTTCGGCATCTTCACGGCTTTCCGCTCCGATGTCAATCAACATGTTTTTCATCTCCATCGGTTTCTTGCGCTGCTCCTCATCAAGCAAATGCGGCGGAATCGACCCGATCACGCCGATGACCGGCCCTCCGTCCGTGATAATCTGCACGCGCTGGGCGAGCAGCACTTGATCCCACCAGCCGCCGAGCGGCTGAAACCGAATCATGCCATTGTCGGTGATCGCCGTCACCATAAATGCGACTTCATCCATATGGCCGGCAACCATCACCGTCGGGCCCGCCTCATCGCCGCGTTTGACGCCGAAAAGGCTCCCGAGGCGGTCTTGCACAATGTCATCGGCGTATTTCGCGAGCTCTTGGCGCATAAACTGCCGCACCGGATGTTCATAACCCGGTGCGCCTGGAAGCTCGGTCAACGTTTGGAATAATTGCAGCGTGTCCTTATTCATCACGCGTCTCCCTTTCTATGTTCGATTTCACCGTTCCGTTTCTTTCCGTCCTTCTTACATGTTCCGCCAAAATCGGCTATACTAAACCGTATCAAAGCGAAAAGGAGGAAAGAAACATGGCTTGGAAACAGTGGCTCGTCGGCGCCGCCGTCGGTGCGGCCGTCGTCTATGCCATCCGCTCCGCTTCCAAACCGGCGCTCCTTGCCCCGGAACAAGCGCTGGCGCTGGCGAAAGCCGCGCTTGGCGGTCCGCGCGCCATCCGCGGTTCCTGGATTCAATCCGCCCCGGAGCGGTATGAGAAAAACGGCCTGGCGTACACCGTATACCGCGGCGGCGTCTGCCGCGACGACGGGGATGACGAGTTTTTCATCAACGCCTACACGGGAGCCATCGTAGACGCCAAGCCGCTGTCATAGCGGCCGCTCCCGCTTCACGGCGGCGGCCATCGTCCCGTCTTCCTGCCATTTCACAGCCCGATAGTAGGCATCATGGTAGAAGGTAAACCACGCATTTTGCTTTACGCCGTACGGGAGCCATCGCTGTTTGGCAAAAATCGAATCCATCGGGTAATCGTCGTACGCCATCACCCAAAGGACGTTTTGATGGGCGTGCGTGCCAAGCAAATCGCCAAGATGAATGGCCATCTCCCCGTCTGATTCGATGAGCACGATCGCATGCCCGGCGCTATGCCCGCCGGTATGGACGAGGCGGATGCCAGGAACGACTTCCGTTTCCTTTGTAAACGGAACGACTTGATTCGCGATCGGCTCCCAATTTTCTTTCCAATACGTATTGCGCGATCGGATGTTCGGGTTTCGCATTTCCTCCCACTCGACATCCGAGGTGATGATCGCCGCGCGCGGAAACGCCGGCACGAGCCGTCCGTCTTCCCAAACGGTCAATCCGCACGCATGGTCAAAATGCAAATGGGTCATGATGACGATGTCGATGTCGCGCCGCGTCAGCCCGAGCTTGGCAAGCGATTCATCAATCGCTGATTCTTCCGTGACGCCGAAGTTTCGCTTTTGCTTGTCGGTCAGCTTGCCGTTGCCGATGCCGGATTCAATGAGCAGCCGTTTTCCATAGGCTTCCACCAAAATCGGATCGGTGCGCAGCTCGATTTGATTGTTGTCGTTCGGCGGATATTTTTTCGACCAAAGCGGTTTCGGCACGACGCCAAACATCGCCCCGCCGTCAAGATGGGTGACGCCGCCCCGAAGCCATGTCAATGTGACTTGTCCAATTCGCAACTGTTCCATTTCCTCTCTCCCCCCTCCACTAGTGTACCATTTTCTCCATCAATCGGAAATAGAAAAAGACCCGACCAATCGGTTCGGGCCTATGACGACCGCCGCGGCGGGCGCACCGCCTCGCATCGGTAAATGCGGTTTCCTTTGGCAGAAAATTTTTCCTCATACTCTGTCATGACATTGTCCGTCATGCCGCTTTGATGCAAGTCGAGCTGGACCGATGCGAGCACAAACCCATATTGCGACAAACTGACAAGCGAGTATTCGAAAAACGATTGATTGTCCGTTTTCAAATGGATGTCTCCGTCTTCCGCCAAAATGCGGTCATAGAGCGCCAAAAAGTCCCGATACGTCAGCCGCCGCTTTTCGTGCCGCTTTTTCGGCCATGGGTCGGAAAAGTTCAAATAAATGCGCGACACTTCCCCGTCGGCAAAAAACGCGGTCAGATCTTTCGCATTGGCGTTCAGCAGCTTGACGTTCGCGAGCCCGCTTTCGATCAGTTTGTCAAGCGCGGACACGAGCACGCTCGGGTACAGCTCGATGCCGATGAAATTGACATCCGGATGAAGTTTGGCCATTTCCGTGATAAATTTGCCTTTCCCCGTCCCGATCTCGACATGGAGCGGTTGGTCGTGGCCGAACAGCTCGCGCCATCGCCCGCGCTTTGTTTCGGGATCGGGAATGACGTATTGCGGATACGCGGCGATTTTGTCTTTCGCCCACGGTTTGTTGCGCAAACGCATATTGACACCTCAGCCTTGTTTCCGTTTGTTGGTTTGACGATACCACACTCGCGCCAAAGAAGCAAACGCGAAAAAACGCCCGGGCTTGAACGCTCTCCCACCTACGCTCACGCGTAGAAGCAGGGGGTCTTTTCGGTTTCGAATCATAAACTCGGCTCGATCCGGGCATGATAAAACCGTACAGCCTGGCGAAAGGATGGTGACCAGCATGCCGCTCAACTATAACCATCAATTGACCGTACTTCGCGACATTTTATCCGAACATCAGCTCGATTGCTGCGGAACGGTTTCCGAATGCGAACAAATTGAACGGCTCGCTAAATCGCTGCTCGCCAACGATGAGGTGGACGGCCAAGTCAAGCAAATTCTCCCCCATATTTACGCTTATGGCCAAGGCGGGAAATACAGCGCTGATTTAAACGCCCACATTTCCGCCCACCAAGGCCAGCTCGCCGACTGGGTGAATGGGCTGTCCTGACCGCGGCGTCTCCGTCATCGGCAGCGGAAACAAATGGCGCGGCGGCAGCCGAACACAGCGATCGCGCAGCCCCCGGCGCCGGCCGTTCGGACGCTGAGGCCTCGCTTGGTCAACTCTCTACCATGACGCGCTTCAATAACCGAAGCGACTGCTCCTTTTCTTTTTGGCCGTCCTTCCCTTTCGGCCAAAACAGCGAGTGCAACGTATGAGCGATCGTATACCACTTTAGGCGGAGGCCAAGCTCCTGGCTCCATTCCCATCCGTACTGGTCGAGCCACGTCTTCCATTCGGCGCGCGGAATGTACAGATGAAGGAGCATGCCGATGTCGATCGCCGGATCGGCGATCATCGCTCCGTCCCAATCGATCAAGTACAACGTGCCATCGTCGGTCAGCAGCCAATTGTTATGATTGATGTCACAGTGGCAGACAACATATTCGCCATCCGGCAATGACGATATATGCTGTTCAAGCCAGTCAAGCGCCTGATAGACGACAGAACCGCCAACCGGATGGCGCCCTTGTTCTAAGAGGAGGGCGAGCATCGTCTTCGCGCGCAGCGGAGATTTGCCGAGCCGCTTCAGCATCGTCACCAGCTCTTTTGAACGATGGATTTTCCTTAGCAGCGCCGCCACTTGCTCGCTTCCCATCTCCCACGGCTTCAGCTCCCGGCCGTTCAGCCATTGCTGGGCCGTAAACACATCGCCGTTTTCGAGCCGTTTCGTCCATACAAGCTTCGGGACGATGCCCTCGGCCGACAATACAGCCAGAAACGGAGAAGAATTCCGCTTTAAAAACAATTTCTTTCCTTCATATTCCGCAAAATACGCATCCCCTGTAGCGCCGCCAGCGGGAGTGATCTCCCACTCCTTACCTAGTAACTGTTCCAAGCGTGTTCACCTGCGACTTAAAAATAGAAACATCTCCGTTTGCTTCTCGCGCCCAAATAAAAAGGACGGCCAGGCCGCGTCCTTCCTCCGTCCGTTTTACTTGTATTATACTGAAATACCGCTCCGGCATGCAAACATTTTTCTCGGCAAACGCCCTGCTTAAAACTGCCAAAGCGGAAGTGCCCCGCGGCTCCCACTCCGATCGGCCGCCCTTTCCCGTTTCGTCTCAACTGGAACACCGTTCATTGGGTGCGCCAAAGACGAGCGCAGCCGCTCTTGCAAAGGGCTGACGACTGAAACAAACAACCTGCTCAACGCCGGTCTTTCTCAAGTGCAGAAGGATTGCCAAATCGGCTTCTCCTTTCCGACAACCCCCATTGGCTTGGCGAACATACTCGTTTTTCATCGGCCTTCCAAAGGTCTTGTGGCGAACCCCGCGCGCCGTCTGAGCGGTCACCCTGCAGGATGGACGAGCACCCATGTGCCGATGCCGTCAAGCCGAAGCATGCCGCGCGCTTGGCCAAAGGGCGTTGTCCCGCATCGCTGTCCGTCGCATACAACCGCCCACTCGCGCTCGTCGGGGAGCGCAATGGCTGTCTCTTTCTCCTCGTTATGATGCACGACGATGATGTCCTCCCAAGGCCCATAGACGGCGGCATCATGCAATCGGTAGGCGATGACCGACGGCGGCAGCGGCTCAAGAAACGTGAAATGACGCAGCACTTCCGCCTCCGTGGCGAGGCGAAATGCGCCATGCGCACGGCGAAGGGCGATCAATCCTTGAACGTAGCGGACGTCGTCTTCATAGCGGCTTTTCCGCTCCCAATCCAGCTGATTGACCGCATCCGGCGATCGGTAGCTGTTCCCATCGCCGCCTTTCGTCCGATAAAACTCTTGGCCGCTGTGCAAAAACGGAATGCCTTGCGCCAACAGAACGATCGCCGTCGCCAGCTTTTGCCGCTTTCGCCGGAGCCATTCCGGCTCATCATGGTTGGCCGCCTCCATCTTATCCCAAAACGTATGGTTGTCATGACATTCGACGTAATTGATTGACTGACGCGGGTGGCAAAACAGCCCGCCGAGCGCTCGCAAGCTCCCGGCAATGGCGAGCTTCACCTGTTCTCGCCCGCCTGGGTTGCCGAGGGCGAACCCACGGTCCGGCAAATGAAAGGTGCTCCCTTTCACCGCATCGCGAAACCGGTCATTGAAATAAGCGAAGCGCGGCAGCTGCTTGGCGTTGGCCATCGTCGCCTTTTGTTCCGGTGGAAGAGGCGTCGGCAAATCCCACCCTTCCCCATACACAAGGATCGACGGATCGATGGCGTCGAGGGCATCGCGCACCGCTTTCATCGTCTCGATATCGTGCACGCCCATCAAATCAAAGCGGAACCCGTCAATGCCATATTCTTTCGCCCAAAACACCACCGAATCGACGATCCAGCGGCGCGCCATCCGCCGCTCCGAAGCGATGTCGTTGCCGACGCCGGTGCCGTTGGCCGGTTGGCCATAGGCGTCGTAGCGGAAGTAATAACCGGGAACGAGCTTCTCAAGCGGCGATTGCTCCCGGTCATAGACATGGTTGTAGACCGCATCCATCACGACGCGCAAGCCATTTTCGTGCAGCGTGTGGATCGCCTGCTTCAATTCTACAATGCGCGCGTATGGATCCGCTGGATCGGTCGCATAACTCCCTTCCGGCGCATATAGATGAAGGGGATTGTATCCCCAGTTGTAAGCCGCTTGTGGGTCGCGCTCATCGACGCCCGCAAAGTCCATAAACGGCATGAGCTGCACATGGGTGACGCCCAGCTCTTTGACATACGAAAGCCCGGTGGCCGTCCCGTTCGGCCCGCTCGTGTTCGTTTCGGCCAGCCCGAGATACTTCCCTTTATGGACGGCGCCGCTGTCCGGGTGGCTGGTAAAGTCGCGGATGCTCAGCTCATAAATGATGGCATCCGTCGGCGAACAGAGCGGTGGAAGCGGCAAAGAGGGCGGCGCCAGCTTCGTTTTCTCCCAGTCGATCACGACGCCGAACTCGCCATTGACCGAAACCGCGGTCGCATACGGGTCCACTGCCTCGCGCCATACGCGGTTGATGCAGGCGATATATGTGTAACGCGCTCGCTCCCAATCGCCGGGGACGACGGCTGACCATACGCCGCGTTCGCCGCGCACAAGCGGCACGCAGCGGATCTCGTCGAGATGCGGATGAACCAGCTTGACGCTAACCGCGGTGGCGGTCGGCGCCCATACGCGAAATACCGTCTGTTCTTTGAGATACTCCGCTCCTAACGGTCCATCATAGAAAAACCGATCATCAAATGCAGGAGTGCGCACAACGGCGCCGATTTGAACATCGGTCTCCTCCCCGCGGCAAGAACGCACCCAGTATGTCGCTCCAAACTCGAACGCGGATGCAAACCGGCACACATATTTCACCGTCTCCCCAACATCCTCGACGTGCTGCACGGACAGCGGAATCTCCTCGCCGCTCGGCGCCACGAGCGTAAACGGCGCCATTCCATCAAAGCCGAGCGATTTCGGCGCAAGCACAACGATTTGATCCATCTCGTCCAAATAGGCGGCAAACGTTCGGCTGATGTGAAGCATGTGCGTTCACCCCTTTTTTCTCCCGTTAATACCATCATACGTAAAAGAAAAAGGGCGGTGCCAAATCATCGGCCGGTCGCCCTATCGATGCACAGATGTTTCTATTGTTGCCCTTCCTCGCTGTTCATATTCTCGTCTTGCCGGCGGTCGTAAAAGCTGGCGCAATGGCGAAGCAGCGCCTCAGCCGCTTTCAGCTGCCCGTGCCGAAGCGGGAGAGCGGAGCGGCGCAGGCGGGAAAACCACTCGTCATAATTTCGCTTATCAATATAGCGGATAAACGGAAAAAGACCGCCGCTGTCAATGTAGCCGGAGCGGTTTAACAGCACGAGGTGGATCGGCCAATCAACCCCATGTTTGCGAAAAATCTCCGAAACGATCTGCTCCGTCCGCCGCAGCGACACGACCGGGTTGACCAGCCTCGTTTCGTTCGTTCCGGCTTGTTCCACCCAAAACCGGCCGGTTGACGCCATGACGATGTTGTCCGGCCTTCCTTCGACGAAGGCAATGCACCAGAGCGCGGATGGCGTCAACATCATCGTCTCCAGCTCCACCGGCGCCTTGCCGACCATCGCCACAGGCCGGTAAAAGCATAAATGCGTATCCGGAAACCGCTGCAAAAAATATTTCAACGTCTCATCGCCATACACGGCTTCATCGAGGGAGGAAACGTACATCATCGTGGAACTCGCCCATTTCAGCTGCAACTCGAACAACTCATCCAAAAACTGCTGTTTCAATTCCTCCAGAGTAGCCGCCGGACGAGCCATCGGCGCAAGAGAAAACGTCTCTTCTTCCGTAAGCGCGGCACGGCGGCGCCATCGTTTCGTCAGCCGTTCCCACCATGACGGTTTGTCAAGCCAAGCATTCCACGTCTCGCCCGTTTCAAGCCATCCGCTGGCCTCAGCCGTTCGTTCGGCTTGCCACCGCGCTTTTGCCTGCTCCCATTGCCGCTGCTTCAGCCGGATGAACTCCGGCACATAATAGTACACATCCGTTTCGTAGCGGGAAATGCAATCCATGAGTTTAACGAGCTGACCCATTGTTTCACCTGCTATTTCCGGCCATTCATCGGCGCGCCAAGCAACGGGAACACGGCGATCGCTTCGTACTTCGGCGTCCGTTCCATATTCGTCCGATACAGCACGATCTCAGGCACCGAAAACACCGCCTTGGCCGCGGCAAGCGAACGGAGGCGATCCGGGTGAAACGGTTCGGCTCCCTGCCATTTGCGAGCGATCGTAATATGCGGGGCAAACGGCCGCCGGTCCAAGGAAAACCCAAGCTTCATGCACGCTTCATACACGTCGCGCCGCAGCGCATGCAGCCGCTCTTCCATTTCGACTCCTTGCCAAAAAATGCGCGGCGCCGTCCGCTCCCCGAACGTCCCAAGCCCGGCAAGCACGAGGGGAAACGGGGCGCATCGGGCGGCGGTGGCGGCCATCGCTTCGCACAGCGGCGCCATTTTTTTCGGCGGCACATCGCCTAAAAACGCGAGGGTGATATGATAGTCCTCTTCATGCACCCATGTGCGAAACGGCAGCGACGGCGCCGCATTGCTCGAAAAACGGGCGATGGCTTGTTTCGCTTCGGCTGTCAGCGGAACAGCGATGAAATAATGATTCCGTTTCATCCTTTCTCACCTGCCGATTTGGTCGTTTTTTCTAGTTTCCCCAGCCAAATGAGCACGAACACTCCAACGATGGTGCAAGCGCCAAAAAACACGTAGACAGCGCCGATCTGCCAACGCTCAAGCAAATATCCGCCCGCCAGCGTGCAAAACCACGCGCCAAGGCCGTTGCCGACCGCTGAGTATAACGCCACGGCCGTCGCCTGCACCCGCTCCGGCGCCAAGCGGCGCGCATATTGAAGCGCCGTCGGGATCGCCAGCCCGACCGAGCAGCCTTGGACGACCGTCGTTACATACACAAACCAAAGCGGCGGGTCGACCGCATACGACAACCAGCGGACTGCCGAGATGAGCGCCGCCAATAGAAGAAGCCGCACCATGCCGAAGCGGCCGATGAGCCGATCCGCCGCTTTCATAAACGGCGCCTCGCTGCCAGCGGCAAACAAAAAGGCGAGGCCGATGCCAGTTAACGTCCCGCCCAGCTCATGAATGAGCAACCCGAAATACGAATTGTTGGCCAAAATCGGGCCAAACAATAAAAACGTCGCCACAAGCAGCAGCCGAAACGGGCGGGACGCCAGCAGCCCGCGCACGTCCTGCCGCGTCAGCGCCCCCGGCGCCCCCATCGGATAGCGCGGCAGGCGGGTGGCCAAAGCCGCCGCGGTGAGCAGCGCCAACGAAAAGGCGTAAAAAATGACCGCAAAGGCGATATGATCAGACAGCCAGCCGACGGCCAGCACCGCCATCGCAAACCCAAGCGACCCCCACAGCCGGATCGCCCCGTAGTTTCCGCCCGAGCGGCGCACATGATGAAGAGCGATGCTGTCGGAGAGTGGAACGATCGCGCTTTGCGCCGCCGAAAGCAGCACGGTCAGGGCGACGAACACCTGGTAGTTTCCGGCCAGCGAATAAAGAAGCCCAAACAGCGCTGTCACCCCGAGCGCCAGCGTCAACAGTTCGACCGGTTTGCGCGTATAATCGGCCGCCGTGCCCCAAAGCGGCTGGGCCGCCATCGTCACGATCGGGGGAAGCGACATGATCCAGCCGATCGCCGCCCCCGAAAGGCGCGCCTCTTCCTGCAAATAGACGGACAAAAGCGGAAACAAGGCGCCAAAAGCAAAAAAGATGAGAAAGTAAAAGAGCGGAAACACCGTTTTTCGCGCTGCCGCCCCCCGTTTGAACGCCGCTTCCATCCCGTCCCCCCTTTCGTGAAAACAACGCCCGCCCCGCTCTCTTTTTCGCCGGAGCGGCGGACCGCCGTTTATTTCGCCAGCTCGTAGATCGCCTGCGCGTAAATGGCCGTCGCTTTCACCAAATCGTCGATTTCGATATACTCATCTTTCTGGTGGGCGACGTCCGGGCGGCCCGGAAACAACGCGCCAAACGCCACTCCGGCGGTCAAGGCGCGGGCGTATGTGCCGCCGCCAATGGCCAAAAGCCGAGCCGGCTCGCCTGTCTGCTCTTCGTAGACGCGCTGAAGCGTGCGAACAAGCTCGTGGCTCGGATCGATATAATGAGGCTTCGTATCGCTGAAACGGCTGAGCGCGAATCCATGTTCAGCCGCAGCGCCGGCGAGCGTCCGGCGGATCGCGTCGCCGGCGGCCGTCACCGGATAGCGGATGTTCAGCCCAATCGTTCCGCCATGCCGCCGGTCATACGACAGCACCCCGACGTTGACGGTCAAGTCGCCGCTTTGTTCGTCCCGATACGCAAGGCCGAGCCGCCGGCCGCGGGCATCGCCGAAAAAGGCGGAGGTCACAAACTGAACGAACGGCCGGCTTCGGCCATCGAGCGGAAGCGACGCCAAAAACTGCGCCAAATAGACGCCGGCGTTTTTGCCGCGCTCCGGCTCGGCGCCATGAGCGGACACCCCTTCCAATTGAAAGACGACGGCCCCTTCGCTTTGCCTCATGCTCCCCTTTACGCCGCGCTCTCGGCAAAACTGTTCATAGAGGCCAAGCAGCTCCTCCGTCCGTCCCGCTCCTTCCACCACCGCTTCGGCCGCATCCGGCACCATATTGTAGCGGCGCCCGGCTTGGAATGAGGCAAGCGCGAGCCCTTCCGCCTCCGCCGATTCAGGCGGTCGGTACGACAAATCGGCGTCAATGATTCCTTTTTCGGCATGAATGATCGGAAAATCAGCATCCGGCGCAAACCCGACATCCGGCATTTCTTCCCGCTGAAAATAATGAGCGACGCAACGCCAATCGCTTTCCTCGTCGCCGCCGAGGATAAGCCGCACCCGCTTGCGGAGCGGCAAGCCGAGTTCTTTGACGATTTTCAAGGCGTAAAACGCCGCGACGGTCGGCCCTTTGTCATCGATCGCCCCGCGCCCGTAAAGGCGGCCATCCTTGACCTCAGCAGCAAACGGATCAACGGACCAGCCGTCCCCTGCCGGCACGACGTCCAGATGGCCGAGCACGCCGATGAGCTTCTCCCCTTCTCCCATTTCGATATGACCGGCATAGCCGTCGACGTTTTTAATGCGAAAGCCTTCTTCTTGACCGCGAGTTAACATGTAATCGAGCGCCTCCGCCACCTTCGGGCCAAACGGCGCCCCCGGTTTCGCCCCGCCGTCATCGCGGACGCTCGGAATGCGGACAAGCGCTTGCACGTCGCGGACAAGATCGTCTTTTCGTTTCTTCGCTTCGTTCATCCAGTCGATGTTCAACGCCATTCTTCCTTTCCTTATTCAACACCCTTTGTTGCCAACGTATCATATCAAAAACAGGAAGTCAAAATGTTTCATTCGTTGCAAATCGATTTCCGTTTCATGACAAAATGTTGAAATTTTTCGTGAATAGAGGCAACCGGGTAGCATTTTCCCTCTCATTTCGTGTACAATGGTAGTAAACAGACAAAGACATCTCTCATCTGCTAGCGGTCGGTTGTGCCATGCGAATGATGCTAAGATAGGGAGTGGTCTTTTGAAACCTTCAACACATCGGATGCTTACCCGCATCAAATCCGTGTATATGTACATTAGCGAAAAAGGAACGGTTACGACCCAAGAGCTTGTTGATGAGTTCGGCACCACCCCACGAACGATCCAGCGCGACTTAAACGTGCTTATGTACAACGATCTCGTTCGCAGCCCAAGCAAGGGCAAATGGACGACCACAAACAAAAAAGTGCGCATCTCTTCGTAAACCCGGTGCCAATAGGGTAGGCAAGATGGGAGATGAACGCGAACCATTTTTCCACAGATGAATATCCACTATTTTTCCATAAAAAAGGAACCGCGTCAGGTTCCTTTTTTTTCGTCCGTCTCTGGCCGGTATTGCTTCAACATGTCCACCTCTTCGTCCGTCAATTCCCGATACTCGCCGACGGCCAAATCCGGGTCAAGGGCGAGCGGCCCCATTTGAATTCGTTTTAAATAGACGACCCGTTTGCCGACCGCTTGGAACATCCGCTTCACTTGATGGAACTTCCCTTCGGTGATCGTCACCTCGACATCGGAACGAAGGCCGGATTTCAACACAACGAGCTTGGCCGGCTTTGTTTCATAGCCGTCATCAAGGACGACGCCGCGCTGAAACACCGCGACATCCGCTTCCGTCACTTCCCCGTCCACGACGGCAAAATACGTTTTCGGCACGTGTTTTTTCGGCGACAACAGCTGATGGGCGAGCTGGCCGTCATTCGTCAAGAGCAGCAGCCCTTCCGTATCTTTGTCAAGCCGCCCGACCGGAAACGGGGAAAATGCCCGGTCTTCTTCTTCAAGCAAATCGACGACCGTCTCTTCCACGGCATCTTCCGTCGCGGAAACGACCCCCGAAGGCTTATTCATCATCAAGTAAATGAATGGCTTGTACTCGACCGTTTCTCCCCAAACGGTCACGATTTGCTCATCCGGCCGCACTTTCGTTTTCGCATCACGGACCGGCGCGCCGTCCACTTTCACCGCTCCGGACTTGAGCAGCTTTTTCACTTCCTTCCTCGTCCCATACCCCATATGGGCGAGCAGCTTGTCAATGCGCAGCTCCACAAATCTCCCTCCTAAAAATATGGCCTTCATTAGGCGTTCATCTAGTCCGCTTCCGCCTTCCCCCCATACACTGTGAAGGAAACATCAAGAAGGGGGATTTGCCGATGAATGAATATTACTATTATGTCCCAACGTTGGATGATTACCGTCAACAGCCGCCAGCCAGCCAATTTTGGCCCGGATACCCAGGCGGGCCATTCGCCAACTGGGCGCGGCGCATCGAACGGCTTGAGCGGGCCGTCGAACGGCTCGACCGCCGGCTCGACCGGGTGGAAAGCCGCCTCGATCGCATCGAACGCCGGCTCGGCCTGTCGTAAGCGAAATGGAGAAAGAAGGCGGGGACGACCGCCTTCTTCTTTTTTTGCCGCAAGCCGAACGGCATGGGGGAGGGCGAAAAACAGCCGTCGTCGAACCCTTTCGCTCGGGCGCCGCGATGTTCGCAAGAAGCGCCGTCCGCCGGGCTCCCGGCCTAAACGAGCCGCTTCTAGGAAACGGCCGTCCGGTCAACGGCCGATCCCCCCATACACCCTCGTCTACGATACCGCCTTTTTCTCTTTCCGGCGCCAAAACGCAAACCGGTCGCCAAACAGCGCCGAAAACAACCCGGAGCGGATGCTGAGAAACAAGTAGACGGCCGCCCCGACCGCTGCGCCGATGGAAACAGCGCCCACCGATTCAGCGGTGCCGGCGCGGTAATCGATCCATCGGGACGCCAGCGCCTCGACCCCCATAACCGCCGCTGACATCGCCGCCGTCAGGATGGCCATAAACGCCGTCCGGCGGGCGACAAACCGATAGCGGTAGCGCGTGCGGCGCTGAATGACCCATAAGTTGAACGCCACCGAGACGAAATAGCCCGCCATCGTGGCCACAATGGCCCCGACGGCCGACCATTTCATAATGAGCGGCGTGTTGAGCAAAAGCTTCACAAGCAAGCCGGCTGTCAAACTGACGACCGTAAACCGCTGCTCGTTGATGCCTTGCATGATCGCCGCCGTCACAGAAAACAAAGCGTACAAAATCGCCGCCGGCGCATACCAGCGCAACACTTGTTCACCAAGCGGATCATAGCTGTAAAACGAGCTGTACACCGGCCCTGCAAGCACCGCCATGCCAATCACCGCCGGGAGCGTTAAAAACATGAGCACTTGAAACGTCTGGTTCAAATATTGCCGCAGCGCTTTCCGATCTTGCGCGACATACGCTTTCGTAATCGTCGGGATGAGCGCCAAGCTGAACGAGGTCGCGAGCGTCACGGGGATGACGACGAGCTTTTGCGCCCACATGTTGAACACGGAATACGCGTGCTCCGAGATGTTCCCGCGGCCCGCCGCCGCCATCGCGTGATTGAACGTAAACTGATCGACGAGCTGGTACAGCGACATCGACAAGCCGACAAAAACAAACGGAATCGAAGAAAGAAGCAGCTCTTTATACATCGCCAAAAGCGACACGTCCGCTTCGCCGCGGTCACGCGCAAGCAGCGACTGCAAATACGGACGCCGCTTCCACCAATAGACAAGCAACACCAAAAGCCCCGCCGCCGCCCCGACAAACGCGGCAAACGTCGCCGCGCTCACAGCGGAGACGATCGAGCCGTCCATCAGGCGCAAAATGACGTAGCACGCCCCAAGCAAAAACGCGATGCGTGCGATTTGTTCGACGACTTGCGACAGCGCCGTCGGGCCCATCGACTCATGTCCTTGGAAAAATCCGCGGATCAAGCTCATCACCGGCACGATGAGGAGCGCAAAGCTGACCGCGCGGATGACGGCCGTGACGTCGTCGACCGAGTTGACGTTCGTTTTCGCATCGATGACGTGCGGCGCCAAGATGGGCGCCAGGGCGTACAAAATGAGCCATGAGGCGATGCCGCTTGCGATCATCAAGACAAGGCCGGAGCGAAAGAGCCGATAGCCGACGCCGTATTCCCCAAGCGCGTTGTATTTCGACACAAACTTTGACACCGCCACCGGCAGCCCGCCGGTCGCCAAGCTCAAAAAAATTTGGTACGGCACATAGCCGTATCCGTACAGCGCCCCGCCGCGCTCGCCGACAAGATGGTAAAACGGGATGACGTAAAATAAACCAAGAAGGCGAGAAATCATCACGCCAGCCGTTAAAATAAACGTGCCGCGCAGCAGTTTCGATGTTGACATATGACCCCTTCCCTAGCCATGGACGTTGAAAATGACAACGTATCTATTTTACCATAGTTGTCAATGGAACGAAAAATATCGGCCACGCGCAGAAAGAAAGGGTGGAATGAACATGGGATACGACGTCATCATCATCGGCGGCGGTCCGTCCGGGCTCATGGCGGCCATCGGCGCCGGCGAAGAAGGGGCGAAGGTGCTCTTGTTGGAAAAAGGAACGAAGCTCGGGCGCAAGCTCGCCATCTCCGGCGGCGGACGCTGCAACGTGACGAATCGGCTGCCGGTGGATGAAATGGTCCGCCATATTCCCGGCAACGGCCGCTTTTTATACAGCGCCTTTTCCGTATTTAACAATGAAGACATCATCCGCTTTTTTGAGCGGCTCGGCGTGCCGCTCAAGGAGGAAGACCACGGCCGCATGTTTCCCAAAAGCGACAGCGCCCAGTCGGTCGTCGACGCGCTTGTTCGCGGATTGTCGCGCCTTGGCGTCGATGTTCGGCTTGAATCGCCAGTGGCGGACGTGTTGTATGAACAAGGAAAAACAGTCGGTGTCACGCTGAAAAGCGGGGAGACGATCCACGCCCGTGCGGTTGTCGTCGCCGTCGGCGGCAAATCGGTGCCGCAAACCGGCTCAACGGGCGACGGCTATCCGTGGGCGGAAAAAGCGGGCCACACGGTGACCGAATTGTTTCCAACCGAAGTTCCGATCGTCTCGCATGAGCCGTTCATCCGAGAGCGGACGCTGCAAGGCTTGTCGCTGCGCGACGTCGCGTTAAGCGTCTTAAAGCCGAATGGCAAACCGATCATCACCCACCGGATGGATATGCTGTTTACGCACTTCGGCATTTCCGGCCCAGCTGCTCTCCGCTGCAGCCAGTTTGTCGTTAAGGCGTTGAAAAAAGCGGCGGACGGCGCGGTCAAAATGAGCATCGACGCGCTTCCGGACGTGACGCAGGAAGAACTGTTTCAACAGTTCGCCAAGCTGTGCAAAGAGGAGCCGAAAAAGGCGATGAAAACGATCGCCAAAACGGAGCTTCCCGAGCGGTACGCCGTCTTTTTGCTCGAGCGGGCCGGCATCGACCCGCACGCCTCTGCCGGCACGGTCGGCCATGAGGCGCTGCGGGCGTTTGTCCGACAGTGCAAACAGTTTACCTTTTACGTCCACGGCACGCTGCCGTTTGAGAAAGCATTCGTCACCGGCGGCGGCGTGTCGGTCAAAGAAATTGAGCCGAAGACAATGGCCTCCAAATGCATGGCCGGCCTTTACTTTTGCGGGGAAATTTTGGACATTCACGGCTACACGGGCGGCTACAACATCACCGCCGCCCTTGTCACCGGGCGGCTCGCCGGCGTGAACGCCGCCCGCTATGCATTGGCGGAAAAAAACGGGGCGAGCGGCTCCGCGGGGCAGACAGCAACGAATTGACCGCCGTCCTCATGCCCCTCGGGTGCTCCGGGGCGTTCGCTGACATTCCGACAACGCCCGTCTTCAAGGCGGGCGATCGCAAAATTTCGCCGCCTGAAATGGAAATGCCGCAACGAAAAAAGCGTCGCCCGCTTTGGGGGGATCAGCACGAAAACGGCCAAAGAATCCCGCAGTCTGGAGCCGTGTGAAGTGTCAAGTCCGGTAAATGACCATGGCGGAAAAACAGTAGATTTGCTCGCCTTCCGATTCCATCGCCGCCACACTGTACTTGACATCGATCAACTGTCCGTCTTTCAATCGGGCTAAAAAATCATTGACCGCCGCTTCCAAATCTTTTTCATGCTCTTTATCAAACACTTTCACTTTGTACATCGCCATTCCCCCGTTTTCTTTTTCCTTTTCCACGCATTTAGGGAAAATCCTGCCCACAAAAGGCGTCACGCGCCCTCGAACAGCGGGACGCGTGACGTCAGAAACTTCATTCGTCTTAATACACTCCAACCGCATTGAACGCCTGTTTCACCGAGTTGACTTCTTGGCTTGTCGACCCGTACAAATCAGCGGCCGCTTGCACGCAGGCGGCGCGCAGCTGGCTGAAGTTCGACGTCGGCGTCAAATAGTAGACAAGCGCCCGGTAGAAAATTTTCCCCATTTTGTCGCGGCCAATGCCGGTGACGCTCACGCCGTAATGGACGCCGCCTTGGCTGAGCAAGTACGCCGCTTTATTGATGATGCCGCTGTTTGTATGGACTCCTCCATTGTCTTGTGTGCCGGTGTACCGTTTGGAATAATGATCCGGATCGCCGTATTTCGCCGGATCCGACATGGAGCGAAGCGCGTCGCCGGCGATCCCAGGCGTGTAAATGTCTTCGCCGATCTCCCAGTCCGGGTTGCGGTTGGCGTAGAACTCCACGAGCGTGCCGAAAATATCGGACATCGCTTCATTGATGGCGCCGGATTCGTTTTGGTAAACAAGCCCGGCCGTATAATCCGTCACCGCATGGGTCAGCTCATGCCCCACGACGTCAATGCCGCCGGAAAACGGCAAAAACGTCTGTCCGTCGCCATCGCCGTACACCATTTGCGAACCGTTCCAAAACGCGTTGTTGTAGCCACGGCCATAATGGACGGTCGAACGGATGGCGGCGTTTCTGCCGTCATAGCTCAGCCGGCCGTGCACATTTTTGTAGTAATCATACACGACGCCGGCGTAATAATGGGCGTCCACGGCCGCCGCGTCATAGCTGGCGAAAAATTGGTTGTCGACATCGGCCCATAAGCTGCCGGGCAAAACGGTGCGGTTTCGTCCGTCATACGTAAAAATGCCGCTGCCGCGCGTATTGTCTTGCAAATAGTAGTAGCCGTAATACGAGGAATACGTCGTATTGATATATTTCTGATCCCCCAACACACCCCGGCCCACGCCGACCGTCGACGCGCCGGCGACCGGCTGCCCGCCGCCCGGCTTCGCCTCGTCCATTTGGTTCCATTTGTTCAACACTTTTCCGTCCGCGGCATCGATCATGTAGATCCAGTTGCCTGGGACAGGGGTTAAAAAGCGGACATTGACTTCATAGGCGAGGCGCGGGGTCTCCCCATCCGGATAGATGACAAGCCGCGTTGGTTTTCCCTCTTCGGCCGCCGGCCGTTCTTTCGTCACCGCATCAGCCACATCTTGTTTCGCGATCATTTCCGCTTGTTGAACGGAAATAGCGGCTTCTGTTTTCAACGTTCGTTTGTCCAAATTCGGAATGAGCGTACCCGACAAAGAGGACAATTCGCCATCGTTGACATGGGCAACGAGCACGGCGCCATACACGGGGATGCCGTGATAGCGCTGTTCAAAACGCATGACCGTATGGCCGAGTTCATCCGTTTGTTTGCCAATCAAGCTCAGCCGTTCGCGGGCTTGTCCACCAAGCTGGAACGTATTCTTCTCTTGATCAAGATAACGGTAAACCAATTCTTCCGGAGCATCCTCGCCTTTTAACAGCGGACCAGAAACGAACGATGGCGTCTTCCACTGTTCGTTCCACACCATTGATCTTTCCTTCGCTGAAGCACCGAGCGGCCAAGCCATCAATCCAAACGCCAACCCAATCGCGCCAAGCATCGCCCGTTTGTTCATTCCCTTTACCCCTTTCTTATATTTTCTACTGTAGATGAGCATTTTTCATTACAATAATTTCCATGGTTAGAGAGACAAACAGGGTACCCCTTACGCGATACGGAGCTGTTTTTTGATCACATCAATGGGAATATCTTGCTTTGCAGCGTCATAAATGAACTCGACGACGCTGTGGTCTTTCCGCGACCGAAGAAGCTCCAGCCCGGTGGAGAGGTTTTGTCGGGATTCGGCGATGCTGTACACGCAGGCCAACAGCACCACCGCCCAATACCGTTTCACCGCCCGAATGTGGCGAACGCGGTATCCATCCAGCTTCAGTTGATCTTTCGCCTGCCGGAAAAAGCACTCGATCGTCCAGCGCTGGGCGTAGTAACGCAAGATGTCTTCGTCCCCGAGTTCCCGGTCGGTGCTCAAGATGCAATGAAGATGTTCCGGCGCCATCGGCTGATCCGCCTTCCAAGCCAGCAGCACCACCGCGTCATCGAGGCCATGGATGGCCCCCTCATAGCGATACACGCGATAACGCTCCTGCCCCACCGTGACGAGGCGGGTGTCTTTGGACTCGATATAGCGGGCGAACTGCTTGGCTTGGATGGCGATGCCTTTCGGGTAGAGAATCCGGTTCGTCTTGAGCATCGCGATGACATGGAATCCCTGTTTCAAGCAGGCTTCAATGAGCTTTTTGGACGGATACCACGAATCCATGAGCACATACACCGGCTGAGCCCGCTTCACCTTGAGCGAGGAAAGCATCTCGATCGCCAGGTCGATCTTGCTTTTTCCCGCTTTCTTGTCATACAGGCGGAACGCAAATGGGAACGCCTGCGTGAAGGTGTGCACCATCAGCCAAACGAGCGAATGCCCCCAGACCGATTGATGATCTTTATGCGAGTAGTGCCAGTCGCACCCTTGAATGGCGTGCGCAGCCCGTGACGAAGGCTTCGTTTTTTGGCAAATCGTATCATCAATCGAAACAAAAAGGGGTTGATTCTTCCGTTTGGCCAGTCGTTCGACCTGGGAAAGGATCCACTCTTGAAGCTTCCCAAGCAGCCTTTCCTCGTTCCAAGGGCTTTTCGTGAAAAAGTGACTGAGCGTCGTTCGATGATTCGGATGAAAGCTCCAGTAATGAATATCAGTCAATGTTCCCGAGAATCCCTTGGTGGTCAAGGCATCGACAATATGAATGAGATGCTTGATGACCGATTTGGAAAGCTGCAGCGTCAACCCCAGCGTGAAGAAAAACTTGTGGATTCCTTGGTGATGTGCTAATCTATTCATGAGACATGAACCTCCTTGTGGATAGTTGGTGGTACATCTATTCTAACCAAGGAATCGGGTTCATGTCTCCTTTTTTGTTTAGTTGTCAATTTATGTCAGTGAATTTGCTCATCTACAGTTTTCTAATTATTTATTCTAATAAAAATTTTATTACAATATATTTTGATTGGGTATTGGGAAAATGATCGGGTGACATGCGGCCTGATCCGGCAGCCTATTTTCCGTTTTTCCCTCTTTGCGGCTTTCCGCCTGCGACAAAACGGCCAAAGTGAAACACGACCGACAGCGAAGCTGCCAAGCGGAAAAAACGATTGATCTTTTTCGCTTGAGCCGACGGATTTCCACAGAACGTGCTTTGACGGACAAAACAAAAAACCGACTCATCCCCCGCTTTCGCCCCATGGCGAAAACAGGAGACGGATCGGTTCGAAGAAGATCAACACAGACAGGCAAAGCGCCAATCCAGCCGCTTCTTTTATCGGGCGATCACCGTCGGCGGCGGATGCTCATCTTTAGCCGCTTCTTTCACCCCGATGCCTTGACCAAAGGCTGAAGCGAGGCCAAGGACGGCGAGAACGATGATCACAACGACCCGCTTTTTCACGAGCTTCACCTCCTTTCAAACGCCTGTTTGCGCCCGCAAGAGAGCGCAACTTAATTGATAATATTGGGCCGCCTGCTTGTATTGGCGCCTCCGCATATAACAATCCGCCAAATATTCGGCATACAATGACGCGTCGTCATACTCCTTCTTTTTTTGGAAATAGGGAATCGCCTCCTGTTTGAGCAGCCGCTCTAACCGTTCATCGTCTGCACTCAAAAGCAGCCGGTAAATGGAAAAATGCAAATAATACTCATAATGCTCGGACGCGCCGTTAGGGGCTTGTTCGAGCTGTTTCCACCCTTCCTCGACAGCCATCGACGCTTTGCGATAATGCTTGGCATCGCAATGCACGCGCACGAGCGACAAAAGCGTGATGAGCCGAGCATCCAGCGGGGCGTCCTCTTTATAGATCAAACTGTTCTCGTAATGTTGCACCGCCTCGCGGTATTGACGTTTCATTCCTTTCAAGTGGCCGAGATTGTGTTCCACAATCCCAAGAAGCCGTCGATCATCCACCATCCTCGCCGCCTTTTGGGCCAGCAGACAATGGTCGACCGCTTTGTCGATCTCCCCGCAGCGCCGGTAGCAAATCGCCAGCAGCACATGGCATTCGGCGCTCCGCCGCAAGTCGTATTCCGCCTGGCTGAGCGCCAGCGCGCGCTCGGCGTAATGAAGGCATTGAAACCATTTCCACAGACGGCTGCATGCAAGCGCCGACAAGTAAGCCAAATCGGCCTCCTCCCCGCTCGTTTTCCATTCCCCCTTCAACAACTCTTCTGCCTTTTGATAACAATGCAAGGCGTCGTCATATTTTTCTTGACAATAATATAAAAGCCCAAAAAACTTCCAATAATAATAGCGCATGTCATCACTCAACGACCCATACCAGTCCCGCACGCTTTGCGCCGCCGTTTCCGCCCCCTTTTTGTCGCCAAGAAGCAGCCAATACCGGATTCGCATCAGCTGAAAATAAATCATGGCTTCGGCATCCCCAGACTGCTCGCATCGTTCTTTGACCGTTTCATACAGTTCCCGCGCGGCAGGCACATCACGGTTGGTCATCGCCTTATACCACGACATCACCCATTCGAACCATGAAGGCATTGTTTCGTTTCCACCCGGCCGGATGTCCAGCCGCCGAAACAGCCATTCGAGCACCTCTTGGCTCGGGATGACTTGGTTATTCTCAATTTTCGATAAATAAGAAACCGAAATAATGCCTTCAGCCGTTTCTTCTTGGGTCAGGCCTTTCATCAAGCGGGCGAATTTCAAGCGGTCGCCGAGTTTCAACAGAGAGCTCCTCCTTCGAACAAGTGTCTGATTTTACCGAAAATTATATCCTTTCCTTTTTTTTCTTGCATCACACTTTGGTACTAAAACAAAATGGAAAAAGCGCCCCAAAAAGCTGGGACGCTTTTTCGCTCCTACCCCGCAAGCGGACCGGGGAAGCGCAAGCCGCCGACGCATGAAAAGGCCCGCGGCAGCCAGCCATTCCTCTGCCTCTTGACTGAACGGGGCCGTTCGGATGGATCCATTTCCCATCCGCTGACACGTTCCGTCGTTTTGGTCTCGACAAAAACGGGATCACTTGGATGACGGCCCGCCGCCATGCCCTGTTCTTTGAGCCGGAAGCGCTTATCGCTTCGGCACTGTTTCGCCTTCCCACTCGAGCATGCCGCCCGTCATGTTGCGGACGCGATAGCCAAGCTCTTGCAAGTAGCGGCAGACGTTTTCGCTCCGCCGTCCGGAGCGGCAGACGAAAATATATTCTTCGTTGCGGTCGAATTCCTCAAGCCGATCGGGGATGTCGCCCATTTTAATATGTTTGGCGCCGGGGATCATGCCGAGGGCGACTTCCTCGTCTTCGCGCACATCGACAATGTTCAGCTTTTCCCCGCGTTCGAGTTTTTCTTTCACTTCAGCCGGCGTGATTTCCTTGATCTCTTCCATGGCAGATCGACCCCTTTCGTTGGTGGATCAGGAGCGGGCCGAAGCCCGCCCTCATCATCAGTTGGCGACGATATTGACGAGCTTGCCGGGGACGGCGATCACTTTGCGCACGGTTTTGCCCTCAAGCTGCTCTTTGATTTTTTCATCGGCGAGCGCCCGCTCCTCGAGCGCTTCTTTTGGCAAGTCAACTGGCACGTGCAAGCGCGACCGCACTTTGCCGTTGATTTGCACGACGATTTCCACGACGTCTTCCACAAGCTTCGTTTCATCATACGTCGGCCACGGTTCATAGGCGATCGTGTCCGTGTGGCCAAGCTTTTGCCACAGCTCCTCGCCGATGTGCGGGCAGACCGGCGACAAGAGCTTGACGAAGCCTTCCATGTATTCTTTTTTCATTTGCTCCGCTTTGTACGCTTCGTTGATGAACACCATAAGCTGCGAAATGGCGGTGTTAAAGCGCAAGGATTCGTAGTCTTCCGTCACTTTTTTCACCGTTTGGTGATAGATGCGCTCGAGCGTATCGTTTGCCGGTTCGTCGACAATGTTCGGGTTCAGTTCGCCATTCTCGGTGACAAAGAGCCTCCAGACGCGGTCGAGGAAGCGCCGCGCCCCGTCAAGCCCTTTCGTCGACCAAGCGATCGACGCCTCAAGCGGCCCCATGAACATTTCATACAGCCGCAAGGTGTCGGCCCCATGGCTTTCGATGATGTCGTCCGGGTTGACGACATTGCCTTTTGATTTGCTCATTTTTTCGTTGTTTTCGCCTAAAATCATCCCTTGGTTGAACAGCTTTTGGAACGGTTCTTTCGTCGGCACGATGCCAAGGTCATAAAGAAACTTATGCCAGAAGCGGGCATAAAGCAAATGCAGGACCGCGTGCTCCGCCCCGCCGATGTAGACATCGACCGGCAGCCACTTTTTCAGCTTTTCCGGATCGGCGAGCTGCTTGTCGTTGTGCGGGTCGATGTAGCGCAAATAATACCAGCAGCTTCCAGCCCATTGCGGCATCGTGTTCGTTTCGCGCCGCCCTTTTTTCCCGGTTTTCGGGTCGACAACATTGACCCATTCTTCGATGTTGGCCAGCGGCGACTCGCCCGTTCCCGACGGACGGATTTCATCCGTTTTCGGCAACACAAGCGGCAATTCCTCTTCCGGCACCGGCGTCATCGTGCCGTCTTCCCAATGGATGATCGGAATCGGCTCGCCCCAGTAGCGCTGGCGGCTGAACAGCCAGTCGCGCAGCCGGTACGACACTTTTTTCCGCCCTTTGCCGTGCTCCTCAAGCCAGGCGATCATTTTGTCGATCGCTTCCTGCTTGTTCAACCCGTTCAAAAACTCGGAGTTGATATGCTCGCCATCTCCGGTGTACGGTTCTTTTTCGATATCGCCGCCGGCGACGACTTCTTTCATCGGCAAGTGGAATTTTTTCGCAAACTCGTAGTCGCGCTCATCGTGCGCCGGCACGGCCATGATCGCTCCGGTGCCGTAGCTCATCAAGACGTAGTCAGCGATCCAAATCGGAAGCCGATCGCCGGTAACCGGGTGAATGGCGTACGCGCCGGTGAACACGCCCGTTTTTTCTTTCGCCAAATCGGTGCGCTCAAGGTCGCTTTTGCTTTGAATTTCCTTTAAGTAGGCGTCAACGGCTGGCTTTTGCTCCGGCGTCGTGATTTTTTCAACGAGCGGATGCTCCGGCGCCAAGACGGTGTACGTCGCGCCAAACAGCGTATCCGGACGCGTCGTGAACACGGTGAATGTTTCGTCATGGCCGTGGACGGCAAACTCGATTTCCGCTCCTTCCGAACGGCCAATCCAGTTGCGCTGCATCTCTTTAATGCTTTCCGGCCAGTCGAGCTCTTCCAAATCTTCAAGCAAGCGGTCGGCATAGGCGGTGATTTTCAGCATCCATTGCCGCATCGGCTTGCGGATGACCGGATGCCCGCCGCGCTCGCTCCGGCCGTTGATCACCTCTTCGTTCGCCAGCACCGTGCCGAGCGCCGGACACCAGTTGACCGGCACTTCATCCATGTAGGCGAGCCCTTTTTCATACAGCTTCAAGAAAATCCATTGCGTCCATTTGTAATAGTTCGGGTCGGTCGTATTGATCTCCCGGTCCCAGTCGTACGAAAAGCCAAGCGATTTGATTTGCCGGCGGAAATTGTCGATGTTTTTTTGCGTAAACTCCGCCGGGTCGTTGCCGGTATCGAGCGCATATTGCTCGGCCGGCAGCCCGAACGCGTCCCAGCCCATCGGGTGAAGGACGTTGTACCCTTGCATCCGCTTCATGCGCGCCAAAATATCGGTCGCCGTATATCCTTCTGGATGGCCGACGTGCAAGCCGGCGCCGGATGGATACGGGAACATGTCGAGAACGTAAAACTTCGGCTTGTCATCATCATCGGGCGTGCGGAACGTTTTGTTTTTCTCCCAATAGTCCTGCCATTTTTGTTCAATTTCGCGGTGGTTGAAGCTCATCGCAGCACTCCTCCTATCAAGTTCTACTTGCATCATTGACGAAAATATGTACAAAAAAACCCCCCATCCCCACAGCAAAGGGACGAGAGGCGCGCTTCCCGCGGTACCACCCTTTTTGGCGCGCCAAACGGCGCACCCGCTTTCTTCCTTAACGCGGATGGACGGCCGGCGCTGTCGATGACCGTTCACGCCGGCAACTCCGAGGCGAGTTCACGAGCCGACTTCGGTTGACTCGCACCATCCGTCAACTCTCTGCCGTCCGTCGGGCCCGCTACTGCTCCTCTTCACCGTTATTCGCCTTATTCGCACATGAATCGACCGATGAGTGGACAGAATGACAAATTTATTATTATTTTAAAAAATTTGTCGATCAATTGCAAGCCGAAATCTATACGGAAGCCGCGGTTTTTTCATCCGCGTTCTCCGTCCGCTTCGGGAGCCGACGATCATGCAAAAGCGCGGCCAGCACCGCCAATAAGGCAAACAATGCTAACATCATGATGAGCAGTTTCATTCCAAACAGATCGGCGACCGAGCCGCCGATGACCGGTCCGATCATCCGTCCGGCCGTGGCCGTCCCGTTGACGATTCCTTGGTAAAACCCGGCTTTCCCCGGGGGCGCCCATTCGTTCACCGCGGCCGGAATCGCCGGCCAGACGATCATCTCGGCGATCGTGAGCACAATCATGGACGCGGCAAACTCTGCAAACGAATGCGCCCCCAACAGCATGGCAAACGAAACGGCGAAAATAAAAAAACCGATCACGATTTGCCGCTTCAACGTCGGCATGAAGCGGCGGATGACCGCTGACAACAGCGGCTGGGCCAAGACGATCAACGCTCCGTTGATCGTCCAAAGCAAGCTGTACTGCCCGACTGGTATCCCGAGCTCGCGTGTATAGGCGGCGATCGTCGTCGACCATTGGACATAGCTCAACCAACACAGTCCATAGCCGGCGCAAAGGAGGGCAAACGCCCAGCCCGCGGAGCGGGATGGCGCTCTTTCCGCTTCTCCGGATCGTTTCTTTCTCGGCGGCGGCAAGAGCGGAACGCGGCGCAGCCCGGCCACAACCGTAAACAAAAACGCGGCATACAACAAAAGATTGGCGAAAAAAACGAGCGAGAACGAATATGAAGCGACAAGCCCGCCAAGCGCCGACCCGACGGCGACGCCGATGTTTTGCGCGACATACAAGGCGTTGAACGCCCGCCGCCCCCCTTCCGGCCAAATCGCCCCGGCGTACGCCGACGCGGCCGGAAAGACGACGCCGCTGCCAACGCCGACAAACGCCAAAAACACCGCATAATGCGGCCAACCGTGCCAAACGCTTAAGCCGCCGAGCGCGGCTATCGTCAACATCGCTCCGGCCAACAAAACGCGAAACCCGCCGATCCGGTCAAACAAAAAGCCGCCGGCCAAGCTGCCGATGACGCTTCCCCCAGAGTTGAGCATGAGCACGACACCAGCGACAGCGAGCGGCTGGCCGAGCTGTTCGTGCAAATAGATCGTGTTTAGCGGCCATAGAAACGACGCCCCTGTCACATTGAGCGCCATGCCGACAAGCAGCCACCAAAGAGCGCGGGGCATCGGTCATCATCCTTTTCTGGCTTTTATTTTGAGTTCCGAAATAATTGTAGGGGAAAACAGGAAAAAATGCAATCAAAAAGGCGGAGCGTTCCGATGCGTCCGCCACTTTTTTGCCAAACTAACTCCCCACGGAAACAATGGCTTTTGAAGCGGGGCTCCTGCGCGAAAAGAAGAACAAGTTGGAGCGGCTTCCGCCCCTTTGGCTTGTCGTCACCCGTTCCGCTGCTTGGAGCGGATCGGTTGGCCGCCCGTTTCCTCGTATTGCTTTTTCGCCAGCTTCACCGGGTCAAAGTCTTGACCAAGCTCAAGATCGTTATTGTTTTGGCCGTTGCGTGTTTTTTGTTCCGGATTCGTTTGTTTCAAGCGTCGCTTCATGTTGTGTTCCTCCTCGTTTCAGCGGTCAAGCAAAATCATGTCGTTTTGCAATTGCTCCAGTTGGAGCCGCATCCGATGCAGCTGCTCGCGCTGCTGGGCGTTGCAGCTTCGCGCCAAGTGCGCTAAATCGATGACCGTCTGCTCGAGCATCTGCTGGGCGTTGGTGTATTCGGTGATGTTGTAATGCTCCTGCTTTTGCGCTTCCGTATATTGCTCTTTCGCGTAGCGGATCACATCTTCACACCGCTGCAAAAATTCCTCAACGGATTGTCTTGTCGCCATGCGCTCACCTCGTTTCGTGATATTCCCTCATGTTTACTATGCGCCGCATAGGCCGGCCGTATCACGCCAATGATTGGCAGCGGTCGATTTTCCATGAAGTTTTTGTTACAATGCCGACGTGAGGATCTTCGTTCAGCTCGATCAATGTCGGTCAGCTCAAGGTTTTCTGTCACGCCGGCGCAGAGGATGGAAAGTTTAGGGGAAAAGCGATGGCATCCGACACTTTGGCGCAACGCCACGCCTGCCAACGTAAACGATGAAACGATCACAAGGAGGGGCCAACCGATGGCTTTGATGAACATTTTGCCGTTTGCCCGCTTTTTGCTTGATCAAGCAGTCAACGAAGGCGACATCGCCGTCGACGCGACCGTCGGCAACGGGCACGACACCGTGTATTTGGCCCAACGCGTCGGGGATTTCGGCCATGTGTTCGGCTTTGACATTCAGTCTGAGGCCATCACCGCCGCTTCCGCCCGCCTCGCGAAACATGGGCTATGCGGGCGGGCGACGTTGTTCGAGCGAAGCCATAGTGAACTGCTTGAGGCGCTTCCCGCCGATGTACACGGGCGCATCGCCGGCGCGGTGTTCAACCTCGGTTATTTGCCGGGCGGCAATAAGCAAATCGTCACCCAGCCGGAATCGACGATCGAAGCGGTCCGCCAGTTGCTTTCCGTCATGAAGCCGGGCGGCGTCATCGTTCTTGTCGTCTACCACGGCCATCCGGAAGGAAAGCGCGAACGCGACGCGCTCCTTGATTACGTCCGCTCTCTTGATCAACGGCGCGTCCATGCCTTGAAATACGAATTCATCAATCGGCAAAACAACCCGCCGTTTTTGCTCGCGCTCGAAACCCGGGCGGATAAGGGCGCCTGAATCAATCGGATCCCGCCCCTTTTGCCAATACAAGCAAACGGCCGCCCTTATGAAAAGGACAGCCGTTTTTGCCGCTCCTGCCAAAAGCGGTATGCTTTTCCGTTCCAATAGAAAAACTGCGACGCCGCCCCGCCGGCGCGGACGAGCCGGCGCGCCAGCCGGCGCAGCCCGCGCTGCTTTTTCACCTTGGCATCCGACAAATACAACCCAAGAAGCCCTCGGTGAATAAGGCGGTGAAACTCGCCGTGCGGAAGGGCGCCGACATGGCGGTCGGCCTCTTCGATGAAATGGCAAAGCCGCTCAAGCATCACCGTTTCATTCGGATAGTAAAAGCAAAAGTTTAAATCGCCGCCGTCCCGGTCTTCCTCCTGATCGATCAAATAGTCGAGCAAAATGTGCAGTCCTTGAATGTACGGAAAATAACCGTCGCGCACTTGTCTCGCCATCTCCGGCGGCAGCGATTCGCCAAACGCATAGGCGACGAGGCAGAAAATGCCGAGCGTCGAACCGGAGCAGGCGGAAAACTCATACCACTCCATCGGCGGCAAGGCGTCTTTGTATTGCGCGAACCATTTCTCCAGCCGCGGCACCCGCTCGCTCGCTTCAACATGTTTATGCACTTGCAAGTCGCAATAATATCCGGCCAATTCATGCAAAAATGGGGCGATCGTCTCATAATGGCGCACCGTCTCGAGCACCTCTTGGCACGTGCGGACAAGCGCCGGCAAATAGCCGCCGTCTTCCTGTTCGCGGCGATGGCGGTAATAGTTCGACGGCTCTGCTCCGATCGTCAAAGCGTCCGGCATCGAATCGTGCAAGGCGCGAAAGTCGAGCGGATCGAGCGAGGTGCTGCGGTCGCACAAATTATCCAAATAATCGCTGATCGTCTGGTAAGCAACGATAAAGCGGATGCAATCCTCCATGTTTTCTCCGGCCAAGAGCGCCAAAATGGAGCCGCCTTCGCAATGGAACGTTTTCGAAGCGATGCTCGCGAGCGCCTGGCGCCGCAATTCCGGGTCGGGAATGCGCTCGGCTTGGCGCCGCCAATAGGCAAGCTCGCGGTGGACAAGCGGAAGCACGTCACGATACACCATTTTCATCAAGGCGATGGGGTTTTTCGGAATGTTCAATCGGCTCACCTCAGGTGCAAACACCATGGTCTCGTCTCCTAGCATTTCCATCTTATCGGCAACCAAAATCGTTTCGCGTCTGAACAGCTTGCGATCTCGTCTTCCAGTATTGCCATCAATGCGGCCGGGGCAAACCATAAAAGGGTTGGCGACGGAGTGAAAAAGCCGCTCAACAACGGTTCTTCTCACGTTGAGAAGCTTTGTGAAATCGGATCTTCTTCCCCGATCCCAACCACTCATCGGGCGAAACGAAACGTTTTTCACCAATCCCGATTAGGCGCGCTCGCTTTCGTTGGCGATTTGGACGCAGCGTTGTACAATACATGGTGAACGATCGATTTTGCAACAGAAAGGAACGAACGCCCATGATTTACCCATACAAAGGCAAAACGCCGCAAATTGCCGCCTCCGCCTTTATCGCCGACTATGTGACGATCACCGGCGATGTCGTGATCGGCGAAGAGACAAGCATTTGGTTCAATACCGTCATTCGCGGCGATGTGGCGCCAACGGTGATTGGCAACCGGGTCAATATTCAAGATAACTCAATTTTGCATCAAAGTCCAAACAATCCGCTTATCATTGAGGACGGGGTGACGGTCGGCCATCAAGTCATTTTGCACAGCGCCATCGTTCGCAAAAACGCGCTCATCGGCATGGGCTCAATCATTTTGGACCGCGCGGAAATCGGGGAAGGCGCGTTTATCGGCGCCGGCAGTTTAGTGCCGCCGGGCAAAAAAATTCCGCCCAACACGCTCGCCCTCGGCCGGCCGGCGAAAGTCGTCCGCGAACTGACGGAAGACGATATCCGCGAAATGGAGCGCATCCGCCGCGAATATGTCGAGAAAGGGCAGTATTACAAAGCGCTGCAGCAACAGCGGACATCGTGCGCCGACAAAAAAGAGCTGCCGTGATCAGGCAGCTCTTTTTCTTTCATCACTTGTCCGCCAACGCCAGCGCTTGTTCTTTCAACAAGGCGGCTTTGTCGGTGCGCTCCCACGGCAGGTCGATGTCCGTACGCCCAAAATGGCCGTAAGCAGCCGTCTGTTTGTAAATCGGGCGGCGAAGGTCGAGCATTTTGATGATGCCCGCCGGGCGGAGATCGAAGTTGTTGCGCACGACTTCAATCAAAATGTCTTCCGACACTTTGCCGGTGCCGAACGTATCGATCGAAATCGAAACTGGGCGGGCGACGCCGATCGCGTAGGCAAGCTGCACTTCGCATTTGTCGGCCAGTCCTGCCGCGACGATGTTTTTCGCGACATAGCGGGCCGCATACGCCGCCGAGCGGTCGACTTTCGTCGGATCTTTGCCCGAGAACGCGCCACCGCCGTGGCGGGCGTAGCCGCCGTACGTATCGACGATGATTTTGCGCCCCGTCAACCCAGCATCCCCTTGCGGACCGCCGATGACAAACCGTCCTGTCGGGTTGATGAAATATTTCGTGTTCTCATCAAGCAGCTCCGCGGGCACGACCGGCTTGATGACCTGCTCTTTAATGTCGCGCTGGATTTGCTCTTGCGTAATTTCCGGATGGTGCTGCGCGGAAACGACGATCGTATCGACGCGCACCGGTTTGCCGTTTTCATCGTATTCGATCGTCACTTGCGTTTTCCCGTCCGGCCGCAAGTACGGCAAGACGTCCGTTTTGCGCACTTCCGCCAATCGGCGCGCCAAGCGGTGCGCAAGCGAAATCGGCAGCGGCATCAATTCTTCCGTCTCATTGCAGGCGAACCCAAACATCAATCCTTGGTCGCCGGCGCCGATCGCTTCAATTTCCTCGTCAGTCATCTGACCTTCGCGCGCCTCGAGCGCCCGGTCCACCCCCATCGCAATGTCCGGCGATTGTTCGTCAATCGACGTCAGCACCGCGCACGTATCAGCGTCAAATCCGTATTTGGCGCGCGTGTAGCCGATCTCCCGGATCGTATCGCGGACGATGCGCGGAATGTCCACGTATGTTGATGTCGTGATTTCCCCGCTCACGAGCACCAGCCCGGTCGTGACGCTCGTTTCGCAGGCGACGCGGGCGTTCGGATCTTTTTCCAAAATGGCATCCAAAATGGCGTCAGAAATTTGGTCGCAAATTTTATCCGGATGTCCTTCCGTCACAGACTCTGAAGTAAACAAGCGGCGTTTGGCTGACATTCGGTTTGTTTCCTCCTCTTGGCATAATGTGGCGACACGGAACTCATTTCCCTTTTTCCCTTCGCAATATAAAAAACCTTTCCTGTAACGGCTGAGGAAAGGTCATGGCAATCGTATTGCTTCCTTTCACTCTTATCGTTCAAGGACTGCGCCTTGCCACAGGTTAGCACCATTTCACACATGTACAGTTGTGACGGTTGCTGGGCTTCATCGGGCCTGTCCCTCCACCGGCTCGGGATAAGAGTATCCGTTCAATGACTTATCTTATCGCAACGGAATCGGCAAAGTCAACTATCAAAATTCATTTTTTATCATTTCCAGCCGCGAAAATTCTTTCCTCAAGGAAACCAACACATTGGGCAAAATAAAGTTTGAAAAACCCACACAATTAGTATGGACTATTAATAAAAATGTGTTATACTATTTTCAAGAGTGATTACAAAAAGAAGGCAGGTTTTGAATATGGGGATCGCAAACATGACGAATAAGCTTGATTTATTGCTGCAAAAACCGTACGTGCATCATCAACTGTCCGTCGCCGAGCTCGTTGAGAAAGTCCTGCAACGGAACGAAGGACGGCTGACGCACACCGGAGCCGTCGCGGTGACAACCGGCAAGTACACAGGGCGGTCGCCGAAAGACAAATACATCGTCGAAGAACCGTCAACGAAGCAAACGATCGACTGGGGCGCGGTCAACCAGCCGATGTCTCCGGAGACGTTTGATAAACTGTACGACAAAGTGCTCGACTATTTAATGAAGAAAGATGAACTGTTCGTGTTTAAAGGCTTTGCCGGCGCCGATCCGAAATCCCGGCTGCCGATTCAAGTCGTCAACGAATTCGCCTGGCACAACTTGTTCGTCCATCAGCTGTTCATCCGGCCGAACGCCGAAGAGCTCGCCGCGCATGAGCCGCAATTCACCGTCATTTGCGCGCCGAACTTTAAAGCCGATCCCGCCGTTGACGGCACGCGCTCGGAAGCGTTCATCATCATCTCGTTTGAACGGCGCACCGTGTTGATCGGCGGCACCGAGTATGCCGGCGAAATGAAAAAATCGATTTTCTCGGTGATGAACTATTTGCTGCCGGAACAAGGCATCCTGCCGATGCACTGCTCGGCCAACGTCGGCCAGGAAGGCGACGTCGCCCTCTTTTTCGGCTTGTCGGGAACGGGAAAAACGACGCTCTCGACCGACCCGAACCGCCGCTTGATCGGCGATGATGAGCACGGCTGGTCAAACCGCGGCATTTTCAACATCGAAGGCGGCTGCTATGCGAAATGCATCAACCTATCGCGCGAGAAAGAGCCGCAAATTTTTGACGCCATCGGCTTCGGCGCGGTGCTCGAAAACGTCGTCCTCGACGACGCGACGCGGGTGCCGAATTACGACGACGGCACGCTGACGGAAAACACGCGCGCCGCCTACCCGCTTCAAGCGATCAAAAACATCGTCGACCCAAGCGTCGCCGGCCATCCGTCCACGATCGTGTTTTTGACGGCTGATGCGTTCGGCGTCCTGCCGCCAATCAGCAAGCTGACGCGCGAACAGGCGATGTACCATTTCTTAAGCGGCTACACAAGCAAACTCGCCGGCACCGAACGCGGCGTCACCGAACCGGAAGCAACGTTCTCAACGTGCTTTGGCGCACCGTTTTTGCCGCGCCCGGCCGTCGAATACGCGGAAATGCTCGGGCAAAAAATCGCCGAACACAACGTCCGCGTCTTTTTGGTCAACACCGGCTGGACAGGGGGACCGTACGGCGTCGGCAGCCGCATGAAGCTCGCCTACACCCGGGCGATGGTGCAAGCCGCTGTCGAAGGGGAGCTCGACAACGTCGAAACGGTGCAAGACCCGATTTTCGGCCTCGCCATCCCAACCCACGTCCCCGGCGTGCCGGATGACGTCCTGCAGCCGCAAAACACATGGGCTGACAAACAAGCATACGAACAAAAAGCAAAAGAGCTGGCGCAAAAGTTCCGCGCCAACTTCCGAAAGTTCGCCCATATCGACCCGACGATCGAAAAACTCGGCGGACCGCTCGTGTAACAAGAACCCGGCCGGACAGGGAACATCCTGTTCGGCCGGTTTTTCTGTTCTTTCCTCTGCTTTCGTCTCCGACACTGAATCGTTAGACATTTCTGTACGTCGGTCCGTTTCATTCGCCTCAAACAACCAGACTCGAGCAAACGCAATGAGCTTCTGTGTTTTCATTTGCCGCAATGGCCATGAGTTCTGCAAGGAATACGTAATGTCATCAAAAGATGGATGATTAATGAACTTGCGCATTATTTCTAAAGTTTTTACTCCCTGTTTCCCCAAGAATTGTGTTCTTACTTCTATTTCTCCAACTGTTTTCCGCAAATCATTCATATACTTATCACAATTTTTAGTATCATTAAACAAGTGATCAAGATGCATAATTCCTATAGAAACTCCAGCAGCATGATATGCTCTGTCTAAAGGCCTTTTGATTTTCAAGATACTCTAAACAGAATAAGGGGGAGGCTTCCATTGCTTCAGTATATCCATTTACCTTTAGCAGATTGTTGAAAATCAACCCGTTTTCCTTCGCTCCATCGTTTTGGGGCGTGGCAAAAAGCCAGTTTCATCAAAGACTGAAGATCTGATTTTTGGTTCATTTTGACTATTCCATCACCAGTCGTTTCGATGATCAAAGAGAGGATTGAGGTCATGAAAAATAAAACATTTCATTTCCTTTGGATCGGACAATCTTTCGCGAATTTCGGAGATGTGTTCTACATTGTTTCCGTTGTCTCTTACCTATATCATTTGACATCGAAAGCCATGGCTGCCGCATTAGTCCCTTTTTTCGTTACATTGTCGTTATTTATTAGCGGAATCGTCGCACCGATATTTTTCGAAAAATATAAACTAAAAACGTTATTGTCCTACGGACAAATGTGTAAAACATTTCTGCTGCTTTTTCTCTCGCTGTTTTTGCACTGGGGTGCGGAACATTACACTGCGATCGTTTATGTTTTTGTATCATTGATCGCTTTTTTAGATGGGATCAATAATCCGATTAAAAACTCCCTCGTTCCTTTTATCGTTTCCAAGGAGGAAATCTTGAAAGCCAACAGTTTTGTAAACACGTTAGACCAATTCATCAAACTTAGCGCATGGCCGATTGGGAGTTTGATTGTCAGTGTAGGGTCGCCGTTCCTTTTAATCAATATCACCTTATTGTTCTATGTCGTCTCAAGCATTCTCATGTTTCTGTTGCATATACAAGAACATACAAAGAAGAAGACGGCTCAAGGCAAAGGCCTAAAGAACTTTCTCCTTTCGATCAGTCTAGGATGGGAATACACTTGGAGAAATGTGCACGCTAAATCGATTAGCTTCATGTCATTTTTTGAAGGAATCGGAAATGGGGTCTGGATTTCGGCCATCCTTTATATGTATGTGAAAGAACAATTACATGTAGGAGAGGAATGGTGGGGATATATTAACTCTGTTTTCTTTGGCGGCATGGTGATAGGGGGATTGTTAAGCGTTAAGTTTAGTCAATCGGTTGAAAAAAATCAGCAATTTTTTGTATTGTTTGGCCCGTTTTGTATCGCTATTGTCACACTGTTATTTGGCACAACGACGCACGGTGCGCTGGCGCTTATGTATTCCACCCTGTATGGGATCATCGAACAATGGAAGGTGATTTGCCTTCAGACGATTCTGCAAAAAAATGCCCGGATGGACGCTCTGCCTCATGTTTTTTCCGTGCAGGGAGTCATTAGTTCCGTAACGTTCGGGATTTCCGCCTTATTGATGAGCTTTATAGCCGATGTTTACGGGATTCGCTTTTCGTTTTATTTGTCTGTTTGCTGCTTTTTGATCAGCGGCTGGATCAGTTATCGTCAGCGAAAAATCTGGAGTTATAAGGAGAACCAAAAAGGAGAAATCACTGGAACTATTTTGTGAGCTCCCTCTGTAAATGATCACTTTATTTCAGAACAAAGCAAAGGAATCAGTCTTGCTTAATCATATGGCAGAGTGCAAACATTGAAGATAGCGGGAAACAGATTACAAGTGTTCGAGTCTTGCTTAATCATATGGCAGAGTGCAAACCGAAGGATTGTTTGCGCTCCTGCCTTTTCAAAATTAGAATAAAAACGCCAATCGGGACGATGAACGTCACCGACAAATTCTGTCAATAGACTTTACCCTCGATGGCCGTAAGGTTCGAACGCATAAAATGATTGTCGTCGATCCCCCGGGGTTTTTGCACGATTGGGGGTCGACGACAATGTGAGGCTCGACGGCGAAGAGTCTGCTCTGCTTACCCCTTCACCCGTTCGATCTTCTCAACCGGCAGCCCGGTCAGTTCGTGGATCGTGTCGACATCGTACCCTTTCGCCAGCATTCTCTTCACCACGTCGAGCTTCCCTTCCTCGATTCCTTGTTGGCGCCCTTGCTTCATCCCTTGTTTGACTCCTTGTTGAATTCCCTTTTCCATTCCCCGCTGTTCGTACGAGACGATGAGCTCCATCACTTGCTTCGCTTCCTTCGTTTCCATTTGGCTCACCTCGTTTCGCAGTTTGGCTTCCTCCTCTTCGGACAACCGCAAATACGTTTCAAAAAAACCGAACAACAGCCGCTGTTTCGCCTCATCGAGCTCAAGGCGGACGAGCATGCGCAAAAATTCTTTTTTCACTTCGACCTTTTCTTCTTCATTATACCCCATTTTGCTTAACAAGGCAGCGGCGACGGGATTGTCATGGCGGATGTACGCGCGCCACGGCAGTTTGCGCAGCTCCACCGTCAAGTAACGAAAATCGAGAACCGTCAAAAACGGAAACTGGACGACCAATGAGGAAGGTTCATCGTGGTGTTCATCATAGCTGAAGATGGCGATCGGAACAATACGGCGGCGGTATTTTTGAAACAAGCGGCTGAAGTAGAGGAACATTCGCTCGGGGAAGGTCCGCTGTGCGTAGCTTTGGTGTTCGACATGGACGATGATGAGCCCTTCCTCCCCCTTCATCTTCGTTTCGACCAACAAGTCGACGCGATGCTTCTCTCCGGCCGTCACGTCGGTAAACAGTTCTTCTGTGAGGAAAGAAAGGTGGTGAACGTCGATGTGCTCGTACACGTTGGGAAAGAAAAGAAGCAAAAACTCTTCGAAAAACGTCGACAGCAGCTCTTTGAACAACCGGTCGTGATCGATTCGCGGTTTGGCCACGTTTCCCCTCCTTGCGGCATCGAATTCATCGTATGATATTCGCTCTCCGCGGCCAAACTCCTTCTCCTCCCCCCTACTTTTTTTATGGTATGATCAAACGTCGCACAGGAAATCCTCAAGCAAAGGCTATTTTTATGCTTGTCTGAACCGGCCTGACGCCACAAGTTAACTATAGACGGAAAAAACTTGAGCCAAGAGCGCAAACCGTTCTTCCGTTTGCGCTCCTGTCCGATGAACCCGTTCAGCTCTCATTCAGCCGCTTCATGGTGTGCAGCCTCGTTCAATTCGTCGAATACAGGCTGACGAGCTCATACGTCACCGTCGTCCGACTGTCTTCCCATTCGAGCTTTCTCACGACCGCGACGCCGCTCGCTTCGCTTTGCACCGTCCGGCGCACTTCAAGCGGCACGTCAAGCGGATACAAGCGGTAGCCTTCTTTTTTCAACACAAACACATTTCCTTGAACGCGCTGTTCCTTTCCTTTTGTCACAATGACCGTCTGCAGCTCCATCGGCATGCCCATATGATTCCAACCTCCTTGGCACCCCATCGATTCGTTGGCGGCCGCGCCGCCACCCGAGCGGCGCACGCAGCCGCCCCTCTAGTTGTATCGTATCACATCGTCGGCTGTTGTTTCATCCATTCCGTGAGCCTTTGCACCGTCTCGCGATTGGCTTGCGGCGGAAAATAGTGGGTGAACTCAGGGAAGTACCAAGCCGTGACCGGTTTGCCGAGCTGCTTCAGCCGCCGTTCCAGCCGCCAGGCGTGCTCAATCGAGACGTTCTCATCGCGCTCGCCGTGGATGATGAGCACCGGGGCCTTGAGCCGTTCCAGATGATAGAGCGGCGTGCGGTGCCGGTAGCGCTCCGGGCATTTGTTCGGCGTCCCGCCGATGACGCGCTTCATCATCCGCCGCAAGTCAGGCCGCTCCCAATACGTAAGCTCCATATCCGCCACCCCTCCCCAGACCGCCACCGAACAGACCCCCTCGGCCATTAGGGCGGCATGGAGCGCCATCGCCCCGCCGCGCGAGAAGCCAAACACGTGCACGCGCCCGGGATGGACGAGCGGATGGCGGCGAAGGAGATGAAACCCAGCGAGCGCGTCATAACGGTCTTCACCGGCGAAATCTTCGTTTCCTTCTCCGCCCCCATTGCCGCGATAGAGCGGAGCGAAGACGACAAACCCGTGCGAAGCGAATTGGACAAGGCGCGGCACCCGCACTTGCCCGACGTTTTTGATGCCGCCGCGCAAATACAAAAACCCGTCATAAACGCCTTTTCGCTTCGGCGCCGCTAAAAATCCTTTCACCTTCAGCCCTTGGGACATATAGGTGACAAAGAACACATCGATTCCCGGATGCGGCGACGGAAACCGGTATTGGTCGATGATGTCCCCGTCCATACGCCTGCCTCCTTCCTACGCGAAAACAGATGATGCGAACCACCCGTCATCATCCCCCAACGCCTTCTTTCATTAGGGCAAGTGGGGCTGTCCGACTGCCTCGCTGTTGGTGCATGCCGCCCCTTGGCCGAGCGTCAGCTTGAAAAAGCCCTGGAGCGCGAGGAGCGTCCCGACCGCCGCCCGTTCTGGTTCGACCGCCCATTTTTTCTAGGCATTCACACATTTTGGCTGCGTGCATACGATAAGGTGAAACCACGGTTTACCGCATGCGAACCAAGGGGGTTAACGAACATGAAAAAATGGGCCGTATGGTTATGCTCGCTTCTGCTGCTTTTGCCGCTTTCAGCCTGCACGAATGACGGGGGCCAAAGCGAAAAGCCGCTCCAAAAAGTGCGCCTCGCCGAAGTGACGCACTCGATTTTTTACGCGCCGCAGTACGTCGCCTTGGCGAAAGGGTTCTTCAAGGAAGAGGGGCTCGATGTCGAGCTGACGACGACATGGGGCGGCGACAAAACGATGACGACGCTTCTTTCCGGAGGCGCGGACATCGCGTTGGTCGGTTCGGAAACATCCATTTATGTGTATGCACAAGGGACGGACGATCCCGTCATCAATTTCGCGCAGCTCACGCAAACCGACGGGACGTTTCTCGTTTCCCGCAAAAAAATCGACCACTTTACGTGGGAGATGCTGAAAGGAAGCACGTTCCTCGGCCAACGAAAAGGCGGCATGCCGCAGATGGTCGGCGAATATGTGCTGAAAAAGCACGGCATTGACCCGCATCGGGATTTGAAGCTGATCCAAAACGTCGATTTCGCCAACATCGCCAACGCCTTTGCGAGCGGGACGGGCGATTTCGTCCAGCTGTTTGAGCCGACGGCGAGCCTTTTCGAACAAGAAGGGAAAGGCTATATCGTCGCTTCGTTCGGCATGGAGTCCGGACGCGTCCCGTACACATCGTACATGGCGAAACAAAGCTATATGAAAGAGCATAAAGACGTGATTGAACCATTCACAAGAGCCATCTACAAGGCGCAGCAATGGGTCGAATCGCACAGCGCAGCTGAAATTGCCAAAGCCATTCAACCGTACTTTAAGGACACGGACTCGGCCATCATCGAAAAAGTGGTTGAGCGCTACAAAAGCCAAGGGACCTATGCGACCGATCCGATTTTGGATGAAGAAGAATGGAACAACTTGCAAACCATTATGGCCGAAGCCGGCGAGCTGCCGAAGCGCATCGACCTGAATACGCTTGTCGATTCGTCGTTTGCCAAAAAAGCGATGAACGATTGACGAAAGCGGGTGAACGTCATGTTTCTTTCGATCGACCGCCTTTCGCATACGTATTTGACGAAAACGACCGCTGTCACTGCGCTCGATGACGTGTCGCTGTCCGTCGAGAAAGGAGAATTTGTCTCCTTTCTCGGCCCAAGCGGCTGCGGCAAAACGACGCTTTTGTCGATCATCGCTGGGCTGATTGAGCCGACGGAAGGGGCGGTCCACATCGAAGGCCAACCGATTTGGCCGAGCGGAACGGCCGCGCCGACGGCGCGGCGCGCGGTCGGCTACATGCTTCAGCAAGACTATTTGTTTCCGTGGAAAACGATCGAAGAAAACATCCTTCTCGGGTTGAAAATCACCGACACGCTGACCGCTGACACGAAAGAACGAGCGCTCGCTCTGCTGTCGGAGATCGGCCTAGCCGGCGTCGAGTCGTATTACCCGAGCCAGCTGTCCGGCGGCATGCGCCAGCGCGCGGCGCTCGTGCGCACGTTGGCGACCGACCCGAAGCTGCTTTTGCTTGATGAACCGTTTTCCGCCCTCGATCAACAAACAAAGCTGAAACTGGAAGAACTCGTTTGGAAGACGTTAAAACAATACGAAAAAACAGCGGTGCTCGTCACCCATGACATCGAAGAAGCCATCGCCATGAGCGATCGCATTTTCTTGTTTTCGCCACGCCCCGGCCGCCTTGTGCGGACGTTTGTCATCCCGAATGAACTGCGCTGCCGCCCGCCGCTTGCCGCCCGCCAGCAGCCATCGTTTCCGGCGCTCTTTCAATCCATTTGGAAGGAGATGGAGGCCCTTGAATCCGCCCAATGAACGCATTGAAGCGCTGCACACAGAATACCTCACCGTCTTGCGCAAAGAACAGCGGATCATCCGCCTTTGGCAGACGGTGCTGCTTGTCGCCTTTTTCGCCGTCTGGGAAGCGGCAAGCCGCTTCCATTGGGTCGATCCCCTTCTATTTAGCTCTCCATCCGCCATCGCCAAGCTGTTTGTCGAAAAAATGAGCGATCACTCTCTATTCGCCCATACATGGGCGACGCTGTTTGAGACCTTGCTTGGATTTTTCATCGGCACAGCCGGCGGGGCGCTGATTGGCGCGCTTCTTTGGTGGTTTCCGCGTCTGGCGAAGACGCTTGATCCGTATTTGGTCGTGTTCAACGCCATGCCAAAAGTCGCCCTCGGGCCGATTTTGATCGTCGCTCTTGGACCGGGATTTACGTCGATTGTCGCCATGGGCGTCGTCATCTCCATCATCATCACGACGATCGTCGTCTATTCGGCGTTCCAAGAGGTCGATCCGAACTATTTGAAAGTATTGCGGACGTTCGGCGCCACCCGCTACCAATGCTTTCAAGAGGCGGTGCTGCCGGCGTCGTTCCCGGCGATCATTTCGACGTTGAAAGTAAACGTCGGCCTCGCTTGGGTCGGCGTCATCACCGGCGAGTTTCTCGTCTCGAAACAAGGGCTTGGGTATTTAATCATTTACGGCTTCCAAGTGTTCAACTTCACGCTTGTGTTGATGAGCCTGCTCATCGTCGCCTTGCTGTCGACCGTTATGTATCAGCTTGTCGCCTTGATCGAGAAAAAATGGGGAAACCACCGCTAGCGGGACGCCCGCCGAATGTTGCCGGGCGTCTCGTTTCATTCCTGTCGTCCCAATGAGCCGGCATCCGCCGCTTTTGGGAAGCCCATCTTCGGGAGCCGCCGCCGATCGGCGCCCCTTTTCAATCGATCAGCCCGCGCTGTTTCAACTTGGCAAGCGCCAGTGAAAGCACGTCATCTTTCATGAAATAGCTGAAACGCTGATCGGCGCGGATGTCATCCGGCAGCGCCTCAAGCAGCACCGGGCCGTTCGTTTCCAAATACGACCCCCGCTCGACGAGCGCAGCGATGTCGGCAAAATACATGTTTTTCACGATATCCGGCTCCACTTCATATTGGCCGATGTATTCAAGCCGGCCGACGATTCCCCCCGTTTCTTCCATCACTTCGCGGGCCGCGGCTTCCGCCGCTGTTTCCCCTTCTTCCACCTTGCCGCCGGGAAACTCAAGGCCGCGGCGCGGATGATCCGTCAACAGCCATCGCCCGCCATAGCGGCAAATGACCCATACATGCCCGGGGGAGGGGGAAAACGGATGATCCGCAAAGGCCAGCCGAACGCGATGTCCGTAGTAATCGCGAAATTCATGCATCGGACTCTCCCCTTTCCTCTCCCCATTATACAGAAAAACGCCGCTCGACTCGCGGCGTTTACTCTTCTTTTTCGTCAGGAAGGATGCCGAGCGAGCGGATATGCTCCTTCGCCTCCTCGTTGCCGAGGCGGTAAATCATTTCATAAATTTTCGTCAACGTCCGGTCGTAAGCATCGTTTTCCCGATCATAATGGTATTGGATGTACGGCACATGGGTGCGCCAAAACGCCTGCCAGTCGGTGGAGTAGTTTTGGTCAAAATACTCGCGCAGGCGTGCGATTTCCTCGTCGGTCGCCTCAATTTGAAAGTCCCACGGCGATGCCGTTTTCAACTGGGAAATTTCCCCGTGCGCCATTGAGACGTAATACGTCTTTTTTTGTTCATCTGCCACCTTCATCCACTCCTTCTTTTGCTCTTTTTGCTTAGTGTGGGGCAATCGGGGAAAACTATGCTCATTTTATTTCATCTTTCAACAGCTCGATCGCCTTGCGCAGCACGGACGGGATCGGAACGCCCGCCCGGCCGGCGTTTTCCACAATCGAGATAAACTCATTGGCGATATAGAAAAAAATGATCGCATCGCGGATGACATGCATGTTCCATCCAATGGCCAAATCGACGAGATGCGATGCTGCCACCAGAACGAAAATCAACAGTTTGCGGATGATGCCGCGAAAGCCGACTTGACTTGACAGCTTGCCTTCGACCGCGCTGGCGGCAATGCCGGTAAGGTAGTCGACAATGACCAAAGCAAGCAAAATCACGACAAATGAGTCCACGCTGCCGACAAACATCGACAGAAACGAACCGAACAGCGACACGGCAACCATCGGGATCGGCTTGTTCACGCTCCCCCCTCCTTGAACATAGGATACGCGTAACTATCGTATGCCCGGAGGGGAGAACGCGGCGCGGCGCATTCCCTAAAAAATCGCCCTTTTTCGACAAAGAAAGGACAAAGCAAAAGGCCGTCCCCCGGCCTGAGGACAGCCTCCTCATTCTTATCGTCCTAAGAACGATTTCAACATCCAGACGTGTTTTTCCAAGCTGCGATGAATGCCAAGCAGCATATCCCCCGTCGTTTCATCGTTCACTTCATCCGCCAGCTGCATGCCTTCTTTCAATTCGCCGATCATCGTTTCAAAGTCACGGACAATCGAAGCCACCATTTGTTCGGCCGTTTCCGTCCCGGCCGCTTCTTTGACGGACGCCTGCTCGAGGCAGTCTTTCATCGTCGCCACGGGCTTGCCGCCCAACGCCAGCAGCCGCTCGGCCAGGGCGTCAATGTGGGTCGCGGCTTCGTTGTACAGCTCTTCGAATTTTTCATGCAGCGTGAAAAACTGCGGCCCGGTGACATACCAATGGTAGTTGTGCAGCTTCACATACAAAACAGTCCAATTGGCGATTTGCTTGTTGACAAGATCGATCAGTCGAGTTGCCATCGTCTCACTCCTCCTCATGGTTCTCTATACCCAGCTGGCTTGTTGATGAAACATGGGAAACGCACCGATGGATAGCTTCCCCCGATTCCGCCGAAAATATGAACGCCCGACCTGCGGAATATGGTATAATAAAAAGAAAAAGGTGGGCGTCATGATGTACTGGACGTTGGTTGTTTGCCTCATCATCGCCGCTGTCGTTCTCGCGTTGGCGGTCATCACGACTTCCAAAGCGTACACGTACAAACATACGGTCGATCCGCTTCCAAACGAGCGCGGCAGCGAACAACAAGCCGGCCCGAAGCAGCCGCAGTAGCGGCGCGGGGCCGGCTTGTTCATCAACCAAACACCTTTTTCAACTCTTCTTTCTCTTGCGAAAGCCAAAAGCGCATCAGCTGTTTGGCCGCCTCTAGGTCATGCAGCTTCGCTTGGCCGCATTGCCGCTCGGTCGCGGCTGGCACTTCCGTCGCGTCGAGCGCGTCCTTCATGGCTTCTTCCAACAAATCAATGATCTCGTCCACGGTCGGCGAGCCGCTCACGACAAGATAAAACCCAGTTTGGCAGCCCATCGGCGAGATGTCGATAATGTCGAAATGATCATATTTCGCCGCATGTCGGCGCAGCGTATACGCCAACAAATGTTCGAGCGTATGAATCGCGGCCGGGTCCATCGCTTCTTTGTTCGGCTGGCAAAAGCGAATGTCAAACTTATTGACGACGCCGTCGCTGCCGACTTTGTGAACGCCGCAATGCCGAACGTACGGCGCTTTGACCGCGCAATGGTCCAATTCAAAGCTTTCCACCGGTGAAGGCATGTCAATCACTCCTAGGTTATTTATTCTCTTTTTTATCATAACCAAAACGAGGAACGTCCCGCATCTTTTTTGCCTCTCGTTCGGCTTGGCGTCTATGCCCAAAAAGCAAGGCTGGGTCGGCGCCCCCATTCCGAGCGAACGACAGTCGTTTTTCTTGAACAAAAGAACGGTTTGTTCTATTGTAATCATGATGATCACAGAAAGGAGAACTCCACATGGGCCAATGGCTGATTTGGTGCATCCGCTTTTATCAACGCTTCCTTTCTCCGCTCAAGCCGCCGACATGCCGCTTTTATCCGACCTGCTCGAACTACGGCATCGAAGCGATCCGGCGCTTTGGCGCGCTCAAAGGGGGATGGCTGACGGTCAAGCGCATTTTGAAGTGCCACCCGTTCCATCCGGGCGGTTTTGACCCCGTTCCTGAACCTTCTCGGCGTCTGAAAAAAACAAAATAGTCGTCTCTTTGCCACAAATTGTCCTTGACCGATCACGCCCAAAATCAACACAGCCTGTTTTCTTTTGCCCCCGCCGTTTGCTCAATACGGCGATCATGTTTGTCTTTACAAGTCGAACACATCTTTTGATGAGGAGCCACAAAATCACTTCCCTCTTGCCATTTGGTTCATTTTTTTTGTACAATCGATCTTGTTAAATCGTAATGATTACTATTTTCAAAAAATGAGGTGGGACAGATGAACAAAATTCCTGTCACGGTATTAAGCGGTTATTTAGGGGCTGGAAAAACAACCTTGCTTCATCATATTTTGCACAATCGCGAAGGGAAAAAAATTGCCGTCATTGTCAACGACATGAGCGAAATCAATGTGGATGCCGAGCTGATTCGGCAAAACGACTTTTTCCGCACCGAGGAAAAGCTTGTGCAAATCCAAAACGGCTGTATTTGCTGCACTTTGAGAGAGGATTTAATCAAAGCGGTCGATCAGCTCGTTGAAAACGGGGAGATCGACTATATTGTCATTGAATCTTCCGGAATTAGTGAGCCGATTCCCGTCGCTCAAACCTTTACTTATTTAGACGAAGAGCTGGGAATCGACTTGTCGAAAAAATGCCGTTTAGACACGATGGTGACGATGGTCGACGCCAATCGTTTTTGGGCGGACTTTTCCTCGGGCGAAACCTTGCTTGACCGTCAACAGGCCGTCGATGAAACGGACAGCCGCGAAATTGCGGATTTGCTCATTGAACAAATCGAATTCGCTAATGTCATCATTGTCAATAAAATCGATCTTGTCTCGCCAGAGGAAGTGCAAAAATTACAAACCGTGCTTCACAAGCTCAATCCGGAAGCCGTCATCATCCCGGCAACTTTCGGCCAAGTGCCGCTTGATTCCATTTTAAACACCCACTTATTTGATTTTGAAAAAGCGAGCCAATCAGCCGGCTGGATCAAAGAGCTGAATGAAGAGCACACACCCGAGACTGAACAATACGGCATCTCTTCCTTTGTTTATCGAAGAAAACGGCCGTTTCATCCGGAACGTTTGATGAATTGGCTTGAAAACTGGCCCACAGAAGTGGTTCGCGCGAAAGGCTTTCTTTGGCTTGCGCCTTGGAATGACGTATGCGTTCTCCTATCCCAAGCGGGAACATCCGTCTCCATCCAAGCGGCAGGCCGATGGATCGCCTCCTATCCAGAGGAAGATAGACAACTGTTCTTGCAAGAAGAGGAGACATGGCGGGAAAAATGGGATGAGACCTACGGCGATCGCATGACCGAACTCGTGTTAATCGGTATTGACATGAATGCGGATGACATCGCACGCTCGTTAGATCAATGCTTGCTGACCGATGAGGAGATGAAGGAAGATTGGACGCTGTTGCCCAATCCGTTTCCTTCATTGATTCCTTCGGCCTAAACGGTGATCCTTCATTTTCAAATCGTAATGATTACGATATAATAAATGCGGACATCTTTATTCCAGAAAGGAGTTCAACATGAGAGCAACGTCCATCATTTTGTCTTTCCTTTTGGCGACGAGCGCCTTGCTATACGGCTGTCAATCGAAGCCAGAGGCAAAAGAGGGCCAAACATCGAACGATCAGCTAACGATTTATACAACCGTCTATCCGCTTGAAGACTTTACGAAAAAAATCGGCGGCGACGCTGTGAACGTCAAAAGTGTTTACCCGCCGGGAGTGGAAGCCCATACGTTCGAACCGACAACCAGAACCGTGCAGCAGATTGCCGATGCGGACGCCTTCATTTACATTGGCCACGGGATGGAACCGTTCGCCGAAAAACTGCAGGAAACATTACAAAATGAGCACGTCCGATTTCTCGTTGCCACAAACGGCATCGAATTGCTTGAATCGAACCATGAACAGGAGCATGCGCATGGCGAAGGGCACAAAGACGAACACGGAGAGGGACATGAGGAAGAACATGGCCATGAACACGGAGACAAAGATCCTCACGTATGGCTTGACCCCATCCGATCCATTGCGATCGCCGAGAACATCCGCGATTTGCTGATTGAACTGAAACCTGACAAAAAAGACCTGTTTATGCAAAACTTTGAAACGTTAAAGATGAAACTCGAGCGCCTTGACGGGCAATTCCGTTCAACAGTGGAGAAAGCTCCCAGAAAAGAGATGCTCGTTTCCCATCAAGCCTACGGATATTGGGAAGACCGCTACGGAATCAAACAGCTGAGCGTTTCCGGGCTTTCTCCGAGCAACGAACCATCGCAAAAAGAGCTGACTCAGCTCATCCAGACAGCCAAACAGCATCACATCCGCTATGTCATTTTCGAACAAAATGTTCATCCCAAAACGGCGGAAGTGATTCAGAACGAAATCGGCGCCAAGCCGCTCCGTCTGCATAACTTGGAATCGCTGACCGATGAAGATCGAAAAGCCCACAAAGATTACTTTGCTCTTATGGCCGAGAATCTCCGCGTGCTGCAAAAAGCCCTTTATTAAAATACAACCGCCTGTCTCTTTCGATTCGTGGGCTTTCTCATTTTGTTTCCCGGCTTCGTCTATTTCTGGCGTTTGTTTATGCACGATAAGCGCTATGTACGGCCAAAATAACAAGGAAAAAGGTGTCCCCAACGAGCGTGGGACACCTTCCTTTATGACGTGCGATCTTCTGCCCTGCAGAAAGAAAAGCACCCTTTTCCTCACCCATCACTCTCACTATTGCAGCGAGCGGACATAGGCCGCAATGGCCGCAATTTCTCCCGGCGTCAATGTTTGCACTTCTTTCGTCCGATGGCGCCGGATTGCTTCCTCGATCGTTTTCGCGCTGCCGTCATGCAAATACGGGGCTGTCGCCCATACGCCGCGCAGCGTCGGCGTATCCCACTGTTTGGGCGTCCGCGGGTTTGTGAACCGGGCGCGGGCGTCGCCTTTGGAGGCGCGGTCCTTCGGATTGGCCGTGCCGATATCGTGCAAGTAGGCGGTATTGGCAGTCGTCAATTTCCCGTCCGGCCCGACCGCCTTGACGCTGTCGGTGAAATACTCGCCCTCATGGCAGCTTAAGCAATTCCCTTTCCCGTTAAACAGGCGCTCCCCTTCCTTCGCTTCCGCCGTCAAGCTGCCGTCCGCCTTTCGATACGGGCTTTTCGGCACGGGGAACGAACGCGGGTCGTTCAAGTAGGCGAGAATGGCGTCAAACATATGCTGGACTTTCGGCGGCAGCGGCTTGGACGGGTCGATCGCCGTCATGCCGCCCATCTCGCCTTGCACCGTATGAATGTAGTCGGTAAAATCGTCGCGCGAACCATCCCACATAAACAGCCCAGTTTTCGTCGCCAAAATATTGCTCGGCACGTTGCGCGGCCCTTTCGCCGTCATGAGCGTCAAGCCGTTGATGTCGCCGTCGCTATGGCACGAAGCGCAGCTCATCCAATTGTTTCCTGTAATGTTGATGGCAAACTCGTCGCTGTTGGCGCTGTAAAAGATCGTTTTTCCTTCACGCACGAGCGGGGAGAGCGAATCTTTCGCAATGAGGCGGATCGTGCCGCTCTCCTGCTTCGCTTTCGCATATGGGCTTTTTCCTCCGGTTTTGATCACGGCCAAATCATGGCTCATGGCGTTGTGGACGTAAAGCGTCTTCCCATCCGGCGAAATCGCGATCCCGCGCGGATTGTTGCCGTGGATGCGTCGCAAAATTTGCGTCGCCTTGCCGCCGCGGCGCAAGTCAAAGACGACGAGGTCCTCGCTTCCAGACATGACCGCGTACGCTTTGCCGCCGTCCGGGGAAAACGCCACATCGTACGGATTGGAGACGATGATCGTCTCGTTATGAACATCAGTGACATTGATCGCGGCAAACAGCTCTTTCCGCTCGTCCGGCAACTCAACGTCGTTCGTCACATCAATGACCGAGATGGCCGGAAACACCGTTTCCTCAAATTGGATCGGCGTATCGATGTTCGTCAATAAGTGCGGAATATACGCTTTTTTGCCGTCCGGGGCGATGACGATTTGCTCAAGCGTGTTCGGAATGCCTTGGCTCTTTTTTCGATCGGCTTTGTCCGGCGACGGGGCGAGGGCGATTTCCTTGACCGCCCGCCGTTTCTTTGTGTCAATCACGGTGACTTTAGCCGCCAAATATTGCGTCACGTACAGCTTCCTTCCGTCCGCTGTCAGCGCCAGCGCCCGCGGCCGATCGCCCGCTTGGATGTCTTTGGTCCGCTTCCCGCTCTCAGCGTCAAACACCGAGACCGTGCCCGAGCGGTAGTTGGCGACATATACTTCCTCCCCATCTGGACTGGTGACGATGCCGAACGGCTCGATCCCCGTTTTCCAACGGTCGACGACTGTCCGCTTGTCAAGCGATACGACGTCCACTTCATCATCGTACATGCAGGAAACATACAGCGTCCGTCCATCCGGGCTGAGCGCCAGCTGGCGCGGTTCGCGGCCGACGGGAATTTCCGCTTCCTTCGTTTTGGTTTTCGCGTTGATGATTGTCACTGTATCCACATCGATGTTGGCGGTGTAGACATAGCGCCCGTCGCTGCTTACGGCGATGTTGTCGCCGTGCGCCGGGGCGTGTCTGACCACTTTCGGCTGCTCATGCCATGCCTTTTCGTCCTGACAGCCGGCCAACAGCGCGGCGATCGCCGCGGCGAACCACCATTTTCGCATTTCAATATTCCCCCGTTTTTTCACGAAAATGATAACCATCCTCAATTTTACAAAGAAAAGCGGCGAATCTCAATCGTATTCGCCGCTTTCTTTCTGTTATTTGTTGCCGGATCCAACATTGACCTTGACCGTCCGCAACACCGGCGCCACGCCGTATGGGCCGCCGGCCGCCTGCACTTGCGGCACATGGTCGCGGTCAGTGTTGCCCAATTTTTTCCCTTTGATGTAGACATCTCCCGTATCCCAAAACTCGCTTGCCTGCATCCCTTCCTGAAGCGTCGGGCCATCGACGATCCGGTCGTAAAAGTCGACGTAGCGGGAGATGATCGTTTCGCGGTCAAGGGATTTCGCCGTCTCATCCGCTTGGTCGTTGTTCAAGTTTTGCAGCGCCACGCGGAACACCCCCGACAACGCGCCGGCGAGCCACGGGGTGTACTTGTCCTCTGTTTCTCCCGTATGGTACACGTGCCATTTTTGATCCCAAAAATGGCGGTCCATCGCCTCATAAACAAGGCGCGCCGCATCGCGGTACGCTTCGTCTTTCGTCGCCAAAAACGCCGCCGTCAGCCCGCGGATCGCACCAAGCTGGGCAAGAAGCGTCGGCTCGTCTTGATCCGGCCCTTGGCCGATCGTATAGCCGTTGGCGACAAGCCCGTCTTTTCGCATCAAGTTGTGCATGATAAAATCCGCTTGCCGGCGGATGAGCTCAAGCGCCCGCTTTCCTTCCGGCGTGCCAAGCCCTTTGGCGCTCTCTCCGCTCGCATAGCCGACCGGCATCCCGTCAATCGCCCGTTCGAAGATGCGGAGCGCTTCCATTGTATAGCCGGCTTGGAACGTATCGACCCGATTTCCTTGCGTTCGCCCGTCATGTTCTGTCACAAACGCGCCCGCTTTTTCATTGAAATGCATGGCATCGATGTTGCGGAACACTTGCAGCAGCACGTCGCGGTTGACGGAATACGGGTCGTCGGCCACACGGTCGTTGGCTGGATCGGCATCCACATTTTCTTTTGCCGCTTTCGGGAACGGTTTTCCGTCAAACACGGCCAAAAACGCGGGGTTTTGATTTTTGTTTTCCGGCCGCTGGTCGGTCATGCCGAAAAACTCCGCCGCCGGCCATAGCATGAGCCATTGGTCCTCAAGCAAGCTGCGGGGATCTTTGACGACCAACTTCGCGGCATCCGGCGCCAGCTCGCTTCCCCTTTCAGCCACTTCCACCGCGTGCGGCAAATAGACGAATCCTCCGCTTGGGTCGTAACGGCTGCCGGCTGCCTTCGTCAACGCCTGCTGCTTCGCATCATAAAATAAATGGTCACGGATAAAAGCCAGCTTGTTCCATATTTGTTCCGTCAAAATCATCCCTTGCATCCCGTCGGCGGAGCTGACGCCAAGAGCGACGTTCCCGCTTTGATCGTCGTTTGGCGTTTTCGCCTCCACCTCTTCATCGCTGTCTTTTTGATGAAAATTGCCCAAAAAGTCGCCGGCCCAAAGCGCTTGCTTCAAAAAGACACCGCCGTAAGCCGATGGCGTGAGCACTTTGTCCATTTTTCCGCGATCCCAGCGAAGCGATTGGAAATCGACTTGATAGACGGGAACGTATGTACCGTCGTCATTTTCCGCGTACACGTCCGTGTCAACCTTTTGCGCATAATGCGGATCGCCGCCGGCGTACTCGATGAAGGTCGGGAACATGTTGCGGAAAATTTCCTCGCGCGGATAGCCGACGCTGTCCGCAAGCTCATAAAAACGGTCGGCGAGTGCTTCATCGGCTGGCTTATGCCGCTGTTCGGCCCGTTGCTTGGCGATCGGGCCGTTTATGAGATGGAGCCCGAGCCCTGACTTTTCCGTCACCTCATACATGGCTTCTTCGGAATACTCGTATGACTCGATGCCGGCCGTATAGTCAAATTTCGTCGGCTCATCCGGCTTTCTCGCGTCAAGGGTGTCCAAATCAAGCCCGAGCCCTTCCGCCAACGGCTCTCCGGACAGCTCAAATTCGGAGTAGGCAAACATATTGCCGGCCGTATCAAAATGATCGTCCGCCACCGGCACGTGCAGGCGCGGCGCTTCCGCTGAACGGCCGTTCTCTTTCTCCCCGACGGCGGAACAGCCGGACGCCAAAAGCAGCGAGGCCGCCGCCGACGTGGCCATGACTTTCCAAGGCATGCGTTTCATGACTTGCTCCCCCATTTTATTTAAAAATAACGATTTTCATTTTCAACCTATTTCATTATACGCCGGCGATCCCCTTCATTCAAGCCGGAATCCGTTCCATCACATTCCACCCGAGAAAGACGCTTTTCATGCCTCTTTTCTCCTTCCCTTAAGCCGGAATCCACTCAATGCGGCGTCCGCCCGTCCATAAAAAGCAGCATTCCAGTTCGTTCGGACAACGTCCGATTGTTTTGCGGCATAAGGACGACGCCGTTTCTTTGCATCGCCGAATGGCTTCCTCTTCCTCACACCACAGCAGCACACGAACCCGGTCGCGGTAAACGATGTACAACTCCCGATCCGCTTCTTCGCCCAATCCGCCGTCCGCCAGCAGCAGCGGCTTGCATGCCGCCTCTTCCATCGAACCGAAAAACTGCAGCAAATGATCCGTCACCTTGGCCAGCACAAGTCCGTAATGCAACGGCGTCGGAAACATCGACAAAGGAAGGAGCGAACGGTGCTGATCAATCAACCGAAGCAAGCAAAGCGGCGACCGCAGCGAAGGAGCGGTGTCGCAATACGCTTGAATGACGCGGCGAAGAAACCGGCGCAGCGCATACGGCCAGACATCCAACGTCTCGTGATGGATAGGCACCATGGCTCGCCTCCTGTTTGTTCATGCATGTTTTTCCAGCTGCTCCAATACAGCGTTTATCGAGCTCCATGACCGTTTCGCAAAATAAATAGGCTTGTCTTTGCTTTTCGCCTTCTCTTTCACTTTCTTCGCCAAATTATGGTTCACGTAATCGATCATGACCAATATGGCGTCGACATGCTCCGGAATGTCACGTCTCACCATATTCACTTTTCGTCCATTGAGATGAATGATTTCCCGGAATCCGGAACGCTCCAATTTATCGGTAATATGGCCTAAATGATCGGCTCCGACAACAAGCAGTGATGCCATCACGAAAGCCTCCTTTGCTCGCTTCTTTCTTTTTTATTTTAATTGAGAATGATTTTCTATGTCAATTATAACAAGAGATATTTTCATCATTTTTTGGGGCGATGAGCCCCCGCTTCAACGATGGTAAAGAAGGAAACGCCATTTCTGCGCGAAGTCCTTCTTTTATATTTGGGGCGGCGTGGGAGAACAACCATGATGGAAGCCGCCGATTACCCCTGCTTCCGTTGATCATGGAAGCGGGAGTCTTCTCGGTTAGAGATGGATAAAATGCCTGCAAATGCGTCAAACTATAGAGGCGGGCGATTTCATCACGACAAGGGGGATGACCATGGCGAAAGATGTTCTTTGCGAAGTGCACAACTGCCGTTATTGGGCAGAAGGGAATCGCTGCAGCGCTGAAGCCATTTACGTGGTCAGCCATGCAGGAAAAATGGCGTCTGATTCAACGGAAACAGACTGCAAAACGTTTGTTCCGGCCCATAAAGCATGATGCGAGACCAACGAGGCGCTGCCCGGCCAACCGGGCGGCGCTTGCATCGTTCGAGGGGGATGACGATGGACAAACGCGCCAGCCTCATTCAAGCGCTGCAAACGGAAATGAAGCGGGCCGCTTTAGGAACATACCCAGCTTGCATCGACTCCTTCGCCCGTTTGTGGGATTATGAGTTCGGTTCGTTTGATCAACTCCCACCTGAGATTGAACGGCTCATCGCCCATCGGGCCGCTGAACTCGGGTGGATGGATGACGTTTGAGGGCCGTCCATTTCGGAACAAACGCCAGGTGGAGCAAAAAACGACGTTGGATGGCCATCCCTATGTTTCCATCTGCGCGATGGAAATCGGCCGTGCAAGGAATGACGTTTGACTGCCGTCCTCCAACAGGGGACAAAGCGGACGGATGAAGCTGGATCGCAGCGGTCTAAAAGCAAGGGCTTCGATTCGGCGAACGCCATGCCTCCCGGTCGGAACGCCGCGGGAATGGCAGCGGCAAAAAGGCAGGAACCTCGACTTAGGCGAGGCCCTGCCTTTTCTGCTTCCGAACAGGTGTTTCTACTCCTATCAAAAGGTTTGTTCCGTTTTTGGAATGAGCCTTTTCAGTTCGCGTCGCAGCAGTTTTTGCGCGGCGTTGCGCGGCAGTTCGTCGACGAAGTAAATGCGGGCCGGCACTTTATATTTCGCCAGCCGCTCGCGGCAAAACGCGCGAAGGGCCGCTTCGTCTGGCGACGCTCCGCGTTTCAGGCGGACGAACGCATACGGCACTTGCCCCCACGTTTCATTCTCGACGCCCGTCACCCCGGCTTCTTCCACATCGGGATGCGACAGCAGCACCGCCTCCACCTCAGCGGGATAGACGTTTTCGCCGCCGGAAATGATCAAGTCAGAACGGCGGTCAAGGACGTACAAAAATCCGTCTTCATCAAGATAGCCGATATCGCCGGTAAAAAACCAGCCGCCGCGGATCGCTTGCGCCGTCGCTTCCGGGCGTTGCCAATATCCTTTTGTCACATTCGGCCCTTTGACGACAATTTCCCCCGCTTCATGCGGCGCAGCCGGCTTTCCGTCTTTTAGGATGCAAAGCTCCGCCGGAAAAAGCGGCTTGCCGGCCGAACCGAGCTTCGTCAAACTGTATTCCGGCGCGAGTGTTGCGATTTGCGACGCCGTTTCCGTCATCCCGTATGTCTGGTACACCGGGATGCCCTTTTCTTTGCATGCCTCAAGCAGCGGGCGCGGCGCCGGCCCGCCCCCCAGCAGCATGCAGCGGAACGTATCGGGGTAGCGCGCTTCCCCGAGCTCGGCCACCATCCGCTGAAGCATGGCAGCCACGACCGACATGATCGTCACGTCGCCGCGCATGATCCATTCGTTCGCTTCCTTTGGGTCGAATGACGTTTGCAGCCGCATCGGCATGCCATAAATGACGCTGCGCATGGCGATCGACAGGCCGCTGATATGAAACAGCGGCACGGCGGCCAGCCAGCAGTCGCGCTCATGCAAGCCTAAATTGAGCGCCGAACCGACCGCGCTCCACCAATGGTTGCCGTACGTTTGCAAGACGCCTTTCGGAGTGCCGGTCGTCCCGGACGTATACATGATCGTGGCGACTTCCTCCAAATCGCACGTTTCTTTTAAGGAGACGTCCACTTCCGGAAGCGCGGCAACCGCGCCCACAGTCAGAACGCGTCCATCGCCGTCAAGGCTCCCGGCTAGCTCCTCATCGGCGATGGCAAGCCGCGCGCCGCTGTCATCAAGCTGCCAGCCAAGCTCATAGGACGTAAGGCGCACGTTTTGCAGCAGGACGCGGGCGCCGAGAAAAAACAACGCATGGATGATCTCGATCATCTCGATGCGATTTTTCATCAGCAAGGCGACAATATCTCCTTCCTTGACGCCTGCTTGAGCGAGGCGCCGCGCCCAGACGGCAGCCGCTTCATACAATTCGGCAAACGTTTTTGTCCGCCGCCCGTCGCTCACGGCGATTCGCTCCGGGGTTAAAAACGCCCGCTGCTTCAGCCAGTTTGGCATCGTTGTCATCTAGCGTCCTCCTTTCTTGCCCCCTCCTCCGCCGACGGCCAGCGAAAGGATTCCTCCCTTCGGAAAAGCGACAAAAAGCAGCTTGACGCGCCATCAAGCTGCTTCTTCGTTCTCATCACGGGAAGCGCGGGAATTGGCTGAAGTCCGGCTTCCGTTTTTCTTTGAACGCCCGCATTCCTTCCTTCGCCTCTTCGGTCGTGTAGAAGAGAAGCGTCGCGTCGCCGGCGAGCTGTTGGATGCCGGCCAAGCCGTCGGAGTCGGCGTTGAACGCCGCTTTTAAGAAGCGAATGGCCGTCGGGCTTTTTTCCAAAATTTCTTGCGCCCATTTGACCGTTTCTTCTTCAAGCTGCTCAAGCGGCACGACTTTGTTGACCAGCCCCATTTCGAGCGCTTCTTGCGCCGTGTACTGACGGCATAAATACCAAATTTCCCGCGCCTTTTTATGGCCGACGATGCGGGCCAAATAACCGGCGCCATAGCCGCCGTCAAAGCTTCCCACTTTCGGCCCGGTTTGGCCGAAGATGGCGTTGTCCGCGGCGATCGTCAAATCGCATACGACATGAAGCACATGCCCACCGCCGATGGCATAGCCGGCGACCATCGCAATGACCGGCTTCGGAATGACGCGGATGAGCCGCTGCAAATCAAGCACATTGAGGCGCGGAATTTCATCCTCGCCGACATAGCCGCCATGGCCGCGCACTTTTTGGTCCCCGCCCGAGCAAAACGCCTTGCCGCCGGCGCCGGTCAAAATGATGACGCCGATATTCGAATCATCGCGCGCTTTCGTAAACGCATCGATCATCTCGTTCACCGTTTTCGGCCGAAACGCGTTATGTACTTCCGGACGGTTGATCGTAATTTTGGCGATGCCGTTGTACGTTTCGTAAATAATATCCTCATAGTCGTACTGCTTCACCCATTCAAACGGCATTTACACTTCCCCCTTTGTCATGAATTCACTTACTATTTTAGCAAAAATGCCGGGCTGTTCCACGTGAATTGCATGTCCGGCTCCTTTTACACAGATAAGTTCGCTGTTGGGCAGCCGCTCGTGCATTTGGGCGGCGATGCGGCAAAACTTCTCATCGCGCTCCCCGCAAACAAGGAGCACAGGCATGGCAAGTTCGCCAAGCCGTTCCCAAAACGACGGCTGCACGCCGGTCCCCATCCCGCGCAAACTGTTGGCAAGCCCCGTTGCCGTATGGCGGAGCCGCTCGCGGCGAATCGCCGCTCGCACCGGATCCGGGAGCGTCTGCTGAGTGGCAAACAGCGGGATTTTTTCCCAATCATCGACAAAAGCACGGACGCCTTCCGTTTCGATCTTTCGCGCCAACGCCTCATCCGCTTCCCGCCGCGCGCGCCGCTCCTCCTCTGTCTCCAAGCCGGGCGAACTGCTTTCCAGCACTAAGCGGCGAACGCGGCGCGGATGCCAAACGGCGAACGCCAACGCGAGCCGGCCGCCCATCGAGTAGCCGAGCACGTTCACTTGTTCGACGCCCCATTCGTCAAGGAGCGCCGCCAAGTCAGCCGCCGCGTGTTCGATCCGATACCGTCGGGCGTCCTTTGGCGCCTCGGTCCGCCCATGGCCCAACAAGTCGACGGCCATCACACGGAAGTCCGGCCAAAACGGGGCGAGCGGCCGCCACGTGTCCGCGCTGCCCGTAAACCCGTGAAGCAACAGAAGCGGCTCTCCTTCTCCGTATTGTTCCACATGGTAACAAACCCCATTCACCATCATGGTCATGCCAATCCTCTTCATTCGAGACATTTCGCGATTTCCCGAGCAACCTCGTTCCACAACAATCGATGCATTCGGACATTTTCCGCGCGCGACGTGCGCACTTCAATGACATGAAGCCCGCCTGACGACAGCGATTCCGATACATGGCGGCGGAACTCCGCCCAATTGTGCGGCACCGTATGGCGGCCGCCGTACATCTCGACGGCGTGGGCAAACGACAAATCCGTCGGCGTGCCAAACAGCGTTTCAAACGCCCCTTTATGGCGCGCCTGCGGCAAAAACGAGAAAATGCCGCCGCCGTTGTTGTTCAACAACACAATGGTAGCTGACAACGAATGCATCTTCGCCGCCAACAAGCCATTTACATCGTGGTAAAACGACAAGTCGCCGATCACCAGCACAAGCGGGTTCGCGGCAACGCTTGCGCCCAAGGCGCTCGAGACGACTCCGTCAATGCCGTTGGCGCCGCGGTTGGCCAAAACGCGAAGCGGCTTGTCCGTCGCAAAGAGAAACGTATCCGCATCGCGAATCGGCATGCTGTTGCCGACAAACAGCGCCGCCCCGGCTGGAAGCAAATCGGCAAGCTCCGTGAACACTTTCCCTTCAAACCATTCTTCTTTTGGCAGATGGCGCTCAAGCGCCGCGCGGGCGATCGCGTTCATCTCTAGCCATATCGCCGACCACGCGCTTTTGTTTTCTTTCGGTTTCGCCCATTCAAGAAGCTGGCGGCAAAGAATCAGTTCATCACTCTGAACGAAGCTGTCCGCGGACAACGTTGGATCGCGCCAGCCGCCGTCGTCGACAACAATTTGACGAATCGCGCGATGGCGCTTGAGCCATAAAAAGAGCGGCTTCGACACCGGCATGGCGCCGAACCGAAGCACCACATCCGGCACAAGCTTGGAAGCGGCGGTTTCCTCCCGCAATATGGCGTCATAGCTGTCCAGCACGTACGTTTTGTCATGCGTACCGGCGCGCAACTGGGAAAGCGGATCAGCCAAAATCGGAAAATCAAGCGCCCGCGCCAACTCGGTGACCGCCTCGGCAAACCCAGGGCGATCGAGCGGCCCGCAGACGATCAACCCGCGTTCCGCCGCCGACAGCTGCTCATACAGCGCCGATACGCTTTCTTGCGGCAGCGCTGGGCGGCCGTGCCACACTTGCGGCGCTCTCGAAACAGACCGCACCCGCTCCCAAACCGCCTCATCGATATGCGGGACAAGCGGCTCGCGAAACGGCGCGTTCACATGCACAGGCCCGCACGGTGCACCGGCGGCCGTTTGGACGGCTCTTGCCGCCATCGTCCGCGCGTATCGCAACATATCATCCGCCTCTTCCGGCAGCGCCAAGTCCACAAACCACTTGGCGTAGCGTCCGTATAAGTGCAGCTGATCAATCGCCTGCGGCGCCCCGACATCGCGCAGTTCATGCGGCCGGTCGGCCGTCAGCACCACGAGCGGCACGCGCGAATAGTATGCCTCGACAACCGCGGGCCCATAGTTGGCCGCCGCCGTTCCGGACGTGCATACGAGCGCGACCGGACGCTGCTTCGCTTTCGCCAAGCCGAGGGCGAAAAACGCGGCCGACCGCTCATCGATATTCATATATAGTCGAAGGCCAGGGTGGGCCGCCATCGCCATCGCAAGCGGCGTCGAGCGCGAACCGGGGCTGATCACCGCCTCCGTCACCCCGGCCTGCGCCAATCCGTCCACCAATGCCGCTGCATAAACAGACAAGGCATCAGCCATCGTTCATCACTCCCAACGCCGATAACATCGGGGCCATTTTCACATTTGTCTCTTCATATTCGCTGTTTGGGTCGGAATCGGCGACAATGCCGCAGCCGGCAAACAGCATGGCTTCCTTCCCGGCGAGCAAGGCGGAGCGAATGGCGACCGCCCATTCCCCATTGCCTTCGCCATCCACCCAGCCGATCGGCGCTGCATACCATCCGCGGTCAAGCGGCTCAAGGGCGCGGATCACCTCCAGCGCTCGATCGCGCGGCGTTCCGCCGAGCGCGGGTGTCGGATGCATCATTTCCACTAAGCGGAGCACCGAGCGCTCGCGGCAGCCACGGCCGACAACCGGAGTGCATAAATGCTGGATGTGCGGCAGCTTGAGCAGCTGCGGTGCGGGCGGCATCTCGACCGTCTCGCAGACGGAAGAAAACAAGCGGCCGATCATTTGCACAACAAACTGATGTTCTTCGTTGTTTTTTCGATCTGCCCGCAGCCAAGCGCCAAGCCGCTCGTCTTCCTCCATATCGGCCCCGCGGCGCACCGATCCGGCGAGGCAAACCGACCGGCACATTTTCCCTTCTTTTTGGACAAGCTGCTCAGGGGAAGCCCCGATAAAACAGCGGCCGTCCTGTTCAAACGCAAAAATGTAAGCAAACGGCTGCTGCTCGCGAAGCCGCTGGAGTACGGCCGCGGCATCCACCGTTTTGGCAAACGCCAGGCGCCGAGCGCGGGCGAGCACCACCTTGTCCAACGCCCCCGCCCGAATCGAGGCGATCGCTTCGCGAACAGCCGCCAACCATCGTTCTTTCTCTTCTTCTTCGTCTGACACAAGGCGCGGAAGCCGCTTTGGAGCGGCCATGGGGTCGCTGATCCGCTCAAGCAAGCGCCCGACCCGCTCCCAGTCCCGTCCTCTTTTGTCCGTTGGGACGGTGACGGTCAACGTCGTTTTGCCGTTTCTTACGGCAAGAAGCGCGGCCGGCGCCACGAGCTTCCCGGCCGGAAAGCCGCGCCACATGTCGGTGCCCGGCCGATAGGGGTCAAACGAAAATCCGCCAAACAATAACGGCGGCGCATCGGCCGCGCCGTATGGCTCCATCTCCTTCTTCCATCGGCGCCGGCCCGCTTCCACGTCATCAAACCGGCTGTCGGCCTTCTCCGTTTCGATCGCATAAACGGAGCCGAGGCCGACCAATATCGTGCCTCCGGTTCGATCCGCCCAAAAAAACCGTTCGCGGAAGCCGCATGACGGCCCTTGCATAAAAAAAGAAACCGGATCAACGCCCTCCCACGGTTCCGCCCAGCTGACAAACGGCCGCCCTGCATTCACCGCCAATCTATGCAATTGTTGCTGCAGGTGATGTCGAAATCCAATCGCCACGTTCCTCACGCTTTCTGTCGTAAAATTCCCCCTCCATCCCCACTTCCCATTATAATATAATAGGAAATCATTTATCTATCGGGAAGGGTTGACATGCTTTCAACGTTTGCCTACACTTATTTTGGACATAAACGAATGACATTTTCACAGAATCTAAGGGGAATGAATATGCAATCATTCACACATATGGACCATCGCCCGCCGGCGCGCCGCGACTGGCGCGTCTTTTGGCGGCTGACGCGCCCGCATACGCTGACGGCGGCATTTGTGCCCGTATGCGTCGGCACGGTGCTGGCGCTTGGCGAAACATCGATCGATTGGCTGCTGTTTGCCGCGATGATGATCGCCTCTTTGTTGATTCAGGCGGCGACGAACATGTTCAACGAATACTACGATTATCAACGCGGCCTCGATTCACCGGAGTCGGTCGGCATCGGCGGCGCCATCGTCCGCGACGGCCTCAAGCCGAAAACGGTGCTGGCGTTGGCGTTTGGCTGTCTTGGGTTGGCTATGCTCATCGGCATCTACATTTGCGCCGAAAGCAGTTGGTGGCTCGCCGTTGTCGGAACGATTTGCATGGCGGCCGGTTATTTTTACACCGGAGGGCCGGTTCCGATCGCCTATACGCCGTTTGGCGAACTGGCGGCTGGGTTTTTTATGGGCTTTGTCATCATTTTGATTTCATTTTTCATCCAAACGGGCTATATCAGCGGCGGCGCCGTGCTCACCGCCATTCCGATCGCGATTTTGGTCGGCGCCATTTTGCTGGCGAACAATATTCGCGACTTGGACGGCGACCGTGAAAAAGGGCGAAAGACGCTCGCCATTTTGATTGGCCGCGATTGGGCCATCCGCCTGCTCGCTGCCATGTTCGCCGTTGCCTTTCTTTGGACGGCCGCGCTTGCGGTGTTTCAGATCGTGCCGTTTTGGGCGCTGCTCGCTTTATTGAGCATTCCAAAAGCAATCGCCGCGACGCGCGGATTTATCGGCAAAATCAAGCCGATCGAGATGATGCCGGCCATGAAGGCGACGGCGCAAACGAATACACAGTTCGGCTTTTTGCTCGCCGCTGGCTTGCTCATTGCCCATTGGCTGTAACACGGTCAACATGACCGTGTTTTTTTTTTTTGATTTTCGCCCATACTACACCATATAGACGCTACTGCGAAGGAAGGGATTGCGACTGATGCTGACGAACGAACAGCTTGCCGCCCTCCGCTCAAGACTGCTCGACATGAAACGGGAGACGGAAGACCGGCTGAAGCAAAACGACCATTTCGGCATGATCCGCAGCCACGCCCACGATGCGGTCGGTGAGCTGGCGAGCTACGACAACCATCCGGCCGATGAGGCGACAGAGCTGTATGAGCGGGAAAAAGATCTCGCCCTAAAGGAGCATGCCGAGCGCGAAGTTCGCGAGATTGAACGGGCGCTTGGCGCCATCGCCGACGGCACATACGGAACGTGCCGCGTATGCGGCCGGCCGATCCCATACGAACGGCTCGAGGCGCTGCCGACAACACTCTACTGCCGCGAGCACAGCCCGGATCAAACGGTGTCGCAAAAGCGGCCGCTTGAAGAGGGCGTGCTTATGCCGCCGTTTGGCAAATTCGATTTCGATGACCGCGCGGAATCGGTCGCTTACGACGCGGAAGATGCATGGCAGGAAGCAGCCCGCTACGGCACATCCGACACCCCTTCGGACCTTGGCAAAAACGTCGATTCCTACAGCGAAGTGTATGCCGAGTCGGAAGAGAACGTCGGCTATGTCGAAGACTTGGAAAATTTCGCGGCCGTCGATTTGCATGGCAGACACGTACGTGTGTACCCGACGCGGGAGCATGAGCTGCTGGAAAACATATTGGATGACGAAGGCATCATGTCGAACATCGGCGATTTGCCGGCGTATGAAAAAGACCCGTATACATCGACAGACAGCTACCGCCGGTACGATGAAAGACCGTCCCAGCAGCATTTTGGGGAAACAACTCCATGAAAAAGGCCATCGGCAAGATGGTCTTTTTTGTGAAACGGGCCGATGCCGTTTTCCGTAGTACAGAGCAGAACGTCATATGATCCGAATGGAGGCGAAATGATGAACGCACATGAGATCGATTACCGGCTGTACGGCGATGACATGCAGTTTGTCGAAATTGCCGCCCCGAGCGCCGGCGGACGGTCGGTCGGCGAAGGCAGCATCCTCGGCGGCATCGGCGACTGGCTCGACGGCGACGACTAAGCGAGAAAGGGCGCTCCGGCCAAACGGAACGCCCTTTTGCTTTTCTGCCTTCCCCCTCGAAATTCCCTAAAAGGACGATGATTGAGTCAACTACCCCCACTTCGCTAACGCTTGAAGTGGGGGCTTGCAACTCCCCAGAAGTGCGAGCGGACTTCGTCCTCCTTCCTTGACTTGGGGTTGCATTAGGGGCAGGTTGACAACTACCCAACGACGCAGGTCATGCCTGTGTCGTTCCTTCAACGATGTACTCTATTCCTTTTCGTTGAAGGTTCATAGCACCAATGCGGTCATCGTTTGAGGTGTATCCGCATGTTCGGCAACAAAAGGTGTGTGTACGCTTGTTTCGATTGGCTTTTTCCGTATGACCACACTTTGGACATGTCAAAGAGGTGTAATGCGGAGCAACCACCATCACTTTTGACCCATGCAAACGTGCCTTATACTCTAACATTTGACGGAACTGATAGAACGCCCACGATACGGTTTCATATCGGTCATGGATACGTACACGTTCTGTTTTTTCACGAATGCCTGTTAAATCTTCTAATACAAAAAGGGTACGTTCTCCATATTGACGAACGAGTGCCTTCGTGACAGCATGGTTCACATCCGTCATCCAACGGTTTTCTCGTTGTCCGATTGTTTTCAACTTCCGACGCGCAGAAGCCGTCCCTTTTTGCTGGAGGGTTTTTCGCATTCGTTTGTACTTGGCACGCATATGCTTGATTTTTCGTCCGTTAAAAAAGGTAGTTTTCCCTTGCGAATCATAAGCTGCTGCAAGAAAGTTAACCCCTACATCAACACCGACCACTTGGCGAATGTTGTGTTCATCTACGGTTGGAATTGTTTTGGTCATGGGGATGTGCAAAAAGAATTTGTTATGCTTGTAGACGAGTTTGGCTGTGCCAAACGTCCATGAGCCATCAAAATATTGTTCCATGCCTTTTGGTTCGAATGGCACTTTGATTCGTCCTTCTAGTGTATTGACAGAAAATAACCCTTGAACAATGGAGTAATCTCGATTCCAAACGAGGTCATATTCAGGCTTTTTAAAGCGAACCAATGTCCATTCATGACCATTGCTTTTTAGGGAACGGTATCTAGCGATCACCGTTTTAATCACAGATTGCGCCATTTGCGAACGCAAAGCGTAGTTTGATCGAAGTAGACGATAGGTCATGTCGTGTAACTTGGCTTGTGCAAGCACTTTTGTGTCAAAAATCACAACAGACACAGCGTTGCACGCTTGTCGATAAGCGGAAAGGGTGGCTTTCAATACTTCTGCTTGTTCCGCTGTTGGGTAAATTTTGATTTTGGCTGTTAACGTCATGTCCATTTGTCTCACCTCTCTTTCACTAAATATATTTTTTAGTGATACAAAAACACAAAAAAGCGATTCCTCCCCCACTTACTCCCTTTGGTCGTTGAAGTGGGGGTCTCCTCGCCAAAGACGATGAAACAAATACACTTCTAAATCTGTCGGATTCGCCGCAATCAAGCTGGATCGCATCCTTTCCGAAGCAAAATGATGGCCATACACAGCATTGATTCCTATTCGCCAACAGAAGGCTTTATTCCTTGAATGCTTCGTCTATATTTTTAGACAAATTCCAACAACCGCTGTTTCTGGCTGTCGAAATTTCATTTGCACACAGGTGGATTTTTATATTATAATATATACAAGTTGATAATTATTATAAATAATGGAGGTGCATTATGGCTCCAACACTGTACGATTTTCACCATCTCCCGCACGTCAAAACGCAAAATGAATCGAAAAAAGCGCTCTGGGTGACGCTTTTGTTGACCATGTTTTTCACCGCCGTCGAAATCATTGGCGGACTGATTTCCAACTCACTCGCCCTCTTGTCCGATTCGGCCCATATGGCATCCGATGTACTGGCGCTTGGCTTAAGCATGGTCGCCCTCTACATGGCGACGCGCCCGCCGAACCGTCGGTTTACGTTCGGCTTTTTGCGGTTTGAAATCATCACATCGTTTTTGAATGGGCTGACGTTGGCCGTCATTGCGCTGTGGATTTTATGGGAAGGCATTCAGCGTTTTCTCCATCCTGAACCGATCAACTTTCGCCTCATGCTCGGGATCGCAGCGATCGGCCTCGTCGTCAACTTGACGTTGACCATCGTCTTAAGCCGGAGCACGAAAGAGGAAGACAACTTGAACGTTCAGAGCGCCCTTTGGCATTTCATCGGCGACTTGATTAGCTCGATCGGCGTCATCGTTTCCGCGCTGCTCATTTACTTCACCGGCTGGACGGTGTTCGACCCGATCATCAGCTTAGTGATCGCCGCCATCATTTTCACAGGCGGGGCGAAAATTATGCGCGAATCGTATCTCATCTTAATGGAAGCCGTGCCAGATGGGTTCGACCTCGAACAAATCCGCGCCGATATTCGAAAGATCGAAGGGGTCGAAGACGTGCACGACATGCACTTATGGGCCATCTCGACCGACCATTACTCGCTGTCGGCTCATGTGTTTGTCAACGAACGCATCCAGCCGCTATGCGTCATCTTGGCGGTGAATGAAATGCTGAAGGAAAAATACGGCATTGAGCATGCCACGATCCAAGTCGAGCACGCCATGCTCCACGACCACGGAACCTATGGGAAGGCGTTTTTGGAGAAAAAGAAGCAGCCGCAATGATAAAGACCGCCCATGCCGAATCGGCAAGGCGGTCTTTCGTCATTTTGCCGTCTATTGCGCTCGGCCGCTATGAAAAAACCAGCGCAGAACGCGGTTTGGCGCCACGCCCTGTGTTTCTTTCCATCATTGCAGCTGATACGTTTCTTCCCGCATCGTTCCAAATTGTTCATACCGGATATGCCAGGACAACGCTTGTTCCAATACGTGCGGCGTATGGCCGCCGCGCTTGAGCGCTTCAGCGAAGTAATCGCGCAGCTGCGGACGGTAATCCGGATGGGCGCAATGTTCGATGATGAGCGGGGCGCGCTCGACAGGGGCGAGCCCGCGCAAATCGGCATATCCGTGTTCGGTGATGATGACATCGACATCATGCTCCGTATGGTCGACATGGGAGACGAACGGCACGATGCTCGAAATCGCCCCATGTTTGGCGCTCGATTTCGTCACAAAAATCGTCAGGCGCGCATGGCGGGCAAAGTCGCCCGAGCCGCCGATGCCGTTCATCATCTGGGTGCCGCGGACATGCGTCGAGTTCACATTTCCGTAAATATCGGCCTCAAGCGCCGTATTAATGGAAATGAGGCCGAGGCGGCGAATCAGTTCAGGATGATTGGAAATCTCCTGCGGCCGCAGCACGAGTTTGCCCCGGTACGCTTCCAAGTTGTGGTACACTTGTTTCATCTTGTTTTCCGACAAGGTGATCGAACATCCCGAGGCAAACCGCACTTTCCCTGCATCAAGCAAATCGAACATCGCATCTTGCAGCACTTCCGAATAGACTTCCAAGTCGCAAAATTCAGAATCCAATAGGCCGTAAAGAACCGCATTCGCGACAGAGCCGATCCCGGCCTGAATCGGCGCCAGCCGTTCGGACAGCCGCCCCGCCGCTACTTCGCGGCGAAGAAACTCGATCAAATGCCTGGCAATCGCCGCTGTTTCCGCATCCGGAGGCACAATCGTCGACGGTGAATCCGTTTGGTTCGTCACGACAATTCCAGCGATTTTCTCCAGATCAACAGGAATGCCGATCGTCCCGATCCGGTCGTCCACTTTCGTCAGCGGAATCGGGGCGCGCTCCCCTTGCTTCCCGACTTCATAAATGTCATGAAACCCGTAAAGCGCTTTCGGCTGGGCGACGTTCAATTCGACAATGACCCGTCTTGCTTTTTCCACAAAAATCGATGAGTTGCCGACAGACGTCGTCGGGATGATCATGCCGTCCTCCGTAATCGAAACCGCTTCCACAATAGCGTAATCAATCGGTTTCAGCACACCGGAACGGACGAGTTCCGCCGTATGCGACAAATGCTGGTCGACAAACAGCAGCTCCCTTTCGTTAATTTTCCGGCGCATCGCGGCGTCAGCTTGAAACGGCAGCCGTTTCCGGACAATGCCTGCTTCTGCCATCATCTTGTCAATATCCGATCCGAGCGAAGCCCCTGTATAGACGTCGACTTTCAGCGGCTGCCGCTTGGCCCGTTCAATAAGCGCCGTCGGCACCGCTTTTGCGTCCCCCGCGCGGGTAAAACCGCTCAATCCGAGGGTCATGCCATCTTCAATCCATGAGGCGGCCGTTTCCGCCGTCACAATCCGCTCCCGCAACGCCTGATGGCCGATCCGTTCGAAAACAAATGGTTCCAAAGCGATTTCCCCCTTTTGTTTTTCCCTCATTATAGCGGCTCGCAAGGGGAAAATCATTCGAATTGGAGCGAAAGGGCTTTCTTTTGCATCGAAGCAGCATTTTTCCTGCATCACGCAGAAAAACTTGCCGCTTCACAAAAATAACCGCCTGTATCGGCGGTGTCATCAAAAGCCGAGCCGTCTCCGGAAATGGCTGGCGTACGTTTGGCTGACCGGCACTTTGGAGCCGTCCTTCATCACAAGCAAAAACGTCGAGTGGGAATCCGGCTGAATTTCGGCGATATACTCAACATTGACAATATACGACCGATGGCAGCGGATAAACCGGTCAGCCGGCAAAGAAAATTCCAATTCGGTCAAATTGTATTTATGATGGCCTCCGACGTGCATCGATTTGACGAACGTTTTCCGGTTTTGCGCTTCCAAATAAACAACCGCGTCAAACGGCACCGGAACCCAGCGGTCCATCGTCCGTATCGTCAAATACGACGTCGCCAAAAGCGGCTTTTTCGGCCAGACAGCTGTCACGCATCCTTTTGGCACCCCGTCTTCCAAAATCGGAACCGACACGCCGAAATACGGAACGCCAAACACCCGGCTGTCTTTTTGCTCTTCAATTTTCCGGCGGATCACCAACGCCTTGTAGGTGACCGAATCCGGTTTGATTTCATCACCCGGACGGATTTTCAAATCAATTTGCCGGCTCGGCTGGTAGTAAATGTACCGCCGGTCGTCGGAAATCACAAGCGATGCTTCAACGGGAAACCATTCATTCACAACTTGGCGAATGGCCGAAACAAGCAGCGAATCCATATCCCCCACCTCTTGCAAACCGTTCCATACTTTTATTTTCAGCAGCACCGCCGCGTTTGTCAAATGGCAAATCGTTTCGGAGTCAGTCAAGACTTTGTGGAGAACATTTTTTCGGTTCACTACGGGCGTTGTCAATCACTAGTTAGCGAACCATTTTCAGGAATTAATATCGTAAGCGCTTTCGGACTCTCATCCCTCATCTTGAGGCGATGATACGATATTCCATTTTTTTACACCCAACCACCATCCCGGAGCGCCGACAACGCTTGATGGATCGGTGTCCCGGATGACCGCTGCAGACACGGTAGATTCTGACGCACCACATCTGCCCATAACCGTCCGGCCTTCCGTTTGGCCTGTTCGATCCGCTTGGACTTTGTTGAGGCCGAGGCCGCCGTTCGGGTCTCTTCTTCCTCCACCAACTGCCCATTTCTCCGCCAAATCCCGTCGATTCGGGCCGCCATCGCCCTCAGAAACGCCCGAAGCCCTTGGTCTTTCCAGCTGCGGCGGGATTTCACCCGATGCGCAAACCGGCTCATCACGCTCTCGGCGTGGCCCATCGGACGCATGCCGGTCGTCTCCACCCCTTGCTCCGACAGCCACTCCCGATAGTCCCGGATGCATCCCGGCATCGACTCGATCCGGCGGATCATGGCAGCCATCTGCTTCTCTTTCGCTTCGTCCTCCAACGTGCCGACCGCGCTGTTCAGCTCCACGAGAAGCCCCTCTTCGTCTTGTTTCGCCAGCTTCTTCCGCACCTCCCGCCAACGCGGATGGCCGGACAGACACTGACGCAGCTCCCGCGCCACATGAAATCGATCCAGCTGAAAGCACGCCCGCTTCCCAAAATACTCCCGGCAGGCCGTGATCCACGACGCCGCGTCGCCGTTGATGATCAACAGGTCCCGGCACGGATCATAGGCATATTCGTTCATCAGCCACTCTTCGAACCGTTCCCACACGTCTCCCTCCCCTTCATGGAGGTAGTGGCGCCGGTTCACGAGCTCGAGCTGCGAACCGTTTCGTTTCCATCCCTCGTGAACCGCCAGGATTTTCTCTTCTTTCGCCCGTTTCCCTTTCCCCTGGCGGGAAATAAACAGTCCATCCGCCTCCACAAACAGCACCCGGCCGTGCCGTTGGGAAACAGGGCGGTGCAGCGAGACAGGGGCCTCCAGCACCAGTTGGCGAATCGCCTCGTGGCTCATGACCGCATACCCCACGATCGACTCCAACGTACGGGCCGCTTTGCGGTAGGAAGAGCACTCTACGGCCAACTCGACCGCCGTTTCCTCGAGGCAAGGACTGATCGATCGGGCCCCATCAAAGCCTAATTCGGCATCCAGCAAGAAGGTATAGTTCCCCGTTTGCCGGTCATAGTAGTAGTTCCGTCGAAACGTCACTTCTCCAAACAGCGTTTGGATCGTAGTCGGCCGTTTGTCTTTCAGCTGATACCGGCGCTTGTCCCGCGCTTCCGCCAGTTGTTGATCAATCTCCTCCAAAAGGGCCGCCAACAAGACAGCGAACACCTTTTGAAGAGTTCTGACTAATTGTTCCTCCAGCTCTTTTAATAAAGGCCATTCTGTGGTAAGATGTTTCATGGACTCTCTCCCTCCTGTTTTCGGTTGATGTTGACAATCACCATCATAGCAGGGAGAGAGTCCTTTTTGCATGACATTTGCTTTTTTCTACCGCGCTTCGCTTGGTGGCCCCGACGAGCGTCGCGAACAAAAGTTCGCAACCCTCGTCGGGGATCATTTCGGAATGTCACCCACAAATATTTTACTCACACATCGTTTCGTTTCGCTGCCGTGGACAGCCGGTGAAAAACGAGTTTGGCGCCCCGTCTGGCCATGTCGGACCAGAAAGCCCCCCATCTGACAGCATTTCTCCAAAAGAACTGATCCGCCGGTTTTCGCTTTGATCGCCGCCGTTCGAGAAGGAATCGCCCGCTCTTTCGCGAATCCATATACATAACCGCCTTTCACGGCCGCCCCGCCAAACTGATCAAAAAGGAGGGTTCCGATGGAGATCGAGGTCATCTTGTCGTTTTTCGGCGTCGCCATATTGCTTACATTGGCGCCGGGTCCGGACATTTTATTCGTCATCGCCCAAAGCGTGTCGCAAGGCAAATGGGCGGGCATCGCCACCGCGCTCGGGCTTTGCACAGGGCTGCTTGTCCATATCAGCGCCGCTGTGCTTGGCGTCTCGGCCGTCATGTACCAATCCGCCTTGGTGTTTGCCATCGTCAAGTACGCGGGCGCCGCGTATTTGCTGTACCTAGCCTGGCAGGCGTTCCGTGAACAAGACGAAGGCCTCGCCTTTGGGCGGCAGACGCCGATGGCATACACCTCGCTGTACAAAAAAGGCATTGTCATGAACGTGCTCAACCCGAAAGTGTCTCTCTTCTTCTTGGCGCTCTTGCCGCAGTTTGTCGACGAAACAGCCGGCCATGTGCCGGGGCAGATGCTTCTATTAGGCGCCATCTTTCTCGTGCAGGCGCTCGTTGTCTTCACCTTGGTGAGCATCGGCGCGGAAAAGCTGCGCCAATGGCTCTCGGCCCACACCGCCATCACCAAGCGAATCCATTGGCTCAAAGGCGCCATCTTCGCGCTGATCGGCATTCAAATCGCCGTCAGCGAACGGTCGTAGCGGCAAGAAAAAAGAGGGCGGCTGCCCTCTTTTCTGCTCATCTCCACAACAGCGCCGCGCCTCCCAATATGAGAAGCAGGGAGAGGAACAGCACCCACGTTGACCAAAGATCGATCATTTCAAAAAACAAGGCTATTCTCCGCTCACGCCCTCCTTCTTCTTGTATGCTTCCCCACTGCTGCTTAATGATCACGATCCCAAACGGAAACATCCCGATTCCCGCCACAAGGAGAATCACCGCTATTCCTTTGTCATCCGCCCCCATTTCTCCAACCAACCTCCTCACGAATCACCGCCCGCGCTTTCATTCGGCTGAGAATCGTGCGTTCCGACGCCGCCCGCCCTCGCTCACGACGCTTTCGTTTGCAGCAGCTTCACGCCAAGCCCGATAAACACGATCCCTGTCAGCCGATTCACCCAAAGCGCCGCTTTCGCATGTTGGCGCACCCGTTTCGTCGCCAGCGCAGCCACATAGACGACGCCAAGCCCCCACAGCGTGCTCGTCACCACGAACGAAACGCCGAGCAGCAGAAACGGGAGCGGACCGTACGGCTGAGCCGTTTGAATGAATTGCGGCAAAAAGGAAAGGAAAAACAACGCCACTTTCGGATTCATCACATTCGTCGTCACGCCTTGCCAATAAATCTTTTTCAGCTTCATCGGCGCCAGTTCCTCGGACTCCAACGCTGGCGGCGTCGACTGCCGCATCATTTTGATGCCAAGATACACCAAATACGCTGCGCCAGCGATTTTCACAGCCGTAAATAAGACAACCGACTGCTGCAAAATCACCGCCAAGCCAAACGCAGCGAGCAACGTATGAATGAACACCCCCGTCGAAATGCCCAACACCGAATACACGCCCGCTTTTCTCCCTTGCGCCACACTGCGCCCCATAATATACATCGTATCCACTCCCGGAGTGGCATGCATCAAAATCGACGCCAGCAAATACATCCCGTAACTTGTAATGCCTAACACATGTCTCCCTCCTGACCAAGCTAGCAAACAATCATCCATGGACAGTGGCACTGCTTTCGGGCAATGTTACAAAAGGTGGGTGGCTTCACCACCGATACAGTGACAAAATCGTTCCGTTTTCCAAAACGAATGATCCCAAGAACCTCGATGTCCACCGGCCTTCGAAAAAGCAGATGATGGGTAGCGCCCGGTCGGACAAGCAGCGCTTCCCCAATCGAACATCTTTTTTCCTTCCATGACCGCCCGCTCAACGAAAGCGGCTGTTTTTCACTGTCCTTGTTAGAAGCGAACTGCCCACCACCTACGCTTCGCTTAGAGGCAGGGGCTTCAAGCGACTTGTGCGTGTTCGCTGAACGGTAAGCCACAAACAAGAACCCTTTACGCTTCCCTTCGTTCCAAAGGTGTCGGTTTGAACCATAGACGATCATATTCATCGGCGATGGCCAACCGAAATTCATCTCCCACCTACTCATTGATCGATCGCTCTTCACATTCCTTGAGGTGGGAGACTTCTTTCGGAAATGACGTTAACGTAAAAGATCTTCTTCTCATCGTCAGTCAAAAAGGCGATATTTTCGAAATGGAAAAAATGGCAGTAGCGCCAGAAATACTTTTAGTCACATTTTCGTGTCACCTAAAAGGCCGGTAAAAAACGGCTGTCACGAGCAAATCAGCGGCATTTCGCCGAAAAAGAAGATTGATTCCGCAAGGTTGTTCTAATTAAGAAACAGCTGGAACTAGCAGTATTTTATACGAAATCACCTGCCTCCTAAATCACCTGCTATTTTTCCAACCTCTTCTTAACGTCCAGATTTTTCTAGCTCTTTCGAATGGTTTGTTTTCGTTTCTTTCCAAGACAACAGCGTAAGTTCGTATTGGGCAAACCCGTTGGACAATGTCGCCACATAGCGGATGCGGCTGTCTGGCGGCAAATATTTTTGTGCTTCCGGTGACGATTCAAAGGAAACGGTCACCGATGCTTTCCCTTTCACTGGCGCAAAGGTCCAGTTGCCGTCCACGGACGGGTTGATCGTTCCGCTTTCGCGAATATAATCGATGATCACTTGCCGGTTTTCATCCGGCGCGGCCAAAATCGTGTTTTTCCCGCCCGGATTGATGATCCGGTTCGTCGTCGCCCGATAGTTGTTCGTCGCAACGATAAATTCCATCTTCGCCGTCACCGGTTTGCCTTGGAATCGCAAGTTTTTAATGCGGTTTGCTTTCGGGTTGATCACATTTTGGTTTTTGTCGTATTTCGCCGGCTCGGTAACATCGATCTCATACGTCACGCCATCAATAATGTCGAAGTTGTACGTCGGGAAGTCGTTGTTGACAAGCGGCTGAATGCCTGTCTTGTTCGGGTCGATTTGGTTGAATTGTCCCGTCGACCACTCAAGCCATTCTTTCAACTCGGCTCCCGTAATTTTCAGCGCATACACCGTGTTTGGATACAAGTACAAATCGGCGACGTTTTTAATGGCGATTTCCCCTGCCGGAATATCCGTGTAATAGCTCGGTCCACCGCGCCCGCCGGCCTTGAACGGAGCGCCGGCTGACAGCACCGGAAGGCCTTCATACTGCGTCCCTTTTAACATTTTTTCCACATACCACTTTTGGGCGTTCGTGACGATTTGCACGGACGGATCATCTTGAACGAGTGCAAAATAGCTGTTGATCGGGCTCGTAGTTTTTCCCACTGGGCTGCGGACGTACTGGATCGTCGCTTCGTGCTCCGCCTGAATGGCCTGCTCAACGGCCGAATCGCTGTCAACCAACGGCGTTTTCGTCGCCTTGTCATACACCGGGCGAAGCTGGGCTTTTGCCTGTGTTACTTTCCATTTCCCATCCACTTGCTCAACCGTCAAGTCAATGACCCCAAGCGTATCGCCCCACGAACCTGGCATCGTCACCGGAACGCCATTGATCGTCCCGTTTTCATTGTTGATACCGTTCCCATCCAGAAAATCAGGCGTCGTTCCCGGAAGCGCCGGAAATTTTTTATGCTGGTGGCCGGTCAGCACGGCGTCGACCCCCGGAATTTGCGTCAAATAATAGGAGGCATTTTCCATATTCGGGCTGTTTCCGCCGGTTTCAATGCCCGAGTGCGACAGCACGACGATCAAATCGGCCCCTTCGGCTTTCATTTTTGGAATATACTTTTGCGCCGACTGCACAATGTCTTTCGCTATCACTTTCCCTTGCAAATTCGCTTTGTCCCAATCCATAATCTGCGGCGGCACAAAGCCGATGACACCGATCTTCAGCGTATGTGCCTCCCCGTCTTCATCAACGACTTCTTTCTCTAAAATGTGATACGGCGTGAAATAGTTGACATCGTTATCTGGATTTTGATCATGGTCATCGCGGTACACATTCGCGTTCACGATCGGCAGCTTGGCATCATCATACACCTCATCGAGGAAATCCAAGCCATAGTTGAACTCATGGTTTCCCACTGTCGCCGCATCATATTTCAACAAATGCAACAGTTTCACGGCTGGATGCACTTCGCCATCTTGCAGCGGCTTCACTTTCGCCACATAGTCGCCAAGCGGCGTTCCTTGAATCAAATCTCCGTTGTCAAACAGAAGCGTATTCGGCTGCTCAGCGCGCGCCTGCTCGATCAATCGCGCCGTTTTTGACAGCCCGAACTCATTCGTCGGACTATCTTTGAAATAATCATAGTTGACGAGATTCATATGTACGTCGGTGGTCTCCAAAATGCGCAGCTTGACGACATCCCGATCCTCCGCGCCTACCGCTGTCGGCCCAAACGAAGGAGCCAGCAGCCCCAACGCCAACAACACGCTCGCCGCCGCGTATTTCTTCCGTTTTTTCAATGCCCGTCCCCCCACTCATCAAATCATTGTCATCTGTATTATACTATAAAAGATCCAAAATTTTCGGGAAATGTTTCGCTGAAAGTTTAGCAAAGGGGGATATAAATGGTCCGTCAAGGACATATAAATGTTGTGCAGAGGGGTGGAGCAAAATGGATCACTTCATCGAGCAGATCCAGACACTATCGAAAAGGGTGAACAGATTAAAAAATACTATAGCGACAGAGGAAGCTACGAAAACATCGATCATTATGCCTTTCTTTCAAGTTCTAGGGTACGATATTTTCAATCCGGAAGAGTTTTTACCGGAGTTTACAGCTGACGTGGGAATCAAAAAAGGGGAAAAAGTCGACTACGCCATTATGATCGATGGAAAACCGGTTATTCTCATTGAAGCTAAGGCCGCCAATCAAAAGCTGGATAAACACGATTCGCAGCTGTTTAGATATTTTGGTGCAACCTCAGCTAAGTTCGCTATTTTGACTAACGGCATCTTATACAGATTTTATACCGATCTCGATGAACAGAACAAAATGGATTCAGTGCCATTTTTCGAGTTTAACCTCGCTGAACCGAGAGAAAATCAAATTGTCGAGCTGGCGAAATTCCGAAAAAGCAGTTTCGATGTCGACAGCATTTTCAGCGCCGCATCCGAATTAAAATACCTAAATGAAATTAAACAGTTCCTGAATAATCAGTGGGAAAACCCGTCCGATGAGTTTGTTGCATTCATCATCAGCGATATTTATCCCGGAAAGAAAACTAAAAACTCACATTTCGCACCCTAACAAGGTCAAAACAAAGGATTTTTTATTTAGTTTTTCAGAATAACTTTTTGACCAACACAACGAGCGATGGCAATCCTTTTTTTACCATCGCTGGTCGTTCCGTATGACGTTACACGTAAATGCTCTCATCCAGCCCCAACCCCTGCAGAATCCTTCGCTGATCAGGGGTAAGGGAGCGGTCCAGTGAGCGTTGGATGCGCCCATCCGGCAGCTTGAACAGGACGACGTTCACATATTGAAACAGCTGAAAAATCGCCTGTCCCGTCGGCCGGGTCAGCTTGCGGCCTCCAGGACCCTTCAACGGGTGTTCTGGAGTAATAAACTGACGCACTCGGCGCTGAAAAACGCGGTAAATAGCCAAGGCCAACAGAAACAAATAGCCTAATACTGCGACCCGTTCTGGTTTTTTGACGTAAATCTCATCCGTGAAAAACGGATCTTTCAAAAAAGCGAAGTTCATTTCCACCGAGATCTGCCCTTTATACAGCTTCAAGATCTCTTGGGCATCCATGGGTTGGCCCTTCCATTCCTTCGGAACGGTCGTGACAAGGACAAACCGGGACGCTTTCCGTCTCGCCTGTTCCCACGCGTCTTGGTCGAATTCGACGTCAAGGTGCAAGAAATACAGCGTCTCCACCTCGGGTTCCGCCCCTTTTTTCGGCCGTCCGCGCCGTTTTTTCGGGCGTACGATCTCTTCGACCGCGGCCTCAACCCGATGAAACCGGGGGCGAAGGGACGCCTTGAGGGACGCCAAGGCTTGTTCGGCATCTTCCCGGCAGGAGAAAGGGTGGCGCTCCCAATGGGCTTGTTCCTCGCGAAGAAGCTCCGCTTCTTTGGTTCGTTCTTTTTCGAGCGTCTTTCCTTTTCGCTGGTCGAGCGCACTCGATTCGACGACGATCAGCCGAACGGGGTGGCCTTCATAGGTGGAGGATGTTTCCCATACCCGGTACGTGGCGCCGTTTCTCTCCGCCAGGGTAAAGGGTTCGCTCCACGGGATGTGAGGCGAATCGGCCTCCGCTAATGCCCGTTTCACGATCCGAAGCGACGAAGGGCCTCGGGTGATCAAAAAGGCGTTGGCCGCTTTGGTTTGCGCCAGAGTGTCTTTTGTCATCGCGGCGGAATCGGCCACGTAAATCCATTCGTCTTCCATCTTGGCTTGTTTGAGCTGTTCGTGGACACGGGACAGCACCTCCGGATTCCACGTTTTGTCAGGCAGGTTGCCGTCGTGCACATCGCCGTAAAACGGGATGCCGTCCTCGTTGCCGACCAGTCCGAAGCCGATCTGTTTTTGCCAACGATGATGGCGGTTATAGCCATGTGTGATCTGCAAAGCCTCTAATGAGGCCGATTCATACGCGCCGTAAACCGTCTTGTCCGTCGTATCGGCGTGAAAGGCTCGGAGGGAAAGGCCTTCTTTGCGATAAATGTGAATCAAGCAAGTGCTGATCACCTTGTGAATGTCGGCCTCATACAAGCGGTCGAGATGACGAGCCAAGGCATCGTCGTTCAACCAGGAAGGATGGAGACCGGGACGGATGAGTTTCTCTAGATCGATCTCCTGAGCCCATCGTTCCACGTGAACGAGGGCTTGCCGGCCGTCAAACAGATTGTAGATGATGGCCTGAACGGCATCGCTGACTCGAGTCTGGCACTGTGGATCAACGGGAACGAGATGGTCAATCAATTGGGGCAGGCCCAGTTTCTTGAATAGGGCACTTATTATATTCAAATAATCATTACGATAGACCTTTTTGACTTGAACGTTCATGAGAGAAAAACTCCTTCACTTTCCTTGTGTGTCAAGGATTCATTCGACATCGGAACGAAAAAATCCTCCCGATTTTCGTTGGGAGGGTGCGAAATGTGAGTAAAAACGTGATCGAAAAGTTTCAAGGACTTGTGAAAAAGGCACTGAAACAGTTTCTAAACGACCAAGTCAACGATAAACTTAAGGCTGCCTTAGCCAACAGTGACGAAGAAGAGACCGCCCAAGCGAAAGAAGAGAAAGCGCCAGATGTTCCCGAAGATCCAAAAGAGGAACACAATGCGCCGCAGATCGTCACTACAGAGGAGGAGCTTGAGGGGTATGTATTAGTGCGGCTGCTCCTAAGGGAGATTCTTGATCCCGAACGTATCTATTATCGCGATAACTTGAGCTACTTCAATGTTTTACTGGACAATAACATCCGAAGATGGATTTGCCGTCTCGGACTCAATACAAGCAACAAGTACATTCAGTTCAATGATGAAGGGAGAACAACAGTATATATCGAAACGGTGGCCGATATTGAAAAACATAGGGATAAACTAATAAAAGTAGCACAGAAGTTCCTCTAAACATTGGAAAGCCTTGCTCCATAACAAAGAAGGAACACCCATGTTTCAAAGGAGGATCTCCAAACCTCCAAGGTGGCTATTTCCACTTTCTGCGCCCGCATAGCGCGCTCGAAGGCCGGGTGCCGGTCGTCATCCCGGAGCTCGCCGAGCTATCGCATATGTCGGCCCAGTGAACGAAGCTGATCGCCATGGCACAAGCGTTTCTCCAACAAGAGACAACCTGACCTTTTTGTCCTCCCGAGCCCGTCGAAGAGAAAACCTGCCGGATTCGGCGAAGCGAACCCTTGACCAACCGAACGCCGCCAAAGGTAACATTCGATAAAGGCAAGGGCGGTTTTTCGATTGCCTTCTTTTTATCCCCGTCGCCCTTGATGACTCTTTCCCACCTTTGGCGGGTGTTGGCCAAAGGCGAATCCAGCCTTGAGCATCCCTTCGATGCTCAATGGGATGGTCTGTGTGGAGTTTTCATAACACTTTTGATGCCACCCGTCCCCCTATTTGACAAAGCGGGCCATCAAAATCAAATCCCAATACGTCCCGTCATCGATTTTTGCAGCTTTTTTCTTCACGCCTTCTTCCACAAATCCAAACTTTTGATACAATCGAATCGCGTTCGTGTTGTCAGCGACGACTTCGAGGCAAACTTTTTCAATCAAAGGATTTTCTTTTGCCCAATCAAGGAGCGCTGCAAGCAACGCCGTGCCGATCCCCTGGCCTCGAAAGCCGTTTTTCACGCTCATGCCGAAAGACCCTTGGTGCTTGGTTCGCCGCTTATTTCCATTATGAAAATCTAAAAACCCGATCATCTCTCCGTCATGCTCGGCCAACAGCGCCAACTTTCCAGGATCGTCCGCCATTTGTTGCAGCCATTGCCTTTGCCGCTCGCTTGTCGTCACCACTTCCGCTTCCGTCGTCAACAAATACGGCGCTTCCGCCGCCACCGCCTTCACAAACGCAACGACACGCTCGGCATCCTCAGGTGATGCCGTCCGTACGACAATCGGCCGGCCGCTTGCCGTCATCAACCGCCTTGGTTGAATGCTCCCCATGGCTATCCTCCCACTAGAAATGTTGATGTATCAAGGCTTTTCGGCCCCTCAGGGGTGTCCAAAGTGTGAGTAAAATATTTGTGGGTGACATTCCGAAATGATCCCCGACGAGGGTTGCGAACTTTTGTTCGCGACGCTCGTCGGGGCCACCAAGCGAAGCGCGGTAGAAAAAAGCAAATGTCATGCAAAAAGGACTCTCTCCCTGCTATGATGGTGATTGTCAACATCAACCGAAAACAGGAGGGAGAGAGTCCATGAAACATCTTACCACAGAATGGCCTTTATTAAAAGAGCTGGAGGAACAATTAGTCAGAACTCTTCAAAAGGTGTTCGCTGTCTTGTTGGCGGCCCTTTTGGAGGAGATTGATCAACAACTGGCGGAAGCGCGGGACAAGCGCCGGTATCAGCTGAAAGACAAACGGCCGACTACGATCCAAACGCTGTTTGGAGAAGTGACGTTTCGACGGAACTACTACTATGACCGGCAAACGGGGAACTATACCTTCTTGCTGGATGCCGAATTAGGCTTTGATGGGGCCCGATCGATCAGTCCTTGCCTCGAGGAAACGGCGGTCGAGTTGGCCGTAGAGTGCTCTTCCTACCGCAAAGCGGCCCGTACGTTGGAGTCGATCGTGGGGTATGCGGTCATGAGCCACGAGGCGATTCGCCAACTGGTGCTGGAGGCCCCTGTCTCGCTGCACCGCCCTGTTTCCCAACGGCACGGCCGGGTGCTGTTTGTGGAGGCGGATGGACTGTTTATTTCCCGCCAGGGGAAAGGGAAACGGGCGAAAGAAGAGAAAATCCTGGCGGTTCACGAGGGATGGAAACGAAACGGTTCGCAGCTCGAGCTCGTGAACCGGCGCCACTACCTCCATGAAGGGGAGGGAGACGTGTGGGAACGGTTCGAAGAGTGGCTGATGAACGAATATGCCTATGATCCGTGCCGGGACCTGTTGATCATCAACGGCGACGCGGCGTCGTGGATCACGGCCTGCCGGGAGTATTTTGGGAAGCGGGCGTGCTTTCAGCTGGATCGATTTCATGTGGCGCGGGAGCTGCGTCAGTGTCTGTCCGGCCATCCGCGTTGGCGGGAGGTGCGGAAGAAGCTGGCGAAACAAGACGAAGAGGGGCTTCTCGTGGAGCTGAACAGCGCGGTCGGCACGTTGGAGGACGAAGCGAAAGAGAAGCAGATGGCTGCCATGATCCGCCGGATCGAGTCGATGCCGGGATGCATCCGGGACTATCGGGAGTGGCTGTCGGAGCAAGGGGTGGAGACGACCGGCATGCGTCCGATGGGCCACGCCGAGAGCGTGATGAGCCGGTTTGCGCATCGGGTGAAATCCCGCCGCAGCTGGAAAGACCAAGGGCTTCGGGCGTTTCTGAGGGCGATGGCGGCCCGAATCGACGGGATTTGGCGGAGAAATGGGCAGTTGGTGGAGGAAGAAGAGACCCGAACGGCGGCCTCGGCCTCAACAAAGTCCAAGCGGATCGAACAGGCCAAACGGAAGGCCGGACGGTTATGGGCAGATGTGGTGCGTCAGAATCTACCGTGTCTGCAGCGGTCATCCGGGACACCGATCCATCAAGCGTTGTCGGCGCTCCGGGATGGTGGTTGGGTGTAAAAAAATGGAATATCGTATCATCGCCTCAAGATGAGGGATGAGAGTCCGAAAGCGCTTACGATATTAATTCCTGAAAATGGTTCGCTAACTAGTGATTGACAACGCCCGTAGTGAACCGAAAAAATGTTCTCCACAAAGTCTTGACTGACTCGTGTCCAAAAAATATTTTTCGACAACAGGCGTGTTGATTATCCAATAAAATCCAAAGGGTATAGAAAAAAGAGCACCTTTCCTGTAGAATGTGAGTAGCGACACAAACAAACCCAGGAGGTGCTCTCTATGAACAAGCATACCACACTCCCGAATTTGATGCAAAAACTTGTTTCGGATGAAGAGATTCAACGGATTGCCGAAGCGGTTGGGGATCGTGATTCGTCTCGAACCTTTCCGTTGCGCGAGTTGATTCACTTCTTCCTGCTGGCCGCCATGCATCAATGGAAAAGCTTTCGCCACGGAGCCGATGTGGGGCCTCTGTATGGATTGCCGCGATTCCATTATTCAACTGTATCCAAGAAAGCGAAAGAAGTTCCCTATGACATCATGAAACGCTTGTTGGCGTTGATCATTTCCAAGTGCAACCGCCAAACCCGCCGTTCGCTTCGGTTTCCCAAACCGCTTCGGGTGGTGGATTCGACGACCGTCACGGTCGGGAAAAACCGCCTGCCATGGGCGCCGTATCACGGCGAACGCGCCGGAGTGAAGCTGCACGTCGCGTATTCGCCGGAATCCTCGTTGCCGGCAGACGTGGTGGAAACGACCGGGCTGCGTCACGATGGCCCAGTGGGAGAACAGTTGACGAACCCTCAACAAGTGCTCGTGGAAGACCGGGCGTATTTCAAAATCGAACGCCTCGATCGATTTGTAGAGCAGCATCAGCTCTTTGTCATTCGGATGAAGGACAACATCGAACTTCATCAGAAAAAAAGCTTGAAACGCCTTCCGAGCGCATCTTCATCGGTTCAAGCCGACTTCACGTGCCAGTTGGGGACGAAACAATGCCGCTCCACCAAGCGTCACCGGGTGGTGATCTTTCGAGATGCGAATGGCCGCGACATTCGGGTCGTGACGAACCTCTTCCATGCGTCTGCGGAAACCATTGCCGACATGTACCAACAACGTTGGACTGTTGAGGTCTTTTTCCGTTGGGTGAAGCAATATCTGAATGTCCCGACCTTGTTTGGCACGACGGAAAATGCGGTATACAACCAACTGTTTGCGGCGTTCATCGCGTATGTGTTGCTGCGATGGCTGTATGATCAAACCAAAAAACAGACGAACGTCTCTCTTTCCTTCATTTCGTTCGTTCGCCGTTTTTTCTCTGGGCAGCTTCCTCTCGATTGGAAATCCGGGATGGCCGCTGCTTTGTTTGAGTATGCCCAAATTTATGGAAGACGTATGTCTAATTTTGGATAATCAACACTCGTGATATAGTTCAATACATTGTTCCAAATTATCTGTTGTAATTGGTACAACTGTTTCTGCCACTAAAAATTCCTCCTCCCAATATAGTTCTTCAACTACCCTGCCCTTAGCCAAACATTAAACAAGTTTCACCACAGATGATGGAAGTTAATTCATTCTTCCATGGGAGACAACCATACCGCATCTATGCATCACCATCAGAAGAATGAAAATGTGAAATATATTATGTCTATACTGCTCTTATAGCTGAAGTCAGAGGTCGATTACAAACTGATACTTCGAGTTCGTATGGGAGTGTTGCCTTTTTGGATTCAGAAATTTTCAGGATAGTAGATAGTAAAACAGGAAACTTTGTTAATTAAATAAAAACCTCAATCTCTTTTACAAAAACAGCTTTACCTGTAATTTCTACTTCATATGAATCCTCACTTTTCATCACATTTACTTCTACTCTTCCATCTCTTCCAATTTCCTGACCTTGTTCAATTAAAAGGTTTAGGTTTAATACGTTATTATCTGCGATATATTTTGCATAATATGCGCCCATTACCCCAGAAGCAGTTCCTGTTACTGGGTCTTCAATCGTGCCAGAGAAAGGCGAAGAAAAATGTCGAGCATGCATATGTGCATTTGAATCATAAGTTTCTAAACAAAAAGGGTGGACAGAAGCCATTGGCATTTCTTTCAATATACTTGGGAAGAGCTTATTATTGGGTTTCATTCTTTTGAAAGCACTTAGGGTTTTTATTGGAATTAATAAAGTCCAAGTACCTGTACTTCCGTATAAAATCGGTAAGTTCGGTTCTATATCGTCTTTTTTCAGCCCTATGGAAAAGGCTAAATCTTCAACTGAACCATTAAATTCTTTAAATTGTGGAGATGCTTGTTTCATCGTTATGTCTATTTCGTTTTGTGAATTTCGATTTATTCTTATTGGCAGAACTCCTGCTTTGGTTTCTATTGTTAAATCACTCTTTTCTTTTAGTAATTCTTTTGTTTTTAATGCATAAATAGCAGCCATTGTTGCATGACCACATAGATTCATTTCATGTCCAGGTGTAAAATAACGAATTCTAACGTCCGCTTTATCAGATTTAAGAGGGAAAGCTGTTTCATTAAAGCCTACTTTTAACGCTATTTCTTGCATTTCCTTTTCAGTGAATTGGTCTCCATCTAAAACTACACCTGCTGGATTCCCCATATTTGGCTCATTACTGAATGCATCGTAATGATAAACTTTGACTTTACTCATTTTCATTACCTCCAGAATAAGATTAATCATTTCAAGGTTTTCTGCTTGATAGTCTCTCTTAATGCTGTCCTTTACTTCAACAAAAAAAGCATTACTTCCTGCTTTTTGAAGTAATGCTCCTATTAATCTTTTGGTGAATATCACCATTTTAATTCCTTAAAAAATGGTTGGACATATTGACAAGAATTTTCTTTATTTAATGTCTGTATCCACCTGAAAATTAACTCAGCTGCTTCAAATGCTTCCATATCTGCATCTGATGAACCAGAATCCGTTTTTAATCGACCTGGATGAATCACACTTACATGAATGCCTTTACTATTTAGTTCATTGTGTAAACATATTGACAGCATATTTTGAGCAGCTTTTGCTATTCGATATGAGTAAGAAAAGTGTCTATCTTTAAACTCGCCAGAAGCCATCTTTGATAAAGAACCGAGTCTGGAAGAAACATTGATTATTCTTGGATTTGAGGAATTAAAAAGAAAAGGAAGAGTAGCTTGAACGGTTCGTATAATACCTAAGCAGTGAATATTGAATAAATCATATACCTCACTGGTATTTACCTTGTCTATTTGGTACTCAACCCCTGGAATTCCCGCATTGTTAATTAGTATGTCAATCTTATTTGTATATTTTTTAATAGTTAATTCTATATTTTTTTTACACGAATCTAAGCCAACATCTCCTTCAATTGGATAACATCTTTCACTAAACTCTTCCCTAATTCTTTGAAGTGCAGTATTATTTCTTATCAAAGGAAACACAACATAATTATTCGCGTGAAATACTTTTAGTAACTCATAACCTAAACCTCTGTTTGCCCCAGTAATTAAAACATGCCCACTCATTTTTTAACTCCTTTCGAGTGTATAATCTTCATTCGAATAAAAATACTAAATCTCTATTATACCTTTCTTCACTAAACTGACTATTAGCCACCCATGCCACATTTTGCGGCAACACATTTATGGAAGTTAATTCGTTCTTTCATGGGAATTGAATAAGGGATTATTCTTTTTAAACTCATTCCATTCCTCACGAAGAATACCCATCCGAATAGAATCATAATATTCGCCATTATAGTAGCGGCATTTTCTCATTCTCCCTTCTAATCGCATTCCCAATTTTTCCGCACATCTTATCATTCGTGGATTTCCAGACCAAGTCGTCAGCCCCACTCTCTCGATGTTTAGATTTTTAAAGAGATAGTCAATCCATAAAGACAATGCTTCGGTTCCAAATCCACCATTCCAATGTTCAGGAGAATATATGACAATTCCCATTTCAAGCCATCGTGTACGCTTATCCTCCCAATAATAACTAACCATACCTATAATTTGACCTTGATATTCCATAATCATTTGACTTGGTACATCCGTAAAATTCATTTTTTCTTCCATTCTCTTAGAAAACTTTTCAAACGTACAATATTCAAGCGGATAATAAGGAGCATCGTACTTTTTCCATTCTGGATTCTCCACACCATATATCAGGTTATATAGAATTGGCAAATCATCGTGCGTTGGTGTCCGCAGAGATATTCTTTTTCCTCTCAGCAATAACTTTTGTGACATATATCCACCCCCTATCTTACAGAATTCAACAATCCATGCTATTATCCCTTTTCTAATGGCTATGTTAAATTCCACTGTTGATTTTTGACTAAAAGAAAAAGTGTAAATTAGCACATTATTTCAGAATCCCTTTTTCAAATTATTTCAGGCGGATTCGGAAATAATGTGCAAAATTTTTGCGGATTGTTCCGGATTTTGCACATTCTTTCGGAACGTTTGCACGCTCTTTCAGATGAAGATTTCCAGCGCGCCTGATGGACCGATGGAAAAGAGAAAGCACAAAAGAGGCCGATTCGGCCCCTTTCGTGCTAATACCCCATTTCCTCTGCGGCCATGCGCACCACTTCTTCGTCAATGGCGTCCTTTTTCAGCTGATACCCGTATAACAGGCACGTCGTGGCCAACGTGTTGATGACACGAGGCCAACCACGTGATTGCAGGGCAATCGCCTCTAACGCCGATGGGGTGAAGATCGGATGCTTCGCCCCGGCCTGTTTCATCCGATGCTCGATGTAGCCCGCCACCTCTTCCTTCTCCAGCGGCCCCATCCGGCATCGCATGATGATCCGCTGATCGAGAGGGCGGTGCTGATTGAGCCGCAGCTTCCCCTGTAAATGGGGCAGCCCGGCCAACATCAAGACAAATGGGTTGGTCGAATCCATCTCAAAGTTGAACAAGATGGCGATGTCCTGTAAAAATGCATCCTTTGCTAAATGCATCTCGTCCAAAATGAACACCGGCGTGATCCGTCGTTCATGATGCAATCGCTCGATCGCCTGCTGGATTTGGCGGAAGAGGTCTACCTTGCGGTACTTCGGTTCCTCTCCTAATCCCAAGGCCAGTCCACGGTAAAAATCCATCACGCCTCCGGTCGATAACGGGAAGTAGACCACATGATACAACGAAGGGGACAACGATTCCTTCCACGCCCGAAGGGCGAACGTCTTGCCCGCCCCCGGCTCCCCAATCAACAGCCCGATTCCCCGCGTTCGTTTCACGTACTCCAGCGCCCGCAGCGCTTCTTGAAACGCCGCCCCTTGATACGCCTCGGACGGATCTGTTTCTTTCGCAAACGGCTCCCGCGAGAGGGAATAAAACGTTTTATACATCCTGTTCGCCCTCCTTCGCCGAAACCGCCGCAAACGGCGACCGGTGACGCTTCACATAGGCATTGTCCTCCAAACGCACCCGAATGGCTTCCGCCACCCGTTTGCCATCTTCGTACACATAGACGCCTCGTTCGTCATAGCGGAGCTCAATCGATTGCCCAATGAACCGAGGCGGCACTTCGTATAGCTGTTTATTCAAGGTGATCGTGCCATCGGCTTTCACCTTGCGGTGCTCCCGTTTCAGAAAAATCGCATCCAGCCAATCGATGTCTTCGATCCACACCACTCGTTCCACTTGGGACTGAAACACCTCATGCGGTGTTTTCCCTTCCAGCGAGGCGTGAGGCTTTCGATGATACTCTTCTTCAAGCCACTTCCAAAAACGCTCGTTCAACTCATCAAGCGATTTCGGTGGATTCAGCTCCAACAGTGGATAAAACCGTGTCTGTACGGTGCGGAAGAACCGTTCGATTTTTCCCTTGCTTTGCGGGTCATACGGCTGAGTGTGGATGAGTGTAATCCCCATCTCGGCGCACGCATACTGCAGCACCTCGGACCGATAAATTTTCCCGTTGTCCGAGTAAATGCGTTTTGGCTTCCCGCAACGAAGCACCGCTTCCTTTGTGACGATCCGCAGCCCGTCAAATTTCTCCGAAGGGAAAAATTGGGCATACGGCACCAACCGCGAGCAGTCATCAATATACGCGATCAAAAACGTTTTCTGGGCTTTCCCATGGACTCGAATTGTGGGTCCATGGGATAAGTCCCCTTGCCATAGCTCATTGATCTGGTCATACGCAAAACGCTTTCGCTCCGGCATCGGCAAGATTTCTTTTCCCACCAGGTTGTGTTTTTTCAACAATCGGTATATAGTAAAGTATGAAAGGGTGGTGGGAATGTCCCCCTGCTTGGTGAGTTGTTCGTAGAATAGGGTCACGGGCATGGTGGGATGTTCCTTTCTCAATGCTAGAATATGATCCTCATCATCGGGGGACAGACGTCTGGAGCGGCCGCGGTCCGAACGGCGCTTCGGCTTCAAGGCGTCAAAGCCCCCTTTTTTGTATCGGGCGCACCAATCCAGAATCGTCTTCGCCGCAATGGGTTTGTCCCCTTGATGAGGAATCGAATGCACTCGCCCGCCCACCTCATTCAAATACGCCTTGGGCTCCACCTGGCCATTCACCAACGGAGCGATCAGCCCGTACCGAAACAGCGCGATGTCGTGTCTCATTGATTCATCCATCCGGATCTCCTCCCTGTCTCCCTGTGATGTTGGACCGTCTCGGTCCCTCTGCCTCCTATCTTACGAAACGGCTCGAGATTCGTCGAGAGGAAGGGTTTGTGGGAACACCAATCATATCCATTTTTGTTGTTAGGAGGAATATTAGGAAACCATTTGATCCGCAAACGGATGCCACCTCTCGTTTGTCCACAGGTCTTGGATGATCGAGCCCACCCCCCGTCCCTCCAAGGTCTGCATCCACCAGACCGCCCGTTCCGTTCTTGTGTTCCCTACAGGGCCGATGATCCCCCACCTTCTCGCCGCCGCGTAATGCAAGCGGGAGAGATTCCGTAAAAATCGTCGGACATAAAATAAGATGACCTCCTTGGTGGGAAAAACAACCTGTTTGGTCTTCGCTCCTTGCCTTGGCGTTTCGAACCATGCTTTGACCGCTTGCCAAATAACCGATCGTGTATATTGAACATACGGGAGGAGGAAAGAAGGCAGCACACTCACGGTTTTGCGACACTCTTGACAGCGATATCGTGCGATCCAAAGGTGATACTCCCCCTCTGCCGTCAACGCATAGCGTTGGTAGTATCCGTGACGATGCAAGGGGCGGCGGGATGAACAGTGGGGGCATTGGTTCACGTCGGGAAAATCGTTCCCTTTCCCACGATCCGTATACGTTTGAATGTCAATGCCAAAGTCGTGAAACTGGATCACACTTCCTCCCCCTCATTGAAACGAATGGAAATCTTTGTCCGAAACAATTCACAAAAAATTTAGCACATTCCTTCAGAAAAGGGGAGAGGGCTTTCTGAAAGAATGTGCAAAAAAATGGGCGTTTTGTGCTGAAATAAAATGATAATTTACAAAAAAGACCACTGTATGCGGTCTTTGGTTGTTCTTATTCAATTAAAGCACCCGTTAGCACAATAAGAAAAAATATTATATATTCCCTTTCATTCTGATTACCTTTCCATCAAATTCAGAACATAGTTCTTCCATTCCATTCTTTTTGTAGAATTTCATTGATTGTGTGTTATTTGGTGATACTCTCAGATGATATTCAGTTACTTTATTATTTCTAAAGAAATTTTTTGCGTAATTGTGTAATTCCTGTCCTATTCCTTTTCCTCGCTTTTCAGGTATTAGGTAATATAAGTGAACATACCCAATGTTTCTTCCTTCGTATTTTCGAATAGATAATTCGAGTTGTCCTATAAATCGCCCATTCTCTTCAACCATAACAAAGCCTTCTGGGAATTGATTAACTTGTCTTTTAGCCAATTAAGATACTCGGCTTCATTAAAATCTGAAATATCACCAAAACTCACTAAAAACGAATCTTTGCGAAAACGTACAACTTCATCACAATGTTTTTCTATATCGATTGTTTTAAACCTTAACACTGTTTTATCCTCCCTCTAGAAATGTTGATTTATCAAGGCTTTTCGGCCCCTCAGGGGTGTCCAAAAAATATTTTTCGACAAAATCCCTTACATCCTTTTTCAGTTTTGTGGATATCTTACAGACCTAGGGTGCGCTTCGCGGCCACGGCTGGGGATATTTTCCTTCCGTGGGGAGAAGCGTATTCGATGCACCCTTTGGATCTCCGCGTCGCTGATGAGGACGAACCCTCCCATGTCTCCGGGCGTCTTCGCGCCAACATTCCCTCGTTCGGTCTCGTCATCAGGCGGAGGCCGGCCAAGCTCCTTTGGGGACTCAAGGTCGAATGGATAAAATCACGCCAGCTTCTCCGGTGTCATCTGGTTGTCCAACGATTCTTCCGTTCGCAGGGGGAGGCCTTAGGCCGCCCGTTGCACCTGGGACAAGACGTCCTGTTTCATTCGCTCCGCGTCAAAGGCTTGTTTCTTCGTACAAATCGCAAACAGCACATTCAACAGCTTCCGGCATAATGCGACGATGGACTGCTTTCCGGTCAGCGGATTGACGGATCGGGTCGTGTAATATTCATGCAGCTCGCGAAACGCCTCGTTGTGCCGGATCAGCGGAATCATCGCCCGAAACAGCACCGATCGCAGCCGTTTCCGTCCCCGTTTGGAGATGTGCTTTTGCCCTTTGCGCTGGCCGGAGGAGTTCTCCTTGAGCGTCAGGCCCGCCAACTTCACCAATTGACGCGGGTCCCGATAGTGGGCGAAGCTGCCGATCTCCGCCAGCAGATCGATAATCGTGGCGTCTCTCAACCCGTCGACCGTTTTCAGCCATTGATACTCCATCGTCGTTTGAACCAATGCCTTCAACTCGGCGTCCAGTGCGGCGATCTCAGCCTCCAATTGGCGGTATCGGCGGACGAGCGCGGCGATCTCAAACCGGGCCATCGTCGTCCCTTCCGTCACCCCAATCGAGTCCTTCGCGGCGTTGATCAACGCCTGAATTTTCGCTTTCTGCGGGCATTTCAGCCCGTCGCTTTGCCGGTACGCCTCCAGAAGCTCCTCGGCGGTCCGATCCGCCATATCGGCCGGAAGCGGCGTCCACTCCAGCACCGCCAGCGCTGTTTTCCCCAGGTCGCGAAACACGGTCCAAAACTCTGGAAAATACCGATCCGTCCAACGGATGATCGCGTTTTTCACCGCCGCCTGTTCCTTCCGGAGCTTCTCTTTGAGCGTGCTCCCGACGCGCAAATCCGCTTCGATCTCGTGCAGCAGTCGGGGGACGAGGAATCGCCCGTCTTTCGCCAGTCTGGCGATGACCAGGGCGTCTTTGGCGTCGTGTTTCGTCGGCAGGTTGTCATCGAGTTCTTTCGACCGGCACACATGCGCCGGGTTGACCATGACTAACGGGATCCCGTTTTCCTCGAGGAAGTAGGCCAGGTTCAACCAGTAGTGCCCGGTCGGCTCCACGGCGACGATCACCTGCGGCTTTCCGAACGTGTTTATTGCAAAATAAAAATGCAGAGATCTGCAGAGAATTTGGCTTAGGCCAACTTTACATGGAGAGGGGGGCGTGATAGCCTTTTTAGGCATAGCCAGCCCTTGATATTGCTGGCTTCCTGGCTTTTTCATCACGCCCCCAGAGGCTCCATGTCAAGTTGTAATTCTCTGCACTTTTCGTTGCGAAACTCTGTATTTTTTCTTTGCAGAAAACACGAACGCTTGCATCGCCTCCTGAATCGCTTCATACAGCTGGCGAAAGCCCTCTTTCGACTGGAAGATCGGGAACGATTTGCGAAGCACACGCCCTCGGTCATCCACGAAGCAGGCGTAGTGGGTTCGTTTCGCGATATCGATGCCCACCACAAGCGTTTGTTCGATGACTTGATCAATTTTATAGTTTTGTGTACAATTCATCTGAAGTCCTCCTTGGTATGGTGAGTGATGTGGTTGACACCCCTGCATCATACCAAGAGGGCTTTTTTTGATCAAGTCCCCGGAAAAGCTCCTAACGGGAATGCTCCTTTTTAATGGTTGGTTGCACTTTCATTTTAAGGGGATCCTCATGCAAGGGCTATTTTTATGCTTGTTTGAGTTTATCTAGCACCACGGGTTAATAAAAGTGTTGGCATAAAGTATTGCCAACACTTTCCTTCAGCATATTGTCGAAGGCTTCGGTATTGATTAAGAGATTGTTTTGCTTAAAAATTGTTTTTTATTTGAAAACTTGTTCTGTTATCAATTTAAATAAAGTATGTTGTTAATTCAATAACATTAATCCCAGTATCGTTCCATTAATGATACCGACCAAGCAGGCTGCCTTACTTCGCCTTTGGGTAAGAACTCCTTCATAACCGGTTTAATATCAATAATAGGAGTACCATCTATTGCATCTAATCCTCTTACTTTCAATGTTCGCCCTTTATGTTCTAACAATTCAACGGTTGTTAAACCTAATTTATTCGGTCGATTTTTGCCTCTTTGAGCGAAAATTCCGACCTTTGGATATTCTTTATTATTTCTTGGATGCCTTGCTCCATATTGAATTTTGTCATCTGTAACTCGGTCAAAATAAAAAATAATATCTAAATGCGAAAACTCACTGATACCTTGTAAAGCTGAATCATCGATTTCATCTGATAATTCAATTATTGAAATAACACTACCCCAATTATCATCTTCAACATCTTTGCGGTTATTTTTAACAAATGCGATTGGTGTAATGGTATATTGCATCATATCCCCTCCTCGTTTAACTATTAAACTGCCCGTAGCACCCATGAATCGAGCTTCACCACAGATGATGAAAGGTAATTGGGTCTTCCATAGAAGAAAACTATGCTATATAAATGCACCTTGAAAAGTTAACCTTTGCATCACGCTGCACACCCCAAGCGTCGAAGCACCTCTTCCGGTTGTTGATCTATACCCGTGGTGCTAGTTGAGCTTTAGCGCTCAACTAGCCCAAGTGTAACCAGGGAATAAGCTAACAATATACCGTCTAGTGCCACTTCAAATCCGATAATCGAATTGGCTCGGATCCCCGTGATGCGATAGTGGTCAACCAGAACCGAGAACACCGTCTCGATCACTTTGCGTTTTTGTTGGATCCACTGCTCCCATGTCTCAGACGCACGATGTTTCTGGTTTTTTCGAGACGGAGTCCAAAGCGCCATTTGGTATTCTTCGTACAGCCTTTTTTGCAAGTCACGGCTAATGAATCCTTTGTCCCCAAAGTTATAGGGATGAGGAATTTGGGTCATCACGCTTTCGGCTGCGATTCGATCGTGGCAAGATGCTTCCGTCACCACATACCCCATTGGCAGCCCTTGATCGGTCACTTGAAGGTGCAGCTTCAACCCGTAGTACCATTGCTTTTTGGAAGCGCAATACCCGATGTCGGCGATCTCTTGAAACCGTTTGACGCGATGCATTCTTGCCGTATGGCACAATGGGAGCGGCAAGCTGTCCACGACGGCATAGGCATGATGTTGGCCACGTTTTGCTCATGGCGGATCCATTTGATAGCGAAGCCAAGCGCCCGGCAGCGGCGGTTATACCGGGAACGTTCGAGAAACGAGCCGTTTGTGAACAAATTTCCCGTGACAAAACGATGCCACGCCCGTTCAGAAGTAAAACCGAGCAGCTTTCCTAAAAGATGAATGGCGATGATGACAGCGTCCTCTTGCTTGACCAAATGGCGATTTCGACGATGAAGATGCACCTGAATGCATGAAAGTTGAGCAGAAACAAAAACGAAAATGGCGGCATATTGCTTTTGAATCTTGGCTCGATCTGTAGTAAAATGAAAGTGCTCTTGCATGGGGATTCTCCTTTCGAATGGCAGGTCGCACTTTCATTCTACAGGAGATCCGCCAGCAAGGGCTATTTTTATGCTTGCTCAAGTTTATCTAGTACCACGGGTATCATATATATATTGTTTAAGATTCGTATTAAACCAGATTTAGGAGGTAGAGGTATTATGCTGAGTAATATTATTGACATGTTAGATTATATTAAGAAACAGTTACCATGGTTAGAAATCCAGGAATATGATATTAATAATGAAGGATGGGACAATGCTGTTCTGATAATCAATAAAGAATGGATTTTTCGCTTTCCGAGAAGTGAAGACACAGCACAGCATTTACTAAACGAAAAGCTTTTGTTGGATTTTTTACAGACTGAAATATCTTATTTAAGCATAAAATTACCAAAATACCGATTAATTTTTAAAGATAATAGGCCTATCTGTTGCTATTACTCACTAATTAACGGTGTTCCTCTGTCTCCTTCTATTCTTTACGAGTTGGACGATCAGACTCAAAATCAGATAGCCTTTCAGATAAGCAGCTTTTTAACAATGTTACATAAAGTTGATTTAGAGGAAATACATTCTATAGAACTTAAAGATAACCAAGGATATACTTACTGGAAAGAGCACTGGGAGAACATAAAAAAACTGGTATATCCATACCTTACAGAACAAGAATGTCAAAAAATAACTAACATGTTTGAGTCTTTTCTAAACCAAATATCAATAAATCCTTTACCTAAAACTATTATTCATGGTGATTTGACTCATAAACATATACTGTTTGATATTAATAAAAAACAAATTAGTGGCATTATTGACTTTGGAGATATTCAATTAGGTGACCCCGCTTATGATTTATCTGGACTATATTGGGACTATGGAGAACAATTCTTTAATAAGATTCTTAACTATTACAGTTATCCTTTTAAAGACCTTAATTATCCAATCGATAAGCGTGTTACATCATTTTATGGAAAAAGATTGATATTCCATGATCTCCTTTATGCAATTGAAAAAAAATCAGTGAAAGATTTTAACAACGGACTCAAATTGCTAAAGCAGTCTCTTGTATAAGTTAAGATCCTTTGAAGTCTAGTGTAAATTAGCACATTATTTCAGAATCCCTTTTTCAAATTATTTCAGGCGGATTCGGAAATAATGTGCAAAATTTTTGCGGATTGTTCCGGATTTTGCACATTCTTATCGGAACGTTTGCACGCTCTTTCAGATGAAGATTTCCAGCGCGCCTGATGGACCGATGGAAAAGAGAAAGCACAAAAGAGGCCGATTCGGCCCCTTTCGTGCTAATACCCCATTTCCTCTGCGGCCATGCGCACCACTTCTTCGTCAATGGCGTCCTTTTTCAGCTGATACCCGTATAACAGGCACGTCGTGGCCAACGTGTTGATCACCCGAGGCCATCCCCGCGACTGCAGGGCAATCTCCTCTAACGCCGATGGAGTGAAGATCGGATGCTTCGCCCCGGCCTGTTTCATCCGATGCTCGATGTAGCCCGCCACCTCTTCCCTCTCCAGCGGCCCCATCCGGTATCGCATGATGATCCGTTGGTCGAGAGGGTGGTGCTGATTGAGCCGCAGCTTCCCCTGTAAATGGGGCAGCCCGGCCAACATCAAGACAAATGGGTTGGTCGAATCCATCTCAAAGTTGAACAAGATGGCGATGTCCTGTAAAAATGCATCCTTTGCTAAATGCATCTCGTCCAAAATGAACACCGGCGTGATCCGTCGTTCATGATACAATCGCTCGATCGCCTGCTGGATTTGGCGGAAGAGATCTACCTTGCGGTACTTCGGTTCCTCTCCTAATCCCAAGGCCAGTCCACGGTAAAAATCCATCACGCCTCCGGTGGATAACGGAAAGTAGACGACATGATACAATGATGGATTCAATGACTCTTTCAGCGCCCGAAGGGCGAACGTCTTGCCCGCCCCCGGCTCTCCGATTAACAGCCCGATCCCCCGGGTTCGTTTCACGTACTCCAGCGCCCGCAACGCTTCCTGAAACGGCGCCCCTTGATACGCCTCGGACGGGTCTGTTTCTTTCGCAAACGGCTCCCGCGAAAGGGAGTAAAACGATTTATACACCGTGTTCTCCCTCCTTCGCCGGAATCGCCGCAAACGGGGACCGATGGCGTTTTACATAGGCGTTGTCCTCCAAACGAACCCGAACGGCCTCCGCCACCTTCCTTCCATCTTCGTACACATAGACGCCCCGTTCGTCATAGCGGAGTTCAATCGATTGCCCAATGAACCGGGGCGGCACTTCGTATAGCTGTTTATTCAGGGTGATCGTGCCATCGGCTTTCACCTTGCGGTGCTCCCGTTTCAGAAAAATCGCGTCCAGCCAATCGATGTCTTCGATCCACACCACTCGTTCCACTTGGGACTGAAACACCTCATGCGGCGTTTTTCCGTCCAGTGAGGCGTGCGGTTTTCGATGATACTCTTCTTCAAGCCACTTCCAAAAACGCTCGTTCAACTCGTCAAGCGACTTCGGCGGATTCAGCTCTAACAGCGGATAAAACCGTGTCTGTACGGTGTGGAAGAACCGTTCGATTTTCCCTTTGCTTTGCGGGTCATACGGCTGGGTGTGGATGAGCGTAATCCCCATCTCGGCGCACGCATACTGCAGCACCTCGGACCGATACATTTTCCCGTTGTCCGAGTAAATGCGCTTCGGCTTCCCGCAACGAAGCACCGCTTCCTTCGTGACGATCCGCAGCCCGTCAAACTTCTCCGAAGGGAAACTATACGTACGGCACAAACCGCGAGCAGTCATCGATATAGGCGATCAAAAACGTTTTCTGGGCTTTCCCATTGACTCGAATCGTTGGTCCATGGGATAAGTCCCCTTGCCAAAGCTCATTGATCTGGTCATACGCAAAACGCTTTCGCTCCGGCATGGGCAAGATTTCTTTTCCCACCAGGTTGTGTTTTTTCAACAATCGGTATATAGTAAAGTAAGAGGTATGGTTTTCTGGGATTTCCCCCTGCTCGATCAGGTGTTCGTAGAACACCGTCACGGGCATGGTGGGATGTTCTTTTCTTAGGGCTAAAATATGATCCTCATCATCGGGCGACAGACGCCTTGAGTGGCCGCGGTCCGAACGGCGCTTCGGCTTTAAGGCGTCAAAGCCCCCTTTTTTGTATCGGGTGCACCAATCGAGGATCGTCTTGGCTGCGATTCGTTTGTCGCCCTGGTGGGGAACATGGTGCACTCGCTCGCTCACCTCTTTCAGATACGTCTTCGGTTCCACCTGCCCATTCACCAACGGAGCGATTAGCCCGTACCGAAACAGGGCAATGTCGTGTCTCATCGACTCATCCATTCGAATCTCCTCCTTGTCTCACTTGGAATCAGGACCGTTCCGGTCCGTCTGCCCTTATCGTACCGGATCGCTTTTTCTCCGTCGATAGGAAAGGTTTGTGGGAACCTCAACTATTTCCAATTTAGGATATGTATGTAAAATCAGGATCCCATTTGATTCGCAAAAGGGTGTCGGAATCCGTCCTCCCACATGTCTCTGATGACCGAATCAAGACCGTGTTTCTCCAACGTCCGGATCCACCAGGAAGCCCGTTCCTTTTCTTTTTTCACGATAGGGCCTATGATCCTCCACCGCCTCGCAAAAAAGCTATGATGGCTTGATAGGTTTCGGCAGAACCGTCGGACATAAAAGATGATGCCGTCCTTTGTCAGGAGGAACGGAGCCCGGTTCGTCCCCTCGATCAATCCCAACTGCTCTTTCACGACTTGCCATATGGCGGACAACGTATACTGAAAATACGGGAGGAGAAAGGAAGGCAGCACACTCACCGTCTTTAAGCATTCCCGACAGCGATACCGGACAATCCAAATGCGATCATCACCATGTGGGGTCAATGCGTTTCGCTCATAGTAACCGTGGCGGTGCAACGGGCGCTTGGCCCGGCAATGCGGACACTTTTTCAGAAGAGGGAAGTCGTTTTCTTTTCCACGCTCTGCATACGTTTGGACGTCAATGCCAAAGTCATGAAATTGAATCACGTCCTCCTCCCCCTCCTATGAACCGATGGATTTTCTCTTCCGAAATAATTCACAAAAAATTTAGCACATTCTTTCAGAAAAGGGGAGAGGGCTTTCTGAAGGAATGTGCAAAAAAATGGCTCTTTTGTTCCGAAATAAAGTGATAATTTACATTAACTGTTGAAATCTTTAATTTAATAAGAACATCAGAGACCTCAATACAATGGTCTCTTTGCTTTTAGTCAAAAATCAACAATTAGCAATAACAGACAACCAATAAAAATTGGCACATCGACGAATGAAATAACAAAAAAGTTATCCACAGTTATTTCAGGATAGAGCCTAAGCTTAATCGTCCTTTCTTAAAATTTTCCTCATCAGTCCGATTATGATTTTATTGATTTCTATAGCTTCATTATCAAGCTCTGTGAATTTTTGTTCATCAATATAGCCGAGCCGTTTTGCAATTTTCTTAGTTCGCAATCCTCAATAAATATCTCTAACAATTCCTCAAATGTGTATTCAATTTCTGCGTTGTCATCAGATATTAGCAATAACTCCTCACGACTTAGCTCTCCTCTTCTTCCTCTCTTGCTCTTTCTCTGCAATTCTCTCTCATTTTCTATTCTTCCCACTTTCCATTTCACCTCACCGAACACGATTGTACGCACACGATTTTCTTCTCTCGAATCGTATTCGGTAAATAAAAAACAAGGGATTCCACTTACGTGAAACCCCTTGTCCCTAAAGCCTTTTCCCTATTTCGATGCCGATGGTGGGAGTCGAACCCACACGGGGGGTTACCCCACACGATTTTGAGTCGTGCGCGTCTGCCAATTCCGCCACATCGGCGCGACATGTATTATTCTATCACATTACTTCATGTCTGTCAACACTTTTTATATTCATTAGATGGAGGCGGCACCCGGATTCGAACCGGGGGTAAAGGTTTTGCAGACCTCTGCCTTACCACTTGGCTATGCCGCCTTGATCGAGAGCGGAAGACGGGACTCGAACCCGCGACCCCCACCTTGGCAAGGTGGTGTTCTACCACTGAACTACTTCCGCATCATTGGCTGGGGTAGCTGGATTCGAACCAACGCATCACGGAGTCAAAGTCCGTTGCCTTACCGCTTGGCTATACCCCAATGCCGGAAAGTGAAGGGCGACTAGTGGGAATCGAACCCACGCATGCCAGAGCCACAATCTGGTGCGTTAACCACTTCGCCATAGTCGCCATAATGATAATCAAAATGGCAGGGGCAGTAGGAATCGAACCCACACCGGAGGTTTTGGAGACCTCTGTTCTACCATTAAACTATGCCCCTTTAATCATGGTGGAGGGGGACGGATTCGAACCGCCGAACCCAAAGGGAGCGGATTTACAGTCCGCCGCGTTTAGCCACTTCGCTACCCCTCCAAAGAATGGTGCCGACTGCAGGACTTGAACCCGCAACCTACTGATTACGATTCAGTTGCTCTACCAATTGAGCTAAGTCGGCATAAAACAAATGCAAGAAGGTGGCTCATTGTTGTGCTCTGTGCCTCTTCCTCTACAAGCTGATTCGAGGAAGCAGGATGCGTCGAGGCAACTCGAAGCCGACTCGACGAAGCAAGTGCTCGTCTCTACCAATTGAGCTAAGTCGGCATAATTATGATATAAATCGTGGCTCATTGTTCATTTGTTGTGTCCCTTCCTCTACCAGCCAATTCGAAGAAGCTGGGTGCGTCGGGACAACTCGCAATCGATTCGATGAAGCGGATGCTCGTCTCTGCCAATAGAGCTAAGTCAGCTTGCTATCAATTATATGGTGGCTCGGGACGGAATCGAACCGCCGACACAAGGATTTTCAGTCCTTTGCTCTACCGACTGAGCTACCGAGCCATATATTATTTTTTAACTCGCTCGTTGAATTGCTCTGTGCCTCTTCCTCTACCAGCTGATTCAAAGACGCTCGATGCGTCGAGGCAACTCGAAGCGAATTCGATGAAGCGGATGCTCGTCTCTACCGAATGAGCTACCGAGCCATACCATATTTTTCGTGATTTTGGAACAATGGCGGTCCCGACGGGACTCGAACCCGCGATCTCCTGCGTGACAGGCAGGCATGTTAACCACTACACTACGGGACCAATTTTGGTTGCGGGGGCAGGATTTGAACCTGCGACCTTCGGGTTATGAGCCCGACGAGCTACCGGACTGCTCCACCCCGCGATGATAAGAAAGTAAGTTGATGTTCACAATGCTTTTGGTGTTGTTGTCCGTTGCCTCTTCCTCTACAAGCTGATTCAAAGATGCTGGATGCGTCGGGACAACTCGCGATGAATGAGAAAGCAAGTCAGCTTTTATATTAAGATGGTGGAGGATGACGGGATCGAACCGCCGACCCCTTGCTTGTAAGGCAAGTGCTCTCCCAGCTGAGCTAATCCTCCACAAAGAAGTGACCCGTACGGGATTCGAACCCGTGTTACCGCCGTGAAAGGGCGGTGTCTTAACCACTTGACCAACGGGCCATGCTGATGGATCATGGCGGAGAGCAAGGGATTCGAACCCTTGAGGCGCTATTCACGCCTACACGATTTCCAATCGTGCTCCTTCGACCACTCGGACAGCTCTCCACGATGGCTCCGCAGGCAGGATTCGAACCTGCGACCAATCGGTTAACAGCCGATTGCTCTACCACTGAGCTACTGCGGAATCATAACGACGGTCAATTCTCCCAACAAGATGTCCTGCCTCTTCCTCTGCCAGCCGATTCAAAGAAGCTGGATGCGTCGAGGCAACTCGCAGTTCATCCGATGATGCAAATGCTCGTCACTGAGCTGCTGCGAAATGACATCTCTTTAGACATTTACTATTATAATGATTCGCGCTGAGCTGTCAAGAGTTTTTTCATTCCTTCAAAACTAGATAACCGTTGGAAGAAGCCGCTCGCCTGCGCTTTTCTTGGTTAAGCCCTCGATCGATTAGTATCCGTCAGCTCCACGTGTCGCCACGCTTCCACCTCGGACCTATCGACCTCGTCATCTTCGAGGGATCTTACCCGCTTTGCGCGGTGGGAAATCTCATCTTGAGGGGGGCTTCACGCTTAGATGCTTTCAGCGCTTATCCCGTCCGCACATAGCTACCCAGCGGTGCCCCTGGCGGGACAACTGGTACACCAGCGGTGCGTCCATCCCGGTCCTCTCGTACTAAGGACAGCTCCTCTCAAATTTCCTGCGCCCGCGACGGATAGGGACCGAACTGTCTCACGACGTTCTGAACCCAGCTCGCGTACCGCTTTAATGGGCGAACAGCCCAACCCTTGGGACCGACTACAGCCCCAGGATGCGATGAGCCGACATCGAGGTGCCAAACCTCCCCGTCGATGTGGACTCTTGGGGGAGATCAGCCTGTTATCCCCGGGGTAGCTTTTATCCGTTGAGCGATGGCCCTTCCATGCGGAACCACCGGATCACTAAGCCCGACTTTCGTCCCTGCTCGACCTGTCCGTCTCGCAGTCAAGCTCCCTTGTGCCTTTGCACTCTCCGAATGATTTCCAACCATTCTGAGGGAACCTTTGGGCGCCTCCGTTACCTTTTGGGAGGCGACCGCCCCAGTCAAACTGCCCACCTGACACTGTCTCCCACCCCGCTAAGGGGTGCGGGTTAGAATTTCAATACCGCCAGGGTGGTATCCCACCGCCGCCTCCACCGAAGCTGGCGCTCCGGCTTCCCAGGCTCCCACCTATCCTGTACAAGCGATACCAAAATTCCATATCAGGCTGCAGTAAAGCTCCACGGGGTCTTTCCGTCCTGTCGCGGGTAACCTGCATCTTCACAGGTAGTATAATTTCACCGGGTCTCTCGTTGAGACAGCGCCCAAGTCGTTACACCTTTCGTGCGGGTCGGAACTTACCCGACAAGGAATTTCGCTACCTTAGGACCGTTATAGTTACGGCCGCCGTTTACTGGGGCTTCGGTTCGCACCTTCGCTTCCGCTAAGCGCTCCCCTTAACCTTCCAGCACCGGGCAGGTGTCAGCCCCTATACGTCGCCTTTCGGCTTCGCAGAGACCTGTGTTTTTGATAAACAGTCGCTTGGGCCTTTTCACTGCGGCTCTTCAGGGCTCTTCACCCCAAAGAGCACCCCTTCTCCCGAAGTTACGGGGTCATTTTGCCGAGTTCCTTAACGAGAGTTCTCCCGCGCGCCTTAGGATTCTCTCCTCGCCTACCTGTGTCGGTTTGCGGTACGGGCACCTCTTCCCTCGCTAGAGGCTTTTCTTGGCAGTGTGAAATCGGGGACTTCCGGATGACTCCGTCGCCGTCACCGCTTGGCCTTACAATCCGCGGATTTGCCTACGGATCAGCCTTGCGGCTTGGACAGGCTCTTCCAGCCGCCTGCTCGCCCTATCCTCCTGCGTCCCCCCATCGCTCAAACGGGAAGAAGGTGGTACAGGAATCTCAACCTGTTGTCCATCACCTACGCCTTTCGGCCTCGGCTTAGGTCCCGACTAACCCTGAGCGGACGAACCTTCCTCAGGAACCCTTAGGCTTTCGGCGCAGAGGATTCTCACCTCTGTTTTCGCTACTCATACCGGCATTCTCACTTCTAAGCGCTCCACCAGTCCTTCCGGTCTGGCTTCTCTGCCCTTAGAACGCTCCCCTACCGATGACCAACGGTCATCCCGCAGCTTCGGCGGCACGTTTAGCCCCGGTACATTTTCGGCGCAGAGTCACTCGACCAGTGAGCTATTACGCACTCTTTAAATGGTGGCTGCTTCTAAGCCAACATCCTGGTTGTCTTTGCAACTCCACATCCTTTTCCACTGAACGTGCACTTCGGGGCCTTAGCTGGCGGTCTGGGCTGTTCCCCTCTCGACCACGGATCTTATCACTCGCGGTCTGACTCCCGGGCATAAGTCGTTGGCATTCGGAGTTTGACTGGGTTCGGTAACCCGATTTGGGCCCCTAGCCCAATCAGTGCTCTACCTCCAAGACTCCTAAACCCGAGGCTAGCCCTAAAGCTATTTCGGGGAGAACCAGCTATCTCCAAGTTCGATTGGCATTTCACCCCTACCCACACCTCATCCCCGCACTTTTCAACGTGCGTGGGTTCGGGCCTCCAGCCGGTGTTACCCGGCCTTCACCCTGGACATGGGTAGATCACCTGGTTTCGGGTCGACGACGACGTACTCACACGCCCTGTTCAGACTCGCTTTCGCTGCGGCTCCGCCTCTTCGGCTTAACCTCGCACGCCATCGTCACTCGCCGGTTCATTCTACAAAAGGCACGCCATCACCCATCAACGGGCTCTGACTACTTGTAGGCACACGGTTTCAGGTTCTCTTTCACTCCCCTCCCGGGGTGCTTTTCACCTTTCCCTCACGGTACTGGTGCACTATCGGTCACTAGGGAGTATTTAGCCTTGGGAGATGGTCCTCCCTGCTTCCGACGGGATTCCTCGTGTCCCGCCGTACTCAGGATCCGCTCGGGAGGGAACGAAGTTTCGACTACAGGGCTGTCACCTTCTCTGGCCGGCCGTTCCAGACCGGTTCGTCTACCCCGTCCCTTTCTCACTCCCATCGTGAGCGGTCCTACAACCCCAAGAGGACACGCCTCTTGGTTTGGGCTGTTCCCGTTTCGCTCGCCGCTACTCAGGGAATCGCGGTTGCTTTCTTCTCCTCCGGGTACTAAGATGTTTCAGTTCCCCGGGTGTGCCCTCCATGCCCTATGGATTCAGGCATGGATACTGCCCCATTACGGACAGTGGGTTCCCCCATTCGGACATCTCCGGATCAACGCTTGCTTACAGCTCCCCGAAGCGTTTCGGCGTTTGCCCCGTCCTTCATCGGCTCCTAGTGCCAAGGCATCCACCGTGCGCCCTTTCCAGCTTAACCTATTGCGCTCTCGGCTTCTTCCTTTGCTTTTCCGGTTATCTAGTTTTCAAGGAACGAGACTGCTTCTTGAATTTGCTTCTCTGCAGTCTTGCATCGAGGAATCCCACTTCCTCGAATCTGCTAGAAGACGCAGATGCAAAGTTGCTGCCTTGAACCTGCTTCTTCGCTGGTTTGCGTCGAGGAATTCGGCTTCTCCGAATCCACTTGTAGACGCAGACGCAAACGAGACTGCTTCTTGAATTTGCTTCTCTGCAGTCTTGTGCCGAGGAATCTTGCTTCCCTGAACCTGCTAGCAGACGCAGGCACAGACGCAAAGCAACTACGTTGAAACAGCTTCCTTGCAGCTTTGCGTCGAGGAATCCAGCTTCTCTGAATTCACTTGTAGACGCAGACGCAAAGCAACTGAAGGAATTTCTCATTCCTTCAAAACTGAACGAAACAGAAGCGCGTTTTGCTTTGAATAACGACTGATGTCTAGCTCCAGCGCCTGGCTCTCTTCTGCCAAATAACCTTCCCCCTCGGGGTGCAAGCACCCCTGCGGGTGAAGAACATTTGGCTTCGAGATCGCCAGGATGGCGATATTTCGCCGTTGCCCGCAGGACGCGGGCTGCCTTTAGGCGAAATTACGGCGCTTCCGCTTTTCTTCGTCCTTAGAAAGGAGGTGATCCAGCCGCACCTTCCGGTACGGCTACCTTGTTACGACTTCACCCCAATCACTTGCCCCACCTTCGGCGGCTGGCTCCCGTAAGGGTTACCGCACCGACTTCGGGTGTTGCAAGCTCTCGTGGTGTGACGGGCGGTGTGTACAAGGCCCGGGAACGTATTCACCGCGGCATGCTGATCCGCGATTACTAGCGATTCCGGCTTCATGCAGGCGAGTTGCAGCCTGCAATCCGAACTGAGAGCGGCTTTTTGGGATTCGCTCCCCCTCGCGGGTTCGCAGCCCTTTGTACCGCCCATTGTAGCACGTGTGTAGCCCAGGTCATAAGGGGCATGATGATTTGACGTCATCCCCACCTTCCTCCGACTTGTCGCCGGCAGTCCCTCTAGAGTGCCCACCTTCGTGCTGGCAACTAGAGGCGAGGGTTGCGCTCGTTGCGGGACTTAACCCAACATCTCACGACACGAGCTGACGACAACCATGCACCACCTGTCACCCTGTCCCCCCGAAGGGGGAACGCCCAATCTCTTGGGTTGTCAGGGGATGTCAAGACCTGGTAAGGTTCTTCGCGTTGCTTCGAATTAAACCACATGCTCCACCGCTTGTGCGGGCCCCCGTCAATTCCTTTGAGTTTCAGCCTTGCGGCCGTACTCCCCAGGCGGAGTGCTTATCGCGTTAGCTGCAGCACTAAAGGGTGTGACCCCTCTAACACTTAGCACTCATCGTTTACGGCGTGGACTACCAGGGTATCTAATCCTGTTTGCTCCCCACGCTTTCGCGCCTCAGCGTCAGTTGCAGGCCAGAGAGCCGCCTTCGCCACTGGTGTTCCTCCACATCTCTACGCATTTCACCGCTACACGTGGAATTCCGCTCTCCTCTCCTGCACTCAAGTCCCCCAGTTTCCAATGACCCTCCACGGTTGAGCCGTGGGCTTTCACATCAGACTTAAGGAACCGCCTGCGCGCGCTTTACGCCCAATAATTCCGGACAACGCTCGCCCCCTACGTATTACCGCGGCTGCTGGCACGTAGTTAGCCGGGGCTTCCTCGTGAGGTACCGTCACCGCGCCGCCCTCTTCGAACGGCGCTCCTTCGTCCCTCACAACAGAGCTTTACGACCCGAAGGCCTTCTTCGCTCACGCGGCGTCGCTCCGTCAGGCTTTCGCCCATTGCGGAAGATTCCCTACTGCTGCCTCCCGTAGGAGTCTGGGCCGTGTCTCAGTCCCAGTGTGGCCGGTCACCCTCTCAGGCCGGCTACGCATCGTCGCCTTGGTGAGCCGTTACCTCACCAACTAGCTAATGCGCCGCGGGCCCATCCGCAAGTGACAGCCAAAGGCCGCCTTTCAACCAAAGACCATGCGGTCTTCGGTGTTATCCGGTATTAGCTCCGGTTTCCCGGAGTTATCCCGGTCTTGCGGGCAGGTTGCCCACGTGTTACTCACCCGTCCGCCGCTGACCAAACCAGAGCAAGCTCCGATTTGGTCCGCTCGACTTGCATGTATTAGGCACGCCGCCAGCGTTCGTCCTGAGCCAGGATCAAACTCTCCAAAGAAAGTTGATTGGCTTTTCGCATTGTCCAGCTTCAGCCCGCCGCCGCTCGGGGTCAAATAACCTTCGCCTTCGGGATTGTAAATCCCTGCAGGCGAAGAACATTTGCCCATCGCGGCGACCCGCGGGCCTCAGCTTTTCCGTATTGTCCAGCTTCGGCCAAAGCGGCCTCAGCTTTTCTATTGCGCTTCGTTTCGTTCAGTTTTCAAGGAACAAGCTTTCGACTGTTTTGTCTCTCTCAAACAGCTCTTTTATGTTAGCATAACATCTTTTTGGATGTCAACTGCTTTTTTGCTTCGCATCGCTGTCAAACAACCTCTTTGATCAGCGACGTTTTCTAATATACCACCTTAACTCGAAAAAAGCAATACCTTTTTTAAAAAAATTTTAGGACGCGCTGATCCATCCCCGTTCCCTCTTCTCCATCCCACAGGAAAGCGTTCTTTTCCTAAAAAAGGGGAATGAACACCGGCGCGAGTGCATACATTTCTTCTATGGCATCGCTATATAGATGCGATTGGACGCCTTCACATCGACGGCTTTTGCAGAGCGACTGGATGGACTGTCAGGCGACCGAACAACGCCGCTTCCAGCCCCACGCCTGGGTCTGTGAAGCAGGTAGTCGTTCCGTCTTCCGCCACGCCAAGGTGCAGCGAAGAAGACGGCTGTTTGCCTCGGGCGGTCGAAATAGGCAAGCGACTTTTTTCGTCAAGGACGTGGAGAACTTTTCCGTTTTGCATCTATATCGTTGTTGCGATCCTTTCATCAAGGAGGCTTCTTCACTTTGATTCGCGTGTTATCACCAATCAACTTTGACGTTTCGAGTTCGTTTTCGCTTCCGGCCAGCGAACAACGAATCTTAGATGCCCTTGTTTCCTCGCCTAAGTTGTATACGTATGCAAATAAACACCAGCTTCGATTTGAAATCGCCTTGCGCGACCGCATTGTTCGGGCGGCGGGCGAGTTGGCGAAAAGCCGGGCGCGGTTTGCCATTTTCCGTTTTTCGCGCTGCAACAGCGATTTTTGGACGCGGGACGAGCGCGGCGGCTTCCGTCTTCGCCCAGATGTCACGGCTTCCGAAGCGATTCAGGACATTTTTGTCCATAGCGAGCGATACGCGTTTGAATGCGCGACCGCGATCGTCATCGTGTTTTACAAGGCCGTGCTTGACGTAATCGATCCAGCGGCATTCAACCGGCTGTTTGCGGATTTGCTGCTGTATGACTGGCATACCGACCGGGATCTTGGCATTCAAACAAAAAAAGATGAACACTTTCTCCCCGGAGATTGCCTCTATTTTAAAAACCCGGAATTCGATCCGCTGACGCCGCAATGGCAAGGGGAAAATGCCATTTACTTAGGCGACGGCTTCTTTTACGGGCACGGCATCGGCATCCAGACGGCAGACGGCATCATCGCCGCGCTCAATCGAAAACGAAAGCGGGGGGCGACGAAATCCGCTTACCTGCTTCCCGATATCACGCAAGTCGATTTCGCTTATCTGTCCCAATTCGCCCGCGGCTTCGATGAATTCCGCCTGCCGATCCGCCGCCCGCCCTTTATCGTCGGAACGCTAGGGTCCGCTACGTTCTTGCACCGTTAGCGGACCTTTTTCGCTTTTCTCCCACAAATACAGGGCGATTCCTGTTAAAATAAAAATACCGCCGATCCATTGAAACGGACGGATCGGTTCGCCAAACAGCCAGTAGGCCAAGGCGGAAGCGCCGATCGGTTCAAATAAAATCGCCATCGACACCGTCGAGGCGCTGACCCATTTGACCGCCCAGTTCATCACCGAATGGCCGAGCAGCGTTGGAATGACGGCGAGAGCGAGAAAACAAAGCCAATCCGTCAGCTGATACGCCGTCAGCGAAAGGCGAAACAGCATCGCGTACAGCCACAACACCGCCGCGCTGATGCCATAGACGATATAGGTATACGTCATCAATGACAACCGTTGGCGCACCTCTTGGCCGAACAGCCAATACGCCGTGACAAACGCGCACGCAAGCAGCGCCAATCCATCGCCGTACAGCGCTTCCCCGCTGACGCGGAAGTCTCCCCAGCTGATGAGAACGCTGCCGATCATGGCCAACACCGCGCTCCCGACCGCGCCGACGGTCAACCGTTCGCGGAAAAACAACGCGCCGCCTGCGAAGGCAAACAGCGGCTGCAGCGTCACAAGCACGACCGAACTAGCGACGGATGTATAGTCGAGCGATTCAAACCAAAGGATAAAATGAAAGGCAAGCAAAACCCCAGAACAAAGCGAAAACAGCCAATCGCGCCGAGAGATGCCTCGGAGTTCGCTTCGATGCCGGAGGAACAACGGCGTCATGATGGCGACGGCCAAAAAGAGCCGATAAAAGGCGATCACCGCGGACGGCGCCTGCGACCATTTGACGAAAATGGCCGATGTTGACACGGCAAGCGCGCCGATGAATAGAGCGGCATAAGCCTTTGCTGTGCTTGGCGGCTTCATGTTTCTGCCAACTCACTTTCTACGAAAAGGAGTGTGCGCCCTGATCTACCACTTTCATGCGGAAGGGCGGACAAAAATGGTTCACGAACGTTTTCTTACATTATACCATGAACGAGGTGAGAAACGATGATGTTTGATCCGTTCCTCAAACTAGGGATTTCCGCCATTCTCGGGCTGATCATTGGGCTGGAACGGGAATTGAAGCGAAAACCGGTCGGTTTGAAAACGTGTCTTGTGATTTCCATTTCCAGCTGCTTGCTTACAATCGTTTCGATCGAATCGGCGTACGTCTTTCCGCTCAAAGACCATATTACGATGGACCCGCTTCGACTGGCGGCGCAAATTGTGTCCGGGGTCGGTTTTTTAGGAGCAGGCGTCATTTTGCGCCGCGGCAACGACAGCATCACCGGGCTGACGACCGCCGCGATCATTTGGGGGGCGGCAGGGATTGGAGTAGCGGTCGGCGCAGGCTTCTATTGGGAATCGGCGTTCGGCGTCGCGCTTCTCATTGTCAGTGTGGAACTCATTCCGTTTTTGATCAATTTTTTTGGACCAAAGCAGCTGCGCGAAAAAGAGGTGCTGCTGCAAATCACCGTGGCGGACGCCAAAAACATTACAAAGGTCATCGACCATTTAAAACAACAGGACATCAACATTAAAACGATGCGCATTAAGGATGTGGAAGAGAATGAACATTTGCTGAAACTAAGAGCCGTCATTGACCAAAAGCGCTCGACCGCCGAACTTTACTACGTCATCCGCTCCATTGACGATGTCGTGCACGTTGATATTGAAAGCGGGTGATCAAAAAAGGATTGCAATTGTCCGCATCCATATATATAATGGGACATGGACAGATCATCCATATCCTTTTTTGGGGCATTAGCTCAGTTGGGAGAGCGTCGTGCTGGCAGCGCGAAGGTCACCGGTTCGAGCCCGGTATGCTCCATTTGCCCAACCCTTGCCGTGCAAGGGTTTTTTATTTTTGTTTCGGGAGATGGCGATGAGCCATCCCCCTGTGAACAAATTCCCAAAAGAAGCCTCCCACCATCTAAACGTGAAGGGGCGCCAGCACCAGTGAACGACCTGACTGAACCTCAAATCGTGGGGCACACAAGAAATCGCTCGGTTCACGTCCCGTCATGAGATGAGACTCCTCGGACTCTTACGCCCTTCGGCTTCATCCGTCCGGGTTGGTTTTGTATTTTTTCAGACGTTCCTCCAACTCACGGCGCGCCTGCTCGATGTCAAAGTCGTCGTCTTCCGGCTGGCTGTAATCCATCTTCAGCCAATCCGGCACGATCTCGGTGCGGATCGGTTTCCGCATCGTTCTGCCGCCATCGGATGAAGGCGGGGCGGATCGTTGCTTCATCCGCTCTTTTCGAAACGCCAACCGCGCGGCGCGCACTTCGTCCACGGTGCGATACCCTTTTTCCGTCCAGTCGCGCAAAATCGTTTCCACGTACACCCACCGTTTGGCGCCGTTTTCCACCGCGATTTTCAATGCTTCCAACACCAATTCCTCGGACGCATCGTCCACCCATGCATTGATCTTTTCCCGCAAATAATCGCCGATCACGCCAAACCCGTTTTCCTCACAGAAGCGAACGATCTCCTTGTATGTGCGCACGCGCGCGTCTTCTTCGTCTTCTCTTTTGATCTCTGATGTCATCTCTGTTGTCGTCTCTGGTATTGGTCTTGTCAAATTGAGCACCTCGACCGCCCAGTTTGACCAGCTGGATGGTTCATTTTGCGCAAATGGACGGACTGTTTCGCCCATCGTCTGCTCATTTTGGCCGATCGAAACGCCATCGTAAACGGCCGAAATCTGATCTTGTTGAATCGTCGAAACGCTGCTTTGCCTCATCGACCCCCCATCTTCAGTGGGCAAAACCCTATTTTGAACCGTCAAAATGCCATCTTGAGCCGTCAACATCCCCCCTTGAACCACAGAAGCGCCGCCTTGAACGGCCGAGATGCCATCTTGCACAATCGAATCCCCATCGTGCGTCGTCAAACCCTCATCGTGAACGAACGAAACCCCGTTTTGAGTGAACGAAACCGCACCTTGAACGATCGAAACACCATTGTGCGCGGTCATCACGCCATCATCTGCCGCCTGCCCATGTTGTCCGTCCGACATTTCTGATATTTCTTTCGTTATTTCGGCCAGTTTGTCATAGTCGATCCGATACCATTTCGTTTTATCGATCTTGGAGCGGTTGAAATTCGCCGCGACGATGATCCCCATTTTTTCCAGTTTAAGAATGATCCGGCGAATCGTGCTTTCCGACCAGAACGGGAATTGTCGCTGCCAGTCTGCATACGTGTTGTACACCCACTTATAGCCGTCATGGACGTTTTCGCTTTTCTTGAGCCAATAATGCAGCTGCTGAACAACGATGCTTTCGTTCAACCCGATCGCCAAAGCGAGTTGCGGCAAAATGACCAACGGTTGATCATCGAAAAGCAAGTTGGACATGTCATCCTCTCCCCCTCAGACGAGATGTTTCCTCATCGTTCCACTTTTTTGATAAACTTTATCGTGAACGAACGCAAACCGCCTAACAGCGCGATAACGGCCATATTGGCTTGATTTTTCGCTGAAAAACGGAAAAAACCGGCATAACATGTGCGATCGTGTGCTGAAACCCATCCATTGCGGACATCCGGTTTTTGTTCAAGAGGAAGAAATGTTTTTCGAGTGGAGGGATCGTTTTTGAAACGAATGGTCATATTCTTGTTTTGTTTCCTGTTGATGTTCCCGATTTCCGCTTTTGCCCACCCTGGCGAGCTTGATGAGTTGGGCGGGCACTTCCGCGGCAGCGACTGCGTGTATTTGCTCCATGAGCCGACTGCGCTGGCGAAGCAGGCGAAAACGAAACAAGAGCTTGTCCAGCTTATTCAAACATACAACGGCAATGAACGATGCAAGCGGCATCTCACCCCAGAGCGAATCGACCTGGACGGCCATACACTGGGGAAGAAAGAAGATCGTTCTACGTTGCGCCTTGGCCGCACCTACCCGGCTGAATTGGTCGAGTGCATCGACGGCGATACGGCGAAATTCCGCGTCAACGGCCATGTATACACGACGAGGTTTTTGTTCATTGATACGCCGGAGAGCACGATCCAAGTCGAACCGTATGGGAAAGAAGCAAGCCGATTTACATGTTCCCGCTTGCATCAAGGGAACATTTTGCTTGAGACCGACGGAGACGCGCTGTTTGACAAATACCAGCGGCTGCTCGCCTGGGTGTGGGTCGGCAAGCGCCTGCTGCAAGAAGACCTCGCCAAAGCCGGACTTGTCGAAGACTTTTATGACTATGGCGATTACAAATACGAAGCGCGCGTCCGCAAGGCGTACGAGGAGGCGAAACGAACCGGAGCGGGCATGTACGGCAAGCACGCCGCTGGAGAGAGGGAGGGGGCAGGGACGGAAACGCGGCCGCAGACCGGGGAAAAGACGGCCAAGACCGTTCACCCGCCGGCTTTGGAGAACAAAACGCCGCTCGAACGATCCGGCCGTCCGGTTCTTTATACGCTGCTTGGCCTAGCGGCGGCCGCCGCGCTCTATTGGCTCATCCGCCGGTTGACATGATCAACGGCCGGTGATGGAACGAATATCAGGCTTTGCAACAATGTTTTTCAAATTGAAAAAACCTTGCAGCGCCGCAGTTTCATCCCTTGAGCTTTCTCACGAACGGATCGAGCGAATCCGTTGGGTTTCGCCGGCCTTCTGAGGAAAAGAAAAAGCCTGTCCCCAGCGGGCAGGCCTTTTCTTCAACGTTTTCACCTCGTTTTCTTTCTCCCTCATTGCCTCGGCAGCAGCTCTTCAATGCCGTCCGGGCCGCTTTCCATCCGCGCCGGCGACTCGCCGAGCCGCCGAAATCCGTATTTCTCAAGGCGCATGATTTGTTCGTCGGTCAAGTCTGCATATGCGACAACGGACGGCGTGCCAGACGATTTGTAAATCAAATTGCCGGTCACCGGGCATTGAAACGCGTCAGCGACAAATCCTTCCCCATCTTGGATCGTAAACAGCCGAATCGGCATGACGTTCATATCCTTCCCTCTTTCCGTTCATCCTCATTACTTATGACTTCCCCGCCTCCCCCCATTCTATACAAGCCGTTTGCCGACAATGACCAAATCGCGTTCCACGCCGTCCAATTCCGCCACGCGCGGAAAATATCCCCATCGTTCAAATCCGAAGCGGGAGAAAAGCCGCAAACTTGGTTCATTATGCGCAAAAATAAAGCCGAGCAGCGTCTTGATCCCAAGTTCGGGCGCCCGTTCGACCGCCCGCTCGAGCAGCTTCGTCCCAAGCCCCCGGCCGCGGTGCGTTTCGGCGATATAAATGCTTACCTCCGCCGTATGGCGGTACGCCGGGCGGCCGTAAAACGACTGAAAGCTGAGCCAGGCGCAAACCGCGCCGTCGTCCTCGACGACCCAAAGCGGACGATTGTGCGGGTCATGGGCCTCAAACCACGCCCGCCGGCTTTCGACCGACACCGGCTCCAAGTCCGCCGTCACCATCCGGCTTGGGATCGTTTCATTATAAATGCGGACGATGTGCGGCAAATCCGCCGCGGCCGCATCGCGGATCAAACATGATTCCATCTTTCCATCTCCCCTTTTGCAAACAGTCATTTTATTTCCATCAGTGAAAAAAGCGAGAGTATAATGATACATATGTACAAACAAAGAAAGGGGAAAGAGATGAAACGCCAGCTTGTCGTCTATCTTGTGTCGCTCGCCGCGTTTCTCGGCCCGTTTACGCAAACGATTTACACTCCTATTTTACCAGAAGTGCGGGAGGCGTTTGCGACTTCTTCGTTTTTGATCAACTTGACGATTTCCATTTTCACTTTCTTCCTGGCGATGATGCAAATCGTCTATGGCCCGCTCACCGACCGGAAAGGACGGAGGACGGTGCTGCTTGGCGGCATCGTCATCTACATCGCCGCTTCGCTCGGCTGTTTTTTCTCAACATCCATTTATGCGCTCTTGTTTTTCCGCGCCTTGCAAGCCGTTGGCATCGCAGCCGGGTCGGTCGTCGCCGCCACGGTCATCGGCGACTTGTTCACCGGCAAAGAGCGCGGGCGGGCGATGGGGACGTTTCAAATGATGGTCTCACTTGGCCCTGTCGTCGGGCCGATCGTCGGCGGCTTTTTGGCAGAGCATTTTCCATTTCGCACCGTCTTTTTGGCGCTTGTGGCCGTCGGCGGCTTAGTTGGTGCCGGCAATTTCCTGCTGCTGAAGGAAACGAAACCGGAAACGGCCGTTTCGTCCCCGTTTCGCCTCTCCGACTTCGCTTCAGTGCTCCGCCGCCGTGCCGGGTCGTCGATCGTTCTGCTTGGATTTGTTCAATATTACTCGCTGTATAATTTTCTCGTCTTTTTGCCCAGCATCTTGACGGATCGGTACGGTCTGTCGGCGCAGGAAAAAGGGACGGTGTACTTGGCGATGTCGTCCATGATCGTCATCGGCAGCTTCCTCGGCGGGCGCCTTCAAGGACGCTTCCCGGAGCGGCGCATCCTCTTGGCGGCATCGTACTTGACCGTGCTGTCCATTTTCTTTTTCTTGATCGCGGCCCAACGATCGCTTTCGCTGCTTGTTTTGGCCATCGCCTTGTTCGGCTTGTTTTTAGGCCTTTCGCTCCCAGTGCAGACGACCGTACTGACGAACGTTTTTCAAGCGAACCGCTCGACAGCGATCGGCGTGTACAACTTTTTCCGCTATATGGGCATGGCGTTCGGACCAATGATCGGCAGCGCGCTGTTTGCCGCTGGAGGGTATCATCTCGTCTACGGAATCGATGATATTCTCTTTTTCGCCTGCGCCTTGCTGTTGACGGTGCGCGTTGCCCGGACGCGCCGCCAATCCGCTGTCTGACAAAACGAAGCCGCTTGCCCGACATGTCGTTCGGCAAGCGGCGGATTTCCCCGTCTTTCGCTCCATCAACGTTTCATCCGATGTCTACGTCCTTGCACCGACTCCCTCTGATTGTCGTCTGAAAAGCCGTCTTGTTCACGAAACAGACGGCGAACAACAACCGTTTTCTTGCGGGCCGCCCGGACGCTTCATGCCGGAAAACGCCTTTACTCGAACCAAGCAACGCAAGAAGGCTCCCGCACTGTCAGCCGGCCTCCCCTTTTCACTCCCGCTCTTCCGTCAATTCCGAAACCGGCACATCCCGGCGCTCATGAAGCCGGCCATCGCGCAAATGGACGGTCGCCGTCTGTTTTTCTTCATCATACCCGTCAATCCATACCGACACGCCGTTGTAATACACCGGGATATCGGCAGGGGAAGAAACGATTTGTTTGACACGGTTCATATCCATGACCACTGTCCCCTTTCTGTGATGTTCCGTTTCCTAGTATGGGAAAAAACAGGAATGTTTATGCAAAAACGGCTCACACTAAAAAAGACAAAAGCAAAAGAGGGGTGGACGATGAGAACAAGGAACGTGCTGTTATCGTATTGGCGCTGGCCGCCCGTGCTTCGTCTGTTTGTCTCGGCAAGCGCGTTGATCGTGCTGTTTGGCGCGCTGATGCGCTTCATTGAACCAGAGACGTTCCGCACGGTGTTCGACGGCGTGTGGTGGGCGATCGTGACGTCCGCGACAATCGGCTACGGCGACATCGTCCCGAAAACGGCCGCCGGAAAACTCGCGGCCATTGGGCTTATCATCCTTGGCACCGGCATCCTCACCGCTTATTTCGCTTCCGTCTCCGCCGCGGCCGCCGCCCGGGAAACCGCCTTTACAAGCGGACAGCTCCGGTATACAGAGCGCGGCCATGCGGTGATCGTCGGCTGGAACGAGCGGGCGCGCGAGGTGCTGCTCCGCCTCGCGCGGCACGACGCCTCCATGCGCTTCGTTCTCATCGACGCCACTGTTCCGTCCCACCCGCTTCTGAACGCGCCGGTTCATTTCATTAAAGGAACGGCAAGCGACGATGCGGTGCTGGAGAAGGCCAATATTCAAGAAGCGCGTTTTTTGCTCATCACCGCCGATCCGCATAAAGCCGAAGCGGAAGCCGATAAAGATACGATTGTCACGCTGCTTGCCGCCAAAAGCCTCAACCCGTCGGTGTACGCCATCGTGGAAATCCTAACGGGCCGAAACGTCCAGAACGCCTTCCGCGCCGGGGCGGATGAGGTGATTCAGACAAACTTGCTGGCGAGTTTCGCCATGGCCGCCAGCCTTCGCTCGCCGGGCGCCGCCAGCGTGTGGGAGACGGCGCTTTACCGCCTGGACGGACAGACGCTCTGCCTTCTCGAGCCAGACGAACAGCAAATCGGCCAGCCATTCGCCGCCGTTCAACAGCAGCTGCTCAAGCAAAACGTGACGCTGCTTGGCGTCATCCATGGAGATCACGGAGCGATTTCCGTTGCACCGGACCGCCCGATTCAACAAAGCGACCGCCTGTTCGCGCTTGCCCCTTAATCGAGCAGGCGGCGCTCCAGTTCTTGGACAAGCGCCTTTCCGACGGAAATGTATCGCTCGGGTACGGTCGCATCCGGGTCTTGCGGCTCGGCAAACTGATTGAATGAGGCGCTGATGTTGCCGACATCGGCGAAATCATCGATGCCCCGTTGGTATTTATGCGCAAGCAAAAACGGCCGCCCAAGCTCCACCGTCGTTCCGTGCGAATCAAGCTGCCCGTCGACCGCCCGAAACGGCACGCGCAAAAACTGATAGCCCGCGTCATCGGCGATTTTGTAGTCGAAATAGCCGTGATCGTAGTCCCACCCGCCGCCGATTGTATATCCCATTGGTTTTAATTGCTCTTCCAAATGGTACAGTTGAAATTGTTTTCCTTCCAAACGCGATGGCATTTCAATCATGCACAATCCCTCCTTTCTTTTATCGTTTCCCGTTCGGCGGGGATTATTTGTCCGCGGCAGCTTCAGACGCTTGGCGAAAAACGGCAGGGAGCAATAAACCCTCGCCCGGGCGTTGTGCGGCCGAACGACCCGGTTCATGTATAACAAAACACCTCTTCCCCCGCAAAAGGGAAGAGGCGCTTTTTCCGTCGTTCCGTCCGCCATTTTGGGCGCGACTCGGGTCAAGCCGCGAGTCATCTCCCCCGAGAAAACAGCGGCTTGGCGATGGAACACGTTGTTATTTCAACCGTTTCTCCAGTTCTTCCTTCAACTGCTCATAGCCTGGTTTGCCGAGGAGGGCGAACATATTCTTTTTGTATGCTTCCACTCCCGGTTGGTCAAATGGATTCACCCCGAGCAAGTAGCCGCTCATGGCGCATGCTTTTTCAAAGAAGTAGACAAGGTAGCCGAACGTATATTCATCGAGCTTCGGCAACGTGATGACCAAGTTCGGCACGCCGCCGTCCGTATGGGCGAGCAGCGTCCCTTCGAACGCTTTTGTGTTGACGAAATCAACCGTTTTTCCCGCCAAATAGTTCAGCCCGTCGAGGTCGTTTTCTTCGGCTTCAATGATCAGCTCATGACGCGGTTCTTCCAGCTTCAACACTGTTTCAAACAAATCGCGGCGCCCTTCTTGAATGTATTGGCCGAGCGAATGCAAATCGGTCGAGAAATCAGCGGAAGCCGGGTAAATGCCTTTTTGATCCTTCCCTTCGCTTTCGCCGAACAGCTGCTTCCACCATTCGGCGAAATAGTGCAGCGCTGGTTCGTAGTTGACGAGCAGCTCGATCGTTTTCCCTTTGTTGTACAAAATGTTGCGGATGGCGGCGTATTGGTAAGCGGCGTTTTCCTCAAGCTCCGAGGAGCTGAAATCGTCACGCGCTTTGGCCGCTCCTTCCATCATGGCGTTAATGTCCGCGCCGCTTGCGGCAATCGGCAGCAACCCGACCGCCGTCAGCACCGAGTAGCGGCCGCCGATGTCATCCGGAATGACAAACGTCTCGTACCCTTCCTCATTGGCGAGCGTCCGAAGCGCGCCGCGCTTGCTGTCGGTCGTCGCGTAAATGCGGCGGCGCGCTTCCTCTTTGCCGTATTTCTCCTCAAGCAGCTTGCGGAAAATGCGGAAGGCGATCGCCGGCTCGGTCGTCGTCCCCGATTTGGAAATGACGTTGATCGAGAAGTCTTTCCCTTCCAAGAAATCGATGACGTCTTTCATATACGTCGAGCTGATGTTGTTGCCGACAAAAATGATTTGCGGCGTTTTCCGCTTTTCTTTTGGCAGGGCGTTGTAAAACGAATGGTGCAGCATCTCGATCGCCGCCCGCGCGCCAAGGTACGAGCCGCCGATGCCGATGACGACAAGAACATCAGAGTCCGATTGGATTTTTTTCGCCGCCTCCTTGATGCGCGCGAATTCTTCTTTGTCATAGTCGACCGGCCAGTCAAGCCAGCCTAAAAAGTCGCTTCCAACACCGGTTTTTTCATGAAGCGAATGATGCGCGACTTTCACGGCATCGCGCAAGTATGTAAGCTCATGTTCGCCAAAAAAGGCGAGCGCTTTCGAATAGTCAAAGCGAATGTGGGTCATCGATTTCCGCCTCCCCTTCAAGAATCATTGCCTTCTTTCACTTTAGCGGAATAAACAAGGGAAATCAAGCAGCCCACCTTTTTTGAAAACGGATTCATTTTTCGCCATGTTCGCCGTGCCGATTTCCTTGCGTAACGTCTGGAGGGATGGTGATGCAACGAAAAAGACAGCTTATCCCAGCCATTTTTCAATTAGAGAAACCTTGTGAAATCGGCTCTCTTTTCTGATGAAACGCCGCCGATTTGCGAACAAAACTCGTTTTTCACCCGCCTTCTAGGGGGCTCAGGCTACTCGCCTCAAGAAACGTAATCAACGTTGTGCTTTTTCCTCATTCGAGAACCATGGATTTGAGCGAGGCGGCTGTTTTTCGCGCCCTCCTCCCTTTCCACCGTCCTGCGGGATCGGGAGCGCGCCCAGGCAAACCAAGAAAATAGGAAAAGCGCCAGCTCAGGCAGATTCCGTCGCCGAGCCGGCGCCATCATCGATCGATTCGCGAAGCCGCCGCATCGCCTCATTAAAGGGAAGCGCGCAAAATGGCGAGCACATCATCGCGGTTCAATGTTTTGAAACGGCCGAACTCGCCAAACGCCATCGCTTTATCGGCCATCAGCTCCAAGTTTTCCTCGCCGATGCCATAGTCCGCAAGCCGCGACGGCGCCCCGAGGCTCGACCAGAACTCACGCAGCCGCTCGATGCCTTCAAGCGCCACATCGCGCTCGGATTTGCCCGCCGGATCGACATCGAACACACGCACCGCGAGCTGGGCGAAACGGCTGACGTTTTCATCGAGCACATGCTTCATCCAGTTCGGGAACAAAATCGCCAATCCTCCGGCGTGCGGGATGTCATACACGGCGGAAACGGCATGCTCAATATTGTGCGTCGCCCAGTCGCCGCGGACGCCCATTTGCAAGAAGCCGTTTAAGGCGATCGTGCCCGAGTACATGATCGTCTCGCGCAGCTCGTAGTTTTCCAAATCGTTGATCAGTTTGGGCGCCGTTTCGATCACGGTTTTCAACACCGCTTCACACATCCGGTCTTGCAATGGCGTGTTCGGCGTATGGTGGAAATATTGCTCAAACACATGCGACATCATATCGACAATGCCGTAAACCGTATGGTCTTTCGGAACGGTCATCGTATACGTCGGATCCAAAATCGAAAATTGCGGGAACGTAAACGGGCTGCCCCAGCCGTATTTTTCTTTCGTCTCCCAGTTTGTGATCACCGAACCAGAATTCATCTCCGACCCGGTCGCCGCCAGCGTCAAGACGACGCCAAACGGCAGGGCGCCGGTGACGGGCGCTTTTTTCGTGATAAACTCCCACGGATCGCCATCGAATTTCGCCCCGGCGGCGATCGCTTTCGTGCAGTCGATAACGCTGCCGCCGCCAACCGCCAGCAAAAATTCGACGCCTTCCCGCTTGCAAATGTCCACCCCTTTTCTTACGGTCGAGACGCGCGGGTTCGGTTCGACGCCTGGCAGTTCGATGACCTCGGCGCCAATATTCCCCAATATCTTCATGACTTCCTCATACAATCCGTTTCGTTTGATGCTGCCGCCGCCATACACGAGCAGCACTTTCTTGCCGTAGCGCGGCACTTCTTCTTTGAGCCGTTCGAGCTGCCCTTTTCCAAAAATCAGTTTCGTCGGGTTGCGGAAAATAAACTCTTGCATATGGATGCCCTCCTTTTCCTGAATCTATTATGGCAGCGCCTGCCACCGGTTGTAAAGCCAACTGCTTTGGCGGCAAACGATGCATATTTTTCACGACTGCGATTCATCCTATAAGTTGAAAAGAAATTTTCCAAAGGAGGCAAACAAGATGGGAGCATTGCAGCGCATTGCGCTATTGTTGACCATTATCGGCGCCATTAACTGGGGACTGATCGGCTTTTTCCAATTTGACTTAGTCGCCGCCATTTTCGGCGGCCAAGACTCCGTTTGGTCGCGCATCATCTACAGCTTGGTCGGCATCGCCGGCTTGATCAACTTGGCGCTTTTATTTAAACCGGCCGAAGAACTTGGGCGCACCGAGCCAAAGACATCGCGCACATGACGGAAAACCATTGGGACACTCACCGCCTGACGGTGGGTGTCTTATTTTTTTGCGCCTCTCCCGGCCTCAAAGCGTCATGGACTCTCACCGTTTGGGGCGCAGGGTTATGGTTTCGGCCAATTTTCTTTCTTGGACTGCTCAATCCATTCGCGCAGTTTTTCCTTCAACGGGCGAAACCCCGACTTGAGCGGCATTTTCATGCGCATATGGCGTTTTTTCTTTTCCTCGGCGGGTTCAAGCGCCTTTAGGGACAGGCTCGCCCTCCTCGCCTTTCGATCGACGTCCAACACCTTGACCGTCACTTCATCCCCGACATGGACGTAATCGCGCACATCTTTCACAAATTGATGGGAAATTTCAGAAATATGGATCAACCCTTGCATGCCGTCCTCAAGCTGGACGAACGCGCCATACGGCTGAATGCCCGTCACCTTCCCTTTCACGATCGCTCCTCGTTTGATCGTTGACAAGCGAAACACTCCTATTGATGAATTTCGTCTATGTTTCTGTATTATAACATAGACCGACAGCAAACCCCAAAAAAAGATGTCCCGCCGACGGCGGAACATCCCCAGTTACAGGCGCGCCAAAAACCGTTTCATTCGCTTAATGGCTTCTTGCAGCTGTTCGAGCGATGAAGCGTATGAACAGCGGATATAGCCTTCCCCGCTTTGGCCGAAGACGTTGCCGGGGACGACCGCTACTTTTTCTTCGATGAGCAGCCTCTCAGCAAACTGCTCCGACGTCAAACCGGTCGGCTTGATGGACGGGAAGGCGTAAAACGCGCCGCCCGGCAAATGGCACGGCAGCCCGATTTCATTGAGCGAGGCGACGAAATAGTTGCGCCGCCGCCGGTAGCTGTTGCGCATCTCGGCGACATCGCGCTCTCCGCTGCGAAGCGCCTCAAGCGCCCCATATTGCGCCATCGTCGGCGCGCACATCATGGCATACTGATGGATTTTCAACATCGCCTGCAAAATCTCGTCAGGCGCTGCCGCAAACCCGAGCCGCCAACCGGTCATCGCAAACCCTTTGGAAAAACCGGAAATCAAAATCGTCCGCTCGCGCATGCCGCTAACAGCGGCCATGCTCGTGTACTCTCCTTCATACGTCAGCTCGGCGTAAATTTCATCGGCAATGACGAGCAAGTCGTGCGCCTCAGCCAGACGGGCGATCGCTTCAAGCTCCGTGCGGCTCTGCACCGTTCCGGTCGGGTTGTTCGGCGAGCAGATGATGACCGCCTTCGTCCGCTCGGTGATCGCCCGTTCAAGGTGCGCCGGATTGAGCTGAAACTTGTCTTCGCCAGACGTGCAAACGGCCACCGGCTTCCCGCCCGCGAGCACGACAAGCGGCTCGTAGGCGACAAAACTCGGTTCGACGATGATCACTTCATCACCCGGGTTGATGATCGCCCTAAGCGCCAAGTCGATGGCTTGGCTCGCCCCGACCGTCACTAAAATTTCTGTCTCCGGACAGTAGTCGACATGAAACTTGCGGCGCAAATAAGCGGCGATTTCTTGGCGGAGCTCCAAGAGCCCGGCATTTGGGGTGTACGACGTATAGCCTTGCTCGAGCGACAAAATGCTCGCTTCGCGAATGCTCCAGGACGTGACAAAATCCGGCTCGCCGACGCCGAGCGAAATGACGCCATCCATGGTGGAAGCAAGGTCGAAAAAACGGCGGATGCCGGATGGTTTCAAGCCCGCAACCGTTTCCGACACGTACGTTTTTCTCGTTTGCGGCTTCATGGCGACACCACGATGCGGCGATCTTGATCTCCTTGGTCAAAGACGATGCCATCGTGTTTGTATTTTTTCAAAATGAAATGGGTCGTCGTTGAAATGACAGAATCGAGCGTCGACAGTTTTTCCGATACAAATTGGGCGATTTCCGCCATCGAACGCCCTTCGATCACGACCGATAAGTCGTAGGCGCCGGACATTAAGTACACCGATTTCACTTCCGGGAATCGGTAAATGCGTTCCGCCACCTCGTCAAAGCCGACACCGCGCTTTGGGGTCACCTTGACGTCGATCATCGCCGTCACTCCTTCGCGGCCGTCCGCCTTCCGCCAGTCAATGAGCGCCGTATATTGGACGATCACTTTCGCCTCTTCTAACTTTTTGACGAGCGCTTCCGTTTCTTCGACCGGCAAATCGATCATCTTCGCCAGCACATCGATCGGCGTTCGTGCATCTTTTTCTAATATTTCGATAATTTCCAGCTCTTTTTCGCTCAATTTCACGCAGCATCCCTCCATTTCATCGGTCGGTTTCGCCAAACCGGCCGCCTGTCGTCATCACGGGAGCGGACAGGACGCCGCTTGCTTCAGCTCAAGCAGCCGGCGGGCGAGTTTTAGGCAGTGGGGAAAAGGAATCGGCTCGTCAAAGGCGAATTCATATATGGACTGAATGCGGGCGGCCAACGTGCGGGCGTCTTCCGTCTCATACACCGCCTGGAGCACGCTGGCCGCCTCGACGTCGTAGGCGTCTTTTCCAAGGCCAAACGGGTCCCAGGCGCCGATCCATTCAAGAAGAAGCCGATTCAACTGTTGTCCGTCCATGCCGCCGCCATCCACCTTCTTTCTTGATGCTATGATATAACCCATTATAAGCCATCGATTCGAAAAAAAGAAGGGAGAAGATGCAACAATGTTTCCATTCGATGAAGGGAAAGGACCGCATCGTTCGCGTGCTGAGAAAGGAGAAGGCGCGATCATGTTTCCGTTCGACCGCGTCATCGACCGCCGGGGCACGCTGTCGGTGAAATGGGATGACGTTCATCGCGTGTTCGGCCGCGAAGACGTATGGCCAATGTGGGTCGCCGATATGGATTTTCCCGCGCCGAAAGAAGTGCAAGAAGCGCTGCGGCAACGGGTGGAGCACGGCGTGTTCGGCTACACCGTCATTCCCGATTCACTCAAAGAAGCGGTGTGCCAATGGCTTGAACGCCGTCATGACTGGACGATCGATCCGTCTTGGCTCGTGTTTGCCCACGGCGTTGTGCCGGCGGTCGCCGCCGCCATCGAAGCGTTTTCCGAACCAGGGGATCGCATCATCGTTTTTTCCCCGGTCTACCGGCCGCTGTTTGATCTCGTCCGCCGTCATGACCGCACGCTTCTGTTCAGTCCGCTGCGCCTTGAGGAAGACAACTATGCGATCGACTGGGACGACTTGGAGCGAAAGCTGCCCGATGCCAAACTTCTCATCCTTTGCCATCCACACAACCCGGGAGGCAAATCATGGACAAAAGAAGAACTCGAACGGCTGGGAGAACTTTGCCTCAAGCACGGCGTCTTCGTCCTTTCCGACGAAATCCACGCCGATTTGACGCTCCCGCCAGCCAAACACACGCCGTTTGCCTCGCTCCACCCAGAGCTGGCTGCGCAAAGCGCCACGTTCCGCGCGCCGACGAAAACGTTCAACCTCGCCGGCTTGCAGGCGGCGGAAGTCATCCTTCCCGACGAATCGCGGCGCCGGGCGTTCCGCCGCGTCCAGCAGCGGCACGGCTTTTTTACGCTGAATGCGTTCGCCATCGTCGGATCGGAAGCGGCCTACCGCCATGGCGGACCGTGGCTTGACGCCTTGCTTGATTACTTGCGGCAAAACGTCGACATGACGGTTGCCTATTTAGCGGAACACTTGCCGCCGCTCCGCGTGATCCGGCCGCAAGCGACGTATCTCGTCTGGATCGACTGCCGCGGCCTTGGCCTTTCCGAGGCGGAGCTGAAGCGTCGGCTCCTTGAAAAAGGAAAACTCGCCGTCGAATTCGGCAGCAAATTCGGTCCCGAAGGCGTCGGCTTCATCCGTTTGAATATCGCCTGCCCGCGCCCGACGCTGGAGGAAGGGCTGCGGCGGCTGGCGGCGGCGCTGCGCTAGCTTTGCGCCAAAGAAGAGCGGCCAAGCGGATGGCGAAAGGGAAAAGAAGCAGCGCCGAATCCGTTGCGGGGTTCCTCCATCCATGTAAACCAAAAGAGCAAATGAAGCCAAACGATCGTTCCTTTCCGTTCTCTGTTCTGCCAACCATGTGCAGCAGAAGCCGTGCAACCGTCACTTTCTCGCATTTCCCATGCGAAGCGCTGCCCTGGCCACGTGAAACAGGGGCCCGCGCGCGAGCCCCTGTTTCACGACGACTTGATTTCCCCGCAGGCGATCCGTCCGCCGGCGTCTCCCGCCGGCTGGGTCATGCCGTCGTCTTTCTTGGCGTGAATGACGATCGATGTTCCGTCTTTTGTAAGCAGCGAGCCTTTCTCTCCTTCTTTCAGCGTCACATTGGGCGCCGTCAGCTCGACGTTGACCGTGCCGTCATCCTTCACAATAATGTTCGGCAAATCGCCGGCATGCGCCCCCTCCGGGTGTAAAAGGCCGTGCTTTTTCCCATCCGGATTGTAATGACCGCCGGCCGATTGGAAATCGGGGGGTTTGCAGCTTCCGTTTTCATGGATGTGAATGGCGTGCTCCCCCGGCGGGAGACCTTCTAGGTCAAGCTTCAGCCGCACCCCTTCCGCCTGTTCAGTCAACTCGATCGTACCGATCGAATCGCCGTCCGCATTGATCATCTCCACCGTCCGGCTCGTTCCATTCTCTTGGCCGCAGCCGGACAACACGAGCGCCGCAGCGAACACCACACCGTACATTTTTCGCAACACGAACCACCCTCCAGCATCACTTGTTATCCGCCAGTATTGCCGGAGGGGGGCTCGTTTATACTCCGGGCGGCTCCTTCCGTTCCTCTCGTTTTCCAAGCAGCTGTTCTTCGAGTTGCTTCGCTTCCCTCTCTTGCCGCCGGGAGATAACGATGATGAGCCGCATCGTGAACACCGCCATCAAGAAAAAGACAGCAAACGAAATGGCTGCGGGAATGTATTCACGTTTGTCTTCCGGAAAGTACAAAAATAAATTCAGCACCGATGGCCACATAAGGAAACAACCTTTCTGCCTAAAAAATCGTCCACTTTCTATTATAACATAAAAAAGCCGCCGCCAACGCAGCAGGCTATAAAGCGAATTTTTTTCGCAGCTGGGTCAAATCAATCCGTTCTCCAATCGTCGGCGGCTTTGTCTTCGCCAAATATTTTTTGTCGTTTTCCACCAGCCGGAAAATCGTATACGCGGTGAACGCATCATCGAGCGCGCAATGGGCTTTTCCAACCGCCTCATTGCCGTACTCTTGCACCGCCTTGCGCAGGGCGGTTTGATTTTTGTTGCCGAAAAACCGCTTATACTCCATGGCTAAATCGCGGTGCTCGCCCGTAAACGGGAATTCCACTTGCGCGGATTGGCAGTTTTCCCGGAGCACTTTCATATCCATGCTCCCCCACGTCATCACTGTCGTCGGGCGTTCGCGGTCATATTGCCGAAGCAAGGAAACCAACTCATAAAAACTCATTCCGCGGTCGATTTGTTCTTGGGTGATGTTGAGAAACGACTTGCACCGTTCCGTGAGCTGCGGAAAGCGGAGCGGCTTCACATAGGAAGAAAATTGGCCGATGATTTGATCGTCCACAACCGCGACAAGGCCGACTTCAATAATTTCCGGGCAAAACCCGTTCGGGTTTGTTTTCGTCTCCGGCATCGTAAATTCAAAATCGAGAAACAAATATTGCGGGCTGTCCATCGTCGCTTCCCCCCTTTCCGGCACGCTGCTGCCGTCCGTCTTACTATTATTATATCACGCAGAAGCGATTGTTTATTTCTTTTTTCAGAAAATGGCGAAAAAGAGGCGGATGACGGAGGAATCAACGACAGCCTTGGCGAAAAAAAGAAGGGCGGATGGACGCTTCTCATTCAAGCCAATCGCTTTTTCTCCCCCATCTCCACCCTGAACATACCCGAACTCCAAAATGCACAAGGTTGTAGAATTCAACATAGAGGCATTTTCATCCTTCCGATGGTGACGAAATTTTTTGCCATGGGAGTCTATATACGGTCGGAGAACAACCATCATTTCCCCTAAACGGATGGTTTCTTGAGTGAAGATAAGAGCAGCACTGATAAAGTTGATCCATTGAAAAAATGCGATGATTGAGCCGCATTTCCTGTTAAATCACCAGCCTTCTATGATATGATCAAGAAAAAGGAGGGTGGATGGGATGAAAAATGTCGTGATTCATCAGATTGTTACATGGATTTTCACCGAAGACCAACTGCGGGCGTATTGGAAAAAACAGAAGAAGAACCTTCCGTTCAGCGGGCTGACGGACCGCCAGTACATGAAACTGGCTGAAGAAATGCTTGAACATTCCTCGCACAGCCAACTTGAGCAGCATGTGCTCGGCGGCCGCTGGCGCACAAAAGATGAAGCGGAAGGAAACGTGATCGCGGAAGACGAATCGCGCGACGACATCCATGTCGAGATCATTGACACCAATGCTCCAGCCGAACCGAGGCGGCGGATGTTGATGGATCGGGTGCGCGAAATCCCTTGTCCGCATTGTTCATTTACGTTTTATGTTCGTGAAGCCGCCAGCGAGCGCAGTGATTGGACATGCCCGGCGTGCGGGAGCGGTTTTCACAACATGACGACATAACTGGAAAGGGAGGAGTACAAATGGATCATACTGCTGCACATGTATCAAACGTTCAGTATTATTTTGCCATTGCTGTTTTCTTGATTACATACGCGATGATCATCTCGGAAAAAATTCACCGGGCGGTCATCGCCCTGCTCGGAGCGGCGCTGATGGTCATCTTCGGCATCGTCGATGCGGAAAAAGCGTTTACCCACCATATTGAATGGGGAACGATCACGCTGCTGATCGGCATGATGATTTTAGTCGGCATTACAAGCAAGTCCGGCTTTTTTCAATACATGGCCATTAAAGCAGCCAAGCTCGCGAAAGGCAGCCCAGTCCGCATTTTGGTGATGCTGTCTTTGTTGACCGGGCTGCTGTCGGCGTTTTTGGACAACGTCACAACCGTGCTGCTTGTCGTGCCGGTGACGTTCTCCATTACGCGCATGCTTCAAGTGAACCCGGTGCCGTACTTAATCTCCGAAGTGCTGTTGTCGAACATCGGCGGCACGGCGACATTGATCGGCGACCCGCCGAACATCATGATCGGCTCGGCGAACAAGCATCTCGACTTCAATGCCTTTTTGTTCAACTTGACGCCGATCGTCGTCGTGATCGCCATCATCACGGTCGCGCTGCTTGCGTTCATTTACCGAAAGCAGCTGAAAACCGATCCAACGTTGATCCAAAAGCTGATGGCGCTTCGCGACGCCGACTACATTCAAGACGCGAAGCTGATGCGCAAATCGGTCGCCGTGCTCGGACTGACGATTCTTGGCTTCATCCTTCATTCCGCCATTCATGTGGATGCGGCCGTCATCGCCATGACCGGGGCGGTCGCGCTCATGCTCATCGCCGTGCCGGAGCACGAAATCGAGGATGTCTTCCATTCGATCGAATGGGGCACGATTTTCTTTTTCGCCGGATTGTTTGTCTTGGTCGGCGGGCTTGTTGACATCGGCTTGATCAAATCATTGGCGGAAAAAACGCTCGAGTTCACCGGCGGCGACATTTCCACAGCCGCCTATTTCATCCTTTGGCTGTCCGGCATCGCCTCGGCGACGATCGACAACATTCCGTTTGTCGCCACGATGATCCCGCTCATTCAAGATATGGCGGTCGGCATGGGGCTGTCTCCCGACGCCCCGCAAATTGACGTGCTGTGGTGGGCCTTGTCGCTCGGCGCCTGCCTCGGCGGGAACGGGACGCTCATCGGCGCCTCGGCGAACGTCATTGTCGCCGGCATGGCGTCGCGCGAAGGGCATGGTTTTACATACATGGATTTTTTGAAAATCGGCGCGCCGCTCACGCTCATCGCCTTGCTTTTGTCGCATGCCTATTTATGGCTGCGCTATTTGTAGCGTCCCGCCTGCGCAATGTATAAAGAAGGAGCGAAATCGCCGTTTGGCTTCGCTCCTTTTTGGCTGTTTGCACATATCGTAATATCGGATTCCATTTTCGGAAAGGAGGCGCAAGCAGCCATGTTCACCCCGTTCCCGCGGATGCCGGCCGGCCCGTACCCTCCGATCGACCCGGCGCTCTTTTCCCAGTCCGCCACTACGGCGCAGACGCTGATGAACGATGCTGCCACCGTTTTGAAAAAACTGGCCGAGTCCCGTTCGTTTGCGGCCTCGGTCATGTCGGCCGCCCAAGAAGGAAAAACGGATGAAGTGAAGCGCCTGATCCGCTCGCTTGGCATCCGCTCGAAAACCGATATATATTTCAATCCCGACGGCATCCGCCTGACGTTGTCGCCGCCCCCCGGCGCGTTTCCGTGCTGCCAGCTCGTCATCGGCTTGCGTTGGAACGTGTTTCCGCCTTTTCACGGATAGCCTTCGCCATCGCGGCGGCGGGCGAAAGGGGAAAAACGGCGGCAAGCAGCCTTCACTCTTCGCATTCGCCGCTTTGACGGCTGCCAACATCCGTTCACAACGGCCGCGCCCGATGCGATAGCGCCGCTTCCAGACTATGCACGGCGCTGGAAGCGGTGTTGTCGTTTGCGCCTTGCTGGGCCAGAAGCTCCTTTCACACCAAAACGGTTCTCGCCGCCGACCTTCGTGAACCAAAAAAAGACAGCGATCGTCTCATCGCCGTCTGGCGCCTAAACAAACTTGCCGGGCACCAACGCCCGGCGTCCCCTTTCGTTCACATTGCGCATCCGATTACGTGCGTCGATAGATGATATCCCCGACAATGATCGTAATCAAAGAAATCAACATTGTCAGCTTGACCGCCTTGTAGTCTAAAAAGCGCAGCACTTGTTCTTCAAAGTGGACAGTATAAACTTTATTCTCTTGATCATAAAGATTCTCCTTGGTGTTCCGTCGGCCGAATCCGCCACATCCATCTATTCGCCTTCGGTTAAAAGGGGATTTTCTTGAGCCACCGTGTACGTAAAATTTGATTTACTGATTTTTCCTTATAAGTACAAAGAATGCATGTTCTGAAATAGTCAAGTACAACTTTCGGTGAATTCTGAAATAATGTGCTAATTTACAATTTTGTGTACAATTCATCTGAAGTCCTCCTTGGCATGATGGTAGGTATTGTTTGACACCCCTGCATCATACCAAGAGGACTTTTTTTGATCAAGTCCCCGGAAAAGCTCCTAACAGGAATGCTCGTTTCAGGAATGATCCATTTCCATGACCGCTTTTCTCTTTCCTTCCACCATCCTCAACTCACGTACTCTCGCCCCTCTCTTCCCAAAAGATACGAGAAGAAACCGAAGCCTTCTGCGGCCCCCTTAAAGCCCAAAGAAACTTGATGACTGTAGATGAGCAAATTCACTAACATAAATTGACAACCAAACAAAAAAGGAGACATGAACCGGACTCCTTGGGTAAAATAGATGTGCACAAAACCCATTCACACAAGGAGGTTCATGTCTCATGAATAGATTAGCACATCACCAAGGAATCCACAAGTTTTTCTTCACTTTGGAGTCAGTCAAGACTTTGTGGAGAACATTTTTTCGGTTCACTACGGGCGTTGTCAATCACTAGTTAGCGAACCATTTTCAGGAATTAATATCGTAAGCGCTTTCGGACTCTCATCCCTCATCTTGAGGTGATGATATTGTATTCCATTTTTTTACACCCAACCACCATCCCGGAGCGCCGACAACGCTTGATGGATCGGCGTCCCGGATGACCGCTGCAGACACGGTAGATTCTGACGCACCACATCTGCCCATAACCGTCCGGCCTTCCGTTTGGCCTGTTCGATCCGCTTGGACTTTGTTGAGGCCGAGACGGCCGACTGGGGCTCTTGCTCCTCCCACCGTCCCTTTCTCCACCCGATCCCGTCGATTCGGGCTGCCATCGCCCTCAGAAACGCCCGAAGCCCTTGGTCTTTCCAGCTGCGGCGGGATTTCACCCGATGCGCAAACCGGCTCATCACGCTCTCGGCGTGGCCCATCGGACGCATGCCGGTCGTCTCCACCCCTTGCTCCGACAGCCACTCCCGATAGTCCCGGATGCATCCCGGCATCGACTCGATCCGGCGGATCATGGCAGCCATCTGCTTCTCTTTCGCTTCGTCCTCCAACGTGCCGACCGCGCTGTTCAGCTCGACCAAAAGTCCTTCTTCGTCTTGTTTCGCCAGCTTCTTCCGCACCTCCCGCCAACGCGGATGGCCGGACAGACACTGACGCAGCTCCCGCGCCACATGAAATCGATCCAGCTGAAAGCAGGCCCGCTTTCCAAAATACTCCCGGCAGGCTGTGATCCACGACGCCGCGTCGCCGTTGATGATCAAAAGGTCCCGGCACGGGTCATAGGCATATTCGTTCATCAGCCACTCTTCAAACCGTTCCCACACGTCTCCCTCCCCTTCATGGAGGTAGTGGCGCCGGTTCACGAGCTCGAGCTGCGAACCGTTTCGTTTCCATCCCTCGTGAACCGCCAGGATTTTCTCTTCTTTCGCCCGTTTCCCTTTCCCCTGGCGGGAAATAAACAGCCCATCCGCCTCCACAAATAGCACTCGGCCGTGCCGTTGGGAAACAGGGTGGTGCAGCGAGACAGGGGCCTCCAGCACCAGTTGGCGAATCGCCTCGTGGCTTAGGACCGCATACCCCACGATCGACTCCAACGTACGGGCTGCTTTGCGGTAGGAAGAGCACTCTACGGCCAACTCGACCGCCGTTTCCTCGAGGCAAGGGCTGATCGACTGCGCTCCATCAAAGCCCAGTTCGGCATCCAGCAAGAAGGTATACGCCCCCGCCTGCCGATCATAGTAGTAGTTCCGTCGAAACGTCACTTCTCCAAACAGCGTTTGGATCGTGGTCGGCCGTTTGTCTTTCAGCTGATACCGGCGCTTGTCCCGCGCTTCCGCCAGTTGTTGATCAATCTCCTCCAAAAGGGCCGCCAACAAGACAGCGAACACCTTTTGAAGAGTTCTGACTAATTGTTCCTCCAGCTCTTTTAATAAAGGCCATTCTGTGGTAAGATGTTTCATGGACTCTCTCCCTCCTGTTTTCGGTTGATGTTGACAATCACCATCATAGCAGGGAGAGAGTCCTTTTTTCACGACATTTGCTTTTTCTACCGCGCTTCGCTTGGTGGCCCCGACGAGCGTCGCGAACAAAAGTTCGCAACCCTCGTCGGGGATCATTTCGGAATGTCACCCACAAATATTTTACTCACACTTCACTTTGGGGTTGACGCTGCAGCTTTCCAAACCGGTCATCAAGCATCTCATTCATATCGTCGATGCCTTGACCACCAAGGGATTCTCGGGAACATTGACCGATATTCATCACTGGAGCTTTCATCCGAATCATCGAACGACGCTCAGTCACTTTTTCACGAAAAGCCCTTGGGATGAGGAAAGGCTGCCTGGGAAGCTTCAAGAGTGGATCCTCCGCCGAATCGAGCGCCTGGTCGAGCGAAAGAATCAGCCTCTCTTTGTCTCGATTGATGATACGATTTGCCAAAAAACGAAGCCTTCGTCACGGGCAACGCACGCCATTCAAGGGTGTGGTTGGCATTTCTCTCACAAAGATCATCAATCGGTCTGGGGGCATTCGCTCGTTTGGCTGATGGTGCACACCTTCACGCAGGCGTTTCCGTTCGCGTTCCGCCTGTATGACAAGAAGGCGGGAAGGAGCAAAATCGACCTGGCGATCGAGATGCTTTCCTCACTCAAGGTGGAACCGGATCGGCCGGTGTATGTGCTCATGGATTCGTGGTATCCGTCCCAAACGCTCATCGAAGCCTGTCTGAAAAAGGGATTCCATGTCATCGCTGTAAATTAGCACATTATTTCAGAATCCCTTTTTCAAATTATTTCAGGCGGATTCGGAAATAATGTGCAAAATTTTTGCGAATTATTGCGGATTTTGCACATTCTTTCGGAACATTTGCACGCTCTTTCAGATGAAGATTTCCAGCGCGCCTGATGGACCGATGAAAAAGAGGAAGCACAAAAGAGGCCGATTTGGCCCCTTTCGTGCTAATACCCCATTTCCTCTGCAGCCATGCGCACCACTTCTTCGTCAATGACGTCCTTTTTCAGCTGATGCCCGTACAGCAGGCACGTCGTGGCCAACGTGTTGATGACACGGGGCCAACCACGTGATTGCAGGGCAATCGCCTCTAACGCCGATGGGGTGAAGATCGGATGCTTCGCCCCGGCCTGTTTCATCCGATGCTCGATGCAGCCCGCCACCTCTTCCTTCTCCAGCGGCCCCATCCGGCATCGCATGATGATCCGCTGGTCGAGAGGGCGGTGCTGATTGAGCCGCAGCTTCCCCTGTAAATGGGGCAACCCGGCCAAAATCAAGACAAATGGGTTGGTCGAATCCATCTCAAAGTTGAACAAGATGGCGATGTCCTGTAAAAATGCATCCTTTGCTAAATGCATCTCGTCCAAAATGAACACCGGCGTGATCCGTCGTTCATGATGCAATCGCTCGATCGCCTGCTGGATTTGGCGGAAGAGATCTACCTTGCGGTACTTCGGTTCCTCTCCTAATCCCAAGGCCAGTCCACGGTAAAAATCCATCACGCCTCCGGTCGATAACGGAAAGTAGACGACATGATACAATGATGGATTCAATGACTCTTTCAGCGCCCGAAGGGCGAACGTCTTGCCCGCCCCCGGCTCTCCGATCAACAGCCCGATTCCCCGCGTTCGCTTCACGTACTCCAGCGCCCGCAGCGCTTCTTGAAACGCCGCCCCTTGATACGCCTCGGACGGGTCGGTTTCTTTCGCAAACGGCTCCCGCGAGAGGGAATAAAACGTTTTATACATCCTGTTCGCCCTCCTTCGCCGAAACCGCCGCAAACGGCGACCGGTGGCGCTTCACATAGGCGTTATCCTCCAAACGCACCCGAATGGCTTCCGCCACCCGTTTGCCATCTTCGTACACATAGACGCCTCGTTCGTCATAGCGGAGCTCAATCGATTGCCCAATGAACCGAGGCGGCACTTCGTATAGCTGTTTATTCAGGGTGATCGTGCCATCGGCTTTCACCTTGCGGTGCTCCCGTTTCAGAAAAATCGCGTCCAGCCAATCGATGTCTTCGATCCACACCACTCGTTCCACTTGGGACTGAAACACCTCATGCGGCGTTTTTCCGTCCAGTGAGGCGTGCGGTTTTCGATGATACTCTTCTTCAAGCCACTTCCAAAAACGCTCGTTCAACTCGTCAAGCGATTTCGGCGGATTCAGCTCCAACAGTGGATAAAACCGTGTCTGTACGGTGCGGAAGAACCGTTCGATTTTTCCCTTGCTTTGCGGGTCATACGGCTGAGTGTGGATGAGTGTAATCCCCATCTCGGCGCACGCATACTGCAGCACCTCGGATCGATCAATTTTCCCGTTGTCCGAGTAAATGCGTTTCGGCTTCCCGCAACGAAGCACCGCTTCCTTTGTGACGATCCGCAACCCGTCAAACTTCTCCGAAGGGAAAAATTGGGCATACGGCACCAACCGCGAGCAGTCATCGATATAGGCGATCAAAAACGTTTTCTGGGCTTTCCCATGGACGCGAATCGTGGGTCCATGGGATAAGTCCCCTTGCCATAGCTCATTGATCTCTTCATACGCAAAACGCTTTCGCTCCGGCATCGGCAAGATTTCTTTTCCCACCAGGTTGTGTTTTTTCAACAATCGGTATATAGTAAAGTATGAGAGGGTGGTGGGAATGTCCCCCTGCTTGGTGAGTTGTTCGTAGAATAGGGTCACGGGCATGGTGGGATGTTCCTTCCTCAATGCTAGAATATGATCCTCATCATCGGGGGACAGACGTCTGGAGCGGCCGCGGTCCGAACGGCGCTTCGGCTTCAAGGCGTCGAAGCCCCCTTTTTTGTATCGGGCGCACCAATCCAGAATCGTCTTCGCCGCAATGGGCTTGTCCCCTTGATGAGGAATCGAATGCACTCGCCCGCCCACCTCATTCAAATACGCTTTGGGCTCCACCTGGCCATTCACCAACGGAGCGATCAGCCCGTACCGAAACAGCGCGATGTCGTGTCTCATCGATTCATCCATCCGGATCTCCTCCCTGTCTCCCTGTGATGTTGGACCGTTCCGGTCCCTCTGCCTCCTATCTTACGAAACGGCTCGAGATTCGTCGAGAGGAAGGGTTTGTGGGAACATCAACCATCTCCGTTTTTGGTGTTAAGTAGAAAATCAGGAAGCAATTTGATCCGCAAACGGATGCCACCTCTCGTTTGTCCACAGGTCTTGGATGATCGAGCCCACCCCCCGTCCCTCCAAGGTCTGCATCCACCAAACCGCCCGTTCTGTTCTTGCGTTCCCCACAGGGCCGATGATCCCCCACCTTCTCACCGCCGCGTGATGCAAGCGGGAGAGATTCCGTAAAAATCGTCGGACATAAAATAAGATGACCTCCTTGGTGGGAAAACCAACCTGTTTGGTCTTCGCTCCTCGTCTTGGCGTTTCGAGCCATGCTTTGACCGCTTGCCAGATGACGGATTGGGTATATTGAATTGAACATACGGGAGGAGGAAAGAAGGCAGCACACTCACGGTTTTGCGGCATTCTCAGAAGCGTACCGCGCGATCCAAAGGCGATACTTGTTTAGTGCAAAATAAAAATACAGAGTTCTGCAACGAAAAGTGCAGAGCTGAAGGCAAAGAAAAAAGGCTTGCCAGCCTCTAACATTTCCTCTACTGTGGAAGTTGTGAACACATAACCAAACAGTGGAGGAGCGAAAGGATGCTGGCAATGCCCGAAATTAATCGTATCAGAAAACTGCGTGAAAAGAAAGGGTTATCGATTGCGGAAATTTCCCGTGAAACGGGATATAACTGGAGAACGGTCAAGAAATACGCAGATGGAGACATTTCTGTCCAACCAACCATCAAACGCAAAAAGGGGATGATTGAGGAAGAAGGGTACGGGCAAATCATTGATGACTGGTTGGAGGAGGATGCCAAGCTGCCGAGAAAACAACGGCGAACGAACAAGACGATGTTTGAAGCGCTTTGTCGTGACCATGGATTTCAAGGCTCGTATCGCACCGTTTGCGCGTACGTGCAAAAACGAAGACCGCAGCTCAAGCTCGAGAAAGAACGTAACTATTCAGCCACATCATAAAGTGAGCTGAATATTTTTTGCTTTTCCTGTCCATGATGTGAATATTGATAGACAAGGAGGTGAATCGCATGTTGACGGTACAACAAGCTGTATTTACAGTTGAAAGCTTAATCAGCAAAGTCCAACAACAAAAGCAGCTCATTACTCACCAACAACAAGTCATTGAGCAACTGTTGAAAGAAAACAAACAGCTACGCAAAGAAAATGAACAACTCAAGTATCGCGTTCAAGAGCTGGAAGCACGCACGAAAAAAAACAGCTCTAATAGCCATTTGCCCCCATCTTCTGACCGTTTTGCCAACACACGTTCTTCTCGTCAACCATCTGGCAACAAGCCAGGCGGACAAGAAGGACATCAAGGAACGACGCTCCGTCAAGTGGAACGTCCACATCATCGTGTCGTCCACCGTGTGCATACGTGTCAAGGATGTGGAGCTTCTTTGCGTGAAGTCAAACCGTTCAAAGTCGATATCCGTCAAGTGTTTGATGTCCCTCCTGTGGCGATCGAGGTGACACAACATGAACGTGAAGTGAAATCGTGTCCACATTGTCGATGCGTGCAACAAGCCGAATTCCCATCCCATGTCACGAATCATGTGCAATACGGTCCACGGCTCACGGCGCTCGTTGTTTATTTACATCATATCCAATTGATCCCGTACAAGCGTTTAAGTGATACAATCGAAGCGTTATATCAACACTCGATTAGTACGGGAACTCTTGCCAATATGGTGAAACGAGGACGCGAATCGTTGGAATCAAATATGGACATCATCGAAGACGCCTTACTTGAATCCAACATCCTGCATGTCGATGAAACGAGTTTGCGCATCAATGGGAAACTCGCATGGGTGCATGTCGCGTGTACATCGAGATATACATACTTGGCTCCTCACGCTTCTCGTGGAAAAAAAGCGACCGATGATATCGGGATTCTTCCCCGATATGAAGGGACGATGATGCACGATGCGTTCGGTACGTATCCGAAATACACACATGCCACCCATGCCCTTTGTCATGCCCACCATTTGCGTGAGTTAAAAGGATTCATCGAACAGGGGCATACGTGGGCGATGCGCATGACCACGTTTCTGTTAGCCGCCAAGCAAGCCGTCGAAGCCCATCACGGTGCACTTTCCGAAGAAGAAGCGAGACGGTGGGAACGAGTGTATGATCGCATCCTAGAAAGAGCACAACACCGATTAGAAACGATGACGCCTCTTCCGAAAAAAGCACTCGCTTTTGTTCGACGCCTTCAAAAACGAAAGGAAGAAGCGCTGCGTTTCTTACGTGAAGTACATGTTCCCTTTGATAACAACCAAGCCGAACGCGATCTTCGCATGGTCAAAGTCAAAGAGAACATTTCGGGTACGTTTCGCGAAGAAACATTCGCGCAGTCGTTTTGCATCGCAAGAAGCATCGTTTCCACACTGACGAAACACGAAAAAAACGTGTGGGATTCGTTATGTCTTCTGTTGGCAGGCGAAACGATCGATCGAGTTCTTTCCGCTACCTAGGGCATTTTCTATGACCGAAATGCCCTATTTGTGCTGGGCTTTTTTATACACTAGCACTGGGGTGAATAGTTACGAAAGAACAGCGCTATGAACGACTGGAGCACCCGCCAGGCGAGGCGCAGGTGGATTTCGGGAAGATGACGGTTGTGACGAAGGAGGGGAAGGAAGAAGAGCGATCGGTTTTGATCATGAGCTTTCCCTATAGCAACGCTGCGTTTGCTTATCCGCTGCCGGTGGAAAACAGTGAATGCTTCCTCCATGGGTTGACGCAGCTGTTTCGTCAGGCTGGGGGAGTGCCAAAGGCATTGCGCATTGACAATTTGTCCGCGGCCATTGTGTCGATTCGAAAAGGGGGAGAACGCCGATTCACCGAGGCTTTTGAGAAATTTCAACTCTACTATCGGTTTGATGTACAAGTGTGCAATCCATACAGTGGACATGAGAAAGGAAATGCGGAGCGAAAAGTCTATTACACTCGCAACCTTTGTTTCATCCCCGCTCCATTGATGGAGTCGGATCCGGAGCTGGTGGAGTGGCTGCATCGCAAGATGGTCGAGGACCGAAACCGTCCTCATTATGAAAAGGGGCGGTGGATCGAGGAACTATGGCAAGAAGAGCAACCGGAGCTGTTGGCGTTGCCGGAACAAGATCTTCCGATCTTCTCCCTCGATCACGCTTACGTGAATAAGTACGGAGAAGTGATGGTGGATGGGAAGGCGTTCGTCGTCCATGGCCTGTCCGTCCCCAACCGGGTGTTGGTGAAGAAAGAATGGAATCGTTTCGTTGTGTTCTCTTCCGATGGAGACGTCCATCTTGAAGCGCCAAGGCCGTATACGAACGTGAAACGCGAGATCCCTTGGAAAGAGATTTTCGCTGAGTGGGAGACCAAACCCCGGGTTGTCGGGCATTCCCGATACCGGGCGTACTTGCCGGAAGCGATCCGAACGTATCTGGCTGGCACCCCGCCCCAGGTGGCGGCCCGTTTGAAAGGGCTGCGAGCGCTGTTGGATCGTTGCACGCTTTATGAAATCGCCCAGTGGCTCGATGAGAACCAGCGATGGGACTTGGCTCCTCATGAAATCGGGGTGTTGATGGAAGCCGAGCAATCCCATTACCCGGCCAAGTGGAAAGAATCGTACACCCCTTCCGTCCTGATCGACTATGAAACGGACTTAACGGTGTATGATCAACGTCTTCATCCTGTTCGGGAAGGGGGTGTCCAGGGATGAGAGCAGAGGTGAAAGAGATTTGTAAAGCACTGCATTTGGCCTATATCGCGGATCGATTCGAGGAGGTGATGTTCGAAACGAAAGAACAGTTTTTGCGGGATGTATTGGCGCTGGAGCTGTCGTGCCGCCAGCAGGCGAAACAGGCCCGGCTGATCAAGAAAGCCAAGTTTCGGGAGTTGAAATGGCTGAAGGATTACGAATGGTCGGATCACATCCACTGGCCGACCACGACATCGAAGAAGGAATTGTGTGACCTTCGCTTTTTGGAGCGAAAGCAAAACGTTCTGCTTTTAGGCTCGCCCGGGACAGGAAAAACCCATCTCGCCACAGCGCTCGGCATCCAGGCGTGCCAACAAGGCCATGAGGTTCGGTTTTTCCGCGTCGCGGATCTCGTCGCCCAGCTGGAAGAGGCATTGAAAAATGGCACGCTCGGGCGGCTGAAACGAAGCATCGATGCGTGCGAACTGTTGATATTGGATGAACTCGGCTATGTGCCGTTTCAAAAGCAAGGATCGGAGCTGTTGTTTCATATTATCGCCGACTGTTATGAGCGAAAAAGCGTCATCGTGACGTCGAATCTGGAATTTGGACAGTGGAATCGGGTGTTTGGGGACAACCGCTTGACAGCTGCGCTGGTGGATCGCTTGGTTCACCATGCCCACATCCTGGCCTTTACGGGAGAGAGCTATCGACTGCGGAACGCTCTCTCCGCGATCCAGCCGTCCTCTTCCCCCGGTCTGGAACCTTAAGTCTTGAGCTGGCAAGCCTATGTATTTTTTCTTGCACTTCTCTGCATTTTTTGCTTGCAAAAAACAGATACTCCCCCTCTGCCGTCAACGCATAGCGTTGGTAGTATCCGTGACGGTGCAAGGGGCGGCGGGATGGACAGTGCGGGCATTGGTTCACGTCGGGAAAATCGTTCCCTTTCCCACGATCCGTATACGTTTGAATGTCAATGCCAAAGTCGTGAAACTGGATCACACTTCCTCCCCCCTCTCCTTGAAACGAATGGAAATCTTTGTCCGAAACAATTCACAAAAAATTTAGCACATTCCTTCAGAAAAGGGGAGAGGGCTTTCTGAAAGAATGTGCAAAAAAATGGGTGTTTTGTGCTGAAATAAAATGATAATTTACATCATCGCGATGCTCAAGACGAACCGGATTCTTTATCCGAATGGCGTCGCCGTCCAAGCCAAGCAGTTGGCTCGCTATATCGAGCCCCAAGACACCCGCCTCGTCACGGTGGGGAAGGAGCGTTACCGCGTGTATCGCTATGAGGGGGCGATCCATGGCCTCGATGACGCGGTGGTGCTGCTGGCTTGGAAGGCGGATCAGCCGATGACACCGGAACATCTCCATTGCGTCTTGAGCACCGACCGGGAGCTAGGCGATGAAGACATCTTGCGTTACTATGCCCAGCGTTGGACAATCGAATGCTTTTTCCGACAGGCGAAAGATCAACTGAAGCTGGATGAATACCGCGTCCGCCACATTCGGGCGGTGAAACGGTATTGGGCGGTGGTGCTCTTGGCCTGCGTGTACAGCATAGCGAAATCCCAGCAAGACCTCTCCACCGGATTGGAGCTTCTTCGATCGCGGAAAGGCCATAGCGTCATAGAGTTCATTTATGACGCCGCAAAGCAAGATATTCCCATTGATGTGATCAAAAAACAGCTCCGTATCGCGTAAGGGGTACCCTGTTTGTCTCTCTAACCATGGAAATTATTGTAATGAAAAATGCTCATCTACAGTTGATGAGTAGAATCATTGGGTCTCCCCTGCCTGTATTGATTCGAACACTGAATGTTTCATGAAAACAATGAATGGTTTAAAAGTATAAAACCGCTTTTTCATGAACCGACTAAAGTCTTCAATCACTCCAGTAGACTGAAGGTTATTGACAAAATATTTTTTTACCATTAAAATTTATTTTGATGAACAAAAAGGTGGTGGATCCATGTTCTCTATATTATCTGATCATCGTCTATATTTACGCATGTGGCTGTCTCAAGTCATATCCTATTTGGGCGACGGCATAACAAGGGTAGCGCTCATTTACCTCATCGGAAAGTCATCCAGCCATTCTTTGCTCATCGGAATGGTTATATTCGTCCAATTGTTCCCAACTGCTGTCTTGAGCTTAGTATTCGGTCCTCTTGTTGATCGATTTTCTAAGCGGCGGCTGATGGTGTTCTCTGACCTGTATCGAATGATCATCGTTCTTTGCATGGCTGCCTTTGCACACTCCCCCATCATCTTGCTCGTTTTGTTGGGATTGCATGGGATCGGGACAGCGCTATTTGTACCTGCCCAATCTTCCATCGTTCCGTCCATTATCCCAAAGGAACGAATTCCAGAGGCGATTGCGCTATCAAATGGAACAGCATCGGCTATGCAAATAATTGCACCGGCCATTGGGGGACTTTTTCTTTTAAGTGAACGATACGATATCAATTTTATGGTTAACGCCGCTACATTTCTCCTTTCGGCCATTTTGATTTGGAGCATCAAGTTTAAAGAATACCTTCATCATAAGCAGAAAAAGAGCGGTTATTGGCTGGATGCTTTGACTGGATACCGAGACATTTTTCTGTTACCTATCTTGCGTTTTTTCTTATTCATGATGATTCCATTATCCTTCGTGATCGGTATTTTGAATACAAATCTTGTCAGCGCTTTATTGCATCATTTTCATGTCTCTCCTTCTCACTTCGGTTTTCTGGAGGCAAGCATAGGGGTGGGAGCGATTTTAGGTTCTTTACTTGGACCAAAGTTGCTTCAAACCATCCCAGCTAATCGATTATTATGGATAGGAATGATGCTTATTGGCGTATGGATGGCGGGTATTGTGCCTTTGAACGTGTTCGTCCATAATTGGGGGGATTTTCCTCTCTATACTTGGTGTACTATGGTAGGAGTATTGAATGCGTTGGTGAATGTGCCGATTAATAGTTTGTTTATCTCTATTGTGCCGCAAGAATTAAGAGGTAGCGGTTCTGCTTTAATGACGACGTTCTCCAATTTTCCCATAATGCTAGGAATCATGATAGGCGGTTGGTATGCCGATGTGATCGGAAGTGTTTACGCAACCGCAACGAGCGGCATCTTGCTCGTACTGACAACTTGTACTTATCCACTCTTCCAAGGATATCGACAATTGAGCCAAGTTGCATTCAACACAGAAAGGAGTAGCATAGAAGGATGAAAGAATTAAGTGATTTGGAATTGGCCAAAATCTTGATTAACCCAAAACGAAACAAAATTTTGGACTTAACGAAAAACGAAGCCTTAACGGTGAAGGAACTAGCGAAAAAATTAAATGAAAAACCATCGAGGCTATACTATCATGTCAAAAAGTTAGAGGAATACGGCTTATTAGAGGTTGCAGGCGAAAAGCAGGTCGGAAATTTAATTGAAAAATCCTATCGTAGAAATAACGACATCGATACAAATGTGATGCTGAATGAAAAAATGATGTCAGAAAGCAAATCAGAGCTCATGAAAGAATTAAAAAATACTGTTTATACAGGGCTCTCGTTATTGGAAAAAGAATTGGAGGAAAACAAGCAATTAAACCAATATCAACATCATGTGGAACTAAGCATCTCTTACCATCATATGACCGGAGAGGAATGGCTGCACACCCATCATCATCTCTTTCATCAGTTGGGAGGGAACAATCGGGAATTACCCTCTAAAGTGAAAGAAGCCTTAAAAGAAGAAGATCGTTTCAAACGAGGAAAGTATGTGTTTGTGTTGTTAAGTTACAAAATTGAGGACGAGGAATAACCGACTCATGGAATGACTGTGTTTGGCAAGTAAAAAATACACAATATGGCGGTGAATTTGTGCACAACCTTGCCAGTTCCCGTATTTTATCGGTTCTTTTTAGATAGAGCGTGCCGCAATCGATAACTTTCCCCCGTAAAGGTGAGAATATGGGCATGGTGCACCAATCGGTCAATGATGGCGGCCGTTAAACGCTTATCCCCAAATATGGTGTTCCATTGTCCAAATTCCAAGTTCGATGTGACAATAATGCTCGTCTGTTCGTAACACTCGGCAATTAAACTGAACAACAATTCTGCCCCATCTTTATGAAACGGAATAAATCCTAGTTCATCTAACTCACATTTCGCACCTTAACAGAGTCCAAACAAAGGATTTTTTATTTAGTTTTTCAGAATAACTTTTTGACCAACACGACGAGCGATGGCAATCCTTTTTTTACCATCGCTAGTCGTTCCGTATCACGTTACACGTAGATGCTCTCATCCATGCCCAATCCCTGCAGAATCCTTCGCTGGTCCGGGTTGAGGGGGCGATCGAGTGCGCGTTGGATGCGCCCGTCTGGCAGCTCCAGCAGGATGACGTTCACATATTGAAACAGCTGAAAAATCGCCTGTCCCGTTGGCCGTGTCAACTTGCGGCCTCCCGCGCCCTTTAACGGGTGTTCGGGTGTGATGAACTGGCGCACCCGGCGCTGAAAAACGCGGTAAATCGCTAGGGCCAACAGAAACAAATAGCCCAATGCGGCGACCCGTTCCGGTTTTTTGACGTAAATCTCATCTGTGAAAAACGGATCTTTCAAAAACGCGAAGTTCATTTCCACCGAGATTTGCCCTTTATACAGCTTCAAGATTTCTTGGGCATCCATGGGTTGGCCCTTCCATTCCTTCGGAACGGTCGTGACGAGAACAAACCGGGACGCTTTCCGTCTTGCCTGTTCCCATGTCGGTTGGTTGAATTCGACGTTTAGGTGAAGGGTGTACAGCGTCTCCGTCTCGGGCTCCGCCCCTTTTTTGGCCGTCCGCGCCGTTTTTTCGGACGCACGATCTCTTTGACCGCGGCGTTGACCCGATGAAACCGGGGGCGAAGGGACGCCTTGAGGGATGTCAAGGCTTGTTCGGCGTCTTCCCGGCAGGAGAAGGGATGGCGCTCCCAACGCTCTTGTTCCTCGCGAAGAAGCTCCGCTTCTTTCGCCCGCTCTTTTTCGAGCGTTTTTCCTTTGCGCTGGTCGAGCGCGCTCGATTCGACGACGATCAGCCGAACCGAGTGGCCTTCATAGGTCGAGGCCGTTTCCCATACCCGATGCGTGGCGCCGTTTCTCTCCGCTAGGGTAAAGGGTTTACTCCACGTGATGTGAGGCGAATCGGCCTCCGCGAGCGCCTGTTTCACGATCCGGAGCGATGAAGGGCCTCTGGTGATCAAAAAGGCGTTGGCGGCTTTCGTCTGCGCCAAGGTGTCTTTTGTCATCGCGGCGGAATCGGCCACGTAAATCCATTCGTCGTCGAGGTGGGCTTGCTTCAGCTGTTCATGGACACGGGACAGCACCTCGGGATTCCATGTTTTATCAGACAGGTTGCCGTCGTGCACATCGCCGTAAAACGGGATGCCATCCTCGTTGCCGACCAGTCCGAAGCCGATCTGTTTTTGCCAATGCTGATGGCGGTTGTAGCCATGTGTGATCTGCAGAGCCTCTAACGAGGCCGATTCATAGGCTCTGTAAACCGTCTTGTCTGTCGTATCGGCGTGAAAGGCTCGGAGGGAAAGGCCTTCTTTGTGATAAATGTGAATCAAGCAAGTGCTGATGACCTTGTGAATATCGGCCTCATACAAGCGGTCGAGATGACGGGCCAAGGCATCGTCGTTCAACCAGGAAGGATGGAGACCGGGACGAATGAGTTTCTCTAGATCGATCTCCTGAGCCCATCGTTCTAAGTGAACAAGGGCTTGCCGGCCGTCAAATAGATTGTAAAGGATGGCCTGAACGGCATCGCTGACTCGCGTTTGGCACTGTGGATCGACGGGCACAGGATGGTCAATCAAGTGGGGGAGGTCCAGTTTTTTGACTAGAACACTTATTATATTCAAATAATCATTACGATAGACCCCTTTGACTTTCACATTCATGAGAGAAAAACTCCTTTACGTTCCTTGTGTGTCAAGGATTCATTCGACATCGGAATGAAAAAATCCTCCCGATTTTCGTCGGGAGGGTGCGAAATGTGAGGCGGAACAAAAAAATCCTCTCGATTTTTGCCGAGAGGGTGCGAAATGTGAGTTCTCAAAAAGACTTTTCCAGACTTTTTGAGAACAAAATAAGCATTATCATTATTCTGACTACAAAGATCAAATTGTTTGACTACGAGCAACTACATCTCAGGTTTATAATTATATTCTTTTCTGTCAAATCAGCCACTTTTTTCCTCTTGATCAATTTCATTTATCTCACCTCCTTTCAGGCATAAAGATGACTAATCAAGGTGTGCGTATTTTCACGGAAAAGATCCATGGGCAACGTTTTGCCCTCCACCCGGGCATGAAAATGACCAATCCAAGCACGTGCATTTTCACGGAAAAGATCCATGGGCAGCGCGCTTTGCCCTCCACCCGGCATGAAAATGACTGCTCAAGGCGCTGCATTTTCACGGAAAAGCTAAATTAATCATGCATTTGAAGATTACATGGTATGAAGCTTGGTAAATAAGGTATATCAGTACAACTAATCGTTTTTTATGTCTATTCCAGCGTAAACAGTAACTAATTCAAGGGCTGTTCGAATTCCCTTCTTTAAAGGTGGACAAGGACTCCTTTGTTCTTTAATTCTAATTAGTGGACAATGCATTCCCTGACAAGTTGGCTTTAAAATGCAAGAGTTACATTGCCTATCATCTTTCGCATCTGCCGTTATCCATAAGGTAAGTTTATCTTCATCAATATCAAAAGTTCCGTCTCCTCTAATTTTCCCTAATTGATTCAGAGGCTCATCTAATTCTAAAGTACATTTATAAATAGTTCCATCTGCCCCAATCGCAAAACTATTCGGAAGACCAGCGTAACAAACACTTCCCATTGGGTCAAGGGAACTTAGCAATTCAGTGGAGGTCGGAAAATAACAATGTGCTCGTTTTTGAACCTCACTCATAACTTTAAAACTTTCTTTTGGATCATATAGTGGTAGATCTTTAGCAGATGTTCCACCATAATTCTGCACAGGTTTAAAATATAATTGGAAACGTTCATCTCCATTCAAAAACTCTGAAAGCAGTTCTATTAATTCTTGCATTCTATCCTTATTGGTTTTATCGAAATTTGAGCGGATTAAAACTTTAAACTCTAAATCAGTCTTTTGAATACTTTTTAAATTGTTTATAATACGATCAAAAGTAGGACCACCATCTTTAAGTATTCTATGTGTATCATGGGTATCTTTGGTACCGTCAAGAATTTTGTGTAATGTAAATGGGGTAGGGTTTCTCTGAAATGGATTTGAATTGATAGGGGACTGATTTTCTCCACACAAGAGACTGAATATTCAGTCTCTTGTGTGGAAAGGGAGAATCCCCTTATTTTGTTTATTTACAATATTTGGTTAACAATAACGTTCTTCAAACATTCGTTGAAGAGCTTCATGCGCTTCGGCAAATCCTCGTAACTTTCTTCCTGCCCATTTCTCGTTAAAATCTTGAATCGTCAAATACACGATTTTTTCAGCGGCTTCTAAACTGCTCAAACTGTTCATCGGCTTTAGACGTTTCCGAATTTCCTTGATCGTTCGTTCGATGGCATTGGTCGTATAAATCACACTTCGAATACTGCTTGGATAATCCATAAATGTAAGGAGGACATCCAACTCATTGGCCCAAGATTGAACTTCTCTTGGATATTTGCTGGACCATTTCGACTCAAACTGTTGAAACATTTGTAACGCCATCTCCTTATTCGGCGCGCGATAAATCAGCTTGAGATCCTCGGCCACTTCGAATTGGTCTTTTTTCCGAACACGATGGAGCGTGTTGCGGACTTTGTGAACGACACAACGCTGCACATCGGCTTTCGGATAAACCGCCTTAAAGGCTTCCTCCAACCCCGGTAGTCCATCGAAGACGCCCAGAAGCACTTCCTTTACGCCCCTGTTGTATAGTTGTTGAAGAATCTCCTGCCATACATAGGCGCTTTCTTGTCCTCCCACGAAGAAATCCAGAATTTCTCGATACCCTTCTTCATTCACTCCTAACACCACATAAATGACTTCTTTCTCTACCGTATCGCGGCGAAGTTTCACGTACAAGCCGTCCAAATATAAGACAGAATAACGTTTGGATAGTGGACGATGGTGCCATTTCTCGATGTCTTCTTTCACGACATCGGTAATACGGCTGATCGTCGCTGGAGAATAAGCATTTCCTAGAATTCGTTCGATAAACTTGCCAATTTCCCGTGTACTCATGCCACTTTGATACATCCTAATGATGGCTTCCTCCAGCCAGCCGGTGTGGCGTTGATAAGGGGCAAACAACTGTGTTTGAAATTCCCCGTTTCGGTCTCTTGGAACCAAAAGACCCTCAATCCGGCCATATTGCGTATCTAGATTTCGCTGATAGTAGCCGTTTCTCATATTCGGCGTTCCAGCCTGTTCGATTTCGAGGAAATGTTTGATTTCTTCCCGCATAATCAGCTCTAATTTTTCCTTCACAAACTGACGAATGACACTTTCCAGTTGATTTGCCCAGTCGGCATTCGGTATACTTCTTTTAGACATAGGTAGGGTACTCCTTTCTCTAAGATTTTTGGTCCAATCAGAGAATACCCTACCTTTTTTCTTTTGTTCTAGCAAAATGCTTTACACAAACTTTTATACATCATCGTATCTTTCGGCCCGTCTAAAGTGATTTGATATTGGATAATATTCAAATCTACCAATTCACGAAATAGATTTTCATCGAGTTCGTATCCATTTGTTGTAATTCCAGAGTTGAATGTAAATCCGAATTTTTTAGATATTTCTTTAACTTCTTTATTAATATTCCTAATTACATTTACACCTTCTAATGGCTCCCCGCCGAACCAAGCAATATTTAGACTATTAATATGAGGTGCTTTTCGTAAAATATGCTTAATAATAGCCTGTTGAATTTCTTTCGGCATTTCCCCCCTTAAAAATTTCTCGAAGCAATAAACACACCTAAAATTACATTCTTCTGTAGAATATAAAATTAATTCATAGTGATCCTTTCGATTTTTTTCCATATCTCTCATTAAATCTACTAATCGATTTTCATCGGTTGAATGATGTACCAAAAAATGTTGATTAATTAACTCTGTTTCTAATTCATTTGCAGGTTCACATAATAACCCCTCCCGTAAAATAGTTTTAACCTTTTCTTTTGTTTTTACATCTTCAATTGTTGCTATAGCTCCAGAAAAAGTGTTAAATAAGATTAAAGTACCTTCTTGAGTCTCATGTTTAATTGTGTAACGTGATTTGCGATATTTTTTATACATTTCTATCCTTCCTTTTTTAGAATAATAATTAACTCAGGGCTATTAATTGAAAACGGTGATTTATCAAAATCACCATAAACATTGCTTATTTTAAAACCAACAGTACTTAACATATTTTTTAATTCAACAGCAGTATAAATTCGTAAATCAAGGTGGTATTCTTTTATATTGCTATTATTTCTTTTTTGTCTAATTTTTAATAGTCCATTTAATAAATCGATTTCCCTGCTTTCAAAAATTGGCTGGTGGAAAATATCATAAAAATATGAACTGTCCTCAAAATATTTCAATAACAACTCCCTGTTAAAAACATGCACAATAAATATCCCTTGATATTTTAGAGAATTATAAACTTTACCGAAAATTTTAATGGTTTCTTCATCGTTAAAGTAACCAATAGATGTTTCTAAACAGTAGACTAAATCAAAGACTTCAATAAAATTCATAAAACGTGCATCGCAGAACATAATATTAGCAGCGGGATCGGTTTCCTTGACTTTGGCTACTGTTTCGTAATGTGAATCTATGCCAATAACATCAAAGCCTAGTCTTCTAATAGAAAAAAGATGTCTTCCGTTACCACAACATAAATCAAGTATTTTACTCTCTTTTGGAAGAGTATCAAGCATGGACTTTAAAAATGCAACCTGTTTTCCTGTTTTTTGGCTGTATAAAAGTCCATAAGCATTTTGGTAAGAAGTATACTCAAAAAAATGATTCAAATCATTTTTAATATCCAATAATTGCTCTCCTCCTACCCTGAAAACTCGAAAAAGACAAGAACGATCTCTACCTAACCATTAGAAGTAGGTTTTAAAAGAAAGAATTTCAGTATATATGGTTTACCGATAATGCGCACTCGTTTTTTCCAGTTTCACTTGATACCCTATCCCCCTAAATTGCTTCATCGTTTGACACACTAGGTTCGTTTCTCGCTACCAATCCCAGTAGTAGGTTTCCAAACTCTCTATACCTCTATACTGTTCCTTTCTGGTTAAAATGACGTAGAGGATTTGTAACATCGTTCTTCCCACAGCGATACTCGCCCGATTTACTCCTCTTCGTTTAGCGATCCGATGATACTTCACGGATAAATGGGTGTTTTTCGTTCGGGCCATGGCACGAGCACCCCACACCAGGTGTAACCTCAACTTCTTGTTTCCTTGCCTCACCCGTCTATATTTCCATTTCCCGAAACTTTCGTGATTTCCCGGCGCCATGACTGCCCATGAAGACAAAATTGAATTCACAAATGATCGATCGTTCGTTCTGGGTTCTGGTTGATTCTTCGAATAAAGGCTTGAACATTCTTTCCGATTCCATGCACAGATTTAACCCATGCAAGATTTCGCTTGTTCCACAAAGGATATAAGTTGATCCTCACTTTTGCTGAATGAGTTCATCGACAATCATAAGCATCTCTTTACGTTACATGTGTATCAGTGGGAGATAAATGTCGTAGCATTTTTCTCATCTGTTGTAGGGATCATTGTTTGTTCTGATTTCAGATCAGCTTTCTGTAAGTGAACATCCCTTGATCAGTGGTCCAAACATATTAAACAGGTCAAACCATTATTACAGCTATCCCATTTGTCGAACTATGATTTTTCCACTCATGAAAATACATCTGCTCTATGATTTTTGATGTTTTTGAATTTTAGTAATTATATTTTCAAAAATGTCAAGCAGGATCATTACTAAGAGTCAGTCAAGACTTTGTGGAAACTTTTTTGATTCGCTGAAAACAGGTGTAAATCATAGGTTGGCAAACCATTTTTTGAATTTAGTCCGTAAGCGCTTTTGAATTCTCATCCCTTGCCATGGCAGATCGATATGTATACCTTTTTTTTACCATGCCTTGAGTTCAGACAGGGCATGATAGATCGGTGTCCCGGACGATTGCTTTAAATATGGCACGTTATTCCGCGTGATCTCAGGCCAAAGACGGCGGACGCGTTGTTTCGCCTTGTTCACGACCGTCTGTTTAGTGGATGTCGTTTCCTCCGCCGGATGCGACGATCCTTCTCCGAAACGACGTCCGAAAAGACGAATCCCATCCATCCGGGCAATCATTGCCTTGAAAAACGCCCTGAGTCCCTTGTCGGTCCAACTGCGGCGGTATTTCACCCGATACGCCAACTGGCTCATCACGCTTTCAGCCCTCCCCATCGGATACAGGTATTGTCAAAAGTTTATCCTCCACACTCACGGTTTTTCCTTGGGTTTCAACGGTTGAACAAAAAAAGCTTACCACCCCCGTTGTTTTCCGCCATCATTGAGGTAACGACACCCAACAGCCAAAACAAAGGAGTGACAAGCTTTGTTACCTCAATGATTAGCCTATTTGCTTGAAATAATCAAGACCCAATATCAAATTATCGTGTATTAGATGGGTGTGATATTGGGAAAATCGTTGAATCTCGAGGACTTGGACGAACCCATCCAAAAACCGTACCGGAAACTTCAAGTCGATGACCTTCCGATCATCGATGTGCCGGAAACCCTTGATTACCGGAAGCTGTTGGCGGACTACGAAGCCCAGCACAGACGTCCTTTGCGGCCCATCCAGCGCCGCGCGAAGGCGAAACACCGTGTTCCGGATTCGTTGACCTGCCCTCGCTGCCAGGCTCCCTCTTCTTACCTGTACGCCAATAACGGCGGAAAAGGGCAATACCAATGCAAAGTGTGCCAGTGCCGGTTCAACCACCGAAATCGGTTCACCAAGCAAGCGGTCTTTCGCTGCCCGCACTGCAAAAAGACGCTGGAAAAAATCAAGGAACGCAAAGAATACAACATCTATAAGTGCAAGAACAACGCTTGCCCGTTTTACCGGGCCAACCTTCGACGGATGACGAAGAAGGAGCGCCAACGTTTCAAACAGGATCCTCAAGCCTTCAAGGTGCGGTATTGGTTTCGAGAGTTCTTGTTTGACTTTCTACCGTTGGCTTCCTCGTCACCCATCAAGCCGAAGGTCGATTTGTCCCGGCTGGCTGTGTCGCCGCACATTCTGGGGCTGGTGTTGACGTACCATGTCAACTTTGGAATGTCTTCCCGCATGACGGCAGCCGCCATGAAGGATATCCACGGCGTGTCGATCTCCCATCAGACGGTGCTCAACTACGCCAACAGCGCCGCGCTTTGGATCAAGCCCTTTGTCGACCGATTCCCGTACGAGCTGTCCGGATCGTTCTGCGGAGACGAGACGTATATTCGCGTCAAAGGGCGCTGGCATTACATGTTCTTTCTATTCGATGCCGTCAAAAAGATCGTGCTGTCGTATCGCGTCTCGCCCAATCGGGACACGCTCTCGGCCATCAAGGCCATCAATGATGTCTTGCGGAAGCGGCCATCCATCCCGGACGACTTGTCGTTCGTCGTCGACGGCAATCCCATTTACCTGCTGGCGCAGCACTTCTTCGCCCATCACGGGATTTCGTTTGACATCCGCCAGGTGATCGGGCTGGCCCATGAGGACCCGGTGTCCGAAGAGTTCCGTCCACTCAAGCCAATCATCGAGCGATTCAACCGGACCTTTAAAGGCAACTGCCGCCCGACCCATGGGTTCGGCGCGGAAGAGGGCTCGGTGTCCTTTGTGACGCTGTTTGTGGCGTATTTCAACTTTCTGCGCCCGCATAGCGCGCTCGAAGGCCGGGTCCCGGTCGTCATTCCGGAGCTCGCCGAGCTGCCGCATATGCCGGCCCGGTGGACGAAGTTCATCGCCATGGCACAAGCGTTTCTCCAACAAGAGGCGGCCTAACTTTTTTTGTCCCCGTCGCCCTTGACAACCCTTTCGCACCTTTGTGGCGGGTGTTGGCCAAGGACGAATCCGGCTCCCCACATGCCTCACGATGCTCGATGGGATGGTCTGTGTGGGTTTTTCATAGAACTTTTGACGCTACCTCAGTCCCTTACCAAGTACACGTTATGGTAAACAAACTATATATTTACAATTAAAATCTTACTGGAAATAAAAAAAAAAAAAAAAAGGAACTTTATTACCATATCAAAAATAGGTATTTATTCATAAAAATCAATAAATTCATTTTCTTCTATTCTTTTCATGCCGAAAAAACCATTGAAAAACGAGCACGGCATCCGAGCCGGCAGCATTTTATTAGAACGACAAGACCACTCTAAGGGAACACGATTGGGAGGCGGCCATCTTTTTTCGCTCGATCCCCCGGCTTTTTCGAGGCGCGGAGCGGTCCAAGACGTTTTTCTTTCCCATCCATCCGCGCCCCTTCTTTTACGCATTGCCGTTTTCATCCGTCGGCTGCCGAGCCCCGATTTCCGCCGGGGTGCGCAAATCGTAGCCGTCGTCGTGTTTGCTTGTATGGATGATGTCTTCGTTCGCCCCCATTTTGCTCGCCCGCTTCAGTTCCTCATCCGGCACGAACCGATCCATTGACAAGACCTCCTTTCACGCTCCTCGCCGCGTTGTCCGCATGAAGCGCTCGAGGAGTCGTTTTTCTTATCATCCCCCCAAGCCGCTTTATCATCCGCCGAAAAAAAGAGGATTGACAGCCTAGCGGTTGTTCGGTACGATTTTGTTAACGGACAAAAAAAGGGGGTTTACATATGGAAGGACGGACTTCACTTCGACCGATTGACATGACGCTCGCCGCCATGTTCGTCGCCTTGATGGCGATCGGGGCGAACATTACGTCGTGGGCGCCGTTTCTTGTCGTCGGCGGTGTTCCCATTACGCTGCAGACGTTTTTCTGCGTCTTGGCCGGAGCGGTGCTCGGGCGGCGGCTCGGTGCGGTGGCGATGATTGTGTACATGCTCGTCGGCCTCGCCGGCGTGCCGGTGTTTGCCAAATTCAACGGCGGACTGTCGATGATTTTCCAACCGACATTTGGCTTCATTCTTTCGTTTATCGTTGCCGCTTATGCGACCGGATGGGTCATCAACCGCGGCCCGCAGCCGGCGTCCAAGGCCCGTTTCGTCACCGCCGCACTCGTTGGCATGGTCATCAACTATGTCATCGGCACGAACTGGATGTACATGGTGTAAATTAGCACATTATTTCAGAATCCCTTTTTCAAATTATTTCAGGCGGATTCGGAAATAATGTGCAAAATTTTTGCGGATTGTTCCGGATTTTGCACATTCTTTCGGAACGTTTGCACGCTCTTTCAGATGAAGATTTCCAGCGCGCCTGATGGACCGATGGAAAAGAGAAAGCACAAAAGAGGCCGATTCGGCCCCTTTCGTGCTAATACCCCATTTCCTCTGCGGCCATGCGCACCACTTCTTCGTCAATGGCGTCCTTTTTCAGCTGATACCCGTATAACAGGCACGTCGTGGCCAACGTGTTGATGACACGAGGCCAACCACGTGATTGCAGGGCAATCGCCTCTAACGCCGATGGGGTGAAGATCGGATGCTTCGCCCCGGCCTGTTTCATCCGATGCTCGATGTAGCCCGCCACCTCTTCCTTCTCCAGCGGCCCCATCCGGCATCGCATGATGATCCGCTGATCGAGAGGGCGGTGCTGATTGAGCCGCAGCTTCCCCTGTAAATGGGGCAGCCCGGCCAACATCAAGACAAATGGGTTGGTCGAATCCATCTCAAAGTTGAACAAGATGGCGATGTCCTGTAAAAATGCATCCTTTGCTAAATGCATCTCGTCCAAAATGAACACCGGCGTGATCCGTCGTTCATGATGCAATCGCTCGATCGCCTGCTGGATTTGGCGGAAGAGGTCTACCTTGCGGTACTTCGGTTCCTCTCCTAATCCCAAGGCCAGTCCACGGTAAAAATCCATCACGCCTCCGGTCGATAACGGGAAGTAGACCACATGATACAACGAAGGGGACAACGATTCCTTCCACGCCCGAAGGGCGAACGTCTTGCCCGCCCCCGGCTCCCCAATCAACAGCCCGATTCCCCGCGTTCGTTTCACGTACTCCAGCGCCCGCAGCGCTTCTTGAAACGCCGCCCCTTGATACGCCTCGGACGGATCTGTTTCTTTCGCAAACGGCTCCCGCGAGAGGGAATAAAACGTTTTATACATCCTGTTCGCCCTCCTTCGCCGAAACCGCCGCAAACGGCGACCGGTGACGCTTCACATAGGCATTGTCCTCCAAACGCACCCGAATGGCTTCCGCCACCCGTTTGCCATCTTCGTACACATAGACGCCTCGTTCGTCATAGCGGAGCTCAATCGATTGCCCAATGAACCGAGGCGGCACTTCGTATAGCTGTTTATTCAAGGTGATCGTGCCATCGGCTTTCACCTTGCGGTGCTCCCGTTTCAGAAAAATCGCATCCAGCCAATCGATGTCTTCGATCCACACCACTCGTTCCACTTGGGACTGAAACACCTCATGCGGTGTTTTCCCTTCCAGCGAGGCGTGAGGCTTTCGATGATACTCTTCTTCAAGCCACTTCCAAAAACGCTCGTTCAACTCATCAAGCGATTTCGGTGGATTCAGCTCCAACAGTGGATAAAACCGTGTCTGTACGGTGCGGAAGAACCGTTCGATTTTTCCCTTGCTTTGCGGGTCATACGGCTGAGTGTGGATGAGTGTAATCCCCATCTCGGCGCACGCATACTGCAGCACCTCGGACCGATAAATTTTCCCGTTGTCCGAGTAAATGCGTTTTGGCTTCCCGCAACGAAGCACCGCTTCCTTTGTGACGATCCGCAGCCCGTCAAATTTCTCCGAAGGGAAAAATTGGGCATACGGCACCAACCGCGAGCAGTCATCAATATACGCGATCAAAAACGTTTTCTGGGCTTTCCCATGGACTCGAATTGTGGGTCCATGGGATAAGTCCCCTTGCCATAGCTCATTGATCTGGTCATACGCAAAACGCTTTCGCTCCGGCATCGGCAAGATTTCTTTTCCCACCAGGTTGTGTTTTTTCAACAATCGGTATATAGTAAAGTATGAAAGGGTGGTGGGAATGTCCCCCTGCTTGGTGAGTTGTTCGTAGAATAGGGTCACGGGCATGGTGGGATGTTCCTTTCTCAATGCTAGAATATGATCCTCATCATCGGGGGACAGACGTCTGGAGCGGCCGCGGTCCGAACGGCGCTTCGGCTTCAAGGCGTCAAAGCCCCCTTTTTTGTATCGGGCGCACCAATCCAGAATCGTCTTCGCCGCAATGGGTTTGTCCCCTTGATGAGGAATCGAATGCACTCGCCCGCCCACCTCATTCAAATACGCCTTGGGCTCCACCTGGCCATTCACCAACGGAGCGATCAGCCCGTACCGAAACAGCGCGATGTCGTGTCTCATTGATTCATCCATCCGGATCTCCTCCCTGTCTCCCTGTGATGTTGGACCGTCTCGGTCCCTCTGCCTCCTATCTTACGAAACGGCTCGAGATTCGTCGAGAGGAAGGGTTTGTGGGAACACCAATCATATCCATTTTTGTTGTTAGGAGGAATATTAGGAAACCATTTGATCCGCAAACGGATGCCACCTCTCGTTTGTCCACAGGTCTTGGATGATCGAGCCCACCCCCCGTCCCTCCAAGGTCTGCATCCACCAGACCGCCCGTTCCGTTCTTGTGTTCCCTACAGGGCCGATGATCCCCCACCTTCTCGCCGCCGCGTAATGCAAGCGGGAGAGATTCCGTAAAAATCGTCGGACATAAAATAAGATGACCTCCTTGGTGGGAAAAACAACCTGTTTGGTCTTCGCTCCTTGCCTTGGCGTTTCGAACCATGCTTTGACCGCTTGCCAAATAACCGATCGTGTATATTGAACATACGGGAGGAGGAAAGAAGGCAGCACACTCACGGTTTTGCGACACTCTTGACAGCGATATCGTGCGATCCAAAGGTGATACTCCCCCTCTGCCGTCAACGCATAGCGTTGGTAGTATCCGTGACGATGCAAGGGGCGGCGGGATGAACAGTGGGGGCATTGGTTCACGTCGGGAAAATCGTTCCCTTTCCCACGATCCGTATACGTTTGAATGTCAATGCCAAAGTCGTGAAACTGGATCACACTTCCTCCCCCTCATTGAAACGAATGGAAATCTTTGTCCGAAACAATTCACAAAAAATTTAGCACATTCCTTCAGAAAAGGGGAGAGGGCTTTCTGAAAGAATGTGCAAAAAAATGGGCGTTTTGTGCTGAAATAAAATGATAATTTACACATGGCGTACAAACTATGGGCGGAAGCGCCGGAAGGGCTTTCGTACGGCATGGTGTGGGGCTGGATGCTTGCCCCGCTGCCGAAAGACATTTTGTTGTCGATCGTCGCCGGCTTGATCGCCCCAAGGATTTGCCGGGCGATCGGACGCTCCTCCGCCGCGGACCGTTCGGCGGCCTAAACACGAAAAGAGTCTGACCCAAAAGGGAAATTTTCCTTAAACAAAACACAACATAGGAAAAACAATAAGAAAGGGTGTCCCGATCTGTTGGGACACCCTCTTTCATTCGTTAGAAAAATAAACGGAGAACCTGGTACACAAACCCAGCAATCAACGCTGACACTGGCAAGGTGATGATCCATGTCAGCACAATGCGGCGAGCGACGCCCCATTTGACGCCTTTCACCCGTTGGGCGGCGCCGACCCCCATGATGGCCGAGGAAATGACGTGCGTCGTGCTGACTGGCAAGTGGAACATCGTCGCTGAAAGAATGACGAGTGCGGACGACAAATCAGCCGCCGCTCCGTTGATCGGACGAATTTTCATAATTTTTCCACCGACCGTTTTAATGATCTTCCACCCACCAACAGCCGTTCCCAATCCCATGGCCAAGGCGGCAGAAATGCGCACCCATTCAGGAATGTCGGTCGTCGCGTGGTATCCTCCGGCGATTAACGCCATCGTAATGATCCCCATCGCTTTTTGAGCGTCGTTTGTTCCGTGCGTATACGCCTGAAACGCCGCGGTCACAATTTGAAACATCCGAAAGCCCCTCGTCGTGCTGTATAAGTTGGCGTTTTTAAAGATAAAACGAAAAATGCTCATAATGATAAAGCCGACCCCTAACGCCAAAAACGGGGAAAGAATCAGCGATTGTAAAATTTTCAAAAACCCGCCGTAATTCAAAATCCCAACCCCAGCCGCGGAAATCGCCGCTCCGGCGACCGAACCGATGATCGCGTGCGAAGAGCTGCTCGGAATGCCGTAATACCACGTGATCAAATTCCAGGCAATGGCTGATGTCAACGCCGCTAAAATAATGAGTGGCCCATTTTCTAGGGCAAACGGGTCGACAATGTCTTTCGTAATCGTTTTCGCGACGCCGGTAAAGGTGAGCGCGCCGATAAAGTTCATCGTCGCAGCCAAAATAATGGCTTGACGCGGCGTGAGCGCCCTTGTCGACACCGATGTGGCAATGGCGTTGGCCGTATCGTGAAAGCCGTTGATAAAGTCAAACGCCAATGCGAAAATGACGATGCAGATCGTTAAAATCAGGATCGTATCCATAAACACAGCGTCCCCTTTTTATGCGTTGCGCATGATAATCGTCTCTAACGTATTGGCGACATCTTCACAACTGTCGGCAATCTCTTCCAACATTTCGTAAAGCTCTTTGTATTGAATGATTTTAATCGGGTCTTTTTGCGTCACAAACAAGTTTTTGATCGACGCGCGCAAAATTTCGTCGCACTTCGTTTCATAGTCCTTGATTTTAATGGCATGTTGGCGCATATCGAGCAATTTTTTGTTCGCAAGCAGTTCGAGGGCGTGAACAATTTCAATCGTGCTTTGATAAATATAGTCAAAAAACTTCACCATATGTTCATCGATGTCCGTGAACGAAAACATTTCAAACCGCGCTGAACATTGCTCAAATCCGTCAAGCACATCGTCCATTTTCATCGCCAACTGGTGGATGTCTTCCCGCTCGATCGGCGTAATGAACGTTTTGTTCAATTGGACGACCAGTTCATGGATGAATGAATCGCCCTTTCGTTCGTACTCTTTCATGACGCGGGCAAATTCTTTCAAGTCGCTTACGCTTTGAATTTTATACTCGACAAAATATTGCGCCGCTTCCTTCACATTTTCCGAAATCGTAAACAACATGTCGAAGAAAACGTCTTTTTTCGGTGAAAAAATCATATCGGACACCCTCCATTTGCGAAATCAAAATCACCGCTACTTATTGTAACAATTTACACAGCATTTACAATAAGACAACAAAAAACTTTACACGAAATTTACACTACATTTACATTCTGTTCGCTTTTCCTGCTATGTACTATAGTAGCGTGCCAAACAAAAGCCGAAGCTATGCACGTCCGCTTCGGCTCGTTCGCTGCCGGCATACCCCGCCCTCACACTGGGCGCCTCTGCGCCAAGGCAGCGCCTGTCGATCAGCCTGCCGGCGTTCGTTTTATTCAAACCGCTCGACAAACGCGGTGAGCGTGCGCACCATCACGCCTGTCGCCCCAGCCGGACCGAGGTCGCCGTCTTTCTTTGTGGCGGCCGTGCCGGCGATATCCAAATGCACCCACGGCGTATCTTCCGCAAATTCGCCGATGAACGCCCCGCCCATAATGGCGTGTCCTTCCCGCCCCGGAGAATTGTTCAAGTCGGCGATTTTGCTGCTTCGCACCCGCTCGCGGTCGTTTTCTGTAATGGGCAGCCGCCAAATGAACTCCCCGGTTTCCATCGACGCTTCAAGCAATTGCTCAAACAGCTCCTCATTGTTCGTCATCGCGCCCGTTTTGTCCGTGCCCAAGGCGACGATCACTCCGCCCGTCAACGTAGCGACATCGATGATATAGCTGGCGCCGTGCTGTTTCGCATAGGTCACCGCATCGGCCAAAATGAGCCGTCCTTCCGCACCCGTGTTTTTCACTTCAATCGTTTTTCCGGACAGCGACGTAATGACATCGTCCGGCTTGAACGCCTCGCCGCTGATCATATTGTCGGTCGCCGGAATGACGGCGAGCACGTTTTGTTCCGGCCGCAGTTCGCCGATCGCTTCCATCGCCCCGAGCACCGCCGCCGCGCCGGCCATATCGGTTTTCATGTCGACCATGCTGTCGCGCGGCTTCAAACAATAGCCGCCCGTATCGAACGTCACCCCTTTGCCGACGAGAGCGATCACGTCTTCCCACTCGTCTTTTCCTTGGTATTTTAAGACGATCAGTTTGGGCGGCTGTTTCGAGCCTTGATTGACGGCCAAAAGCGCTCCCATGCCGAGCCGCTCCATGTCTTCTTTCTCCAAAACTTCATAGTCAAAATCGTATCGGTTCGCGAGCTTCACGGCATAATCAGCCAAATCCGACGCCGTCAGCAAATTCCCCGGCGTATTGACAAGCGTGCGCGCCGAATTCGTCGCCTTCCCGTATACCGAACCGACAAACAAGCTCGCTTCAATTTCTGCCGCTTCGGCCGCCGTGTAGACGATGAGCGATTCGAGCTGGTAGTCCGGTTGTGACTTTTTCTGCTTATACCCAGGGAATTCATACGTCGCCAAGTGATAGGCTTCCGCCAAGGCGTGCGCCGCTTCGTTTCCATCGACGGCCTCGGTCGTAAACGTGTCCAGCGCGACCGCCGCTTTCGTCCGCTTCGCCTGCTTCAACGCGCGAAACAGCTTGCCGAACACCTCGCGCAGCCGCTCAAACGTCAACTCTTCTTTTTTGCCGAGACCGACGAAATACAGCCGCTTCGCCCCCATCGGCAAAAATGGATGAACGGTGGCGATGCGCCCCCGCTTCGCGGAAATATCGCCTTCTTTCTGCAGTTCCGACAGCCGTCCGCCAAGACGGGCATCGTATTCGCCGGCAAGGCCGCTCCATGAATTCGCCCCTTCAAACAAACCGACGACAAGCGCTTCATCCCGTTCCTCCACCGACGGCAAAGGTTTTACCGTAAACATCGTCTCATCCCTTTCCATGTTGATTCATTCCCACCTTCATTATAGCGAAGCAAAGCGATTCTTTCGACTATCTAACTTTTCTCTCCTTGCGTTCATGCAAAAAAATCAGCTGAAACGGACAGGAAATCACGCAGGGCAAGGCGAATCCGTAATCATCACGACGATTTAGAAAGGACCGACGCTGATGAGAATCGTTTCCCTTTGTCCAAGCAACACCGAACTGCTCGCCTATCTCGGCCGCCTTGACGATGTCGCCGCCGTCGACGATTCGTCCGACTGGCCGCCGGAAGTGAAGCAGCTGCCGAAAGTCGGGCCGGATCTGCGCATTGATATGGATCAAGTCGAGGCGCTCAAACCGGATCTCGTCGTCGCATCCCTAAGCGTGCCCGGCATGGAGCGCAACGTCGAGGAGCTCAAACGGCGCGGGCTCCCGCATCTCGTGCTGGCGCCGAATTCGCTCGATGACATTGCCAACGACCTTCTTCGGCTTGGCGAGGCGCTTGGTGAAACGAAAAAAGCGGCCGAACTTGTCCGCCGCTATCATGACGTGCTTGATTGGCATCGCGAGCGGGCCGCATCGGCTGAACCGGCCCGCCTTTATTGGGAATGGTGGCCGCGGCCGATCTTCACACCGGGCGGCGCCAACTGGCTGAGCGAACTAAGTGAGCTCGCCGGCGGGCGCAACATTTTCTCCGACATCCCGCAAGCGAGCGTTCAAACGGAATGGGACGACGTTCTCGCCCGCAATCCGTCGCACATCTTGCTCGTTTGGGTCGGCGTGCAGACAAAAAAAATGAACCGAAAAGCGGTCACAACTCGTCCGAACGCCGAACAGATCGAAGCAGTCCGCACCGGAAACATCTATGTTTTGGAAGAAGCGCTCTATTGCCGTCCGTCTCCGCGCCTCTTGGTCGGATTAAAAAAATTGGCGCCGCTTTTGCATCCGGCGCTGTTTCCTCCCGCTGACGACAGCGATCCGCTCCTTGGCGGCTGACGGGCGGGAGCCCTCCTTTAACTTTTCGATTCCAAATATTGCTGCCGGAACACTTGCATCGTTTCATCTTCGTTCAGCCGCTTCAACTCCTCTTCCGACAGCGTGCCGTCCCCTTTTTGGATAATGTAAACTTGCACTTTCCTTTTTCCCCAATATTTATAGACATCTTCCACGGTTTCGTAATATAAATCAAGACGATGGCCTTTGATCGCCCCGCCTTTGTCGGCGACGACGCCGAACCCGTATCCGGGGATGAACAAAATCGTGCCGATCGGAAAGATCGATAAATCGGCAGCAATCGTCGAATAAAGGTCGCGCTTAACGCGGACGCCGGAGTACGTGATGCCATACTCAGGGTGATCGGGCGTTTTCCCGGTCGATTCAATGCCGGCTGTATAGCCGGTGGCGACCACTTCAACGGAAGGATATTTTGACCAGTCAAAATGATCCTCAAGCCGCAAAACGGAGCGGCCCCCGTTTTTCGCGAGCTCTTTCATTCCCCAAACGGGCTGATGATCCATCGATAAAGCGCTCGGAAAGGGATGGAGAACCGTCTTCGCGTCAACCCCGGAAACGGACTCGAATGTCGCAAAGAGCGCCGCCAAAAACAGCAGCGTCATCGCGGTTCGGCGCACGAACTGCCTAAACCCATTCAATGCTCTCAACTCCTCTCACACCTCTATTTATCTCCATCCAAAATCGAAATATTCATTGCGAATGAGACAAAAAACGAAAAAACCGTCCATGAACAACCTCATTGTGAAACCCGAGCGCAAAGCTTGTGCGTTTTGCCAAAAACATACACGAACCGACGTTGTGATCCGCTCGGGCGCTCATCAGCGCTGTTCACAAAAAAAACGCCCCTGCCCAAGGCAGAGACGCTCTAAAACATTTGATACCCTTTCGCCCGCAGCGTGCGGATCGCCCATCCGGCGCAAAGAGCGCCGGCAAATCCGCTTGACAAAATCAACAGATCCGCCGCCGCCAGCGAAGTGATTTTCCGGCCGAGCGCGGCGAACGCCTCGGACGGTGCGGTGAAATAGCGCGTCAACGGCACATCATCAATAATGAAAACCGCAATCAACGGAAAGCAGACCGCTGTAATCCATGTCATGCGCAGCAACATATTCACCAAAAACCCAATGCCAAAAAACAACACAAAAAATAAAACCATCGAAATCAAAACAACCGGCAAACTCATTTGCATCCGCCCTTCACCTCCCGTACACCCGTTTTCAGTGTACTGGATCGGGCGGATGACCGTCAATGTTCGTTCTCTTCTTCATGATCGCCTGATTGGTTCCAAACGATGTTTCATGTCTTCAGACGAACGTCAATGATCGTCATCCTCTTCGTGATCGCTTCCCGTTCCTTGGCAACTGTAGCACGTTTCCGATCCGCCCAAAAGCAGCTGAACGTATCCATGCCCCTCGCAGTACGGGCAGTCGTTCATTGTCAATGTTTTTGTCATCGATGTTCCCCTCCGTTTCTTTTCTTGTTAATATATCAAAATTTTCTGTAAAAACAAACAGCGATTCTCCCCCATTTTCGTTCGTGTAAGCGGATACATCTTTCGATCGCTTTTATTTTCTTGACTATTCTTTCAATTTTGATGATTCAAAGTAAAGGCGGTATTTCGTGTAGCCGAACGGATCGCCGGGATTGAGTCCGTCATGCAGAGAAAGGGAATCAAGCGGCTCGAGCGCCAACAAATAGCGAAGCAAGCCTGATGTGTTCGGATCATTCTGAAGCGCCGTTTTGCTTAAAAACGCGGCGGCATACAGCTCATCCGTCTGCACGACGATGTCGCGCGAGAGCGGGCGCAACAGAAAAATCGCCATATTGTCGCTGATCTCCCCAGCGATGACGCCGGTGCGCAAGCCAAGAAGCGCGACCGGTTCGGCGTCGATCCCCGTTTCTTCCTTCACTTCCCGAACCGCCGCCTCATCGAGCATTTCCCCCGGCTGGACGAACCCGGCCGGCAGCGACCATTTGCCTTTTAGCCCGCTGTATTTTTTCTTGACAACGAGCCATTCCCCATTCTCGTTTATGACCAGTCCGGCCGCCGCAATCCAAACGTTTCCTCGTTTGTTGTCCATCGTCCTCATCCTTTTCTCCCTATCGTTATGCACCGTTTGTATTTCGACAATCGAGCGGCGGATCCCTGTTTCGTTGCCATACAAAAAGCTCCCGCCATCACGGGAGCTTTTTGAATCGATTAGAAAAATTTAAATTTGCCTTTTTTCATCACAAGCGACGAACCGCCGATCAAATACAGGGCGCGGTTGTCAATCACTTTTTTCATGAAGCTCGCTTTGGCGCCCCACAGCTTTTTGCCGAACACGACGCCGATGGCATCATCATGGCCGAGCGAGCAAACCGTCCCTTTAATATCCGGCTTAAACGGCTCCAGCTCCCCTTGTCCACGGATGAGCACCGCCAAGTTTTTCGCGCACAGCTGGCCTTCTTGCATGGCGATTTGCGCCGTCGGCGGATACGGGCGGTTCGTTTCTTCATCAATCACGAGCGAACAGTCGCCGACGACGAAAATGTCTTCATGCCCCGGGACACGCAAGTACGGGTCCACTTTAATGCGCGCCCGCGCCGCTTCAAACCCAGATTCCTCGATGACGCGGCTGCCGCGCACGCCGGCCGCCCAAATGACCGTGCCGGCTTTAATTTCCTCGACATCATCACCTTTAGCGACAATGATGCCATCCGGCGTGCATTCCTTAATCGCCGTGCCGATTCGAAACTCGACTCCTTTGCGCTCAAGCTGGCTGACCGCGTACTCGACGAGCTCCGGATCGAAGCCCGGCAACGCCGTTGGCGCCGCCTCCACGCAAATAATGCGCACTTTGTGCGGGTCGATGTCATACTCGCGGCACAGCTCCGGCATCCGGTTGGCGAGCTCGCCTAAAAATTCAATGCCGGTAAATCCCGCCCCGCCGACGACGATCGTCAATCGCTCCTCTTTCTTTTCCTCTTCCGCGTTGTACGTCGCAAACTGGTATTCGATATGTTCGCGGATTTGCCGCGCGGCGTCGACATTGGCGATCGAAAATGCGTATTCCTTCAACCCTTTGATGCCGAACGTTTCTGATTCAAACCCAAGGGCAATGACGAGATAATCGTACGTCAGCTCGCCGTTTTCAAGCAGCACTTTCTTTTCGTTTGGAATGATTTTCGTCACCGTATCTTGGATGAATTTCACTTTGTTCCGGTCGATGACATCGCGGATCGGATAGCGGACACGGTCATGATGCAGCGTCCCGGCCGACGCCTCATGAAGCCATGTCGTCTCATAATGGTAATCGTGCTTGTTTACGAGCGTAATGTTCGCTTCGTTCACGCCGATGAGCTTTTGCAGGCGAACGGTCGTCATCAACCCGCCATAGCCAGCGCCTAAAATGACAACGTTTGGTTTTCTCACCTGGATCACTTCCACCCTTTTTAATTTTTTTCCACACGTTTCTTATAGCTTTTGCTGCGGCCCCCGTTTTTATTGAGCAAAATTTGTGAAATACTTCACGTTCCTTGCCAAAAAAATGTCGGGAGACTGTCACAAAACGTTAACAATTTCTCCACTCATCATATTAGTCGTTTTTCTTTCCCATTTCAAGACTTTTTTCGCCGTTTTGTCCTAAAAAATTTCTTTCGTTTGGACAGCGTCGATTTATGGTAAGATAGAGTTGTGCAGCCATCCATTTCATGCAGGGAGGGATGTTGATGAAAGAAGATCGCACGATGTATGACGTCACGATCATCGGCGGCGGGCCGACCGGGATGTTTGCCGCGTTTTACGGCGGCTTGCGGCAAATGAAAGTCAAAATTATCGAAAGCCTTCCGCAGCTTGGAGGGCAGCTGGCCGCGTTATATCCGGAAAAATACATATATGATGTCGCCGGATTTCCGAAAGTGCGCGCCCAAGAGCTTGTCAACCAGCTGAAAGAGCAGATGGACCTATTTTCGCCGACCGTCTGCCTGAACGAGTCGGTCGACACGCTCGAAAAGCAGGAGGACGGAACGTTTAAACTCGTCACCAATCAACAAATCCATTATTCGAAAACGGTCATCATCACCGCCGGAAACGGCGCCTTTCAGCCGCGTCGGCTCGAAATCGAAAGCGCTTCCCGCTATGAAGGAAAAAACTTACATTACTTCATCAACGACTTGGGGCAGTTTTCCGGAAAGCGCGTGCTCGTCTGCGGCGGCGGCGACTCGGCTGTTGACTGGTCGCTCATGCTCGAACCGATCGCCCAAAGCGTCACGATTGTGCATCGCCGCGACAAATTCCGCGCCCATGAACATAGCGTCGAGCAGCTCAAGAAGTCCAGCGTGCAAGTGAAAACGCCGTTTGTGCCCGTTGAACTCGTCGGCGATGAACACGCCATCCGCCAAGTCATCCTCGAGCATGTGAAAGAAGGAACGAAAGAAACGATCGATGTCGACGCCGTCATTGTCAACTACGGCTTTATTTCTTCGCTTGGCCCCATCAAAAACTGGGGGCTTGACATCGAAAAAAATGCGATCAAAGTCAACTCGCGGATGGAAACGAACATCCCCGGCGTGTATGCGGCGGGCGACATTTGCACGTACGACGGGAAAATCAAGCTGATCGCCTGCGGCTTTGGCGAAGCGCCGATCGCCATCAGCAGCGCCAAAACGTACATCGACCCGACGGCGCGGATGCAGCCGGCGCACTCGACATCGCTGTTTTAATGGCGCTCCGTCGGGAAAACAAGCGGAAGCGAAGGGGCGCTCGGCATTTCGCCTTAACGCCGCATCCCGACTGATTGGAGCCATTCATATAGCCCGCCCCGTCCACACCCGTTTTTCAAGCAAAAGGCGCCCCTCTTTGTTGGGGGCGCCATACTCATGCCTCATCCCTCTCGCTCCAGCGAAACCGACTCGCCATCAGTATTCCCAGCCTTGTTTTTCGTCCATTCCTCCCGCTCTCTCTCGAGCAGCTTCACCTGCCGGCGCAGGCTGAACAAACGCACCCATCCGAGCATGCCGACGACAAGGCCGCCAAGGACGGCCGAACCTAAAATGACGATAATGAGCGGCAAGCGGGTTTCGCCGACTAAATAATGGATCGTCACCTGCTCGACATTCGCCACCGCCAGCAGCGCCACAATGAGCGCCAAGACAAGCGCCAAGATGACATTGATTTGTCCTTTCATCGTTTCTCCTCCTTTGGCGCTCCCGAAAAGGCCGATGTTGGAGCGCGGCCGTTTTCCCCAATTTCGTGAGGGAAAGACCACCCTTCCAACATTTCGCCAGTCGGTACACGCCCGCGTTTTCAACCGGCCGTGCGGCGAAAACCGGCCTTCTCAAGAGCCCGACGTCACGGCAAGGCAGGCCGTTTTCCTCTGCCAGGCAGATGGACGTCATCCCGCCTGCTTAGCATTGCTCCGGCGTGCCGGCATTGGTCGCTGTGCGGAACGAGGAGCCGCAGCCGCATGTCGCAATGGCGTTCGGATTGTTGATCGTAAACCCGCCGCCAAGCAGCGACTGTTTATAGTCGATGACCGTTCCGCGCAAAATCGGCGCGCTGTCGCGGTCCACCAAAATTTTGATGCCGTGCTGCTCAAATTCGATGTCATCCTCACGCCGCTCATGGTCAAAGCCCATGCCGTACGACAACCCGCTGCAGCCGCCGCCATGGACGCCGACGCGCAAGTACGCGCCCTCTTCTTCCTGCTCTTTCATCATATCTTTGATTTGAAACGCTGCCGCTTCTGTCAGCGTAATAACTGCCTCTGCCATCCATGATCCCTCCTTTAACGGTTGACACTGGCCAAACAGCTTGGCCGTTTTTCGACAGGTTCGCCCGCTTTCACCCGACGGCTCAGATGGGGCGAATCCCTTGAATGATTCCGATCTTACTTCATAGTATACCGTCTTTGCCTTTCGATGCTCAACCGTTCCGCCCGCCTCGGTAGTAATAAACGCCGGTGCACACGGTCTCCGCCGGACCGGTCATGCGCACGCGCCCGTCGTGCCCCCATACGATCGTTAAATCGCCGCCGGCCAAATGGACGACCGTTTCCTCCCCGCGCGCCGTTTTGCCGTTTAACACGGAAGCGACGACCGCCGCGCACGCTCCGGTCCCGCACGCCTGCGTCACGCCGGAGCCGCGCTCCCAGACGCGGAAATGAAGCTCGCGCTCGTTCACCACTTCGACAAACTCGACGTTCACCCCTTCCGGAAAGCGCGGGTCCTTTTCCACGAGCGGGCCAAGCGTCGTCACCGGCGCTTTTTGGATGTCATCAACGTAAAAGATCACATGCGGGTTGCCCATGGACACCGCCGTAATTTCATATTCGCCCCCAGCGATGGCAAACGGCTCGGCGACGACCCGCTCCGCTTCCGGACCAAGCATCGGAATGGCGCTCCGCTCAAGGCGCGGCTCGCCCATATCGACCGTCACGCTTGTCACTTCGCCATCTGCTACTGCAACACGGGCTTCGACAAGCCCGGAGAGCGTTTCAATCAAAAAGGTGCGGTCGCTGACGATGCCGTGCTCGTACGCGTATTTCGCCACGCAGCGCAAGCCGTTGCCGCAGTTTTTCCCTTCCGAGCCATCGCTGTTAAAAATGCGCATTTTGACTGGCGCTTTCTCCGATGGACAAATGAGAATCAAGCCATCGGAGCCGATGCCTGTGTGGACATCGGCGACGCTGCGGGCGATCGCCGGCAGCTCCTCCTCGGGCAATGTTTCCCGGAACAGATCAACGTATATGTAGCTATTACCCAATCCATGCATTTTCGTAAACGAAAAAGAACGCACATGACTCCCTCCTGAACATTTTTTGCGCTTCGCATGTATAATGGCGGCATCTCCTGGGCACAATGGGAATATCCCCCGTTTTTTCATTATACATTGAAGAGGATGCCGCATCGCGGACATCCTCCTTTTTTCGTTAAAACATTGGGTTTTCCTCGAGATGCCGATAAATATTTTCCACGAGCTGCTCAGGCGTTTCGCCGCTGACAAACTCGCCGTTGACGAGCGCAAACAGCGTTTCCGCGCAGCGTGTGCAATAGCTTAAGCAACTGTATTCAATGATGTCCAAGTTCGGATCCTTTTCCAACATTTCCATTGCTTTGTACGACCCGCTGGCTAAGTTGCTGATGCAAAATTCGATGATTGGCAACATCATGCGCATGTTCACCTTCCTGCTTCCCATCGTAGCGGTTTTCCGGCGCGGCGTCAATGAACATGCTCGTTCGATCGAGGAAGCGGAAAAATGATTGTTCTTTTGTCACAATTTCGTTATACTTTTCTATGGCATTGTCGGCTTTAGAAACTCGACAAAAGGGGATTTTTCACGATGAGACAACTTGTATTGCTTGGCGGAGGATACGGCAATATGCGCATTTTGCAGCGCCTCCTCCCGGACGAATTGCCAAACGACATTCATATTATCCTCATCGACCGCGTTCCGTACCATTGTTTAAAAACGGAATATTACGCCTTGGCCGCGGGAACGGTCAGCGACCATCACATCCGCGTCCCGTTTCCGGAACATCCGCAGCTTGTGTACCAATTCGGCGAAGTCGTCTCGATTGATCTCGACCAGCAGCTCGTCCATTTAAAGGATGGGAGCAGCGTCCGCTACGATGATGTCGTGATCGGATTGGGCTGCGAAGACAAATACCACGGGGTGCCGGGCGCCGAGGCGCATACGTACAGCATCCAGTCGATCGATAAGGCGCGCGCCGCCTATGAAGCGCTGAACAATTTGCCGCCGAAAGCGACGGTCGGCATCGTCGGCGCGGGATTGAGCGGCGTCGAGCTGGCCAGCGAACTGGCGGAGAGCCGTCCGGACTTGCACATCAAGCTGTTTGACCGCGGTGAGCGCATTTTGCCGATGTTTCCGAAACGGTTGAGCGATTATGTGGAAGGATGGTTCGTTGAACACAAGGTGGAAATCGTCCGCAACTCCAACGTCACGAAAGTCGAACCTGGCGTCTTGTACAACCACGACGAGCCGGTCAAGTGCGACGTCATCGTCTGGACGGCCGGCATTCAGCCCAACCGCGTCGTCCGCGAACTGAATGTCGAAAAGGACAAGCAAGGCCGCGTGGTGCTGACGAAGCGCCATCACATCCCCGGCTATGAAAACGCCTACGTCGTCGGCGACTGTGCGAGCCTGCCGCATTCCCCGAGCGCCCAGCTCGCTGAAGCGCAAGCCGAGCAAATCGTCCAAGTGCTGCAAAAGCGGTGGAACGGCGAAGAACCACCGAGCGAATTCCCGCCGATCAAATTAAAAGGCATTCTCGGCTCGCTCGGCAAAAAGCACGGCTTCGGCTTGCTCGCCGACCGCCCGCTCACCGGCCGGGTGCCGCGTTTGTTGAAATCAGGCATTTTGTGGATGTACAAGCATCACCATGGGTACTGACAGCACAACTGGCCCTTATTCGGCGAAAAAGGCGGAGTTCATTCCGCCTTTTTCCCTTCCGGCGCCGACGGTTGATACCCGAATTTTTCCATTTCTGCACAAATCGCCTTGAGCCGCGGGTTGCCTTCGGCGACGACGTTTCCTTCGATCACCACGACCGGATACACCCAATCTTCTTCGACGATCGTCTGCGCGAGCTCCCGCTTCTCCTCGTCATCGGCCGGCGGCGCAAAAATGTCGACGTACGTCATCACAAACGGCTGATCCGGATACTTGCGGCGCAGCGCGGCCTCGAGCCACTCGTACGTTTCTTTCGACGACGGCAGCTGCACGCATGCCGGGCAAATGACGTCGGCCCCGTACACACAAATTTCAACCGGCTTGAATGTCATCGTTGTCACCCTTTGCAAAAGCAAAATTTATCATTAGATTTTTTTTGTCACTATGATTATAATAAAAACTAAGGAAAGGAGTCGATGGAAATGACGGATCAAGAAATCAAAGAACAAGTGCAAGAAGTTTTAGATAAACTGCGTCCGTTCCTGCTTCGCGACGGCGGCGACTGCGAACTCGTCGATGTCGAAGACGGCGTCGTGAAACTTCGCCTCCTCGGCGCGTGCGGCAGCTGCCCGAGCTCGACGATTACGCTCAAAGCCGGAATTGAGCGCGCCTTGTTTGAAGAAGTGCCGGGCGTCGTCGAAGTGGAACAAGTGTTTTAATATGAAAAATCCGAACAGCGGCCGCTGTTCGGATTTTTTTATCGCCAGCGGGGCGGCGAGCCGACGGGAAGGCTGGTGATGGGCAGCCACAACCCGCCTGATCGGGCGCTTCTCCGTTTTCGTTTCCTTCCAATTGTGCAAGGAAAACCGTCATATCTTTCGCCCGCTCCCAAGCGCGGCGGCGAAACGGCCAGGCCGCTGAACGGACTTCTGTTCGCGCCGGCGCCCAAGAAGGTTCAAGCTTCAAGCGCCAGCTTGTAGACGCGGCTGCCGCGCGGCTCGACGGAAAGACGCGCGATTTCGCACGTCGGAAAATGCGGGCGCAGCCGGCGCGCGAGCCGCTCTCCTTGGCCCGGTTCGGCAAAGACGAGCACCGTCGGCCCCGCTCCGCTCAGCGCCGCACCGATCGCTCCGTATTCAAGAGCGAGCGCCTCCGCCCGCTCGAGTTCCGGAACGAGCTGTCTCCGATACGGCTGATGGAACAGATCGGCGGCCATCATCCGGCCGGCAAGCTCCCAGTTTTTCGTGAGCAACGCGGCGACGAGAACGTTGCTGACGGCGCTCGCCTCGACCGCCCGCTCTCTCGGCCATTGTTCCGGCAGCTGCCCGCGCGCTTTTTTCGTTTCTAGTTCATACTCCGGAATAATAGCGACAAGCTCCACATCCAATTGTGGAATATGGACGACATCCACGCCCGCCTCGCGGCAGCAGCCGATGACAAGCCCCCCGTACAACGAGGCGCCGACATTGTCCGGATGTCCTTCGTATCGGGTCGCCAATTCCATCTTTTGCTCGCGCGGCAACTGAAGCCCAAGCAGCGCGTCGGCGAGCTCAATGCCGGCGACGACCGCCGCCGCGCTGCTCCCGAGCCCGCGCGTAAACGGAATGTCGCTGTACACATCGACTGCACAGCTCGGCAGCCGGCGGCCGTAAACGTCCGCCGTCTCCGCCGCCACTTGATACACCAAATTGTCCGTCCCGCGCGGAATGCCGCTCACTTCCGCCGTTTTCGGCGCAAACGACCACGCATCCGCCAAGCGGACGTCAAGCGTCAAATAGCGATTGACCGCTAGCCCGATCGAGTCAAACCCGGGCCCTAGGTTCGCCGTGCTTCCCGGCACGACGATCTTCAACATCTCGTCTTCTTTCATGCCCGGACAACCCCTTGCAAATGCTCCAAGACAACTTGTTCATCGTTCGGCAGCACGATCGGTTCGATCGCCGCGGTCTCCAAGGCGATGGCCGGGTCTTTCAATCCGTTGCCAGTGAGAACCGCGACGACGAGGCTGCCGCGTTCGATTTCGTTCCGTTCGCGCTGCTTGATCACCCCGGCGATCGCCGCGCATGACGCCGGTTCGGCAAAAATGCCTTCCGTCCGGGCGAGCCGCTTGTAGGCGGCCAAAATTTCTGCGTCGCTCACCTCATCAATTTTCCCGCGCGACTCGCTCGCCGCCTCGACCGCTTTGTCCCAGCTCGCCGGATTGCCGATGCGGATCGCGGTCGCCACCGTCTCCGGCTGTTCAATCACCCGGTTGCGGACGATCGCCGCCGCTCCTTCCGCTTCAAAGCCGCGCATTTGCGGCAAGCCCGTTCCTTTCGCTTCATGGTACTCCTTAAACCCTTTCCAATAGGCGGTGATGTTGCCGGCGTTGCCGACTGGAATGGCGAGCACGTCCGGGGCGCGCCCAAGCTGGTCGCACACTTCAAACGCCGCCGTTTTTTGCCCTTCGATCCGGTACGGATTGACCGAGTTGACGAGCGTAATCGGCGCCGTTTCGCTCAACCGGCGCACCATCTTCAGCGCCTCGTCAAAGTTGCCGTCAATCGCAAAAATTTCCGCGCCGTACATGGCGGCTTGCGCCAACTTGCCGAGGGCGATCTTGCCGTTCGGAACGACGACGAGGCAGCGCATGCCGGCGCGCGCCGCGTAGGCGGCCGCTGAAGCCGATGTATTGCCGGTTGAGGCGCAGATGATCGTATGGCTTCCTTCCTCTTTCGCCTTGGCCACCGCCATCACCATGCCGCGGTCTTTAAACGAACCGGTCGGGTTCGCCCCTTCGACCTTGACATAGAGCGCAATGCCGAGCTCCTCCGACAAGCGCGGCAGCGGGATGAGCGGCGTATTCCCTTCGCAAAGCGACAGCCTCGGCGTCGCCGCAGAGAGCGGCAAAAAATCGCCGTAGGCGTCAAGCAGCCCTTTCCATGCCATTACCGTTTCTCTCCTTCCACTCGATACGAGCTTTGCACCCGTTCGACGATTTCCAAATCGCCGAGCTGCTGCAAAATGTCTTCGTAGTCTTGCTGTGAGGCGTCATGCGTAACGATGACGATTTCCGCTAGGCCATCCTCTTTCAGCGGCAATTGCAAAATTTTCTCAAAGCTCACCCCGCGCTCGGAAAACAGCGTCGTAATTTTGGCAAACGCGCCGACCTGGTCTTTGACATGAATGCGCAAAAAGTATTTCGAGAAAATTTCCGCCGGCGTCTTCAACTGCTTTTCATATTGCGGCGCGACGGCATAGCGGCCGTTGACGCCAAGGCGCATATTTTTCATCACCGCGACCAAGTCGGAGACAACCGCCGTCGCCGTCGGCAAGCTCCCGGCCCCCGGCCCGTAAAACATCGTCTCTCCGACCGCTTCGCCGTATACGTACACCGCATTGTATTCGTTGTGCACGGACGCCAACGGATGCGAATCCGGCAAAAACGTCGGCTGGACGCTCACCTCGACCTTCTGCCCGTCGCGCTGGGCGATGCCGATCAATTTCATCGTGTAGCCGAGCCGCTTCCCGTAGTTCAAGTCTTCCTCCGTCACTTGAGTGATGCCTTTCACTTGCACATCGTCCAAGTCGATGTCCATGGAAAAGCCAAGGCGGGCCAAAATCGCCATTTTCCGCGCCGCATCCAGCCCTTCGACGTCTGACGTCGGATCGGCTTCCGCAAACCCGAGCGCCTGCGCTTCAGCGAGCACGTCCTCATAGGAAGCGCCGTTTTGCGACATTTTCGTCAAAATGTAGTTCGTCGTCCCGTTCACAATGCCCATGAGCTTCGTAATCCGGTCCGACGCCAAGCCGTCAACCAAGCTGCGCAAAATCGGAATGCCGCCGGCGACGCTCGCTTCATAAAACAAATCGCAGCGGTATTCCGCCGCCACCCGAAGCAGCTCCGACCCGTAGACGGCCATTAAGTCTTTATTGGCGGTCACGACATGCTTCCCTTGGCGCAGCGCCCGCAATAGCAGCTCTTTTGTCTCCTCAATGCCGCCCATCACTTCGATGATGACATCAATGTCTGGATCGTCAATCACCTCAGCCGCACTCGTCGTAAGGAGCGACGGGTCAACGGCGACATCACGCGGTTTCTGTACATCCCGGACAAGGATTTTTTTCACCTTCACCGGGCACCCGACTTGATGCATCAACTTTTCCTGATGGTTTTCAATAATTTTGACCACGCCGCTCCCGACCGTTCCTAATCCTAACAATCCGACCAAAATTGGTTTTTCCATGATTCCCGCCCCTTCTGTTTACGTACAGTAGACATTTGTATTTTTATAGTAGACATTATAAAAGACGATCGGCCATTTGGCAATGAAAATTTTTATGAGATCCGGTTCACAGGCGTCAGCGGCGGCCGTCCTTCGAGCACGGCGATGATATTGTCGCGCGCCAATGTCATCATGGCGCGCCGCGTTTCGTACGTGGCGCTGCCGATATGCGGCAAGGCGACGACGTTCGGAAGCGAAACGAGCGGATGATCGGCCGCGACCGGCTCGTGTTCAAATACATCCAATCCCGCCGCGGCGATCTCCCCGCCGACCAGCGCCTCATACAACGCCTGTTCATCGACGACCGCTCCGCGCGCCGCGTTAATGAAAATCGCGGACTTCTTCATTTGCCGGAACGCCTCGCGGTTGAACAAATGGCGCGTCTCGGAGGTGAGCGGCGTCAAGCAGACGACAAAATCGCTCTCTGAAAGCAAGTCGGCGAACGGACGATAGACGGCGCCAAGCTTCTCTTCCGCCTCCGGACGGCGGGAGCGGTTGTAATACAGAATGTTCATGTCAAACCCCTTCGCCCGTTTCGCCACTGCCTGGCCGATGTTCCCCATGCCGACGATGCCGATCGTTTTATGATGGACATCGGCGCCCGCAAGCAAAAACGGACTCCAGCTTTTCCATTTCCCTTCTTTCAAAAACATAGCCGCTTCGACAAGGCGGCGGGCGGTGGCCAATAAAAGCGCAAACGTCAAATCGGCCGTCGTATCGGTCAATACATCGGGTGTATTGCAAACGAGAATGCCTCGATGGGCCGCCGCCGCTACATCAATGTTATCGTAGCCGACGCCCATATTGGCGACGACTCGGAGCGCCGAACCGGCGGACAAGACGTCTTCATCGATCGGATCAGACACCATCGGCAAGATGGCCGTCGCCCGTTTCGCCTTTTCCACGAGCACATCGTGTGGCACGGCCATATCTTCATGGGGCCACATCTCTACTTCAGCGATGGCCAAAAGCGGCGCGACCACGTCCTCGGGCAATTTTCGCGTAATGAATACATACGGCTTCGTCATGGTGCAGCCTCCCGCATCGTTTTTTCTAAATCTTATCACAACTTTGGCCGAAAAAAAACGGGAAGTTGTCCTTAGGGTTTAACGGCAGGGAAGCGGTCGTTTTTTCGTTTGGGCCAAAAAAAAGCGGGAAGCTGTCTTCCCTGCGTTACGCCGGCGGCAGCCACTCGACCGCCGGCAGGCGGATGCGGTTCGAGATGCCGGCGATCTTGGCAAACGCGGCCAAAAATCGTTCATATTCATGCGATCGATCGAGCAAGCGCCGCAACTCCCCCTCCCGCCTTGTCCGTTCGCTCTCATCCACAGCGATATAATATGCCTCGACACATTCAAAATAGGAAAGCGGAAACAACAACCTGGCGTAAACGAGTCTCCAAGCAAACGGCGACAGCGGCGCCGCATGTTCATACTCTTGAAAAAACTGCCGCACCGCCCGCTGACAGCCAAGTCCGCTCTTTTCGTACAAATGGCGCACCCATTCCGCCAAATCGCGGGCGCAATGGTCATACACCCAGTCGGTCGGCAGCTTCGCTTCGATCCCCCCAACCCACTTCGCCTCGGGGAGACGCTCATGGCAAAATGCCGCGTAATCGATGCGCCCTGGTTCTTCGTCAATCTCCGTGTCCGCCACGTATTGCACCGCGTTTTCCGCCAAGCCTAAATAATACGGGAACGATTCGATAAACAGACGATCAAACAGCGACGACGGCCCGGAAGCGAGCTTGCTCGACCAAAACGCCTCCATTTGATCGATCCGCTTCGCCCACAGCTCCCGCCATTGGCCGATGCGCCGGCAGGCGACGATCGGCCATGGACATGTTCTCCCGCATTCATGCATCACCGCCAATTCCCTTCCGAGCGAACGAAAGCGAGCCGCCGGAAGCGGAGCGCGAACGAGCGCCAACGGCTGTCCATTATAGGAAGCGATATACGTTCCGGACGTCGTTTTGACCAGTTCTCCGACGCCGTCCACTCCTTTTGCCCGCAAATAGCGGCTCATTCGCTGGCGCTCTTCCATTTCCGCTTCGCTTTGCCCATCGGCGGGAACGAGCAAAAAACGCTCCTGCCGATGCCAAAAGGCCGCATGCCGTCCGCTTCGCTCCAACCTCTCGACGCGCATGCCATACTGTTCACGCACCCATTCTTCCATCGCCGCGCCTCCTTTTTGCCGAAACCAGTCAATTCCGCTCGTTCCACACCTTCATCTCATCGCCGCCCCATCAATGAGCCGATTCCGCCTCCGCTCCAGCATGAAACGGCCCCATTCACGCGCCTATGTTGATCAGCCAACGCATGGCCGCGGAAAAAGAGGGCTACTTTTTATATATGACAGCGGGCGCCAAAAAAGCCGATGAGCATTTTTCTTTATATGACGGACTTATTTATGACATGATACATATATATAGAAAACGACTTTCTAAAAGAAACAGGTGAAGTTCATGAGCGAATTCATTATGAACAATCTGGAACAAACGGCTCGGCGCTGGCTTGAGGAACGGGGGGTGACCGTGGAAAAAATTGCGGAGCTCGTTTATTACTTGCAATCAAAATATCATCCCGATTTAACGATGGAGGAGTGCATCGAAAACGTCAACCGCGTCATTTCGAAACGCGAAGTGCAAAATGCGATTCTAACCGGCATCCAATTGGATAAACTCGCCGAAGACGGTCGGCTCGATGAACCGCTGCAGTCGATCATCCGCCGCGATGAAGGGCTGTATGGCGTCGACGAAATTTTGGCGCTGTCAATCGTCAATGTGTACGGATCGATCGGGTTTACGAACTACGGATATATCGATAAGCAAAAACCGGGCATTTTGCAATATTTAAATGATAAATCGACCGGCAAATGCAACACGTTTTTGGACGACATTGTCGGCGCCATCGCCGCAGCGGCGTCAAGCCGCCTGGCGCATCGGGCCGCCAATGCGGAGTAACGCCGGCTCCGCCCATGCGCGCCCTCCATCCGCGCCGAGCAACATGAAACGCCGCCTTGCCTTTTTTGGCAAAGCGGCGTTGTTTACAAGCGGTCAAGCCATTCCAAAAGTGAATCAGCCGTATACGTCGGCATCCGTTCGTAGCGGGCGAGCATTTCTTTTGTCGTAACGCCCGTATGGACTAAAAGCGTATCAATGCCAGCGTTCATGCCGGCTAAAATGTCGGTTTCATAATAGTCGCCGATCATCAGCACGTCCTCCTTCGGGACGCCAAGCACTTTGAGCGCCTGCTCCATAATGATTTTTTCCGGCTTGCCGATAAATGTCGGCTTCACCTGCGTCGATACAGCGACGACCGACGTCAGCGCCCCGTTGCCCGGAAGCAGCCCCCGCTCCGTCGGCAAGGCGATGTCGCCGTTGGTTGAGATGAACATCGCTCCATTTCGGACAGCGAGACAAGCGACAGCGAACTTTTCGTATGTAATTTGCCGGTCAATCCCGATGACGACGACATCCGCATCTTCGCCGGCCAAACGGAATCCTTTGTCCGCCAAGGCGGTTTGGAGCCCTTCTTCACCGATCACATACACGGAAGCATCCGGTTTTTTTTCAAAAATGTAATTCGCCGTCGCCTGGCTTGTCGTAAACACATGCTTCTCCTCGGCCGGCACGCCGAACGAACGCAATTTTTCCGCCACTTGCGCCGGTGTGCGCGACGAATTGTTCGTGACAAACAAATACGGAATGCCACGGCGGTGCAGCTCGTTGACAAACGTACGCGCCTCAGCGATGCATTCGGTGCCGCGGTACATCGTCCCGTCCAAATCGATGAGGTAGCCGTTGTATCGTTTCAATGCATTTGCTCTCCTTTCCCGCCATCAATTGCGAAACGCCGACACCGGGCCGAGCTCGTTTTCAAGGTAAGCGCGCACCGCCTTCGGATACGCCTCCAGCGCCGGCAAATGTTCGTTCAGATCGGCGAGCAATTTCGCGTGATCGACGCGCGCATATTCGTGCACAAGCATTTTCCGATGGGCAATGAACGCTTTCAATCGGTCAGCATCCGCCGGCGAGATCACCTGTTCGTCAGCCAAAATATCGATGATGTCGTTATAGCTGCCCGGGTCGCGCATAATAAACCCGTCGATCATGGCGTTGCCGACGTCCAACACCGCCTCGATGACGATATGAGCGATCCGTTCGAGCGCCAATTGCCGAAGCGGCTCGTCCCATCGCTCCTCGGCCTTGTAACGGTCCAGCATTTGTTCCATGTAGCTGAGCGTTTCTTCCAGTTTTTTGCGATCGACAAAATACATCCGTCATCCCTCCTCGTTCCTTTGTGCGATTTGCTGTCTCCCGTTTTCGCCGCCTGTCTGCTATGATGGACATAGACGAAAAAACAGGAGGGGCTCAAATGATGGGTGAACGGTTTTATTTATACGACGACACCGTCGATGCGGCCGTCCGCTTCGTCAGCTTTGTCGGCGAGCGGCAGCGGTTTGATTTGGCGCTCATCGAAACGGATCGTTTTTACGGGAAGTGGCTCGTGCTCGACTTGCAAAGCAACCGCTTTGCCATTCTCGGGCGCGACGATTTGGAGGAGCCAGGCTATATCGAGCACGCTTACCAGCTTCATGAACAAGATGCCAACGATTTGCGCGCCTTTTTGGAGGAGTATCTCTCATAACCTTCCTCGGTTTCGGGCATCTTATGAAACAGCCCACGAACGAAGGAAGGTGAGACGAATGGCGGAACGGGAAACATACGCCGATTTTTCCGTCGTCGAGAAACAGCGCAATTTCTTGACCGCTGAAGAGTTCCCAGAAGGGCCGTACGGCTCGCCGCGCCGCGACGACGCGCCGGTCGAAAACAAAAGCACGCCTTGGAAGGAAGGCCAGCGGCATTACAGCGCCTTCAACTACGAGTTTAAATCGTTCCACCAAAACATTCCAAGGCGCGACCCAGCCGCCCACCCGCCGCACGACGATCCGCATCAGAGCGAACAGTTTCCGTACAATGAAACGGAAGAGCAGCCTTGACATTCAGCAGGACAGCGAAAGAAACGGAGCAGCCGCCCAGCCTATGGCGGCTGCCGCGTTTGCCGTCTCGCCATGCGGCAGCGATGAGGAATGTCGCGCCGTCTTTTGTCTGTCCGCGAGTCGTCTTCCCGCCTTGCGAGCCCTTCGCCGCACAGCGGTTTCTTGCTCCCGCCTCTTCTCCCGCGCCGCGGTCCACTGGCGCGGTTATCGTTTCACCTTGCGCAGCACAAAATACGCGCAGCCGAAGTTGCAATATTCATACAAATATTCGGACAACGTGCTGATTTTCGTATCGTACGTCGCTTTTTGGTTATGGTCGTCAAAAAACCCGCGCAACCGGAGCTGGTTGTATCCCCAATCCCCGACAATGTAGTCGTACTTCGCCAAAATGTCCGCATATCGGGCGCGAAAGGCTTCTTCATTAAAGGCGTTTTTCACATTTTCCACCAGTTCGTAACAATGATTGTTAATGCAAATCACTGTTCTCACCTCGCCTTTCCACTTCCATCATAAACGATGCATCGCCCCCAATCAATTACTGTCATCAAACCATCATCCGTGTGCCACCCTAAAAGCGAAGGGGGTGCTGACGATGAGACGACCATGGTTGGCCGTTGCGTTCGGAGCGGCCGTCGCCCTAGCCGGCTGCGCGCAGACGGCTCAGGACGAAAACACCGATATTTACAAGCGGAGCGGCAACACGATCAATGTCACCGACCGCAACGAGCTGTACAATGAAAACGGGGTGCCCAACGGCGATGACACGCCGATGAACAACTTCGGCTACGTCCGCCATCAAAAAAGCCCGATCCTCGGCGATGCAAACGGCTATAACGACATGCCGTCCTTCAACCGCGAGAAAGCGGCTGATTTAATCAGCAAATTGTGCACCCAGCTGCCGGGCGTCAAAGACGTCGCCACGCTCGTCACGGATGAGGAAGTGCTCGTCGTGTATGACGCGGACACGAACAACCGGCAGCAAACGGCCGATCAAGTGAAAAAAACAGCGCTTTCCGTCGTTCCCCGCTACTACCATGTGTATGTCGCCGACAATCCGCAGCTGATGAAGGACATTGAGCGCTTCGGGCGCCTTGATTCGAACACGCGCAACATCGACCAAATTCTCGATGCGACGATTCAGCGGATGTTGAAATATCCGCAAGGGAAAAAACTGAGCGACGGGGAAAATGAAAACGGCGAAATGATCAACGAAACAAACGATGAATTAGACCGCGATTTCCGCGACGGCACGCCGCGGGCGACGAAAGCGGGGCGCTAGGGAAAAGAAACGGTCTGCCTTCTTTATGAAAGGCATGACCGTTTCTTCGCGTTCATCCGGCCGGGATGATGCTTTCAGCCGCTGAAACAACGCTTGCTTGCTTTCGTGCCGTTCGTTGGATGTTACGCTTTCAACTGCCGCGCTTTCGCCGCCTCGCTCACCTGCTCATCGGCATGGTACGACGAGCGGACGAGCGGCCCCGCTTCACAATGGCTGAACCCTTTGCTCAACGCGATTTCTTTCAGCTCTTGAAACTCGTCCGGATGGTAATATTTCACGACCTTCAAATGCTTTTTCGTCGGTTGCAAATACTGGCCGATCGTCAAAATGTCGACATGGTTGGCGCGCAAGTCATCCATCGCTTCAATGATTTCCTCTTTCGTTTCCCCAAGGCCGACCATGATGCTCGATTTCGTCGGAATGTCCGGCTGCAATTCTTTCGCGCGCCGCAAAAACTCAAGCGAACGTTCGTACGTCGCGCGGGCGCGCACCCTTGGAGTCAAGCGGCGCACCGTTTCGATGTTATGGTTTAAAATGTCAGGGCGGGCATCCATCAAAATTTTCAAGTTTTCATACACCCCGCCCATATCCGACGGCAGCACCTCGATCGTCGTAAACGGGTTTTTCCGGCGGATGGCGCGCACCGTTTCGGCGAATACCGCCGCCCCGCCGTCTTTTAGGTCATCGCGGGCGACGGCGGTGACGACGACGTGTTTCAAGTTCATGATGCGCACCGATTCCGCGACGCGTTCCGGCTCCTGCCAATCGAGCTCGGTCGGCAGCCCGGTTTTGACGGCGCAGAAGCGGCAGGCGCGCGTGCAGACGCTGCCTAAAATCATAAACGTCGCCGTCCGCCGTACGGCCCAGCATTCGTGAATGTTTGGGCACTTCGCTTCCTCGCAAACGGTATGTAAACGGTTTTCCCGCATCAGCTTCTTTAAACCGATATAATTCTCGTTCGTGTTCAACTTGATTTTCAACCAGTCCGGCTTGCGGACGTGTTCTTCTTTCGTCGCCATCGTTCTCACTCCACTTGTCGATGATTGTTCATTTCTCATTATAATGAAAAGCGCAGGAAAACACAAAAAAATCGTCCATCAGACGATTTTCCTCCTTTTAACATTTATGAAATTCCCGTTTCTCCCCAAACTAAACATATGAAACGGGCGGAAAGGGGGAATACGCGTGCATCGATGGCTTGCCGCCATATCGGCGGCAGCGATGCTGTGGATCGCCGCCGGCGCGGCTTCGGCGGCGGAACAGGAAGAAGCGATGTATGAAAAGCGAATGGAGCTGTACAAAAAGGCCGAAGCCGTTTCCTTGATCCCGTGGTATTACTTTGCGGCCATTGACCAGTATGAGCGAAACGTCCGGCAAGTGCGCCGCGACCTGCCCAAGCCAGCCGGCGTTCTCGGCATTTATATGAAGCCGGAAATATGGGCCGGGCCGCTGAACAAAAACCCGCATGATACAGACCCGTTCACCATCTCCCAGTTTGGCGGCCTTGGCGTGGACGGAGACGGCGACGGCTATGCGCGGGCGGATGACGATGACGATGTGATCATGGCCATGGCCCGCTATTTGCAGACGTACGGCATCGATCACCGCCATATCAAAATCGCGCTTTGGAACTATTACCAACGCGCCAAAACCGTCGACTTGATTTTAGGAAAGGCGAGAATTTATAAAAAGTATCAGACGTTGAAATTGGACAACCACGTGTTTCCGCTTCCGCTAGGAGCCAATTACAGCTACCGCGATACATGGGGGGATGCGCGCGGCTGGGGCGGGCGGCGCATTCATGAAGGAACCGACATTTTCGCCGGCTACGGCGTTCCGGTGCGCTCGACGTGCTATGGCATCGTCGAGCTGAAAGGGTGGAACAAATACGGCGGCTGGCGCATCGGCATCCGCGACATCAACAACACGTACCATTACTTTGCCCATTTGAACGGCTTCGCCGCCGATCTTCGCGAGGGGCAAATCGTCGAGCCGGGGACGATCATCGGTTCGGTCGGCAGCTCTGGCTACGGTCCGCCCGGCACGGCGGGGAAATTTCCGCCCCATCTTCACTACGGCATGTACAAAGACAACGGCTATACCGAATGGGCGTTTGACCCGTACCCGCACTTAAAAGCATGGGAGCGGGCCGAGCGGCAACAACGGCGCCGCTAGCCGCGCGGGGGCTGGCGCGACGGGGTTCTCTCCGCCAACGCCAGCCGCCCAAATAAGCGGCATGTTTTTTCAAGAGCAGAGACGTCCCGGACGCCGATGTTTCCCGTCCGTCCATCCCAGCCGGCGTTCGCCGGCCGAAACGGCAATGACGGAAAAAGGCTGATCTCCAAGTTGGAATCAGCCTTTTTTCCACGGCGGCACAACCGTCCGAAACGGCTTTCCGCTGACGTTCTTCCGCCTATCGCTTCTCAATGCCCGCCCAAATACGCCTGCTTCACCTGCTCGCTCGCCTGCAGCTCGCTCGCCGTTCCCGACAAGACGACGCGCCCCGATTCAAGGACATAGGCGCGATGGGCGATGGAGAGCGCCATATGGGCGTTTTGTTCGACAAGCAAAATCGTCGTCCCCGACTCGTTGATTTCCTGAATGATGCGGAAAATCGTCTTGACCAAAAGCGGCGCGAGCCCCATTGACGGTTCGTCAAGCAAGAGCAGCTTCGGGCGCGCCATGAGCGCGCGGCCGATGGCGAGCATTTGCTGCTCGCCGCCCGAAAGCGTGCCGGCCAGCTGCTTGCGCCGCTCCTCAAGGCGCGGGAACAGCTGAAAGACTTTGGCAAAGTCTTGTTGAATGCCTTCTTTGTCTTTGCGCAAAAACGCGCCGAGCTCCAAGTTTTCCTCGACCGTCATATTGGCGAAAACGCGCCTCCCTTCCGGCACGTGGGAAATGCCTTGCTTGACGATCGTCTGCGCCGCCTTGCCGGCGATCGAGGCTCCCTCATACACGATGTCGCCGTTTTTCGGCCTAAGCAGCCCGGAAATGGTTTTCAGAAGCGTCGTTTTCCCCGCGCCGTTCGCCCCGATCAGCGTGACGATCTCGCCTTTGTTCACCTCAAGCGATACGCCTTTTAAGGCATGAATGTTGCCGTAAAACACATCGATTCCATCCACTTTCAACATGGTCACGACACCTCCTCGCCAAGGTAAGCCTCGATCACTTTCGGGTTGCTGCGCACTTGTTCCGGCGTGCCTTCGGCGATCAGCTGGCCGTGATCCAACACGTAAATGCGCTCGCATATGCCCATCACAAGCGACATATCATGCTCAATCAACAAAATCGTCAACGCAAACCGTTCGCGAATGAACGCAATCAACTTCATCAATTCTTTCGTTTCTTGCGGGTTCATGCCGGCGGCTGGCTCGTCAAGCAAAAGCACTTTTGGCTGCGCCGCCAGCGCCCGAGCGATCTCAAGCCGGCGCTGCTGGCCGTACGGCAAGTTTTTCGCCTTCTCGTGCATGACGCCATCAAGCTGAAAAATGTTCAAAAACTCGATCGCCTTTTCTTCCATTTCCTTTTCACCGCGGAAATGGGACGGGAGGCGGAGAATGGAGCTCGCGATCGAATGGCGGGCGTGCGCATGGTAGGCGACTTTCACGTTGTCGAGCACCGACAGCTCGCCGAACAGGCGAATGTTTTGAAACGTCCGGCTGATCCCTTTGCGCGTAATTTTATACGGCGGCAGGCCGTTCAACGTCTCGCCGTCAAGCATAATCCGCCCGTCAGTCGGCACATACACGCCCGTCAATAAGTTAAACAGCGTCGTTTTCCCCGCGCCGTTCGGGCCGATGAGCCCGACAAGCTCCCCTTGATACAGCTCCATCGTCACACCGGAGAGCGCCTTCAGCCCGCCAAACTGGATGCCGACGTTTTCTGCCTTAAGCAACGGTGTTTTTGCCGCCATGATTCATTCCTCCCTGCGCTGCCTTCCGCCATTTGAAGAGCGAAGATAGTTCTTTCGTCCCCATCAGCCCGGTTGGACGGTACAGCATCACCAAAATCAAGACGATGCTGTAAATGATCATCCGCGTTTCCGGATAGTTTTGCAAGAACGTCGAAACGATCGTCAGCAGCACCGCCGCCACCACCGCGCCGGATAGGCTGCCGAGCCCGCCGAGCACGACGAAAATCAAAATGTCAAACGATTTTAAAAAGCCGAAGTTCGACGGCTGAATGATGTAAAAGTGATGGGCGTACAGCGCCCCGGCGATGCCGGCGAAAAACGAACCGATCGCAAACGCCGCCACTTTGTAATACGTCGTATTGATCCCCATGGCATCAGCGGCGATTTCATCCTCGCGAATCGAAATGCACGCCCGTCCGTGCGTCGAGTTCGTGAAGTTGGCGATCACCAAAATCGTGACAAACAGGCAGGCGAACACCCACGGCCATGTCGTCATATGCGTCACCGTCATGCCGCTCGCCCCGCCGACGTAATCGATGTTCAAGAGCGCGATGCGGACAATTTCGCCAAACCCAAGCGTGGCGATCGCCAAGTAATCGCCTTTTAAACGCAGGCTCGGCACGCCGATGACGAGGCCGGCGAGCATCGCCGCGATCCCAGCGGTCAAGACGCCGACCGCAAACGGCAGCTGCAGCTTCATCGTCATGACGGCTGAAGCGTAAGCGCCGACGGCGAAAAAGCCGGCATGTCCAATCGAAAACTGTCCGGTGATGCCGATGATCAAGTGAAGGCTCGCCGCCAGCATGACGTTGATCGCCATGAAAAAGAGCGTGTTGACGTAAAACACATTGAGCGTCCCGCTTGCAATCAGCCACTCGACAACAGCGAAAAAGGCGAAGGCCAGTATGACGGAAACCCAAAATCCACGAGTCCGCTTCCAAGTTGCCATTGTCCCCTACCATCCTTTACACTTTTTCTCGTACGTTCTTGCCAAACAATCCGGCCGGCCGGAAAATGAGAATGAGAATTAAAATGACAAACGCCACTCCGTCGCGCCAAAGCGAGTAGCCGAGCCCGCTGACGAGCGATTCGATGACGCCAAGCAAAAGCCCCCCGACCATCGCTCCCGGAATGATGCCGATTCCGCCCAACACGGCGGCGACAAACGCTTTCAATCCGGGAAGAATGCCCATCAATGGCTCGATTTTTGTATAATAAATGCCGAAAATAACGCCTGCCGCCCCCGCAAGCGCCGAACCGATGGCGAACGTGGCCGAAATCGTGTTGTCGACGTTGATTCCCATCAACCGGGCCGCTTCCGCATCATGGGAAACAGCGCGCATCGCTTTCCCGATTTTTGTCCGGTGAACGATGAACTGAAGAAGGATCATCAAAACGAGGGACGTGCCGAGGATGAACAGCGACTGGCTGCTGATGACAACCCCAAACAGCTTCAAGTTCCGATCCGGCAGCAGCGTGCTCGGATACGCTTCCGGCTGGGCCCCGCGCAAATAAATCGTGACGTACTCAATCAAGAGCGATACGCCGATCGCCGTAATGAGCACTGCGATGCGCGCCGCATTGCGCAGCGGCTTGTAGGCAATCCGCTCGATGATCATCCCAAGCACGGCGCAAGAGGCCATCGCCAGCAAAAGCGCCGGGAAAAAGCCGACACCAAGCATCGTTACGGCATAAAAACCGACGAATGAACCGACCATAAAGACGTCGCCATGGGCGAAGTTAATGAGCCGAACAATGCCGTACACCATCGTATAGCCAAGAGCGATGAGCGCATAAATGCTGCCTAGCGAAATGCCGTTGACCAGCTGTTGAATGAGTTCCATGATCGCACGCTCCTTAACGAAAACTCGTCGTTGACCAAAAGAAATGCCGGACAGGAGGGCGCCCCTTAGGGGCCTCCCCCGTCCATGCATCCATCCAGCCTTTCATTACGGATTCACTTTCGTTTTGAATTGCTGCTGCCCGTCTTTGTATTCCAAAATGGCCGCCGATTTGACCGGGTCATGGTTTTCATTGAGCGTCATCGTGCCGGAGACGAGCTGCAAATCTTTCGTTTGCGCCAGCGCGTCTTTAATTTTCACCGGATCGGCGCTGCCGGCCCGCTTGATGGCGTCGGCCAGGAAGTAGGCTGTATCATAGCCAAGCGCGTTGAACGCATCCGGCGCTTTGTTGTATTTCGCTTTAAAGGCTTTCACAAACTCTTGAATTTTCGGATCCGGGTCGCCCGACGAATAATGGTTCGTGATGTACGTGTTGTTCAACGCGTCTTTGCCCGCGATCTCGACCAGCTTCGGCGAATCCCAGCCGTCGCCGCCCATGATCGGCACGTTCAAGCCAAGCTCGCGCGCCTGCTTGACGATGAGGCCGACTTCTTCATAATAGCCCGGCAGGAAAATGAACTCTGGATTCTTTGATTTTATGCGCGTCAGCGTCGCACGGAAATCGGTGTCTTTCGCGACATACGCCTCTTCAGCGACAATTTTGCCGCCGCCTTGCGTGAACGCGTCTTTAAACGAAGCGGCCAGCCCTTTCGAATAGTCGCTCGAGCTGTCGATCAACACCGCCGCGTTTTTCACTTTCAGTTCGTTCAAGGCGAATTTGGCCGCCACCGTCCCTTGGAACGGGTCGATAAAGCACGTCCGGAAGACGAACTCGTTCACTTTGCCGTCTTTGTTCGTGATCGTCGGGTTCGTGCCTGTCGGCGTAATGAGCGGCACTTTATTGTCGTTGGCGACTTGCACTTGAGCGAGCGTGTTCGTGCTCGTCGCCGAGCCGATGATGGCGACGACTTTATCCTGGCTGATCAACTTGATCGCGCCGTTCGTCGCTTCGGCCGCTTCCGATTTGTTGTCGACTTTCACCAACTCCAGCTTTTTGCCGTTGATTCCTTCTTTGTTGATTTCCTCAAGCGCCAAGTCGAGCCCTTCCGCAATCGACTGGCCGTATGACGCGACCCCGCCGGACAGCTCAAGGTTGGCGCCGATTTTAATCACATCGCCGCCCCCGCCTCCGCCGCTGTTTCCGCCTGAAGAACTGCCTCCTTGCTGGTTGCCGCCGCAGCCGGCCAAAAGACCCGCCGTCAGCATCAATGAGAAAAAGACACCTGCTGCTCTTTTTTTCTTCATTTCTTGTTCCCCCCATTGTTCAAAATGTTCTGTCACCAGAGCGCACACCTTTTTCTGCATACTATATCGATAGAGTCCGTCTGCCTTGTGCGCTCGTGCGCCGCGCCGGATGGCGCCGCAAACTGATGCATGCCTTCCGATGCCGGCCGTTCATTCCCCCTCTCAAACTGCTATGTAAATAATAAAACTATTTTCAATTTAATATAATATTACAAAATTCGAACCAACTCGTCTAGTTGTTTTCTATTTGAAAAACAAAAAAAGCTGTTTCCTCTTGACAAACGCCAGAGAAACAGCCAAAGCCCCTTCGCCGGGAAGAACACTTTTTTTGCATAACATTTCCATGTTTCTGTCAAAACCATTCCCAACGGCTGACGCGGGCACCCGTCAACCTAACGGAACTATATAGATGCAATTTGAAGCTTTGCCATTTGCAGCTTTTACCCGAGTATTTGATCGACTGTCGGGCGACCGAACAACGCCGCTTAAAGACCCATATATGGGTCTGTGAAGCAGGCGGTTGTTCGATCCTCCGTCACGCCTTGGCTTGCCTTCGACAGTCGAACGAGAACGATCGATTTAGGAAGATGACAGTCGCCGGCCTTTTAGAGGCGCGCATTGACAGCCTTTCCCACTACCGCTTCGGAAGCTGGATGGACGGGCCGACTTGACCGCCGTTTTTGTTGTAAAATTGCGGCACTTCTCCCGGAATAAAGCGCATCACAACTGGAATATCTGTTGTCACATTGGAAATTTTCGATGCAAAAGGAATGACGACTTGGATGTCGACCGATACATGAATATCAATTTCAATAAAAAAACTGTTAATATCATACGCTCGAATTTCTTTCGTCACTTCCGAGTCGACATTGCCAACGATCTGAAACTGCACCGGAATGCGCGGGCCGAGGTTGGCCAAGAGGGCATTATCCGTGATTTTTCCAAGCGGAATGTAATAAATGATGCCGCGGCTGTTTCCAGTTCCGGACTCGACTTCGGGAAGGACCATCCGTTCAAGCCGTCCTTCTGTCGCCGCCTTTAAGCTTTCCATCACATGATCATCCGTCTCCGATAAGATGCGATTGATCACCGCGGTGTCAAAATCGACCGACACAATTTTGCCGCTTTCGTCCTTTTGAACCGTGACCAGCTGCCGAAATTCAGGGTTGTCTTTTTGAAACTGCTGCTCAATGGCGTTATTGATCACCAAGTTGGCAATCCGCTTCGTTTCCGTTTCCGCAATCTCCATGAGCACCGGCTTAATGCCTTTATTGACAATCCAAAGGCTTACCGCCGTCGAGAACATAAAAAAAACGAACGTCAATAAAAACACATAGCGGAACGGGAGCGGCCCCTTCCGCACGAATCGGGGGCGCAACAAAATGAAAATCCCTCCTTTACAAGCTATATGTATGCTTGCAAGGAGGGATTTTTTCACCGCATTTTCAACAGCGCCTCTCTTCCTTTCATTCCCTCTTCAATGCCGAGCTCCAAAGCGGCGACTGTCACCGATTCGAGCGGCGCCTCGAGCAGCTGTTCAATCGTACGCACCCCGACCGCCCGCCCGGCGATAATGCCGCGATCACGCAATTTCTCATTCAACAGCGCCACATCGAGCGCTCCGCACATAATGTACCCTTTTTCACCCGCCACCGCCAACAAATTCGTTTTCGGCAGCTGGACGGACACAGCAATAAACGGATGTCCGTCAATGATGATCGGCTTCACTTCGACCATCGCCGCAGTCACTCTCCTTTCCATACTCCAATGTATGAAGCATGGAAAAAGAAGTGCCTGCCTATTGGGCCAATTTCCAAGCGAGAAGATCGCGCAAAAACTCCGGCATGTAATACGTTTTTTCCGCCGCCCGCTGAATTTGCGGATAAAAGTGGCCGATCGCAAACATATCGGTCGTCGCCACCTCATACGTGCGCTCGGGATCGAGCGGCTCGCCGTTGATCATAATGCGGCGGATATGCCATTGACCGTCCTCCTCGAGCCCGGCCTCGATGTCCACGCCGTCGTACACCATTTCCCCCATCACTTCGCCGCGGAAGCCAAACCCTTTAAACTGCCAATGCTTCATCCGTTCCGTGTTGGCCTCAAGGATAATCTCTTTGAGCTCCGCGCCGCGCAGCTTCACCTTGCACGGGTTGAGCGGATGCGGGCAAATGCGATGCAAATCTTTTTTCGTCACCGGCCCTTTCGCAAGCGGCGCAAGCAGCACGCCGGCGTTAACCATGCCAATGTCCGCTTGGCACCACTCACGCAAAGCGGAAGCAAGCAAATTCCCAAGCGGCGACGGGGCGAACCAGTCAAGCGGCAAGTCATCATGGAGCACGGCGACTTGTTCCGCTTCAAGCCGCGCCAAACTTTCCTGCTCAAGACAAACAAGATGGCGCTCGACCGCCTCGGAGCGGGGCAATGGTTCGACATCCACGACCGTCGCGGATGCCCTGGACAGCCGGTTTTGGTCAATCTCCAGCTTGACCACCCCAACATATTTTCCGTATTTCCCCGCCGCGCAAAGCAGTGTTTGATTCAATGTTTTTCCTTCTGGAAACACATGGTGGGTGTGAGCGCCTAAAATAATGTCCACGCCTGGGATCGTCGCAGCGATTTTTTCATCCTCATTCACCCCAAGATGAGACAGCACAACGACGCAATCGGCCTTTTGCCTCACTTCCTCCACCGCCGCTGCCAACATGTCAAACGGCGGAACGATCTTCCAGCCGAGCAGCTCGTAAAAGTGAGAAAACGGAGCGGTGGCGCCAACCACCCCAATGCGAAACGTCTCCGTCGCCGGGATGACGACATACGGCAACGCCCAATGCGGCCGCACGCCATCGCGGCGAAACAAATTGGCGACAACGACCGGAAACCGAGCCTGTTCGTACAACGTATCCAGTTCATCATGATCAAGGGTGATCCCTTCGTTGTTGCCGATCGTCACCGCATCATAGTGAAGATCGTTCAATAAGTCCACATTCGCTTTTCCACGCGTCGCCTCGGTAATCGGGTGCACGCGGTCGAGAAAATCGCCCACATCAAACAAAAGCATCGCCTCGTTGCGCGCGCGATGCTCCCTTCTCCGTTCTGACAAAAAGCGGGCGATTTGCGGCCAATGTTCAAAATGGCTGTGCACGTCGTTCGTATGATAAATATAGACGGTTTGCTTCAATGCGCAAGCCTCCTTGGTTACGAAAAACTTTCGATCACAAGCCGAAGGCCAAGCAAAACGAGCACCATCCGAAGCACGACGACAAGCGTCCGGCTTGGCATCCGCTTATTGATCCACGCCCCGGTTTTCGCGCCGATCCATACGCCGGGAATGAGGGCAAGGGCAAACGACCATTGCACATTTCCCATCGCGACATGGGTGAGAGAACCGACGAGCGAGGACAAAAAAATCATCAACATCGACGTGGCGACCGCCACATGGGGCGGAAAGCGAAACAGCACGATCATCGCCGGCACCATGAGCGAGCCGCCGCCAATGCCAAACAACCCGCCGAAAAAGCCGACCACAAACGCGATGGCGATCGCGGCGAGCGGATAATAGCCGTACACGAACGTCTCCCCGTTCCGCTCCGTGTACGTGCGCATGACTTTCCGCGCCCACCACGATGCCCGTTTCAAGCGGGTTTCCGCTTTCGTCTCGGATCGGGATGACTCCCGTTCATTCTCCGTCGCCGCCGCCGTCTCGTCAGCCGAACGCTTCGTTTTCTTCCGGCTCAGCGACAAAAAGAGCGACATGGCGATTAAAAACAGCCCAAAATACAATGAAAAATGAGCGGCGCTCAGCGTATTGTTCACCCAAGCGCCGATGACCGCCCCGGGAACGCTGCCAAGGCAAAAGAGCAAGCCGCTTTGATAGTCGACCATTTTGTCTTTCATATACGACAATGTGGACGATAAGCCATTGAAAATAATGACGACAAGCGACGTGCCGACCGCCACTTGCGGCGTCACCGCCGACAGCCAGCCGAGCGCGCCGAAAAACAGAAGCGACGGCACGATGATCACCCCGCCGCCAAGGCCGGCCAAACTGCCGACCGTCCCCGCGATAAAGCCGATCAAGACAAGCAACGCATACGCCATCCTCCATCCCCCTCTTCCCCGCTTCAAAACAAACCAAGCTGCCGCGGCGCCAGGCCCGTGTACTCAATGCCAAGCAAATCGATCAATTGTTTGGCGTTGTCGGCGGCATCGCCGCCGGAGTTGTTGTTAAACAGCACGTAAATCTGTTTCGTTTTTTGTTTTAATGCCTCTATATGGCGCACCCACTCGCGCAGCTCGCGCTCATTGTACCGGTATAAATAGCGGACCGCCCTCCAGTTCTCGCCGGCCGTCGCCTTGTTCCAGCCGTGGACATTCCGTCCGTGCAGGCGGATGAGCGTCTTTTCCCGGTCGGTCGGATGCAAAACGGTCGGCACCGACCCTTCCCCCGCCTGCGGCTCGTCGCAAATTGTGTGAATCCACCCTTCCTCTTCCATAAAGTGAAGCGTTTTTTCATAAAAGCGCGGCGAAAACCATGATTGGTGCCGAAATTCGAGCGCCGCCGGCACCTCCCCCATCCGCGCTTTTGTCCAGCGCAAGTACGCCACATGCTCGCGCCGACAGTCAAACCACGGCGGAAACTGAAACAGCACCATCGCCAATTTCCCCGCTTCCTGAAACGGCGCGATCGATTCCAGAAACGCGGCAAACATCGCTTCCTTGCTTTCATACGGAATCGGGCCGCGCTCATGCCCGGTCATTCCTTGGTATGCCTTCACGATAAACTGAAACGACGGCGGCGTCTCGCGAATCCACTTTTCCACGTTCGAACGCGGCTGAATGGCGTAAAAGTACGAATCGACCTCGACCGTCGGAAAATGGGCCGCGTATTCCAGCAACTTGTCTTTCGCCGCAAGACCTGGCGGATAGAGGTTGTCATGATCCCCCCAACCAGTCAGTCCGATGTAAATCATCACGATCACCAATTCGTTCGATTTCCAGCTATCTTCACTATACCATAAGCGCGGGCGGCGCGAAATAAAAATGACCGCCGCACCATCAAGGGCAATGTCAGTTCATAGATTCATAACGTCCATAATTTACAATCGAGGAACGATTGCGATACAATGATACCCATCGAAACATTCTGACAATGGGAGGGCTGTCCAATGATCCATCTGTACCCGTTTCTTCTCTTATCGATATTTTTGATTGTGCTGCCCGGCCCCGACACAGCGGTGGTGACCAAAAACACCATTTCCGCAGGGAAGATCGGCGGCTTGAAAACCGCACTAGGGGTTTGCTGCGCCTTGTTTCTCCACACCGCCGCGGCGTCGCTCGGGCTTTCCGCCGTCATTATGCAATCGGCCTTGCTGTTTTCGATCCTGAAGTATGTGGGTGCTGTGTACTTAACGTATTTAGGCGTTAAGGCATTATATGGGGTCATGAAAAAAGGCGAAGCCCCCAGTGTGGAAACGGACATCAGAGGAGGAGGAGAACATACCGCCTGCTTCAAGCAAGGGTTTCTGACCGATTTCTTAAATCCGAAAGTGGCGGCCTTTTTCTTAACCTTTTTGCCGCAATTCGTAGCACCGGGCTCGCACTCCTTTGTTCCGTTTCTCCTGATGGGGGCGGCTTATACGGCGATGACCGCGATATGGTTTTTGTTTTACATTTCCTTCATCCATTATATCAGCGATTTCATGAAGCGGCCGAAAACGAAGAAATGGATCGAAGGCATCACGGGCACGGTGATGATCGGGTTCGGCATCAAATTGGCGCTTGAAAAAGTCCAGAGCTAAACAGGAAGACCGGGCGCGGCTGAACAGAGCCGCCTGGCATGTGAAATGAAAGACAGGGGAGCGCCCAAAAAGAGCGCTCCCCTAAAAACATGCTCCCATGAGGGAAGAAATGGCCTGCGGAGCGGCCTTGACGCTTCCGGAGATCACCGGAAAGAATGAGGGACGGCGGCCGCTCCCTTGTTTTGTCCTGCGTTGATCATGTGGGCGTTTTGTGGGTCAAGCGCCCACGCTGGAGCGCTCCACCCTTGATTCATCAAGCTTACCCAATGCTTCCTTCCATCTCGAATTTGATCAAGCGGTTCATCTCGACCGCGTATTCCATCGGCAGCTCCCTTGTAAACGGCTCGATGAAGCCCATGACGATCATTTCCGTCGCTTCCTGCTCGGAAATGCCGCGGCTCATCAAGTAGAACAGCTGCTCTTCCGACACTTTCGACACTTTCGCTTCGTGTTCGAGCGACACGTTGTCGTTTAAAATTTCGTTGTACGGAATGGTATCGGATGTCGACTGATTGTCGAGAATGAGCGTATCGCATTCGATGTTCGAGCGCGAGCCGGACGCTTTGCGGCCGAAATGGACCATGCCGCGATACGTCACCTTGCCGCCTTGTTTGGAGATCGACTTCGAGACGATCGTCGATGACGTATTCGGGGCCAAATGGATCATTTTCGCCCCGGCGTCTTGATGCTGCCCTTTGCCGGCGATGGCGATCGACAGCGTCAAGCCGCGCGCCCCTTCGCCTTTTAAGATGACGGCCGGGTATTTCATCGTCAGCTTCGAGCCGATGTTGCCGTCGATCCATTCCATCGTCGCGTTTTCTTCGCAGACGGCGCGCTTCGTCACCAAGTTGAAGACGTTGTTCGCCCAGTTTTGGATCGTCGTGTAGCGGCAGTAGGCGCCTTTTTTGACGATGATTTCCACAACCGCGCTATGAAGCGAGTTCGTCGTGTAAATCGGCGCTGTACAGCCTTCGACGTAATGGACGTGCGCCCCTTCGTCCACGATGATGAGCGTCCGTTCAAACTGCCCCATGTTTTCCGAGTTGATGCGGAAGTACGCCTGAAGCGGCGTATCGACTTTGACGCCTTTCGGGACGTAGATGAACGAACCGCCCGACCAGACGGCCGAGTTGAGCGCCGCAAATTTGTTGTCCGTCGGCGGCACGACTTTGGCGAAATACTCGCGGAACAAGTCTTCGTTTTCCTTCAGCGCCGAGTCGGTGTCTTTAAAGATGACACCGAGTTTTTCGAGGTCTTCTTTCATGTTGTGGTAGACGACTTCCGATTCGTATTGCGCCGAGACGCCGGCCAAATATTTTTGTTCCGCCTCTGGAATCCCTAATTTATCGAACGTCGCTTTGATCTCCGCCGGCACCTCATCCCACGAACGGCCCGATTTTTCCGTCGGTTTGACGTAGTACGTAATTTCATCGAAATCGAGGCTTGACAAGTCGCCGCCCCATTGCGGCATCGGTTTGCTGTAGAAGATGTCGAGCGCTTTTAAGCGGAACTCGAGCATCCATTGCGGCTCGTTTTTCATCCGCGAAATTTCTTCGACGACTTCACGCGTCAGGCCGCGCTGGGCGCGGAAGACGGAGACGTCTTTATCGACGAAGCCGTACTTGTATTCACCAATTTCCGGGGCTTTTTTCGCCATCTCGGTTCACCTTCCTTCATGTTCATGATTGTGCAGCCCTTTTTCGAGCGCTTTCCACGCCAACGTCGCGCATTTAATGCGGGCGGGAAATTTGGAAACGCCTTGGAGCGCCTCGATGTCGCCAAGATCGACCGAATCGTCGTACTCTTTCCCTTGGATCATGTCGGAAAAAATGTGGGCGAGCCGAAGCGCTTCCTCCACCGTTTTTCCTTTGATCGCCTGCGTCATCATCGACGCCGACGACATTGAAATCGAACAGCCTTCGCCTTCAAATTTGACGTCGGCGACTTTTCCGTCTTCGACTTTCATCGTCAAGTGGATGCGGTCGCCGCACGTCGGGTTGTTCATGTTGACATCGACGTTCGTTCCTTCAAGCACCCCGCGGTTTCGCGGGTTTTTATAATGATCCATAATGACTTGGCGGTAAAGCTGATCCAACGGATGGTTAGAAGACATGGCTGAAGTACTCCTTCGCTTTCTGTAATGCGGCGATGAATGCATCGATTTCCTCTTTGGTATTGTAAAGGTAAAAGCTCGCCCGGGCGGTCGCCGTCACGCCGAGCCATTTCATGAGCGGCTGGGCGCAATGGTGGCCGGCGCGGATGGCGATTCCTTCGGCGTCAAGGACAGTCGCCACATCGTGCGGATGCACCCCGTCGATGTTGAACGTGACAAGCCCCGCCCGCTCTTTCGGGCCATAGACGGTGACGCCTTCGATGTCCGCCATTCGTTCAAGCGCATATTGCGCCAGCTCATGCTCATGGGCGGCGATGGCGTCCAAGCCTACTTGTTCAAGGAAATCGATCGCTGCACCAAGGCCAATCGCCCCGGCGATGATCGGCGTGCCGCCTTCAAACTTCCACGGCAGCTCTTTCCACGTCGAGTCGTACAGCTCGACAAAATCGATCATTTCACCGCCGAACTCGATTGGCTCCATCTGCGCAAGCCATTTCTTTTTGCCATATAATACGCCGATTCCCGTCGGCCCGCACATTTTATGGCCGGAAAGGGCGAGAAAATCGCAATCAAGTTCCTGAACATCGACCTTCATATGCGGAGCGCTTTGCGCCGCATCGACGACGACGACCGCCCCGCGCTCATGGGCGATGCGGGCGATCTCCCGCACCGGGTTGATCGTCCCAAGAACGTTGGACACATGGGCGATGGCGACGATCTTCGCCGCTTTGGTGATGGCCGCCTCAACGTCGCGCAAATCGATCGTGCCGTCTTCCTGCAGCGGAATGTATTTCAGCGTTGCGCCCGTTTGTTTCGCCAGCTGCTGCCATGGGATTAAGTTGCTGTGATGCTCCATGTACGTGATGACGATCTCGTCGCCTTCTTTGACATTGGCGCGCCCGTAGCTTGCAGCGACCAAGTTGAGCGCAGCGGTCGTGCCGCGCGTAAAGATGATTTCCTGCGCCGATTGGGCGTTTAAAAACCGCCGCACTTTTTCGCGCGCGCCTTCGTACGCATCGGTCGCCTTCGTCCCGAGCGTATGGACGCCGCGGTGGACGTTCGAGTTGTACTCGCGGTAGTAGCGGTCAAGCGTCTCAATCACCGGCAGCGGCTTTTGCGACGTCGCCGCGCTGTCAAAATAGACGAGCGGATGGCCGTTCACTTGCTGATGCAAAATCGGAAACAACGCGCGAATTTCGTTCACATTCATGATTGAACTTTCCTTTCAATCACTTCAATTAATTGGTTTTTCACGCCTTCAAGCGGAATCGCCTCGACAACCGGCGCCAAAAAGCCGTGGATGATGAGCCGTTCCGCATCGCGTCTCGGAATGCCGCGGCTCATTAAGTAATACAATTGGATCGGATCGACGCGTCCCACCGATGCCGCGTGGCCCGCCATGACGTCGTCTTCATCAATGAGCAAAATCGGGTTCGCATCGCCGCGCGCTTTTTCGCTCAGCATCAGGACGCGCGACTCCTGGTCGGCGTTTGACTTCGACGCGCCGTGCTCAATTTTGCCGATGCCGTTGAAAATCGAGGTCGCGCTGTCGCGGACGACGCCATGTTTTAAAATGTAACCTTCCGTATGCCTGCCGTAATGGACGACGCTGGTCGTAAAGTTTTGCACTTGCTCGCCGCGGCTGACCGCGACTGTTTTCGTATCGCCGAACGAGCCGTCGCCGACAAGGCGGGTGATGTTCTCGGAGACCGTGTTGCCGTCATTCATCAGCCCGAGCGCCCATTCGATCCGTCCGTCGCGCCCGGCGATGCCGCGCCGATTGACATACGTCGTTGTGCCTTTGGCCAAATGGTCGACGGCGGCGAAAAAGACGCTTGCGTTCGCTTGGGCAAACACCTCGGCGGCCACATTGACGACCGCTTTTCCTTCTCGGCTTGCCGATATATAGTTTTCGACAAACACGACGCGGCTGTTGTCTTCCGCGACAATGATCACGTGGTTAAACAAGGCGATGTCATCTTCGTCTTGAATATAGACCGCCTGAAGCGGCGTTTCAATCTCCACGTTTTTCGGGACATAGACAAACACGCCGCCGTTGAGCAGCGCCGCATGGAGCGCGGCAAGGCGGTGCTCATCCGGCTTGACCGCCGTCATCAAATAGTTTTTCAGCAAGTCGCCATGCTCGCGCGCTGCTGTGAAGATGTCGGTAAAAATGACGCCTTTTTCTTTTAATTCATCGGACAGCGACACGTACGCCGGCGTATGGTTGCGCTGCACGTACAAGTTTTTCGTTCCTTCGCCCGCCTCGATGAGCGCCTTGACCGCTTCCGGCAAATCGTCAAGACCATCATACGGCGCGCTGTCGACCGTGTGGCGGGCGAACTCGGTGAAATTCCATTTGTCGATTTTCGTCTTCTCCGGTTTCGGAAGCGGCAGCCGCTCCGCCAGCCGAAGCGCCTCAAGGCGCCGCGCCGTCAGCCAGTCCGGCTCGCCGCGCCCGCTTGAGAACGTGCGGATGTATGTTTCATCGAATGGGATTTTCGTTTCTGTCGCCATAATCCTCCTCCTAACGCTTACGCTTCTTGTCCGACCGTTTCGTCTTCAATGCCAAGCTCTTTTTTGATCCAGTCGTACCCTTCCGCCTCAAGCCGCTGCGCCAGTTCCGGACCGCCGGATTTGACGATGCGCCCTTGCATCATGACGTGCACGTAATCCGGCGTGATGTAGTTCAATAACCGTTGGTAGTGAGTGATGATCAAACAGCCGAATTCGCTGCTGCGCATTTCGTTGACGCCTTTGGCGACAATTTTCAGCGCGTCAATGTCCAATCCGGAGTCGATCTCGTCCAAAATGGCGATTTTCGGTTCAAGCATCATCAGCTGCAAAATTTCATTTCGCTTTTTCTCCCCGCCCGAGAATCCTTCGTTCAAGTAACGGTGCGCCATATCCGGGTTCATTTCGAGAAACGCCATTTTTTCATCGAGCTTGCGGATGAATTTCATGAGCGAAATTTCGTTGCCCTCGCCAAGCCGGGCATTGATCGCAGCGCGCAAAAAGTCGGCGTTCGTCACTCCACTGATTTCGCTTGGGTATTGCATCGCCAAAAACAGGCCGGCGCGCGCCCGTTCGTCGACTTCCATCTCAAGGACATCCTGGCCGTCGAGCGTCACCGATCCTTCTGTCACTTCATATTTTGGATGGCCCATAATGGCCGATGCCAGCGTCGACTTCCCCGTTCCGTTCGGACCCATGATGGCGTGGATTTCCCCGCCTTTGACTTCCAAGTCCACTCCTTTTAAAATTTCTTTTCCCTCCACGGCGACGTGGAGATTGCGAATCGTCAATACCGCCATGCAGCATACCTCCAATTCCCGATTGAGAGTCAGTTCGCTCGCTTGTCTTCTAGCGATCGTTCATTCTCATTTTATTCTCATTATAATTTTATAACAAATGAAAACTACCTGCAACTTTCCCGCTCTGTTTTCACTATGACCGTGTGAAAAAACAGCGCCTTTTACTATTTTACACGAAAACCTCAAGCTTGTACGAGTTTTTGCAAAAAAAAGACCCCGTTTTTTCCGGAGTCTAGTGAGCCGCCCGCAGCTCGCGGAGGCATTCTTGCACGAGCGTCACCGCCTGGCTCATCGCCGCCCCGCCGCCAAACGCGGCCGCCACCGCGCACGCTTCCAAAATTTCTTGTTCGGACGCTCCTTCATCAAGGCAGCCTTTCGCATGGTAAATCGTGCAATACTCATCTTGCGTCGCCAAGCTGATGCCAAGGGCGATCAATTGTTTTTCTTTTTTCGACAGCGCTCCCTCGGCAAAACAAGCTTCCGTAAATGCGTTAAACCGTTCCGCTACGTTCGGAAGTTTTTGGGTAAACGCCCCAAGCCCTTCCTTGTAGTGGCGAAGCGCGGATTCGACCGATGCATATGTTCCGTTGTTCATCTCCGTTTTCCTCCTTTGCTCGTGTCTGCTGTTAGTATGCATGAAGGAAAACGAAATTAAACAACGAATGGTATTGAAAGCGTGTGGAAACACCACCGTTTCGCGATCATAGATGGAACGTCATGATGAAAACCGCCTGTTCTGTTCAACTTCCATCATCAATACAAAAGGGGGAAATGCGATTGATTCGTTGGGTTGTCTTTGCCTTAACAGCCGCTTTCGCTTCGTTTTTGACGTGGATCATCATCGGCAACACCCTCGGTGAACAGGGAGACGGCGCCTTCAGCTTAACGGCTGTGATCGTCCTGCAAAACTGCGTCATCATCGTTATGCTCGCCGCCGTACTGGCGCGTTTGAACGGCCGATGAAGAGCGGAGAAACAGGTCGGCCGCGGCGCCCTCGGATTCAGAATCGTTTTAACCTTTGCTGCTTTCTTTTCGTTTAAGGGGAGCGGCTTTTTGGGGACAAAAAAGAAACGGAAGCGAAACGCTCCCGTTATTGATTGTTTTCCGCCGCTGGAATGACGGCGCCGTGGTATTTTTCTTTAATGAAATCTTGGATTTCTTTCGATTGCAGCACTTCGACAAGCGTTTTGATTTCTTTCCGGTTTTCATCGCCTTTGCGCACCGCAATAATGTTCACATACGGATTGTTTTTCGGCGACTCAACGGCGATCGGGTCTTTCGCCGGGTCCAAACCGGCGTCAAGCGCATAGTTGGCGTTGATCAGCACCGCATCGCCTTCGCCGTTTTTGTAAATTTGCGGCAGAAGCCCGGCGTCGACATCGGCCTTAAATTTTAAATGCTTTGGATTTTCGATGATGTCATTGACTGTCGCTTTCGTTTTATCGACGCCCGGTTTCAATTTGATGAGCCCTTTTTCTTGCAACATCGATAAAATGCGGCCATGGTCGGCGACCGAGTTGCTCATGATGATCGTCGCGCCGTCCGGCAGTTCTTCAATGCTTTTGTATTTTTTCGAGTATAACCCGATCGGCTCGATATGAATGCCGCCGGCGTTGACGAAATCATAGCCGTACTCTTTCTTTTGCGATTCCAAATACGGAATGTGTTGGAAATAGTTTGCGTCGATTTGCTTCTCAGCCAGCGCTTTGTTCGGCAAGATGTAATCTTGGAACGTAATAATCTCCAAGTCGATGCCTTTTTTCTTCAAAAGCGGTTTCGCTTTTTCCAAAATTTCCGCATGCGGCACGTTCGACGCACCGACTTTCAACTTCACCAATTTGCCGTCTTTGCCGCCTTCCGCGCTGTCGTTATTGTTGCCGCCGCATGCCGCCAAAGCGAGCACGAGAATGGCGGCGAGCAACACACCCAACCATTTCTTCATCAGTTGTTTCCCCCTTTATCGTTTATCGATTTTCGAAGTGACAAAGTCACCGATCAGCTGAATGATAAATACAATGACCAACACCAATACGGTTGCGACAAATGTCACATCGTTATGGTTGCGCTGGAACCCTTCCAAATACGCCAAGTTCCCAAGCCCGCCGGCGCCGATGGCTCCAGCCATCGCTGTATAGCTGACGAGCGACACCGCCGTCACCGTAATGCCGGAGACAAGCGCCGGCAAAGACTCCGGCAGCAGCACTTTCCAAATGATCGTCCACGTTGAGGCGCCCATCGCTTGGGCTGCTTCGATGACGCCTTTATCAATTTCGCGAAGAGCGATTTCGACCATGCGGGCGTAAAACGGCGCGGCCCCAATGACCAAAGCCGGCAACGCCGCATTGGCGCCAAGCATCGTCCCGACGAGCCATGTTGTAAACGGAATGAGCAAAATGATCAAAATAATAAACGGAATAGAGCGGAAAATGTTCACAAACGCAGCAATCACTGTATTGACAAACCGGTTTTCCCATAGGTTGCCCTTCGCTGTCAAAAATAGAAGCAAGCCAAGAACGATTCCGAGGACGAAAGTGGCCGCCACCGCCACTCCCGTCATATACAGCGTCTCGACCGTCGCCGCCCACATCGTCTCCCATTGCACGTTCGGCAGGAGGTTAGCGAGCATCGTGAATCACCTCCACCGCCACCTGCTGGCGTTGAATATAGTCAAGCGCCCGGTCGATTTCATCCCTCGCCCCGTCGAGGTGCACGAACAGCACCCCATAGGCGCCTTGATGGGTTTGCGAAATTTTCCCTTGCAAAATGTTGACATCGACGGCAAACTGACGCACCACTTCGGTGATGAGCGGCTTTCCGGCTGCCGCGCCGACGAACGTCAGCTGCGCGATCAGCCCGCTCGGGTATTGGCCAAACAAATGAGAAATCGCCTCTTCCGTCTCCTCGGGCTCGATCAGCTGCTTGACGAACCGTTTCGTAATCGGTTGCTGCGGGTTGCGGAACACATGCAGCACTTCGCCTTGCTCGACGATTCGGCCGCTTTCCATCACCGCAACGCGGTCGCAAATTTTGCGGATGACGTGCATTTCATGGGTGATCAGCACAATCGTCAGCCCGAGACGCTTGTTGATGTCAACGAGCAAGTCCAAAATCGCATCGGTCGTCTGGGGGTCCAACGCCGATGTCGCCTCGTCGCACAGCAAGACTTTCGGGTTGTTGGCGAGCGCCCGGGCGATGCCGACCCGCTGCTTTTGCCCGCCGCTCAGCTGCGACGGGTAGGCATCCTCGCGCCCGGAAAGGCCGACAAGCTCGATCAATTCATCCACCCGCTTGTTCCGCTCCTCTTTCGGGACGCCGGCAATTTCAAGCGGAAAGGCAATGTTTTCCCTGACTGTGCGAGACCAAAGCAAGTTGAAATGCTGGAAAATCATCCCGATTTCTTGGCGCGCCTTGCGCAGCTCCCGCCCTTTCACGCGCGTCATATCGCGCCCGGCGACGACCACCCGGCCGCTCGTCGGCTTCTCGAGCCCATTGAGCAAGCGGATGAGCGTGCTTTTCCCCGCGCCGCTGTAGCCGATAATGCCGAAAATTTCCCCTTCGCGAATCTCAAGCGACACATTGTCGACAGCCGTGACCGAGCCGTTGGCCGCTTGATAGATTTTCGTCACTTGTTCGAGTGTAATCATCGTTTCACCTTCCTCCCCAAGCGGCAGAGCGCAAAAAGAAAACCTTTCTGCCCGCAGAGAACAGAAAGGTATTGTGCACCATTCCGTCTCTTATCTCTCAAAGCAGGCCGCTTTGTGTGAATTGGCACCATTTCAGCACATGCGCTGACGGTTGCCGGGCTTCATTGGGCACATCCCTCCACCTCTCTTGATAAGAGCGCAACAATCGCCTATTCAATTGACTACGAATGTGATTGTATCATTGTCTGTCGAAGCGTGTCAACATCTTTTTTATCCGACGTCCCGATAAGGCTTGGCCAAATGGAGGAGCGATTCAAGAAGCAAAAGCTGGCGGAAGCTTCCTGACACGTGCACTTCACGCAACCGGACGAGCTGCTGCAGCTTCAGTTCGCCGTTCAGCAGGGACGCGAGCGCCTCTTTGGAACCGCGCACCGTCAATGTTTTCCGTTCATCGTTTTCCATCCCTCTAGCGGCTGATTCCTTGCCGATCAACAGCAAGGCGGTTTCGTCATCGCTTTCAAACCGAACATACAGCTGCTCATCCGGCAAAATCGGCACCAAATGGCGCAACACTTGCATCCGTTCCACGAACTGCCCAACTAATTCACGCATTTCCATGGATATCCCCTCCCCCATTTTTATTTTTTTCACTTCCACCTGAAGAGGAGAAATCCTTTACAAAAATCTCGACAACCCGTTGACGAACGAGCGCCGTTTTTGTCATTTCCCAAGAAATGTGTCAAACAGCGTCAAAAAAAGGCGAATCATCGGGACGGCAAGCAGGCTTGAATCACTTCGTACAAATACGGAACGGAATGAAAGGCATACCACTTGCCTGCGACCGTTCCGTCCCTAAAAAGAAGCAGGCAAGGAACGCTTTCAATTTTCCACGCAACGGCCTGCTCAGGGATATAGTTGATGTCCGTTTCGTAAAACGGCAGCGCCGGAAACAACTGCTCCACCACCGTGAGCATCCGCCGCGCCAGCTGGCACGTGCCGCACAGCGGGGTATACAAGTAAAGGGCCAGAAGCGGCTCGACTTCCACCACTCGCATGACATCGTTTCGGTCGATCGCTTTCACTCGCCTCTTCCCCTCATGAGCGATTCGATGCGGACGTCGAAACGAGCGCGCAACAGCACTTGCGCCAAGTGCCAAGGCGGAGCGGCCGCCACTTCGCGATACGCCCGGTCAATGTAAAGATGCTCCGCCTCTGGAAACATGCGGCGAAACTGCCGGCGCAATTTTTCTCCCGCCTCATCGGCATCGGCCAAGACGTATACATCGCATCCTTCCAGCTCATCGGCCAGCTCCTCAAGGCGCGCATCACTGATCGTGCCGTTTGTGCAGACGATGACGACTGGTTCGTTCAGCACCGCCGCCACTTTTTGCTTGTCTGATCGCCCTTCGACGATGATCACTTTTTCCACGCGTCGCATGTCCGACCCACCTAACTTCAAATGAGGATACTATTATTGTATGTCTTGCGCCGGCCAAATGTTGAAAATGAAAAGCAACGGCCATCCACCGTTGCCTTTCAACACCAGCCCGCTTCCCCGTCGCAATCGACATATTTTTGGTCCGGCTCAACGGTAGCGGTCACCTGTTTGTAAATTCTTCCGTTTTGTTCGGTATACCCCTTTTTCAACGGGACGGCCGCCGGAAGCGGAAGGCGCCCGATGAGCTCTCCTTCCTCGTACAACTCCAGCGAGCGGCCGTTCAGTTTGCCGATGATCCGGTCCGTGACATCTATGCGCGTCGTTTGCAGCGCCATCGCGAGCACCCCTTTTTTCAATCAAATTCCGGTATGTATAGAGTGCCCGAATCGAAGCGAAGATTGCAGGAACGTTTATCCTTCGTTGATCATCGCCTCGTATTGTTCCGCCGTCAACAAATTGTCGATTTCGCTCAAATCATTCGGTTTGACGACGATCATCCACGCTTTGTCATACGGCGATTCGTTCACGTACTCCGGATGGTCATTTAACGCCTCATTCACTTCAACGACCGTGCCGCTGATCGGCGCATACAATTCCGAGACCGTTTTCACCGATTCAACGCTGCCGAACGGCTCGTTCGCCGTAACCTCTGCGCCGACTTCCGGCAGCTCGACAAAGACGATGTCGCCAAGCTCTGATTGGGCGTAATCCGTAATGCCGATGCGCACGTTCTCTCCTTCCACGCGCACCCACTCATGCTCCTTTGTATAGCGAAGTTCTTTCGGCGTGTTCATCGTATCCCTCCATTGCGACAAAATGTATATTCCTTTTCATCATAACCGATTTTCCGCAAAAACTCACTGAATTCACCCGATTTTGCAAAAAATTTTTTATGTCCCCGCCGCGAAAAACGCCTCGTATTCTTGTTCGCGAAAGCCCACGACGACCCGCTCGCCGTCCGTCAAAATCGGCCGTTTGACCAACATCCCGTCCGAGGCGAGCCAATCGAGCATCTCGTCTTCCGATGCGCGGTCGAGCTTGTCCTTCAAGCCAAGCTCGCGGTATTTCATCCCGCTCGTGTTGAAAAATTTTTTGAGCGGCAGCCCGCTTTGACGGTGCAAACGGGCGAGCTGCTCTTTCGTCAGCGGCTCGTCGACCAAATGCACCGTTTGCACCTCAATGCCGTGTTCATCCAACCATTTTTTCGCCTTCCGGCACGTTCCGCATTTTGGATACCAATAGAGCGTGAGCGCCATCTTCACTCCTCCCTTTCATTTCCGCTGTGTGGCAAACAAATAAGAAGCACCAGGCAAACGCCTGGCACTTCCCATTATCACACAATATACCGTTCGGCTTCAATGAGCGCGGCGGCCGCTTCGCGTTTTTTCGCGATCACGTTGATCGGCGTATGGCGCGTCAGCCGTCGGAGAGCGGCGAGCATCATCCGCAGCGTGTCTCCTTGTTCGACGGCGACGAGCGTTTCTTTCGCATGGGCTTCAATTTCATTGAACGCCTCTTGGCAGAAAATTTGCGTGTACAGCAATTTTTGTTTGTTTTTCTCCTCACCGCTCGCCTGAATCGCTTTTTCCGTGCGCAAAAGCGCTGATTCCATCGCATAAATGTTCGAGACGATGTCGGCGATGTTGACGAGCACTTCTTGCTCTTCTTCAATGCGCTGGCCGTATTTTTGCGCCGCTAAACCGGCGACCATCAAGGCGATTTTTTTCGCGTTGCGCACCAAGTATTTCTCTTGTTCCAGCGCGCCCGTCCCCGGCTCTTCGGCGGCCATCATCATCAGTTCTTCCTGAAGCTGCTGCGCTTTTTGGAAGAGCGGCAGCTCGCCTTTTAACGCCTTTTTCAAATACATGCCCGGCACGAGAAGGCGGTTGATTTCGTTCGTCCCCTCGAAAATGCGGTTGATGCGCGAATCGCGGTAGGCGCGCTCAATTTCGTATTCCTGCATAAAGCCGTACCCGCCGTGGATTTGCACGCCTTCATCCACGATGTAATCGAGCACTTCCGTGGCAAAAAACTTGTTCAATGAGCATTCGATCGCATATTCGGCGATCGATTTCGCCACTTCTTTGCCATCTTTCGCCTTTTCCGCATCAAGCAGGCCCATCCGTTCATCGAACAAGCCGACCGTGCGGTAAACCGAGCTTTCGGCGGCATACAGGCGCGACGCCATCGTCGCGAATTTTTCCTGCGTCAACGTAAACTGCGAAATCGGCCGTTTGAATTGCTGGCGCTGATTGGCGTATTTGAGCGTGATTTCAAGCGCCCGCTTCGCGCCGCCGACCGCCCCTAACCCAAGCTTGTAGCGGCCGATGTTCAAAATGTTGAAGGCGATGACATGGCCTTTTCCGATTTCACCGAGCACGTTTTCTTTCGGCACCGGCACATCTTGCAAAATGAGCGTTCTTGTCGACGAGCTTTTAATCCCCATTTTCTTTTCTTCCGGACCAGTTGAAACGCCCGGGAAGTCGCGTTCCACGATGAACGCGGTGAAATGTTCGCCGTCGACTTTTGCATAGACGACAAACACATCAGCAAAACCGGAGTTGGTGATCCATTGTTTTTCGCCGTTTAAAATGTAATGCGTGCCTTCCGCGTTTAATCTCGCCGTCGTTTTCGCGCCGAGGGCGTCCGAACCCGAGCCAGGCTCCGTCAAGGCGTAGGCGGCGATTTTTTCGCCGGTCGCTAAATACGGCAAATATTTTTGTTTTTGTTCTTCCGTGCCAAACAACACAATCGGCAGCGAGCCAATTCCGACGTGCGCCCCGTGCGAAATGGCAAAACCGCCGGCCGGCGCCATTTTTTCCGCAATGATGGCCGAACTGACTTTATCTAGGCCCAAACCGCCGTATTCTTCCGGAATGTCAGCGCTTAACAAGCCGAGCTCGCCCGCTTTGCGAAGCAATTTCACGGAACGGTCAAACTCGTGGTTTTCCAAATGCTCGAGCTGCGGGAGCACTTCATTGTTGACATACTCTTCCGTCGTTTTGGCAATCATATGATGTTCGTCGGTGAAATCTTCCGGCGTAAACACGCGCTCCGCCGGAATGTCTTCAATCAAAAAGCTGCCGCCTTTGATCGCTTCTTCCATCGTTTTGGCCATCGTTGATTTCCTCCCCCGAAAGATGATTGATGATCCGGGCGGCAACGCCGCCCGGGAAATAGACGTTCCATGCAGCCGGGCAAATGCGGATGCATGCCTCGCGCGAGCTGATGAAGCCCGCTCGCTGTCAGCTGCCGCTACAGCAGCTCAAACACGCCGGCCGCTCCCATGCCGCCGCCGATGCACATCGTGACGATGCCGAACTGCACGTTGCGGCGCCGCATTTCGTAAAGCAAAGACAAGGTCAGCTTCGCGCCCGTGCAGCCGAGCGGGTGGCCTAGAGCAATCGCCCCGCCGTTGACGTTGACAATGTCTTCATCCAACCCAAGTTCGCGGATGACTTGGATCGATTGCGAGGCGAACGCTTCGTTCAGCTCGATCAAACCGATGTCGGACAGCGCAAGGCCGGCCAGCTTCAACGCTTTCGGCACCGCAGCGACCGGGCCGATCCCCATCACTTCCGGCGGCACGCCGGCAACCGCGAACGAACGAAACTTGCCGAGCGGCTTCAAGCCGAGCGACTCCGCTTTTTCGCGGTCCATCACCATGACCGCCGCCGCCCCGTCGCTCATTTGCGACGCGTTGCCGGCGGTGACGGTGCCGTTTACCGCAAACGCCGGTCGGAGTTTCGCGAGCGTTTCCATATTCGTGTCCGGGCGCACGCCTTCATCTTGTGTAAAGACGACTTTCTCCTCAACGAGTTTGTTGCCTTCTACTTTGCGCACCGTCACCTCGACCGGCACGATTTCTTCATTGAATTTTCCTTCGGCAATCGCCTTGGCGGCGCGCTGGTGGCTGCGCACCGCGAATGCGTCTTGGTCCTCGCGGCTGACGCCGTATTTTTTCGCCACTTGCTCGGCAGTGTGCCCCATCGACATGTAGTATTCCGGCGCTTCTTCCGCCAAGCGGGCGTTCGGGCGGACGACATGCCCCATCATCGGCACCATGCTCATCGATTCGACCCCGCCGGCGATGACCGTGTCGGAATGGCCGAGCATCACCCGTTCCGCCGCATAGGCGATCGCCTGCAAACCGGACGAGCAATACCGGTTGATCGTGATCGCCGGCACGGTATATGGCAGCCCGGCGAGCGCGCCGATGTTGCGGGCGATGTTCAATCCTTGCTCCGCCTCCGGCATGGCGCACCCGATAATCAAGTCGTCAATGTTTCCTTCATAGTTCCCCGCGCGCTTGATCGTTTCTTTGACGACGAGCGCCCCTAAATCATCCGGCCGCACGTGGGCGAGCGTTCCTTTTTTCGCTTTGCCGACCGGTGTGCGCGCACCTGCGACAATGACCGCTTCTCTCACGCCAATCCCCCCTTGATCTCCTCCGCTTTAGTTGCGGAGCGGTTTTCCTTTCACAAGCATATGCTGCATGCGCGCTTGCGTCTTCGGCTCGCCGATGAGGCTCAAAAACGCCTCGCGCTCGAGATCGAGCAAATATTGCTCGTCGACTTCCGTTCCGTACGGCACTTTGCCGCCGGCTAGAACATACGCCAATTTTTTCGCGATTTTCAAATCGTGCTCGCTGATGTAGCCGGAATGGAACATCGACTGCGCCCCAAGCAGCATGGCGGCATAGCCGCTTTCGCCGGCCACCGGCACTTTCTTCCTTACAGGAGGCCGGTACCCTTCCTCATACATCGAGAGCACCGCCTGTTTCGCTTCATACAGCAGATGGTCGCCGTTCATCGTGATGCCGTCGCGGTGATTCAAGAAGCCAAGCTCGCGCGCTTCCGCCGCTGACGTCGACACTTTCGCCATGGCGATCGTTTCAAATACGCTGGCCGCGATTTTGACGTAGTCGACGTCCACGCCGCGCGGTAGGCTGTTCAACCGTTTGATGTACAGCTCCTTGTTGCCGCCGCCGCCCGGAATCAAGCCGACGCCGACTTCGACGAGCCCGATGTACGTCTCGGCCGCCGCTTGGATGCGTGAAGCCGCCAAGCTCACTTCCGCCCCGCCGCCTAACGTCATGGCAAACGGCGCGACGACGACCGGCTTCGGGTTGTATTTCATTTTGAGAAGCGCTTGCTGGAACTGGCGAACGGCAAGTTCCAATTCAAAAAAGTTTTCGTCTTGCGCCTCCATGAGCATCATCGCCAAGTTCGCGCCGACGCAGAAGTTTTTCCCTTGGTTGCCGATGACGAGCCCTTTGTAGTTGCGGTTGACTTCCTCAAGCGCCTCGTTGATCATTTGGACAATATCGGCGCCAATCGCGTTGTTCGGCGAATGGAACTCCAGAAGCGCCACGTCGTCGCCGAGGTCAATGAGGCTGGCGCCGGCATTTTTCTTGATGACGCCGCGCGCCTCTTTCAGCCGGCGGATGTGGATGACTTTTTCGTTTTCTTCTACTGTTTTATACCCGCCCGGCGCATAATAGAACAGCCGGCCGTTTTCCGTTTTATAGAACGATGTGGCTCCGTCGGCGAGCATGTCCGTGATCCACGACGGGATGTCGCGCCCTTCTGACTGCATTTTACGCACCGACTTCTCGAGGCCGATCGCGTCCCACAGTTCAAACGGACCTTGCTCCCAGCCGAACCCCCACTTCATCGCCTGATCGATCGCTGCGATGTCGTCGGCGATCTCCCCGACAAGGCGGGCAGTGTACAGCAATGTCGGTGCGATGATGTTCCAAAGGAGCGTTCCCGCGCGGTCGCCATCGGCATACACGAGCGTTTGCAGCTTGGCAGCCGCTCCTTTCGCCTGCTTCGCCATCTCCACCGCCGGGGTGACAAGCTTTTTGCGCGGCTCGTATTGCATCGTGACGTAGTTCAGCTCGAGAATGTCTTTTCCTTGCTTGACAAAAAAGCCTTGTCCGGATTTGCTGCCGAGCCAGCCGTTTTCAAGCATCGTTTTCATAAACTCCGGCACGCGGAACGCCTCTTTTTCTTCCCCTTCGACGTTTTCATACACGTTGTTGGCGACATGCACGAACGTATCGAGCCCGACGACGTCAAGCGTGCGGAACGTCGCGCTTTTCGGCCGGCCGATGAGCGGCCCCGTCACCGAATCGACCTCGCCGACGCTGTAGCCGCCTTGCATCATCTCGCGGACGGTGACGAGCAAGCCATACGTGCCGATCCGGTTGGCGATGAAGTTCGGCGTATCTTTCGCCATGACGACGCCTTTGCCGAGCACGTCTTCGCCGAACGATTTCATATAGGCGACCACATCCGGATCCGTATGCTCCGTCGGGATGATCTCAAGCAGCTTCAAATAGCGCGGCGGGTTGAAGAAATGCGTGCCTAAAAAGTGTTTTTTGAAATCGTCGGAACGCCCCTCCGCCATTGCGGCGATCGAGATGCCGGATGTGTTCGAGCTGACGATCGTCCCCGGCGTCCGCACCTCGTCGACGCGAGCGAAGACTTCTTTTTTCACTTCCAGCTTTTCAACGACCGCTTCAATGATCCAATCGACTTCCGCGAGCCGGTGGAAGTCATCCTCGAAGTTGCCCGTTTCAATCAAAGCGATGTTGTCTTTGGACATGAGCGGCGCCGGTTTTTGCTTGAGCAGCCGCTCGAGCGCCTGATTGGCGAGGCGGTTGCGCACTTGTTTATGCTCGAGCGTCCAACCTTTTGCTTCTTCCTCTTTCGTCAATTCCCGCGGCACGATATCCAACAGCAGCGTCGGAATGCCGACGTTCGCCAAATGGGCGGCAATGCCCGAACCCATGACGCCGGACCCGAGCACCGCGGCGCGCCGAATGCGTTTTACCATTTCGGTTCCCCCTCACACCATTGAATGAATGGTCATTCATTTTTTGATGAAAAAAATATCGTTGAAACCGCTCTCTATAACTAAATATATAGTATGTTGATAATTTTCGCAATATATTTGCGCATATTTTTCCCGACATCGCACTCCGAAATGTTGCTCATACTAACGATCAGGAGGTGAACCACCGATGGCCCGGTTGAAAAAAAATCCATCTGAACGCGGCGTCAGCGCCGCAAGCGTCAAAGGAAACGCCGGCCCGACGGTCGAAGCCGACGGCGGCGGCAAGCGGACAAGCCAAAACCAGCAGTACAAAAAACACAACATGCAAGGGGACTGACGCCCATGGCGTCAGCTCCCGCCTGTCATAGCTGCAAATAAAGAGAGGCCGCACGATCTGAACGGCGTTTACCTCAAATGACCGCCCGACGCCCCGTGACATGCAACAGCGTTTGTCTGAAATCCAAAAAGGCTTGATGGCCGTTGCCGCTGGATGCCTGTCCCCTTCTGCGCCCGAACGCTCGGCGGCCGCCGGCGTTTTCCTCTGTTTTGCGCCCCTACTTGCGGAGGATGCCTTTTAAAACAAACGCCACGTTGGCCGGCCGTTCGGCGAGCCGGCGCATAAAATAGCCATACCAGTCCGTGCCGTACGGAACGTACACGCGCATCGTATATCCTTCGCGCGCCAGCTGCACTTGGCGCTCCGGGCGGATGCCGTACAGCATTTGGAATTCAAACTGGCTGTTGGGAATGTTGTATTCTTTGACGAGCTGCTTCGTATATTCGATGATGGCGTCGTCATGCGTCGCCACCGCCGTATAGTTGCCGTTTAGCAAATGCATTTTGATGATCTTCTTAAAGTTCTCATCGACATCTTTTTTATCCGGAAACGCCACTTCGGGCGGTTCTTTGTACGCTCCTTTGACGAGACGCAAGTTCGGGCGGTACGGCTTTAAGTCTTCAATGTCTTGTTCCGTCCGGTACAAATACGCCTGCAGCACCGTGCCGACGTTGTCGTATTCTTTTTTCAACGTTTTAAAAATGTCCAGCGTCTTTTGGCAGCGCGAATAGTCTTCCATATCGATCGTCACAAACACACCGCGCTGTTTTGCCGCATCCAAAATGCGGCGCATGTTGCGCATGACAAGCTCATCGGAAATATCAAGCCCCATCGATGTCATTTTCAGCGACAGCTGTGAGTTCAATTTCTCCCGGCTGATCGCCTCAATCGCCTCCAAGCAATGGCGCGCCATCTCATTCGCTTCCTGCTCATTGTCGACAAACTCACCCAAATAGTCGACCGTGACCGCCAATCCTTTTTCGTTCAGCTGGCGGATGACGCGCACCGCTTCCTCGATCGTTTCGCCGGCGACAAACCGCGAAGCGCCGAAGCGGAGGCCGTATCGTTTCGCCCATTTCGTCAATGTTTTATTTTTCGATAAGAACAGGAAAAAATCGCGCATCAACTGCTCCACTGTTGCAAGCCTCCTTGTATGGAAACGCATTCACCATTCTTATTGTACCATGTTTCAATTCAATTGAATATGTTTTTTCCCCACGGTTTATTTTTTATATGCGCATAATTTTCCACTCTCTGCACAATCTACAAGCGAACAACCGACGAAAGGAGCGAACAACGATGCAACAGCAACCACAAATGAACCCGCAGGCGGCGATGCCCGAGCCGCCGCAAATGGTGTCCACAAAAGACGCCATGTATTTTTCCGACATGATGTCGTGGAACTTGCTCGCGGCGAAAAAAGCGCACTTTTTCGCCTCACAATGCCGAGACCCTGAAGTGGTGCAGGCGATCGAGCGCGCTGGACAGATGCATCAGCGCCATTACGACATGATTTTGCGCCATTTGCAAAACCCGCCGCAGCCGCCGGTGATGTGAAAGGAGGAACGCCGCATGAACACAAAACAAGTGCAAAATCCGGAGATGCAAGTGCCGAAAACGCCGCAAATGAACGAGCGCGATTTTCTAAACGACATGTTGACGACGGAAAAATACATGACCTTGTCGTACAGCGTCTTTTTGCATGAAGCGAGCAACCAACCGTTATATCAAGATATGATGAATATTTTCACCGAAACGCAAAACTGTCAGCGCGACTTGTACAATTTGATGTTCAAAAAAGGATGGTACAAGCTTGAAGCCGCCGATCCGCAAAAGCTTCAGCAAACGTACCAGCAGTTCCAAGGGTATACGAATCAGCTCCCTTATCAACGAAATGCCATGCAATAACAAAACGAGGGGATGTCCGAACGGCAGAAGGACATCCTCTTTCTCCATCCGTTAAGAAGACAGGGCGCAGAAAGGGGAGAAAGGGATGGCAGCGCCATCCGAATCGGTATGGAGCATGCTGCAAACAGCGGACGTCCGCATCCGCGACACCGGGATCATTGAATAAGCACCCCTTCTTGTTCCACAGGGATGCTTATTCTTTCATGAATAGACGATCAATACCACCAGCCTGGATACGGCGGATACGGCGGGTACGGGTAAAACGGACGCGGAGCTAACGCGCCGCCGAGCAGTCCACCCAAGAAGCCGCCGACAAATGGGGCTCCAAACAACAATCCTGGAAATAGCATCGTTCCTTCTCCTTTCCCCAAAGCTAGAATGCTACACTTTATTCATATGCAACAACAAGAAAAGAGGGTGGGCCGTCCGCCCAACCCTTGCCGGTTTCTCACCACCAAATGGGGCCATACCACCACGGATAGAAAAACGGCGGAACCAATGCGCTCCCGAGCAAACCGCCTAAAAAGCCGCCGAAAAATGGAGCGCCAAAAAACGGAGCGCCGAAGAAAAACGGGCGCGGCCGCCAAAACCACCAGCCCCATGGCCGCCAAATGCGCTCATCCGCCACTTGGAGATGGCTCATCTTGCTTCCCCCCTTCCGCTTGCTTTAGTCCCACTGTATGCAGGAAAAACGCCCGCTGCTTAGGCCAGTACCTAGAAGGCTGGTGAAAAACGGCGATTTCTCCCAAATCATCGATCCGTGAATGCAAAGGAAGGCCTCTTTCTACAAGATATTCTCATTAAAGGAAATTATTTTCTTTTATTCCCAGTATATTCGAAAAACAAAAGCAGGCGGCTGTCCGCCGCCCCCGCTTATAGAAGCTCTGCGCGCGCCTGTTCGTACAAACAGGCAAGCGAATCGAACAAAATGCGCACCGCCTCAGCCATTTCGTCTTCGCTCATCGAAAGAACTGGTATGAACGTCAACACCGGGCCGAGCGGACGGATGACAAGCCCCCTCCGGCGCGCCTCAAGGATGATCCGGTGCTCCACCATGGCCGCGCGCGGAAACACTTCTTTCGTTCTTCGGTCTTTCACGATTTCAATGCCGCACATCAAGCCTTTTTGCCGGATGTCGCCAACAATTGGAATTTCATACAACCGCTCAAGCCATTCGGCCAGCCGGCGCGCCTTCCGCTTTACGCTGTCAATCAAGCTGCGTTTTTCGATGAGCTCAATGTTTTTCAGCGCAACGGAACAAGTGAGCTGATTCCCCGTATACGTATGGCCGTGGTAAAACGTTTTGTCTTCGTCCACATCGCCGAGAAATGCCGCATAAATCTCTTCCGTGACCAGTGTGGCCGCGAGCGGCAAATATCCTCCAGTAATCCCTTTCCCAAGGCAGACAAGATCAGGCTTCACCTCTTCCTGCTCACAAGCGAACATCGTGCCGGTGCGTCCAAAGCCGACGGCGACCTCGTCACAAATGAAGAGCACCCCATACCGGCGGCAAAGCCTTTCCACTCCTTTTAAAAACCCGCGCGGATGGACGATGATCCCCGCCGCTCCTTGCACAAGCGGCTCGATGACAACCGCGGCGATTTGATCGTGCTGCTCCTCAAGCACCCGTTCCAGCTCACGCAAACAATAGCCGACGATCTCCTGCTCGCTTCCGTATTCGTCCATACGGTACACGTACGGCGACGGCACTTCGATCCGCTCAAACAAAAGCGGCGCAAAAATGCGGTGGAACGTTTCCATGCCTCCAACGCTCACCGCCCCGACCGTATCGCCGTGGTACGCTTCCTTCAACGAGACAAACTTGTTCTTCTTCGCATATTGGACCGGGTCGATGTTTTTCCAATACTGATAGGCGATCTTGAGCGCGATTTCCACCGCCGCCGCCCCGGTATCGGAATAAAACACTTTTGACATGTGCGGCCAATATTCAAGCAGCCGTTTGGCCAACAAAATCGACGGCACATTCGCCGAACCAAGCAATGTCGAATGGGCAATTTTCTCCAATTGCTCGCGAAGCGCCGCATTCAGCTCCGGATCGTTATGGCCGTGGACATTGACCCATAGCGACGCATAGCCGTCCAAGTACCGGTTGCCGTCGACATCGTACAAATAGCTTCCTTGCCCGCGTTCAATGATCAAGGGGCGTTCTTTGGCATACTGCTTCATTTGCGTAAATGGATGCCAGACGTACTGCTTGTCCCACTGTTCCAATTGCTCGTAGCTATACGCCAACGCCAAGCACCTCCAGCAGTTGTTTCGCCTTTCCTTGTTCGATCCAATGCTGAGCTAGGGTTTCCAGTTCCCTCCTTGAGACTGCAGGAAGGAGCGGCACGACCGCCAGCACCGGCAGCCGAAGCAAGGCGGCGATCGTTTCGACATTGTTTTGGTGGATGATCTCTTGTTCCTGAAACTGATTAAACATCAGGCCAAGCAGACGAATGCCTTGCGCGTCGGCATACGCCGCCGTCGTCACCGCGTGATGAATCGCACCAAGGCTTGAGAGCGACACGAGAATCGCCGGCAGCTGATAATCACGAAGGAAATCACTCGTCATATAGAATCGTCCGTCGCGCTCACACCACGGAACGGCCAACCCTCCCGCTCCTTCGACGAGCACCACATCATAGCGCTGCTTCAACCATTCCAACCGTTCGGCCACCCTCTCTGGTTCGATGGACGTGCCGGTCAACTTCGCCGCTAAATGCGGCGACATCGCCGGTTCCATATAGTACATGCCTTCTGATGCGGAAAGCTTCGCCACTCGTTCGTACCAATATTGTTCGGCAAACGACACCCCGTCTTCGGCCAGTCCAGTCTGAACCGGTTTCAACACGCTTACGCTCATCCCAAGCCGCTCCAGCGCCAACGCCACGATGGAAGTGACGACCGTTTTGCCGATTTCTGTTCCTGTTCCCGTCATGAAAATGGCTTGCCCCATTCTCTTATCCCCCCATCCCTCGAGTCATCATGATCGGTCGGACGCGCGGCCATACGCGCGCCGCGATGACCGAACAAACGGCGCAAAGCACGAGATCTCCCGGCACCGGGAGAAGAAAGCCGAACCATAGCGTTTGGCCGATGGAAAGCGGAGCCCCCGCGATCCATTTCATCGCTATGTACAGCCACGCGCAGCCAAACACATACACGACCAACAATGCCGCTGCATTCGCCATCAATATGTCTCTCGCTCTTGTCCATTGAAAGCGGCGGACAAGCAAGCCGCACGTATACGCCCCGGCGATGAAACCGAGCAAATAGCCAAACGTCGGCTTCCAAATATAACCGAGCCCGCCTCCTTCCGCAAACACGGGCGCGCCCGCCAGCCCAATCAAGACATATAGAAGTTGGCTAAGCGCTCCGATTTTTGGGCCAAGCAGACAGCCGGCCAAGTACACCGCCGCGATTTGCAGCGTAAACGGCACATACGGCACCGGAATTTTGATCCACCCACCAACAGCCGTCAACGCGGCAAAAAATGCCGCCCAAACAAAGGAATGGATTCGCACATCTTCCCTCCTCTCCAAATATTTGTTTCTATTGTGCCTGATGTGTTTTTTATTTGTCAACTTTATTTTTATATAGGTTTACATTTAGACAAAAAATATGGAGCCCCCTAACACAGCAGGACTCCTTTTTTGGCGCGGCTCATTTCTCAAACAGACGGCGGAAGCAGTGGCCAACGCTCACCCTTCATCCTCCCACAAGTTAAGCAGGTTCATCCGTTCGCCGTCCGTTTTCGGCATCGCCAGCGATCCACTCTGCCTCTCCTCCTTTTCCAACAACGACGACAATAAGCGCACCGCCTCCGCAATATGCCTTCCTTTGTTCAACATGATGCATTGCGCCTGTTTTCCAACAAAAACATCCGAGATTTCCGCGCGCGACGGAATTCCCTTTTTCGCCATTTGTTCAAGCACTTGCGTCGCCCAAATGACCGGGATGTGAGCCGCCCGGCATAGCGCCAAAACGTCGTTCTGTGCGGCCGCAAGATGTTCAAATCCAATCTCCAGGGCCAAATCGCCGCGCGCAATCATCACACCAAACGCCGGAAACTTCAATCCCTCAAGCAAGATGCGAACGAAGTTATGAAGCGCCGCCCGCGTTTCGATTTTCGCGATCACCGGGAGAGAACCAGCCCCTTGTTCGGCAAGCAAATGATAAAGCTTTCGCAGGTCATGAGGGGCCTGAACAAACGACAGCCCGACGATATCCGCCCATCTCGCGATGAACGGAATCCATTCAAGGTCGCGGTCGGTGAGCGGCGGAACCGTCAAATGGAGAAACGAATCGGGAAGATGGATGCCCGTTCCTTGCTTAATCGCTTTTCGCTTTCCGCCATCGGCAACGACTTTGGCCTCTACATGCCGCTCGTGCACTTTCACGACCCGCGCTGCAATTTGGCCGTCGTTCAAATAAAGGCGGTCTCCCGCCCGCACATTGCGCCACGCTTTCGCCAACGTCGTCGTCATTTTCACACCGCATCCATTCTGCGCCTGTGCAAACGCAGCGTCATCGAAATAAATATACAGCGGTGTACCGACCGTGACAAACGCTTTCATTGGAATGAACAAAACAGAACATAGAGTGAAGGAAGCCGACCCGCGCCGCAGTTTCATCCCTTTTTGCACATAGGCCGTCCGCGAAAGAAGAACTTTAAAACAAGACGGCGCGATTTGTTCCGTGACCCGAAGTTTTCGTTTTTTTCCGCGCACATCGGTAAACAGCAGTTCATCCCCTTCTTCGACGGTCGCTCCGTCCTCAGCCGTCAACTGCCACAAGAATGAAACATCGCGGGGGAGCGGAGACGGCGGCGGGGAAGAAGAGAAGGAAATGAGGCCGAAGAGCGGCTCCATTGGCTCTCCATATAGATTTTTCTTCACAGAGAGCTTCATCGGCCCCGCGTTGACCGCCAAGCGGTCGACCCGGATTTTTGGCCCCGGCAGATCCATGTAAATGCGGCATCGCCTCCCCTGCAGCTGTTGCTCCAACTGCTTCTCGGCTTGACGAATGATGGCCACGAGCGCCTCCCACGTTTCTGGAGAACCGTAGGCGCAGTTGATGCGGGCAATGTCCATGCCATAAAGAAGCAGCCGCTCGATCAGCCCCGGCTCATCCACCCATGCCTCGTCCATCGTCACCATAATGCGTGTCGGCCGAACAGAACTTGGGCTTCCGAACACTGCCTCCGCCCGTTTATGAAGCAACTGTTTCGCTTCCTTTCTTGTCATCTTTCGAAGCTCCCATCCGCCATCAACCCGCGTGCGCAAATATGCCAAAACTTGTTCGATCGCGTCGATGAGATGAGCCTCTTGCCCCTCGAGCCGCCATCCGGCGTCTTCCATCGCTTCATGCAAATCCGACGGCATATGCTCCCTCATATATAAGTAAGCAAGCAACTGATCCCGGCTCTCTTCATGGGATGGAAGAGGAAAATACTTCTGCTTTTGTCCCACCCACTCCGCCATCCCTCGGTAAAAAGCGGCCAAGCGGGCGCCCAAATCTCGTTTGTCGTGCATCAGCGGCACCAACCCTTGTGAAAAATGCGGTTTTACTTTTATATATTCGCCGCCACCCCAAATGAGGACAGAAAAAAACCGGCGCCATTCGCCGGTTGAATACGACAGAAACAGGAAATCGTTTTTAGCGATATGATTTTTGAACCACAATTTTCGTCCCGCATTGGCAAAGCAGTGAGTGTTTCAGCCGCCGCAACGGCTGGCCGCACTGTTCACAAACGGCCGGTTTATTCACGCGTTTCCTCCCCTTTGCTGCGTGTTTGGTATCTATTATACGCCCATAATTATTTAAAGTAAATATAAAATGATAGCAATTATAAATAAAAAGCAGATCATTTGGACCCTTTTTCCATTTGTGATAAAGTAATGAATGATAGTGCCAATATTCAAAACAAGGAGGCGGTCACGATGTACGACATCGCCATCATCGGCGCTGGACCGGCGGGAGCGAGCGCTGCGATCTTCGCCGCCAAAGCGGGAAAGAAAACAGTGTTGTTTGACAGCGACAAAGGCATGACCAAGCGCGCTTGGGTGGAAAACCATTACGGTGTTCCGGAAATCAGCGGCCCGGAATTGGTCGAAACAGGAAAACGGCAAGCCGCGAAATTCGGCGCGGAATTGGTGGAAACGCAAGTGACAGACGTGCAAAAAACGGACGGCGGCTTCCGCCTCGAAACGGAAAACGGCTCCTTTGAGGCGAAACACGTCATTTTCGCCACCGGCGTCGCCACGGATCTGGCGGAAAAAATCGGCCTGCGCACCAAACCGGGCACGGAGCCGCGCATTAAAACGGTGATTGACGTCGACGCCAATGGCAAAACGAACATCGACGGCATTTGGGCGGCGGGGACGGTGGCCGGCGTCAGCGTTCATACGATCATCACAGCGGGCGACGGGGCGAAAGTCGCCATCAACGTCATCAGCGAACTGAACGGCGAACGGTACGTTGATCACGATGTATTGAAAAAATAACAACGAAGGTGTCCCAAACAGCGGGACACCTTTTCTAATAGCGCCATGGAAACGGCCGGGACGCAAGATGACGGGCTGAACCGCCTGTTGCGTCGTCCCCGCATCGACATAGCGGCCCCGATCCATCCAAGGGCGCTTATTGTCCAATGCTCCGGTACTTCCCTTCAAAAAACAAGAGCGGGTCGCCCGGTTCGTCTTTCATCAAAATATCGGTCACTTCCCCAAAGTAAAGCGTATGATCGCCGGCCACGTACGTGCTGTGGACGTTGCATAAAATATTCGCCAACGCCTCCGGCAAAATCGGATGGCCGTTCACCCAATCAAACGAAACATGGCGTTCTTCTTTCAACTGGCCGGCAAACAAGCGCGACAACTCCTCTTGATCGCGCCGCAAAATGTTGACGGCAAATTTCCCCGTTTGCTTGACAATGTCATGCATTCGCGCTTTGTGACCAATGGAGACGACGACAAGTTTCGGGTCGAGCGAAACGGACATAAACGCGTTCGCCGTCATTCCTTTCGCTTCCCCTTGAAATTCGGTCGTCACGACCGTCACGCCGGTCGCAAATTTTCCCATGGCTCTGCGAAATGTACGATCATCCATACGGTTCTCCCATCCTTCCCTTTTCGTCATCCAGCAGCCCTACGCCTTCAGCTGGCGGTTGGACGGCTTCCCTTCTTGATGTTTCCACACGACGGGCGCTTCGTCCGACATCTTGCCTCTATGGCTGAGACCCATTCATGCCGAAATGAGGGTCAAATCTACCCCCATCATAGCAGAAATAGAGGAAAGAAACAACGACGATATACGGCTGTCATCGGCGGCCCGCCGCTCCAAGGTACGCCTCTGCCACCCGCTCATCGGCAAGCAGCTCGGCGGCCTTCCCGTGCACCACGATGCTTCCCCGTTCCAACACATACGCCTCATCCGCTGTCTGCAGGGCGGCACGCACGTTTTGCTCGACAAGAATCATGGCCGTCTGAAATTGATCGCAGAGCTGTGTCAGCATCCCCATCACTTCCTTGACCACAAGCGGCGCCAGCCCTAACGATGGTTCGTCAAGCAAGAGCAGCTTCGGTCTCGCCATCAGCCCGCGGGCGATCGCCAGCATTTGCTGTTCGCCGCCGCTTAATAGTCCTCCCGGACGGTCGAGCATCGTTTGCAGTTTCGGGAACAGTTCAAGCACCCGCTCATAGTCGCGCTTCACTTCCTGTCCGTCGCGGCGGTGGCGGCGGTACGCCCCCAGCAGCAAGTTATCCCTCACGGACAGGCTGTCAAAAATTTGCCGCCTCTCCGGCACAAGGCAAATGCCTTTTTCAACAATTTGCTCCACCTTTCCGTATGGAAGCGGTTTATGTTCAAAAAGAATCTCCCCTTCGGTTGGAGCGTAGACGCCGGCAATCGTGCCGAGCAGCGTGCTTTTGCCCGCCCCGTTGGCGCCGACAACAGTGACGATTTTTCCTTCGTCCACTTGCAAACTGACCCCTTTTAACACGTGCAAATGGCCGTGGTAGACATGAACGTTGCGAAGCACGAGCATCAGACCGCCTCCTCTCCCAAATACGCCTTGATGACATCAGGATGCCGCGCAATCTCTTCCGGCGCCCCTTCGGCGATTTTTTTCCCATAATCGAGGACGACGATCCGGTCGGCGATCGCCATCACCGTTTCCATATCATGTTCCACGAACAAAAAGGTAAAGCCTTGTTCCCTCATCGCCAGCAACACATCAACGAGCTGCTTTGATTCTTGCGGGTTCAGCCCGGCCATCGGCTCGTCAAGCAAAATGAGCGAAGGACGAGACACAGCCGCCCGAGCGATTTCCACGAGCCGCTGCATCCCATATGGCAGCGTGCCTGCCCGCTTGCAGGCGAGATGGGCCAAACCGACCTGCTCGAGGCAGGAAAACGCCTGTTTCTGCGCTTGCCTTTCTTCTTTCACCGTACGCGGCAGCCGAAAGCCGGCGCTGAGGATTCCGCTCTTCAACCGTGAATGAAATCCGACCATCACATTTTCCAACACCGTCATATCAGAAAACAGCTGCAAGTTTTGAAACGTCCTTGTCATTCCCAGCATCGCCAACTCGTGCGGTTGTTTGCCGCTGACCATGGCTCCTTGAAAACGAACGAGACCACTCGTCGGCGGAATAATGCCGCTGATCATATTGAACAAGGTCGTTTTGCCTGCCCCGTTCGGCCCGATCACCGCGACGATTTCTTCTTTTTTCACGTGAAAGGACACGTTCTGCACCGCCTGAACGCCGCCAAATGACTTGGACAATTGCTCCACTTCGAGCAACACTGCGCTCATCCCCGCTCCCCTCCGATCGAACGCGCCTTATGCCCCTCAACTGCGGCTATCTGCTTCTCTTGACGTCCGCCCATTTCCAAAAAGCGCCGCATCCTCTTTTGCATCACACCCGTCAACCCGTTCGGCATATAAATCAACATGACCACCAACAACAAGCCAAAAAAGACAATTTCAAACTCTCCGCCGGCATTCGGAAGCAACAGCGGGACAACGGCTTTGAGCCATTCTCCTAAGCAGACATAGACGGCAGCGCCGATGAGTCCTCCCCATACGCTGGCTGTCCCGCCAATGACCACCATGATTAAAAAGTAAATCGAAGGGACGATGCCGAATAAATCCGGATTGATAAACGTGACGTAATGGGCGTATAAGCTCCCGGCAATCGAAGCGTAGACCGCGCTGAGCATAAAGATTTGCAGCTTGTATTTCATAATGTTCACCCCAAGGGAGCTTGCTGCCACCTCGCTTCCATGAATCGCCCGCAGCGCCCTTCCGACCCGGGAGCGGACAATATTATGGGCAAACCATAACCCGGCCAGAACAAACAACGAAACGAGGTAGTAAAACTGGAGATCGCTTTGCAACGGAACCCCGGCTATACGGATCGGCGGAATGCCAAAAAAACCATTCAGCCCTCCCGTGATCTCTTTCCATTCCTTGAAAAATGTAAACATAATGACGCCAAAGCCTAACGTCGCCAACGCCAAATAATGCTCACGCAGCCGAAAAACTGGAATGCCGACCACAAGCGCCACCAAAGCAGCCAAAACCGCGCCGGCAGCCAGCGCCAGCCAGGACGGCCATCCCGCATGCGCGGTCAAATAGGCGGACGCATAAGCCCCGATGCCGTAAAACGCCGCCTGGCCGAGCGAAATTTGGCCCGCATACCCCATCAACAGCGTCATCCCTGTGCTTACGAGCGCGTACAGCCCGATGAGAATCAGAGTGCTTAGCACGTAGTTATTGCCGAAGACGAGCCAAGGGAGACCGAGCCAGACGGCTGCGCCAACAAGCAAGAGCCATCGTTTCCGTCCATCCGTCATTCGTTGACCGTGCTCCATCCATCCGCCCCCCTTACACTCGTTTTCCTGTCATCTTGGCAAACAGCCCGTTTGGCATGAAAAACAGAACAAGCAATAGCAGCCCGAAGCTGATCGCTTCTTTGTACCCCGAGGACAAGTATCCTTCCGCAAATGATTCAAGCAGCCCGACGAGAAACGCACCGGCGATCGCCGCCGGGGCGTTCGTCAATCCCCCGACAACAGCGGCGATGAACGCCTTCAGCCCGATCATCATTCCCATATCATAAGACGCGCCCGAAATCGGGGCGATGACGATTCCCGCCAGCGCTCCAAGACCGGCGCTGACGGCAATCGCGCCAAGCGACATTTTGCGGATGTCAATCCCCATCAACCGAGCGGCAAACGGATTGATGACGCAGGCCGCCACCGCCTTGCCGATGTATGTTCGGTGAAAAAACAGATGCAAGGCGGCAAAACTTGCGAGCGAAATGACGATCGCCCAGACGCTTTGCCATTGGATGACCGCTCCAAACACCTCAAGCGCCCCATGGCCCGTAAAGGGGCGCAGCGCGTACGGATCCGTCCCCCAAACAAGCAAGGCGATCCCGCGGAATACAAACGACGCCCCGATCGTAATGATAATGAGCACCGCGACAGGCGAACGGCGCGCCGGCTGAATCGCCAGCCGCTCAAACAGCCCACCGACGACCATCACCGCAAGCATGCTCAAACCGATGGCCGCGGCAAACGGCACTCCGTTATTGACCAACGTAATGCAAAACAACGCCCCCAACATAGCGAAATCGCCTTGAGCCAAATTTAAAATGCCGGTCACGCTGTACGTAATGACAAACCCGAGCGCCACCAACGCGTAAATGCTGCCGACCGTCAGCCCGGAAAACAACAGCTGCACAAACTGGCTCCACGCTTCCATGCCCCGTCCCTCCTTCAACGGTTAGGTGGAACAAAAGGGAATTAGCGACCTCATTCCCTGTTTACTGCTCGGCAAGGACAAACTTGCCGTCTTGAATTTGCACCATCACCAAACTGTCGGCGTCAAGCCCTGTATGGTCGTCTTTCGACATATGGAAGACGCCCGAAATGCCGATAAATTTTCTTGTATTCTCCAGAGCCGACCGTATTTTCTCTTGATCCGCGCCGCCCTCCTTGATCGCATTGACCAACAAATGGAACGCATCCCACGCATGTCCACCAAACGTTGTCGGGGCATAGCCGTACGCTTTCTCAAACTGTTCTTTGTATTTTAGCAGCGTTTCTTTTTGCGGGTCGCTGTCCGGAAGCTGATCGGCCACTAAAATGCGCCCGGCAGGGAACCATACGCCGTTGGCCGCCTCCCCGGCCAAGTCAATAAAGCTTTTCGTGCCGATGCCATGGCTTTCCACAATCGGCGCCTCAATGCCCAACTGGCGGATGTTTTTCGTGACGACCGCCGATTCCTGCGCTGTTCCCCATACGATAATGGCTTGCGGATTCGCTTTTTTCACCTTTGTCAACATCGCTTTCGCATCATCGACCGTCGCCTCAAACTCCTCTTCGATGACGGCTTTCACCCCATATTCCGGGGCATAATGCACAAACTCTTCATGCCCGCTCGTTCCGTATGCATTGGCGACGTTCAGCCAGGCGACGTTCGTCCATCCTTTCTCTTTTAAAAAACCAAGCAGCTTCTGGATGACGATATTGTCCCCTTGAGCGGTTTTAAATGTCCAATGACGTGAGGATCCATCGCTTGGATTGACGATTTGTTTGCTTGCGGCGAGGGAAATGTACGGAATGCCTGCTTTTTCAATGAGTGGAATCATGGCTAAGGAGTTGCCGCTGATCGTGCCGCCAATAATGGCAGTGACTTTGTCTTGTTCGATGAGTTTTTTCGTGGATAATACGGCCTCATTTTGGTTGGACTTGTCATCATAGGCAATCAGCTTGATTTTCTTTCCATCAATGCCGCCTTGCTTGTTCCATTGCTCAACGAGCATTTTGACCGTCTCCATCTCCGGTTTGCCAAGCGGGGCCGCCCCGCCGGAAGCCGAAAAAATGGCGCCAATTTTGATTTCATCCTCTCCTCCCGATGTCGCCGTCTTCCCACAGGCGGCAAGGAAAATGAGCAACAATGCCGCCATCAATAGAGACATTCCTTTTTTCATCTTTTTTTGCCCCCCTTTTATATTGACAACGCTTTCAAATCATCGTTCTCCCGCCAGGCCTCCACCCGGCGGAAGAAGATCAGCGCCGCCGCTTAAACGCTTCGGCGGTGTTGATTTTGTGTTGACGAACGTATTGTTCGATTTCATGCGGCGGCGCCTGTTCACGCAACAGACGGATGATCTCTCTATGTTCTTCGATCGATGCTTTCGCCCGCTGCGGCACAAAGGTGAAGCCGTAGGCGCGGATGCGCTTCATCCGCTGCCAAATTTGCTTGATTTGCTCTTCGAGGTAGGCGTTGCCGCAATGGGCGTAAATCAAGGAATGAAATTCATAGTTCAGCTCGCTGAACCGTTCCAGCTCCAGCTCTTCAAGCGCCCGCTCCATCCATTCGTTCAACCGCTCAAGCTCGTTGATCGCCTCCTTCGTCAAATGGGCGGAGCCAAGCGCGGTCGCATAGCCTTCCAGCACAGCCAACACCGACAGCGTCTCGATATATTCTTTCTCGTTGATGTTGCTCACAACGGCGCCTGTATACGGCTTAAATTCGACAAGCCCTTCCGCCTCGAGCTGGCGGATCGCCTCGCGCACCGGGATGCTGCTGAGTCCAAGCTCGCGGGCGATTTGGTCGATGACGACGCGGTATCCCGGGCCATAGACGCCGTTTTCAATGCGGGAAAGAATATACTCGTAAGCCAATTGGGTTTTGTTTTTCGCTTTCGTTTCCATACATCTATCATATATCACATAATATATGTTGACCAGCTGTTATTTCTGTTCTGCAGACAAAGCGGAAGGCGGCTTCGCCTTGCCGAACGAAGGGATCGGCGGGTCGCCGACCGCGACGTGGACGACTTGCACTTCCGTATAGAAATCAAAGCTGTAATGCCCACCTTCGCGGCCGATGCCGCTGTATTTCGTCCCGCCAAACGGGATGCGCAAATCGCGGACGTTCGGCGAGTTGACCCACGCCATCCCGCTTTCGATCGCTTGGGCGACGCGGTGGCCGCGCTTCATATCGTTCGTCCAGACGTATGCCGCCAGCCCGTATTTCACATCGTTCGCCAGCCGTATCGCCTCTTCTTCATCCGCAAAGGACATGACCGCCATGACCGGTCCGAAAATCTCTTCCTGCGCCACCCTCATGCCGTTATGGCAACCAAGCAGCAACGTTGGCGGCACAAAATTGCCTTTTTCCAACCCTGTTGGAACGCTGGGGGCATAGACGTCCGCCCCTTCTTGCTTGGCGATGTCAATATAGCGGTTCACCCGCTCCCAGTGAGCACGGTGAATGAGCGGGCCAAGCTCGGTCGCTGGAGCCATGGGATCGCCGATGACGATGCGGTCGACGCGCTCTTTGAGCCGGGCGACAAATTCGTCGTAAATCGACTGCTCGAGCAGCAGCCGCGAGTTGGCCGTGCACCGTTCGCCATTGAGCGAAAACACGCCCCAAACCGCCGCATCGAGCGCCCGTTCGAGATCCGCATCGGCGAACACAATGAGCGGCGACTTGCCGCCGAGCTCCATCGATGTTTTTTTCAACGTTGCGGCGCTGTTGCGGATAATTTCCATGCCGGTCGTCGTCTCGCCGGTAAACGAGATGAGGCGCACATCCGGGTGGGCAACCAATGCGGCGCCCGCCGTTTCGCCAAACCCGTGCACGACGTTGAACACCCCGCGAGGCAGCCCGGCTTCATCGATGATTTCCGCCAGTTTATTCGCCGTCAACGGCGACCATTCGGCCGGCTTCAAGACGACGGTGTTGCCGGTCGCCAGCGCGGGAGCCACCTTCCACGTTTCCAGCATAAACGGCGTATTCCACGGCGTAATGAGCCCGGCGACGCCGACTGGTTTATAAACGGTATAGTTTAAAAACTGACCATTCACATGATACGCCTCGCCAACAAGGCGCGTCTTCACCATTTCCGCGTAAAAGCGGAAGTTTTCCGCCGCGCGGGCGGCTTGCTTTTTCGCCTGGCTGATCGGAATGCCGGTGTCAAGCGCCTCTAAATAGGCGATGTCGTCCGCATACTGCTCAATCAAGTCAGCAATGCGGAAAAGGTAACGAAGGCGCCGTTCGACCGGCATTGTCCGCCACGGCCCGTGATCAAACGCCTCCTTCGCCGCCCGGACCGCTGCGTCGATGTCTTCTTTCCGCCCCTCGGCTATCTGGTTGATCGTCCCGTTCGTAAACGGATTGATGTTGTCGAAATACGCACCGGCTGCCCCTTCCACAAACTGCCCATTGATATAATGAAGCACTTTTGGTTGCACTGCCATTCGTTTCCCCTCCCGCTATGTCCGATAACGCGCATGAATGTTGTTGTGTTTATACGTCCCCGCCTCGTTGAATTCATACAGCTCAAGCGACAGCGCCAAATAGCGTTTGGCGAACAGCGGGGCGAAATGGTCTTTCATCACGGCAAACAGCTCGTCGCCGACTTCTTTTTTCACCTGTTCCGGACGCCCGGCGCCGATTTTCAGCGTCCCGTGCACAAACGCATCGTCTTCGGCCCCATCAGCCACATAGTACTCGTCAAGCCGAATGGCGCGCGAGCGGATGCCGCCGACGGGAAACCAATCGCTCCGCTTGATCAACACGCTGTGAATTTTTTTAAGCAAGCCGCGAATATCGGCCTCTTCGCCGATATTGGCCGTGTATTCCAAAATAAAGTGCGGCATCATCCCTCCTCCTTTGGCTAGACGATGTAATTGATCAGCCGGCCGATGCGTTCGATTTCGGCCACGACTTCATCGCCGGGCTGGACGTTCACCGCCCCTTTCGGCGTGCCGGTCAAAATCACGTCGCCAGGCGCGAGCGTCATGAATTCGGTGATGTACTCAAGCAAATACGGGATCGAAAAAATCATATCGCCCGTATATCCTTCCTGCACAACCGCCCCATTGACATACGTCCGCAAACGAAGCGCCATCGGATCGCCGACTTCCTCATGGCTGACGATCCACGGGCCTAGCGGCGTCGTCCGGTCGCGGTTTTTGACGCGGAAATTCGGCCGGTAGTAATTTTCCAAGTAGTCGCGAACAGCGTAATCGTTGGCAATCGTGTAACCGAAAATGTAATCGTACGCCCGTTCCGCTTTCACCCGGCTGGCCGGGCGGCCGATGACGACCGCGAGCTCGCATTCATAATGCATCATGTTGACCCCCTCCGGCCGAACAGTTCGGCCGCGATGGCCGATGAGCGTATTTTTCCCTTTGAAAAATAAAAGCGGCTCTTTCGGCGCAACAAAAGACAATTCGCCGGCATGCTCGGCATAATTCAATCCAAGCGCCACGATCACTCCCGGCTCCACCGGGGGAAGCCACATCACTTCAAGCTCCCCGACGATCGTTCCGTCCGGCAGGCGGAGGCGGCCATCGTCGAGCGGCTCGGCTTCGGTCACGATTCCGTTCCAGGCCACACGCGCCCGCCTCATCATTCATCGCCTCCTTGTTCCAGGGCGATTTCATTTTCCAACACACCGATCCTTTCGATTTCGATGCGCACCACATCTCCTGCTGTAACAAGCGGCGCATCGGCCGGCCAGCTGAAAAACAGCACATCGCCTGGGTAAAGGGTCATAAATTCGGTCACCTCAGCAAGCCATTGTTCGACTGGAAGGCGAAAGCGGCTCGGGTCTGCACGCTGGACGAGGCGCCCGTTGACGTATACGCGTGCGGTCAAGGATGACAGCGGCGACGCTTCCTCTTTCGGCACGATCCACGGGCCGACTGGGGCGAACCCGTCGCGCGCCTGCTCCTTCACCGCCGGGCGGTGCCGCTGCTCGTGTGGAATCGACAGATCATTCACGATCGTATAGCCGAATACAAAATCGAGCGCCTGCTCGCGCCGCACGCGCGCCGCCGTCCGCCCGATCACCAGCCCGAGCGCCGGAGCAGCCTGAAGATGCTTCACCCAACGAGGCAGAAGCACCGGACGCCGATGGGCGTTGATGGTGTTTGCCGGCTTCATATACAGCACCGGGCCTTCCGGCGGCTTTTCATACGGCGGGGCGTTCATCTCTTTTGACAGCGCCGCCCACTCCTTTCCATCATTCAGCGCCACCCCGTACATCGCCCCGCCAATAGGCGCGTCCCATTCCAATTCATCAATGCGGTGCGTCTGCCCGCCAAACGACACCGTCCCGCCGTGCGGATCCGCCTTTGCCTCAATCGTCCGCCTCATGCCGGCCAGACGCAAGCGCACATTCGCCATCATGTATCCTCCTCATCTGTATCGATGCCATTTGAAGCTTTACCATTTGCAGCTCTTACCGAGCATTTGATCGCGCTTTGGCGTGACGGAGGCAAGCCTGCGGCTTGCCTTCGACAGTCAAAAATGGATGAGCCACTTTTCCGTCAAGGATATGTTAAACGATTTCGTTGCATCTAATATGCCTGTTGCCAGGCGTGTTGATGAACCAATCAAAACCAGTTGAGAAAGCACTGTTCCCGGCTTTTCTGCCGCCGTCGGCAAGCGGTTCGCTTGCCGACGGAGCGTGCAGCTGCATGGCGCTCTGTTTTCGGGAAGCAACGGATCATCAACACTCGTGACCGGTTGCACGCGCTTGTTTTATGTCGCTTTTTGCATTTCTTCGTCCCGCGTCTCTTCGGCCAGCAAGCCGTATTTGACGAGCGTGCGGCGGATTTGCTGCTGATGTTCTTCGCTTGGCAAATCGAGCGGCAGCCGGAGCTTCGGGGTGATTTTCCCCATCATCCCGAGCGCCGCTTTCACCGGACCTGGATTCGTTTCAATGAACAGCACATCATTGAGCTCCATCAGTTCAAAATGAAGATCTTGCGCCCGCTTGATGTCGCCTTCAAACCAAGCGTCGTGCAGCTCGGCCACTTTATGCGGCACGACGTTCGCCGTCGCGCTGATCGATCCGGCGCCGCCGATCGCCAGCATCGGATAGCACAAAAGCTCGATGCCGGAAAAGAGAAGGAAATCGCGCCCGCAATGCCACAACACCCGGTTGACATGCTCGAAGTCTTTGTTCGACTCTTTCACGCCGATAATGTTCGGACAATCTTCGGCCAGCCGCGCCAACGTTTTGACTTCCAAATTGACCGCCGTCCGCCCCGGAATGTTGTAGACGATGATCGGAATGTCGACCGCCTCGGCCACCGCCTTAAAATGTTTATACAGCGCCTGCTGGGACGGACGGTTGTAATACGGGACGATGACCATCGCGGCATCGGCCCCAATCTCTTGCGCAAATTTGGTCAGCTCGATCGTTTCCGCATGGTTGGTCGAGCCCGTCCCCGGCACGAACGGCACCCGACCCTCCACCGCTTTTTTCGCCGTTTCCATCACCTGTTTTCGCTCTTCAAGCGTCAGCGAGCTCGGCTCTCCCGACGTTCCCGTGACGGAAATGCCGTGCGTGCCGCTTTCAATATGCCAATCGATGAGCGCGGCGAGCGCCGCAAAATCAACGTTTCCTTCCTCATCAAACGGCGTGACGACCGGCGCGATCGAGCCGCGCAGCCGTTCTTTCGCCTCGTGGTATGCCATCCCCTTGCCCCCTATTGGCTTTATTTTTCTGAATCTTATTTATATTGTACACACTATCATATATGAAATCAACGATAAAATCATATATAATCATGATCCCGAAAACCGAGCAGAAGGGCGGCGGTCTTTTTCTAAATCAGGAAGGTCGGTTTCCGCTTCGCCAATGTCGGTTCGTTCGGCTCGATCGGCTGGCCGCTGTGAACGTCAAGAACGACGGACGCCTCTTCAAACCAGCTGTCCGGCGCCGCATGCCCCCAGAACGTTTGACGGCGCGGATCGTCCAAATCCCAGCGGATCGGCGGAAAATCGGGGTCGCTCGTCAAATAATCGCCGTTATACAGCTCAATTCGGTGGCCATCCGGGTCGCGCAAATAGACAAAGAAGGCGTTCGACAATCCGTGGCGGCCCGGCCCGCGTTCAATGTTCGGCGCATATCCGGCCGCCGCCAGCACATCGCACGCATGGATCAGGCTGAGCGGGTCCGGCAGCCAAAACCCGATATGGTGAAGGCGCGGCCCTTTTCCGTTCATCAGCGCCAAATCGTGGACGTTTTGCTTCCGGTGCAGCCATGCAGCCCAAAGTTTCCCATCCTCTGTTTCCGTATACTCCGAGCAGGCAAAGCCCAAACCATGGACATAAAAGTCGTACGCGTTCTTTACATCTCTAACCGCGCAGTTGAAATGATCGATGCGCTGCACGCGGGCGCCGCGGTGCAAGTCATACCGCTGCAAAAGCCGCTCTGTTTTCTCCATCTGGGCAAAAAACTCAAGCGGCAGCCCGGACGGATCTTGAACGCGAAATGCCCGACCGACGGCGCGCTGGCTCCCGTCTTCCAGCCATTTCGGCTGCAGCGTTTGCGCCGCAAACCATTCATAAAGCGCTTCCAATTCCTGCTCGGAACCGACTTTGTAGCCAAGCGCCTCGACCGCGGGGCGGGGCGCCTTTTTCAATAGAAGGCTATGATGATGATATTCTTCAAGTCCACGCAAATACAAATGGCTCTCATCCGCTTCTGTCACGACAAACCCAAGCACCCGTTCGTAAAAATCGCGGGCGGCGGCCAAATCGGTCACATGCAGCACCGCGCGGGCGCAGCGAATAATGGAAAATGTCATCATCCTTCTCCCCTTTCGAAAAATCCAACTCAATTTGCACTGTCACCGCTGGCTGTCGGAAGGAATGAACACGCTTTTGGCGCCGCGCAGAAATTCGCGTACAAACTGTTTATACGGCTCTTTTTCGTAGCCGTCAAAATACGCCATCCCCATCCGAACGGGATCTCCGAAAAAGTAATATTCGTAATGCGTCTGTCGGGCTCCGAACGCGCTCATCGTGAGATCCCAGGCGAGACGGAACAGCTGGACGCGTTCATAGCCGTCCACCGTCGCCCCTTGCATCGCGCGGCGGACGATATCTCCAATTTCTTCATGATGGAAATCGGCTTCAGTCGGAATCGCCATCAACCCCGATGCTCCTAAAATGCGGATGATCTCCGAAAGCCGTGGATAAATGCGCGGATACCAGTTGCGCGCGGCATCGAGCGCGGCAAAATCCGGCGTCATCGTTCCCCAGCGGTCTCGCTTCGCATTGTGCTCAGCCCGGTACAGGTGGCTCTTCATCGTCTCGAGGACGAGCATGATTTCCGCCCCTTTATCTTTCACATGCTGGAATTCGCCGATGCCGATTGCTTCGATCAGACAAAGCGTGACACCGAGCAAAAACTCCGTTTTGACGATGTTTTTCGCCACCACTTGATGGGACATATGAATGACCGCGTTCGTCTCACGGAACGTCCGGTTGCAAATCGATGAATTGCCGCAAACAAACACGCGCTCCCACGGCACAAACACGTTTTCAAACGAAACGATGGCATCGCCCTCTTCAAAGCGGGACGCCAGCGGATGGTCCCACGCACTCCGCCCGTAGTCAAACGCCTCGCGGCAAATGAACTTGACGCCCGGCGTATTGTTCGGAATGGCAAAGGCGAGCGCGTACGGGTCTTCACCAGCTGTCGATTTTTTCACGGTTGATGGAAACACTAAAATTTCGTCCGTAATCCCGCCTTGCGTCGCCAACAGACGGATTCCGCTGACGATGATCCCGTCTTTTCGCCGTTCCACCAAATGGAGCGGCACATCGGCATCGTTTTGTTCATGAAGCGCCTTGGCGCGATTCATTTGCGGATGGATGAGCGTGTGCGTCAAGCTGATGTCGTTTTCACGCGCGTACTCATAGTAGTTTTTCGCGTTTTCGGCAAACATCGGATCATCTTCGGCAAATAGATCATTGGCGACGCCCATGGCCATGACTTCCGCGTTTAAATAATCGGGAGAACGGCCCATCATCCCCGCCGACATACGCGCCCATTCTTGCGTCGCCTCGCGGCGGGCGATGAGCTCGTCAATGGTTGTCGGCTGAATGAACGTCATGCCGACGAACTGCCCGGTTGTCGGCGACCGGTACAACATTTTCTCCGGCTTTTCATATTGCCGGTCGTAAAGCGCCGCCATCGAACGGACGACGTTGCGGAACGCCGGATGAACAGTGACATCCTCAACTTTTTCCCCGTGGATGTACACGCTGCTTTTCGCCCGCTTGAGCCGCTCCATATACTCCTGACCTGTTTTGGCCGGCATTTTCATTCCCCCCGTTTTCACGTATAATAGATAAGGAAGCGCTATCATTCAGAATGTTCAAAATTAATATAACATATGATTTCATATATGAAAAATACAAAAATGATCAACCATCCTATACGAAAAAGATATGGAAGCAAGAGAGGAGGCACGGCCATGATCGATGTGAAGCAGCTGAAATACTTCGTCACGATTGCCGAAGAGGGGCAAATCACCAAAGCGGCGCAAAAGCTTCATATCGCCCAGCCGCCGCTGAGCCAGCAGCTGAAGCAGCTCGAAGAAGAGCTCGGCGTTCCTTTATTTGACCGGAAGGCGAAAAAAATGGAGCTCACCGCACCGGGCAAAGCGTTTTACGAAAAGGCGAAACGGCTGCTCGCCCAGCTGGATGACGCCGTAGCGGAAGTAAAAGAAATCGAAGAGGGAACGGCGGGAACGCTGTCGATCGGCTGCGTCAAATCGTGCTTTTACTATTTGGCCCAAGCCATCCGTCACTTCCATGAACAAGCTCCGAACGTGACCTTTCATCTCCGTGAAGGAGATACATTTTCCATTTGCCAGCTGCTTTACGAGCGGCACATTGACATCGGCATCGTCCGCCTGCCGATCGACTCGGCTGATTACGACGTCATCCGTCTGCCCGGCGAACGTTATGTCGGCGTGCTGCCGGCGCAATGGAAAACCGGCCAAACCGCGTTATGCATGCGCGATTTTGCTGATTGGCCGCTTCTCCTTCTCCACCGGGTGCACGGCGCCGGACAGTACGAGCGGGTCATCGAGGAATGCCGCCGCCATGGCTTTGAACCGAACGTTCTATGCGAATGCCCGGACGCGACCATATTGCTCTCCCTTGTCGCCCAAGGCCTCGGGGCCACCATTGTGCCGCAATCCACTGTAGCCTTGTTTCGCCTCCCCGGCATCAAGGTGCTTGAGATCATCGACTCTTCCATGACAGCGGAAGCCGCCGCCATCCTCGACCGACAACGGTATTTGCCGAAAAGCGCCCGAACATTCCTCGACGTGCTCCAAACCGCTGCGGCCCGCGCCGCCGGCGGACAACATGAAGAAAGATAGCGATTCCTCCAATCGTGGACGCTCAAGTGAAGGGAAAAAACAACATTGGCGTCATCTCTTCGTTGCGCCGCCCTTTTTGTTCAACGACCGGCTTTCCAAAAAAATCAGGCGCCGTTGGGCGCCTCATCACAACCCTGCCGACCGCTGCAGCCGCTTGGCGATTTCGAAAAAATCTTCAGCCGAAATCCCGGGGGCGAATTCTTCCGGCACTTCGTCCAAATCGGGGATCGCCCCCCCTTGGGGCGCTCCTTCGACCACCTCGAGCGGCTGTCCATCGCTTGGATGGGTTCCTTGCCAAATGCGGACGATTTCTTTGTAATAGCGATCGCTGAACGTATAAAGCCGGCGGTGGACGCCTTGATCCTCATACTTTCTCGCCTCGTCGAACACACGGTTATCCAACTTCGGGATCGGCAGCAGTTTCGTCACATCGACCCCCGTAGCCACTTCGATCGCTTTGGCGTACGCCAAAATATGAACGCCCCCGCGCACAAGCAAGTAGCCGATCATCTCGCGGGCGGTAGGATGGTCCGTCATTTCATAGACGCGCATTTTATGCGTGCGCGCTCCGCATTCAAGGAAAAAGTTGTGAAGCAAATCCAAAATCAAGTTGCCGCTGTTGAACACGTACTCCCCCGTCCACGCCTTCCCCATCGAATCGCCGGGAAACGCCGTCTGCGCCGTCGCGATAAAATGATACGTATTGCGCTTGTCTTTCGCATCCTTCATCGGCGCTGTATCCGGATCACCTGGATGGGTGGAGCCGGTCAAGCAAAGGTTGATCGCATTGGACACGAGCTCCACATGACCAAACTCTTCGGCGGTGATGCTCGCCACCAACTCGTAAAACGGGCGCAGCTTCTTTTTTTGCCGAAAATTGAATGACTGAAACAAATAATTGTTTAACGTCGACATTTCTCCGAAACGGCCGCCAAGCAGCTCCTGAACAGCGGCAGCCGCATTGGGGTCCGCGTATTTGGGCTTCGGCAATTCGATCGCCAGCCGGTCGATCCGCTGAAATACCACGACTCTTTTCCTCCTTTTCCATTAATTGCTGAGGCGAACAGACACCACTTGCGCCAAGCGGATGTAATAAACCGCCTGATGCGCTGAGATGACGATATGGTCTGGCTTCACATCCCTCACCGTTCCTTGGATCGAACCGCGGACGGTTTCCACTACCACTTCTTTGCCGTTCAAAGCTTGGAAAGCGTGGTACACATACGGGTCAACCAAGGCAATAAGCTGCGGCGGCGAAGCATGGGACGCGTAGGGCTGGTTCATTCTCATTTCCTCCCTTTTGATGCGTTGAAGAAGATTCCCTTTTTATCCATATGCCGCCCCATGCAGAACATGACAAAAAAACCCAACGTCGAGAAAAGAAAGCGGCCTGATGCTCAAGGACATTCAAGCCGCTTCCAAAGATGTTTACGCCGCTAGAAAGCGGCGAATGCTCGGAATCTTTTGCACAACAAAACGATCAAACAGCCAAATTGCGGCGAGCGACAAAGCAAATAGAGGCATCACGACCGCCGCGGCGATCATGCCGCCCCACACCGTTTTCGCCGCTTGAGGGTCTTTCACCCGCGCCGGAGCGCCGAAACCGTCTTTCGGCTTGCGCTTGCGCCACATGACAAAGCCGCTGACGCACAAAAACACAAGCCCGAGGCAAAAAACGAGATTGACGAGCTGATTGGCCAGCCCAAACAACCGCCCTTCATGGAACGCGATGCCAATCGTAATCGCTTTGGCCAATGCGCCGTAGTCGGAAAAGCGGACATCGCTCAGCACCCGTCCCGAATATTGGTCAATATGCAAGGTGGCGTTATCCCACGGCTTCGTCTTCGATGTCGCAACGGTAAACACCCCTTTCGGCCCTTGCGGCAGCGAAATGGTGAACGGCTTTTTCACCTTTTTCGCCTCCGCGATCGCATACACGTCATCGAGCGACAACGAAGTCGTGTTGTGTGTATGAACAGAAGGCACCGGCAGTTGCTCGGCCGCCCATGGCACGTCTTGCGCCACGTCTTTGGTGACCACTTTCGATTCCGGCTTCGGTCCGAAGCTGAACGCAAACGGCGGATACCCGGTGTTTGTCGCCGTCGCCACGCGGTTGATGACCTCCCCCATGACCCCTGTCCACGGCATCCCTGTCACAATGAGCAGCAAAATGCCGATGCTCAACCATATGCCTGTCACTGCATGCCAATCGCGCCAAGCCAACCGTTTTTTCGCCCGCCAGCGCGGCCAAAACGTCCCGAGAACAGAGAATGATTGCCGCGGCCACCAAAGATAGAGGCCCGTGGCCAACAAAATAAAGCCCCAACAAGCCGCCAGCTCTACAAAACGGTTGGCTGCCGTTCCGCCAATCAATAGCTCGCTGTGGATTTTTTTCGCGATTTCCGTCCAATTCTCATCCGCGCGCAGCGCCCCCTGCACTTTGCCGGTATACGGATTGACAAAAGCAAACACCATTTCCCCTTTGTCCATCATCCCGATTTTCACGGTCCGATTCGCTTCTTTCTCAAGCGTCACAGAGACAACGGAATCATGCGGATATTTCTCCTTGACCCGTTCCGTCAGCTCAACGAGAGACAGCCTTTTTTCCCCTACCTTGTCCACCTCGTACAAATGGCCGTACAGAGCCGATTCGATCTGCGGCTTAAACAAATAGACGGCCCCGCTCAACGCCAAAATGATCAGAAACGGCGCAAAGATGATCCCGGCATAGAAATGCCACCTCCAGACCGCCGCATACATCGGCCGCTGTTTGTCCGCCGCCTTCACCGTTTGTTCCACAGTTTTCCCCCCTGCCATGTTTTCATGTTTTTCAGTAGGCAGTATAGAACAAAACTGTGTCCAAACGGTGAGCAATCGGCGAAAATGGTGTGAAATGAAACGGCCGGACAGACCGGTCCGCCTCATCATCCGATCAACCCAAGACGCAGCGCTTTTGCCACCGCTTCCGTCCGATTTTTCGCGTTGAGTTTCCTCAAGGCGCTGGAAATGTAGTCGCGCACCGTAAATTCGCTCAAATAAAGCTGACAGGCCGCTTCCAATGTCGAGGCTCCGTCGGCGAGCAGCTTCAAAATCTCGATTTCTCTTGGCGACAAGGATTCCGCCCTCCCTTCCCATTCTTTTTTTGGCGCCTTGATCCATTTCAACAGCAACTCCCCCGCGCTTTGGCCAAATTTCATCAGCGCGGGAAACAGGCGGCGGTCAACGGCAAAGAAGCGGCCCGGTCCGCGGTCGAGAACGACGCCTCCAATCATCCGCCCTTCCGTCGGCACATACACCGGAACGATCACCAGTGAGGCCAAACCGAACAAATCCACATACAGGCGCGGAAACTGTTCGCTCGCCCTCGGCACATAAATCGGACGAAAATGGCGAAATTCATGCACTTCCGCTTTCAATTTCCCCACACTTTCTTTCAACATCGGAATGCTGTCCAATTCCACGCGCAAGCGCTGAATTTGCCCATTGTCCACGCCATGCCCGTGCAGACCGATGGCTGTGCTCTCCTGATTGACAAATTGAAACAGAGCGCAGCGGCTGAAAGGAAGAAAATAGGAAAAACCAAAACAAATATGCGCCGCCGATTCCTCAAACGTCTGCGCCCGCAAAATCCATTCGTTGAACAAAATGACGGCATCTTTCCACAAGGATTCTTTTTTCCACGAGGAATCGCCGCCGATTTTGAATGATTGCTCATTCACTTCATACAACAACCATTCATTCCATTTGAAAAACAAATACCGCACGGCTGGGTGCAGCGCAGCAGCCGCTGACGCATGCGCCTTCAACACTTGATGAACCGTATTTTCCATTAAATTCAGGGAAAATATGATCATCTCCGGATGAAACGCCGCAATGCGTTCGAGATGCCCATTCGCTGGATGTTCGCCCCCGTACGGGAGCAATCTTGCCTGAACGAATGCGCACAGCGTGGAAAACACCTCTTGAACCCGCGCATTCCGCTTGCCAAGCGCTTCGCCGATCCGCTTCCATTCCCGGTTCAATTCCGCCGCATACCTATGCAAGATGTCGGCCGCTTCATGAAGCAAACGAAGCAAATGATCATTTAATTCCTTCGACATCCCCATCCTCCCCCCGCATCCCCGCTAGTGATCGACTACTTTGATCATCTACTTTCTTAATTCGATCGGTCAATTCCTTCTTTTGCCCGTCACGGTTGTCCAAGAGCACTTAAAAAATCCGACAAACATAGGGATGTGATGGAATGTATAATTGTCATAAAATTTAAACAGATTCACTAAAGCGCTTACAGCGCTGATCATTCAAAAAAAGGGGGAGGAGAAACGCCATGGAAATGGCAACAAAACCGGTCATCATTGGGGGGCGCACGGCGAAAAAGCCGCTGATCGCCGCACTGTTGGGAGGGTTCCTGCTTCTCGGAGCCTTGCTGTCGATCTTCGGGCTGACAGGCGTCGCCTATGCCGTACCAATCAGCGGGGTCGGCGAATTTACCGTTCAATTTGACAAACTGAATGGCAGCGGGTTTAAAATGTACGGCGGGATCGCGGAATCGGGAGAATCGAAGCAAACGCCGGTGTTTGTCAACGAGATTGCGAACGCCAGCATTCAAGGGCTGAAAATTTCCAAAGACTTTGACAAACTTGGCATCCGCGTCGTCATTGAAGCGGGAGGCACGGTCACGATCGATGGGCTCGTGCAAAAAGCGACGCAAATTAACGGCAACATCTCCTTCGGCAGCCTGACGATGAAAGAAAACTACGTCGGCGATGTACAAGACCCGGTCCAAAAAGCAGCGCAAGAGTTCACCCAAGGGGCCGACAATATTACGATCGACAACGGAAACTTGAAAACCGTCTATTTGTTCCAACAAAAAGTGGCGCTGCCGGGCATGAAAGTATATTTTGAAAAACTCAATTAATTTCAGTAAGGATGAGAGGCATTGAGCACAATTCGTTCCGGTTGGCAGGCGCTTCAGCGCTGGCGCAGACGGCGGCCGTTTTGGGGGGCGACGCTGCTGTTGCTGTCGGGCTTGATCATTTTGTGGATTCCAGCGCACTTATATGAAATTTCGCTCGTCCCTGGCAGCACCGTCTTCGTCGGCTTTTTCTTCGGCGGGATGGTATTGTTGATGGCCATCTTGTCGTATGCAATGCCGCGGCTGGCCACCTTATTCGGCATCATCGGCATGTTCAGCGCGATTTTATCGATTATGGGCGCCTTGGGCGGCTTCTTAGTCGGCACGATTCTCGGCATCATCGGCGGGGCGCTTTGCATCGCCTGGCGGCCGCAATGGGCCGACTCCGCCGCCCCGCTGGCGCATAGCGAAGCGGCTGCGGACAAGGAGGCCACCAACGTCACCCACTGAAAGCCATGAAGCAAAACCGAACGCGGATCGGCCGTCCCGTTCGGTTTTGTTTTGTCATCGCCGCCAATAAAGGCACATATATATAAGTTGCAATAAAGATTTTCCGATTGTTCGATTCTGTTTTCCTTCATAACAAGTCATTTTGATAGAATGCGGTGGGCGCTCTACTGGATGTAAAACAAAGTTTCAACTTATATAGATGAATGAGATCGACCACTTTCCACAGAAGAAGGAGGACCGCCATGAAATACCTCTCTCCCGAGCGACTGCACGTCACCCAGACCGCTGGAATCACCCAGCTGTCACCAGTGAACGGCCGTCTGTACACCTTAACCCACTCGGACACGACTGGCACCTTATTCCTCACTGTCTCCCGCGCATTTGTCACTGATCAGCTCACTTCTCAACGCGATGAAGTGCTCGGTGAATGGAAACAAGCCGGGCAACAGCTAGTATTGTTTCTCTATGTATTCGTTGGCAACCGGCAAATGGGCCGGCAAGAAAATGCGCGCCGAGCGAACGTATTCAAGAAAGAATTGCCGTTGGCGCTCGAAGCTATTCGCTATGGCGACCGCGATTTTTTTCGCACGTACCCGTTTTGTGATTGGTGCCCGATTTTCATTCATTTCACTTCCGAATACCCGGAGCTCAACCGGACGGAATATTATGGCACTCCGTATTTGTATCGCTGACAACCGCTTCGGTGACGGGGCTATGCATCGCCGCGTTTTTGAGCAGTCGACAAACAAACCTCTTCCTGTTTCTCAACACCTTAAAATATCGGGCCAACGGTATTGCGCGCATTGTAAGAATTACCCTTAAGCATTGCACTCAAAGTGAGTGCCACTCTACATTCCCCGCCTCAATCATGATGATGTTCCCCCCGTCGGTGACTATTTTAACTTTTTCAAGCGATGAAGTGGCGGAAATAAGCACCACTTCCAATATTTCATCAGCATCAAAGTCTTTAACGCAATCTGTTTCAAAATATGTTACATCTTCAAAAACATTGAATCCTTCAATCATTTCCGGATCTTTCGTTTCGTCATAATCGAATTGTTGCCATTTGCATAACTCAGTTTCAAGAGATACTCTTTTGGTGGTCGAATCATATTCTACCTTATTAATTAAACTCCCATGCAAATGATATCTTTTAAGAAAATCAGATATTCTCATCATCTCTTCCCCCTTGTTCATCACAATGTTTGGGCTGTTGAGTATGTAGTTATTTCATGATGGCCGAAAAACAGAGGTGACAAGCTTTTTTCCAGACGTTAAAACTCAGAGAAAAATCGTGATGGATAAACTTTTGGCAATAGCAAACGAATGAGAGTGCGGGCGGGTTTTTATAGTCATCTTAAACGATTGATAATTTACATTATTTGGATCATTACGTATCTTTGTATTTCGTTGCTATAATCTTATTGACATCCGGATGATCAACATATCCTGAGAGGAAGGGAATAAGGTGGAAGGAAAGTCGATATTTAACTATCGCTATGTGGCTATGATTCTCTCATGTTGTTTAATTTTTAGTATTGTCGTCCCCCCATTTGCACAAGCTGCTCTTGGGAAATCGGAACGCGTAGTGCAAAAAAGCCGAAATATTGAAGCTAACATTGGTGATCTTCCCACGAAACGGCCAAAATCAAAATTAGAGCTCGAGAGCAGACGGACAAAGTATTCGACAAGATACTTGAATCCGGATGGAAGCTTTACTGAAGAGATATACCTGCAACCCCAATTTTATCAAGATCCTCTTGATAAGAAATGGAAAAAAATTAATAACGATCTAAAACCCAACGGGGCCGATATGTTTGAGAATACGGCTAACGCCTTCAAAGTAACATTCGCAAAACAATCGAGTCAACCTGAACTTGTTTCGATCAAAGAAAATGATAGAATCCTTTCGTTTATCCCAATAAATGCGAAAAATGTGCAAGGTGTTGCGAAAAATAATGAAATCATTTATAAAGGGTTATTTGAACAAACCGATGTGCGATATCGCCTTCAAGGCAATGCGGTCAAAGAGGATATTATTCTTAACAATAAACCTTCCAGCAATGCTTTTACTTTTGAGATGAAACTAAAAGGGGTAAAGGCTGTTGCTAAAAAAGACGGAACGATCGTCTTTGAAGACTCAAAAGGGAACCCTAAGTGGTACTTAGAAAAGCCATATATGTTCGATGCGAACCACAAGTATTCTGATCAAGTTGCCTTTCATTTACGTCAAAATAGCGGCAAAACTTATATTGATGTGATAGTAGATGAGAGCTTTTTACAAGATCCAGACACCATATATCCGGTAACGATTGACCCTACGATCAATGAATGGGATGTTTTGCGGGATAATTTTATTGCCTATAATTTTCCTGATTCTGTCTATTCGAGCAACACATACATGCATACAGGTTACAACAGTTATTTCGGAACGACTCGTGCTTTAGTGAGATTTTACCTTCCGAGTCTTCCGAGTGATAGTGTCATTTCCAGCGCTACATTTAATGCCTATCAAACAAATGCCGATGGTCAACAAGTATCCATTGATTTACATCGAATTACAAGCAATTGGTCTTCTTCTGTTACCTGGAATAATCAGCCTTCTATTCGAAGCACAAAAGAATCAACGACAACAAACAATACGGCCAATACGTACTGGAGCTGGGATATCACTCAGTTGGTCAAGGACTGGTACAATGGTATTCAGCCGAACTACGGCTTGATGCTGAAACAGCAGAACGAATCGTCTTCTCCATATCGCACATTTAATACGGTAAACAATAGTGTTAATACGCCGCGCATTACGATTAATTATTGGGTAGAGCCAATCGGCCAAGAATCTTTCTGGACGACCACTAAAGATGGGGTGAATCCAGCAAACGGAAACCTTGTTTTACAAACAACGGATCTTGCTATTTCTGGTCTGGGCGAAGATGTTGAATTTACGAGAACATACAATAGCCGAAAGTCCGGATCGAATGGGATGTTTGGTTATGGATGGATGTCTAATCTCGAAATGAATATTTGGGATGCAGGCAGTGGACCAGTTACGTTTGTTGATGGAGATAATACTCGTCATATTTTTGGTGAAAAAGTTGGCGGGGGATACGAAGCTGCTGGTGGTGTCTATCTCGATCTAATCAAAAATGGGGACGGCACTTATACAATAACCAAAACCGATGGTACGAAACTTTATTTCAATACAAATGGCAAACTTTCTCGCATGGTCGATACAAATGGGAACACGACTACATTGAATTATAATGCAAACGGAAAATTAGCTTCAATTACAGATGCATCAGCAAGAACGACGACGATTGCCTATGGAACAAACGGATATGTATCGAGTATCACCGACCCAGCAAACAGAACCATCTCTTATGAGTATGATGCTTCCGGCAACCTAACGAAAGTTACGGATGCTCAAGGAAACGCGACCATTTTTACGTATGATTCGGATCATAATCTAACAAGTATTAAAAATGCCCGAAATATTACGACGACAATTGGTTATGATACACTCGACCGCGTAACAAGCATTGAACGCCCTATTACGATTAACGGCGCACTTACAAATAGTACCACAAATTATTCATATGACAAAACCAATGGTGTTACGTCGGTCACAGATGGCGAAGGGAGACGGGTAGATTATACGTACAACGCTAACGGCAATATTATTCAAATCACAGAAAATCCTTTAGATGCTCAAAACAAGGCTGTGACAACATTCGATTATGATAATAACAATAATTTAACCCGAGTAGTGGAACCAAATGAAAATAAGGCGAATGGAACCGCAGCGTTCATTTATCAATATGACGAAAAAGGAAATATTGTCAGCGTTCAATTGCCAGAAAATCAGTCGGCACAATATACGTATGATTTGCAAAATAATCTTATCAAAGAGCAGGATTTCAACAGCAACGTCAGCACATTTGATTATGATCAAAATAACAATCAAACCGAAGCGATCGATCCTTATACACAATCAGTTTCACAGCGATACGATAATCTGGGAAATTTGCAGTATTCGACGTATCCAATGTCTACAGCTGATAACTTGGTAAGTAACTCTAGCTTCGAATTCGATCATAATGCGGATAATTGGCCAGACAACTGGACAAAGGCCGTAGAATCAGGGAAAATCGCTACATTCAGTTGGACGACAACAAGCAAATTTGGGAATAAAGCGATCAGCATTTCGAATTCGACCGGATGGGCGATTGTCAGTTCTGATAAGCAGCCGTATGATGGTGGAGTTTATGTGGCAAGCGGTTATGTAAAAACATCGTCCATGTCTGCCAGAGCTCTTATTAAAGTTGAATATTTTGATGCGCAAGGAAACTGGTTAAATCAAAAAATTTCTTATGGGTTGGCAGGAACGAACGATTGGACTCGGCTTCATGTCGTCGCGGATAATGCTCCATCGGGAACTCAGACGATTCGGGTATCTGTCGGTGTAAACGCTGGTTCTGGGACTGCTTATTTCGACGGGATCCAATTAGAGAAAGGAACGGTTGTCAGCGCCTATAATCTTGTTGATAATTCCAGCTTCGAGCGAGATATGAATAGTGATGGAATTCCTGACAATTGGACGACAAGCGGCAATTTATCAACAAATGATGGACTAGATACAACAGTTGCGAATATATATGTTGGAAGCAAGTCATTTAAAATCACAGGAGAGTCTGGGAAAAATAAGCATATTAAACAACGGATTAATATTTCTGGCGACAACAACACTAAACTTACGTTGTCTGGATGGTCCAAACAAGAAGGAGCCAATCCAAACGGCGGTTACTATAGCTTGCAAGTAGCAATCCACTATACGAATGGTACAACCGATTGGGGTTATGCAAACGACTTTGATAAGGCGAAGACTGACTGGCAACATGTTGCCGCGGAAGTAAAACCGAAACAGGCCTTCGATTACATTGACGTGTATTATTACTATTATAATCAAACGGGCACAGCATGGTTTGATGCAATGCGTCTAGAAGTAGGAGCTTCTCTGACGTCGTACACGTATGATGCAAAGAAAAACTACGTCACCAAAGTCACCGATCCGGCAGGAAATACGGTTTCGTACACATACGATGCTATCGGAAACCAAACGAGCGTCACAGATGGAAAAGGAAAAACGACTTCTTACGAATATAACAACAATAACCAATTAACCAAAGTCACCGACCCAAACGGGAATGTGACTACCTATGGTTACGACGGCGCGGGCAATCGAACATCGGTCACTAATGCAAAGAATTATACAACTAACTATACGTATAATGAATGGAACCAAATCTCTAGTTTCAAGAACCCGTTAAATCAAACGACATCGTTTGCTTATGATAAAAACGGGAATCTTACAGGGGTTACGTATGCAAACGGGGATCGCGTATCCTATAGCTACAACGCGCTGAACCGACTCATTGCCGTTGCTTACAACGGGACAACAAAATGGACGTTCAATTACGATGCCAATGGCAACGTGACATCGGTGACGGATGCCAATGGAAATGCAACCACGTACACATACGATAAAAACAACCGTCTGACTCGCATCAGCAAAGGATCATCGAACGCCATTGCCTACGGTTATGACGATAATGGAAATGTTACATCGACATCCATTACGGCTGGTACAACGACTGATACGATTGGATACAGCTATAATCCATTGGACCAGTTAGTCGTCTTGTCAAGAAACAGCGCGAATTTAGCGAGATTTACGTACGATGAGCGCGGAAATATTTCGGCCATCATCCATGCCAATGGAACTTATACCGCTTATGAATATAACGATGCCAATCAGCTAAAATCATTGAAAAATTTCGATGCCAACGGAAATGTTTTAAACTACTTCCTCTACAGTTACGATGCGAATGGCAATATTACAGCTGTAGAAACAAAAGATGGAACGATTACGTATGAGTATGATGCATTGAATCAGCTGACAAAGGAAACACTAGCGGATGGAACAGCGATTACGTACGAATACGACGCGGTTGGCAACCGGACGAAGAAAATCGTCAACAATGGAACAACTACAACGACTACGTACACGTATGACGCCGCCGACCAACTAACAGCCGTTAACGGACAGGCATACACATATGATGTGAACGGGAATTTAACGAACAACGGCAACAAAACGTTTGTGTATGATGACGAAAACCGTCTCATTCAAGTAAAAAACGCATCGGGCACTACGATCGCAACCTATACGTATGACCATCAAGGAAGACGCATCAGCAAAACAACATCAAGCGGTACGACTTACTATCACTACGATGGCGACTCGATTCGTCTGTTGTATGAAACAGACGCCAACAACAACATCACAGCGGAATATACGTGGGACGCATTGGGCCGCCCGGTCACGATGACGAAAGCCGGAGCCACTTACTACTATCATTTGAACGGTCATGGAGATGTCGTTGCATTGACGGATGCAAGCGGAAATGTCGTCGCCCAATACGAGTATGACGCATGGGGTAACATTCTGTCCAAAACCGGTGCGCTGGCAACAGCGAACCCATACCGTTATGCCGGGTATTATTACGATGAGGAAACCGGACTATACTACCTAATGGCGCGGTATTATGAGGCGAATATGGGGCGATTCTTGACAAGAGATACGTTCCATGGGGTTGAAAACGAGCCGCAAAGTTTGAATCAGTATGTGTATACGAAAAATAATCCAGTAATGTATGTGGATCCGAGTGGGCACATTCCTATAATCGTAGCAGAGGCATTGGTCGGTGCTTTTATTAATGCAGTAGGTTATGTTGCAGAGCTTGTTGCAAAATATGGAACTAGAAATGCTTTTAAACATTTTAGTGGGAAAAAGTTTGCAGTAGAGCTTCTTAAAGGTGCTGCTGCTGGTGCTATAGGAGGAGGAATAGTTTCAAAACTCGCAAAAGCGGGACAACTCAGCAAAGTTGCAGAGAAGTTTCTAGCAGGACATTTAGCACCAGCTGCTTATTTGGTCTCTAATTTTGGGGATTTTAGTGCCGGCTCTTTCACCGAGAATCAAATTTTATCAATGTTTAATAACAATGTAGGAATTTTATGGGCAACTGCTAAGCCTTATGTAAAAAAAATATATGAAAAATATAAAAAATGGTTATAAAATATAATGAAATAAAGGAGTAGAATTTAATGGAGGAGGATTTTTACTGGTCTATATTTAATTTTTCAGTTGGAATTTTTGGGATTTGGATGTTTTTTTACACAACACGACAAAGATTTTTTCATAGCAAAACTTTTAGTCGTCTTAAATATATAACCCCATTGCCTATATCTTTTAATTTTTGGCTTATTAAAATTTTGTATTTTGTTGGCGGATTATTATGTGTTGTAGTTGGAATATATGGAATGGCTCGTCCATTTCTCTAAGTAATGAGTATCCATGATGCTAGTATTGGCATCATGGATCTGTTTTTAGGGAATGATACGTATTACTTAGTTTATCGGATGAAACAGACGCCAACAACAACATCACAGCGGAATATACGTGGGACGCATTGGGCCGCCCGGTTACGATGACAAAAGGCGGAGCCACTTACTACTATCATGTGAACGGTCATGGAGATGTCGTCGCATTGACGGACGCAAGCGGAAATGTCGTCGCCCAATACGAGTATGACGCATGGGGTAACATTCTGTCCAAAACCGGTGCGATGGCAACAGCGAACCCATACCGTTATGCCGGGTATTATTACGATGGGGAAACCGGGCTATACTACCTAATGGCGCGGTATTATGAGGCGAATGTGGGACGGTTCTTGACGAGAGATACAGTCGATGGGATTGAGGACGATCCGCAGAGTTGGAATCAGTACGCATACGCTAAAAACGATCCTATACAGTACATCGATCCAAATGGCCATTGGTCTTGGAAAGCATCTATGAAATCTTCGTTCCATAGGATTGTTAAAAGTTTGGCAGATGATTTTAGAGCAAATACCTTAACTAATATCGCGTTCCTTTTCTTCGGGGGAGCTATAGGAGGGGGGATAGCCTACAAAGCTGCTAAATATGGCTTTACAATGCTTGAGAGATACGTATTAAAGAAATCAATAATTGGCTTTATCAAGCGTGGAATTGGAGGGTACTTATTAGGTGAAGCTGGCGGAATAGCAACTAAATTGATGACTGCTGGAAATAAATTATTAAATTATGAGGGTTGGTTTGATTCAATACCAGTAGGAAGATCCATTGATAACGCAATAACTAGGGTAGAAAAGAAATTGCACAACTTAATTGATACTTGGTAAGTGAGTATTATTGAAAAGGGGGGAATCTTTTGGATTGCCCCTATCATCTTGATCGGTAAGGGGGACTCGCAGTTGGATGTTCATCAGTTATTGGGCATTTTAGGATTCTCTTTAGTTCTATGGTGGATGTATAAAGGTTTTTTAAAGCAGCCTACATCTTATAATGACTACATTGATCGAGCGACGCTTTATGATGCAGTATTGTTGAATAAAAATAAGGCAAAAGATATTTTAAAAGATGCGCTTACACTGCAGTCATTGTCCAATATTGAAAAAGCCAGCATTAATCTAGAAATTGGATTCATTGAATTCAAACAAATGGAATACGAAAGCGCCGTTACCTATTTTGATACAGCGTTTGAGCTAATATCACAGGAAAAATTCTTATACAATAAAAAGTATATTGATGTTATAAAAGCCTATATTTACGCACACCAAAAAGAAAAAGCAATTGAAATTTACAATAACCTTATTGCAAGGCAAAGTTATGACCGTAGGTTCGGTAAACTAAAGAAATTAGAAAGTTGGTTCTAAAAAACTTATGAAATGAAGAAACCGGGCTATACTACCTAATGGCGCGGTATTATGAGGCGAATATGGGGCGGTTCTTGACAAGAGATACGTTCCATGGGTTTGAAAATGAGCCGCAAAGTTTGAATCAGTATGCGTATACGAAAAATAATCCGGTAATGTATGTGGATCCAAATGGAAACTATGCATGGATCGTATTGTCATTTCTAAGCGGGGGCGCAAATGCAACTTGGCAAATGGTTTGGGACTTTTATAAAAAATATAAATTTAATCGGAGTGCGTGGATAAATAAATTTAATTGGAAAAAATTAGGTAATTTATTTGTTACGGGGGGATTAATAGGTATATATGGTAGAGGAATAACTAGTTATATGACCAAGTCTCAAATAGCTAAAGCAGGTCAGTTTGCCTGGGATGTCACATATGCGGCAAAAGAATATATATTATTGCAAGCAGCAGGGGGAGACCCTATCACATGGTCTGGACTAGTTAACGCTATTTGGAATAAGGCTAAAGGATATCTAGGTTTTTTAAAGAAATTAAAGTAAAATACTTTAATTATATAAAGGAGTTGTTATGTTTATCTTATTTGCGGCAAGTATGGTGCTGTTATCGGGGATAGCTCTTCTTTATTGGACAATAAAGCACTTAAATAACGAGATTCATAAACAGAACGAATATATAAATGATCCCACTCCAGAATCTTTTAATAAAGTTGTTATAATGTATTTTTTAAATATAATCCTAAGAATGTTGCCAGTAAACATTATAAAAGGAATATTAGTCATATTTTCGATCGGTTTAATATTTTTGTCAGCATTCTTTTTTTCTCTACTGTAGGTGAGCAAATTAGCTAACATAAATTTACAGCCAAACCAAAAAGGCGACATGGACTCGATTCCTTGGTTAGAATAGACAAGTGCAGCTCTTGGCGGCGCTAGAGTTGAGGCCGCCTCCGAAGATTGTAGGCATCCATCCTCGCGCCTAGATACACGCTGGAAGGATGCCCAAATGCCTCTCGTCCCTTTGGCCTCAAGGGATGAGAGGCATTTTGTTTACTTAGTCACTGTCGAACTCGGTATACAATGCAAGGTAAAAACGCGGTGCAAAATTCGTGCAAAATTTTTTCGTATTCTATCGTTTTTTGGGGATTCCCAAAAAATGAAAAACGACTGCAAATGCAGTCGTATCAAGGGTTTCACAGTTTCTCGTCCGAACCGTTCGGATATCGGAAATGGAGACGGTGGGAGTCGAACCCACGTCCAGAGGCATCGCCACTTAAGCATCTACGAGCGTAGTCGGTATATTTCGCTTCGCCGTCCGTTCCGCCTACCGACAGGCCTCCCGGCGGCTAGCCTGGTTCGTCTCTTCCCTCATCCTCAGGCGGCGGATTTGGGCGTAGCCCGCTTCATATGAGCCCCTCGAACGCCACGCGGGCGATGGCGGGAGGAGCTAGCTGCAGCAATTAGGCAGCTAAAGCGTAGTTTTGTTTGCCAGTTATCTTTAGGTGACGTTTTTACGAGGACGTCCCCCTCGGCTCGCCGCTTAAGCTCGACCTACCCCTGTCGAATCCGGATCGTCCCCGCGGTGCGAAGAGATCGGAACAGCTTAAGCATCGGATAACTGGCTGTTGCACTTTTTATTATACCATGACGCGGTGCATTTTCAATGGGAATGTTTTCAATCTCGCCAAAAAACAGGCTCTTCTCCGAATGTTGTGCCGGATGATTGAGAACACGGCTTCTTGGCACTTGCCAAGAAAAATCAGCCCATCCCATTTTCCGTACACGGCGACGCAAGAAATGCCCCCGCTTGCCGCGATGAACCAAACATCCCTCCGCCGTTCCCAAACCGGCAATGCCCGCCAAAAGCCCGATGTTTCAGGCTCCCGCCCTCGACAAATGCCCGCTCGGCGGCTTGCCTCTCTACAGCTTTTGCCGCTCGCGGAACGCCCGCTCGATTTCGCGCTGCGCTTCTTTCCGCTTCATGTCTTCCCGTTTGTCGTATTTTTTCTTCCCTTTGGCCACTCCAAGCTCCACTTTGGCAAAGCCATTTTTAATATACAATTTCAGCGGCACGAGCGTATACCCTTGCTCTTTCGTATAGCCGATCAGCTTGTTGATTTCGCGCCGGTGCAGCAAAAGCTTTCTCGTCCGCAGCGGGTCGTGGTTGTAGCGGTTGCCTTGTTCGTACGGGCTGATATGCATGTTATGGAGAAACACTTCCCCTTTTTCCACTTTGGCGAACGAATCTTTCAAGTTCACCCGGCCGTTGCGGATCGATTTGATCTCCGTCCCTTGCAAAACGAGGCCGGCTTCATACGTTTCTTCGATGAAATAGTCGTGGTGCGCTTTTTTGTTTTGGGCGATCACTTTTCCTTCGCCTTTCGGCATCCGTTTTCCCCCTCCTCATCGGCGTTTCTTATTTTACCAAAAACGAAAAGGAAGGAAAAGCCGCCCGTTCGGCTTTTCCTCACCGTTTTTTCTTTTTCTTCTTTTTTGCTTTCGCGGCGCGGCCCGCACCGGTTTTTCCTTTTGCCTCTGCTTTCGGCTTGCCGTTCTTTTGTTTTTTTCCTTCAATAACGACCGGCGCGGCTTTTGCCTTCGGCGGGCGGCGTCCTTTCATGCCGACGACTTCAAAATCGACGATCCGTTCGTCTTTGTTGACGTTGATGACACGGACGGTGATTTCATCGCCGATGCGGTACATTTTTCCCGTCCGCTCGCCGATCATCGCATAACTGCGCTCGTCATAGCGGTAATAGTCGTCGGTTAAGTAGCTGACGTGCACCAGGCCTTCGATCGTGTTCGGCAGCTCAACGAACAAGCCGAAGTTCGTCACCGAGCTGATGATGCCGTCAAATTCCATGCCGATTTTGTCTTCCATAAACTCGGTTTTCTTCAGATCGTCCGTCTCCCGCTCGGCCTCGACGGCGCGCCGCTCCATGTTGGATGCATGCTCGGCAATCTCCGGCAGCTTTTCCGCCCATTTTCGCTGCGTCTCCGGATCCATCTGCCCGTTGATCAAGTAGGTCCGGATGAGCCGGTGGACGATCAAATCCGGATAGCGGCGGATCGGCGACGTAAAATGGGTGTAAAACTCAGTCGACAGCCCATAATGGCCGAGGCTCTCGGCGTCATAGCGCGCTTGCTTCATCGACCGAAGCATGACGGTGGAGATCACCATTTCTTCCGGCTCGCCGCGCACCGCTTCGAGAATTTGTTGGAGGGCGCGCGGGTGGATTTGGTTGCCCGTTCCTTTCACGACATAGCCGAAGTTCGTGATGAACTCCAAGAAACGTTGCAGTTTTTCCGGCTTCGGATCCTCATGGACGCGGTACATAAACGGTACGTTCAGCCAATGGAAATGCTCAGCGACCGTTTCGTTCGCCGCCAACATAAACTCTTCAATCAACCGCTCGGCGACCGACCGCTCGCGCAAGACGACATCGTACGGCTTGCCGTTTTCATCGACGAGCACTTTCGCTTCTTTGAAATCAAAATCGATCGCCCCGCGCTTCATCCGCTTCGTGCGCAAAATGTCGGCGAGCTCAGCCATCAGCTCAAACATCGGCACAAGCGGCGCGTATTTTTCCCGCAAGGCTTCGTCTTTGTCCACCAAAATTTTATTGACATCGGAATACGTCATCCGCTCTGTCGTGCGGATGACGCTTTGGAAAATGTCATGGCGGACGACTTCGCCTTGCGGGGTGATTTCCATCTCGCACGACAGCGTCAGCCGGTCGACTTTCGGGTTGAGCGAACAAATGCCGTTGGACAGCCGGTGCGGAATCATCGGGATGACGCGGTCGACCAAATAGACGCTCGTGCCGCGCTCATACGCCTCGCGGTCGATCGGCGAACCTTCTTCGACGTAATGGCTCACGTCGGCAATGTGGACGCCGAGCTTATAGTTGCCGTTTTCCAGCTTCGTCACCGTCACCGCATCGTCTAAGTCTTTCGCATCCTCGCCGTCAATGGTGACGATCATCTCGCCGCGCAAATCGCGCCGCCCTTCCAAATCTTGCTCGGTAATCACATCGGGCACACGGTTCGCATGCTCGATGACGTCATCGGGAAATTGAAGCGGCAGCCCATGCTTATAGATGATCGACAAAATGTCGACGCCCGGGTCGTTTTTATGGCCGAGAATTCGGACGACTTCCCCTTCAGCGCTCATCCGTCCTTCTGGATACGAGGTGAGCCGGACGACGACTTTATGCCCTTCGACCGCACCGTTCGCGGCGTGTTTCGGAATGAAAATGTCGTTGACGATCCGCTTGTCATCCGGGATGACAAAGCCGAAATATTTGCTTTCGGTGTATGTACCGACGACTTCTTTCACCCCGCGCTCCACAATGCGGACGATCGTCCCTTCACGGCGCGCCCCCGATGAATCGGCCTGGACGCGCACAAGCACGGTGTCGCCATGCATCGCGTTTTTCAATTCGGACGGCGGGATGAAAATATCATCCAGTCCCGGCTCCTCCGGTGTGACAAACGCGAATCCTTTCGGGTGGCCAATCACCTTGCCGCGCACGAGATTCATCCGCTCGGGCACGCCGTAGCGGTTGCTGCGCGTCCGGACGACAAGACCTTCCTCTTCCATGGCGACAAGCGTTTTGACAAACGTTTTAAACTCCTCAGCATCCGCAATCCCAAACGCTTCCTCCAGTTCCTCAACGGTCAGCGGTTTGTACGCCTCATCGCGCATAAACGTTAAAATGCGTTCGGCCAACACATGATCCATTGGCCATCCCCTCCTTTCTCCATTACCAATCTAACGATTCAAGAAATGCATAAATATCTTCATGCAGCTGATCTTTTTCTTGATCAAGCGTAATCACATGGCCTGATTGCTCATACCATTTGATTTGTTTGACCGGCGATTCAATTTCGTTATAAATGATGTTCGCGCTGTCTGGATTGATCATCTCATCATGGCGCGCTTGGACGACGAACGTCGGTGCATAAACCAAATCAAGGTGGGCGCGCACATCGGCAATGAGTTCTTGCAAGGCTTTCAACGTCTTCATCGGCGTTTGTTTGAACCGTTCCATTTCCTGTTCGATTTGTTCCTCTGATTTCCCTTCCCGCTTTTTATACTCGCGCGCATACTCGAGCACACCTTCGTACATCGTTTCTTCGCTTTTGATGTACATCGGCGCGCACATCGTCACAATGCCTTGTGTAGGTACAGTGTAGCCTAATTTGAGAGAAAATACGCCTCCAAGCGACAATCCAGCCACGGCAATTTTTTCGTAGCCTTTGTTTTTCAAAAACTGATAGCCGTTCATGACGTCTTGCCACCAATCATCCGGTCCGGTGTGGACAAGCTCTTCCGGCGGCACGCCATGCCCTTTGTAAATCGGAGCGTGGCACGTATACCCTTTCGATTCCAAGAATCGCCCAAGCATCCGAACGTCGGCGGAATTGCCGGTAAACCCATGCAAAAGCAGCACCGCCCGCTCCCCGGCTTCAAAGAAAAACGGCTTCGGCGGAACAATTTTCATCATAGGTTCTCCTTCCTCTCTGGTGTGAAATAGAAAGGGCAGCCCTTCATTCTATGGACCGCCCCATGTTTGACTTATGATGGCTGTACGTACGTAACCAGGATCGTCAATACGAAAAACAAAATGGCCAATATGACCGTCACGCGCTGAAACACCGCATCGAGCCCACGGGCTTTCTGCTTCCCGAACAATTGCTCGGCGCCGCCGGTGATCGCCCCCGACAGCCCGGCGCTGCGGCCCGACTGCAGCAAGACAACCGCGATCAGCGCGATCGACACAATGACAAGCAGCGTCACAAGCAAGGCATGCATGCCTGACACCTCCAACGACCGACGTTGCAATAATTTCACTATACCATAGATCGCCGTTGGCGGCAACTGGCGGGCCTGTCTCAACACGACGAAAGCCTCCCATTCCTTTTTTGGTGAAACATGTAATCAAAATCATTGGATGGGAAAGCCCGTCATCCAAAAATCGAGAAGATGCGCAAATAGAGGAAATCGACGAAATCATTGACGAATGCCTGGCAAAAATCGCAACGTATCTGACCTGATCTGATCGGCCTGGAGGCAACGGAAGAATGGAACGGTGTTGAAGGAAAGACTGCGTTTCCTGTCTTTGCAAGACAGCTGAATCGGAGGGCGGGGGCCAAAAAAATTCCCTGCCTCTACCCCTTTGCATAGATGGGGGAACGTTTCATCCTCCATCTGCTTGACGCTCCATGCCTCGGGCGCGGTATGATCATTGTCGTCCACCGCCGAAATGCGTTACAATAGAAAGCAAATCGGCAACGACTGGAGGGACTTCAATGGCAAGACCGGACGAACGAGTCGTCATCGCGATTGACGGCTATCAATTCAAACGGGCGCGTGAGGCGAAGAAAGGGAAAATTTTCGTCACCTCGCCGATCGGGGCGAACTTTACGTTTGACGTCAACGTCATGCGCAAGCTCATCGAGGCCATCGACCGCGACCCGGCGCTGGCGGAACAGTTCGGGCTTCCTTCTCAGGGGGCGAACGAATAACAAAGGAACGGCGGTTGGCCGTTCCTTTTTCCTTATGTGCGCGTCATCCACGCCGCACGCTCGCGGCCAAACGGATCATCTTCGACATGGCTGGCGGCTGAAAAGACAAACACCGGTTTGCGCTCGCTCGTATACGCCGGCCACGCTTCCGGCAAGTGATCGCCGTTCGGGTTGCCGGTGCGGGCGAACGAAAGCCAGGCATAATGCATTTCGTTGGCGATCGCCTCGCGCTCCGGCCGGTTGCCGACGAAATTCGCGACGCCCGGCTGATGGAGATTGTGAAACACAAACGGCAGCTCGAGCGCGTGGCATGCTTTCAGCTGCCCGCCGAACACCGGCGTTTCATAGTCAAACCGGTACATGTACACATCCGCTCCGTGGGCCGCTTGGGCGTCCGCTGTCCGCAGCATCCCCTCGACAAAAACACGGTACGTCATGATGCGAAGCCACGTTTGCCAGTCGGGCGCCGACGGCTCCGCCGTCTCTGCATAATAGCGAATCGCCGCCTCCGGCACGGGCCCGACTTCACGGTTGATCCGGTCAAGCAGTTCTTTTTCGCCAAGCTTTGTCCACGATGGATCCGTCAAGGTAAACAGGTTGTACTCGTCTTTCGTGACGCCGATGAGAATCGGAATGCCGCTGGCCGCCCCATCGCAGAGCGCTTCGATCGGATGGCGGCGCAATACGCGGCCGTCCACCACCGGACCGTACATGATTCTTGGGCCGAGCGACAGCGCCGACCGCAGCAGCTCCTCGGCGGGAATCGACAAGAGCCGGCCGCGGTCGCCTAGACGAACGCCGGCGCGCTCGAGAATACGCTCGGTCATCGCCATGGCTGTCTCCGGTGAACGAAGGAGAAGCGCTCCCGAACCGCTTTGCAAAATGGCGCGCCGAAACAGCCCGCTGGCCTCCGGAAGCGACAACAGCACGCCGACGCTCGCCGCTCCGGCCGATTCACCGAAAATCGTGATGTTGTCCGGATCGCCGCCAAACGCCTCAATGTTCTCCTTCACCCAGCGCAACGCCGCCACTTGATCCAAAATGCCGAGATTCCCGGCTTGCGCGTACGCTTCGCCAAACAAATCCCCCAGATGCAAAAAGCCAAACACGTTCATTCGGTAGTTGATCGTCACGACAACGACATCGCCGTGTTTCGCCAACGCCGTCCCATCATACCACGGCGAAGAACCCGAACCGAACAAAAAGGCGCCGCCATGAATCCAAAACAACACCGGGCGCTTCTTCCCATCCGCCGCCGGCGACCAAATGTTCAAGTACAGCCCGTCTTCGCTTGGCGCCTCGCTCATCCGCCCGAGCAATCCGCTGAAAATCGGATCCGACGGCTGCATGACCGCGGGGCCAAACGCGGCCGCCTCACGCACCCCATCCCACGCATCGGGCGGTTCCGGCGGCAGAAACCGGCGCTCACCGACCGGCGCTTTCGCATACGGAATTCCTTTCCAAACGAAAACGCTTCCATTCACCACACCGCGCAGCCGCCCATACCGTGTTTCAACAACGGTTCGTTCCATCCTCTTCCCGCTCCTCTGAATATTTGGATGATTCAAAAATATTATAAACCAACAGCCAGTCTGCGTCCATCGTTTTGCGACCGCACGCGAGGTTCTCATACCGCGTCCAAAAGAGAGGTGCCCCGCCCATGCACAAAAGTAAAGATAGACGCGGCCGAAACAGTCAGCGCCATGAAAAAGATGATTCTAGGCGCGATCACCTTAAGCGGCGTTGTTCGGTCGCCCGACAGTCGATCAAATACTCGGGAAAAGCTGCAAATGGTAAAGCTTCAAATTGCATCTATATAGTTGAGCAAATTCACTAATAAACTGTAGGTTGGTCTCTTTGTTAACGGAAAATATTGTAATGAAAATTGCTCATCTACAGCAAAGTTTATTTTTCAACCGCTTTAACTATACTACAATTATCTCCAACTTTCATTTTTTTGATTACTTTACCGTTTTTCACTAATCGCAGAGTTCCATTTTGAGGATTCGAAACTATGAATTCTTCAAATCGCTTATTGTAGTCAAAATACGCTGGATTTTCTATTAAAAAAAAAGATTCACTCAAGTCATTTTTATCAAGTATTGTGAAAAATCCCCCTTTCATATCCAAATCCGTATAATTATTAATGTATAATTTATTACCAATACTAATGATTTTTTGCGGGAAAGGTTTAGACAATTTCTTCTCAGAAATGATTTGACCATTATTCAAGTCTACAACCATAAGCTTATTTGTATATCTTTCAGGATTTTTTACCCATTCTGGCCTTGGCCCGTAAGAAAATCCCGTAAAAACACAGTACATTTTGTTATCTTCAATTACAAAATCACTTGGTGGCAATTCAATATCATCTTTAATAACAGGATGAAAGGAAAGGGACGCATCATGAATTTGTATCCTATATACGTTGCTATGCTCACTGGATTTACCACCAGAATTTATAGTGATGAAAATTTCATTTTTGTAATGTTTCATTGTACTGACCATTCCACTAGTAAATGTCAATTTTTCTACTTTCCCATTAGACACATTAACAACAAAAAAAGGCATGCCTTCTCTAAATATTTCAGATGAAGCCATGTAAACTTTTTGCTTTAGTACCGCATAAGACGACGGAACATGCGGCAACTTTAACTTCTTTTCCACATGACCACTCGAAAGATTGATGATAAGCATCGATGGTTTAGTTCCCATATATGTACCATCATCTATTGCATAAACTCGATTTCCTTCTATAGAAAAGCTTTGAAATTTATTTTTATTTTCAATTTCTTTGACTATATTCATCTTTTTATCAAGAAAAATTAATTTGCGATCTCCATCAGCAAGTGCAACAAAGGCTGGGTTCACCTTCAGTTTTGTATCGTTTCGGGAGACAGTTTCTTTCCATTTCTCACACCCAACCATTAAAAACAAACAGATGCAATAAATGAAAATCATGATTTTCTTCATTATACAGCCCCTCGTAAATAAGTGTTCATGAAAATAGGACTACTTAAAACCTCGTTCACGTGGAACAATTGGGGTCACACGATTGACCTGGAGAACCCCATCCATCCCGGGCTCCATCCTTCCCTGTTGAATGACGATGCGTTGGCTCGTCGTCTCGACCGCCTGTATAAGAACAGCATTCACCACATCATTAGCGCTTGCTTGATTCATATTTCCCCAAAAGAGGCCTTTCTTCTCCCCGAGTCTTCACGCCGATGCGACGAACAAGGTCCTTTACAGCACGTATGAATCGGCCTCGCTAGAAGCTCTGAAGGTCCATACACGGTAACAACCGCCGTACGAGCATGAGCTGAGGCCGATTCGGTCAACATTCCGCGGAACAATCCCTTTACGTCGGCGGAGAGAAAAGTGCCACGCGCCGGGTTCAAGAACCGTCCTCCGCCTATGAAGGTCACCTGGTTATTTAGTGCAAAATTCTGATCAAATACCGTCGATTTGAGCAAAAAACTAGTTTTTCACTAACCTTCTAAAGATTATTTTACCATCAAGTATGGCGTATTAATGCAGAGTCATGAACCAGTTGCAAATATTTTAGTATCTCCGTCTTGATAAATATCATCCGGATAAACGTATAGCCCACCATCGTAATCCAAATCACGATTCCCCATCTCGTAATACGCTTTCCAAGCTAATTTACTACAATACCACGTGCTGTCATCCGACTTGTAAGAACCTACAAATTTATATGGTTCTCCCAATTGGTTTCTAATATAATTACGGGCAAGGGTTCTAAATTGCTGTTCTAAAGTATAGACATATAAACCGACCGCTTGGTCGTAGTTTCTAAATTTCCTTGCCGTGGAATAGTGGACATTACTTTGTCCATCACCAGGTTGGTTTTCTACATTCGCTTCAATGAATGCATATGAATCTAAGCTACCAGTATAATAAGTACCGTCCCATACAGCGGCATGGCGATAATACCCCCATGGTGGTGAACCATCATGTACTACAATAATATCACCAGGTGCAAACGCCGTGAAAGATATGTTATTCGTACCTTTGGGTGAACCGAAAGAATCACCAGGCGCCCAGTCCGGCTTAGGGTCATCCTTGTCATAACCTTTTTTAACTCCCAATTCTGATTTTCTTACTAAATCATACTTATCAATATTCACACTTTGTTTAAGTGTTTCTTTTTGTTCTAACACTTCTTTAACTTCTTTGCTTTCATTGTTTACAACCTCTGAGTCTGCAAAAGCGTAGTTTACCAAATTAAATCCAGATAGTAGTGCTATAAACGATGAGGCCACCAAAAATTTCTGAAATTTACCTTTCAAGCAAATCCCTCCTCTACCACTGATGTGTGGATGAAAAATTTTACATAACCACTACTTTCCTTCTCAGTAACTTCGAGCAAATCCGATGGATATACTGTTTTTCACCAACTTTCGAATTCTTTTTTTATAATTCCATTCTAAAAAAAAAATAAAAAAACAACAAAAACTATTCAAAAATTAGATAATTTTCTACAAATTATGCCACTTGACTTTGTCCTCATCATGAGACGACATTCACGGTCTGCGCCCTGCAGCACAAGACGATCATTGACGAATGGTTCCATCTTATGGAGATGGAGAGGCGCAGCTTTCCTGAATGCGTCAAGACGTCTTGATCACCGCCAGCCATTCGATTCTCTTTTCGCCTCCGTCAAAACGACAGGCGCCCCCTCCGTTGGGGACGCCTGTTCCCGTTATTTTTTCAAATTGTAAAACGAGCGGATGCCTTGGTAAATGGCCGTGTGGCCGAGTTCATCTTCAATGCGGAGCAGCTGGTTGTATTTCGCGACGCGGTCGGTGCGCGACGGCGCGCCCGTTTTGATTTGGCCGGCGTTGGTGGCGACGGCGATGTCCGCGATCGTGCTGTCTTCCGTTTCGCCGGAACGGTGCGAGACGACGGCGGTGTAGCCGGCGCGTTTCGCCATTTCGATGGCGTCAAACGTTTCGGTGAGCGTGCCGATTTGGTTCACTTTGATCAAAATCGAGTTGCCGACGCCTTTTTCAATGCCTTCGGCCAGTTTTTTCGTGTTTGTGACAAACAAGTCGTCGCCGACAAGCTGGACTTTTTTGCCGAGCCGCTCGGTCAGCAGTTTATGGCCTTCCCAGTCGTTTTCATCGAGCCCGTCTTCGATCGAGATGATCGGATATTTCGATACAAGCTCTTCATACCAAGCGACCATTTCTTCCGACGTTTTCACAACGCCTTCGCCTTCAAGATGATATTTGCCGTCTTCTTTGTTGTACAGCTCGGACGAGGCAACGTCCATCGCGAGCATCACTTGTTCGCCCGGTTTGTAGCCGGCTTTTTCGATCGCTTCGATGATCGTTTGCAGCGCTTCTTCGTTCGATTTCAAGTTCGGGGCGAAGCCTCCTTCATCGCCGACGGCGGTGTTGTAGCCTTTCGCTTTCAGCACCGCTTTTAAGCTGTGGAAAATTTCCGCCCCCATGCGCAGCGCTTCGCGGAAGCTTTCCGCGCCGACCGGCATGATCATAAATTCTTGAATGTCGACGTTGTTGTCCGCATGCGCGCCGCCGTTTAAAATGTTCATCATCGGCACCGGCAGCGTTTTGGCGTTAAAGCCGCCTAAGTATTGGTACAGCGGCAGGCCAAGCTCGTCCGCTGCCGCGCGGGCCACGGCGAGCGAGACGCCCAAAATGGCGTTGGCGCCAAGCTTGCTTTTGTTTTCCGTGCCGTCTAATTCAATCAGCTTCCGGTCGATCGCCACTTGGTCGGCGACCTCCAGGCCGATGATTTCCGGCGCGATGATTTCGTTGACGTTTTCGACCGCTTTTAACACCCCTTTGCCGAGGTAGCGGTTTTTATCGCCGTCGCGCAGTTCGACCGCTTCATATTCCCCGGTCGAGGCGCCGCTCGGCACCAAGGCGCGGCCGAAGCCGCCGTCTTCTGTGTACACTTCCACTTCCACCGTCGGGTTGCCGCGCGAATCGAGCACTTCGCGAGCGTAGACATCGATAATGGCAGACATGGGAACACACTCCTTTTCGTATCGTTTTCTCAAGATCATCATTATTTGACAATCAACGATTTCCCCGTCATTTCTTTCGGCTGCGGCAAGCCGAGCAAATCGAGCATCGTCGGCGCCAAATCGCCTAAGATGCCGCCGTCTCTAAGCTTGATGCCTTTTTTCGTCACGATGACCGGCACCGGATTCGTCGTATGAGCCGTTTGCGGCTTGCCGTCCGGCGTCAATACTTCATCGGCGTTGCCGTGGTCGGCGGTGATGATGGCGATGCCGCCTTTGGCCAAAATGGCATCGACGACTTTGCCGAGGCATTCGTCCACTGCCTCCACCGCCTTGATCGTCGGTTCGAGCTTGCCCGAATGGCCGACCATATCCGGGTTGGCGTAGTTCAAAATGATCGCATCGTACTTATCGGCTTCAATTTCCTTGAGCAGCGCATCGGTCACTTCATAGGCGCTCATTTCCGGCTTCAAGTCATACGTCGGCACTTTCGGCGAGTTGATCAAAATCCGGTCTTCGCCTGGAAATTTCTCTTCGCGGCCGCCGCTCATAAAAAACGTCACGTGCGGATATTTTTCGGTCTCGGCGATGCGCAGTTGGCGCAGTCCGTGCTGCGACAGCACTTCCCCAAGCGTGTTGTCAAGGTTCGTCGGCTTGAACGCCACGTACCCTTTCACCGTTTCGCTGAAATGGGTCAAGCAGACAAAGAACAAATGCTTCGGATGTTTCGGGCCGCGGTCAAACTCGCGGAAATCTTCGTTCGTAAACGTGTTTGAAATTTGGATCGCCCGGTCAGGGCGGAAATTATAGAAGATAATCGCGTCATTGTCTTGAATCGTCGCCACCGGCCGGCCGTCTTCGCGGACGATGACCGACGGCAGGACGAATTCGTCGTAAATGCCGTGTTTGTACGAGTCCTCGATGCATTCGAGCGGATCGCGGTACGTCGGCCCTTCCCCGTACACCATCGCCCGATACGCCTTTTCGACGCGGTCCCACCGCTTGTCGCGGTCCATCGAGTAGTAGCGGCCCGATAACGTCGCGATTTCGCCGACGCCATATTCCTTGATTTTTTCCTGCAGTTCTTTGATGTATTGCGGCGCTGTTTGCGGGCCGACGTCGCGGCCGTCCAAAAAGCCGTGGATGTACACACGCTTCACGCCTTCTTTCGCCGCCAAGCGCAAGAGGGCGTACAAATGGTGAATATGGCTGTGCACCCCGCCGTCGGAAAGCAAGCCGAACAAATGCAAGCTTGTCCCATGTTGTTTCACATGGTTCATCGCCGCCAAAAACGTTTCATTCCGGTCAAACTCGCCTTCGCGAATGGCAATGTTGACTCGCGTTAAGCTTTGGTACACAATGCGCCCGGCGCCGATGTTGAGATGGCCGACTTCCGAGTTGCCCATCTGCCCTTCCGGAAGCCCGACCGCCTCGCCGCACGCCTTGAGCGTTGTGTGCGGGTATTCGTTCCAATAGCGGTCAAAGTTCGGTTTGTTCGCCTGAGCGACCGCATTGCCGTACGTTTCGTCGCGCAGCGCAAATCCGTCTAAAATGATGAGCGCAACCGGTTGTTTACTCATGGCGCCCCGCCTCCACCAATTGCAAGAATGAAGCCGGCTCGAGGCTCGCCCCGCCGACTAAGGCGCCGTCGATCTGTTCTTGCGCCAAGAAGTCGCGGATGTTGTCCGGTTTGACGCTGCCGCCGTATTGAATGCGGATCGCTTCCGCCGCCTCCGGGCCAAACAGGCGCGAAACAACCGAACGGATATGGCCGCAGACGCTGTTGGCGTCTTCCGGTGTTGATGATTTGCCCGTCCCGATCGCCCAAATCGGCTCGTAAGCGATGACCGCTTGCTTCACTTGTTCCGGCGTCAAGCCGGCGAGCGCTTTTTCCACTTGCGAGGCGACAACGGCGTTCGTCTGCCCCGCTTCCCGCTCCTCAAGCGATTCGCCGCAGCAAATAATCGGTATAAGCCCGCGGGTGAAGGCGGCCAACACTTTTTTGTTCACGGTCTCATCTGTTTCGGCGAACATTTGCCGGCGCTCCGAATGGCCGAGGATGACGTACGTGACGCCGAGGTCTTTCAGCATGACCGGGCTCACTTCGCCTGTGTACGCCCCTTGATCGGCAAAGTGCATCGTTTGCGCCCCGATTTTTAAATCCGTGCCGTCTGCCGCTTGCACCAACCGATCCAAAAAGAGAAACGGCGCGCAAACGACGGAATCGACTTCGTCGGCCGGCGGCACGTGCCCTTTTACGTTCTCGACAAATTGAACAGCTTCCGCCAATGTTTTATGCATTTTCCAGTTGCCTGCAATGATGCGTTTTCTCATCGTTCACCCTTCCTTTCAATGGGCGGCGTCAGCCGCCATGCGCCCAATCCGGCGCCGTGGGTCATTTGTCTTCGAGCGCGACGACACCCGGCAGCTGTTTTCCTTCCATAAACTCGAGCGAAGCGCCGCCGCCGGTGGAGATATGATCCATTTTGTCGGCCAAGCCGAATTTCTCAACCGCCGCCGCCGAATCCCCGCCGCCGATGACCGAATAGGTGTCGGGCGCTTCCGCCAGTGCTTCGGCGATCGCTTTTGTCCCATGGGCGAACGCTTCCATTTCAAAGACGCCCATCGGGCCGTTCCAGACAACGAGCTTCGATTGACGAATGACATCGCGGTACAATTCGCGCGTTTTCGGGCCGATGTCAAGCGCCTCCCAATCGCTCGGAATGGCGTCGATGGCGACGACTTTCGTGTTGGCGTCGTTCGCAAACCGGTCGGCGACGACCACGTCCACCGGCATATAAAAACGGACGCCTTTTTCTTTCGCCTTTTCCATAAACGATTTGGCGAGTTCGATTTTGTCCTCCTCAAGCAGCGACTTGCCGACGTCATGGCCGAGCGCTTTGACGAACGTATACGCCAGTCCGCCGCCGATGATCAAGTTGTCAACTTTTTCAAGCAAATTGTCGATGACGCCGATTTTGTCTTTCACTTTCGCGCCGCCGATGATCGCCGTAAACGGGCGGTCCGGATTCGAGAGCGCTTTGCCGAGCACTTCGAGTTCTTTTTCCATCAAAAACCCGGCCACCGCAGGCAAGTAATGGGCGATGCCTTCCGTCGACGCATGAGCGCGGTGGGCGGCGCCGAACGCATCGTTGACATACAGATCCGCGAGCTCCGCAAACGCTTTGGCCAGCTCTGGATCGTTTTTCTCTTCGCCAGGGTAAAAACGGACGTTCTCAAGCAAGAGCACGTCGCCTTCGTTCAAACGGTCGACCGCCGCTTTCACCTCATCGCCGACCGCTTCATTCGTTTTGGCGACCGGCCGTTCAAGCAGCTCGCCGAGCCGCTTCGCAACGGCATCCAAACGCAATTCTTCGACCACTTTTCCTTTCGGGCGGCCGAGGTGGCTCGCCAAAATGACTTTCGCCCCGTGCTCGATCAAATAGCGGATCGTCGGGAGTGCGGCGCGAATGCGCGTGTCATCGGTGATGGCGCCTTGCTCCATCGGAACGTTGAAATCGACGCGGCAAAAGACGCGCTTTCCCCTCACCTCAACGTCGCGGATCGTCTTCTTGTTCATCGTTCGTGCCCCCTTTTGGCTGCAGTTTGGACAAAGGAAAAGGAGTGGGGATCATTTCCCCGCTCCCCTCCATTTTCCTATTATAGACTTGAACGGATGGAAAACTCAACGCCAAGCTGGTTTTACAGCCCTTTCGAGGCGATGTAGGCGGCCAAGTCGACGACGCGGTGCGAATAGCCCGTTTCGTTGTCATACCACGAAACGACTTTCACCATTTTGCCTTCAATGACCATTGTCGACAACGCGTCGATCGTCGACGAAGCGGTGCTGCCGTTGTAGTCGCGCGACACGAGCGGTTCTTCGCTGTAGGCCAAAATGCCTTTCAGCTCGCCTTCCGCTGCTGCTTTCAACGCGGCATTCACTTCTTCGACCGTCACTTCTTTTTCCAATTCCGCCACCAAGTCGACAACTGATACGTTCGGCGTCGGCACGCGCATTGCCATGCCGTTCAATTTGCCTTTCAGTTCCGGCAAGACAAGCGCAACAGCTTTCGCCGCCCCGGTCGTCGTCGGAATGATCGATTCCGCGGCCGCGCGAGCCCGGCGCAAATCTTTATGCGGCAAGTCCAAAATTTGTTGGTCGTTTGTGTACGAGTGAACGGTCGTCATCATGCCGCGGACGATGCCGAATTTTTCATGCAGCACTTTGGCAAACGGCGCCAAGCAGTTCGTCGTGCACGAAGCGTTCGAGATGACATGATGGGCTTTCGGATCGTATTTGTCTTGGTTGACGCCCATGACGATCGTAATATCCTCGTCTTTCGCCGGTGCGGAAATGATCACTTTTTTCGCACCCGCTTCCAAATGTTTGGCGGCGTCTTCGCGTTTCGTGAAGCGGCCGGTCGACTCAACGACGATGTCAACGCCGATCTCGCCCCACGCCAAGTTCGCCGGATCGCGTTCCGCCTTGACGATGATTTCTTTGCCGTTGACGACCAAGTTGTTGCCGTTCACCGACACTTCGGCATCCAGACGGCCATGGACGGAGTCGTACTTCAACAAATGAGCAAGCGTATTCGCATCGGTTAAATCGTTCACCGCCACCACTTCAATGTCCGGGTTTTTCAATGCCGCGCGGAAGACGTTGCGTCCGATGCGGCCAAATCCGTTGATTCCCACTTTGACTGCCATCTTATTTTCCTCCTTGCGATTGGATTGTATCAGCAAGGGAGATTACTCCCCTACGAACGCTTTTGCGGCTCCTTCGTCCGTCACCAATAGCGAGTGCGGCGCCCGTTTCATGTACGCGCGAATGGCTTTCGCCTTCGACGCCCCTCCGGCGACGGCGATGACATGCTCGACATGCGGGAGGTGTTCAAGTTGAATGCCGACTGTTTTCACTTTATGGACGACGTCGCCGTACTCGTTGAAATAGTAGCCGAACGCCTCGGCGACCGCATGGCGGGCGATGATGTTCTCCATCTCTACAGGCGGCGTCTTCCGCCGCTTGGCCATCGTCACCGCTTCACCGATGCCATGGACGACCATGCGGCATGATTGGATGAGCTCAAGCACTTCTTTCACCGCCGGCTCTTCGACAAGCGACGCGTACGCTTCATCGCTCAGCTGGTCAGGCACGTGCAGCAACCGATAGCGGCCCATCGCTTTTTCCGCCATTTTCGCACAAATCGTGTTCGCCTGATTCTCGACATCTTCGCCAAGGCCGCCGCGCGCCGGCACGAACAACACATCGCGAAGCTTCGAATCCGGCGTCATCATCTCCGCGACCGCCGCCATCGTCGTTCCGCCGGCCACGGCGACGATGTCCCCGGGCTCAAGCAGCTCCTTCATGCAGGCGACACACGCTCTACCCATTTCTTTTTTTACCCAAGGGGAACGGTCGCTATCCCCGGCAACGACAATCACCCGCGGAATGCCGAGCTGTTCCTGCAGCGCGGCTTCCAGCTCTTTGAGTCCGAGCGCTTCCCGCATCAAATCATTGAGCGTATGAAGGAGCGCCTGGCCTTCCTCCGTCAACCGCATGCCCGACACATCGGCGGAAAGCAAGTTTTGTCCTTTCAAAAATTCTGTTTCCGACCGGAGCACCCGCTCACTCATGCCGAGGCTCGCCGCCAGCGCCCGCCGCCCGATCGGCGCCATAAGCGAAATGGAGTGCAAAATTTGATATCGTTTTTGCATAACGTCAAGCAAGTCAGGCAATAATTTTTTTTGTGCCTCCAATAACGGCTGCATGGATCCTTTCTCCTCGATTGAATATAGGGACATCTTATGTCCCGGTATGACATATTATGTCCCGCAGTGCCATAAAAAATTCCTCCCGCGCCATTTTCATTATAGCAGGAGGACGATAGCCGTTCAACTGTTTTGCGCCCGCCGCAACCGTTTTCTCACCGCTTCTTTTTCAATCGCTCCCCAGCCGATTTCTTCGCCATCCAATTCCACAACCGGGATCATCAGCTGATATTTTTCCAGCAGTTCATCATCTTTGTAAATATCAATTTCTTCCAGCGTAAACGAATAGTCCGCCCGCAGCTCCGTCAAAACGGCTTTCGCTTTGTCGCAGAGCGGGCAATTCGTTTTCGTATACAATCGGATATGCATTCATTTCTTCCTCTCTTTCTACAGCAGTTGCCGTTTCGATTGGCCGCCCGTTACGGCAGGCCGATATATTGCCTCCGCTTTGCCGAAGACGGGATGCGCAGCTGCTCGCGGTATTTGGCGACCGTGCGGCGCGAAATGGCGATGCCGTGCCGATCGCGAAGCAAATCAGCAAGCTGTTGGTCAGACAGCGGCGCCCGCCGATCTTCCTCGGAAATAAGGGCCTCAATGATCGCTTTCACGCGGGCGGACGATGCCGCTTCATCCCCTGCGGCCGTCGCGGCGTTTGAAAAGAAACGGCGCAGCTCCACGGTGCCAAACGGCGTTTGCACATATTTATGCCGGACCGCGCGGCTCACCGTCGATTCATGAACGCCGAGCTCCTCGGCCACCTCGCGCATCGTCATCGGCTTGAGCGCCGAAAGCCCAAACTCCAAACACGAGCGCTGGCGGTCGATGATGACGGCCGTCAAATGGAGAAGCGTCTGTTTCCGTTGCTCCAAACTTTTCGCGAGCCATGTAAACTGCCGATATTTTTCTTTGATAAACTGTTCGGCATGCCGGTCGCCAGATGCAGCGATGCGCCGCTCGTAATCCCGATTCCATCCGAGCTCCGGATGGATGTCATCATTATAGGCGGCCATCCAGTCCCCTTCCGCCCCGCGGACGACGATGACATCCGGCACGACCAAAGGCGGTGTTTCGCTCGAATAGTGAATGCCTGGCCGCGGCTCGAGTGTGCGAATGAGCTCGAAGACGCGTTGCAGTTCGCCAAGGCTGACGCCAAGCTGCTTGGCCAGCGTTTTCCACGACTTTTCCGCAAAGGGGACAAAATGGTAGCGGACGATCATCTCCGCCAGCTCGTCACGCTCAGGAAGACGTTCAAGTTGCAGCAAGAGGCATTCCGCCAAATCGCGGGCGCCGACTCCCGGCGGGTCGAGCGACTGCACAAGGCGCAGCCCCCGTTCCATCTCTTGTTCCGATGCGGAAAACCGCGCCGCCAGCTCGGCAAGCGGCACGCGCAAATAGCCATCCTCATCGAGCGAGGCAATGAGATAACGGACGATGCGCTCTTCCCGATCGGCCAGCTTCAACGCAGGCAGCTGAGAAAGCAAATGGCCAACAAGTGTCTCTGCGCGGGCGCCAATGTTCTCGAGCCATTGCTTTTGGTCTCTTTCTGTCCGGCTTGGCCGTTGCCGCACCCGGGTGCGGCGAATTTCCAAAAACGGGTTTTCCAGCGACTGTTCATATAAAAACGCTTCCAAATCCACTGCGGAATATTGCAACAGTTCAATCGCCTGCACAAGTTCCTTTGTCAGCGACAACTGCAGCCGCTGCTCTTGCCATAACTCCGCCCTCATCGTCACGCCTCCCTTTCTTTTATTGTACACAACGGGAGCGGGAGGGGGTAGGAGAAATTTTTGACGGCGGAAAGCGGCCTTGGCGACCGCCCGAACCGGCGCCTGTTCAGACGAAAAAACCCAATGCCCCGCCCGAGCCCTTGATTTGGGAACCCTCTCGAGGAAAGCGGCGCGTCCGCTGCTGATCTAAAAGAAAAACAGCCGCCTAGGCGGCTGTTTTGCCTCGGCAGGATTACAACCATATACCAAGTATATGTTTTTTAACCTAAGGGTCTTTATTCCTTCCCATTTCCTCCTCACCGCCCCGCGCACTCGTTTATACGTATCGCGCCGGACCCCATGATCTCCATCCAGTCGCCCCAGGTCATTCCGTCCTTTTTCTTCATGTGGTTTAGCTTTTGTTATCGTTCAATACCTCGTGCAACTTCTACACGTGTATCACCTCACCTACAGCGCCGCCCAATCGGGTGACGCAACGGAAGGAGGATTCGGTTTGCACCTTTCACTTATTAGTGGCATTTACACGACAAAAAACAAAAAACTGTAGTCTGGATGAAGAAAGAGCGCTTCCAGATACTCCGTGGCGCCATACGCTTTGTCTGCGGACAAGGTCCGAATCGTGATCGACGGTTGGCGAAACCGAATCGAAGCCAGCTGCTCCAAACTCGTTTCCTGTTCCGCCATATTGTCACTACTCTGCAAACGTACTCGCATATTTTAGATGAGATGGAACAAAAAGAATCCCGGCAGGTCGATCTCGCGATGGCGGAACTGGATCGTACCAAATAGCCGTGCAAAATTCGTACAAAATTTTTTCGGATTCTATCGGTTTTTTCGGGATTCCCAAAAAATGAAAAACGACCGCAAACGCGGTCGTATCAAGGGATTTGGGAATCTCAATCCGAACTTGTCGGATCGTTGGAACGCCCTCGGCAGGATTCGAACCCACGCTAAGAGAACCGGAATCTCTCGTGCTATCCACTACACTACGAGGGCATGGAAGTTCATGATTTCTCTATTTCGTTCCGTCGCATGTTCTATTATAGCAGGATCGTGCAAAAATGCAAGGGGAAAATGCAATAAAAAAACAGGAAAAATTAGGCCTTTGTTCCTTCCACATCAATGCCACCGCCACAGGCAACTGGTTAAAAAAATAAAAAAGCGGTTATGATGAAAAGAGGGATGTTCCCGCTAGCCGCGAATATGTTATAAAGAATGGGGAAGGTCGTTTTGTTTGACCTTCATTGACCATTCGTGTATGATGAAGGCGTACATATTGATCCATTAGGATGGAAAAGGAGGCGTTTTTGATGTATTTGATTCCGACTGTCATCGAACAGACGAACCGCGGGGAGCGGGCGTACGACATTTATTCGCGCTTATTGAAAGACCGAATCGTGTTCCTTGGCAGCCCGATCGACGACCAAGTGGCCAACTCGATCGTGTCGCAGCTGTTGTTTTTGGCGGCGGAAGACCCGGACAAAGATATTTCCTTGTACATCAACAGCCCGGGCGGCTCGATCACAGCTGGCCTGGCGATTTACGACACGATGCAGTTCATCAAACCGGACGTATCGACAATTTGCATCGGCATGGCCGCTTCCATGGGGGCGTTTTTGCTTGCCGCCGGTGCGAAAGGGAAACGGTTCGCCTTGCCAAACAGTGAAATCATGATCCACCAACCGCTCGGCGGCGCCCAAGGGCAAGCGACGGAAATCGAAATCGCAGCGAAGCGCATTTTGTTCTTGCGCGACAAATTGAACCGCATTTTATCGGAAAACACCGGCCAGCCGATCGAAGTGATCGAGCGCGATACGGACCGCGACAACTTTATGACCGCGCAAAAAGCAATGGAATACGGCATCATTGACCGCGTGCTGACGCGCGCTGATGAAAAATAAGGCATGCACACGTTGGCAGAACCGCTATAGAGCTGCGCCTGCACCGACATTGACGAAAAAAGGCTGCTTCCGACAAAAACGGAGCAGCCTTTTCCATTCCTTTCCCCGCCAGCCCCACACGCTGCTTTACTTTTCCTTTTGCACATAGGCGGCGAGCTTTTCGATCGCTTCTTGCTCATCCGGACCGTCGGCAATGAGCGTGATCACCGCTCCATGGCCGATGGCGAGGCTCATCAAGCCCATAATGCTTTTCGCGTTGACCCGTTTTCCGTCTTTTTCCAAAAACACATCAGCGGAAAAACGGTTCGCTTCTTGGACGAACAACGCCGCCGGGCGCGCCTGCAGCCCGGTTTTTAATTTCACTTCCACTTGTTTTTCCACCATTCTCCATCTCCCCTTTACAGCGATTTATGGAAATCGACCGGCTTTCCAGCCCGCAGCCGCTCCGCGATCTCATCAATTTTGCGCAGCCGGTGGTTGATGCCGGATTTGCTGATTTTTCCACCGGCAACCATCTCCCCGAGCTCTTTCAGCGTCACGTCTTGATGCTCGATGCGAAGTTTCGCGATTTCCCGCAGCTTGGCCGGCAGTGAATCAAGGCCGATCGTCTCGTCGATGTAGCGGATGTTCTCCACCTGGCGAAGCGCAGCGCCGATCGTTTTGTTCAAATTGGCGGTTTCGCAATTGACAAGCCGGTTGACCGAGTTGCGCATATCGCGGACGATGCGAATGTCCTCAAAGCGGAGCAGCGCTTGATGGGCGCCGATGATGTTCAAAAACTCGGCGATTTTTTCCGCCTCTTTTAAATACGTAATAAACCCCTTTTTCCGTTCCAACGTTTTCGCATTTAAAAAAAAGTGGCTGTTCATCAATTCGCATAACGCCCGGTTATGCTCCTCATACAGCGAAAAAATCTCCAAATGGTAGGACGACGTCTCCGGGTTGTTGACCGAACCGCCGGCCAAAAACGCGCCGCGCAAATACGAGCGCTTGCAGCATTTTTTCTTGACGAGCTCCGGGGAAATGTCATGGATGAGCGAAAAATCGCCGTTGACAATGTGAAGTTCACGAAGCAAAGAAGCCGCACCGTCAGTCACGCGGACGATGTAGACGTTGTTTTTTTTCAAGCGCATTTTCTTGCGGACAAACAGCTCGACGGCGACATCGTAGCCCTTTTTCAATAACGTATAAATGCGCCGAGCGATCGCCGCATTTTCCGTCTGGACATCGATGGCCATTCGCCCGCCGGAAAACGACAGTGAACCGTTCATGCGCAAAAGCGCCGACAGCTCCGCGCGCAAGCAGCAAGGCTTCACCTCTAAATGGGTCAATTCCTTTTTCGTTTCCGATGCAAAAGACACGATCGCTCCACCTCCATTCGTTCCCCGCATCCGGCCGGTTGGAGGTGCCTGACTTTCGGCGCGGCCATCGGGAGCATCACCGCCCATAATGGCGCTTTGCGGCCTACTCGGGTCCCGCCTTTAACGGTGAGGGAGAAGCCCGAGAAGAAGGGCGGCGACTTTCGCCGTATTATGGCGAATGACCCCATCCTCGTACGTGACAATATCGTCGCGGATGACTTGCAACGAAAGCCCGCTGCTGTCGTCACGCACCGGCTCGGCCCGCTCCGCCTCGTAGCGGCGGCGGATCGCTTCCGGGATCGCTCCGCTGTTGATGATCACCGCGTCCAAAAACGGGCCGCCAAGATGAGCATGAAGCGCCTCCACATGGTCGCTCACCGTATAGTGCGGCGTCTCGCCGGCCTGAGTCATAATGTTGCATATATATACTTTTTTCGCCTTCGCCTTGCATACTTCCTGCCCGATTTTCGGCACGAGCAAATTCGGCAAGATGCTTGTGTATAGGCTGCCCGGCCCGATGACAATCAAATCGGCGCGGCGGATGGCATCAACCGTCTCCGGCAGCGGCTCAATGTCTTCCGGCGTTAAAAACACCCTCTTAATTTTTTTTCCCGCACTCGGGATTTTTGACTCGCCAGAGATGATGGAACCGTCTTCCATCTCCGCGTGCAAAACGACGCTTTTGTTCGCTGCCGGCAGCACCTGGCCGCGCACGTTCAACACTTTGCTCATCTCACGGATTGCTTTCACAAAGTCGCCGGTGATCGATGTGAGCGCCGCCAAAATCAAATTGCCGAGCGAATGGCCGGATAAGCCGTTGCCGTTTTGAAAACGGTGCTGGAACAGCTCGACAATGAGCGGTTCGACGTCAGACAGCGCGGCCAATACGTTGCGGACATCCCCGGGCGGCGGAATGTGCAGCTCATCGCGCAGCCGCCCGGAACTCCCTCCATCATCGGCGACCGTGACAATGGCGGTCAAATCCAATTCATGCTGCTTCAGCCCCCTCAGCAGGACGGGAAGCCCGGTGCCGCCGCCGATGACGACCAGTTTCGCTGCTCGTTCGTTTCTCATCGGTGTATGTCCTTTCTCCTCTCCATGTCCCGGTGCGAGACAACCGTTTTATAATCATCTGAAAAATGGCGGGCGATATATTCTGCGAGCGCCACCGAACGGTGCTGCCCGCCCGTGCAGCCGATGGCGATCACCAGCTGGCTTTTTCCTTCGCGCTGGTAATACGGCAGCATAAACGACAACAAGTCAATGAGCTTTTCCAAAAACTTTTGCGTTTCCCCCCACTTGAGCACGTAGGACGATACGTCGTCATCCAACCCGGTTTTCGGACGCATATGTTCAATGTAATGCGGGTTCGGCAAAAAGCGGACGTCAAACACCAAATCTGCATCAATTGGAATGCCGTACTTAAACCCAAACGACATGACGTTGATGGTAAACCCGGATTGAGCGTGCGATGAGAACTGGCGGATGATTTTCTCCCGCAGCTCGCGCGGCTTGAGCCCCGTCGTATCGTAAATGATCTGCGCCCGCCCTTTCAGTTCTTCGAGCAGCTTCCGCTCCAAACGGATTCCTTCAAGCGGGGGCTCGTTCGGCGCAAGCGGATGCGTCCGCCGCGTTTCTTTGTAGCGGGCCACCAACGTCGAATCTTGGGCGTCCAAGAACAACACCTGTGGGATGACCCACGCTTGCTCAGCCAGCTCATCGAGCGCAGCGAACAAATGATCGAAAAAGTCGCGGCTGCGCAAATCCATGACAAGGGCGACTTTGTTCATTTTATTCCCGGATTCTTTGACGAGCTCCAAAAATTTCGGCAGCAGCGTCGGCGGCAAGTTGTCAATACAAAAAAAGCCGAGGTCTTCGAAGCTTTGAATCGCCACCGTCTTTCCCGCGCCGGACATACCGGTGATGATGACGAGCTGAATCGGCTGCAGCGCCCCGTTTTGTCCCATCTCCGCCCCTCCTCTCCATCAGCTCGGATCGAGCCGATATGAAAGCAGCTCGAATTCCTCTGTATAGACAAACACCCCGTACATGACCCCTTTGCCTTTCAAGGCGTAATCCAAAATATGATAGTCTCCAGGGGCCATCGGCAGCGTCGAAAGCGTCTCCACCTGATGCCAAGCAAGCGTCCCTTCTTCGGAAGACGGCACGTTTTCACCAATGAAGTCGTCGGCGAAAAACGTAAACATCATCCACTCCGACACCGTTTCATTCCCATTTTTCATCACGATCGTAAAGACGCCTTTCAGCTCTGGATTTTTCAAATAAATGCCCGTCTCTTCCCGGTATTCACGAATGCATGCTTCACGCACCGTCTCGCCGGGCTCCATTTTCCCGCCCGGAGCGACCCACCAGCCGCGCCTCGGCTTTTGCAAAAGCAGCACTTGGCCGTCTTTATATAATACGCAGTTTGTCACCCGTTGCAATTCGTTCACCCCAACCATCCGCAAACACGCACATAATCATCTTTATTTTACCATAAATAGTTAGGCCGCTCCACCTTCAAACCGCTGGAAACCGTCCGCTTCCCGTCTGCAAAAACCTCGGGGGCCCAACATTCCGCTTCCAGCCGAAAGACGCCATCCCCCGCCGTTTCGAGCGGGGCGGCAGGATGCAAGCGCGCAGGCAAAGAAAAAAAAGACGCGGACAAACGCCCGCGCCAAAAAGGATCTATATAAAAGGGGGTCAATTACTTACTTATAGCATACGACAAATGTGTTGCGCCCGTGTTACATCTGGGTTAAATAACCATTACGATTTGATTGCGATTTGGTTACCGGATCAGCTGACCCCTTGCTTATTGAGCTTTTCTTTCAGTTCCTCAACGTAATGCTGGGCGCTTTGCGCGGCGATGCTGCCGTCGCCGGTAGCCGTCACGATTTGCCGGAGCGTTTTTTCCCGCACATCACCGGCGGCGAAAATGCCCGGCACTTTCGTCTCCATCTTTTCGTTCGTGACGATATAGCCGTTTTCATTCGTGATGCCAAGATTGGCAAACGGCTTCGAGAGCGGCACCATCCCGATGTAAATGAAAACGCCGTCGCACGGAAATTCGCGCTCCTCGCCCGTTTGCGTATGCACAAGCGTCACGCTGCCGACTTTTCCGTCCTTTTCGTTGATTTGTTTCACCGTATGGTTCCAGATGAAATCAATTTTTTCATTGGCGAACGCCCGGTCTTGCAAAATTTTTTGCGCCCGCAGCTTGTCGCGGCGGTGAACGATCGTCACTTTATTGGCAAACCGCGTCAAATAGACGCCCTCTTCGACCGCCGAGTCGCCCCCGCCCACGACGACCAAATCTTTCCCTTTGAAAAACGCCCCGTCGCACACCGCACAGTACGAAACGCCGCGGCCGCCGAGCTCCGCTTCACCCGGTACGCCGAGTTTTTTATATTCCGCTCCGGTGGCGATGATGACCGCGCGGGCCTTGTACTCTTTATCGCCGACGATGACCGTTTTGTACGCCTCGCCGTCGATGATTTCTTTCACATCGCCGTATGCGTACTCCGCGCCGAATTTTTTCGCATGCTCAAACATTTTCGCCGCCAATTCCGGGCCTAAAATCGTTTCAAAGCCAGGATAGTTCTCGACTTCCTCAGTGTTGACCATCTGCCCGCCCGGAACGCCGCGCTCGATCATCAGCGTCGACAAATTGGCGCGCGATGTATAGACAGCCGCCGTCAGCCCAGCCGGCCCGGCTCCGGCAATAATGACATCGTAAATTTTTTCGTCTGCCACACCGTCCACTCCCTCGCTTGAGAATCATTCCATTTTCATCGTATAGAAGTCGATTCGCCCTGTCTATTGATTTGCTCATGTATAGAGCCGGCGCGCTTTTTGCACGTATTTTTGCACCGTCGACGCCGAAACGCCGTATTTGGCCGCCATCTCTCTTTGCGTCACACGCTCTCCTTGCTGTCGGCGCCACATGTATTCGATCGCCGCCGCCCACGCGGCTCCGTTCGCAAATGGCTCGCGATCAGCCGACGGATGGACGGCCATCGCGAAGGCGAAGCGGCAGAGCGCTTCCTTTTCCTCATTATGCGCCGAAAGCGCATCGACCATGCGGCCGATGTTCGCCGCCCAAGCGGACGGGCCGTCGGTTAAGCCGAACAAAAAGCAGTCGATAAACGGGCGCAGACGGGGATCAGACGGCAAGAGGCGGCATACCGCAAGCGACATCGATGGCTCTTTCGCCTGCGGCGAGCGGCTGAACAAGTACAATCCGTACAGACGGTCGGCCAGCTCGTCGCCCTCCAGCCAAGCCATCAAGCGGATAAGCGCCTCATCCACCGGCGCTGAAACGGCCCACGGCTCCTCACCCCGTTTTTCGGGATGGAGGGTGGCAAGCACCTCCCACATTTGCCGAGCGAGCGGCTCATGGCCAGTATAGTAGGCAGCGCAAGCGAGCCAATAATAAAATGGCCCATCACCGCCAAAGCCTTGTTTATACAAACGGTGCAGCCAACGGAACGCCAAATCGAACCGCCCAACAAGCGCGAATGTCGCCCCGAGCTTGTATTGATGCTCGCGAAAAAACGGATACAAACCGGCCAGCGTCTCGCAAAGCGCGGCCGCCTGTTCTTCCTCACGCAAGTAATAGGCGAAGACAAGCGCGTTGCAAAGCGCATGCAAATTGCCGGGATCGCGTTTGAGCACTTCACGCACTTTCTATTTCGCTTTGTCGACATCGCCGCTGTAAAAATAAGCAAGCGCCAAATTGTTATGCGCCGACCAAACGTCCGGATAGCGCACGACGAGCGCTTCAAGCGCTTCAATCGCTTCCGCAAACCGCTCCTCCTCAAGCAAACGGCGGGCCCGATCCTCCAGCACCATCAGCTGCTCCTCTTCTTCCGTCCATTCCGAGCCATCGAGCCGAAGCAGCTCAAGCAAGTCAGCAGCATCGTCGGCAAACTCTCCGGCCGGCTCATGCGCCAAATAACGTTCCGCGTATTGCCTTGCTTCACGAAACAAGCCGAGGCAGGCGAAATTGTTCGCCAAAAAATACAAACAGTCGTACATCGTTTCGTCCAAATCATGGATAATTTTGAACAGCCATTGATTGGAAAATTGATATTCACCAAGCTCCGACAGCACAAGGGCAAGCTGCAAGGCGAATGAGGCGTCGCGCTCATCCAAACGGACGGCGCGCTCAAAATATTTCCTCGCCTTTTCCAAATCGCCTCGGTCGTATGCTTTCATTCCTTTTTTAAAAAAGTAATCTCCGCTTTGGATGAACGGTACAATCGTCGCTTTTCGTGATGATCGCTTCAGTTGTTTTCCCATTCTGTCCTCCGTCGTCCGTAAAATTCGTCGAACAACAGTATACCATATCGGCGGCGAAAACAAGCAAGAAACTTTAGAAGGCCGGTGAAAAAAGTACACCCTGAGGCAGGGATTTAGGGGGCTTATGTCGAAAAAGGAAGAAAAATCGTTGGAATGGAGCGTGAGCGGATCATGAAAGCCCCCAAAAACCCTTCGACTCAGCCTCGTCTGTTTCAAGTCATCGACATGGAAGAACTGGTTCCTCCACATCATATCTTGCGCCAAATCAACGAAGCGGTTGACTTTTCCGTCATTCACGATTGGGTGGCTCCCCTGTACACGGAAAAAACGGGTCGCCCGGCGGCGGATCCGGAACGGCTGCTTCGCCTAATGCTGCTCTCGTATTTGTTCGACCACTCTGAGCGGGAGTTGTATGAGATCCTCCCCATGCATGCCGGATACTTGTGGTTTTGCGGTCTCGACTTTGAATCCGTGCTCCATCCGGATCCTCATCACCCCACACTGCCGGATCGAACGACGCTCGTCAAAACACGGAAACGCTGGCGCCAACATGGAATCTTTGACCGGCTGATGACCTATGTGGTGGATCAATGCATCGCGGCGGGGTTGGTCTCGCCGGATGTCCATGCGGCGGCTGACGGCACCCAAGTGCGGGCGAATGCCTCGATCCACAGCTTGCGGGAGGTCAAGCTCGCTCCGGTGGAGACGTTGGAAGACTATCTGGCCCGCACTGCCCGGGAAGATGAACAGACCGAGGCCCGGGATCCGGATGACGACCCACCCTCTCCGTCTCCAAAATCAGGGGAACGCGTCCATGCCGAAGAACGGGGAAACTTCCGTGGAGCCACGTTTTCCAACCGGACCCATCGAAGCGTGACGGATCCGGATGCCCGGTTGTACAAGAAAGGCAAAGGGCAGGAAGCGTATCCTCGGTATCTGGTGCACGACGTCATCGATGTCCAGTCGCGCGTGATTTTATCCAGACGGGCCAGCCTCGCCACTGGAACGGCGGAACGGGAGACGAGTTTGGAGCAGCTGGCCTCGATTCGGTTTCGCCATCCGTCGATCACGATTCGGACCTTGTCCGCGGACAAAGCGTATGGCACCACCGAGTATCTGGAAGCGATCTTCATTCAAGGCATCACACCGCTCGTGTCGCTGCGCCGCAAGGAGATGGAGGAGATTCCAACCTGGAAGCGCCGGGCGAAGGATCCCGCTCAGGAAGCAAAGCGCCAGGCGAAAGTCCGAGACGTTCAGATTCGCAATCAAGCGAGGCTCATTCAGCAACAGGGCGGCTATCGATCCATTCAAGCCCTTCGCACGCGTTGTGAGCATGTGTTCGCCGAAGGGAAGGAATGTCACGGGCTGGACCGGGCCCGAAGCCGGGGCCTTTACGCCATGGAAGAACAGGCGCTGTTGACCGCCGTCGTGCAAAATCTGAAGCGATTGTGCCGGTTTCGAAAAAAACGAGGGGGGACCGGCTCTTTGGCGTGCGCAAAACCGGAATTGGGAGCAGGAAGTCCTGCTCGTCTTCCCATCCTTTGGCGCCAAACGGCGGGGAGAATGGCCTCCAAAATTCGACATGTGGGAAGTCTATGCCCCATTAATTCACCGGCCTTTTAGGAATGCGGTTTTTCCGTGCAAAAAAGGAACGCCGGCGCGATGGCAGACGTTCCTTTTTCTCACCTAACCATCTTGTTATTTTTTGTCGCTCGCTTCCACCTTTTGCGCGTGCCGCTCGGCAAGCGTCGCAAGCACCGCGTCAAGCGGCAGCTTTTGTTCGCGCAACAGCACAAGCAAATGGTACAACAAGTCGGCCGCTTCCCATTTCAATTCGTCATGGCTCCGGTTTTTCGCCGCGATGATGACTTCCGCCGCTTCTTCGCCGACTTTCTTCAAAATTTTATCGACGCCTTTTTCAAACAAGTACGTCGTGTACGACCCTTCCGGCCGTTCGGCGTCGCGCTGGGCGATGATCTGTTCCAACTCGTTCAAAATGGCAAACCGGTCGGCCGCCGGCGTGCGCGCCGCGCCGTCCAGCGAGCGGGAAAAACAGGAATACGACCCGGTATGGCAAGCCGGGCCGGCCGGCTCGACGAGAACGAGCAGGGCGTCGGCGTCGCAGTCGTAGCGGATGTCGACAACGCGCTGCTCGTTTCCAGATGTCGCCCCTTTATGCCATAGTTCTTGGCGCGAGCGGCTGTAAAACCATGTTTCTCCGGTCTCCAGCGTTTTTTTAAGCGACTCTTTGTTCATATAGGCAAGCGTGAGCACTTCCTTGCTTTGCGCATCTTGGACGATGGCAGGTACAAGCCCTTTTTCATCAAAGCGAATGTCCGCCGTCATCGCACGTTCACCCCTTTTTCTTTCAAGTACGCTTTCACTTGTCCGACTGACGTTTCTTTGTAATGGAAAATCGATGCCGCGAGCGCCGCGTCTGCTTTCCCTTTTTCGAACGCTTCGAGGAAATGCTCCGCCTTGCCGGCGCCGCCCGAGGCGATGACCGGAACCGGGACCGCTTCGCTCACCCGCCGCGTCAACTCAATATCAAAACCGTTTTTGCCGCCGTCCGCGTCCATGCTCGTCAGCAAAATCTCCCCGGCGCCAAGACGGACCGCTTCCTGCGCCCAAGCGACGACTTCCCAGTTCGTGGCGTTGCGGCCGCCGTGCGTATAGACGCGCCATGAACCAAGCGTTTCATCGTATTTCGCGTCAATGGCGACGACGATGCATTGCGAGCCGAAAAAGTCCGCCCCTTCGGTGATCAAGGTCGGATGGAGCACCGCGGCGGTGTTGAGCGACACTTTGTCGGCCCCGGCGCGAAGCATCCGCTTCATATCCTCAAGCGAGTGGATGCCGCCGCCGACCGTAAACGGAATCGCTAGCTGGGCGGCGACGCGCTCGACGACATCGACCATCGTTTTCCGCCCTTCATGGGAAGCGGAAATGTCCAAAAACACGAGCTCGTCCGCCCCTTGCTCATCGTACGCCTTCGCGAGCTCCACCGGATCGCCGGCATCGCGCAGCTGGACAAATTGCACTCCTTTGACGACGCGCCCGTCTTTCACATCGAGGCACGGGATGATGCGCTTCGTGATCATCGCTCGTTCACCGCCTTGAGCGCTTCCGCGAGCGTAAACTGATTCGTATAAAGCGCCTTGCCGACGATCGCGCCGCCGATGCCTTGTCCAGCATATTGGCAGAGCGCGCGCAAATCGTCAAGCGAGCTGACGCCGCCAGAAGCGATCACTTCTTTTCCCGTCGCCTCGGCCAACCGGACCGCGGCGGCGATGTTCGGGCCCGACAGCGTGCCATCGGTCGCAATATCGGTGAAAATAAACGTCTCCGCCCCCGCCTCAGCGAGCATCCGCCCGAGCTCTTCCGCCTTGACGTTCGACGTCGCAAGCCACCCTTCCGTCGCCACGAAGCCGTCGCGGGCGTCAATGCCAATCACGATGCGGCGGCCGTATTTTTGGAGCATCTTTTTCACAAACGGCGGGTCGGAAATGGCCGAACTTCCTAAAATGACGCGGGCGACCCCATTTTCTAAATAATGCACGATATCCTCTTCCGTCCGGATGCCGCCGCCCACTTGCACATGGACGGAAAGACGACGGGCCGCTTCAATGACAAACCGGTCGTTGACGCGGCGCCCTTCTTTCGCTCCGTCCAAATCGACCATATGAATCCACTCCGCCCCTTGAGCGGCGAATTGCTCGGCCATCGCGACCGGCGAATCGCCGTACACCGTTTCTTTGTTGTAATCGCCTTGCAGCAGGCGGACGCACTTGCCGCCGCGCATATCGATCGCCGGATAAATCGTAAACGCCGCCATCAGCCGTTCCCCCTTCCCGTGGCGATGCCGACATAATTGTTCAAGATGCTCATGCCGACCGCACCGCTTTTTTCCGGATGAAACTGTGTGCCAAACACACAGCCGCGCCCGACGACCGCCGGAACATCAACGTCATATTCACTGCTCGCGAGCACGACGTCCTCATCCCCTGGAATGACATAATACGAATGGACAAAATAGACATGCCCTTCCTCGACGCCACGAAGGAGCGGCGACGGACGATGAAAGCGGAGCCGGTTCCAGCCCATGTGCGGCACTTTGTATGGCTCGCCGGTTTTCGTGACGCCCGGAAAGCGGACGACGCGGCCGCGAAGCAAGCCAAGCCCTTTTGTCGGCCCGTTTTCTTCGCTTTCGTCAAACAACAGCTGCATCCCTAAACAAATGCCGAGCAGCGGCGTGCCGTTTTCAACCGCCGAACGGATGAAAGCAGCTAGGCCTGTCTCATTTAAAATGTGCATCGCATCGCGAAACGAGCCGACACCGGGCAAAATCAGCCCGCGCGCCTGCTCGAGCTCCTCTTTGTCGCCGCTTAGGACATACGGACAGCCGAGCCGCTCGAGCGCTTTGCTGACGCTGTATAAGTTGCCCATGCCATAGTCGATGATCCCGATCATCGTCATCCCATTCCTTTCTTCGCTGATCCATGCCCATCCCCTTGTTCAATGAACAACGGTATGGCGGCATGCTTTTTTACGGCGCTCCTTCCATGTGCAGACTCTCCTTGGCATCCGGTCGCCTTTCCTGCATCCATGGAGCTTTTCCCGCAGGAAGCGCTGCCTCGATCCGACCGCCTTTCCTGCGCCTGCGGAACTCTTTCCCCACGGGGGGCGCCCCACTCCATCGGCTACAGCATCCCTTTTGTCGACGGAACGCCTTTGACGCGCGGGTCGATCATCGTTGCTTCATCGAGCGCCCGCCCGAGCGCCTTAAACACCGCTTCGATCATATGGTGCGTATTGCGCCCGTAATGGACGATGACATGCAAGTTCATCCGCGCTTCAAGCGCCAGTTTCCATAAAAACTCATGCACGAGTTCGACATCAAACGCGCCGACTTTCGCTGCCGGAAACTCGCCGCGAAACTCAAAATGCGGGCGATTGCTCAAGTCGATCACAACTTGCGCCAAGGCGTCATCCATCGGCACAAACGCGTTGCCGTACCGCTTGATTCCTTTTTTGTCGCCGAGCGCTTCCTTGATCGCCTGCCCGAGGCAAATGCCGATGTCTTCCGTCGTATGGTGGTCGTCAATATGCGTGTCGCCTTTGGCCTCAATGTGCAAATCGAACTGGCCGTGCTTGGCGAACAAATCGAGCATATGGGTTAAAAACGGCACGCCCGTTTCCAGTTCCGCCTTCCCTTCGCCATCCAACGAAAACGATAACTGAATGCTCGTCTCGTTCGTCGTTCTTGCGATCATCGCTTCCCTTGCCATCATTCATTCCCCTTTCTCGAGCCGCACCTCAATGGCGCGCGCGTGCGCCTCCAGCCCCTCGAGGCGGGCAAAGGCGGCGATTTTGTCGCCATGTTGTTTCAATGCGGTTTCACTGTAAACAATCACGCTTGATTTTTTCACAAACTCGTCAACGCTCAAGCCGCTTGAGAATCTGGCCGTGCCGTTGGTTGGCAGCACGTGGTTCGGCCCGGCGAAATAGTCGCCGACCGGCTCGGAGCTGAAGCGGCCGAAAAACATCGCTCCCGCATGGCGGAGCCGGCCGAAAAGCGCGAGCGGTTCTGCCGTCATCACTTCCAAATGCTCCGGCGCCAGTTCGTTCACGACATCCACCGCTTCCTCAAGCGTCTCGGTGACGTAAATGGCGCCGTAGTTCTCGAGCGCCGCTTGGGCAATGTCGCGGCGCGGCAGCGTTTCCAGCTGCCGTTCGACTTCGCTCGCCACCGCCAGCGCCAATTTCATCGACGGCGTCACCAAAATGGCCGACGCCCGCACGTCATGCTCGGCTTGCGACAACAAATCCGCCGCAATCTCATCCGGTCGGGCCGTTTCATCCGCCAGCACGACAATTTCGCTCGGCCCCGCGATCATGTCGATCGCCACATGCCCGAACACTTCCCGCTTCGCCAATGCCACATAAATATTACCCGGCCCGAAAATTTTGTCAACCGGCCGGATCGTTTCCGTCCCATAAGCAAGCGCGGCGATCGCCTGCGCGCCGCCGACTTTGTAAATTTCCGTCACGCCGAGTTCATAGGCGGCGGCCAGCACCCCAGCCGGGAGCGTGCCGTCTTTGTTTGGCGGCGAGGTGATGACAATCCGTTTCACCCCCGCCACTTGTGCGGGAATAACGTTCATCAGCACAGACGACGGATAAGCGGCCGTCCCGCCTGGCACGTACAACCCGACCGCATCGAGCGGCGTCACCTTTTGTCCGAGAATTGTGCCGTCTTCTTTCGTCATCCACCATGATTCGCGCTTTTGCCGTTTGTGGTAGTCGCGAATGTTGGCCGCCGCTTGGCGAATGATCTCCAGCATCTCCGCGTCCATCGCCGCATGCGCGCGCTTCATTTCCTCTTCCGTCACCTTGAGCGAATCCAGCTTGACGCCGTCAAACCGTTCCGTATATTCTTTCAGCGCCGCATCGCCACGCACCCGCACCGCGGCGATGATATCCAGCACCGCGCGCCGCTGCTCCTCCGTTCCGCTTTCAATCGTGCGCCGCAGCGAAACGCCGCCTCGGATCCGTTCGATTTTCATCGTTCGCTCCCCTTTCTGTGACGTCCATCGGTTTTCGTCCATTGGCAATCTGTATCGATGCAATTTGAAGCTTTACCATTTGCAGCTTTTACCGAGTATTTGATCGACTGTCGGGCGACCGAACAACGCCGCTTAAAGACCCATATATGGGTCTGTGAAGCAGGCGGTTGTTCGATCCTCCGTCAGTCGAAAATGGACAAACCGCTTTTCCGTCAAGGATATGTTAAACTTCTTCGTTGCATCTATATGCTATTTTCCAACGGCGTTGTCAACGCCGCTCCGCCATTCCCGAATCTCCACCAACCCATTCTTCGGAAACCGCCCATTTCCGCTCTGTCACACCTTTTTTCCTACGGCTGGGGAATGACCGCCGCCAATCGGTCGACCAACCGTTCAATGTCCCCGCCGTTTAGCCGGTAGCTCGCCGGGTTGACAATCAGGCGCGACGTCACCTCGGCGATCCGTTCAAGTTCGACAAGCCCGTTTTCTCTGAGCGTCCGCCCCGTGGAAACGATGTCCACGATCCGGTCGGCAAGGCCGATCAGCGGGGCGAGTTCAATGGATCCGTTCAGGCGGATGATTTCGACTTGCTCGCCTTGCTCGCGAAAATACGTTGACGCGATGTTCGGGTATTTCGTCGCCACCCTTGGTGCGATTTCGTTCATCTTGGCGCCGGGCAGCCCGGCGACCGCCAAATGGCAGCGGCTGATGTGCAAATCGAGCAGTTCGTACACATCCCGTTCTTCTTCCATCAGCACGTCCTTGCCGGCAATGCCCAAATCCGCGACCCCATGCTCGACATAGGTGACGACATCCATCGGTTTCGCCAAAATAAAGCGCATGTTTTCCTCTGGCACATCAATGACGAGCTTGCGCGACTCGGTAAATTCCGGCGGCAGCGCATAATCCGCCCGCCGCAGCAACTCGACCGCCTCTTCAAAAATGCGCCCTTTTGGCATGGCAATCGTCAGCATCATTCTTCCTCCTTGCTCCTCATCATGTCAAATGCGGCGCTGGGCCTCGAGTACACCGCATGCTCTCCACCGCCATGGGCAGCCTTTCCCGTCCGTTCTTCGCATCCGCTCTGTCCCGCCAATCGCTGCCGTTTTCAACAGCGTCGATGACCAACCGGCGGCGCCTTCTCTGTTATGTTCACTGCCCATCGCGCCCGCTGCGGCCAAGCAAATACACGATCGACCGGTAGCGCTGGCTGTAGGCGTCAATATCACGAATGCCGGCAATGTGCTGCAAGACGACGCGCTTGCCTTCCGCCCGTTTCGCTTCGGCCAATTCCACCGCTTCCGCCAGCCGCTCTTGGCTGAACACGATGCACTCGATGTCATCGCGCACATCCGTTTCCCCAATCGCCTCAATCAACCGATCGACGCGCAACCCAAACCCCGTCGCCGGCGCCGGGCGCGAGAACTTCGCCAATAAATCATCATACCGCCCGCCGTTGCCGATCGGGAATCCCACTTGCTCGGCGTACACTTCAAACAAAATGCCAGTGTAATAGCTCATATGGCTGACAAGCGCCATATCGAGCTTCACCGCCTCGGCCACTCCGTACGTCCGAAGCACCGCCATGAGCACCGCCAGCTCATCGGCCGCCCGCCGCCCCTTCTCGCTTGTGACGAGCGTTTTCGCCTGTTCAATCACGTCCGTTCCACCGCGCAAGGAAAGAAGATCCAACAGCCGCTTTTGATCGATCGACGAAAGCGGCCACGACTTCACATGTTCACGGTAGCCGACGTAATTTTTCTCATATAAAAAACGGCGCAATACACTCGCCCGCTCCTCATTCCCTAAAATCTCCAAAAACAGCGCATTGACATAACCGATATGGCCGACCGCCACCGAAAACCGCCCGAGTCCCGTCCGCTTCAGCAGGGCGACCATTAAACTGATCACCTCGGCGTCGGCCGTCACCGTGCCGTCGCCGATCAACTCCACACCGATCTGTTCAAACTCCGCCGGCCGCCCGCCTTCGCGCTGCTGGGCGCGGAACACATTGGCGTTGTACGCCAGCCGGAGCGGATTGCCGTCGTCATACAACCGCGACGCCGCCACCCGGGCGATCGGCGCCGTCATATCGGGCCGCAATACGAGCGTATGCCCTTGCTGATCGAGGAGCTTAAACAGCCGATGATCGGCAATCGCCGACGCCGCCCCGACCGTTTCATAATACTCAAGCGTCGGCGTTTCGATAAACTCGTACCCCCAGCGTTCAATTTCTTCCGCCATCACCGAACGCACTTGTTTTTTCAACTCATATAAAAACGGCAGCGTATCGCGCATGCCTAACGGTTTTTCAAACATGAACAGCTTTTTTGCCATGTCCCCACGCCCTTTATCGAGATGCTTTAGTTTGCTAATATGGTAGAGAAGTGAAGTTATTAGTAGTTTACTCCTTTGCGGCCACAGCGTCAAGGGGGGGAATGCTTTATAAATAACAAAACGGACAAGATCGCTTCAAAAAAGGAAGCGCTTGTCCATTTCGTTCCATGTCGCATAGGCGATTATCCACAATAATGGAATAAATACCTAAAAAAGTAGAGTACTTATTTATATACATGCAACGAAAAAGTTTAACATATCATTGACGGAAAAGTCGCTTATCCACTTTTCGACTGGCGGTGACCGAACAATCACCCGCTTCGCAGCCCCATACATGGTTCCGGAAGCGGCATTGTTCGCTCGCCCGACAGTCGATCCAATCGCTCTGTAAAAACTACAAATGTTAAAGATTCAAATTGCACCTATATAGAAAACCTACGCCCGTCAGACGATCTTCATCAGTCGCATTATAAATGTTTTTTGTGTTCCAATCTTTTTATCACTTTTTCTGGAAATCTTCATTTTTCCAAACAAAACCTCGCCCCCATTCAATTGGAAGGCGGTTCATTCCGGCGGACGATGCGCATCGGGCAACCCGCGGCCATCGCCCCGGGCGGGACGTCTTGATGGACGACGGTGCCGGCGGCGACCACGGCGCGGTCGCCGATCACCACACCAGGCAAAATGGTCGAGTTCGCGCCGATCATCACCTCATCGCCGATCACCACATCGCCGAGGCGGTATTCGTCAACCAAATATTCGTGAGCGAGAATCGTCGTGTTGTAGCCGATGACGCAGTTGCGGCCGATGCGGATTTTTTCAGGGAAGAGAATATCTGGCATGACCATAAAGGCGAGCGCCGTTTGTTCGCCGATTTTCATGCCGAGAAACGTGCGGTACAGCCAGTTTTTCAGCGGCAAAAACGGCGTGTAGCGCCCGATTTGAATGATGATGACGTTTTTCAGCACTTTCCAAAACGATACGGTGCGGTACAATTGCCAGAGCGAGTTCGCCCCGTGGACAGGGTATTTTGTCGTTCGTCTCACTGGGAGGACGTTTCCTCCTTCCGTTCGTTGATGCCGACAATGGCCAGCAAATCGCTCATTTTTTCCAGCATATAGTCCGGTTCATATTGTTCCAAATAGCCGCGGCCTTTAATCGCCCAAGCGACGCCGGCCGTTTTGACGCCGGCGTTTTTGCCGGCCAAAATGTCGTGGTAGTTGTCGCCGACCATCAGCGCTTCGTCCGATTTCGACTGAAGCGCCTCAAGCGCCTTATGAATCGGTTCGGGATCCGGTTTGGGGCGGCTGACGTCATCAAGGCCGATGACGCACGAGAAAAACGGTTCCAACCGCGTTTTTCTTAACCCCATCAGGGCGGTGTCGTGCATTTTCGTCGTCACGACGCCGAGGCGGAAGCCATGGCGGTGCAGCGTTTCGATCGTCTCATACACGGTGTCAAACTCGCGGATCAGTTCGTCATGGCGGGCATGGTTGAAGGTGCGATACGTCTTCACCATCTCCTCGGCCCGTTCCGGATCGAGCGAGCTGAACGTCTCATACAGCGACGGGCCGATGAACGGCAAGACGTCCTCACGCCCGTAGCGGCCCGGATAATACTTCTCCAGCGTATGCAAAAACGACTGGATGATCAGCTCATTCGTATCAATCAACGTTCCGTCAAGGTCAAATAAAATCGTGCGAATCGTCATGATGCGGCTTCCTTTCTCATCGGGTGTTCAAAACGGCGCCAAAGGAACGCCACCGCCATCGTCAACAGCACAGCCGTAACGAGGCGAATGACCAACAACGGCCAGACCGGGATGCCGAGCGGAACGAAAATGAGCGTGTCTTCGACAACCGCATGGCAAGAAACGAGAAAAATAAACGCCAACGTCAAATCGCGCTTCGAGACGCCGTCTTCTTTCGCCGCCTGAATCATCACCCCCGCCCCATAAGCGAGGCCGAACACAAAACCGGCGGCAAGGGTGAGCGATGTGTTCGCGCTCATGCCGAGCATCTTGGTCGCTGGCGCCATCCAGCGCGAAAACGTCTCAATCCAGTGGCGTTCTTTCAACACTTGAATGATCGTCATCAATGGAATGACAATCGCAACCAGCTGGACGATGCCGGTCGCCGCTTTTTTCAGCGCCGCCAAGATGATCTCTCCCCAGCCGGACGGCGAGGCGGCTTCAGGCGAGACAAACCCATATTGAGCGAGTTCCTGCCCCCCATCCCATAGATGGGCGATCAACAAACCGGAGACAACGGCCAAGCCAATGCGCACGGCGAGCATGAGCCAAACGCTCATACCCGTCCGCGAAGCGACGGAAGACTCGACGATCAAGTTGTGAGAAAAGGAAAGCATGACAGCGAGAATGAGCACTTCTTTCACTGTAAACTCGATCGTCAGCATCGCCCCGATCGCGGCGTACAGCCCGAGCAAATTGCCGAGCACCAGCGGCACGGCCGCGTCGCCGGATAAGCCGAACCACTTCATCAGGGGAGTGACAAGGTCGATCAACCATGAAAATAAAGGGGTCGGCTGCAACAGCGCTAAAATGAGCGTCACTGGAAAAATGATTTTGCCGAGCGCCCATGACGTCTTCAGTCCGGCGATGACGCCGCGCTGCAATGTTCCTACCATATCTCCTCTCTCCTTCGCTTGTCTTCATGCCGCCGTGTGACCTTTTCACCACACGCCGCCTCTCTTTTTCCCTAGTCATCCGTCAACGGATAAGGACGGCTATTCGTCTTGATACCTTGCTTTTGCCCATCCTTTCGCCCGGCGCACGATCCACAGCGCGATCGACAACACGATCAGCGTCACGGATACGACTTGCGCCGCGCGCAGACTGCCGGCCAGCATCAAGCTGTCGGTGCGCATCCCTTCAATCCAGAAACGGCCAACCGAATACCAAATCAAATAGGACAAAAACAGCTCGCCGCGCCGCAAATTGACGCGCCGCAGCCAAAGAAGCAAGAAAAAGCCGACGAGGTTCCAAAGGGACTCATATAAAAAAGTCGGATGCCAATAGCGCCCGTCAATGTACATTTGGTTGATGATCCAATCCGGCAAATGCAAATTTTCAAGAAACTGGCGCGACACAGGGCCGCCGTGCGCCTCTTGGTTCATAAAATTGCCCCAGCGCCCGATCGCCTGGCCTAAAATGATGCTTGGTGCGGCAATATCGGCGAGCTTCCAAAACGACAGCCCGCGCGCGCGGGCGAACACCGCGCCCGTCGCCACCGCCCCGATCAAACCGCCGTGAATGGCGAGGCCGCCTTGCCAAACTTTTGGAATCTCGGACAAATGCTTTGAATAATAGTGCCATTCAAACAGCACGTAGTACGCCCGCGCGCAGACAATGGCGATCGGCACGGCAAATAACACCAAATCGACAAACGTCTCTTTCGGCAAGCCGCGCCGCACCGCTTCGCGCGTCGCGAGCCATAGCCCAATCAACACACCGGTGCCGATAATGACCCCATACCAATAAATCGTAATGGGGCCAAGGTGCAAAAACACGCGGTCGAGCGGCTGAATCGTCGATTCCATCGTTTCCACCTCCTATGCTTCATGCCCAAACGAGATCCATTCCTTTGACGCAAGAAACATCAGTCGTAATCGTGCGCGCCGTCTTCGATGGCGTCGCTCAATCGCGCCGAAAACTCCTCAGCCGCGTTGACCCCGAGCCGCTTCAGCCGGAAGTTCATCGCCGCCACTTCGACGATGACCGCCAAGTTGCGCCCTGGGCGGACCGGAATCGTTAATTTCGGCAATTCGGTATCCAAAATTTTCACTTTCTCTTCTTCCAACCCGAGCCGATCGTACTGCTTCTCCGGATCCCAAAGCTCCAAGTCGACGACGAGCGAAATGCGCTTATGCGTCCGCACCGCCCCTGCGCCGAACAGCGTCATCATATTAATAATGCCGAGGCCGCGAATTTCAAGCAGATGCTCGATCAGCTCCGGCGCGCTGCCGACGAGCGTATCTTCATCTTCTTGGCGGATTTCCACACAGTCGTCGGCGACCAACCGATGGCCGCGTTTGACGAGCTCCAGCGCCGTTTCGCTTTTGCCGACGCCGCTTTTGCCCGTGATCAACACCCCGACGCCGTACACATCGACAAGCACCCCGTGCACCGCGGTGGTGGGGGCGAGCTTGCTTTCCAAATAGTTTGTCAATCGGCTTGACAGGCGGGTCGTTTTCATCGTCGAGCGCATGACCGGCACCGACTGGCGCTCAGACGCTTCGATCAGCTCCGGCGGCACTTCCAATCCACGCGAGACGATGATCCCTGGCGTAATGTCGGTGCAAAGCCGTTCCATCCGCGATTTTTTTTCTTCCGGCGTCAACGTTTCATAAAACGACAGCTCCGTCCGTCCGAGCAGCTGCAGACGCTCCGCCGGGTAATAGGCGAAATAGCCGGCCATTTCAATCCCCGGCCGCGACAAATCGCTTGTCGTAATCGGGCGGTAAATGCCCTCCGCGCCGCTGACGAGCTCGAGCTGGAACTGTTCAATGATGTCTTTCGTCCGCACTTTTGGCATACGTCGCCTTTCTCCCCTTTCTTCATCTTTTTCCATTGTAACACGTTTCGTTCCGCCATTGAATGGAAAACATCGGGGAAAACAAAACAGGGACGGCTCCCCCCGTCCCGATCAAGCCAAACACATCAAACCGAAACGATCTTCACCGCATCGTTTCTCCCATTGCAATCCCTTGCCGCATTCGCCATCTTTTCACACGATCACGGAAAACCATGGCGCCACCGGCCTTCCAATGGATCACGCCCCCGTTACGACCGGTTGCGCAGCGGCTCGATAATCGCTTTTTGCACGAGCAGGTGGAAAAACGACAAGACGATCGATGCGAGCAGCGCCGTGCCAAAGCCGCCGATTTGAAACGCATCGCCCATCAGCCCTGCAGTCATCATGAGCGTGATGGCGTTAATGACAAACAAAAACAAACCGAGCGTCAACACTGTCACCGGCAGCGTCAACAAGATGAGCACAGGGCGAACGACGGCGTTGAGCACCGCCAAAATCACGCTCGCCAAAAACGCCGCGCCGATGCCGCTGAAGTGAATATCGTCAAAATAGCCGTCAATCGCCATCAGCAGCACCGTATTGATAAACACACCGATCAGCCAATTGAGCATCCCATCACCATCTTTATTCGAGTCTCGCGCCCGCCGGCCACACCTTGTTACAGTCCCAAAGAAACGGGGCCACGGCATTCGCCGGCAAACGGGCGCTTTCTCTTATTTTAACACTTGAATCCCTTTTATGACATTCCAAACGATGACAACGAGATTTACCGCCCCAGCAACGAGGAACCCAAGCCAGACGAGCCCGCCGCCAAAAAGAAGCGATTCCTCGCCCCAATGGCCGAACAGCACCGGCGACGCGGCCAACGCAATGAACAAGAGGATCGTAACGGCCGGAATCAAATGCGACACGAGCGACCGCTTCGCATGGCGTTTGACTTCAAGATCTTCGACAACAAAATAGACGACAATCGGCAAAATGAACGGCGCAAAAAAGACGCTGAAATAACAAAGCGCGGATAACACTTTGTTCGTCGACAATCGGCAATCCCCTTTCCAAGTTTCCTTTACCTGTATATACGACGGCCGCTAGGAAAAGTTTCCTGCCGACGGCAAAAAAAGGCGGCGGACGCCGGTGCCCCAAGCGGCGGACAAAGCCGCAAAGGCCTTTACGCCTTCACCGCTTCATATTGCGCCTGCATGCGCGCCCGGTCGCGCTCGAGAATCGGTTTTAAGTAGCGGCCGGTGTGCGACTCCTCCACCTCGGCCACCTCTTCCGGCGTGCCGACAGCGACGATTTGTCCGCCTCGGTCGCCGCCTTCCGGACCTAAGTCAATGATATAGTCCGCGGTTTTGATGACGTCCAAGTTATGTTCAATGACAAGCACGGTATCGCCGTTGTCGACGAGCCGGTGGAGCACATCAAGCAGCCGGGCGATGTCATCGACATGAAGCCCGGTCGTCGGCTCGTCCAAAATGTAGAGCGTCCGGCCGTTGGAGCGGCGGTGAAGCTCAGCGGCGAGCTTGACGCGCTGCGCCTCGCCGCCCGAGAGCGTCGTCGCCGGCTGGCCGAGCTTCATATAACCGAGCCCGACGTCATAGAGCGTCTCGAGCTTGCGTTTGATTTTCGGGATCGAGGCGAAAAAGTCGAGCGCATCTTCGACCGTCATGTCGAGCACCTCGGCGATGTTTTTTCCTTTATACGTCACCTCGAGCGTCTCGCGGTTGTACCGTTTGCCGTGGCACACTTCGCACGGGACGTACACGTCCGGCAAAAAGTGCATCTCAATTTTGATGATGCCATCGCCATGGCACGCCTCGCAGCGCCCGCCTTTGACATTGAAGCTGAACCGCCCTTTTTTGTAGCCGCGCACTTTCGCTTCGTTCGTCGAGGCAAACACGTCGCGGATGTCGTCAAACACCCCGGTGTACGTCGCCGGGTTCGAGCGTGGCGTGCGGCCGATCGGCGACTGGTCGATGTCAATGACTTTATCGAGATGCTCCAGCCCGCGAATGTCGCGGTGCTCGCCCGGTTTCGCCTTCGCCCGGTGCAGCTTTTGCGCCAGCGCCTTATACAACACTTCGTTCACGAGCGTGCTTTTGCCCGAGCCCGACACCCCGGTGACAGCGACAAACGTGCCGAGCGGGATTTTCACCGATACGTTTTTCAAGTTATGCTCGCGCGCGCCGACGACCTCAAGCCAACGTCCGTCCGGACGGCGACGCTCGGTCGGAATCGGGATGAATTTTTTCCCCGATAAATACTGGCCGGTGAGCGAGTTCGGGTCGTTCATCACTTCTTCCGGCGTGCCGGCGGCGACGACCTCGCCGCCGTGGATGCCCGCCCCCGGACCAATGTCAATCAAATAGTCCGCGGCCAGCATGGTATCCTCGTCGTGCTCCACCACAATGAGCGTATTGCCGAGGTCGCGCATGCTTTTCAACGTCGCGATCAGCCGGTCGTTGTCGCGCTGATGAAGCCCGATCGACGGCTCGTCGAGCACGTACAGCACCCCCGTCAGCCGCGAGCCGATCTGCGTCGCCAAGCGGATGCGCTGCGCCTCGCCGCCGGAGAGCGTTCCTGCCGAGCGGCTGAGCGTCAAATAGTCGAGGCCGACGTTTTGCAAAAAGCCGAGCCGGTCGCGAATTTCACGCAAAATAAGGCGGGCGATTTGCGCTTCTTTTTCGGTCAGCTCGAGCCCGTCAAAAAAGGCGAGCGCCTCGGTCACCGACATGGCGGTGACCTCGCCGATATGCTTGCCGCCGACAAGGACGGCCAGGCTTTCTTTTTTCAGCCGGTAGCCTTGGCATGTCGGACATGGTTGTTCCGCCATATACTTTTCCATCTGCTCGCGGATGTAGTCCGAGCTCGTCTCGCGATAGCGGCGTTCGACGTTCGGAATGACGCCTTCAAATGCGATGTATTGTTCGCGCACTTGTCCGAAATCATTCGTATAGCGGAAATAAATCGGCTCTCCGCCGCTGCCGTACAAAATTTTATCGAGCTGCTCTTTCGGCAAATCTCTGACCGGCACGTCCATCGGGATGCCGTAATGGCGGCACACGGCTTCGAGCAGCTGCGGGTAATATTGCGAGCTTTGCGGCTCCCACGGAGCGATGGCGTGTTCTTTTAACGTCAGCTCATCGTTCGGGATGACCAAATCGAGATCCACTTCGAGCTTCGCCCCGAGCCCGTCGCAGTCCGGGCAGGCGCCGAATGGACTGTTGAACGAAAACAGACGCGGTTCAAGCTCCCCGATCGAAAAGCCGCAGTACGGACAAGCGTGCTTTTCGCTGAACAAGAGCTCCCCCTCGCCGATCACGTCAACGACCACTTTGCCGTCGGCGAGCTTCAGCGCCGTCTCAAGCGAATCGGCAAGCCTGGCGGCGATGCCGTCTTTGATGATGATGCGGTCGACGACGACATCAATCGAATGTTTTTTGTTTTTTTCCAGCTCAATGTCCTCCGTCAACTCGCGCATCTCGCCGTCAATGCGGACGCGCACATACCCTTGTTTGCGAATATCCTCCAATGTCTTGGCGTGCGTCCCTTTTTTTCCCGAGACGATCGGCGCCAAAATTTGCATTTTCGTCCGCTCCGGGTAAGCGAGCAACCGGTCGACCATTTGCTCGATCGTCTGCGATTGGATTTCAATGCCGTGCGTCGGGCAAACTGGGCGGCCGATGCGGGCGAACAGCAGCCGTAAATAATCGTAAATTTCCGTCACCGTGCCGACGGTTGAGCGCGGGTTGCGGCTCGTCGTTTTTTGATCGATCGAAATGGCCGGCGACAACCCTTCAATCGCATCGACGTCCGGTTTTTCCATCTGCCCTAAAAACTGGCGGGCATACGCCGACAGCGATTCGACGTAGCGGCGCTGGCCTTCCGCGTAAATCGTATCAAACGCCAGCGACGACTTCCCCGACCCGGACAGCCCGGTCAAGACGACGAGCTTGCCGCGCGGGATTTCGACGTCAATGTTTTTCAAGTTGTGGGCGCGCGCCCCTTTGACGACAATTTTATCCATTCCGTTCATCCGGCCATCACCCTTCCGCTTTCAATTCGAAAATGATATCGCGCAGCTGGGCGGCCCGCTCGAAGTCGAGCGCTTTGGCCGCCTCTTTCATTTCCGCTTCGAGCGTTCGAATCAGCTCTTCCCGCTCTTGTTTCGTCATCGCTGCCGCCGGCTTTGCCTCGTACATCTCCGTCTCTTCCGCCGCATACGTCGCGCGGATGACGTCGCGAATCTCCTTTTTCACCGTGCGCGGCACGATGCCGTGCTTTCGGTTGTACTCTTCTTGAATCGCGCGGCGCCGCTTCGTCTCTTGAATGGCGATTTCCATCGATTTCGTGATCGTATCGGCGTACATGATCACATGGCCGTTCGCGTTGCGCGCCGCCCGGCCGATCGTCTGGATGAGCGAGCGCTCCGAGCGCAAAAACCCTTCTTTGTCGGCGTCCAAAATGGCGACAAGCGACACTTCTGGGATGTCGAGCCCTTCGCGAAGCAAGTTGATGCCGACCAATACATCGTATTTGCCGAGCCGCAAATCGCGGATGATTTCAATGCGCTCGAGCGTCTTAATTTCCGAATGCAAATACGCCACCTTGATCCCCGCTTCTTTCAAATAATCGGTCAAATCTTCCGCCATCTTTTTCGTCAGCGTCGTCACCAACGTCCGCTCGTTCCGCTCGACGCGCTCGCGAATTTCGCCGATCAAATCGTCGATTTGCCCTTTCGTCGGGCGGACGTCGATCGTTGGGTCGAGAAGCCCGGTCGGGCGGATGATTTGTTCGACAACGCCCGGGCTGTGTTCAAGCTCATACGGCCCCGGCGTCGCTGAGACGTAAATAATTTGATTGATTTTTTGCTCGAACTCTTCAAACGTGAGCGGCCGGTTGTCAAGCGCCGACGGCAGACGGAAGCCGTGGTCGACAAGCACTTGCTTGCGCGCCCGGTCGCCGTTGTACATGCCGCGCAGCTGCGGCAAGGTGACGTGCGACTCATCAACGATGATCAAAAAATCGTCCGGAAAATAGTCAAGCAATGTATACGGCGTCGAGCCTGGCGGCCGCAGCGCCAAATGGCGCGAGTAGTTTTCGATGCCGGAACAAAAGCCCATCTCGCGCATCATTTCAAGGTCATAGCGCGTCCGCTGCTCAAGCCGCTGCGCCTCTAAGAGCTTTCCTTGCGCGCGCAGTTCGGCAAGCCGCTCCTCAAGCTCTTGTTCGATGTTTTGAATGGCGAGCCGCATTTTCTCCTCGCGCGTCACGAAGTGCGACGCCGGGAAAATGGCGACATGCTCGCGCTCGCCGAGCACCTCGCCGGTTAAGGCGTCCACCTCGCGGATGCGCTCGATTTCATCGCCGAAAAATTCGACGCGGATGCAATGTTCATCGCGCGACGCGGGGAAAATTTCGACAACATCGCCGCGGACGCGGAACGTGCCGCGGCGAAAATCGATGTCATTGCGGTCGTATTGGATGTCGACAAGCCGCCGAAGCAACGCGTTGCGCTCGATCTCCATCCCAACGCGCAGCGATACGACCAGTTCGCGGTACTCTTCCGGCGACCCTAAACCGTAAATGCACGACACGCTCGCAACGATAATCACGTCCCGGCGCTCAAACAAGGCTGATGTCGCCGAGTGCCGCAATTTGTCGATTTCATCGTTGATTTTCGCGTCTTTTTCAATGTACGTATCCGTCTGCGGCACATACGCTTCCGGCTGATAGTAATCGTAATAGCTGACAAAATATTCGACGGCGTTGTGCGGGAAAAACTCTTTCAGCTCGCTGTACAATTGGCCAGCGAGCGTTTTGTTGTGGGCGATGACAAGCGTCGGTTTGTTGACTTGGGCGATCACGTTCGAGATCGTAAACGTTTTGCCCGTCCCCGTCGCCCCAAGCAGCGTTTGATGCTTCACCCCGCGGCGCAGGCCGTCAACGAGCTTGGCGATCGCCTGCGGCTGATCGCCTTGCGGTTCGTATGGCGCCACTAATTGAAAACGGCCCTCCACCGTTTCGCCTCCTCCTTCGTACCATCTTTCCCCATTGTATCACATCGTGATGATCCATGCATCAAAAATGCGAACTCATATTCGTACCAATCCACTCAGCGTTTTCCATCGCTTCGCACCGAAAAACGCGAAAAAGCGGACCCATTCATGCCCAAGGTCCGCGTCTTCGCTCCGTTCCGTTTCGACAATCCGAGGTTCAGCCGACGATGCCTTTTTCCAAAAACAGACGGTTGAACCGACAACGCCGCTTCATTTTTGCTTCAGATAGTCGAGCATGCGGCCGGCCCAAAGAAAGCCGGCGATCGTCGATGCAATGTCAGCGACGATTTCATGCAGCTCATCCGTATAGCCTTTCAAGTAGGAAGCGACAAGCAGCGCCGTCGTCAACAGCACAGCAATGTACCGATTGTACGTCACCCGCGCAAACAACAGCACCAATAAGCACGGAATGATGAGTGCCGCCAAAAACCACATGATCCATTCTCCTTTACGAAACAGCTTCAGACGCTGATGCGTTCCGATCACGGACGAACAGCAGCCCGAGTTCATGATGCTCATCCTCATAGAGCGCCCCTTGGACGAAACGGACTTCGCCGTTATGTCCGACGACATCCAACTTGCAGAACGCGCGGTTGCGTTGGAGCGCCTCGTAAAACTCGGTTTCACTCCGCACCGGGGCGCCGTTTGTTTTGATGATGACTTCTCCGATCGAAAGCCCCATTTTTTCCGCTTTCGAGCCGGGAAGCACGCCGACAATCACCAAGCCGTGCGGATGGCGGGCAAAGCGGGGCGGGCGGGCGCGGTCGGCGCGATGCCCGGAAAACGCAATCCATTCGCGGCCGATGATGGCCATAGCCCCCGCCGCCACCGTGAGCGGTGGATACCATATACCCGAAGCGGCCAACAGGGCGACAACGAACGCCAGCCGAACAACAAGCCGCCCCTCCGCGCGCGCCGCTTCCGCCGGCAGCATGTGCTGGCGGCGCTGGGAAAAGCCGAGAAGAAACGGCACGAGCCAAAATGAATAGCTGTCTCCCGTCGAAACGAGCGGCCACCAGGAAGCCGGAGGCAGCGCGCCGCCTGATACGGGCAGCACAACCGGCACAAACCAAAGACGCTGCGTCCATTGCAGGCCGACCGTCATCCCTCGCTTGCTTTTCGCAAGCTGCGGCGAGGCCGCCTCGTTTCGCGTGCGAATGATGAGCCATCCTTCCGAAAGCAAAAGCAACGCAAGCCACACCGCCAAAGCGGGCGCGGCCGCCATGCCATCGGGAAGCCATCGGGACAACGCGCTGCTTCGCTCCGCCAAACCGAGCACGAGAAGCGCGCCGCCAACCGTATAAGCAGGCGACAGCAACCGCGCTTCCATCGTCAAACTAAAGAGCACCGTCAGCACCGTCACCGTCCAAACCGCTTCCTGCGGCACCGCGATCCCGATGCCGACGGCCGCCGCCGACAACATCGCTCCAGCCATCCATCCCTTCGTCCAAAGCCCGCGCCACTCTTGCCATAGGCTGTAGACGCGCACATGAAAATCGCGGCGCTCCCGCTTCACCCGCCGCCAACCGACGGCCAAAGCGAGCGCGGCGCCATAATAAAGAAGCGGCTGCCGCCAAACCGACGCGACGCCCTCAAGCCATTCCAGCCACCATGTTGCCATCCGCTTCACCCCTTGCGTCGTTCATCATTCTTTATCTTCTATTCTACCAAATGGCATGGCCAATTCCCATGCCCACAGCCATCTTTTTTCGCCAATGGCGAATCTTCGCTGTTTTCCACTTTCTTTGCCGAATCAACACTAGTTTTGTCGGCTGGGAAGGATTTTCAAAGATGCAGAGGAAAAAGGATAAACAAGACGAAACAAGGAGGAGTGAAACGATGGAATTGAAAACGTCCGACGTCGCTATTCGCCTTGGTGTATCGCCGAAAACGATCCAGCGCTGGGTGCGCAAATACAACATTCCGTTGCGGAGAAACGAGGCCGGCCACTACTTGTTTGATGAAAAAACAGTCGCCTTGCTCGAACGGGTCAAATTTGAACAAGGCGCCGCCATGGAAGCGCCGCCGACCCCGAAACGCCCTCCGACGCCGCTGCGGAACAACATTCCTATTGACGCCTTACATGAATCGATCGAACCCGAAATCGCCCGCGTCTCCTCGCGCTTGGACCAGCTTGAACGGCAACTGGAGCAAAAAGCAGATGACGTCGTCTCCATTCAACTGTTGCATCACCGCCAAGAAATGGAAGAAATCGTCGCCCGCCTCACTGCGTTGGAGCAGCTTGTCGCCCGCCTTGAACAGCAGCTGAACAATCGGCCGCCTTCCTCCCATGAAACATCGGACGAACCAAAGCAGAAACGGCGCGGCCTTGGGCGGGTGATGGGGTTGTTTGCCTAATGGTTCCATCCTCCCTGCTTGACGCAGGGTGTTTTTTTGGTTGCTTCTTTCCCCTTTTTCTCCCCCTTCACTACTTCTTTACAATTTTTTTATGCTTTTTTAATCGCAGCGGTTTATAATGGACCATGTTGTGCAATCTTCCCGTATGGGAAAGGAGGGCGCGCGAGATGGAACAAAGAGAACGAAAAGCGGTCGCCATCGCGTTCATCGTATTGGCTCTCTACCTTTCTCCGCTGTACATGTTAGGCGAACACGCCCATATTCGCGTGCACGACAATATGGATTCGAACATCGCCTGGTATCGCGTGCTCGTTCGCAGCGGCCAACTATTTGGCCCAATCGATGCCGTCATCCCGCAAGTGATCAACGGGTTGCCGCGCAACGCCTTCGGCACAGAATTCAGCGGCATCGTGTGGCTGCACGCTTTGTTTCCCTCCATGGTGGCGTACGCGCTCAGCCAGACGATCACGAGGGTATTCGCCTTTTTGGGTATGTATTGGCTGCTCAGGCGCCACTTTTTGCCTTCACCGGAATCATGGCTCATTCGCGTCGGGGCGGCGCTTGCTTTTGCGCTGACACCGTTTTGGCCGTCCGGCATGTTAAGCACGCTCGGCATGCCGCTGGCGCTTTGGGCGTTTCTGTCGATCCGCAACGGAGAAGCGACATGGAAAGAATGGCTTGCGATCATCTTGCTTCCGTTTTACGCCAGCTTTGTGCTCGGATTTTTCTTTTTCCTCGCCGCGATGGCGGCGGTGTGGCTGTTTGACGGCGTTGTCCGCAAGCAGTGGAACAAGCGGTTTTTCGCCGCGATCGCCCTGATGACAAGCTTGTTTTTGGCCATCGAGTACCGCCTCGTGTACTCGCTTGTCTTCAGCGGCGAACCGACGAGCCGGAACGAGTTCCTCTCCTCGCGGCTCAGCTTCGTCCACTGCCTTCGTTTAACGTTGAAAAACTATGTGCTCGGCCATACGCATGTGATGACCGTCCATGGGCCGATCATCTTGCCGGTGCTTTGGGCGGCGTTTTTTCTCGTTTTGCGCCGCCGTCAGCGCGGGTCATTGGAGCGGCGCTTCCTTTTGCTGTTTTGGTTGAACATCGCCTTATCGGCTTGGTATGCGTTTTGGTTTTACAAAGGGTGGCAGCCGCTGAAAGAACGGATTTCACTTTTGAATACGTTCAATTTCGCCCGCTTCCATTTTTTGCGGCCGATGGTCATTTACGTCGATTTTGCCTTGGCCTTGCAAATCTTAGCCAAGGAACGGACCGCATGGCGGCGCCTCGTGCCGATCGCCTTGGCGCTGCAGCTGCTTTTGCTTGGCGGGTTTAACGAGGAAATCCGCTATCGCCTCGCTGGCACGCCGTCGTTCGAGCAGTTTTATTCCGAACATTTATTTACCAAAATCAAGCAATACATCGGCAAGCCGGTATCGTCCTACCGCGTTGCCAGCGTTGGGCTTCACCCGGCCATCGCTCAATACAACGGGTTTTATACGCTCGATACGTACAACAATTTTTACCCGTTGTCGTATAAGCGGAAGTTTCGCCGCATCATTGCCAAAGAATTGGACAAAAGCCCAGTGCTGAAAGACTATTTCGACCATTGGGGCAACCGCGTCTATTTGTTTTCGGCAGAGCTCGGGAAACATTACATGTTCACGAAACGCTCGCATAAAGTCATTCGTCATTTCGAGATCGACACAAAGGCGTTCAAACAGCTTGGCGGCAAGTACATTTTTTCCTCCGTCCCGATCATGAACGCCCGCGACATCCATCTCCGCTTCTTGCGGGCGTTCACCGATCGACAGTCAGTCTGGAAAATTTATGTATACGAAGTGGAGTGAAAGGGAGGCAAGAAACATGGTGGACAAACCATTGTTAGCCATCGTCGTCCCATGCTACAACGAAGAAGAAGTGTTGCCGGAAACGGCCCGGCGGCTGACCGCTTTGCTTGAGCAGCTGCTCGAAGAAGGAGCGGTCGCCATCGGCAGCCATATCGTTTTTGTCGACGACGGCAGCCGCGACCGGACATGGGCGCTCATTGAAGAAGAAAGCGAGCGCAACCCGTTTGTCTCCGGTGTGAAACTCGCTCGCAACGTCGGCCATCAGCGGGCGCTGCTCGCTGGGCTCGAAACCGTTCGCGCGTACGCCGATTGTGCCGTGTCCATTGACGCCGATTTGCAAGACGATGTGGAGGCGATCCGCGAATTTGTGCAAAAATACCGCGAAGGGTATGACATCGTGTATGGCGTGCGGCGGAGCCGAAAGACAGACACGTGGTTCAAGCGTACGACCGCCCAAGCCTTTTATCGGTTCATGAGGGCCATCGGAATCGAGCTGATTTACAACCACGCCGATTTCCGTCTGATGAGCAAGCGGGCGCTCGATGAACTGAGCCGTTACACGGAAGTCAATCTCTTTTTGCGCGGGTTGGTTCCGCTCGTCGGCTTCCGCTCGACGTGCGTCTTTTACGACCGGCATGAGCGGTGGGCTGGACAGTCGAAATACCCGCTCAAAAAGATGCTCGCCTTCGCCTTTGACGGCATCACGTCCTTGAGCGTCGCACCGATTCGCGCCATTACGCTCATCGGGTTTTTGGCCTTTCTCACGAGCGGTGCGGCCGGGCTGTACGCCCTGATCGTCAAATGGCTTGGACACGCCGAATCGGGCTGGACGTCGCTCATGATTTCCGTTTGGTTCATCGGCGGGCTGGTGCTCATGAGCCTCGGCCTCATCGGGGAATACATCGGCAAAATTTATCAAGAGGTGAAACGGCGGCCGCGGTTTGCGATCGAAAAAACCGTGCAGCTGCCGCTTCCATCAGAAAAGGAGAAAACACCAGCCCATTTGTAGGAAGCCAGCGATAGTCCACAGGCAAATCAGTCACAAAGAAAAGGGTGCCTCTGCGTTGTCAGAGGCACCCTTTTCTCTTTACTCGTCATCATTGGCTCGCTCGCGACGGAAACAACACGCCAAGCGCTTTTTTCAACTGCACATCATGCTTCGGATCGCGGACGGCTTCCATGATTTTCGTTTGCAGCACATCCGCCGTCGTCTCATCGATTCGTCCCGTAACCGGCAGCTGATTCGCTTTTTGGAACGCTTGAACGGCTTGTTCGGTTTCTTTGCTGAAGTAGCCGTCCGTGCGGCCCGGGTCGAACCCAAGCCCTTTGAGCATTTTTTGCGCATTGGCGATTTGCTCGTCGTTCATGTCATACCGAAGCGGTTTTTCCACATGAAGCGGAGCGACGTGGAAATAATCCGGCTGCGCCACCGCGACATCCGGCTTGATCCCTTTTTTATGGATCCAATGCCCGTCCGGCGTCAGCCATTTGTACAGCGTCAATTTGATGTTGCTGCCGTCGCCCATCGGAATCGCCTGCTGCACCGTCCCTTTGCCGAACGTTGCCTCGCCGACCAGCTTGTAGCCGCCCGCTTCCTTCATCGCTCCCGCCAAAATTTCCGACGCGGATGCGCTTCCTTTGTCGATGAGCACAACGATCGGGTATGGCTTTTTCGCCGTTAAATCGGAATAAAACTTTTGCCGATCGCCATCGCGTTCTTCAATTTGCACATATGGTTTGCCTTTCGGGATGAGCTGTTTCAAAATTTCCTCAACGCTTTGCAAATAGCCGCCCGGATTGCCGCGCACATCGATGATCAAGCCATCAATATGTTCGGCCTCAAGCTTCGCCAATTTCTTTTTAAAATCGGCGGCTGTGTTTTCCGAAAACGACGTAATTTGCAAATAGCCCGCCTTTTTGCCGTTGTATGTTTTGATCGAGTCATACACCGTCTGAATCGGAATTTCGTCGCGGACGACTTTGACTTTCATCACGTTTTTGACGCCGGGGCGCAAAATGTCAAGCTCCACCGTTGTTCCTTTCCTGCCGCGGATTTTCAACACCGCTTCATATAAATCAAGCCCTTCCAGGCTTTCTCCGTTGACGCGCAAAATTTGATCGTTCGGCTTCAGACCCGCTTTTTCCGCCGGCGAGTTTTTGATCGGAGCAACGATCGTCACCTTGCCGTCGATCATGCTCACTTCGGCGCCGATCCCCTCAAACGACGAGTCGAGCGACTCGTTGAACTGCTCCGTCGTTTCCGCATCCATGTAGACGGAATACGGGTCATGGAGCGTGTTGATCATACCTTGAATGGCGCCTTCCGTCAGTTTTTCTTCATCCACTTTCTCCACGTACCGATTCTTAATGAGCTCATAAGCTTGCCGGATTTTTTTCATCTCTTCGCTGTCGTTCGTCGACTTGGACGGCTCATTCGAAACAATCGTCGAAAGCGAGCCTTCCATCGGGCGGTCCGCCAACTGAAGGCCAGCGTACGTCCCTCCCGCCCCAATGAGCATCGATATGGCCATCAATGCGGCCGTCGTCGATTTTTTCACGTTGCTTCCTCCTCACCCTATGCTTGACCTTCCCCACCGCTTGCTGCGGTGCGGGAAGGGGGCTTTCTCCTCGCTCCTCCGTCAGTGAAGCAAATGAACATCCCTTCCGCCTCAACGCTGACGGCTTTTGCAAAACACGAAAAGGAAAAGCACCGCCTCACGCCGTGCCATGCCTTTATCTTCATCATATGTTGGGCTTGTACCGAGTATGCTAGTGCGTTGCCCATCCTTTACTAGTTTACACGCTCCTTGTTGATTTCTCAACTCATACAGAGCGAAAAAAAGAGGCACCCCTCGCCCTTGGCGGCGAACGATGCCTCTTCTTGATTCGTCTTCTTGGCACGATCTAGAAGGCCGGTGAAAAAGTACACCCTGAGGCAGGGATTTAGGTGGCTTGTGTCGAAAAAGGAAGAAAAATCGTTGGAATGGAGCGTGAGCGGATCATGAAAGCCCCCAAAAACCCTTCGACTCAGCCTCGTCTGTTTCAAGTCATCGACATGGAAGAACTGGTTCCTCCACATCATATCTTGCGCCAAATCAACGAAGCGGTTGACTTTTCCGTCATTCACGATTGGGTGGCTCCCCTGTACACGGAAAAAACGGGTCGCCCGGCGGCGGATCCGGAACGGCTGCTTCGCCTAATGCTGCTCTCGTATTTGTTCGACCACTCTGAGCGGGAGTTGTATGAGATCCTCCCCATGCATGCCGGATACTTGTGGTTTTGCGGTCTCGACTTTGAATCCGTGCTCCATCCGGATCCTCATCACCCCACACTGCCGGATCGAACGACGCTCGTCAAAACACGGAAACGCTGGCGCCAACATGAAATCTTTGACCGGCTGATGACCTATGTGGTGGATCAATGCATCGCGGCGGGGTTGGTCTCGCCGGATGTCCATGCGGCGGCTGACGGCACCCAAGTGCGGGCGAATGCCTCGATCCACAGCTTGCGGGAGGTCAAGCTCGCTCCGGTGGAGACGTTGGAAGACTATCTGGCCCGCACTGCCCGGGAAGATGAACAGACCGAGGCCCGGGATCCGGATGACGACCCACCCTCTCCGTCTCCAAAATCAGGGGAACGCGTCCATGCCGAAGAACGGGGAAACTTCCGTGGAGCCACGTTTTCCAACCGGACCCATCGAAGCGTGACGGATCCGGATGCCCGGTTGTACAAGAAAGGCAAAGGGCAGGAAGCGTATCCTCGGTATCTGGTGCACGACGTCATCGATGTCCAGTCGCGCGTGATTTTATCCAGACGGGCCAGCCTCGCCACTGGAACGGCGGAACGGGAGACGAGTTTGGAGCAGCTGGCTTCGATTCAGTTTCGCCACCCGTCGATTACGATTCGGACCTTGTCTGCGGACAAAGCGTATGGCACCACCGAGTATCTGGAAGCGCTCTTCGTTCAAGGCATCACACCGCTCGTGCCGTTGCGCCGCAAGGAGATGGAGGAGATTCCAACCTGGAAGCGCCGGGCGAAGGATCCCGCTCAGGAAGCAAAGCGCCAGGCGAAAGTCCGAGACGTTCAGATTCGCAATCAAGCGAGGCTCATTCAGCAACAGGGCGGCTATCGATCCATTCAAGCCCTTCGCACGCGTTGTGAGCATGTGTTCGCCGAAGGGAAGGAATGTCACGGGCTGGACCGGGCCCGAAGCCGGGGCCTTTACGCCATGGAAGAACAGGCGCTGTTGACCGCCGTCGTGCAAAATCTGAAGCGATTGTGCCGGTTTCGAAAAAAACGAGGGGGGACCGGCTCTTTGGCGTGCGCAAAACCGGAATTGGGAGCAGGAAGTCCTGCTCGTCTTCCCATCCTTTGGCGCCAAACGGCGGGGAGAATGGCCTCCAAAATTCGACATGTGGGAAGTCTATGCCCCATTAATTCACCGGCCTTCTAGGAGGCTGGTGATTTATATAGATGCAACAAAGAAGTTTAACATATCCTTGACAGAAAAGTGGTTTGCCCATTTTCGACTGTCGAAGGCAAGCGTGTGGCTTGCCTCCGTCACGCCTTAGCGTGACGGAAGACCGAACAACGACTCGCTTCCAGACCCATTCATGGGTCTGGAAGCGGCGTTGTTCGGTCACTCGACAGTCGGATGCAATGACCGGCAAAGACGAAAAATGTTAAAGCTTTAAATTGCATCTATATAGTACAAAATGCTGCTAGTTCCAGCTATTTCTCAATTAGAAAAACCTTGCGAAATCAGCCTTCTTTTTTGGCGAAATGCCGCTGATTTGCTCGTGACAGCCGTTTTTCACCGGCCTTCTAGAATGGAAGCCAAACCAATGAGCCGCACAAAAACGAAACGCTTTCACCCCTCTTTTGGCAAGTCGATGAGCATCAACCGCGATCCTTCGTTCGTTGCGAGGCGAAGAACCGGCGTTTCCGTGATGCGGGCCGCATCGCGCCGCTCGAGATGGTCCTCGCCGTTTAACGTCAGATCCCCCTCAATGACAAAGACAAAGATGTTCCGCCCTTCCGGCTGGGTAAACGTCACCTCATGCCCGGCTTCCAAATCGGAAAGATAAATCGTCAAATCTTGATGAATGTGAGCAATCCCCGGGGAAGACGGGTGTTTCGTGACAATCGGCAGCAAGGCGTTTTTCATCTTGTCGACCGGAAACTCGGTCCGCTCGTACGACGGCGGCAATCCGTATTGTTCCGGCAAAAACCAAAGTTGCAAAAAGTTCACCTCTTCCGTCGCCGACGGGTTCACTTCCGAATGGACGATGCCGGTGCCGGCCGACATCCGCTGCACGCCGCCGAACGTTGTCACCGCCTTATGTCCGGTGCTGTCTTCATGTTGCAAATAGCCTTTAAGCACGATCGACACAATTTCCATCTCCCGGTGCGGGTGAGCGCCAAAACCGGAGAGCGGCGCAACGAAATCGTCGTTTAACACCCTTAGCGGGCCAAACTGGATGTTGTTCGGATCATAATACTCGCCAAATGAGAAGCTATGGTATGTTTTCAGCCAGCCGTAATCGGCATGATATCGGGACGACGCCCGGTCGATGCGGATCATCTTGTTCCTCTCCTTCATTTATCGAAATAGAGCACCAAGAGCATGCTGCTTTGATACGGCGATCGCCATAGCGATCATAGTCATGTGATATATACGATGCGGATCATGAAAAATCTAGAATGCTGGTGATTCAACAGGAAATGCGGTTCAATCATGTCGCTTCTCAAACGGAGGAGCCTTATATATAAATGTTGCTCTTCCCTCCACTCAAGAATCATCATTAGGGGAAATGGACGTTTTTCACCGGCCTCCTTGGAGGGCTAGCCAGCATGAAGTTCTACATCAATTTGATTGGTTCTAAAATCTCGAATTCGAGATTATTATATAAAAAACCGTTTTGCCTGTCAACTTTGGAACGATTAAAATCGACTATCATTGGTCTGACCGCCATTCCCATTTGCACATTAAAGACCAGACGGGTGAAGTGACAACAAATGACGTCCAGTCGCTCATTAACGACTTGCAAGCATCACCGTCGCTGTCAAATGATGAAATCATCGCCAAAATCAAAACTCTCTTTTCCATTGATACCCCGTTCCGCCTTGAACTCGAGTGGAAATATGGAAGCGGCCGGACGCGGAAACTTTCCGTCAAGCAAGACGAGGACAAAGGAGAAAATGCTGGGCAACCCGGCGATGATCAAGATGACGATGACCAAGGTCATGATCAAAATCACGACCAGGACGATGATGACTACGATGGCGGCAATGTAGGCGGCGATGATGGCAACAGCAGCGAATAATCGCGTCCTGAGCAGACAAGCAGCTGCCCGAAAGGCCGGGAAACCGGCTAATGAGGGCAGCCGTATTTTTGTCGGGGCTTCCGGCCTCCACTTTCTTTTATTTCCTTTCCTCGTCCGGCCGTTCTTCGAGCAGCAGATCAATAATCGGGCAGTTATATAAATTGTCTTCATGAGGGCAACATTCCTTTAACTGCTGGAGCATCGCTTCGATCCGCCTCAAATCGCGAATGCTGGCTTGAATCTCCTCGATCTTTTGCGTAACAAAGCGGTACATGTCTTTGCATCGATCGCGATCCCGATCGACAACGCCAAGCAGTTTATCAATTTCCGCCAAGGTGAATCCGAGCCCTTGCAACCGCTTAATAAACTGAATTCGCCTGACCGTTTCCTCCGTATACAGACGATATCCGCCTTCTGTCCGCTCTGTTTCTGGAATAAGCCCTTTCCGTTCGTAGTATCGGATCGTTTCTTTATTGACATGGCATTTTTCCGCTAGTTTACCGATGCGATACGTTCCCATATCATCACCCTCGCTATTCCTCTCTTCCATGTGAACCGTTGATATGCACCTTTCTGAAACCATCTGTTCTTTCCGCTAGGCTAACAACTTCATGTAAGTTTCCCTTCGTCTTTTGACTCACATAACCACCTCACCCAAAAGCATAAACCTTGTACTATAGTACAGGGTCAAGTCAATATGAAAGTTGGGCCGGCGAAAAACAAAACAACTGTTCCCCCTGATCGATTGGTTATCGTGCGAAAAGAGGAATCGATGTTACAAAGTTTTTCAATTTGAGAAGTGCTGCTGTTAAGCTTCATGCTCTGTTCAATCACCAGCCTTTTAGGGAAGCGTTCCGCCAAACGGACCGCTCCCCATTAAGCTTCGTTGCAACCGCAACAGCAATGAGTTCCCCCCTTGATAACGGTCCGCGAAGCGGCGGCCCAATTCGAAGGCCTCATCCCGCGCAGCACGATAACTTCGAAACATCTTGGTCAAACGTAAGCGCCGCCAGCTTCAGCCCCTCCGCCATCGTTAAATACGGGACAAGCGTGTGGCGAAGGTCGTCGATCGTTAATCCGAATTGAATCGCCAACGCTGCGGCGTAAATGACCTCGCCGGCATTGTCCGCAACAACGTGGGCGCCTAGCAGCTTGCCCGTACGGGCCTCAGCGACAAGTTTAAACACCCCCGTCGTTTCCCGGTTGACGATGGCGCGCGGCACCGCCTCAAGCGGCAGAACGGACGTTTTCACGTCATACCCGTTTTCTTTCGCCCGCTGTTCGGTCAAACCGACGGTGGCGATGGCCGGATGGGTGAACGTCACCGCCGGAACGACGGCCGTATCCCAGCGCTTGTTCAGCCCGCCGACGGCATTGGCCGCGGCAACGGCTCCCTGATAGGCCGCGACATAGACGAACTGCGGGCCGAGCGTGACATCGCCTGCCGCATAAATCGACGGGTTCGTCGTCCGTGTGTATTCGTCGATCAAAATTTCCCCGCGCGCCCCGACTTCCACACCGGCTGCCGGCAAGTTCAACGCCGCCGTATTCGGCGTTCTCCCGGCAGCCACGAGCAATTCGTCCGCTTCGATGACCCGGGTGCGTCCGTCCACGTTCACATACACTTTTTTCGTATTCCCGTCTTGTTCGACCCGTTCAAATGAAGCACCGGTGATGACGCGGATGCCTTGTTCTGTGAGCGCCCGCGTCATCGCTTCGGAAATTTCTGGGTCATACTCTTTCAGCAGGCGCGAGCTTCGCTGCATCAACGTCACCTCCGAGCCGAGATGGTGGAACAGCTGTCCCAACTCCATCCCGATGTAGCCGGCGCCGATGACAGCGAGCCGCTTCGGCACTTTTTTCAGTTCAAGCAAGGTCGTGCTGGTCAAGTAGTCGACATCATGAAGTCCCGGAATATCCGGCACGGCCGGGGAAGCGCCTGTCGCGATCAAAAACCGTTTCGCCGACAGCGTTTGGCCGTTCACTTCAATCGTTTGGCGATCGATAAACCGAGCCTCCCCTTGGATGAAATCGAACCCATACTCTCTGATCAAGTCTGCATATTTCGCTTGGCGAAGCTGCTCGACCAGTTCATTTTTTTGCTTCACTAACGGCGCCAAATCAACCGGACCAGCGGATGTATGCAGGCCGAGAAACGGATGATTTCGCGCCAACGCATAGATTTCTCCGGCCCGAAGCAGCGTCTTCGATGGCACGCATCCGATATTGACGCACGTCCCCCCGACCGTTCCGCGCTCGACCATCGCCACTTTCGCCCCGTATTTCACCGCTTCGATCGCCGAGGAAAACGCCGCCCCGCCGGAACCGATGATCATGTAATCATACTCTCCCTCGCCATCGATAACAGATCTGGCTGATGCGGTGATCTCCTCGGCTTCCCCCGGCTCGTAATGGGCGTTTTTGACCGCTTGTCTCGCCATGTCAACGTCCGTGCCCTCAGGCAGCGCGAATACCACTTCACCGCGCCGGAAGCTGACATCCATCAGCTTAGCCCCAATCGCCTCCAGCGCTCTGGCGACATGTTGTTCACAGCCGGTGCATGTCATGCCTTGGACGGTCATTCGATATGTTTTCATGGTAAAAAACACTCCTTATCAACAAATGTCTCTTTCCTATTTTGTTCAGTTCCTCTATCACTCGTCCTCATGATTCGTTCGGAAGGGGACACAGCACGCCCCATGGCCGTTTCCCGTTTTCCCTCGGCCATAGCTTTCCGTTTCACCTGATCGCATTGGCTTTCGCTTTCCAACCATCATCATCAGCGAAAAGAAAAACAAAACCGTAAAAAGGCCGATGGCAAGGCTTTGGTGTCGGATCAAATACGCACCGACCGATGTTCCGGCCAACAACGGCAGAATAACCGCCAGATGACACGGGCAGCTGAGCAGTGCCAGCACGGCCCAAAACGATTTTTTGACCATTTCCATCGTTCTCCCTCCTTGCGATGACGGGGTGGGGGGGTTCCCGTCTTTGCTCAACATTATAAACGATAGACTAAGGTACAGAGTCAAGGGGGAATGTGGTGCGGCCAAACCATTTCCTTGGATCGGCCAAGCAACGCCCGAAACCATAAAAAAATCCCCGCCTTAACAGCGGGTCATACGGATCAATAGGCAATGGTAAGTAGCTGTGATCTCCCCGTGCGCCAAAAAGCGCTGTTCGTATTCGCGCATCATGGCTTTGAATAGCGCTGGGAGCGCGTTCAACGATATAGCGCGCAGCAGCAGGTGGACAAATCGCATCTTGCTCACCGTGAACGATCAGCATTGGAGCGGAGATGTCCGCCAAAAACGGGCGCGCATCGGCCTCAATCAAATAATCAAGCCCGATCAGCAGTTCCTCAACCCGATCGCGGTAAAAGAACTCAGAAATATCCCCCTTTTCGCTCTTGGACCATAATGAAGCAAGGAAAGCAGCTATCGTGTCAGCCGGCCGTACTTGCAGCTTTGTTTTCATCCGCTTGACGATCCGTGGATGCCATCCAGCTTCATAACCGTCATCGGCAATAAAACGGCTCGTGCCGCCGATCAAAATAAGGCGAGAGACCCGCTCGGGATAAGCATGGGCCAACTCTAGCGCCACAAGCGAACCGAGCGACCAGCCGATGACCGTCGCACGCTCATGAAGCACCTGTTCCGCTCGCTTTCGAAAGCAATGAACCGTTTTAATTTCCTTCCATTCGACGACTGTCGCATTTCCCCTTAGTGATAACGAATCGAGCAACGGCGCAAAAATATCCGCTTTCATTCCCCATCCCGGAATGCAGACAATATTCATGGGATCCCCCCTAACTTTCTGCCAACACAGCCATTGATCCAAACGGCCCGTCAAGCTGTTGCTTCATCGATAAGCAACAAGCACCATGCAAGAGAAGATGGGAAACGCCTTCCTTAACGGACAGCGTGTGGATGTGAAGCTAGATTAAGCGGCCGCTTTTTTCTCGATCATGACCCATACGCTTTGCGCCGTCATGTACAAAATCAGCCCAGAGCGTTGGTTGGTTTTCCCCGAGCTTCGGTCCTTGCGCCTTTATCTCCTCATCCCGTAAATCGGATCTTTCCCCCTTTCACCACCATTTGTAAACCAAAAATAAATAAATGTTTACATTTATCGTATCACAGGCAACCGATGGCCACAATCTTTTTTCATTCCCAACGAGTTGGAGAGGGTCTCCCGCATCCATCACCGCCAAAAACGGATTGAAACAGAATCAAAGCGGAATGGGCATAGAATTTGCCTGCCGATGATGTCAAATCAATCAAAAAAATACGCAACTTGTCCCGCCAAAAGACAGACAAGTTGCGCAATGCCACCTACCGTTCGAAATTAGAAAGGAATATAGTCAAGCGGATTGACCGCATTCGTTTTCGCCTCGTTCCAGCCGCCGCGATGCAGTTCAAAATGAAGATGCGGACCGGTCGAATTCCCTGTATTGCCCATGTAGCCAATAATTTGTCCTTTACGGACGTGCTGCCCTTCGCCAACAAGACGCGCTTCTAAATGAGCGTACACGGTCGTATAGGTTTGCCCATTCATCACATGGCTGATGAAAATGACGTTGCCGTAGCTGCTAGAATAGTAGGAGCGGAACACAATGCCGTCCGCTGCAGCGACAACCGGCACAACGGGAGCTCGCTTGCCGATGTCGACCCCCGGATGGAAGTCCGTGCCGCCAAACCGGTAGCCAAAGCCCGAGGTGATCGGTCCGTTGGCTGGACGGGTAAACGCCCCGCTCGATACAGGCGGCGTGCTGCCGCCGGATGGCGTTTCTCCTGATGACGCTCCTCCACCGTTTGGCGAGGCATATGTACGTCCTCTCTGTTTCGCTTCTTCTTCGGCCCGTTTTTGCCGTTCGAGTTCGGCAAGCTGCTCTTTCACCGCCGCTTCTTGCTTGGCGATCAGTTCTTTTTCTTCTTCAAGCGCCATCTTATGATCATGCTCTTCTTCCTCTTTTTGCTTCAAATCGGCCATCAGGCGATTTTTTTGTTCGAGCTGGCCGGCCAGTTCGGCCTGCAGCTGCTTCAATTCTTGCAAATCCGCTTGCAGCTTGTTCCGCTTCTCCGTCAATTCGGCTTCCTTTTTCTCTTTTAACGCTTTATCGGCTTCCTGTTCGCGGATGATTTGTTGGTCCGCTTCCATGATCGTCGTTACGGCGCTCATCCGGTCGATGAAGTCGCTGAAGCTTTGCGCGCCAAGCAATACTTGCAAGTAGCTGATCGCCCCGCCGCTTTCCTGCAAGGAACGAAGCCGCTCCTTTAAAATTTCATTTCGCTTTTCAATCCGTTCTTGAATTTCGGCAATTTCTTGTTTCAATTGGTCAATGGCTTGCTCCGTTTGGTCAATATCTGCGCTGACGTTGCGGATTTTGCCGCTCGTTTCCTCAATGGCAATGTTCAGCTTTTCAATATCGTTGGCGACTTGTTTTTGCTGCGACTGAAGGGCTTCGATGTTTTTTTGCGCCTCGCTGATTTTTTCCTGCACCTCTGACCGTTTTGAACGAAGCGCGTCGATCTCGCCTCGCTTTTGTTCGATATCACGAGTGCTGACGGCGTCCGCCGCCGGCGGCAGAACGCCAAGGCCGAGCGCCGCGGCGACCGCGAGCGCCATCATGTTTTTCTTTTTCATCGCTTTCCCCTCTCCCTATGACTTTTGTTTACACTTTTAAAAACTTGCGCACCGACATGACGCTTCCCCAAATGCCGATGCCGGCGCCGATCGCCAAGAGCAGTGCGCTCAACTGCCACATAAACGGCGAAAACGGAAGAAGTTCAAAAAACGGCAAGGAAACCCGCTGTTCATACACTTGATACACGTTGTAGTACACGATCGAAAGCGCCGCGATCGGGAAGAGAGCGCCAAGCATTCCAAGCCATAACCCTTCCAAAAAGAACGGCCAGCGGATAAATCCGTTCGTCGCACCCACGAGCCGCATAATTTCGATTTCGCGACGGCGGGCGAAAATCGTAATTTTGATCGTGTTGGAGATGAGAAACATTGCCGTAAACAACAATCCGAGAATGAGCACGAGCCCCACGTTGCGCGCCACTTTCAGTGCGTCAAACAGCCTCTCGACCGTCCCTTGGCCATAATTGACTTTATGGACGAACGGCAATGTTTCGATTTGTTTGGCGATTTTCACCGTATCTTGCGGGCGGGCCGCTTTCACGACGTATACATCGCTCAACGGGTTGTCCTGTTCAAATAATCGGAACGACGAGCCTTCGTCCCCCATGCTTTTGATCAGCCGCTTCAGCTCTTCGTCCTTCGATGAATAGCGCACTTCCTTGACGTTTGGAATGGCTTCAATTTGCCGGCGCAAAGCGTTTTTTTGCTGGTTGTCGGCCGTCAGCTCGATATGGACGCGAATTTCGACATCGTTTTCGACTTTCTGGGCAAAATGGTTGATGTTGAACATGACGACAAAAAAGACGCCGACAAGCAACAGCGTCACCGTAACGGCGCTCGCGGACGCAAACGTCATCCAACCGTTGCGGCCAAGGCTTTTGATGCTTTCCCGGACGTGGCGCTTAAACGTATGAAGCGTCATAGCCGTATTCCCCCTTCGCCTCGTCGCGGACGATTTTCCCGTTTTCGATGGCGATGACGCGCCGCCGGGTCGCGTTGACAATCTCTTTGTTGTGAGTCGCCATCACAATCGTCGTTCCCCGGTCATTGATTTTTTCAAACAGCTCCACAATGCCCCATGAGGTTTCCGGGTCCAAGTTTCCTGTTGGTTCGTCGGCAATCACGATCTTCGGGGAGTTGACGATTGAGCGGGCGATGGAGACGCGCTGTTGTTCGCCACCGGACAATTCGTTCGGATAAGAGCGGATTTTATGTTTGAGGCCGACTAGGTCGAGTACTTCCATCACTTTTTTGCGGATCACTTTCGGCGATTCTTCAATGACTTCCAAGGCAAAGGCCACGTTTTCGTATACGTTGAGCTTCGGAAGCAACTTGAAATCTTGGAACACAACGCCGATATGGCGGCGCAAAAGAGGAACTTTGCTGTCTTTCAGCTTGGCAAGGTTGACGCCGTTGACCATAATGGTCCCGCTCGTCGGCTTTTCCTCGCGGTACATCATTTTAATAAACGTCGACTTCCCAGCTCCGCTGGGCCCAACGACGTAGACGAATTCTCCTTGCTTGATGCGAACGTTGATGCCGTTTAACGCCACAACGCCGTTTGGATAAGTTTTGTATACATCTTGCATTTCAATCATCATCATCACCTATTTTCGACTTCCCTGTTGCCATTTCTCGAGCTGTTTCGAATGAATCTTGCAAAATTCCGCAAGGATTATTATAACACCTCACATTTCGCACCCTAACAAGGTCAAAACAAAGGATTTTTTATTTAGTTTTTCAGAATAACTTTTTGACCAACACAACGAGCGATGGCAATCCTTTTTTTACCATCGCTGGTCGTTCCGTATGACGTTACACGTAAATGCTCTCATCCAGCCCCAACCCCTGCAGAATCCTTCGCTGATCAGGGGTAAGGGAGCGATCCAGTGAGCGTTGGATGCGCCCATCCGGCAGCTTGAACAGGACGACGTTCACATATTGAAACAGCTGAAAAATCGCCTGTCCCGTCGGCCGGGTCAGCTTGCGGCCTCCAGGACCCTTCAACGGGTGTTCTGGAGTAATAAACTGACGCACTCGGCGCTGAAAAACGCGGTAAATAGCCAAGGCCAACAGAAACAAATAGCCTAATACTGCGACCCGTTCTGGTTTTTTGACGTAAATCTCATCCGTGAAAAACGGATCTTTCAAAAAAGCGAAGTTCATTTCCACCGAGATCTGCCCTTTATACAGCTTCAAGATCTCTTGGGCATCCATGGGTTGGCCCTTCCATTCCTTCGGAACGGTCGTGACAAGGACAAACCGGGACGCTTTCCGTCTCGCCTGTTCCCACGCGTCTTGGTCGAATTCGACGTCAAGGTGCAAGAAATACAGCGTCTCCACCTCGGGTTCCGCCCCTTTTTTCGGCCGTCCGCGCCGTTTTTTCGGGCGTACGATCTCTTCGACCGCGGCCTCAACCCGATGAAACCGGGGGCGAAGGGACGCCTTGAGGGACGCCAAGGCTTGTTCGGCATCTTCCCGGCAGGAGAAAGGGTGGCGCTCCCAATGGGCTTGTTCCTCGCGAAGAAGCTCCGCTTCTTTGGTTCGTTCTTTTTCGAGCGTCTTTCCTTTTCGCTGGTCGAGCGCACTCGATTCGACGACGATCAGCCGAACGGGGTGGCCTTCATAGGTGGAGGATGTTTCCCATACCCGGTACGTGGCGCCGTTTCTCTCCGCCAGGGTAAAGGGTTCGCTCCACGGGATGTGAGGCGAATCGGCCTCCGCTAATGCCCGTTTCACGATCCGAAGCGACGAAGGGCCTCGGGTGATCAAAAAGGCGTTGGCCGCTTTGGTTTGCGCCAGAGTGTCTTTTGTCATCGCGGCGGAATCGGCCACGTAAATCCATTCGTCTTCCATCTTGGCTTGTTTGAGCTGTTCGTGGACACGGGACAGCACCTCCGGATTCCACGTTTTGTCAGGCAGGTTGCCGTCGTGCACATCGCCGTAAAACGGGATGCCGTCCTCGTTGCCGACCAGTCCGAAGCCGATCTGTTTTTGCCAACGATGATGGCGGTTATAGCCATGTGTGATCTGCAAAGCCTCTAATGAGGCCGATTCATACGCGCCGTAAACCGTCTTGTCCGTCGTATCGGCGTGAAAGGCTCGGAGGGAAAGGCCTTCTTTGCGATAAATGTGAATCAAGCAAGTGCTGATCACCTTGTGAATGTCGGCCTCATACAAGCGGTCGAGATGACGAGCCAAGGCATCGTCGTTCAACCAGGAAGGATGGAGACCGGGACGGATGAGTTTCTCTAGATCGATCTCCTGAGCCCATCGTTCCACGTGAACGAGGGCTTGCCGGCCGTCAAACAGATTGTAGATGATGGCCTGAACGGCATCGCTGACTCGAGTCTGGCACTGTGGATCAACGGGAACGAGATGGTCAATCAATTGGGGCAGGCCCAGTTTCTTGAATAGGGCACTTATTATATTCAAATAATCATTACGATAGACCTTTTTGACTTGAACGTTCATGAGAGAAAAACTCCTTCACTTTCCTTGTGTGTCAAGGATTCATTCGACATCGGAACGAAAAAATCCTCCCGATTTTCGTTGGGAGGGTGCGAAATGTGAGTAACACGATTTTCTATTGTCGAATTTTACATTTATATTTCAAATGGGGAACAATGGAGAAACTAGGACAAAAGATTCAAAAAAGCAAACACCGCCCCGTTCTTAAGCGAACAAGGCGGTGCACCTTCCTTGAATGAAACGATCTTTTCCTTTCAAAGAGTCAGAAACATCCGTCCATTATTTTTTCGCAGCCAGCCATTCCGCCACTTTGTCGGCGTCTTCCCCTTTAATGATTCCTGCCGGCATCGCGCCGCGGCCGTTGGCGATAATGTCTTTAATCTGATCTTTCGAATACTTGCTTCCAACCTTTTGCAAGTTCGGGCCGACCCCGCCCGACAGGTCTTGTCCATGACAGGACGCACAGTTTTGTTTAAAAATTTGCTCGGCAGCCGCTGCAGTATCCCCTCCGCCGTTGCTGCCGTCGTTTTTCTCCCCGGCATTGTCCCCGCCACCGCCGCATGCGGCAAGCGCGAGCGAAACGCCAAGGAACATCGCAGCCAATTTCCATTTCATGGCGAACTCCCCCTGAAAACAAAAATTTCGTTCTCATTTATTATAACCGATTTCTTCCGTTTTACGTACGTTGAAATCCTTCGCCGAGCACCTCAGCGGCGTTCGCAACGATGACAAACGCTGTCGGATCAATGGTTCGGACCAATTGTTTCAATTTTGTGAACTCCGATTGCGCGACGACGCACATCAACACAGGCCGCTCATGTTCCGTGTAACCGCCATACGCGGGCAAGCGCGTCACTCCGCGGTCGATTTCGTGCAAAATGGCGCGGCGCACTTTTTCTTCTTCATTCGTAATAATAAGAGCGATTTTCGAATACCCAAGACCGACTTGGACGAGGTCGATCGTTTTGCTCGTCACATACAACGCGATCAACGCATAGAGCGCCCGTTCAATATCAAACACAAACGCCGCGGTCAACACGATCAAGCCATCGATCAAAATGACGCACATGCCAAGCGACAGCCCGGTATATTTATGGATGATTTGCGCTGCCAAATCGGTTCCTCCGGTCGACGCCCGGCCGCGGAAAACAACGCCGAGGCCAAGCCCGACGCCGATGCCGCCAAAGATCGCGCCAAGAAGCGGATTCGTCGTCGCCGGCTCCATCCCTTTCGTCAAATAGACGACAAGCGGCAAGAACACCGTCCCGACAAACGTTTTCACGCCAAACTGCCGGCCCAAAAGCACAACGCCAGCGATAAAGAGCGGAATGTTGAGCGCCCATTGAACATAGGCAGGCTCAATGCCAAACAACGCGTGCATAATCGTGCTGATGCCGCTCACTCCGCCTGAAGCGATCCGGTTTGGCAGCAAAAACACGTTAAACGCCACAGCGACGATCGCCGCGCCGATCAGAACATACGCATACTCCAAAGCCGCCTCCACCGCCGGAGGCATGGTCTTCTCTCTTCGCTTCCGCATGCTTCCCCACCTTCCTCTGTGAGTATAGCATGCCCGTTTTGGCAAGTAAATGACAGCCGATTAACGCGATAATGGTCTGCTATGCTAAAGGAAAAAAGGACGATCCGATGATCGCCCTAGCCAAAAAATACAAGCCTCAATACACATCCCCGCGGTTGCCGATCGCCTCAATATAGATGATTCGTTCATCATGATCGATGCGAAACAACACACGATATGTTCCGATTCGCAGCCGATATAATCCATCCTGCCCCTTCAACTTTTTAATATCCCCCTGCGGTGGGATCGCAAGCAGACCTTGCAACCCAGAGGCCAACCGTTCTTGAACCTCTTTTTCTTGCCTAGCGATGAATTTGACTGCGGCCCTACGGTAAATCAACTTGTAGCCCGAATTCACGCTTGGCTTCTCCCCCGGTGATATATCCTTCATCGCTTTGCAGCTGCTGGCGCTCTTCTTCCGTCAACGCTTCTTCTTCATCTGTTTCGTCAATCCGCTCCCATACCATTCGTTCCTTTCTGGACCGATCAAGCAAGTACATCAAAAAATCGTACGCTGTTTGATGATCCGTTTCATCCAACCGGTCAATCAGTTCGTAAAGCAATTGTTTGCGCACAGCCAAAGCCATCGCCCTCCTTTTGCCTTTCGTTACCTTCAGCATACCACGGGGGTGCAGATGCGTCAAAACCAGAAAAATGATTTTTGAAACGAAAAAGGACGATCCGATGATCGCCCTTTACTTCAACTTCGCACGCAAATACGCGTCAATAAACACATCAATTTCCCCATCCATCACCGCTTGCACATTGCCGACCTCGACGTTCGTCCGATGGTCTTTGACAAGCGAATACGGATGGAAGACGTACGAACGAATTTGGTTGCCCCAGCCGATTTCTTTTTGCTCGCCGCGCAGCTCAGCGAGTTCGGCTTGTTGCTCCTCGAGTTTCTTTTGGTACAATTTCGCCTTCAACATATTCATCGCTTTTTCGCGGTTTTTGATTTGCGACCGCTCCGATTGGCACGTGACGACGATCCCGGTCGGCAAGTGGGTGATGCGCACGGCCGAGTCGGTCGTGTTGACGTGCTGCCCGCCCGCGCCGCTTGAGCGGTACGTGTCGATTTTCAGCTCTTCCGGCCGGATCTCAATTTCAATGTTATCATCCAATTCCGGCACAACCTCGCACGACACGAACGACGTATGGCGGCGGCCTGAGGCGTCAAACGGCGAGATGCGAACCAGCCGATGCACCCCTTTTTCCGCTTTTAAATAGCCGTAGGCGTTGTGCCCTTTAATGAGCAGCGTGACGCTTTTAATCCCGGCTTCCTCGCCCGGCAGGTAATCGAGCGTCTCCACTTTAAACCCTTTTTTCTCCGCCCAGCGCGTATACATGCGCAAAAGCATCGACGCCCAGTCTTGCGACTCGGTGCCGCCTGCGCCGGGATGGAGTTCCAAAATGGCGTTGTTTTGGTCGTACGGCTCGTTGAGCAGCAGCTGCAACTCGAACTCGCTGAAGTCTTTCATCAGCTTTTTCGCTTCCTCGACGAGTTCAGCTTGGAGCTCGTCATCCGGCTCTTCCTTGAGCAATTCGTACGTCACTTCCAAGTTGTCAAACCGTTCTTCAAGCGAGGAAAATTCCTCGACGAGATCTTTGAGCGCATTCGCTTCGGAAATGACCGCCTGCGCCGATTTTTGATCATCCCAAAAGTTTGGCGCGGCCATTTGCTCTTCTAATTCGCGAATGCGCGCCTGCTTCGCTTCGAGGTCAAAGAGACCCCCTGATTTCCGCTAATCGCTTAGCCATTTTCTCAAGCTCTTGCTTGATTTCCACCAAATCGATCATGTTGTCCTCACCTCATCATCAATATAGTATGCCAACGATGAATGTCTGCCATTCAAAAGGGAGGCAGAGCCTCCCTTTTATATTTATAAACGGTCACACCGTTCTTCCGCAACAATGTTTATATTTTTTCCCGCTCCCGCACGGGCACGGGTCGTTGCGGCCGACGCGCACCGCCTTGCGGACCGGTTTTCTCTTCGGTTCTTCGCCGTCTTCTTTCGGGTGAACCGCTTCGCCTTTGGCCACCTCTTGGCGCTCAAGGTTATGGTGAATTTCCGCCTTCATAATATAGGTGGCGACTTCCTCTTCAATCGCCGCAATCATCTCCTCAAACATGGCGTAGCCTTCCATCTGATATTCGCGCAGCGGGTCGACTTGCCCGTAGGCGCGCAAATGGATGCCTTGGCGAAGCTGCTCCATCGCGTCGATATGGTGCATCCATTTCATATCGACAGCGCGCAAGACGACGACGCGTTCAAACTCGCGCATTTGTTCAGGCGGGATTTGCGCTTCTTTCTCATCATAGCGCGCCTTCACTTTCGCCCAAATGAGCTCGATCATCTCTTCGGGCTCTTTGCCGCGCAAGTCAGCTTCCGTTACATCCCCTTCCGGAAGCAGATGGGCGTTGAGATACTCAACGAGCCCTTTCAAATTCCATTCTTCCGGAACCTCTTCTTTCGGCGTATGAGCGTTGACGACGCGCTCGATCACCGATTGGATCATCTTTTCGATAATGCCGCGCAGGTTGTCGGAATCGAGCACTTCATAGCGCTGGCGGTAAATGATTTCCCGCTGCTCGCGCAGGACATCGTCATATTGAAGCAGCTGTTTGCGGGCGTCGAAGTTGTTGCCTTCGACCCGTTTTTGCGCCGACTCGACCGCTCTCGTCACCATTTTGCTTTGGATCGGCTGCGAGTCGTCCATTCCAAGGCGGTCCATCATCGCCATTAAGCTTTCCGAGCCGAAACGGCGCATCAATTCGTCTTCAAGCGACAAGTAAAACTGCGACACCCCAGGGTCGCCTTGACGCCCGGAACGGCCGCGCAGCTGGTTGTCGATCCGCCGGCTTTCGTGACGCTCCGTGCCGATGACCGCAAGCCCGCCAAGCTCCTTGACCCCTTCGCCAAGCTTAATGTCCGTCCCGCGCCCGGCCATGTTCGTCGCAATCGTCACCGCACCTTTTTGCCCGGCTTGGGCGATGATTTCCGCCTCTTTCGCATGGTTTTTCGCGTTTAAGACGTTGTGCGGGATGCCGCGTTTTTTCAGCATCTCCGACAACATCTCGGACGTTTCGATCGCCACCGTGCCGACAAGCACGGGCTGCCCTTTCGCATGGCGGGCGGCGATGTCCTCAACCACGGCGCGGAATTTCCCTTCCATCGTCCGATAAATCAAATCCGGACGGTCTTCGCGGATGACCGGGCGGTTCGTCGGAATGACGACGACGCGCATGTTGTAAATGTTGCGGAACTCTTCCTCTTCCGTCTTCGCCGTCCCCGTCATCCCCGCCAATTTTTCGTACATGCGGAAATAGTTTTGGAACGTGATCGTGGCTAAGGTCATCGACTCATTTTGAATCTCGAGCCCCTCTTTCGCCTCAATGGCTTGATGAAGCCCATCGCTGTAGCGGCGGCCGTGCATCAAGCGCCCGGTGAACGGGTCGACGATGATCACTTTTCCGTCTTGCACGACATAGTCGACATCGCGCTGCATCGTCACGTGCGCCCTTAGCGCCAGCTGAATATGGTGGTTGAGCGTGACGTGTTTCAAATCGAACAAGTTGTCGATGCCAAACGCGCGCTCCGCTTTGTTGATTCCTTCTTCCGTCAGCTGGACGCTTTTCGTTTTTTCATCGTATGTGTAATCGACATCTTTGCGCAACGTGCGGACAAACGCATTCGCCTGCACATACAGCTTAGTCGACTTCTGCGCCGTGCCGGAAATGATGAGCGGCGTCCGCGCTTCATCGATCAAAATCGAGTCGACCTCGTCGATGATCGCATAATAGAGCGGCCGCTGCACAATGTGCTCTTTATAGAGCACCATGTTGTCGCGCAAATAGTCAAAACCAAACTCGTTGTTCGTCCCGTACGTAATGTCGGCGTTGTACGCCGCCTGCTTCTCCTCGCGCGACATGCCGCTTAAGTTCAAGCCGACGGTCATGCCTAAAAACTCATACAGTTTGCCCATTTCCGTCGCATCGCGCGTCGCCAAGTATTCGTTGACCGTCACGACATGCACGCCGCGCCCCGTCAAGGCGTTCAAATAGACGGGCATCGTCGCCGTCAACGTTTTCCCTTCCCCGGTTTTCATCTCGGCGATGTCGCCCTCATGCAAGACGACGCCGCCCATAATTTGCACTTTATATGGGTACAAGCCAAGGACGCGCTTCGCCCCTTCGCGCACAACGGCAAACGCCTCAACAAGCAAATCATCGAGCGATTCGCCTTGTTGGTAGCGGGCTTTGAATTCCTCGGTTTTTTGCCGCAGCTGTTCATCGGACAGTCGGGCCATCTCCGGACCGAGCGCATCCACTTGATCCGCAATTTTCTCGAGCCTTGCCAACTGACGCTTGTTCGGGTCAAATACTTTTTTTAAGACTCCAAGCATAGGAAACGCTCCTTATTTTTCATGGACTCACTTATTCATCATATCATTTACAGGGATAGGTGACAACTGTTGCACAGGCTTAGAGAGGGGCATGTCCAAAAGAGGGAATCACGCCTTGGACTGAAGCTGCTCAATCGCCGCTTCCGCATGGTGAAGCCGCCGGTTCAGCGCATAAATTTCAAAACTTTTCTCCTCAACTTTTTCATGAATTTTGCGAAGCAATATTTGCACATCATCCACAAGCGGCGTTTCGACCCGATGAAGCGTCTCTTTCACTTCCGTCAATTCAGTTTCCACACCATCCAACCGGGTCTCCACGCCATCTAACCGCGTTTCCACGCCGTCCAACCGGGTCTCTACACCATTCAACCGCGTTTCCACACGGTCTAACCGCTCTTTCACCGCGCCCATTTCCTGTTCGAGGCCGACGAGGCGTCCGTTCATCTCCGTCAAACGGCCATCCATCTGCTCAAACCGTTGGCGAGTTTCTTCTTGGAACGCCAAAAATCCTTTTTCCATGTTGTCCAACTTGGACAAGATTTGACGCAACAGTTCCTCCATCGCTCTCCCCCATTTTGATTTTTCTCATGCATATTATAACATCCCCTGCCAAAAAAAGCAGGGGATGCGCATAGGGAGGCTGTTCAATTCGCCTCGATCAATCCGTATTTTCCGTCTTTGCGGCGGTAGACGATGTTCGTCCGGTTTGTTTCCGCGTTGGTGAAAATGAAGAAGTTGTGCCCCAACAAATTCATTTGCAAAATCGCTTCTTCGCTGTCCATCGGCTTCAAGCTGAAATGTTTCGTGCGCACGATTTCAAACTCCTCTTCATTCTCCGCCGTGGAAGCGCCGATCGAGACAGGGGCAGCCAGCTTTGCTTCTTTCTCGCGGTCGCGCAGCTTCCGATTGACTTTCGTTTTATGTTTGCGGATTTGCCGCTCCAGTTTATCCGTCACTAAATCGATCGCCGCATACATATCTTCATGGCGCTCTTCAGCGCGCAGCAACAAATGCGGCATCGGAATGGTCACTTCGATTTTCCCTTGTCCATCGTTGTATACTTTTAAATTGACGTGCACATGCACGTCTTCGGTGCCATCAAAGTAGCGTTCCAGTTTCCCGATTTTTTTCTCCACGTACTCGCGCAACGCTGGAGTTACTTCGAGGTTTTCCCCGCGAACGTTATACATCATCGCTGACCACTCCTTATCTTATAAAACTGTAAATCCCTACACTTTTTATTACCCATCCAATCCATGTTTCAATCAAAAATATTTTTGAAGATTTTGTGAAAAACATAGGAAAATATGGTAAGATAGGCATAGGTGTTTTTTCTTATGATGTGGAAGGTACGGAGTGTGTGAACGATGCGAAAGGTCCATATTTCCCATGCGAAAAGCGGTGACGTGCTCGCTGTCGACTTGTTTGCCGCCAACGGCAGCGTCCTTTTGTCGCGCGGTGTGCGGCTGACAAGCGGCTACATCCGTTCTTTAGCACAAAAAGGGGTTCAATACATTTATATTGACGACAAACAAACATATGACATCCGCCCGCGCCCGCTCATCAGCCCGACCGTGCGCCAGCAGGCAGTGAAAAAAGTGTACGAGACGATGACGGCCTTGATTGAGCAAAAAAAACTGCTCAGCCGTGTGTCCTCCCTCGATTTAGGAAAAGAGTACGAAAAAGTGTTCAAAGACATTTTGGATTATCTGCTAAAACAAGAAGATTTGCTCATCAACTTGTCGGATTTGGTCATTTCCAATGGATACTTTTTCCACCATTCAGTCAACGTCGCCACCATTGCGGGTGTCATCGGCATCGCCAAAGGCTACCGCCCCCAGCAGCTGCTCGACCTTGGCATCGGCGCGCTGTTGTTTGACATCGGCATGACGCAGCTTCCTGATGGGCTCTGGCGGAAAAAAGGATTCTTGACGGAAGAGGAAAAGGAAATCGTCCGCCGCCATACGTATCTCGGCTTCGAGCTGTTGCGGCGCCAGCGCAACATTTCGCTCTTTTCCGCCCACTGCGCCTTGCAGCACCATGAGCGGTGCGACGGCAGCGGCTACCCGCGCGCCTTATCGGGCGATGAAATTCACGAATACGCCCGCATCGTCGCCATCGCCGACGTTTTTGACGCCTTGACATCGGCGCGCTACCACCGAAGACAATACTCGCCGCACGAGGCAGCCGAATACCTATCCGCCGCCGGCGGCATTTTAGACTATGATCTGATCAAGCTGTTTCTCTCTCACATCGCCATCTACCCGGTCGCCACGACCGTCTTGCTCAACACCGGGCACGTCGGCGTCGTCTCGCAAGTGTTTCCGGGCTTCCCGCTCCGCCCCATCGTCCGCGTCATCAAAAACCCAGCAGGCGAGGAGCTGAAAAGCCCGTATGAGATTGACTTGCGGAAAGAGATGAACATCACCATTGTCAAGGCCGTTTGACTCTTTTGCCGCTCACGGCAAAAACAGGCGAACGAATGCCGGTTTCATTCGCCCTGCCGCACAAAAGCGGGTGCCCTCGATTCCAGCAAGAGGACACCCGCTTTCGCTTGCACGGCTGGCAAAGCACCGCCGTTCGTTCTTCACTGCACAACATACCGCCGCAGACCGCTCTCCATCGCACTCTTCCACGCCTGAAACGCCGGCGACAACCGTCCACAGACAATGCGCTCTTTCGCCGCCGCATCGGAAAATTGCCCGTCAAGCGCCGCTGCCGCTTCCAGCACATCCGCAAACCGTTCGATATGGCCGACCAAATCGCTCTCGTCAGCGAACAGCTGGCATAAATAAACGTTCGTCTCACCGATTTTCCCAAGCGCCAATAAAAGATCCGCCAGCAACACATCCGCATGCATCCGCCGCGGGTCAGAAAAACTCGCCTCCACATAATCGAGCCCTTCTTCGACCGTCTCAAGCAGCGCCGCGTATTGGCGGATGATATTCAGCGCCTCGCTTGTCAATTCCGCCATCCTGAATCCCACCTATCGCCGTTTGTCGTAAAACATCCCGTCAAACGAAAGCGGCTGCTCGTACGGGTGAACATAGCGGGCGTTCGCCTGCCGCTTCGCCCCTGTCATCCGCAAGTCGCGGCGAATTTCTTCGCACACCCGAAGCAGCCGTGCCTCAATCTCTTGATTCCAAACGATAATCTCACGGCCAAGCTCTTGTTCTTCCTCGCTGTATGGCGGCCGCAGCTTCCGAAGCAGCTCCTCACGCTCCCGAAGCAGCCGATCGACCGCCGCAAGCCGCTCTTCGCGCTCCTCGGACGGCCACGGCAGCGCCGTCGCCTCAAGCAACTCCTTCGTTGCGCGCCAAACATCGTGTACAACGCCCATTACGCCTGCCCGCCTTCCGCGTATTGGCGCTGCCGGTTCAGCTGAATCACTTGCTTCCACGTATCGCGAAACTCGACGACATACCCTTCCACCTCGTCCAAAATCGCCGCATCGTTTTTCACATTCGCCTCGACCAGGCGGCGGTAGATGTAGTCATACATGGTCATCATCGATTTCGCGACGTCATATTCCATTTTCAGCGTCGCCATCAATTCCAACATGATCTTTTGCGCCTTCAACAAGTTTTCATTACGCGCCGCGATATCGCCCGTCTCCATCGCCTGGCGCGCGAGCTTGATAAACTTCAAGCAGCCGTTATACAGCATCAATGTCAACTCCCCAGGCGACGCCGTCTGCACAGCGTTCGCTTGGTAGTGTTGATACGGATTGTTCGTTGCCATCCCGATCACTCCTCTTCCACGTCAAGTGCTGCACACGTTTCAAGATTGAAGCAAGAACGTTTTTTTCAGCCAAACCGCCCCTTTCAAGAGGCGTCGCGCCTTTTCAGTTGTCTCAGCCTAAAACCTCCATCATCAGGAAGCGGATCGCTTTCCGATGATGGCCAAGCGCCAACGGACGCCTGCATGCCACAGCCGCTGATCGTTATCTTTGCATGCCGCCAAAGGCATTCATCAAATACATGCTTTGTTGGTTGGCGCGCTGAATCGCCTCTTCCATCGCTGTGAATTGGCGGTAGTAGCGGTCTTCAATCTGTTTCAGCCGATCTTGAAACCGGTCAATTTGGTCATTGATCTGGATTAAATCGCGCCCGATCGCAAACTGTTGGTTTGTCCAAACGGTTTTCCCCGCCTTTTGCTCGATTTTCCCGATCGTTTCCTTGATCGTATCGCGCAGGCGGCGGGCGATGCCTTTCTCCGCATCGGTCGCACCGTCTTGGTTAAACAACTGATAGACGGCATCCGGATTTTCCTTGATTTTCTCCCGCAGCTTCGTTTCGTCAATGATCAACTTCCCGCCGTCTAGATAATTCGACGACGTCGTAATCCCGATTTGCGCGAGCTGCGAGAACCCGCTTGGGATGTTCGCCCCTTCGACTTTCGTGTACACATTCATCCGCATTTTACTGAGGGCGCTGGACAAAATCGAATCACCGCGAAGCATCCCGCTCCGCGCCTTTTCTTCCCACAGCTCAATTTGCTTTTCCGTCATCGCTTCCTTTTGCTCGTCGGTAAGCGGCGGATAGTCGCGGTAGCGCTCTTCTTTCAGCTCGGCGTTGATTTTGGCGATCGTTTCGTTGTATTTGTCAACAAACCCTTTAATGGCGTTAAACATCGCGTCCGCATCCGTCGCCACCGACACCGTCGCCGTGCCCGTCCCTTTCACCGTATACGTCACACCGTTGATCGTAAATGTATTCGACGAGCGGGTCGTTCGCAAGCCGTTGATGGTGATGTCGGCGTCTTTCCCTGCCGTTTTCCCCGTGAGCTCTTGCCCCGCTACGGTATTCGTAAACCCAAGCTTTTGCGCAAAAAAGTCAGCCGTCGCCTGATCGGCGAGCACCAGACTCGCTTGCGCTCCCGTGTCTTTTTTCATGATCGAAACCCGCCTAGTTTGCTCGTCGTAAAACGCGCTGACGCCAAGGTCTAGGTTGCTGTTGAGTTGGGCGATCAATCCGTCTAACGTCGTTCCTTGTTTCACCATGATCGACGCCTGCTTCGTCGTCCCATCCCCGTTTGTCACGTTGATCGTCAGCGTCACATCAGCGGCAACGGAAAAACTCGCCTTGTCCACTCTCACGGCGGCATCCGACAGCCAGACGGCCGATGTGGCCACTTGGTTTACTTGCATCGTCGTCGCCACGTTCGCCGCACTCGATCCCGCCGTCGCTGTGACGACCGATTCGTTCGAACTCGAGACAGTTTTTTTGAGCATGCTGCTTTGGAGCGTAATGTTGCTGAACAAATAGTCGTCAAGCCCCTGAAGCAACGTGTTCATCGCTCGGTAATCATCACGCTGCCACTCGAGCAGCTGCTTTTTCTGCTTCAATTTATCAAGCGGCATCCGCTCCGCTTTCATCAAATCGCTCACGATTTTGTCAATGTCCATCCCGCTCGCGAGGCCGCTGATGCGCAACGTATTCGCCATTTCGACTCACCACCGTTAAATTTTTTTATCCACCAAAAGCCCGACAAACTCCATCATCGCCGCGTACATATCCAACAGCTTTTTCGGCGGAATTTCGCGGATCACCTCATGCGTCTTTTCATCGATTACTTGCACGTAGTACTCATTCAGCTCCTTATGCAGCTCAAACCGAACAGACGTATGGCTCGGCTGCACGAGCTCATTCAAGCCGTTGACCACTTTCTCCAATTTTTCTTCCGAAAGCGGCTGTGAAAGGGAAGAAGCGGACGCCTCAGCTTCTTGAAGCCGCGCCGCCGAAAGCTCGACGTCCCCCTTCGCCTGTTCACTTCGCATCGGTTCATACGAAGGAAACGAAGAAGACAACCGTTCAATCGTCATCCGGATCCGCTCCTTTGTTTTGGACGCTTTCTATGATTTATATCGGATGAAACATGGGAAGTGTGAAGTGGGGAAAGGAGAGAAATGCGGTGGGTAACGGCGAAAGAGTCCTTCTTGGAAAAATTGATGTATAATAAAGGTATCGAAAAGCAAAGGAGATGAGTACATTGGGGTTGGAGCATTTAGAGCAGTTTTTGAAACAGAAGAAAGAAGAAAGGGAGCGAAAGCAACTCAATCGCGAGGAGTTAAAAAAGCAATGGCTACGTGAAATCGAATCGTTCTATAGGCAAATCGAACCATTCCTTACCCCATTGCAGGAAAAAGGGTTGCTGTCAGTGAAGCGGGAAAACATCAAAATACAAGAAGAACTTCTCGGGGAATACACGACAGAAAAATGGCAGCTCCATTTTCCCGACCAAATCGTCATGATCGAACCGGTCGGGAAGGAAGTAATCGGCGCAAACGGGAGAATTGATATGATCGGAAAAAACGAAACCGTGAAATTTCTGCTAGTCGATCAACAGGCGCTGTCACCGAACATCACCGTTTCTTTTCCCAACTTGCCGGCTGAGGCATTCAAGAAGAGGGGCCTTCTCCGTGACAAAGACGACATCGAATACGCCTGGAAAATCGCCACTCCCCCGCCAAACATCCGGTTTCTTGAGCTAAACGAAGATTCTTTTTCCGACGCTTTATTAGAGGTTCTTGTGCGTTGAGACGGACGGTTTTGTCGGGGGAAGGAAAATTTTGTTTTCACCAGTCTTGTAGATCTATGCGCGATAAACAACTGCACAATGCAATGCCAGCTTTCTCGCTTTAGCGGTTGATAACATCGTTTTACTAGGGGAATCATGAATTTCGGCATGATATGGATTTCGTCGCGACGGACAATAAACAAGATGAGCGCCGATATCCATACAAAAACCGGCTTCAACATAGACGACAGCCTTTACTTTTTCCACACCAAAACGGTCTTGAAACCTAGAAACGACCTCTTCCTCCGTGCGTCCACCGTCTCGGTCAACAGAAACCCCTCTCTTATCTTTGAACAAAGCAGATGATGGACGATTGTGCTCCTCATCCCATACAATGCTCGGAAAAACAGCCCTAAACAGCCTTTCTTCCCGTCCGATCTCTGGTTTCATAAAAGTCAACAATGATTCGATTTATCTCCCGCACATCGTATGGGATCGATTTTTCCATTTCACGTCCATCTGCATATGACACAAAAACATCAATTTTGTTTTCAAAAAGTTCAAACTCCAAGTAATCTCCATTTTCTTTTTCAAACTCAAGCTGAATGCTATCTCGTGCTGTGGGGAACAGCTTCGGCTGCTTAATGATCGTGTGAATCACACTGAAGACCTTCTCAATCAATTTATCGGAAAATGAATCCGCGCCATTTCCATTCCAATCGTTCCCCAGTTCTCTGATGGCTTGCAGTTTGGCTATGTTTTCTGCCTTTCGCACTTGGTCATAAATAAAGGGAGTCACCCGTCCAAAAGAATGCTCATTTCGCCATATCACCGTTTTCATCGGTGTTGCTGTTTCCTCAACATGGGGCAACCAAACATGTTCCTCTCCCACTGTTTCCCGAATCAATGGTTCCGAAACGGGGAAACGGGCACGGACAGCTTGGGTTTTCGGCAAACGAAAATACTCGTCGATTCCAGTAGATGAAGACTTCTCTGCGGGTAAAATCATCGCTGTGTCCCCTCGTTCCGAATTTGTTCCAACATCATAATATGCTCACCCAGCCACTCGTGAAAAAGTTTCGCGGTCTCCAAATTCATCACAACCCCAGTTGACACATAGCGGATCACATTTTCCTCATGGTCAGGGGGCTGTACATCCGTCTTTCTTGCTGGTTGTCCCGTTCCTTCAAACACGTATGTTTCCTCGTAAGGCAAGGGACGGCGTTCAAAATAAAAGTTCACAACAATCTCCCCCTGCGGAGAAATTCCGCCGTGCGCCCCATTGACGTAGACAGGATTATAGTCATCAGCAAACAAGTATTTAAAATGAACGACCTTTTCTTTGCCAGACATGATACAACCTCCATGCCACAGTCTTTATTTTCATTATGAACATACGTTTTGAAATAAACAAGATGTAACCTTGCCCTTAATACCTAAGGTCCAAATTGTTAACGATACCTAAATCATGAAACCGTATTTTTCCTTTCTCCATTCCCATCGCCATTTCCTGCCGCGATCACCAATAAAAACTCAGAAAGCTGCTTCCATCACATAAAAACCAGGCGGCAAACCTCGTTATTTTCGATAAAAGGAGAGCACTTTGTTTACCCCTTCTATAACCGTTCGAATATCATATTCGCTCATTTTCGGAAAAATGGGAATCGTTAACGCCCCTTCATACCACTTTTCCGCCACCGGGCAAATTCCTTTCTTGTATCCTAATCGTTGATAATAAGGGTGAAAATAAACTGGAATGTAATGAACGTGCACACCGATATTTTCTGCCCGCAACGCTTCAAAGATCTCTTTACGCCCAACACGGAAATGCCCCAATTGCAACTGAAGCACATATAAATGCCAGCTAGAGTCAACATATGGAAGTTGATAAGGAATGCGTACACCAGGAACGTTAGAAAACGCCTCATTATAGATCGCAGCAATTTCTCGCCGTTTCTGCACAAATGCATCAAGCTTTGTCAACTGGCTGAGCCCAAGCGCTGCTTGCAAATCCGTCATTCGGTAATTGTAGCCGAGATCCACCATCTCATAATACCAAGGCCCTTCATCATTGTTTACATTTTCTGTTATAATCCCATGCGTACGAAAGCGTTTTAATTTATGATAATACTCCTCATCGTCAGTGACAATAATCCCTCCCTCACCAGTCGTAATATGCTTGACAGGATGAAAGCTGAACATCGTCATATCGGCCAACGAGCCTACTTTCTTTCCTTTATAACACGAACCTAGAGAATGAGCTGCATCTTCGATGAAGACGAGACCATATTTTCTGGCGATTTCCCGAATTGGATCTAAATCGGCAGGCTGGCCTGTAAAATCAACGGCAATAATCGCCTTCGTGCGCGAAGTGATGGCCTTCTCAATCCGGCTTGGATCGATATTGTACGTTTTTTCGTCAATATCCACAAACACAGGTGTTCCGCCAACATACAGAACACAGTTGGCGCTGGCTGCGAAGGTAATCGGGGTCGTAATCACCTCATCTCCCCGAGAGATGCCAGCGGCAAAGCAAGCGCCATGTAAAGCGGCTGTTCCATTGGCAAATGCCACTGCGTATTTTGCGCCGGCGTATCGGGCGATCGATTCTTCAAATTGCTGAATTTTCGGCCCTTGTGTAATAAAAGGGCTTCTTAATGTCTCCACCACCGCTTCAATATCATCCTCATCAATCCATTGCTGTCCGTAAGATAAAAAAGATTCACGCACAGGAGTCCCCCCATGGATGGCTAACTTCATGCTTCATTTCCTCCTTGACATCTCGACGAAGAAAAGCCACCCGACTACATCAGGCGGCTCGTTTTGATCCATTCTTCCGTCTTTTGAATCCCTTCTTCAAGAGACACTTTCGGTTCCCAGCCTAACAGCCGTTTGGCTTTCTCATAATTGCATAACAACTTCTGAATCTCGCTCTGTGGGTGAATATGGGGAACATGCTCAATCCGCTTTTCATCGCCCACGATGAGCTTGGCCAAATCATTGATCGAAATGTCCCGGCCTAATCCAGCGTTCACGATTTCCCCGTTCACCTTGTCTGAATAGCCTGCCTGAACAACAAATCGCGCACAATCGTCCACATACAATAAATCGCGTGTTTGCGTGCCATCGCCGTAAATTTGCAACGTCTCCCCCATCAATTTTTTCCGAATAAAGATGGCGACAACCCCGCCTTCGCCGCTCGTTTTTTGATAAGGACCATATGTATTAAACGGACGCACAACTACAACGGGCAGGTGATAAGCATAGAAATAAGACAACACCATATTTTCCGCCGCAATTTTCGCTCCAGCATACGGCGAAGCCGGCTTGGTCGGGTGAGTTTCGGCAATCCCTGTTTCATGATAGCAACGGTCATACACCATGCATGTGCTCATAAAAACCAATTTGGTTCGATGCTTCCGACATTGTTCAAGGAGATAAAACGTTCCAATCGTATCGTTGTAAAACGTTGTTCTTGGATCATCAATGGAATCTTGCACATTAATCGACGCCGCTAAGTGGTAGCAAAGATCATATTCATGTTCACGAAAAAGCTGTGCAAGCAAACGTTCGTCTTTGATATCCCCGACGATGAATTGCTTCAAATTCGGATGATGGCGAAACTCGGAAATATTTTCTTCCCGCCCATTCGAAAGGTCATCCACAATCCAGACATCATGCCCATCGTCAAGTAGCCGTTTCGCCACGGCGCGCCCAATAAATCCCGCACCGCCTGTCAACAATATTCTCATACGGATCACTCCTTACCATAATAAATCCCATGTCACCGGCGTTCCTTTTTTCACGTCGCGTTTCACGGTTTTTCCAAGCAACTGGTCGAAATATTTCGGTGGCAATCCATTGCCAGGACGAATCGCGCGGACGTTTTCCTTCGTCAACGTCTCGCCTGCCTTCATATCTTGCACAATGTATAACGACCGCCGATGTTTCAATGATGCTTTCTCCGCGTCCGTAGGGCCATATTGAACATGGCCGATGCTTTGCCAAGCCCGTTCCGTTTCGATCACTAATGCAGCCATTTCATGCGGTTCCATGGAAAAAGCTGCATCTACTCCTCCTTCTGCGCGCGAAAGAGTAAAATGTTTTTCAATGACAGTGGCGCCGAACGCAACAGCGGCGACACTGACCCCAATGCCCATCGTATGGTCGGACAGTCCGACTTGACATTGAAACAGCTCTCTCATATGCGGAATCGTCGCCAAATGTGAGTTCTCTGGCGTCGCGGGATATGTGCTTGTGCATTTTAATAAAATGAGATCACGGCAACCCGATTCTCTCGCCGCTCTAACCGTTTCGTCCAACTCCGCCGCTGTCGCCATCCCTGTTGAAATAATTAATGGTTTCCCTGTTGCGGCAACCTTGCGGATTAAAGGCAAATCCGTATTTTCAAACGAGGCGATTTTATAGGCAGGCACATTCAGTTCCTCTAAAAACTCAACGGCCGTTTCATCAAAAGGAGTGCTGAACGCAATAAGCCCTAATTCGTTACAGCGTCGAAAAATCGGTTCATGCCATTCCCAAGGCGTGTACGCTTCTTGATAGAGCTTATAAAGCGAATTCCCCCGCCAAAGGTTCTCGGGGTCATCAATAAAAAAATCACCTTCGTCCATATCGAGCGTCATCGTATCCGCCGTATACGTCTGCAATTTCACCGCATCAACGCCTGCTTGCGCTGCTGCTTCCACGATGGCCAACGCTCTCTCCAACGACTGATTATGGTTACCGGACATTTCCGCAATAATAAACGGTTTATGATTCGGCCCAATAAGACGGTGGCCAATTTGAATGTCTTTGATCAATGAATCATCCCTCCAATAGCGCCTCCACGACTGGATGTACGATAGACGCTTTTGTACTCCCCACCAATTCGAGCGCTTTGCGGCTCATGTGCTTCAGCTCTTCCCGTGAAGCCATCGCTCTATCTATGATATCGGCATAATCAGCCGATTTTACATCTGCATGCCAACCTATATTCCAAACGGCTCCGTACGCGGCGGCGTCTTCCGTCGATCGCCTTTGGTTTTCCGCAACGATCGTCACCGCGGAGGGCAGGCCGAGAAAGCATCGTTCCCACATCGACACGCCGCCGGCCCCAAGTGAAAAATCCGCCTTTGCCATCAACTCAGCAAGGTAACCAATTTGGCAATGGTAATGAAAGCCCATTTCACGACAGAATGGTTCCACGCGAAAACGATTCGAATTGGCTTTCCCTACCACAACGTCAACTTCCACATCAAGACCATCCAACTCCTTGAAAGCATGCAGCGCTTTCTCCGTTTCATTCGTCGGATCGCTGCCGCCAAAAAACAGAAGGATCCGCTTCACTTGACCGTTGCGAAGATGGGAGAATTTTTTCGCTTCATAAAATTCCGGCCGCAACAACATATATTGAGGACCTAACAATAGACGGCAGCCTGGCGGCACAAGTCCATGATACCGCTGTTGAGAATGCTGGTAATAGTTTTGATCCAGCAAAATATCGCATTCATGAGAACGGTTCGCTAAATCATCTATCACCATCATACGGCCGACATAGGCTTTCACGTTTTCTTCCCAGCAGCGGTCAAGCTCATAATGGTCGACAATGCACCAATCGAGCGATGGAAGCTGCTGCCTAATCACCTCAATCGTCCGCTTCGCATCGATTTTTTGTACAACAGGTCCTTCGTACACAAGGCGAAGCACAGGAAACCCTTTATGTTCAACCTCATCGCACAAATCCCCTGGGCCTGCCCTCATCGCAAAATAAACGGCACAACCAGCTTCTTTCAGCATCTCCGCCAACGCCAAACAGCGCATCACATGGCCGGTGCCGATCGCAAACGATGAGTCGACACGGAATAAAATATTCATGATCCTATTCGCCTCTGCCCATTCAAGCCATAAAATGTTTGTGATACATAACCGTTTCAACGATTTTTTCCGCTCTTGCCAGCCAAGTATGCTTTTCCATGACTTTCTTCCATTCTCAGCAATCTTCTGCAACGTTACTTTATCGTCCAAAAATGACTGTATCCTAGCGTGAGGATATGGAGCAAAAGAGTACAAAAGAAGATCTTCTCCGTCCTTAAATTCACGTTCCAAAAATAAAACTTGCAGCGAGATCTTGAATAAAATATCGAAGCACACCATACTGACTTTGCCCATTATAAAGGACAATCGTTTTATTTTGATGACCCATCGCTTCTCCTCCCCGAGTACACATGTTACACCACCGGTTTTTGCTGAACGTGGGCGTTGAGTTTGGCCACATCGGGATGAGCCAGTAAAAACTGAACGACCTCGCTCGAACGAACGAGCCGATTCCCTTTGAAATGGTTCGCAACGGCCGCGCACAATTGATAGTCTTCTTCGGTATCCAACGTGATGCGCAACTGCGGTTGACAAATGTCTTTCGGCGCTTGAACATGGGTGCGGCGGAATTCACTCGGAAATTCATAGGCGTAGTACGTCACATGCTCACGATGACGCGGCTCTTTCCCATGATGATAAATGTATTCGAGCGCGGAAAACGACACCATTTCAACCACTAGGCCGCGCGGTAGCTCTCCTTCCACCATGACGATATCAGATGGCTCAGCCTTCATGGCCGCGACAATTTGATTGGCTAGTTCAAAATCAACAAAAGGGCAATCCGCCGTCACGCGAATGACATAATCGGGCTGATGAGGCTTAGCGCACTCGTAATAGCGGGCAAGCACGTCGCCCTCTGAGCCGCGGAAACAAGATACACGGCGTTTCTGGCACCAATTTTCAATCGCATCATCTTGCATCAGAGTGGACGTCGCAACCATCACTTCATCAATTTCTTCTACTTGTTGGCATCGTGAAACAACATAGTCCAACACAACCGTATCCCCCAGCGGCATGAGCACTTTTCCCGGCAGCCGGGACGATCCCATGCGCGCTTGAATGATGATGATCGTTTTCAAGTCGATCCTCCTTCACCAATCAATCACAAAATCGGCCGGATGTCGAATTTGCCTCTTCTCTTTCGGTGAACGATGAAATGGATAATCGTCCAAATTCCTCCCCTGCGCCTCAAGAAAGAACCAATAAAAACTGTCCAAACCCGCTTCGATGCTTAACGTCGAAGCCCCGCCAAAGCGGGGGTTGCACTCGATGAGATGAAACTGCCCCTCACGATCAATGATCACCTGCATCACTGCATGCCCGTATAACCCTAAATAGGAGGCGACAGCGGTACACATGCCCTCTAATTTTTCATTTCTGATCGTTGTAGTGATTTGCGACTCCCCATTGACCACGTAATCCCTTTTTCGCGCTACTGCTCCTTTCGTTCGCCCCATCCGCGTCATGTAGAGATCGATGCTGATCTCTGTCCCAGCGATAAAAGGTTGAAAAACAGGGGCCTCCAGCTTCTTGGCATGCCGATTTGCTTCCTCTTTCGTTAAACAAATCCCTATGTTTCTCGCCCCCGCTCCGTAACGCTCCTTCACAACATAATCACCATCGTTCAGCTCTTCCAGCGAAAGCGCTGTCGGGATGACAGGAAACCCTTGAGCAGAGAGCAGTTCATAAAACCGCAACTTGTCAAAACAAATCTCAATCGCGCTCCGTTCAGACACCATGACAAATATACCGTTCTCTTCGAATACTTGACGATAGGCAGAAAAGAACGGAAGCTCGCCATCTCTTGTCGGTATAATGAAGCGGATGCGCTTTTGGCGGCAAATCGAAATGAATTCTTCAACGGCTAGCTCATCTAACGAGGGCATCTCCCAAAATTCATCAATAAAATAGCGTCCAATGCAATTCCCGTTGCGATCAGCGCCAATGAGAGCCCCCGTCATCCCTGCTTTTCGCATCGCCCGCCGGACAGCACTGAGCAATGGGACTTTTTTCGAAATGCTTGTCACCAGGACGTTGATACGAACCACCTCTTTCACCGAATAGAGGGAAAAACCAGCAACACTCCTTTGCCGGCTTACAACAAGTTCATCAATTCCGTCAACGAGCCGATCTTCATGTCCGCTTCGTATTCGTCCCCCAACTTCGTTCGCATATGATCGCCGACATCTCGAATGACCCGCACCGTGCCCATCCCAAGCCTTTTCGCGGCAATAAAGTCTTTATTTGGGTTATCGCCGATGTATACGCAATCGCGAAAATCCAATCCCAAATCCTCCACCATCTTTCGATAGGGTGTCTCGCTCGGCTTCCAATGTTCCCTTCCCAAATCGCCGGTGACGATGATGGCATCTACGACATGCTCGAGTTCAAGCGCTTTGATTTTCGCCCATTGCATCGTCGAATCCCCATCCGTGATGATGCCGAGCTTTTTTCCTGTCTGTCTCAAATGAGCCAGGACTTCCTTCGCATCATCATATAGCGAAATATCGGGCCGATGACTGCGGTAAAGACGGACGAGGCGGACAATATCGGCGTCAATCCCTAGCTGCTTGCATACGTCATCAAACACCCGCCCGCGCCCATTTCGCCGCCATTCATCGATCAGCATTTGATGAATGCCGTCTATCCCTATGTCTGGACGCTGCTTCGCCAGCTCATTCGCCACCGTCCAAAATCCCGATCTGACGTAATCGTGTTCACAATACAGCGTGTCGTCGAGGTCGAAGATGTATCCACTATAATCCACAACTGACTTCAAATCCTTTCAATTTTGACTACAAAAAATTTCCTCTGTGTTGACTCTCGTTTTTTTTCACATGCCTTAGTATATCTCCCATGACATGCTAAAAGGGTGATGTCCCCTCTCTTAATTCCGTTCCTCTTTGGACAACGATAAACTCTAAATCCGTATTCGCCTTTATTGTATGCTCGGCTTTTGCAGAGATTTGTAAAACATCACCTTCTCGTACTCTGTGCAATTCGCCATTTAAAACAAACTCCCCCTCTCCTGAAATAATCGTCCATATTTCACTTCGCCTATAATGCACTTGATAGCTTAAATTCTTTCCAGCTAGGAGGAAACACGTTTCGTCAATACTTCCTGCCCATTTCCCAACATTGTATAATCAAGCACACGATACCAACCCCAGCAATGCTCTTCATACATTGGACGGTAGTTAAAATCATGAATTATATCCTTTAACCGTGGGCTAGCAGCTTTATCCGTCACTAAAATTCCATTCGGGCTTGCAGCAACCACAACATTAGATAAACCAAGCACCACAACAGGAATATGCAATTCATTGACTAAATGTGTATTTTCGCAATCACAACTAATAATTCCTTTTCCGAGAACTAAATCACCCATTTCTTCTGTCAATGTATTCCATGTACCAAGGTCTTTCCATTCCCCATTATACGAAAGTGCTATAATCTTTTTTGTTTTTTCCACTACTTCATAGTCAAAGCTTATTTTTCTAAGCATAGAATATTGTTTAAGAAATGTTTCATGTTCTGTAGGATATCCTTTAGTTTTTAATAGATCTAACAAAAACCCTAAACGAAATGCAAAAATTCCAGCATTCCACAATGCATTGCGCTCAATCAACTTCACCGCTTCATGTTCGGAAGGTTTCTCTACAAAACTTTTCACCCAGAAATAATTCCCATCCCCTTCATGCGGCACAATATAGCCATATTTGGTCGATGGATATGTCGGTTTGATTCCAATAAGCGCTAATTGCGCATCTGATTGATTAACGATCTTTTCCAGCTCTTTTACTTTTTCAAAAAACTTATCATCCACATATGAGTCAACAGGCAAAACAGTAACTACCTCTTCCTCACCTAGTCCAACAACACCTGAAAGATAAATAGAAGCTAACGAAATTGCAGGAAACGTATCCCTCCCTTCTGGTTCAATAATAATTGGCACGTCATATCCTAATTGACTTTGTAGTATATCGATTTGTGCTTTTCCAGTTACAATAAAGGATTCTTTAGACAAACCAACGGAAGATAGTTGGCGCCAAACACGCTGCACCATTGATTCTAGCTGACCATCTTCCGTTTTTAAAACTTTTAAAAACTGTTTTGCGCGCGTATCATTCGAAAGCGGCCAAAGCCGTTTTCCGGAACCTCCAGACAGAAGGATTACCTTCATTAACAATCACCCACTTGATGTTTGGAGACTAAACGATTAAACATTTTTTCATATTCAATCACTGTATGTTCAAAATCAAATATTCCCAAAATTTTGTTTGCTGCATTCTTCACCTTTGTTTCTACTGTTTTTTCATTCATTTCCATTACTTGTTTGATCCGATCTACAATTGCCTTAACATCCCCCGGAACAAATCCTCCTAAACCATCACTGCCGATAATTCTTTTAATATCTAGTGTACCTTCGATTTCCGAAAAAATAGTCGGAATCTCTAACACCATTGCTTCCAAAATAGCTAGACCAAGTCCCTCATTATACGATGGAAAAACAAATAAATCTGCTGCTGTAACAATTTCATACGGGTCTTCTACCCATCCAGTGAGAATAACCCTATCTTCGAGAGATAATTTTTGAATTTCTTCTTGAAGCAATCGTACATAGTTAGGATAGTCTATCATATTGCCAACAAAAACAAGATAAATATTGTGATCATAATCAACTATTTGTTGCATGGCACGAATTAAATCTAATTGACCTTTTCGTTCACACACTTCCGCCAGCTGTGTAATAATTTTTGCATTTTGGGGTAGCCCATACTTTTCACGTATCTTTTTCCTAATGACTTGTTTTTTATTTATGTACGGTTGAGGGTTGAGCCAAAGTCCCGGATAAATCACAGTTGTTGGCACATGAATCCCTTTGCTTTGTCCATACTTTCGGTAGGCATGCGATACATAGCAAACTATGTCGCACTCGTTAAATGCCCATGCATCTGCAATATTCATCCATTCTGGTCTGGTTGGTGACCAACTATGGAAAGTGGCTACGATAGGGATATGTATGTCTGCCATCCTACTAGCCACACGAGCTGCAAAAGCAGGTACACCAGCATGAACATGAATAATATCATAATGTTTCTCACTCAATAATCTGGCGAGCTTTTGTGTTTCCGGCCAAAACAGCTCGTGCTCTCTTTTAAAAAAATTCATCTGAAAATGACCAATTCCACTTTTTCGTAACTCATCAATTAATTCATCCCAATCAGACAAACCTTCAATTTTCCCTGCAGAAATAACATCTACCTCATGCCCACGCTTCTTAAGTCCTTCAGAAATACGAGTTGTAACTAAACCTGAACCACTTTTAAGAATAGTTGTTATCTCTAGCACCTTCATACATAAAACTCCCCTATTTTTCCTAATACTTATCGGAGCATAATAGCTAAAGTTTGTACCCCAAAAATTAAAAAGGGTTCATCACCAAAAGATGTACTTGACTTTTAAAGGTAAACATTATGGAAATGTTAACCAAAAATATTAATAATAAGGGATGAACTCCATTTGAGTTTTCATCATCTATAATCCTCTTTCATTGTCAAGTACACTTTATGGTGAAGATCCCGGAAATCATCACTTTTATCAACCTTCTTTAAGGAAGAAGATCGATTTTGACATACCTTTATGAAATATTAGCCATTTTTGCAACAACCTCTTTAAGCTTTTATGATTTATTTAAACACTTCAAAAATACATCCCTGGTTTGCAGGGCTGTCTTTTCCCACGAGAATAGTTTTGACCGCTCTAAACTTTTTTCGCGCAATTGTCGTTGTAAAGTAGGAGATAATAAGACTTTCTCTATTGTATACGCAATTGATTCAACATCATAGGGATTACAATAAAGTGCTGCATCTCCCCCCACCTCAGGTAGAGATGATACATTTGAAGTTACTACTGGCACACCATATCCCATGGCTTCTAACACTGGCAGTCCAAATCCCTCATATAAGGAAGGATATACAAACACCTCAGCGTTACTGTATAAAACCCCCAAATCTTCATCTGGCACATATCCTGTCATGATAATATTATCCTTGAATGGACTTTTCTCAATCTCCCTTATAAGCTCTTCAGACCGCATCCCAAATCCACCTACAAAAACCAAATGAAATTCTTCTTTTAGTTTAGTTCTAATAATTTCGTAAGCCTTTAATAATCTAGTTAAGTTTTTTCTCGGTTCCAAAGTGCATAAAGACAATATATAGCCTTTATTTATTCTATACTTTTCAAATACTTTTTGTTGCGCTAACCCAACATCTTCTCTATTGAAACATTTAGAGTGACCAGCTAAATAAATAACTGAAATTTTCTCTTCTTCAATTCCATAAAGCTCCATAATGTCTTGTTTAGTTGAATTTGACACCGTTATTATATGGTCAATATGCTCCGCGCACTCACGCATATATGTATCATAAAAATTGTAAATGCCTGTATTCCGAAATATCTCGGGGAGTCTAAGTGGTATAAGGTCATGTATAGTGACAATCCCCTTAAAAGTCCTTCTTTCAGGGAGTGGATAAAAAGGCGAGAACATCATGTCCAAATCTTCTACATAGCCTATTAGAGATAACAATTTATTTGCAAATTCTATATCCCCATACGGCAATTCTATGGGGATCGTCATGTTCTTTGTATATTCCAACTCACTTCTATCTACATTACCGATAAAATAATATTCTTCTTTAAATTTAATTAACTCTTTAGTCAAATTTAAAGCATATCTTCCCAAACCGGTAATATTAAGACTATCTAAGACTCTCAAATCTATCCCTATTTTCAATTAGATCACTTCCTTTCTACCATTGAATATTCCCAGTACCAATTACAAATTTGTCTATATAATTGGATACTTTCCTTCTTTAATGCTAAGTTATTGATTCTATATAATTCCATATAACTATTAAACACATAGTGCACATCAGGCGATATTCTCTCTATAATTTCTTCCACGTTTTCATACCCTGCTCCAAAGCGATTGTTGTATAGAACAACCACTTTATCAAAGAACTTCTCGCTTAAATAATTAAAAATTTCATCAAACCTACTAATATCATAATTTCCATTATGGCGATATTCTATAATTTCAACACTATCCCCGTATAGTTCTTCCAATTCATGTTTATTTGCGTAACTGGTGATAATATATTTTCTTGTATTATCATTTACATTATCTAACTTTGAAATAAATTCCCTTAAAATTCCGATACTAGCTGATCTAACAATAAGTATGTTTTTACAATCCTTTAATTCGGAGAAAGGTACATTATTGAAACTTGAATGTATAATTTTTTGCAATTGTCTACAAAGATGTTGTAACGCACTTTTCATCTCTACATTGCGATAACTACATTCCACAATTCATCACCCCTCAAAATTTACAAATTGCCTCTTCAATATAGAAAACGTTTAACACATAAATGTGATATAGGCAAAACATAGGCCTGACTATACCATCCTAAGGAAAATTATCCTACAATTTTTCTAACAATTTTAATATCTAAATAGCTGTCTTGGTCTTTTAAAGAAACCAATGTTTCCACTTCAACAGGAATAATATTACCATCATGGTTAATCACAAAAAAATGGAATCCCTTCTCTACAAATCGATTCAAAATCGGCTCAGGGTCATGTCCTTGTAGAACCCATCTTTTAGGAGCATATTCCATAAATATCTCCATATCATTTGAGTTATCAATAATTCTGAACAATCCTTCCATAACGAGTGGCTCTGCTCCCTCAATATCCAACTTTACAACATCTACATTTGATAAACCGGGTAAATAACTACTGAGTTCCACGGTCGGCACTCTTATTGTTTCAATTTTAAAATCATTTAGCTCTTCCAACTTAAAAAGACTGGCTGAGCCTGTATATAATTGTCCCGGAATATTTTCAGGGACAGGAACGTAAAGGTCAATCTCCCCAATTTGATTACTTAATGCCACTTTATGAAGGTAAGTATTATTAAAACCATTTATGGCCAAACTCTTTAAAATATTCTTGTGATGGAAAGGATTTGGTTCGAAAGAATGTACAGTACCTTTAGAACCAACTTTCATAGCAGCCAAAAGTGTATAATATCCGCAATTGGCTCCAATGTCCAACACTGTCATACCTGGTTGGATGCTATTCAAAAATGCGTTAGACACCCAACGTTCCCAATAACCATCGAGAATTAGGTGTGGAGAAATGCTTATATCTCTAGTATCTATATAAATCTTTGGACCTTCTATTAATTTTGTTAACACAGTGAAGTCTCCAACATAAGCAATAGGCCTATTCATTCCAGCAACCTCCCCTTGTCCTTCTTCATTCACATGCAAGAACACACTTTCATCTGCTTGCAATTCAATAGCTTCAAAAAGCAGTTTTCCCGCATTCTGCAATTCAATTTCAACCTCATGTACACCATCATTTAAACCGCTTTTCTCAAACAATACTTCCCGAAAAGCTGGAGGAAATGGAGGTGAAAAGCGTTTATCTTTTGCTGAGAGCCTTTCTTTATACCCATCAATCACAATTTGAATCTCATCCGAACACTCCGCATGCCTCGCCCCAATCATCCGAAGCGCTGTTCCTTTAAACTTGAATTGAATCGCCGCATTCGGTTCGTTCGTTTCGTAATATGCACTGATTACATCCGCTTCCCCGGACGATTGTTTTTCAATTTTGATCTCCTTTTTTCGCCATTGGCCGATGTATTGAAATTCACTAGATGTGCATTCGCGTCTCTTCCAGCCATCGTCCTTCTGTTTCAGGGCGGGGTGCAGATATGTTTGCACCAACGGCGCCATTTCGTTATAGACTTGCTGGCATAGGTGCAAATAGTGGCGGAACGCCCGAACCACTTTGTCCGCCTTCACAACGGGGTCTTGCTCTTTGCGGATGTTGTGCGCTTCTTTTTGCAGCATTTCCGTATAAACGCGAACGACAGGCCGAACGTATACGTCAAAAAAGTCGTTTTGGGTCAAGCGGCGAAACCGTTCATCGAAGCGGGCGAATAATTTGTGCAATTTGTCTTCTTTTTTTCGAATAGCAGCCTGCTCCAACTCGTGAAACATTGCTTCGAGCTCATGGTATCTCTTGATGAAATCGGTCATCGCACGCTTCATGTTCCCGATTTTGTCTTCCACCCCTTGCATCCGGTTGCTTTCTTGGCCGGCATGCCAGTTTTCATTCACGACTTTCTTCGTCAACCGGGTTTGGATGACGGCCTCCAGCGGAAGAAATGGGGCACCAGCAATATCCGCACCGCCTTTTGTTGTGTTGATGACTTCGATCTGAGCATACTTCTGGATATAGTGCTCCATCAACAGCCGCATTTGGTTGAGCGATTCATTCGTCGTGACAAGGCGGCCGTATACGTCCTTCACTTGCATGAGGCCGCGCCGCTCATGTTCGAGCACTTCAGCGGTCTGCTTTTCTCCCCGTTTGATTTCTTTCGCATAATAGTAATTGTCGCGAAAGGCGAAATTTTGCCCGACAAGAATGACCGGATTCGCCTCCAGCTTCGCCAAGATTTGCAATGTAATAATGGCGATCGAAAACGCATCATCAATGACTTCGCTGCGATCAAGGCTGTCCAGATAGTACGGCGTTACCGTGTCTTGGGATGTGACGGCGTAAAACTTTGGCCCCTTGTATTTTTGAATCGTTTCGTATCCGACGCTCGTCCCGTAAATCATCGGCACGTGGACGTCAATTCCTTTATCAATCATGTCCCAAAACACAGCGAAATTATGAGCTTGTGGATCATATGTGCAAACAGCGTCGGGAAGGATGCCGTTCGCCACTAACGCTCGATTCGCTGATCCGACGGCAAATATATAGGCCAGCCCTTTTTCCTTTATATAGCGAAGATTGTCATATTCCTCTTGCAGCGACGGCCCAGCCGCCACAAGCAAAACCGGTTTGGAACGAAAATGTTCTTTTCGGCTGAAAATGCTCGACGATCTCAACGTTGTCGGCAAGTTCATCAAGCTGTTCAACGTCCAGCGCTTGCCAAAGGCAAATTCGGTCGCCAAGTTGATGCGCTTCGACTGGAGAATATCTCGAAACTGTCGGACAAATTGTCGATATTGATCCACGAAAATGCGCTCATAACTCGGCAGCGCCACAAGCCCCACATTCGTCTCAAGCGCGTTGGCAAACTCGGCAAAAAACTGCCTGCGCGAAGCCTCGTCCGTTTCCACATAAAGATAGCGAAGCCGCTGAAGCGGCCATTCGGTCACCCGTTTGCACGACAGAAAGCGGAAAAAGATCCATGGATTCGGTTCATAAATGGTGAACGACTTATCAGGAAACATGGATAACAGTTTTTCGACATGATAGCCGATCCCGATACCGTAAAAGAACAAATGGTCGCATTGCTCCACTTGGTCCTTGAGCTGCTGGGCGAGACGCTCCGCTTCTTGCTCCGGGTTGTATTTGCTGTGCAAATACAGAGGGCGTCCATCCACATGAACTTGAATCGTCGGCAGGCCAGCATGGGACGGGACGATTTCATATTGTTTCCAAATCGATTCATGCTCAATTTGCTTCCATAGCTGCCAAATGGATGGGTAGCGGTTTTGCAAAAATTGTTCATTCTCTGTCAACAACATGATGCTCATTGCTCCATCACTCACCGTTTCTCCTATATTAAGCCTTCTGCCAAAATCCAACGGCGCAATGTTTCTTTATCAATCATCTCGCCTTGAAACGGGTTTTGGCACGGGCGGATGTTCCATTCCTTCGGATAGGCATGCGGCTTCCAGCCAAAGGGAGGCCCAATCACATACATATCTTCCGTCTCCCACGCCGTATGCGCTTCGTCTTCTGTCATCAGCTCTTCGTACATTTTTTCCCCTGGACGCAAGCCAATTTCTTTGATTTTAATCGTTTCGGTAATGTGGTATTTTTTTGAGACTTCCTCAATCATCACCTCAACTAAATCCTTTAGCGCCACCACCGGCATTTTCAGCACGAACACTTCTCCGCCCACGGCCAGTTCGTTCGCTTTTAGAATGAGAGAAATAGCCTGCGACGGCGTCATCATGTAACGAAGCATGTCCATATGGGTGACGGTCACTTCCCGATCCTCTAAAATCTGCTTTTTAAACAACGGAATGACCGAACCGCGCGAACCCATGACATTGCCGAACCGCACCGCCGAGAAAATCGTTTGCTTCGGCCCTTTTTGATATTCGGTCGCGGCGATTAATCGTTCCGCCGCCAGCTTTGTGGCGCCGTACGTGTTCGTTGGCGAAATGGCCTTATCTGTGCTTGTAAATAACACTTTTTTCACTCCGGCTTTCAAAGCGGCTTGAATGACATTTTGCGTGCCAATAATGTTCGTTTTCACCGCTTCAAACGGATTGTATTCACAAGCTGGAACATGTTTCATTGCGGCAAGATGAAAGACGTAGTCAATGTCTTCCATCGCCCGCAGCACACGCGCTTCGTCGCGGACATCGCCAATTAAATAACGAAGCACCTTTGAATGTTTAAATTGCTGCGCCAGTTCAAACTGTTTATGCTCATCGCGGCTAAAAATGCGAATGACGTTCGGTTCATGCTGCAACAGTGTTTTGGTGAGATGCTGCCCGATCGTTCCCGTACCGCCAATAATCAAGATTTTTTTTCCTCTGTAGATGCTCAATTCTGTTCACTGCCTTTGCTGTCTGCGTTTAGTTCACGACATGGACTTTTACGTGCTCCATAATGTCTTTCCATAACGGCTTGACTTCATATTGGATCAAGTCGGCGATCAAAATCGTGTCTCCTGCTTCTACAGCTTGAAGCAATTGCCGCAATTGTTCCGCCAACGTTTCCCGGATGCGAGCGAGCGCTTGACGATCAAGCGAATGTTTTGGGTGTTCAGTCAGCCAATAAAGAGCTTGGTCGATCCATTGGATTCCTTCCAGCATTTGCTCGAATCGGATCCATGTATGTTCGGAAGGGGTTTGATAAAATTCATCGATGATACGCTCAATCTCTGGCAGGGCACGTGTCAAATACAAATGCATTGTCTGGAAAACATCCCGTATATATTCTTCGATCGTCACTGCTACAACGTCAATCGTACGGATGGAATCGATTCTTTCCTCCACATAGGTTTCAAAATCGTCATATACTTCGACGCCATCGATGACGAGATGGCTCAATTGCCGATCCACCTCGTCAATCATGGAGAAGATTTTTTGGAACATCGCTTCAAGCTCTGATCGATCATTGCGATATTCAAACGTCTGTCCGAAAATGTTGAGTTGCATGTCCTGCACTCTCCTACACGAGATTTGTCGACTACTCTCTGACACCTTCTATCATTATTATCGGATCATTTTTGTCAGTGTGAAGCGAATGAGATTCGGAAAATTATTCCGAACAAAATAAAAGAGAACGGCCTCTCCCCGAGGTCGAGAAGAGGCCTGATTGCTCTTTTCGATTATCGCAGCAGCTGAAGCACGCTCTGCGGTTGTTGGTTCGCTTGCGCCAACATCGATTGGGCCGCTTGGGTGAGAATGTTTTGTTTCGTAAATTCCATCATTTCCTTCGCCATATCGACGTCGCGGATGCGCGATTCCGCCGCCGTCAAGTTTTCCGCCGACGTATCCAAGTTGTTGATCGTATGCTCTAAGCGGTTTTGATAAGAACCGAGACGGGCGCGCTCTGTCGAAACGGTGTTGATCGCGATGTCGATTTTCGAAATCGCCGCCGTTGCGCCGCTGAAAGACATGATATCTAAAGCATATTCATCCGTGCCGACGTTGCTAACGTCTGTTAACTTATTAGCCGTTCCTCCAGCAAATTTTGCATTCGCGATGCCGCCGGACAATACGGAGGATACCGATGTACCATTTGCCACAGTAGCTGCACCGATAGTGTTGGCGCTCCCACCAGACGCTGTCCCTGCCAAGCCAAGCGCTTGGGCGCGCATATCGAAAATTTTAATTTCAAACGACTGATTGGTGTTCGCCCCGATTTGCAGTTTAATCGGGCTCGCGCCGCTCACATTGCCGTTCAACAATTTTTGCGTGTTGAATTCCGTCGTATTACCGATCCGGTTGATTTCGGACGTCAATTGGTTGAACTCTTTTTGCAGCTGCTCGCGGTCTGCTTGCGTATTCGTGCTGTTGGCCGCCTGCGTTGCCAGCTCGCGCATCCGCTGCAGGATGGAGTGCACTTCATTCAGCGCACCTTCCGCCGTTTGAATGAGCGAGATACCGTCTTGAGCATTGCGGCTCGCTTGCTCCAACCCGCGAATTTGGCCGCGCATTTTTTCCGAGATCGCAAGACCTGCTGCATCGTCGCCCGCGCGGTTGATGCGGAGGCCAGACGAAAGTTTTTCAATGGATTTCGAAGCGTTGGTCGTATTGGTCGTCAACTGCCGATACGTATTCAACGCCGCGATGTTGTGGTTGATTCTCATGTTCTCTTCCTCCTTGAAATGATGTTTTCCACGTCCTTGTGGAACGGCGGGGCTAGGGCGAAAGTCGGCCGCCTTTCGCCATATGCCGCGCTCACTTTTTATATCGGCGCGTTTTTTGGAAGTTTAATAGGGAAATTTAAATTTTTTGTCGATGGGGCGAAAAAAGCGCCGCTTGGGCGCTTCGACGTTATGGTTGTTTCCATTGTTTCAGCTTGGCGGTCAGTTCGGCGAGCGAGGCTTCGGACGCTTCGGCGGCGGCGTTGTTTTCCGCTTGGATGGCAAGATACACTTCTTTGCGGTGGATGTCGATCTGTTTTGGCGCGTTGATGCCGAGTTTCACTTGGTCGCCTTGGATGGCGAGGACGGTGATTTCGATGTCATCGCCGATTTGGATCGCTTCTTTGATTTTGCGTGTTAGAACAAGCATCGGGCCGCCTCCTTTACGTCGCCGCTTTTTCCGGGAAGAGGCGATGTTTCGTTTTGTACGCGGTGTTCGTTAAGATCACTTGCTTGCCGATTCGTTTTCGGGCGTTGATGACCACGGGCGCCTGCAAGTTCGCCGTCGTGTTGTCGAACGGGTCAGCAACCGTCAAGATGACGTACACCGCGACGTCGCGTTCGCTTTCGATGTCAAGCTGTTCGACCATCGCTTCATCCAGTTCAAATTCGTACGCCGGAAAGTACGAAAACGGCTCAATCAAGATAAACCCGAGCGCAGGAGTCTTGACCGACTGCAAGATGACAAACGGCGTGTCGGCAAGCGGCAAAAGGACGAACCGCTTCTCGTCCGCAAATCCAGGGAGGCCGTGGGGGAAGCGGATGATGTCTTCTTCCTTCACCGCCACTGTTCCGTGGTATTTCGTGTCGATGTTCAATGCTTGCTCCTCCTCATGTTCCTCAAATGATGACGTCAATGTGAAGCGACGGGCGCTGGGCGAGATCGATCTTGACCGCCCCTTGCTGGCAGCGGATGATCGGCGCATGCGCCTTCACATTAATGCGCGGCGTGTAGGTGTTCCAGTCGATCGTGAGTCTGCCCGGTTCATAGTCGACCTTGACGCTAAACGGCGGCGGGACGAGGGCGATCTCCAACTCAAGCGGCGGGCCTTCGCTGTTGGCCTCCGCCTGTTCAACGAGAGGATCCCCCTCATGTTCGATGCGCATCAGTTCATCCCCTTGAACCGCGGCGCGCTCGATGAAGTCGAGCACCGCTTGCCGTCCGTCAGCGGCTGCGTCTTGAATCAGTCGAAATACGTGCTTGTTGTTCACCGCCGCCCACGCCTCGGTCTGGTCGATCGTCAGACGGGCGGGAATGGAGGCGATGCGCATGTCAGCGGGCGGTTGCTCGATCGTCATCTCCGCGGGCGGCTGGGTGATGTCAAGCCGCGCCCGTTCTCTTGAGATCGCCAGCTTGGCGTACGTCGCTTCCATCTTAAGCTGCGGAATGCGCATGGCCATCGCTCCTTTCGGCGGGCATTACGCTAGTTTAACGCAAAAAGTCAACCAACGTCGGCTGAATGACGCGCGCGCCGACGGCCAACGCCGCGCGGTGGACGCTTTCTTGCGTTTTCAAATCGGTGATGACTTTTTCCAGATCAACGTCTTCGTTGTCCGACAACATTTTTTCCGCGATCACCTGCTGGCTGTCGATGCGGTCTTCCATCAGCTCGATCCGGTTCATGCGCGCGCCGAGTTCGGCGCGGACGCCGAGCAAATTCGTCAAGTGGCTGTCGAGTTTGTCTAAATAGCCCGTTACATCATTACCGGTCGTGCTCGGATTTTCGAGGGCAGCGGCCAAGTTTTGCAAATCCGAAAACAATCCGCTGCCCGCCCCGAACGCTGTGCTCGGCGGAATGTTGACCGGAATGTAAATGCCTTTGGCAAGCTCTATGTTCAGCTGTTGGCTGTTTGCCGACACGGAAATCGTGCCGTCCGGGTTCACCGTCACAGGCGGCTCCGTCGTTTTCGCGCCGTTGAAGATGTATTTGTCGCCGACTTTCGTATTGGCGATCGTGACCAAATGTTCGGTCAACTGGCGCACTTCTTTGGCGATCGCTTGGCGCTGCGTTTCTTCGTATGTGTCGTTGCTCGCCTGCACGGTGAGCTCGCGGATGCGCTGCAGCGCCTGCGTCGCCTTGTCAAGCGCCGAATCGGAGTTTTCCACCCAGTTGTACGCTTCCGAGAAGTTGCGTTTGAACTGCTCGACTTCCGCCAAATTCGAGCGATAGGCGATTCCTTTCATGGCGACGACAGGGTCATCGGATGGGCGGGTGATTTTTTTCCCTGTCGAGAGCTGGGTTTGGTATTTGTCCAAATTGGCGTAGCTTCGGGCAATCTGCTTAAGCGTATTGTTCGCCAACATGCTTTGCGTAATGCGCATCACCGTTCACCTACCTTCCGACGACGCCCATGCCGTTGATGAGTTTATCGAGCATTTCGTCAATCACCGTGATTTGCCTTGCCGCGGCGTTGTAGGCGTGCTGGAATTTGATCATGTTCATCATCTCTTCATCGAGCGACACGGAGCTGACGGACTGCCGTTTTTCCTCCACCGACTGGCGCAGCGTTTCGCTGTTCGTTTTCATCCGGTTCGCCTGCTCACCGTCGACGCCAAGCTGGCCGATCCAACCTTGGTAGTTCGTTTCAACCGTGCCTGAGGAAAGCGGCAAATTCAGGGACGCCAAGTTGACGGCGATGTTGTCTTGCAGCGAAACGGTCGCATTGGACAGAAGCAGGCTGCGGACGTTGGCGAGGTTGATGGCGTTGTTGCCGTTCCCTGTTTCCCCGCTTTTTGTGGACGCCGCGATGTTCGCCAAATCGTCGATGTCGGCGGCGAGCTTGATCGTTTTCGCCGCGCCGCTTACGGCACTGATCCCATCAAAAAACGGGTGATTCGTGCTCCCGTTTAGCCCGTAGCCTTGTTGATGAACGGCGTTGAACACCGTGCCGAACGTATAGGCGAGTTTGTCCAAGTTCGACAGCATATCTGGGTACAGCCCTTTGACGATCGGCTGGCCGCTGGCGTCGGTTCCGCTTTGATAGCCGTATCCTTCGATCAACCCGCGCAATTTGCCGTTCGGAAGAGAGGAAAAGGAAACGGTCGTCCCGCTGACATCGAGCGCATTGACGCCTAAAGCGGGGGGCATTTCCTTCACCCCGTCGCCGTCGACATCGCTGCCGTCGGGAAACGATACGGCAGACGCCGTGCGCCCTTGAACGAGATACACTTTCGCACTCCCGTTCATGACGTAAACGTCGTACGTTCCTTCCGCCATGGGCAAGGCGTTTCCGCCAGTTGGATGCTTTTCCACACCGATCTCCATATATTGCGACAGTTGGTCGACCAACCGATCGCGCTCGTCGTACAAGTCGTTCGGCAAATAGCCGTTCGGTTCAATTTCGGCGATCCGTTCATTCAATGCGCTGATTTGGTTGAGAAGGGAATTGATTTCCGTCACCGTCGTGCCGATTTGCGTGCCGATGTCCGTGCGGATTTGCGCCAAGGAATTGGACAAGTAATGGAACGTCTCGACGACCGCCAGCCCGCGCTGACGGACGACGGAGCGCGCCCCTTCGTTCTCCGGGTGGGTGCTCAAATCTTGCAGCGCCTGCCAAAACTGGTCCATCGTTTTCGCCAACCCGCTGTCGGACGGCTCGTTCATAATGTCTTCCATCTTCGACACCGCATCCGCGCGCGCTTCCCAGTACCCGAGCTTGCTGTTTTCGCCGCGGTATTGGATGTCGAGGAAATATTCGCGCACCCGTTCGACCGACGACGCTTCCACCCCTGTCCCCATTTGCCCTGGGATGTTCGGGCGGTTGAGGCCGGGCGTCGGGAACGGCGGCGTCGCCTTGAGTTGGACGCGTTGCCGTGTATACCCTTCCGTATTGGCGTTGGCGATGTTATGTCCTGTCGTATACAACGCCGCTTGCTGGGCCATCATGGCGCGCCGAGCGGCTTCTAATCCGTGGAATGTCGAGAGCATCGTTCTCCCCCTTACGCTTTCGATTCAAACAGCGGGCGGTCTGGCGATGGCGCGTACCCTTGCGTGCGGCTGTAAGTGGACGGCGTTGGGGTGAACGTCTCGATCATGGCGGTGACAAACTGGAGCGACTGCTCAATGAGCTGGCGGTTCAACTCATTCGCTTCCGCCACCGCGTTCACCGCCTGTTTCAGCCGCTCACGGCATTCACGCAATTCCTCGCGCTCCTTGCCTTTCGCCATCGCCTCGCATTGGGCGATTGTCACCGTTTCATCGCCGAGCACCTCTTTCAGCCAGCGCCGCCGCCGTTCTTCGAGTTGACGGATGGCCAAAATATGCTTTTGTTCATCCGTAAGCAAAGCCGACAGCGCCTCGATATCGTTTTTTTTCAACGCTTCCGTTTTCCGCCGCGAAAGCGCCAGCAAGCTTTCATGCAGCTCGATATGCGCCCGCAAAAGATGGATGAGTGCCGCAAACGTCATCACGATCCGCTTCCTTTATCGATGGTTTCGATAATACTCGATCATCCGCTTGGCGACCGCCCGCGGGTCGACTTGGTATGTGCCGTTTTCAATTTGTTGGCGCAGCTCATCCAATTTCGCCTGCCGCGCCTGTTCCCAGCTCGCCGCTTCTTGCAGCTCTTTTGCTTCTTTCGAAATTTCCACTTGATCTCTAGACGCCTTCTCCGTCGCCAGCCGCTCCGTTTTGGCGAGCTGACGCTGGTACGGGTTGACGCCCATCGGTCCAATATGGTGGATTTTCATCACATTCACCTCGCTTGACCGGCGCTTGTTTGCATTTGGCTATTGTTTATATCGGAACGTTGACGGAAATGTTTAGCGTTCTTGATAGTCTTGGGTGTAATAAGTGGCGCGGCGGGAACGAGCTTCTTTTTCCTTTTCCCCCTCCGCCCGTCGCAAGTCGGCTTGCAGCTGGCCAAGGCACTTGGCGCACAGCCGCCCTTCACGGATCATCGCTCCGCACGAGTCGCAAGGGTAGCCGAGATTTGGAAAATGGACGAGCTGCAGCCGCCCCGCGCGAATCCATTTGATGATCAGCTTCTCCTCCACCCCTGTCGCCTCAACAACTTGCGCCATCGTCGCCGTGCGGTTTTCCCGTTTGCGCAAAAACGCGTAGACACGCTCAAACTGCCGCTCTTCCTCTTGGTGGCACGATTCGCATACATCACGCGTCGATAATTTGACAAACAACCGCCCGCACTTCGAGCAATTGGATAGTTCCGCCATCGTGGATCCCTCCCGATCATTGCCTATGAAGCCGCCGTATAAAAACTTATTAGGTTGAATAATGGCGCCCGCCTGGTGGTCACCAACTCGTCGCCAACACCGCCCCTCCTGTCAGTGACGCGTCCCTGCATGCGGCGCCGTTGAACATATTCCACAGCCGCAAGCAGATCGATAATCTGTCAATATTGATGACCAACGCAACATTGCGGAATCGATCTTGTACTCTTAAACGATTCCGTCATGTGTAAATATTAATGATCAGCCCTTGAATCTCGCCGACAAGCCGCAAAATCTCGAGTCCACGCTGTTCTTTTTGCAGCACTTCATTCGTCAGTTCAACGAGCTTTTGATCGACTTCCTTCACGAGCTTATAAATGCGCGCCCGCCCGCCGCGGCTGAAGCCGCGCTGTTCTTCCAGCTGCAGGCCGTTTTTCACCGCATCGTCCAAAAACGACTTGACGAGCTGCTTATATTTGCGCAAATCCTCAACCGTCCGCGACTCGGCAAGCTTTTTCCCTTGCTCCTCGATTTGCCGGACTTGTTCGTTGATCCGCTCCCATACGACGTTGTGGCGCGTTTTCGCCATGACTTCGGTGAAGGACACCGATTCCATCGGGACGTCATCCTTGCGGCTCACGTTCGCCAGCCCAGCGCGCGTTACTTTTTGCACTTCCATCGTCATCACCTCTCGCTACCCCCATTATCGCACAATCATAGCAAAAGGGCGAGGCGTTTATGCCCCGCCCAACGCGGATTCAATTAACTTTTCAACAGCTGCAAAATCCCTTGCGGCAGCTGATTCGACTGCGCGAGCATCGCCTGCGCCGCCTGCGTCAAAATGTTGTTTTTCGTAAACTCGGCCATCTCCATCGCCATATCCGTATCGCGGATGCGGGATTCGGCGGCGGTCAAGTTTTCGTTCGCGGTTGTCAAGTTGTTAATGGTATGCTCGAGGCGGTTTTGGTAAGCCCCCATCTTAGAACGGGATTTGGATACGGAGATGATGGCATTATCCAATGTTGTGATCGCATTCTGGGCATCAGTAATCGTTTTAATATTTAAATTGCTAATGTCTGTAGCATCCTCGCCAAGAGAGTTTTTCAATTGCTGTTTCCAAGATAATGTCAACGTTTGCCCATTGTTGGCTCCAAGTTGGATATCGATATTTTGATCAGTAGCAAGAATATTCATTTTGTTAAATTGCGTATCTTGCCCAATACGGTCAATTTCTTCAATCAACTGCTGAAACTCGCTGTCAAGCGCTTCGCGATCCGTATCTTGGTTCGTCCCATTCGCCGCCTGCACAGCCAGCTCGCGCATCCGTTGCAGGATGCTGTGGACTTCGTTTAACGCCCCTTCCGCCGTTTGAATGAGCGAAATCGCATCGAGCGCGTTCCGTTCCGCCATCTGCAGGCCGCGAATTTGCGAGCGCATTTTTTCCGAAATGGCAAGCCCCGCCGCGTCGTCAGCCGCACGGTTAATGCGCAAGCCGGAGGAGAGGCGCTCCAAGTTTTTCGAAATGCTCGATTGATTGGCCGCCAAATTGCGGTAGGCGTTGAGCGCCTGAATGTTATGGTTGATTCGCATCGAAACCGACTCCTTTGCTTAAGATTGCTCATAGGCGATGAACTGCTCATACTCTGCTGTTTTGGGCTTTCGCACCGTTTGCGCGGGGGAGGCGCCGCTCTTCAGCGCCTCGTTCCACGCGGTGGCGATCGTAGTCGTTAATTGCCACACTTCCTGAACAATCTTCACGTCTTTTTTCATATTCGCCTCGATGAGGCGCTCAGCCATATAGTTGTAGAGCGCATCCAACTGATGGGCGATGATGCCCGCGTCATAGCGCAATCCAACGCCGAGGCGGCGAAGGATGTCGTTTCCTTTTTGCAGCTGTTTGTTCGCTTTCCAATAGTCTTTTTGTTCAAGGGCCGTGATGGCCTCTTCCAAACATTCCATCAATCCTTCATATAACAATGCCGTCAGCTGTTGCGAGTTTTTTTGGTAAATCCATTCTTCTGTAAAAAAATCCACTATGTATTACCCCCATTTTTATATCGGTCGTTATTTCAGGCATGTTTAGTGATTTTTTTCAAATTCCTGAATTAAAATGAGTATTTCAGCGATGACCGCATACAATTGCGGCGGGATGCGGTCGCCAAGATCAAGCTGAAGCAAGTTTTGCACGAGCAATGGATCCTCTTGAATCGGGATGTGATGCTGTTTCGCCAGTTCAATGATTTTCTGCGCCACATGTCCGCTTCCTTGGGCGACGACAGTCGGCGACTGGCCCGACGATTCGTCATACCGGATGACGGCCGCCGTCGGACCAGTCATTTGCTTTCGTTTTTTTTGATTGAAATATTGCGCCATCATATCGTGAAATCGTACCCTCTTTCCGTAAACGGTCCGTACAGGCGAACGGATGGCACCCGTTTTTCTTCTTCCTGCCGCTTCGTTTCATTCGTCAGCTTTGTGATGTTGACCATTTTGACGTGGTAGCCGATCTCCTCCAATCGCTTTTTCGCCATATCGATGAACGGCGCGGCTTTTTGGGCAAAGTCATCGCGGTCGTTGCGAAGGGTGACGGACAAGCTTCGCTCATTGGCTTGAAGCAAAATGCCGAGGTCTCCCAGTTTTTTCGTCTCCAGCAAGAAATACAGCTGACAGTTTTCCCAATCGATTCGCTCGCCATCTTGGCGGGCGTTGACATAGACGTTGACGTTCCGCACTTCATTTTGCCATCGCAACGGCAAGGAGAAGAACAGGCTTTGCATGCCCACTCCTGCGTCCCAGCGGTTCAACAGCTGTTGGCCAGTCAAATTGGCCAGCGCTTGCACCGACTGGCGCGCGATGGGTTCATTTTCGCTTTGCACAAGCTGCAAGAGCGCCGCCTTCATATTTTGCAGTGTTCCTTCCTCGTCCGCACCTTTTTGCACGAACGATTCAGCCGCCTCATACTCGTGGGTAAAACCAAACCGTCGGAATGCTTCAAACAGTTGCCGTGCTGATGGGCCGTCAACGAACGGCTGCGTCGCTTCGTTTATGTGCCGGAGAAATGCTTTGGACGCATCTTCCTGCGGTTCGCCCAACCCAACCACAAAATGCTTCACTTTTGCTTCGGAAAGTTTCAGTTCCATATTCGCAAGGGTCTCTTTTACCCCATTGACCAATTTTCGAGCGCCTTGCTCATCCCCTTGACGAAGCCGCTTTTTCGCTTCAGCCAGCTGGGAGCTCGCCTTCATCAGCTGCTTTTCCGTCGCCATGTCCGTAAACAGCATCAAATCACTTTTTAAAATGACGTTGTCCAACTGCTTAATTGCGCTTTCCAAGTACTGTTTTGCCTGCAAGCGGGCGGCTTGTCCTCTTTGTTCCGCCCAGTGCAGCACCGTCTCCAAATGGCGCATCACATTGCGCTTCACAATCTGAAAGTCACGGGACGCCTGTGCCATTTTGGCTGTGACCGTTTGCACGAGAAAGTCTTTCGTTTGCATCGGCACACTCACTTGCATCCATGTTCCATTAAGCGGAACATGGTCCAATGATCCCGAAGAAAGGGTTTGTTCCATGTCACTCAACATATCGAATAACGATTTCCGGGCAGCAAGCTCTCTTCCGTTTTCCATCAACTGGCGCACTTCTGTCAATGCTTCGTTGAACGCCTGCCTCCAGGCAGGATGAATCTGAACTCCTTCTCCAATCTCCTTTTGAATCAAGTCAAGCACTTGTTCAAGATGCGGCTCTTTTTTCAGTTGCTCGATGGCATGAAGAACCTTGTCGCGCAATAAATTGATCGCTTGCATCATCTCTGTGCCGTTTGCCTTTTGATGCGGTTCGGACAAAAGAGCTGTTAATCGTTGCAGCAATTGTTGAACGAATTCTTGTGGAGAACCAACAAGGGACATAGAAGTTGACGCACTGTCGTCCAATTTTCCTTCCATGGAAACGCGGACTTTCTTTTGTTCATTCACCTTAAGCTCCTCTACCATATCTACGAGCCTCTCTCCGAGCGGCTTCCCATGCAGCGCCTCATGGACGGCCGCAAGATGAACGTTCGTCAGTTCTAAATGCTTATTGATGACCGCGCGGACGGTATCGAGTTTTTGCTCTACGGTGCCTGGAGCTTCGGCGAAAAACGTTCGCAAGGTGGAAACGATCTCTTTCGTGAGCGGCTGCCCGTGTTTTTGCAGCCAAGCGTCGACCTGCCTTAGCTCGGTCGATAACGGTTCAGAGGCAGAAAAACGAACCGCTTGTTCATTCGCCTCTTGTGGCGGGCGGGGAACGATTCGCGCCACAGGGACTCCCGCTTGTTCACCGACGACCTTGATCGTCACACGCCCTTCCTGTGGCCACTCTCCTTCTGTCCGAACCCGTACATCCGTTCCTTTGAGATGGACGACCGCTTCGTCACCTTTTTTCTCCTTGACCACCGCGTCATACGTTTCACCTTTTTGCAACACAACTGGCTGGTCAGGCGCGATCATCGCTTGCTTCACAAAAATGTTACGAACTTCCATCTCTGTTCACTCTCCGCTCGATCGGTTACCACTGTTTATATCGGCATCCCTCAGGCAAATGTTTAGCCCACTCACGCCCTCACTAGCGTCAACGCCCCCACCTCTGCCGCCCCCGCTTCAAGCAAAACAAGGGCCGCGTGGCGGACGGTGATGCCCGTCGTGTAAATGTCATCGATGAGAACGATTCGTTTTCCGTCAATCGGCGGATGTCCGGAGAGAAAAAACGGGTTGTCGGTCTCGAGCCGCTCACGGCGCGATTTTTTCGATTGTTTTTCGGAATGCTTGCGAGAAAGCCAAGGGAAACACGGAAACGGAAGCAGGCGGGCGAGCGCTTCCGCTTGGTTGAAGCCGCGCTCATACAGCCGTTCGGGGCTCAGCGGGATTGGGACGATGTGCCAATCGCGGCCGAAATGTCGGCGAAACGCTTGGGAAAACGGACGGCGGAATGCCTCGACGATGACATAGTCGCCGCGGAATTTCCATAAGGCGACGACGTCTTTCATCCAGTCGTTGTATATATACACAGATCGGTTTTTCACGAGCACCCTCCCCCATTGTTCATCTTCCTGCCACCGGAGACAGTCGGCGCACAGCGATGGCTTGGCTTCCTCGAGCGGGCGGCCGCACATCTCGCAAAGGCGGCCGTCAATGAGTTTGAACGACCCGCGGCAGCGTGGGCAAAGGACGTCAAGGTCTTCGAGGAAAAGAAGCTGGCGCCAGCTCGCGATCGGGTTGTACGGAGAATGGCAAAGGAGGCAGTTCATCGATGCAGCAACCCCCTTTTCTTTGCTGTCTCATTCATGCGGACAATGTGGCGGCGCGCCCGCACCATCTCATTCGTTTTTCCGTGATGGAAAAAGCGGACATCGCCATCCGGAAACGCGGCGTGGCGGCCCACGCGGCCGGCGATTTGCACGAGAGCGCTTTCCGTGAAGATGCGGTCTTCGGCGCCGAGAACGGCGACATCGATGTTCGGCACCGTCACTCCCCGTTCAAGGATCGTCGTTGTGACGAGCAGCGGCACGCGCCCATCGCGAAATGCCTGAACGTGCTCGGCTCTGTCTGGGGCTTCGGCATGAACGCCGACGATGCGGGGATCGACGCGCTGCAAGAGGCGGGTGACAGCTTCAAGCTCATCGATATGGGGAACGAACAAAAACGCTTGTTTTCCCTGCGCCAAACGATGGAGAACCCACGCAAGGACGTTTTCGGGCAAGCGGCCGCGCTCTAACCGTTTGCGCCAATTGCCGCACCATTCGAACACGGGGACGGGAAGCGGACGGCCGTGGTAGCGGGCGGGGATGACGACAGCTTTCCGTTTGCCTCTTGTGATGTCAAGCTGCCAAGCGCGGGACGGGGTGGCGGTTAAATAAATGAGGCTCGACTGTTCTTTCCGCGCTTGACTGACGGCGTATTGGAGCATCGGCTCAGCAGAATATGGAAAGGCATCGACTTCATCCACGATCATAACGTCAAAGACGCGGTAAGCCCGCAGCAACTGGTGGGTGGTTGAGAGGACCAAGGAAGCGATCCGCCCGCGCTCTTCGCTTCCGCCGTGCCAAACAGCGAGCGGAACGCGCGGGAACGCTTGGCGAAAGCGGGGAGCAAGCTCGCGGACGACATCGGTCCGTGGCGTGGCGAGGCCAACGCGCCAGCCCTTCTCGAGCGCGGCGGCGATGGCGGGAAACAAAATCTCGGTTTTCCCTGCGCCGCATACGGCCCAAACGAGCAGTTCGCTTCGATCGAGCACGGCCTGTTTGACAGCCATAGCGGCATCCTCCTGAGCGGCGGACAGCGTCCCATCCCAAACAAGCGGCGCCTCGTGCCGCTCGGACGGAAGCGGCATCGTCACGTGCACAAGGTGAGTGCAGGAGCTGATGCGCCCCATCACAAGACACTTGCGGCAATACGCGCAATCCGATCCGCAGCGGGCGCATGGAAACGATGCAAAAAGACGCGCGTCTTCATTCCCGCAGCGCACACAGCGCCAGCCGCTTGATGTTTTGATGAGGCCGGGCTGTTCGTGAACCCAACCGGCTTGCACCGCGGCTTTGATTTCTTCATCAGAAAACGGCAGTTGTTCGCGTGGGAGGCGCTGGCCGTTCAACCATGAAACGAGGTGTGGAACACAAGATGGTTGTTGGATGCACAAGAAGCATCACTCCTTTTGAACGTATGAAAAGCACGTTCCCCAGCTGAGAGGCAAGAAGAGCAGATGACGCGGCAAAAACCCTCTCTCCCCAAGTTGAGAGGCTTGAAGCGCATAAAGGTACAGGAAGAGCGATCGACGGCGTTCTTTTTCGTAAAAAGTTAGAAAGATGGTGAAAAATGGGCGTCATGCGCAAAACAGCAACATTCCGCTAGAAAAGAAAGTGGAGATGAAAAGGCCTTTCCAAATGGAATAAGGATATGGTTTGACCGTCTTTTTCACGACATATCGGCCTTCGAAAGAAATGGATGCGGCGAAACATGACGCCAGCGAAGATTCACAGGAGAGTCATGGAGCCGATCAATAACGTGTTTCGACAACATTCCCAGGGAAATAGCGACAAATTTTTCAGGAAAGGAAAACGGTTCGACAAGTTTGGCCAGCCCCACATCTCCGCCCGTTTCATAAAGTGGAGAGAGGAGAGGAAGACGATGCAGCTGACGAATTTGACATTCCCCACACCTAAAGGGAATAGGTTTTCTCGCTCTTATGTTTGTCACAGATGAATTCGTCAACTGCGGGCAGTTATGGAGAATACCGCCGAAGGAGAATGGCAAGCGCATTGAAGTTGGATGAGGAAATCGATAAAAACATTATATGAAATAGCATCCACTATGAATAGCATCAACATGGCCCAAAACTCATTCGGATCATTTCGTCCCATGAACGCCAAACGGGAAGACGGAAACATCTTGATCGACCATACAGCGGAAACGAGAATCCGCCGCCGTGCAAGGCGGAGCGCACCGTTCCGCCTTGCGCTTGGCTGTAGAGCCTCGAGACGGCGCTTTGCGGCCTCGGCTTAAGGCTGATACCACGTCAACCCGAGCGCGCCTTCGCCGACGTGCGTGGCGATGACGGGGCCAAAATAGCTGATCGAAAATTCGACGTGCGGATAGCGGGCGGACAGCTCATCGCGCCAGCGGTGCGCTTCATCGGGCTGGTTGGCGTGGATGATGGCGGCTTTGAGCGGCACACCCTTTTCCGCATCTTCGGCGAACAGCTCTTCGATGCGGTGGATCGCTTTTTTGCGCGTGCGGATTTTTTCAAACGGCACGATCACTTTGTTTTCAAAGCGAAGAAGCGGCTTGATTTGCAAGAGGCCGCCGATGAACGCCTGCGCCCCGGTCAGCCGTCCGCCCCGCTGCAGATGGGCCAAGTCATCGACCATAAAGTAGGCGCGCAGCGTTTGTTTCATTTCATCCAAGCGAGCGATGATATCCTCAGGAGACCTCCCCGCCTGCGCCATTTCCGCCGCTTCGATCGCATAAAACCCTTGTGCCATGCAGCTGATTTCCGAGTCGTATGCGTAAACACGCAATCCGTCCACCATCGTCCCTGCCGTGACCGCCCCTTGGTACGTGCCGCTGATGCCGCTTGAGAGGTGGATGCTGACGACCGCCTCGTATCCTTCCTCGCGAATGGCGGTGAACAAGTCAACAAACTCACCAACCGACGGTTGGGACGTCGTCGGCAACGTCGGATGCTGCTTGATTTTGGCAAAAAATTCATCGGCCGTCATATCAATCTCTTCGCGGTACGTCTCATTCCCGAAAATGACGCTGAGCGGAATCAGGCGAATGCCCAACCTCTCGCGCACCTCTTTCGGCAAGTAGGCCGTGCTGTCGGTGACAATTGCCGTTTTCACGAACGCCATTCCTTCCTGATTTCAAATTTTCTTCCATTATACCAAAAAGACAAACCGCCCACCACTACGAATCCAAATGGAGGATAGCGCACCGCAAGGACCTAAACAAAGCCGCTTGCCGCCAACTACAAAACAGCTTGTCCTCACCACGGACACACCAACAACGAAGCATCGCTGCCTCGATCCCCTCAACACCAGCCGCCAGACGCCCATCCAATCCGCTGACAATAGGCGGAAACGAAGGGGGCATTGCCATTAGCGCACTTCCACCCAGCCGTTTTTGATCGCAACCACAACGGCTTGCGTCCGGTCGTTGACGTTTAACTTTTGCAGGATGCTGCTGACATGGTTTTTCACCGTTTTTTCGCTAATGTAAAGCGCCTCGCCGATGGCGCGGTTGCTTTTGCCGTCAGCCAACAGCTGCAGCACTTCGCACTCGCGCCGCGTCAGCAAATGAAGCGGGCGGCGCACCTCCTGCTTAACCACTGCGCCGCCTTTTTCCGTCGTCAATCGGCGGTATTCGCGAATCAAGTTGTGCGTCACTTTCGGATGCAAGTACGAACCGCCTTCCGCGACGATTCTCACCGCCTCAATGAGTGTATCGGCGTCCATCTCCTTCAACAAATACCCGGTCGCTCCCGTCTGCAAGGCGCGCATGACATAGTTTTCATCGTCATGAATCGACAGCACGACGACTTTCGTATCAGGGTAAGCTTCAATCAGCTGTTTCGTCGCCTCAACGCCGTTGATGTCCGGCATGTTAATGTCCATCAGCACCAAATCGGGTCGGTATGTTTCGACGATTGAAAGCGCTTCGCTTCCGTCGCTTCCTTCCGCCACGACTTCAAAATCGCCCTCAAATTCCAAAATGCGCTTGATGCCCTCGCGAAACAGCTGGTGATCGTCGATAATCGCGATGCGTGTTTTCATCGTTTCCTTTCCTCCTTGTTCGTTTTGTCAGTCGAACGGTCGAGCGGAACGCGAATGAACACGGTCGTTCCGCTGCCAATCTTTGAGCGGATGTCGAGCGTGCCGCCGAGCAGCTCCACCCGCTCCCGCATTCCAATCAAGCCGAACGCATTTTCTTTTTTGACCGATGGATCAAATCCTTTGCCATCGTCTTTGACACTGACAAGCAGATGGTGGCACGTCACTTCCATTTTGACGTCGATATGGCGCGCTTCGGCATGCTTCAAGGCGTTTTGCACCGATTCTTGGACAAGCCGAAACACGGCCGCCTCCATCCGCGACGGCAGCCGAATTTCTTCGCCGATATGTACAAAGGAAATGTGGACTCCCTTGTTATATTCTTCGGTCGTTTGCAAGTATTTTTTTAGCGTCGGAACCAATCCTAAATCATCAAGCGCCATCGGCCGCAAATCGTAAATGATGCGGCGCACTTCGGACAAAGCCGAACGCACCATTTTGCGAAAATCACGAATCTCGGCGATCGCCGCCTCTGTCCCTCGCTCTTTGATCACCTTTTCGACCAAATCAGACCGAAGAAGGACGTGAGCGAGCAGCTGCGCCGGGCCGTCATGGATTTCCCGCGACAGCCGCCGCCGCTCTTCTTCCTGGGCTTCGATGATTTTCAGCCCAAATTCCTGCTTTTGCTTCGCTCCTTCAATAAGCTCGCCGACCTGGCGGAAATCGCTGTTTAAGTAGTGGAGCACGACCGTAATTTGTCCAACTAAATAATCGGCGCGTTCGATAATTTGCGCAAGGCTCGCCAATCTCCGCTCGAGCTCGTCGCGGCGCAGCCGCAGCTGTTTCTCCCGCTCGCGCACCATCGTCAGCTTCATATGCAACTCATGCGCCGCTTCATACGCCTCGCGAATATCTTGCTCCGAGTGGGTGGAAAAGTTTTGACTCACTTCCGACAGGCGGCGGCGCGCCTGACGCGCCTTCATTTCCAGCTGATCCGCTTCTTCGATCGCCTGCACGGTCAGCTGCTTCACCTCCTCGAGTTCGCGAAGCAAATGGTCGTGCTCTTGACGCGACTGCTCCCCGATGCGGAAAATTTCGTCTTTGCTGTGTTGAACGGTGTCGATCATTTTTTCGACAATCCGATCTAATTGCTTCACGTCCCACTGTTTTGCCTCAGCCATTTGCCAACCTCCAACAGCGCTGCCAAGCGGTGCGCATGGGCGCCAGCAAAATTTGTTTGAAGGAAAAAAGTTGTCGATTTATAATAATAAAAGCATGCCCTATCTATTGCTCTTTTATTTTCAGTTTACCATAATTAGAGTAGAGCGCTAGCCATTCATGCAAAAAAATGAACAAAATTAAACCGTTTTCGCGTTTTTTGTATGTTGAGGTGTTTTGCTTTGTTGCAAACATATTACACGGTCAAAGGATACGGCGAACGCGAGATCGTGATCGAAAAATCACGGTTCATCTGCTATATCAATCGCGCTGAAACCGAGGAAGAGGCCGTCGCCTTTATTCAACAAATCAAGAAGAAGCATTGGGATGCCACCCACAACTGCTCCGCCTATTTGATCGGCGAGCATGACCAAATCCAAAAAGCGAACGATGACGGCGAGCCGAGCGGCACCGCAGGGGTGCCCATGCTTGAGGTGCTGAAGAAAAAAGGGGTGAAAGACACCGTCGCCGTTGTCACCCGCTACTTTGGCGGCATCAAGCTCGGCGCGGGCGGGTTGGTGCGCGCTTACAGCCGCGCCGTCTCCGAGGGGCTGAACGCCGCCGGCATCGTCGAGCGTCGGCTCATGCGCGTCATGCATGTTACGATCGACTACCCGTGGCTTGGGAAGGTGGAAAATGAGCTGCGCTCTTCCGTATATACTATTAAAAATATCCAATATGCCGACCGCGTCACGTTTGATGTTCTCGTTCCCGAGGACGGCCAGTCTTCGTTCGGCGAGTGGATGACCGAACTGACAAACGGAAGGGCGGACATTCAGGCGGGAGCGATGGAGTATGCCGAACGGTTGCTTCCGTCTTCCTAAAACGACACCGTAAAGGAAAGAAGGGTTAAACGATGAATCATACAAGAAAAACAGTGAAAAAGCGAAAGAAAAAAAAGCGGCTCCGCCGATTATTTTTGCTCGTGTTTCTTCTTTTGCTCGGGGGTGTCGGCGCCTTTGGCTACAATATTTACTCCGAGACGAAACAGGCGTCAAGCAAAATTTATCAAGCGCTTGATCCATCAAGCAAGCCTGCAAGAAATATTGAAATGCGCAAAGATCCGTTTACCGTGCTGTTGGTTGGAGTGGAAAACCAGTACCACGACGAGGAGGGGCGGTCTGATGTCGTCATGCTTTTGACCGTCAATCCGAAGACGAACAAAGTGTATTTGTTGAGCATTCCGCGCGACACGCGCGTTTACATCCCGAGCGAAGGGCGGAAAGACAAAATCACCCACTCCTACAGTCATGGAGGCATTCAATCGACGATTGCAGCCGTCAATGAGCTGATCGATGTTCCGATCGACTATTACGTGACGACTGATTTTGAAGGGTTCGAAAAAATTGTCGATTCCCTCGGCGGCGTCACGGTAGATGTTCCGTTTACATTCAAAGCTCAGCTGACAGGTTCGCTCAAATGGCATACGTTCCATAAAGGCAAACAAGAGTTGAACGGCAATGAAGCGCTCGCCTATGTGCGCATGAGAAAATCGGACCCCCGCGGCGATTTTGGCCGAAACGAGCGGCAAAAACAAGTCATTCGCGCCATTATTGACAAAAGCACGTCCATCACCTCGCTGCCGAAGCTGGATGACGTCATCGCCGATTTAGGGGATCACGTGCGGACGAACATCCCTCCGTCCGATTTGTTGTCGTTCATCTATGTCTATCAAAAAATGAAAAACGCGGATGTAGAAAATTTGCATTTGAAAGGATACGACGAAACGATCAACGGCGTGTACTACTACATCCCCGACGAGCAATCGGTCAGCTCAATCAATGAAACGCTGCGGCAAGCGCTCGAGACGTCCAACGCCTCCCTCACGCGCAGCGATTCACCATCCACACAAAGCCAAAATTAACGATCACAAAGAAGGTGCTCCCAAAAGCAATGGGGCGCCTTTTTCCATTTACAGCGTATATCATGCCGCAATGATGATGAAAGAACACAACTTTTCATGTCCTCTGCTTTTTTTCTCTCTTTTTCAACAAAACTTTTCATTTTTTCTCATAATAGGACTGAATTCGGGTTGGATAAAACGGAAAAATTCGCTATGATAGTATAGAAAACGCAAACTTGAGAAAAAAGGGGGGATCGAATCCTTGAAAAAAACGCTTCTTTCCGTCTTGTTGGCGACTTGCCCGCTGTGGCCGTCGGCCGCCTTGGCCGCCGATGGAAGTCCGTCCTCATCCTCACCGACACTCATGGTCGCGGAGCATAACGCTTTGCTGAGGAGAGGAGCGACGGATTCCTATCAAATCGTCGAATCCATTTCCGCTGGCCAACAAGTAAAGGTCATCGACAAGTTCCAAAACGCTGCTGGCGAAACGTGGTATCGCATCGAATATAAGGGCATCACGGGCTGGGCGCGGGCAGACGACTTTTCTGAAGCGCATGTCTCTTCCGCCTTCCCTAACGTGATGTTCGCCAAGCAAGACTCGTTGCTGAGAAGAGGGGCAACCGATTCATATCGGTCCGTTGGTTCGATTCCCGCTGGCCAACAAGTGAAAGTCATAGACGAGTTTCAAAATGCCTATGGTGAAACGTGGTACCGCATCGAGTACGGAGGCGTCACCGGCTGGACGCGTGCGGACAGCTTTTCCAACCAACCGCCTTCCATGCTCGTCGGAAAGCGTGCGGTGATCGCCGCCAACGACATCGCGATGCGCAAGGGGGCATCCCCTTACTATCCGGTCGTCAAAACACTGTCTAACGGCGATGTCGTCTCCATCATTGCCGAGTTCACCAATTCGCTCGGGGAACAGTATGTGCGTGTGGAGTGGGCGGGAGTCAAAGGATGGGTGAAAACGGAACAGATCTACATACCCAAACAGCTTCCGACACTTTTGCCGACATTCATGAACGTTGTGCAGTCCTCCCCGGTTCGCCGCGGGGCGAGCGTCCATTACCGCGCCGTCGCCACAGTGTCACGCGGTCAATCTGTCAAAGTGATCGATTTGTTCGTCACAAATGGTCAGGAACTTTGGTGCCGCGTTGATCTCGGACATGTCCGGGGATGGGTGTCGGAAAAAGTGTTGACGATGTCATCAACCATGTCGGTTCCAAGCGGTGTCTCGGATACGTCCAGCGTCTCAGGCCAGCCGCTGACGGTCAGCGTTTCGGTCGCCAATGTGCGGCAAGCTCCATCTTTAAAAGCAAAAGTCGTCACCCAACTGAAAAAAGGAACCAAACTGAACAGCCTGTCAAGCGCCAAAGATGCGTCGGGAGCGCTTTGGTACAAAGTGTCCCTCAATGGAAAAACGCTCGGCTGGGTGCACGAGACGGTCGTAACCAAATCCTACCTTTCCCCACCAGCCAGCCAGGGGATGCAAAAGCAGGTGACAACCGCTAATGCGGCGCTGTTTGCCGAACCTTCGTTGAGCGCCGCCGTCATCGAGCGGATTGCGAAAAACCGAACGGTCACGGTTTTGAAGACGACAGAAGCATCTCCGTTCGACTGGGTGCAAGTCACCTCTGCATCGGGGAAAACGGGATGGATGCCGGTGTTTGAAGTAAAAGCCCCATCCTACGTATACGTCAAACAGGCGGGCACTCCGCTGCGCCGAGGTGCATCTTCGAACTATCAATCGTTGAAGGCGTTGGCAGCGAATGAGCGGCTTGCTGTCCTTTACGAATATCATGGATGGCTGAATGTCGAAACATCCAATGGCGTCCGCGGATGGGTGGAGGAATCAAGCACCTCTACCGTCGCCTTAAATAGTCTCGTTGAACCGACGTTTTCGACCATCAACGAAGATGCCTATTTGACGTGGAAAAAAACTTCTAATTTCCGCGTCTCCTATTCGTTGTTGCCGGGCAATCGTCTGAAAATCACCGGCTCGTTTTCCTACGCTGAAGTCCCGTCGACCGACATTCCAGGCATACAAACGGTGGAGTGGAACGGCAGCAGCCTGCCCATCACCTTTGAACCGGGGTACACGTTCACCCTTCGCCATTACAGCGACCGATTGGCGCTGAAAATTCTCGAGACCGGACTCAAGGGCAAAAAAATCATCATTGACGCAGGGCATGGGGCGCACGACACCGGGGCGATCGGCCCTGGCGGCACGCGGGAAAAAGATATTACTCTCGACACCGCCTTATTGCTAAAAGAAGAATTGGAGCGGGCCGGAGCGATCGTGAAATTGACGCGAAGCACCGACATCTTTTTGGAGCTGTCTGAACGGACATGGATCGCCAACAGTTCCGACTACGACGCCTTTATCAGCATTCACGCCGACTCGTACTCGCGGACATCTCGCGGAACGACAACGTACTACAACGTATCGAGCAACTTCAATGGGCCAAAAAGCGAGCAGTTGGCCGCCATCGTGCAAAAACATCTTGTCCAACAGCTCGGAACATATGACCGCGGCCATAAAACGCAAGACTTTTACGTCAACCGGAAAAACGAGCTGCCGAGCATTCTCGTTGAGCTCGCCTTCATCTCCAATCCAAATGAAGAGGCGCTGCTCAAAACGAAAGCGTTCCGCCAAAAAGCGGCCGTCGGCATTCGCGAAGGACTGGAAGAGTATTTCAGCCAATTCTAGTTTGTTCGCGTTCGGAGAATAATAGCATGAGAAGGCCGGTAATGCAACGGATTGCAAAGCTTTACGACGGAGTTCGTCAAACTGAGAAACATGGCAGCATCGCGTTTTCATTCCTTGCGATTCCTCATGAACCGAGCGAATCCGTTGTTTTTCACCGGCCTTTTAGGAAAGCTATTATTCTCCTTTCTTTCCATATCCAAAAACGGGGGAGATGAACATGATGAAACGAAAAGCCAAATGGGCCGTTGCTGCCAGCCTGGCGGTCGGAATGACGGCAGGCGCCCTCTTGTTTACGCCATCGGCGATGAAAGCATCGGAAGAAGTCGTGTTAGCGAGCGTCGACTGGGTGACTTCCCAGCTCAACCCGATGAAAAACGACATTGCCAACCTGAAAGCACAACTGGCCGCCCAGCAACAACAAATTCAACAACTTCAACAACAACTTGCCAGCAAACCCGCTTCGCCTTCTTTGCCTTCTGTCGTCTATGTAGTGAAAAACAATGCGGCCGTCCGCAGCGGAGCGTCAACGAGCTACCGCGTCATCACTTATAAACAGGCAGGGGCTTCACTGCAAGTGGTCGGGGCGCACCTTACTTCCCAAGGATTGTGGTACAACATCATCCTCTCCTCATCGTTGAAAGGTTGGATTTATTCCGGCGATGTCTCGACATCCGCCGTCAGCAGCGACAGCACCAAGCACGTCATCGCCACGGCCGCGGTCAATATTCGAAAAGGAGCGACGACTTCTTATCCGATTATTGCGACCGTTCCAAAAGGGACAGAGATGGTCTATATTCAGCCGTTTACCAACAGCAAAGGGGAGAAATGGTACAACGTGCAACTGTCTGATGGGCGTCGGGGTTGGATGGCCGCTGAATTTGGTGAGGTGAAGTAGACGGTGAAAAAATTGGCGTGGTTGGCCGTCGGCCTGTTTTTGCTCATCGTCTCTCCTTCCGCGTCGAACGCCGCTGGGGTGAAAACGTACAACAATCCCGTGCAAGTCCTTTTATATAAAGGGACATCGGTGACAGTCGCCGTCGAAGGAAACTATCAAATCGTCAATAAAGAGACGTTGACGATCACCCCGCTGCCAAGCGGGACAAATCTGACATTTCAGTCTTCCTCTTCGACCGTGTTTGTCACGTACAATGGAAAGACGGATTTTTCAAGCACCGGATTTACCATTCAAGAAACGATCGGCGCTGCGCCGTTGTCGCTTGTGAAAGTGAATCAAACCCGTTATCGCGGCAGCGTCGACATTCGCCGGCAAAGCAACGTCTTGTATGCTGTCAATATTTTAGATATGGAAGATTATTTAAAAGGAGTCGTGCCGAGCGAGATGCCCGCCTCTTGGCCGCTCGAAGCGCTGAAGGCGCAAGCCATTGCGGCCCGAAACTATGCCTATAAACATAAAACAAGTTTGACGACCAATCCAAACACACAGACGTATAAAGGATATGATGGAGAATCTCCACGATCGAACGCGGCAGTGGATGCAACAAGAGGATTGTATCTGAAATATAATGGCAGTATCATTGAAACGTATTACCACTCGACAAGCGGCGGCAGAACCGCCAATGTAAGCGACGTCTGGAACTCGTCGCAAACCGCCTACCCATATTTGGCGAGCGTCGATGACCCGTATGAATCATCGCCGTACAGCCGATGGTCATTCATCTTCTCCCCAGCTGTGCTGCTGCGTTCGTTCGGGTTCACCGATCCATCGGTTGTTTTATACGACGTCTCGATCGCCAAAACCGGCGCGAACGGAGAAGTGGGTGCCGTCACGATTGAAACCTCGGCAGGCGAAAAAACGGTGAAAGGCAATGAAACGACCATCCGCAAACTGTTCCCGCTAGACGGCAATCAATTTTACGGCATCTTGCCGTCCAACTGGTTTGACATTCAAGTGCAAAAAAGCGGTCCATCCGTGTCGATTCAAACGGCCAGCGGCAACATCGCCGCCTCTTCCTTGTCATCTTACTCCGTCCAAACAGGGAGCGGAACCGTTTCGCTCGCCGGCGTCGAAGGAATCAAGGTGCAAACAACGGATGGCATCGTGCCGCTTTCCGCCTCGCCGTCAGGGGTTAGCTCGATCACTGTCACTGGAAAAGGATGGGGGCACCGGATCGGCATGAGCCAATACGGAGCAAAAGCATTTGCCGAGCGTGGATGGACGGCGGAGCAAATTTTAGAGCATTACTTCCGCGGGGCGGAAGTCTCGTTCGAGTGAAAGCATGACGATTGTGAAGGAAAACATCACTCGCATTCCAACACTCCCGACGCGGTCGGAAAATATCTTTCCAAATGGAAACATAGCCGCTTTTCACATAAAGGAAAGGGCATCCTGCTTATGAGCGGGACACCCTTTTCTTTTTTATTGTTCCGTCGGCCAAACGGATTCGCGTTTTGTTTCATCGCCAAGGGCGTGAAGCAAATCGTCGACAATGCGAATCCATGAGTATTGCTCCACCGCCAACTTGCGCCCATTTTCCGCCATCTTTTCGTATTCCTCGCTCGGAAGGCAAAGCAACTCGAGAACCGCTGCAGCGATCTGTTCAGGATTTTCTGGAGGAGCGATTTTTCCGCAATGATATGTTTCTAAAATCTCAGCGCTCTCCCCTTCGCCGCAATACAGCACCGGGGTTCCGGTGGCGATCGCCGGGAAAATTTTCGACGGCCTTGCTCCTTTAAACAAGTCGATGTTGCGCAGCGAAACGATGCTGTAATCGGTGATGGAGAAAATCGCTGGCATCTTCTCAACCGGAACGGATCCGTAAAACGTCACATTGTCAAGGCCGAGCTCTTCTTTTAACGCCATCAGCTTTTCTCGCTCTTGGCCGTCGCCGACAAACAGGAAATGCGCCCGTTCATCTTTTGCTTTGACGATGGCCGCCGCCCGCAGCACCGAATCGAGCCCTTGGGCGTATCCCATCGTTCCGGCGTACGTAAACACCACTTTTCCTTCGAGCCCTAATTCCGCAAGCAGCTTCTTGTTTTTCGGCAGCGGGCGAAACACATCCGTGTTGACGCCGTTCGGCAATAAAAAGACATCCTCGGGCGCCTTCCCTTGCTCAATCATATAATCGCGAATGCCTTCCGTCGCGGCGGCGATTTTCCACGCCTTCCGGTATAAAAACAGCTCGAGCCATCTCGCCATTCGGATGAACAGCCGATTTTTCAAAATGCCGAGCTCAACGGCCGATTCCGGCCAAATGTCGGCGACGTTGAAAACAAACTTCGCCCGTTTCAACTTCGCGCCCACGTACCCGGTGATCCCTAAAAACAACGGCGGGGAATTGCAAATGATCACATCCGTCGGCTTCGCTTTCACAAGCAGCGAATAAAACGAGCTGAACGTAAACGAAAAATACGAAGCGAGCCGTTTCCAAAAGCTCCCCTTTGGCGACGGATAAATCCATGTCCGATGAACGGGAATGCCGTCCCATTGTTCGAACAAATAAAACAGGCCGCGGTATGGCTTGGGGATGACGCCGTGCGGGTGATGCGGGAACGCCGTGAGCACTTCCACTTGATGCCCCCGTTTGATCAGCTCCTTGCTCACCTCATACACACGAATTTGCGGTGCGCCTGTTTCCGGCGGGAAGTGTTGGCATAGGTACATGATCCTCATCGTCCGCTCCACACCACTTTCCCAAAAAATCGCAAACGAACGTTCCATTTCGAGCGCCAAGAGGCGAGCGCAAACGAGGCGTGGAAAAGGGGAAACGCCCCCCTGGCATCGTCCCGCTGTCCTTGGATGTATAATCGTTGCCGCGAACCGACGGTCATCATGAGCTTGCCAACGGAAAGCCGCCGGCTTCGCGACTTAGCCTCCGCTTTCGGCAACAAACGAGCACCAACCGCGGCGGCTGATATGACGGCTTTGTTCCTCATCGACTCCCTCCACCGCCTTTCAACGTTTGCTCATACAATCGGATCATGCGCATCGCATTTTCCGTCCAATCGTAATGTTCATGGACATGGTTGACGCCGTTTTCCCCCATTCGTTGCCGCAGCCTCTCATCAAGCAGCAGCCGTTCGAACGCCTCCGCCAGCTTTTCCGGACTGTTTTTCGGCACGATCAACCCCGTTGTTCCCTCACGGACGACTTCCGGCAGCCCGCCGACGTTGGAGACGACAACGGGAACGCCGCACGCCATCGCCTCGACGGCGGCAACGCCAAAACTTTCGCTGTCTTCAGTCGAAGGCACGGCGAAAATATCCATTTGATTGATATACAGCGGCACTTGTTCGTTCGGAACTTTGCCGGCAAACGTCGTCACGGATTGGATGCCGAGGCGGGCGCACAGCTCCTCGTATTCACTCCGCTGCGGCCCGTCGCCGACGATCAACAGCTCCGTTTGCGGATGCCGCTCGTGCACAATGGCAAACGCCCGAATCAAATCGGCGATCCCGTACTTGTCGGAAAGAGCTTTCACCGTGCCGATCGTCACGGTCCGTTTCGGCTGTTTCGGCAACGGTTTGAAGCGGGCGACATCAACACCAAACGGCGTCACTTCGATCGGTTTGTCCGTATACTTTCCGGTTTCTTTCGCCATCACACGGCTTGTCGAACAAATGACATCCGCACGCTGGAATGTATATTCAAGCATCCGTCGGTTCCAACGATTGGCATTCGGAAACTGATACACGTCGCGCCCCCAGACGGAGACGTAAAACGGATGATACCCCGCAAGCGCCCCGATCAACCCGTAGCTGGAGGCATAATGGGCGTGCAAAATATCTGGTCGAAACGAAGCGAGCAGCCGCTTTAATGAAAAGACAGTGGAAAAATACGACAACTTCCCCGGCAGCCATTTCGGCAGCACGACTGTCTCGACTTCTTTCGCTTGCTCCGGCCCGTAATGGTCTTTAAACGTCACGACTTTCACATCGATGCCTTGCGTTTGGTAAAAGCGGGCCCACTTATGCGTATGGATCGATTTGCTTGGAGCCAATAAGGCGACTTTCATCGGAGGCCCCCCACCAACGTTTCTTTCACCTTTTCCACTCTCGCTTCCCACGAATGTTTCGCCATAAACGTCTGCTCAATGCGCAAGCGGCACTCCTCGAGCATGTCCGCCATCTTGGCGATCGCTTCTGCCATCGACGACGGGTTGTCGTCGCAAATGACGCCGTACCCATCCGCTTCAATCAACCGCTTTTGCGCTGAGCAAGCGGTGGCGACAATCGGCAGGCCGCTCGACAGATAGTCAACCAGCTTGACGGGAACGGAAAAATCATTGTACTCGCTCCGCCGCCGCGGGATGAAGGCGAAATCCATCTCCGCATACAAACGGTCGAGCGCTTCGCCGCTGACGTGCTCGACGCGCACTTGCAAGGCGGCAAGCTCTTCTTTCACCGCAAGCGGCTGCCGCTCGTACTCGTCTTTTCGGCAGACGACGGTGAGCGAAACAAGCGGCTTGCGGCGGTTTGCCAAGCGAATCGCCTCAAGCAGGAGCAAAAGCCCATAGTCGGCATTGTTGATGCCGCCAACATAAATGGCATTCAGCGGCTGTTTCGCCGTCCCGAACCGCTGAAACGGCTTTTGCTTCCCACCCGGCGGCAAATCGACCATCGGGCGGCGGATCGCGACGTATGTTCCCATTTCGAGGCTCGGCAAAAAGATGACATCGCAGTACCGCTCATAAAACCGTTCTTCCCAACGGTATATCATTTGCATGGCCGCTCTTTTCCAACCGCGGAGCGGATACAAATCAGGAAACTTCCAATAGACGTCGCGGTAAAAGACGCCGATCGGAACGTTGCGGGCTTTCAAGTAGCGGAGCACATCCCGATCGACGAACGGACGCTGCGGCCGGTGTCCTGGGTCAGTGAGCCAAAGCGGAATCGTCTGGTTTTCCATATAGCAAAACCAGACATCATCGAGCTTGCCTTGACTGCGGAGCTCTTGAAATTGCTTTTCCCGCTCGGCGGACGTGCCAGCGATCAGAAGAACGTCCACTCCCTCCTTCGCTCCCCAACGCAAAAACGCCTGATGCATTTCATACGGCCGCAACTTGGACCCGCTGTTTCGTTCCGCGGCGAGTGAAAACGGGTAATAAATCAATACGGTTTTCATCATTCATCCCTCATCCGTGATTCGCCTTTTCGCTGCAAACCATGCCCGTAAGTCCCCCTGCACCCGCAGCCATAACGCCATGCCGCCAAACAACGCCACGATCAGCACCCAGGTCGGATTGAACAAAAAATCGGTGAACCCACCGACAAGGGTACGGGGGATGTTAATGGAAAAATAAACGAACAAACTTAAAAACAAAGGATTTTTCGGAAGACGTAGAAACCCAATGTACAACAGCTGCGTCACAACGCCGACATAGAGCGTGCCGATGACGATTCCAACGTAGCCGAAGTTCGCATACGCCTCAGCGACAAAAAGCGTGTTGAGCACTCCTCCTGTCCCGTCTTCGATCCGCTCCGGGAATACGTGCGCCATCACGAGGCGGGCGGAGCGGACGTTCTCGACGTCAAACAACCCTGTTAAAATCGAGGGCAAGCTTTTTCCATAAAGAAATGGCAGCGCTTCGCCGAACAAATTCAAATGAAGAAACGTCGGCGCGATTTGCGCCAAAATCATGCGGCCGATCGGGCCCTTGTTGTAAGACAAAAAGGTCGTGGCATCTTGCACCCCTTGAATGACGATGTACATGCCGACGAGCACCGCCGCCCCCACTCCCCCATACAGCGCCAGTTTCACCGCCGACAGCCTTGTTTTTCCAATGTAAATGCGAATGAGGAAAAACATCATCACATAAAAGAAAATCGGCGATTTGGCCAAATCATACACATTGACGAACACCGCCCCGACAAACAGACAGATAAACAGCAGCTTCCACCGCCACTCGTGCGTCAGCTCGGCAAACAAATAAGCGATAAACGACAAAAGCGGCGTGAGCGTAATGGCAAAAATATTGCGAACGAGCACGTTTCCGGCAAAATGGCGCGACGCCTCAATGCGCAACGCAGCCAAGCTCTCATCCGTCCCTGTCAAGAGCGCAAACACCGGAATCGTCGGCGTTTTCCAAATCATATACGCAATGGCGGCAAAACTGAGCAGCGACAGCGCCAAAAACGCATAAAACACTTGGCTGCCCGTCGCTCCGGCCAACGGGGAAAGCGGCTTTTGCAAATAGGCGCGAAACTCCTGCCTGGCTTCAAATCCGCACAGCCTTGAAACGACCACCATCGACAGCGGGAACACGATCATAACGAAGCTGACGACGAAAAACCCGATCTGCCGGTATTCCTCGGGCCGAAACAACTTGCGAATCATGTAGTAATCATCCATTCCCAATGCGATCAGCAGCGCGCCGATGAAGCTCGACAGAAGGAACGAGTAATAGTACACAATCGACACGAGATTCGGCGCCGTCCATGAAAGCGTCCCCGCTGCATAGCGAAACATCAAGGTGGAGGCGACAAGAACAATCAACCCAATCAACACGTCCAACATGCCGACGCACCCTTATCGCTGTCCGATCGCCGCCACGATTTTCTCCGCCGCATGCCCATCGCCAAAGACGTCCGCATAAACAGGGGCGACTTCCTTGTGGACCGCCGCGACGATCTTCTCGCGGTCCGTGCCGGTTAAGATGTTCGCCCCGCCTTTGAGCGTTTCCACCCATTCGGTTTGTTCGCGCACCGTCACGCAAGGCACGCGCAAGAAATACGCCTCCTTTTGCACGCCGCCTGAATCGGTGATGATTTTTTTCGCGCCGCTCTCTAGCCGAAGCATGTCCAAATAACCGACCGGATCGATCAGCCGAAGCCCTGGAATCGCCGAAGCGTCCAAGCCGTACTCTTCAAGCTTATGCCGCGTCCGGGGATGAATCGGCCACACTTTCGTCCCGTCGATGTCCGCAAAAGCAGCCAAAATGGCTTTCAATTTGTCGGGGTCATCGGTATTTTCCGCTCGGTGAATGGTAATCAAGTAGTAGGATTGTTCCGCCAGCGACAAATCAGCCAAAATCGTCGATTGGCGCTGTGCGAGCTCCTTGTTGTACAAAATGGCGTCATACATGACGTCGCCGACATTCCAGACGTTTCGCGTAATATTTTCTTTTCGTAAATTTTCCACGGCTGTCTCCGTTGGGCAAAATAAGAGCTCGGAGACATGATCCGTCATGATGCGGTTGATTTCTTCCGGCATCTGCTTGTTGAAGCTGCGCAGCCCGGCTTCGACGTGGATGACCGGAATGTGCAACTTCGAAGCGACCAACGCGCCGGCAAGCGTCGAGTTCGTATCGCCATAGACGAGCACATAATCCGGTTTTTCTTGCATGACAATTTCTTCAATTTTCATCAGCATTTCGCCCGTTTGCTTTCCATGGCTGCCTGAACCCACCCCAAGATAGTAGTCAGGCGTCGGAATATTCAACTCCTCAAAAAAAATGGCCGACATATTCGGGTCATAGTGCTGCCCGGTATGGATCAGCACTTCGGTATATTGTTTCCGCAAGACGCGCGAGACGGGAGCAGCCTTGATAAACTGCGGTCTGGCGCCTAACACGGTGGCGATTTTCATCCGAAACACCTCCTAGATCAGATGAGCGGTTATCAAGTATTTTGCGCATTTTCATCCTCGATCGTGCGCACCGGACGGCGCAAATCACGATCAACCCGGCTGGCAAAGAGCGTGGCGGCAAACAAGCCCCAACCAGCGAGCACCCAGCCGTCAGCAAGCGGCGCCTGCTGAACGTAGACGATGACGATGAGGGCGAGCAATGTGCCGACCAAAACCAAAGCCATCTTTTTCCATGACACTGGCACAGGATACACTTGCTGGCTTTTGCGAAAAATGAAAGCCACAGCGACCATATACGTCATGAGGCTGGCCGCGACCGCCCCCCAGCTGAGCCAAAGCGGCACCAAAACGGCGTTCAACGCAAGATGAAGAAGCGCCGCTAGCGTGAACACCCGTGAAATATAGCCGGTTTCCTTTGTCAAAAACAAGCCGGTGGAAACAATCAGATAATAAAAGTTCAAAAACGTGACGGCCGATAAAAACGGGATATAGGACGCTGCATCGCGATATTCCGGTTTGAAAAAGGTTTCCACAAGCCACGGGCTCGCCGTGGCGATCAAAAGCAGCCCAAACGCTCCAATGAGCAAAAGCGCCATATACACTTTCGCAAACAGCGCACGGCTTTCCGGCCGGTCTTTCATCGACATCGAATACGGACGCCACGCCATCTGCACGCCGCTCGTGATGAGCGTGATCACGGTCGCGAGACGCAAGGCAACCCCAAACACCCCGACTTCCTCCAACGACGCAAACCGTTGGATGAAAAACGTGCTGACGTTGGCGATCACCCAAAAGGCGAGCGAAGTCGGCACGAGCGGGGCGGCGTAGGCAAGCAGCTCCTTTAACACGTCAAAGCGCACGCGCCACACCATATACTTTACGGTCAAATGCAGCATCAACAAAAACACGAGCGCGCTGCTCACGAGCCGGCCGATGAGCAGCCCTTCCGGCGTCGCCGCGAACCACCGGAGCGCCGCATACGACAGCACAGAGACAAGCAGCATTTTCACGAGCGTCCAAATCACGACTTTTTTCGTCTGAAATTCAAACCGCAGCACCGTCGTCGCCATGACGAAAATCGTATCGAGCAGCAACGTCGCGATACTGATGTACAGCAAATCGACATAGCGAGGTTCTTGAAACAGCGCGCCTGCGATCCACGGACCGGCCAAAACGACAGCCAAAAATAAGATGGCGACGACAAACAGCCGGAAGTACATGACGTTGCGCACATACAAAAGGCGCTTCTCTTTGTCGTCCGTGTCGTAATAGTAAAAAGAGAGCGCCGAATCCGTACCGAAAATGACGAGAAATGTCAGCATCGACGTCCATTGGTCGATCAAGTAGACCGCCCCGTACTGCGCCTTTGACAAATAGCTTGTATAAATCGGCAGCATCAAAAAGGCAATCAGCTTCGTGCCGACGTTCATAAACGCGTAAAGGAGCGAATCCGCTCCTAAACGCTTGAATGCCGAGAACAATTTATAACAACTCCCGCTCGTCGACCATTTTGCTGAAGCGCGCCGGGAATCCTTTCACGACCGTCCTCGGTTCCGTATCTTTTGTGACGAGCGCCCCAGCGGCGACAAACGTCTCTTCCGCCACCGTCACGCCCGGCAGCAAAATCGCTCCGCCTCCAACGCGCGCCCCGCGCTTGACGGTCGCCCCTTTGATTTTGGCGAACCGTTCTTCCGTCCGCCCCATGTAGTTGTCATTGGTCGTCGTGACGCACGGAGCAATGAACACATGGTCTTCGAGCGTTGTGTAGGCCGTGATGTAGGAGTTCGACTGGATTTTCGTCCGATCGCCGATTTGGACGTGGTTTTCGACGCACACCCCGCGCCCGACGATCACATATTGGCCGATGTGCACGTTTTCGCGCACGCTCGCCAAATCAGCGATCAATGTGTAGGCGCCGATCACTGCTCCTCGATAGATGACAGCGTTGGCGCCGATCGTGCAATGGTCGCCGATGACAAGCGGCGGCAGCTCGCCCGACAGCTTGACGGTGCTCGTTTTCGCCGGCTTCGGCGGTTTGCCGAGCACCGCTCCGTCGGCGATCGTCACGCCGTCGCCGATGACGGTTCCTTCGTGAATCGTGACGCGATGTCCGATTTTAACGTCGTTTCCGATTTTTACATTCGCCTCGATGACAGTGAAATGGCCCATTTCGACACGTTCACCGCAAACAACAGAGGGATCGACAACGTTCATGGTTTCGTCTCCTTCGCTTACAATTTGACGTATTTTGCCGGTTTCGACACATCTTTCATAGCATTGCGTGTGTCAAACACGACCCGGCTGTGACGAGCGACCATTTCATAGTCGATGTTGGAATGATCCGTCGTAATCAAGACAAGATCTGACTGTGCAAGCAGTTCCGGCGTCAGCTCGACCGTCTCAATCACCCGGTTGCACGCCCGGAACGACGGAACATACGGGTCGACGACCGCAAATTCCGCTCCGTATTGCTCGAGCAGCTCGACGATTTTCAACACTGGCGATTCGCGCACATCATCAATGTCTTTTTTGTAGGCGACGCCGAGCACCGTCACTTTCGAACCGCGCAGCGCCTTCCCTTCTTCGTTCAAAATGAGCATCGCGCGGTTGACGACATATTCCGGCATTGCGTTGTTGATTTCTCCGGCCAGCTCGATCAAGCGCGTATGGTAGTTGTATTCGCGCGCCTTCCATGTCAAATAAAACGGGTCGATTGGAATGCAATGGCCGCCAAGCCCCGGCCCCGGATAAAACGCCATAAATCCGTACGGCTTCGTTTTCGCTGCATCGATGACTTCCCAGACATCAATGCCCATCCGTTCGCACAAAATGGCCATTTCGTTCGCTAACGCAATGTTGATATGGCGAAACGTGTTTTCAAAAATTTTCTCCATTTCCGCCACCGCCGGACTCGACACTTCGTGCACATCGCCTTCAAGCACGGCTCGATACATGGCCGCTGCCACTTTCGTGCACGTCTTTGTCACGCCGCCGACGACTTTCGGCGTATTTTTCGTCTTAAACTGCTTGTTGCCCGGGTCAACCCGCTCCGGCGAATAGGCAACGAACACCGTTTCCCCGACGACGAGCCCCTTTTTCTCCAGCGCCGGTTTCACGATTTCTTCCGTCGTGCCTGGATAGGTGGTCGATTCCAAAACGACAAGCATCCCTTCATGGGCGTATTTGGCGACTTCGTTTGCCGAGTTTTCAACGTAGGACGTATCCGGCTGGTGATGCGCATCGAGCGGGGTCGGCACCGCGATCGCCACGGCATCGACTTCCGCGATCCGGGCGTAATCGGTCGTCGCCACAAGCCGCCCTTGTTTGACCATCTCATGCAAATCTTCATCGACGACATCGCCGATGTAGTTGATCCCATTGTTCACTTGATCGACGCGGCTTTGTTGGATGTCAAAGCCAATGACATGAAACCCTGCTTTTGCTTTTTCGACTGCCAGCGGCAGCCCGACGTAGCCAAGCCCGACCACGCCGATGACCGCGTCGCGTTTCTCAAACTTTTGCAACAGCCGTTCCGCGTAGTTCATTCCTCTCATTCCTTTCTACTCAGATAGTTGCACTCTTGTCCCCGTTTCCGCCGAACGCAAAATCGCTTCGATCAGCCGAACAGGAGCCAATCCGTCCCAACCAGTGACGATCGGCTCGCGGTTTTCGCGAATCGCTTGCACCATATCTTCAATGATCCATTGGTGCCCCGGCTTGCCAAACGGGTCGGCGTTGATCTCATCGATGAGCTTTGCCCGTTCTTCCTCGCTGACGCCTTCCGCTTCCCACGTTTCGATAAAGTTGGCCGTCCGGCCGCCGATTTTCACTGATGCCGTTTCGCCGAAAATGGCGATCGATTCCTCCAAGTTTTGCGGATAAATCGTCGTCGCTGCCTCAATGACGCCAAGCGCCCCGCTTTCAAACTCGACGACCGCCGCCGCGACATCTTCCGTCTCAATCTTGCGCAGACGGGTCGCCGCCATCGCTTGCACCGCCTTGACCGGCCCCATCAGCCAAAGCAGCAAATCCAAATTGTGAATGGCTTGATTCATCAGGACGCCGCCGTCAAACTCTTTCGTCCCCCGCCACGCCGCCTGGTCATAATAGGCTTGATTTCGATTCCAGCGCACCGTGGCGTTCGCATGGCTCAGTTTTCCGAACATCCCGCGCTCCATCGCCTCTTTCAGCTTCCGAATAGCCGGACGAAAGCGGTTCGGATGAACGACCGCGAGCTTCACGTCGTATTCTTTCGCCGCGCGGATCATCTCTTCGGCGTCGCTCACACGGAGCGCCATCGGCTTTTCCACAATGATATGACGGCGATAGCGGGCCGCCAGCTTGGCCAGCCGCGCGTGCAATCCAGACGGAACACAAATGTTGACGACATCGATCTGTTCGTTCTCCTTCAACATCGTCTCCATATCAGTGTAAACAGGAACGTCCGACACGTCGCGCAAACGTTCCGGATTCGTGTCGCACACTGCCGCCAGCTCGGCGCCGTCCGCCTTTTCAATGGCATCGATATGTTTTTTGGCGATATGCCCCATGCCGACAATGGCAAAACGGATCATGAAGAATAGTACCTCCTCGCGTCCAATATATACTTCCAAAGCACGAGCCAAACGACCGTCAAAAACAGGCCGAGGACAAGGCCGACGGCCATCAGCTGCCCCGTATACGTTTTCGATTTCGCCACCGTTTCCGACAACACGGCCGGTTTTTCGTAAAAGACAAGATTGCCGCGGATGCGATTGACGCGCTCCATCACTTCGGTCAAGTTGTTTTCCGACTCGACCAACAAGTCGCTGATGTCATTGAGCTGTTCTGGATTCAAGCGGCCCGACTGTATTTGTTCGCTATAATAATCGACTTTTTGCTGCAATGCGCGCTCCCGTTCTTCCAGCGCATGCAAGTATTTCGTGGTGACATCAATCCGCTCTTGCGAATGGCGCTTGAGCTCCTGACTGTATTCCGACACAACAAGCTTCAATTCTCGACTCACGTCTTGTTCATCGTCGCCTTTGACAGTGATTTGCACGTACTGTTCCTCAGGAACGACGACATCCAAGTTTTTCACCTCAGGAAACTTCGCTTCTATATTTTTCGGATCCGTCAACTCTTTTACGTCAATCGATCCGGTAAACACGACAGCTTTCCCCGTATACTTCTCCCCCTGCAGCAAAAACCGCCCTGCGATGACGGTCAAAACGATCGTTGCAAGCGGAACGAGAAGAAACCACCATTTTCGCTGCCAAAAAAAGCGCAAATATTCGTATAGCACAAACGGTCGTTTTTCCGCCGTCAATCCGGCCACCATCCCTTATCATAAAATAACAAAGTGTTGTGAACAAAACAAATGATCCAACGCCAAAGAAAACGCCATTGCTGTGCGCAAGTGACGTCTCCTTTGGCCGGTTGGACGATCAAGCGGAATGACGGTAAAATTCCGCAATTTTCTCCACGACGTACTGTTGCTGCTCCTCTTTCAGCTCTGGGAACATCGGCAGCGACAGCGCTTCTTTCGCCGCTTTTTCCGCCTCCGGCAACTGCCCTTCCTTATACCCGAGCGAAGCAAACACCGGCTGCAAATGCAGCGGCAGCGGATAGTACACCATCGTCGCGATCCCTTGTTCTTTCAAAAACGCTTGCAGCTCGTCTCGCTTCGGCGCTCGAATCGTGTATTGATGGAACACATGATAGCGCCCATCGACTTCTTTCGGCGTCACAACAAGGTCGCCGACCGCCTCCTCGAGCAGGCGCGTATACGTCGCCGCATGCTTGCGCCGCTGTTCCGTCCACCGATCCAGATGCGGGAATTTGACGCTTAAAATCGCCGCTTGCATCTCATCGAGGCGGCTGTTGTAGCCAAGTACATGATGGTAATATTTCGGCTTGCTGCCATGAACGCGGATGACCCGGCATTTTTCGGCCAGTTCGTCATCATTCGTAATGATCATGCCGCCATCCCCGTAGGCGCCCAAGTTTTTCGTCGGGAAGAAGCTGTACGTCGCCGCCGTCCCCAGCTCGCCAACGCATTTCCCGTTGTATTTCGCGCCGATCGCCTGGGCGGCGTCCTCGATGACAACCAATCCATGCCGCTTGGCAATCGCGGCAATCGCCTCCATATCCGCCATTTGCCCGTACAAATGCACCGGGATGATGGCTTTCGTCTTCTCCGTCACCGCCGCTTCAATTTTCGCTGGATCGATGTTGAACGTCACCGGATCGATATCGACAAACACCGGTTTGGCGCCGGCCCGCGCAATCGATCCTGCCGTCGCGAAAAAGGTGAACGCCGTCGTGATGACTTCATCGCCCGGCCCGACGCCGGCCGCTTGCAAAGCAATATGTATCGCATCGCTTCCGTTGCCGCAGCCGATCCCATGTCTAGCCCGGCTGTAGGCGGCAATATCTGCTTCTAGCTTTTTGACATAATCTCCTAAAATAAAGCGAGAGGAGCGCATCACTTCATCCAATACGCGCATGATCTCCGGCTTCAATTGTTCATACTGTTCGCTTAAATCCAACATTGGCACGTTCATCGCAAGTTCCTCCAAATCCAAAAAATATGTAGAATAAACATGTTTAGTTTATCACATTTGCGTCAATATATAATGACAGTTTTGTGGCAATCTTGGCCTTGCCGCAAAAAAAATCAGCGAAGGAACGGCAGAAGCTGCATAAACAACGAAAAAGAAGGGTATAATTTTCCAAAGAAGGGCAATTCCTGAAAAAAGCCGTTTGTCCCTTTCATGACACAAACGGCCCATTTGCTATTTATCGGTCATTTCCGTATACTTTTCGGCTTCCCCGAAGCAGCTTGCGAATAAAGGTCATAAACGGCTTGTACTGATCATTGACCAAGCCGATCAGTTCAGCAAGCAGTTCCCCGAAGACGATCAAGGCAAAGACGATGAGAATGGACTGCCATAACGTCGAGGCGGAGAACAAAATCGCGCTGATGGCAAACATCAGGCCAAACGCATAAATGAGCAAGACCGTGTTGCGATGCGAAAAGCCGAGAGCCAGCAGTCGATGATGAAGATGCGACTTATCCGGCGCCGAGATCGGCCTTTTATTCACAATGCGGCGAATAATGGCAAATGTCGTATCGAAAATCGGCACGCCCAAAATGATCACCGGAACGACGAAGCTGAAGAGCGTCACGCTTTTGTAAAGCCCTAGCACCGACAGGACGGAAATGGCATAACCTAAAAACAACGCGCCGGTATCCCCCATGAAAATTTTCGCCGGGTGGAAGTTGTAAAACAAGAAAGCGATGACGCTGCCCAAGATGATCAAGCAGAGCGTGAAAATGAGCATTTTGCCCGCCATGCCCGCCATGACGGCAATGGCCGCAATTCCAATGGCGGAAATGCCTGCGGACAATCCGTCCAACCCGTCGATCAAGTTGATGGCGTTCGTAATCGCGATAATCCAAAATATGGTGATCGGGTAGCTCCACAGCCCCAACTCAAACGTGCCGACAAACGGGACAGTCAAAAGATCGACCTTCAGCCCGGAAGCGACAACGACGAACGCCGCCAGCAGCTGGCCGGCCAGCTTCACTTTTGGCGACAGCTCGTACAAATCGTCGAGCATCCCGACGAGCACGATGATGATGGCGCCGACCGTCATCCCCGTCACTTGCTCTTTATACACCCCGCCGACAAAATAGCCGACGGCGACACCGATAAAAATGGCCAATCCGCCAAGCCTTGGCATGACTTTTGTATGCACTTTTCTCCCGTTCGGCCGATCGACCGCCCCAATTTTGATGGCGAGCTTGATCACGAACGGGGTGATGACCAATACTGTAATAAACGAAGCCAAACATGCGGCAAATGCTTCCATATTCATGTGCAATCACCTTGGCCTTATAAAATCGCGGAAACACACATCATCTTTATGTTACCATATACGATGAGTAAATCAATCTTTTTTTACACCCCTTTTTTGTCCCCAAGGATGGAAAATTTCTTTTTCCCTTGCCGCGAGAAGCTCGAGCGCCAATCCGGCGAACGATTCCACATTTTACATCCTCCCTCCACAGGAAACATCTTGTGCTATAATTAGGTTTTAGAGCACTTGATGTGAATCACGCCTGTCTAGGAGAGGAATGGACATATGTTTGCAAAAGTAAAGCAACTATTTGACGAAAGCGCGCGAGAAGTGCAGCGTCTTGCCAAGCTGGCGGCGCAAATCAATGAATGGGAACCAACCATTTCTTCGCTGAGCGATGAACAACTGCGCCAAAAAACGGTTGCCTTCAAAGAACGGCTCGAACGCGGTGAGACGCTCGATGACATAAAAACCGAGGCGTTTGCCGTCGTCCGGGAGGCAGCGCGGCGCGTGCTCGGTCTGCGCCATTACGACGTGCAACTGATGGGCGGATTGGCGATGCATGAAGGAAACATCGCTGAAATGCAGACCGGGGAAGGAAAGACGTTGGCGGCCACTTTGCCAAGCTACTTGCACGCCCTCCTTGGAAAAGGCGTCCACATTATTACGGCCAACGAATATTTGGCGCGCCGGGACTGCGAACAAATGGGCCGTGTGTTCCGCTTTCTCGGCTTAACCGTCGGCCTGAATGTGTCGCAAATGACGGCCAGCGAGAAAAAAGAAGCGTACGCGGCCGACATCACGTACGGCACCGGCACCGAGTTCGGCTTTGATTATTTGCGCGACAACATGGTGTACCGCCTCGAAGATAAAGTGCAGCGCCCGCTGTATTACGCCATCATCGATGAAATCGACAGCATTTTAATCGACGAAGCGCGCACCCCGCTCATCATCGCCAATAAATCGGGAATCGGAGCCGAATTGTTCCCGATTATGGCACGCATCGTCCGCACCTTCGAAGAAGGAAAAGAGTATGAACGGTCTCCGGAGACGAAACAAATTTTCCTCACCGAAGAAGGGGCGCAAAAAATCGAGCGGGCGTTTGGCATCGATAACCTATACGACTGGGAGCATCACGTGCTGCTCCATCATGCGATGCAGTCGCTGCGCGCTTGGTTTATCATGCGGCGGGATGTCGATTACATCGTCAAAAACGGCAAAGTGATGATCGTTGACCCGTTCACCGGCCGGGTGATGGAAGGACGCTCGTTCAGCGACGGCCTGCATCAAGCGATTGAAGCGAAAGAAGGTGTGGAAATCACCGAAGAAAACGACATCCAAGCAACGATTACGATCCAAAACTATTTTCGCATGTATGAGAAGCTGGCCGGGATGACCGGCAGCGCTACGCCGTCGAAAGAAGAATTTTGGCAAACGTACCGGCTGCGCGTTATTACGATTCCGACAAACCGGCCATCCCGACGCACCGACTGGGACGACCTCGTCTACCAGACGTACGAGGCGAAAGTACGGAAAATTATTGACGAAGTGAAAAAAATGAATGCCATCGGCCGCCCTGTTCTCATCGGCACGACATCGGTCGCTCAGTCGGAACGGTTGTCAGCAGCGTTTTCGAAAGCAGGCATCCCTCACCACCTGCTCAATGCCAAAACGGAGGAAGAAGAGGCGCGCATCATCGCGACCGCCGGGCAAAAAGGGCAAGTGATGATCGCCACCAATATGGCCGGGCGCGGGACCGATATTTTGCTTGGGGAAGGCGTCAAGGAACTGGGCGGGCTGCACATCATTGGCACAGAGCGCCATGAAAGCCATCGCATTGATATGCAGCTGCGCGGCCGGGCAGGACGCCAAGGGGATCCGGGGTCTTCCCAGTTTATCATTTCGCTCGACGACGATTTATTCCGCTTGTATGATCAAGATGAATTGAAAAAATGGAAAAGCAAAGTCGAGACGGATGAAACCGGGCGCATCGTGTCGCCCGACCCGATCAAGTTCGTCCAAAAAGTGCAAACAACGATCGAAAACGCCCATTATTCGGCGCGATTGCATTTATTGAAATTGGACACCGTGATCGACCAACAAAGCAAAGTCATCTACCATATGCGCGATCGCGTCTTGGCGCTGAAGCAAGCAGAGGTGCTGTCCGAGCTCCTTCGGCACATCCATCGCCATATCACGCAAACAATCGACCGTTATTGTCCGGAAAACGTCTTTTTTGAAGAGTGGAACATCGAAGGACTGCACAACGAGCTGCGCCGTGCCTTTTTCCGGTTTGCCTATCCGATTGATGATCTTCGCCATAAGCAAAAAGAAGAAATCGCCCAGCTTGTTTGGGACGAATACAAATCGCTTGAAGCGGCGCTCGCCGATCTTCCGTGCGACGAAGAACAAACCACGCGGCTTAAGCATTTGATGGTTGAAACAATCGACGCCCACTGGATTCGCCACTTAAATCAACTGAATTTATTAAAAGAGGGGATTCATTTGCGCAGCTACGGCCAAGAGGATCCGTACCGCGCCTTTGAAATGGACGCCTACCGCGAATTCGTCGCGCTGCAGCAAGCGATCGACGCCGGCATTTGCACGACAGCCATGAACTATTTGAAAAGCCAGTTTGTCATCGATGACGAAGCGGCCGCCGCCGCGAACAAACCATAACCGCGGCGCAGCACGCCGCCTCGTAAAGGAGGTTCCCTATGATTTTCCGACGAAAACAACGCACGCAACCGGAAGCCGAGCTGCCGGCGCAACATGTCAAACAGCCGGAGGTCGGAACGAAAACGACGCTGTCGTTTCATCCGGACTGGCAGCTGTCTCCGGAAGAAACGTACGTCTATCGCTTTTACCACGAACAGCTGCCGCCGCTTCAGCCAAACCAAATTTCCATTTCCGGCGTCAAGCTGGTCGAATACAACGATGGGTTTGTCGCTGTCGCCATTTTGCGCAACACGCTGCCGAAGCCGGTTCGCTTTGAACGAATCCGCCTGTTGCTGCTTGACGAGGATGGCACGGCGATCGCCCGCAAAGAGTTTGATATGAGCCCTTTCGGCGAACTGCCGCCGATGACGGCCCGCCCGTGGCGGTTTTTGTTCGCCGCCGAGGACAAGCTCGTCGATCAGTTGCCCGCAGATGGATGGAAGATCGCCTTTGAACTGACACCGCGGCATCGGCTCGACCTAGAGGAAAGCTGGGAGCAGGCGCTGTCGGCCAAGCAGCGCCAACATCTGCAAGCCCTCGTTGACTCGGTTCCGCCTCCCGCTCCCGGAGAGGTGAACTTCATGGGCATTGAAGCGAAACAGCTGCCTTCCGGTGAACTAGGCGTCACGTTGCTCATTCGCAACGGCAGCGACAAACATATCCATTTTGAACAAATCCCGCTTGAAGTGCGGGATCATGCTGGCGACATCGTCGCCCGCGGATTATTTCCCTGCCATCTGGAAGTGAAAGCCCACACCAGCAAACCATGGACGTTCCTCTTCCCACCGGAATTGCTGCACAAAGCAGAACCGGATTGGACGTCCTGGAAGGTGACAATCCCATCCTCCCCGGCACAGAGCGAAAAGCAAGAAACGCCGTCAAGCGACGAGTAACCTGCAAAAAGCTGGCCCCCATGGTCGCCAAACGACCGATGGAGGCCAGCTTTCTTTGCATCGTTCCGTTCAAAACGACCGCGCTCCCGCTGTCGGCCGCGCCTTAGTCGAAGCAGCCGAACTTTGCACCATCAAGAGCAGACGGCTATCCAACGCATCTCGATGGGAGAGCCTTATTTCGTAGAAGCAGCGGTTTGAATCTCCATGTAAGCGCCTTTTTTCATCGCTACGCCGTCTTTGCTTTTTAACACCGGCGGAATGACCAACAAATAGCTCTGCCCTTTGGCCAGCTTCGCTGCCGGTTTGATCAAAAGCTCCGTCCCCCGGCGGATTTGCGCCGTCACCGCTACTTCCTGTCCACCTAATTGATACAATTTTACTCCGCTTACCGCGGTATTGGCGAGCGGACGAGAGAAACGGACGACAAACGTCTTATCGACCGGCGCATTGCGCAGCTTGCCGAGCGACTGATACCCTTTCAGCTGCCCAATCAGCAAATCGCGGTGAGCGGCATACAGCTCTTTCCCAACGACCGTCGGCACATCCGGCTTCACCCCAACGTTATGAATCGGCGTCCCTTTTGGCGAGAAAAAGTGGGCGACGGTCAACTTCAACATGCTGCCGTCCGACAGCTCAAACATTTCCTGCATCGATCCTTTGCCAAACGTCCGTTGCCCATACAAAACGGCCGCCTTTTGCTCCTTCACCGCCGCCGCCAACATTTCCGACGCACTCGCGCTCGACGCGTTGACAAGCAGCCGGATCGGTCCCGTCATTTGCACCGGCTGTTTGACAGCGGCATACACTTCTGGGTGATTCGAACGGTCGCGCAACTGAAACGCCTGTTTCACATTCGGGAAAAAGCCAGCGATTTTCTGCGCCGTTTCCACATATCCCCCCGGATTGTCGCGGAGGTCAAAAATCCACCCTTTCACCCCGCTTAACGAGCGGATGGCGCGTTCGATCTCACCGGGCGCTGTCTCATCAAAACTATATAGCTGAATATAGCCGATATTCCCTGCCAGCCGTTTGAACTCAACGTTCGGCCAGTCGATTTTTTCCCGCTTGATGGTGACGCTGACGGTTTCCTCGGTCGACGGCCGCCAAACGGTTACGGCCACCGTCGTTCCTTCTTCTCCTGCGATCAAGCTCAATACTTTTTCCATTGTCTCATTCGTTACCGGCTGCCCGTCAACAGCCTGAATCACATCGCCCGGCTGCAGTCCGGCGCGGGCGGCTGGCCCATTGTCCAAGACAGACATGATGTGGACGCCGTCCTCATCTTCCTCAACCATCACGCCGATGCCGACAGACTCCATATCAATCCACTTCAAAAATTCCTCGTATTCTTCCTTTGTCATATAGGCAGAATACGGGTCAAGCTGTTTGACAATATCTTGCGGGGTGCTCGCCTTCAGCACTTGATCGCTCACCGGTTCCACATAATACTGGCGGACAATTTCCCGCACTTCTTCGAGCACCTTCGTTGACGCCGAAGCCGCCGCCGCCTCCGCCGGCGGACTCCAAACCGAAAATGAAGCCGCAAGCAACATAAGAGCCGCCGCCCATCGCTGAATCACATTCATATCCGTCTCTCCTCTCCCGACATGCGCCGATTTATTCGATATCGACATCTAAGACAACCGGCGCTTTAAAATCATCGATATACACCGCCAGCTGCTTGCGCGTCGCCGCATCCACCACGTTTGGCAGCCACCGGTCGCAAAGCGACAGCAACCGCTCCGCCCGCGCGATATCCCCTTCATCATACGCATCAAGCAGCTTGTCCATGGCTTGCATAATATTGATGGCATAATACGCGCGCTGCTTGACAGCCAAAGCCGGGCGTTGAAACCATCCTTCCATCTTTTCGCGAAGCGACACTCCCGGAACGCGGCCAATGAGAATCGCCGTTTTGCGAATTTGGTATTGCAACGGGGCATAGGAATCATACACGACATCCACATCCCCCATCCGCAGCGCCCGGTCGACGTTGGCCGTCAAGGCGCGCAATCGCTCCCCGCTTTCGACAGCGCTGATGTAGGCGGAAGCCTTTTTCATCGTCTGTTCTCCGGCCGCGATCCGTTTTTCCAACTGCGCCCTTGCCGTTTGCGGACGCACGCGCGCCACTTCTTTTTTCGCCGCCTCATAATCGCGTTTGACTTGGTTCAAGAGACGGTACGGCTTGGACCATTGATCCGCTTTCATCGCCCGCTCAAGCTGGGCGGCATGCTGTTCAAGCCTCTCCACATTCGGGAACGAGGCCGCTTCCGCCTGAACAGTCAACAGCGAAAACGACAACCAAAACACCGCCAGCCATCCGATGATGGAAAATGCTTTTCTCCGTTTTCTCCTCACACTTTCACCTGCTATCTATGAAAATAGTAAACATGTATTTCAATTTTACTGGAAAAGACACAAAATGAAAATATGTTCTGAAAAAAATCGAACTTAAGCCCTTCAAAGCATAAAATAAGGCCGACTCTTCAGCCACCTTTTTGACTGTCAGAGCCAGCCTTGATCAACTAAAGTCCGGCCAATGGGTTTGCTGCTTGTCGCCGTCGATTTTGCTCAGCGTCCGGTAGCGAAACGGAACGATTTCCTGCTCTGGCTTGCCAAGAAACTCTTTCGCCCATTCGAACGGAATCAAATCGAACTGCTCCTTGTTTTCAGCGATAAAATAGACGCCGACGACTCTTCCTTGTTGATTGAGGTCAATTGTCAAAAAAGCCGGGTAATACGTGCCGTCTTGCGCCCGCAGCACCGCTTTGGCCGTCACCCGGCCGTCCCCTTCGTCTTCCACATCCGGATTGGCGATTCGCTCCAACACTTTGATCGCCCATCCTTGTTTTTTATATCCTCCGACCAGCTTCGGCGGATTTTTCCGCAACTGCTCCAACAACGTTTGCTCGTCCATCGTCAAACTTTTGCCTCCCTTGTGGTTTGCCTATCCGCCCATTTTATAATATATACAATACTTTTCAGAGAAATGCAAATGCCTAGAAGAGCAGCATGCAAGGACTTTCTCGATTTCGGAACCCCTATCGATGAGCAACATCCCTTGTTCATTCACCATCCTTCTAGGCAAGCAGGGGAGGCGAGCGCATCAGCGGAAGATGGCGCGAAGGCCGTCGATATAAATCGCTCCGGCGTTTTTCCGTCCCGCTTCCGTTTCCATATAACGCACCGGCATCTCCAGCATGAGCGGAAGCGCGACATCGCTAGGCACAGCGGCCTGCACATATTTCCAACCGATCCAATCGACATGGCGGGCAAAATCGATCCAGATGCGGCGCCCGCTTCCATCCCGCAGCTGGGCGCGCAGCCAATGGCCGCTTCCGTCTCCATACACCCACATGCCAATCGCTTGCGGCCGTTTCGAAATCCAAATCGCTTCCTCCCGACTAGCATAGACGCCGGATGTCCCTGGCATCCCGCGGAAATCGTATGAAATTTTCAGCGCCTGCTTTCCTTCTCTCACCTTTTCTGTCGTCCGTTCGACCGCCGCCCCCACATAGTTGACGCCCGATGCATTCCACTTCGACTCCGTTTCAAAGTCATCAAGCACTTCTTCGCTTTCCCCGTTCTCTTGCGTCTCTTTGTACACAACAAGAAGCGCATTCGCCACTGGCCGTGCGAATCCATCAGACGGTTTGTTTTCGACTTTGAGCTGCCCGTTTGGCTGGCGGACGACAAATGTCGAAGAACCACCGCCATCGAGCGTCATCGCATCGACCGCGCCAAGCTCATGCATCAGTTTGGCCAGCTCATTCAATGTCATTCCTTGGCTATAGGCAGGCTGGCGGCCATCGACAACGACGAGCATGACATTTCCGTTCTTGTCAATGCCGACGGCTGTACGCGGATGGACTCCTTCAATCGAAAACGACTGCGCTTTTTCATCCGCCACCAACCGGTATCGGCCGCCGAGCGCTTCTTTCACCCCACTCCATTCGGGCTGGTCATACTGAAGGGAAATTTCCACAGCATCCCCTTCTTTCGCCTGCCGCAAATAGTCACTCGCCCGGCCATGGCCCGACAACACGAGCTCTCCAGGCTGGAGCGGTTCATTGCCTTGACCGACTACAACTTTCTTCACCGTTCCGGTGATCGTTCCATTCCCGTTCAACACCCCTTGTACATTCGTCAGCACGACTTCCGTCCCAAGAGCGTTCGTTTTCGTGGAGGCAGCGAAATACGGGGTGTATAAAATCAATTGATGAGCGCGCCGCGGCTTGTTGATGCCATCGACGGGGTATGGGCCTCCTTGTCCAATTCGAACACGAATTTGAACATCTGGGTTTCCAATCATCGGCTTCCCATCAGCGCTGATGCCAAAAATCGTCCGTTCCGCCGCCGGCGTCGTATTTGTCATCACAATTTCCCCACGGTGCACCATCAAATCGGTCGGCGAACCATCCTGTTTGAAATAATCGCCGTTCACCGCCGCCAGCACGGTTCCGTCGCGGCCATCGTACCGTTTTGCCTGCTCAAGCACCGGTTCAATGCCAAGCACTTGATCATTGGACAGCGCCGTCTCAATGACCAGCCTCTCATTCGACGTATCGATGTCAAGCTTGTACACATGCTGCTTGCCGCGCGCGCCGACGATTTCCATTTCCTCTTTTTCCACCCCAGAGGCAATGCGCGTCGACACTTCCTTTACCACTGTGCCGACCGCCAGCTGCCTTGCCCCATACTTCCCCGGATTGACAAGCTTCAGCTTCTCCCTCGACGGCGTTTTATACACAACATGCCCTTTGATATTGGTGACGTAATATCCACCGCCAACCCCGTATTGGCCGCCAAACGCCTCGTCATACGAATACACCCGGTACTGTTCTCCAGGCTGCAACACGCGGACAAACGTCAGCGCCCCGTTTTCCCGTTTCCATAGATTAATAGGTTTCACAATCTCCAATTTCCCAATTTGCCCCTGCACAAGGCGCATGCCTTCCCAGTAGACGACATTCGCCCCGGCATCCGCTTCTGTCGCTTGCAGCGCCGTCCATGCGGCCAACACCGCCCCGACCCCAATGCGGATGATGTTCTTCGCTTTTCTCACTGGTCCCCTTTTCCTCTCTTTCTATATTTTGTTGCAATCGATTCTATTATACGACAAACTTCTACAAAAAGGGGGATCTTTTCCCATTTATCTGGTCAAAAAAATGTCCCAGCACTGCTGGGACACTCTTGAGAAGCGAAAGGATCATCCGCGGTCACGGAGTATAAAACTCTTGAGAGTAGTAGGGTTGATGGAATGAATTGAACGCCACCCCAACGCCGAGGCGGGTAAAGTCCGGGTATAAAAGATTTTGCCGATGCCCGAGCGAGTGCATCCACGCTTCATGGACAAAAATCGCATCGTATTGTCCGTAGGCGATGTTCTCGCCCGCCACGCGATAAGCGATGCCATGGCGCTTCAGACGGTCAAACGGCGACAATCCTTGCAAGTTCGTATGAGAGAAGTAGTGATGGACCGCCATATCTTCGCTATGTTCACGGGCGGCCGCCGCCGCCTTCGCATCCCACGCGAGCGCCGGAAGCCCGTGCAAGCGGCGCGCCGCGTTTGCTAAATCAAAAATTTGATATTCATACGCTGTGCGCAGCTCCTCCGTCGTCGTTCCGTAAAACCCGGGCTTTTCATCCTCGAGCGCCCGATTGACGACAAGCACGCCATCCACCCGGTTGTTGTTGTACCGGTCATAAAAGAAGGTGACGTAGCGGCCGTTGACAAGATAGGTCCCGTATTCGTCATTTTGAATGTCGTAGACGGCATCCTTTTTTTGGATGAAGGCGAGCGGCCGGCCGTAGCGCGCTTCCACCACCGTTTTCGCCGTTCCGATGCCCGTTCCTTTTTTCGTTTGGACGATCGGTTGGTTCGTGTACATCGCCGCCACCCGATCACGGTCATAGCTCACCATCAAAAAGTTTTTGTAACCGCCTTGATCATACGCCTCCCAATATAGGCCGTAGGCGTTTTTCGTCTTGCGCTTCGCCGTGCCGTACATCGCTTCGACCTTGGCGCGCGAGTCGCCGATCGCCACCCCGTTCATCGTGACATCCGCCATGTTTGCCTTCGCCTGCTGCACGCATAAAGCAGCGGCCAACTTCTCTCTTGACGGCGTTTCATAGCGGACGCGGGCATCGTTCTTGATCCCATATCCTCGGCCGACATCAAAATAGCCGCCGCCTAGCGCGTACACGCGATACACCGCACCGCTTGGCAGCGTCTTCACTGCTTTGTTCGACAACCATAGCTCTGTCGGCGCCATCACCGTCAACCGGCCGATTTGTCCGGGCTTCAGTTCAGCGCCGTCCCACCACACTTTTTCCGTTCCGACAAGCTCCTCGCAATCCTCCGCCTTGACCATTGATGAACTCGGCATCCAAAGCCATCCGGCCGCAGCCAACAGCATTCCGATTGCCACCGCCTGCACCCATTTCCTCACTTCCGCCCGCTCCTTCCTTTCTCTTTTTCTTTCATCATAGAGGTCTTTCCATCAAAAGAAAAGAGAAAAAAGAATGATTTCAACGAAAAAGAGGCCGCTTTGGCTGTGCAAATGTCGAAATTTCGTCAAACAAGCTTCGCACCCACTTGGCTAAGGGGCGAAATATAGGTTAAAATGGATCATATTATTCTTCCATTTTCGTGAGAGAGGAGCATACTTTATGAAGATCATGAAAAAATTTCTAGCAGTCTCAGCGCTAAGCGCCGGAATCCTTCTGTCGCCATTTCACGCCCACGATGCGCAAGCAAAAGTTTGGTGGAATGGCATGGAATTGGTGCAGGGACAGATCGGCAAATTAACTGTTTTGAAAGATACCGAGCTTTATAAGTTACAAGGAGAGAAGAAAGTTTACATAAAAACGTTAAAAGCCGGCGGAGTCTATCGCATTTACACGTTTAAACCTGGCATGTTAGGTTTAGGCGGCGGATATTATGTCGATCGCGATGCCCGGGTAAAATACGAAACTCCTTCCAAAGCAAAACTCAATCAAGTTAAAATGGAACAGCTGTTCCGTGGAGTAAAACTCGGCATGTCCACTTCTCAAGTCAAGAAGTTGGAAACCGCAAAATTTATCCTACAAGAAAATATAGACGGCGGCCAAGCCTGGGTCTATTCGACTTCTCTTTTCGGATATCATACGCTGCTCGTCTATGGATTTGAGAACGGAAAGCTTGCCTTCTACGGCTACTCGTTCGATGCCGGCCAGGAGTATACAAACGATCAGCTCACAGCGATTTATAACAATTTGAAACAACAGCTCATCACGCTATTTGGAAACCAGTATGAACAGTCCGATTCTGGCCAAGGCTACCCGCCTGCACTCGCATTTCACAAAGACGGCCTTGTGATTGCCCTTTCCTATGATGCGGACGGGTTGGCGGTTACGGTCACGAGTGAACAATAACGTGCAAAAAGCGAGGCTGCCCCATTCATTCGGACAGCCTTGCTTTCTTGCTTACTCCCCATTCACCAACTTCAACTTCTCCTTTGACGGCGTTTCATAGCGGATGTGCGTGTCAATGTCTGTTACGTAATACCCGCCGCCGACCGCGTACTGCCCGCCGAAGCGCGCATCATACCCGTAGACGCGGTACACTTCCCCAGGCTGTAAGATGCGGACGAACACAAGGCGCCCATCCTTCGTCCGTTTCCATAGATTGATCGGCTTTTGCACCGTCAAGCGGCCGATTTGCCCTTTTTTCAGCTCCACGCCATCCCAGTACACTTTTTTCACTTGGCCTGGAGGAGTGGTTGGCTTTCTCGGTTTCTCTTTTGGTTTCGATGGAGACGGTTTTTGCGGCGGTGCTGATGGAGGTTCTCCGTTTCCCGGCGGAGCTGTGCCGCCCGGCGGAACGCTCCCCCCAGGGGATGTGCCATCCGATGGACCACCGTTGCCCGGAGAGGTGCCGTTGCCTGGTGTTGTCCCTCCGTCATGGGACGGCGTTTCGCTGCCCGGCCAACCGCTTCCTGGAGAATCGCCGTTGCTTGGCGGCGTTGTCAACTTCCCTTCGCGCAATTGCTTCGTTTCTAAATTCAGCACGTAATCTTTTGTGTTTTTCGCAATCGCTCCGCCGTCGTTGTTGAAAATGGCTGTTTTGCTTTCGGCCGATGGTTCGATATGGATCAACACTTCTTTTTGATGGCTGGCCGGCGCAAACGTGTACGAGAATGCCATCCGGCCATCAATCGGCACCCGCTCGCCATTGATCGTCAAAACACCGTTTTTAATGGCATTGCCCTTGATCGTCACTTGACTTCCTTGTTTTTGCACCTCTTCGATGACGACCGGCATATCGATCCAGCGCAAAATGCGGTCTTGCACAATCATCGTATTGTTTCCTTCATTGTGGACCGTCACTTTCAAGTCGGTGCCAATCGTCCCATAGCCGTAGTAGCTCACGTCATCATCGTTGTCGTCCTCACGCGTATGGTCGGCCAACCCCTCTTGATCCCACGATCCGCCTTTCACATACTTATAGGTGATCGTTTCCCCTTCCTGCACCTCGACGGTAAATTGCCAATCGGGCGTCACCGCACCGTTGCGCGACATCTCCCAGGCCCCTGTGTTCCAGCCGTTCAAGCTGTTCGGAATCGTAATTCGGGCATCCAACGGTGTGTAATCCGGCGCCCTCACTTTAAAAATCACTTTCACCATCACAATGTCCGGCGTCACCTTGACCGTGTTTGACGCCACAACATTGCCGGCGCGGTCATACAACTTGACAACATACGTGTACTCGGTGCCGTTTTCGACATCGTAGTCTGTAAATGAATCGCCGATCGAAGTGGTTGTATGCACGATATCACCGTTGCGCTCGATGGCTAACAAATAAGCATCCCCATCTTTTTTCCCAACAAACGTCCATGATAAATTCACTTGTCCCGATTCAACCGCAGGCTGCCGCAGCTCGATGGCGTCTGCTGGCGCTATTTGGTCGCTGTTGTCTGCCGCAAACGTCACTTGCTTCTCTTCTGTATACACCCACTCCTCGCCGAGGTTGGTCGTCAGCGCATAACGATACGTATACGTCCCTGCGGCGAGCGGAGTGAAGGCAGCTCGGAACACGTTGGCGTCGCCGTCTTGTCCTTGGTAAGCCGCTCTGTATTCTTTCCATGTTTCGTCATGCGGGCCTTTCACTTGCAACACCGCTTGCAACCCATCAGCTGCTCCTTTGCTTGTCACATTGTCGATGTTGACATGGACATCCACTTGCTGCGGCTTTGACAAATCCAGTGTGGCATCGCTTAACGTTGTCACGAACTGGACATTGTCGCTCGTCAGCGGGTAATGAGGAACGACGCGATTCGTTTCGACCTTCGGTGATTCATTCCCGTTTTCATCGACCGCCGCAACGGCAAAGTAATAGGCTGTTCCGTTCGTCAACGAACCGATCGTGGCCGAAGTTGTTTCCGTCTCTTGCACCATCGTATAACTGGCACCTTTTAACGTGGACTCGTAAATTCGGTATCTCGACGCATTTCCTTCCCACGTTAACGTCACGCAGCCATCCGAAGCGCTCGCCTGCAAATTGCTGACTGCTGCCGGCATTTCCGCCGTCACCGTCCCAAACATCATCCGTCCATCCAGGGCCGGAATCGTGACCGTCAACGTTCCGCCAGCGACCGTAGCTTCCCCGCCATCATGCAACTCATCCGTAAGCACGGTGCCGTTCGGAAGCAACGAAGCGACGTCAAGCGCCACCGTCTTGTCCTCATTGCCGCGGTTGACGGCAATGAGCGCCACTTCACGCCCGTATTGGCGGGCAAATACGTATACATCCCCTTGCGCATACACCGTCTTGATGTCGCCATGGGCCAACAACGATTGATGGTGCTGGCGAATGTGCCCCACTTTCTGATAATGGGACAACAGATTTTGATCTTCTTTGCCCCACGGATACGTGCGGCGGTTGTCTGGGTCTCTTGAGCCTGTTACTCCCGCTTCATCGCCGTAATAAATCGTCGGCGCTCCCGGGTATCCCATCTGCAAAATCACCGCCAGCTTGAGCCGCTTTTTCCCAAGTTCCTCATTATAATTCGGATCAAGCTCCGCCCGCTCGGATGAATCCGTTCCGTTCCCAAGCAGAAAGACCGCCCGCGCCGTGTCATGCGAACCGATTAAGTTCATCAGCGCATAAAACGCTTCACTTGGGTAGTCTTCCCTTATGGCCGTCAGTCGCTTGTCCGCCTCTTCTGCATTTCCGTTTTTCAAAAAGTCAAGCACCGCCCCGCGGAACCGGTAGTTCATCACGGAATCGTACTGGTCGCCTAGAAAATATTTCGATGCGTCATCCCAAATTTCCCCTAAAATGAGCGGCTGCTCCCCCTCTTTTAACGTCGGACCACGACCGTACGACCCTTGAAGCAATTCTTGGCGAAACTCGCGCCAAAACGCCGGATCCACCTCATTGGCCACATCCAACCGCCAGCCGGAGGCGCCGAGGGCAATCCAGCTTTTCGCCACCGAATCCGATTCACGGAAAATGTAATTCGCGAGCGCATCGTTGTTCAATTCACTCGGATTCGGCACTTTTTCCCCCGTCACCGACTTAAACTCCGGCAGACTGTCATAGCCCCACCATGATTGGTATTGATAATGGCCATCGACTTTTTTGTTTTCAATATTGAACCAAAGGTGAAACCCATACGGGCTGAACGTCTGTCCCTCTTGTTTGAACTTCTCTTCCACTTGTTTCCGCGCTTCTTCCTCGCTCAATCCTTTTTCATTCATCAAATCGTAAACCGCTTCCCAATATTCATACGCACCGACGGTCGGATAGCGGTGGTAGCGGTCAAAGTAAATCGAATCGTCGGATACGTGGTTGAACACCCCGTCTAAGATGAGATGCATCCCCCGGTTCGCAAGCGCCTGCACAAACGATTGGAATTCTTCCGGGGAACCGAACATCGGATCCAATTCTTTGTAATTGCTCGCATCATATTTATGGTTCGATGGCGCATTGGCGATCGGATTTAAGTAAATCGTGTTCACTCCAAGCGACTGCAAATAATCCAACTTTTGTTCAATTCCGGCGATGTCTCCGCCGAAAAAGTCATTCGACCATTCACCGTCGCCATCGTAGCCGCTCGTCCCTTTCAGGCGCGGATTATCGGGCAAATCCGACCAATCGCGATGCTCAATCGGTTGCGCCCCGCGTGCCTGCTGCTTGCTGTTATCATTTGAAGGGTTGCCATTAAAGAACCGATCCGGGAAAATTTGATACACAACCGCTTCTTTCATCCAATCTGGTGTTTTGTAATTCGGATCATAGACGGTCAGCTGAAACAGCCCCGCATTTTTGTCGACCGCCCTCCCCCATTGTCCTTCTTTCGTATCTTCACCATATTCCGCCTTCATCCCGGCATCGACAGCGATAAATTTATAACCGTATACCCCCGGCGCAGAAGGGGTAAACGCAGCCTCCCAATATTCATCATCCCCGAGCACGCCGACTTTTTCCATCGTGTAGACTTTGGCGGTTCCGGTCGTCGCATTTTTCACATACACATCCGCCTTCGTCAAATCGCCTTTTTTCGCCGCCAGACGAAGCGTCACCTTCGTTCCCGCTTTCACCGCACCAAACGGCTGGCGGTACAGCGTATCCCATGTATTGTGTTTTAATCGGTCTTTCTGAACAACACCGTCAGAGCCATTGGGGTTGTAGTCGGTGTACACCTCTTTTGTTTTCGCATTGAAGAAGAATGTAATGATCGTCGTTTCCAAAACATTTAAGCGTGCATTCTCTTGTGGGTAGCTCTCATTCCAATTGTTTCCGAGGACAATTTTATATTCATACGATCCTTTCGGCACCTGCGCCGTAAACGTGTACACCGAGTCAAAATCATCATCGGTCAACAGCGCCGTCGATGTCCCCGGAGTCCATCCGTTGCTCTCCCCCTCATAGCCGATGGCCGGCAGCACCGTCCCGACAAGACGCGGCTGTTTCTCCTTCGCAATCGCCGTATACCATGTCGAATCCGCGATCGCATGCGTCCGGTCATTGTAATAAAACGTCACCTCGGTTTGCCGATCCAGCTTCAACACCAGATTTGCGCCATTGCGGCCGCCGGCGCCGTAATTTTCATCCCAGCTGCCGTTGACCGCAATTTTGTACTCATAGGTCCCGGCTGGCAGCGTCCCGGTGAATGTATAAAGCCCATTCCCTTCATCATGCATCCTCGTCGCCAATGCCCCCGGATCCCATTCCGCCGTATGGCCCAACTCATCTTGCAAATTGCCGACTAGCGTGATCGTCCGTGGTTGCGAGGCCGTGGATTCGGCCGTCCACCGATGCGCTCCATTCCCTAGAGCGCTAGAACTTCCTGCCTCGTTCGCAGCGGCAACCGCCTGGAAAGGAGTCAATGCCAGCAACAACACCGATGCCAAAACCAATGATAGCATTCTCCTTGCCCTCTTGATCATCCCCCGCTCCCTTCTCCTTTGTTTGGCCAACTTCCTTCTCTCCTTTCCTTTTTATATTCTTTGTGCAATCGTTTGCACAAAATGGTTGATGCAAACGATTTCATCAATCTTTATCTTATACGAATAAACAGAATATTTCAACTATATTTTCCCCATGTTGAAAAACGAATCGTTCCGTTGTTCTATTTTCGATTCATGTCAAACTCAAAATTGTTTAAATTCGATATTGAAAACGATTACAAATAAAAATTATAATAGACGTAAACGTTCGAGGGTTTGCTCCCTTTTTACTCTTTTTATGCAATCGTTTCCCTTAATTTTTTGGAAGCCAAACCGTCGAATGTAACATTTGATTAAGGGGGAAGGGCATTGTGCTAACGTTTCACCGCATCATTCGAAAAGGATGGATGTTCCTGCTCGCGTTTTTGCTCACTGTCTCGCTGTTCTGCCCAACAGGACAGCCCGCCAAGGCTGCCGCACCGTTTAACGGCACCATGATGCAGTATTTTGAATGGTACTTGCCGGATGATGGCACGTTATGGACCAAAGTGGCCAATGAAGCCAACAACTTATCCAGCCTTGGCATCACCGCTCTTTGGCTGCCGCCCGCTTACAAAGGAACAAGCCGCAGCGACGTAGGGTACGGAGTATACGACTTGTATGACCTCGGCGAATTCAATCAAAAAGGGACCGTCCGCACAAAATACGGAACAAAAGCTCAATATCTTCAAGCCATTCAAGCCGCCCACGCCGCTGGAATGCAAGTGTACGCCGATGTCGTGTTCGACCATAAAGGCGGCGCTGACGGCACGGAATGGGTGGACGCCGTCGAAGTCAATCCGTCCGACCGCAACCAAGAAATCTCGGGCACCTATCAAATCCAAGCATGGACGAAATTTGATTTTCCCGGGCGGGGCAACACCTACTCCAGCTTTAAGTGGCGCTGGTACCATTTTGACGGCGTTGATTGGGACGAAAGCCGAAAATTGAGCCGCATTTACAAATTCCGCGGCATCGGCAAAGCGTGGGATTGGGAAGTAGACACGGAAAACGGAAACTATGACTACTTAATGTATGCCGACCTTGATATGGATCATCCCGAAGTCGTGACCGAGCTGAAAAACTGGGGGAAATGGTATGTCAACACAACGAACATTGATGGGTTCCGGCTTGATGCCGTCAAGCATATTAAGTTCAGTTTTTTTCCTGATTGGTTGTCGTATGTGCGTTCTCAGACTGGCAAGCCGCTATTTACCGTCGGGGAATATTGGAGCTATGACATCAACAAGTTGCACAATTACATTACGAAAACAGACGGAACGATGTCTTTGTTTGATGCCCCGTTACACAACAAATTTTATACCGCTTCCAAATCAGGGGGCGCATTTGATATGCGCACGTTAATGACCAATACTCTCATGAAAGATCAACCGACATTGGCCGTCACCTTCGTTGATAATCATGACACCGAACCCGGCCAAGCGCTGCAGTCATGGGTCGACCCATGGTTCAAACCGTTGGCTTACGCCTTTATTCTAACTCGGCAGGAAGGATACCCGTGCGTCTTTTATGGTGACTATTATGGCATTCCACAATATAACATTCCTTCGCTGAAAAGCAAAATCGATCCGCTCCTCATCGCGCGCAGGGATTATGCTTACGGAACGCAACATGATTATCTTGATCACTCCGACATCATCGGGTGGACAAGGGAAGGGGGCACTGAAAAACCAGGATCCGGGCTGGCCGCACTGATCACCGATGGGCCGGGAGGAAGCAAATGGATGTACGTTGGCAAACAACACGCTGGAAAAGTGTTCTATGACCTTACCGGCAACCGGAGTGACACCGTCACCATCAACAGTGATGGATGGGGGGAATTCAAAGTCAATGGCGGTTCGGTTTCGGTTTGGGTTCCTAGAAAAACGACCGTTTCTACCATCGCTCGGCCGATCACAACCCGACCGTGGACTGGTGAATTCGTCCGTTGGACCGAACCACGGTTGGTGGCATGGCCTTGATGCCTGCGATCGCGTTGTAAAGATATTCCGCTCTATCATTGAGACAAAAAACACGGCCTTGCCCGCCATGAATGGCGGCACAAGGCCGTGTTTGATGTTACCATCCATTTGCTTGCTTCAACTTCTCCTTTGACGGCGTTTCGTAGCGGATGTGCGTGTCAATGTCTGTTACGTAATACCCGCCGCCGACCGCGTACTGCCCGCCGAAGCGCGCATCATACCCGTAGACGCGGTACACTTCCCCAGGCTGTAAGATGCGGACGAACACAAGGCGCCCATCCTTCGTCCGTTTCCATAGATTGATCGGCTTTTGCACCGTCAAGCGGCCGATTTGCCCTTTTTTCAGCTCCACGCCATCCCAGTACACTTTTTTCACTTGGCCTGGAGGAGTGGTTGGCTTCTCCGGCTGCTTTGGCGGGTTGGGCTTTTCTTCCTTCCAAAGCGGCAAGGCAAATTCATATTGGGCAAATCCGCTCGGCAAGGCGGTGACATAGCGGATGCTGCCGTCTTGCGGCAAGTATTTTTGCGCTTCCGGCGACGATTCAAACGTGACGGTCACCGGCGCTTTCCCTTTCACTGGCGCAAACCGCCAGTTGCCATCCGCTGACGGGTTGATCGTTCCGTTTTCCCGAATATAGTCGATGATCACTTGCCGGTTTTCATCCGGCGCAGCCAAAATCGTGTTTTTCCCGCCCGGATTGATGATCCGGTTTGTCGTCGCCCGATAGTTGTTCGTTGCGACGATAAATTCCATGTTCGGCGTCACTGGCTTGCCTTCGAATTTCAAGTTTTTAATCCGATTCGCGTTCGGATTGATCACATTTTGGTTTTTGTCGTATTTCGCCGGCTCGGTCACATCGATCTCGTACGTCACTCCATCAATAATGTCGAAGTTGTACGTCGGGAAGTCGTTGTTCACAAGCGGCTGAACGTCTGTCTTGTTCGGGTCGATTTGGTTGAATTGCCCCGCCGACCACTCAAGCCATTCTTTCAACTCGGCTCCCGTAATTTTCAACGCATACACCGTGTTCGGATACAAGTACAAATCGGCGACGTTTTTAATGGCGATTTCCCCTGCCGGGATGTCGGTATAATAGCTCGCCCCGCCGCGTCCGCCGGCTTTGAACGGAGCGCCGGCCGACAGCACCGGAAGGCCTTCATATTTCGTCCCTTTCAACATCTTTTCGACATACCATTTTTGCGCATTCGTGACGATTTGCACGGACGGATCGTCTTTGATAAGCGCAAAATAGCTGTTGATCGGGCTCGTTGTTTTTCCAACCGGGCTGCGGACGTACTGAATCGTCGCTTCATGTTCCGCTTGGATCGCCTGCTCCACGTCCAGGTCGCTGTCGACAAGCGGCGTTTTCGTCGCCTTGTCATACACTGGACGGAGTTGGGCTTTCGCTTGCGTCACTTTCCATTTTCCGTCGATTTGCTCGACCGTCAAGTCGATCACGCCGAGCGTATCGCCCCATGAACCCGGCATCGTCACCGGAACACCGTTGATCGTGCCGGTTTCATTGTTGATTCCGTTTCCGTCTGGAAAATCTGGTGTCGTGCCTGGAAGGGCCGGGAATTTTTTATGCTGGTGGCCGGCCAACACGGCGTCGACCCCCGGAATTTGCGTCAAATAATACGATGCGTTTTCCATATTCGGGCTGTTTCCGCCGGTCTCAATGCCCGAGTGCGATAGCACAACGATCAAATCGGCCCCTTCCGCTTTCATTTTTGGAATATACTTTTGCGCCGACTGCACAATGTCTTTCGCAATCACTTTCCCTTGCAAATTCGCTTTGTCCCAATCCATAATTTGCGGCGGCACAAAGCCGATGACGCCGATCTTCAGCGTATGCTTCTCCCCGTCTTCATCAACGACTTCTTTCGCTAAAATTTGATACGGCGTGAAATAGTTGACATCGTTATCCGGTTTTTGGTCATGATCGTCACGGTACACGTTCGCATTCACGATCGGCAGCTTGGCATCGTCATACACTTCATTGAGGAAATCCAAGCCATAGTTGAACTCATGGTTCCCAACCGTCGCCGCATCGTACTTCAACAAATGCAACAGTTTCACCGCTGGATGCACTTCGCCGTCTTGCAGCGGCTTCACTTTCGCCACATAGTCGCCAAGCGGCGTTCCTTGAATCAAATCCCCGTTGTCAAACAGAAGCGTATTCGGCTGCTCAGCGCGCGCCTGCTCGATCAAACGCGCCGTCTTCGACAACCCAAACTCATTCGTCGGACTATCTTTGAAATAATCGTAGTTGACGAGATTCATATGTACGTCCGTCGTCTCTAAAATGCGCAGCTTGACGACATCTCGGTCTTCCGCGCCCGCTGCGGTCGGCAACACAGCCGGAGCAAGCAGCCCCAACGCCAACACCACGCTCGCCGCCGCGTATTTCTTCCGTTTTTTCAATGTCCATCCCCCTCACTCAGATCAAATCATTGTCATCTCTATACATATTACCATAAAAGCAACAAAATTTTGATAGAAAAAACAAACAAAAAACATCCATGAGTAAGCTTTTACTCGCCACCCAAGCATGAAAATAACCGCTCATGGATTCATTATTTTCACAGAAAAATAGAGGAAATAAACAGACAATATCGAAAGAGAATAGAGGAAATAAACAGACAATATCGAAAGAGATAGAGGAAAGCACAATGTCCTATTCTTGGGGATGGTTGATCTTTTCAATCTTCTTTTTTACATTCATGCTGTATATTATCATTGAAACCGCCGTCCGACGAGCGATTGACAGCTCAACATTAGCAGAACACATCAAAAAACCGTTGGAAGATAGAAAAAGAAGGAATGACAGCCGACATTAAAGGAGTGACACGCATCGTTCATCAATGTTATGATTAAATAAAAACTTGGAGCTTTTATTTGCAAGGGGAGTATGCAATGTTGCGGGACATCATCAATGCTGTTCTCGGTGTGATCATCGGGGTCATTTTAGGAGACCCTCTAAAGGAGGCTTGGGGGAAATTTGTCAAATACATGAAGCGCCTCCTTGCAAAGCCAAAAACTATTAAAGATCCCTCATATTTTACCATTGGGAATGAAACTACTTCGTTTATTGTTTGTGACGGAGATGGCGTTATGACCTACTCTCCTGAAAATATTGAAACAAGAGTAAACAACCATGCAGTTGAGCTTCCCAGTGATTTAAAAATTTTGAGGAGAGAAATAGAAAAAGCGGAAGATGCAAAGAAACAACGGGGGGAAAGCTACAGTTGGAATGGACCTTTGCTCTCTCTCGAAAAATATTCAATTCTACGAACAAAAGTGAATGAGGATATGAAAGTCATTTTTTCGTTCGTTCCTTCAGATTATTATACATTTAAAGCGTTAAATATGAATCTAGATAAACAACTTCCTTCCGGTTATACAATCCGAGAGAAATACTTGGCCGGAAACACAGTTAGGCAACCAATCCCAGCGCTAGCAAACGGCGTTGGCGTAGCCATCACTGTCATTACTTCAGACAATTACGTCATTTTAACCAAACGATCGCCTGAAAGCGGGGTGCGGCCAAACGAGTTGGATATTAGCGTTGTCGAAGCAATCCATCCTTCCCACGACCGTAAAGCGGTAGGACAAGGGCCGGACCTATTTAATACTGCTGTACGTGGCGCAGAAGAGGAGCTAGGCGTTGTCATCCCTAGGGAAAATATAAAATTTCTTGGGTTCGGTGTAGATGAACAATACTATCAATGGAATATCATCGGCATTGCGCACTGTAAAGAAAAAGCCGAAGAAATTATGAAACAACGCAGCAGAGGAATCCCAGGGAAATGGGAAATGGAACAAATACTCTTCATTCCGTTTAAAATTAGGGACGTATTATATACTATCAAAAATGAAAAAATGTGGTCCACAGCAAAAGTTGCTCTATACTGGTCACTCGTCTTTGAATATACAAAAAGAGGAGTAGATAAGGAAGCAGAAAAGCTGTTCAAATAATCCATTATTCGCAGAGAGAATATGCCTTGAAGGAATGTCTTTTCTAAAAGAGCAGGAAAAGAAGCAACCCAAGCAAAAATAGAAGGTCACCATTGCAATCGAGTAGGAGGGGGCAGCTAACCCCCGTCCCCTCACACCACCTAGCATGCGGGTCCGCACTAGGCGGTTCGTCAACCTTGACGGAGTTCGAAATATCGTTGCGTCAAACTCTTGAGCCCCTGAGTGGTCCAGTATGTCTTGCCCAGGGCCTGGTGGAGTTGCGGCGTTTTCGTTGTTCTCCAAGCTCCTTTTCGGGTATTGGCGATCTCCATCACCGCTGTTTCCTTCAACCCCAGCGCTCTTAACTCACGGATTCTGGTTCTGACCCGTTTCCATTGAAGCCATTGACAAAGTCGAAGCCTCCTCCGAATCCATCCCTCGATGTTCTGAAGGACAGACGGGGTTTCGATGAGCCGAAAATACCCAATCCATCCTATGACGTATTGATTGACGCGATGAATTCGTTCTGGCATCGATATGCTCCAGTTTGGGTTGGTCAGCTGTCGGATCCGCTGTTTTAGACGTTGAATCGACCTTGGGGCGAGCCGGATTCGCGCTTTTCGTTCCGGTGTGAAGCGAAACCCTAGAAAGGCCCGTTTCCACGGGCGGTCCACCGCACTTTTCTCCTCGTTTACTTTGAGTTTGAGCGTTTTCTCCAAGAACCGTTGAATGCTTTGTTTTACCCGTTGTCCTGCCCGCAGACTTTTCACATAGATGTTGCAGTCATCTGCGTAACGGCAGAATTTCAATCCTCGCTTCTCCAATTCCTTGTCTAAATCGTCGAGAAGGATGTTCGCCAACAGGGGGCTGAGGGGGCCGCCTTGCGGCGTCCCCTCCTCGGTCTGCACCTTCACCCCTTCGATCATAACGCCGGCTTGCAGGTAGGCACGGATCAGTTTCAGCACACGTTTATCCCTGACTTTTCGGGCTACCCGGCTCATCAGGATGTCATGGTTGACCCGATCAAAGAACTTTTCCAGGTCCATGTCGACCACGTACCGATACCCTTCCTGGATGTAGCCTTGCGCTTGCCGCACGGCATCGTGGGCGTTGCGGCCCGGACGGAATCCGAAGCTGGAAGGGGAGAAGTCTGGATCGAAAATGGGTGTGAGTTCTTGAAGAATGGCTTGTTGGATCAGCCGGTCCACCACGGTGGGAATGCCTAGCTGCCGTGTGCCGCCGCCCGGTTTCGGGATTTCGACCCTGCGGACAGGCGCCGGCCGGTAAGTTCCCGCCAAGAGTTGGGCGCGGATTGTGCTCCAGTGAGCGCGGATGTAATCACGGAGTTGATCGGTTGATACTCCGTCGATTCCCGGTGCTCCTTGGTTCGCTTCGACCCGTTTGAGCGCCGTGATGAGGTTGTCTCTCGCTAAGATGCGTTCCAACAAAGCCATCGTGATCTTCTCCTTCCGCGGGATGAGATTCAGGTCTTGCCGGGTTGCGCTCAGCCCTCGACCTGAGGCCCTCTGGGCTTCACCCTTGCTTCCTCAGATGAGTTCCGAAAGGAATTCTGCTTCGACACGCAACATCTCGAAAGAGTCTGATTCATCCCTGAGTTGACGTTCGGCCCTTCCTGTTTCAGGCGTCCCTTACTCCAGTACTATGGCCTCTGCTGACTCCTGTACGTTCAGCACTTCTGGTTGCCATCGTCAGAAGGCGTTCCGTACAGGCCTCCCCGGATAAGGATGGACACTTTCCACTCATGCACCTGCCCAATCTACCTCCACAGCCCTTGGCGGCTTAGGACTTCGTCTTGTTGTGCAGACTCGTCCGACTGTGACGGCCTCCCATTGGGTTCGTGTACCTCAGGTCGAGTGTTTGCTTCCAGCTTCCTTCAGATTCCACCTCGCGGTGGACACCCTTGCTTTCAGCTAACGGTAGGCGCTCGCCAGCCCCCGTTCGGGACTTTCACCCTATAGCGTCGCACCCATGCCGGGCGTACACACAACGAAGAGCGCCCTCCACTGGCGCCCTTCCTCATTTCTATAGCAAATTGAGCAACGCCTTTTTGTTCGCTTGCACTTGGTCGTTCAACGCCTTGACTTTTTCTTTTAACTTCTGAATGTCTGCGTTGTTGGCGCCGACTTTCTTTTCAAGGGCGCGAATTTCATTCGTCACCGCCCGCAGCTGGTTGGACAGCGCGATGAGCTGGCCGATGAGGCCATCAATTTGCTCTTGTTTTTCTTCATCGAGTTCCTCTTGGTCTTCACCAACAGGTTGTGGAGAATTCGGAGACGGCGCCTCCGTTACCGTTTGCCCGCTGGAAGCTGGAGCGGCAGCGTCATTGGCCGCTATGGCTTGTCCACTCGGAGCGTCAGTTGCCGCTGTGACTTCTGTCGGTTGAGAAGCAGACGGCTCGCCCGTTGGCAACGAATCAGCAGGCGTCGTTTGCGTGTCCGTTGCCGATTCCGCTTCGCTCAATGCTTGAATGCGAGCGGTCACTTTGTCTAGCCGCTCTTCAATTTGGCCTACTTTTTTATGTAACTGCGCCAACTTTTGCGCAAGCCATTTTTGTTGCTTGGACGATTCCTGTTTTTTCTTCGCCTCTGTTTCCTTTTGTTCCGTCTTCTTCTTGACGACGACTTCCACTTTCTTCACCATCGTTTCGCGCTCATGCGCTTTGCCCGCAGGTTTGGCGGCCGCCCACGCCGGAGAGGCGACGAGCATCGACGCCACCAAAATCGGCCATCCTTTCTTCAACATTACCAATTCCTCCTTTATTTTTTGGTAATGGCAGCTGGCTGGCATAGGTTTCCCCTTAGCCCCTGTAGCTTTGTGACGCTAAGTTTCCTTAGCTGTACCTTTCATCATCATTGTACCATGATTTTCTTCGCGAGGAAGTGAGACGAAATGACTATTTTCGACCTTTGAACCATTTCATATATATCTCAAACATTCCTGCTTCACCGTTAAATCCCTAGTTGAAGTTCGTGTACAGTATATTTGCTTTTTGTCACCACTCCCGGATGCCGCAATGTTTCATGCACTTTCTTATACAAGCGAACGTTTTCATTCATGACCTTCCACTCAACCGACCGTTGATGGCAAAACCCATCGATATCATTGTCGAGATGTTTCACATAGCGATAGGGGCCAATGATCCCGATGCTGAGCCACGCTCCATTGCGAACCAACACGATATCCCCTTGTTCCATCGTATGGACAAACGCCCAGATTGCGCCAAGAGCGTTGCCAAGCTTCGCCCCCGAATAATGGTACACGTTGCGCAATCGCTCTCTCAGTTCATCTTTGCTTATGCCGTCTAAATTGCCGATCAGCGGCCAGCCAATCCCAATGACCTGATCGCGAATGAATTCGTCGTACCGCTGAAACCCATGCGGTTTTGTTTTGATTTGAAATACATGCGCCATTCCTAATCCCCCGTTTCCCTCTTCAACCTCCGCCTTAGCCACACCGTCCCATCCATCGAAAAATGACACACACATAACCGCTTCAACTCTTTGCGTGCTTCTGAAGAACGGCGGTAATCGCCTCAATCGTTTCTTTGGCGGCATCCGTCAACGCTTCAAATTTAAAGGCAATCGACTGGGCGTTTGGATTGATGGCCGTCCCTTCGTTTTGATCTCTGCGAAACGCCGTGATGGCCTCCAAATCTTGTTTGAGGCCATCGGGAAGCAACGCTCGTTCGAACCTCCAACTGACAATGCAGGGCTCTTTCGCTGTGTAATCGTTGGATCCTTCATATTGTATAGCCCCGATGCGCTTCTTCCCTTTCTCAGAAGCGGCATCATTCATAAACAACTGCACGGTTTGCTTTGCATGGCCATCACATAAATGCAAGCCTGCTTCCATCGATTTGTTTGCGATGAAATGAAAAATGGGTGCAATGGCAAAGCGGTACTCGAGCACCTTCATCTTTTCGTCTCCTTTCTTTTCACGCAATTTTTTGCTACGATTAACTTCAGGCATTGTCAGCATCCTCTCCATCCTCCACTGTTTGGTTATGCGTTCACAACTTCCACAGTAGAGGAAAGGTTAGGAACTGGCAAGCCTTTTTTCTTTGCCTTACGCTCTGCACTTTACGTTGCAGAACTGTGTATTTTTATTTTGCACTAAACAATGGAAGGGTCAACAAATGGATGCAAAAGAGATCTTGAAGCTGTATAAAGGGCAGATCTCGGTGGAAATGAACTTCGCTTTTTTGAAAGATCCGTTTTTCACGGATGAGATTTACGTCAAAAAACCGGAACGGGTCGCGGTATTGGGCTATTTGTTTCTGTTAGCTTTGGCTATTTACCGCGTCCTTTAGCGCCGGGTGCGTTCGTTCATCACACCAGAATGCCCATTAAAGGGCGCCGGAGGCCGCAAGCTGACCCGACCGACGGGACAGGCGATTTTTCAGCTGTTTCCATATGTGAACGTCGTCCTGCTGGAGCTGCCGGATGGACGCATCCAACGCTCACTGGATCGCTCACTTACCCCTGAACAGCGAAGGATTCTGCAGGGGTTGGGGCTGGATGAGAGCATTTACGTGTAACGTCATACGGAACGACCAGCGATGGTAAAAAAAAGATTGCCATCGCTCGTTGTGTTGGTCAAAAAGTTATTCTGAAAAACTAAATAAAAAATCCTTTGTTTTGACCTTGTTAGGGTGCGAAATGTGAGGTTGCATATGATCGCCGACTGTTATGAGCGAAACAGCGTCATCGTGACGTCGAATCTGGAATTTGGACAGTGGAATCGGATGTTTGGGGACGACAACCGCTTGACAGCTGCTCTGGTCGATCGCTTGGTTCATCACGCCCACATCCTGGCCTTTACGGGAGAGAACTACCGCCTGCGAAACGCCCTCTCGGCCCCATCCAGCCGTTCTCTTCCCTCGGTCTGGAATCCTAAGTCTTGGACTGGCAAGCCTATGTATTTTTTTCTTGCACTTCTCTGCACTTTTTGCTTGCAAAAAACACCGTTCGGCCTGCACGACTTCCAAGTAGGACGTACAACGCAATGGAGCCCGGTCGATCATGAACAAAAATAGAAAGCCCGCCAACGCAAAACCGACATTGAGAGTGTGTTTGGACAAATCAAGCAAAATCGCAGGTTTCATCGCTTTGTCCTGCGAATCCTCCAAAAGTTTCCATCTAATAGGGCTGCTTTGTGTTGCCCACCATCTTCTCAAAAAAGCCGCTAGGGACAAGCAACAGCGCCCCTAGTCGCATAAATAACAGGATGAAGAGAGGTTAAATCTCACATTTCGCACCCTGAATAAAAATTCAAAATAAGCCTGATTTGAGTGAATAAAAATTAGTTATTTTACAATATTTGTATAAAAATTTATTTTTATGCGAATATTTTGGTTATTTTTTGTATATTATGCAAAGGTTGCGAAATATGAGTTAAATCTTCTTCTGTTTAACCAAATATGTAAAAAACAAAGGAGGACTAACTCCAAAAGTCCGCTTTTTGGCGGACTTTTGGGTCAGTCCCTTCGATACCTGTACGACATACTTCAGGGCGTGATAGGTACACCCCAATCCATCCCTAAATTAGTTTTTAACTACAGTTGTAGCATTATCAAATACTCCATCTGAATTAGCATCAGTATTATCGCCAACTGTAACTGTAAATGTTTGAGTTGCAGTCGATGCACCTTTAGTGATTGTTGCAGTTAATACTACAGTTTGTGCAGAAGATGTACGTGCTGGTGTAGTGTACGTTCCATTAGAGATTGTTCCTCCACCAGACGTAATTGCCCAAGTTACTGTAGCTCCATCTTGAGTAGACGGCAATGTAATTGTTGAAGTAGCACCTGTTGGATTTGTTACAGTCAAATTTAAGTTGGCTTTTGCTGTAGCAACTGTAGCAGCATCAGCTGCTGTTGCAGTAATGCCATCTTGAGAAGCTTTCACATTACGAGCTGCATCTTCAACTGGACCCACTAAAGCCACTTTCGGAGTTGCTGCTAAATCATTCGTTGTTTTCTCTTGGACTGTGATAGTCACCACATTGCCGTTTACAGATACTGATTTAACAGTATAACCTTCAATCGAGAAGTCTGAATCATTTACAGACGGCACATACAGATTTTCGCTGAATGTCACCTCAAAGGTGTCAACAAAATTGTCTCCGTCTAAATCTTTCGCTACAGCAGCTGTCATTTCTGGTGCATATTTATCAGCAACTGTTACACCGCTAGTGCCCAAATTTACGGCTGCACCGAAGCTGTTCTTAGCGTCAACATTGGAAGTTGCTGTTCTTACTTTTACATTCTGAACATTTGTTGGGATGTTGACGCTATTAGTAGTAGTCAAGGTAATGACAGACTTGCCATCTACTACTTCATTGGAAAGTCCGCCAGCTTGAGCCCAAGTGCTACCGCCATCAACACTAACTTCGAAGTCATCTGCTTGCGCGCCTGTAATGATTTCTTTGAAATAAAGTTTAATTGTATTTTTACCCGTTGCTTCTGCTTTATCAAATAATGGAGCAGAAACTGTCGACGGCACTTGAACATCCGTAGAAGCTGCAGCGATTGGATTACCAGCAGCATCAAGAACACGCAATACTTGAAGTGTCTTTCCTGCTGGATCTTGTGTTGCGTCGGTAAAGTCAAGGATTACAGCTTTATTTCCATCTACTGCTGTTACAGTAACTTTGCTGTCTAATGCTGCACCGCCAAACAAGTAGTTAAGTTTGTTTTCGATAGAAGCTTTGTCCATTACTTCGCTGAATACAATCTTAACCTTCTTAGCAGATAATAGTTGCGCTTGAGTACCATTTGTATTGTTGTTATCTAAGTCAGAAACTGTCGGAGGCACAACGTCTTTAACACTTACTGTTGTAGTGTAATCAGCAAGTTTATTTTCGTTAATAGACTTATCTTTTACGTTCTTGATTGTTAATGTGTAAGAACCGCCGTTTAACGTCGGTGTAGTAATTGTGAACGTTTTGTTATCAGTTGTGCTGACAGAAGTTAGATTCACTGTATTACCTGCTGCGTCTTTAAGTGTATAGTTGCCTAATACATCTCCACCAGTTACTTCTTCACTGAATGTTACTTTAATTTGGGTATTCGAAACAGCCTCAACTTTTGTCACTGTTGGAGCCACTGTATCTACAGTTACATTGCCTGTAATCGTTTGAGCAGGCACTTTGTTGCCCCAGAGGTCAGCAATTTGAGCGCCTTTCTCATCAACATAGCTTAAGAATAATTTGAACGGACCTTCTGGAAGCGGGTTGGCGAAATCTAAAGTGAGCTCTCTACCATTTAAAGTTTTTGTTGCTTTATATGCAGCAACACCTTTGTAAGTGTGATAGAATTCAACGTTTGCATCCATAACATTTGTTACATCTTCATTGAATTCAAGAACAATTTTCTTAGGAGACGCAGATTTAACTGTTACAGTTGGAGCTGTAGCGTCTGTCGCAAAAGTAAATTCTTTAACTACTTCCTCAACTTTGAAACCAGCGTAGTCCGCACCATCTTTTACTTTTAATTTATGGGTACCCGAAGCTGGTTGAGTGCCAAGAGTTAATACTGCCTCGTCAGAACCTGGAGTAAATGCTACGTTTACAATAGCAATTGTTCCATCATCCAATGTGAAGGTTGGAACAGTTGAAAGGATTTCAGAGAATTTTACCTTCAACGTCTTCGGTCCAATTGCTTCAACACTAGCAACAGTCGGAGCTGTTACGTCCAAGAATTTAACCGATTTAGTAGTTTTTCCGATCAATTCACCATTTACAGTTTTTACATTTTCAATTGTTAAATCGGCAGTTTGTTGCTGAGCAGCGCTATTAGTCAGTGTTAGGATAACTTCTTTGCCGTTCGCTTTTGCACTAGTTACTGTTAAACCGCTTGCACTTGGGAATGTATAGTTACCGACAGTTTCAGCAGTTGTTACATCCACATCTTTGTTGAATGTAATTTTAACTTGTTTAAGGTTAATCGCACTTACACTCTCAACCTTCGGCGTCAATGCCGCTTCATACGCCGCATTGGCGTCTTGTGCTGCTTTTTGCAGTTCAGCTTTGAACGCATCGGTTACTTTCGATACGTATTGGTTGACTTGGTCAAGCGCAGCTTTCGCTTTGTCCAAGTTGCCGGCTTTGACGGCGTCTTGCGCTTCACGAGCTTTCATGGCAACGGTGATGTCGTAGATCAAGCTGTCGCGCAATGCTTGAGCATCGGCTTTGAACGTCGAACGGAGGAGTTCGCGCGTCGTTTGGCCGTATACGCGATCGAGGATGACCGTGCGCGTTTTGAGCTCGTACGAAATTTTGTGGTAGAGCTCTTCTGCTTTTTTCAGATCTTTCGCATCGACGGCTGCTTTGAGTTCTTGACGCATCGCGTCTAATTTTGTCGCATAGTTGTAAGCGTCGATGTACGTAGCCACGCGCGCTTCGCCCGATTTCGGATTGGCTTTGAATACATACGTTTCGTATGTAGCTTGCAAGTCAGCCAAATACGCGTCTTTTTTCGCGCCGCCGGCTTTGTTCACAACGGCGACAGCGTTCGCATACGCTTGTTTTGCTTTGTTGTAGGCGGCGTATACATCGTTAATGTCCGGGAATTGGCCCGTTTCCGTTACCGTGTGGCTGTACGTATAGTACGCTTGCTTCATTTGCGCTTTCGCTTGGCTGACGACCGTCGCAACGTCCGTGGCTGCTTGGGAAGCATGCGGGTTGGCTGCGACGAAAGCGCTCGCTGCTACAGCGCTGGCTGTGGCGAGTTTGACTGCTTTCTTTTTGTCCATAAAGCCCAAAATCCCCCTTCGTTTTTATGAAACTTTAGAGCAATGGGTACTAAACGTTTCCGTTTAGTAGATTCATTGCCTAAAAGGTGCTAACATCAACCAATATCATCCTTGACGGCTAGATGCTGGGCTGATTAGAAAGCCTAGCATCTGTTGCTAGCACTTGAGCATAATTCCTCAATGCTCCACGTCTCCTATAATAATACATTTTTCTTCTAAATTCTAGTCCTAAATACAAATTTTTTAGAGAATATGCCTTTGAAATTATTGCCATCGATGGCGACATTGATATGAATATGCCTGTAACAGAAATTTAGAACGATATTTTGGCAGTTTGATGGTTTTGGTTGGCAAACATTTTGCGCAAAAACATCAATCGTTTTTCTTCACCGTGACGTCCATCGGTTGGCCAAGCGTCATTTTGACGACGTCATAGCGGTCATTCAAGTACAAATCGAGAAAGCGGAACTGTCCTGCGAATTGTTCCGGGCTGTTCGTGATGGAAAATTGCAGCTGCATTGCGTAATCGCCGCTGTTGGCGAGCTGTTCGGCGATTTTTTCGATCTCTTCCTTCGGCACGTTGTACGCTTTTAAGTAAGAGATCGAGTCGGCGATCGCTTCGGCGTTGTCGTTGAAGAAAATGGAGAGCGTCACCGTTGCGCCGTCGATGCGGCCTTCAAGCGGCAATGACATATTTTGGCCGTATAAGTACCAGCCGAACAGACGATTTCCTTTTTGCCGCTCAATGACGAACGGAACGGATTCATTTCCTGCCTGAAGAATGTATTGCCCTTTCAATGAGCGGGCGACAAGGGCGAGAAGTTCGTCTTTTGTGAACGGCACGTATTGGATGGCGTCCCCTTGTTTGGCATACAGTCCACCGCCGAGGCTGTAATAGACGGCGCCGCCTGCCCGTTTTTGGCTGTAGACGCGATACTCGCGCCCTTGTTTCACCGTCATGGCGGTCTGCCATGCCGCTCCGTTCAGGCGGTATAGAGGCGTGTCGCGCAAAATGACGACTTTGCCGATCATGCCTTGTTTCCATTGGACTTGCCCCCATTGGACGGCGGCGTCAACTGTTTGTCCATTTCCTCCGAGGGCGATGGCGGCGGCGAGGCAGATGGCGGCTGCCATTTGGGATGCATGTTTCATCTTCGTTTTCCTCCTCATTTTGGTCATCGTTGTCGTTCCAGCATGCTAAAATAACCGCTTCGCCCCCAAGTACCGCTGTTTCCAATACGGTTGGTCGAGGCGGCTCGTCGTCACGCCGGTCGAGGCGCCGCTATGGATGAACTGGCCGTTGCCGATATAGATGCCGGCATGCGATGGGCCGCTCGTGGTCGTGGCGAAAAAGACGATGTCGCCGACTTCCGGGGCGGAAACCGATGCGCCTGCACTCCACATCAAGGCGACGGTGCGCGGGATGGGGACGCCTTGTTGCTGAAAGAGATAGAAAATGAAGCCGCTGCAGTCAAACCCCTCTTCCGGCGCATCGCCGCCCCAAACGTACGGGACGCCGAGCAGTTCGGCCGCATCGGCGACGAGTTCGATGACGTCCAGCTTCGCCGCAGGGGCTTGTCCGATCAGGCGCTCGTATGTTTCGCCGTCCACGACGCCGGTTGCGGGGAGTTGGGCCGCTTGTTGGAAACGGCGGACGGCATCGGCGGTGGCGGTGCCGTAGTAGCCGGTGATGGCCGTCCAGAAGTAGCCGAGCTCTTTGAGCTTCGTCTGAATGCGCTTGACGTCTTCGCCGAGCGCGCCGATTGAGAGGCGAACCGCTTGACGCTCGCGTTCGATCGGTGCAGGGGAGGTCGTTTTCGCTTTTACTGCGCTCGCGAGGCGGGCGGCGGTTTGGTTGTCGACCGCGCCGGTCACTGGCAGGCCGTTGTCGCGTTGAAAGCGGCGGACCGCGTCGGCGGTCAGCACCCCATAGTAGCCGGTGATGTCCGAATACGTAAAGTAGCCGAGTTGTTTAAGCTGCTGCTGCAGCTTGCGGACGTCGTCGCCGCGCGAACCGATCGTCAGCGCGTCAGATGACGTGGCCGGCTGACTTGTTGCTTTTTGCTTCAGCCGCTCAAGCGTTGCCCGATCCGCCCGGCCGGTGGCGGGAAGTCCGTTCGCCTGTTGAAACTGCTTCACCGCATCGGCGGTCACCGCGCCATAGTAGCCGGTGATTTGCGGATAGCGAAAATAGCCGAGCTGTTTCAGCCAGCGCTGCAAATCACTGACGGCCGCACCGCGGGAACCGATGGCGAGCGTGTTGTTTGACGCAGGCTTTTTCAGCTTCGCGTAGGTGGCGTCATCGACGATGCCGGTCGCCGGCAAGTTCATCGCCCGTTGGAATGCCTTGACGGCTTCTTCGGTGATGGCGCCAAAGTAGCCGGTCGCTTTTGGGTATGTAAAAAAGCCTTGTTCCTTTAAACGCTGCTGGATTTGTGTGATTTCAGGGGAACTCATGCCTTTTTTCCATTCCGCCGCCTGGCTGTCATCCGGGGCAAGAAAAAAGGACGAAACCATGGCAGCGGCAAAGAAGGCGTGATTCGGTTTCACGGATGCGTCCTCTCCCTTCGCCGCCCCTTTCGTTTGTTGTCGTCTTGTCCTGAGTGGATGTTCAAGATGAGGCGCGGCAATGTTCTAATTTTCAGTATATCGTATGAAAGCCATGAAAGGAAATGCTTTTTTCCATTGGGAGAAGAAAGAAGATCATGAACCGGAATGGGGTGTTCCCCGTTTCGGACGCGACAGATTGGCGAACAAGTGCGACACACGCCGGTCATCGACAAGGTAAATCGACTGCAGCACTTCATAAATGAGCTGTTTTTCCATCGCCAGCCATTCATCTGCACGGATCGGGATGTATTTTTGCCTCGGTTCGTTCCACTCATAAAGGGCGACGGTAAACTTTTTTTGGCGAAGATCGAGCTTGACGATAAACATGTACAATTGGCTTGTGCATTTAAATACAAAATAGAGCTGAGCTTCCTTTGAGCAGGTGATCGTGCGGAACAGCGCCTCGCCTTCCGATGCAAAACGCATCCGTCCACCTTCATTTTTCAGCGAGCGCAGCGAATCGGTGAAACTGGCCGGGGCGATCGTTTTCAGCCGCACGGAAAACGGATTTTTCATTTCCTTAATATAGATACGGTACATGTTTTGCGTATGCTTCTGCCCGTTTCGTTCACAAATGACAAAATCGGCAAGATAGATATTCACCTTGACCCCCTCTTTTTGCTTATAAATTTCCTATTTTTAACTAATTGTACTATGTGTTTCCTGGGCAAAAAAGAGGCCGAACGACAGAATAATCGACAAATATGTTCTAATTTGGAAACGAAGAAATAAATGGTCCAAAAAGGAACAACCATTACCTCCGCGCTTTTCTATCTTTAAAGAGTAATGATGAAAAGCGTGGTGACAAACGATGACAAACCTTGGGGAAACGCTCAAACGATTGCGAAAAGAACGGCGCTGGACACAGGAAGAGCTGGCCGAGCAACTGAATGTATCGCGTTCGCAAATCAGCAAATGGGAAAACGGCAGTTTGCTTCCCGATGTGCAGTCGCTTGAGAAGCTCTGCCAGTTGTTTGACGTCAGCGCCGATTTTTTGCTTGGCGGCGAAACGCGCCAGCGCGAGCTGTTGCGCGAAGTGACGGACATGTACGGAACGGCGGACGTGCACGAAACAGTGCTGGCGGCGTTGGACTACTTGCTTCATAACCAAGAGATGAGCGAAGCAGTGTACACGCTCGCGAAGCTGCCGGATAAAAAGCGAAAACATGTCGAAACGATGATCATGACAATCGTAAAAGAGTGCTCCGAGCTCATGTAGCTCCCCCCGCACGCTGAAAAAAGCGCTAACAACAACGTGCTAGCGCCATCCGTTGGGGAGTGTTTGGGGACACGTTCTTTCTCTTGGGGATTCGCTTTGAAAGGCATGTATGGGGAAACGACTATACGTGCTCCGGCCATTCTGGTTTCTTGCCGGAGTGGAGAAATTGGACGGACTCCGCGACGACTTCGGTGACATAGACGCGTTGACCGTCTTTTTTATCGTAGCGGCGCGTTTGGATTCTCCCCGTCACCGCCACCATCGAACCTTTTCGGCAATAATTGGCGGTATGTTCCGCCGTTTTCCGCCATAAAACGCATGGAACGAAATCGGCGTCAATCCCCCCTTCCGCGTTGCGGAAATTTCTGGCCACCGCCAGTGTGACAGTCGCGACGGCAGCCCCTTCGGCCGTGTAGCGAAGCTCGGGATCTTTCGTCAACCGGCCGACCAACACGACTTGGTTGATCATGTGTTGGCGCATCCCCCCTTTCCTCCACCGCACCTTTATGATAACGAATCTCGTTTTGGGTCGTAAAATCGCGATTTTTGCATTTTTTGGCGCACTCTATAGATACAATCCAGCGAAAAAGGCGAAATCTTCGTCGACAATGGCGGGGCAAAATGGCGTTTTTGGCATCCGACGGAAAACATGCAGATCGTTTTTCAGCAACAGGGGCGGCATCCCGTTTTTCTTCCCTCGTCCGCCTGTGCTATAATCTTGGATAAGACAACGGTAACGAGGTGGACGAGATGAAAACGTTCAAGCTTGTCGGGCTCTCGGTCATCGACGACGACATGCACCGCCAAGACATCCCGTTTATTGACGGGTTGATCATCAACAAAGAAGACGGGCAAAACCGCTGGCTCGTGGAGGCGTATTTGGATGACGACTATGAGCCAATGTTTGTGAGCTTGCAGCGGCGTCCAGAATTCCAATTGCAAGTGACGATCACCCACACGAGCAACGACCCGGCCAACATGCTCGTCGCCGTCCGTTCGATCACGAAAATGAACGGCCACATTAGCGTCTTGATGGAAGGGCTGATGATCCCGCGGCGCACCCATTTGGCGGAAGTCGTGCTGGCCGGCCTTGTCAAGAAAGGGCTGCAAGGCGAGGCGCTGCTCAAAGAATTCCGCCAGCAAATGGATGAGCGGCAAGGCGTGAGAGCGAGGGACGGACGGACATAATAAAAGGCTAGAGAGCGCGACTCTCTAGCCTTTTTGTATATCCATCGAGATCGCACGGCCATCAAACGTGGGCAGCGAAATCGACATGCACGAACGAAACCGGACAGTGTGGGCAGGTCGCCGATACGCGCCATTGACGCGCGACAGCTTTCATTCACTGACGCATCCCTCGCCAAAGCGAATGCTGTCCATGTCCATTGGCATGGACAGCTTACCATTCATTGTGAACGCGTTCCAGCGAAACGGTCTGAACCGGGCGGGCGGTGACGATGTAGCGCTTCGGGGCGCGGCCGATGAGACGGAACGGATAGCACGTCGTCACCGTCAACGTCGGACGTGCCTTGTTGACGAGAACGGTCCGATCATCGTCATCGACGATGCGGATGCGGACGATGCGATAATGAACAGCTGTGTCCGCCGCCCGGATGACGAGGGCATCACCGATCCCTAGTTCCCCAAGGCGGCGAAACACCGTGTCGCGATGCCCTGACAGCACGACATGCCCCTTTCCCCCCGGCCAAGCGCTGGCCGGGTAATGGCCGACGCCGCGGCGCAGCTCTTGCTCGCGGACGCCTTCGTATACCGGGATCGCCACCCCGAGCTTCGGAATGACCAGCTCGCCAAGATGCGCCCCCAGCGGAGCAGCAGCTTGTTCAACCGGACGGCGGGACGCGTGGGCGGCTTCGGCCGCCGATGATGGAGACGAGTCCAAGGCAGGCAAGCGGACCGCCTCTTGATTCGCTGCTTTCCAGCCAACGATGTACCAATAGCCGTTCCAACCTGCTGTTGCCGCTCCGATGGCGACAACGGCTGCGGCCGCCCAGCGGGCAGCTTTGCGTTTCCATCGATACCGAGGCGCATCTTTTTTCCACACTGTCTGCTCCCTCTTCACAGCCGCTCACCCTTTAAGGCGCCCCGCCCGCCGGTAAAGGAGAGCGCCTGCGACAGCCAGCAGCAACCCGGCCGCCGCCTGCGGCAAATACGGCGACGCCGTCTCCGGCAGTTTTTCCCCATACATCTTTCCTTTCATCTCGACAGCGAGCAGCCCGGCGTCAATGCCTTTCTCCCCCGCGCGGACGATGTAGCCTGATGTGAGCATCTCCCGCGTTATGGCGATATCGGCGACCTTCTCGCCTTGGCGGGTGTACAAGCGAACATGGATGGGCTTCGCTCCGGCCGTCTTGATGTCCGGCACGTCCGCCTTAAGCTCAAGCAGGCGAAGCCCCTCTTCCCACATCGCCCGCAGTTTGTGGCGCTCTTCATCCGTCCACGGCCCTTCCGTCTCCGCAAACGGGCGCAGCCGCTCACGAAGCGCCAAAAGCCGCTCTGCTACCTGCGGGTCGTCAAGCGAGGCGATATGGCGGGTGAAGGCGCGCACTTCTTGTTCCGTCATCCCGAGCACCCCAAGCAAGTCGTTGATTTGCTGCATGGCGGCGTTGTGCTGCGAGTAAAAACGGATGGCCCGGTCTAAGTCTTCGACAAATGTGTAGTCTTGCACCGTTTCGCCAAACTGGCCAAGCAGCGCCTCGAGCTCCTCGACCGTCAGCCCGTGCCGGCGCAGAACGGCATGAAGCCGCTCGTCGGTGATGGGCGTGCCAAGCCATTGTTTCAGTTCATCCATGGTGCGAAAATCGGCGGCTGTCAAGCCGTATCGATCTAAATAGTCCAACAAGTCGCTCACCGTCCAGCCGACACTCTCAGCGTACTGCTCCAGCTCGCTTCGGCTGATGGCCGCCGCCCCAGCCGGAAACGAAGCGAAAACAGCGACAAGCACAGCCATTCCTAGCCATTGCCGCATTCGTTCTTCCTCCCTTCCGCTTTCTTTGACGTACATTGGTAGTATTTTCCGAACATGCCGCTCTTATGTACGCCAACGAGCGAAAAAAGAAGAAAGCTCGGCCTAGAGCGCTTGAACGTTCTCCCACCTACGCAAACGCTTAGAGATGGGAGATTCTCGGGGACACCTGCCATAAGGCAGACTGCCAGCTAGACCATCCCCCGTCTGTCCCTGTGACTTGGCTGTTCCAACGAAGTCCTTCTTTCAAGATATTTTGAGCGGCGTTGGGGGACATCCATGATGGAAGACGCTGATTCATTCCCCCCTTCGGCTGATCGCGTGAAAGCGGGGGCTTCTCGGTACATAAGAACAGGCGCCCGAGTTTCGGACGCCTGTTTCGCGTTAGGAAAGGTGGCTTACGGTTGCCTGTTGGAAGTAGGCGTTGTACAAGGCGCGAACCGCCTCGTTGACGACTTCTTCTTTGACGCCGAACATCATGCTCACTTCGGACGAACCTTGGTTGATCATCTCCAAGTTGATGTTGGCGTTGGCGAGCGCAGTCGTGGCTTTCGCCGCCATCCCGATCGTTTTTTCCATTCCTTCGCCGACGACCATAATGAGCGCCAAGCCGTACTCAATCGTCACCTCATCGACGGCAAGCTCTTCGCGGATGCGGGCGAGGATGCGCTCCTCTTTTCCGTCCGCGAGCTGATCCGCCCGCAAGATGACCGACATGTTGTCGATGCCGGACGGCGTATGTTCGTAGGAGATGCCTTCGTCTTCTAAAATTTGCAGCACACGCCGGCCAAAGCCAATCTCACGGTTCATTAAGTATTTGCTGATGTTGATGCTGCAAAAGCCAGTGTCGCTTGCAATGCCGGCAACCGGTTCCTCGATGTGGTTGCGCTTGGCGACGATCCACGTGCCTGGAGCGGCCGGGTTGTTTGTGTTTTTTACGCAAACGGGAATGCCGGCGCGATAGACCGGCTCCAGCGCCTCGTCATGGAAGACGGAAAATCCGGAATACGACAACTCACGCATCTCGCGATACGTGATTTCTTTCAGCTTGCGGGCATCGGCGACGATCGACGGGTTGACGCAATAAATCGAATCGACGTCAGTAAAGTTTTCGTACACGTCCGCTTTGACGCCCGCGGCGACGATCGAGCCCGTAATATCCGACCCGCCGCGCGGGAACGTGACGATATGGCCCGATCGGGAATAGCCGAAAAATCCTGGGATGACCAAAACGCCACGCCGTTCGCGCAGCTGCTTCAGTTTGTCATACGACTCCGGAAGCACTTGGGCGTTGCCCGGCTCATCGGTGACGATAATGCCGGCTTCAAGCGGGCTGACGTAGCTCGCCTCAAGCCCGCGATCTTGCAGATAGAGCGCCATGAGCTTTGCGTTATGGTCTTCGCCGCTCGCTTTCATGGCGTCAAACAACCGAGGCGGCTCGCTTCGATAGGCGCTGATTTTCGACTGCAAGTCATCGACAAGCTCGGCCAAAAAGCCGTCGGCTTCCAGCCCCAGCTCATTGGCGATGTCCGCATACCGCTTCACGATCGCTTCCATTGTTTCCCCATGCGGCTCGCCAGCCACAACTTGTTCGGCCAGCTGGATGAGCATATCGGTCACTTTCACATCGTCCTTGTACCGTTTCCCCGGCGCCGACACGACGACAATGCGGCGCTCGATATCCGAGCTGACGATGTCGGCCACTTTACGGAATTGTGCAGCGCTCGCCACCGAACTTCCACCAAATTTGGCTACTTTCATCGTTCATGACCCTTTCTGTCGAAAGTCTCTATAATTGTTTATCATATCACATTTTTCCGCCCATGGGACTATTCATTTTTTAGAAATTTCCGCCAACGTCCCAAAACGCCGCCATCGCCGGCCATGACTCTTTTCAAAACATATAGATGCCACTTGAAGCTTTACCATTTGCCGCTTTTACCGAGCATTGGATCGACTGCCTGGCGACCGAACAACGCCGCTTTCAGCCCCAGTATGGGTCTGTGAAGCGGATGGTTGTTCGGTCTTCCAAGCTACAGGCTTGCCCTCGACAGTCGAAAATGGACAAACCGCTTTTCCGTCAAGGATATGTTAAACTTCTTCGTTGCATCTATCAGATGCCGCTGCAACAGGCCCCCCGCCTTGACAAACGAATGACGGCTCAGCGCAGCGCCGTGTTCCCATCGTCCTTCGATTCTTTTTCCGCAAATCACTTCTCACGTTTGCGCCACATTGCCGCGGCGGACGTTGGCGATTCCTTCTTTGCAGACGCCGTACGGCAGCCACGAGCAGTCGCGGCATAACTCGTCCAAATCATCCGGCTTGACCCGTTCCGCCGTCCGCCGAATCAGTTCGGACTTCCAATACACGTTGCCTGGCTCCAAGCCTAAATGGCGAATGACGTTTCCGTCAAGCGAACGGACGTGGGCATCGGAATTTGGGCCGGCTTCACACGTTGTCTCCCCATGATGCGGGCAGGCGAGGCACGCCTCATCGAGCGCCGCGACGACTTCAATCGGGAAATCGTCGTGTTCATCGCGAATGCGGGCCACGATCTCCCACATTTTTTCCACGAACGACGGGCTGTAGCCCATGCCGCGAAACCCGTGCACACAAAGCAAATGATGACCGCGCAAACGAACCGGTTTCATCTTTATCTCCCCCTTCCTTTTTTCCGGATGACCTTTGACCAACCGAACCGTGTCGAAGTGAACATTTGGAGATGGGAGTGTCTGTTGGCAGTACTTGGCTTCCACACACAACAGACAGACCTACGCTCGATGTTTGACGGTTGCAACGTTTCCTGCAACCAACTCCATACATCGAGCAGCCGTTATTGGAGTGCCTTTATTGAACGGTTTTCTCCACGTCTTTATTCTATCATACACAAAAGAAAGGGGGAACGCGTATTCCTCTCCCACTTACTCCCTTTGGTCGTTGAAGTGGGAGTCTCCTGCGCGAAATAGAGATGAAACGATGGATCCCAATCTTCGCTCAAACCGCCGTTTTCCTCCGTCAATTCGGAAAAATAACGGATCTGCTTTATCCCGACAGCCGTCATGATACAATGAGAACAGGGAACGATGTTGCTGGGAAAGGACTGGCTGATCATGACGAAAGAAGAATTGGCACGCTCGCTTTCCGTCTTGCTTCATGAGCTGACGAAATCATGGCGGAAAGAAAAAATTCATTCTGATGTGCTCGAAATCATTATGAAGCTGCGCATTCAAACCGATGACGACGAGCAATACGTTGCCGATCTGCTCAACAACATCGCGTTTGCGAGCGAATCGGCCCATGCGCTCAAGCAAATTTGGGGCTATATGCTGCGCGAGCAAACCTTTCTATCGCCACAGACGATCGAGGCGATGCTCGCGGACGCCCAGCGCAAGATCCAGCGCCGGCTGTCCGAGATGACAGCCCGCTATGAGCGGCCGTTTTTATCCATCGACGATCCGCTCGAGCGGAAACGCCAACTTGAGCGCTCCTACGGCGCGCTTCTTTTGTTCAACCGGATCGCCACCGACTTTTTGCTTGAGTTCGTCCGCGAAGAAAACGAAACGGCCGCCAGCACCTTTTTTGCAGCTGACCCGAACGAGGCGATCGAAGTGTTCCACCATCTTTGCAGCGTCTACGCAAGCCGCTGGCTGGAAGGCTTGGAAGTCGATTGATGGCCGAACCGTCGATTCAAGTCCTTGAAGCCAACCAAGGGCGCCCCAAACGCAACGGGGCGCCTCTTCTCATCACCATCTATACGGCTGCATGGACATTTTCGATTTGACAGTATTGTTCAGTCATGATATTGTATTCATTGGAAAGAATTTTTATAATATTCTTTCCTTTGTAAGCGAATACAAAAAACTCAAATGGAGGAGGAATCGGGGATGATCTACGCACAACCAGGCCAGCCAGGCGCGCTTGTCACATTTAAAAAGCGCTACGAAAACTTCATTGGCGGCAAATGGGTGCCGCCGGTCGACGGCGAGTATTTCGAAAATATCACGCCAATCACCGGACAGCCGTATTGCGAAGTGCCGCGCTCAAAAGCGGCGGACATCGAACTGGCGCTTGACGCCGCCCATGCGGCAAAAGACGCATGGGGACGCACGTCTCCAGCGGAGCGCGCCCGTTTGCTGAACAAAATCGCCGATCGGATGGAAGAACATTTGGAAATGCTGGCCGTCGCCGAAACGTGGGAAAACGGCAAGCCGATCCGCGAGACGCTCGCGGCTGACATTCCGCTTGCCATCGACCATTTCCGCTATTTTGCCAGCTGCATCCGCGCGCAAGAAGGCACGATTTCAGAAATCGATCACGACACGGTCGCCTATCATTTCAAAGAACCGCTCGGCGTCGTCGGGCAAATCATCCCGTGGAACTTCCCGATTCTCATGGCGGCATGGAAACTCGCCCCGGCATTGGCCGCAGGCAACTGCGTCGTCTTGAAACCGGCGGAGCAAACGCCGACGTCGATCCTCGTTCTCATCGAACTCATCGAAGATTTGCTCCCACCTGGCGTCGTCAACATCGTCAACGGCTTTGGCTTAGAAGCCGGCAAGCCGCTCGCCTCGAACCCGCGTGTGGCGAAAGTGGCATTCACCGGCGAAACGACGACCGGACGGCTCATCATGCAGTACGCCTCGCAAAACATCGTGCCGGTCACGCTTGAGCTTGGCGGCAAGTCCCCGAACATTTTCTTCGCTGATGTGATGGACAACGATGACGAGTTTCTCGATAAGGCGCTTGAAGGGTTTACGATGTTCGCTCTGAACCAAGGCGAAGTGTGCACATGCCCGTCGCGCGCCCTCATCCATGAGTCGATTTACGACGTCTTTATGGAACGGGCGCTTGAACGCGTCAAGCAAATCAAGCAAGGCAATCCGCTCGATACGGAAACAATGATCGGCGCCCAAGCCTCCTCTGAACAGCTCGAGAAAATTTTGTCATACATCGACATCGGCAAACAGGAAGGCGCCGAACTTTTGATCGGCGGGGAACGGAACATACTGGAAGGGGAGCTCGCCGGCGGCTATTACGTCAAGCCGACGATTTTCAAAGGACATAACAAAATGCGCATCTTCCAAGAAGAAATTTTCGGCCCTGTGCTCGCGGTCACGACGTTCAAAGACCACGACGAAGCGCTTGCCATCGCCAATGAGACGCTGTACGGCCTTGGCGCCGGCGTCTGGACGCGCGACATCAACACCGCGTACCGCTTTGGCCGCGGCATCCAGGCTGGCCGCGTCTGGACGAACTGCTACCACGTCTATCCGGCCCATGCGGCGTTCGGCGGCTACAAGATGTCCGGCATCGGCCGCGAAACGCACAAAATGATGCTTGACCATTACCAACAAACGAAAAACTTGCTCGTCAGCTATTCGCCGAAAAAACTGGGCTTGTTCTAATACTCACCCACCCGCTCTTTCATCGCCTCCTCGTTTTGAGGCGAAGAGCCCACCATACCATGTTGACAAGGTGTCCCGGTCCGTTTGGGACACCCTCTTTTACCTTGATGACATTGCTGTTGTTTCACTCATTCTCCGCCAAGCGGCGGGCCGCCGATCCGCCGATCGACCGTCCATACCGAAAACAAACGAAATGCATGAATGCAAAGGAGGGACACCCAATGGCTGAAGAACCGAAAGTCATCGCCACCGAAGCAGCGTTAGCGTTAATCGAAAAGCTGAAAGCAAAGTACGGCCCGCTCATGTTCCATCAATCCGGCGGCTGCTGCGACGGCAGCTCGCCGATGTGCTACCCGCTCGGCGAGTTGATCGTCGGCGATTCCGACGTTTTGCTTGGCGAAATCGGCGGCTGCCCGTTTTACATCGCCAAGGCGCAATATGAATATTGGAAGCATACGCAGCTCATCATCGATGTCGTTCCGGGGCGCGGCGGCATGTTTTCGCTTGAAGGCCCGGAAGGCGTCCGCTTTCTCACCCGCTCGCGCGTCTTCGGCCAAAGCGCGGATGCAGGCGCGCCGTAGCCGCCCATTGCGGAACGCTGCTGTAAAACCGCCATGCGCGATGCATGAATCGCTTGGCAAATGAGAGTCATGGAGCTTGCCTGCTTCCATTCGCCCATCCGCCCCCGCCGCATGCTTTATCACCTCCGGGGCGGTTTGTTCGTCGCGGCAAAAAACGGCGGCCCGCCTTCTCGCCGAAAAGGCGCGGTCCGCCGTTTCCTTTTCTTCACTCAGTCTCTTTTGCCTGCTTCAACGGCTTCATCGCCTCAGCCCGATCGGACAAGGCGATCCGTTTCAAGCCGAACACCAAAAGCAAGCCCACCGCGATAAACGCGAGCCCGAACCAAAAGACCGCCTGCAGGGAATCGACAAGCGACTGCTTCAGCACCGGCACGAACATGTCCCGAAGCGGCGCTGGAATTTTCGCCATCGCTTCTGGACTGAGCAAGACGGAATACAAGCCTTGCGGGTCGGTATGAATCATATCAGCAAAGCGGTCGACAAGCCCTTTCGCCTGCGCCGGCAGCGCTTGGAGCTTTGGCATGAGCCGCTCGTCAAGCAAGACGCTCGACCGGTGGTTCATGATGGCGCCAAGCACTGTCATCCCAAACGTCCCGCCAATCGAGCGGAAAAATTGGCTCGAAGAGGTCACGACGCCAAGCTCCGATTTCGGGAAGCTTTCTTGCAAGGCGAGCGTCAAAATCGGCATCACAAGCCCGGTGCCAAGACCGAGAATAATCATATACATCGTCGCCGTCCATTTGGACGTATCGACATCCATCGTGCCAAGGAGCCCGAATGCGGACGCCATAATGATCATGCCGGCGATGAGTTGCGTTTTCACTCCGATCCGATACACCAAACGGCCGCCAACGACGCTGCCGATGATCATCGTAATCATCATCGGCGTCATGATCGTCCCGGACTGGGTGGCGCTCACGCCGATGATGCCTTGCATAAAAAACGGCACAAACATAATCGCGCCAAACATGCCGACGCTCATGAAAAAGCCGATGCCATTGAGCAGCGTAAACGTCCGATTGCCAAACAGCCAAAGCGGAAGGATCGGCTCTTCGGCCCGCTTTTCCGCCCAAACAAACAAAGCGAAAAAGACAACGGCGGCCGCAAACAGCGAGACGATTTGCCACGACCCCCACGGATATCGGTCGCCGCCAAACGTCAGTCCCAACAGCAGGCTGACGACGCCCACGGTCAACGTCGCCATCCCGGCGATGTCAAATTTCACCGGCCCTTCGGCTTTATATTTGCTTAATCCCATGGCAATCAGCACCGTGGCGAGAATGCCCACCGGCAAGTTGATGTAAAACACCCAGCGCCAGTTCAAATGGTCGACGATAAAGCCGCCGATTTGCGGGCCCAGCACCGAAGCAAGGCCGTACAAGCCGCCGAACACCCCTTGCCATTTCGCCCGCTCCTTGCCGGTAAAGACGTCGCCGATGACGACCATGGCCATCGGCATCATAATCCCGCCGCCCAGTCCTTGAATGCCGCGGTAAATGATGAGCTCGGTCATATCGTTCGCCATGCCGCAAAGCGCGGAACCAGCCATAAAAATGACCAACCCGCTCACATAGACAATCCGACGACCCAATAAGTCGGCGAGCTTGCCGGCGATCGGCACGACCGTCGTTGACGTGAGCATGTACGCCGTTGTCAACCACGTCATGACACCGAGTCCGCCAAGTTCCCCGACGATGCGCGGCATCGCCGTTCCGACAATCGTCCCGTCCAACGCCGCAAAGAGCATCGCAATAATGAGCCCGGTGATCAGCAACGGGCGATGACGAATAGTGCTCGTCGGCACTGCTATCGCTTTTTCCATACTTCTCTCTCCCATCCGTTTTGTCGTTGGTATTCATCCATTTCTTTGACCAATGCATCCAAAGCCGACGCCAGTTGAGGCGCCTGTTGATGCCGCAAATACAACAGCAGCGCTTCGACGATATAGGCGCGCGGCGGCTCATTGCGCCCAAGCAGCTCCTCCTCCAGCGCCGCTATGGCTTCCAGCACATCGTTCCCCTGCTTCGGATTGAGTCCATTGGCGGCCTCCCGGACGGCGGCGAACGCCGAAGTCAGCCGCTCCCGCTGACGCTCGCGCTCACGCTTCTCCAGTTCCATCCATGGCGCAAGCGCCTCCTCGGTCAAAAGCGGGCGCTCATCAGCCGTGAAGCTGGCGACAATCGCATCAATGCGCCGCACAAGAAAACGAGCTGCCTCGTCCGCATCAAACGCCTCCTCGCGAAAAAAGAAGTAAAACAAATATTGCCGGATGATGCCGTTCGTCATCATGGCCACATCATACACATACGGACCAACCGCCTCGCCATAGACCTCCGCTAGGCGCGTGCAATACCATAAAAAAAGGCGCCCATGCTGGCGGAACATATACCGTTCCACTTCCGGATTGACTTTCGGCAATTGCTCCGACATCATCATACGCAAAAAGTCTTTGTACTCGCGAATGTGAGAAAAATGGGCAGCCAGCTGGCGAGTAAACCGTTCTTTTTCCGTCCCTTCCCCGCCGTCCGCCATGAAATCAGCGACCATTTTTTCGCTGTAGTAGCGGAGCACCGAAAGCAACAACTCCTCCTTTGAGGCGAAATGGTGATAAAACGCTCCTTTGGAAATCCCCCATGCCTCGACCAAATCTTGAATCGACGTCTCATGATACCCTTTTTCGGCAAACAATTTCATTGCCGCCTCAATAAATTGGACGCGCCGTTCATCCATGGCAACGACTCATTCCTTTCCCATTCGCTGTCATCCATTGCCGATACGACGGCAACACCGCGCGCGGTTTCACGAAATCAACCCGTACGCCGCGCTGTTGCAGCCATTCAACCAACCGTCGAACATCGGTCATTGTCCTCGCCTCCATATCACTCATGACCGGATGGTCAAACTAATTATAAACTAATGTTATACAGATTTGCAACTCAAAAACGATATTTTTTGACCAATTGGTCGATTTTTGAACGAGTTTTTTGAACAGTCGGTCAGAGCCCCTGCCTTCAAACAAAAAACAAACGGCCCCACCGCCTGATTGAAGACGGTGAACGGCCGTCCTTGCTATTCGATCGCCCTCGCCGCAAGCGCCAACGCGCCCGCCACGCCGGCGTTGTCGCCAAGCCCTGGGAGGACGATGTACTCATCGATCTTCTCGAGAATCGCTTCGTGCTGAATATAGCCGCCAAGCAATTCCTGCACATGACGGCGCACAAGCGGCAGCACGTGCGTCTGCTTCATGACGCCTCCGCCCGTGATCACTTTTTTCGGCGATAAAATGAGGATGTAGTTGGTGATCGCCTGGGCAAGATAAAAGGCTTCCAACTCCCATACTTCATGGCGGTCCGCCAATTCCGCCCCCTTTTTCCCCCAACGCCGCTCAATCGCCGGGCCAGACGCCATCCCTTCCAAACAGTCGCCATGATACGGGCAAATGCCGGCAAACGCGTCATCCGGATGGCGGCGGACCAACATGTGGCCCATCTCCGGGTGAAGCAGCCCATGCAACAGGCGGCCCTCGACGATTGCCCCAACGCCGATGCCGGTGCCAACCGTCATGTACAGGCAGCTGTCAAGCCCTCGCGCCGCCCCCCAGCGCTGCTCGCCGAGCGCCGCCGCGTTGACATCCGTGTCAAAGCCGATCGGCACGGGAAAATGTTGCTTTATCGCGCCGACAAAATCGAAGTTTCGCCACGCCTGTTTCGGCGTGCTCGTAATGTACCCATACGTCGGGCTGTCCGGGCGCAAATCAACCGGGCCGAATGACCCGATCCCGATCGCCTCCACGTTGTGGGGGCGGAAAAAATCGATAACGTGCGCCATCGTCTCTTCCGGCGCCGTCGTCGGAAACACCGCCCGCTCATGAATGTTCCCTTGTTCATCGCCGATGGCGCAGACAAATTTTGTGCCTCCGGCTTCAATGGCTCCAAGCATCCTATGCGTCCCCTTCCTTTTTGATCATTCCTTTTTTAGTTTACCTTGAAGCATGACTATTTGGAATCCCTTTTACAGCAAAGTCGCCGCACGCCAAACGGAAGGGGAAAAACGGGTGCCGCATTCTAGCGAACAGATGTCCATCACCGTTTTGCACACAAGATGGAGAAATTTGCAAAAAGGCGATTGACACATCATCTGTTGCGTGATACGATATCGAAAACCAAGTATTCCTATATGAATTATAGAGGAGTGTGTTGCCATGCCTGATATCGTTATTCTCAACGGAAACCCATCGTCCACGTCCCGCCTCAATGGACTCATTGAGTATGCCGAACAGGCTTTGCGGCAGAAGGGATTCGCCATCGAACAAATTCGCGTAGCCGACTTGCCGGCCGATGATTTGGTGCGGGCTCGCTTTGACAGCCCCGCCATTGCAGCCGCCAACCAAAAAGTAGAGAAGTCTCATGGCATCATCATTGCCAGTCCCGTTTTCAAAGCCTCCTACACAGGAATATTGAAAGCGTACTTGGATTTGCTGCCGCAAAAGGGATTGCAGCACAAAGTCGTCCTTCCGTTGTTCATCGGCGGCTCCCTTGCCCATTTGCTCGCGATAGACTACGGATTGAAACCTGTTCTGTCCGCCTTGGGAGCGCGCTATTTGTTGGGCGGCGTCTACGCTGTCGATCAATGGGTTACCCGTCTTCCGGAAGGGGGCTACTCGCTGCCTGAAGAATTGAAGCGCCGGCTTGATGAAAGCTTATCAGAATTGGGCTCCGCCCTTCATCTGTCTGTTTCTAGCTCGTTGTAAGAAGCGATTTCACCCACTCACCCTTATCGTGCAAGCAGATTGCTCCTGTCGGACAATCTGCCTTTTTTATAAGGGAAAAAGAGAACGTCGAGGGGAGGAAACAAGATGGATTTGCGAACCATCCGAACATTTCAAGCGGTCGTGAAACACCGTAGTTTCCAACGAGCAGCTGAAGAATTGAACTATGCACAATCAACCGTTACCACCCATATTAAAAATTTGGAATCCGAGCTCGGCGTCACCCTCATCGAACGGGGCAAATCGTTTCAGTTGACTGAAGCAGGCCGATTGCTCAGCGAAAAAGGAGCGTTTTTGCTAAAAAGCTTCGAGCACTTGCAAAAAACCTTGAAAGAGTGCATCGAGGGCGAAGGAGGCGTCATCCGCATCGGAGCAATGGAACCGACAGCCAGCTATCGTCTGCCTGCCTGGCTGAGCGCTTTCCGGAACAAGCACCCTGCTATTTCGTTCAATATCCAAATTCATAGCAACCAAACGCTTATCGACATGGCCGAGCGTGGAGACATTGACATCGCCATTTGCGCAACTCCGGAATCGTTAACAGGGACAAGCTTCGAACCATTGTTTTCCGAGGATGTCGTGCTTCTTGTTCCTTCTTCCCACTCGTTGGCCAAACGTTCATCGATCGATCTTCACGACTTAGCCTATGAGCGCCTCCTTGTGACAAGCGCTGCTTGCCCATTTCGGCGCCATTTGGAAAAAAAGTTGATTGAACTCGATATTCAACCATTGTATGAAACCGAAGTGAGCAATATGTTGGCGCTAAAATACTACGTTCATGCGGCGCTTGGTGTCGCGGTGGTTCCAAAAATCTCCGTCACCCCTCCTCCCGAAGGAACAGTGGCGCTGCCAATTGTCGATTTTCGCCATGGACTGACCGTCGGCATCTTGCGACGATTTGCGAGTGGAGCATGCCATCCGGCAACGGAAACATGGATTCGTTTTTTGCTGGACCACTATGCGGGAGAACGTTGTACAGATCTTCATATTTTTTGAACCATCGCTTCTATTTTTTCAATTTTACAAACGGAAGTTGCTCCTTTATATTTTTATTAAACCTATTGAATTACTATGAAATTATATGGAGGGAGCAAGGATGATCATAGCTCTTGTGATCGACGAACAGGAGAACGTTGTCTCCATCATGGAAGGAGCAATCATTCGCCTTTATGACACGGATTCACAAACGTACGAAGACTATCCGAATATCGCCAAGCAACAGCAAGAGGGGCGCCGCAGTGCAGTTCTCCGTTTCGCCAAAGAAAAAGGGGCCGATGCCTTCGCTGCTCCGCCGAATACGTTTTGTGAACGGTCCTACGCTCAAGCTGTCGAGCAGCACGTCCAATTTTATTTGTTGGGACATCCGATTTCGTTCCGAGAATTCGAAAAGCGGTGGCAAAATGGTTCACTTTCATCAAGCGATCGGCTGCCAGCGGAAACAATTGTTCCTAGCTGACAAGGACGGTGCGCAATCAAAGCGAGAACGCTCTACTCTCTTTTCCCTTTCTGAAGACGATCCAAAGGAGGAGAAAAAATGGTCGAATTTATTACGATGGCCCCGACATCCGGAGACAGTACGTTCGTCGGTCTTGGCAACAATTCGACAAACGTAAACAGCTGGACCGGGACAGACGAGAATCCGGAGCGTCCGCCGACGGTAGAGTACATTGAAGCGATTGCCAAAGCAGCAGAAACCCATGGTTTTTCTACATTGCTGTTGCCGACAGGTGCAGGCTGCCTTGATTCGTTGGCTGTCGCAGCTTATCTCGCAGCGCGAACGACCAAATTGCGCCTTCTGTTCGCCGCCCGTCCTGGCGCCACTTCACCTGCTATTTTTGCCAAACAGTTGGCGACGATCCATGTTTGGACAAATGGACGGGCGTTGCCCAATATCGTGACAGGCGGTTCACCGGTCGAATTAGCGGCTGAGGGGGATTTTCTTGACCATGACACGCGGTATGAACGGACGAGGGAATACATCCATCTGTTGAAGCAACTGTTCACCCTCCCTTCCGTCACGTATGAAGGACGATTTTACCGTCTCGAAAACGCCTCGCTGTTCCCCAAACCCGCACAGCGCCCGCCGATTTATTTCGGAGGAGCCTCAGACATTGCCAAGGAAGTAGCGGCGCAAGTGGCGGATGTGTACATGATGTGGGGAGAGACATTCGAACGAATGAAAGAGCGAATCGAAGAAATGAAACAAAAAGCAGCTGGTTACGGGCGAACGCTCCAATACAGCATCTCCTTTCAAGTCGTGCTGGGTGAAACCGAACGAGAAGCATGGGAACGAGCGGATGCGTTAGTCAGCCATCTATCCGAGTCAGCGAAGCAAAAAAAAGATGAACTGATTGAAAAAGGTGATTCGGTTGGCGCAAGGCGATTACACGAATTGATGAAAACAAGCGCAAAACGGCGTTTCCAAATCGGTCCAAACTTATGGGCCGGGCTCACACAAGTGTTGTCGGGCAATTCCATCGCTCTTGTCGGCACCGCTGATCAAATTGCCGACCGGCTTATTGAATTCATCGATCTTGGCTTTGATTATGTATTGTTGCGTGGGTTCCCACATTTGGAAACGATTGAGCAAGTGGGAGCCTCTGTGATTCCGCTTGTTCGGGAGAAGCTTCAGCAGGCGAAGTTGTTTCATCATTGACAGGGGGGACGGAAGTTGAGAGGCAACCGTCGACTGGCAACATTGTTGCTTTTCCTATTCTTATGGGTTTTGTTGAGCTGCAGCCATGAAAAACAGCAAACACACAATAGTTCATTGACCGAGATTCGCATCGGCTACCAAAAAGGCGGAACCATCTTGTTGATGAAACATGAACATAAGCTACAAAAACAGCTCGAACAGGAAGGATATCACGTAACTTGGTCGGAATTCAACACCGGCAGCTCGATTCTGGAAGCACTCAACACTGGAAGCATTGATTTCGCTGTAGCCGGAGATATTCCTTCCATCTTCGCCCTCGCTAAAGGGGCACAATTTCGCTATATCGCTGGAGAGCCGTCATCTCCAGCCTCTGAAGGGATCATCGTACGCAAAGGACTCGACCTTTCTTCGCTAGCTGACTTAAAAGGGAGAAAAATTGCCCTCAATAAGGCATCTATCGCCGAATATCTGTTGGTCAAAGCCCTGCATTCTGTCGGTCTGTCGCTTCGGGATGTACAACCTGTATATTTGAATCCACCAGACGCCAGCTTGGCTTTAGAAAAAGGAGAAGTCGACGCATGGGTTGTCTGGGATCCTTTTTTATCCGTAGCTGAAAGCAAAGGACATACATTATTAAAAGATGGAACGGGCATCGTTCCCTATCGCACCTTTTATTTCAGCTCACCTGCTATGACGGACAGCCATCCGGATATTGTTCGTCAATTCGTCCAAGCATTGCAGAAGTCAGGAGAACAAATCCGCCGCGATCCGACAGAAGCTGCACAGCTGCTTCATGAAGCCACGAATTTGCCTGTCAACACATGGATTCACGTGTTGAAAAAACGACAATCTACTGTCCACTGGATCGACCCTCAAGCGGTTCGCGACTTGCAGCAAGAAGCAGACGACTTGCGCGCGATCGGTTTCATTGAAAAACACGTGTCCATAGAAGACGTTGTCTGGAAACCAACAAACAAGTAAAGGGGCTGAGCCACATGAAACGACGACACATCAAGCTTGGACTGTTTCTTATGGGCGTCGGCCATCATATCGCCGCATGGCGACACCCCGATGTGCGGCCGGAATGGTGCGAAGATTTCGCGTTTTTTCGCCGTCTTGCGGAAATCGCGGAACAAGGAAAGCTGGACATGCTGTTTGTCAGCGACGGACTCGCCATTGAGCCGTTGTCTCACCCTGCCGAGATCGTCCGGCTCGAGCCGTTCACATTGCTCGCCGCTTTAGCAGCCGTGACCAGCCGCATCGGGTTGGCCGGCACAGCTTCGACCACATACAACGAACCATTTCACATCGCGCGGAAATTTTCCTCGCTCGACCATATTAGCCGCGGGCGAGCCGCTTGGAACATCGTTACGTCCTACTATGAGGAAGAAGCGTACAATTTCAGCCGAACGGCTCATTTGGAACATCAGCTGCGCTATGAGCGGGCGCGCGAATTTGTCGATGTCGTCAACGGTCTGTGGGAAAGTTGGGATGAAGAGGCGCTGATTCGCGATCCATCATCTGGAATCTACTTTCATCCAGAGAAGTGGCGGCCGTTGAACCATCATGGAACCCACTTCTCGGTGTGCGGGCCGCTGAACTCTTCCCGTCCGCCGCAGGGAAAACCCGTCTTGATTCAAGCCGGCTCATCACAAGACGGCATCCGTTTCGCCGTCCATGTTGCGGAAGTCGTGTTCACCGCCCAATCGACATTAGCGGACGCCCAACGTTTTTACCAAACGGTGAAACAAGAAGCCGCACGGATCGGACGCGATCCTGATCATCTATTGATCATGCCAGGCGTAGCGCCTTACATCGGGCGAACGGAACGAGAAGCGCAAGAGCAATATGAACAATTGCAAAAGTTAATCGTTCCGGAGGTCGGGTTGGCATTTTTATCTGACTACTTAGGGGGCATCGACTTTTCAGGCTATTCACTCGATGATCCGCTTCCCGACGACATTCCTGAAACAAACGGGAATCAAAGCCGGCGCCAGCTTATCATTGATTTAGCGCGCCGCGAACGCTTGACCATCCGCCAACTGTACGAGCGAATCGCTGGAGCGCGAGGGCACTTTACCATCATCGGAACGCCTGAACAAGTCGCTGATCAACTTGAACAGTGGTTTCGCCAAGGAGCGGCGGACGGGTTTAATCTTATGTTTCCGTACTATCCGCATGGACTGTCGCTGTTTGTCGAGCATGTGATCCCGATTTTGCAAAAGCGCGAGTTATTCCGTCGCGACTATGAAGGAACCACATTGCGCGACCATCTAGAACTGCCCATGCCCAATCCAATCCGTGTATAAGGAGTGATTTTATTGGTGCTTCCTGATCTGATTCCCTACTTAGCGAATGATTTGTCCCGATTGTTTGTCAAAACGGAGCGCCACGAACAACTGTTGCAACAAGCCTCTATGCTTGCGGAACAATTCCGTCCGAACATGCGGCGCATTGATGAGGAAGGAGCGTTTCCATTTGAACATTTCCAGCTTTTGAAAGAGACCAACTATTTAGCCCTGACCGTTCCAGAAGAATACGGGGGTCAATCATTGTCTTTATACGAATTGATCCTCGTGCAAGAGCGCCTAAGCCAAGGCGATGCTTCCACCGGGTTGTGCGCAGGCTGGCATTTAGGTCTTGTGTACGATATTCGGGAACGCCGCACATGGAATGCGCGCACGTTTGCGTGGCTTTGCAGGGAAATCGTGAATCGAAAAGCCGTCATCAATCGGCTGGCCACCGAAGAAGCAACAGGAAGCCCGACTCGAGGAGGAAAACCGATTACAACCGCAGTGAAACGCGATGGAAAATGGATTCTGACGGGGAGAAAATCATTTGCCTCCATGGCGGAAGCGTTGGACTACTCATTGGTCACAGCCGTCATCGCCGATACGGGGAAAGTCGGGTTTTTCCTCGTCGATCATCGAAGCGACGGGATTCGCATTGAAAAAACGTGGGATATGATCGCCATGCGGGGGACAAGAAGCGATGACGTCATTTTCGATCATGTCGAACTGCCCACCGATGCGTTAGTCGAACTCGATCAATTAGAGTTCGTCAAAGGCGGGGGGAGCCGTGCTTGGCTTTTGCACATTCCCGCCTGCTACTTAGGGGCTGCCATCGCTGCCCGAAATTACGCCATTTCGTTTGCTTCGCACTATCAGCCGAACAGCGTATCCGAACCGATCATTCATCTGCCGCATGTTCGACAGAAAATAGCGGAAATGGATATGGAACTGTGGAAAGCCCGTCACGTTCTTTATTTTACCGCCGAAAGATGGGACGCCATTCCAGAAAAACGTTCAGCAATGGACCGAGAATTAGCATTAGCCAAATACATTGCGTTAAACAGCGCCAACCGTGTCGTCGATTTGGCCATGCGCATCGCCGGGGCGAAAAGTTTGCACCGCTCCAATCCGTTGCAACAATACTATCGTGATGTGCGGGCGGGGTTGCACAATCCACCCATGGAAGATGCGGTCGTAGAATTGTTTGCATCGCATGCCATTCCGAATGGCGCTGCAATCGTTCACAACACCGGCATCCATCCGTCACCCATCCGTTGAAAGGAGGAAAGGCATGATTGACATTCAACAAGTGACCAAAATCTACACCCTCCATCGTACGAAAGTGGTCGGCGTCGACCATGTGTCCTTGCAGATCGAAAGTGGGGAAATCTTCGGCATCATCGGCCATAGCGGAGCGGGAAAAAGCACCTTGCTCCGGTGCATCAATTTGTTGGAACGCCCCACATCCGGCCGCATCATCGTAGAGGGCACGGACATCACTTCCTTGTCCGGAGAAGCGTTGCGTGAAGCGCGGTTGAAAATCGGAATGATTTTTCAGCAATTTTGCTTAATCCGATCCAAAACGGTGTTTGAAAACATTGCCTTCGCCTTGAAAGCAGCAGGCAAAACAAGAGCTGAAATCGAGGCTCGTGTCCATGAATTGCTCGAGCTGGTCGGATTGTCTGATAAACGGGACGCTTATCCGTCTCAATTAAGCGGGGGGCAAAAACAACGCGTCGGCATCGCCCGCGCCTTGGCCAACAATCCGTCTGTTCTATTGTGCGATGAAGCCACATCAGCTCTCGATCCAGCCACAACCTCTTCCATTTTGCAGCTTCTCAAGCAAATCAACCGGGAGCTCGGCATTACCGTCGTCGTGATTACACATGAGATGGAAGTCATTAAAGAGATTTGCGATCGCGTCGCCGTCATGCAAAACGGCCAAATTGTCGAAATCGGGCGCGTGTACGATTTGTTCACCCAGCCGCGGCATCCATTAACACGGTCATTTGTCGAACATATATTGCGCTTAGACGTGCCTGAACGGTTGTGGCAAGCGCGAAGCGGTACATTGGTGAGAGTCTTGTTTCAGGGTCCCGCCGCTGAACAAGCCATTTTATCCGACACTCTTCAAACATTTCGCGTGCGCGCCAATATTTTGCACGGAAAAATCGAATATATCAATGACACACCGCTCGGCGTACTGCTGTTGGAACTGACCGGAGAGAAAGAAGAAGTGGAGCGCGCCATCCGCTATGTGGCCGAGCGGACGAAAGGAGTCGAGGTGATCGATCGTGCCGCTTGAAACCTTGATTCCGGAACTACTCAAAGCGTTTTGGGATACGTTGTACATGGTAGGCATTTCTTTGCTGGCTGCCATCATCGCAGGGCTGCCGCTTGGTGTGCTCTTATTCGTCACCGACCGCGGCCTGTTTTGGGAAAATAAGCTGTTGCAAACCATTTTAGGATTTCTTGTCAATATGGTGCGTTCGATTCCCTTTATCATTTTGCTAGTCGCCTTGCTGCCGCTGACAAAACTGCTGGTCGGCACAACGATTGGGCCAACAGCGGCGGCCGTCTCGCTGTCCGTGGCCGCCACCCCATTTTTTGCCCGCATCGTCGAAACTGCTTTGCGGGAAGTGGATAAGGGGGTGATTGAAGCAGCCACGGCTGTCGGAGCCACTCCATGGATGATCATCAAAGACGTCCTTTTATCCGATGCGCTTCCTGGCATCATCCACGGACTGACGATTACAGCCATCAGCTTGATCAGCTACTCCGCGATGGCCGGCATCGTCGGAGGCGGAGGTGTGGGAGATCTAGCCATTCGCTTTGGCTATTATCGATACGACAACACGGTCATGATCACAACGATTATCGTACTTCTCTGCTTAGTGCAAATCGTCCAATTGGCCGGCGATTCCGTCGCCCGCTGGATGGATAAGCGGTAAGCGCCGTCTGGGCGTCGCCCGCGATAACCATGCTTCAAACCTGATTTCCAAAGGAGGATTGGTCTTATGAAGCGTTTTTCATTTTTATTCACCCTTTTCATATTGCTGCTCGCCGGCACAGCAGGATGCTCGTCATCCTCTTCCTCGGCGCAGGAGGGAAAGAAAACCATTACGATTGGCGCCACCGCCGGCCCCTACAGCGATCAAATTCGGGAAGCCATTCAACCGTATTTAGAGAAAAAAGGATACAACGTGAAACTGGTAGAATTCAATGACTATGTACAGCCCAATATCGCACTTCATCAAAAGTCCATTGATGTGAATGTATTCCAAAACTCGATGTATTTAAAAAATTTTGCTCGCACCCATCATATGCAGTTGCATCCATTAATTTCCATTCCCACTGTTCCGATAGGTTTGTATTCTAAAAAACATTCTTCTTTAGATGAAATCAAAGATGGCACAACGATCGCATTGCCGAATGAACCCGTCAATGAAGCGCGGGCATTAACGATGCTAGAGCAGCTGGGCATTCTCAAACTAAAACCGGGCGTCGAGCCTACGAAAGCCTCGGAGAATGACATCGCCCAGTTTTATAAAAAAGTCATCCTCAAGCCGCTCGATCCAGCCCAGCTTCCAAGAGCGCTGGGGGACGTCGACTACGCGCTCATCAATGGCAACTATGCCCTGTCATCCGGCTTGAAGTTAACCGAAGCCGTCGCCTTGGAAAAAACGCCGGATTACTATTTAATCGTCGTCACCATCCGTCCCGAAGACAAAGACAAACCATTCGTCAACGATTTGATCGCCGCCTACCGATCGAAAGAATTTGCAAAATTGATCAAAAAGGATCCAAAATACAAAGGATACGTATGGCCCGATTGGTTCAAAAAACAGTAACCATCCCATCGGCGGCTCTCATCGCAGCGAGCCGCCGATCTGGAAAGGAGGAAACAAGCCATGGATCGTCCTTTACTATTCAATGCCTTTGAGATGGCAAGTGCGATGCACAACGCCCATGGCCTATGGAAACATCCCGACAGCGAACGTCACCGCCGCTACAAAGAACTTCCCTACTGGGTGGAAATGGCGAAGCGGTTGGAAGCAGGGCTGTTTGACGCCGTTTTTTTCGCTGACGTTCTCGGGGTATACGATACTTATCGCCAAAGCCCATCCCCATCGATTCGTGATGGAATGCAGTTTCCATTAAACGATGCTTCATTGATCATTCCTGTTATGGCAAGCGTCACCACTCATCTTTCGTTCGTGTTAACGGCAAGCACGACTTATGAACATCCGTTTCATATCGCCAGAAGGTTTTCCACTTTGGACCATCTGACAAGCGGACGAATTGCATGGAATATCGTGACTTCTTACTTGCCAAACGCAGCCGCCAACTTCGGACTGGAGAAGATGATTGCCCACGACCAGCGATATGAAATCGCCGATGAGTTTTTGGAAGTGGTCTATCAGTTGTGGGAAGGAAGCTGGGAAGATGGCGCATTTGTCGAAGATCGGACAGCAGAAGTACTGATTGATCCAGACAAAATTCATCCGATCCGCCATCGGGGGCCTTTCTTTGCCGTCAAAGGTCCGCATTTATGCGAACCTTCTCCACAGCGAACACCTGTGTTATACCAAGCTGGTTCCTCAGAGAGGGGAAGAGCGTTTGCGGCCAAACATGCAGAATGCGTTTTCGTCGGTGCACCTTCTGCTGAGCGGCTGCGAGCCTACATCGGGGACATTCGCCGCCAAGCGGAACAATGCGGGCGTGATCCCGAGCAGCTCAAATTTTTCACCTTTCTGACCGTCATTGTGGGTAAAACGTCAGAGCAGGCGGAAGCCAAATTCGAACAATTGCGCCGCCTTTGGAGCGCCGATGCCGCCAAGGCTCAGTTCAGCGGAGCGAGCGGCTATGATTTGGCTGAATATGAAGGAAAGCCAGCCCATGAACCATTTTTGTTCCGTCCCACCGACCACGGACATTACAAAGCGGCTTCGCTAACCAAAGACGCTACAAAACCGCTGACAATCGGTGAGGCGTTGCAAAAAGCCGGAACGCTGACGAGAGAGTCGGTCATCATCGGAAACCCGACACAAGTCGCGGATGCGATTGAAGAGCGGGCCCGCCGCTCTGGAGTGGACGGGTTCAACCTCGTCCATCTTGTCACCCCCAAGGATTTGGATGACTTTATCGAATATGTCGTTCCCATCTTGCAACGGCGTGGACTGTACAAAACCGCCTACACAGACGGCACTTTGCGGGAGAAGCTGTTCGGGGGCGAAGCGCGGCTGCCGAGTCACCATCCCGCTGCCGCCTTTCGCTCCATTGGAGTTCATGCAAAGAGCTCATGATACGATCCATCAGTTCATGAAAGAAGGGGTGATCGAAAACCACATGCTCGTTTTCGGTCAACCCCTTCGCCACTTTTGCTATATGTTTGTCTTATGAAAAACGGCTTGTTTCGCCTGGCTTTTCACCTCTCTCATCTTGTTCTCTCCTCCCCGCTCTGGGCGTTGGGAAAGCCAAGCAGCCGTAATGTCGAATAGTTGGCGCCTTGCCGAAATCGCGGAAAACGTATGGTCGGCTTCTGCAATCACATGGCTCCAAAATCGTGAATCAAGCCGTTTTCCAAACGCCTCCCGGTACACATCCGCATATGCAACGGGAATATCGTGATCAGCCGTGCCATGAACCAAAAGAACATCACCAGAAAACTGTTCTGCTGCCTTCAGCGGATTCGCATGAGCAAGCGATGCAAAAAAGGAAGGGGGCAATACATATCCACGGTGCTCCACCGTTTCTGCATCGACTTGTCCTCGCCCTTGTGTGGCAATGCGGACGATATCTTGATAGGGATAGGCCACAGGCGCCCACAGCACCAATCGGTCGACACGCCGATCCAATGCAGCTGTGGCCGTCGCCACCGCCCCTCCCAAACTATGGCCGAGAAGCACAAGCGGTCGACGTTCAAATGACGGAATGCGTTCCACTGCACAAATAACATCTCTCGTTTGTCGAATGAAATCATCAAATCGGTTGTTTCCGTACTCTCCGCTGCTCTCCCCGCAACCAGCATAATCAAAACGGACGACTCCGGCTCCGGCCGACGCAAATCGTTCCGCTGCTTGGACAAACAACCGATCCACACCAATCCGCGTACCGATAAACCCATGACAAATGACAACAACAGGCGCATCATCATGATCAACCGACACGGGTGGATCATGAATCGAAACCGCCAAACGTTCCCCTCCGCTCTCAATATATTGGAATTGAATCAACTGCTCTCTCCCCTTTCACCCGCCTTTAATTCATAGTAAATAAATAAGAATACTATGTTTATGTTATTTTACTACGCTTTTGCATAGCCGTCAACCGTCTCTGATCCTAGCCACAGGCAACCATCGGCTGACACACTAAAAGTTGCCAACAAAAGCACTATCTTCTTTACCTGAAAAGAAGATGCCCCTAAAAGCGGAGGGCACCTTTCATCACACTTGTATACATTTCCAAAAAGCAACAGCCTCCGTAAGTAAAATCGACGCAACGGGTGCACCTTCTTTTTTGCTCACCCCTTCACCGATCCGGCAAGCAAGCCGCGGACGAAGTATTTGCCGAGGAAGATGTACACAAGCAAGGTCGGCAGTGCGGCAAGCAAGGCTCCTGCCATTTGCACGTTCCATTGGACGATTTGGCTGCCGGATAGATTTTGCAAGGCGACCATGATCGGCTGTTTGTCGGATGTCGTGATCGTCACCGCGAACAAAAACTCGTTCCAAATGTTTGTAAACTGCCAAATCGCCACGACGACGAACCCGGTAATCGACAGCGGAAGCATAATATACCGGAAAATGCGGACAAATCCCGCGCCGTCGATTTTCGCCGACTCGATCATCTCATCCGGTATCGCGGCGTAAAAATTGCGGAACATGAGCGTCGTAATCGGAATGCCGTAGACGACATGGACGAACACAAGCCCCGGAATCGTGTTGTACAGCCCGATTTCGCGCAAAAACTGGATGAGCGGAATGAGAATGCTTTGATACGGGATGAACATGCCGAACAAAATGAGCGTAAAGAGCGTATCCGCTCCTTTAAACTTCCATTTCGACAGCACGTAGCCGTTGAGCGCCCCAAGCAGCGCGGAGAGCAGCGTCGCCGGCACGACGAGCAAAATCGAATTCCAAAAGTTCGGGGCGAGCTTGTCAAATGCCGTCGCGTAGCTGCTCCAATCGATCGTTGACGGCAGCTTCCACATATCGGCCAATGTCACTTCATCGAGCGGCTTCAAGCTCGTTGTGACCATGACATACACCGGCAACAGGAAAAACACGCTCATGACGAGGGCCAACAAATACAAAAACGGCCGCGCCCACACGGATCTCGCCATCACGATCCCCCCTTCCGGCTTGAGATAAGATACGGAACGATAAAGATGGCGACCGACAGCAGCATCACGATCGCAATCGCCGCGCCGTTGGCGTAATAGTTGCCGCGGAACGTCGTTTCAAACATGTACACGCCCGGCACATCGGTGACAAAGTTCGCCCCCGGCCCGGTCATGGCGTAAATCAAATCGAAAATTTTGAGCGAAATATGAGCCATGATGATGATGACGCTGACAGTGATCGGCCGCAGCAGCGGCAAAATGATTTTCCAATACAATTGAAACTCGGTCGCTCCGTCCATCCGCGCCGCTTCCCGCACTTCATCTGGAATGGCGCGCAGGCCGGCGAGATACATCGCGACGGCAAAGCCAGTCATTTGCCAAACAGCCGCCACGACCACCGCAATGATGGCGACCGGGATGCCAAACTCAATCTTGCCCCAATGAAATCCGAACAGAATGTTCGTATCCGTATACCATTTTCCATCCAAGCCAAGCGGTTTTAAAAACAAGTTGACGCCCGTTGACGGGTTGAACAGCCATTGCCACACGACTCCGGTGACGACAAATGACAAGGCCATCGGGAAGAAGAAAATGTTGCGGAACAGCGACTCGCCGCGCAGTTTTTGGTCAAGCAAAATGGCAAGCAGTTGGCCGAGCACAATGACGGCGGCGATAAACAACACCGTAAACACAAGTGTATTGCGCAAGTCGGCCTGGAAGCGGAAATCATGAAACAAATACAGATAGTTTTTCAACCCGGCAAACGACCAATCCGGTACAAGGGAGTTCCAGTTGCTCAACGACACATACCCCGTCCAGCCGATAAACCCGTACACAAATAAGAAAATCAGTACGACCGACGGTGCCAAAAACGCCGCTGCCAGCCAATGATCGGCCGTCCATTTCCGCTTTTTCCGCACCGCGGGGACAGCCGTTGCCTTCTCCGTCGTTGTGACGTTGACCGTTTCCACTACGATTCCTCCTCATGATGGCGAAAAGGGGAAGAGAATGGCTCCCGTCCCCTTTTCTCCATTATTTCTTCAGTTCTGCTGCAGCCGAAGCCAACGTGTCGATGAACGTCTTCACATCTTTTTGCGTCACGAAAATGTTGACGGCCTGATTGACCTTCGTGACAAACCCTTCCGGCGCTGCGGAGCCGTGGGCTAAGCTCGGCGCCAATTCGGCTGTTTTGAAGTCTTGCATCGTTTGTTTGCCGTATTCATCGTACTTGGACGGATCCGCGTCGATGCGGGCCGGGATGGAGCCTTTCAGCGGGTTGAACGCATCTTGCCCTTCCACCGAACCAAGCACCGATAAGAACTTCTTCACATCGTCCGGGTTTTTCACGCCTTTCGGCAGGCCGAACGTATCGGTAATGACCATAAACTTGCCTTCCGTATTCGGCACCGGCACATAGCCGAAGTCTTGGTTCACCTTCAATTTCAAATCGTTGACAAAATAGCCCTTCACCCAGTCGCCCATCACGTACATGGCCGCCTTTCCTTCGGCGACGAGCTGGGCGGCGTCTTGCCAGTTGCGCGAGCTATGGTCTTCGTTAATATAGCCAAGCATTTTCTTAAACGTCTCAACGGCTTGTTTCACTTGTGGGTCGTTAAACGATAATTCTCCCGTCCAAAGTTTCTTGTAGTTTTCCGTTCCGAGCGTGCCAAGCAGCACGTTTTCAAACAGGTGCGTCGCTGCCCACGGCTCTTTGTCGCCTAAGGCGAGCGGCGTAATGCCCTTTGCTTTCAGCTTGTCGGCCACTTGGAAAAACTCGTCGAATGTTTTCGGCGGCTGAAGCCCGTTGTCGGCAAATACTTTTTTGTTGTACCAAAGCACGTTGCCGCGGTGAATGTTGACGGGCACGGAGTAAATGTTGCCGTCTTTGCTTACCATATCGATAAGCGCTTTCGGGAATTTGTCCATCCAGCCTTCTTTTTCATACAAATCGTTGAGCGGCTCCATTTTGCCGGCGGCCACCCAGCCTTCATTCAGCTCCGCTCCGCCGTGCACTTGGAACGTTGATGGCGGGTCGTTCCCTTGCATGCGGCTCGCCAACACCGCCTTGGCGTTCGTTCCGGCCCCGCCGGCCACCGCCGCGTTTTCGACTTTAATATCCGGATATTTTTCTTGGAACAGTTTGATGAGCGCTTTTAAGCCGTCTTCCTCACCGGCTCCGGTCCACCAGCTGAAAATCTCGAGCTTCTCTCCCGCTTTTTGGCTGCCTTGTTTGGCGTGATCGGATGAAGAGTTCGAGCTGCTGCAGCCCGACAGCGCCATACCGACGCCAAGCGCCAACGCCAGCCATGCGGATGCTTTCTTTCTCATGGTTCTCCCCCTTTGTCTTTTGTTTTTGAAACCCCTTTCAACATCGAGTGTACCATGCGCTGTCCAGCAAACGGCGGCTTGATTTCTTCACTTTTTTGCGTTTTTCTTCACTTTTTTGTTTTCCTTTCTCCTGTTGGGCAAACGGAAGGCTCGCTGGTACAGCTAACGGCCGGTTCGCTTCCATGGCGCGAAAAAAGCCCGTCTCCCCATCAGTGGGGCGGGCTTCGTTTCAGACGCCGGAAGAGGGCGGGGCAGCCTGCTTTGTCTGCGGGACTTACCTTTTGACTTGCCATGCACCTTCCTTGTTGGAGACAGCACTCCCCTTGTCAGCGCGCCTGCACTTTTTTCCGGTATTCGCTCGGCGACAGGCCGGTCTGCTTTTTAAAGACGCGGCTGAAATAGTTGGGGTCGTTGTAGCCGACTGAAAAACAAATTTCTTTTAAGCTTTGATCCGTCTCAGCCAGCGCTTCTTTCGCCCGTTCGATGCGCACGTTCGTCACATAGTCGATAAAGGTGATGCCAAACTGCTCTTTGAACAGTTTGCTGAAGTAGTACGGACTGATGCCCGCTTGTTCCGCCACCTCCTCAAGCGTCAGCGACTCGGCATAATGGCGGTCAATGTACTCTTTCGCCTTGCCGATTTTGCCGTGAGCTTGCTGCTGGCGCCAAACCTCGAGATCAGCGGCGATGCGGTCCAGTTCATCAAGCGCCGCTCGCTTCAATTCTGCCGCCGACCGGCAGGAAGCAAAGGAAGCGAGCCGCTCATAACGAATGCCCAGCTCCGATAGAAGACGCCCGAGCCACACAAAGGTCTCTTCCGCTTTGCGGCCGGCGGCCGGCAGTGAATGAGAAGAGGCCAGTTCCTCTATATACGTCAGACAAATCATCCGGGCTTGCTCGATGTCGCCAAGGCGCAGCGCTTCAAACAGCTGTTTATCCCGTTCCGCTTCCCCGCCGGCGCGCGTCGCTTCCGCCGGCAGAAACCCCACTTGTGCTTTTTGCCGGTCGGCGTAATAATGAGCGGCCGACAGCGCCTCATAGTACGAGGAACGAAGTTGGTCAAGGCGGGAAAACGGGGAGCCGAGCCCGATATACAGCGCGGCGCCGTACCGGGCCGAAAACTGCCGCGCCAAATCGAGCGCCAATGCCTGGATGACGGGCTTCCAGGCTGGCTCGCCATCGTTTGGGCTGCGGAAAAACAAGACCGGCAGGCGCCGGTTCGCCATCCGCCCGATCCAATAGCGCGTTGGCGCCTTCCCGCTAAGCTGCTTGTCCAGCCATGATTTCCATTCGTCAGCCACCCCTGCATCCGGGAACTGAATGACGAGGAACATCCCCGACGCAATCGAAAACGGCAGCAGTTCCTTCCATCGCTCCCACTCATCAGCCGCTACGTCTTCTGTCATGAGGACGGACAGCCATTCGCTTTCCACAAGCGTCTGCAACCGGCGAATCTGCTCCTCGAGCTGGCGGCTGCTCTCCTCGTGTCGCCGCTTGGCCGCCACTTCTTGGCTGACCCGTTCCAAAGCCGAAATGACCTCCTCCTTCCGGCTCGGTTTCAATAAATATTCCTTGACGCCAAACCGCATCGCTTGTTTCGCATAGTCGAACAAATCAAACGCCGACACAATAATGAACTCCAGATCGAGGCCGTCTTGGCGAATCGCTTCGATCGCTTGCAGCCCGTCAAGGCCGGGCATTTTGATGTCAATCAGCATGATATCCGGACGATAACGCTTGGCGATCTCGACCGCCTCGCGCCCGTTGGCGCCCTCGGCGACCACCTCGATATCCGGAAGGTGGTCGCTAATCATTTTGCAAAGCGCTCTTCGCTCCAACGCCTCATCATCGACGATCGCCACTTTCACCGTTCATCCCCCCTTGCCATCTTGGCAGCCATAACCGCACCGTCGTTCCTTTTCCTAGTGCAGACTCGATTTCGGCCACATCCATCACTCCGTAAAACAGCTGCAGTCGGCGAATGACATTGTGCAAGCCGATGCCGGTTGAATGGCCGCGCCCTTGCTCACGGCGCGTCCGCGGTTCTTCGCCGCGGATCAACGCTTCAAGCTCCGCTTTCACCTGCTCATCCATGCCAACGCCATTGTCGCGCACTTCCACAACGACCCGCCCGTTTTCGGCGAAAACGGACACGGACAGCTCGGCTCCCTGCTCGTACGTCTCAATGCCATGGATGAACGCATTTTCAATCAGCGGCTGCAACGTGAGCGGCGGAATCGGTTGATCGAGGCAAGATGGTTCCGCCTCTAACGAAAACTTGATCCGATCAAAAAACCGCGTCTGCTGGATGAAGAAATATTCACGGGCGATGCGCACCTCATCGGCAAGCGTCACCGTCCGCTGCAAATCGCCCAAGTTGTAGCGCAAAATGGCCGCCACCGCTTCAATCAGCCGCGACGTTTGCTGGGCGTCCTCCAAGTACGCCATCTTCGCAACCGTGTTCAGCGTATTGAATAAAAAATGCGGATTGATTTGGCTTTGCAAGCTTTTGAGTTCCAGCTCCTTCACCAGCCGGTCGAGCTCAGCCTTTTGTTTCATCTCCGCAATCAGCTGCTTTAAATTGCGGCGCATATCATTAAACGTGATCGTCAACAATCGCAGTTCGTCATTCGTCGTCGGCTCCACATCCGGCCCGTCCAGCCGCCCGTCAGCGATGGATCGGGCAGCGCGCGAGAGAAGAATGATCGGCTTCGTTACGTGGCCGGAAAAGAACACCGCCAGCAAGGCGCCAAGCAACAACGTCGTGACAAACAATCCCATTCCCATATAGCGGAAATAGCGGTTGCGCCGCTCCACTTCATCGTACCGCCGTTGGTAGGCCGTCAGCTCATCGTCAATCAAGTTTAACGTTTCCTCTTGCAAAAAGGACGCAATGTTCATCGTTTCATGCAAGTGGGACGAGTACAAGCCAATATTTCCAGCTTGAAAATGATAGACCGTCAGCGCCGCCTCCTCCAGCAAACTTTCAATCATATGTTCATAGTTTTCCGCCGCCAACCGGTCGGACAGCACTGGCAAGATGGCGCCGAGCTGCCGGCGGCGTTGCTGCAGCCAGCGGAACTCCCGCTCATAAGCGCGTGCATACCGTCCTTCTTTTTCCGAGACGTACGCATTGAGTTGTTCGGTCATCCGATTCGTCCGCTGCGACACCTCATTCAGCAACAGCAATCGGCGCATCCGTTGATCATAATCGCTCATCATCTCTTCGCTCGTCTGATACAAAAGAAACACCGCTCCGTTGAGCAAAAGCAAAAACACGGTAAAGCAAAGCAGCATCTTCGTCCGAATGTTCATCTCGATTCCACCCCGCTGTCACCGGCGCTTTGTTGCCTGCATCGCCCTGCCGCTTCAAGCCGAACGTGTTCGAACGTCAAGGACGGCCATCTCTCATGCTTTAGCGGTGTTCGCCAACCTTTCTCCGCTTTCAGCCCCCTCCCTACGGAGGCTTGGAAGGCGCCTTCATGGCGTGTTGACCTCATAATGGCGCGCCGGGCGCAGCGGCAAATCCTCTTTTCGGATCACTTTCGTCTCCGTATTCGTCACCGCCGGCACGTCTTTCCCGGCGACGATCTCGGCCATCATGTTGACCGCCTTGTATCCCATTTCATACGGCTCCTGCACCACGGTCGCCGCAATCGTTCCTTTCTGCAAATAGCGGATCGTCTCCGGAAGCGTATCAAAACCGATAATATACGTCTTTTGCTCGCGGTGAAACTGTTCCACCACTTGGGCAATACCGATCGCATCAAGCGCGCTTGTGCCGTAAAACGCATTCACATCCGGGTGCTTTTTCAAAATCGTATACGCCTTTTCCGCGGCTTGCACACGCGTAATGTGCGACTCTTCGATGGCGACGATGCGGATGCCTTTTTCCTGTCTCACCGCATCCTCAAATCCGCGCACTCGCAGCTGTTGGTGCGCCGCCGTCAAACTGCCGGTAATAATCGCGACCGTCGCCTTGCCCTTCGTATCCTCAGCCAACGCCCGTCCCGCGAGAAAACCGGCATAATAATTATCCGTTCCCACATAGGCGACACGTCGGCTCGTCGGGGCATCCGTATCGATCGTCACTACAGGAATATTCTTGTCCGTAATTTCGTTAATCACGGGGACAAATTCCGCTTCCGTCAACCCTTGTGTGATGATCCCATCGACTTTCGCCGCCGCAGCTTTTTTCAAAATGCGCAAATGCTCATCCATATTCGCCTGCCGCGGGCCGATATACTCAAGATCAACCCCCAGTTCTTTCGCCGCCGCTTTCGCTCCTTTTTCCACGAGCCGCCAGTAATCATTATCGAGTTCCTCTGGCACAAGCACGAAATGATAGGCCTCTTTTGTTTTTTCCGGAACCCGTTCCTTCTCTGATTTCGGATACGCATACACGTTCCAAGCGCAATAGGCGGTGAAGGAAGCGCTTGCAAAGAGCAGGGCGATGCCGCCCCCGTAAAACAGCCGTTTCCACCAATCGCGCATCTTGATCCCTCCTACCGCCATTGTACACGAATGCCGGGGCGCTAGCCTAGACAAAAGAAAATGGATGCCGTGTCTCTCCCTTCTTCCCGCCTGCCGCGGCCTCACATCGCCCTCCTCTTCTTTTCGACGTATATAAATGATGCCCTTTTATGCAAAAAATTCATTTACCTACCTTTTTTGGCTCTTCACCACAACATGTACTTGACAAGCAATACAGTTTCCTGCACAAAGATGTGCCAAAATCGCGGATTTGTTGATTTTCCCTCACAAGCATAAATAAGGTATGTTCAGAAAAAATCAAGTACAACTTTTGGTGAAGAGCCCCTTTTTTACATGGACAATATATGTACCTTAAGAAAAAATTCAAAAAATTTTTGATCATATTTTCCTTTCGATCCTGCTTCTTTTTGTCGAATAATGATATAATAGAAACGGAAAAAAAGGAGGTGAAGATGATGGAGCAGTTGTTAGAACGTATTTTTGATGAGCTGGCTTTTTTGCGGGCGAATATGGCAACGAAAGACGATGTGGCTGCGTTGAAAGATGATATTCGAGCATTAGAAAGTCGCGCCAGTCATATTGAGCAGACAATGGCGACAAAAGACGATATTGCCGCTATGGACAAACGCATTAGCCAGATCGAACAAACGATGGCGACAAAAGACGATATTGCCGCCATGGACAAACGCATCAGCCAGATCGAACAAACGATGGCGACAAAAGACGATATTGCCGCCATGGACAAACGCATCAGCCAGATCGAACAAACGATGGCGACAAAAGACGATATTGCCGCTATGGACAAACGCATCAGCCAGATCGAACAAACGATGGCGACAAAAGACGATATTGCCGCTATGGACAAACGCATCAGCCAGATCGAGCAAACGATGGCGACAAAAGACGATATTGCCAGCATCGAACAGCGGATGGCGACGAAAGATGATGTGGCAGATATTCCGTTTATTAAACAAGCGGTGATGGAAACGTTAGAAACCATCAATGAAATCCCAGCAATAAAACAAACCCTCTCTGAAGCGCTACGAAAACTAGACAATGTTATCGCCAGTCAAGCGCGGCAAGAGCTCGTTCTCCAATCACTTGCATTTCGCTCGCTTGAACAAGAAAATGAGATTCGCGCATTAAAAGCGAAATAATCTAGCCACGCAACAACACTTCTTACCGTAGCAATCAATCCTATACTAAGCGCAAAAAGCAACCGCATGCACGGTTGCTTTTCTCCATTTATGGAATGATGGATCAGGCGCGCGTAATGCTTCTGCCAACAACGATAAAACATAAATTGACAACCAAACAAAAACATCCGACACTGGCCAATCCGCAGCAGATCAAAAATGTCCCGTAACAATCGGAAGAATGCTTCTGTCGTATTTCATGACCAAGCCGCCTGTCGTCGGCGGCTTGGTCAATCCGTTCCTAAGCGGCTTAGTTCCCAGCCGTTGCTTTTGCCTGTTTAAAAAACTGCGGCAAATGTTCTTTATGCGCTTCAAGCATTTCGTCCAACATTTGTTTGGCGATGGTGTCAGACGGGACAAGCGGGTTGATCGTCATGGCGACGAGCGCGGTTTGGTAGTCGCCAGTGACCGCGGCCTCGGCAGCGACGCGCTCGAACGACTTGATTTGCTGGACGAGCCCACGCACCGCGACCGGCAAATCGCCGACGGCGATCGGTTTCGGTCCATCTTTCGTGATGACGCAGTTTACCTCCACCGCCGATTCCGGAGGGATGCTCGCAATGGCGCCGTTGTTTCTCGTGTTGACCGGCTGAATGTCGCGCTTGTCGTTGTAAATGGAGCTGATCAAGCTGCACGCGGCGTCGCTGTAGTACGCCCCGCCGCGCTGCTCGAGCTGCGGCGGCTTGATGGCCAAGTTCGGGTCTTTGTACAGCTCAAACAGCTCTTTTTCGAGCTGCTGCACAACTTCGGCGCGCGTCCCTTTCGTTTTCGCCGCCTCGAGCTCTTCAGCCAGCATTTTGTCCGTTTGGAAGTAATATCGATGGTACGGGCACGGCAATACTTTCAACCCTTTCAAAAAGTCCGGCTCCCAGCCAAGGTCAACGATGTTTTTCATCGTCACACCGGAGCGGTCTGGATGGGCGACGAGGTCAATCACCTTTTCAGTCACTTCGACTCCGTCCAGATAGACGTGCAAGCCAAACACCATATGGTTCAAGCCGGCAAAATCAATGTGCACGCGGTCGGCATCAACGCCAAGCAGCTTGGCGACGCCCATGCGCATGCCGATCGGCACGTTGCACAAGCCGACCACTTTCTCCTGTTTCGTATAGCGCAAGACGGCTTCCGTCACCATCCCAGCCGGGTTCGTGAAGTTGATAAGCCATGCATCGGGGCAAAGCTCTTCCATATCGCGAATGATGTCCAAAATGACCGGGATCGTCCGCAATCCCTTAAACAATCCGCCCGGGCCGTTCGTCTCTTGGCCGATCACCCCGTATTTGAGCGGGATGCGCTCGTCTTTCGCCCGCGCCTCAAGACCCCCGACGCGAAACTGCGTCGTCACAAAATCCGCCCCGTCAAGCGCCCGACGGCGATCCAAAGTCAAATGAATCTCGATCGGCACGCCGGCTTTTTCGACCATCCGTTTGGCCAGTGCGCCAACGATTTCGAGTTTTTCTTTGCCTTCCGGAATATCGACAAGCCACAATTCCCCGACCGGCAATTCATGATAACGCTTGATCAACCCTTCGACCAATTCCGGCGTGTAGCTCGACCCGCCGCCAATCGTCGCAATTTTCAATCGTTTATCCATATTCCTCTTCCCCTTTCGCCCTGTTGGGCATGGTATAATCAATGTAGGAATCAACCAGTGGGCTTGAAAGCGCCATCCTTTCCCAGCTATCGCACGTTCCGTCCCATGAAAGCGAGGTGTCCCGATGTTCACTCCTGAACAAATCGCCCAGTTCTCCGAGCTCGACTACGCCATTTACGACTATGTGATGAAACATCCGCATGAAGTCGCGTACATGCGCATCCGCGAGCTCGCCGAAGCCGTCCATGTCTCGCCGCCGACCGTGCTCCGCTTTTGTAAAAAGGTCGGATGCGAAGGGTTCAGTGAATTTAAAACGAAATGGAAGCTGTATTTGCGCGAGACAAAGCGAACCGCGATCATCAGCAGTCAAGAGGCGCTTAAGGAATTTTTCGAACGGACGCTGACCGCCGATTACGAGCGGACCATTCTGGATGCGGCAGCCGCGATCGCCCGGGCGGATCACGTCATTTTCGTCGGATCGGGCAGCTCCGGTATTTTGGCCGAATACGGCTCGCGCTATTTTTCTGCCTTTCAAAAGTTTTCTGTCTACATCAAGGATCCGTTTTTTCCGATTTACGGCCATTATTTCCACAACTGCGCCGTCATCGCCTTGTCGGTGTCTGGAGAGACGTCCTATACGCTCGCCCAAGTGCACCGGTTCAAGGAAAACGGCAGCACGATCATCAGCATCACCAACCGGAAACATTGCACACTCGCGAACATCTCGGACTACAACTTGACGTACTACACCACACCGGAGCGGATCGGGCAGACCGATGTCACAACCCAGCTTCCGGTCGTCTACTTGCTCGAACGGTTAGCGAAAGAAATGTATCGACTGCTGGGACGGAAGACGGAAACGATCGGAAAGGACAGCAGCCCAACCGTTTGAGCCCAACTCTGCTGATTGCAGCAACGCCATCGCCTTGTTGTTGGCTCCATCTACTATTACTAAACCGCGCCGGATGGCAAAAGTAAAGGGCATGGCGCCTTGTTGTAACAAAAGGAAAACGAAAAACAACTGTTTCTATGTTGTAACACTATGTTACAAAGGCAAGAACGGGCTGTGCATATAAGTTTTAGAAGGAAGGGGGGAACTAGGGCGTCCCGTTTCCTAGCAACCCTTCTCAAATGAAGAAATCTTGAAACACCCGTTTCTCTTTTTCCATGATGGTCGATCCAAGGGAACCGGCTGTTTTTCACCAACCTTTTCGCGGACAATGCGTTTGTTTTTGTAAACTCAGCCTTGACACTGTGGTGTTGTTTGAGGCACGCTTAGCGGATTTCTCCTTTGCGCCGCCCGCCGATCAAAAGAAACATCCCCGCCAACAGGCAGGGATGCAGAGCGTCCGCTATGATCAAAAAATTTTCCCCGGATTGAGAATGCCGTTTGGGTCAAACAGCTGTTTCAACCGTTTCATCCACACGACGGCGTCTCCTTTCTCCTCGCGCAAAAACGCCCGTTTGCCAAGGCCGATGCCGTGCTCTCCCGTGCACGTGCCGCCGCGCGATAAAGCGTAGCGGACGATATGGGTGTGCACGCGTTCGATCCGCGCCATCTCATCTGCATCGTTCGGGTCAAAGGCAAGCACCGTATGGTAATTGCCGTCGCCGACGTGGCCGAAAATCGCGGCGGTCATCTTCTGCTCGTCAACGAGCCGACGTGTATCGGCGATAGCGTCGGGCAGCTCGGACAGCGGCACGCACACGTCGGTGGAGAGCATCGCCTTGCCTGGATAGGCGGCTTGAATGGCAAACGCCGCATGGTGGCGCGCTTCCCACAGCTTCGCGCGGGCGAGCGAGTCGGTCTCGACCACAAACGAAACCGCCCCCTCCGCTTCGCACAATTCGTTGACAAGCTTTGTCCCTTCCTCGACGCTTGACGGGCTGCCGCTCAGCTCAATAAAGAGCGTCGGCTTCACCGGGTAATCGGTTTTTTTGTACGCATTGACCGCGGCGATCGTCGCCTCGTCCACCAGCTCGATTTTGCCGGGGCCGACGCCGGACCGCAAAATGGCAAACGCAGCCCCTGCCGCTGTCTCGAGAGACGGGAAGCACACTTTGATGGCGTTCGTCGCCTCCGGAATGCCGTGCAGGCGGACGACGAGGCGGGTGAATACGCCAAGCGTCCCTTCCGATCCGACGAACAAGCCGGTCAAGTCATAGCCGGCCGACGATTTCACCGCCAAACTTCCCGTCTGAATGACTGAACCGTCCGCGAGCACCACCTCTAATCCGAGCACTTGATCGCGCATGACGCCGTATTTCACGCAGTTCGTGCCGCTCGCGTTCGTCGCCGCCATGCCGCCGATCGTCGCGTCCGCCCCCGGATCGACCGGGAAAAACAACCCGTATCGCTTCAGCGCCTCATTCAGCTGCAGCCGCGTCACCCCCGGCTCGACGATGGCGAGAAAATCGTCCGGGCGAATGTCGATGATGTGGTTCATCAACGTCAAGTCCAAACTGATGCCGCCCGCAACTGGAATGACATGCCCTTCCAAGCTCGTGCCGGCGCCAAACGGTGTGACCGGAATGCGATGCTCGTTGGCAAACGCCATCACCCGGCCCACTTCCGCCGCCGTTTTCGGAAAGACGACGACATCTGGCTTGTGCGGCGCATGGTAGGCGATGCCTTTGCTGTGGTGTTCGAGCACCGTTTCATTGATGCTCACCCGCTCGCGGTCGCCGATCAATTCAAGCAGTGATTCGTATACGTTCATCGTTCTCCTCCTCACCCGATCGGATCAAGCGACGCCACCCATCGATGCGCCGCCTTTTCTCTTGACGCACTCTGATGGTGGATCGATCGACCCGGATGGCATGGTTCGTTTAGTAACGGAGCAACGTTTCAATTCCTTCCGCAATCCGCTCAGCGTTCGGCAGCCAATCATCCTCCACCGACGGCACCGGATACGGCGTGTCGTAGCCGGCGATACGCACGATTGGAGCTGATAGAGAAAAGAGCGCCCGCTCGCTGATCAAGGCCGCCACTTCGGCGCCAAACCCGCCCGTTTTCACTGCTTCATCCTATTTCGCGCAGGAGACTCCCACTTCAACGACCAAAGGGAGTAAGTGGGAGAGGAATGCGCGTTCCCCTTTTCTTTTGTGTATGATATAATAAAGGCGTGGAGAAAACCGTTTAATAAAGGCACTCCAATAACTGCTACTCGATGTATGGAGTTGGTTACAGGAAACGTTGTAACCGTAAAACATCGAGCGTAGATCCGTCTGTTGTGTGTGGAAGCCAAGTACTGCCAACAGACACACCGAGAGAATCGGTAACGATGCAGGCATGACCTGCGTCGTTGGGTAGTTGTCAACCTGCCCTGATGCAACCCCAAGTCAAGGAAGGAGGACGAAGTCCGCTTGTACTTCTGGGGAGTTGCAAGCCCCCACTTCAAGCGTTAGCTAAGTGGGGGTAGTTGACGGACGATCATCACCCGCCCTGTTTTTTCCACCGAAGTGATGATGGTGTCGATATCAAGCGGCTGCAGGCAGCGAAGGTCGATCACCTCCGCATTGACTCCTTTCGCTTGCATCTCGGCGGCGACTTTGGCGGCAAGCGGCACGGTCGCCCCCCAAGCAATGATCGTCACATCGTCTCCTTCTTTCACAACCCGTGCTTGGCCGAGCGGAATCGTGTACGGCTCTTCGGGCACTTCCATGCGAAACGCCCGATACAGCTTCATCGGCTCCAGAAACAGAACCGGGTCTTCATCGCGAATGGCGGAAATGAGCAGCCCTTTCGCATCGTACGGATTGGACGGCATGACGACTTTTAAGCCCGGCGAATGGGTAAACAGCGCCTCCAACGCATCGGAGTGCAATTCCGGCGTCCGCACCCCGCCGCCGTACGGGCTGCGCACGACGATCGGGCACGAAAACCGTCCGGCCGAGCGGAAGCGGATGCGCGCCGCCTGGGCCGCCAGCTGGTCCATCGCCTGGTACACAAACCCGAGAAACTGAATTTCGGCAATCGGGCGCATGCCGTTGATCGCCAGTCCAATAGACGTGCCGATAATGCCCGATTCCGCAAGCGGCGTATCAAACACGCGCCCCTCGCCAAACTGCGCAAGCAGCCCGTCCGTCGCCCGGAAGACGCCGCCGTTTTCGCCGACATCTTCGCCCAGCACGATGATGCGCGGATCGCGCTCCATCTCTTGGCGCATCGCTTCATTGATCGCTTCAATCATCGTCAATTCCGCCATTTATCTCACCCCGCTCCGTTGTTTGCGCCGCATCACTTCGTCTTTTTGCTCGGCCAGCAATTTGGGCGCCTCGCTGTACACACAATCGAATGCATCGACAATCGAACCGGACTTGCTGGCGATGGCCTCCTCGTACGCCGCGGTCACTTCATCATTCACTTGGGCGACAAGCGCGTCTTCCTGCGCTTCCGTCCATAATCCGCGCCGTTCCAAAAGCAGGCGCAGACGGCGGAGCGGATCTTTCGCCCGCCATGTCTCGACTTCTTCCGGCCGGCGGTATTTCGTCGGGTCATCCGCCGTCGTGTGCGGCCCGAGCCGATAGGTGAGCGCCTCGATCAACATCGGCCCCTCGCCGCGGCGAGCGGCTTCGACGGCCTGCTTCATCGTTTCGTACACCGCCAGCACGTCATTGCCGTCAACGAGCACCCCTTTCATCCCGTACGCAAGCGCCTTTTGCGCGATCGTCCGGCTGGCCGTCTGCTTCCGGTACGGGACGCTGATGGCGTATTGGTTGTTTTGGCAGAAAAAGATGACCGGCACGTTGTACACCGCGGCAAAATTCATCGCTTCATGAAAATCGCCCTCTGACGTCGCCCCGTCGCCGAAATACGCCACCGATACGTGCGGTTCGCCCTTCAATTTCGACGCCCACGCGCAGCCGACCGCATGAAGCGTCTGAGCAGCGATGATGATTTGCGTCGGAAAAATATTCACCCCATCCGGCATCCGTTTCCCTGACAAGCGGCCCTGCACGTAATGGAAAAACTGCTCAAGCGGCATGCCATGCATCAAGCATACCGCCACTTCGCGGTAGCTCGGGAAAATCCAATCGTCTTTATGAAGCGCAAGGGCGCTGCCGATTTGCGCCGCCTCTTGGCCGCTGAACGGGGCGTAGGTCCCGATCCGCCCCTGCCGCTGCATGCGCAACAGCCTCTCATCAATGACACGCGCCCGCCGCATTTCCCGGTAGGCACGAAGCAGCCACTCATCGGAAAACGCTGCCAGCTTCCCCTCGTCGCCGTTTCCGTTTTCGTCCAAAATTTGCACGACCTCGACCGACAATTGGTCCGGATCAAACATGGGTTTCCCTCCCATTTGTATTTTCATAGGCGGCTCGTTCCTTTTCCCATCTCGCCCTTTTCCAACATGGGGCAAAGGCCCGCCCGTCACCGCGCATCCAAAAGCAGCACTTCCGGATGTTCCAAATAGTAGGCCACCGTCCGCATAAACCGCCCGGCCGGCTCGCCGTCAATGACGCGGTGGTCAAAGGTGAGCGACATTCCCATCATATCGCGGATGACAATTTCGTCGCCGACGACAACCGGGCGCCGTTTGATCGCATGCGCTCCGAAAATCGCCACTTCCGGATAGTTGATGATCGGCGTCGCAAACCACCCTCCGCCCGCGCCGGTGCTCGTGATCGTAAACGTGCTTCCTTGCAGCTCGTCAAGGCGAAGCGCCTGGCGGTGCGCTTTTTCCGACAGCTCGGCGATCTCAACGGCGAGCTCGCGGATCGATTTTTGATCGGCGTCGCGGATGACAGGGACGACAAGCCCCGCTTTCGTCGCCGTCGCGATGCCGATGTGATAGCGCTTTTTCAAGACGATTTCATTCGTCTCTTCATCGAGCGAAGCGTTAAACATCGGATATTGCTTCAGCGCCCTTGTCACCGCTTTAATAATAAACGGCAAATACGTCAGCTTGATCTGCTCCTTGGCCAGCTCGCTGGCCAGGTTTTTGCGGATCTCGACGAGCTTCGTCACGTCCACCTCGTCCATGCCGGTCACATGCGGCGCCGTGTACGCCGATTTCACCATTTTTTCGGCGATTTTTTTGCGCAAGCCGCGAAGCGGGATGCGCTCTTCTTCTGGAAGCACACGCTCCATGCTGGCGATGGACGTCCATGCGGCTTTGTCCGCCTTTTGCTCTATCGCCGTGCCCCCAACTGGCAAAACCGCGGCCCCGCTCCTTTCACGTAGCTCTGCCACCGCCACGGCTGCTTCCCGCTCGCGGACATATCGCTCTAAGTCGGCGAGCGTCACCCGGCCGCCTTCGCCCGTTCCTTCCACTTCATCGATCGGAACGCCCAACTCCCGCGCCCGCTTGCGCACCGACGGCGCGGCAATCGCCCGCTTGCGCCCCACCGTTGGGCGCGGGGCTTCTATATGAACAGCAGACGCAGGCTCCTGAGCCAAATGGTCAGTCGGCGCCGCTTCGGCCGCCACCGCCGCCTCGGTTTCCACGACAATCAACGGCTCTCCAACCTTCACCGTCGCCCCTTCCGGCCCGGCAAGCGCCACCACTTTGCCAGCGACCGGCGTCGTCATTTCCACCATCGCCTTATCCGTTTGAATTTCAGCGATCGGCTGATCGGCCTTGACCACATCCCCTTCGCGAATGAGCCAGCGGATGATTTCCGCTTCATGCAGCCCTTCGCCGATGTCAGGCAATTTAAATTCGTAGATCATGCCATATCCCCTTCCCCTTGTTCTCATGCTGTGATGGGAAACAAACACAATGGTGCAGCATCAATTGGTGCGGCGATCATGAGGAAACATAGAAGTTAAGCGCTTACAAAAAACGTGGTGACCATTCGTTTTTTCTACCAAAATATCAAATGAATATTTTAAATTTTCCAACCTACAAGATTTATGATAGTCTATAGATTGTCAAACTGTCAATATAAGGAGAGCAGACATTTTTCGCCCACTTCGACAATCAACGACAGCAACTTCCATTATCGCAACATAACATTTTCGATTTCATTTGTCCCCAAACACCGGGAACGGGTCCAAAACGGCGGGGAGGCTGTTTTTCCCAGTATGAGCCATACAGGCGCCAATCGGCGGCATTGGGTGAAAAAGAAGTTGGTTTTATAAGGTTTTTCTAATTGAAAAATAAAACTAGTTCAACGGCATCACCCGTTTATATAAGGAGGAATTGACATGCGCCTTGCCACGATTCACCATATCGCTTTGATTTGCTCGGACTATGAACGATCAAAACGATTTTATACAGAAATTCTCGGATTTCGCCCCATCCGGGAGCAATACCGCGCTGAGCGCCGTTCGTACAAACTCGATTTGGAGGCTGATGGCGGCATTCAGCTTGAGCTATTTTCCTTTGAAAACCCGCCGAAGCGCCCAAGCTACCCGGAAGCGTGCGGACTGCGCCATCTTGCTTTGGCGGTGGACAACCTCGATGAAGCCATTGCCTACTTGCGCCAACACGGCATCGATCCCGAACCCGTCCGCGTTGATGAAGCGACCGGCAAACGATTCACCTTCTTCCAAGATCCGGACGGGCTGCCGATCGAGCTGTATGAAAACTAGAGAGAAAAGCACAGTTGCTCCATGACGATGACAAAACGAAGCCTCTCCGTTGATTTGTGGTACAATGGGGTCGATACAAATGAAGGAGGCCAAACAACATGATTCGATTCGCAACCATCGGCACAAACTGGATCACCGAAGCATTTCTTGACGCCGCGCGCCTCGTCGATTCCTTCGAACTCGCCGCCGTCTACTCGCGAACCGAGGAGACCGCAAAGCAGTTTGCCGACAAAGTCGGGGCGCCGCGGACGTTCACGGACTTGCAAAAGCTGGCCGAAAGCGACGGCATTGATGCCGTCTATATCGCCAGCCCGAACGCACTTCATGCCGAGCAGGCGATTTTGCTCATGAATCACGGCAAGCACGTCTTATGCGAAAAACCGCTCGCCTCCAATGCGAGAGAAGTCAAAGCGATGATCGAAGCGGCGGAGCGAAACGGCGTCGTGTTGATGGAAGCGATGAAAGCGACGCTGCTCCCCACATTCCAGTCCATCCGCGAGCACATCCATAAGCTCGGCCGCATCCGCCGTTATGTGGCGAACTATTGCCAATACTCATCGCGCTATGACGCTTATAAACAAGGAACGGTGCTCAACGCCTTCAACCCCGCTCTCTCGAACGGGGCGTTGATGGACCTTGGCGTCTATTGCCTGTACCCGATGGTCGTTTTGTTCGGCCAACCCCGCAGCGTGAAGGCGCAAAGCGTGAAGCTCGAATCCGGCGTTGATGGCGAGGGCTCGATCGTGCTCGATTACGGCGACATGGACGCGGTCGTCTTTTATTCGAAAATCACGAACTCACACTTGCCTTCGGAGATTCAAGGGGAAGACGGAAACATGATCATCGACGCCATCCACACACCAGCCAAAGCGGAAATCCGCTACCGCGACGGACGCGTCGAGGACATCACCGCGCCGCAGGACAAGCCGCCGATGTATTATGAAGCACAAGAGTTTATCCGTTTGATCGAAAACGGAGAACACGAATCGGCCATCAACTCGCACCGCCATTCGCTTTGGACGATGGAAATCATGGACGAAGCGAGAAAACAAACCGGCATCGTGTTCCCAGCCGACGATCGATAATAAAAAGGTTCCAACCTAGTCTTCCTGGGGCTCGGTTGGAACTCTTTTTCTTTCTGTCTCATTGGATTTCCTTGGCTACCGATAAGCCATGGCTGTCACCTTCTGCTAAAATACGGGCCAAGCCATCCGCTTTCATGCGTCATGACAAACGTCCAGTTGAACTCACTGTCCACCACATATAGATCGATTTTGTCGTTTTCCGCTGCCAGATCGGCGGCTTTCAATCCGGACGCATCCTCCACGGTGAACGCATCGTCGCCATGTTGAAAGAAAAGATAGCAACACGTTTTCTCTTCTTGATCAAACGCCATTTCCGCTTCTTCTCCTGTGAAACAGCCTCTCATCCCATAGCTGAACACATGCCATAAGTAGCCGTTGACTCCATTCCGATTACGAAGGTGGATGTGTTGTTTTTCTTCCGCTGTCAAATGGCCGGCAAACACCTCTTCCCACTGTTGTCGCCATTGCGCTCCGAAACCGGACTGTTTGCGGATTTTGATGTTTCGGCGAGCTAACTGATGAAATAACTCCATTTCGTTTCTCCTCCAGTGACCTAATGTGGCACCGCCTTCATCGATGTGCTCATTTCGTCTATCAACAAGATGGCTTCTCACCATCTTCGTCACACCGAGCGGTTTTCGTCCGCCCAGCCACTTCCCTGTTTCCGTCCGCACTTCGACGAGCAGTTGCTGCGCACCCTATGCAAGATAGTTTCCCCGCTCTTTGCGCCTGCCTCGCTGCACCGCCCCTATTCCCCCGTCTCGGCAAACCGGCGGATGCGCGCGCCGATTTCATCGCGGACGCGGCGGAACACCGCGAGTTTCTCCTCTTCGGTCCCTTCCGCTTTCGCCGGGTCGTCAAAGCCCCAATGGACGCGCTTCACGTGCGGCGGTGTGACCGGGCAGTGGTCGGCCGCATGGCCGCACAGCGTCACGACCAAATCAGCGCGGTTGAGGAGATCCGGGTCGATGACATCAGACGTTTGGTTCGAAATGTCGATGCCGACTTCCTTCATCACTTTCACCGCATTCGGATTGAGGCCATGCGCTTCAATGCCGGCGCTGTGCACTTCCCATTCCTCACCAAGAAGTTGTTTCGCCCAGCCTTCCGCCATTTGACTGCGGCACGAGTTGCCGGTGCATAAAAAGTATATGACTTTTTTCTTCATCGCTGGTTCCCACCTTTACGTTGATGTTGGATTGCCCGAAGAAAAATACTTTCGCTGAAACGCCAATGCTACGTTGACAAGCGCCAGCATCACCGGCACTTCAATGAGCGGACCGATAACTGCCGAAAACGCCGCGCCCGAATGAATGCCAAACACCCCAACGGCGAGGGCAATGGCCAGCTCAAAGTTGTTGCTCCCCGCTGTAAACGCCAGCGTTTAAAGTCAGCACCCGCAGCGGTCCGCGGGATTCGCTGTCTCGATTTTGCGAATGTTTTCGCCTTGGTCCGGAACGTACGACAACACCGCTTGCAGCAGGGAGTAGTATTCGCTTTGCGGCCGGAGCGAATAATACACCCATTGCCCCCTCCGCTCCTCTTGGATCAGCCCGGCGTCTTTCAACTTGCGAAGATGCTGGCTGATCGCCGGCTGGCTGGTCGAAAACACCTCCAGCAGCTCGCACACACAGCACTCCCGCTGATTCAAAATCGCCAAAATCGTCAGCCGCGTCGGATCGCCGAGCAGCTTCAACACCCGAGCGGCTGCTCCTATCTCCATTGCGAGTTGCGGCATATAACCTCCTCCATTCATCATCATATCATGATTTGCTTATATAAAAACGAACATCCATCATGAAACGGCCACGCCGACCAATGAAATGGTTTCCGTCAATCAGTATATAATTAAATAATGATATAAGTTAACCATGATGTATCGACAAAAGCAAGAAAAGCGAGCGTGCCGCATGTTTCCGCCGCACGCCCCCCAATGTCAGTCCATCCGCTTTTTCGCCGCCGACAGAAGATCGATTGCCTTCGTCCCCACCCCGACGAATGTTTCCAAAATCGCTTGCGCCCCAGCGATCGAAAAAATAAAAATGAACGGCATGGCGATCTTCGGGATGAATAAATACCCAAGCGCGAGAAACATCGCGCTCCATACGCCCGCGCACCAGTAACAGTTCAACAAATAGCCGAATTTCGATTTCGGCACTTTCTTGATTTCCGTACTCCCGTCTTCGTGTTGGATTTTCTCTTTTTTCATGAACGGATTGCGAATAAATTCCGTGATTTTATCAAAGACGATCAAGTGAGTGAACCGATAGCTGGCCAAAATGATCATGATGTACGTCATCCAGTCAAGTTCGCGAAGCATGGTGGGTTCCTTTCTTTTTCCATTTTTATTCTTTAGTATGAACCAAGATGCGTTTCTTTATGACCTCCGATGGTTAATGGAGCCGGTCGAGGGAAAGAGCGGAAATCACTACTCACATGTCACACCCTAACAAGGTAGAAACAAAGGATTTTTGTAGATTGGTTGGTTTTGTTATCCCCTCTTGTATATGCTATAATAGATGTACATTATAGCCAGCGTATGTCTCGTACATGTTTTTTCAAAACAGGCATATGCTATTGCTAAGGTGGTGATAGCGTATGCGCAGAAAGGAGCATCGCCAGTTGCGAAGATCAGCCATCTCAAGGCGAAAAGATGTGCGAGCACAGTCATTAAGATCGATTTATGCTAAACCTGCTGTGCGAAATCGATACGCAAACATCAATGCGTCTTTAAGTTCAAGCATTTGTTTTGATCGGTTGCCTTCTGCTCCTTTATTGGATGTTAGCCCTGATGGTGTTGTGACTGTGAATCCCGATAATCCTGTGCATCAACGGTGGCTAGATGAAGAATGATGCAGCCGGGTGGTATTTACGATATATATTTTCGTTTTCAGGAAGGGCAGGGCGGTACATATCGTCCTGTTCTTATTTTGGGTTTTAGAGGCAATCGAGCCATTGCTATTGGATTAAAAGTCACAAGATCAAAACCAACATCTCGATACCCTTATCGAATACCAATTGTTTATTGGAAATATGTTGGATTAAAGGCACAATCATATGTTCAGTATGACTGGTATAACGAAATTCCATCTACCGTTCGGTTTCGGAAATTTTACGGGATTATGCACCCTTATGATTTTAATCGCGTCCTTAATGCGTTTCGTCGTTATCATGGCATTTAATAGATACATAGTGATCAAAGAGCTTGCTTTGCCAGAGTTTTGTTTTGATTAACCCAGGTGCTAGTTGAGCGTCAGAGCTCAACTAGCACCACGGATAAAATCCCATATTATTGCCCTTGAACCAACTCGAGCGGAACGGGGATAAATTGATCCACTTTCTCCCCTTTGTGAACACGAATGGCGGCTTCTACCGCCTTTTCGCCAATCAATGCTGGTTTTTGCGCGACGGTGGCCGCCATTTTCCCTTCTTTCACCGCCTTGATTGCGTCATCGGTCGCGTCGAATCCAACCACAATAACGTTATTCATTCCATGGGCTTGCAAGGCCTCCAACGCCCCTAAGGCCATTTCGTCATTATGGGCAAAGACCGCTTGAATGTCTTTATGGCTTTGCAAAATGTTTTCCATGACCGATAACCCTTTGGCCCGGTCAAAATCAGCCGCCTGTTTGGCCACGACTTTCATATTGGCGGCTTTGTCGATCACTTGGTGGAATCCTTCTCCCCGTTCACGTGCGGCCGAGGAGCCCGGAATCCCCTCCAATTCCACAATGTTTCCGCCGTTTTTCAAGTGGTCGACGATAAACTGCGCGGCCATTTTTCCTCCCGCCACATTGTCGGAGGCGATATGGGTGACCACTTTCCCGCCGTCCGCGCTGCGATCGACGGTAATGACCGGGATGTTGGCGCTGTTGGCGGATTCAATCGCAGACGTGACAGCGCTTGAGTCCGTCGGGTTGACCAGCAGCACATCGACTTTTTGCCTCATTGACTTCGTTCCTGTTCGGCCAAAAATGATTCCACCTCCTCTCGTCTCGGCATCCCAGCCTGCGCCCCGAGTTTTGTCACGGACAGAGCCGCAGCCGCATTGGCAAATCGGCACGCTTCATGAAGCGCCTTCCCTTCCGCCAGCGCCACCGCAAGCGCCCCGTTAAACGTATCGCCCGCGCCCGTCGTATCCACGACGGGAACTTGGAAACTTGGAATGAGCCGTTCTTGTCCATCTTGCCAAATGCGCACCCCTTTTGCCCCTTCGGTGACAATCAGCTTATCGGCAAACGCTTCTTCGTCCATCTTGTCAAACAAAATCGTCCGTTCATGTTCATTCGGCGTCAAGAAACTCGCCTGCTCAAGCACCACGAGCGGCAGCGGCTGGGCTGGAGCTGGGTTCACGATGACGCGCACGCCGTGGCGATGGGCGAGCGAAACCGCCCGTTCCACAACGGGAAGCGGAATCTCGAGCTGCAATAAGCAAACATCGCTTTCGGCGATCACGGATTCACATGAATCGAGATCTTCCGGCGTAAGCGCATGATTCGCCCCAGGAACGACGATGATCCGATTGTCCCGCTCAGAAATCGTAATGGAAGCAATGCCTGTACTCCCATGTGTAACCGGTTTCACATAATCGACGGAAATGCCCTCATTTTGTAACGAACGGATGAGCTCTTGACCAAACGCATCATCCCCCACCGCGCCAATCATCCGTACATCGGCGCCGAGGCGGGCGGCGGCCACCGCCTGGTTCGCCCCTTTGCCGCCGGGAGTGGTGAGAAACTGTTCGCCTAAAATCGTCTCTCCTTGGTTTGGAAATCGCGCCGCCACAGTGACTAAGTCCATGTTGATGCTGCCGATCACCGTAATGGTTGGTTTGTTCAAGTCAATCCCCTCCTTGACGTCGACTGCCGCACCACAAGTTGAACCGGAAGTTGATAATGGAGCTTCTCAAGCGGCTTCCCCTCAATTTGTTTAATTAAAATTCTTGCCGCCATGGCCCCCATTTCGTAAATAGGCTGAGACACGGTCGATAGTTCGGGTGTTGTCATTTCCGTCAGCGGGATGCCGTCGTAGCCAATAATGGCAATATCATCCGGAACCCGCAGCCCGCATTGCTGAACCGCTTTCAAAGCACCGACCGCCATCGCGTCGTTGCCGGCAAAGATCCCGTCCATATCATGTTCAGCCAACGCGGCCATCACCGCTTCTTTCGCCTGCTTCAACTGGTAATTCCCTTGAATGACGAGCTGACGATCTCCCAACCCTAACGCCCTCATTTCATCTTGATAGCCGCGGAAACGCTCCATGGCGTTCACCACGTGGTTGGGCCCTTGAATATGGGCAATCCGCCGGCAGCCCACTTCATACAAATGCCGCGTCGCTAAACGAGCTCCCTCGTAATTATCCGCGACCACCGACGGATAACGCTCATGCAACGGACGGTCGAGCACGACAATCGGAACATCCCATTCCTCGACTTCTTCCGGCGCGAACTGATTCGTGGTCAAAATGACGCCGTCCACATATTTTTGCTTTAACACTTCGATGTATTCTCGTTCTTTTTCTACTTTCTCATCGGAATTGCATAGAATGACCGTATAGTCATAAATATTCATCACATCTTCCACCGCGCGAACGAGTTCGGGAAAGAACGGATTGGTAATATCAGGGACAATGAGTCCGACTGTTTTCGATGTCTTTTTAAACAGAGCTCTCGCCACTTCATTCGGTTTATAATTGAGCTCTTTCATCGCCTGTCTAACCCGTTTTTCCGTTTCCTCATTAACATATCCATTTTGATTTAACACACGCGAAACGGTGGCGACGGAGACACCTGCACGCTTTGCCACATCACGAATCGTTGCCATGTTCGCTTCCTTCTTTTCTGTCTATGTGTAACCGGTTACACATAGTATATCCTATTTTTTGTGCGCCATCAAGCTTTTTTTAAATACTAGTGACTGTAGATGAGCAAATTCACTGACATAAATTGACAACTAAACAAAAAAGGAGACATGAACCCGATTCCTTGGTTAGAATAGATGTACCACCAACTATCCACAAGGAGGTTCATGTCTCATGAATAGATTAGCACATCACCAAGGAATCCACAAGTTTTTCTTCACGCTGGGGTTGACGCTGCAGCTTTCCAAATCGGTCATCAAGCATCTCATTCATATTGTCGATGCCTTGACCACCAAGGGATTCTCGGGAACATTGACTGATATTCATTACTGGAGCTTTCATCCGAATCATCGAACGACGCTCAGTCACTTTTTCACGAAAAGCCCTTGGAACGAGGAAAGGCTGCTTGGGAAGCTTCAAGAGTGGATCCTTTCCCAGGTCGAACGACTGGCCAAACGGAAGAATCAACCCCTTTTTGTTTCGATTGATGATACGATTTGCCAAAAAACGAAGCCTTCGTCACGGGCTGCGCACGCCATTCAAGGGTGCGACTGGCACTACTCGCATAAAGATCATCAATCGGTCTGGGGGCATTCGCTCGTTTGGCTGATGGTGCACACCTTCACGCAGGCGTTCCCATTTGCGTTCCGCCTGTATGACAAGAAAGCGGGAAAAAGCAAGATCGACCTGGCGATCGAGATGCTTTCCTCGCTCAAGGTGAAGCGGGCTCAGCCGGTGTATGTGCTCATGGATTCGTGGTATCCGTCCAAAAAGCTCATTGAAGCCTGCTTGAAACAGGGATTCCATGTCATCGCGATGCTCAAGACGAACCGGATTCTCTACCCGAAAGGCATCGCCATCCAAGCCAAGCAGTTCGCCCGCTATATCGAGTCCAAAGACACCCGCCTCGTCACGGTGGGGCAGGAGCGTTATCGCGTGTATCGCTATGAGGGGGCCATCCATGGCCTCGATGACGCGGTGGTGCTGCTGGCTTGGAAGGCGGATCAGCCGATGGCGCCGGAACATCTTCATTGCATCTTGAGCACCGACCGGGAACTCGGGGACGAAGACATCTTGCGTTACTACGCCCAGCGCTGGACGATCGAGTGCTTTTTCCGGCAGGCGAAAGATCAACTGAAGCTGGATGGATACCGCGTTCGCCACATTCGGGCGGTGAAACGGTATTGGGCGGTGGTGCTGTTGGCCTGCGTGTACAGCATCGCCGAATCCCGACAAAACCTCTCCACCGGGCTGGAGCTTCTTCGGTCGCGGAAAGACCACAGCGTCGTCGAGTTCATTTATGACGCTGCAAAGCAAGATATTCCCATTGATGTGATCAAAAAACAGCTCCGTATCGCGTAAGGGGTACCCTGTTTGTCTCTCTAACCATGGAAATTATTGTAATGAAAAATGCTCATCTACAGTACTAGTGATTTAAGGGGAAATGTTGCTCCCCAGCAACGTTTCTCAAACTAAAAAACCTTACAAAAAAACATAATTTTATCCCCTTCAACTTTTCGAATCCGTTGTGCTTCGCCGGTCTTTCACGGCGGTTCTCAAACAATGTGCGGCCTTTTTTGCAAGCTGACATAAACATGATCGCACAGCATTTTCAAAAAAAATCCCTTGCCTGCCGCAAGGGACTTCTCACTTTTCCCTCCACCGTTCGCTTGCTTCATCCGCCCGTTTCGCCACCGCCATCATGCTCATGATGACGAGCATCACAAACGAACCCACAAACATTCCCGCGATAAACGCGACCATGGCCCTCTCTCCCTTTTCTCGCAAACTCGTTATTGGCCATTCTTTCCGTTTACATCTAAATCTATACGATGGGAGAGCTTTGTTCTATTATACGCCGCGTTTGACCGCCCGATGCTTGGTCCTTGCCCAACAGCGGCAAGCCCATACAATCAAAAGCGCCAGGAGCGCCCCACATGAATCAATCACCACGTCTTTTGGCGTCGCCGTCCGCCCCGGTTCAAACGATTGGTGCCACTCGTCGGTTGCCGCATACACTGTCGCAAACAGCCAAGCGCCCGCATACGCAAACCGTTTTGGCGCAAGCGCCCGCCACACAAGCGCGGCCAAAATGCCAAACTCGGTCAAATGCGCCGCTTTGCGGATCACAAAGTTCAACCATGACGGCCCCTCTTCATCCCCTCCGCCAAACGGCAAGTACGATAAAATCACCTGCAGCACATGCGCCGTATTCGCCCCAGTGAACCAGGAAGACTCGCTGAAGCTGTAAATGACGAGGCACCAGAGAATGACGGGAAGCCAGCGGGAAAGGAAAGCTCTCATCGTTTCACCTGCCAACAACCTTTTTCCCAACAAAACAAGGTACCTACACAACAAACGAAAGTAGACACCTTGTTCGCTGAACCCTTTATCATCATAACAGGAAGGGTGATCTTTTTCCATTTTCTTTTTTGAAAGCTGCTTTACCATTGTTTTAAAATCGTTCGCTCACAGGCTGGAAAGAAGACTTCTTTTCCGTTCCCCTCTTTTCTTTCGACCATTCCCCTTTTAAGGGAGATTCTCTCCCTAGTTTATGTTTTCATGAACAAGGGTATGGGTATAGTAGTAAAAGGAAAATGTGTACATTTTTTTCGGTCAGCATTATAATTTTTAGAAAGGAGAATCAATGAGGTGATCGATATGCCTTCCGCTTTGGAAACGAAAATGAGGGTGACACTGTCTTGCACGGAACAGGCCAACAAACCGGATAAGGATCTTTCATTCGCCGAATTACGGAAAAAAATAGCCAAACCTTCTCCCTTTGGCAAAAAATTAGTGGACATCTACAAACAAGGACGGTAGCCGATTATGTCTTTTGTGATGACATATGAAGATGCCATAGATGAACATTTTGGACAAGCGTCTATATATATCGATGCTTGTCAACATTCAAGATTTAGCCTTGGCTCAAATGCGGTTCCTTCAGCTCGAAGCCTATGATGCCTTGCACTACGCCATTGCGACATACCATCATTATGACTACTTCGCTACGCTTGACGGCGATTTTGTCCACGCTCTTTACAGCTAGGATTCTGCCTCAATCCCGATGATCGGAATCGCCAAAATCGCCTAACCATCTTCATCTTACACGAAAAAGAAGGCACAAGCACGCCCGCTTATGCCTCCTCTTTTCCACTTTCTTTCCTATCCCGTGAAGGAAAATAAAGCTTTTTTCCTACATCGCCCGTTTTCCTTCTTTCACCGTAACTGGGCCAAACGGAATCCAACTCACCACAACTGTCACGACAGTGTTGACAATCAAAGCGACAATGCCAACGTTCAAATCTTGCACGGCTTGCAGCAACGATGGAAACATGGTGCCGACACTGCTGCCTGACAAGTTAATATACGCTACGGTGGCTACACCAGCTAAAATGCCGGCAAACGCCCCTTGCTTCGTGACAAAGTTTTGCTTCGTCAAACTGAGCACAAACGATGGGAACAGTTGGGTGACAAGGCTGTACCCCATCAGAAGCAACGCCACGATCGTATCCCCGCCCCGGAACGTAAAGTACAAGGAGACGAGAGCGATGATCGGGACGAGGTATTTCGCCAGTTTCGCGACTTGCTCATCTGTAGCAGACGGCACAATCACTTGGTACACGTTTTTCGCCAACAGGGTTGATGCTGTCATTAAAATCATCGACCCTGGCACCATGGCCGTGAGCAACCCAGCGGCGCCAATCAATCCGACCACCCAAGGATCAAACGTTTGGACTGACAATTTCAACAACGCCAAGTCTGCATCCGAACCTTCGAGCCCCGGTACTTGCAAAATCGCGGCAAAACCGACGAAAAAGACAAACAGCAACACGAGTTGGTAAATTGGCAAAACAATCGCATTTTTCCGAAAAACATTGGCGCTTTTCGCCGAATAAATCGACCCGAACGTGTGCGGCCACATATAGAATCCGAGTGCCGTCAGCAACACTGTCGAAATAAACCATGAGATGCTCATGCCTTTGTCCGGCAACGTCAAAAAGCCAGGTTTTGCCTGCTCAACCGCCTCAAACATCGGCTGAATTCCACCGTAATAGTGGAACGGGAGATAGATCCCTAAAAAGACGGCCACCGCCAAAATCATAATGTCTTTCACAACAGCTGTCCATGCCGAACCATGAATGCCTGAAATCATCACGTAGACGGTTACTGCCAACACCCCGATCCAAATAACGGCAGTCGGGGGAATCGTACCATAGGAAGCTTGGGAAACGATGATGCCCAACCCTTTGAGTTGCAATACTAAATACGGAATGAGCGCCACCACCCCAACAAGCGCTACGAACACACCTAACATCGGGCTGTTGTACTTGCGGGCGAAAAAGTCCGATTGGGACATCAATCGGTGTTCTTTCGCGTACTTCCATACTTTCGGAAGCATGCAATACGATAACACATAGGCCAGGCAGCCGTAGGCAATGATGTAAAACGTCGGCCCCCCTTTTCCATAGGCCCAACCGCTTCCGCCAAGGAACGTGAACGTTGTGTAAATTTCACCGGCCATCAGGAGGAAAACGAAAACCGTGCCAAATCCGCGCCCACCGACGGTCCATTGCTCCAAATTCATGTCTTTTCCTTTTCGCGCCTGCACCCCTAGATAAAGAGACAGCAACAAGAAAGCAAAAATCATCACTAAGGCCGAGTTCATGTCTGCTCATCCTCCTTCACCGCAGGGTCAAAACGATACACGATGGCCATGATAACCGAAGTGGCGATCACCCAAGCGACCAGCCAAAAGAGAAGCAACGGCATGCCAAACACGTACGGAGTCACTTGATTCACAAAAGGAACGCCGCCGAGCATGCCGATAAATGGGACAATCATTAACCAACGGATGCTTTTCATCTTCTCTCCCTCCTTGGATATGTCAAGCGAAAACAGCTATTCCGCCCCCGCCAACAGTTTCAACGTCGCCGCGACAAACATTTGCACGCCAATCTCAAGCGCGTCTTCGTCAATCGTAAAGCGCGGGTGGTGGTGCGGGTAAACGATGCCTTTTTCTACATTGCCCGCGCCGACGTAGAAAAAGCTGCCGGGCGCTTTTTGCAAAAAGGCGGAGAAATCTTCGCCGCCCATGTTCGGTTTCAAGCGGGCCACTGCCTCTTCGCCGAACAGCTCGCACGCCGTTTCCTCCATGACGCGGGTCACTTCATCGTAGTTGATGACCGGGCGGTAGCCGTAGTCAAATTGAAACTCATACGAGGCGCCGTGCGCTTCGGTGATTCCTTTGACAATGCGCTCCATCCATTGCGGCACCGTGCGCCGCAGCGTCTCATCGAACGTGCGCACTGTCCCTTGGATTTCGACCTCCCCAGGCAGGACATTATGCGCCGTACCCGCCACAAATTGCGTCACGGACAGAACAAGCGGCTCGAGCGGGTCGACATAGCGCGAGACGATGTGCTGCAAGTTCGTCACGACTTGCGCTCCGATGGCGATCGCATCGATCGTTTGGTGCGGCATCGCTCCATGGCCGCCTTTGCCGATGATGCGGATGAAAAAGCGGTCGGGTGCGGCCATCATCGGCCCATACACAATGCCGATTTTTCCGCGCTCAAGCGGCGACCAAAGGTGAGTGCCGATGACGACGTCCACCCCGTCCATGACGCCGGCTTGCACCATCTCCTCCGCCCCGCCGGGGAACAATTCTTCCGCGTGTTGGAACAAAAAGCGGATTTCACCGCGAATGTCATCGCGCAGCTGGGAGAAAATTTTCGCCGTCCCGAGAAGCATCGCCGTATGGCCGTCATGTCCGCACGCATGCATCACGCCTGGGTTTTTTGAGGCAAACTCAAACGTGTTTTCCTCTTGAATCGGCAATGCGTCCATATCAGCGCGAATGGCGACGACCCGGCCTGGCTGTTGGCCAATGAGCCGCGCCATGACGCTCGTTTTCGTCGGCCGCGACAACTCAAGATGGCCGAATGATTGCAGCGTCTCATAGACAAACTGCGCTGTTTTCTCTTCTTGGAACGACAATTCCGGATGGGCATGCAAATGACGGCGCCAGGCGATGACGTCCGTTTTCACTTCATCGACGAGTCGTTTGATTTCTTCACTTGTCATCCATGGTCTCCCCCTGTTCGTTTGTCTTTTTCGTTATTCCCCTTGGGCCAGTTGCCACACTGTATGATAAAGCACCTCTGCTCCAGCGGCGCAGTCTTCTTTAGTACTCCATTCCGCCGGACTATGACTCACTCCGTCTTGGGAGCGGACAAAAATCATCCCGATTGGGCAAATCGGAGCCAACTGTACGCTGTCATGGGCTGCGCCGCTCGGCAGCCAAAACGACGGGTAGCCAAGCTTTTGGCACGCCGCCTCCGCCGCGCGCTTCACCTCATCGGAACATAGCACCGGCGGCATTTCTTGCAGCCGCTCGGTCGTGACGCGGACGTTCCGCTCCTTGGCGATCGTCTCTGCCCGCACGGCTATGGCTTTCCATACTTGATCGCGCACCTCAGCCTTCAAGTCGCGCAAATCGAGCACAAATTCGACCCGTTCTGGAATGACATTAATACCGCCCGGATATACATGCAACTGTCCTACAGTACCGACCGTTGTCCCTGTTCGTCTTGCTTCCTCTTCGATCACTATGATGATCTGGGCGGCCGCCGCCATCGGGTCGCGCCGCAATGACATCGGCGTGGCGCCGGCATGTTCCGCTTTTCCTTCGATGATAAACTTCACCCAAATCAGCCCGGCGATGCCAGTGACGATGCCAACTGGAAGACCAGCCTCCTCCAGCACCCGTCCTTGTTCGATGTGCAGTTCGACATAGGCTTTCACCGTTCCTGGTTTTCGTGCTGCCTGCGGCAAGCGGTCCGGGTCAAGCCCCGTCTGTTTCATCGCTTCAGCGAGGGAAATCCCTTCCGCGTCGCGGCACTCGAGCGCTTCCGGCGGCAGTGTTCCGGCCATGGCGCGGCTGCCGATCATGCCGAAACGAAAGCGCGCTCCCTCTTCGTCAGTGAACGCCACTACTTCAATTGGGTGGTGCGTCACAACACCGTGCTCGTTCATCGTCTGAACGACTTCCACGCCGGCCAACACCCCGAGCGGTCCATCAAAGCAGCCGCCGTTGTAAACCGAATCGAGATGAGATCCAACAAGGACGACCGGGGCATCCGGATTCGCCCCTTCTTTCCGTCCGATCAAGTTGCCAGCCGTGTCTTCATATACGAAAAGCCCGGCTTCGCGCATGTAGGAAGCGACCAAGTCTTTCGCCCTCCGCTCTTCAGCAGTGAACGAGAGGCGCGTGACGCCGCCGCTTGGTTTCTTGCCGACCTCCCCTAGTTCCATGAGCCGTTGCCAAAGACGTTCCCCTTGAATCAAGCTATCCTCCCCTCACGCCAATTACGGATAATTTTCGGATATGTCCTTAATTATAATGGAAACAGAGGAAATTTTCAAATAATACAAATAATACAAACGCCTTCAAGACAACAAAAAACTTCTGCCTGTCGCTAAAGGCAGAAGCTGATCGAGCAATTATAAGAAAATGCGGTATACTTTGCGCGGACGCCCGCGCGGATACGGGTTTGTTTCCCCGGCCACTTCGGCAAGGCCCACGGTCTCCAATTGGTTTAAAATCCGGCGGGCGCTGCGCGGCACAATCCCCATGTAAGAGGCCAACTCATGCGCTTCGATCTCGTTGGTTCCTCGTTTTTGCAATATTGCTTTCAATTTGCAGAGCGTCGCGGCGCTTAATCCCGTCCGCTCCGCCAGCTGCCGCAGTTCTCCGCCGCCGAGCGAATAGCGGAGGTGCACACTTTTTCCTAACGGACCCGAGATCGTTCCGTCATCAAACACCACCATCCACGCACCCCGTCCGCTTTGTTTCGCATGCAAAAACGCCTTCCCAGCCTGAATTTCGGCCTCATACGCCGTTCGGCCGATGCCGATTCCGCACGCGATGACCTCGCTGTACAAGAGCTCCGTCTCCTCCGCCGAGGGGACCGTTTTATAGCCATCGGTGATCTCTTTTAATGCGCCCCTTGTCGTAAAAATGACATAGCGGCCCGGCCCGGCGCTTTTCAGCGACCCTTGGACTTTTTTTGCATACCGTAGCAATTTTTCCGTTGTCTTCATCTCCAGACGATATATGTCATCGGTCGAAAATGTCTCTGGGGAGGCCGCCTGCATCGCATCGACTTCAATCATTTGCACGGCGATTTGCGCATCTTGCGCCTGTAGCATCTGTCCGGTGCGAATGATTGTTTGGATGACCGCTTCCACCGCCGAGCGGGCAGGCAATACCCGATACACCGGCATCCCGAGTTTCTCCAGTTCGAGATGGGCTGTCCGCAAACAGGTGACCGCTGCTTCCGTTTTCCCTTGTTTCCAAAGGGTGTAATGATAGTCGGACAGTTCCTGGGCCGAAATGCCTCCCTCGTAATGCTTGACGTATGGAATCGGTTCTTCGATGCCCGCCTCTTCCAGCAGCCGTTCGATTTCGCGACGCTCGTACGTGTCAAAACTAAGTCGGCTGACCGGAATCTGCTCCGTATAGTGCGCCTGCAGCAGTGTGCGGTACAAGCTGGCACCAATATGTGGAACATAAAACAGCGGCGCATCGACCTCACCGGACTGCTTGACGATCGAATACGGCACTTGTCCGGAAAACAGCCACATATCAACTTCTGACGCGAGCGGGCGGATCAAATCGATCACTTCACTTTCATCCCAATACACAACGGGAACGCAAACAAGCTCTTTGTACTCTTGCGCCACCGCCTGAATAATTGACAGCGAATCGTCCGCACCAAACAGACCTAAGCGAATGCGGATGATACATCCCTCCTTTTGCCGCCTGCCCATAGCGGTGGGAAAAGACGGCTTCTTCAGCCGCTCTCTTCCCCGCCTGTCTCCGCTTTCAAAGTGGCGGGCCACGACCCCACGTTTTCCCATAAAACCACTGGAAACATAACCTTCTCTTTCTTTGAAACGGCGATTGATGCCCCGCGCCCGCCGGCATGTCTACTATCCCACTTCCATCGAACGGACAGACCGCCTTATTCCCTTTTTTACAAAAAAGCCGTCGTGGCGATGCGAACGGGACAATTAAGCGGCATCCCTATTCACTTTGTTTGTGGAAAAAGGCAGCTGAGGCGCACTGGAGAACGTCAACAGCCCGATCCACTTTCAGCTGCCTATGCCCCACCGGCCGACCGATCGACTCGTAGATGAGGCCGGCGGCGTCGGCTTGTTTCGGGTCGTAGCAGTTGCGCCCGTCAAGCACAATTGGCCGATTCATCAGCGTCTTGTAACGGTGAAGGTCAAATTGCAGCACAGCCGGCCATTCGGTGAAAATGAAACAAACATCCGCGCCGCGAATGGCTTCCTCCATTGTCTCGCAACAAACAACCGCATCGCCAAAACGGCGCGAGACATGACCGAGGGCGGCCGGGTCCCAGACGCGCACGTCGGCTCCTTCGGCAATGAGCCGTTCGATGTTCGCCAATGCCGGCGATTCGCGCACATCGTCAGTGCCGGGCTTGAATGCGGCGCCCAGCACGGCTGCTGTTCGACCGCTGAACACACCAAGGTGGGCGCGCGCTTTCTCGAACAGTTTCCATTTCTGTTTTTCATTGACGTCCATCGCCGCCCACACGGTTTTGAGCGAATAGCCATGGGAGGCAGCCAACGCATAAAGCGCCTTCGTATCTTTCGGCAGGCAAGAGCCGCCATAGCCGACGCCGGCGCGCAAAAAGCGGCGGCCAATGCGCGGATCCATGCCGATTCCTTCCGCCACCGCCTGAATGTCGGCCCCTACCAACTCGCATACGTTGGCGATCTCGTTGATGTACGAAATTTTCAGCGCCAAAAACACATTGGCAGCGTACTTGATCATCTCTGCGCTTTTGCGGTCGGTGACAACGTACGGGAGCGCAAACGGGGCGTAGAGGTCCTTCATTATCCGCTCAGCTCTCTCCGATTCGACGCCTAACACAATGCGCGGCGCCTGCAACGTATCGCGCACCGCCGTTCCTTGTGACAAAAACTCCGGATTGGAAACGACATCGATACGCACCCCCCCGCGTCCGTGTTCCGCCAAAAAGCGAGCCGCTTCGTCTCCCGTACCGACTGGCACGGTCGATTTGATGGCCACAAGGCAGTCGCGTTCGGCCGACGCGGCGATGCGGCGCAGCGTTTCCCATACGTCATCGAGCTTGACCGATCCGTCCGGCAGCGGCGGGGTGCCGACCGCGACCATGATCACTTCCGCCCATCGATACGCTTCCGCATCGTCTGTGGTAAAGCGAAGGCGGGCCCTGTTCCGTTGGATGAGCGGTTCGAGCCCCGGTTCATAAATGGGGACGATTCCTTCATTCAACCGCCGAATTTTTTCCTCATTGACATCCACGCATATGACATCATGCCCTTTATCAGCCAGGCAGGCGGCGGTCACAAGCCCAACATACCCAGCCCCGGCGATCGTGATTCTCATCGTTCCTCACACCTTTTTGATCCATTGCGGCTATTGTCGCTTGTTCTCATTATATCGAATCGCCTGGGGATTTTCATTGTTTTCGCCTAGCCGCTGAGTTCACCGGTTGTGCTCTGCGGCCAAAAGAAAACCGGGAGGAGCCACCCCCCGGTTGCGCGGCGTGTTTCCGTTTGCTTGATGACGGCCGATTGATCACAAAAACGAACAGACCGCCGATCAACGATTTCTCCACCATCATTCCTTATTCAAAATAATGCCGAACCGCATCCGCAATCGCGGTCGTCACCGCTTCCTGATAGTCGTCTGTCGCCACCGTCGCCGCATCTGTGCGGTTGCTTACATAGCCGAGCTCAAGCAATACAGACGGTCTGTCGTTTTCCCGCAGCACGTAATAGTCGCCAAACGCAACGCCGCGGAAAGGCAGTGCGGCCAATCGGGAAAGCGGGTCTTCGAATGATTGCGCTAAGCCGTAATCGGCAAAACGGTCGTAATAATAAACGGTGATGCCGCTCGCCTGTTGGTCGTCTGCGCTGTCATAATGCAGGCTGATAAACGCATCCGCTTGATACAGGCGCGCCATCGCCACGCGCGCGGACAGCGGCACATACTCATCGCTGGAGCGCGTCAGCACGACGCGGGCGCCGTAAGATTGCAGCTTGTTTTTCAGAAGCTTGGCGGTTTCCAACGTCAACTCCTTTTCCTTGATGCCATCGACACTTTGGGCCCCGCCGTCTTTGCCTCCGTGGCCAGCGTCAAGAACGATCGTTTTTCCGGCCAGCGCCTGAACAGGACCGCGCGTCCAGCTGTCTACATACAGGCGCGAGTCGCTAGGCGCGATGATGGAAAGCAGCGAGCGGTCAGCCGACTGGGGCGCTTCCGCTTCCTTTTCATTGGCTTGTCCACCCTTTACCTGCACATACGCGGACGAAACCCAGCCACCAAGCCCTGTTGAGGAGGCAATTTTATACCATCCCGGTTTCTTTTCTACAATCTCGACCTCTTCACCACGGACAAGGCGGCCGACGCGCGCTGCCTTCAATGACGGCTCAGCCCGAACGTTGAGCGAACTGGCGTTGACGATTCCGGTTTGATGCGAAATCGATGACTCCCGAGCTGCAGTGAGGTATGCTGAAGACACCCAGCCGATCGCACCGTCTGCGATCACTTCCGTCCATTCCCCATCTTCCTTGATGACCCATACCGTTTCTCCCCGCGCCAAATGCCCGATAATTCGCCCATCTCGGCTCGGCTCTTGTCGAAGGCGGAGTCGGTTTTCTTGCACGATGGCCGTCTCTTTTGCCAACGCGACGTACCGCGCGGCGATCCACCCGGTTCGATTCGGTTTCCACTCGATGTTCACCCATCCATCCTTGACCTCGATCAGCCGATACGCCTCGCCGCGGTGAACGTTCGCCAATGGACGGTATGGCACCCCCGGCCCTTGGCGGACGTTCACCTGATCCGCCGTCACCACCGCCAACTGAGCGGTTTTCCCACTCTCCCCTTTCGCCCCCACCGGCCAAGCAGCCGCAGCCAGCCATAGCAAACAAAACAACAGGGCGAGCCATATTCCTCGCCTCATGCGCATTCCCTCCCCCGTTGTCTCCAATTTGTCTACTATATCGTTCGCGCACAACGGGGAATTTCCTGTCTGTCACTTGGGAAAACCGCTCGACAAAACTAGCGGGGCGGCATCCATCAACCGACAATAGCTCTCCTTTTTCTGCATGATGCCTCTTCACACGACAGCAGCCACAACGCGCAACCCAGTCGAACCATCCAGCTACGGCCGACATACCACCATCGCTTCTCTAACCGATGTCCGAATGGATAAGCCGTCCCCATGAAGAAACACGCAGAAGCGCCAAAAGCGCTCCGTGCTCCAACGGGAGACGGTGTCCTTTGTCGCGCTGGAACCATTCAATGACGCGCATTCCATTGGGAAAACGGTGAATGAACAAGCACCAAAGTGTTTCAAAAAATCCAAAATATTACAAATACTTCATACCCTCTATTTTTTGGTAAAACGTCCGTCTCGCCACTGCTTGTTCGTTGTAAGACAGCGATTCATCCAAAAATCGCTGCACCATTTGCGACAGCTCATATTTTTGGCCAAAAAAGCGGCGCTGGCGCACCCGTTTGATTTCATGATTCTGCTGTTTGTTCATGCAGCACTTCTTATACTTTTTCCTACTTCCACACGGGCATGGGTCATTCCAGCCGATCGACATGCGTCATCCTCCTCTCCCATCTTTCTTTTTTCAATATTTCCATCAATAATGTTTAAATTCTACTATGGACAGGATAAACTACTATTATACAAAACGTTTATCCGAAAGGAGACGAGGGCTATGAACCCCGACAATCTTGCTAAACTGATCGACGAATTGTCTGCCATGTTCCATCCGACAGAGCGGGACCGTCCACACGGCAGATGGGTTAAGGCGCCAAAGAGCACACCCCCCTCCAAACGGCGGCGGTCCAAAACAGCCTACCAGCTGAAAATCACATTAAACGGCATCCGCCCGCCGATTTGGCGGCGCGTCCTTGTTCCCGGACATGCGACATTTCACGAGCTTCATCTCATCATCCAAGAAGCGATGGGATGGGAACAAGCCCATTTATACGAATTCGATTTCGGAAGCGTTCTCATCGGCATCCCTGACGGCTGGGATTCGTTTCAGCTGGAAAAAGAACTGATGGACGCCCGCCGCATCCCATTACAGCAATGGCTGACGGAAGAAAAACAAAAGTTTCTATATATTTACGATTTTGGCGACTACTGGCGCCATACCGTCACTGTTGAAAAGATTGAAACACTCCCAAAACCGTTGGAACGCGCCGCTTGCCTGAAAGGAAAACGGGCGTGCCCTCCCGAGGATTGCGGCGGCGTCTATGGCTACCTGGAGCTGCTGGAAGCGGCGGCGCAAAAAGACTCTCTTGCCGATCCCGAATTGCGCGAGCTGGTAGACTGGATGTACGACATGAAAGGCGAAGATTTTGACCCTGATGCCTTTGACGTCGAGGAAGCGAACGAGCGGCTGGCCTATATCCGATTGTAACGCATGCGAAAGAAGGTATCCGTCATCTCTCAAGGGCACCTTCTTTCGCACCCATCTGTCCTTTGTTGCCTGCTTTGTCCATCGCCTTACAAAAATCCCCGTTCGGCAAACGTCTCCCAGACGAGCTCCTCGAGCTCCTTGCGCAACTCAGCTGCATCGACTCCTTCAAGCAACCCGTCCTTTTTCCATGTTCGGATCGCTTTGTCGATCAAGCGATGGACTTGATCAACGTCCCAGCCCTCGCAATCAAACAACTCCTCAACTTGGTCAAGCCATTCCTCAATCGCACGGTCCAGCTCATCGCCATCCTCCATCCCACCGTCGTCGAACCAGATCTCATCACCGTCATCCCCATCGTCAAAGAGCCACTCATCATCATTCTCGCCCTCATCATCTCCATCATCGAGCAACTCTGTGCGAAATAAAAACAATTCCATCACAGCGGCTTCCACTTCCTCTACAGGAACGCCGTAGTGTTCCGCAACCTTTTCCATATTGACAAATTCTCTTCCAGCCATTTCACTCGCCAAATAACGGAGTGCAGCCGCATACACAGCAGGATTCTTGATGACCGGTTCATCCATTTCGCAATATGCGCGCCAAAGGAACGCAGCCTCGCTGAGCACTAGGGAGGAGGTTGTTTCTTCCTTTTTCTTTAATTCGCGAAAAACATCATCTTGATCTCGATCCCCCCAGTCCTTTTCGCTCAGCAGCTGCCACAACAGCTCATGGACCGCTATTTCAAGCAATTCCGGAAACGACTCGCGCAAAAACACTTCACACGTTTTCATATCCGGATTCCATTCCGCTTGAAGCGCCCGCGCAAGCCGATCCTTCCCGCTCTTTGGAATCGGCAGCACCTTCATGAAGTACGCCCACTCGTCCCCATGCGGAACGAGGCATCCTACTAACACGTCCCCCTCCCTAGCAGACGGAAGCTCCTCCGGCGTCAAAAAACGGACGTACTTTTCTTTTCTGGTCAACAGATCGCGTACAAGGAAACGCCGCTCATCCTCGATATGAATGATCTCGTCAAACGACGGAACCGCCTCGTCCCATCGCTTCAAATGAGTTTGCACTGCTGGACGCCACCGCGTGCGGCGCCGGCTTCTCATATAGGCTGAAAAAATTGTCATCCCTTTGTCATCAACGTGTCTGTGAAAAATCGCCCAGTTCGTCAGCAATAAATTGGCGCTGGTCTCCAGCTCGTTAGGAAGCCCTTGAAATGGAGAACCAGACATCATGAAAGCAAGCTCTTCCTCATATCGCTCTAACGCAAACGAAAACACATCTTGCATACATTTGGCCACTTCACGGTCAATTAGAGATTCTATCGATACTGCTTCTTTCTTCCCACAACAATGCTTGTACGTTTTCCCACTGCCGCATGGACAAAGATTGTTTCGCGATGCCTTCACCATATAGCTACCTACTTTCTTTGTATCATAGTCATTGAACGTTCTCCCCCTCTACGCTAACGCTCGGGCCAGCTAAACACTTTGGGGAGACATTCACGATCAACGTGTGATGGAACTGCTTTCAGCAACACATATCGCAAGCACTTTGGGACTTCCGTCGCTCATGTCGAGAACATCGATTCGCATTCCATTTTTTATCAAAAGGTGCCCTTGGCTTTTTCAAAACATGCCATATTTCCTTCTCCAAGGAGAAATCAGCCAATCCATGATTTTCATGCCGGTTGACACTCCGCACTCCTAAAGGTGTAGGATTCTTGGATCATTCGCGTTCTCATCCGTTTCTCGGTAAAACGAGAAAAACCCTGCTTCTCAAGCACACGTTATGGTGATGGACCAAAATCCTAAGAATGTCAACTACCCCCACTTAGTTAACGCTTGAAGTGGGGGCTTGCAACTCCCCAGAAGTGCAAACGGACTTCGTCCTCCTTCCTTGACTTGGGGTTGCATCAGGGGGCAGGTTGACGACTACCCAACGACGCAGGTCATGCCTGCATCGTTACCGATTCTCTCGGTGTGTCTGTTGGCAGTACTTGGCTTCCACACACAACAGACGGACCTACGCTCGATGTTTTACGGTTACAACGTTTCCTGTAACCAACTCCATACATCGAGTAGCCGTGATTGGAGTGCCTTTATTGAACGGTTTTCTCCACGCCTTTATTATATCATACACAAAAGAAAGGGGGGAACGCGCATTCCTCTCCCACTTACTCCCTTTGGTCGTTGAAGTGGGAGTCTCCTGCGCGAAATAGGATGAATGACTCTTACCATTGGGCTTGCCTGCATAATGGAGAATCATAGAGGCCGAGCCGAGAGAAACAAGCGCCCCGTCATTCATCGGGACGCCTACGGCCGGCGAAGCAAACGGGACAACGAGGCAAGCAGGCGCTCTTGAAACGCAGCCCGTTCTTTCTCCACCTTGTCTGGCCACTCTTGCAGCGCCTGAAGCCACGGCTCTACGTACGGAGAGAAAGACGGCGGATATACGCGGGCAAGATCGTCCAGCTTGCCGTTGCGATCGGTCGCGGCGACGATATACATGCCCGGCAACAGATGCGGCTCTGCCCGCTTCGGAATGTCCCATGTCACCGTTCGGTTATGGGCAAGCCAATCCAGCACCGCCTTCCCCTGTTCCACACGCTTGACGCGGAAAAACGAGAAACCGACGGAAAGGGGAATAGGCAAACCAAACAAACGAGCAAGCTGCCAAGCCATCAGTTCCTCATCCGCCTTTCCGTTCTCGCCCCTCCATTCATCCAGCAAAGCAAAGCAATGTTCCAATTCGCTTCTGACCTCTTCCAGCACGGCACAAACAACAGTTCGATGATTCGTTCCATAACGGCGGTCCAGCCAATCGGCCCACTCAAGCAACATATCGAGCGCTCGGCTCACCACTTCCCATGAAAACGAACTCCATCTTGACGGGATTTGCTCGACGATGCATTGTTTCCATTCTTCTTCTCCTACGTCCTCCCACGATGAAAACGTCCGCCCGGTCATATATTCACACACGAGCAAAACCACGGCCCAACACGCCTCTTTGGCTTCTTTTTCTTCGCTCACGATGACTTCGTTATAAAACGCCAATGCGTCATCGGTAAAATACATCCCTTCCCATTCCGCGCGGATCAACAATGTCTCGGTTCTTTCCGGCCCCATCCATTTCATTTTCCATAAGTCCGAAAGACGATGTGATGAGCTAAACGGAGATGGGGGCAATCCATAACGGGAGCGAATGGAATTCACTCCGATGAGCACCGGCAAATTGGCTCGTTCTTGCATGTTAAATAAATGGAATTCATACTCTTTCAGCCACTCATCCACTTCCTGAACACGCCCCTCGCGCGCCATTTCGTGAGGGGTTTTTCCATTCCATTTCTCAAGCGGGATGTGAAGGGCTTTTTCCATTTGAACATCCAATCCGGCCATCGTTGCCACCCAAGGGGGAGAGTCTGGGTCTGAATCAATATGAAGCGAAACGTTTTCGATCCCTTTTCGGCGCAAAACAGCTTCTGTCCCCCGTTTTCGTTCTTTTGGGGAATACCCAAACGCCTGCAGCAACGACACGAGCTGTTCGGCCGTCCCTTCCTCCTCGGTAGACAACACGAGACGCGACCGATGAGCGGATAATGACCCGCCTAATTCAAACACATGAATCGGCTTGGGGGAAATCACTCCGACATAATGGTACACATTGGTGCACCATGAACCTTCCACTTTCTCCCCATCGTCATGATCAATGTGAGCGCGTCCGATCGAAGCAAGCTTCCTCATCGCCTCAGCGGCTTCCTGGCATTCGTATTCATACGTCCATCGCGTGCGCTCCTCTTGCACATCGTCCGCCCTCGGAGGATAGCCTGCATCAACGATATCGAGAAAATGTTCAACGGCTACCTTTTCATACGGCCAATCGGTTTGCGTCAACAAGACGCGAATGTTCTCTTCCGCCCGTTCCACGCCCTTCGGATCCACAATCGATGATACACCGCAAACGTAATAGCCGCCGTCAAAGGGCTCCAAAAAGGCAAACATGCCGCCCCAAGGGCGCACAACCTCCAATGTCTCGCAATACGGCATGAGAAGTTTCTCGCCCGTCAACCGGTCGACCGCCACTCCTCCTTCATCATGCAAATCGACAAATTGCACAAGGCGCGGCACAAGCCGAACCCAGCGGTCCAACATTTCCTTGAGCTCCGGAGACAGACGACGCCCTTTTTCCTGTTGAAACCATTCAACGCCGCGCAATCCATTCGGATAACGATGGAGGAAAAAACGCCAAAGCGTCTCAAACACCTTCAACTCTTCACGATGATCCTTTTGTTCGATCATTCGGCGAAATGTACGGTTGACCGCTTCGCGTTCATCATAAGACAGCGATTCATCCAAAAACCGCTGCACCATTTGCGACAGCTCATATTTTTGGTCAAAAAAGCGGCGCTGCCGCACCCGCTTGATTTCACGCTCCTGCTGTTTGTTCATGCAGCACTTCTTATACTTTTTCCCGCTTCCGCACGGGCACGGGTCATTTCGGCCGATTGCCATGCAAAATCCTCCCTTCTAATCATTCCTTTCCAAAACGGCGACCAAGATAATGAACCTCCCCCACTTATCGAAGTGGGGGTTTCCTGTTTCCCCTTCGGAGGTGGATGCATGATAGGCTGGTTGGCAGCCTATCTGCAGGCAACACCTGGCACCCGTCCCGTTGGGAGCCACAGGCAACATGAGTATCCATGATACTCAAGGGCGGGAACTCGCCATCTACGACTTCATACCTAAGCAATCCGTCGATACGTAAACGGTTTGACCGTAAATTCCAATGGGCGGATTTCACCATAATATACTTTGGCAAATAAATTCATTGCCCCATGGATATCACGGTGTCGTTTGTACCCGCATTGACATGTATAATTTCTAGAAGAAGATTTATTTTTCTTCCCGCAAACAGGGCATGTTTGCGAGGTATAACTTTCATCTTTTTTCTCGATTTGAATTCCTTCGGCATTCAATTTGTATTTGAGATAATCAAATAATTTTCCAAACGACCAATTGGATAATTTCTGATTGGTCTTTTTGTTTCGTTTCTTTTTCGTATTCCGTTGGATTCCTTCGATATCTCCAATGACGACTTCTTTCACTTGGTTTTCCAAACACCAACGAACAAATTGTCTCGTGGTTTTGTGCAGTGCATCCTTTAGTTGTGCCTCTGATTTCGAAAGTACATATTGTTTCGCCCGATTGTACTTTTTCCATTGTTTGGAGCCTTTTTTGCATCTGCTCATGAGTTTTTGCAGTTCTTTTAATTTCTTGTTTCTCAACCGATGAATGCTTCTTATTTTTCTTCCCGTGATAATGAGGCTTTCCCCATTTTCACAAATGGCTGCGATGGTGTGAATTTCCCCTGGGTCAATAGCAACACGGTTTTTACATGGATTTTCTTTTGGTTTTTTCCCATCTTCATACGATAAACAAAGCCACAAACCACGGTCATAGACCAACTCGATTTCTTTGACTTTTCCGTTTGGAAGTTTCTCTTTGTCGATTTTCACCACCAAAGGAGATTGTCGTTTTCGATTCCAAATTCCTAGCGACAGTTCCAACGTTCCGTCTTCATGCAAAACAAACCCATCTTTTGCCCATTTCGTGTTGAAATGTTTTTTCTTTTTGTATGGATATTTGATTTTTTCTCCTTTTTTCCGTGCTTCTTTTGCCCCATCACGGGCAAAGATATATTTATGCACAACCGCCTGGATGCTTTGGCTGTGGATAGAAAAACGACCTTTTGTTGCTTTTTGCAGTTCCGTTTTGGTTATCCATTTTCCTGTTTCCAAATGATGTTCTTTTGCCAAACGAAGGCATTCGTTCCAAACTTCTGCGGAGATACGATTGCATTCAAATAGTTTTTGGATAACTTCTTTCTTTGCCCGAAAACGGGTTTTCAGCGTTCGATACATGGTTTCACCTCCTATGTTTATTGTATTCTATTGCCATCCAAAGAAGAAAGAGAAAAACAGAAAAACCGAACGCCATTCATCCCCCACCTGTAGAGGTGGGGGACTTCTGGCTGATTTATGTTAAAAACGGTCGGAATCGCGCACAAAGCCATTTTTCCCAATCCATTATGGATTCGGTCAAAACCGATCGTTCCCCGCCGCTTTTTTTGGAGTTTCACGAATGGAACGCATTCCATTCCCTGTTTCTACTTATAGAGGGCTTGGGTTGAGCCCAATGATGTTTGAATGAGAGAGCCCTTATGGAACCGGCTTTCCTTTCTGACGAAATGCCGCTGACTTGCGCGCAGCGCCCGTTTTTCTGCCAGCTTCTAGATGAATCCCCGATCGGTGAAGATCTCCCACGCTACATCGCGGAGTTCTTTACGCAATTCTTTTTCATTCACTTCCTCGAGCAGGCCTTCATTCCGCCACGAACGGATGGCGCGGTCAATATGACGGTTGACTCGCTTCTCGTCCCATCCTTCACGCATCAACATCAGATCGATGTCATCGATCCATTCATTGATGCGCGCATCAAGCTCATCCCCTTCCTCTTCGAACCAGTCTTCCTCCCAGTCATCGAGCCATTGCTCGTCGTCTTCATCATCAACAGCCATCAGGAAAAAATCCAACGCCGCCGATCGCACATCTTCTGGCATCACGTCATACCGATCGGCGATGTCTTCCACCTCCGATCCTTCCGCCTTCATCAAATGCCCAGCCACATAGCGGAGCGCCGCCGCGTAGACGGGGACCGAATAAGGGAGGCGGGATGTTTTTCCGCAATAGATCGCCCATATGGCGAACGCTTGATTGAGCAGCGCCGCTGGCGCCTCCGGCTCGTTTTCATCGAGCTCGCGAATGACGGCCGCTTGTTTCGGATCATCCCATTTGAACTGTTTGGCGAACTGCCAAAGCCACTCCAAGAGCACATCGGAAAGCACAGCGACGAACCGATCGCGCATCCATAAAGCCGATGGCTGACCGCTCCACTCCCCTTCTTGTTGAATCGCCCGAAGCAATCGATCTTTCCCTGACGCCGGGAGCGGAAACACCGCTGTGAAACACGTGAACACGTCTTGGTACGGCACAAGGAAGCCGAACACCACATCTCCTGTTTCGATCACGCTCGGCCATTGATGGGAAGCCAATAAATGAACGATCTTTTCCCCTCCCGTCAACAAATCCCGGACAACGGGGCGATTGTCGTCCTCATAGCCGATGAACTCGCCAAGCGACGGAACGGCTCCTTCCCACCTCTCGATGTGAGCCTGAACGGACGGGCGCCACCGCTCCCAATGACGGCTTTTCCGGTAAGCAGAAAAGATCGTTTGTCCTGTTTCATCAAGCGGCCAACAAAACAACATCCAGTTCACCGCCATGATCTGCACGCCAAGCTCGAGTTCCTCCGGCATCTCATCAAGCGGGAACTGGTCTAAAAGCTCTTCCGCCTCCCTCTCATACCGCTGTAAAACAAACTGACGCATATCATTCATGCATTCGATCAACTCGCGGTCAATCAATGACGAAATCGAAACCGCCTCTTTTTTTCCGCAACAATGCTTGTACTTTTTCCCGCTTCCGCACGGGCATAACGCGTTCCGCGGCGTTTCCGCCATATTCGATGCACCTGCTTTCTTTTCCATTTGGACTTTTTCTATTCCTATTATACCATCATCGATAGACGTTCAACCATCACCAGCTTTCTTTCTATCAAAACGCGTACACGTTCAAAAGCTCGCAATGTCCTTTCATGCCGGCTCGAGAACAGACGCGTTTTGTCACATTGCCCCTCTTTTTTCGACACGCTATCACATGCTATAATTAGATGATAAGGAATGGAACGGAAAGGACGGACCGACATGTTGCAAACAACCGTTTCCAAGCCGCTTTTGAAGCAGGCGGCTGGGGAATTGCTGAAAGAATTGCCGTTTCCTATTTTCCACAATCTCATTCAAAAAGGGCGCGACTTGTCAAGAAACGGGTTGGTCTATAACGTCATGGTGATCAACAGCCACGAAGTGGAAGGGGTCGTTTCCGACATCACCCCCCATGATGTCATGCTTGATTTGGCCAACATCACCCGCCGCCATCGCTGCCCATGCGGGACGGAAGGGCTGTGTCCACACGTTTTGGCGCTGTTCTTTTATATATACGGCAACGTGTTCGACGTTGGCGAGCTGTTCCGCCTTTGGAAAAAAGGGCAAATCGGCGCGTTGTGGAAAGAATCCGCTGTCCATGAACCAAAAACGCCTGCTCCAAAACGCGCGGGGAAAACGGCAGGCCTTTCGATCACAGCCAATGAAACCGTCGAAGATTGGCGGGACCAATTTGAGAAACAGTATCAAGACTTTTTCTCCCGCCATCAAAACGGCCAAAACTGGCCGTACCGTTTAGCCTTCCAGCTGCTCCCGAAACTTGGCAAAAACGAAGGGAAGCAAGCTGGCGCCCGTCCGTTGCGGGAGCTTCATGCCGCCCTCTTTTTGTTGGAAAAGCTTCGGCAGTACGGGGAGGCGCAAGGGTGGAACGACGTCGTATTCGCCTCTTACGGACAGTTTTCCTGGCAGCAGGACGTCAACTATGTCGCCGACCGCGCCTTTGACGCCTTGGAAAAATTGTCTACTCAATCGCTGCCGCGGTCGCTCAACGCGTTGATTGAACAGACGATTCCGTATGTTCGTGATGTACTGTTTTTGGACGGAGGGCTGTCATCATTCGGCTATGACTTTTACACAACCGCGTGGGAGTTGTTGTTCACCAAGCCCACATGGCGGCAAGAGGAACGAGCCGAACTCCTTCGGCTCGCCAAAGACCGAGACGACATCCGCGCCGCTATGGCGGCGGCTCATCTTTCCTTTTTGCTTGGCGAAGACGACGAAGCGATGGCTCTGTACCGCGCGTTTCCCCATCAGGCAGGCTTGTTTTTGATTGAATGGATCGGGCGATTCATCACCAACGGCCTCGTCAAGCGGTTTGAATCCGTTTGGGAAAAAGCGAAGGACGATTGGCCGCTTTATCTTTCCCACATGTCCGACCTCGCCCGGGGAAGTTTTTTGGACGAAGCGGTTCATTTGTTTGAAATGTATGCCCGCCAACGAAACCGACCGGATGCATGGGAAGATTTTTTGCAGCGCAGTCTTCCATACAGCGTCAACTATTATACCAACTTTTTGTATCGGCAAGGGCGATACCGAGAAGTCGTTGACCTGTTTTTATGGGCGAACATCACCGCTGATGAGCTGCATCCGCAGCTGCTCAAAACATTGCAAGCGCGCGGGACGGATCTTGTCATGCCGTTATATCATCGGACCGTGATCAAGCTGCTCAACGAGAAAAACCGGTCAAGCTACCAAAGGGCGGTCCGCCACTTGAAAACGATGCGGGCTCATTACCGCTCGATGAAGCGATTCGATCAATGGGAAGCGTATCTTGAACAGCTGCTCGCCAAAACGGCGCGCCTGCGCGCGTTTCATGAAGAATTAAAGAAAGGAAAACTGCTTCCATGAAGGCATTGGAGACGATTCAGATTTCCTGCAGATGGAATGAAGAGATTCGATGTTTCGAGCTCTCTGGTTCCACCCATCCCTCATCATGGGTTTCGCCTTTATTGGCTTGGCACGAAGAAACCTTTTACGGGACCATGATTGATATCGAAGACGACATCGTGCGGCTGTCGCCGTGGCAAGCGCTCACTCTGTTCGCGTTGCGTCCGCACTCGCGCTTTTCCGTCATCGAATGGGCGGATGAATTCACCGCCCGATTGGAAGAGTGGGCGAGACACATTTGGAATGGGTTGGGGGAACGCCGCTTCCTTCCAGATGCTTCCTTGTGGAAAAGCACAGGCGGCGCATGGAGCGAAGCAGGACGCACCCGCTGGCGCGGCGCGGATGACGATCCCGATCCGTTCGTCGCCACATGGCGGTCGCTTGCGGTCGCCGACTGGCTCTCACGCGACCCGGAACTTCGCGGCATTTGGGGCGAAATCGTTCGCACTTATCCATTGATCGCCTCCCCCAGCGGCCAATGGACCGGAACGGAAGACGATTGGCTGGAACAAATCGGCTGGCTCGGCGACCGGCCGCCGTTTACGGTCGGGCTTCGCCTCGTCGAGCCGCCTGAGGACGGCGACGCATGGACGCTGGAAGCGGTGTTCATCGCCATCGACGACAGCGTCATCGCCTCTGCCCGTGATATTCCGCGCGCCTGGCGCCCATATGAATCATCGATCCAGCGCGCCATTCGCCGCATTTGCGCGATCGTGCCGTGGCTTGGCGATGAAAATGAGTCTTTGCTTCATGAACTGTCTGACGAACAAGCGTGGCGCTTTTTGTCCGAAGACAGCTTAAAGCTGACGGAAGCGGGCGTGCGCCTGCTGCTTCCCGACTGGTGGCACGACATCCGCCAGGCGCAGCTGTCGATCAAAGCGAAACTGTCGCCTTCCGTCAACGCGGAATCATTATTCGGCCTTGAGCGGCTCGCGGACTTTGACTGGAGGGTGGCGACCAACGGGATTGAGCTGACAGAAGAGGAGTTTGCCGCTTTGGCGGAACAAAAGCGGCGCCTCATCCGCCTGCGCGGCCAATGGCTCATTCTCGATCCCGCCCTTGTCCGCCGCGCACAGGCGCTCATGGAAAAGGCGAAAAAAGAAGGCGTGCCGATCCACGACATCGTGGCGCAAACGCTGCTTTCGGAAGCAGAGGAGCGCGAAGAGGCAACGGACGAATCGATCCCGATCCACATTGACGTCCACGACCAATTCCGGGCGTTTATCCGCCAGCTCCAGCAGCTTGATGGATTGCCGAAAGCGAATGTGCCGCCGTCTTTTCACGGCACGCTCCGCCCGTATCAGCAGCGCGGCGTCGACTGGCTCGTCTTTTTGCGCCGATTCGGCTTTGGCGCCTGCTTGGCCGATGACATGGGGCTTGGCAAAACGGTGCAACTGCTCGCCTATTTGACCTATGTAAAAGAAATGGAGCGGCCGGACACGCCGGCCTTGCTCATCTGCCCGACCAGCGTGATCGGCAACTGGCAAAAGGAATGCGCCCGCTTCACCCCAGACTTGCGCGTCTACGTGCACCATGGACCGAACCGGGCGAAAAACGATGCGTTCGTGCAAACGGCAGGCGAGGCCGATCTCGTCATTACGTCTTACAACCTTGCTCATTTGGACCAAGACGATTTAAAACAGATGCACTGGCACGTCATTTGCTTGGATGAAGCGCAAAACATTAAAAACGCGCAAACGAAACAAGCGCGCGCCATCCGCCGCTTGAGCGGAAAACATAAAATCGCCTTATCCGGCACGCCGGTTGAAAACCGTCTCGGCGAACTTTGGAGCATCTTCCACTTCCTCAACCCCGGCTATCTCGGCAGCCGTGCGGAGTTTGAGCGGCGCTTTGCCGGGCCGATTGAAAAAGAAGGAGATGCCCATAAAAAAGCGGCGCTGCAGACGCTCATCCGCCCATTTCTCTTGCGGCGGACGAAAACGGATGAAGCGGTTGCGCTCAACTTGCCGGATAAGCTTGAACAAAAAGAATATTGCCCGCTCACGGCCGAACAGGCTGCCTTGTACGAGCAGCTCGTCAACGACACACTCGAACGGGCAAAGGAAGCCAGTCCGTTTGCGCGGCGCGGCTTGATTTTGCAAATGCTAAACGGTGTTAAGCAAATTTGCGACCATCCGGCGCTGTATTTGAAAGAACGCCGACCCCGCCAGCTCGTCGAACGGTCGCACAAACTCGAAAAGCTCATCGAACTGATCGAGCAAATTCGCGCCAACGACGAATCGTGCCTCATCTTCACGCAATATGTGCGAATGGGCGAGATGATCCAAGAACTGCTTTCCGACTTGTTTGATGAGCGGGTGTTGTTTTTGCACGGAGGCGTCCCAAAACAAACGCGCGACCGGATGGTGGATGAGTTCCAAGCGAAAAAAGCGCCGATTTTCCTTTTATCGCTCAAAGCCGGCGGCACCGGGCTCAACTTAACAGCGGCCAACCACGTCATCCATTTCGACCGCTGGTGGAACCCGGCCGTCGAGAACCAGGCGACCGACCGCGCCTACCGCATCGGGCAAACGAAATTCGTCCACGTCCATAAATTGATCACCGTCGGGACAATCGAAGAAAAAATCGACGAGATGCTCGAACAAAAGCAAGCGCTCGCTGATGTGATCACCGAAGGCGAGGCGTGGATCACCGAACTGTCCGATGACGAACTGCGAGACTTGCTCGCCTTATCAGCCGCGGCGAAAGGAGGCGCTTAAGCATGGCGGGAGAAAAGCCAAAGCGCAAGAAAAAAACGGCGGAAAACCCGTGGGAAAAGCTGCTGAAGCGAATGGAGGAGAAAGTGAAAGAGCGGGAAAAGCGGCAAAAGCAACCGTAAAGGAGCATCACGCGGGCGATGAACGTCGCCCCGATCCCGTTGGACACAGAAAAGATCCATGAGCAACCTTTGCCCTTCACCTGGGCATGAAAATGCCCCATCAAGACGCGTGCATTTTCACGGAAACAGCGTGGGAAGAATCCCACGCTGTTCGCTTTTAAGCAGTCCTTTCGAAGACCGTTGAAAAACGACGGATTTGTTCGATTTGGGAGAAGCCGAAAGGGGTCACGCGACGGTGTTGCAAAGTTTTGAACTGAAGAAACGCTGTGAGGAAGCAACATTTCCTCTTTCATCACGATAATGCAAACAAACAAGGTTGAACATCCGCCTGCTCATATAGCCGTTCCTCATTGAGCACATACACCGTCACCGAACAAGTCACGTTTATGTCAAACCGAAGTCCTTCGCACAAGGCAAGAAACCGGCCAAATGCAAAAAAGGACCGGCCGCCAACCTTCCTCATCAAGAGAAGGTCTGTCGCACCGATCCTTTCGCTAAACGGAAGCATACATCCGATCGAGCTCTTGCGCTTCGTATTTCGCAAACGGGTCGATGAGCGAAATTTTTTGCGCTTCCGCATCGCCGACGCCGGCGTACAGCTCGGCGGTGCCGTCGCCTTTGCGGATGAGCCCGCCGCTGAAGACAACGTTCGCCAAATCCGGCCGTTTCGCCGGCCCGTCTAAAAAGTGGGAGCGAAGCGCAAGCAATTCCAGCTCCGAACGCTCCATCGTCTCGGGGTTCAACACGAACACCATCGGGTAGTAATGGCGGTTGCCTTGCTCGTCAAAGCAAGCGATATGGCCGAGCGCCCCAACAAGCCCGTTTGCAAGCAAATGCGCCTCGTTCACGCCGCCCCATTCTTCATCCGTAAATTGGGCATCAAGAATCGGCGCTGCCTCGATCACGTCCGGCGTCAACTCATCGAGCGAGAAAATGCGGGTGAAACCGATTTTCCCGCGGCCGCCTTTTTCCCCTTGCGGTCGGGTAAACACGCCGATCGAGCCATCTTTCAACTCGACGAGGCGAATGTCTTTCATCCCATCCGGCCCTTCGGCGAACTTTTCTAAGCGGCGAATGTTCGGTCCACGGTAAAAGACCGTCCGCCAGCTATGCTCGCCAACAAACACCGGATGCGGAAACGTCTCCACGCCGCCAAACACAAGCTGACCGTGAATGCGCGACACGAACGGGTCTTGCAAGGCGAACACCGGCGCCCCTTCACGAGGGACCCAAACGCCGTCACGCTCGACGAAAAAGTACACTTCCGACTGCTCGCTGTCGCGCGCCTCGACGCGCCCAGCGATCACCCATTCTCCTTCATCCACAAACGGTGCGGAAATATTATAAACGTCTCGGTCCCCAACACCCGCAAAGCGGAGTTTTTCCGGCTCAAACGGCTGTGGGGCCAGGCGGAATTCATCGACTAATACTTGACATGTCTTCAATGTTGGCGATTGGAATAACATGATCATCCCTCCAGGCGTTGCCAAAAACGCCGTATGCATCGCTTTTGGCCATTTTCCCTGAACAGGTTCGAACAGGAAACGCTCTCCAACTTCCTTTCATGCCAGTCCAATCAATCGGACATGGATGGCTGCGCCACCTCCTAGGCTAGGCAAGGAAGTCAATGAAACTGGTTTGTGTGTTATATTATAATATGATATGAAGGATTGTGAAACACGTTATTCTTTGCCAAAAAAAGAAGGGCCAAGCGTCTGTCAAGGCCCTTTTTTTCTTAATTTTTATTTAATATGAATCAACCATTTGGATAAATGACTCGTCGATATCAACGACCACAAATTCCACATCCTCAACCGGCGCGAGCACCTCGCGAAATAACCTAGCCACTCTCGCTTTGTCAAGCCGGCCGACTCCGGTTCCCAAGGCCGGCAGCGCCACCTTCTTGATCCCGTGCTCCCGACAGTGCGCGACAAGCCGCTCAAGACACGACCGGACGATCTCATACGACGTTGCTCCAGCCGGCTGCTTCATCGTCACAAGATGAATCACACCCCGAAACGGCAACGAGCCTGCCCCTGTCACGTACAAATCGCCTGGCTGTGGATCTTGCGCTTGACAGACGCGGATCGCTTCCTCTTCAATCACGCGCCCGCCTGCCCGACGGATCGCCGCTGCCACCCCGCCGCCCATCGGTCCGATGCCGTTGGCGGCATTGCAAATGTACTCGACCCCTTCAACCTTCGTCAAATCGCCGACCATCGCAGAAATCACCGTTCATCCCTCCTGGCTTCGCCTCTCGGCTATTTTGCGCAAAAAATCACAAAGGACAACGGCATGGTTATGTCGTTCATTTTTTGCTGCATACAACAGCGTCACCACTCCGGAAAGCAACAACAGCTCATCCACAAGCTCCTGCTTCGTTTCCTCTGTTTCCAACTCCCGCTCATATGCCCGCGCAAACTCGGCAAACCGCTCTGGCCGATGGCCAAACCATTGCCGCAGCGCTGGACTCGGGGCAATCTCTTTCATCCAGCGGTCGATGCGCGACTCGGCCTTTGACACCCCGCGCGGCCAAAGGCGGTCGACGAGAATGCGGATGCCGTCATCCTGTCCGATTGGGGTATGACTCCGTTTTAGCCTGTAATAACCCATACCGGTCGCCTCTTTCCTGCCCTATACGTTTACCTCGTCCCACTTGGCTTTTACCACTAATGTCCCACCCGTTCTCCTCAACATTTTTTCCAGCTTCATCAAATAAGTCGATTTCAAAGCAGGCGTTCTCACACGGGTAGTCACGATTCTCCCTTCGAATCGATATCCAGGCAGCCATTTCCCTAACTGTTCGATTGTTCGGGCGATCTGGTGTACAGCTTGCTTAAGGTCAGACCCTTTTAGTTCGATGAAAAATGCCCGATCTCCTTCGATCACTAAAAATAAAAAGTCGCATTTTACCCCCTCTTTAATCAAACAACCGTCTACACGGTACAGGGCCACCCTCTTTTCCCTCTCATTGACAAAACGAACCCCTCTCCCGTTTTCCTCAACAACTGCTAGTTTTCGACGGTCGCAATAGTGTAAACAACTTTCCCAACCTACAACCGCCATGTTTACTCCCCCGCTTCCTCTGCCTCCATGAGTTCATCAAGTACGCGGTTGATCGCAGATGATGCTTCATCGATCGCTTCGGCCTGTATGAACTGTAATTCATTATCAATAATGCTTCGATAATGGAATTTCCCTCCTTCACTCTCTAGCATGTAGGCCTTTAACCGCTCTGGAGAAAGGCGCAGCTTTCGGTCCACAATTGGATGCACACGTTGATCCAGTTTGTTTCCGATTTTGGCAGCGTACAAATAAATATTAAAAGCAGACAAAATGTACGGGCTATGAGTCGTAATCACGAGCGTACTATTCGTCACATTCAGCAACAACGCAAATAAGGCAACCATTTCTTTTTGTGCGTTCGGATATAAGTGTGCCTCGGGTTCTTCAATCACCATAAACACTCGCTGCCGTTCCAGAATGATTGTAAATATCAGCAGCAAAATCCAAACGACTTCCTGTTGTCCAGAAGATGAAAATTTCAGTTTTGTATACTCTCTTTCATTAAAAAAAATCCTTTCCCCATAATCAGAGAACATGTATTTCCCTTTCATCACGCCTTCGATCATCTTGATGGCCAGTCGGATTGCCTCAAAGTCAATTTTTTCTGTCGAGAATTTTTTTCGATCTTCGATGATTTCCTCAAACGAATGCGAAAACATCTTCTTTAGTAGATTAATTCGCTCGATAAACTGTTCTGTCAACACATCGAGTTGCTGCGGGTTAATATCCTGAAGCTGATCCGACAATGTGGCAACTAAACTCCTCCCTGCAGGGATAAAAATGGGTGTTTTGGAATCGCCGAATACCTCAGTGATCGCTGCTTTGACCTTTTCTAACACATTTTGTTGACGCACTTTCCACGAGGAGACATTCCAAAAATCATCCAACTGTTGTTCTTCATATTGCATTTCCTTTTTCATCTGCACAACATGTTTAAAATTTTCCTGAATCTCCCGTTTTAGCGGATCGCTGAAATGGATTTGTACATAACCGTCCTTTAAATCAAGACGGACAAACTTTTCAACATCATACTCATAACGAATATGAAACGGTTTCATATGTTTGGTTGTGCCAAAGTACCCAACAAATTTTCTCCGAAGACGTTTATTGAACTCAAAAAATGGGTTGTTTTCTTCCGTTTGACGTACTGAAAGCAAATAGTTTACCCATTCATCAGGAATCGATTGAAAGAAAAAAATCAATTTGCTGATCGTACTTTTTCCGCTCGCTTGGGGGCCAATCAAAACGGTAACATCCGTGATCTCCTCATCAAACAGCTTCACAGGACCAAAATGTTCAATCCGTATGCGCGCCACATCCTACCCTCCTTTTTTGTCTTCATCTTCTGAAAAATTTGATTAGTTGTTCTTCGATCCCTTCGCCTCTGCCACCACCCGCTCCAAAAACGAAAGCAAGTCATCCCGCAGCTCCTCGTTTTGCAAGGCAAACTCAATCGTCGTTTCGATAAAGCCGAGCTTTTCGCCGACATCGTACCGCTTTCCTTCAAATTCATAGGCAAACACGCGCTGAATTTCATTCAACCGCCCGATCGCATCGGTGAGCTGAATCTCCCCGCCTGCGCCGGCTTCCTGTTTCTCTAAAAACAAGAAAATTTCCGGCGTCAACACGTAGCGGCCGACGATCGCCAAGTTCGACGGCGCTGTGCCCGGAGCTGGTTTTTCCACGAAGCGGCGCACTTGGTAGCGCCGGCCTTGCTGCTCGAGCGGGTCGATGATCCCGTAGCGATGCGTTTCTTCCTCCGGCACGCGCTTGACACCAATCACCGAGCTGAACGTTTGTTCATACTGCTCAATGAGCTGTTTTAAACAAGGCTTTTCCGCCTGGACGATATCATCGCCCAACAACACCGCAAACGGCTCGTCTCCAATGAAATTGCGCGCGCACCAAACCGCATGCCCGAGCCCTTTCGGCTCTTTTTGGCGAATGTAGTGGATGTCCACCTTCGACGGCTCTTTCACTTTCTCAAGCAGATCCAGCTTCCCTTTTTGCTTGAGCATCTGTTCCAGCTCAAACGCGTAGTCAAAATGATCCTCAATCGCCCGCTTCCCTTTCCCGGTGACGATAATAATGTCCTCAATGCCTGAGGCGATGGCTTCTTCGACAATATATTGAATCGTCGGCTTATCAACGATCGGAAGCATCTCCTTCGGCATTGCCTTCGTCGCCGGCAGAAACCGCGTCCCAAGCCCGGCCGCCGGAATGATCGCTTTGCGTACTTTTTTCATCTCCGATGGTTCCTCCTCTATCCGATGATCATCTGTTGTTTCGAGTCATGGCCAGTGTCTTTCATTGCCCAGCCGCAAACCGCTCTGCCGACCTGACCGATGAATCGGCGTTGTTTTTATTATACCAAATCCTGTTGAACGGAAAAGAAACGAAACGACGCAATGAGCGTTGAACGCTCTCCCACCTGCGCTCACGGTATGTTCGCGGCAAACCAAAAAAGAAACGCCCGGCCATCCAGGCGTTTCCGTTCTTACACCGCAACGTGCGGGCAACTTCGCTTTCATACTTTCACAAGCGAATCCAAAATCTCGTCCAGCTTCAGCTCGACGCACGCCATCGACGTATCGGCGGCGCCGTAATACATTTTCACAACATCGCCGTCAACAAGCGCCCCGCATGAGAACACGACGCGGCCGAAAAAGCCGTTCACCTCATAATCCGCTTCCGGCTCAACAAGCGGCCGCTCCGAGCGGGCGATAACTTTTGCCGGGTCGTTCAAATCGAGCAGCACCGCCCCCATGCAATAGCGGTGGTCATCCGACGCCCCGTGGTACAACTCGAGCCAGCCGTGCTCCGTTTTGATCGGCACCGCCCCGCCGCCGATGCGGGCGCTGTCCCACTTTCCTTCGCGCAGACCGAACAAAAAGCGGTGATTCCCCCAATGAAGCAGATTCTCCGACTCCGCGATCCACACCTCGGGGCGGCCGTTGCTTCGCGGCACTGGGCGATGGAGAGCGTAATATTTGCCGTTGATCTTCTCCGGAAAAATGAGCACATCTTTATTTTCCGGAGCGAAAATCATGCCGTGGTGCGTCACCGTCCGGAAATCCGTTGTGGACACCATCGCCTCGCCGACTCCTTTTGGTGAGACGGCGCTGAAATAAATGTAATACGTGCCGTCAATGTACGTAATGCGCGGATCTTCAATACCAAATGTCTCGAGCTCATTCGATGGATAGACGAACGGGCGGTCGTCGATCGTAAACCGCCGCCCGTCTTGACTCCGGGCGAGGCGCAAATAGGAGAGCGACGTCAAATACAAAAACCGCTCCGCCCCCGCCTCTTTGATCACCCGAGGATCGGAAAAATCATAGCGCGGATCGTCTTTGCGAAATTCGTAAACATCGACCTTCCCCGTCTCTGGGTTCCATACCGGTGCTTTCACGATGTTCGGGTCATCCGACATCGGCCGCTCCGCCACCCGAAGAAGCAGCAACACTTCCCCTTGAAATTTCGCCACCCCAGCGTTAAACGCCCCGATCACTTCAAACCCGTCGTGGTGCGGCGGCACATCGTTCGGTGTAATCAGCGGGTTTTCTTCGTAGCGGTAAAGGTGCATCGTCACCCCTGCCTTTCGTATTTCGTAAATGGATCAACGATTGTTAGTTTTTGCGCTTCTGCGTCACTTGTTCCAGCGTAAAAATCGGCCGTGCCGTCCCCTTTGCGAATCAGTCCGCCGCTAAACACGACATCCGCCAAATCCGGACGCTTCGCCGGGCCATCGAGGAAATGGGCTCTTGTGGCGATCAACTCCATGTCCGACGCTTCCCCCGTATCTGGATTGAACGCAAACACCATCGGATAATAATGACGGTTCCGCTCCTGATCGAAACAAGCGATATGGCCCAAGACGCCGACGAGCCCATTGCCAAGCAAATGCACTTCGTTGGCGCCTCCCCATTCTTCATCGGCAAATTGGCCGTCAATCAATGGGGCATTCTCAATCGCCTCCACCGTCAACTCATCGAGCGCACCGATGCGGGTGAAGCCGATTTTTCCGCGTCCGCCTTTTTCCCCTTGCGGACGGGTGAAGACCCCAACCGACCCATCCCGCAGCTCGACAAGACGAATGTCTTTCATCCCGTCGGGACCGGTGAAAAAATGCGCCAATTCATTGATCGTTTTTCCGCGGTAAAACACCGTCCGCCAATACAGCTTCCCGTGAAGCACGGGATGCGGAAACGTCTCCACGCCGCCAAACACGAGATGCCCGTGCACCCGCGAAACAAACGGATCCTGCAAGGCAAACACCGGCGCCCCTTCCCGCGGCACCCATGTCCCTTCACGCTCGACGAAAAAGTATACTTCTGATTGCTCGCTGTCTCTTGCCTCCACCCGTCCGGCAATGACCCACTCGCCATCGTCTTCAAACGGCGCGGAAATGTTGTACACATCCCGCCCCCCAACGCCGGCAAACACGAGCTTCTCCACCCGAAGCGGCTGAGGAGCACGCTGAAATTCCTCAAGCAGTGTCTGGCATGTTTTCATCGTCGGCGTCCTCAATAGCATCCATATCCCCCTAACTCTCTCATTTATCACACGAATAATCAAGTTACAATATAGTAATTAACAATATGCATTTTCACATTACAAAACGATAAACTATCAAGTCAATATCTTTTCGATATTTTTACTCAATATTACACGCACCATGTTAGGTTCATACCTACAGTATCAAATAAATAACGCAAAACGATGTCTTGTAAGCAAAAATGAAAACGACCCCTCCAAACTATGTAATTTAAGTTGTGTGAGTAAAATATTTGTGGGTGACATTCCGAAATGATCCCCGACGAGGGTTGCGAACTTTTGTTCGCGACGCTCGTCGGGGCCACCAAGCGAAGCGCGGTAGAAAAAGCAAATGTCGTGAAAAAAGGACTCTCTCCCTGCTATGATGGTGATTGTCAACATCAACCGAAAACAGGAGGGAGAGAGTCCATGAAACATCTTACCACAGAATGGCCTTTATTAAAAGAGCTGGAGGAACAATTAGTCAGAACTCTTCAAAAGGTGTTCGCTGTCTTGTTGGCGGCCCTTTTGGAGGAGATTGATCAACAACTGGCGGAAGCGCGGGACAAGCGCCGGTATCAGCTGAAAGACAAACGGCCGACCACGATCCAAACGCTGTTTGGAGAAGTGACGTTTCGACGGAACTACTACTATGATCGGCAGGCGGGGGCGTATACCTTCTTGCTGGATGCCGAACTGGGCTTTGATGGAGCGCAGTCGATCAGCCCTTGCCTCGAGGAAACGGCGGTCGAGTTGGCCGTAGAGTGCTCTTCCTACCGCAAAGCAGCCCGTACGTTGGAGTCGATCGTGGGGTATGCGGTCCTAAGCCACGAGGCGATTCGCCAACTGGTGCTGGAGGCCCCTGTCTCGCTGCACCACCCTGTTTCCCAACGGCACGGCCGAGTGCTATTTGTGGAGGCGGATGGGCTGTTTATTTCCCGCCAGGGGAAAGGGAAACGGGCGAAAGAAGAGAAAATCCTGGCGGTTCACGAGGGATGGAAACGAAACGGTTCGCAGCTCGAGCTCGTGAACCGGCGCCACTACCTCCATGAAGGGGAGGGAGACGTGTGGGAACGGTTTGAAGAGTGGCTGATGAACGAATATGCCTATGACCCGTGCCGGGACCTTTTGATCATCAACGGCGACGCGGCGTCGTGGATCACAGCCTGCCGGGAGTATTTTGGAAAGCGGGCCTGCTTTCAGCTGGATCGATTTCATGTGGCGCGGGAGCTGCGTCAGTGTCTGTCCGGCCATCCGCGTTGGCGGGAGGTGCGGAAGAAGCTGGCGAAACAAGACGAAGAAGGACTTTTGGTCGAGCTGAACAGCGCGGTCGGCACGTTGGAGGACGAAGCGAAAGAGAAGCAGATGGCTGCCATGATCCGCCGGATCGAGTCGATGCCGGGATGCATCCGGGACTATCGGGAGTGGCTGTCGGAGCAAGGGGTGGAGACGACCGGCATGCGTCCGATGGGCCACGCCGAGAGCGTGATGAGCCGGTTTGCGCATCGGGTGAAATCCCGCCGCAGCTGGAAAGACCAAGGGCTTCGGGCGTTTCTGAGGGCGATGGCAGCCCGAATCGACGGGATCGGGTGGAGAAAGGGACGGTGGGAGGAGCAAGAGCCCCAGTCGGCCGTCTCGGCCTCAACAAAGTCCAAGCGGATCGAACAGGCCAAACGGAAGGCCGGACGGTTATGGGCAGATGTGGTGCGTCAGAATCTACCGTGTCTGCAGCGGTCATCCGGGACGCCGATCCATCAAGCGTTGTCGGCGCTCCGGGATGGTGGTTGGGTGTAAAAAAATGGAATACAATATCATCACCTCAAGATGAGGGATGAGAGTCCGAAAGCGCTTACGATATTAATTCCTGAAAATGGTTCGCTAACTAGTGATTGACAACGCCCGTAGTGAACCGAAAAAATGTTCTCCACAAAGTCTTGACTGACTCATTTAAGTTTTGTTAATTGACAAAATCGAAAAATAATGTAATAATCAGGTTAAAAAATACTTTATTTTTTAACTGCTATTGTTAGCGCTACCAAAACAGTTAACAAAAAGGGGGAGAACAATGTGAAAAGAAACTTTTGGCGAAAAGTCATATCTGGAGTCGCCGTTGCTTTCATGTTAACTGGAATGATTGGATGCTCTGACAGTTCAAACACAGCGAAAGAGGGCTCCTCTTCGTCTAGCAACAAAAAAGTAGAATTAAAGGTTGGAACCTGGGCAGGTGCTCAGGAATTAAAAGAATTCCAAGCAATCGTCGACAAATTAAATCAACAAGCAAAGGACTATCATCTAACAATCCAAAGCATTCCAGCTGATTATTACAAGAAAATTCAAACGATGGCTGCTGCTAAGCAAGCCCCTGATTTATTTTGGCTATCCCAGGAGTACATACCTATGTACGCGAAGTTAGGAGTAATCTCACCAATTGATGAATATGTAAAGGATCACCCAGAAGTAAACCTTGATGATTACTTTGAAGGGCCATTGAAAATTGGGGAAGTAGATGGAAAATTGTATGGCCTTCCTTGGATTAACCAACCAGTAATGCTCTATTATAACCAAACACTCTTTGAAAAGTATGGAGTGGAACTTCCGAAACCGAACTGGACATGGGAGGATTTTAGAAAAGCAGCCATCAAGCTGACAAAGGATACAAATAACGATGGGAAAGTTGACCAGTTTGGAACTGTTGTTGATGGATGGCCGCCAATCGCACTCTGGATTTGGACATATGGTGGAGAAATTGTCGACAAAGATGGGAAAGTGCGCATCGATGAGCCTGAAGCAATCGAAGGCATTAAAATGTTTGACCAACTAATCAACAAAGATAAAGTAACCCCGTCTAAAACACAGGCCCAAAATACCGGTGGACCTGAAATGTTCAAAACTGGAAAAGTAGCTATGTTCTTCGGTGGGGCTGGTGACGATTTGGAAAAACAAATCGGGGACGCATTCAAAGTCGGTATGACAAAAGTACCTCATGCAACGAAAGAAGCGACATTCAGTTGGATCGCTGCCACCGTTATGTCAAGTACAACGAAAAACAAAGAAGTAGCAGCAGAAGCGCTGATCGATCTAACGAACGCGATTCACGAGTGGAAAATACTTCCCCCAACAAAATCAGATTTAACAAATGTAGCGAAAATTCGCCCTGACAAAGCATATGCTATTGATGTAATCAAAGAAAGCTCGACCATTTCGCGTGGCTTCAATAACCAAGATAAACAAAATGAATTGGATACAGCGATTTGGCAACAGTTGTATGAACCAATCCTTTTAGGCAAAAAATCGCCTGAACAGGCTGCAAAAGATGCTGGGAATGCTCTTCGCAAAATTTTAGGTCAATGAAAATTAAAGAAGAGGCTGTCTACCTCGCGACTTCAAGACGGCCTCTTCATTTCTGTATTTTTTGATGATTCATTGAATGGTTTTTATCCTAAACAATATGAAGGTGGGACTCGTGAAAAAGAACATTAAGAAATATGAAGGGTATATATTTATCCTACCATGGATCTTAGGATTTTTTATTTTTACTATTTTCCCCATTGGATTCGCCTTCTATATCGGTTTTACTGATTGGAATTCGTTTACTGAACCTAAATTTATTGGTCTAGATAACTATATTTCCCTTTTCAAAGACCCAAATTTCTTAAATTCTTTAAAAGTTACCGTTATCTATGCTGCATTCGCTATCCCTTTAGGTATCGTATCTTCTCTCTTAATTGCTGTAATTGTTAATGTAAAAGTGAAAGGAATCTACCTTTTTCGTACTGCCCTTTATCTCCCAGCTGTCGTTTCGGGCGTATCGATTGCCCTACTGTGGAGATGGATTTTAGACCCCGACTACGGTTTGATCAATTTTCTTCTTTCTTATATAGGGATTTCAGGGCCTAATTGGCTCGGTGACCCGGCTTGGGTATTGCCTTCGTACGTGATGATGGCCATTTGGGGAGCGGGGGGTGGAATGTTGACTTACCTTGCCGGCTTACAAGATATTCCTCGAAGTTTATACGAATCGGCTGAAATTGACGGAGCCGGTTGGTGGACTAAATTTCGTCACATTACCCTTCCGATGCTTAGCCCCGTGATTTTTTATAATCTTGTCATGGGCATCATCGGAGCATTTCGTAAATTCAATGATGCCTACATCATTGGAGGCGCAGGTAATCAAGCACAATTTTACATGGTTTATCTATATGAGAACGCCTTTAATTTTTACAAAATGGGATATGCCACAGCGATGGCTTGGATTTTATTTATCATTATTTTATTGTTGACTTTACTCGTGTTCAAAACCTCTCCCCTCTGGGTCTTCTATTCAGGGGAATTAGAGAATGGCAAAAAGAAAAAAACAAAAAATAAAAGTAGGTGAGTTAACCATGCCATCATTGACGATCACTCAACGGAAACGCATCCAAACCATTTTTGTCTATCTGTTCTTGATCGTCTCTTCAACAGCTACAGTGTTGCCTTTACTATGGATGATTTCAACATCATTAAAATCTGGAAGTGTTATTTTCCAAATCCCTCCTCAGTGGTTTCCTGATTCTCTTCATTGGGAAAATTATCAACGCGCCATTACGGATATTCCATTTTTCTTATACTTAAAGAACACTGTCATTATTACATTTTTTCGTATGATTGCTGAGGTGTTTGTTTCTGCTTTAGTAGCTTATGGATTTGCCCGTTTTGACTTCCCCGGAAAAAATATTTGGTTTATGATTTTATTATCAACGATTATGTTGCCGGGAGAAATCACAATGATTCCTGTATTCATCATGTTCAGCAAATTAGGATGGATCAACACCTTCAAACCGCTGATTGTTCCTGCCTTCTTCGGGGGACAAGCTGTATTCGTATTTTTGTTGCGCCAGTTTTTTCTCACCATTCCGCGCGAGTTAGAAGAAGCGGCACTTATGGATGGCGCGTCACGATGGCAAATATTTTATAAGATTTTCTTACCTTTATCAAAACCTGCCTTAGTAACAATCGCTCTGTTCTCGTTCCAGGGTTCATGGAATGACTTGCTCGGACCCTTAATGTACCTGAACGACTCGAATAAATTTACTCTCCAACTCGGACTTGCCATGTTTAATGGAATGACAAAAGTCGAGTGGGGCCCTCTGATGGCAGCTTCCTTGCTTGTGTTGCTTCCAACATTAGTTTTATTCTTTTCCTTGCAGAAATACTTTGTCGAAGGCATTTCCATTACCGGCATTAAAGGATAAATGGGGGAAGAAAAGCAGAATTCCCCCTGCCTCGACTAATTAGGAGGAATAGAGGGTCATGTCAACAATGGATATGCAAAACAATTTGTTTTATCGGCTGATTTTACATATTTATTGGCTCACTGTCTGTAATTGTTATTTCTTTTTATTTTGCATCCCATTTTTATTATCTTTATTTTGGTTTTGGAATCACCCGAACACTATCACGTTGTTACTCACATTGGTTTCCTTTATTCCGATTCCACCTGCTTTAACAGCCTCGTATCATGTAATGGGAAAAATCATCAGGGAAAAGCAGGTAGAACTCACAAAATCATTTTTTTACGGAGTCAAAACCAACTTTATCCAATGTTCTATGCTGGGGCTCTTCCAAGCAATCCTTACTATCATTTTGGCAGTCGATATCTTATTTATGAAACAACATGCGCTCGGTTTATATGTCATACCATTTTTATATATCTTATTATTGTTAAACGTATGTGTAGGAATATACTTATATCCTTTACTTTCTTATTTTCAAATGAAAAGTTGGGCTGCCATAAAATTAGCCATTTGGTGCTTCACGACAAAGTGGAAAACGACAATCATTTTATCAGCTCTTATTGCATTATTATATTTATTATTGTACCATTTTCCTAAAATACCTTGGTATCTTGTTGTTGGACCTTTTTGCTTTGCTGTTATGTATATCACAAGTCATCTATTTGTGGAAATCGAAGAGCACTTTCAATCCAATTAAACTTTTTATGACAATAATGATAAGCAAATCGAATAGTAGGTGTAGACTACATGAAAAAACGCATCACCATGCAAGACATCGCCGATCGACTGAACATTTCCAAAAACTCGGTCTCTCAAGCGCTGCGCGGCAAAGAAGGGGTCAGCAAAGAAACGAGGGAGCTTGTGAAGCGTGTAGCCAAAGAAATGGGGTATGAATATCCCGCCTCCCGCGCGAAGTCGCGCGGCAAACCGCCGAGGCAAATCGCCCTCATCGCCTCCGACCGCACGTTTTCGCTGAAATTTTTTGGCGAAATCTACTTAAGCATTGAACAGGAAGCGCTGTCACACGGCATGAAGCTGCACATCCAATCGGTGAACAAAGAACAAAAAGAACGGCTTCTTTTGCCTTCGTTCATCGAGGAAAAACAAGTCGACGGCGTGATCGTCCTTTCCCACATCAGCACCGAGTACATCCAACAAATCGTCGCCACCGGCATCCCGACCGTCCTGGTCGACCATCACCATCCGAACATTCCAGCCGATGCGGTGCTGACAAACAATCGGTTCGGGGCGTATGTGGCCGTCCAGCATTTGTTGGAGCTCAACCATACTGACATCGCGTTTGTCGGCGACGTCAACTATTCGCCGAGCTATCAAGAGCGGTATGAAGGGTACTTATTGGCGCTGAAAGACTATGGAGTGAAACCGAACGAGGAGTGGATGTTCTGCCAGGCGCAAGAGGACGAAACGGTCATCGCAGGCTACATCCGCGAGCTGAAGCGGCAGCCGACCGCCTGGTTTTGCGTCAATGACGGGCTTGGCTTTTTCGTCAGCACCGGCCTGCAGCAGTACGGGCTAAAAGTGCCCGATGACGTTTCCGTCTGCAGCTTTGACAACGGACAGCTGTCGCAAATCGCGACGCCGAAAATCACGACCGTCGACATCGACCTGAAGCGCTACGGCAAACGAGCGGTGGAATTGTTGCGATGGCGGTGGGACAACCCGAACGAACCTTTTCAGGAAGTGCTATTGTCTACGAAACTGATCAAACGGGAATCCACAGCAGCAAAACCAACGCGCTAGGGCGGGGCTGGCCTTTTGCCCCGCCTGTTTGATTTCCATTCACTTGAAGCCGCTTTGTTTCATTTCCTCAATCTCCGTCACAGGCAATCCGGTCAGTTCGTGAATCGTCTGCGCATCAAACCCTTTCATCAACATCCGTTTCGCAATGTGCCGTTTTTCTTGTTCCGCTCCCTCTTTGCGCCCTTCCTCCCGTCCTTCCTTTCGGCCTTGAATTTTTCCCTTTTGCTCGTACGAAATGATCAATTCCAGCACGCGTTCTTTTTCTTTCGTCTCCATTTGTTCCACCTCGCTTCGAAGCTGTTGTTCTTCTTCATCGGACAGCTTCACATACGTTTCAAAAAAGCCCATCAACAAACGCTGTCTTGCCTCGTCTAGCTCAAGACGCACCAACATGCGCAAAAATTGCTTTTTCAGTTCCACTCGTTCACTTTCAGTATACCCCATTTTGCTAAGCAGCGCAGCCGCCACCGGGTTGTCGGTGCGGATGAATTGGCGCCAGTTTTGCTTGCGCAACTCCACATGGAAAAAGCGAAAGTCAAGCACATCGCCAAACGGAAAGGAGAGCGTGAACAAAGAGGGTTCATCTCGGATGGCATCATAGCTGAATACAGCAATCGGAATGATCGGAGTGCGGTATTTTTCAAACAAGCGGCTGAAGTAAAGAAACATTCTTTCTGGAAATGACGATTGAACGTACGCTTGGTTTTCTACGTGAACAATGATCAATCCGTCTTTTCCTTTGAACTTCGTCTCGACGAGCAGGTCAACGTGGTACTTCTCCCCAGCCGTTACGTCCGTAAACAGCTCTTCGGACAAAAACGACAAATGGTTGAAATCAATATGCTCGTGCATATCCGGAAAGAAGAGAAGCACAAATTCCTCAAAAAACGTCTGCAACAACTCCTTGAACAACCGGTCGTGATCGATCGCCATACATTCACCTCACACGAATACGTTTCGTATTCTCTTTTTCGACATCATCAAGCAAAATCCTGCCGATGGCACAAAAATGGCTGTCCCTTTTCGAGAAGAGACAGCCAAGACGCCGACCGCAATGTGAAGCCCCCTCCATTCCTGGATATGAATGTTTCGCCACTTGCACGCAAGGCCTAGAAGTGGGGGATTCCAAGGCTACTACATCCCCGCCTTCCTTCCGCCCTCCACCGCCTTCGCCCGGCGGAAGCGGGCGATCACGTCATCCATCCCCCCGCTGCCGAACATCACGCCCGCGACGATGAAGAGAAAACCAGCCAGCTGCATCCATGAAATCGGCTCACCAAGCAACCAGTGCGCCCCAAGCAACGAAAAGAGCGGATTGAGGTTGATGAACACCGCCGACTCAGCGGGACCAAGATGTTGAACAGCCTGGTTATAAAACATATGGCCAAGCGCCGTCGCCACGACAGCCGAAGCAAGGAAAATGAGCCAAAGCGGCAACGTACCCTCTTTCAAACTCGATAGGCCGCTCGGCTCGAGCACGAGGCTTAAGACAAACAGCCAAAGCGACCCGAAGACGAGCATCCACCCTGTCATCACCCGCGCCTCGACCGTCGCCTTTTTGATCATAATGAAGCTGATCCCTTGCGCCAAGACGGCCAAAAAGATGTACACATCCCCGATTGACAAATGGCCGAGGCCGCCATCGCCGTTCGCGACGACAAACACGACGCCAAAAAACCCGAGCGCGATGCCAAGCAAACGAAACAACGTCGGCCGCTGTCCCAAAAACACGATCGCCAACAGCGCCGTCACAAGCGGCACCATCCCTAAAACAAGGCCTGCGTTCACCGCCGTCGTCCTCGCGAGCCCCAAAGCTAAAAAGAAGTGATGGGCCACCACGCTGAACAATGCAGCCAAACCAATCTGTTTCGCCTCATTCCAACTGACTTTTTGAAGCTTGCCGATCCCCCATAAAAACAAAAGCACGACCAACCCGGCCGTTAGAATGCGAAGCGCCGTCAACGCGACGGGCGAAAAATGCTCCACAAGAATTTTCAACGCCGTCACGTTCAAGCCCCAAGCAACCATAATGGCGACCAACAGCGCATAAATAAATGATTTCCGCATCGCTCTCTACCTCTCCTGCATCTCTGTTTTCAGCGGAACGGCAAAGGAAAAACGGAGCCCTAAACGCTCCGCCTTTTCACCCGCCTCCAAATAGGACAAACCACCGTTTCTCACGCTAGTGCATCATTTCCAACAACTTCTGCCATCCATTTTACTACACTCTGATGAATTTTTTGACTAAAAAATGCGGCCGTATGTCTATCCTGTGACACATGCCACGGCGCTTCCGCCCTTTCCCTGCCCATATCCGCCGCCCATCGTGCATATGGTATAACAGAGAGGAGAGGAGACCCCATGTTCCCACGCTACCGCCAAAAGACGATCCGAGCCAGGACTGGGGTGGCGGTTCTCACTGCCGTCGCCGTGTTGGTGGCGATCTTGTCTCTGTTTCTTTCGAACGAACGGAACGAGGCAAAGGAAATCGTTGACACGTTTTACCGCTACGAGCAGGCAGGGGATTTTGGCAGCTCTTGGGAGCTGTTTCACCCGCTTATGAAAAAGAAATTCCCAAAAGACGTCTACATCCAGCGCCGCGCCCACGTCTTTATGCAAGACTTCGGCGTCGAGACGTTCGACTACCGCATCGATGAGGTGGAAAAACTGTCGTCATGGTCGATGTCTGATGAGAACAAACCGCTTCACGACGTGTATCGCGTCCGCGTCATTCAGACGTTCCATAGCGCTTTTGGCGTGTTCGAAATCCATCAAGACGTCTTCGTCGCCAAAGAAAAAGGGGAAAAGAACATTTTGTTCCCTTACCGCCCGTAACCCCCAACATCGATGCGGCCCCGATATCGACCGGGCGCCGCTTTCACCGCTCCTTCCATTCCTCGATGATCTCAAGCGTCCGATTAATGCCGACATTGTATATCAACAGCTTAAGCAAGTTTTCCCGCTCCTCTTTCGTAAAAAAGAGATCGCCGTCAATGATCTCAAGCGGGACAGGGGAGAGCTCGGCATACAGCTCATAATCAACCTTCTGTCCTTCCGGTTTTAGGACAAACGTTCTCATTCGCGCCATCCTCCTTTTTCACCTACACGTTTTGACAAGAAACACCCGTTAGGCAACGCTCCCTATCAAGTATAGACTAACGCACAGCGCGTTCATACGGCATTGGCGGCCGCATGCCATGCGCATGAGACTCTCTTCCCATTTGAGCAACCTTATTCGAATCTTCTCATACACTAATGTATCATCAATCGGAGCTGTTTTCTCCATCCAGCGAAAAAAAGGAGCGAAATGCCATGTACAAACATATCGTCAAACGCGGGGAAACGATCGCCTCCATCGCCCGCGACTACCGCACATCTGTTGAGGCGCTCCTTCGCGCCAATGGTTTGACCGCCGCGTCCGTCATCTTTCCCGGGCAGGAGATCGTCATCCCCCACCTTCCGCCGAAAGGATCGATTCCCTACACGATCCACATCTCGATCAGCCGCCGCCAGCTGACGTTAAAACACCGGGGACGAACGATCCGCACGTATCCGATCGGCGTCGGCAAAATGGTCACCGCCACGCCTGTCGGCGATTTTGTCATCGTCAACCGCCAGCCGAACCCGGGCGGTCCGTTCGGCGCCATGTGGCTCAGCTTATCCAAAGTCCATTACGGCATCCACGGCACGAACGACCCGTCCTCGATCGGCAAATACGTATCCAAAGGCTGCATCCGCATGCACAACAAAGACGTGCTCGAACTCGCCTCCATCGTTCCGAACGGAACGGAAGTGTTTATCCGGCCGTGAGGGCAAAACAGCGTCATTCATCCGTCTGTTCTGAGTCACAACCCGTTTTATTTTTCAAGAAGATGTCATTCACTCCCACCGAACGAACACCGTGTTTCCGCTCACGATGGCAGCTGACAATCGATCGGGCAAGTAGTATAATTAGGTCAAAAGCGAATGGAGTGAAGACGATGCCAGGCGGGATCTCGCATCACGCCAAAGACATTTTGTTCAAGTCGCTGAGCGCATTGTACCAAAACCAAGCCCTCGATGTATACGGACTTCACGGACTCCCACGGATCAAAGCACTGCTTCCAAACGAATTTCCGTCTGTACGGGCGGATGAACGGCGCGCCGACACCGTGTTTCTTCTCGAAGACGATTCCATTTTGCTTCTCGAGTACGAAAGCAATGAACGATTTCTCGACAACCATTTAAAGTATCTTGATTATGCCTGCCGCATCCTTCACACATACTATCAACAGGAAAAACGAATACGCCCGATTCGCATCGTTGTGATCTACACAAGCGATGTCACGAGCGCCCGCGAACAGCTTGACGCCGGCGATGTGTTTCTTTCATCCAAAGCGGTGTTGCTTGGCGAATTCAACGGCGATGCGATTTTCCATGCCATTGAAGAAAAAGTCCACAACGGCGAACCGCTCACTCCGGAAGAAACGATGAAACTCATCCTCGTGCCGCTCATGCACACCCGCTTCGACCGGCAAACGATGATCGAAAAAACGATCGAGCTGGCGAAAGCGATCGGCGACGAACCGAAACAGCTGCACATCATCGCTGGCGTTCTGACCGCCACAGACAAATTCATCGACCGGTCATACGCCGAAAAAGTAAAGGAGTGGATCAAAATGAACAAAGTGTTTCGCCTGTTAGTCGAAGAACTTGAACAAGAAAGAGAAGAAATGTTGAAGAAAGTGATGCAGGAAAAAGAACAAGCAGTGCAAAGAGCGATACAAGAAAAAGAACAAGCAGTGCAAAGAGCGATACAAGAAAAAGAACAAGCAGTGCAAAGAGTCATGCAAGAAAAGGAGCAGGCGATCAAGCAAACGGAAAAACGGAAGGCCATCGAAATCGCCAAAAATTTGCTTGATGTTCTTCCCATTCACGAGATCGCCAAACGAACCGGACTGACCGTCGCCGAAGTCGCCGACCTAGCGAAGGAAATGGACAACGATCAGCCGCCGATCCAATAGCGCCAAAGAGCCGCAACCGTGCGGCTCTTTTCCCCCGTAACTGATCTCAGCGCCCAAAGCAAACAAGAGCGAAACAGCCCCTTTCATTTGCCGTAAAAGCGAACACGCATCCCACACGTCATACCACTACTGGCCACTTGCCAATTGCTGGCGAGCTTCACCCGTTAACACCAAATACGAACGGCGCTTTCCACCCTCATGACGTTCCACTTTCTCCGTCCACGGGTGAAGCCACTTTACTCAAACAGTGTCCTTCTCCCCTCCGTCACTTTATGTAAGGGCCTCGCAAACTGTGACTTGTATCTTGTTAATATCACCTTAATTTTGGAAACTCCTTTCCGTTCACAAATAAATAATATTTTCGCACCGCATTTTGATTTATGGTATAACCTATCATTAAGCTTTTCTTGAATTTGCAGCAACAAATGGTACATGGCTTCATCATTTTTCACAATGTCGTCTAAATTGACATTCAGCTCTCGTTCGACCCTTAAAGCCTTTGCCAATCTTGAATTAACTGCTTTCACTTTGCTTTTTATATTGCCGCCGTTCATTAAGAATTTTCGGAACTCTTCTTCTCTCATTCTACACTCCTTCACCTGCTTTTTTAGATAATATCATAAAAAATGGCAGCCTGATTTAGCAAATTGCTGTTTGAGCCAGTCAAGACTTTGCGGGGGATTTTTTTGGTCCACTACGGGTGTTGTCAATAACCAGTTTTGGTAGACCATTTTTAGGAATTTATATCGTAAGCGCTTTCGGACTCTCATCCCTCATCTTGAGGTGATGATACGGCATTCCATTTTTTTACACCCAACCACCATCCCGGAGCGCCGACAACGCTTGATGGATCGGCGTCCCGGATGACCGTTGCAGACACGGTAGATTCTGACGCACCACATCTGCCCACAACCGTCCTGCCTTCCGTTTGGCCTGTTCAACCCGCTTGGACTTCGTCGAGGCCGAGGCTGCCCTCCGGGGCTCTTCCTCCTCCAACCGCCCCTTTCTCCAACATATTCCATCGATTCGAGCCACCATCGCCTTCAGAAACGCCCGAAGCCCTTGGTCTTTCCAGCTGCGGCGGGATTTCACCCGATGCGCGAACCGGCTCATCACGCTCTCGGCGTGGCCCATTGGACGCATGCTGGTCGTCTTCACCCCTTGCGCCGACAGCCACTCCCGGTAGTCCCGGATGCATCCCGGCATCGACTCGATCCGGCGAATCAAGGCGGCCAGCTGTTGTTCTTTGCCTTCGTCCCCCAACGTACCGACGGCACTGTTCCGTTCAACCAAAAGTCCTTCTTCGTCTTGTTTCGCCAGCTTCTTCCGCACCTCCCGCCAACGCGGATGGCCCGAGAGGCATTGGCGCAACTCCCGCGCCACATGAAATCGATCCAGCTGAAAGCAGGCTCGCTTCCCAAAATACTCTCGGCAAGCCATGATCCATGGCGCTGCGTCGCCGTTGATGATCAACAAGTCCCGGCACGGGTCATAGGCATATTCCTTCATCAGCCACCCTTCGAATCCTTCCCACACATCCCCCATCCCTTCATGGAGGCAGCAACGGCGGTTCAAAAGCTCAAGCTGCGAGCCGTTTCGTTTCCATCGCATATCACCTGCAAAAATCAAAAAAAGCGACCATGATTGAGGAGTATCATAGCCCGTACCGAAAACGGAAATTTTGTCGCGCTGGCCTAACAAATGCTGCAAGACAATCGGAATTAAATGCGTTTCCGGGTTATGGTCTTCGCCAATTTCCCCCGACTCGTGCGCCCCAGCCGCATTAAAGTAGCGAAGGATGATATAGTTGAGTCCATGCCAGAGGCAAAATCGGCCAAAACTAATGGATTTGTTCGTTAATCATATGAAAATTAATATTCACCGGTATAAACTTCTTTATACGCTCAATATCCCGCTTCTTGTAGTCCATAATCACAATGCCAGTAATGACCTCATCCTCTTACCCAATGCTTAAAATCTTCACCGTCACTCATCCATCCCTCCCAATCACAGAACATTAGTTCTTATCCATCATTGTAATACCCTCCCCTTTATCTTTCAATCACCAATATTTCGACAAATTTCGGGTGGTGACAGGCACCAAACCCGAAACAGTTGGTACGAAATCAACTACTACTGCTTTTAAAATGTTTTTTTCGGATATTCCATTTATTCATTTTTCGGTATAATGTGCTTCTAGTTACACCAAGAATTTTAGCTGCTTCTGTAATATTTTTTGTTTCTTGAAGAACTTGCTCGATCATTTGTTTTTCCATATACTTTAGATTACCAGCTAAGTGAGATTGTTTTATTGTACTGAAATTTTGAAAATCTTCAGGTAAGTGTAAAGGAAGGATTTTCGGCTCATTAATGGCTAAAAGAAACGCCCTTTCCATCACGTTTTTCAATTCGCGTATGTTACCTGGCCAATGATAGGACTGAAGCATTTGCAACGCGGAATCACATAACTCTAGAGGTCCTTTTCCGTAATACTGATGAAACTGATGTAAGAATTGCATCGATAAATCAGGAATATCTTCTATTCGGTGTCGAAGTGGAGGGACATGAATGGTAAACACATTCAACCGATAATATAAGTCGGAACGGAAAGAGCCCTGGTAAGCAATTTCCTCTTTAAGATTGCGGTTTGTTGCAGCGATGACCCTGACATTAACAGGACGTTCTTTATAGTCACCGATACGAACAATTTTTCGCTCTTCTAACACTCGAAGAAGGCTTACTTGCAATTCTAATGGCATTTCTCCAATTTCATCAAGAAACAGTGTGCCTCCATTGGCAGCTTCAAACTTTCCAATGCTTCCGCCTTTTTTTGAACCTGTAAATGCTCCTTCCACATATCCAAATAACTCACTAGCAATCAACTCTCTTGGAATAGCACCGGCATTCAAAGCAATAAACGGCCCATTACGGCGATGGCTTTGCTCATGAATAGTCCGTGCCAAAACTTCTTTACCAGTACCAGTTTCCCCTAATATTAATACATTTGTGTCAAATTGTGAGGCGATTGAAGCAATATGAAGCTCTTTTTGAAAAGCCTGATTGTAAGTTACGATATTTCCAAATTGATACTTATTTTTAGACGGTATTCCACACGAAGGAGATTGTACGGATGTTTTCTTGATAAAAATCAAAAAAACATGATAAGATTTCTTCACTTCTCTTTTCGTTACTTCATAGCCTATATCCGATAAATGTGCATCATCGAGAACGTCCCCTTGTTTGGCTCTAGTTACAGAATAAGCGTAAGGATTCATGTATAAAATTTTATTATTTTGGTCAACGACGATAATCCCATCAGATACCTCTTTACCAATTTCTTCGACTAAAACTTTCCATATCTCTTCTTCATCCATAGAATCTAGAAGCGTATTTGTTAAAAGTGGCCTTGCAGAAATTTGTTGTCCCGAGCTCCAAACAATTTCAAACTGTCCATTTTCCTTTGCTTTTCCAATTCTCACTTCTCTTGACAAATGATGATTAGATTCTATTTTAATTTTTCCACTCGGTGATGAAAACTCTTTTTGATATAAATATTTTACGATTTTCTTTCTGTCTGTGGATTGTAAATGACATATTGCGTCTAATACTATCTGAATCCCAATATAAGTATTGCACATAACTGAGGAAATAACTGTGTCCAATCCATACTTTGCTTTCATACCTTTTACAAATAAATGGTTTTCAGGTATATCCAATGATTGGAAATAACTAAAACAACTATAATGACCAGCAACATATTTAGGCCCCATTGCTCGTATTTCCAGCTCTGTTGTAATTGGGCTAATAATAGGCATTTCCTCAGGATTTAATCCTAATTCATAATAAGTTTTATAAAAAGGCAATATACTTTCTCCAACAAGCGTAGACAATATCGCATTAGGAGAAGAATGCTTAATCTCTTCAAAATAAGTCGAAAACTCTTTGTGCCCTAATGGAACATATTTTTCCCCAATCACTGTTCCATCCAACTCATACAGCATCTCTCTAACTTGTTGATTGGTATATCTAGGGTAAACATAATCGTTTCCAATTAAATAAACTTTTTTTCCAAATTGTTCAACCGTAAATTTAAGCAGTGAAGCTATTTGTTGATTGGGAATTTCTCCAACATAGAAAACATTTGGATGAATCTCCTGTCCTTCATAAAGCGCCGGATATATTAAAAAACAATCGTATTGCTCAAGAACAGGTAAAATAGCTTTGCGACATGCGGATGTATAGCATCCTACAAAAACTTTTATCCCTGAACGCGCCATATCCAATGCTTGCCTATAGCTTTCAATTGGATCGGAACGAATGTCTCTTACTTCATATGTAAATGAAATATTTGATTTGCTGTAATCTTTTTGGAATTTCTCGAGGGCATACGCAGCTGCTTGATATTGGCCAATTTCCGTTAAGGAAGTGATGCCTGTTAATGAAAATAAAAGACCTATACAAATATTCATATAATCCCCCCTTTACAAATATTCATATAATCCCCCCTTTGTATCATTTTGCAACAATGTATAAAAATTGAACATCCTCTATCGTTTCTGATTTTACTATAAAATTACTAATATTTCAATTATTTAATCAAAAAACTACTGTCGCAAAATTGAAAACCTCCCTATCCCACTTATTTAAATATAAGATATGTTAACAACATCTAAACTTGGCACACTTCTTGCAAGAAATATAGGGCAGATGGATGGAAACAAAGCATATGATCTTCGTTTCCATCTATACGATCAAATCAAGGAAAGGAGTAATGAAAAATGAGACATGGGGATATCTCGAGCAGCCATGACACAGTGGGTGTTGCAGTGGTCAACTACAAAATGCCGCGTCTTCACACCAAGGAGGAGGTATTGGACAACTGTCGCAAAATAGCAGACATGATTGTAGGAATCAAAAAGGGACTCCCTGGTATGGACTTAATCGTTTTTCCAGAGTACAGCACTCATGGAATCATGTACGATGAACAAGAAATGTATGATACTGCCTCTTCCATTCCTGGTGAAGAAACTGCTATATTTGCCGAAGCATGTCGTGCTGCCAACACTTGGGGGGTATTTTCTTTAACAGGTGAAAGACATGAAGATCATCCAAATAAAGCTCCTTATAACACCTTGATTTTAATGAATAATAAAGGAGAGATTGTACAGAAATACCGTAAAATTATTCCTTGGTGCCCAATTGAACCATGGTATCCTGGAGACACTACTTATGTAGTAGAAGGACCAAAAGGAATCAAAATAAGTTTAATTGTCTGTGACGACGGAAACTATCCAGAAATATGGCGTGATTGTGCTATGAAAGGCGCAGAACTTATTGTTAGATGCCAAGGATATATGTATCCGGCAAAAGAACAACAAATCATCATGGCGAAAGCAATGGCCTGGGCGAATAATACGTATGTTGCTGTTGCTAATGCGTCTGGATTCGACGGTGTTTATTCTTATTTTGGTCATTCAGCTATTATTGGTTTTGATGGTCGTACATTAGGGGAATGCGGCACAGAAGAAAACGGAGTTCAATACGCGGAACTCTCTATATCGCAAATCCGCGATTTCCGCAAAAACTCGCAATCACAAAATCACTTATTTAAACTACTTCACCGTGGATATACCGGTTTAATTAAATCAGGAGAAGACGGTCGCGGCGTAGCAGAGTGTCCATTTGACTTCTACCGTACATGGGTGCTTGATGCAGAAAAGGCCCGTGAAAACGTAGAAAAGATCACACGTTCCACAGTAGGAACTGCTGAGTGTCCGATAGAAGGAATCCCTCACGAAGGAATAGAAAAAGTAGCTGGAAAATGATCTAGGAATAAGAAAGAGAAGGGGGGCAGGTTCTTGGACCTGACCTCCTTTATCGATACAATTAGGGGATGATGCGATGACATTTATAACATCGAAATTAAAGGATTTAAATGAGAATCGCCACCAAAATTCATCATCAGCTAATCTTTCAGAAACTTTCAATTCCTCTTCTCCCTTAGTTACACGATTTCGCTTTGAAGTAAATGAAGTGATTCATCATATACGATCAAAAATTTGGGGACAAGATGAAGTTTTAGATGGTATAGAGGAAATGTTAAATATTGTTTGGACTGATATCACAGAAGAGAACCGCCCTTTGTATGTCGCATTATTTCTAGGGCCAACAGGTGTGGGAAAAACAGAAATAGTTCGAGTGCTTAGTGAAGCTATCTACGGAAATGCGGAAGCTTATTGTCGAATTGACATGAATACACTAACCCAGGAACACTATGCTGCGGCGTTAACAGGTGCTCCTCCAGGGTACGTAGGGAGTAAAGAGGGAAACTCCTTATTCCAAAAGGAAAAAATTGAAGGATCCTACAGTAAACCTGGGATTGTTCTTTTTGACGAACTGGAAAAAGCAGATGATCAAGTTATTTATTCCCTGCTTAATGTAATGGATAACGGTATATTAGTAATGACATCGGGAGAGAAAGTTATTAATTTCCGTAATGCCATGATCTTTATGACAAGCAATATTGGCGCAAAAGAAATCATTAGTTATGCTAGCAAAAGTCTAAAGTATAAATTACGTAAATTTCTTTGGTTCTTACGTCCTTCTAATTGGGGGAAAACAGAACAAGATTTTCTCCGCTCTATTGTTCTTTCTCAGTTAGAAAAACGATTTAGTCCCGAGTTCATCAACAGATTCGATGATATTTTTGTCTTTCATTGGTTAAAACAAGATGCGCTAGAACATATTCTTGATCTCCAAATTCAGGCTATTAACCGAAGAATAAAAAAATATAACTGCACACTTCAGCTCGACGAATCTGCTCGTAAATTCTTGATTAAGAAAGGTTTTGATCAGCGATATGGCGCGAGATTTTTAAAACGCGCTATTCGAAAATATATAGAAGTTCCCTTAGCCGCAAAAATTAGTAAACGATTACATCAAGGCCATCCAATCCAATTTATTGCAAAAATAATGGACGGCAATCTAATCCTCTTTGAATCAACACAAGAAAGGCCATAATTATTCACTGTTGAGAGGGGAAGGAACATGGATAAAGTCGGCCTAATGTATGTTGGCGCTGTATTATTTATCAATAGCTTAATGTTATTGGGGAAAGTCGATGAAAAAAGCGCTGGAGTGTTCAACTTATTTATTGGAGCGATGCAAGTGATTACACCGTTTTATCTCATATTTACATCTAAAGGGGATCCATGGATGATCTTTAACGCTTCAGGTATATTTCTTTTTGGTTTAACTTATCTATATGTAGGAATTTCTAATCTAAAAAACTTAGACTCTTCAGGTTTGGGATGGTACTCTCTATGGGTAGCAATTCTAGCTTTAGGATATAGTTATGTGAACTTTACTAAACTGCAAGATATAAAATTCGGTATTATTTGGCTTATGTGGTCCTTCCTTTGGACTTTATTTTACTTACTACTTGCACAAAAAAAGAACATCGCTGTCTTTACTGGTTGGGTCGCGTTTATTCAAGCATGGATTACAGCGACTATTCCCGCTTTTCTCCTTCTAGTTAATCAATGGGATGTCGTAGGACTAAAAACTACTTTATCAGTAACCATTTTAACGATTCTAGCTTTTATCGTTATATATATATCCACTAAACCTTCTTCTTCCAAAATAAATAGCATTTCAACAAAAGCTTAATATAGAAAACACGGATCACCGTTTAACTCCCACATTCAGCAAGTAACAAGCATCATACCCTAATACCGTTTGCTTTACAGTGTAAATTATCATTTTATTTCAGCACAAAACACCCATTTTTTTGCACATTCTTTCAGAAAGCCCTCTCCCCTTTTCTGAAGGAATGTGCTAATTTTTTTGTGAATTGTTTCGGACGAAGATTTCCTTTCGTTTCAGGGGGGAGGAAGTGTGATCCAGTTTCACGACTTTGGCATTGACATTCAAACGTATACGGATCGTGGGAAAGGGAACGATTTTCCCGACGTGAGACAATGCCCCCACTGTCCATCCCGCCGCCCCTTGCATCGTCACGGATACTACCAACGCTATGCGTTGACGGCAGAGGGGGAGTATCGCCTTTGGATCGCACGATACGCTCGCGAGAGTGCCGCAAAACCGTGAGTGTGCTGCCTTCTTTCCTCCTCCCGTATGTTCAAATATACACGGCCGGTCATCTGGCAAGCGGTCAAAGCATGGTTCGAAACGCCAAGGCGAGGAGCGAAGACCAAACAGGTTGGTTTTCCCACCAAGGAGGTCATCTTGTTTTATGTCCGACGATTTTGACGGAATCTTTCCCGCTTGCATCACGCGGCGGCGAGAAGGTGGGGGATCATCGGCCCTGTGGGGAACGCAAGAACAGAACGGGCGGTTTGGTGGATGCAGACTTTGGAGGGACGGGGGGTGGGCTCGATCATCCAAGACCTGTGGACAAACGAGAGGTGGCATCTGTTTGCGGATCAAATTGCTTCCTGATTTTCTACTTAACACCAAAAATGGAGATGGTTGATGTTCCCACAAACCCTTCCTCTCGACGAATCTCGAGCCGTTTCGTAAGATAGGAGGCAGAGGGACCGGGACGGTCCAACATCACAGGGAGACAGGGAGGAGATCCGGATGGATGAATCGATGAGACACGACATCGCGCTGTTTCGGTACGGGCTGATCGCTCCGTTGGTGAATGGCCAGGTGGAGCCCAAGGCGTATTTGAATGAGGTGGGCGGGCGAGTGCATTCGATTCCTCATCAAGGGGACAAACCCATTGCGGCGAAGACGATTCTGGATTGGTGCGCCCGATACAAAAAAGGGGGCTTCGACGCCTTGAAGCCGAAGCGCCGTTCGGACCGCGGCCGCTCCAGACGTCTGTCCCCCGATGATGAGGATCATATTCTAGCATTGAGGAAGGAACATCCCACCATGCCCGTGACCCTATTCTACGAACAACTCACCAAGCAGGGGGACATTCCCACCACCCTCTCATACTTTACTATATACCGACTGTTGAAAAAACACAACCTGGTGGGGAAAGAAATCTTGCCGATGCCAGAGCGAAAACGCTTTGCGTATGACCAGATCAATGAGTTATGGCAAGGGGACTTATCCCATGGACCCACGATTCGCGTCCATGGGAAAGCCCAGAAAACGTTTTTGATCGCGTATATCGATGACTGCTCGCGGTTGGTGCCGTATGTATAGTTTCCCCTCGGAGAAATTTGACGGGCTGCGGATCGTCACAAAGGAAGCGGTGCTTCGTTGCGGGAAGCCGAAACGCATTTACTCGGACAACGGGAACATTGATCGGTCCGAGGTGCTGCAGTATGCGTGCGCCGAGATGGGGATTACGCTCATCCACACTCAGCCGTATGACCCGCAAAGCAAAGGGAAAATCGAACGGTTCTTCCGCACCGTACAGACACGGTTTTATCCGCTGTTGGAGCTGAATCCGCCGAAGTCGCTTGACGAGTTGAACGAGCGTTTTTGGAAGTGGCTTGAAGAAGAGTATCATCGAAAACCTCACGCCTCGCTTGATGGGAAAACGCCGCATGAGGTGTTTCAGTCCCAAGTGGAACGAGTGGTGTGGATCGAAGACATCGATTGGCTGGACGCGATTTTTCTGAAGCGGGAGCACCGCAAGGTCAAAGCCGATGGAACGATCACCTTGAACAAGCAGCTGTATGAAGTGCCGCCCCGGTTCATTGGGCAATCGATTGAGCTCCGCTATGACGAACGAGGCGTCTATGTGTACGAAGAGGGCAAACGGGTGGCGGAAGCCATTCGGGTGCGTATGGAGGACAATGCCTATGTAAAGCGCCATCGGTCGCCGTTTGCGGCGGTTTCGGCGAAGGAGGGCGAACAGGATGTATAAAACGTTTTATTCCCTCTCGCGGGAGCCGTTTGCGAAAGAAACCGACCCGTCTGAGGCGTATCAAGGGGCAGCGTTTCAAGAAGCGCTGCGGGCGCTGGAGTACGTGAAGCGAACCCGGGGGATCGGGCTGTTGATCGGAGAGCCGGGGGCGGGCAAGACGTTCGCCCTTCGGGCGCTGAAAGAATCATTGAATCCATCATTGTATCATGTCGTCTACTTTCCGTTATCCACCGGAGGCGTGATGGATTTTTACCGTGGTTTGGCCTTGGGATTAGGAGAGGAACCGAAGTACCGCAAGGTAGACCTCTTCCGCCAAATCCAGCAGGCGATCGAGCGATTGCATCATGAACGACGGATCACGCCGGTGTTCATTTTGGACGAGATGCATTTAGCGAAGGATGCATTTTTACAGGACATCGCGATCTTGTTCAACTTTGAGATGGATTCGACCAACCCATTTGTCTTGATTTTGGCCGGGCTGCCCCATTTACAGGGGAAGCTGCGGCTCAATCAGCACCGCCCTCTCGACCAGCGGATCATCATGCGATACCGGATGGGGCCGCTCGAGAAGGAGGAGGTGGCGGGCTACATCAAGCATCGGATGAAACAGGCCGGGGCGAAGCACCCGATCTTCACCCCATCGGCGTTAGAGGCGATTGCCCTGCAGTCGCGGGGATGGCCTCGGGTGATCAACACGTTGGCCACGACGTGCCTGTTATACGGGTATCAGCTGAAAAAGGACGCCATTGACGAAGAAGTGGTGCGCATGGCCGCAGAGGAAATGGGGTATTAGCATGAAAGGGGCCGAAATCGGCCCCTTTGGCGTCCCGTTTTTCCCTTTTTTGTTTTTCTGTTTCATTCACCGGATCAGGAACTGGAAAACGCCATCCGAAAGAATGTGCAAACGTTCTGAAATAAACTGCAAAATCCGAAATAATTCACAAAAATTTTGCACATTATTTCGGAATCCGTCTGAAATAATTTGAAAAAGGGGTTCCGAAATAATGTGCTAATTTACAATGAACAAAGAAGAAACTGATGATCGAAGAAAAATCCTCGCTCCTAGATACACGCCATAAGTATGCCTAATCGCCTCTTCCTCCGCTAATATTTTTTATTTTCTTATCTTATGCATGCGAATTTAAACTCAGCTATGCATTATAATATAACCTGCTCCTCCAAGTTTCTCCATAAGTGATGCGCTTCCCTGGAAATATGTTCCAATAAATCTGGCGGTGAAGTTGTAACAGCAGCACATTGTTTGATTAGATCGTCTAATTCCAATTTAAATGCTTCGAGAGCTTTAGCTTCTTTAATAACCATTTGGTTAAAGCTGTGTAAAACCGGTAATACCTCATTACGTGGACGGCGTATCATTGTTGTTAGTGCATTTGCTTGGAGAAAAAGGTTATCAAATTTTTTTGTCATTTCTCTTACTCTATCATGAAGTTCATGATTTGATGGATCTAAATAGTGGCTTATATAGCGAAGATGATCAGCCATCTGCCTCAACCAAAAATGGTTTTCATGCAGGGTTGCGTCCGCAGGTGAAACCTGTTTACCACTTTGTATTAATTTAAAGACTGATATAGTTTCTTCTGCTTCCCGTATCATGTGGTCGAGAAGCGATTGCGGTGTTGAAATAATGACTTCACAGCGTAAAGCTTTATCCATTGTATAGGTGAGTAAACTGTGAAATTCACGTGTGGCATGTTTAGCTTCATCAATCAAAATTCCAACATCCGTTTTTTTTGATTTTGCTTTTTCCCATATTGAACCCAAACGCTGAATCATATACTGGTTCGTACGGGCTAGTTCCAGTTCATAATGGCTTATTTCTCTATCGAAAAATCGACCGTGATCAAAATTGTTTCGTACCCAGAAAGCTATTATCCCATAGATGTCCCTTTCATAATGATCAGTATAGGGCATTGTCTCACCTCATTCTTGTTAACCCGTGGTGCTAGTTGAGCGTCAGCGCTCAACCAGCCCTAGTGTGACCAAGGAATAAGCCAACAAGATGCCATCGAGTGCCACTTCAAACCCGGCAATGGAATTCGCTCGAATGTCGGTGATCCGGTATTGGTCTACGAGAATCGAAAACACCGTCTCGATGACTTTGCGTTTTTTTTGGATCCATTCTTCCCATGCCTTGGATGAGCCGTGCTTTTGATTGTGTCGAGACGGTGTCCAGAACGCGGCTTGGTGTTCTTCGTACAGCTTTTCTCGAATAGCGTGGCTGATGTACCCTTTGTCCCCAAAGTTGTAGGGATGAGGGATTTGAGTCATCACCGTTTCAGCGGCTTTGACGTCGTGGCAGGACGCTTCCGTCACGACATAGCCCATGGCCAGCCCTTGATTGGTCACTTGAAGATGCAGCTTGAAACCGTAGTACCATTGCTTTTTGGAAGCACAATACCCCATATCCGCGATCCCTCGAAACCGCTTGACGCGCTGCATTCTTGCGGGATGGCACAACGGAAGAGGCAAGCTGTCGACGACCGCATAAGCATGGTGTTGGCCACGTTTCGCCAGCTCATGACGGATCCATTTGATGGCGAAACCAAGCGCCCGGCAGCGGCGGTTGTATCGGGAGCGTTCAAGAAACGAGCCGTTTGTGAACAAATTTCCCGTGACAAAACGATGCCAGGCTCGTTCGGAAGAAAAGCCCAGCAGCTTCCCCAAAAGGTGAACCGCCATGACCACTTCGTCTTCTTGCTTGACCAAGTGACGGTTGCGGCGATGAAGATCCATTTGAATTAACGACAGTTGGGCAGAAACAAAACAGAAAATAGCGGCATGTGTGAGTAAAATATTTGTGGGTGACATTCCGAAATGATCCCCGACGAGGGTTGCGAACTTTTGTTCGCGACGCTCGTCGGGGCCACCAAGCGAAGCGCGGTAGAAAAAAGCAAATGTCGTGAAAAAAGGACTCTCTCCCTGCTATGATGGTGATTGGCAAACCAACCGAAAACAGGAGGGAGAGAGTCCATGAAACATCTTGCCACAGAATGGCTTTTATTAAAAGAGCTGGAGGAACAATTAGTCAGAACTCTTCAAAAGGTGTTCGCTGTCTTGTTGGCGGCCCTTTTGGAGGAGATCGATCAACAACTGGCGGAAGCGCGGGACAAGCGCCGGTATCAGCTGAAAGACAAACGGCCGACTACGATCCAAACGCTGTTTAGAGAAGTGGCGTTTCGACGGAACGACTACTATGATCGGCAGGCGGGGGCGTATACCTTCTTGCTGGATGCCGAACTGGGCTTTGATGGAGCGCAGTCGATCAGCCCTTGCCTCGAGGAAACGGCGGTCGAGTTGGCCGTGGAGTGCTCTTCCTACCGCAAAGCAGCTCGCACACTCGAGTCGATCGTGAGGTATGCGGTCATGAGCCACGAGGCGATTCGCCAACTGGTGCTGGAGGCCCCTGTCTCGCTGCACCACCCTGTTTCCCAACGGCACGGCCGAGTGCTGTTTGTCGAGGCGGATGGGCTGTTCATTTCCCGCCAGGGGAAAGGGAAACGAGCGAAAGAAGAGAAAATCTTGGCGGTTCACGAGGGATGGAAACGAAACGGTTCGCAGCTCGAGCTCGTGAACCGGCGCCACTACCTCCATGAAGGGGCGGGAGACGTGTGGGAACGGTTTGAAGAGTGGCTGATGAAGGAATATGCCTATGATCCGTGCCGGGACCTTTTGATCATCAACGGCGACGCGGCGTCGTGGATCACGGCCTGCCGGGAGTATTTGGGAAGCGGGCCTGCTTTCAGCTGGATCGATTTCATGTGGCGCGGGAGCTGCGCCAATGCCTCTTGGGCCATCCGCGTTGGCGGGACGTGCGGAAGAAGCTGGTGAAACAAGACGAAACGGGGCTTCTCGTGGAGCTGAACAGCGCGGTCGGCACGTTGGAGGACGAAGCGAAAGAGAAGCAGATGGCTGCCATGATCCGCCGGATCGAGTCGATGCCGGGATGCATCCGGGACTATCGGGAGTGGCTGTCGGAGCAAGGGGTGGAGACGACCGGCATGCGTCCGATGGGCCACGCCGAGAGCGTGATGAGCCGGTTTGCGCATCGGGTGAAATCCCGCCGCAGCTGGAAAGACCAAGGGCTTCGGGCGTTTCTGAGGGCGATGGCAGCCCGAATCGACGGGATCGGGTGGAGAAAGGGACGGTGGGAGGAGCAAGAGCCCCAGTCGGCCGTCTCGGCCTCAACAAAGTCCAAGCGGATCGAACAGACCAAACGGAAGGCCGGACGGTTATGGGCAGATGTGGTGCGTCAGAATCTACCGTGTCTGCAACGGTCATCCGGGACGCCGATCCATCAAGCGTTGTCGGCGCTCCGGGATGGTGGTTGGGTGTAAAAAAATGGGATACCGTATCATCACCGCAAGATGAGGGATGAGAGTCCGAAAGCGCTTACGATATCAACTCCTGAAAATGGTTCGCTAACTAGTGATTGACAACGCCCGTAGTGAACCGAAAAAATGTTCTCCACAAAGTCTTGACTGACTCCACTCACTGCTTCCGGTTGTTTTCTTATGACAAACACTCTATAATCGAGTTGATACAATCGAAAATTCTATAAAGGAAGAGTGTCGATGAGAACAAAGCGCCGAAAAAAGAAAAAATGGCTTCGATGGTTGCTCGGAATATGCGTCGTGTTGCTCATAGGAGGAGCAATATTCGCCTATTCCATTTATCATCATGTGAAACAGACGGCGAACCAAATGCACGAGAACGTCAACTGGAAGTCGGAGAAACGGAAAGAAGACGTTTCGTTTGAACGGAAAACGCCGATTTCCATTTTGTTGATCGGCGTTGATGAACGCAAAGGGGATCGCGGGCGCGCGGATACGCTGATTGTGATGACGGTGAATCCGAACAAGCAGTCGATTGACATGGTGAGCGTGCCGCGCGATACGAGAACGGAGATTATCGGAAAAGGGACGAAAGATAAAATCAACCACTCGTACGCCTTTGGCGGAGTGGAGATGACGATGGCGACGGTGGAACACTTTTTAGATATTCCCATTGACTACTACATTAAGGTCAACATGGAAAGCTTCCGCGACATCGTCGATGCGGTCGGCGGCGTGACGGTGAACAACCCGTTCGCGTTTACGTATGAAGGAACGCACTTCCCGAAAGGCGAGATTACGTTGAACGGGGACGAGGCGCTGAAATACTCCCGCATGCGGAAAGAGGACCCGCGCGGCGATTTCGGGCGCCAGGACCGGCAAAAGCAGATCATTCAAGCGATTATTGAGAAAGGCGCCAGCTTCTCGTCGCTCACGAATTACAGCGATGTGCTCGCAGCGATCGGGAAAAACGTGAAAACGAACTTGACGTTTGAGGAAATGAAAGAAATTCAAGCGAATTACAAAGACGCCCGCAAGCACATTAAGCAGCTGCATATTACGGGACAAGGGACGAAAATCAATGGCATTTATTACTTGATCGTGCCAGAGAGCGAACGTCTGGCGATTTCGAATGAGTTGAAAGAGCATCTGGAGCTGAAAGCGACGGCGGCGAAGTAAATGAGACGCGCACCTTAAGAGGTGCGCGTTTTCATTGGGCAATGAAGTGCTTGGTGAGCTTTGTTCGGATCGTCCGATACCGTTCCGCGATGGGCGATTTTGGGTTGTCGACGGTGATCAGCTTCCGTTTCGCTTTTGTATCGTGCTTTCCTGTTTTACGAACCTATGGTTTCACCTCTTATTTACGGAATGGCGGCTTGGTGTTTCATGTTTTGATTTAAATCCACCACGATCATGCTGACAGCACCGAGCACCGTCAGTGTACTATAATCTGACAGAAATCGTTCCTAATTTCCACCAATCAAAAAAGCTGCCTGTTCGGCAGCTTCCATGCGGTTATTCGTCTTTATTGTCTTTGTCATTTGCATCCCGCGGATCTTCAATCGGGTCTTCGCGGTCCGGAACCGTATCGCGCTCATCGTCGCCCGGTCCGTTGTTCGTGTCGTCTCCCGGCGGGAGTTGATTGTTTTGGTTGTCGTTCAAATCGGTATCGCGGTTGTCCGGGATGCCGTCATTGTCTTTGTCGTTGTCGACGTTATCGTTTTGGTTGATGTCATCAGCCGGGTTTACGTCTTGGTCGTTGACATCGTTTTGATTGTTGTTCGGCGGCGGCGGATTGTTGTTGTCGCGGTTCATATTGCATCCAGCCGCTAAAAAGAGGGCGACAAGGGCGCTGAACAGCCGGATCAGCAACGCTTTTTTCTTCATCCTCTCTGCTCCTTTCTATTGGTTGTGGTGACCTTATGTAAGGCCGGTCCTTGTTTATCTTTCCCAGAAAGAAACTTTTCATTCGCACGCTATATAGCGCAGCCGACAAAAAAAACGCGCTCCCCAAAGGAACGCGTTTTGTTCAGTCAGCTCGTTTGTCGCCAAGAGCGAACATCAACTCCGTTTCGCAGACAAGCTCGCCGTCGACGGTGGCGATGCCTTTGCCTTTGCCGATGGCGCCGCGGGCGCGGAGGATTTCGACTTCCAAGCGGAGCTGGTCGCCCGGCTTGACTTGCTTTTTAAAACGGCAGTTGTCGATGCCGGCGAAGAAGGCGAGGCGGCCGCGGTTTTCCTCGCTTTGCAGGAGGACGACGGCGCCGACTTGGGCGAGCGCCTCGACGATCAACACGCCAGGCATGACCGGGTATTCCGGGAAGTGGCCGGCGAAAAATGATTCGTTGGCGCTCACGTTTTTGATGCCGACGGCGCGCTTGCCTTCTTCGATTTCCAGAATGCGGTCGACAAGCAAAAACGGATAGCGGTGCGGGATGATGGACTGGATTTGCTGGATGTCAAGCATGGACAAACTCCTTTCTCTCGTTTGGCGGCTTCATCAGCCGCGATCCGTTCCTTTCTCGACGATATCGATGATGTGCTTCCACGTGGACGGGCGGAATACATCGAGCGGCTTCCCATCGCCGATGGCGCTGTAGCCGACGACCGCGCCGGCGGCGAGGCTTGCGGCCATCAAGACGATCACGATGATCAGCCGAAGCCAGATCGGGATGAGCCGGGTGCGGACGAACCGGCGCGGCGCGGCCGCCTCCCCTTCCGGCGGAAGGGCTTTGGCTTCCGGTTCGGCGGGAGTCGGCGGGCTCTTTCTTACTCGGCCTTTCCGCCTCGCCATCCGGGAAGACGGCGAGCGCATAGGTTCTTGATGCCTCTCGTCACTCATCGCGATCCTCCTTATGAGGAGCGCATGCCGTTAATCAGCCCGAGCATTTGTTCCGAGATGGAAATGGCGCGGGCGTTCAGCTGATACGCTCGGCTTGTCGCCATCAGGCCGACCATTTCCTCGCCAAGGTCGACGTTCGCTTGTTCGAGCGCGCCTTGCTTGATGCTGATTTGGCCGCGCAAGTTGCCGTTCAGTTCTTCGGCCGCGCCTGGGACATTGGGAAGCGCATAGATGCCGCCGCCGCGGGCTTCCAGAAGCTGCGGGCGGCGAATCATAGTGACGCCCAAATTGACGCGGGCGACGACGCGTCCGTCGGCATTGGTTGCCGTCAACGTCCCAGTCGGGGACATCTGCACGTCATGCGCATCGGCGGGAAGCATAATCGGTGCGTTTCTTTCATCAAGGACAAACAGGCCGTCGCTTGTCGTCAAAGCAAGCTGGCCATTCACCGGTGCAAGCGAAAAGTTGCCAGCGCGGGTGTAGCCGATCGTTTCCGCGCCATTTTGATCGGCCAGACGGACGCGGAACCATTGGTTTTCGGCCGTCAAGGCAAAATCCAAGCGGCGGTCGGTTTCCACCAGCGCGCCTTGCTTGGTGATGAGCATCGTCGAAGCGAGGCGCGCCCCATTGCCATAGCGCACGCCCGCCGGCGTTTGCCGGGGCGCTTCGTCGTTCGGCAGGCGGTCGATTTGTTGGGTCAAGAGCTCGGCAAAGCTCGCTTCGCGCCGTTTAAAGCCGACGGTGTTGCTGTTGGCGATGTTATGGCTGATCGTATCAAGCCGCTCTTGCAAGGCGTTCATCGTGTTGGCGGCGGTGAGCATCGAGCGGAGCACGGGCTTGTCCCCCTTTCGTCATCATTTCAGGCGGCCGACTTCGTTGACGGCCTTGTCCAAGCTGCGGTCGTACGCTTGGACGATTTTTTGGTTTGCTTCAAACGTTCGGTAAGCCGCGAGCAAGTCGGTCATCGTCCGCTCGACATCGACGTTCGACCGCTCGAGAAAACGCTGTTTCACCGTATACGTCACATTGCCGGGCGCCTGCGGCAACGGCCCTGTCGTGCTGCGGAACAGGCCGTTTCCTTCCTTCACCAATGTTTGCGGATTGGCGGCGAAGGCGACGCCGAGGCGAGCGGCCGCTCCGTTCTCATCGATGATCATTCCGTCATCGCGGACCGAGAACCGCTCGCTTGAGAGCGGAATGCGCTCTCCATTGGCATCCAGCACATACCAACCCTCTTGCGTCGTCAAGTAGCCGTCCGGACTTATGGTGAAATGGCCGTTTCTCGTGTAGCGGACCTCGCCCTCACCTGTTTCGACGGCAAAAAACAGCGCGCCTCGCTGCCCGCTTGCCCGGTCGACGGGGACTTGTCCGTCCACAATGGCCATATCGGTCGCCAAGCCGGTTTCTTTCACATCCCCTTGGCGGAAGTTCGGGATGAGTTCTTGCATATAGACGCCCGTAACGAGCGGCCCAATGACGGTTTGCGTCGGGATGGCGCGCCTTGAGGCGGTCGGGATCGGTTGATCCTCGAGGCGGCTCATCAACAGTTCCGGAAACGCTCTCATCGCGGCCGCATCGGCTTTGTATCCCGGCGTTTCGGCGTTCGCCAAATTGTTCGTCAACCAATCCACGCGCCGCTCTTGCGCCAACATGCCGCTCGCGGCGGTGTACAACCCTCTCAACATGACCAGCACCTCGCTTGTCCGATCGATCAGAAAAAGCCGCGGCCGCTCTTTGGGCAGCGGCGGATGGGGTGTTCCCTATGGTCAAGCGGGCGGCGCGTTGCCCTGCCGCTCCGCTCCTTTCCATTCCATCTTTCATTATAAGCGGGCAAGGGCAGCCGCGGCATCCCCCGCCATTCCTTTTTTGCCCGCCTCGCTTGTCCCGGCGGCGGTTGTATCCATTTTGATCAAGCCATGAGAAAAACGTCCTTCCAAAGCGGTCTGCGCCTGAATGACGCAAAAGGTTGACTCTATAAGGTTGATCCAGAATGAACCATCTCTTGGCCAAAGGGCATGACGGCTTTTTAAATCAATTGCGATTTTGGCGCCCGATCGATGTTTTCCAGCATAATCCCGGTGCCAAGAGCGACGCAGTCCATCGGATTCTCCGCGACGAACACCGGAAGCTTCAGCTCTTCTGACAGCAATAAATCGATGCCATGAAGCAATGCACCGCCACCCGTTAAAATGACGCCGCGGTCGATAATATCCGCCGACAATTCCGGCGGGGTGCGCTCGAGCACGCTTTTGGCGGCTTGTACAATCAACGACACCGGCTCGCGAAGCGCCCGTTCGATCTCCTCCGATCGAACGGTGATCGTGCGCGGCAGTCCGGTGACGAGATCGCGGCCGCGGACGTCGATTTCTTCGGACCGTGCGCCTGGGAATACCGTTGCGACCTTAATCTTGATTTCCTCGGCCGTTCGCTCCCCAATGAGCAGCTTATATTCGCGCTTGATGTAGTTTAAAATCTCCATATCAAACTTGTCCCCGGCCATTTTAATGGAAGAGGCGGTGACGATGTCTCCCATCGAGAGAACCGCGACGTCAGTCGTGCCACCGCCAATATCAACGACCATGTTTCCGCACGGCTGAAAAATGTCCATTCCGGCGCCAATGGCTGCGACTTTCGGCTCTTCCTCCAAGTACACTTTTTTGCCGCCGCTTTTTTCCGCTGCCTCTTTGATCGCTTTCCGTTCCACGGATGTTGTGTTCGTCGGGCAACAAATCAAAATGCGCGGTTTGGCGAAAAAGCCTTTTAGGTCGAGCTTGCTTAAGAAATGCTTCAGCATGGCTTCGGTAATGTCAAAATCCGCGATGACGCCGTCTTTGAGCGGCCGAATGGCAACAATATTCCCAGGAGTACGTCCGACCATTCGTCGTGCTTCTTCGCCCACTGCCAGCACTTTGTTCGTGTGTTTATCGATCGCCACGACGGACGGCTCATTGAGCACGATGCCTTTGCCTTTGACGAAAATGAGGACGTTCGCCGTGCCTAGGTCGATGCCGATGTCTCGTGAAAACATATGACTTGCTCCTCCTTGCCTCTGCCCTAAAATCATTCCTAATTGTTTATTCTACCATATTTGCCTCCCGGAATGATACTGCAAACGGCAGATGGCAAGGAAAAAGTCAGTTGTTTTTCACCGTCTGCTTTTTATACTTTTTCTTCGTTGCTTCCCCGCCGCGCAAATGGCGGATCGATTTATGGTAATCGAGAATTTGTTTGACTTCTTGGGCCAGTTCCGGGTTGATTTCCGGCAGCCGCTCGGTCAAGTCTTTATGCACGGTGCTTTTGGATACGCCAAATTCTTTCGCAATGACGCGAACGGTTTTCCTTGTCTCCACGATATACTTGCCAATCTTGATCGTACGCTCTTTGATGTAATCGTGCACACCACTCGCCCTCCCTAGGTTGGATGTGAGAAGTGAGAAGTGTGAAATGAGACTCGTCTTGCCAATGATGGGCGCCGCTTTCGTTGGATGTCTTAGAAGCGTCTTCATCGCGTCGCTTGCCGGTTGTGAACGATCCCCACCTCAACCACTCTCATTGCTGTTCAATTTGTAACATTTTATTAGACAAATCGGGCATATATACCAGAAATATCAAGGCGGACAACGGTTTTTTCACAATTTTTTTGCGGTTTGTAACGAGAGCGAAATGGGAAACGACTATATTATAAAGAGGTAAAAAGGAGGCACCGACATGGGCAAAGGAAAAGTGATCGGCATCGCCGCGGCGTTAGCAGGGGTAGCGGCAGCGAGCGCACTGCTCGTGCATGTCAATGCCGACGAACGGCCGCAAGCGAAAGACGATTTGCTTGCCCCAGCGCCATCAGGCAAACCGGCGCCCGCGGGCGGAAAAGGCATCATCGCCGGGACGCTTGAGCCATCGCTGACATATGAAAAACAAAACGGGGCATACGTGTTTACCTTCACGGTGAAAAACCAAACCGAACGCGTGCAAACGGTGACGTTTACGAGCTCGAAAAAGTATGACTACGTTTTATACCGCGATGGACAAAAGATGAAGCAGTTCAGCGAAGGGAAGATGTTTGCGCAAATTTATGAGGAACGGCCGTTAAAACAGGGGGAAGAGCTGTCGTTTCAGGAAACGTTCCGCGACCTAGAACCGGGGACGTATACGCTTGAGTGGTGGCTCGCTGATCCAAACTGGCCGAACGCGCGGGCGAAGGCGACATTTACGGTCGAGTGAAGGCGCTGCCGGTTTGCCTTCGCGGCTGTTGCCGCGCTCGCCATCCGGCGTCTAAATTAGGAAAACGCTCCTGTCCCGAGCGCTTTTTGCGGCCTTTTCCAACAGGAATTTCTGCATCGATGTTCTTTTTTGCCCGCGCTGCCACAAAAAGAGGGATGCTCACCCATGGATGAAGCATCCCGTTGCAGCGCCGAAAAGATTTTCCCTGCATTACGACAAAAAGAAAGCCCCATACACAAGCGCCAAGACGATGACGTACGCTGGGTGGATGCGCCATTTGCCCAGCAGCAAAAAAGCGCTCGCGGCGGTGAGAAACGCCGTTTGGCCGAGCCCGGCCCCTTCGTACGATTCGCGGAAAAGGTCGATCGCCATAATCCCGAGCATCACGGCGATCGCTGGGCGGATGTAGGCGGTGAGCCGCTTCACTTGCGGCGCGTCTTTCCATTTGTACAAGAGCCCAAGCAGCGCCAACAGCAAAACGAGCGACGGAGCGACGCTGGCAAACACTCCGATGGCAGCGCCAAGGACGCCGGCTTGTTCGTATCCGATATAACCTGCCATTTTCGTCGCAATGGGGCCGGGAAGAGAGTTGCCAAGCGCCAGCACCTCGCTGAATTCGTTGACCGTCATCCAGCCGTAGCGGTCAACGACCTCGTGCTCGATGAGTGGGATGGAAGCCGGGCCGCCGCCGTAGCCGAGAATGCCGGGCCAAAAAAAGGCGAGAAACAGCTGCCAGTAGATCATGACGACGCCCTCCTTTCTCCGCCTTTGTCTCTATCCACCGCCTTCGGCTTGCTTCGGCCGACAAACGCGGCCGCAAGCAACACTGCGACCACAAGCGCCGGATGAAGGCCGAGCCACTGCAAGGCCAAAAAGCAGGCAAGAAGGAGCAGGGCGGCCGGCCGCCAGCCGAGGGCGGCGCGCGCCTGTTTGGCGAACTGCCACGTCATCTCGGCAAGCATGACGGCCACGACCGGCACGACCGCTTTGGTCATCCCAGCGACCCATGGTGTGTCTTTAAACGAGGATAAGGCGGCCAACAGCACGATCATCAACACGACCGTCGGGGCCGTCGTCGCCAACACGGCGTTCACTAAACCGAGCGCGCCGCCGACACGGTAGCCGATATAACCGGCAAGCTTCGTGGCGATCGGGCCGGGCAAAGCATTGGCGATGGCCAGAATTTCAGCGAATTCTTCATCCGCCATCCAGCGGTATTTCGCCACCACTTCAGCGCGCACAAGCGGGATCGAAGACGGGCCGCCCCCATATCCAAGCATGCCGACGCGGAAAAAAGCGAGAAACAAATGCCACTGGTTCATCGAAGTCATCCCTTTATCGTGAGTCTCACCAAGCGGCCACCGCACCGTCCGTGCGCGGCTCCGTCCCGGCGGCGAGCACGCCGGTGTCAGGATCGCGCCAAATGATTTGCCCGCGGCCGAACAGTCCGCTGTCCAACGCCAAGCGGATGTCATGCCCTTTGCGGGCGAGCGCTTCAGCGATATGGCGCGGGAAGTGCGGCTCCACCAATACCGTTTTCCCTTCCATCCACTGCCAACGTGGCGCATCGAGCGCCGCTTGCGGGTTTAAGTCAAAATCGATCGTGTTCATGATCACTTGCAGATGCCCTTGCGGCTGCATAAATCCGCCCATGACACCGAACGGGCCGACCGGCGCGCCGCCTTTGGTCAAAAAGCCGGGGATGATCGTATGGTACGGCCTTTTCCTTGGCGCCAGCCCGTTCGGATGGCCTTCATCAAAGGCGAAGTTATGGCCGCGATTGTGCAAGGCAATGCCCGTTCCTGGGACGACGAGGCCCGAGCCGAAGCCCATGTAGTTGCTTTGAATATAGGACACCATATTCCCTTCGCCGTCCGCGGCGGCCAAATAGACCGTTCCGCCTTTTGGCGGCGTTCCCGGCTCCGGCGTCAGCGCCTCCTCGCCGATTTGCGCCCGGCGCATCGCGGCAAACGATTCCGACAACAGCTCGTCTGGGCTGCAGTTCATATAGCGGCAGTCGGCGATGTACGCTTTCCCATCGGCAAAGGCAAGCTTCATCGCCTCGATTTGCCGGTGGTGCGTCTCGACATCCGGCACGCTCGGCACGTCAAACCCGTTCATGATGTTGATGGCCATCAACGCGACAATCCCTTGGCCGTTCGGCGGAATTTCCCACACCTCATAGCCGCGGTAGGAGACGGAGATCGGCTCGACCCATTCCGGTTCATACTCGGCGAGGTCGTCCGCCGCCAAAAAGCCGCCGTATTGCTTCGAGAAGGCGGCGATTTTTTCCGCCAGCTCGCCGCGGTAAAAGCTTTCCGCTTCCGTTTCGGCAATGGAGCGCAGCGTCGCCGCATGGTCCGGCGAGGCCCACACTTCGCCGATCTTCGGCGCGCGGCCGCCCGGCGCAAACGTCGCAAACCAGGCGGCAAACTCCGGCCCGCGAAGCGCTTCTTTGTATGTACGAAACGCCGCAGCCCAATACTTTCCGAGCACTGGCGAAACCGGATAGCCGTTTTCCGCATAGGCGATCGCCGGTGCGAGCGTTTCCACAAGCGGCAGGCGGCCGAAGCGCTTTGACAGCGCCGCCCACGCCGCCGGCGCCCCCGGAACGGTCACCGGAGCAAAGCCGTATTTCGGCATCTCTGTATAGCCGCGCTCTTTCAGCGCTTCAATCGAGATCGCTTTCGGCGCATAGCCGCTCGCGTTTAATCCGTACAGCTTCCCGTCCGTCCAAACAAGGGCGAACGCATCGCCGCCGATGCCGTTCGACGTCGGTTCGACAACCGTTAAGCAAGCAGCCGCAGCGATCGCCGCATCGATGGCATTGCCGCCTTTTTTCAACACCTCAAGCCCCGCCTGCGCCGCGAGCGGCTGCGATGTCGCCACAACGCCGTTTTTGGCGAACACCGTCATCCGCTGCGATGGGTATGGGTGGTATAGGTAGTCCATGGCAGTTCCTCCTTACTTCACTTCATGGCAAGCGACAAAATGACCTGGAGCCGCTTCTTTCCACTCCGGCCGCTCTTGTTTGCATCGTTCGGTCGCCACCGGGCAGCGCGTATGGAACGGACATCCTTTTGGCGGGTTGGCCGGGTTCGGCAAATCCCCTTCAAGACGAATGCGCTCCCGCTTCGCGCCTGGCTTCGGCCGAGGAATGGCGGACAGCAATGCTTTTGTATATGGATGGAGCGGATTGGCATACAACTCCCGAGATGGAGCTAGCTCCACCGTATGGCCTAAATACATGACAAGCACCCGGTCGCAAAAATGACGAACGACCCCTAAATCGTGGGAAATGAACAAATACGTCAGTTCATGTTTTTCTTGGATGTCTTTTAACAGTTTAATGATTTGCGCTTGAACCGATACGTCCAACGCAGAGACCGCCTCATCGCAAATAACGAGCGACGGGTTTAAGGCGATCGCTCGGGCGATGCCGATCCGCTGTCGCTGCCCGCCGCTGAATTCATGCGGGTATCGGTCGTAATGTTCCGGACGAAGCCCGACTTCTTGAAGCAAATGCAATACCCGCTCTTCGCGTTCGGCCTTTGTCATGTTCGTATGGATGATAAACGCTTCCTCCAAGGCATGTCCGATGCGTTGGCGAGGGTTGAGAGACGCATACGGATCTTGAAACACCATCTGCATCTCTTTTTTCCACTTTTTGCGTTGCCGTTCCGGCAAACGGCTGATCTCTTCCCCCCGAAAGAAGATGGCGCCCCCCGTCGCCTCTTCAAGGCCAAGAATCGTCCGGCCAAGGGTCGATTTTCCACACCCTGACTCGCCGACGATGCCAATGCTTTCCCCGGCAAATACATCAAGGGAAACGTTCTCCACTGCTTTGACGTAGCCTTGGATGCGTCGCAACACTCCCCCTCTGATCGGGTAATATTTTTTAACGTTTTCCAACTTAAGAAGTGGCTGCTTGGACTGGCTCATGGCTGTGAGCACCCTCCTCTAGCCAGCAACGGACAGAATGGTTGTTGCTGATTTTTCTCTCCAGCGGCGGCGCCGTGCGGCATCGGTCGGTCGCAAACGGACAGCGCGGGTGGAAGCGGCAACCGTCAATTTGTTCATTTAAACTGGGTAACGTCCCCGGAATCGGTTCGAGCGAATACTCCTCATCATCCACGCTTGGCACGGATTTCAACAACCCTTTTGTGTACGGATGGCGCGGGTTGGCGAAAATACTTTCGACATCGCCTTCTTCCACTTTCTCACCAGCATACATGACCATCACTCGATCCGCCATTTCCGCGACCACGCCCATGTCATGAGTGATCAAAATGACGGCCATATTCAATTTTTGTTTCAACTCATTGATCAAATCCAAAATTTGTGCCTGAATGGTCACATCCAAAGCAGTTGTCGGTTCATCCGCAATGAGCAAGCTCGGATGACAGGCAAGCGCCATGGCGATCATGACACGTTGCCTCATCCCGCCGCTCAACTCATGCGGGTATTGTTTCATCCGCTTTTCCGGAAATGGGATGCCGACTTGCTTGAGCAGCTCAATGCTTTGTTCGTGCGCTTCCCGTTTTGACAGTCTTTTATGAAGCATCAATGGCTCACGAAGTTGATAACCAACTGTAAACACAGGGTTGAGCGCTGTCATTGGTTCTTGGAAAATCATCGAGATTTCATTGCCGCGAATGCGGCGCAACTCTTCTTTCGGCAATTTCACCAAGTCGCGTCCTGCAAACTCAATCGATCCGCTCTCAATCTTCCCGTTGTTAGGAAGCAACCCCATAATCGACAGCGAGGTGATGCTTTTCCCGCACCCTGATTCGCCGACAATGCAGAGTGTTTCTCCTTTGCGGACGGAAAAAGAAACCCCCCGCACGGCGGAGACTTTTCCCTCCGCCGTGCTGAAGGTCGTGACAAGGTTCTCGACACGCAACAATGTTTCAGCCATGCTATCCCCTACTCTCTATGAACGTGATAGAGCGACCATTGTCCTGTCGGATCGATCTCCAATCCTTTCACCGATTGATCAACAGCCGCCGTCACGACGCCATGGTTCATTACAACAACGGCAGCATCTTTCAACAAGAATTCATTCGCTTCTTTCAACTTTTGTTTCCGCACTTCTGGATCGATCGTCGTACGTGATTCTTCGACAAGTTTGTCGAATGTCGGGTTGTTGTAGAACGTCCGGTTCGATACTCCAGCGTTTTTCGAATGGAAGTTTGGATAAAACAGCTCGCTGCCATCCGCCGTGCTGTTGGTCCAACCAAGGAATGTGATATCGTATTTTCCTTGCTTTGTTGCATCAAGGAAGGTGCCCCACTCCATCGATTCAATTTCGGCGTTGATACCGACTTCTTTCAGCTGTGCTTGAACGATCTCCGCCATTTTCATGTAATTTGCCGTATTGGCGACCAAAATTTTCACTTTCGTTCCTTTATAGCCATGCTCTTCAACGAGCTGTTTCGCTTTTTCAGGATCATAGGTGTAAGCGACGTTTTCTGACGATTCATCATAACCGAACACTTTCGGACCGATGACGCTGTTTGATTTCACCCCAAGCCCTTTCAGCTGCTGGATATACTCATCTTTGTTGATCGCATAGGAAACCGCTTGACGGAAGGCAAGCTCGTTCATCGGTTTCTTTTTCATATTAAAGCCTAAATAGTAGACTGGTGTGCCTTCCTTTTTGATCAGCTGAACATTTTTCATCGATTCGACGCGGGACAACTGTTCAGCCGGGATATTGTCGATAAATTGCACATCGCCCGTTTGCAGCATCGAAATCGCCGTCGTCACTTCCGGAACAACTTTGAACGTCACTTTTTCCAACTTCGGCGCCCCTTGCCAATAGTCATCGTTTTTCTCTAATGTCACATGGTCGCCCGGCACCCATTCAACAAATTTAAACGGGCCAGTGCCGACCGGCTGTTTCATTAAATCTTGTTTTTGATCAGCCGTCGGACTGACAATGGAAGCGTTCGTATGCGACAAGGCCGCCAACATCGGACCATACGGGTATTTCGTTTTGATCACTACCGTGTAATCATCTTTCACTTCCACCGATTCGACCGGTTCAAGAAGCGATGCCCTTGGCGCCGCTGTCTTCGGGTCTCTTAGTTTATCAAACGTATACTTGACCGCTTCCGCATTAAAGTCGGTGCCGTCATGGAATTTAATTCCTTTTTTCAATTTGATGACCCACGTCTTATCATCCGGAGTTTCATACGATTCCGCCAAATGCGGCTTGATTTCCATCGTCTCCGGATCACGGACGAACAACGTTTCATACACTTGCTCGATAACGGCAGACGAGACGGAATCGTTCGTTAAAATCGGCGAAAGGCCAACGACGTCAGATGTCGTCGCATACGTCAATTCCTGGGCGACGTTTCCTTTCCCTTGCGAACTGGACGAGGCGTTGTTAGAAGCGGATTTGCCTCCGCATCCGGCCAACGCCGCGGAAACGGCAAGAACAAAAGCAAGCACAACATACGACCAATACGTTTTCTTTTTCACTGGCTTTCCCTCCACACTATATATAAGTTTTTTATTGATTGATATCCATGTTTGGATCCAGCGCATCGCGCAATCCGTCGCCAACGACGTTAAAGGCGAAAACGACGAGCATAATAGCGATGCCTGGAACGACCGTCATGTGCGGCGACGTCCACATAAACGCCTGGCCAGCGGCAATCATGGCCCCCCACTCCGGCGTCGGCGGCTGAGCGCCAAGCCCCAAATAGCTGAGCGAGGCAGCAGATAAAATGGCAGTTGCCATGCGCATCGTCGCAAACACAATGATCGGCGCCAAACAGTTTGGCAAAATATGCTTGATGATAATGCGGGTGTTGCTCGCCCCGAGCGCTTTCATCGCCAAAATATATTCGCGATTTTTTACTGACAAGACGCTGCCGCGGACGATGCGGGCGCATGTCGGGATCGACCAAATACTGATAGCGATCGCCACATTAATCAAGCCGGTGCCTAAAATGGCTATGATAAGCATGGCAAGCAAAATTCCCGGAAACGCAAACAGCAAGTCGACAATCCGCATGATCAGTCCGTCGAGTTTTCTGTAATACCCTGCTAACAGGCCGAGCACCACCCCGCCGATCAGCCCTAAGCTGACGGAAACGATGCCGACAACGAGGGAAATGCGGGCGCCATAGACGATGCGACTCCAAATATCCCGCCCGTAGTTATCGGTTCCAAGCCAATGTCCATCAGAAAAAACCGGAAGCTCAGCCGCTGACAAATTTTGCTTTATCGGATCATGGGTGGCGAGCCACGGGGCGAAGATGGCCATGAGTACTTGAATAGCGATGATGACAAGCCCCACAACTGCTAACTTGTTTTTCAACAACCGCTTGATCGTGGTGATGTACATTTTTTCTTTCTTGCGTCCAAGGCCGGCTGTGGCATGGCCTGTATTCACCGCTGCACCGGTTTCCATCGATTTTCCCCCTTTCTATCGTTCTTTTAATCGTAACTAATACGCGGGTCGATAAACGTATAAATAATGTCAACAATCAGGTTGACTAAGACAAACAACGTAGCAACAAGCAAGACGGAGCCTTGCACCATCGGGAAGTCCCGGGCGGCAATGGCTTGCACCATCAGGCGGCCAACGCCGTTAATGGCAAAAACCTGTTCGGTGATGATCGTGCCGCCGAGCAAAAAACCAAAGTTTAAGCCAATAACAGTAATGACTGGAATCATGGCGTTGCGCAAGGCATGCACCCAAATGACCGTCCGCTCTCTTAAGCCTTTGGCCCGTGCTGTCCGAATAAAGTCGGCTCGGATGACCTCGAGCATCGACGAACGGCTCATTCTCGCAATCATCGCCGCTGACCCGGTCCCGAGCGTAATGGCCGGCAGCACCAGCTGCTTCAACCCTTCTGCCGTATAAAACGGCTGATCCAGCCCGCCGACTGGAAGCAACTGCAAGTTGACCGCGAAAATTAAAATGAGTACGGTGCCAAGCCAAAAGTTCGGGATCGAAATGCCTGCCAAAGCAAAGACGGTGCTGGAGACGTCAAACCATGAATTTTGCCGGATGGCAGAAATAATGCCGGCAACGACACCAATGATTACCGCCACAATAATGCTGGCAATGGCTAGCTTAAGCGTGTTCGGAAACCGCGTCATGATCGCTTCCCACACTGGCTGCTTCGTTTGGTACGAATAGCCGAGATCGCCATGAAACAGCCCGTTCATGTAGCGGCCATACTGGACAAGGAATGGGTCGTTAAGCCCTAAATCTTCGCGGATGGCCTCGATGTCTGACTGTGATGCGGTCGGGCCAGCAATGATCGTTGCTGGGTCCCCCGGAGCGATATACATGCTCGTAAAGACAAGGAACGAGATACCGACCAATAGGAGGATAAGCTGAAAAAATCTTCTGACAATCATCCCCGCCATCATATTCACTCCTTTCTGTTGTTTATATAAAAGAGAATTTTATATGCATTTGTTAATTAAAATTAAATTGATATTTAACAAAGTTAATTTTTATTTTGTTTTTTATGATTATATAGGAATTCGAATCATTTTTCTACATAATTCTCAAAAAAAATTGAATTTTTTATTATGAATAAAAAACGCCCCTTTACGGGACGCTTTTTACCGGGCTTCACGGCCCTACCAGAGGCGGCGGCTACAACTTCAACCCCGTCCGACTCTTAAAGCGGCGAAGCAAAATATGGCTTTCAACTCTCGTAATGCCTTCCAACGCGTACAACTCGTTATTGATGAATTTTTCAAGGGCGGCAAAATCTTCAACGAGGACATGCATATGGAGTGTGCTCGGGCCTGTCATTTGGTAGCAGCTCGCTACATTCGGGTTTTCGGCCAGCTTTTGCGCTACTTCGACCAAATACGCTGGTTCACAGTCGACCTCGAAAAACGCTGAAACTTGCTTGCCGAATTTCTCTGAATTGATGACAACGGTGAACTTTTCAATCACACCGTGCTTGACGAGCTGATTGACCCGCTCGCGGACGGCGACGCGCGAAAGGTTCAGCTTTTTGCCGATGTCGACGTACGACATGCGGCCATCTTCAATCAACAGTTCAAGAATTTTGCGGTCGATGTCATCTAGTTTCATCGCCTTGTCACCCGCCTAGCATCCATTTTTCTATCATTATAACGGCTCTAGCATGAGGTTAAAAGCTTTTTCAATCCCCGTCCGCAGCCCCTGCGGTGCAAAAGTCTCGTGAAACGACGATGAAAAAAGACCCGCCCGCTTGTCTTGGCAAACGGACAGGCCTTTTCGTCGCGTTTTTCGTTTCCTCTTGCTCGACGCCTTGTCGATTACGCTCTTGCCATGCCGATCGAGGCGTCTGGCGTTTTGTAGGATGAAGCGTCGTTGTTTTCGTCTTGATGGTTGTCGCTTGGCGTCGTCGAATGGTCGTCAGCCGATGGTTGTTCATTCGCTGGGTTTTCGTCTGTCGGCGCTGTTTCGTCACTTGGCATCAATTCTTTTTCTTTGCTCGTGGCGGCGCGATCGGTTCCCGTTTTGTCTTCCGCTTTGTCAGTCAAAGCCGTCAACGGTTTGTCGACATAATCGATCGGGTTGACCGCCCGGCCGTCTTTGCGAATTTCAAAGTGGACGTGGATGCCGGCTTCTTTGTTGAATTCGCTTTGCCCTGCCTTGCCGATCACTTCACCTTGTTTCACCGTGTCGCCGGCTTCGACTTTCACATCAGCGAGCGATTGATAGACGGTCGTGACCCCTTGTTCATGATTGATTTCGACAACATATCCCAAAATCGGGTCTTTTTCCGCTTTCGTCACCGTGCCGCTTAAGGAAGCGGTGACATCAAACGTTTTGCCGTCTTGGCGCACAAGATCGATGCCTTGGTTCGGGTGGTACGTATGATCATAAAAGACGAGGGCTGCTTCCTGTTCTGCTTCCGATGCTTTGTCATCGTAGAATGGCGTTTTCACTTGCACCGCATTTGGATCAAGCACCGGCATCGCAATCGTTTCGACCGTTTCATTGACCGGAACAGCCGGATTTTCTTGCTGGGCGGTGCCGTTTTTCGCCACGTTGTCTCTGCCCGTATTCTCCTCTTTGCCCAATTGGAACCAAAGCGCACCAGCGACGATTAATGCGGCAGACGATAAATAGATCGCCGGAAATACCCAACGTTTGCGGAACAGACGCTTCAGCGACGATTGTTTTTGTTCCTCTCTCATGTTCATCACCTCAGCAACCATTTTGAACAGAAAGAGGAAAAGATATACACATAGAAAATAATTTTTTCACTTATTTTTTGACATTCGACTAGATTTTATGCAAAAAAATGAGGGGCGCATGGCGAGGGGCGTCTCCCTGCCGTTTGCCCCGAACATTTGACAGAAAACCGGGGCGGCAGAACCCCGGTTCATCCATTTTTCGCGGTCAATTTGTTTAAAAACGCCGTCGCCGACGAAATATGAACGCCGCGGTAATAATATTTGACGATGTCAGCGTACGTTTTCCCTTCTTTGGCCATAAAGTTGGCTCCGTATTGGCTCATGCCGACGCCATGGCCGTAGCCTTTTGTCGTAATGATGATGTCATCTCCGTTGCGCACCCAGGTGAAATCACTCGACGGCAATCCGAGCCGTTCGCGCACATCGCGGCCCGTAAACGTCTTGCCGCCAATCTTCACTTCGCCGACGCGGCGGCCGGGAGTGCGCGATACAATGACGCCGACTGAGCCGTCAGCGGGCAGTTCGACCCCCAGTCTTCGCTCGAATTCCGCCACTGGCATCGTTTTTCGCTGGTAAAACTTCGGGGATTGTTTGTCCCATGGGCTGGCGACACTTTTTAAATACGGAAAATCGCTTTGCCAATAGGCTTCCGAATTTTCCGTATAGCCGTTGCTTGTCGAAAAAAACAGCGCCTCGATCGGCTCATTGTTGTATGTCAAAATTTGCCCTTGCGTGTCCATCACCGCTTTTGTCACTTTTTTCATTTTCCAATCGTAGTCGCTGCCCCATAGTTTTCGCAGTTCGTCATCGCTGTAATAGACTTGATGAGCCACCGTGTCGGTCACATTCGCTCCTTTTGGCAGGCGAAACGGCTGGTTGGCGAGCAATTGCTTCACGATGTACGTTCTTGCCGTCAACGCTTGCGCCTTTAATGCCTCGAGTTCAAATTCGGCCGGCATTTCCGCCGCAACGACGCCGATGACGTATTGCTCGAGGGGAATATGTTCGACGCGTTGTTCTTTGCTTCGATAGACCGCCACGTCGATGGACGGCCCTTCGGCTGCCTGCGACCGTTGGACTTGTTCTTGCTTGTGCAGTTGTTCGGCCAATTTGGCCACCTTCCCGTCATAAAATGGAAGAACGAGCGCCGTCGGAATGACGAGGATGGCGACAAACAGCGAGAGAGCGAGCGCCATCACCGGTTTCAGTCGTTTCACCATAGCCGAGCCCCCAATATGCATTTTCCAAGCACAAGCGGACATCGCGAATGAATGCCTGCGTTGGCTTCGGTTCGTTACTATAGTTATGGGCTCGGACAAGTATATATGACAGTTTTCTTTCCAGCCAAAACCTTCATGAGCGCGTTTCGCACTCCGCCTAAAAGGCTGGTGAAAAACAACGGATTCGCTCAGTTTGTGAGAAATCGCAAGGAATGACGCTATGGTGTTGCAAGGTTTTTCCATTTGAGAAACACTGTTGGAGAACAGCATTTCCCCTTAAATCGCCAGCCTGCTAAACATGAAGCCGTTGAAAAAAGTCGGTGACTGAATAGGGGCGATGGAACAAGGGGGTTCTCGAAAGCACATGTTTCACCACCGTCGCGACTTGCTTCGCGCGATGCGATCAAGCTTATGGAGAAATTTCATACAGACGGTCTTTCTCTGAGCTTCAAAACAGACCGTTAGGAACGAACGGTTGTTTTTTACCGTCCTTCGACGGTCGCCCGTGTTCCAAGAAAAAACGACCATTCCCTGCTCGAAGGCAGTTCACGGTCGTTTTTCGCTCTTTATCCGTTCCATTGGATCGTTTGAATTTGGTCGAATTGTTCTGTTTCTTCGCGGACGCGTTCAATGTCGGCCCCAAGCGCAGCCAACTTTTCGTGGAAGCGGACATACCCGCGGTCGAGATGACGAAGCTCGGTCACGCGCGTGTAGCCGTCCGCCGCGAGTCCAGCCAAAATCAACGCCGCCGCTGCGCGCAAATCGGTGGCCGCCACTTCGGCGCCTTGCAGCTGGCACGGGCCATTGATAATGACGGAACGCCCTTCAATTTTAATATCGGCGTTCATGCGCCGGAATTCCTCCACATGCATAAAGCGATTTTCAAACACCGTCTCGGTGATCATGCTCGTGCCTTCCGCTTTCAACAAGAGAGCCATCATTTGCGACTGCATGTCGGTCGGAAAGCCCGGATATGGCATCGTTTTAATGTCGACGGCTTTCAGCTTTTCCGGACCGATGACACGCAAGCCGCTTTCCTCTTCAATGACGGTCACGCCCATTTCTTCGAGTTTGGCGATCAGCGAGCCTAAATGTTCCGGAACGGCTCCTTGCACGAGGACATTGCCGCCGGTGATTGCCGCCGCCACCATAAACGTGCCGGCTTCGATGCGGTCCGGAATGACCGTATGCGTTGTGCCGACGAGCTCGTCAACTCCCTCGATTCGAATCGTTCCGGTGCCGGCGCCGCGCACTTTGGCGCCCATCGCGTTCAAAAAGTTCGCCAAATCGACGATTTCCGGCTCTTTCGCACAGTTTTCGATCACAGTCGTGCCCTCCGCGAGCACGGCGGCCATCATAATGTTTTCCGTCGCCCCGACGCTTGGAAAGTCCAAATAAATTTTGGCGCCGCGGAGCCGTCCGTTCACTTCCGCATCGATAAAGCCATTGCCGACTTTCACAGACGCGCCCATCGCTTCAAATCCTTTTAAATGTTGATCGATCGGGCGCGAGCCAATGGCACAGCCGCCCGGCAGCGCCACGCGGGCTCGGCCGTTGCGCGCCAACAGCGGCCCCATGACAAGCACCGACGCGCGCATTTTTCGCACATATTCAAACGGCGCTTCCACCGTCAACGGACCGGTGGCATCGACGGTAACCGTCTCGTCGGCAATGTGCACATCGGCGCCTAAATAGCGGAGCACTTCACTGATTGTATATACATCGGAAAGAGCAGGCACATCATGAATCGTACTTGTTCCTTTCGTAGCCAATAAAGTGGCAGCGATGACAGGCAAAACGGCATTTTTTGCGCCTTCCACTTTGACGGTGCCGCTCAACCGGTTTCCGCCACGGACGATGATCTTTTCCAAGGTATTCCCCTCCGCGTCCAATTTCTCTATATTAGTATTCAATGGTAATGATTGGGGTTCCAGCAACGACGCGCGTCTTGCCGCCCAATCTTTCTCTCAAGGCGAGTTGCAGGTTGATCGGCTGATGATTGGCGGCCGGGAGAACGTTCTTCCACTGCCCAGTATATGCAGACAGGGAAACGAGTGACTCTTCCCGCAGCCACTCGACAGGCGTCGCTTGAAAATCGCGAAGCAATTGAGAAGCTTGATCGAACAAACCACCTTCCATATTACCACTGAACTCGCCTTCAATACAAGCGAAAAATGTAGAGTGATTCACAAATAGTCCGTTCGTCGTTTTTTGAATGTGCTGTGCTGCTTCTTTCCACCCAGCTTGGCTCCACGTTGGGCCGGTCGCTTCATAGAGGATATACGTTTGCGGCGTTCCATTTGTGACGGTCATCACGAGCTGGATTTGTTCACGAAAAAAGGAATGTTCATTCGTGCCGATCACTTTTTGCCAATGGCTAGTTTGGTGGAACGTCCAGCGGAAGGAGCGGTATGTTTGTTTGAACTCCGCCATTTTTTTGAAAAAGTCCGCATCATTTTGAATATCGTGGGCATACTCTCTTGTGTACACGACCCAGCGGCCGAGCGAGGCACCGTGTTGCGCCAATGTGTGCGCCATCATTTCCAACGGTTCGGACCATTCGTTCCCCCGCGCGCCTTCCGTCCGGTATTGCCCTGCGGCCAACAACAAGACCGCGGCGGCCAGCGCCATCAGCCAACAGATTGGATTTTTTCCCATCTTCGTTCCCTTCCTCTCCTTACTTGTTATTGTTGCCACCGGGCAAGGGAACATACGTCAAAAAAATCGACAACCGGCGATTTTTGAAATCGCTTTCATAAATAAACATCAAAGCGGAGGGCAAACAGCCGAGAATCCATGGAAGAAGGGGACGGGACGGGGAGCAAAGAGGCGGCGGCAAGAACGGATCGGCCGGACAGAGGGCGGGGCAAGCGGGCAGTTGGAGGGGGAGCCGAAGCACCACGGCGCCCCGGGCCTCCTATTCGCGGAACAAATACGGCAAATCGGTTGACCAAGCCCAATAGTCAAGGAAAAAGTTCGCCACCGTCGAGCCGATGGCAATCGTCAATAAAATGTACAGCAGCCGCCCTTGGACGACGCGGTTCGGCCGAAGCAGCACCTCGAGCCGCACCGCCTGCAGCGTCCACCACGTCACCGCTAGAAACGCCAAATGAACGATAATCGAAATCAACGCTTGTTGGCCGATGACCGGCATCATCAAGTTTCACCTCTTTCTCAAGCATATGTGAAACGGCGCATACGAAGCATTTCCTCTTTTTCGGAACGCGGCGCGCAGCCAAAGCACTTCATGCGTTTCGAAAACAGATTAAGCGTCGCATGACAAGCTCTTCTCCCCCGAAACAGCACCGGCCGCACATCCAAGGTGCTCCTCGTCCCGAAACAAAGCCAGCGGGATGAGCATTCCCCTCTTTCTATGAAAATGCGCAGGCCTTGAAACTTTCATGCTAGGTGGAAAGCAAACATGGCTCGATGGAGCTTTCCTGCGCAAAGCACGCAGCGCATCCCCTCCTTTCCAAACGAAGCCGGCGGCGCAAAAAAAGAGGAGAGGCATTCTCCCTCTCCCTTTATTCTACCGTTACGGCAAAAAATCGCCAAAATGCCCAAACTGGGCAAGCATATCGTAAGCAAGCCCCGGCGCCCAGCCGATCGCCAACGTTCCAAGCGCGCAAAGAACGACGGCGGTCGACAGCCCGGCCGGCAGCCGGCCAAGCGGCGCGGTGAACGTCGGGCGGAAAAAGAGCTGGACGATCAAATTGAAATAATACACGTACGAGATGACGGTCGTGATCGCCATCACGGCGGCGAGCACATAATGGCCCGGCTCTGTGACGACAAGGCCGATGAAAATATGCAGCTTGGCGATAAAGCCAGCTGTTCCTGGGATGCCGGCGAGCGAGAGCAAAAACAGCCCGAGCGCCGCAGCCAGAAATGGGCGGTGCCGATATAAGCCGGCGAGCCCATCCAAATCATCGGATCCGGTTTCATTGACAATATGGGCAATAATGGCAAACGCCCCGATGTTCATCAACGTATAGACGAGCAAATACATCCAGAGCGAATCGATCATCGCCCATGACATCGCGGCAAACCCCGCGAGCAAGTAGCCGGCGTGGGCGATGCCTGAGTAGGCGAGCAGCCGCTTTAAACTCCGCTGCCGAAGCGCCACGACGCTGCCGATGATCATCGTCAATCCAGCTAACACGGTGATGATCGGCTGCATCGACAAAAGAAGCGATGATGGGTCACGCCCTTCAGACGGCGCCGCGGCAAAGATCGTCACCAGCAAACGGAGAAGAAGGGCAAAGCCGGCCGTTTTCGACACGACGGCAAAAAACGCGGTCGCTGGAACGGGCGCTCCTTCGTACACGTCCGGCGCCCACATATGAAACGGAACAGTCGCCAGCTTAAACGAAACGCCGATGAGCAAAAGCAGAAACGCCAAAGCAAGCATGTACGGCTCGTTCATCTCCTGCAAGCGGCGCGCGATGCCGCCGAGATTCGTCGTTCCGGTCAAGCCGAACACATAACTCATGCCAAACAGCATGATGGCGGTGGCGATGCCGCCGTTAATGACGTATTTGAGCGCCGCCTCGTTCGATGCCGGCGCCGTTTTGCGCAAACCGGCCAAAATGTAGGACGACACCGAAAGCAGCTCAAGGCTGACAAATAATGTAAGCAAATCGCCGCTAGACGCCATCATCATCGCCCCAAGCAGCGCAAACAACATCATATAGACAAATTCGCCGCGGTGCGGACTGCCTTCTTTCGGCGCCCATTCGGCCACTAAAAGTAGAGCGAGCGCTCCGCCAGCCAGCAAAATGAACTTGAACGCTTTGGCGAACGCATCGAGCCGGAACGTATCATGCAAAATCGATGCCGACCCGGCCGGGATCATCGCCGCTGTCGCGATCATGGCGAGCGCCGCCGCCGCCGCGGCGCCCCAAGCAAGCGGCCGGCGGCTTCGATCACTCGGCAGCGCCAAGTCCATCACCAACAGCGCTATGGCGGCCGCGAGGACGATCCATTCGGGCGCCATCATGCTCCAATCGGATTGCCATACATCGTTCATGTGATCAACCCCCTAGCCCGTTCATCATCGTCTTGACGACGGCCGTAAGCGGCGCGGCCAATAGCTGTGGATAGACGCCGACGGCCACGATCAACGCGACGAGGATGAACGCCGGCACAGCTTCTTTTCCTTGCAAGTCAACGACGCCCCCTTGCGGTTCACCTAGGCTTGCCGCAGATGCTTGCGGCTCACGCCAGCCCATGACCGCTTCCCGCCGGTCGCGGGGGCGGCCGAACGTGATATCAAGGACGGCTTTCAGCGAATAGACAGCGGCGAAGATCAATCCAAGCGCACCCACGGCGGCAAGGGCCGGCTTCGTTTGAAACAGCCCGAGAAACGACGTGAATTCACCGACAAATCCCGCCAGCCCCGGCAGACCGAGCAAGGCGAGCGCCGCTGTGAGCAAATACCCGGAAAAGAGCGGCATCGCTTTCGTCAGTCCACCAAGCCGGTTGATGTCCGTTGTTCCCATTCGATGAGCGAGCACGCCGACAAGCAAAAACGACAAGGCCGAGATGAGTCCGTGAGCCACCGATTGAAAGACCGCTCCTTGAATGCCGGCCTCATTCAACGCACCGAGTCCGATGAGCACAACCCCCATATGCGACACGCTTGAGTAGGCGAGCACGCGCTTCAATTCGCGCTGGCGAAGCGCCAACAGCGCGCCGTACAGCACGTTGATGACGCCAAATAGAGCGAGAACGCCGGCAAACGAGCGGAACTCATCCGGAAACAAGCCGACCCCGAAGCGAATCATCCCATACGCTGCGATTTTCAGCAACACCCCGGCATGAAGCATCACCACCGGCGGCGGCGCTTCGACGTGGACGCGGATGAGCCAGCGGTGGAACGGAACAGCCGGCAGCTTGACGGCAAATGCCAACAACAGCCCGCCGAGCAGCCAGCGACTCCCTTCCTCCGTCAACGGCGCAATCAGTTGCCCTTCCGCCGCTGGATTATGTAACATTTCATGAAGCAAGGCAAAGTTCGCTGTTCCAGTTCGGGCAAGCAGCACCGCGATCACAACAAGCAACAAAGCCGAGCCGAGCCCGTTGTACAACAAGTAGCTGTACGCCGCCCGCTCGCGCTCAAACCCGCCCCACTTGCCGACAAGCAAAAACATAGCGACCAACGTCACTTCTAAGAAGAGGAAAAACCAAACGAAATTGGCGGCGGAAAATACGCCGAGCATGCCAATCTCAAGCGCCAGCAGCCAGAGAAAATACCCTTTTTTCTCCGTTTTGACAAACATCGACGCCAAAGCGGCCAACGTCGCCAACACCGCGGTCAGAACGATAAAGACAAGCGACAGCCCATCGATGCCGAGCTCATAGCGGATCACATACGCCGCGTCCGTCAAAAATGGCAGGTCAGTAAGCCGCACCCAGTCCCGCGCTTCGTCGAGCCGCTCGAGGCGAAACCCGCGCCCGGACTGAATGAAAGCAAACAACGCCAAAATGAGCGGCGGTACGGTGGCAGCCGTTCCGAGCCATTGAATCATTCGTTCATCCGTTTTGCGGACAAACATCAGCAACACGATGCCTAACAGCGGCGAAAAGACGAGCAGCGATAAAAACATCATAGCCAGTACCCCCCTGTTAAGGCGAAAATGACGACCAAAATCGCCAATCCGGCCACCGTCACCGCCCCATACGTCTGCGCCTGCCCGTTTTGCCCGCGCGACCCAGCCGAGGCGGCCGCGCCGACAATGCCGGCGGCAAGCCGGGCGAGCCCTTCAACAAGGAAGCGGTCGACATACGTCAACAGGCGGCTGATCCATGACACAAGCGACACGACCGTCAAACGGTAAATGTCATCGATGTAGTAATGACGGCGCAGCAGCTCATCAACATACGGAACACGCGCGGACAGCCAATCGCGCGGCATTTTCTGCGCCCCGTACATCAGCCAAGCGAGAAAAATCCCTGCAAACGACACGATCGTCGCCAAAACAGCGATCCATCCCGGCGCCGCTTCATGACGATACGCTCCATCCGTCAACCATTCGCCAAGGAACGAGCCAAACCATGGCGTTTGCATGTATCCGGATGCAATCGACAGCACGCCGAGCACAAGCATTGGCGCCACCATCGAGGCTGGCGCTTCATGAGCATCCTCATGATGCCGCGCTTTGCCGGCAAAGACGAGGAAAAAGAGCCGGAACATATAAAACGACGTCAACAGCGCGGCAGCGACCGCGAGCCAAAAGAGGAGGCGCGGCCCGTTCGTCCAGGCGGCGGCCAAAATTTCGTCCTTGCTGAAAAAGCCGGCGAATAGCGGAACCCCGCTGATCGACAGCGCCCCAATGAGGAATAGCGGCGCGGTCCATGGCAGCCGCCGCCAAAGCCCGCCCATTTCCTCGATGTTTTGCGTACGGACGGCATGAATGACGCTCCCGGCGGCCAAAAAGAGGAGCGCTTTAAAGAACGCATGCGTCGTCAAATGGAAGATGGCCGCGACATAGCTGCCGGCGCCAAGCGCCAACATCATATAACCGAGCTGGCTGATCGTCGAATACGCGAGGACGCGCTTAATGTCCGTCTGCACCAAGCCGATCGTCGCGGCGAAAATCGCCGTCACCCCGCCGATCGTCGCCACAGTCATCATGGCTGCATGGCTTGCCTCATACAGCGGAAACAATGCCGCCACAAGGTACACACCGGCCGCCACCATCGTCGCAGCGTGGATGAGCGCCGACACCGGCGTCGGGCCTTCCATCGCGTCTGGAAGCCATGTATGGAGCGGAAATTGCCCCGATTTGCCGATGGCGCCGATGAAAATCAAGATCGCCGCGAGCGTCGTCATCCCCGGCGACAGCGTCCCGTCGCCGACAGCGCGGAAAATGTCGTCGTAATCAAAGCTGTGCGTTTGCCAAAAGAGCAACATCATGCCGATGAAAAAGCCAACGTCGCCGATGCGCGTCATGATGAACGCTTTTTTCGCCGCCGCTTTTGCTTCTTCCTTATAGAAGTAAAAACCGATCAGCAAAAACGATCCAAGCCCGACGAGCTCCCAAAAGATGTACGCCTGCAGCAAATTCGGCGACAGCACAAGACCGAGCATCGCAAACGTAAACAGGCCCAAATACGCGTAAAAGGTGGAAAACCGTTCATCGCCAGCCATGTACCCTTGCGAATACACATGGACGAGCCAGCTGACGAGTGCGACGACGACGAGCATCCAAGCGTTTAGGGCGGTGGCGGAAATCCCGACCGTCAACGTCACGCCGCCTATCGTCATCCATGTCCAGTTTGCCTCATACGTCGACCCGCCGAGGCGGTCCACAAGCACCGCGAGCGCCAAAAGCAGCGACAAGAACGCCGCGGCGATGCCGACATAGGCGCTTGCCTGTTTCCATCTCCGTCCGAACAGCAGCAACAGAATGAACGAACCAAGCGGGAACAGCGGCACGACCCAAGCTAGGTTCATCATCGTTCCCATCCCCTTCTCTAATGTTTCAACGAATTGGCTTCATCGACTTGAACCGTCTTCCGGCTGCGGTAAAAAGCGATGAGCGCAGCTAAGCCGACGGCTGCTTCCGCCGCCGCCACGGCGATCGCAAACAGCGCGAACACATGCCCGTGAACGCTGGGATGGGCGCCGTATTTGGCAAACGCGACGAAATTCATGTTAACCGCATTTAACATCAGCTCAATGCAGATGAGCACAATGACCGTATTCCTCTTCGTGAGCGCCCCGTACAGCCCGATGCAAAACAAGATCAGCGCCAACGCTAAATAGGCCGATAATGTCATTCGTCTTCCGCCCCCTTGCCGTCTTTTTTCGCCAACACGATCGCGCCAATTAAGGCGACAAGCAAAATGACAGACACGATTTCAAACGGAATCGTATAATACGAGTAAAGCAACTTGCCGATCGCCTTAGCGTTGTCGCCCGCCAGCGCGCTGCCGTCAACGCCGAAGTCGAGCTGGCGGATGCCGAAGTAGACGGCAAGGCCGAAGGCGATGACGGAGAGGGCGGCAACCGCTTTATGCCAGACGCCGCCGGTGGTTTGGCGCTCCCTTTCGTCTGTGTGATGGCGCGTCAGCATGATCGCAAACAGCATGATGATCGTGATGGCTCCGGAATAGATGAGCACTTGCACAACAGCGACAAATTCGGCGGACAACAGCACGTACAGCCCGGCAATGCCCAAAAATGTCATGACGAGGGCGATGACCATATGGACGACGTTCGTCAGCTGGAGCATCGTCACTCCCCCGGCAATCGCCGCGAGGGCGAGCAAGAAAAAGGCGATGTCCGTTCCGCTCACGGCTTATTCTCCCTTCTTATGTTCGTATCGTTTTCATCAAGCCAGGCCAAATCTTTATACAGAGCGTCGCGGCTGTATTCCGCGAGCTCAAAGTTGTTCGTCATGACAATCGCTTCCGTTGGGCATACTTCCGTGCACAAATCACATAAAATGCAAATTTCAAAGTTGATGTTGTACGTCTCAATCACTTTCCCTTTTTTCGTCGGATCGGGATGTTTTTTCCCGGTCAGCTGGATGCATTCGGTCGGGCAAATGTTGACACACTGGTTGCACACGATGCATTTTTCGGGATAAAATTTCTGGATGCCCCGAAACCGATCCGGGAGCGGGAGCGGTTCGTGCGGGTAATCGTACGTCACTTTTTCGCGCGTCAACTCTTTTAACGTATACGCCAATCCTTTCATCAACCCTATCATCCGTCTACCCCTCTCATGGGAAAAGTGGCGTTCCGACACGACCTCTGCCCGAAGGAGGAGGCCATGCTCATGGGCGGCTGCCCCCTTCCTGGCAAGACAAGTTGCTTTGTTTCTTTAGAGGACTGGCGAAAAACGACCGATTTCGCCGAATCCGTTGCTTTTGGTTGAAAGAGAGGCGTTGATTTTACAGGAATTCCCAATTTGAGAAAAGTCCGTTTTTCGCGACTTTTCACTAAATCACCGGCTTTTTTAGAAAAACCACGCTTTAACGACCGCCGTCAGCACAATGTTGACGAGCGAAAGCGGAAGCAGCACTTTCCAGGCGAACTCCATCAGCTGGTCGGCGCGCACGCGCGGAAATGTGGCGCGAAACCAAATGAGGACGAAAACAACCGCACAAAACTTCAGCGCAAACCAGACCGCGCCAGGAATCCAGCCGAGAAAGGCGACCGGATGCCAGCCGCCGAGAAACAAAATCGTCACAAGCGCCGCCATGGCGAACAAATACACATACTCGGCGAGCATAAAGAACGCCCAACGGAATCCGGAATATTCGACATGAAAGCCGGCGACCAACTCGGACTCCGCCTCCGGCAAGTCAAACGGCGTCCGGTTCAACTCGGCCACCGCGGCAATGAGGAAAATCAAAAACGCCAACGGCTGGGCGAAAATGAACCAGACGTCTTTTTGCGCCGCAACGATGTCGACTAAATTCATGCTTCCAGCCAAAAGCACGACGCCAAGCGCTGACATGACGAGCGGAATCTCATAGGAAATCATTTGCGCGGCTGCCCGCATGCCGCCAAGCAGAGCGTATTTGTTGTTTGACGCCCAGCCGCCGGCGACAACGCCGACGGTCGTCAAGCCGGAGACAGCGATATAATACAGAAGGCCGACGCCAATATCGGCGAACCGGAACGCATCGGTAAACGGCAATACCGCCAACACCATAAACGACGGCACAAAGGCGATGATCGGCGCCAGCACGTAGAGCGGACGGTCGGCCGCTTTCGGGATCGTATCCTCTTTCAAAAGCAGCTTCAACACATCGGCAACGGTTTGCAGCAGTCCGAAGCGGCCGCCGACTTGGTTCGGGCCGATGCGCCCTTGCATAAACCCCATCACTTTCCGTTCAGCCAAAATGCCGTATGTGACAAAGGCGAGCACAACCGCCAAAAGCAGCGCCCCAAGCCCGAAAAACAGGGCGATGTTCGACCAGCCAGGCGTGGATTCAAGCCATTGTTCCATCATCCGTCGACCTCCCCAAGCACAATGTCAATCGACCCAAGAATGGCGATGACATTGGCCAAGTTTTCCCCTTTGAGCAGCTTCGGGAGTATTTGCAAGTTGTAAAACGATGGGCGCCGGAATTTGAGGCGGTACGGCTCTTTTTTGCCGTCGCTCGCAATATAGCAGCCGATCTCGCCGCGCGGCGCTTCGATGCGGACAAATGTCTCGCCGGGCGGCGCTTTAATGATGCGGGGCACTTTTCCCATGATCGGCCCCTCAGGCGGAAATTGCTCGCACGCCTGCTCGATGATGCGGAGCGACTGTTCGATTTCCGCCATCCGGCATTCATAGCGGGCGAGGCAATCGCCGCCCTCGCGCACCGGCACGTCAAAATCAAAGTGGTCATAGATCGAATACGGTTCATCTTTGCGCAAATCCCATTTGACGCCGGTCGACCGCAAGTTGACGCCGCTCAGCGAATAGCTGATCGCCTCTTCTTTCGTATACCGCCCGACGCCGGTGACGCGCTGGCGGAAAATTTCATTGCCGGTGACAAGCTCATGATAGCCGTGAAGTTTCTCCCGCATGTACGGAACGAACTGCTTCACTTTGTCAATCCAACCGTCCGGCGCATCCCATTTGACCCCGCCGATGCGCATATAGTTGAACGTCAACCGCGCTCCAGACAGCTCATTTAATAGATTAATAATCATTTCGCGTTCGCGGAACGCGTACAAAAACGGGCTCGTCGCGCCAAGGTCAAGCAAGTACGTCCCCCACCAGACAAGGTGGCTGGCGATCCGCCCAAGCTCCATGGCGAGAACGCGCAAATATTCGGCCCGCTCCGGCACTTCAATGCCCATCATCGTTTCGACCGCATGGCAAAGCACATAGTTGTTCGTCATCGCTGATAAATAGTCCATCCGGTCGGTGTACGGGATGATTTGCGTATATTGCAGCCCTTCGGCAATTTTCTCCGTTCCGCGATGCAAATAGCCGATGACCGGTGTCGCTTCTTGAATGATCTCGCCGTCAATTTTTAAAATGAGGCGGAACACCCCGTGCGTGCTCGGGTGTTGAGGGCCGACGTTTAAAATCATTTCTTCTGTGCGCAGCATCATCTACACCTCCGCATCATACGGCTCGTAATCTTTGCGCAACGGATGCCCGACCCATTGTTCGCCGAGGAAGATGCGGATTAAGTTCGGGTGGCCGCGGAAACGGATGCCAAGCAAATCGTACGCTTCGCACTCCGGCCAGTTCGCCCCCGGCCAAAGCGGAACGAGCGAATCGACTTCCGGGTTGTCGCGCTCGATTTTGACTTTCAGCGCCACCGGCTGCCGGTTTGGATAGGAATACAAATGGACGTACACTTCCATATGCGTTTGAAAATCGGTGCCGTGCAGCTCGGATAAATAATCAAACTGCAGCTGTTCATGGCCCTTTAACAACTCAGCGACTTTGTAGTACGCCTCTTTTTTCACGACAAGCGTCGGCACATCTTTCGCCAGCCGATTGATGTATGCATCCTCGAGCACGTCCGAACCGAGATGCTCATGAATGATGCGGACATATTTCTCAAGCAGCGGATCGTTCGGCGATGAAGCAGATGGCTTCGCCGCCCCGCCATCCTCCCCAGCGGCTGCGGCCTTCGCCCGGGCAGCCGCGGCCGCTTTCGCTTTCGCCGCCGCGATCGCCTTTTGTTTCGCCTCATCGTCGGCAGCATCGCCTTGCTGCTTCGCCATAGCAGCAGCCCGCGCTTTCGCTGCAGCGGCGGCTTTCGCTTTTTGCTTCGCCAGCTCGTCATCGCTTCCCGCCGCTTCAGCGGCCTTCTGTTTGGCCAGCGCCGCCGCCTTCGCCTTAGCCGCCGCGGCAGCCTTTTTCTTCGCTAACTCGAGGTCCTCTTCCGACGCACCTGCGGACGCGGCCGCCTCGCGCTGTCTCCGCAGTTCCGCCGCCCTCGCCCGCGCTTCTTCCGCCGCTTTCTTCTTCGCCGCCTCGAGGTCGCCTTCGGTCGCCGCACCAGACGCAGCGGCCTCGCGCTGTCTCCGCAGTTCCGCCGCCCTCGCCCGCGCTTCTTCCGCCGCTTTCTTCTTCGCCGCCTCAAGGTCGTCCCCGGACCCCGCTCCCGACGCCGCCGCCTCGCGTTGTCGCCGCAGTTCGGCCGCTTTCGCCCGCGCTTCCTCCGCCGCCTTCCGCTTCGCCGCCTCGAGGTCGTCCCCTGTCGCCGCACCAGACGCAGCGGCCTCCCGCTGTCTTCGCAATTCCGCCGCCTTCGCCCGCGCTTCCTCCGCCGCCTTCCGCTTCGCCGCCTCGAGGTCGTCCCCGGACGCCGCCGCCTCGCGCTGTCGCCGCAACTCGGCGGCCTTGGCTCGCACCTCTTCGGCAACTCGTTTTTTCGCTGACGCGATGTCTTCAGCCGATGGCGGCTGCGCCGCGCCGCCCGGCGCTTCATTTGCCGGGCCGTCGGATACATCCGAAGAAGGATTCAAATCATCGCTTCGGGCGTCACCGGTTTCAGCGGCTTGCTTCGCCTGTTCTGCTGCTTGCTTGGCCGCAAGCCGTTCGCGCGCCAGCTGTTTTGCCCGCTCAGCGGCTTCTTTTTTTCGCTGGGCCAAATCTTTTTCTTCATCCATCGGTTACAGCACCTTCTTCCCCGTTTTGGCTTCCAGTCGGATTTTTTCTTTTAATTTATGAATACCGTAGATGAGCGCTGCCGGGTTCGGCGGACAGCCTGGTATGTACACGTCCACCGGGACAATTTGGTCGACGCCTTTGACGACGCTGTACGATTTGACGTACGGGCCGCCGGCTGTCGCACACGAACCCATGGCGATGACCCATTTCGGTTCGGGCATTTGGTCATACAACCGGCGCAAGAGCGGCGCCATTTTTTTCGTCACCGTGCCCGAGACAATCATGACGTCCGCCTGCCGCGGCGAGGCGCGGAAAAACGAACCGAACCGGTCGAGGTCGTAATGGGCGCCGCCGACCGCCATCATCTCGATAGCGCAACAGGCAAGGCCGAACGTCAACGGCCAAAGCGAACTGCTTCGGGCCCATCCTTTCAACTGTTCCAACGTCGTCAAAAAGACGTTTCGCTTCACTTCTTCCATTTCGACGCCAGAAAAACCCTCCCATTTCACATCCATCGTAACACCTTCTTTTTCCAAGCATAGATAAGGCCAATGGCAAGCAAAACGATGAACATGATCATTTCCACCAACGCGAACAAACCGAGTTGGTCATAGACAACAGCCCACGGGTACAAAAACACCGTCTCGATATCGAAAATGACAAACAGCAAGGCAAATAGGTAGTACCGAACTTGGAACTGAACGCGCGAGTCGTGAAAGGGATTGTTACCGCTTTCATACGTTGTCGCCTTTGCATCACTCGGCACGTGCGGCCGCAGCCACCGCCCGGCCGTGAGCGCCCCGATCGGCAGCAACACACCGAGGCAAAGGAAGACGAAGATGATCAAATAACTGTTTGCATAGATGTTGCTCAACCAGCTCGCCCCCTTCCGGTTTACTACATACGTATGGTGTTAATGATGAAATTTTTCAATAATTCCTTCGATTTCATTATAACATTTATATCCAGCCGTGTCAGCAAAACTTCAAGTTAACACTGTCAACACTGTATCCATTCATGTAAGCGCTTCATCTTTGTTGAAGCGACGGAATGCGAGGAACGAAAAAAGAGAGAGCGTTTGCCTCTCTCCTTGACGGACGATTCTTCCGTTTTCATCAAAAAAAGCAGGGGAGTTTTCCCCTGCTTTTTACTTCATTTCCGCAACACTCAAACGGTTCATGGCGCGTTTTAACGCCAGTTCAGCCCGCTTGAAGTCGATGTCATCCTGCTGGCTTTGCAGGCGGCGCTCCGCCCGCTCTTTCGCCGCTTTGGCGCGGAGGACGTCAATGTCCTCCGCCCGTTCAGCAGCTTGAGCCAAAATCGTCACTTTGTCCGGGCGGACTTCCAAAAAGCCGCCGCTGACGGCAATGTATTGCGTTTTGCCGCCTTTTTTCAGCCGGGCCGCGCTGATCTCGAGCGGGGCGACAAGCGGAATGTGCCCCGGCAAAATGCCGAGCTCGCCGCTTTTCGCTTTGACGCTTACCATCTCAACATCGTCTTCGTACACCGGGCCATCAGGAGTAACGACGCTCACGTGGATCGTTTTCATTGTCCAATCCCCCTATCCCGGGTCACACTTCGACACCCATCGCTTTCGCTTTTTCAACGACTTCTTCAATGCGGCCGACTAAGCGGAACGCATCTTCCGGAAGATGGTCGTATTTGCCTTCCAAAATTTCTTTAAAGCCGCGCACTGTTTCTTTCACCGGCACGTAGGAGCCCGGTTGGCCCGTGAACTGCTCCGCCACGTGGAAGTTTTGCGACAAGAAGAACTGGATGCGGCGGGCGCGATGAACGACGAGTTTGTCTTCATCCGACAGTTCATCCATCCCCAAGATGGCGATGATGTCTTGCAATTCTTTATAACGTTGCAGCGTTTGCTGCACTTTGCGGGCGACTTGGTAGTGCTCCTCGCCGACGATTTCCGGCGCCAACGCACGCGATGTCGAAGCGAGCGGGTCAACGGCCGGATAAATCCCCATTTCCGCGAGCTTCCGCTCCAGGTTCGTCGTCGCATCCAAGTGCGAGAACGTCGTGGCCGGAGCCGGGTCCGTATAGTCGTCGGCCGGGACGTAAATCGCTTGAATCGAGGTGATCGATCCTTTCGCCGTCGACGTGATCCGCTCTTGCAATTGACCCATCTCCGTCGCCAATGTCGGTTGGTAACCAACGGCCGACGGCATGCGGCCTAACAGCGCCGACACTTCCGAACCGGCCTGCGTGAAACGGAAGATGTTATCGATAAAGAGCAACACGTCTTGGCCTTGTTCATCACGGAAGTATTCGGCCATCGTCAAGCCGGTCAAGGCGACGCGCATCCGCGCCCCCGGCGGCTCATTCATTTGTCCGAACACCATGGCCGTTTTGCTGATGACGCCGGAATCTTTCATCTCATGGTACAAGTCGTTTCCTTCGCGTGTCCGTTCGCCGACGCCAGCAAAGACGGAAATCCCGCCGTGCTCTTGGGCGATGTTGTGGATCAGCTCTTGAATCAAGACCGTTTTTCCTACGCCAGCGCCGCCGAACAAACCGATTTTTCCGCCTTTAATATACGGGGCAAGCAAGTCAACGACTTTAATCCCCGTTTCCAAAATTTCGACTTCCGTCGCCAATTCCTCGAATTTTGGCGCCGGACGGTGAATCGGGTCGCGGCGGGCGTCAGCCGGAATGTCGCCTTCCAAGTCGATCGGCTCGCCCAAGACGTTGAACACGCGGCCAAGCGTGACTTCGCCGACCGGCACCGAAATCGGTGCACCGGTATCGATGACTTCCATGCCGCGGATGAGGCCGTCTGTGGACGCCATCGCGATCGTCCGTACTGTATCATCGCCAAGGTGCAAGGCGACTTCCAATGTCAAGTCGATGTCGACTTCGTTTTCGTTGCGCGCTTTATGTTGAATTTTCAGGGCGTTGTAGATCGCCGGCAAGTGGCCGTTCTCAAACTTGACGTCTACAACCGGACCCATGACTTGGATAACGCGTCCTCTTGTCATCGTTTTCCCTCCTAACTTGCTAGTCCCCTATTGCAAGGCGTTTGCTCCGGCGACAATTTCCGTAATTTCTTGCGTAATCGCCGCTTGCCGAGCGCGGTTGTAGGAAAGCGTCAATGTGCGAATGAGCTCGTTCGCATTGTCCGTTGCGTTCTTCATCGCCGTCATGCGGGCGGCGTGTTCGCTTGCTTTTGCATCGAGCAATGCGCCGTAAATGAGGCTTTCCGCATACTGCGGCAATAAGACGTCCAAAATTTCTTCTTGCGACGGTTCAAATTCGTACACCGTGCGCTGCTTATTCTCCGCCAAGTCAGTGAGCGGCAGAAGCTTCCGTTCCGTCACCTCTTGCTGGATCGCGCTCACGTAATGGTTGTAATACATATACAGCTCGTCAAACGTACCGTCGGCGAATAACCCAACCGTTTTGCGGGCGATTTCTTTAATATCGGCAAACGACGGCTGGTCCGGCAAGCGGGTGATGTCGAGAATGACCGGCATGTTCCGCTTGCGGAAAAAGCTCAACCCGACGCGGCCGATGACGATGATCGCATATTCGTCCGGAGAAGCATGGCGTTTTTGGATCGTTTGGTACACGAGGCGCAGCACGTTGCTGTTGTACGCGCCAGCCAGACCGCGATCCGACGTGATCACGAGATACCCGGTTTTTTTCACCGGGCGCGAAACGAGCATCGGATGCGAAGCCCCCCCGGCGCCAAGCGCCACATTGGCCACGACTTCTTGAATTTTCTCCATATATGGAACGAACGATTTCGCGTTTTGCTCCGCTCGGTTCAGCTTCGACGTCGAGACCATTTCCATCGCTTTTGTAATTTGGCTTGTCTTCTTCGTCGCATTGATGCGCGTTTTAATATCGCGTAACGATGCCAAAGGTTTCACCACCTTTTTGCTGCACGGGTTCTAACAGGCGTGAGGGGGCGATATGCCCCCGCCGGCCTTATTGTGAAACGACAAACGTTTTCTTGAACGCTTCGATCGCTTTATTGAGATCGTCTTCGTTCGGAAGATCTTTCGTCGTGCGGATGTGCTCAAGCAAGTGTTGGCCGTTTTGGTCGAGCCACAAGTAAAACTCTTTCTCGAAACGGCGCACATCTTCAACCGGAATGTCGTCCAAAAAGCCGCGCGTCAATGCATAGATGATCAACACTTGTTTTTCGACCGGAATCGGCTGATGCAAATCTTGCTTCAGCACTTCGACCGTGCGCGCCCCGCGGGCGAGCTTCGCTTGCGTCGCCTTGTCGAGGTCGGAGCCGAATTGGGCGAACGCCTCCAGCTCACGGTAAGCGGCCAAGTCCAAACGGAGCGTCCCGGCTACTTTTTTCATCGCTTTGATTTGCGCTGCCCCACCGACGCGCGAAACGGACAACCCTGCGTTGATCGCTGGGCGGACGCCGGAGAAGAACAAGTCCGATTGCAAGAAAATTTGCCCGTCCGTAATCGAGATGACGTTCGTCGGAATGTACGCGGAAATATCGCCCGCTTGCGTTTCGACGAACGGAAGCGCGGTCAAGGAACCGCCGCCTTTGGCATCGCTCAATTTCGCTGCGCGCTCAAGCAGGCGGGAGTGCAAGTAGAAAATATCCCCCGGATACGCTTCACGGCCCGGCGGACGGCGAAGCAAGAGCGACAATTCACGGTATGCCGCGGCTTGTTTCGATAAATCGTCATAGACCACTAACACGTGTTGGCCTTTATACATGAAATACTCGCCCATCGCCACACCGGCATACGGCGCCAAGAACAAAAGCGGAGCCGGCTGCGACGCCGAAGCGGTGACGACGATCGTATAGTCGAGCGCGCCGTGTTTGCGGAGCGTTTCGACAACGGTACGGACCGTCGATTCTTTTTGCCCGATGGCGACATAAATACAAATCATGTTTTGGTCTTTTTGGTTGATGATCGTGTCAATGGCGACGGACGTTTTCCCCGTTTGCCGGTCGCCGATGATGAGTTCGCGCTGGCCGCGGCCGATCGGCACGAGCGCGTCGATCGCTTTAATCCCGGTTTGCAGCGGCTCATGCACCGATCTCCGGTCCATAACGCCCGGCGCCGGGCTCTCGATCGGGCGCGTTTCCGTCGTTTCCACCGGCCCTAATCCGTCAACAGGCTGACCGAGTGGGTTGACGACGCGGCCGATGAGCGCTTCCCCAACGGGCACTTCCATGATCCGGCCCGTACGGCGCACTTCGTCCCCTTCTTTAATGCCGGTGTACGGTCCTAAAATAACGATACCGACGTTGTTTTCTTCCAAGTTCAACGCCATGCCCATCACGCCGTTGGCAAACTCGACGAGCTCGCCGGACATGACGTTATCGAGCCCATGAGCGCGCGCGATCCCGTCGCCGACTTGGATGACGGTGCCGACGTCGCTCACTTGGATTTGCGATTCATAGTTTTCAATCTGCTGCTTAATGAGCGCGCTGATTTCTTCCGCTCGAATGCTCATGCCTTTCACCCCTGTCTTCAAATGTTAGCCGATCAGCTGCCGCCGAATCCGTTCAAGCTGCCCGCTGACGCTGCCGTCGTAAATGCGGTTGCCGATGCGCAGCTTCACGCCGCCGATGAGTTCCGGATCAATGATATTTTCAATCTCAAGCGTCTGTTTGCCGACTTTTTGGGCAAAGACGTCGGAAAGCGCCCGCAGTTCTTCGTCCGTCAACGGCCGCGCCGAATAGGCGACCGCCTTGGCGATGCCACGCGCATCGTCGACTAGGGCGAGAAACTGTTCCGCCAGCTCGGGCACAAGGCCGAAGCGATGGCGCTCCAGAAGAAGGAGAAGCGTGTTTTGCACCGGGGTGGACACACCGGCGAACGCTTCGCGGATGAGCGCTTTTTTCTGATCCAAGGAAAGTTTCGGATACGAAAGAAGCGATAAAAACTCGCCGTTTTCCGCCAACGCCTGGCGCACGGCGCGAACATCTTCTTCGATTCGATCAAGCTGTCCTTGTTCGAGCGCGATTTGGAACAAAGCGGACGCGTACCGTTTGGCGATCACTTCTTGGTTCATCGCGCTCCTCCTGCCTCTTGAACGTCTTTGATGTACGCTTCGATCAGCTTGCGTTGATCTTGCTCGGTCAGCTCTTTTTCAATCACTTTTGAGGCGATCAAGACAGACAACGAGGCCACTTGTTCGCGGAGCGCGGCCATCGCCTGTTCTTTTTCACGCTCGATTTCTTTTTTCGCCGCTTCTTTCACCCGTTCCGCTTCCGCACGGGCCGAGGCGACAATTTGTTCTTTCTGCTCTTCAGCCAGCTTGCGCGCGTTTTCAATGAGCGCTTGCGCTTCTTGGCGCGACTGCTTCATCAGTTCGCGCTGTTCTTCAAGAAGTTTTTCTGCTTCTTGACGGCGTTTTTCCGCCTGGTCGATTTCGTTCGCGATATGTTCTTCACGTTGTTTCATGATATTCATTAACGGCTGCCAAGCGAATTTGCGCAGCAAGGCCAGCAAAATAATGAACATCAGCAATTGGTAAATAATCGTGCCGCCGCTGATGCCATGCGCCGCTTCGCCGAGCACCAATACGTTTGCCTTCCACAACACCGCGTTTCACTCCTTTCGACAGCTATCGCACCGATGCGGTCTCGCAAAACCGCACATAAAGGAATGGCGAAGGTGGTCGTTGACACGAACTTCGCCATCACTTTCCATATCGATTTCTTATCGACCTAAGTAAATGAACGAGAAGACGACACCGATGATCGGAAGCGCCTCAACCAACGCAACCCCGATGAACATCGTCGTTTGCAAAACCGGACGCAATTCTGGTTGACGAGCAATCCCTTCAATGGTACGGCTGACGATCAACCCGTTGCCGATGCCGGCGCCTAACGCCCCCAAACCTACCGCAATCGCAGCTGCAAGTACACCCAAACTCATGTTGATAGATCCTCCTTCACCATGTTAAAGTAATGTTTCAAGTCCTTAATGAAATGATAAGGAATGCTCAATGGTCATGACTGACCTTATGAGCCATATAAACCATGGTTAACATCGTAAAAATGAACGCCTGAATCGTTCCGACAAAAATACTGAACGCTTGCCACACCATCATCGGAATGGCTGCGCCAACAGCGCCAAGCACACCGTAATGCGTGCCAAGGCTGGCGAGCAAGCCAAGCAAAATTTCCCCGGCGTAAATGTTCCCGAAAAGACGCAAACCGAGCGTCAGCGTGTTGGCAAACTCTTCGATGATTTTAAGCGGGAACAACCAGGCGACTGGACGGGTGTAATCGCGCAAATAGTCGGATGCCCCTTTCATTTTCACCCCATAGTAGTGGGTGAGGGCGACGACCATCACCGCCAGCGTCAACGTAACGGTCGCATCCGCGGTCGGCGATTTCCACCAAAGTTCGCCGTTGACATGGACGGAAAACGGCAGTCCAAGCATATTGGCCACAAACACATACATGATGAGCGTGACCCCCAGCGTCAAAAAGCGGCCGCCCGTTTGCCAATCCATCGTGCTGTTAATGATGCCTCTAACAAAGTCAAAGACCCACTCCATAAAGTTTTGCATCCCCGTCGGGCGCAGCTGAAGCGAGCGAGTAGCCGCAACAGCAATGATGAAAACGATCAAACAGGTGATCGTAATCATCAACATATCAGATAAATTAAACGTAAGGCCTAAAAATTCGACAAGCGGCGCTTTATGCTCCATCCTCTCTCACCTCGCTTTCATGCCTGCAGCTTGTCGTTTTTCCATTTGTGAAAGAAGAAATCTATTATAATGACAATGTAGGATGTCATTAATCCCAAAACGGTTGGCACGATATGAAAATATTGCGGATACGTCAGAACAATGACAGCAGCCAATGCGGCAAGCGCCAAACGCGATAAGGTGCCTAATGTGCGCACTTTTTTGCGCGCCGCCACCGCTTGTCCGAATTTTTCGATTTTCCAGGTTAAGTTCCAAACCATGAGGAGGCTGATCGATGTGCCGAGAATCAAGCTGAGAAAAACGGTTTTATACGGCGTAAATCCAAAGCCGAGCGTATAGATGGCGAGCAAATACAATATGTATCGAACTTGCCGCCAAAACATCGCTTGAAGATTTCCCATTTTATTGCTCCTCAGAGAAATATTGGCGGATCAAGCGCAACATGGCATACACGCCGGCCGCCAGTCCGAGCAAAAGGCCGACGATCAAAAAGATCGGCTCGGTGCCAAATCGATCATCGATCCATCTCCCGCCGAAAACGCCGACCAAAATCGAACCGACAAGTTGGGAGACGATGGCGGACATCAACGCCATGGCTTGAAACGGGTGGCGCTGTTTTGGGGACATGCCAACACACCCTTTAACATAATGAAAACCTTCTCAATCTACCCCTTGTAAAGGATACAATACGGCCTGGTCAATGTCAATGTGTTTCCACGTAAAACCTCATTCACATAGGGCAAATATTAATAATTTGTGACAATTTCTCATTTTCTTCTCACAATGATGATGTATAATGATATATTTTATTTTTAGCCTATTTTCCTTTTCATGATTCTATATAGATGCAATTTGAAGCTTTACCATTTGCAGTTTTTACCGAGTATTTGATCGACTGTCGGGCGACCGAACAACGCCGCTTCCAGACCCATATATGGGTCTGTGAAGCAGGCGGTTGTTCGGTCCTCCGTCACGCCAAGGCGTGACGGAGAAGCCTGTGGCTTTCCTCCGACAGTCGAAAAGGGGCAAACCGCTTTTCCGTCAAGGATATGTTAAACTTCTTCGTTGCATCTATAATATATATACTTGGCTTTGCAAACGGAGCGGTTTCTCAGCGCCATCTTTCTGCCGCGGCCTATTCGATGCAAGCGCTTAACTGACGCATGGGCAAGGCACCCTCTCCGCCGCTCGATGGAATGCGAACCCCGCGCGGCGCGGAGCGCCTTGCAACTGTTATTTTGTGCCAAACAGCCGGTCGCCGGCGTCGCCGAGACCAGGGACAATATAGCCGTGGTCGTTCAACCGCTCATCAAGGGCAGCGATGTAAATGTCCACATCCGGGTGGGCCGTTTCCACCGCTTTGACTCCTTCCGGCGCCGCGATCAGGCACATAAATTTAATGCTTTTCGCTCCCCGCTTTTTCAGCGCATCGATCGCCGCCACCGCTGATCCGCCGGTTGCGAGCATCGGGTCGACGATGATAAAATCGCGCTCTTCGACATCGCTCGGCAGCTTGACGTAATATTCGACCGGCTTTAATGTTTGGGGATCGCGGTACAAGCCGATATGGCCGACTTTCGCCGCCGGGATGAGCTTCAGGATGCCGTCAACCATGCCGATGCCGGCGCGCAAAATCGGAATGACGCCCAGTTTTTTGCCGGCGATCACTTTCGCTCTGGCTTTACTGACGGGGGTTTCGATCTCGACTTCCTCAAGCGGCAGATCGCGTGTAATTTCAAACGCCATCAACGTCGCCACTTCGTCGACAAGCTCGCGAAATTCTTTCGTGCCCGTATTCTTGTCGCGAATGTAGGTCAATTTATGCTGGATGAGCGGATGATCAAAGACGTACACTTTTCCCATGGGTCAACTCTCCTCTTCCGTATGTATGCGCTGCACTTCTATACATTCTACTGGAAAACGAGCGCCTATTCAACTGCCGAACGAACGGAAAAAGGCGCACCGCCAAATCCGGAGGCGGTGCACCGTACGGTTTCGGACGAAGCGGCGGCGCTTAGTCTTGATAGAGCGGAAACTTTTCCGTCAAAGCGGCCACGCGTTGGCGCGCTTCCTCAAGCGCTTGTTCGCTGCCGACGTTTTTCAGCACAAGGCCGATGATGGCGGCGATTTCGTCCATCTCTTCCAATCCGAAGCCGCGCGTCGTGACCGCGGCCGTGCCGATGCGGATGCCGCTTGTGACAAACGGGCTTTCCGGATCGTACGGAATCGTGTTTTTGTTGACCGTAATCCCGACCTCATCGAGCACTTTCTCCGCCGTTTTCCCGGTCAGCTGCTGCGGGCGCAAATCGACAAGCAGCAAATGGTTGTCCGTGCCGCCGGAAATGAGAGTGAATCCTTCGTTTTGCAAGGCGGCTGCGAGCCGTTTGGCATTCTCCACGACGCGCTTCGCGTAGACTTTAAAGTCGTCTTGCAACGCTTCGCCGAGCGCGACGGCTTTGGCGGCAATGACATGCATGAGCGGGCCGCCTTGAATGCCAGGGAAAATGGCTTTGTCGATCTGTTTGGCGAACTGCTCCTGGCATAAAATCATCCCGCCGCGCGGACCGCGCAGCGTTTTGTGCGTCGTCGTCGTAACGAAATGGGCGTACGGCACTGGATTCGGATGAACACCTGCCGCAACAAGACCGGCAATATGGGCCATGTCAACCATTAAATAGGCGCCGACTTCATCGGCAATCTCGCGGAACTTGGCGAAGTCGATGATGCGCGGATAGGCGCTCGCGCCGGCGACGATCAACTTCGGCCGGTGAAGGCGCGCTTTTTCGCGCACGTCGTCATAGTCAATGACATGCGTTTCCGGATCAACGCCGTATTCGACAAAATTGTACTGAATGCCGCTGAAATTGACCGGGCTGCCGTGCGTCAAATGGCCGCCGTGCGACAAGTTCATGCCAAGCACCGTGTCGCCGTGCTCAAGAACGGTGAAATAAACGGCCATGTTCGCCTGCGCCCCCGAGTGCGGCTGGACATTCGCATGTTCCGCTCCGAACAATTGCTTTGCCCGCTCGCGCGCCAAATCTTCGACGATGTCGACATATTCACAACCGCCGTAGTAGCGGCGTCCCGGATAGCCTTCCGCATATTTGTTCGTCAGCACCGACCCTTGCGCTTCCATGACCGCGCGGCTGACAAAGTTTTCCGAGGCGATCAGTTCAATTTTCGCATGTTGCCGCTTCCGCTCTTGCTCAATAGCGGCGAACACTTGCGGATCTTGTTGTGGCAAGTAATTCATCAATAGCTCCCCCTTATGCGAAATCAGTGAATATTCGTTTTTATTTTATCAGCTTCAGCTAGGCAAATTCAAAGAAAAAATGAATGAAACCGCTAGAAAGAACAGGAATCATTCGGATTTTCCAACGAGTAGACCGCTCGGGCGCCGCCGATCAGCTTCGGCCGCGTTTTCGCCAGCGTCACGCACGCCGATCCAATGTGCTTCACCGAAACGCGCACGGGAACGGCAACCGGCTTCAAATGCATACCGATGAGCGTATGGCCGATGTCAATGCCGGCATCGGCGCGAATCGCCTCGACAACGACCGGGTCAGCGAACTTTCGATAGGCGTAGGCGGCCATCGCCCCACCCGCTTTCGGCACCGGAACGACCGAAACGATCTCCAGCCCGTGAGTTTTGGCGGTTTCCCGTTCGACAACAAGCGCCCGATTTAAATGTTCACAACATTGAAACGCGAGCGCAATGCCGGTTTCGCGCCGCCACGCGTCAAGCTCGGCAAACAGCATGGCGGCAACGTCCATCGATCCAGCCGTGCCGATCCGCTCGCCAAGCACCTCGCTCGTACTGCAGCCGATCACAACGACATCGCCGCGGCCAAGCGGAGCCTGTTTGCGAAACTCATGCAAGATGGCTTGCCATTGCTGCCGCCATTCGGTCAATCGTGCGTCCATGTCCTCTTCCCCTCCTTCGTTCGTTTTTATCCACGCTGCCGTTGACGAACACTGACACTTTCGACGGTGATTCGTCAAAACCGGGTCCGGCTCCGGGGATGCCTGCGATACTCACGAATATGGAGTTTTCCTAGAAGGCTGATGAAAAAACAACCGTTTCCCCTGAATCGACAGTTCTCAAGTGAAGAGAACGAAACGCTTGCCGACTACAGCAGAAAAGCTGGGAACAGAGCCTTCTCAACAGGTTTTTATTGATTAATCAACACGCCTGACTTTTTGAACGCTCTCCCACCTACGCTCACGCTTAGAGGTGGGAGATTCTTGGGAACACCCGCCCTGCGGCAGGCTGTTCACCAAGCCATCCCCGTGCGTCCCACGGTTCAGCTGTCTTACCAAAACAGCAAAATTATATAAATGCAATTGAAAGCTTTTACATTCTTCGTTTTTACCGATCATTTCATCCGACTGTCGAGTGACCGAACAACACCGCTTAAAGACCCATGAATGGGTCTGTGAAGCGAGTCGTTGTTCGGTCTTTCGTCACGCCTTAGCGTGACAGAGGCAAGCCTATGGCTTGCCTTCGACAGTCAAAAATGGATGAGCCACTTTTCCGTCAAGAATATGTTAAACGATTTCGTTGCATCTCTATACACTCCCTTGCTGCCGCCATTCTCATGAAGCAAGACGCCCACGGCCGGCATGGGGCTGCACGGCGTCTCCCGCTTATGGCCCACAGGCCGCATCCGCTCCGATGCGGCCCTGGTTCCGCCTACAAATGCTTATTTTCATACTCGGCGATTTTGCCGATTCGCCGCGCATGGCGTCCGCCTTCAAATTCGGTCTCAAGCCATGCCTTGGCGATTTCGCGCGCCAGGCCGGGGCCGATGACGCGCTCCCCCATCGCGAGAATGTTGCTGTCGTTATGCATGCGCGTCAGCTTGGCGCTGTAGACGTCGTGGCAAAGGGCGCAGCGCACCCCTTTCACTTTGTTGGCGGCGATCGTCATGCCGATGCCGGTGCCGCAGATCAAAATGCCGCGATCAAATTCGCCGCGCGCCACTTTTTCAGCGACGGGAAGCGCGTAATCCGGGTAATCGACCGATGTTTCACAATCGCAGCCAAAATCGGTGTACTCGATTCCCATTTCATCCAACAGTGCTTTAATTTCCTCACGAATGCGAATTCCACCATGGTCAGAAGCAATAGCGACTTTCATCACGTTCGGGCGGGGAGCCCTAGGCTTCGCAGTGATAGCGAAAGCCAGGGAGGAATCGCCCTTCCTCCTTTCGATGAATCATATTTGCATGTGCATCAACGGGTGCGGAACCGGGCGACAGCCGCCTGCAATTGTTCGGCCTGTTCAACCAACTCGCCAGCCAGTTTATGCACATCGTTGATCGATGCGGCCTGCTCCTCGGTCGCCGCCGCAACTTCGAGCGCGCCGGCGGACGTCTGCTCAGCAATCGCCGCCACTTCTTGCGTCTGCGCCGCGGCCCGCTTCATATGCCCCATTTGACGCTTCGCCAACTCAGCGATGTCATGGACGGCGCGGATCACTTCATCAGCTGAGGCCGCCATGGCCGCAATGGCCTCATTCGTGCGCTCCCCTTTGGCCGCCTCAGCGTTTGCGGCGGCCACCTGCTTGTCCATTTGCGCCACCACACGGGCGACTTCATTTTGAATGTTGCCGACCAGTTCCGCGATTTTCTTGACCGCCTTGGCGCTCTCATCAGCCAGCTTGCGCACTTCCTCAGCGACGACGGCAAACCCCCGGCCGTGCTCGCCGGCGCGGGCTGCCTCAATGGAAGCATTGAGCGCAAGCAAGTTCGTCTGTTCAGCGATGTCCGCGACAAACAACGTAATGTTGCCGATTTGATTGGCGTGTGCTTCGAGCTGCTTGACAGCCGCCCGCGACAGTTCTTGATCGTCAGCCAGCTGATCGATGCCGCTAATGAGCGAATCGGTGATATCGCGGCTTGCCTTCAGCGTTTCGGCCATCCCATATACCGACTGTTCCGCACGCTCGGCTGTTTCTTTTACTTGTACTGCGATGGCGAGCACATCCTCGGCCGCCGCAGCCGCCTCTTGAATCGCCTCGGCCGAAGACGCCGCCCCTTTGGAAATGTCGTCAATGGTCGCTGCAATATCGCGTGCACGGTTTGACGCTGTTTCGGACGCCTGCCTCATTTCCGCCGTCTTTTCAGTCGTGCGCGCTGCGCTCTCTTCCACATTGGCGACGACTGCGCGCAAATGGCCGAGCATCCGGTTGAACGCGACAGCCAGCGAGCGAATTTCGTCATGGGAAGAGGGCAGCGGAACATCCTCATCGATATGCCCTTCCGTCGCCTTTGCCGCCGCTTCCTCGAGCCGTTGCAGCGGCCTTGTAATCCAGCCAGCGGCCAAATAGGCAAGCACTCCGGACCAAAAGATGCCAAGGAGCAACACGATCATCGTGAACACGCTTTTGTTCCATGAGGCGAACCACTGATCATACAAAACGTACAAGAAAAAGGCGCTCGTTGAATACGTGATCAGCGCCAACGCTGTCGTAAAGACGACGAGCTTCAGGCGCAAACCGAACCGATGACTTGTCCCCCCCATTTGTGTTCCCCCTCACTTCTCAACCTCATTGTTCTGTTTGCAACTTTTCCGCCAAGCGGTCAATGAGCGTCTCCAGCTCATCGCGCGCCGCCCGGTACACTTCAATCGGCCCGCCGAACGGATCGGCGATGTCGCCGTCTGTTCCCGAGACGAACTGCTTCAACGTAAACGTTTTGTCCTTCGCTTCTGGGAAACGCTCGACGATCATTTCTTTATGGCCGGATGTCATCGCCAGCACGTGCGTCGCCCAGTCGATATGCTCTTTTTTCAGCTGCGAGGAGCGGTGGGCCGCTTCGATTCCTTTTTCCTTCAACACCGTCTTGGCGTGAACCGACGCCTCGCTCCCTTCCGCCGCAAACACGCCGGCCGATTTCACCTCGACGCCTGGCAGCTGCTTATTCTCCAACAATGCAGCGGCCATCGGGCTTCGGCACGTATTGCCCGTGCAGACGAACAAAATGCGGTATGGCATACAACCACCTCTTCACATCAATGACTTACCATCAATATACCATAGGGAAAAGAGCAAAAAAAGGCTCTTCACCACAACATGTACTTGACAAGCAATGCGGTTTCCTGCGTAAGGATAGGCAAAAAGTGCTGATTTTCCCTCACAAGCGTAAATAGGGTATGTTCAGAAAAAATCAAGTACAACTTTTGGTGAAGAGCCGCAAAAAAAGCAGGCAGTCCGCTTTTTTCCACTGAAGGAAAACCGCCTGCCGCCGTTTATAGAAAAAGCAGCTTGAGCCCGAACGCCAGCAAAATGCTGCCGCCGAGCGCTTCGCTGTAAGAACCGAGCCATTGCTGAAAATGGCGGCCGACAAAAAGCCCAACCCATGTCAGCACCATGCTGAACAGACCAAACAGCAAAATCGTCACCATCGTCCGCGCTCCGAAAATGCCGAGGCTCAGCCCGACGGAAAAGCTGTCTAGGCTGACGCTGAACGCAAAAAAAAGCAACCCCACCCCACGAGGAAACAGCGGTGAGCCATCGTCCCTCCGGAACGAGGCGATGATCATTTGCCCGCCAAGCCATAACAGCAGCGCCCCGCCCGCGTATGTCGCGACACTTCCGAACTCGCGCGACAGCAGGCGGCCGACCGCCATGCCAGCAAGCGGCATGAGAATATGAAACAAGCCGATCGTCAACCCGATATAAAACATTTGCCGCAGCCGGAGGCGCAACAGCCCCATTCCTAAAGCGACTGAAAACGCGTCCATGCCCAGCGCCAGCGCCATCATTGACAGCGCGATGATTTCGCCGATGAATGCGCCCATGTTTCTTCCCTCCCGGACCGGCCTTATTGCTAAACATATGCACGTCCAGGGCAGTTTAGAAGCAGAGCGGGTAGCCAATGGGCGCCGCCTGATTGACGGGCGGACGGAAAAGAAAAAACCGGTCCACAACAGACCGGTTTAGCGCTTGGAAACGGCATCCCCCAAATCCTCTAGTTGCAATTTGAACCTTACCGTTTGCAGAGCCGTTTTCTCGACTGTCGCACGACCGAACAACGCCGCTTCCAAACCCATACATGGATCTGTGAAGCGCGTTTCCGTTCGGTCTTCCGTCACGCCAAGGCGCGACGAAGAAGCCTGCGGCTTGCCTCCGACCGTCAAAAAATAGACAAGCTGCTTTTTCGACCAGGATATGTGAAACTTGTTCACTGCATCTATACAGACGGACGTCCTTTCATTTCCGCTGTTCGCTGATGGCGCGTCCGCCGGCTGCTTTGCGGAGCCGGTTCATGATCGCCGCGCCGATTCCTTCTTCCGGAAACGCCTCGCTGTAAATGAGATCGACGTTCGTTTCATCAAATCGGCGCAGCGTGTCGTACAGCCGGCTCGCGACCGTCTCAAGCGCCTGGCGCGTTCCGCACGGCAGCACGACATCGGCCGCATACTGATCCCGGTTCTCCTCGGTCGTCAACACGCCGACCGTTTTCCCTTCCGCCCGGCTTTCATCGACAAGCCGCTGCAAAAACGCGGGCGGGCCGGCGACGATCCAAAGCGGCGCTTTCGGCGCATAATGCGTATATTTCATCCCCGGCGCTTTCGGCGCCGCCTCGTCGTTCACAGCAGCGGCCTCTTCAACGCGGCCGATCGCTTCAATAAGCGCCTCTTTCGTCACCCCTCCCGGGCGCAAAATCGTCGGCACGCCCCCACTGCAATCGAGCACCGTCGATTCAACGCCCACGCCGGTCGGCCCGCCGTCGATCACCCCGGCGATCCGCCCGTCTAAATCGGCAAGCACGTGCGCCGCCGTCGTCGGACTCGGCCTTCCTGACCGATTCGCGCTCGGGGCGGCCAACGCCAAGCCGCTCGCCTCGATCAACGCCAGCGCCAGCGGGTGATCCGGCATGCGCACCGCCACCGTCGGCAGCCCAGCCGTCACCCGTTCAGACACCGCTTTGGCCCGTTTTGGCAATACTAACGTGAGCGGCCCCGGCCAAAACCGCTCCATCAACGTTTTCGCCATCGGCGGGATCGAGGCGGCTACCGCCTCCGCTTGGGCCATGCTGGCGACATGAACGATGAGCGGATTGTCGCTCGGCCGCCCTTTGGCGGCGAAAATTTTTTCCACCGCGGCTGTATTGGCCGCATCGGCCCCCAACCCGTACACCGTTTCCGTCGGGAATGCGATGACTTCCCCGGCCCGCAGCCATTCAACCGCCTCTCGTATTTGTGGATAAACTTGCTGTTTATCAACAATATTATCCACAACCCAAACACGCGTTTTCAATCGTTTCACCTTCTCCATCGCCGTGATTCGCCTTGAAAATGGCGGCTTTTTTTACAAGCGTCAGATCGCCGCCCGATGCCTTTCCACAGTTATACACAAATTGTGAATAAACTTGTTATTTTTGTGGATAACTTTGTGGATAGATGCTTATGGAATGAGATGGCTGAGCCACTCTTTGAAGAAAAATTTTACTTCCACCGGCTGTTCCGGCTCGGCCATGACGACGAAGGACGAGTCTTGATCATCAGTGTGCCCTTTGTCTTTCTCGCCATCCGCATGGATGGACGAAGCGGCGCGATCTTCGGTTTCCGCCATCGCACCCCTCTCCTCTTTCGGTTCGTCCCGCTCGATGGCCTGCTCGCCGCTTCGCATCGCCTCAGCTTCCGCTTCGGCCGACTCGCTGTTTTGCTTCGACCCGGCTTCCATTGACCGGACGCTCTCAGCCGACACCGGTTCATTCGTTCCTGCAGGCGATCGGTTCGCCTCCATCATGACGGCATCGCTGTTGGAAAAATCGAGAAAACAAAGCGGCGGGAACAGAACGCACCACCAGTTTGCTCCTTTTCCTTCCCCAAGTGTGATCAGCACGGCATCATAGATGCCAGCCGGATATACGTAGTTGCCGTACACTTTCGTCGGAAAATGAACCGGGCCAAACTCCACTTTGTACGTTTGATTGCTTTGTTCATCGCGCAACACGCGGGCGACCGTCCGCTCGATGTCCGGCAGGTGAGAGCGGATGACGCGCTTTGCTTCCTCAAACGAAGTGAGTTCGGCCACCCAGCCGTTGATTTGCGCATTGACCGCATCACGCACTTTTCGCTTCAATTGTTGGTCTTCATCGGCGTCGCTGTTGGCTAAAATGCGCAGGCGGATTGCCTCATCAGGGATGGCGACCGCCGCGTTCGCCCCGGCGTCCGTCTTGTGGCCGTACAGCTCGACGAGTACGCCTGTCGTTAATAGAATGATATATAAACATATGGCAATGGCATTTCCTTTGATGGTCATCATCGGCACCGTCCTTTCACCTTTCATTGTGGACGGCGCCGCTCGTTTTTAAACCTATCAATCTAACACGTTTTCCCGTTTTTCGGCCTCGTCATGTACACCATTCGGTCTTTGCCGTTGAGGTCAAAATCGACTTCCACTGCGGCTTCTGGAAACGCTGCGGCCAAGAGCGCCGCCACTGCTTCCCCTTGCCCGGCGCCGACTTCAAAAGCGGCAAGCGCCGGCGCGCCGAGCACAAGCGGCAGCTCGCGGGCGAAGCGGCGGTAAAAATCGAGCCCATCGCGGCCGCCAAAGAGCGCCGTGTGCGGCTCATAGTTTTTGACGACCGGGGAAAGCATAGCGGCGTCCGTCTCTGGAATGTACGGCGGATTGGAAACGACGACATCGACCGTCCACCCCATGGCCATGATCGGCTGCAGCAAATCGCCGCACAAAAATGAAACGTTCGCCCCGAGCCGCCGGGCGTTTTCACGGGCGACCGCGAGCGCCGCTTCGGAAATATCGGTTGCGGTCACCGACAACGCTTTGTTCTCCAGCGCCAATGTCACGGCGATCGCCCCGCTGCCAGTGCCGACGTCAACGACATCGATCCGCTTCCGACCAGCAAATAGACGCGGCACCCGCTTTAGGACGCCAAGCACCAGTTCTTCCGTTTCCGGGCGCGGGATTAACACATGGCGATTGACAAGAAACAACCGGCCGTAAAACGATTCATAGCCGATCAAATATTGAATCGGCACATGGTCCACCGCATGGCGGCGCACATCGGCCGCAAATCGTTCATATACCGCTTCGTCGACCGGCTCGCGCCAACGGGCGAACAGCCCGGCCCGATCGGTGCGCAAATGGTGGCACAATAGCCACTCCGCCGCCCGCTCCTCTTTTCCGTGGGCGCGCAAAAAAGAAGAAGCCCAGGCGAGGACTTCATGTACGTTACGACGCATCGTTCGCTTGCTCCAATTTTTTCGCCTGATCGTCCAAAATGAGCGCCTCGATGATTTCATCCAAATGCCCATCGAGCACTTGATCGAGCTTTTGGATCGTCAATCCGATGCGGTGGTCCGTGACGCGGTTTTGCGGGAAGTTGTACGTCCGGATGCGCTCGGAACGGTCGCCGGTGCCGACTGCCTGCTTGCGCGTTTGGTCATATTCGGCGCGCGCTTCTTGCTGGTACTTGTCATAAATGCGGGCGCGCAATACTTTCATCGCTTTTTCTTTGTTTTTGATTTGCGATTTTTCGTCTTGGCACGTGACGACAATGCCGGTCGGAATATGGGTGAGGCGCACGGCCGACATTGTCGTGTTGACGCTTTGCCCACCCGGTCCGCTTGAGGCGAACGTGTCGACGCGAATGTCTTTTTCATTGATTTCGACTTCGATTTCTTCCATCTCCGGCAGGCAGGCGACCGTCGCCGTCGACGTATGGATGCGCCCGCCTGACTCCGTTTCCGGGACGCGCTGGACGCGGTGCGCGCCGTTTTCAAACTTCAGCTTTGAATACGCCCCTTTGCCGTTGATCATAAAAATGATTTCTTTATAGCCGCCGAGGCCGGTCGGGCTCGCTTCGATCACTTCCGTCTTCCACCCTTGCGATTCCGCATAGCGCGTATACATCCGGTACAAGTCGCCGGCAAACAGCGCCGCCTCTTCGCCGCCGGCGGCCGCGCGGATTTCCATAATGACGTTTTTCTCATCGTTCGGATCTTTCGGCAAAAGCAACACTTTCAGCTTTTCAACGAGCGCCTCTTCCCGTTCTTCCAGTTCGCCGATTTCCTCTTTCACCATCTCGCGCAGCTCCGGCTCCAGCTTTTCTTCGAGCATCGCTTTCGCTTCGGCCAGCTGCTCGCGAACCGATTTGTATTCGCGGTACGTTTGCACCGTTTCTTCCAAATCCGCTTGCTCTTTCGAATAATCGCGCAGCTTTTTCGGATCGTTGATGACGTCGGGGTCCATCAACAGTTCATTGAGCTTTTCATACCGTTGCTCCACAGCTTCCAACCGATCAAACACATCATTCACCTCTGTTTTTCCCACACAGTCTATTTTTAGATTATAGCATGAAATGAAGCCAAACAAAAACCCCCGCTTTTGGCAAGCGGGAGCTCTCAGTTGACGCGCACGATGATCTCGTATGTGGGGATCGCTTTTGTCAGCAACTTGTCAATGCGTTGCGCCTCGCGCTGCCGCTCCTCGTCAGACAGCTCTTCCGGTGCATCAACGGTCACATACATATTGCCGCCGTGAAACCAAACGGAAACGGGGCGATAGTCGGTGTGCCGCTCGATCAGCTGCATTGCTTTGCGCGTATCGGCGCGCTGATTTTCGCTTCCTTCGGTCAAACTGATGAAGTTCGGATTTTGCCGCGTTTTTTCCGGATCGTCAAAGTTGTTGTACAAGTCGCGGTCGGCATCGATTTTCGGCCGTCCGTCCGTCATCAGCCGCGTGCCGTTTTTGTCTTCGCTTTGCTGGCGGTAGGACGGATGATCCGGAGCGAGCGAACAGGCCGAAAGCAGGAAGATCATTCCTAACAGCCAGATGCGTCTCATCCTTTTTCGCCTCCTTAGCTGTTAGGATGTCCATGATCGCCCGTCAATGATACACGGCAAGCCATAAATCTTTCTGCCATCATTCGTCTATTTTGCGGCGAACGAACAAAAGGGGCAGCCTAGTCAAGCGAACGATCAATGATGAACGAGCCGCATGCCAAACGCTTTTTCCTCCCATAGCGAATGGACGCACGAGACGGGCGAGAATGATGGCGCCGCTTCCGCCCTTCTCGGTCGGCGAAACATACGAATATGCACCGTTTCCATCAACGATGGCTGCGCTTCGCCACTTGGCCGATGAAAGCGGCCAAACAACATCCGTGACCGCCTCACCATCACTCACCCGTATGTCCAGCAAGCGGGCGGTTGTATCGCTTTTTCGGTTTGCCAGGCACTTCATGGTGATGGCGGCAGCGAGGCTCGTACGCCTCGCTGGCGCCGACGAGAATCACCGGATCGTCATAAGAGGCGGGCGCACCGTTAATGAGCCGCTGCGTCCGGCTGGCCGGGGAACCGCATACCGTGCAAACCGCCTGCAGCTTCGTCACCGACTCCGCGATCGCCATCAGCGCCGGCACGGGGCCAAACGGTTCGCCGCGAAAATCTTGGTCAAGCCCAGCGGCGATGACGCGGTAGCCGCAATCAGCGAGCGTTTGCACCACATCGATGATGTCATCGGAAAAAAACTGTACTTCATCGATGGCGACGACGTCGGTGGCGGCGGAAATGTAGCGGAACATCTCTGCCGGCGTCGCGACCGGAATGGCGATCACCGAATTGCCGTTGTGCGACACGACTGCGTCTTCGCTATAACGATTGTCGATCGTCGGTTTGAACACTTTCACTTCCTGCTTGGCAAACTGAGCGCGGCGGACGCGGCGAATCAATTCTTCTGATTTGCCGGAAAACATGCATCCACAAATGACCTCAAGCCAGCCGGACTGCGTCATCACGTACATTGGGGCCTCTCCTTTCACACAACACTGTCCTCAAACCATCGGCCGCTCCTTGCCGTCTGCCATCGCGACGATCAGCGGGATCAGCCTTGTAAGCAACCGGCCTTCCATCTGCTCTCACGAAAAAGCAGGCAAGTTTCGCTTGCCTGCTTTCGTCACGTCCTTGTTACTTAAGGCCGTATTTTTTATTGAATTTATCCACGCGGCCCGCTGCCGTAACAAATTTTTGTTTGCCCGTGAAGAACGGATGGCATTCCGAGCAAATCTCCACGCGCAGCTCGTCTTTGACCGAACCGCTTTCGAATTCGTTGCCGCATGCGCAACGGACGATGACTTTTTTGTACTCTGGATGGATGCCTTGTTTCATCGTTTTCATCTCCTTCCGCCCTGTATCTTATCGAAACAGAGTGATTCGTAGCATGGAACGCTTCATGCTTATGCGCGCCCGCCCGTTTGGCAAGGCGCAGCGCATGGAACAGCTGGGACTCCACCGAAGCGAACCCAGCCGGTGCAAATCACGGATCGCACAAACCAAAAGGCGATAGCCAAAACACACATGTTAAGATTATAACAGCTTTTCTGTCAGTTTGCAACGGGCGATTCGCGGCAAATTCCGCCAACTGCCTACAGACGGGGCGGGCCGCCCTGTTTCCACTCCTGATCGAGCAAGGCGAAAAACTCTTCGTTTGACTTCGTCCGGCGCAATTTGTTCAAAAACCGCTCGATAAAGTCGGGCGAATCGGCCATCGTTTTGCGGATCGCCCACAGCTTTTCCAAATGTTCTTTCGGGATGAGCAGCTCCTCTTTGCGCGTTCCCGAGCGGCGAATGTCAATCGCCGGAAAAATGCGGCGCTCGGCGAGCGAGCGGTCAAGATGGAGCTCCATGTTGCCGGTGCCTTTAAATTCCTCGTAAATGACGTCATCCATGCGCGACCCGGTGTCAATGAGGGCGGTCGCCAAAATCGTCAAGCTGCCGCCTTCTTCGATGTTGCGCGCCGCGCCGAAAAACCGCTTCGGGCGATGAAACGCCGCTGGGTCGATCCCTCCTGAGAGCGTGCGTCCGCTCGGCGGAATGACCAAGTTGTACGCCCGGGCGAGGCGGGTGATGCTGTCCATTAAAATGACGACGTCACGCTTATGCTCAACTAATCGCATCGCCCGTTCTAAGACAAGCTCGGCCACTTTAATATGGTTTTCCGGCACCTCATCAAACGTCGAGCTGACGACATCGCCTTGCACCGACCGCTCGATGTCGGTCACTTCTTCCGGCCGTTCGTCAATGAGCAAGACGATCAACTCGACATCCGGGTGGTTTGTGGTGATGCTGTTGGCAATTTCCTTCAGCAGCATCGTCTTGCCAGCTTTCGGCGGCGCGACGATCAACCCGCGCTGGCCAAAGCCGACGGGAGCGATCAAGTCGATGATGCGGGTCGACAGCTTGTCCGGCGTTGTCTCCAGCTTCATTTGCCGATTCGGGTAAAGCGGCGTCAACGCTGGAAAGTGAACGCGCTCCTTGGCGACTTCCGGGTCTTCGCCGTTGACCGCTTCGACATGAAGCAAGCCGAAGTAGCGTTCATTTTCTTTCGGCGGCCGCACTTTGCCGGATACTTTATCCCCGTTGCGCAAATCAAAACGGCGGATTTGGGAAGCGGAAATGTAAATGTCTTCCGAGCTCGGGGAATAGTTGATCGGGCGCAAAAAGCCGAATCCTTCCGACGGAATGATTTCGAGGATGCCTTCCATGAAAAAGAGGCCGTCTTGTTCGGCACGCGCTTTCAAAATCGCAAAAATAAGCTCCTTTTTCGTCAACTTGCTGTAGTATGAAATTTTGTATTGCCTGGCGAGCTCATACAGCTCCTTCAATTTCATGTTTTCTAGTGCTGCTAACGTTAATTCCATCTTGACACCACACTTTGCAAATTTTCCTATTCTCCCATCGTTCGTGTTCGGACGTATTGGTCATCAATTCGACAGGCGAAGGGATTCATTTCGAAGATGATGAAGGCTGAAATGAAATAAAGAAGTAGAATGGCAGAGCTTATTTTTGCATAAGCAACACGACTATTTTACCCTTTTTTCTTCTTTTTAATCAATATTTTTTTGTTTTTCCGAGCCAGGCGCGGCTCCGGCGCCCGGCCGGATGGTAGGATATCATTTGATGACTAAGTTCGGTTTTTTCTTCAAACTGTGCCGCCCTTCGATGAAGCGGACCGTGCCGGACTTGGCCCGCATGACGACGGAGTGGGTGAGGCCGTACGCCCCTTTCAGCCGCACGCCGCGCAACAGCTCGCCGTCGGTGACGCCGGTGGCGGCAAAAATCGCGTCGTCTCCTTTCACCAAATCGTCCATGCGCAGCACTTTGTTGACGTCAATGCCCATTTGTTTGCACCGCTCGACTTCATCGTCGTTTTGCGGCAGCAACTTCCCTTGCAGTTCGCCGCCAAGGCATTTCAACGCGACCGCCGCGAGCACTCCTTCCGGCGCGCCGCCCGAGCCGAACAAAATGTCAACGCCGGTATGGTCAAACGCCGTGTTAATGGCGGCGGCGACATCGCCGTCATTGATGAGCTTAATGCGGGCGCCGGCTTCACGCAGCTCATGAATGAGACGCTCATGGCGCGGACGGTTGAGAACAACCGCGACGACGTCTTCAATATCTTTGTTTTTCGCCTTCGCCACCGCCTTTAAATTGTCGATGATCGGCGCCTCAATGTCAATCATCCCGACCGCTTCCGGCCCGACGGCGATTTTCTCCATGTACATGTCCGGCGCGTGAAGCAGATGGCCGTGGTCAGCGACAGCGACGACAGCCAAGGCGTTCCATCCCCCGGAAGCGACGATGTTCGTCCCTTCAAGCGGGTCGACAGCGACATCGACGCGCGGGCCATAGCCGTTGCCGAGCTTTTCCCCGATATACAGCATCGGCGCTTCGTCCATTTCCCCTTCGCCGATGACGACGGTGCCTTTCATCGGCACGGTGTCAAACACGTCGCGCATCGCCGACGTCGCGGCGTCATCAGCCTCATTCTTTTTCCCGCGCCCCATCCAGCGGGCGGCGGCAAGCGCCGCCGCTTCGGTGACGCGCACGAGTTCCATCGATAAGCTTCGTTCCATCGTCGTTCTCCCCTTCCCCTTTGTCGACTGGACGTTACGCGTTTTTCACTTGCTCGATTTCTTCATCGGTCATTTTTTCGCGCCAAATGGTGGCGCCGATGTCAGACAGTTTTTCGACGAGGTTGCTGTAGCCGCGGTCGATATGCTCGACGCCGGTGATCTCCGTCACTCCTTCAGCCATCAGCCCGGCAATGACAAGCGCCGCCCCGGCGCGCAAATCGCTCGCCTTCACTTTCGCCCCTTGCAGTTTGACGGGGCCGGTGACGATGGCTGAGCGGCCTTCGACTTTTACATTGGCGTTCATGCGCCGCAATTCATCGACATGCTTGAAGCGGGCGCTGTAAATCGTGTCGGTGACGACGCTTGTGCCGTTGGCTTTTGTCAGCAGCGCGGTAAACGGCTGCTGCAGATCAGTTGGGAAGCCCGGATAGACGAGCGTCTTGACGTCAACCGCTTTCAAAACGTCGGTGCCGCAGACGAGAATTTGATCTTCCCCCGTCTCCACGCGCACCCCCATTTCGCGCAATTTGGCCGTCAGCGATTCAACGTGCTGCGGGATGACGTTGTCGACGACGACTTCGCCATTGGTGGCCGCGGCGGCGATCATGTACGTCCCGGCTTCGATCCGATCCGGGATGATGGCATGGCGGCAGCCCGATAATTTTTCGACGCCGTCAATGCGGATCACATCGGTGCCGGCTCCTTTGATTTTCGCGCCCATATTCGAAAGCAATGTCGCGACATCGATGATTTCCGGCTCTTTCGCCGCATTTTCGATAATCGTCCGCCCTTTGGCGCGCACCGCCGCCAGCATGATGTTGATCGTCGCGCCGACGCTGACGACGTCCAAAAAAATGCGGGCTCCGCGCAGTTCCTCCGCGCGCAAGTAAATGGCGCCCTGCTCGTTCGTTACGGTGGCTCCCAGCGCCTCAAACCCTTTGATATGCTGGTCAATCGGGCGCGGACCGAGATGACATCCGCCCGGCAAGCCGACAACCGCTCTTTTGAAGCGGCCAAGCATCGCCCCCATCAAATAGTAGGAGGCGCGCAGCTTTTTCACCTTCCCATTTGGAAGCGGCATGGACACCATATTCGTTGGGTCGATGACCGCCTCTTTGCCGTCAAACGAAAACGAGCCGCCGATTTCTTCGATCAAGCTTCCTAAAATGTGCACGTCGGAAATGTCCGGCAACCCCTCGATCGTCACCGGCGAATCGGCCAAAATCGCTGCAGGAATCAAAGCGACCGCGCTGTTTTTCGCACCGCTCACTTTGATCGTTCCCCGCAGCCGATCTCCGCCGATAATTTTCATTTTATCCATCGTCGTCTCCCTTCTTTGCTCGGAAGTTGGCTTCACCCCTGGGACGAAAAAGCAAAGCCGGGCGGGCTCATCACGTCCGGCCTGAACGCGGCAGAGCGAGCCCGCTTCACCCAAGAGGCAAACGGCTTACTTTCATTTTTGCCGATTCCAGTCGGCGAGAAACTTCTCAATTCCTTGATCAGTCAGCGGATGGTTGAACAATTGCATAAGCACCTTGTACGGAACCGTGGCAATATGCGCCCCGCGCAACGCCGCTTCTGTCACATGGTGCGGATGGCGGATCGAAGCGGCGATGATTTCCGTTTCAATGCCATGAATGTTGAAAATCTCAGCGATGGTAGAAATGAGCTCTAAACCGTTATGGCCGATGTCATCGAGGCGGCCGAGGAACGGAGAGACGTACGTCGCGCCGGCGCGTGCGGCCAAGAGCGCCTGGTTGGCGGTGAACACAAGCGTCACATTCGTTTGAATCCCTTTTTCGCTGAACGCCTTGACTGCTTTTAAGCCTTCCGGCGTCATCGGCACTTTGATCGTAATGTTCGGGGCGATTTTCGCCAGCTCTTCGCCTTCCGCGATCATGCCAGCGGCGTCGGTCGAAATGACTTCAGCGCTCACCGAACCAGAAACGATCGATGTAATTTCGCGCAACCGATCATGGAACGATACGTTCTCCTTCGCCACGAGGCTTGGGTTGGTCGTGACGCCGGCCAAAATGCCGAGTTCATGGGCGTGTTTGATTTCTTCCAAGTTGGCAGTGTCGATAAAAAATTTCATCCTATTTCGCGCAGGAGACTCCCACTTCAACGACCAAAGGGAGTAAGTGGGAGAGGAATGCGCGTTCCCCCTTTCTTTTGTGTATGATAGAATAAAGGCGTGGAGAAAACCGTTCAATAAAGGCACTCCAATCACGGCTACTCGATGTATGGAGTTGGTTACAGAAAACGTTGTAACCGTAAAACATCGAGCGTAGGTCCGTCTGTTGTGTGTGGAAGCCAAGTACTGCCAACAGACACACCGAGAGAATCGGTAACGATGCAGGCATGACCTGCGTCGTTGGGTAGTCGTCAACCTGCCCCCTGATGCAACCCCAAGTCAAGGAAGGAGGACGAAGTCCGTTTGCACTTCTGGGGAGTTGCAAGCCCCCACTTCAAGCGTTAGCGAAGTGGGGGTAGTTGACGCTGAACCCTCCTTGTTATTCGTTGCACATGCAAAGGCAGCCGCGCGGCGGCCAAACGCCGCCCGCGAAGCCGATTCATCGCGCCGCTTTTCCGGACGAGCCAAACTCGCGCATTTTGCCGATGACCGTCGCTTTGATGGCGTCGCGGCCCGGGCCGATGATTTTGCGCGGATCATAGACGTTCGGGTCTTTCGCGAGCAGTTCGCGGACGACTTTGGTAAACGCCATTTGGTTTTCGGTATTGACGTTGATTTTCGATGTGCCAAGGGAGATCGCGCGTTGAATTTGTTCGGTCGGAATGCCGGTGCCGCCGTGGAGCACAAGCGGAACGCCGGTTAAATCGCGGATTTGCTCCATTTCGGCAAATCCGAGCTTCGGCTCTCCTTTGTACGGGCCGTGCACAGAACCGAGCGCCGGGGCAAGACAGTCGACGCCTGTCCGTTTGACAAGCTCTTCGCACTCTTTCGGGTCGGCGTAAATGATCCCTTCTCCGACGACGTCGTCTTCCTGCCCGCCGACGATGCCGAGCTCCGCTTCGACCGAAACACCGCGCGCATGAGCATATTCAACGACTTGCGAGGTGATGCGGACGTTTTCTTCAAATGGATGGTGGGAGGCGTCAATCATAACCGAGGTGAACCCGGCGTCAATCGCCGCTTTGCATTTTTCAAAGCTCGATCCATGGTCGAGATGGATGGCGACCGGAACGGTGATGTTCATGTCTTCCATTAACCCTTTGACCATATTGACGACCGTTTTGAATCCGCTCATATAGCGGGCCGCCCCTTCGGAGACGCCGAGAATGACCGGCGATTTTTCCTCTTCGGCCGCCGCTAAAATGGCTTGTGTCCATTCCAAGTTGTTAATGTTAAATTGACCGACCGCGTATTTGCCGCGCAGCGCCTCGTTGAGCATCTCTTTCATCGATACTAACGGCATGGTTCCATCCTCCTTAGCTGATCGTCGTCTTTGTCGCCCTGGCGGTGACTGGGTCCACAGGCGCAAAATCCATCTACGTTATAAGCATACCAACTTGCCGGCAAAACGGCAACATTTCCACCCTTTATTCTCCTAAAGACGACAGCGTCATCAATGTCCATCGATGCGCTTTCTTTGCCAAAGGAAAGCCGCTCGTCGATGGCGCTGTCTAGGCGGTAATGTATTTTTTGACGGCAACGCGCAAATCGTCAATATCAAACGGCTTGGCAAAATGCATCAGCGCCCCGAGCTCTTTCGTTTCTTGAATCATATCGAGCTCCCCGTAGGCGGTCATGATGATCACCTTAATATCCGGATCAATCTCTTTCAACCGTTTTAAAATTTCAATGCCGTCCATGCCAGGAATTTTCATATCAAGAAGCACAAGATCGGGGTGATGTTTGCGGGCGATTTCGAGCGCCTGCATGCCGTTGGCGGCCTGATACGTTACATACCCCTCCCGCTGAAACACTTCGTTGAGCAAAATGCGGATGCCATACTGGTCGTCGACAATCAAAATTTTGTTTCCCACAGTTATGCACCTCTATTCCCTGTTTTCTCCCTATTAATGTTTCGCATTTGGCAAACCCATTTCCTGCTTGCTTTTCTTGTTGTTTGCCGATTTTGTATAATAGCGGCGAAGGGAGGCCGAACCGTGAAAATTTTAACGACGCAAACGATCGGATTGTTGCAAAAAATCGCCGCGGATGAAGAGCTGGCGCTCGAAGACGGGGCGCGTCTGCTCGCTCAGGCCGCCATCGGTGATGGGCGCATTTGGCTGTATGGCATAGGTGAACTCGATGCGGTCGTCACCGCCGCGCTTCTTGGCCCCGATCCGCTCCCGAAAGCCAAACGGCTTGAGCCGACAGCAACCGATGACTGGCAGGAAACGGACCGAGCGCTTCTATTTGCCCGCTTTTCCGCCGATCCTGAGGCCATTCGCCTCGTCGAACAGCTGCAGGCGCACGGCGTTGATGCAGTGGCCGTCGCGGCGCTCGTCAAGGATGAACCCGGACTGGCCGATATGGCCACCGTCTTTATCGACAGCAAACTTTCCCGCCCGCTCGTGCCGACCGAAGACGGCCGCCGCATCGGCATGCCGACGATCATCACCGCTTCATTCATCTACTACGGACTGCGCGTTTTGCTCGATGAAATTTTGGCGGAATATGAATAACAGCCGCCATGAAAGCGAGCGCTCTCCGACCGGCCAAAGGCAAAGAGGTATAGAAACCGCCCAAAAAACGGCGCCTGATCAATGGGCATCGTGCTTGACAAGATGAAAAATATCCAAAAAAGAAAGGGGGCTGAACCCAAAAGGCCGTTCTACGGCTTTTTTTGGGACAGCCCCTTTTTCGTCACTCTTTCAGCGACGCTCTGACAAACTCGCGGAACAGCGGCTGCGGCCGCGTCGGGCGCGAGGTGAATTCCGGATGGAATTGCGCGGCGACGAACCACGGATGATCCTTGAGTTCGATCACTTCAACCAACCGTCCGTCCGGACTCGTGCCGGAAAAGACGAAGCCGTGCTCTTCCATGATCGGCCGGTATTGGTTGTTGAATTCGTACCGATGGCGATGGCGCTCGTAAATGACTTCATCGCCGTAGGCGGCGTAGGCAAGCGTCCCTTCCTGCAGCTTGCACGGATACAAGCCGAGGCGGAGCGTGCCGCCTAAATCTTCGACATCCTTCTGCTCCGGAAGCAAGTCGATGATCGGATGCGGCGTGTTCGGGTCAAACTCGGACGAATGGGCGCCGGACAACCCGACAACATGGCGAGCAAATTCAATCGAGGCGAGCTGCATTCCTAAGCAAATGCCCAAAAACGGCACGCGCTGCTCGCGGGCGTAGCGGATCGCCTCAATCTTCCCTTCGACCCCGCGGTCGCCGAACCCGCCCGGAACCAAAATGCCGTCCGCATCTTTCAACAGGTCGGCTACATTGTCACGCGTCACATGCTCAGCATTGATCCACTGAATATCAATGTCGGTGTCAAACGCATACCCCGCATGACGGAGCGCCTCAACAACAGAAATATAGGCGTCCGGAAGCTCGACGTATTTGCCAACCAAAGCGATTTTCGTCGTTTTCGATAAGTTGCGCACTTTCTCGACGAGCGCCTTCCATTCGGTCATATCCGCTTCGCGGCAGTTGAGGCGCAAATGTTCGCACACGATTTGGTCCAGTTTTTGTTCTTGAAGCATAAGCGGGACCGCATACAGCGTGTCGGCATCGCGCGCCTCGATGACCGCTTTCGGATCGATGTCGCAAAAGAGGGCGATTTTCTCTTTCATTTCCTGCGGCATCGGCATTTCCGTGCGCACGACGATGACGTTTGGCTGAATGCCGAGGCTGCGCAATTCTTTCACGCTGTGCTGCGTCGGCTTCGTTTTCATTTCCCCAGCCGCCTTGATGTACGGTACGAGCGTGCAGTGGATGTACATGACGTTTTCGCGTCCAACATCGCTTTTGATTTGGCGGATCGCTTCTAAAAACGGAAGCGATTCAATATCGCCGACCGTGCCGCCGATCTCCGTAATGACGACATCGGCGTTCGTCTCTCTTCCGGCCCGGAAGACGCGCTCTTTAATTTCGTTGGTAATGTGCGGAATGACTTGCACCGTGCCGCCTAGGTAATCGCCGCGGCGCTCTTTGCGGATGACGGCGGAATAAATTTTTCCTGTCGTCACGTTGCTGTATTTGTTTAAATTAATATCGATGAACCGTTCATAATGCCCTAAATCCAGATCCGTCTCTGCACCGTCGTCCGTGACGAACACCTCGCCGTGCTGATACGGGCTCATCGTCCCTGGGTCGACGTTAATGTACGGGTCAAACTTTTGGATCGTCACGTTCAACCCGCGGTTTTTCAACAAACGTCCAAGCGAAGCCGCCGTAATCCCTTTCCCGAGTGAGGAAACAACGCCGCCCGTCACAAAAATGTATTTCGTCATTTTGTCTTCCCCCTTGCCGAAATTGCGGTAACAGTTTCAGTGTTTGCGAAAGGCGCAAATAAAAAACGCTCCGCTTACCGTACGTAAGGGAGCGATCGATTTGTTCGTTTTCAAGAGCCCAACACACATTGTACCGGGTTCCCCTGGCAAAGTCAAGCGGTTATTCGTCTTCGTCCGGCTCTTCGAGATCAAGCTCTTCATCAAGCGGCGCATCGTCCAGCTCAAACTCTTCATCGCCGAGAATGTCATCGTCAAACGCGACGTCTTCGTCCAGATCGAATTCTTCATCTTCCAAGAGCTCGTCTTCATCAAGCTCGAGCTCTTCCCCATCATATTCATCCAAATCGTCGTAATCGAGATCTTCATCTTCAAGCAACTCATCGTATTCATCGTATTCATCGTCAAGCGCTTTTTTCTTCTTCTTCGGCTTGACGATCGTCACCGTTTCGTCTTCTGTCTGGTCAAACGGATACCATGCGCGCAATCCCCAGACGTTTTCCCCAACGCAAATAAACCGGCCGTCGATGTTTAAATCGGTGTAATATTGGGCCAGCCGCGCCTCCATCTCTTCTTCCGATATGCCGGCCAGCGCTGCTGCTTCACGAACGAGTTGATCAAACGGCAGCGCCTCCCGCTTGTCAAGCAAAATGAGGTTCGCCAGCTCGACGAACGACATCTCCTGCAATTCCTCCGGCGAGTATTGCTGCTGCAGGCTCAAGTTCAGCACTCCCCTTCTATATTAATGAAACAAATGAATGCAAGTGGAATACATACCATTCATTATAAACAAATTGTCGGGGTTTATGCTACCCATTTGCCGAAAAAAGCAAAGGAGGGCAGCCCTGCGGCGAGGGCGGCCCTCCTTCCGATTCCGACATATCCGTTGTCACAATCACCTTTGTTCACACCGCTCCACTTTTTCCTTACGAAGCCCATTCGTCTTGATCTTTTGGCCCAATCCGCGTTCCGTTCGTTTCGCCTCCGGCGGGCCAGTACGCCAACAGCCGCTGCCCATCATTCTACCGATCTGCTAAAGTTCAACGGGCCGTTGTCCATTGTGATCAAGGGCGCCCATCGAAAGCAGAAAACAACGAAACTCCCTCGAATTACATATTCCGCCGGTATTGTCCGCCGACTTCGTACAAGGCGCGGGTGATTTGTCCAAGGCTGGCGACTTTCACCGTTTCCATCAATTCTTCGAAAATGTTGCCGCCGCTTGTCGCCACTTGCTTCAGCCGTTCGAGCGCCGGGCCGGCTTTGTCTTTGTTCCGCTCTTGGAATTCGCGCAAGTTGCGGATTTGCGTCTCTTTTTCTTCATACGTCGCCCGGGCGAGCTGGATGTTGTTCAGTTCGTCCTCTGACGGCGGATTCGGGTTCAAGAACGTGTTGACGCCGATGATCGGCAGTTCGCCGGTATGTTTTTTCGTTTCATAGTAAAGTGATTCGTCTTGAATTTTGCCGCGCTGGTATTGCATCTCCATCGCCCCGAGCACGCCGCCGCGGTCGTTGAGCCGTTCAAACTCTTGCAACACCGCTTCTTCAACCAAATCGGTCAGCTCTTCAATGATGAACGACCCTTGGAGCGGGTTTTCGTTTTTGGTCAGGCCAAACTCTTTCGTGATAATGAGTTGGATCGCCATCGCCCGACGGACCGACTCTTCGGTCGGTGTCGTGATCGCTTCGTCATAGGCATTCGTATGCAGCGAGTTGCAGTTGTCATAAATCGCCAGAAGCGCCTGCAGCGTCGTGCGGATGTCGTTGAAATCGATCTCCTGCGCGTGCAATGAACGGCCGGACGTTTGGATATGGTATTTCAGTTTCTGGCTCCGTTCGTTGGCGCCGTATTTTTCGCGCATGACGATCGCCCAAATGCGGCGGGCGACGCGGCCGATGACCGAATACTCCGGATCGAGGCCGTTGCTGAAGAAAAACGACAAGTTCGGCGCAAAATCGTCAATGTGCATGCCGCGGCTCAAGTAATACTCGACATACGTAAAGCCGTTCGCAAGCGTAAACGCCAGCTGCGTGATCGGGTTCGCCCCCGCCTCGGCGATATGGTAGCCGGAGATCGACACCGAGTAGTAGTTGCGGACGCGGTGCTTGATGAAATACTCTTGAATGTCGCCCATCATTTTTAAGGCGAAATCGGTCGAGAAAATGCACGTGTTTTGCCCTTGGTCTTCCTTCAAAATATCGGCTTGAACCGTGCCGCGCACCGTTTGCAGCGTCCATTCCTTCACTTGTTCGTACTCTTCCGGCGTGAGCGGGCGGCCAAGCTCGGCTTCCTTTTTCTCGACTTGCTGGTCAATCGCCGTATTCATAAACATCGCCAGCAAAATCGGAGCCGGACCGTTGATCGTCATCGACACGGATGTGAGCGGGTCGCACAAGTCAAACCCTTTGTACAGCTTTTTCATATCATCAAGTGTACAGACGCTGACACCGCTTTCCCCGACTTTGCCGAAAATGTCCGGCCGGTAGTCCGGGTCTTCGCCATAGAGCGTCACGGAGTCGAACGCGGTGCTGAGCCGCTTCGCCTTGTCTTCTTTGCACAAGTAATGGAAGCGGCGGTTCGTGCGCTCCGGCGTCCCTTCGCCGGCAAACTGCCGTTTCGGGTCTTCGCCTTGGCGCTTGAACGGGAAGACGCCGGCCGTATACGGGAACGAGCCAGGGACGTTTTCTTTATACACCCAGCGCAAAATCTCTCCGTAGTCTTTGAATTTCGGCAAGACGACTTTCGGAATGTCCAAACCGGACAACGTTTTCGTCGTCAGTTCGGTGACAATTTCTTTGTCTCGCACTTTCGTAACAAATTGTTTTGCCGCATATTTCGCTTTCGTTTCTTCCCATGTCGCCAAAATGCGCTTCGATTCCGGCGTCAATTTCGCCTCATAATCCGCTTTGAGCGTCTCGAGCGCGCGGATCACGTCTTCCGCTTCGCCCCGTTCCTTCGCCGCTTCGATGGCCCCTTCGATTTGGAACAGGCGTCTTGCCACTTCGACTTGCTGCTCGGCGCGGCGGTGGTACGAGCGGACCGTTTCCGCGATTTCACGCAAATAGTAGCGGCGCTCGTTCGGGATGATGACATTATGCTTTTCGACATTGGCGACCGTTTTTAAGCTTGTTTTCCAATTCGTTCCTGCTTTTTTATTGATCGTATCCACAAGCGCGACAAAGAGCGTATTCGTGCCTGGGTCGTTAAACTGGCTGGCGATCGTGCCGTACACCGGCATTTCCGAAACATCGCGGTCAAACAGCTGGTGGCTGCGCTGATATTGTTTTTGCACTTGCCGTTTTGCGTCTTCTGACCCTTTGCGCTCGAATTTATTAATGACAATCAAATCGGCATAATCGATCATGTCGATTTTCTCAAGCTGCGTCGGCGCGCCGAACTCGCTTGTCATGACGTACATCGACACGTCGCACACTTCGGTAATGGCGGCGTCGCCTTGGCCGATCCCGCTCGTTTCAATGATGACAAGATCAAATCCGGCCGCTTTGACAACCGAAATGGCGTCGCGAATCGCCGGCGACAGTTCCGTGCGGGAATGGCGCGTCGCCAAGCTTCTCATGTAAACGCGCGGCGAGTTGATCGAGTTCATCCGGATGCGGTCGCCCAACAGCGCCCCGCCCGTTTTTTGCTTCGTCGGGTCGACTGACAAGATCGCGATTTTGATATCAGGAATTTCGTTTAAAAAGCGGCGGACGAGCTCATCGGTGAGCGAGCTTTTCCCAGCTCCGCCTGTGCCGGTGATGCCGAGCACCGGCACGCGCTTCTCGAGCGCCTTCACTTGTTCAATGGCGGCTTCCGCCGCCGCGGCCGCCTCTTTGTTTTCCCCCTCGGCGCGATATTCGCACAGCGTGATGAGCCGGGCGATCGCCTGCACATCGCCGGACGGAAGCCGCTCCAGTTCATCGGTCACCACCGTCACGGTCGGAAAATCGCACTCTTCAAGCATGACGTTGATCATCCCTTGCAAGCCGAGGCGTCGGCCGTCTTCCGGCGAGAAAATGCGGGCGATGCCATATTCGTGCAGCTCTTTGATTTCCCGCGGGATGATGACGCCGCCCCCGCCGCCGTAAATGCGGATATGGGACGCCCCCCGCTCTTGGAGCAGGTCGTACATATATTTAAAAAATTCCATATGCCCGCCTTGATACGAGGAGACGGCAATGCCTTGCACATCTTCCTGAATGGCGGCATTGACGATTTCCTCCACCGATCGGTTATGGCCTAAATGGATGACCTCGGCGCCGCTCGCCTGCAAAATGCGGCGCATAATGTTGATTGAGGCGTCATGGCCGTCAAACAAGCTCGATGCAGTCACAAAGCGGACGTGATGCTTCGGACGGTAAATGTGCGCCATCGTTTCTTCTCCCCCTTTTAGACTCGCTGTTTCTCCATAATCCCCTTTAATAAAAACTCGGTTTGCAGTTCGATATATTCATCGAGTGTATACATTTTCCGCAGCACCCAACGGCGGAACGCCCACATTTGCCCAAGAACGACGATGTTGTGGGCGAACAGGCGGATTTCGCTTTCAGAAAGCTGCAGCGCCCCGCTCTCAACGCATGCGCGCAAAATATGTTCGAAAATCGCCGCCATATCGAGTTCTTTATTCAACACATACGGCAGCGATTCTTTGCTTAGCGCTTTCACTTCTTGATACATGACGAGCACTTCATCATCGAGTTCATCAACAACGCGGAAATAGTGGGCAATGGCGCGCCTTAACCCTTCGATCGTGCCATGGTGGGCACCGAGGTCTTGTTCCGTCCGCTCCCGCACTTCGTCGTAAATGCGGTCGCACACGAGATAGAGGACGTCTTCTTTCTTGCGGATGTACTCGTACAACGTGCCGATGCTGAAGCCGGACGCTTTGGCGATCTCCCTTGTCGTCGTTTGGTGGAAACCTTTTTGTTTAAACAAGGAAATCGCGCCTTTGATCATCTCATTGCGCCGTTTTTTCACGAGCTTTTCGTCTTTGACCGATGCAATCACTTCCCGTTTTTTCATGTTCGTTGTCTCTCCCCCATTCCCATTTGACGGCGGGGCGCCGCCCCGCCCCATGCCTATCCGTGCGCCCTTCCCCAAAGCGCCAAGCCGCCGTTCAGATCCAAAACCATTGAAATGACGCACAATGTTTCAATCGCGCGCCAACACGAATGAGTGGACGCGCAGTGTTTAATTGTGTGTCAACACGAATGAGTGGACACGCAATGTTTAATTGCGTGTCAACACGAATGAGTGGACACGCAATGTTTAATTGCGTGTCAACATGCGCGAAATGACAAGGCGTTGGATTTCTTGCGTTCCTTCGTAAATTTGCGTAATCTTCGCGTCGCGCATAAACCGCTCGACCGGGTAGTCCTTCGTGTAGCCGTTGCCGCCGAAAATTTGCACCGCCTCGACCGTCACTTTCATCGCCGTGTCGCCGGCAAACAGTTTCGCCATGGCGGATGCTTTGCCGTACGGCAAGCCATTCGACTCCAACCATGCCGCTTGATAGGTCAAGAGCCGCGCCGCTTCAATGGCCGTCGCCATGTCAGCGAGCTTGAAAGCGACCCCTTGCTGCTCGATGATCGGTTTGCCGAACTGGACGCGCTGTTTCGCATAGTCCACCGCCGCATCCAGCGCGCCCTGGGCAATGCCGACCGCTTGGGCGGCGATGCCGTTGCGGCCGCCATCGAGCGTCATCATGGCGATTTTAAACCCTTCTCCTTCTTGACCGAGCAAGTTTTCTTTCGGAATGCGGCAATCTTCAAAAATGAGCTCCGTCGTCGGCGACGAACGAATGCCGAGTTTCTTTTCCTTTTTGCCGAACGAAAAGCCCGGCGTTCCTTTTTCCACGATAAAGGCGCTGATCCCTTTATGCCGCTTTTCCGGATCGGTGACGGCAAATACGACGTAAATTTCCGCTTCGCCGCCGTTGGTGATCCATACTTTCGAGCCGTTTAAAATGTAGTGGTCCCCGTCTTTTACCGCACGCGTTTTCATCGAGGCGACATCCGACCCCGCCCCCGGCTCGGACAGAGCGTATGCCCCCAGTTTTTCCCCAGTCGCTAAGGCGCGCAAATACTTTTGCTTTTGTTCTTCGTTGCCGAACTTGTAAATCGGCCAGCTGGCGAGCGATATATGCGCGGAAAGCGTCACCCCGGTCGAGGCGCAGACGCGCGACAGCTCCTCAACGGCAATGACATAGGCCAAATAATCGCTGCCAATGCCGCCGTATTCTTCCGGCCACGGAATGCCTGTTAAACCGAGTTCAGCCATTTTGTTGAAAATGCCGCGGTCAAACCGCTCTTCTTCGTCGCGCTCAGCGGCAGTCGGCGCTACCTCATTTTCGGCAAATTCGCGCACCATTTTTCGCAGCATTTCATGTTCTTCGCTCAATCGAAAGTTCATCGTTTCATTCCCCCGTTTTCCTATATATCCGAAATCCTCGTCCCCCGTGCCAGCGTGATCACCGTTTTCCAAAAACAGACAACGAATCGTTGTGCCGCGACGTTGCCATCCAGTTCGCCGCCCATTCCGGGTTTTCCAAAGACAGACAACGAATCGTTGTTGGGAAAAGAGAATAGGATCGCTCCGGCTGCACAACAAAACGCAGCAAATGACAGAGCCCCGTGTTTATGCCTCCATCCCTGAAAGCGGCGTTGTTCAGCCTTCCGAAGACCCGACGGTTTGCGGCTCATTCCACCATTTCATTCGGTTGCCAATCATGAGCTGACTGAACACAAGCTTTTCTGCCTCTTCCCTCGAACAAGAACGCCGACGGGCAAATGCCATTTGCCCGCAAAACGTTCATTGTTCGAGGAGGGCATGCTGTCGCATGCCCAGTCGGCAAGCGAACGGCTTGCCGACTACGGCAGAAAAGCTAGGAACAGAGCCTTCTCATCTGGTTTGGATTGGTTCATCAACATGCCTGGTTACAAATGTTTGCTGATGACGATGCGCTGAATTTCGCTCGTTCCTTCGTAAATTTGCGTAATTTTCGCGTCACGGAACAGCCGCTCGACCGGGTAGTCTTTCGTGTAGCCGTTGCCGCCGAAAATTTGCACCGCCTCGATGGCATTGTCCATCGCTGTTTGTGAAGCGAAGAGCTTCGCCATCGACGCCTCTTTTCCGCACGGCAGCCCTTGCGCGCGCAGCCAAGCGGCGCGATAGACGAGCCATTTCGCCGCTTCCGCCGCCGTCGCCATATCGGCAAGCTTGAAAGAGACGCCTTGCTGCTCGATGATCGGTTTGCCAAACTGCACCCGCTCTTTCGCGTAGGCGACGGCATGTTCGACTGCCGCCTCCGCGATGCCGAGCGCTTGGGCGGCGATGCCGATCCGACCGACGTCAAGGTTGGCCATCGCGATTTTAAATCCTTCCCCTTCCTGACCGAGCAAGTTTTCCGCCGGCACTTCGGCGTCTTCAAACGTAATGGTCACCGTCCGCGACCCGTGCAGCCCCATCTTCTTCTCATCTTTGCCAATCGACATCCCTGGCGTCCCTTTTTCCACAATGAACGCGGAAATGCCGCGGCTTCCGGCTTCTTCCGGATTCGTGCGGGCGAAGACGATGTACGTATCTGCCTCCCCGCCGTTGGTGATGAATATTTTTGAGCCGTTTAGCACATAACGATCTCCACGGCGCACCGCTTTCGTCTTCAAGCTTTTCGCATCCGAGCCGGCGCTCGGTTCAGTAAGGCAAAACGCCCCCAAGTACTCACCTCGGGCGAGCTTTGTCACGTATTTTTGTTTCTGTTCTTCGGTGCCGAAATACAAGATCGGATTCGTGCCGACCGACGTGTGCACTGATAAGATGACACCGACGGTCGGGCTCACTTTAGAAATTTCATGAATGGCGATGATGTACGAAACAAAGTCCATACCCGCGCCGCCATATTGCTCCGGGACAGTGATGCCCATTAGGCCGAGTTCGGCCATTTTCGCTAAAATCGGGCGCGGAAACTCCCCTTGTTCCATGCGCTCGACAAATGGGGCGATCTCCGCCGCGGCGAACTCGCGCACCATTTGCCGCATCATTTCCTGCTCTTCGGTGAAGCGAAATTCCATGAAATGGCCTCCTTCCGATGTCGCTGACACAATGGTGTTTTCAGGCGCTCCTCCGCTCCATGGGGCAGCCAGCAGGCAACTGAACGATTCTATAGATTTGCCTTATAGGCTGTAAAACAGCGTTCCCGCATGCACCTAACGTGCGGCGTTACGGTCGGCAGACAGCATAGCGGGCGCCGCCCCACGCACATTGCGGCACGCTTCGGCGTTGTCCTGGAGCGACGCCAAGCGGTTTATTCATACGTGTAAAATCCGCGGCCCGTCTTGCGGCCGAGCCATCCGGCTTTCACATATTTGCGCAAGAGCGGGCATGGGCGGTATTTGTCATCGCCGAACCCCTCATGAAGCGTTTCCATAATGTATAAGCACGTATCGAGCCCGATAAAATCAGCGAGCGTCAGCGGACCCATCGGATGGTTCATGCCGAGCTTCATCACTTCATCGATGGCTTCTTTGGTCGCCACCCCTTCGTACAAGGCGTAAATCGCTTCGTTGATCATCGGCATGAGAACGCGGTTCGAAATAAAGCCCGGAAAGTCGTTCACTTCGACCGGCACTTTGCCGAGCTTGCGGGCAACGGCTTCGATCGTTTCATACACGTCATCAGCCGTCGCCAATCCGCGGATAATTTCGACGAGCTTCATCACCGGCACCGGGTTCATAAAGTGCATGCCGATCACTTTCTCTGGCCGTTTCGTCGCGGCGGCAATTTCCGTAATCGGCAGCGACGACGTGTTCGACGCTAAAATCGTCTCCGGGCGGGCGAGCGCATCGAGCTCGGCGAACAGCTTTGTTTTCACGTCCATGTTTTCGACGACCGCTTCAATGACAAGATCCGCTTCAGCGGCGGCATGCAAGTCGGTCGAGCGGGCAAGCCGCGCGAGCGCTGCGTCTTTGTCCACCGCTGTCATTTTCCCTTTTTCCACTTGGCGGGCGAGCCCTTTTTCGATGTTGGCGATTCCTTTGTCCAACTGCGCTTCGCTAATGTCGTACAAAAACACTTGATAGCCAGCGACGGCGCACACTTGAGCGATTCCTGACCCCATCTGTCCGGCGCCGACGACCATGATTGTTTTCACATCCATCTTCTGTTCCCCCTATCGTCCGCTTTGCGTTTCCTTCTCCGCGCCTAAACTCATATGTCTCACTGCCGCCAGCAACCAACGGCAAACGGTCTTTGCATCGTCATCACAACAACCCCTGCTGTCAACCGTTGATGCCGCGGCTGTTGCGGCAATGAGCAACGTGCCGCACGCTGCGGCAGAGACAGCGACGGCATGCCGCACCATATGGCGCGATGCCTCATGACGCAACGCTTGGGGCAGACGGTCACACGCCGCATCCTATGCCTTGGCGCAACACTGGAAGGCGACGGCGGCATGCCGCTTGCCCGCCGCGCCCCGCTCGTTATACCTCGACCAAGATGGCGTCGCCTTGGCCGCCGCCGCTGCAGATGGCGGCGATGCCGAGGCCGCCGCCGCGGCGTTTCAGCTCATAAATGAGCGTGAGGATGATGCGTGCGCCGCTCGCGCCGATCGGGTGGCCGAGGGCGACAGCGCCGCCGTTGACGTTCACTTTTTCCGGGTCAAGGCCGGCGATTTGGATCGCAGCAAGAGCAACAGCGGCAAACGCTTCGTTTATTTCGAACAAGGCAATGTCGTCGACCGTTTTTCCCGTTTTGCGGAGCAGCTCGTTGATGACAAGTCCCGGCGTTTTTGGGAAATCTTTCGCCTCAACGGCGATGGCGGTGTGGGCGACAACAGTCGCGAGCGGCTCAAGCCCCTCGCGGGCGGCGCGCTCCTCGCTCATCAAGACGAGCGCCGCGGCGCCGTCGTTGACGCCCGGGGCGTTGCCGGCAGTGATCGTTCCTTCCGGGTCAAACACCGGCGGCAGTTTCGCCAACGCTTCAAGCGACGTGTCTTTGCGCGGCGCCTCGTCGTGTTCGACGACAAGCGGCTCTCCTTTGCGCTGCGGAATCGTCACCGGAACGATCTCTTCCGCGAGCCGACCGGCTTCGATGGCGGCAATGGCTCGCATATGGCTGCGGTACGCCCACTCATCCTGCGCCTCGCGTGTAATGCCAAGTTCACGCGCTGTATTCCCGCCATAAACGCCCATATGGACGCCGGTAAAACTGCATGTCAAGCCATCATACACCATTAAATCCTTCACCGTGCTGTCGCCCATTCGCAACCCCCAGCGCGCTTTCGGCAGCACGTACGGGGCGTTGCTCATCGATTCCATCCCGCCCGCGACAACGACATCGGCGTCGCCTAAGCGGATGAGCTGATCCGCGAGCGTCACGGCGCGCATGCCCGATGCGCATACTTTATTGACCGTCTCGGTGCGAACATGCCACGGAATGCCGGCATGGCGCATCGCCTGCCGCGATGGGAGCTGTCCTTGTCCGCCTTGCAAGACGGTGCCTAAAATGACATGATCGACTTGTTCCGCGCTCACATCCGCGCGGGCAAGCGCTTCTTTCACGGCAATGCCGCCGAGTTCTGACGCTGACAGCGCTTGCAAAGAACCGCCGAGTTTTCCGAACGGGGTGCGCGCCCCGCTGACAATCACTGTTTTTCCCATATTCCTCTCCCCTTTTCATCGGATAAGAAAGCGATTACAAAACACAGACTGAACGCTCGCTCGGTCGTGGTGCGAAAGAGAAGGTGTACGATCATACACCTTCTCTTTCATTATACTTATTATTTTAAAAAATAGAAATTGTCTTCGCAACTATTTTTACGACGCCGCTTCTTCTTTTTCTTCACCAAATACTGATTTTGCCAAAATCTCGGCGACATCGTACGTAAAGACGCGGTCTTCCACTTCCTTGGCCTTCGTGCCGTCTGACAACATGGTCAGACAGTACGGACAGCCGGAGCTGATGACCGTCGGATTGACAGCGAGCGCTTGCTCAGTGCGGGCGACGTTAATCCGGTTGCCGGTCGTCTCCTCCATCCACATGAGGCCGCCGCCGGCGCCGCAACACATGGCGCGTTCGCGGTTGCGCTCCATTTCGACAAGCTCGACGCCCGGGATAGCGCGCAAAATTTTCCGCGGCGCGTCATAGACGTCATTGTAGCGTCCTAAATAGCACGAGTCATGGAACGTAATGCGTTCATTCACTGGATGTTTCGGCACGAGCCGCCCTTCTTCGATGAGCTTGGCGAGCAGCTCGGTATGATGATACACTTCGGCCTCGAACCCAAAATCCGGGTATTCATTTTTGAACGTATTGTAAGCGTGCGGGTCGATCGTCACGATTTTCTTGACGCCCGCTTTTTCAAATTCCGCGATGTTGTTCGTCGCTAATTCTTGGAACAAAAACTCATTTCCTAACCGGCGCGGCGTATCGCCCGAGTTTTTCTCCTTGTTGCCTAAAATCGCAAACTTGACGCCCGCTTCGTTCAGCAGTTTGGCAAACGCAAGGGCGATTTTTTGGCTCCGGCTGTCATACGACCCCATCGAGCCGACCCAGAACAAGTACTCGATTTCCTCTCCCGCTTTCGCTGCCTCTTTGACGGTCGGCACATGCACATCATCGCGCAGCTCGCGCCAGTTCTCCCGCTCTTTTCGGTTCAAGCCCCACGGATTGCCTTGGCGTTCGATGTTCGTCATCGCCCGCTGCGCGTCCGGGTTCATCCGTCCTTCCGTCAGGACAAGATAGCGGCGCAAGTCGATGATTTTATCGACATGCTCATTCATGACCGGGCATTGGTCCTCACAGTTGCGGCACGTCGTACAGGCCCAAATCTCTTCTTCGGTGATGACATCGCCGATTAAGCTTGGCATTTCGATCGTCGCCGCCTGCTCCGACGCCGCGGCGAACGCGAGCTGATTGCCCCTTGTATGTTTGAAAGCGAACGCGGGCACCCACGGCGTGCGTGACGTGACGACCGCCCCTTTCTCCGTCAAATGGTCGCGCAATTTTAAAATCAAATCCATTGGCGACAACATTTTCCCCGTGCCGGTCGCCGGACACATGCTTGTGCAGCGGCCGCATTCGACACAGGCATACAAGTCGATCAATTGCTTTTGCGTGAAATCCTCAATTTTGCCGACGCCAAACGATTCTTGGCTTTCGTCTTCAAAATGGATCGGCGCAAGCTTCGGCCGCGTCAGCCGGCTGAAAAAGACGTTGATCGGCGCAGCGATCAAATGGGCGTGCTTTGATTGCGGCACGTACACGAGGAACGTGAGCAAAATCAACAGATGCACCCACCAGGCGATAAAGAAGAGCACCGCAGCCCCCGTTTCGCCGACCCAGGAAAACGCGGCAGCAATAAGCGAGGCGACCGGCTCGCTCCATGTCGCTTCTTCGCCGTGCCAAATGATGCTCATCCCGTTGCCGAACAACACCGACAGCATGAGCCCGGCGATGAAGATGAGGACAAGCCCAGCTTTCAAGTCGCGCTTTAAACGGACGAGCTTTTCAATGTAACGGCGGTAAAAGGCGGCGAGCACCGCGATCAAAATAAGCAAGGTAACGATTTCTTGGAAAAACGTAAATCCCGCATACAGCGGCCCAAGCGGCAAATGCGCCCCCGGCGCAAGCCCTTTGATGATGAAATCAATCGCGCCAAATTGGACGAGAATAAAGCCATAGAAAAAGACGACGTGGATCAGTCCGCTTTTTTTGTCCTTGAGCAGCTTTTTCTGGCCGAACACGTTGACCCAGATGTTTCGCAGCCGCTCTTTTACTTTGTGGTCAAACTCGAATTTTTTGCCGAGTTTGATGTACATCGCCCGCGTTTTTACGACATATGCAAACAAGTAAATTGCGTAAGCGGTTACAAGCAAAAACGCGAGCCAGTTCACCACCAACAAGGCATTCATCTTCTCTCCCCTTCCCCCGTTTTTCGAGCGAATGTGTTGCCATAACAAAAGAAATTTTCAGAATTCGCTTTATGTCTATTGTACAAATGAATGAGCATTCAGTCAATAGCCTTTTTTTCATCCCAGCCGCGAAAACTTTCCCTTTGCAACGGAGCGATCGCGGGGGAATCATCGATTTGTTCAGCCCTCTATAGACTCCCATGACGAAAAAAATTCATCAATATGGAAATTTTATTCATTTGGGGTTTGGGTATGTTCACGGTAGATGCAATTTGAAACGTTTTGCGCGTTCTCGGGCACATTAATAAATACCGAATCGACATAGGAGGAGAAGATATGGTCGTCATTTCCGTCATTGCCATCGTATTGCTGCTTGTTTATCTTGATGACAAGCTTGGACAGTTCATCTTCCGCAATGGGCGCAAAAAAGTCGTCTACCCGGAGCGGAGAAGCGATATTTCCCTCTATATCAACGGCAGGCATTTATTTTCTGATTACTTCGCTGAACTAGGCCGCGCCCGCGATCATATTCACGTCTTGTTTTACATTATAAAAAATGACGAAACGAGCGCGCCATTTTTCCAGATTTTAAAGGAAAAAGCAGCTGCCGGCGTGAAAGTGCGAGTGTTGACCGATTGGATCGGCAGCTTTGGACTGCCGAAAGCGCTCATCCGTTCGCTCGAGGAAAGCGGGGTGGAGTTCGCCTATGCCCGAAAGCCGCGCTTTCCGTTTTTCATTTACCGCCTCAACCGCCGCAACCATCGGAAAATTACGGTCATCGACGGGCGGGTCGGCTACATCGGCGGTTTTAACATCGGCCGTGAATACAACGGAAAAGACGCCAACTTCGGCGAATGGCGCGATTACCACTTAAAAGTGAACGGCGAAGGGGTTCACGACTTGCAAGAACAGTTTTTGCACGACTGGGAAGAAGCAACGGGTCGGACGGTGCCTGACAAACATCGCTACTTCCCGCCGCTTCCGGCCGGCGCCATTCGCCATCAGCTCGTCGCCACCAACGGCGCTGCCCTTGAAGAACAGTTTATCGAGGTCATCCGCCAGGCGAAAAAAGAAATTATGATCGGCAGCCCATACTTCATCCCAAGCCGGCCGCTGTTTAACGAGCTGATGCAAGCGCTTCGGCGCGGGGTGCGTGTGACCGTCCTTGTGCCGCTGAAGGCGGACCATTTATTTGTCAAAGAGGCTGCCTATCCGTACTTTTATCGACTCTTGAAAGCCGGCGCGCGCATTTACCGCTTTTACCAAGGATTTTACCATGCAAAAACGCTCGTCATCGATGAGGAGTGGTGCGACGTCGGCACAGCAAATTTCGATCGGCGCAGCTTGTTTTTAAACAGCGAAATCAACTGCTATGTGTTTGACCGCGCGTTTACCCGCCTCGTCAAACGGGCGATCGAGCGCGATTTGTTGCGCGCCGAGCCGCTGACGGTCGACTTTTGGCAAAAACGTTCGCTTCTTGACCGCGGCAAACAGTCGATTTCCCAGCTCATCTCCGCCTGGCTTTGACCGGTCTGAAGTTCCATTTCCCTCCCAAGCAACAGAAGAAGCAAAAAAACCCGGCCGGCGCTTCCGGCGGCTTGATGCTGCCAAAATTGCGCCAACCGGGTTTTGTTCCCCGTTTGATCATGCAAGTGCTTACTTCCAAAACACCGTGAACCATTGAAACAACCGCATGCCGAGATACACCCCGACGATGCCGGCGATGCCGGCCAACGCCGGGGGAGCGGGAATCGGCAACCGAAGCAAGGTGAACAAAAAGCCGACAACGATGCCGGTGATGAGCGATAGTACAACTTCTTTCATTTGTTGATCCTCCACCACTGTTTTTCTTTAGAATGCCCAAACAAAAGAGGGAGCAGTCGCTCCCCCTCGTTCGTTTACATTTGTTCCGGCGCTGAAACGCCAATGAGCGCTAACGCATTTTGCAGCGTAATTTGCACCGCCTTGACAAGCGCGAGGCGGGCTTTTGTTTTTTCGATGTTGTCCAGATCAAGCACTTTTTCCGCGTTATAAAAGCTATGGAGCGCGGAAGCCAAATCGAATGCATAGGCGGTGACGCGATGCGGCATCCGCTTGAGCGCCGCCTCGGCGACGACATCGGGGAAATCGCCGAGCACTTTGAGCAGCTCGATTTCCTTTTCCGTTTCCACAAGATGGTGAAGCGCTAAGTCGCCGTCATAGGAAATGTGTTGTTCCTCCGCTTGGCGAAGAATGCTCGAAACGCGGGCGTGCGCGTATTGGACGTAGTAAACCGGGTTTTCATTCGACTGCGACACGGCCAAGTCCATGTCAAAATCCAAATGCGTATCGCCCGAGCGCATCGCAAAGAAATAGCGGACGGCATCGACGCCGACTTCTTCCATGAGCTCGCGCATCGTCACCGCCTTGCCGGTGCGCTTGCTCATTTTGACGCGCTCACCGTTTTGGTATAGGTTCACCATTTGAATGATTTCCACTTCAAGCGCCTCCGGATCATAACCGAGCGCAGCGATCGCCGCCTTCATGCGCGGAATGTAGCCGTGGTGGTCCGCCCCCCAAATGTTGATGAGCTTTTTGAACCCGCGCCGCAGCTTGTCTTGATGGTAGGCGATGTCCGGAAGCAAGTACGTATATGTGCCGTCCTGCTTAATTAAGACGCGGTCTTTGTCGTCCCCAAACGCCGTCGAACGGAACCATGTCGCCCCGTCCTGCTCGTAAATATAGCCGCGCTCGCGCAAAGTGGAAAGCGCTTCGTCGATTTTTCCGCTTTCATAGAGCGATGTTTCCGAATACCAGACGTCAAACGGCACACGGAAGTCGGCCAAGTCTTTTTTGATTTTTTCAAGCTCATAGCGGAGCCCATAGTCGCGGAAAAAGGCAAGCCTTTCTTCTTCCTCCATTTCGACAAACCGGTCGCCGTACTCTTCGGCAAGCTTTTTGCCGATTTCGACGATATCGTCGCCGTAATAGCCGTCCTCCGGCAACGGCATATCGACACCGAGCGCCTGAAAATAACGGGCTTCGACCGATTTCGCTAAATTGTAAATTTGCTTGCCGGCGTCATTAATATAGTATTCACGCGTCACGTCAAACCCGGCTTTCGCCAAAATGTTGCAAAGCGAATCGCCGACCGCCGCGCCGCGGGCATGACCTAAATGCAGGTCTCCGGTTGGATTGGCCGAGACGAACTCGACTTGCACTTTTTCCCCGTTGCCGACGTTCGATTCGCCATACGCTTGTCCCGCCTGCAAAATCGCCGGCACGACCGCCGTCAAATAGCGGTTGTCCATGTAAAAGTTAATAAACCCCGGCCCGGCGATCTCGATGCGGGCGACCGACATGCGTTCGCGGTCAAGCTGCCCGACGATGGCTTCGGCGATCGCCCGCGGCGGTTTTTTCGCGATGCGGGCGAGCTGCATGGCGATGTTCGTCGAGTAGTCGCCATGCGCCTTGTCGCGCGGCACCTCAAGCAGCACATCCGGCAGCTCGTCGGCCGAAGCCAGCCCTGCTCTTACCGCCGCCTGGCGGATTTCTTCTTTCATCTTTTCCTTGATTTGTCCGACAATGTTCACCGCTTATACCCCCTTAAATGTCAACGTCAACGTATGGCGCCCGCTTCGCTCATCGCCTAGCATCAGTTCATAGGAAAGAAAGAGCCGCCCCTTTTTCCGCTGCTCATCATAGTGAAACTCCATGGAGCTCGTTTTGGCCGCCAGCGCCCATCGTCCGAACGCTGTCCCATAATGGCCCGATGTTTCTTGGCGGCGGCGGAACGTTTGCCGCATCTCGACCGCTCCGGAACGAAGGACGGTCACCTCGTCAGGCGCGATTTTCACAATGTTGTTCACCCGCCCGAGTTCGTTTTCTTCGGCAAACTGCAAATAAACGGTTTCCCCTTTTATGTAATACGTGCCATCCGCCTCAAGCACAACCGTCTCTTGGCGCGGACCGTCGCGAATGACAGCCACTTGGCGGAGGCGCGCCGGGATGCCGTTTGTTTCCTTCATATCGATGAACACACCTTTGCGAACAAACAGTCATAATTTATAGTATAATGAACTGTTTCGCTCCATTCAAGAGGGGACAAACCCGATGGCAGATTTCCGCTCCAGTGGGCAAAAAAAGGGGCTGACCCAAAAGGTTGTTTTTCCTTAAACAAAACACAACATATCGTTTCTTAATGATTGTTTTATACCTACATACGGTAATAAGAAAAGGTGTCCCGATCCTTTTGGGACACCCTCTTTGTTCCATCGGTATTTTATGATGACGCCCGAACATTTTTTAACACGTTAATAGCAAAAAGAATGACACCTATCACGACGAGCACCCCGCCAATCGCTGTCACCGGCACGAACGCTTCGTTGCCGTAAACGACGAAAATGAGACCGATCATCATGACCGGCAGGCCGATATTGTGCAGCCAGAAATGCACTTTCGCCCATTTCGTCGCCGCCGCTTGTGGAAATAAATGATAGATGATGCCAGCAAGCGTCAAGGCCGTCCAGCCAAGCAAGTTGATATGGACATGGACCGGGGTCAGCGCAAACGAATGGGTCATCGACATGCCAAGCCCCATACAGACGCCAATGACAAAGTACACAACGGAAATTTTGATCAGCTTCACGCCCATCTTCATTCCCCCTCTCCTTTTTCTGTAAATACATTACATATTATTACGCTCCGTACGCTCATATTCCTGCATCTTTTGTCCCACCAAAGAAAAAAGCGCCCTCGCAAACTTGCGATTTAGGCGCTTTTTCTCATTTTTCACTTCGCCACCCAGCCAAGCAGCATTTCTCTCACAAGCTTGCTCGCCGTATTGGCCGTTTGTTCGGAATGGTCGTAAATCGGTGCGACTTCCACCAAATCGGCGCCAACGACTCGCACGTCGGAGCGGGCGATCTCGTGAATGGCCGAAAGCAGCTCTTTTGACGTAATGCCGCCGGCATCGACCGTCCCAGTGCCTGGGGCATGAGCGGGATCAAGCACATCGATGTCAATCGTCACATACACCGGACGGCCAGCGAGCTTCGGCAACACGGAGCGGAGCGGTTCAAGCACCTCAAACTTGGCGATGTACATGCCGTTTTCTTTCGCCCATTCGAACTCTTCCTTCATGCCGGAGCGGATGCCGAACGAAAAGACATTCGTCGGGCCGATCAGGTCAGCGACCTTGCGGATTGGCGTCGCATGCGACAGCGGCTCGCCTTCGTAATGTTCGCGCAAGTCCGTGTGCGCATCCATATGAATGACGGCCAAATCCGGGTAGTATTCATACACCGCTTTCATGACCGGCCAGGAGACAAGATGCTCGCCGCCAAGGCCGAGCGGAAATTTGCCGGCGTCAAGCACCTTTTTCACGAACTGTTCAATCAGCTCCAAACTGCGGGCCGCATTGCCAAATGGCAGCGGAATGTCCCCAGCGTCAAAGTAGCGGATGTCTTTGAGTTCGCGGTCCAAATATGGGCTGTACTCCTCAAGCCCGATCGACACTTCGCGGATGCGGGCCGGGCCAAACCGTGAGCCAGGCCGGTAGCTGACCGTCCAGTCCATCGGCATCCCGTAAATGACGGCTTCGCTTTCTTCAAAATTCGGATGGCTGCCGATAAACACGTTGCCCGAATAGGCTTCATCAAATCGCATTGCCTGCGCCCCCTTACTTCGTTAAATCCGCGACAAATTTCGGCAAGACGAAACACGCTTTGTGCAATTCTTTCGTGTAATATTTCGTCTCAATGTCATGGAACCGGTCGTCGCTCACAGCGAGCGGGTCGTATTTTTTCGAGCCGAGCGTAAACGTCCAGAGCCCGCTCGGATACGTCGGAATGTTCGCCGTATACAAACGGGTGATCGGGAAAATTTCTTTCACATCGCGGTATACGTTGCGAATCAAATCGGCCTTAAACCACGGATTGTCCGTTTGGGCGACGAAAATGCCGTCTTCCTTCAACGCGTTGGCGATGCCGGCGTAAAACCCTTTTGTGAACAAGTTGACCGCTGGGCCGACCGGTTCGGTTGAGTCAACCATAATGACGTCATACTCGTTTTCGCTTTTGGCGATATGCATAAACCCGTCATCGACTTTCACTTCGACGCGCGGATCATCGAGTTTGCCGGCAATCTCCGGCAAGTAGGTTTTCGAGCACTCGATCACTTTGCCGTCAATTTCGACAAGCGTCGCTTTTTTGACGCTTGGGTGCTTCAGCACTTCACGAATGACGCCGCCGTCGCCGCCGCCGACGACAAGCACGTTTTCCGGATTGGGGTGGGTGAACAGCGGCACATGGGCGACCATTTCATGATAGACGAACTCGTCTTTTTGTGTTGTCATGACCATGCCGTCTAGAATGAGCATGTTGCCAAACTCCGCCGTTTCGACCATATCGAGCTTTTGGAACGGCGTCTGTTCTGTATGTAAAGTGCGGATGATGCGTGCGGTGATGCCAAAATGCTCCGTTTGCTTTTCGGTAAACCAAAGTTCCATCGGTAACATCCTTTCTCCGAGCGTTGCTTACTATACAAGTTTTCCTTAGCCAACGAAAAACTAAACATGAAAAAGTATAGAGCAATCTAGCAAAAATGCAAGAGGAACAAGTTTAAAATAAAAAATTTTTTTTCATACTGGTAAGAAAAAGCGGAAAACCTCGCTGGCGAAGCCTTGACAAAAGCAAGGCGGCGCATTCAGCCGGGCGTCCGCCCGCATGTCTAAAACAACGCCAAAACCGTTGAGGTGATGCGCAATGGAACCGATCCCGGGCAGCCGTTTTCGCGGCACGTGGAAATATGTGCGCGCCGCCGTCTTTATCGGCTTTTTTCTCGTCATCTTTGCCTTCGCCGCTCTCGGGAGCTTTGTGTTGTTCGCGAAAATCGAAGGCGCCCCGCCGGTCGCCGTGCCGCAGACGACGATTTTTTATGCCGCTGACGGCAGCAAAATCGGGGAAAGCGACCATGGTCAAAAACGCTATTGGGTTCGGCTCAAAGACATGTCCCCGCACATCATCGAAGCGACGATCGCCGTTGAAGACCGGAAGTTTTACGAACATCACGGGTTTGATTTGAAGCGAATCGCCGCCGCCATCATTGCGAATGTCGAGGCGATGGCAAAAGTCGAAGGGGCGAGCACGATCACCCAGCAGTATGCGCGCAACTTGTTTTTGACGCATGAAAAAACGTGGTCGCGAAAAATCCAGGAAGCGTTGTACACCATCCGGCTTGAAGCCAACTACAGCAAAGATCAAATTTTGGAAGGCTATTTGAATACGATTTACTACGGCCATGGCGCCTACGGGATTGAGGCGGCAGCCCGCTACTATTTCGGCAAGCACGCGAGCGAGCTGACGCTCAGCGAGGCAGCCATGCTCGCCGGCATTCCGAAAGGGCCGTATTACTACTCGCCGTTTGTCAATGAACAGCGTGCGAAAGCGCGGCAAAAAATCGTGCTCACCTCCATGGTGGAAGCCGGCTACATCAGCCGCCAAGAAGCGGAGCAGGCGTACCGCGACAAACTCGTCTACGCCCGGCACCGGGAACAAGAGCAGCCGATCGCTCCGTATTTTCAAGATGTCGTCAAACAGCAGTTGCGCACGAAACTCGGCCTGGATGAGCGGACGATCGAGCTTGGGGGGCTGCGCGTTTATACGACGCTGGATCCGCGTCTGCAACGGATTGCCGAAGAGCAAATCCGTCGCATCATCGACCCGCACTCCGCCATTCAAGCGGCGCTTGTGTCGATGGATCCACGCACCGGGGAAGTAAAGGCGCTCGTCGGCGGACGCAACTACGAAGAGAGCCCATTCAACCGGGCCGTGCAGGCGGAACGCCAGCCAGGGTCGACATTTAAGCCGTTTTTGTATTACGCGGCGATCGAGCAAGGATTCACCCCATCGACCCAACTGCGCAGCGAGCTGACGACATTTACGTTTAACGGCGGCCGATCGTCGTACACCCCCCATAATTACAATGACTACTATGCCAACGGCCCGATCACGCTCGCCGAGGCGCTCGCCGTATCCGACAACGTCTTTGCGGTGAAAACGCTCCAGTTCATCGGCGCCGACAAACTCGTCGACACAGCGAAAGCGCTCGGCATCACAAGCAGATTGAAAGCAGTGCCGTCGTTGGCGCTCGGCACCTCGCCCGTGAAAGTGATCGACATGGTGGCCGCGTACAGCACGCTGGCCAACTACGGCAAACAAACCGAACCGGTGTTTATTCAAAAAGTCGTGGATGCAAACGGAAACGTGCTATATGAACATAAGCCGGAGAGCCGGCAAGTGCTCGACCGCGACGCGGCGTTTGTGACGACCCATTTAATGACCGGGATGTTCGACCCGAAGTTAAACGGCTATACAACCGTCACCGGGCAGTCAATCATCGATGACATCACGCGTCCGTACGCCGGCAAGTCGGGAACGACGAAAACGGACAGTTGGATGATCGGGTTCGCCCCGCAACTAGTCGCCGGCGTCTGGACCGGCTACGATCGCGGAGAAACGATGGATCGTCCTGCGGAAAGGCAATATGCCAAACAAATATGGGTTCACTTTATGGAACAAAGCCTCGCTGGCGAACCGAAAAAATCGTTCAAACCGACCAAAGGCGTCATCGGCGTCTACATCGACCCGCAAAACGGCAAGCTGGCCACCGACTCCTGTCCGGTGAAACGAAAAACGTACTATCTCATCGGTACAGAACCGACCGACTATTGCACCGACCATTTGGAAAAGAAAAAGAAGAAAAAAGAAGACAATCAAAGCTGGTTCGAGAAATGGTTCCCATGGTTTTAAACAAGAAAATCCCCTGCGTATGCACGCAGGGGATTTTCTTGTCCTAGTTTTCCTGTGTTATACATGTAGATTTAGTTTATCCTTTTTTTCACACAAGAACAAGCCCTTGCCCATATCTTTTCACAAAACCGTCACATTTCCACTTCCAAATCTTGTTTCAGCTTGTCGCTCGAACGGTTCCACATCCCAATGTCGTGCCCTTTCAAAAAGTCGGCGAGCACCCGTTTTGATTTCGCGTCCATATGATCGACAATAATGTGCCGCTTTAGCGATTTATCGAGCCGGTTCACATGTTCCGGCAATAACTTATAGCCGCGGCGCGCCTCACGGTCGATCGTCATTTCGCACGCCGTCACCCCGGCGTAATACGGGCCGTCCTCGCGTCGTTCAATCGTCACCCAGACGATCCAATACGGCTTGCCGTTTGGCACGGCGGAACGGTCGGGCAAAAACTTGATGCCGCGCTCGACGGCGCTGCGCGCATGCATCGCCCCCATATCGACGAACGCTTCGCCCGCTTCGACGTCAATGATGACCGGCGAAACGTTTTCTAAGCTCAACGCCCCGGCGCCAAAGCCGCGGTGCCCGTCGGTCGGATCGTCTTTGATGATATTAAAGCCGATGTTTTTTTTCTTTTTTTGCTCCATTCCGCTTGTTCCTCCTTCCTTACATAAACAAATTGGCGACCAACGACTGCAAATTTTCCAATACAAACGGCAGCGCCACTTGAAACACCGGCTCAATCGTATAGCGGTCAAGCGGCGTGAGCACAAGGATGAGAAAAATGAGCGCCCCGTAGCTTTCCCATTGCGTCATTTTCGCTCGCAGCCCATCCGGGGCCAAGTCTTCAATAATACGATACCCATCAAGCGGCGGAAACGGCAATAAATTAAACAAAAACAAGACAGCGTTCAAGCTGATAAAAATTTGGAAAAACAGATCAAACCCGGCCGCAAACCAATCCGGCAGCGCCCGCATGAGGCCGAAATCGATCATCGCGTACCAAATGACAAATCCAAGCGCGGCAAGCACGAGGTTGCTCAGCGGTCCGGCAACCGACACGAGAATGCCGGCAAGGCGCGGATTTTTGAAATAAAAGCGATTGACTGGCACCGGCCGCGCCCAGCCAAACCCTGCGAGAAAGATAAGCAGGGTGCCAAGCAAATCCAAATGGGCAAACGGTGATAACGTCAGCCGCCCTTGATTTTTCGCCGTCGGATCGCCGAACTTGTAAGCAACGTAGGCATGGGCGAACTCATGCACGGAAAATGCTAACGCCAGCGTCAAGAGCACGTACGGAATTTCACTTAACGAATACGGCAAAATTCGATCCACTTCATAAACTCCTTTTCCCTATATTCACTATCTTTAGTATACATGATTAGCAGAAAAAAGTGGACTGAACTTCCTCATCCCGTGGTATAATAAGCGCGACAGCACTCGACAATGAAATGGGGGGACAACCGTGCCGTACGTAACGATCAAAATGCTCGCCGGCCGCACGGATGAACAGAAGAAAGCGCTTGTTGAAAAAGTGACGGACGCCGTCGTCGAGACGACAGGGGCGAAACGGGAGAGCGTTGTCGTATTCATTGAAGAAATGACGAAAGACCATTATGCGATCGCCGGAAAACGGCTGAGCGACACAGAGTGACACAAGAGCGGGGGCGCATGAAGCGCTCCCGTTGCATTTTTAGGGAAAAACGAATATTATTTATAATGGTTTCTGACATTGTTCGTTTTTTAGGAGGTGGCCCATGATTCGTTTCGCAGAGAAACAGACTGACCGCAAAACGGAATTTCTCGCTGGCCTGACGACTTTTTTCACCATGGTGTACATCATCGTCGTCAATCCGGTCATCTTATCAGATGCCGGCGTCCCGTTTGAACAGGCGTTCACCGCCACCGTCATCGCGACCGTCGTCGGCACGCTATGGATGGCCATCTTTGCCAACTATCCGATCGCCATCGCGCCCGGCATGGGGCTGAACGCCTATTTCGCCTATTCCGTCGTCGGCTCGCACGGCGGCATTTCGTACGAAACCGCGTTTTCCGCCGTGTTTGTGGCAGGAATGTTGTTTTTGCTGCTGTCGCTCACCCCGCTCCGCAGCAAGCTGATCGAAGTGATCCCCGACAGCTTAAAACACGGCATCACCGCTGGCATCGGGCTGTTTATCGCCTTTATCGGCCTGCGGCTGACCGGAATCATCCAAGCCCATCCGCAAAATTTGGTCGCGCTTGGCGACTTGCATGCCCCGTCGGCCGTGTTGACGCTCATCGGCCTGGCGGTGACGCTCATTCTGATGATGCGCGGCGTCAACGGCGCCCTGTTTTACGGCATGGTCGTCACCGGCATCATCGCCTATGCGACCGGGCAACTTCACTTTGACAAAGGCATCGTCTCGCTGCCGTCGCTGCCAGAAGGGCTGATCATTACCAATCCATTCGCGGCCATCGGGGACGTCATCGGCCATAGTTTGTACGCGGTCGTCTTCTCCTTTTTGCTCGTCACACTCTTTGATACGACCGGCACAATGATCGGCGTCGCCCAGCAAGCCGGACTGATGAAAGGGAACACGCTGCCGCGCGCCCGCGAGGCGCTGTTGGCAGACTCGGTCGCGACGACCATCGGCGCCATGTTTGGCACAAGCCCGACATCAGCGTACATCGAGTCATCAACCGGCGTCGCCGCTGGCGGACGCACCGGCTGGACGGCGCTCGCCGTCGCTGTCCTGTTTGTCATCGCGGCCTTTTTCAGCCCGCTGGTCGGCGCGGTCGCCGGGTTATCGGCCATCACCGCCCCGGCGCTCATCATCGTCGGGAGCTTGATGATCAGCAATATCGCCCATATTTCGTGGCATCAGCTCGACGAGGCGTTCCCGGCCTTTCTCATCATCTTAAGCATGCCGCTCACCTCCAGCATCGCGACCGGCATCGCGCTCGGCTTCATCTCGTACCCGCTCTTAAAAATCGCCCGCGGCCGCTGGCGCGATGTGCCGTTGCTGCTGTACGTGCTGGCGGTGCTGTTCTTTTTGCAGCTGGCGTTTTTGCCGCATTAACCAAAAAGAAGAAGGAGGTGTCCCAAAAGGATCGGGACACCCTCTTTCGTCTCTATATATACGCACTAACCGCTTCTTTCGCACTATATTTTGTGTCTATCCTGAAGACAGACGGCTTTTTGGGTCAGCCCCTTTTCGTCTATGGCCAACTGATGATACGTTGAAGCAGCTTTTTCCGCCCGCCTACACGCGAGTTTTGTTGTGGCATCGGCTGCGCAGCGCCTCAATGTACGCGTACGCCTCATCGATTTCTTCTTCCGTATAGCGCTGCTTGCTTTTTAACACCGCAATTTTCTCTTTCACTTCGTCTTTCGGCAAATGTTCAAAATAAAGTACGGTGGACACAAGTTCCAAAAAACGGGCATTTTGTTCGTTCATCGCTTGCATGCATTCGGCAAGACCCGGCATGTCCCAGTCATAATGGCGCAAAAACTGTTCGCCCGCTTCGGTCAATGTATAGCGATATTGCATATAACCGCTCTTTTTCTCTTTCACTTCATGCAAAAAGCCGAGCGCGCACAGCTCTTCGATGCGGCATGTCAGCTCTTCCGAATACGGGCCGTAAAAGTGGAAATCGAATTTCTCGTAAAACGGAAAGTCGAGCTTTTTCGCGATGTAGATCATTTTTTGCAGCTTTTTGCGGCCGGCAATTTCCCCGGCGGCCGCCAACGCCTTCATTACTTTCGCATGCTCTGTGAGCACTCTCCGTCATCTCCTAACCCTTTAAAATTTCCATAATCTTTTTCTTCACTGTCCGCTTCGTCGACAAGTCTTCCAGGAAATCAGCTGGGAAATACAGCTTATGGTCGGTGCGCCGTTTCCCGGAAATGGCGTCAACGAGCACCGATTCGCGCGACAGCTCGCGAAGCTCCCCGTTTGGCATCAACAAATAAATCGGCAGGCGCTCTCCTTCCTCGCCCGGCCGGTAAAAGTCATACGGCAAATCGGACGACGAATCGACGACCAAGTAGTAGTCCGGGTCAATCCCTGCTTTTTGAAACAAACCGGTCAGCTCAATGAGCTTCGCCATTTGCTCGTTCGTCGGATGGAACTCCGTATATTTGAACAGGCGGCGGCGGACAAACCGCTGGCACAGATCGCTTAAAATCGGATCCCGTTCGTATTGCCATTGCTGGAAGTAAAACAAGATGACTGCCTCATCCAGCGCCAAGTAATCGCCAAGCGGCGCGTTTCCCGCAAAAAACGACAAAAAGTGAACCGGCTTCGTCTGAAAACGATACCCCTCTTCATACAGCTTTTTCGCCCGATGCAAAATTTTCGTCAAAATGACTTCCGCACTGCGCGTCACGGGATGAAAGTACACTTGCCAATACATTTGGTAGCGGCTCATGATGTAATCCTCGACCGCATGCATGCCGCTTCGTTTGATGACGACTTGGTCTTCGCGCGGGCGCATGACGCGCAAAATGCGCTCCATGTCAAAATAGCCGTAGCTGACGCCGGTGTAGTAGGCATCGCGCAACAAATAATCCATCCGGTCGGCGTCAATTTGGCTCGAAATGAGGCTCACAACAAGCTTGTTCGGGTACGTTTTGGCGATCACTTCAGCGACCCTTCGCGGAAAATCGTCATCCACTTGGCGAAGTGCGGCGTTCACTTCTGTATCGCCTAAAATGATGGCCTGTGTAAAATCTTCGTGGTCAAGGCGAAACACTTTTTCAAATGAATGGGAAAACGGGCCGTGCCCTAAATCGTGCAAGAGCGCCGCGCATAGGCAAAGAAGGCGCTCGCTATGATCCCAATGATCGCGGCCGACAAACACGTCGTCAATGATGCGGCGGATGATTTCGTAAACGCCGAGCGAATGGTTAAACCGGCTGTGCTCGGCGCCGTGAAACGTCAAATATGTCGTGCCGAGCTGCTTGATGCGGCGCAGGCGCTGAAATTCTTTTGTGCCGATCAAATCCCAAATCACTTTGTCGCGAACATGTATGTATCGGTGCACCGGATCTTTAAACACTTTTTCTTCGTCAAGCTGCCCGCCGGAATACATCGCGTCCTCCTTTTTTCCGTCTCCAACGTATATCTATTATACGCCGTTTTCAGGCGCAAAGAAATAGTTGACTTTTTTCTCCGTCTTTCTCCATTATTGACGGAAAAAACAAAAAATCACCTTCTTTCGGCAAAGAAGGTGATTCGTCACCGTTTTTTCAGCTTTTCAGCCACTTTTTCAATCAGCTCATCCTCCGTCAGCGCTGCCACCGGGCGGTTGTTGACGAAGGCGAACGTTTTTTTCCGCCCCGGACCGCAATACGACTGGCAGCCGATTTTAATGACCGCATCCGGATCCAGCTTTTTCAAACGCGGAATCAATGTTTTTAAATTCGGCGCCTTGCAGTCGTCGCAAACGCGAAACTCATTTGCCATTATGCGTCATCCCTTTCTGCAGCGTTTGCTTTGTGTATTCTACCGCTTCCCGAAGAAAATTGCAAGTTTGCGGCCTTTCATTCTTTCAACTTGTCAATCCTGTAAACTTGCAACGTATAAATTCATTTTATTTTGTCCATGCTTTTACTAGCATTGAAAGAAGGAGTGGAGAACAGTGAAACAACGGCAAGACGCTTGGACGGAAGAAGATGATTTATTATTGGCGGAAACGGTATTGCGCCATGTGCGCGAAGGGAGCACCCAACTCAACGCCTTTGAAGAAGTCGGCGACAGGCTGAACCGGACATCGGCCGCCTGCGGCTTTCGCTGGAACGCGGTCGTCCGCCATCGCTACGAAGAAGCATTGCAGCTGGCAAAAAAACAGCGAAAAGAACGGCAACGGCTGCTCGCCAAACAAGGCGGCGCGAAAAAGCGGCGTCTGTACGAGCCGCCGATGCCATCACTCGAAGAGCTGGGAGAGGTGATGCAGCTGCCTGCCGTCATCCCGTCCTCCCCGCCGCAACAAGTGACGCTGGATCAAGTGATCGCTTTTTTGAAAACGTTCCAATCCCATGAACGGAAACGGGAGACGCTGATCAAAGAAAACAAGCGGCTACGCCGCGAAATTGAAGAATTAAAGCAAAAAAATAAAGAGCTTGAAGAAAAGGTTGCGAAATTAGAAGAAAACTCGTCAACGGTGCAAGAAGATTTCGAGACGCTCGTGAAAATCATCAACCGAGCGCGCAAAATGGTGTTAAAAGAGGAAGAAGAGCGGGGACTGACCTTCCGCATGGACCCGAACGGCAACTTGGAAAAAATCGCGGAGTAAATAAATAAGGATGCCCTATCCATGGCTGCGCCTTGATCGCACTCTCTCCGGTGCGGCCGAGACACGGGGCATCCTTTTTGTCCGCCGGCGGCGTCAGGCGATGAACGCAGGCTCTTCGCCTGCCGCCGGACGGACTGCTTCCCTTACTCCCCTGCTGAAAGCGCACCGCTGAGCGCCGTTTCATTCCGCTCGACGATGCGCGCCCAATACTGCTCATACCAATTCCATTCGCCGTTCTCGAGGGCAGACGAATATAGCTCGCCGCCAAACGACTGCAGCGTGCGCCAAAGGGTGACAAGCAGCTCATCGATCGACAACTCGCAGCCGAGAAGCTCAGACAGCGACGCCATGACAGTTGGGACAACATCGGGGTAGGCGAATTTCGTTTTCTCTCCTTGGCGGCCGAGCTCATAAAAACGGCGAATAAGCTCAGCCCGCGCGGCTCCGCTCCCGTTGACGCAAAGGTAGATTTGCACGGCAACGCCGCCGCGCACGCGCCGTTGCGAAATGCCGGCAAACTTTTTGCCGCCAATGCTCAAGTCATAGCTCCCCGGGCAATACGAACCGACGATTTCCCCCGCCTCAACGCGGGCGCCGTATGAGGCAAGCATGGCGGCCATGAGCGCATACATCGCCTCATACCCTTGCTCGATGGCAATCGTGTTTTTCGTTTCCGGAAAAATGAGCGAAATATTCAACACCCCGCTGTCAAGGACAACGGCCAACCCGCCGGAATTGCGGACGACGACGCGATACCCTTCCTGGCGCAAAAACGAAATGGCCTCATCGATGTACGGAAGCTTCGTATCAGCGGCGCCTAAGACGACGGTATTCTCATGCACCCACGTGCGGACGACTGCATCCGACTGTCCCGCACCAACCGCGGTGCATAATGCATCATCGATGGCAAACGATTGTTTCGCATCAAACAGCGGACCGAAATGCGACTGGTCGATGACCCGCCATTTCGGCTGCCGCAGCAATTCATGGCTCATCGCAGCAAACCCCTTACGTTGAACGTTCCGCTCTCATTATACCACATCAAACTGGAACGATTACGGCCAGTGAACTACCCGCCACCTACGCTTCGCTTAGAGGTGGAGGCTTCAAGCGACTTGTGCGTGTTCGCCGAACGGTAAGCCACACACAAGAACCCTTTACGCTTCCCTTCGTTCCGAAGGTGTCCGTTCTAGCCATATTCTATCCTATTCGTTGGCTAACGCCAACCGACATTCATCTCCCACCTACTCACTGGGTTACACCCTTCGCGTTCCTTGAGATGGAAGACTTCTTTCGGAAATCCGTTAAAAAAGAAAGCGGCTAAACAGCAGCCAGCCGCCTTCTTTGACACGAATCCATGCATGAAACAAGAGATCGCCCATTCTTTGGCAAAACGAACCGGTTCCGACTCCTCTTGCTCAGTTCGCCGCCTCTTTACTCCCCAAGCGACTGCGCCGCGGTGATGAGCGCGAGCTTGTAGGCGTCTTCGGCGCTGCATCCGCGCGATAAGTCGTTGACCGGCTTGTTCAGCCCTTGCAAAATCGGGCCGACCGCTTCAAAGCCGCCAAGGCGCTGGGCGATTTTGTAACCGATGTTGCCCGCCTCAAGGCTCGGGAAAATAAAGACATTTGCGTCCCCTTGAATGACCGAGTCCGGCGCTTTCTTTTTCGCCACCTCTGGCACAAACGCGGCGTCAAATTGAAACTCACCGTCAAGGATCAGATCCGGCGCCATTTCTTTCGCCAACCGCACCGCCTCAACGACTTTTTCCGTCTCCGGCGACGAGGCCGACCCTTTCGTGGAAAAGCTTAACAGCGCCACGCGCGGCGTAAGGCCGAACATTTTGGCCGTCCGGGCGCTCTCGACCGCGATTTCAGCCAAATCTTGACTGTTAGGAGCAATGTTGATGGCGCAATCGGCAAACACATATTTTTCGTCGCCGCGCACCATGATGAACACGCCGGACGTTTTGCCAACGCCTGGCTTCGTTTTAATGATTTGCAAGGCTGGTCGGACCGTATCCGCCGTCGAATGTGCCGCCCCGCTGACGAGGCCGTCGGCCGCTCCCATATAAACGAGCATCGTACCGAAATAGTTTTCATCGAAAAGCAACTCGCGCGCCGTTTCTTCTGTCACTTTCCCTTTGCGCCGCTCCACAAACGCCGAAACCAGCTCATCAAACCCGCCGTAGCGGCGCGGGTTGACAATCTCCACCCCTTCAAGCGGCAAGCCAAGCGCCGCTGCTTTCACCCTTATCGCTTGCTCATCGCCAAGGACGATCGGCTGAAGCACTTGCTCCGTCGCCAAACGGCTCGCCGCCGTTAAGATGCGGTCATCGGTTCCCTCGGGAAACACGATTTTTCGACCCGTACCGGTTACTTTCGCTTTTAATGCCGTAAATAAATCGGTTGTCACGATCCAATCCTCCTTATGCTAGGGCCAGCCTGCCCCGGTTAAGGCACGCCCGGCTCATTTCGGCATCCACAAGCCATTTCCACTATTAAGCATACCGCTTCTCGCCAGAAACGCAACGCAGGTAAGCCCTTACAACAAATAATTCACCTTTTGCCACAATTCAGTCTACTTCCACTTTGATGCGCTGACACCCGCTTTTTTGGCCAAACTATGATATAGTGGTACTGTACAATTGATTGAATAAAGGAGTGACGATGATGAGCGAAGCGGCCCAAACGTTGGACGGTTGGTATTGTTTGCACGATTTCCGCACGATCGACTGGAGCGCGTGGAAAACACTTCCAAACGAAGAGCGCGAGGCAGCGATCAGTGAGTTTTTAGCGCTTGTCGACCAATGGGAGACGACGGAAAGCGAGAAGCAAGGAAGCCATGCCGTCTACACGATCGTCGGGCAAAAAGCCGATATTTTGTTCATGATTTTGCGGCCGACGCTGGATGAACTGCATGAAATCGAAACAGCGCTTAACAAAACGAAACTCGCCGACTATTTATTACCTGCGTATTCGTACGTTTCGGTCGTGGAGTTGAGCAACTACTTGGCGTCCGGCAGCGAAGATCCGTACCAAATTCCAGAGGTGCGCCGCCGTTTGTATCCAATTTTGCCGAAAACGAACTACATTTGCTTCTATCCGATGGACAAGCGGCGCCAAGGCAACGACAACTGGTACATGTTGTCGATGGAACAGCGGCGCGAACTCATGCGCGCCCACGGCATGACCGGCCGAAAATACGCCGGCAAAGTGACGCAAATCATCACCGGCTCCGTCGGCTTGGATGATTTTGAATGGGGCGTCACCTTGTTTTCAGATGATGCACTCCAGTTCAAAAAGCTCGTCTATGAAATGCGCTTTGATGAAGTGAGCGCCCGCTTTGGCGAGTTTGGTTCATTTTTCGTCGGCACCCGGCTGCCAGTGGAAAAGGTGCCTTCTTTCCTCCATGTATGAAGCAAAGCCCCGAACGATACGGGGCTTTGCTTCGTTTTCGCTGCTTTTTGGACAATCATCCCGCTTTTCTGTCATATGCGGCCTGACCGCTCCATACACATAAAAACAGAAAATCTCTTCAGAAACATTCTATTCGTGTGTCACCATTTTCCTGTTCCATCAATAGCCTATTACTGTCGAAATTCACAACGACTGAGGTGACGATATGGGTCAGATCGCTCCCTCCATTGTAGCCCACACAGAAGAGGAAGTGAAGTTGTTGGCTCGGCTCATGCGAGCCGAAGCGGAAGGAGACGGGCGGCTTGGGATGCTCATGGTCGGCAACGTCGGCGTCAACCGCGTCATCGCCGACTGCCTTGACTTCCGCGGCATCCGCTCTATCCGGCAAATGGTGTTTCAAAGCCCGGGCGGCTTTGAGGCGGTGCAAAAAGGGTACTTTTACCAACGGGCGCGCGAAGTGGACATCGGCCTAGCCCGCCAAGTGCTCCGCGGTTGGCGCTACCACCCAGCGACAAACGCCCTTTGGTTTTTTAAACCACCTGAAGGCCAACCGTGCCCACCGCAATGGTTTGGCCAGTGGAACGTCGGCCGCTACAAATCGCATTGCTTTTTTGCACCGACTCCATCCGACTGCCCACGCGTCTATTCTTAATATTGAGGAGGGTTCTTTATGCCGAACAATCCAGAAAATCAATTTTATCCACCTGATGAGGAGCAACAATCATTTTATTATTCGCCGTTCGGTCAAGAACGGCAACAACCGTATGCATCCTATCCATACGGCTATCCGTATCCGCAGCCGTACTATCCGGCGGCGTACCCGTATTATTACTATCCGCAAGCGGCTGCCGCTCCAACCGTGACGCCGGCGACAGCCGCCGCTCCGACGTTCGGTTTGCAGGCGCCGACGTTTACGGCCCCGACACCGATGCCGACCACCACCGGCCCATCGATTCCAGGGATGCTGCCGATTGAAGAATCGTACATTGAAAACATTTTACGGTTAAACAAAGGAAAAGTCGCCACTATCTATGCGACGTTTGAAAACAACCGTGAGTGGAATGCCAAGGTGTTTCGCGGCGTCATTGAAGCGGCTGGACGTGACCATGTCATTTTAAGCGACCCACAAACAGGCACACGCTATTTGATCCCGATGATTTACCTCGATTACGTCACGTTTGAAGGAGAAATCGCCTACGAATATCCGTTTGCCGGTGCCTCCGCCACGCCGCTCGCCTCCTATTCGCCGCGCTGAGTGCAAGCGCAAAACCGATGTTCGATGAGCAGGCTGCCCCAGGGTAGCCTGCTTTTTTTCATCCGATGCGACGTCCATCACAAGTTGCTGACGCCCAGTTGTCTATCATGGTGGCAAACGAAACAAAAAAGGTGCCTTCTATGATTGGGACGGCGCGTGATTTCCTGTTCGGGGTACACCTTGCCCGCGCTTCGCTTACAGCCATTTCAACGCCGCATAGCCGATCATCACCCAGGCGACCAAAAAAGCGACGCCGCCAAACGGAGTGATCGCGCCAAGCGGCTTAATCTGCGTTACACTTAATACGTACAAGCTCCCGGAAAACAACACGATGCCGGCGAACATCACCCAGCCCGCCGCACCGATCAGCCCGACATTTGGCGCCTTGCCAGCGAGCAATCCGACAACAAGCAGCCCTAATGCGTGGAACATCTGATATTGGACCGCCGTTTTCCAAATCTCCAAATAACGATCCGGAATCTTCCCTTCAAGCCCGTGCGCGCCAAACGCTCCCAATGCGACGGCTAAAAACGCATTGAGCGCGCCGAGAAGGACGAATGTTTTCATAGCTGTTCCGCCTTTCTAATTAAAGATTGTTTTCCCTCATTCATTAATATAATGGGAATGTTCCCCGACAACAAATTACTAATGAATGTCAGCCACTTCACTCGACAGAACCGGTCAATCGGGAGCGCCACCGGCAAGACCCGCATCCAAGCCGGTGAACCGCTTCTTGTTTTTTGGCGCAAACAAAGGCAAGCGATTCAACGGAGTTCTGTTGATCAACATTCCCCGTGGAGAAGACCGTTTTCCACGGTGTTTCGTTGCCCCCTCAAAAATCCAACAACGACTCCCCGTTCGCCTCATCGTCAATGTCGGGAGAACGTCCTCCGACGGAAACACCCCCAAGCGAAAGCCCGCCAGCAACCGAAATCGGCCCGCCGACGGCAAGCGACTCTGTCGAGACAGACGGAACGGACGGCTGCGGCTGGCCTGTCGTTTCCAGCATCAAATCGCATAAAACGCGAATGGCGGCGACGTGTTCACGCACCCGCTGCGGGTCATGGGCCGCCTTTGCCTTGCGCAATTCGTCTTCCATTTTGGCGACAACCGCCGCCAAAGAGATCGTCATGATGTCTTCCCCCTTTCTTCATTCAGCGCGGGCGCCGATGTTCTCGATTTGCCAATCGATCGGTTCGCGTCCGTGCTTGGTTAAAAACGCGTTCGTCCGCGAAAACGGGCGATGGCCGAAAAAGCCGCGCGCGGCGGAAAACGGGCTCGGGTGCGGCGCTTCAATAATCAGATGGCGCGGATTCGTAATCCGTTCTTTTTTCTCCTGAGCGTTCCGGCCCCAAAGCAAAAAGACGACCGGATCGTCTTTTTGATTGACGAGTTCAATGACGCGGTCGGTGAATTGTTCCCACCCTTTGCCGCGGTGGGAGTTCGCCTGGCCGCGGCGGACGGTCAGCACCGTGTTTAACAATAACACCCCTTGCTCGGCCCATTTCACGAGATAGCCGTTATCTGGTATGTAGCAGCCAAGGTCATCATGCAGCTCTTTGAAGATGTTGACTAATGACGGCGGCACCGGTACGCCGGGCTTGACGGAAAAACTCAACCCGTGCGCCTGCCCCGGGCCGTGGTACGGATCTTGCCCGAGCAGCACGACTTTGACGTTTGCATACGGTGTATAATGAAGGGCGTTGAAAATATCGTGCATATCCGGATAAATCGTCCGCGTTCGGTACTCCACTTTTAAAAATTCGCGCAGCTTTAAGTAGTACGGCTTTTGAAACTCCTCTTCAAGCAGCGGAGCCCAGTCGTTTTTGAGAATCGGCATTGCGAGCAACTCCTTTGCCATCGGCTTTTTCCCTTTTATCATTGTAGCCCAAAAGACACCAGCGTCAAAGCGAAGTGAATGTTCAGATTGAGGCAACCATAGCGAAACCTGTTTCCCCAACAGGAAATGCGCCAATCCCCTGCCGCAGCCAAACCGGAACACGCCGGTCGCGGCAGGCGGAATAGAGGACAAAAATCTCCTTTTTTATTCTCTTCGCCCATTGTTTCCATCTTTCCATCATCATGTCCCCTTTTCATTCGACATTCCCTGTTTCAACAAGTATAAAATATGGGTATAGAAAGCGTAAACGCCAAAGGCCGGACAAGCTAAGCCGTCGGCGCCAACGCAACACGGGATATCCATCAAACGCACAGTGGGGTGAAAGAAATGGATCAGAAACGATTCCGTCTTGTTCATGACGAACAGCCGGATCGGCACGTTGTATACATAAAAGGCGAACTGGACCTGGCGGCAGCCGAGCAATTTCAACGCACCGTCGAACCGCTCGCCGGCGATGCGTCCAAACCGCTCGTTCTTCGTCTCGAAGATTTAACGTATATTGACAGCACCGGGATCGGCATGTTTGTAGCGCTGTTAAAAACGCGGCATCAACTCGGGGCGCCGTTTGCCATTGAAAACGTGCCGCCGAAAGTGCGGCGTCTGTTCGATTTAACTGGAGTATCCTACTTTTTTTCCGAAATGAACGATGCGTCAGAAAGGATCGGAGGCCAATCATGAAAGAGCACGAAACGATCGTACAGCTGTCGATTCCAGCCGATGCACAGTTTCTTGACATCGTGCGTTTGACGTTATACGGGCTGGCTGCCAAAATGGGATTTTCCTATGAAGAAATCGAAGATATGAAAGTCGCCGTCTCCGAAGCGTGCAACAACGTCGTGCTTCACGCCTACAACGGAAGAAGCGGCGATATTCACCTCCGTTTTGAGATGAGCGCCGATGCGCTTTCCATCGTCATTAAAGATGAGGGAAAAGGGTTTGACTACAAACGGGCGATCAAACAGGCGGCGTCGCTGTCCGGCAAGCCACTCCAAGATGTGAAAGTCGGCGGCCTCGGCCTCTTTTTAATGGAAGCGCTCATGGATGACGTCCGCGTCACGACCAAAGGCGGAACGGAAGTCCGCCTGACGAAATTCCGCCTTCACGGCGAAGGAGAGCATGCCCATGACTGTATATCCCCCTCCTCTGTCCAAGAGCAAGCTTGACGCCCTTATTTCCGCCTATCAACAAACGAAGACGGAAGAAGCGGCGACAGCGTTGCTCGTGCGTTTTGAGCCGCTCATTGCGGCCGCAGCGAAAAAAATGGCGCGCAGCCGCCCTGATTTTTACGAAGACTTGTTTCAAGTCGGCCGGCTGTCGTTTTTGCGCCTTCTTGACCATTACGACCCGAACCAAGGAACAAACTTTGAATCGTATGCGATGAAAAGCTTGATCGGCTATATGAAAAACTATTTGCGCGACAAAGCGTGGTATATCCAAGTGCCGCGCCGGGTGAAAGAGAAAGGAAGCAAAGTGCAGCAAGCCATCGACGAACTGACCGTCAAGCTCGAGCGGTCGCCGAACATAGATGAAATTGCCGCCCATTTAGGCTTATCGGTGGAAGAGACGATCGAGATTTTAGCCGGCCGCGACCATTACCAGGCGATTTCGCTCGACGCCCCGGTGCAAGACGGGGAAAAGGATGCGACGACGATCGGTGAATTCGTCGCGGATGAAGCGAACGAAATCGAGTCGCTGATCGAGCGAATGGATTTAGAGCAGGCGATCGGCAAACTGAGCGAGCAAGAACAAATCGTCATCGACGCCGTCTTCCGCCGCGGCGAGACGCAACGGTCGCTCGCTGAACGGCTTGGCGTCTCGCAAATGACGATCAGCCGCATTCAAAAGCGGGCGATCGAAAAGCTGAAACGGCAGCTGGCCGCTGCCTACCCGTCGTAACAGCCAAAAACGCCGCCGCCGGCCGGCTAGGGCGGCATCAGCGGCGGCGGAGCAACAACAACGTCTGGTCGTCTTTTTGTGCGTATTGGTGGTACGCCTTGATATGCTCGTACAAATCGCGGACGATTTGCGCTGCCGGCTGGTCCAAATTGACGCGGGCAACCATCGAGGCGAGGACGGAAAAATCATCGTCCGCCTCTTCGCCGCGTTTTTCGGTCACCCCATCGGTGTACAGCAGCACAAAATCACCCGGCTCGAGCACTACCGACTTCGTCTCAAACGAAAATTGCGGAAACAACCCGAGCGCGCACCCTTTCGCGTGAAGCGGCACGCATTGTTTCGTTTTCGCCCGGTACCAAAGCGCCGGTTCGTGCCCAGCGCACGCGTACGAGAACGTATGCGTCTTTTCGTTGTAATTGCCGACAAACATCGTGACAAACATCGACGGCTCGGTGTAGTCGTAGGCGAATCGGTTCAGCAGGTCAAGATACACGTGCGGCTGCGTTCCGTAATGAACGGTCCGGTCCAGAATAAATTTCATCAGCGTCATGAGCATTGCCGCTGGAATCCCTTTTCCCGATACATCGGCAATGCAAGCTGAGACCGATGTTTGATGGACGACAAAGTGGTAGAAATCGCCGCTCAACACTCGGGCAGGGACGCTGAGGACGCTGATGTCGACGTACGAAGGCAAATCCGCCTTCGACGATGTCTGCAAAAGCGCCCGTTGCATATTCGCGGCAAGCGACAGTTCAAAGTCGAGCTGTTCCCTCTCGCGCTCGAGCCGCTCTTTTTCTTTTTTCTCCGTCATGTCGCGCAAAACGGCGACAAGCCCTGTCAGCGCACCGTTTTCCATCACCGGCGCCAGCGTGTAGCCGACCGGCAGGCACACGCCGTCATGGCGGCGAAACGGCTCCTCCTCGACGCGAATCACCTCGCCGCTTTTCAGCTGTTTGACAACACGGCGCAGCCGCTTCCAGTCCCACGCGGACCCATCCGGCCCGGCGAGCGAGACAAAGGAAAACAGCGGCTTCCCTTTCGCTTCCTCCGGATCAAGGCCAAGCAAACGGCCCGCTTCCGGGTTCATCCATACGATCCGGCCGTCGCGGTTTAACATCATCAATCCCTCGCCAAGGGCGTTCGCCATCATTTCCAGCTGCTGTTTGTGCTGTTTCAGCTCCACGTACGGTTTTTCGACCGTCTCGACGTACATTGCACGCACGACATACAAAAATCCGGCCATTTCATACAGCTGCCCCCATAGCGCATGGCCGCCGCCAAGCATAAGCAGCCATTGGCCGAGGGCAAACCACCATAACGCCAGCAGCCAGTACAGGAAGGATCGGGAACTCCCTTGCCGCCAACGACGCCATACAAGCAAAGCGGCGCCCGCATCGAGCAAACCGGCAATCCCTTCGCCGGCCTTCCACCAGAGCGGCCAGCGGCTTGTCCCGTCTCCCGGCCAAAGTGGCGCTACCCAATGGATGAATAGCCCAACGACCGCCGCATAAGCAAAAGCGGCGAAAAACGCTTGCCACCGTTGCCCGCTCCTCCGCTCCATCACCTCATCGCGGCGCGAAAACAGAAAAAGAAGCCCCCAGGCAAGCGTCAATCGGGCCGAGAGCGAAAAAGGGGACGCTTCCACACCATCAGATGCAAAAGACAAGACAACATGCAGCGAAAACAACAAGCCTGAGGAGAAAAACAGCGCCCCCATCATCAGCCGCTCCATTGACAACGTATGCGGAAACACAGACCATCCTTGCACGGCGACAAGCCAGCAAACGACCATCACGGCGAGCCCTAAGGCAAGATGAATAGAATGATAGAATCCAGGCGAAACAGGCAGCCGGCCGGCCACAAACAGAAGCAAGCCAAACATTCCGGCCGCCAGCACGGCCATCGCGCTGTGCAGACGCACCAGGCGATATCGTTCGTATTCCTTCACCAACAAGGAACCTCCACTCTTCATTCTATATGGCTTATTATACCATACGGCTCCCCGCCAGCGTATATGAACGTCACGGCCGTTTGGTTTGTCCAATAAAAAAGGAGCCTCTCCGGATGAAGAGGCTCCCAGGCCAAGTTTGCAGCCATTTCCCGCGCAATACTCGGCCTCCCGTTAAAACGTGTGCGCCAAGTCTTTCGCCCGAGCGATGGCGTTCGCTTTAATTTCTTCCGCCTTTTCCGGCACCGCCGCATGCCCTTCGACAAACAACCCTTCAAATGACGGAACACCGAAAAATTGCATGATGACGCTTAAATACCGATGGCCCATTTCCATTTCCGCCGCCGGGCCTTCGGAGTAGAAACCGCCGCGCGCTTGAATGTGGAGCGCTTTTTTATCAGTAAGCAATCCGACCGGCCCTTGTTCCGTATATTTAAACGTCTTGCCGGCGACCGCCACGGCGTCAATGTACGCTTTCAACACAGGCGGGAACGAAAAGTTCCACATCGGCGTGACGAATACGTATTTGTCGGCGGAAATAAACTGCTCGCACAGCTCGTTCATCCGCCCGACTTTCGCTTTTTCTTCGTCAGACAGCTCTTCAAACGATTTCCCGGAGCGAAGTTTGCCCCAGCCGCTGAACACGTCGACGTCGATTTCCGGAATGTATTCCTTGTATAAGTCGAGATGAATGACTTCATGATCCGGATGCACTTGTTTGTATGTGTCGATAAACGCTTTTCCGACCGCCATGCTGTAAGACTGCGTGTCGTCGTGCGGATGGGCGGTGATGTACAATACGTTTGTCATGATGCATACTTCCTTTCGTGATGATCTCGGCACTTTAGTGTTTGCACTTTGTTCAAGCAGCATTCACTTATTTTGAATTCAAATATCTCCAACAAGAGATAATTATATAAAGATCCGACACATTTGGCAAACGATTTGACCGCAAAAAAAAAATTGCCTTTCTCCAAGGCAATGTTACTCGCTTTGTTCCACGACAAACGGGTTGCCGCTGATTTGTTTTCGTATCTCATCGGTGAGCGTAAACGGTTCGCTTTTGATAACGCTTTCGTCATCGCCAAGCGGATGGCCGCTTCCATCGTAGTAAATCGGTTTCCCTTCCATCATGGTGAACCCCCTTGATCCATGCAGAAACTCGTCTATACTCTTATTTTACCATTATATACAGCGAACATCCATCTATTTTTTTGAATTTTTTTGGCTCTTCACCACAACATGTACTTGACAAGCAATACGGTTTCCTGCCCAAAGATGTGCAAAAATCACTGATTTGTTGATTTTCCCTCACAAGCGTAAATAGAGTATGTTCAGAAAAAATCAAGTACAACTTTTGGTGAAGAGCCTTTTTTCATCGATTCTCCCATTTTTTACTTTTTTGATCAAAAGTAAAAAAAAGGACGCCGCGTATCCCCCGCCTACGCTTCGCTTAGAGGCGGGGGACTTGCGGCGTATGGGTTGTTAAAAAAACGCCGGGGTTTCGTCGCTGCCCCGGCGTTCATGGCATCAAAAGGCGATTTTTTCCTCTAAAAAGGCTTTGAGCTCCCCAATCGGCAGCCGCACTTGCTCCATCGTGTCGCGGTCGCGCACGGTCACTTGGCCGTCTTGTTCAGACTCAAAGTCGTACGTGATGCAAAACGGCGTGCCGATTTCATCTTGGCGGCGGTACCGCTTGCCGATCGAGCCGGTTTCGTCATAGTCGACCATGAAATGTTTCACCAGCTCTTCATAAATGCGGTGCGCCCCGTCCGCGAGCTTTTTCGACAGCGGCAAGACAGCCGCTTTGTACGGCGCAAGCGCCGGATGCAAGTGCATCACCGTTCTCGTCGTGCCGTCTTCCAGCTCTTCTTCGTCATAGGCGTCGATCATAAACGCCAGCGTGACGCGGTCAGCGCCAAGCGACGGCTCAATGCAGTACGGGATGTAGCGCTCGTTCGTTTCTTGGTCGAGATAATGGAAGTCCTCGCCCGAGTATTCCATATGCCGCTTCAAATCGTAATCCGTGCGCGACGCGATGCCCCACAGCTCGCCCCAGCCGAACGGGAAATGGTACTCGATGTCCGTCGTGGCGTTGCTGTAGTGGGACAACTCTTCTTTCGCATGGTCGCGCAGGCGGATGTTATCCTCCTTCATGCCGAGCGACAGCAGCCAGTCCTTGCAAAACTGTTTCCAATAGTCAAACCATTGCAGCTCCTCACCGGGCTTGCAGAAAAACTCGAGCTCCATCTGTTCGAATTCGCGCGTGCGGAACGTGAAGTTGCCCGGCGTAATCTCGTTGCGGAAGCTTTTGCCGATTTGCGCGATGCCAAACGGCAATTTTTTGCGCATCGTGCGCTGGACGTTTTTGAAGTTGACGAAAATGCCTTGCGCTGTCTCTGGACGCAAATAAATTTCGTTGGCGCTCGACTCGGTGACGCCTTGGTACGTTTTAAACATTAAGTTGAACTGGCGCACGTTCGTGAAATCGCGGCTGCCGCATTCCGGGCAGGCGATGTCGTATTCCTTGATGAGTTCATCCATCTTGGCAAGCGGCAACCCGTCAACGATCATCTCGATCCCTTTTTCCTCGAGCGCCTTCTCAATCAGCTTGTCGGCGCGGTGGCGCGCTTTGCACTGTTTGCAGTCGACCATCGGATCGTTGAAGTTGCCTAAGTGACCGGACGCTTCCCACGTTCTCGGGTTCATTAAAATGGCGGCGTCAAGCCCGACGTTGTACGGTGACTCTTGGACGAACTTTTTCCACCACGCCCGTTTGATGTTGTTTTTCAGCTCGACGCCAAGCGGGCCGTAATCCCACGTGTTCGCCAGCCCGCCGTAAATTTCCGAGCCCGGAAACACGAAGCCACGATGCTTGGCGTGGGCAACGATTTCTTCCATTGTCACAGCCATCTGTTCATCCTCCTCCATTCATCATTTGTTACCATGAAAAACGCCCTCGCCCCTAGGCCTTGTGCCTAGGGACGAGAGCGTAGCTCCCGCGGTTCCACCCTAGTTGATGCGCCAAACGCGCACCCACTTTCGTCATGTTCGCTCCGGACTGCCGTTTCATTAACCGTCTTCACCGGGCTCCCACCGCCCCCGGCTCGCTTGGGAAGAGAGGGTTAACTACTATTGATCCGTCATCGCGATCCATATATGATTTTGTCCACTATCATAGCAAACCAGAAAGACCTATGTCAATGGTCGCTCGCATTTTTTTGCGCCCAAAACCGCGACACGACGGGCTTCCCGTCCCAGATGACTTCGCTTTTCGCCCGGCGCTTCGCGACTTCCGGCTCGTCAAGCAAGAGCCAAAAATTTTTCATCGGCAAGTCCCCAAGCCCATGCTTCTCACACAGCCGCCGCAAATATTGGCGCCGCTTGTCGTTCATATGTCGCGACACGTTGTCGCCGTCCGGGCTGAACGCGTACAACACGGTCGCCGCCGCAACACGGGTGACGCGGCATACAGAGGCGGCCCGCAAAAAGAAGTCCCAGTCCCAATAATGGTGGACAGTCGTGTCAAAGCAGCCGATCTCGTCATGGAGCGATTTTCGATACACGCTTCCAGACGGGACGTACGTCGAAAACGTACGCATCGCTTCCAAATCATACTCATAGGCAAATAAAAAACGGGCGGATGGAACGCGCTGGTCGTTTTCCACCCGATACTGGACAATTTCCGCATCGGCATAGGCAAAATCGGCGTCACGAAGCGCTGTGACCATCCGCTCGAGATGGCACGGCAGCACGAGGTCATCGTCGTCGCAAAGCATGATGAGGTCGCCACGCGCCGCCTTGACGCCTTCGTTGCGGGCGGCGACATGTCCTTCGTTGTCGCGGCGGTCGATGAGACGGATGTCAAGCTCCGGGTACAAGACGACGACATCATGAACGGGGATGCCGCCGTCATTGACAATGATCACCTCAAAATGGCGGTATGTCTGCCGGCTCAACGCCTCGAGCAGCTCGGCAAGCGGATACGGGCGATTGTACGTCGGGATGACGACCGATACGAACGGGCGCAAGGAATCCACCGCCTCTCTTCATGATCCGAACAAAAAAGGGCTTACCCTTAAGGTATAGCCCTCCGTTTGATTTGTCAACTTAAGCGAGCTCTTGCTGCTTCGTCTCTTTGCCGAGGACGGCGACAGAAAGAACGGCGACAAGAACAGCGAGGCAAAACAGCGTGAAAATCATCGTCACCGACACCCCTTGGGCGACAAGCGAGCCGACCAACAGCGGGCCGAAAATGCCGCCGATGCGGCCAAACGCCGCCGCCATGCCGGCGCCTGTCGCACGGATCGATGTCGGATACTGCTCCGGTGTATAGGCATACAGCGCTCCCCAGGCGCCCAAGTTGAAAAACGACAAGAAAATGCCGGATGCCATCAGCCCAACGAGCGACTCGGCCGTGCCGAAAAAGTAGGCGCTCAATGCGGTGCCAAGCAAGTACGCAACCAAGACAAATTTCCGCCCCGCCCGCTCGATCAGCCATGCGGCGCTGAAATAGCCGGGCAATTGCGCCAGCGTCATGATGAGCACATATTCAAAGCTTTTAATTAAACTAAACCCTTTCATCACCATGACGCTCGGCAGCCATAAAAACATGCCGTAATACGAAAAGACGACGCAAAACCAAAGGAGCCAAAGCATGACCGTCTCTTTCCGATGGGGAGCGGACCATACTTTGACGATATTGCTCCACACCGTCTCCTCTTTTTGCGCGGCCGCAAACCGCGGCGAATCAGGCAGACGGAGGCGCAAATAGATCGCATACAGCGCTGGAATCGCCGCCAGCCATAACGCCGTCCGCCAGCCGTAAACTGGTATGACGAAATACGAGATGAGCGCCGCCAGCAGCCACCCGCCAGCCCAAAAGCTCTCAAGCAGCACGACAACCCGGCCGCGGTCTTTAGCCGGCACCGCCTCCGAAACGAGCGTTGACGCGACCGGCAACTCACCGCCAAGCCCCATGCCGATCAAAAAGCGGAGCGCCAAAAACGCCGCCAACGTCGTCGTCAGCGCCGACAGTCCGCTGCCGATCGAGAATAATAACAATGTGACAATGAAAACATTTTTCCGGCCAATCCGGTCGGCGAGCAGCCCGAACACGAGCGCCCCGACCGCCATGCCGATCGAGTTGACGCTGCCGATCCAGCCGACTTGGCTGGCCGTCAAATTCCAGTCTTTTTGCAAGGCCGCCATCAAAAACGACAGCATCCCGACGTCCATGGCGTCAAACAGCCAACCGAGACCGGCGATGCCTAACAGCTTGCGCTGGGAAATCGCGGTTTGGTTCATGTGTATCCTCCTGTCATTATCAATGTAAAGACATATTTATTATAAAAGAAAATCACCCACCTGTGCACCCACTTTGTTATAGTATTCATTGGAATAAACAAATCGATAAAAGGACGGTGCTTATGAACGAGGAAAGAATCAAGGATCTTGAAGCAAAATTGAGTCTAGCCACCGATGCAATTACGTTACTCTTAGATATGGTGAACAAGGAGCACAAAAGCTTTGCGATTCTGGCCTTAGCCACTGGCTTTACTGCCGACGAGTTGGAACGCCTGGAAAAGCTGTTTTATCACGCTGGCCAATCACAGTGGGACAAGGATACATTTGTGGCAGAGTTCGAGAAGCAGCTTCCCAAAAGAAGTGCAATGTTGAGAAGCATTTTGGAAGGGCTAAAGTCAGATGGAAAGTTTGTATCGTTATGCGAGAAGTATTTGGATTGACAGAAAAAACCCGTCCATGTCGAGGCGGGTTTATTTTTCTTCAAAACATCCAAATCTTCACCAAGCAATTCTGTCAATGTCAAGAGAAGTGGAGATCGCGAAACTCCAAAACCTGTCGCTGCTGGCCATCAGCATGATCCACGACGTTGAGCGGCAGCATAAGTTTGCGCGAGGCTGGAAAAGTCGTCAAAATGAATCTTGAAATTAACACAGAAAAAACAAAATATTAATACACTTTAAACAAAACAAAATATTCCTTTTACACTTTTCTCGTATAATCGTTTATGCTTAGGAAAAATTTCTTAAATCCTTTGAACGGAAAGGAGGATCACCTTCCAGCAAACCATGAAACCCGCTTCTCATGCCAAAGGAAAAATAGAAAGGAGAGGCTCTCGTGAAAAAAATCATTGCCGGAACTGTCATGGCGACAGCTTTGCTGACGGCTCTCCCCTCATCGTGGCCGGCTCTCGATGGACATGCCTATGCCGCAGCGAAAAAGAATACAGCCGCGTCTCACTATATTGTCAATGTCAACGGCAATTTGATGACGGTCCGTTCGCTCCATCGTTCAGGAACTGTTTTATTGGCGGGGAGCGATATGGCCAAGCTGTTTTCAGCCGATTATCGGTATGATCCAAAACACCAATATTACGAAATTCGACGCACATCTCCTAACATACGGATTGTGCTTCAGACGGGGAAAAAAGCGGCATTGGTGAATGGCAAATCCATTTCATTGTCTGTCGCCCCACAGCGTTTTGGTCAAGAACTATACGTCGATGCGAAGCAAATCGCCGCTCTCTTAGGTGGACAATGGAAAGCAGAGGCTGGTGTCGCCATCGTGTCGACATCCGGCAGCTTTCGCCCATTTCGCGAGACATGGCAAGTGAACGGCTCCACAGCTACGATTCACGGTCTCGTGTTAGGACAAACATCTTTTTATTCAGTCAATGATGTTGCCGCTGCTTTTGGCGCTACTGTGCACGTTGACAAAAAAACGAGCATGGTTAAGGTCAAAAAAGGAAATAGAACTATTATATTCAATCCGTTTAGTTATGTATTAAACGCCGGCGGCAAAAAAACCTCCTTGCCGACCGCGCCATTCATTCAAAATGGAGTGCCGTACATCAATCTGTCCGCCATCGTCTATGCACTAGGGGGAGAGATCGAGGAGCAAGAGCGATTTATCGCCACGTCTGGTTTCATCAAAGGAACGAGCATCCATCCACAATGGATCAATCAAAATACATTGCTCATCAGCCGACCGGATGAAGCCTCTTCACTGCTTTTGGACATTCGCTCGCGAACGGCTCTCCGTTCCATCAACGAAATGGATCTTACGTTATCACCTGATGGGAAAAAAGCGGCTTACGTCGATGAAAACGGTCATTTGTTTGTCATAGACCTCGTTTCCAATACGGTCCAACAAATCGGCGAAGACGATGAGGTCAAAACCGACCTCGTTTGGTCCAGCGATGGCCGCTCACTCTATTGCATTTACGGCAGCAACAATGAGGCGGTCGCAGTCGTTGCCTTAGACAATGGAACCATCACCAAGATTATTGATGACAAAGTGAAGTACAAAACAGATCTTCGTCTTTCTCCCGATGGAACAAAGTTATTATACACAGTAGCGAATGAAGGGAAAACGAATTACACGGACGATCAAAGAACCGATGTCGATTCCATTGATACAAGCGGAACAGATCCGCAGCTGATTCTTGTCGACCTGTCTTCACCAACAAAACAGCCAACACCACTCACTTCATCGTCAGACAATAAGGTTGACAGCGCGTTTCTATCAAACCATGACATCGTATATGTAAGCGCAACGGATGATGACATGAGTCCGCCATCATTGAAAATGATCCGGAACGGAGTAGAACAAACATTGCTTGATAAGCAGAACATCATTGACATGGCGGTGGTCAAAAGCCGTATTTACGTTGTTGTTGAAGCAAACGGCCTTTACACCATCCGCTGCTTCGATCCATCTACCAAATCATGGAAAATAATAGGAAGGACGAAACATGAAATCACCTCGATTGCGCCATCGCCATATGACGATCAAATTGCGGTAACGATGGCAACCGACGGTGGAGAAAACGTATCTCTTCTTCGCCATGGTTCATGGATGAATCTTACAAAATGAGGATGGAGGGAGATTTATGAAACGCAGCACATTATGGAAAAGAGTCATTTCTGCTGTTTTGTCATCTACCTTGTTGCTTGGAGCCGCCTTGGCCACCGAGCATCGCGCCGATGCCGCTGAAGTATCCGGAAAAATCGTGATTGCCGGCTCCACCGCTTTGTTGCCGTTAACTCAACAAGCGGCAAAAGAATTTAAAAAGAGCCATCCAAAAGTCAAAATTGTGGTTTCCGGCTCTTCTTCCATCGCCGGCCCGCAGTCAGTCACAAAAGGAGTCGCCACCATCGGAGCATGCGACTGGGATGCCACTAAAGCGGTCGGAGGGTTCCCTGCTTACAAAGGATTAAAAGCATACAAAATTGCCAAAATTCCGTTTGCTGTCATTGTCAACAAAGGCAATCCCGTCAGCAACCTGTCCGTCGAACAAATCCAAGATATCTATGAAGGGAAAATCAAAAATTGGAAACAATTAGGTGGAAAAGATGAAGAAATCGTCGTCATCAACCGAGCCAAAGGATCTGGAACACGCGTCAATTTTGAAGACAAAATCATGGACGGCCATATGATCAAAACGACAGGAGATAACTATAAAGAAGTGCAAAAATCAGGGGATATGGTGAATGCCGTTGCGTCGAATCCAAACGCGATTGGATTTGTTGATTTGGCTTATGTGAAAGGCGGAATTAAAGCCGTCAGCATCAACGGTGTCAAAGCAACCACAGCTAATGCCAAAAGCGGCAAATACATCTTTTACGGCTATGGATACTTACTGACCAAAGGGGAAGCCAAAGGTGCGGACAAAGCCTTTATCGATTATATTTTAAGCAAAAAATTCCAAAATGGCTCCTTGAAAAAATTAAAATTCATTCCTGTGAAATAACGACCTCTTTCAGCCTCTCCTTTATTGGCGGAGAGGCTGATTTTCCGTTCGATGACAGAAAGGGGAAAGGAAAATGGAAAAGCTGTCTCCTGATTGGACTGAGGCCACCCGCTTGTTGACCGCTCAACGTCAACGCTGGACCACGAAATATCGATTCGACCGTCTGTTTCGTTTTTTTTGCTTGACAAGCATCGTATTTCTAATTGTCGTATTGAGCGCCATCGTTCTATTCGTCAGCAAAACAGGCCTTCTCGTGTTTCGAGATGTATCTCCGTGGGAATTTTTCTTCTCCTCCCGATGGGATCCAGAACATCATCGATACGGAGCCGCCGTCTTTATCACCGGAACGCTATATGTAACGTTCGTGACGCTGTTGATAGCCACACCGATTTCCATTTCGACAGCCGTATTTATTGCGGAGATGGCCCCTCCCCGGCTTCAACAATGGCTTCGGACGCTGCTTGATTTGTTGGTCGGCATCCCATCCATTGTTTACGGATATTTGGGAGCCACCCTGCTCGTCCCATGGATTCGTAAGCTTACAGGCGCTCCAGTGGGAGATGGAATTCTTGCGGCAGCGATCGTGCTATCGATGATGATCTTGCCTACCATCACCCGCATTACCGACGATGCACTTTGCGCGGTTCCCAACGAATGGCGGGAGGCCAACTACGCCCTTGGAGGGACCAAAATAGAAATGATTTCCAAAATATTGCTTCCTGCCGCGAAATCTGGGATTGCCGCTGCTGTCATCCTCGGCATGGCACGCGCCATTGGCGAAACAATGGCCGTCGTCATGGTCATCGGCAACGTGGCGCAATGGGGATTTGATTTAGTCACGCCATCAAGTGTGTTGACCAGCCATATCGTGATGCAAATTTTAAACGTCGATTTTCAATCAACGACCAACCATGCCCTTTATATGATGGCGCTTTTGCTGCTTTTCATCTCCATTTCTTTCATTATGATGATTCGCCGCTTGCGTCTGAAAGGAGGACCGTCATCATGAACAATCAAGCCCCTGGCCTTCATGGAAAAATGAGTCGGCTCCGCATCCGCCGTCTCATGAATCGACTCGTACTGAGTATAATCAGCATCATTTCCGCAACCGTCTTTTTGATCATCTTATCCCTTCTTTATATGATCGTGCGAAAAGGATTGCCGGACATTGACATCCATTTCCTCATTGGACTGCCTGAAGAAATCGACGCTGGAGGAGGAGTTGGGCCGTTCTTATGGAACTCGATTTACATTCTCGTGCTATCATTGCTTTTGTCATTGCCCATCGGAATTGGAGCCGGTATTTTTTTAGCGGAATACGCCCCAAACAACCGAATCATGGAATGGGTGCGGGCGGCCATTGAAAGTTTGGCATCTGTCCCATCAATTGTGTTTGGTCTATTCGGTTACGCCTTGTTTGTGGAATACTTTCAAATCGGCGTGACCATTTTAGGAGCATCCATTACACTGGCATTGCTCAATCTCCCAGTTTTAGCCCGCGTCTCCGAAGAAGCGATCACGGCAGTTCCCTCCACTTGGAGGGAAGCCTCCTTCGCTTTAGGCGCAACGAAAGCACAGACCATTGTCAAAACAGTGCTCCCTGCCGCCATGAAAGGCATCTTGACCGGCATCAGCCTTGTCGCATGCCGAGCATTTGGCGAATCGGCCATCATTTTGCTAGTCGGTGGGACATCGTCATCTGGCGAGATGTGGGATTTTCATCTCCTTTCCGAAGGCGCGACTCTCCCGGTCCATTTGTGGTACATTCAGTCTGAAGCGCTCGTGGCCGATGCGCAGCAAATTGCCCAAAAAACATCCGCCCTCCTTGTGTTGCTAGTGCTGTTCCTTAGCTTTATCATTCGTTTTCCGCTATGGCTTAGCCAGCGGAAGAAACGATATTAGTAAAAAAGATCACCGCTCTTTCTTTTCGAAAGAGCGGTGATCTTGGCGAAAAAGATGATCTAACTAAACAGTTATTCGCAAAACATTTTTACATCCCTGATCCAACGCTACAAGATTGCGCGTGCTTCTATAATCTTTCACCATCTCTATTTAAAGTTCTTGGTTCATCACCAAAAGTTGTACTTGCACCTGTCATGAAAGTATGTTAGCTGTTTCTAGCCGAACCCGCAATGCAAAACGCTGGATATTTCTGTATCCGTATCCCCGACGTTTCATCAGCTTGATCTTGTTATTTGTTCCCTCCATTTTCCCATTTGAATAAGGGGATAAAATGCACGATATGATTTCGTCTGTTCGTTTGACGAGTGATTTTGCGATGGCGCGAACAGCAGAACAAGGACAAAACAAATACCGATGAACCCAGGCGTTCAAACGACGTTTCGCTTGTCGCTCGCTTTGGCTTTTGGATACATAACGAAAATGTTGAAGGGATTGATAGACAGCCTGCAAGGAATCGCTCTCTTTCTGCCACTCCCGCACCGTTTGGCGCTCCTCCTCGGTGAGTTTCTCGGGACACTGGGTCAATAAGCGGCAAACATACCGAACATGCCCGTGTTTCTTGTTCCCTTTTCCGAAGGATTGGCGGCATCGATCCAACGCTTCCGTAAACAATTGAATCACATGAAAATAATCGACCACATGCTTCGCTTCCGGACACACCCCTTGAATGGCTTTTTTCATCGCTGGAGCCAAATCACTCACGACATACTGAACAGAACCAGACACAGGAGCCAACACACGTCCAATGGCTTCCTCGTTCTTTCCTGCTTCAACGGCATACACTTCTCCCGTTTCGGCATCCATGACTGCCACTCCGTAATCATGTCCTTTTCGAAACGCAAACTCATCGACACAAACTGCCTTTGGTTGGATGTCATTCGATAGGAAGGAAGGGGCATGGGTATAAAACCAGCGTTCAACGGTCGTGTACGGAAGCTTGAGCATACGAGCCACCGCCTGAATGGATGTTCCGATGCAAGATTGCGCCACCCATTGCTGAAACGCATCCGTCGCTGCACTTCGAGGGGAAATTCCGGGATAAGACGTGCTGAATGTCATGCCACATGTACAACAACGTCTACGCTCCACAGGGAGTTCCACCCAAAAGATGCCGATCCGTTGAGCATACCCATGCATCCATTGCTTCTTTTTTCCTGTCATTTTGATCGTGCGTTTCAAGCAAACAGGACATAACGGGCATTGTTCGGGAAGAGAAAGTTCGAAAATCTAACGTTCTTCTTCTTTTCGCACCTTTTGAATCAAAACATCTGGTAAATCGATGAGTTCTTTGATAAACTGAGCGTACATGCGAATTTTCCTCCAATGGTTTGGTTTGGACACCTTTACCATACAGGAAAATTCGCATTTTTTGTATCCTCTATTTTCCCTATGCATACCTATCTTAAAATCTCAAGTACAACTTGTGGTGAAGAGCCCCTTTTTTGTTTCGATGTAAATTTATGTTAATGATTTTGCTCATCTACAGTTAGTAATCTAATGGATCACCGTTGTCATAAAAAGCTGCCAATACGCAAACGCTTCCTTGGCAGCTTCCTTGCACACAAACAAACCTTATAATTCCCATTTCTCGATGTCCATCTGAAGATGCCCATGAGCGCCAAAGAAAATCGTTTGGTCGTCCGGATGCGGAAAAAACCGCGCAGTGAACGTCTCTTCGCCATCATTGACGAACAGTTCGATCGATGACGTATCAAGGAAAACATGAAGCGAACGAAGACGTGGCAATCGACATTGCCGCTTCTCCGTCAGCCCGTTCACAAAGCTTTTCCGTTCAAGCGTCAATACCCCTTCGTCACTATTGTAAACAAGGCGAGCCGCATGGCGAAAGTAAATTTCCATCATGCTTCCGAACAGTTCGATATTGTCGAGGCGAAGTTCGATCGCATCTCCCTCGAGTCCCGGCCATGACCTCAGCTCATTCACCACAGTGGCGCTTGGATATGCTACTTTTTGTTTGCGCAACTGTTTCAGCTCTTCCACTGGCGTCTGTCTCAGCTTGCCGCCAGTGAGGCGAAGTTCGCGCGGCAAGGTGAGCGCGTGCACCCAGCGGTGGCTCACTGTCGGCTGACGGTCTTCATTCTGATCCGGCACACCCATCCAGCCGATGAGGATGCGCCGCCCGTTCCGGTCAAGCATCGTTTGCGGGGCGTAAAATTCAAAGCCGCGATCAAGCTCCTCAAACGTCCCGTGAAGGAATTCGGCCCGTTCGTAGTCGAAGCGGCCGACAAAATAACCTGACTGGTAGACGTTTTGGTAGCGCATGCCGTCCGGTTTTAATCCTTGCGGGCAGACGATGAGTACGTCTTGCCCATCTAATGGAAACAAGTCTGGGCATTCCCACATATAGCCAAACGGACCAAGCCCGTTCATGTTGCCGCCAGCAATTGGGCCAAGATGCTCCCAATGACAAAGATCAGCGGAACGAAACAGCACCGCTTTTCCATCGCCGCTTTCGCTTTGCGCCCCCAGGATCATATACCAATGGCCCTGATACCGCCATACTTTCGGATCGCGGAAATGGGCCGTATATCCGTCCGGAAGTGTAATGACGACGCCTTTTTTTGTAAAATGAATGCCATCTTCCGATACGGCCATGCATTGGTACGTTTGGCGGTTTCCTTGTTCATCTTTCACATTGCCAGTGTAAAACAGCACGAGTTTTCCATCGCAACTAATCGCACTGCCGGAATAGCAGCCATCTTTGTCATACCATTCGCTTGGCGCTAACGCAATCGGCGCTGCTTGCCAATGAACCAAGTCTGGGGATGTATAATGCCCCCAGAACTTGGCGCCATGGCCGGTGCGAAACGGCATCCATTGGTAGAAGACGTGATACGTTCCGTGCCAGTCGATCAGCCCGTTTGGATCGTTCATCAACCCGACAGGAGGCATGAGATGGTAGCGAAGCCGATACCGGTCACGATTGACAAGAGTCTCATATTTTTCGACTTCAGCGTATGCTTGTTCAATAAGTTTCTGTTCCCGTTCGGATTTCATCCGCTTGTCCCCTCACTCTTCTTCTTCACGGAACTTTAGAAGGAATGTCGCCACAAACGCTGAAACGACGGCAATGGCAAAACCGATTAAGTAGTGCATTAAGTTCGTGAGCCCTTCCGGCGCAACGATGGCGATCATCGGGATGCCGGTCAACCCGTAGGCATTAGCTACTACATTCGTAAATACGACGTACGCTCCGCCGAGCGCGCCGCCAATGGCCGCAGCGATAAACGGCTTCCGGTATTTTAAGTTCACCCCGAAAATGACTGGCTCGGTAATGCCTAAAAAAGCTGACAAGGCCGCCGGCAACGCAATCTCTTTTGTTTTTGTCCGCTTCGATTTGACAAATACAGCCAAACCGGCGCCGCCTTGGGCGACGTTGGCCATCGACCAAATTGGCAGTAAATAGTTGACCCCAAGTTTCGCCAACAAGTTCGCTTCAATGGCATGAAAGCTATGATGCACACCGGTAATGACGATCATCGAGTACAATCCACCAAAGATAAGGCCAGCTAACGCACCGCCATAATGGTAAACAAAGTTCAACACCTTCGTAATCCCATCGCCAATCAAATTGCCGAGCGGACCAATGGCCAAAATCGTAATAAATCCCGTCAAAATGACGGTCACAAATGGAACAACAAGCAAACTGACCGCATGGGGAACAACTTTTCGCAATCCACGCTCCACTTTGCTCATCACATACGTCGCCAGCAAAATCGGCACGACCGTCCCTTGATACCCGACCATAGCGATATCAAAGCCAAGAAAATGCATATAGTTTGGCTTGGCCTCGGCCAATCCCCACGGGTTTAATAGCGCCGGGTGAGTCATAATACCGCCGATGACCGCCCCTAAAAACGGCGTGCCTCCAAATTCTTTCGCCGCGCTAAAGCCGATTAAAATTGGCAAAATAATAAACGCCGCACTCGAAAACATATCAAGCAAAATATACAGCGGGCTGTCTGCCGCCACCCATTTGAACGCCTTCATCATCCCAAGCAAACCCATTAACAAACCGCTCGCGACAATGGCTGGGATGATTGGGACAAAAATGTTTGACAACGTCTTCGCAAAGCGGGCGAGCGGATTCATTTTTTGCTTGATGGCTTCTTGATGAGCATCAGCATCACCTTGCTGTATCCCTGCTTCCCGGACAAACGCCTCATACACTTTATTCACCACGCCGGTGCCAAAAATAATTTGAAACTGTCCGGAGCTGGAAAACGCCCCTTTAACCCCTTCAATGTTTTCAATGTCTTTCGCCTCGGCCTTTTTGTCATCTTTTAAGACGAGGCGAAGCCGTGTCGCGCAATGAGTTACGCTAATGATGTTTTCTTTCCCGCCAAGGAGCGGGATGAGTTGTTTAGCAATGTGTTCATAATTCATCGGTGAACTCCTCTCCTTCTGAATGATGGTGAAATGAAAAACAAAAAAGACCTAAAACATACAAAGGGCGATCTAGCGGCATGACTCACTTGCCGTTCCCTTCATACGTTTTAGGTCTTGCCTGCTCGAAGCAGTTACAATCCCGCAATATTTCGTTGTCTGTTTTGCATTATACGGCAACTTGCTTTTTTTGTCAACGCTTTCGCAACCGTTGGATATGGAGGACGATATAGGCGAGTTCCTCCTCCGGAAAACGGATGCCATATTCCTTCTCTGCATAGCTTGCCGCTTTTTGTGTACACGCCCATTCCCTTGCATATTTTGTCTGAATGAGCGCAAGCATCTCCTCATCCATCGAATGAATCGGCTCCCCGTTTTCGATGCGGCTTAAGGCAAAGCGCAAATGAGTGAGCAGCCGCTGGTATGAAATGCTTTCCTTATCGATCGATATGCCGAGCTCCGTTTGGATAAGGTCAACGAATTCATGAATGAGCGTCGTCTCGCGCATCGTTTTGTTCATGCTGGCGGCATCGAGTTTCGCCGTATGAATATGAAGGGCGATATGGGCCACCTCGTCATCGGGAATCTCGATGCCAAGCCGCTCTTTGATCAACTGTTTCGCCCATAGCCCAATTTCATACTCCGCCTTATATAGCACTTTAATTTCATTGAGCAATTTGTTTTGAATGCGGTAACCTTGCTTCAACCGCTCGATGGCAAACGACAAATGGTCAGTCAGCGCAATATGAATATGGTCGTTGAGCGGTGCTTGCAGTTTGCCTTCCGCATAGCTGATAATTTCTTCGGCAATATCGATATGTTCTTCTGGCAACGTGCGAAGCAATTGCTGGAACTTCTCATTTTCTTCTTCCATGACGAAAATTTTCTCAATACGGCCCGGGGGGATGAGATCGTTTTTCCGCTTTTGAAACGCAATCCCCGGGCCCATGACAATTTTCTCTTTGCCTTCATCGAGCACGACAACGGCGTTGTTGTTTAAAATCTTATGGATGCGAAACGCCATATGTCCTCCCTGCCGCCCTTATTTCATTTTCACATGAAATAAGACCGTCTCGCCTTTTTTGGCTGATGCCTCGGCCTTTCTCTCAAGGCTTTTGAGGGCATCCCCGTTCGTAATGATGATGGGCGTCACCGCGCTTTTCGCTTTCTCGCGCACAAGCGGCAAGTCGACAGAAAGAAGCCGATCGCCCCGTTTCACTCGGTCGCCGGCTTTGACATAGGCGGTAAACCCTTCCCCGTTCATCGACACGGTGTCGATGCCGACATGGATGAGCAGCTCCACACCCGCTTCCGAACGCAAGCCGATAGCATGCTTCGTCGGAAAGAGTTGGACGATTTCCCCGTCCACCGGAGCGACGACATCCCCATCCGCCGGGTCGATGGCGATGCCATCGCCCATCATGTTTTGCGCAAACACCGGATCCGGCACGTCTTCAAGCGGCACAATCGTTCCGTCAAGCGGTGCGGTGATCGTCTCTTCCTTCGGCTGTTGCTTGCCAAACCATTTTTTGAACAACGGGCGTCATCCTTTCTATTCGGTTTGTCTGACAACCAGTATACCGAAAACGGAAGGACAGTGCCAACCGCGCCGCCCCAATCGGTCTTCATCAGCCTCGTTTGCGCAGCCGCCGGCAAATTTCTTCCGTCACTTCCTTTGTCGTCGCCGTGCCGCCGAGATCGGGCGTTTTGATGCCGTCAGCGGTGACATCCTCAATCGTTTGCAACAAAAGGGCGCCGAGCTCTTCTTCGCCGAAATGGTCAAGCATCAGTTTCGCCGTCCAAATTTGCCCGATCGGGTTGGCGATGCCTTTGCCGTAAATGTCCGGCGCCGAGCCGTGCACCGGCTCAAACATGGACGGGTACTTGCCGTTGACGTTGATGTTCGCCGCCGGGGCGATGCCGATGCTGCCCATAATAGCGCCGCCAAGGTCCGTCAAAATGTCGCCAAACAAGTTGCTCGCGACAACGACGTCAAACGTATGCGGCCTTGTCACGAAAAAGGCGGCCAATGCATCAATATGGTACGACGCGGTCGCGACATCCGGGTAGTCGCGCTTGACGTCGGCGAACACTTCATCCCAAAACGGCATCGTATGGAAAATGCCGTTCGATTTCGTCGCGCTCGTCACATGCCGTTTCCGCTTCCGCGCCAGCTCGAACGCATAACGCATCGCCCGCTCCGTCCCTTTGCGGGTAAAGACAGCGTTTTGAATGGCGATTTCGTCTTCCCCGCGGTGGATGCGCCCGCCGACTTCGCTATATTCCCCTTCGCTGTTTTCGCGGACGACGATGAAATCAAACTCGCGCGGCTCGGCCAGGGGCGAGGATAAGCCGCGGAAATATTTTGCCGGGCGAATGTTGATCACTTGTTCAAATTCACGGCGAATTTTCAGAAGCAATCCCCATAATGAAATATGGTCAGGGACAAGCTTCGGATTGCCGACCGCTCCAAGGAAAATGGCGTCAAAGTTCCGCAACGTCTCCAGCCCATCATCCGGCATCATTTTTCCATGCTCCATATAATAGTCGCAGCTCCACGGAAATTCAGTGAAAGAAAAAGAAATCCCTCCATGGACGTCCGCAACCGCTTTCAACACATCCAACGCCGCTGGTACAACTTCCTTGCCAATGCCGTCGCCAGGGATGACGGCGATTTCCCATTTTTTCACAACAGTCTCCTCCCTGATGAAACATTTCCTTATCCATATGTTCAACAGAAAGCGCACCTAATCCTCTCCATCTATTATAGAATACACGATGGCAACCCTTATTTGTGGTAAAATCAAACTACAATCTGATGAACGATGCGGGGGAAACAAATATGTCTCACTATACCGACCCGTTCCGCGGCGAATTTGACAGCCTTGAAGAGTTTGCCGACCGCGTCAGCGACGTGCTGAAATGCCCGGTGACGATCGAAGATGCGAACCATCGGCTCATCGCCTACAGCGCCCATGACGATTACACCGATCCGGCGCGGACGGCGACGATCATCAGCCGGCGCGTCCCGGAAAAAGTGATCAACAGCTTATGGAAACAAGGCGCCATCCCGGCGCTGCTCAAAAGCCGTGAGCCGGTGCGCGTGCCGCCGATTCATGACGTCGGCCTCGGCAGCCGCGTCGCTGTGTCGATCTGGAAAAACGATGAGGTGATCGGTTTCATCTGGGTGCTGGAAACGAACCGGACGCTGTCGCCTGAGGAGATGGAATGGCTCAAACTCGCCGCCAAGGCAGCGAAAAACAAAGTGTTGCAGCTGTATATGCGCAAAAACAAAAAAGAAGAGCGGGTGCAGGAGCTGTTTTGGAAGTTGCTGACGAGCCATATCGCGGCCGAAGACGAGATTCGCGCTCATCTCGCCGCGATGCAAATCCCGACCGCACCGCAGTTTGCCGTTGTCGTCTTCCGCTTTGCCGCTGATTTGACCGCCGAAATGGAGCGGCAAATTTCTTATCTCTTGCAGACGACTCAGCAAATCCCGATTCTTCTTTATACGACCGACGGCCGCGATGTGATTTTGCTTGGGGCGCCCAAAACTGACCAGCCGCTGAAAGAGCTGAGTGCATTCATCGAATCGTTCGCCGCCAAAATGAAAGAACGATTTCACATCCACGATGTGCAGTGCGGGTTTGGCGGCGTGTACGGTGCCTATCGCCTCATTGAAAAAAGCTACCGCGAAGCGCTCGCCGTCCTGGCGCTGAAAGAAAAGCTCGGCGATGAAATCAAGTCGGTTTACGGCTATGCCCAGCTTGGCATTTACCAATTTTTTGATTTTTTGCTTGAACAAAAGCGGCAAGGGGAATGGACCAACCCAGCGTTAACGAAGCTGCAGTCGTACGACCAGAAACACCACAGCGACTTGGTGAAAACGTTTGAAACATTTTTTGACCATAACGAAAATGTGCAAGAAACCGCCGACGTCCTCAACGTTCACCCGAACACGCTTGCTTATCGGCTCAAGCGGATTGCCGACATCGCCGAGCTTGATCTCAATGACATGAATCAAAAAATCAAATTATACATCGATATTAAATTAGCGAAATACGAAGCGCGCGGTTGAATTTGTGGAAATCCACAAAACCCACGCGCTTCTTTCTCTTTTTTGAACAATGCCCGGCCCGTTCCGTCTCTTTTATACTATAAGTAAGGCCACTTTTGATGAGGAGGAACCATATTCATGATTATTGGGGTGCCAAAGGAAATTAAAAATAACGAAAACCGTGTCGCCATTACGCCGGCTGGCGTATTGTCGTTCGTTCAGGCAGGACATACGGTGCTCATTGAGAAAGAGGCAGGGGTTGGGAGCGGTTTCAACGACAGCGATTACGCCCGTGCCGGAGCACAAATCATCGAGCGAGCGGAAGATGTGTGGGCGCAAGCAGATATGGTGATGAAAGTGAAAGAGCCGCTGCCAAGCGAATACCGCTTCTTCCGTCCGGGGCTTGTGCTGTTCACCTACTTGCATTTGGCCGCCGACCCAGAGTTGACGCGCGTGTTAAAAGAAAGCGGCGTTATCGCCATCGCCTATGAAACTGTGCAAGTCGGCCGCACGCTGCCGCTGTTGACGCCGATGAGCGAAGTCGCCGGGCGGATGGCGGCGCAAATCGGGGCGCAATTTTTGGAAAAGCCGTACGGCGGCAAAGGCATTTTGCTTGGCGGCGTCCCTGGCGTCGCCCGCGGCAAAGTAGTCATCATCGGCGGCGGGGTCGTCGGCACGAATGCGGCAAAAGTCGCGGTCGGCCTCGGGGCAGATGTCACGATCATCGACTTGAACGCGGATCGCCTGCGCGAGCTTGACGACATTTTCGGCAACCAAATTACGACGCTCATGTCCAACCCGATGAACATCGCCGAAGCGGTCGCAGAGGCCGACCTTGTCATCGGCGCCGTCCTCATCCCGGGAGCGCGGGCGCCGAAGCTCGTCACCGAGGACATGGTGAAAGCGATGAAACCGGGGTCGGTCATCGTCGATGTCGCCATCGACCAAGGTGGCATCGTCGAAACAAGCGACCACGTCACGACGCACGACGACCCGACGTACGTCAAACACGGCGTCGTCCATTATGCGGTCGCCAACATGCCGGGTGCTGTCCCGCGCACCTCGACGATCGCCTTGACGAACGTCACGATCCCATACGCCTTGCAAATCGCCAATAAAGGCGTCATGCAAGCCATTACGGACAACCCGGCGCTCGAGCTTGGCGTCAACGTCGCCAACGGCGAAATCACGTACGAAGCCGTCGCCCGCGACCTCGGCTATCGCTACGTCCCGGCCCGCGAAGCGCTCGGGAAAACGTTGGCCGCCAACTAACCATGATGGACGCGGCCGACAACGCGCGCTGCCGGCCGCCTGTTCATCATTGTCCATTCCCATGATCGCCCGCTCATAGCGGGCGGCTTTTTTTTATCATCCTAAACCGACAAGGCCGCCATTTCTGCAAGTGAGCGTAGGCGGCGGGAGTATATCACCCGTTGCGTTATGCCAAATCATTTTCGTTCGACAAAGCGGCCAGTGTATAATGAAAATAGAAAGCGGGAAAGAAGGTGATTTCGTGAACGTTCCGGGAAAACAGGCGGTATCGCTTGAAGAATTTTATCGCATGCGGGAAACAACCGACCGCGTTTTAGAATACATTGATGGCGCTGTGTTGATGTCTCCCTCCCCTTCGACCCAGCACCAACGCATATCGGGACGGCTGCACGTCCAACTGTTCCATTTTTTAGAAGGAAAGCCGTGTGAAGTGTTTCATGCCCCGTTTGATATCGAACTAAAGAACGAACGAATCGAAGGCAAGAAAATTGTCGTCCCTGATTTAACCGTGATCTGTGATCGAAGTGGATTAACGGATACAAAATTTGTCGGCGTCCCAACGCTGATCATCGAGATTTTAAGCCCTTCCAACCAGGCGTACGATCTCGTGTTCAAATTGAATTTGTATATGCAATACGGAGTCGGTGAATATTGGATCGTGAACCCGATGCACTCTGTTGTGCAAATCTACTCGCTCAATGACGACGAACAATATGAACAAGCCGGCGTCTGGAAAGAAACCGGCATGGCCTATTCGCGCGCGCTTGACGGTTTTTCTGTTGATGTAGAACAACTATTTCGTCCTTGAGGGCGGCTTCATGATATAATGTTATGAAGCAAAGGAGTGATGATGATGACGATGCCAAAAGCGTTAACGATCGCCGGCTCGGACAGCAGCGGCGGCGCCGGGCTGCAGGCGGACTTAAAAACGTTCCAAGAGCTTGGCGTTTACGGCATGACGGCGATCACGACCATCGTCGCCATGGACCCGCACAACCGGTGGGCGCACCAAGTGTTCCCCGTTGACCTAGCAACGATCGAAGCCCAGCTTGAGACGATCATCGTCGGCGTCGGGATTGATGCCTTAAAAACAGGCATGCTTCCGACAACTGATATCATTGAATTAGCGGCGCGGACGATTGAAAAGCATGGTTTGAAAAATGCGGTCGTCGATCCAGTTATGGTGTGCAAAGGGGCGGATGAGCCGCTCCATCCGGAAAATACAGTGTGCTACCGGGAAACGCTTGTACCAAAAGCAACGGTCGTGACGCCAAACTTGTTCGAAGCAGCGCAGCTTTCCGGCTTGCCGCGCATTGAAACGATCCAGGACATGAAGGAAGCGGCCGGGCGCATTCATGAACTCGGGGCCCAATATGTCATCGTCAAAGGCGGGCGGAAAATTCCGCATGACTATGCGGTTGACGTCCTTTACGACGGCAAAACGTTTGAACTCCTCGAATCGGAGCGGATTGACACGACGTATACGCACGGAGCAGGCTGCACGTTCTCAGCCGCCATCGCCGCCGAACTGGCAAAAGGCCGGCCGGTGAAAGACGCCATTGCCACCGCCAAGGCGTTCATCACCGCCGCCATTCGCCATTCGTTCCCGTTAAACGAATACGTCGGCCCGACGCATCACGGCGCGTACCGACGCTACGGCGAACAATAATAGACAAGACCTCGTCCTTGTCTTTTTCCGCAACTCCCCTCCTTGAAATAGGAAGGGAGCGGGGCCTGCGCATATTGAAAAATCAAATGCCTCGAAACGGTTTGCATGGTGCTAAAATAGATGCCATATGGAAATAGAAAGGAAGGTGCCGCCATTGCGCGTATCCGCTGTCCAATATCATTTGCATACGATCCGTTCGTTTGACGAGTTTGCCGCGCAAGTGACGCATTACGTCAAAACAGCGCAAGAGTTTGACGCCGAGTTTGTCTTGTTCCCAGAATTTTTCACGACCCAATTGCTTTCCATTCCACTTGATGACGGACGTCAAGCAGCGATCGACGACTTGCCGGACTACACGGAGCCGTATTGCGGGCTGTTTACGTCGCTCGCCAAAGACACGGGCATGTATTTGATCGGCGGTACGCATGTCATCCGCGAAAACGGCAAGCTGTACAATGTCGCCCACTTGTTTGCGCCGGACGGAACGATCCATCGCCAAGCGAAGCTGCACATCACCCCGACCGAGGCCAACGAATGGAACATCGCCCCGGGTGACGGACTGCACGTCTTTGAAACGGACAAAGCGACGATCGCCATTTTGACGTGCTATGACATCGAGTTTCCGGAAATCGTTCGCCTGGCGCGCGCCAAAGGGGCGGACGTCATCTTCTGTCCGTCGTGCACCGACGATCGGCACGGGTTTTACCGTGTACGGTATTGCTGCCACGCGCGGGCCATCGAAAACGAAGTGTATGTCGTCACGACCGGCACGATCGGCTCGCTTCCGACGGTCGACTTTATGCGCGCCAACTTCGGCCAGGCGGCCGTCATCACGCCAAACGACATCCCGTTCCCGCAAGGCGGCGTCCTTGCGGCGGGCGAGATCAACAGCGACATGGTCATTACCGCTGACCTTGACTTGTCGCTCCTTCGCAAAGTGCGGGAAAAAGGATCGGTCGCGACATGGCGCGACCGGCGCATCGACTTGTACCCGGATTGGAATCAAGTGAAATAGTCCTAAACGACAAAAAGGGTGCCCCTGCGCAAGGGGACACCCTTTTGCCTATTTTTAGGACAGCAACTGCTTGAATCGATCAAATTGTTCAGCTACTTTCCCTTCTGGCTCCTTCGTCAGCAAGCTGACGATCACAATCGCTGCCAAGCTGGCGGCAAAACCGGGGATCATTTCATACAACAGCCCTTTCAAATACTCCGACTGCGTCCACAAAATGACCGTTGCCGCCCCGGCGACCATGCCGGCGAGCGCCCCCCATTTCGTCATCCGCCGCCAGCATAAGCTAAGCAAAATGACGGGGCCAAACGATGCGCCAAATCCAGCCCACGCATAGCCGACCAAGTTTAAAATGGTGTCGTTTTTCGTGTACGCCAGCGCTGTCGCGACAATGGCGACAAGGAGCACCGACAAACGCCCGACGAAGACAAGCTCCTTATCCGAAGCCGCGCGGCGGAACACGACTTTATACAAGTCTTCGGTCAGCGAGCTCGACGTGACGAGCAACTGTGACGAGATCGTGCTCATAATCGCCGCTAAAATCGCCGCCAGCAAAAACCCGGTAATAATCGGATGGAACAAAATGTGTCCGAGTTGAATAAACACCGTTTCCGGATCATCAAGCTTCATGCCGCGCTGCGAAAAATAAGCGATTCCAAAAAGACCCGTCAACATCGCTCCGACAACGGAGAAAATCATCCAGCCCATGCCGATGCGGCGGGCGCTTTTCATTTCTTTCACCGACTTAATGGCCATAAAGCGGACGATAATGTGCGGCTGGCCGAAATACCCGAGCCCCCAGGCGAATAATGAAATGATGCCAAGAAAACTTGTTCCTTTCCATATATTCAACAAGTTGGGATCGATGTCGCGAATCGTCTCCATCGTATCCACCGGCCCGCCTGTATGGAACAGCGTCACGACCGGCACTAAAATCAACGCGATGAACATAATCGTCCCTTGGACAAAGTCCGTCCAGCTGACGGCCAAAAAGCCGCCAAACAGCGTGTAGGCGACAACAACACCGCCAACGATCCACAATCCCGTATGGTAGCTAACACCAAATGAGTTTTCAAACAGAACACCCCCCGAAACGAGGCCGGACGAGACATAAAACGTAAAAAAGACCATAATGACAAGCCCAGATGCCATCCGCAACAATTTCGTGGCATCCCCGAATCGGTTTTCCAAAAACTCCGGAATCGTAATCGAGTCGTTCGCTACTTCCGTATAGACGCGCAAGCGCGGCGCGACAAACAACCAGTTTGCATAAGCGCCAAGCGTCAAGCCGATGACGATCCAGGCGGCGCTCACCCCATCGACATACATCGCCCCCGGCAGCCCCATGAGCAGCCAGCCGCTCATGTCGGAAGCCCCGGCGCTGAGCGCCGTCACCGCCGGTCCGAGCGTCCGGCCGCCAAGCATATAATCAGACAAATTGGACGTCCGTTTATACGCCCAATAGCCAATCCAAAGCATGCCGACTAAATACACAATGACGGAAAATAAAACCATATGGGCTCTCCTTCCTCTACTGTCTTGTCACCACTTTCATCATAACGAAATTGATAGTATTTACACAATAGTATTTATTTTTCCATACCGCTATAATAAACAAATTGACAAAACCTTTGCCAACTCTACCCTCTTTCTGGTATAATATTCTGTAAATTCAAAATCAATCGTTTATGTCTTTTTATACATAAAAAATTATTTTATAAAAATGCACACGAAATGATATTAGCCATATGCCCTTCAGTTAATTTGGCGAAAAACATTGAAAAATGCGCCTTTTCCCCATTTATACGGCAGTGCCAAAATGTTCAAACAATTATTTTTATAAAACCTATTGCATAATAACAAAAATATTGATAGTATGATAATCGTTCATCGACAATGATTCCAAAGGGGGATTTTATAGGATGTTAAAAATGAAGAAAGGTTTGATCGTAGCGGTCGTTGCTGTGTTGTTTATGGCGCTCGCCGCTTGTGGCAAGTCGACAGAAACAAGCTCTCCGTCAGGCGCTGAAAAAGAAGGGAAGCAAAAAATCACCGTCGGGACGGACGCGGCGTTTGCGCCATTTGAATATATGCAAAAAGGAAAAATTGTTGGGTTTGACGCCGACCTTTTGGATGCGGTGATGAAAGAAGCCGGCTTGGATTATGAATTAAAAAACATCGGCTGGGATCCGCTGTTCGCTTCGCTGCAAAGCAAAGAAATCGACATGGGCATTTCCGGCATTACGATTACGGACGAGCGGAAACAATCTTATGATTTCTCAGCTCCGTACTTTGAAGCAACACAAGTCATCTTAGTCAAACAAGGCAGCCCGGTGAAAAACGCCCTTGACTTAAAAGGGAAAACGATCGGCGTTCAAAACGCGACAACCGGTCAAAAAGCTGCGGAGAAGCTATTTGGCAAAGGCGATCATATTAAAAAATTCGAAACGAGTGTTGTTGCCATTATGGAACTGCTAAACGGCGGTGTTGATGCTGTCATCACGGACAACGCGGTGGCAAACGAATACGTGAAAAACAATCCGGACAAAAAATTGCAAGTCATTGAAGATCCACAAAACTTCGCTTCGGAATACTACGGCATGATCTTCCCGAAAGACAGCGAATTGAAAGCCAAAGTGGACGAAGCATTGCAAAAAGTGATCGACAGCGGCAAATATACAGAGATTTACAAAAAATGGTTTGGCAAAGAACCGAATATGGAAGGCTTAAAACAACAATAAGCGCACGAACATAGAAAAATGCGTAACTGCTAGCAAGTTACGCATTTTTCTTAGAGAAAGGTGAGATCGATGGATTTTCGTTTTGATATTATTGTTGAATACGCCCCTTACTTTTGGCAAGGGCTGCTCGTAACGATCGGCGTATCATTAGCCGGCATCGTGTTCGGCCTCATTCTCGGCCTGTTCATCGGCCTTGGCAAAATGTCGTCCAACCCGATTATTCGTTTGCCGTTTTCGTGGTACATTCACTTTTTCCGCGGTACGCCGCTTGTCGTGCAAATTTTGCTCGTCCATTTCGGCGCCATGCCGCTCTTTTTCGCCCAGCCAAATGCCGTCGCTTCCCTGGCCGTCTCGCTGTCGCTCAACTCGGCCGCGTATGTGGCCGAGATTTTCCGCGCCGGCATCCAGTCGATCGACAAAGGGCAAATGGAAGCGGCCCGCTCGCTTGGGATGACGCATGCGCAGGCGATGCGCTACATTATTTTGCCGCAGGCGTTAAAGCGAATGATTCCGCCGTTTGCGAACGAGTTTATCGTCTTAATTAAAGATTCGTCGCTTGGGATGGTCATCGCCGCCCCGGAAATCATGTATTGGGGGAAAGCGGCCGCGGGTGAGTATTACCGCGTTTGGGAGCCGTATTTAACAGTGGCGTTCATCTATTTGCTCTTAACGCTTTCGTTAAGCAAACTGTCACACTATCTTGAAAGGAAGTATTCGACCCAATGATTGACGTACGCCAGCTGAAAAAATCGTTCGGTTCGCTCCAAGTTTTAAAAGGAATCGATGTCCATATTCGCGAAGGAGAAGTCGTGGTCGTCATCGGCCCATCGGGGTCGGGAAAATCGACGTTTTTACGCTGCTTAAACTTGCTTGAGGATTTCGATGAAGGTGAAATTATTATTGACGGCATTAATTTAAAGGCGAAAGACACGAACTTAAATAAAGTGCGGGAAGAAGTCGGAATGGTGTTCCAGCGCTTTAACTTGTTTCCGCATATGACGGTGCTGAACAATATCACGCTGGCACCGATGAAAGTGCGGAAATGGCCGCGTGAAAAAGCGGAAGCGAAGGCGATGGAGCTGCTCGCCAAAGTCGGGCTGCAAGACAAAGCGCACGTCTACCCGGACTCCCTCTCCGGTGGACAGGCGCAGCGCGTCGCCATCGCCCGGGCGCTCGCCATGGAACCGAAAATCATGCTGTTTGACGAGCCGACGTCAGCGCTTGACCCGGAAATGGTCGGGGAAGTGCTCTCGGTCATAAAGCAGCTGGCCAATGAAGGGATGACGATGGTCGTCGTCACCCACGAGATGGGCTTTGCCCGTGAAGTCGGCGACCGCGTCCTGTTTATGGACGGCGGCTACATTGTCGAGGAAGGGAAGCCGGAAGACTTGTTCGACCACCCGCAGCATGAGCGGACGAAAGCGTTTTTATCAAAAGTGCTGTAAAACGTCGTCTTGCCTGTTTGAGGCAAGACGACTTTTTTTAGGCACATATCATGCCCCCTATAATGCAACCACGTTGCCTCTCCATCTCTTCAATGTTCCGTCAACGGCTCCCCCATTTCAGGCATCTATGACACCACAAAAGCCCTTCTGAACATAAAAAGCCGGCCGAACCCCGGCCAGCCTCGCTTTACAACACAAACTGCATCACCCAAATCGAACCGGCGACAACGACAACAGCAATAAAGAAGCTGTATACCATGTTGAACGTTTGCACTTTGCCGCTGTCGCTTTCGTTGACGTGCATGAATAGAAACAGCTGCAAGCTCGCTTGGATGATCGCGAACAAGACGATGATGACGATCACGGCTTTAAGCGGCAGCCCAGACGAGAGCGCCACCCAAAGAGCCGCAAACGTCAAGACGAGCGACAACAAAAACCCAATGATATGTTTCCACGGAAATGATTCGCGATGGCTGTTTGCGCCCATGTTAGATCACCATCCCTAACAAATAGACGAGCGTGAAGATGAAAATCCAAACGACGTCCAAAAAGTGCCAATACAAACTGACGATAAACACTTTGCGCGCTGTTTTCGGCGTAAAGCCGCGCTGGAGGAGCTGGATGATGATCAAAATCATCCAGCCAATCCCTACACTGACGTGGGCGCCGTGCGTGCCGACGAGCACGAAAAAGCTTGATAAAAATGCGCTCGTCTGCATCGTCGCTCCTTCATGGACGTAATGGATGAACTCGCGAATTTCAACCGTAATAAACCCCACCCCAAGCAGAAGCGTCACGAGCAGCCAAGCGATCAGCCCGCTCATGCGGCCGCGGCGCATTTCAAAAATGGCCAACCCACATGTGAAACTGCTCGTCAACAGCAACAACGTTTCGATCAAAACGTCTTTTACCTCAAACAGCTCCGCTGCCGTCGGCCCCGAGCCGGTCCGTTGGAACAAGACGAGATACGTCGCAAACAGCGTCGCAAACAGCGCGACTTCCGCCCCGAGGAAAATCCAGAAACCCAATATGTTCAACCGACTTTCTTGCGTCCGATACTCCAGCGGCACCGTTTCCTCATAGCGATGTGCAGCTTCTCCCATTCGTCACGCCCCCTTCCGCGCCGCTCGTTCCATCCGTTTGATTTCGTCAACCGGAATATGGTAGCCATCATCGTCTTCAAATGAGCGGAGAATCAATCCAAGCACAATGAACAACGCACCAACGATAGCCAACGCAAACCACTTGAACACAAGGCCGAACCCGGCGACGAAAAACGCCACCGACATCCAAAACGGGCGTCCTGAGTTGCTTGGCATATGGATCGGCTTCAAGTCTTCTTCTTTCACGTGGAAGCCGCCATACTTTTTCTTCATCACCCAATACGCGTCCACATCTTCGACAACCGGCGTCACCGGGAAATTGTAATGCACCGGCGGCGACGCGGTCGCCCACTCAAGCGTCCGTCCGTTCCACGGGTCGCCGGTCATGTCGCGCTCGCCGTAGCGGGCGCTGTAATAAATGTTGTAACAAAGCACGATAAACCCGATGCCCATCAACACCGCCCCGACCGTCGCGACGACGTTGAGCGGCGTCCAGCCGAGACCAGCCGAGTACGTGTACATGCGGCGCGTCATCCCCATCAACCCGAGGAAATACATCGGGAAGAAGCAGATGTTAAAGCCGATCATAAACAGCCAAAACGTCCATTTGCCGAGCCGCTCGTTTAAAATATGGCCAAACATTTTTGGATACCAATAATGCAAACCGGCAAAGCAGGCGAACACCGTACCCGCGATCAACACGTAATGGAAATGGGCAATCAGAAAATAGCTGTTATGGTATTGATAATCGGCCGCGGCCATTGCCAGCATCACGCCTGTCACGCCGCCGATGACAAAGTTCGGAATGAACGCCAGCGACCAAAGCATCGCGGTTGTAAAACGAATTTTCCCTTTTCGGATCGTAAACAGCCAGTTGAAAATTTTCACCCCGGTCGGAATGGCGATCGCCATCGTCGTGATCGAGAAGGCAGAGTTCACGGCCGGCCCTGCGCCCATCGTAAAGAAGTGGTGCACCCAGACGATAAAGCTTAAAAACGCAATGCCCACGATCGAACCGACCATCGCCTTATAACCGAACAGCCGTTTCTGCGCAAACGTGCTGACCACTTCCGAGAAAATGCCGAACGCCGGCAAAATGACGATATACACTTCCGGATGGCCCCAAATCCAGAACAAGTTCGCCCAGAGCATCGACATGCCGCCGTTGGCCATCGTGAAAAATTGCGTGCCAAATACGCGGTCGAACGTCATTAATGCCAAGGCGACCGTCAACACCGGGAAGGCGAAAATAATGAGCACGCATGTGATGAGAATCGTCCACGTAAACATCGGCATGCGCATCAACGTCATGCCCGGCGCACGCATTTTTAAAATCGTGACAAGGAAGTTGATCCCGGTCATCAATGTTCCGATCCCGGAAATTTGTAAAGCGACAGCGTAATAGTTGTTGCCGACGCCATGGCTGAACTCATTCCCCGCGAGCGGGAAATACGCCGTCCAACCGGCGTCCGGCGATCCGCCGATGACAAAGGAAATGTTAAACAGCAACGCACCGAAGAAAAAGAGCCAAAAGCTTAACGCATTCAAATATGGAAACGCGACGTCGCGCGCCCCAATTTGCAGCGGAACGACGATGTTCATCAAGCCGATGATGAACGGCATCGCCATAAACAAAATCATAATCGTCCCGTGCGTCGTAAAAATTTCATTGTAGTGCTGGGCATCAAGAAATTTCATATTCGGAGCCGTCAGCTGCGCCCGCATCAAAAGCGCATCAACGCCGCCGCGGAAGAGCATCAAAACTGCGCAAATAATGTACATGACGCCGATTTTTTTATGGTCGACGGTAGTGAGCCATTCGTTCCACAGCCATTTCCATTTTTTAAAATACGTCAAGACGAACACAATGCCGATTATCGTTAAAACGATCGCGACATCAGCCGCGTAAATGAGCGGCTCTCCGGTTACGAAAAACTCGCTCCATTTCATCTTTCGCTCCTCCTTTCCTACTCCCCATGATGGTGACCGTTTGTCATCGTTTCATCATGTTGATCGTCATTTTTCATTGGCTTTCCATCTCCATGATGGCTGTTCTGTTTCGCATGGTCAATCCATTGCAAGTGGGTGTTCGAAAACGTCATTCGCCCAACAAGCCCCGGTTTTAAAATTTGTGTGTATTTTTCCTTATCGAGCTTCGGGGCGGTTTGTTTCACTTCATTTATCCATTTGCGGAAGTCCGTTCCCGTTTGGGCGACAACCTCAAATTCCATATGGGCGAACTTTTCCCCGGAAAAGTTGGCGCTCCGCCCCATATACGATCCTGGTTTATCAGCTTGTAAAATCAGCTCTGTCTCCATGCCGTCCATCGCATATTTTTGTCCGCCTAGCTCCGGCACCCAAAACGAATTCATCGGTCCGACGGACGTGAGCTTGAATTTGACCGGCACACCGGCCGGAATATGGACGTAGTTGACCGTTTCAATGTTTTCTTCCGGATAGCTGAAAATCCATTTCCAGTTCGCCGCCGTCACATGAATCGTGATCGGTTTCACGTTCTCGGTCGGCGGCTTTTCCAATGCAAACGTCGCCTTCACTGTTGGAACAGCGAGCGCAGCGACAATCAAAATCGGAATGGCCGTCCAGACGACTTCAAGCAACGTGTTTCCTTCCTCATCCGGCGGCTCATAGCCGGCATTTTCCGGCTTCTCGCGATAACGAATGAGAAAAACGGCAAACAACGTAAATACAACAACAATAATGAACAACATAAAGCCGACAGACCACATGATCAAATCATACTGCATGCGCGCCACCGGCCCTTGCGGATTTAACACCGCTGTGCGCTCGACGCAACCACCAAGCAAAAGCAAAAACGGCAAGGCTAACATGACGCGCCATATCGCCTGTTTCATCGCTCTGTATCCCCCTTTATCCGTCCCCGATATCCAGGGCGTCTTCCATCCAATATTTCTTTGTTTTCTACCATATCAAAATTGAAAATATTTGAAACCAACACACGCAAAAGTTCATAAATCAGCAAAACATTTGTCACAAACTGTTCAATCATTGTTCAAGAAATCGCCAATTGTTTTCCTCGTTCAGGGAAATATTGATGGGAAAAGGGATTGAAGGAAGGAAAGGACATCAAAAAAAACGGCCGGATCCCTACGTTCCAAAAAAATCCGGCCGTTTCTTGTATGTGAACTACCCACCACCTACGCTTCGCTTAGAGGCGGGGGCTTCAAGCGACTTGTGTGTGTTCGCTGAACGGTAAGCCACACACAAGAACCCTTTACGCTTCCCTTCGTTCCGAAGGTGTCCGTTCTAGCCATATTCTATCCTATTCGTTGGCTAACGCCAACCGACATTCATCTCCCACTTTCACTGGTGCTGGCGCACCTTCACGTTTAGAAGTAGAAGACTTCTTTCGGAGGGAAGTTAAATGGTATACCCTTGCAGCTCAAGCTGTTTGCGGATGCGCGGATTCAACGTTTGCCACATCCATTGTTGGTAGAGCGCTTTTTTCTCATTCGACGATAAATAATAGCGCGTTCCGGCTTGGCGGCGCGCGCGCTCAGTCACATCGTACAGCGCCAGCGCCGCGGCAACGGAAATGTTAAAGCTTTGGACGAAGCCGTACATCGGGATGACGAACGTCCCGTCTGCGAGTTTCAGCGCCTCATCGGATACGCCGCTATGTTCGTTGCCAAATAAAAGCGCCGTCGGTTTGGATACATCGATGTCGGAAAGAGGAATCGTCCCCTCGCCAAGATAGCTGGCATACACTTGATACCCTTGCTGTTTTAAGTCGTTGATGGCGGTTTCGATATCAGGCTGCCGGTGAAGCGTCAGCCATTGGTCAGCATGGCGCGTCACGAGCCGGTTTGGCGAAAATGGCGCTTTTCCCGTGACGATATGGATGTCTTGAACGCCGAACGCCTCGGCTGTCCGCAGCACCGCTGCCTGATTGTGCGGGTCGTCGACCGCTTCAATCAAAACCGTAATATAACGGGTGCGCTCGTTAAGAACGTCATACATTCGTTTTAATCGTTTCGGCAAAATCATTTCCCAAACCGGACGCGTCTGCTCGGTCAGCAGCCCTTCTTGCTGCAGCTGGGCAAGAAACGTCTTCATGTCCCGTTCTTCCATGTCGATCACCTTCGCTCCGTTCCTCTTCGCCTGTGCTTTCCTATTGTACAAAATAGGATGCCGCTGGGCAATCTCGATCATTCCCTGAACTATTCAAACTATTCTATAAATAATATTTTGGAAACATTGTTCATTTACAAACTATCATTCATGCGGCTGCCGGAATCATTAACTTCGTCGTCTTGACTGCGGCTTTATCGTCATGCAACAGCGGCATTTTCAGCACGAGCCGGATAATGGCGAAGCAAAACGGGGCTGACCCAAAAGAGCGGTAATGCTCCTATCTGGGGCGACATAGAAAAATAGACCAACACGAAAAACCCGGTAAAACCGAGGATTTCAGAGGTGGTCTCTTTCACATACTTCGGTTACATTTCATCAAAAAGGGACTTTTGAGTCAGCTCCGTTTCCTTTTCATTTGTTGGCAACTGCACAACCCGTCCCTCATCTTTCTTTGACGCCGATGTACGCCTGGCGCGGGTGGTTCGGCTGATCCGGATATTTCAATCGGATTTTCCCTTCGTCGACCAGCTTCCCTAAGTAGTTGGTGCGCAGCCCATCCGGCGTCCGTTCCAACAGCGTCGCCAACTCTTTCAGCCGCAACGGTCGCTCGCAGCACAGGCGGACGATCATCTCTTCCATAACCGCCGGAGCCAACCGCTTTTTTCGACGTGCTAGTTCTGCCATCTCCCACAGCCGCTCATCGATCGACTCGTTTCTCTCTTCTTCCTCCCTTTCATCAACAGATATAGCATTATTTACGGAGTTTGGTGTTTTATTAACGGAGTTTTCACCTTTATTAACGGAGCATGACGGGATATTTACGGAGTCAACCTCGTTTTTTACGGAGTTCGCCTCCCTATTCAAGGAGTTCGTCGAGTTGTTTACGGAGTTTTGTTCGATAATAACGGAGTTGAGCTCCTTATTTACGTAGTTGGTCTCGTTACTTCCGAAGTCCACGTCATGTTGATCCGCACCGTGTTCTATCCATGCTTGTTCTTGCTGTTGCAATGATTCATTGATTTCTGTTTCAATTGTCGCCCCCGCCTCAGCTGGAAACAACAATGGGCATAACGTCACGATCGTGCGGTCTGGATTCATTTGCTGCAAAATATCGACCGGCTGGACAAGCGCCCGTTCCTGCCAATCATGCATGCGCTTCAAACCGGATCCTGCGCGTTTGCATACATCGATCAACAAAAACATTTTAAAGATGTTCGGATTGCGCAGATTGCTCATTTGTCCAGCCATAGCGGCTTCAATTGGCAGGCGGAACCGGCCCGGGTTGGCAAATCGAAACGCCCCGTCCTCTTTTTCAACGGTAATGCCGCCTTCTTCCCCGTAATCGGCATGAACGATGGCATTAGCGAGCGCCTCGGCGAGCAGAGCACGCCCTTCCTCAAGCCAAACGTGGCGCTCCAACTCCGCCAACACGCGGAAATAAAAATCATAGGCGTTGCCGGACCACGTTCCATCCTGCGATGTGAACCGCTTCGCCCATCCTGCCGCCTTTGCACCGTCATATTCCCGGTATTCTAAAAAATATTGCGGCAGCACCTCGGTAATGATCCGCTCTTCGCTGAACATCACGAGTCCGGCGAGCGTCAGTCCTTCTTTGCTGCTGTCGCGCAGCTTGCCCCAAGCGCCGATTTTGTATAAAAACTCTTTCGTCTCAAGACTGTTCCATGGATGCCCCGGTTTGGCGCGGGCAAACTGCTCCCGGTAATGGCTGACGGTCTCAAAATTGAGCTCGCTCAAGCTGTAATGCTCTAAAATGAAGCTGTCTGCCAACCCATTGGCGCGTTCATGAAACGAATGTGTATATTTATTCACTCTTGATCTTCCTTTAACATTATTTTTGCAAAACAGTCTTGACCTCTTTTTTTCTATTGTACCATCTTTTATTCTCCTTGCGGACGATTGCCAAAAAAAGAAAAGGGTTGTGGATATGTGGAATAACGGTCCATGGCAAAGAGCAAACTATGGAAAACCACTATTGACAGGCAAGGAGGCATCCGTATGTCATCCCTCCCTTCGGTCATAGAGCCGTATTGGCGTGATTCCGTGCCGCTTCCGTCCTTCCCGAAGCTCGAAGAAGACGTTTCGGTCGACGTCGTGGTTGTAGGCGGCGGCATTTCCGGCATTACAACCGCTTATTTACTGGCGACGCAAGGTGTGCGCGTCGCCCTTCTCGAAGCGGACCGGCTGTTGAACGGAACGACCGGCCATACAACGGCGAAGCTGACTGCCCAGCACGATTTGGTGTACGATGAATTCCTAAACCACTTTGGGGCGGAAAAGGCGCGCCTATATTATGACGCTTGCATGGACGCACTTGGCTTCGTCCGCCGCACGATCGAGCAGCACGGGATCGACTGCGATTTTTGCGAACAAGACGCCTACATATATACGACGTCTTCTTCATCATTACAAAAATTAGTAAAAGAATGGCAAGCGTACGAGCGTCTAGGAATTGACGGCGCTTTTGTCGAATCGATTCCGCTCCCGCTGCCGGTCACAGCGGCCGTCGTGATGAGGAAGCAAGCGCAGTTTCATCCGCTCAAATATTTGGTCAGACTGGTCGAAGCCATCAAACAGGCCGGCAGCATCATTTACGAGCACACGCCGGTCGCCGACATTGAACAAGGAGAGCGGCTGTCCGTCGTGACGCGCAGCAAACGGCGGGTCACATGCGACCACGTCGCCGTCTGTTCCCACTTTCCGTTTTATGACGGCGGATTTTATGTTTCCCGCATGTATGCCGAGCGCTCGTATGTCATTGCCATCACAGCTGCAGAGCCATACCCGGGAGGCATGTACTTGAGCGCCGACAACCCGAAGCGCTCGGTCCGTTCCGCAGCGGCAAATGGCGAGACGCTTATTCTCATCGGCGGGGAAAACCATAAGACCGGCCAAGGGGTGCCGACAATGCGCCATTATGAGGCGTTGTCCTCGTTCGCCTCGCAGTTGTTTACGGTAAAAGACATTCGTTACCGTTGGTCGGCCCAAGACTTGACGACGCTTGATAAAGTGCCATATATCGGCCCGATGACGGCAGGGACGCCAAACATTTATGTCGCGACAGGGTACCGGAAGTGGGGGATGACAAACGGCACAGCGGCGGGGATGATGTTGTCCGACCTCATTCTCGGCCGCGACAACCGGTATCGCGACTTGTACTCTCCGTCGCGCTTTTACGCCGACCCGAGCGTGCGGCAATTTTTCACGACAAACCTCGATGTCGCCAAACACTTGATCGTTGGAAAAATCGAACTAGCTGTTCGCCAGCCGCAAGATTTGGCGCGCGGAGAAGGGGCGGTCGTCTCGGTCAACGGGAAACGGGCGGGCGCCTATAAGGACGAGGCGGGAACGCTTCATGTCGTTGATACGACGTGCACCCATATGGGCTGCGAGCTGGAGTGGAACAGCGGCGACAAGACGTGGGACTGTCCATGCCATGGCTCGCGCTTCTCGATCGATGGCGATGTGATCGAAGGACCGGCGAAACAGCCGCTCGCGTGCATTGAACTTGATGACGCGAAGTGACGCGCTGACGCGAGACGGCGGCGCATGCAGAACATCGTTGCAGTGGACATGTCGACCTTGAATTCCAATGGGGGTTGGGAGCGTATGTTCCTAACCCCCTTATCGTTTTCATTTGCTGATCGCGCATTTCGTGATAAGATGAAAATGAGAGTGGACTGTACGTTGCATGATGTTTTCGGGAGGGATGACGCATGGACTTTGAACCGATTTTTCTCACCCCTGTCTTCCAAGAACGGATTTGGGGCGGCACGAAGCTCGCCGAACGATTCGGCTACGACATTCCGTCTTCGCAAACAGGGGAATGCTGGGCGGTGTCCGCCCATCCGCACGGACAGACAGTCGTCGCCCGTGGACCGTTTGCCGGGATGACGCTTGGTCAATTATGGGAGGAACGCCGCGATTTGTTCGGCCACTTCCCGTCTGATCGCTTTCCGCTGTTGACGAAAATTTTGGACGCCAACGCCGACTTGTCCGTCCAAGTCCACCCGGACGATGAATACGCCAAAACGCATGAAGGCGGAGAGCTCGGCAAAACGGAATGTTGGTACATCATCGATTGCAAGCCGGGCGCTGAGCTCATTTACGGCCATTACGCCGAGACGAAGGAGCAGCTGCGCGCCATGATGGAGGCGGGGGAGTGGGAGCGCTTGCTCCGGAAAGTGCCGATCCGCCCGGGCGACTTCTTCTATGTCCCAAGCGGCACGATCCACGCCCTTTGCGAAGGAACGCTCGTCCTCGAGACGCAGCAAAGCTCGGACACGACATACCGCGTCTACGACTACGACCGTGTCGACAGCCAAGGGCGCAGGCGGGAGCTTCATCTTGACAAAGCAATAGATGTCACGACTGTCCCGCACCGCGACATCGACATCCGCCCCCATGTTGCCGAATTCCCGGGCGCGACTGTGACGACATTCGTGGAAGGCGACTACTTCGGCGTCCAAAAATGGGACGTCCGTGGCGCGTTCGAATCAGAGCAGGCAAAACCGTTTCTCATCGTCAGCATCCTCGAAGGCGAAGGCGAGCTTGTCCGCAAAGGACAGACATACTTGCTTCGCCGGGGCGACCATTTCATTTTGCCGCATCAATTCGGCCGTTTCACCATTCGCGGCTCCCTCCAGGCGATCGCGTCGTGGCCGCGGACAGGCAAATAAACGACTGACTTCCTCAACCAATGGGTTGCAACATACAAAAAAGGTGTCCTCTTGCCTTTGGGACACCTTTTTCTATTGTCCACCCGAGAAGGGGACGGCTGAACAGAACATGCCGTTCAACAATAGGATTTCACCCGTCAACTACCCCCACTTCGCTAACGCTTGAAGTGGGGGCTTGCAACTCCCCAGAAGTACAAGCGGACTTCGTCCTCCTTCCTTGACTTGGGGTTGCATCAGGGCAGGTTGACAACTACCCAACGACGCAGGTCATGCCTGCATCGTTACCGATTCTCTCGGTGTGTCTGTTGGCAGTACTTGGCTTCCACACACAACAGACGGATCTACGCTCGATGTTTTACGGTTACAACGTTTCCTGTAACCAACTCCATACATCGAGTAGCCGTGATTGGAGTGCCTTTATTAAACGGTTTTCTCCACGCCTTTATTATATCATACACAAAAGAAAAGGGGAACGCGCATTCCTCTCCCACTTACTCCCTTTGGTCGTTGAAGTGGGAGTCTCCTGCGCGAAATAGGATGAAGAAATCCCATCATCTTCCTCGCTTAGGAGAAAGATGTCCCTTTCATTTGACCGAGACGATACACAGAGGCAATATGCCGCGCCGTTTGTGTCACATAATGTTCTGCCTGCTCCAACGCTTTTTCAAGCGGCACGACGCCGGGCACGATCGTAAACAGCGCGTCGATGCCATGATCCAACACGACGGCGCTGTCGTCGCCCAACGACCCGGCGATGCCGATGACGGGGACGCCGAACTGTTTCGCTGTCTTGGCGACGCCGATCGGCGTTTTGCCGAACACCGTCTGTCCGTCAATCCGCCCTTCGCCGGTGATGACCAAGTCAGCGTCTTTGACGCGCTCCGCGAGCTGAACCGTCTCGATCACAATCTCTACGCCGCGCTTTAGCTCGGCCGGGAGAAACGCGAGCAGTCCCGCCCCCAACCCGCCGGCCGCACCCGCTCCCGGGATGTCGCCGACTTGTTTGCCGAGATCGCGTCGGATGACATCTGCGTAATGCGCCAAATTCCGGTCGAGAACAGCGACCATGTCCGGTGTCGCCCCCTTTTGCGGACCGAAAATGGCCGACGCTCCGTTCGGACCGGTAAGCGGGTTGTCGACGTCGCACGCCACGTCAATGCGGACTCCCCCAAGACGCGGGTCGAGACCGGAAAGGTCAATCGCATGCAAATCGGCCAGCGCGCCGCCGCCCGGACCGATGTCGCAGCCGTCTTCGTCCAAAAGCCTTCCCCCGAGCGCCTGCACCATGCCGGCCCCACCGTCGTTCGTCGCGCTGCCGCCAATGCCGATGATGAGGTGGGTGGCGCCGGCATCCAGCGCTGCAAGGATCAACTCCCCTGTCCCTCGCGTCGTCGTCACCAATGGGTTGCGCCGGTCGCGCGGGACAAGGTGCAGCCCTGAGGCGGCGGCCATCTCAATCACCGCCGTCTTCCCATCGCCAAGCAAACCAAAAAACGCCCGCACCGGCTCGCCGAGCGGCCCGGTCACTTCCGTTTCGACGATGCGGCCGCCGGTCGCATCAACGAGCGACCGCACCGTCCCTTCCCCGCCGTCGGCCATCGGCACCTTAACGTATTCCGCCTCCGGAAACACCGTGCGAAACCCACGCTCGACCGCCTCGGCGACTTTGAGCGCAGAAAGACTTTCTTTAAATGAATCAGGGGCAATAACGATTTTCATTCTTTTTCCCTCCTCTTTTGTCTCCATCCAAACATTGGAAACGAAAAGTCATCGGAAACGGCTGTCTTGGCACAAACGATGACAATAGCCTCCACTATAAGTTGTTCGCCAACCGAAGCGCTGCTTCCTTTGAGCGCAAACAAATCGCCAACATACTTACGCCACGAACAAGTCATGGCTGCTCGTAGCCGCCATAAGCGGGAAAAGAGAAGCGCCAAACACCTCAGCCGCCGCAATCGTATTCGGATTCGGCGATATGATATTTCCGTCCTTTCCGTCGCCGACAACGCCGCAATCGCGCTAGCTGTACTGGAAGAACCACCTATGCTTTATCTGCTTCCCTTTTCATTCAGCGAAACAAGCACGATCCAGCTGTATAGTTCACGAAAGAATCGGCATCGATTGGAACCAACTTTCACTCAATATGTGTCAAATTTTGTGGAAAAAAGGCGAAAAACAATGCCATTTCGTCTATTTTCACAATTGTGTATATAGTACTATAATAGATGTAACCATATGTTCGTTTGTTCCAATTGGGAACATCTTGATTCTATAAAAAAGACGGTTTCCAAATTCACCGTTCGCCATCGGCGGCTATAATCCGTATTTTTGCTGAAAGCCACTGGCATGTGAGCGGCCTTCCTCTTTTTGGAATCACTTCATCAACGCCGAAGTTGTCAGAGGTCAGATTTATAGGAGAGAGAGCTGTGATGTTACTCCGAGCACGACCGATGATTTTTGCTGTTTTTTCCGCGTCCATTGCTGTTGTGTTTGTGTCAAAGCCGCCTTTCTTCGATCGCACCTATGTCATCGCTTTGCTGTTTTATTGGCTGTTTTCCAGCTTGTATTCACACTTGCGCGTCATAGACAAAACGAAAAACAATATTCCCGTTGATTACGGCATTAACTACAGTTTATCCTTCTGCTTATTTGCCGGCCCGTTCGGGCTGTTTATCTTTGAAGCGTTGTTTCGCTTGACTGAACATATAGCCAAAAAATATTTGAAAACAGCGGAACCCGATGAATGGCTGCACACATTGTACAACATTGGTTCGTTTGTGACGTTCAATTCGCTCGCGTTTGCCTTATACGATCTCCTTGGTCCGCTGTTTCAGTCTATTCCGTTCATTGGCTTCTGGCTGCTTTTATTCCTGCTCGTCATCGTCGTTTCCTTTTTGACTGACTGTTGCCTGATCATCATTTTTTATATAACCGGCGACATTCAGACACAGCGCGAGGCGTTGGATTTTATTAAGACGAGAAGCTGGATGGACATGGGAAAAACGGCGCTGACAAACGGTCTGTTATTTCTCTTTTTGCAAGAACAGCGGTGGGATATGCTTTTGAGCTTATTTTTGCTGAATTACTTCGTCAGCCGCTCGTTTTTTTCCAAATCGCAAAGCATCCAGCATAAACTAGAACGCGACCACTTCGAAAAAATGGCCTACACCGACTTTTTGACCGGCATCCATAACCGCGCCTACATGGATCAAACGATCGCCAAGCTAAACGGATCCGGTGAATGGATTGGCGTCGTCGTCGCCGATATCGACAATTTTAAAACGATCAACGACACGTATAACCATGCCGTCGGCGACGAGGTGATCCGCCATTTCGCCTCAACCTTGAAACAGTTTCTCAAAGAGGGCGATTTTTTGTTCCGCAGCGGCGGTGAAGAATTTACGATGTTTTTGCGTAATCGCACGTTTGAAGAGAGCGTCCGGCTTGTCGAGGAGATTCGAGAAGCAGTGCGCCGCAGCACCGTGTTGGTCGATTATATGGCGGCGAAACGTCCCATTGCCTATACGTCGTCGTTCGGTCTTTACTTTTGTCAAGCAGAAGGAACGATGTCAATTGAAAAAGCGTACATTTATGCCGACCATTTATTGCTCCGTTCGAAAGAAAGCGGCAAAAATAAAGTATCAGCCCAATGCGGGGGAGTTGCATAAATTAGGCGGCTCTCCCTTGACTTTTCCTTAGCGCAACCTAAGGTGAAGCAGTTCAATTAGTAAATAAACGGAAATTTCCCTTACTTATGATACGGTTCCCCGCGGTTAATGCGAAACGCACGATAAATCTGCTCGAGCAAAATGAGGCGCATCAGCTGGTGTGGAAACGTCATTTTCGAAAACGACAGCGTCTCATCGGCGCGCGCCATCACTTGTTTGCTTAAGCCAAGCGAGCCGCCGATGACGAACACCACTTTGCTTTTGCCGTAGGTGGCGAGCTCATCGAGACGGGCGGCGAATTGCTCGGACGATTTCATCTTCCCTTCAATCGCGAGCGCGATGACGTGGGCGTCATGCGGAATTTTCGCCAGCAGCCGTCCTCCCTCGCGCTCTTTGATTTGTTCCTCCTCAAGTTCGCTCGCCCGCTCCGGCGTTTTTTCATCAGCGACTTCGATGATGTCGATTTTGGCGTATGCGGACAGACGCTTTGTATATTCATTAATTCCAGCGATTAAATATTTTTCCTTCAATTTACCCACAGCGACAATGGAAATATGCACAAACAACCCCTGCCTTATAAACAGCTTATCAACAAGATTTATCCACATATACACAACACATATCCACATGTTGTGAAAAAACTGTTATCCTCCTACGACATATACAGCTTGTTTCGAGCAAAAACAGCACTGTTTTTCGCTGTTGTCCACAGGCAGGAGATCCGGCGCCTGTTCCGTTTCATCTACATATTGATCAATGGCGATGTCGACATGTTCTTCACATGTGAATATCATCATTCTCGCCCCTTTCCTTGTGGAAAAAAGAAGGAGCGTTTCCGCTCCCTCCATCCGCTTTCGTTTAATACGACTCGCGCGCCAGCTTCATCGTGACCGTGCGTTTTTTCCCATCACGATAAAACGTGACTTCCATCCGGTCACCGATCGATTTTTTCGTATACAAATATTTGCGCAAATCAAGCACGTTGCGGATTTTTTGGCCGTCAAGCGCCACGATGACATCAAACTGTTTTAAGCCCGCCTGTGCGGCCGGCGACATCGGCACGACTTGAATGACCGCCGCTCCTTCCGTTACGTTCGGCGGCAAATGGAGCGTCGCCTGCAAATGGTACGATGGGATGTCGCTCAGCGAGCGAAGTTCAACGCCCATGTACGGACGGCGCACTTGTCCGTATTTTTCCAAGTCCGAAATGATCGGAATGGCCGTGTTGATCGGGATCGCGAACCCGATGCCTTCAACCGCCTCTTGGGCGATTTTCATCGAGTTGATGCCGATGACTTGCCCTTTGATATTGACAAGAGCGCCGCCGCTGTTGCCCGGGTTGATCGCCGCATCTGTCTGCAATACTTCTGCGTTCCAGTCTGGAGCGCCGTCTTGGTCCAAATCGACTTCGACCGTCCGGTTCGTTCCGGAAATAATGCCTTGTGTCACCGAGCCGGCAAACTGCAAACCGAGCGGGTTGCCGATGGCAATGACTGGCTCGCCTGGCTTCACCGTATCGGAGTTGCCGAACTGGGCGACTTTTTTCACATGCTTCGCGTCAATTTCCAAGACGGCTAAATCCATAAGCACATCACTGCCGAGCAGCTTCGCCGGCACTCTCGTCCCATCTTTGAGGCTCACTTCGAGCTGACTGGCGTTTTCAACAACATGATGGTTCGTGACGATAAACGCCCGGCCTCCCGCTTTCTTGTAAATGACGCCCGATCCGACGCCAGCCTCGCCTCCTTGCGACCAGAAGCTGGCTTCTTGAATGTTGACAACGCCGACAACCGCATCCGACACTTGGTCGATCGCCTTTGTCACCGCCGTCGTCACATCTACGGAAACACTCTGCCGAATCGGTGGAGTTCCATTTTCCTCTGTTTTTGGCTCTTCCTCTGCTCTTTGATTCGGCACAACATCATACGGGAGGATATCCCAACGGGAAAGCGCCGGAATGGACATGAGGACGAGCAGCCCTCCTAACACGGCGCCGACAAGCGCGGAAACAAACGATCCGCTGCGCCGCTTCCTCCTCGTTTGTTCGTACGGCTCATAATGGTCGTCGTAGTATCCCATGCTCACCCTCCTTTCCACATTCGTCTCCATCCCTCATTATAATCATGAACAGGAGAAAAAATCCAACAAATGTGTCTCCCTCAGTTTCGGCAAAACGGGCTTTATACATACGCTAGTGCCGTCGCCCGACGCGGATCGGTATCATACAAACGAAAGCGGGCGCCGACCGCTAAGCCTTTCTGTTCCAACACTTGCGTCACGGTCATGCGCGCCAGCTCTTTCATATTGTTATCTTGGCTCAAATGGGCCAAATAAATTTGCTTTGTCCGGTCGCCGATCACGTCAGCAAGCGCCAAACCCGCTTCCTCATTCGAAATATGGCCGACATCGCTTAAAATGCGGCGCTTGACGCTCCATGGATATCTCCCCATCCGCAGCATGCCGACGTCATGATTGCTTTCAAACACGAACACATCCGCGTTTTCAATCGTCTTTTTGATCCGCTCGCTCACATAGCCGGTATCGGTGAGCAACGCAAGCTTTTTCCCTTCATAGTGGAAAACGTAAAACATCGGCTCGGCGGCGTCGTGAGAGACGCCGAACGATTCGACGTCAACATCGCCGAACGTCCTTACCGCGCCGAGCGGAAAGACAAATTTTTGCTCGGGCGGAATGTCGCCGACCGTTTGTTCCATCGCCCGCCACGTTTTTTCATTGGCATACACCGGCAGCCGATACTTGCGGGCAAGCACCCCGAGCCCTTTAATATGGTCGCTATGTTCATGGGTGACAAGCAGCGCATCAAGCTGCTTTGGATGGCGGCCGATCTCAGCAAACAACTCCTCAAGCTGCTTGCCGCTCAAACCGGCGTCAACAAGCAGGCGCTGGCGGTCTGTCTCAATGTAAAAGGCGTTGCCGGTGCTGCCGCTGGCCAGCACACTAAATCGCATCGTCATGTTCTTTCACTCCAGCACATTTCCTTGATCATTGATCACTTGCCCTTCAAACGCATTGACGAAATAGTCTTCCTTCCGATTGACAACAATATGCCAAGTTGGAGTCAACACTTGGGATGCAGTAAATTGAACAAGCCCGTAATAGCCAAGCTCCACTTTCGTGACGCGGTCGCCCGGCTGCAAATGCCCTTTTCGGTACAACGTCTCAATGGCTTTAATCGCCGGGACGATATCTTGCTTCCGCTCGTACTTTTCCAAGTCGCTGAGCATCGTCTGTTCATACGACAGCGCTTCCCGTCTCCCGTTGACATGGATGACGAGCTTGCTGTTTTCATTGCCGTAAATCATCTTGCCGTCATACATTTGGTAGCAGGTCAAGATTCCTTGTTTTTCATCAAACGACCAAAAGGCATATTGCCCGCCGCCGATGATGTAGCGCTGCAAAAACTCACGCAGCTGGTATGGATCGTCAATCGGCAGCGCAACCGGATCGATGAACGTCCCTTTGACTTTCGTTTCTCCTTCGATTTTCACTTTTTGCCCGGGCAGCTTTTTTACATCCGCCATGGTGAATGAGCGGCTTTTGCCGCTGACATACGCCGCTTTCGTCACTTCTTTAGGCAGATCCACATACGTAATGCCGTTCGCCTCAAGCTGCTCTTCAATCGTCGTTTCCAAAATGACATCGAGCTGGCTGCTGTTTCGTTTTTCCATAAACTGATAGCCTAAAAAGCAGTCGAGGATGAGGAACACGATAATAAAAATCGTCTTCGTTTTACTCCAGTCCATTTGTTCCCCCTCCTCCCGCCTCATCGCCCATGTTTACCTTTTTCCACGTTTGTCCGTACAAGTAGAACCATGCCGGTTCAAGGCGGATGACTTTTTCCCGCTCGGGATCTTTGATGAGCTCATAGCCGATGGCGATATCTTTGATGAGCGATTTGCGAACGCCTTTCGTCTGTTCGAACCAGTTGACGACCTCATGGCCGGACGGCAGCGTTTTTGGTGTGCGGTTGCGATCCGCGATTTCAAGGCGGAAGAGCGGACGCTGGTATTTCATCAAATCGGACGCTCCCCACGTCTCCACGATTTCTGACATGCCGTATTCATTAAAGACTGGATAGCCGTTGACGACAAGCCGGAACGTGACTTTTCGATCCTCCTCGCTCCAGCGGGCGAAATGATACAGATCCGTCCAACCGCCATGCTCATTGACGAAATCAATGCTTTTTTGGATGATATGGGTTTCTTGCTCTGTTTGTCCCATATTCGAGACGCGCGCCGCTGGATTCACATACAGCAGCATCCGTTGAAGAAAATCGACGTCCATCAGCCGCGAACCGTCTGTATATTCTTCGCCAAACGGAATCAAATCTTTTTTGACAAAGCTTGGATCGCTAAAGAGCGCTTCTTTAAACTTGTCTGCGTCCAGCTCGTCGGTATAATATTGCAGACTGCTGAGCACCACTTCTTTTTCCGGCAAATACAACTGCTTCGTTTCGCTGACCGGATAAGCGAAATAACGCGGAAAATGGCTCGTTTCTTTCGCCAGCCGGCCGATCGCCGATAAGGAGGCATCGCTGGCAATCGCTTTGTAAATTTTGCGCTTGTCGGTCGCGATGAAGTAGATGGGGAACTCGTCCTTCCCGCCGAGCGGGACGAGCAGGCGGTCAAACGCCAAGCCGTCGAGCCCCCTGTCATCGATCGTGAAAATCAATCGGTATATGTCGATCGGCACCTCATCGGGGTAAATGATCTCAAGCCGCTCTTTGCCATTTAAAAACGATAAAAACTTCCCTTGCGGAACAGAAGACGAAACATCTTCGAAATCGTCAAGCGTCCATCTTCTCATTTCTTTCAGCACTTCATTTTTCTCTTCGTCTTTCGTCACAGCATAGGGGACGCCGTTTTTATGAATGAGAATCTGCTTTGGCTGCACGACCATCGCTGTATCCACTTGCGTATTGCTCACGGAGACGTGTTGAATGTATTCGTCGTTTTGCAACACGTCGTATTTCGGATGATATGTCCATAAGGCAAACGTTAAGGTAATGCTGATGAGCACAAGCAACGTCAACACGATGGTTTTGATCGTTTCATACATCGCACCAGTCATCCTTTTGCTCGCGTTCTAGCGGCAGCGTAAAATAAATCGTCGTTCCTTTATGCTCCTTGCTTTCTGCCCAAATCGTCCCGCCATGGGCAAGAACGACTTCTTTGGCAATGGCCAGCCCAAGCCCCGTACCGCCCAATTTGCGCGACCTGGCCTTGTCGACCCGGTAAAACCGTTCGAAAATTTTTGCCAAGTCGGCTTTCGGAATGCCGACTCCTTCGTCGCTGACGCTGACAATAATTTCATCAGCAAGTTTGCGGACGCGAAATGTAATCGTCCCTCCTTGCGGAGAGTACTTCAAAGCGTTCGAAATAATGTTGTCTAACACTTGCGTAATTTTATCTTCATCAACTTCAATAAAAATCGCCTCGCGCGGAATTTTGCGAACGAACCGGATGTTGTCGCTTTTCGTCAACTCAAATCGGTCAATAACTTTATGGAAATAGGCTGAAAAATTGATCCACGTTTTCTTCAGCTTGTAGTCTTTGCTGTCGAGCTTGGACAGATGGAGCAAGTCGTTGACAAGCCGAATCATCCGTTCCGTTTCATTTTGCACGACTTGAATGAACCTCGGCGCGATGTCTTTATCTTGCCAAGCGCCGTCAGCGAGCGCTTCTAAGTAGCTTTTCATCGTGGTGAGCGGCGTGCGCAATTCATGCGACACATTGGCGACAAACTGCCGCCGCTCGCGGTCGATTTTTTCCTGTTCGGTAATGTCGTGCAAAACGACGATCAACCCGTTGACAAATCCGCCCTCTTTTTGAATCACCGACAACGACGCGCGCAAAATATACAGTTCCTCATCCGTGCTGAAATCTAAAATGAGCGAATCGCGCTCCTCAAGCAGCGTTTCAAACGTATACTGGTCGGCAATGCCAAGCACGTCGACGATCGAACTCGACAGCACTGTTTCACGTGAAACATTCAAAATGTTTAACGCTGCATCGTTAATGAGAATGACGCGCCCGCGACGGTCGGTCGCAATGACGCCATCAGTCATATGCGTCAAGACGGACTCGAGCTTGCGCCGTTCCCCTTCCGTCGTCGCCTGCGCTTCCTGCAGTTTTTTGGTCAGATTATTGAACGTCATCGCCAATTGGCCGATTTCATCATAGCCGTACACTTTGACCTTGCGGGAGAAATCTCCCCTCGTCATCGCCAGCGCTTGCCGGCGCATATCGGAAATCGGCCGGGTGATCGTGCGGGACAAAAAAATGCCGAGCACGGCGGTAATGGCGAGAGCGATCCCCGTCCCGGTCGCCAAAATCATATTGATTTGCCGCATTTGCGAAAAGACGTTTTCCATCGAGGCGATGACGTAAATGACACCTTTGATTTCGCCGCTCGTTTTGATCGGAGTCGACGAAATGTACATGCGATGACCTGTTTTCGAATCGAGTAGCATCCGGTCGACGATTTCGCCGGTGACGAGGGAACGTTTTACATAAATCTCGGTCGTCCGCTTTCCGACGATGTTTTGCATATACGGATTGGATGTCGCAAGCACTTTCCCTTTCTCATCGATGACGCGCACTTCGGAAATGTCTTGGGAAACGAAATCATGAAGAAGCGAACGGATGTCTTCTTCCAATGTCGGGCTTTTTTCATCGCGCTCCCGATTCATCGCCTGCTCGACGTTATAGGCGAGCAAGGTCACCCGTTCGTTTAATGAGTTTTTAAAGTTCTGCACAAGCTCCGTTTCCAGCTTGCGAACGAAGTACACGCCGATGATTTGCATGGCGACGAGAATCAGTAATACATAAATGATGACAAACTTAAAATGAATCGAACGGAATGGACCTACTTTTTTCATGCTGGCTCATGACTCCTGTTCCGGATTGCGCAAGTAATAGCCGACTCCCCGTCTTGTGACGATCCAATTCGGGTGGGAAGGGTTGTCCTCAATTTTTTCACGCAGACGTCTTACCGTCACGTCCACGGTGCGCACATCGCCATAGTAATCGTAGCCCCAGACGGTTTGCAGCAAATGCTCGCGCGTCATCACTTGGCCGATATGCTTCGCTAAGTAATGAAGCAGTTCAAATTCGCGGTGGGTCAGTTCAATTGTTTCCCCCCGCTTTTGCACGACATACGCGTCCGGACGGATGACGAGCGGGCCAATGACGATTTCATTTGTTTCGTTTTCTCCTTCTTCTTGGTTGGCCGTTTGCGCATGGCGGCGCAAGTTTGCCTTCACCCGCGCCAGGAGCTCGCGCGTGCTGAACGGCTTTGTCACATAATCGTCCGCACCAAGCTCCAACCCAAGCACTTTATCAATCTCGGAATCTTTCGCTGTCAGCATAATGATCGGCATATCATACTTTTTCCGCACTTCACGGCATACTTCCATGCCATCTTTTAACGGCAACATAATATCCAATAAAATCAAGTCCGGCATCGTTTCTTCAACTTTTTGCAGCGCTTCTTCGCCGTCGTAGGCGCAAATGACTTCATATCCTTCTTTTTGCAAATTAAATTGCAAAATATCGGCAATCGGTTTTTCATCATCAACGACTAAAATGCGTTTTTCCATCTCGCTCACATCCTTCCTTTTGCGATGGAATCCTATCATTACTAATTTACCATGTTATGAACATGAAATCATCCTTTGCCGATTGCCATTTTGAGGAGCCGATCAAAGAAAAAAGCATAGACGCGCGCGCATCTATGCCTGTCGTTTGCATTGTTTATACGCTGCCTGCCACCGTCCACTGTTGCCGCTTACGCGTAGACGCTGCGGACGACGTTCGTTTGCGAACGGTCCGGTCCGACGGAGAAAATCGAAAGAGGGATGCCGGTGAGCTGGGAAATGCGCTCGACGTAATGGCGGGCGTTCGCCGGTAGCTCGTCTAGACTTTTCACCCCGGTGATATCTTCCGTCCAGCCAGGAAGTTCTTCATAGATCGGCTCGCATTCGGCCAACACTTTTAAGCTGGCTGGAAATTCTTCGAGCACTTGGCCGCGGTAGCGATAGGCGACGCAAATTTTCAACGTTTCAATGCCGGTCAACACGTCGATCGAGTTAAGCGACAAGTCCGTAATGCCGCTCACCCGGCGGGCATGACGGACAACAACACTGTCAAACCAACCGACGCGGCGCGGACGGCCGGTCGTCGTCCCATACTCGCGGCCGACTTCGCGAATGCGGTCGCCGATTTCATCGTGCAGCTCTGTCGGGAACGGCCCGTCGCCGACGCGCGTCGTATAGGCTTTCGCCACCCCGACGACATGCTTGATTTTCGTCGGCCCGACACCGGCGCCGATCGTGACCCCGCCAGCGACTGGATTCGACGACGTGACAAACGGATACGTTCCTTGGTCAATGTCAAGCATGACGCCTTGCGCTCCTTCGAACAAGACGCGGCGCCCTTCATCGAGCGCATTGTTCAATACGACCGATGTGTCGCAGACGTATTGGGCGATTTGCTGGCCGTACTCGTAATACTCCTCAAAAATGTCCTCCAATCGGAAGCCTTCGACCCCGTACACTTTTTCAAGCAGCGTATTTTTCTCCCTCAAGTTGCGCTCCAGCTTTTCGGCAAACACGTCGCGGTCAAGCAAATCAACAATGCGGATGCCGATGCGCGCCGCCTTGTCCATGTACGCCGGCCCAATTCCTTTTTTTGTCGTGCCGATTTTGTTTGCCCCTTTCCGCTCTTCCTCAAGCTCGTCCAACTTCAAATGATACGGCAAAATGACATGGGCGCGGTTGCTGATGCGCAAATTATCAGTCGAAATGCCGCGCTCGTGCAAATACGAAAGCTCCGCAACGAGCGCCTTCGGATCGACGACCATCCCATTGCCGATGACGCAAATTTTATCTTTATAAAAAATGCCCGACGGGATCAAGTGCAGCTTATACTTTTCCCCGTTGAACACGATCGTGTGTCCGGCGTTGTTTCCCCCTTGATACCGGGCAATCACTTCCGCATTTTCCGATAAAAAGTCCGTAATTTTCCCTTTCCCTTCATCGCCCCATTGCGTGCCGACAACAACGACTGACGACATGGCGAGCACCTCCAGTTTCCTCGGTCTAAACATTGTCAGTGTACCAGTTTTCAGCCATAAAGTCAATGAAACACGAACATTAAAAGAAAATATCGTCTTTTTTATTCGTTTATTAATGATCAGGAAGGCTCCCTCTTCAACGCCGCGGGTGTAAACGGGGAAATAGTCAAAGACCAAAAGAACAAAAAGGCGCTCGACGCCGGCAGCGCGGTCCGTCTTACGCCCCCGGTGGAATTTGCGCCTCATCGAAACGACGCTCTAAGTTGACGAATTTATTGTACTCTTTAATAAAGGCGAGCTGCACCGTCCCGACCGGGCCGTTCCGCTGTTTGGCGATAATGATTTCGATGATGTTTTTGTTCTCGGAATCTTTGTTGTAGTAGTCGTCGCGATACAAAAAGGCGACGATATCAGCGTCTTGCTCAATGCTCCCCGATTCGCGAAGATCGGACATCATCGGCCGCTTGTCCTGGCGCTGCTCAACGCTGCGCGACAGCTGTGACAAAGCAATGACCGGCACTTCGAGCTCGCGGGCGAGCGCCTTTAACGAACGGGAGATTTCCGACACTTCCTGCTGGCGGTTTTCCCGGTTGCGCCCACTTCCTTGAATGAGCTGCAAATAATCGATCACCACCATGCCGAGGCCGCTTTCCTGTTTCAAGCGGCGGCATTTGGCGCGAATGTCGCTGACGCGGATGCTCGGCGTATCGTCAATATAAATGCCGGCGTTTGACAAACTGCCCATCGCCATCGTCAGCTTGCCCCAATCTTCCGGCGTCAGCTTGCCAGTGCGCAAGTTTTGGGCGTTGATGTTGCCTTCGGCGCAAAGCATCCGCATCACAAGCTGCTGGGCGCTCATTTCCAAGCTGAAAATCGCGACATTTTCGTTCGTCTTCGTCGCCACATTTTGGGCGATGTTTAATGCGAATGCCGTCTTCCCGACCGATGGCCGGGCGGCGACGATAATCAAGTCGCTGCGCTGAAATCCGGACGTCATCCGGTCGAGTTCAGTGAATCCGGTCGGGATGCCGGTGATGTCCCCGTTCCGGTTATGGAGCATTTCAATGTTGTCATACGTCTGTACGAGAACATCTTTAATATTTTTAAAGGCGCCTGAATGTTTCCGTTGGGAAACCTCCATAATTTTCCGTTCCGCTTCATCGAGCAAAACGTCAATTTCATCTTCCCTTGTATAGCCATCTTGGGCAATCGATGTCGCCGTGCGAATGAGGCGGCGAAGCAATGATTTTTCTTCAACAATGCGGGCGTAGTATTCGACGTTGGCCGCTGTCGGCACAGAATCAGCAAGCTCGCTTAAGTAGGAGACACCGCCCACTTCCTCCAGCTGCTCCAAAGCGGCCAGTTCCGCCGTCACCGTCACTAAATCGACCGGCTCGCCTTTATCAGCGACGCGAAGCATGGCGTGGAAAATTTTTTGATGGGCCGCGCGGTAGAAGTCTTCGGGAATTAATCGTTCCGAGGCGAGCGTCAGCGCAGTGGGATCCAAAAACACAGCGCCAAGCACGGCCTGCTCGGCTTCAATGCTTTGCGGAGGAATTCGTTCTGAAAAAAGTTCGCTCATCGTCTCACCGCCTTTTCCCCCGTTTCATTTCCGTCGATAATGCCCCCGCCATAGCGGGCGGGGGCATCGTCGCTACCGTTATTTTTGTTCCTTGACGTGCACTTTTAAGGTCGCTGTCACTTCCGGATGGAGCTTCACCGGCACATTCGTATATCCGAGGGAGCGAATGGCATCAGCAAGCTCGATTTTTCGTTTGTCAAGCTTTAAGCCATGCTGGGTCTGAAGCGCCTCAGCGATTTGCTTGCTCGTGATCGAGCCAAACAAACGGCCTCCCTCGCCCGCTTTCGCCGGGATTTCCACCGTCAGCTTCTCGAGCTCTTCTTTCAGTTTTCTCGCATTGGCCAATTCTTCCGCCGCTTGGCGCTGCTCTTTTTGTTTTTGCGCCTCGAGCGCTTTGATGTTCGCCGGCGTCGCTTCAATGGCGAGCCCTTGTTTGAACAAAAAGTTGTTTGCGTAACCGTCGGCGACGTCTTTGATTTCCCCTTTTTTCCCTTTTCCTTTCACATCTTTTAAAAAAATGACTTTCATGATGGCTTCCCCCCCTCGAAATAGTCATGAATGGCTTCACGCAGCTGCCGCTCCGCCTCTTCCACCGTCACTTCGGACAATTGGGCGGCGGCGTTTGTCAAATGTCCGCCTCCACCAAGCCGTTCCATAATGACTTGCACGTTGACATCGCCGAGCGAGCGGGCGCTGATGCCGACCGTCCCGTCGGACCGCTTGGAAATGACGAACGAGGCAACGACGCCGCTTAAAGTGAGAAGCGTATCGGCCGTTTGCGCAATCAACACTTGGTCGTGCACCTCGTTTTCGCCGCCTTTGGCGATGGCGATGCCATGCTCATCGATCACCGCCCGTTCGATCAATTTCGCCCGTTTGACGTAGTTGGCGATGCTTTCCCGCAGCAATTTTTGCACAAGCACCGTATCCGCTCCTTGGGCGCGCAAGTATGACGCGGCGTCGAACGTCCGCGAGCCGGTGCGGAGCGTAAAGCTTTTCGTGTCGACGACGATGCCGGCAAGCAGGGCGGTCGCTTCGAGCATCGTCAGCTTCATCCGTTTCGGTTGGTACTCTAACAGCTCGGTGACGAGTTCCGATGTCGAAGAAGCATAAGGCTCCATATAGACGAGAATCGGCGCCTCAATGAACTCTTCGCCGCGGCGATGGTGATCAATGACGACGATATGGTCGGTGCGATACAATAGCCGCTCTTCAATGACGAGCGACGGACGATGCGTATCGACGACGATCAAAAGCGTATCCTCGGTGACGAGCTCAAGCGCCTGCTCCGGTTTTAGGCATCTTGACCATAATTCAGCATGTTTTTTCATTTCCTCAAGCAACCGTTGCGCCCCGGCATCCGTTTTGGCCGGATCGACGACGATAAACCCTTCCTTTTGGTTCGATTGGACGACTTTTAAAACGCCGATCGCCGCTCCCATGGCGTCCATATCGGGATATTTATGGCCCATGATGAGCACTTTGTCGCTTCCTGCAATCAGTTCGCGAAGCGCATGGGAAATAACGCGGGCGCGGACGCGCGTCCGCTTTTCCATCGGGTTCGTTTTGCCGCCGTAAAACTTCACTTTTCCATTTCCTTGCTTAATCGCGACTTGATCGCCCCCGCGCCCCAACGCTAAGTCCAAGCTTGATTGGGCGAGCGCCCCGAGCTCCGGGAGCTGGGACACGCCGGCGCCGATGCCGATGCTCAGCGTCAGCTGCGCATGATGTTTTGCCGTCTGCTCTCGCACTTCGTCGAGAATGGAAAATTTGCTTTTCTCGAGCCGCCCAAGAATATGTTCGTTCAATACGGCAATAAATCGGTCGGATGACGTCCGCTTTAAAAAAATGCCATAGTCGTTCGCCCACCGGTTCAACACGGACGTGACGAGGCTGTTTAGTTGGCTTTTTGCCTGATCGTCCATCCCTTGCGTAATTTCATCATAATTGTCAAGAAAAATAATGGCGAGCACCAGCCGTTCCGCTTCATACTGCCGCTTCAATTCCAAATGCTCAGTAACATCAAAAAAGTAAAGAAGCCGTTCCGAGCGGCGAATGACCACTTTCAGTTGCTTTCCGTTCAATTCGACGATCTCTTCGTCCGTTTTTCCCCTTTTCACAAAAGCGGCCAACGATTCGGAAAGCTCGGCGAGAGAGCGGCCGACAAGCGTCTGTTCCTTAAAGCAGGCGGCCAAAAAACGGTTCGACCACTCGATTTCTCCCCCTTCATCGATGAGCATAATGCCGATCGGCATTTGCATCAACGCTTCCTCGCCTACTTTTTTCACCCGGTGCGACAAATTGGAAATATAGTGCTCCAACTCTTTATGCAAGGAGCGTTGCGCCCCAATGACATAATAAAGCACAAACCCGACGCCAAGAAGGGCGACGAGGCCAAGCAGCCATTGGAAGTAAAACAAGCCGATCGCCATAAGCACCGCCAAGGCGGCTAACGCATATAACGGATAGCGATACGCTTTCCTTTCATAAAAATGGGACATTCAAGTCAGCTCCTACACTGAAGAAATGACTCGCCTGATCCAATTATCATATGCGGCGGCGCAAATCAAATCCTAAATCAATTATACCGAATATCGCCACAAGATAAAGTAGAAAAGGCAGGAATAAGCAAACAACCGTCCCTGCCGCCACCACACCTTTGCCAACCCCTTTTTTGTAAGCGGCGTAGTAAAGAAACGAAAATCCTTGCACGATCATCGCCAGCTGCAACACATACGATAAGTTCAACACGGCGATATAGGCAAACGATCCTTCTTTGAACGGGAACAAGGAGAGAAGGAGCACGAAGACATACAACCACAATACAGTTTTCGGCCACATAAGCTCGCGAAACGGCGGCCATGAACCGACCGGCAGCTTCAGCCTCTTCATCACCGGCAGCGAGACGATGATCGTCGCGTACGCCAGCGCAAACGAAGCGATGACAAACAGCGTCGGAACCATATAGCCGATCAGCTTCAGCCCTTGTTCGAACTGCCTTTGCATCTCCAAAGGCGGCGCTTGTCCCATTCCCTTCATTAGATTCATTGCCGTGTCAAACGATTCTCGCACGAGCGCAAGCGTATCTTGGATCATATCGACGTGCAAAAATTGAATCGAGATGATGTAATCAAGCACGATATTCGCCAAAAATACAAGCGCGCCGACAAGAAGAACAAGATAACGGTTTTTCTGTTTCGAAAGCATCGCGCCGACGGCCATGCCGACGGTGCCAAACATAAGCGCCATCGGCAGCGACAAAAGCGAGCCGATCAAACCGGAGATGACAAGGGCCGCCGCCAGCAGCAACATAGCTGGAATCCACCCATGGCGCATCGTAAACACCATAAACGGAAGCGCTAAAAACAAAGCGGCGACAATCCCAATGACCGGCGCGTACAGCGCAAGCAAAAACAAAACAGCAAACAGTGCGAGCTCAATCGCCGCTTCGGTGAGGGCGTGCGTTTTTCGCAATGGACGTTCCCCTTTCTTTGTTTTTTGGTGATTTGACCTCCTTCCCCACTTTCACTCTGCTTGGGAGTGGGAGTCCGCTCAGTCAGAGGAGATAAAAAAAGCAGTAAGGATCCCCCCTTACTGCTTGCTTTCGGCTCACTCGTCCGCAACGTACGGCAGAAGCGCCATTTGGCGCGCGCGTTTGATCGCGACCGTCAATTTGCGCTGATATTTCGCGCTCGTTCCCGTTACACGGCGCGGCAAAATTTTGCCGCGTTCAGAAATGAACTTTTTCAGCAAATCGACATCTTTGTAGTCGATATGCGTAATGTTGTTCGCCGTGAAGTAACATACTTTGCGGCGTTTGCCGCGGCCGCCTTTCCGTCCTGCCATGCTGTTTCCTCCTTTCCGTTGCCATCGTTTCCTCATCGGTGGAATGGCCCGCTGCCTGCGCTTTGCTTCAAGACAGGGGCTTCAAGCGACTTGTTTATTAAAACGGCAAATCATCATCAGAAATATCGATCGGCTGGCCGTCATTGGCGAAAGGATCGTCATCGATGCGGCCAAACCCTTTTTCATCGGGATGTCGGTGGTTCTGATCTTGTCCGAATGGGAATGGATCCCCGTAGTAGCCGCCTGCTGTTGCCCCTCGCTGCTCGCTCGTTCCTTTCGGCTCAAGAAATTGGACGCTATCAGCCACCACTTCCGTCACGTACACGCGCCGACCTTCTTGATTTTCATAGCTGCGGGTTTGCAGTCGGCCATCGACACCAGCCAAGCTCCCCTTTTTCAAAAAGTTGGCGACGTTTTCCGCCTGGCGGCGCCAAACGACACACTGAATAAAATCCGTTTCCCGCTCGCCCTGCTGATTTGTAAACGGACGGTTGACCGCGAGCGTAAACGTGGCAACAGCCACTCCGCTTGGAGTGTAACGCAACTCCGGATCTCTCGTTAACCTGCCGACCAAAATGACGCGGTTAATCATCAGAACCACCTCTTCATCATGTCGAAAAGATTATTCTTCTTCTTTGACGACGATATGACGGATGATGTCTTCGCTGATGCGCGCTAAGCGGTCGAATTCTTGCACCGCTTTCGGCTCCGATACGACATTGACGATCATGTAATAGCCGTCGCGGTATTTTTGAATTTCATAGGCTAAGCGGCGCTTGCCCCAATCCGTCACGTTCGTAATCTCCGCGCCGTTTTCTTTCAACACGTTGTTGAACCGTTCCACGAGAGCTTGTCTCGCTTCATCGTCCATGTTCGGGCGGATGATGTACATGATTTCGTACTTTCTCACGCTCGTCACCTCCTTTTGGTCTAAGCGGCCCTTCCATTCGAAGAGCAAGGAGCAATCACCATTACTCACATTTGTTGATTATACCATGACCGACAACGATAAGCAAGGCAGTTTGCCGCATTCCGTCGGCGCAAACATCTTCCATCCGTATGGCCAAGCCAAAAACGGCCCCACGCCGTGACCTGCTGCATCCGCCCTGCCCTCGAACCAATGGTTACACGTTGAACCGGAAATGCATAATGTCGCCGTCTTGCACTTCGTAGTCTTTTCCCTCCAAGCGCACTTTTCCGGCTTCGCGCGCCGCCGCCATCGATCCAGCCGCGACAAGGTCATCGTACGACACCGTTTCCGCGCGAATAAACCCTCGCTCAAAGTCGGAATGGATGATGCCGGCGCATTGCGGCGCTTTCATCCCTTTGCGGAACGTCCACGCCCGCACCTCCTGCTCGCCGGCGGTGAAAAACGTCGCCAATCCGAGCAAGCTGTAAGCGGCGCGGATAAGCTGGTCAAGGCCGGACTGCTCGATGCCGAGCTCCTGTAAAAATTGCCGTTTTTCCTCATCGCTGAACTCAGCGATTTCCTCTTCGATTTTGGCGCAGACAACAATGACTTCAGCGTTGTCGCGCTTCGCAAACTCGCGCACGTCCTTGACAAACGGATTGCCGCTAGGGTCAGCGATATCTTCCTCGCCGACATTGGCGACGTAAAGCATCGGCTTTATCGTCAACAAATGCAGCTGCTTGACGACTTTCATCTCTTCATCAGTGAACTCGAGTGTGCGCGCCGGCTTGCCGTCTTCGAGCGTCTCCTTCAACCGCCGCAAAATGTCGTATTCAAACGCCGCCTCTTTATCCTTTTGCTTGGCGATTTTGCCGACCCGCTCGATTCGTTTGTCAATCGTTTCTAAATCAGCCAACACGAGCTCCAAATTGATCGTTTCGATATCGGCGAGCGGGTCGACTTTGCCCGCCACGTGGGTGATGTTTTCATCACTGAAGCAGCGGACGACTTGGCAAATTGCATCGACTTGCCGGATGTGAGACAAAAACTTGTTGCCAAGCCCCTCTCCTTTGCTCGCCCCTTTGACGATGCCCGCGATATCGGTAAATTCAAAAACAGTCGGCACCGTCCGCTTCGGCCGAAACATTTCCGTCAATACATCGAGCCGCTCATCGGGCACTTCGACGACACCGACGTTCGGCTCAATTGTGCAAAACGGATAGTTGGCTGACTCAGCACCTGCTTTTGTAATGGCGTTAAACAGCGTCGATTTGCCGACGTTCGGCAATCCGACGATTCCTGCTGTCAATCCCATTCGTTCCACTCCTCTTTCCCGTTCACATCTTTCCTCATTATATGGGCTGGCGCAGAAAATGACAAGCGCGCCGCAAGCGGGGAATGTTTCCTCTCCCACCCGCTTCAAAAAAGGCGGAAGTTTGCGCCCTTTTCCCAACACTTGGATGACAAAATCATCTTTTCGGATCAACAGCCTCAAACCGCATTTTGTCATCGACAATATCTTTTTTCTACTGATCCGAAGCAACTGTGAACCGCTTACTTTGCTTCCGACGTGACTTTTTCAATATTGACCAAACAGTCATACAGCGTGCTGCCGCAGCCGTTATCCGACTCCAAATCGGACGTGAGGACGTTGACCGGCCCGCCGAACACTCCCCATTGTCCTTCGTCAATGTTGATCGTGCCTGGATAGGCGCCATCAAGCACCTTGACCGTTCCCACGAGCGATCCACGGTCGTTGTAAACACGCGCCCGGTCGCCATCGGCAAGACCCTTTGCCGCAGCAACATCAGCCGCTACCTCAATGCGGACTGTCTGAAGCGCTGGGATGAGCGGATAATGTTGCGAATGATTCGAACGGAGCGGATGGATCGTCAACAGCCGATACGGATATTTGGCGGCTAGTGCCGGATTGGACTCCTCCGATTCGGCCGGATACATGATTTGCAGCCGGCCATCCATCCCTTTTTTCTTGGCGATGGTTGACGTAAATTCGTATTTTCCGCTTGGCGTTTGAAACCGGCGGTCGCGCCATGGCACCGGTTCGACAGGCAAAAGGACGCGGTGTTCTGTTTTCAATCGCTTCAGCGTAATGCCGTGATGCTCCAACGGCCGGAGCGCCATTGCAAGAAACTGCTCACGCGTATAGGCAAAATCATCCCCAAACCCGAGCCTTTTTGCCAGCTCCGTCCAAATCCACAAGTCCGGCTTCGCCTCACCCGGCGGGTCGACAAGCTTCGGCCCGTAGTTCAAATACGCATGGTACATCGATGAACAATAGACGTCTTCCTCTTCAAACGAAGCCGCTACTGGCAAAACATAATCAGCCATTGCAGCCGTATCGGTCATGAACTGCTCAAACACAACCACCGTTTCAATGGAAGCGAACGCTTTTTTCATCAAGTTCGTGTTCGGCACTTGAGCGAGCGGGTTGCCGCACGTGACGATCACCATGCCGATCGGTGGATCATCCGCCCGCAATATCTCTTCTCCCTGCTTCATCATCGTCCATGTGCGCGATGCCGTTTTCCGCTCTGGGAGCGTCAATGCGGCTTTATCAAAACACTCGCCCACCTGCAAGTTGCCAAAATTCGCCCCTCCACCCGGAATGCCAACGTTGCCGCTTGCGGCGACAAGGGCATCGATCCATCGGATTGTATTGCCGCCGTTCGCATAGCGTTGCATGCCAAGGCCAAGATACGTTGCGGTCGGCCGGTCCCCGTAAAGCCGGGCCAGCTTCGTCATTTGATCGCGGCTAACACCGGTATGCCGCTCAATCTCCGCCAACGAAATTGTCTGCAATAGTTGTTTGACATCATCAAACCCAATTGTGTGTTGCTTGATAAAGGCCCGGTCCTCCAACCCGAGTCGAAGCAGCTCTTTCATAATGCCCATCGCCAAAAAAGCGTCCATTCCCGGCTTGATGCATACGTACTGATCGGCGATGCGCGCCGTCGGGCCAAACAGCGGATCAATGACCACAATTGTCGCCCCGCGTTTTTTCGCGGCAAGCAACCGCTCGAATAAATGCATGTTCGTGCGGGCGACGTTTCGCCCCCAAATGACGATGTGGCGGCTGTTGTCGATATCTTCTGGCGCATGGCTGTAGGCGTTGCCAAAATCCCATGTCTGCGCCTCAATGCCCGCGCCCCAGCAAAGGCTGCCGATAAGCTCTGTTGCCCCACCATAACAATTAAAAAAACGGCGGTCCAGGTTTTTCAGCAGCCCGTTGTTGGCGTAATCATGGCTGTGAAGCACGGCTGTCGGCCCAAATTGTTCTTTCAACTTCCGCATTTTCCCAGCGATGTCATCAAGCGCCTCTTCCCAAGAAATGCGAACGAACTGCCCGTTTACTTTTTTCAACGGATAGAGAAGGCGTTCTTTGGCGTTTACCCGCTCTTTCAACATCCGCCCGCGTCCGCAAATGTTCCCTTTCGTGATGGGATGGTGTTCGTCGCCGTCAACCCGTACGACTTTTCCCTCGTTCACCGTCACCTTCAGCCCGCATACGTCCCAGCAGTTGAGCGGACATGATGTTACATGCGTCGTTTCCGTCATTTTCTCCCTCCCCTTCGCAACAAAAGAGCATGGCCTCGCCACCATGATTCATTTGCTTATTCTTCATGCTTGACGAGCACTTTTTTCATTTTGCGGATAAACTCTTTGCGCGGCAACAAAACGCTATGGGCGCACCCTTCGCATTTAATGCGGATGTCAGCGCCCAAGCGAATCACTTTCCAACGATTCGTTCCACATGGGTGCGGCTTTTTCATTTCGACGATATCGTATAGGCCGAACTGTTTCTCTTCCATCGATCCACCTCCCTATGACAACGATTGCTCCCGTTGCGGCTTTGCCTCGGGCTGCTCTTGTTCGTCGCGGCGATGCAGCACAAGCCGTGGGTATGGGATTTCGATTCCCCGTTCGTCCAACAGCAGCTTTACTTCCTTGCGGATCGCCCGAGCGACCGCCAGATGGCGCATCGGCTTCGTTTCGCACGTGATGCGCAATATGACTTCCGAGCTGGCTAAATTTTGCACGCCAAGCAATTCCGGCGGGGCGACCATGTCTTCATACTTCGCCGGCAGCTGCGGAAGAAGCTCGCGGATGGCTTCCTCCGCCTCTTCAATGTCTTCTTCATAGGCGATGCTGACGTCAACGACAGCGAGGCTGTTGTGCAGTGAATAGTTCGTCACTTGAGTGATGCTGCCGTTTGGCAAAATGTGCACTTCCCCGGTCCAACTTTTAATTTTCGTCACCCGAAGCCCAATCGTTTCAACATACCCTTCAAAATTGCCAATGCGCACATAATCGCCGACCGCAAACTGGTCTTCAAAAATGATGAAAAATCCAGTGATGATGTCTTTCACTAAGCTTTGTGCGCCAAAACCCACGGCCAGCCCGACGACCCCAGCCCCGGCGAGCAGCGCTTTGACGGGAACGCCAAACGTATCTAAAATCATCAAGAGCGCAATAAAATATAGTACGTACGTAATGACGTTGTCGAGCAGCCGAACGAGCGTCGCCTCCCGCCGTTCGGAAATGCGGATCGGCGCCTTCTGTCGCACTTTGAACATGTTATGAACGGCAATTTTCAACACTTTCACCGCAATGGCGCATATGAGTAGGATAAGAACAATCTTCAGCGTCCCTTTTCCGATCTGGAGCCACAATTTCTCATCTATCAAAAATGCGAACAATCGGCTCATCGTTTTTTCCATCGTGTTCAACGTTGGCGACACCTCAATCTTTTTTCTTGTTCTGCGCTTTTATTTTAACAAGACCGGCCGCTGATTTGTAGCCCGATATCCCGTTATCGCGAAGAAAAGGCAAGAAAACGAACAATGAAATGTATATCATTCTTTTATTTTCCGTATACTGTTAATACTTTTGAAACGAAAGTAGGAGTGAAGCGAATGAGCATACCATCGATATTTTACTCATCCAAGGAGGAAAGGGACCGCGTGTTTTACGATGAGCAAGGGGCGGTGTCGTCGATCGCTTGGCGGGTCGCCTCACTGCTTCCCGACCCGCTCGCTCAGCCGGTCGCTATCGTTTGCATCGGCACAGACCGCTCGACCGGCGATTCGCTTGGACCGCTCGTCGGCACGATGCTCAAAGAGAAGCCGTTGGCTCGCTTCCACGTGTACGGAACACTCGAAGAACCAATCCATGCCGTTAATTTGGAAGAAAAGGTAGAAGCCATTCGACTCATTCATAACGATCCGTTCATGATCGCGGTCGATGCCTGCCTCGGGCGGCTGAAAAGCGTCGGCGCCATCACGATTGCCAAAGGACCCGTCCGCCCTGGGGCTGGGGTCAACAAACAGCTCCTTCCCGTCGGCGACGCCCATATTACTGGGGTTGTCAATGTCAGCGGGTTTATGGAGTTTTTCGTCCTGCAAAATACGCGCCTCCATCTTGTCATGAATATGGCGAAAACGATCGCCAATGGCATTTACGAAGCGGAGCGGTTCATCCTCCGAAAAGAGCGGCTCGCTGCCCCTCCGCTCTCAACAGACCGGCATTCATTATGGTAGGCAGCAAATCCCCCTCTTGGTCAGCTGTTCAAGGAGGGGATTTCTTTTCTGTCCGGCCAAAACAACCGGTCGTTAAACGAGTGAAAGAATGAAAACGGCGGCTGCCGTAATGAGAATGCTCGGCAGCAAATTGGCCACGCGAATGTTCGTCAAACCGAGCATATTGAGTCCAATGGCCATAATTAAAATGCCTCCGGTCGCCGTTGATTCGGCGATGAACGAATCGAGCACTTCCTTCGGCACAAACCGTTCGATTTGCGTCGCCAACAGCGCGATGCTCCCCTCATAAACAACGACCGGCAAGGTGGAGAAGATGACGCCGATGCCGAGCGTCGTCGTCAAAATGACACTGGCAAAGCCGTCTAAAATCGATTTCGTATACAAGACGCTATGGTCGCCGCGCAGCCCGCTGTCAAGCGCTCCGACGATGGCCATCGCCCCGATGACAAACAACAACGTTGCGCTGACAAACCCTTTAGCGATGCTTCCTTGCCCGTTTCCGCTCACTTTCACCTCGAGCCATTGACCGAGCCGGTTCAGCTTTTCCTCCCAGTTCCACCACTCCCCGAGAATGCCGCCGAAAACAAGGCTGAAAATAACAACGAGAAACTGTTCGCTTTTCATTCCCATTTGTATGCCAAGCAGCGCCACCGCAAGCCCAATCCCCCCCATCACCGTTTCCTTCACTCGCTCGGGGATGCGATGAAGCCATTTTCCAATCAACGCCCCGGCGATAATGCTCACTCCGTTGACAATCGTTCCTAACAACACCATGATGTCCAACCCTCTCTTGCAAAAAAATAAACCGGCCTTGATCAAAGGGCCGACTTACTCGTCGAACCGCACATCGAGCAGTTCTAATATTCTCTCTAAATCTTCCGGAGAAAAAAACTCAATTTCAATTTTTCCTCTTTTCCTCGTTTGTTTAATCGTGACGTTCGTCCCGAATTTTTCGCGCAGCAACGATTCGCTTTCCCGAATAAACACGCTTTTTTCCGGCGGTTTCCGCTTCGATGTTTCACGTGAAACATTTTCGTTCGCTTGTTGGATCAGTTTTTCAAGCTGGCGGACGTTCAACCCTTCGCGAATCGTCCGTTCCACGATCGATTTCATTTTGCTTTTTTGTTTCAGCCCTAAAAGCGCGCGGCCATGTCCCATCGAAAGTGTGCCATCAATGAGCAGCTTTTGCACATCTGAAGGGAGGGACAACAAACGCAAATGATTAGCGATGTGCGGACGGCTCTTCCCAACACGGCTCGCGACTTCCTCCTGGGTTAAGTGCAGCTTGTCCATCAACATTTTGTACGCCATCGCTTCCTCGATCGGGTTCAAATCCTCGCGCTGCAAGTTTTCAAGAAGGGCGAACTCCATCATTTGCTCATCAGTCAACTCGCGCACCACGACCGGCACTGACGGCAAATTCGCCTCTTTGGCCGCCCGATAGCGCCGTTCACCAACGACGATTTCAAATCCGTTCGGTACACGGCGGACGATGAGCGGCTGCAAAATGCCGTGCTGCAAAATCGATTGCTTCAACTCCTCAATCGCCTCAGGCTGAAACGTTTTCCGCGGCTGGTACGGGTTTGGATGAAGGTCGTGAATGCTTACTTCCCGCACCGTTTCCTCTTTCCCATTAAGTTCATTGAGAGAAAGGTTGTCAAACAGCGCACTGATGCCTTTGCCGAGACCTTTAGCCACGTTCAAGCACCTCCTTCGCCAGTTCCAAATACACTTCCGCCCCCCGCGATTTCACATCGTACAAAATGATCGGCTTGCCATGGCTTGGCGCCTCACTCAGCCGCACGTTTCGCGGGATGATCGTCTGGTACACCTTTTCGCGGAAATACTTTTTGACTTCTTGAATGACCTGCAAGCCTAGATTCGTCCTTGCATCAAGCATCGTCAACAGAACGCCTTCGAGGCGCAAATCATAGTTTAAGTGCCGCTGCACAAGCCGGATCGTGTTAAGCAGCTGGCTGAGCCCTTCTAACGCATAATATTCGCATTGGACAGGGATGAGCACAGAATTGGCCGCTGTCAACGCGTTGAGCGTCAGCAAGCCGAGCGAAGGAGGACAATCGATAATAATGAAGTCGTATTTGTCTTTCAGCGGCTCGATCGCGTTTCTCAGCCGGATTTCGCGGGAAACGACCGAGACGAGCTCAATTTCTGCGCCGGCGAGCTGGATCGTCGCTGGAATGACGTATAAATTTTCGATGTCCGTCGGTCGAATGACATCTTTTGCTTTCATGTCGCCAATGATGACATTGTAAATGCATTCGTCCACATCGCCTCGCTCAATGCCGATGCCGCTCGTCGCATTTCCTTGCGGATCGGCGTCAACAAGCAGCACTTTTTTTCCAAGATGCGCCAAACATGCCGATAAATTGACCGCCGTCGTCGTTTTTCCAACTCCGCCTTTTTGGTTTGCAATAGCAATGACTTTTCCCACGATGCCACCTACCTCTATCTCTTCCTCAATCCATTTTATTTTAGCACGAAAACAGGAAAATGACTTTGTTTTCTGAAAGAAAAAACCCCATCAGCAGTGCTTGATGAGGCAAAAGGTGACTTTCGTTATTTTTTCGCGATTCGAATCGTAATTTGATAGTAGTCATCGAATTCTTCTTCTTCCGATTGAACGGACACCCCGCTGCTTTCGACCATGGAAAGCGACTGGCGGATCGTGTTGACGGCGATGCGCATATCGCGGCTGAACGCCTTTCGCTTCGGTTTTGGCTTCCGTTCCCCCGCCTCGAGCAGCTTTAACACCCGATCTTCCGTCTGCTTGACATTCAACTGTTTGTCGATGATTTCTTGCAGCAGTTTCAGCTGTTTTTCTTTATCTTTCAAGGCAATCAATGCGCGCGCATGACGTTCCGTAATCGCCCGTTGCAAGAGCGCCTCTTGCACCTCTTGCGGGAGTTTCAGCAGACGCAGCTTATTGGCGATCGTCGACTGTCCTTTGCCGAGCCGCTGAGCGAGCGCTTCTTGCGTCAAATCATGGAGCTCGATCAATTTGGCGTACGCCATCGCCTCTTCAATCGGCGTCAACTCTTCGCGCTGTAAGTTTTCAATGAGGGCGACGGAGGCGGTTTCTTTGTCATTTAAGTTTTTGATGATCGCGGGGATTTCCGTCCAGCCAAGCTTTTGCACCGCTCTCCATCTCCGCTCGCCGGCGATGATTTCAAACCGTCCGTTCCCGCATTCGCGGACGACGATCGGCTGGATGATGCCGTGCGTGCGGATCGTCAGCGCCAACTCGTCGATCTTCTCTTCATCAAACATCGTGCGCGGCTGAAAGCGGTTCGGAATAATGCTTTTGACCGGAATGTGGCGAACTTCCTCCCGCTCTTGCTTTTCCTCCATTTCTTCCTGTTCTTTTTCTCCAAAGCTGAACAAGCGCGAAAATGGATGCTTCATCCCCCTACACCACCTTTGGACATACTTGGCCAAAATGTCTCTGTCTCGCCCGGCATACGCCGCCTTACGGTCGGTTTTTTGGCGCGGGACGAAGGCGGGGAGCGAAACAGCTTGTTTCTCTCTTTCAGCCGGCAAAGCCCTCCCCCGCCCGCAAAGATGCTACTGAATCGGTTGTTTGTTCGGCGTTCCCGGTTTGCGCGGGTATTGGTTCGGCGTTTTTCTCATTTTTTGGATGAAAATGATCGTTCGTTCGCCTTCGTCAAACGGCAACGTGAACGTTTCCGTCGCCGTCACTTCTCCGCCAAGCACAGAAATCGCCTTGTTTCCCTCTTTCAGCTCCTCGAGCGCCGAAGCAGCTTTCATCGCAATGAATGTCCCGCCCATTTTCACGAGCGGAAGGCAAAGTTCGACAAGCACTGGCATGCGCGCCACCGCTCTGGCCGTGACGACGTCAAATGATTCGCGCATCCCCTTTTGACGGGCGAACGTCTCAGCGCGTTCGTGGTAAAGCGCCACGTCCGCAAGCCCGAGCTCGGTGATCAGATGCTCTAAAAAACGGATGCGTTTTTGCAGCGAATCAACGATGGAAACGCGCAAATGCGGAAAACAAATTTTGAGCGGAAGGCTCGGAAATCCCGCCCCGGATCCGACGTCGCAAAGCGCAAGCGGCGCTGAAAAGTCGTAGTAAAAAGCCGGGGACACCGAGTCGAAAAAGTGCTTCACATAGACGCCGGGCTTGTCCGTAATAGCGGTCAAATTCATTTTCTCGTTCCACTCAACGAGCAGTTCGTAATAGCGCTCAAACTGCGCAAGCGCCCGGGAAGAGAGGAGAATTCCCCTCTCTTCGAGCATGGTTTGAAATTGTGTCGCCTCCATAAGCCAATCCTTTCCCTCATTGTTTATTCATTCGACACGCGCGCGATTCTTCCTTGTTCCAAATACACTAATAATATCGAAATATCGGCCGGATTGACGCCGGAAATGCGCGACGCCTGGGCGATCGAAAGCGGGCGCACTTGTTTGAGCTTTTGCCGCGCCTCGGTTGCAAGCCCTTGGATGGCGTCGTAATCGATATCTTCCGGGATTTTTTTGTTTTCCATTTTTTTGAGCCGTTCGACTTCTTGCAACGATTTTTGGATGTAGCCCTCGTACTTGATTTGAATTTCGACTTGCTCAGCCACTTCCGGAGCGATCTCCTCGTCAGCCGGCGCCAGTTTTCGGATGTGCTCGTACGTCATCTCCGGGCGTCGGAGCAAATCGGCGGCGCGAATGCCGTCTTTCAGCTCGCTTCCACCCGCTTCACGGATGACTTCCTGCACTTTTGGCGTCGGTTTGATGATCACCGTTTGCAGCCGCTTTTTCTCTCGTTCGATCGCCTCTTTTTTCGCCAAAAATTTTTGATACCGCTCTTCGGAAATGAGACCGATCCGATAGCCGAGCTCGGTCAGGCGCAAATCGGCGTTGTCATGGCGAAGCAAAAGCCGGTACTCGGCACGCGACGTCAGCAGGCGGTACGGCTCATTCGTCCCTTTCGTCACCAAGTCGTCGATTAAAACGCCGATATAGGCATCAGAACGGCTTAAAATGATTTCTTCGCGGCCGAGCGCACGGTGGGCGGCGTTAATGCCGGCCATAATGCCTTGGCCTGCCGCTTCTTCATAGCCGGACGTGCCGTTGATTTGCCCTGCGGTATACAAGTTTTTCACAAGCTTCGTCTCGAGCGTCGGCCATAGCTGCGTCGGCACGATGGCATCATACTCGATCGCATAGCCAGCCCGCATGAGCTGCGCCTTCTCAAGTCCCGGGATCGTCTCGAGCAGCTTGCGCTGGATATGTTCCGGCAAACTTGTTGACAACCCTTGCACGTACACTTCTTCTGTTTCCCGCCCTTCCGGCTCGAGGAAAATTTGATGGCGCGGCTTATCGTGGAACCGGACGACTTTATCCTCGATCGATGGGCAATAGCGCGGCCCGGTTCCTTTGATCATGCCGGAGTACATCGGCGACAAGTGCAAGTTTTCATCGATGATGCGGTGTGTTTCCTCCGTCGTGTACGTCAGCCAGCACGGCAGCTGATCAGTGATGTATTTTGTCGTCTCGTACGAAAACGCGCGCGGCTCCTTGTCTCCCGGCTGAATTTCCGTTTTGCTGTAGTCGATCGTCCGGCTGTTGACGCGCGGCGGCGTGCCCGTTTTGAAGCGAACAAGCTCAAACCCAAGCTCTTCTAAATGCTCGGACAGCTTAATCGACGGTTGCTGGTTGTTCGGGCCGCTCGAATATTTAATGTCTCCGATGATGATTTCCCCGCGCAAAAACGTCCCGGTCGTAATGACGACCGCCTTGGCGTAATAATGCGCCCCCGTGTGAGTGATGACACCTTTGCAAACGCCGTCTTCGACGATCAGCCGCTCGACTTTTCCTTGCAGAAGCGTCAAATTCTCTTGATTTTCGAGTGTTTTTTTCATTTCCCGCTGGTACAGCACTTTATCGGCTTGCGCCCGAAGCGCGCGGACGGCTGGCCCTTTGCCGGTGTTTAGCATCCGCATTTGAATGTATGTTTTGTCAATGTTTTTTGCCATTTCCCCGCCGAGAGCGTCGATTTCGCGCACGACGATTCCTTTCGCCGGGCCGCCGATCGACGGGTTGCACGGCATGAACGCGATCATATCGAGGTTGAGCGTAATGACAAGCGTCTTCGCCCCGATGCGCGCCGAAGCTAATGCCGCTTCGCAGCCGGCATGGCCAGCGCCAACGACAATGACGTCATACGTTCCTCCATGGTAATCCATATGGCATTTCCTCCTCGCTTATTTTCCTAAACAAAACTGAGCAAACAGCTGATCAATCAAGCTTTCATGGACCGTATCACCAATGATTTCGCCAAGCAACTCCCATGCCCGGCGCAAATCGATTTGGACGAGATCAACCGGCATGCCGGCGTCAATGCCGGCCAAGGCATCCTCGATCGCTGTTTTCGCCTGCTCGAGCAAGGCGATATGGCGAGAGTTTGAAACGTACGTCAAATCGCCGGCTTCCAGCTCACCCCCAAAAAACAGGTCAGCAATCGCCTTCTCCAGTTCATCAATTCCTTGTTCATGCAACAGGGATGTCCCCACGACCGGCCGGCCGGCCGCCAGCTCCTTGACCCGCTCCATATCGATCCGCCGGGGCAAATCGGTTTTATTCACAATGACGATGGCGTCCATTCCCTCGATCATGGCAAACAGCCGCTCGTCCTCTTCCGTCAGCGGTTCATGATAATTCAAAACGAGCAAAATTAAGTCGGCCCGCTTCAACATTTGCTGCGAGCGCTCGACGCCGATCCGTTCGACGACATCTTCGGTTTCGCGGATGCCAGCCGTATCGATCAAGCGAAGCGGTACGCCCCGGACGTTGACATATTCCTCGATGACGTCGCGCGTCGTCCCCGGAATATCGGTGACGATCGCCCGATTTTCATGGGCGAGCGCATTCAAAAGCGACGATTTGCCGACGTTCGGCCGCCCGATGATGACCGTTGCCAGCCCTTCGCGCAATATTTTTCCTTGCGCGGCGGTCGACAGCAGCTTTTCAATTTGCCCGCGCACATATTCCGCCTTTTCCCGCAAAAGGCGCGGCGTCATTTCTTCGACATCATCGTATTCCGGATAATCGATATTGACTTCAACATGTGCCAGCGTCTCCAAAATCGTCTGCCGCAACTCGCGAATCAATTTTGACAGGCGCCCTTCCATTTGCTGTAGGGCGACGTTCATCGCCCGGTCGGTTTTGGCGCGGATCAGGTCGATGACTGCCTCAGCTTGAGATAAATCGATGCGCCCATTTAAAAACGCCCGCTTCGTAAACTCCCCCGGCTCGGCGAGCCGCGCCCCGTTTGCCAGCACGAGCTGCAGCACCCGATTGACGGAAACAAACCCGCCATGGCAGTTGATCTCGACCACGTCCTCGCGCGTAAACGTCTTCGGTGCGCGCATAACTGATACCATTACTTCTTCAACGACCCGTCCGCTTTTCGGATCGATGATATGCCCGTAGTGGATCGTGTGTGATGGAACGTCTTTGAGCCGCTTTCCGCTCGGGCTGCGGAAAAGCCGGTCAGCGATCTCAACCGCTTGATCTCCGCTCAACCGAACGATGGCAATCGCCCCTTCGCCCATCGGCGTCGAAATGGCGGCGATCGTATCAAATTCCGTCAAAGCTGTTCACCTCTCTTTGCTCCGCTTTCTCTATATCCACAGCCCGTTTTGGCCGCTTTTTTTCCTTGTGCATATTCACTTAGTTCAATTTTAACTTATCCACATGTGAATAACAATACGGCGCGCTCAACGCGGTTGTTGAAAAATATAAGCGGCGGCCGTCAAAAAAAAGTTGGTGGAAACTAGTGATTGCTTCACAATCATCTGGACGGATAGGCAAAAAAGACCGTTGCTGCGCTGTTTCCCCATTTGAAGAAGCTCTTGCTGGAGCGTTTCCCCCATTTCCATCGCCAATCTTCCAGGCGGCGCCAATACCGTAAAAAAAGAGGCCGCCTCTCTACAGTTTAGCGAGGCGCCTCTTTTTTCGGCGACATTTTGCCTGTTTTCGGAGCGACGACAATCGAACGGTGCGGATCAACGCCAACGGAATAGGTCAAGACGTGCTTGTTGTCAGCCAGCGCTGCATGGATGATCTTCCGTTCATGCGCCGGCAACGGCTCCAACCTTACTTCTTTTCCCGTCTTCACCGCCCGGGCGGCCAGCTTGTGCGCCAGTTCGATCAGCGCCTTTTCCCTTCGTTCGCGGTAATTTTCGACATCGACGGCAATCGACACGTATTCGTCAGCATGGCGGTTGGCGACGAGCTGCGCCAAAAACTGAAGAGCGTTTAACGTTTGCCCGTGCTTGCCGATCAATAGACCGACCGGCCCCCCGTGCACATGAAGCGTCACCTGCTTGCCGCGGCGGACGGCTTCGATGCTTGCCCCTTCCGCCCCCATTTGCGCGATGACTTGCTGCAAAAAGCGAACCGTCTCCTCAACCGGGTCGATTTTCAGCACGGCTTTCACAACCGCCGGCCGGCCGCCAAACAAGCCAAACCAACCTCTTTTCCCTTCATCGAGCACAACAATAACCGCACGCTCTCGAGGCACGCCAAGCTGCGCGAGCGCCAACTGCACCGCCTCTTCGACTGTCCGGGCAGTCGCGGTCACTTCTTTCACTTTTTCGCTCCTCCTGAATGGGCGGCAATCTCCGGCCCTTTAATGAGATACGTTTGCACAATGGAGAAAATATTTCCGACGACCCAGTAAAGCGACAAAGCAGCTGGGAAGTTGATCGCGAAAATGACGATCATAATCGGCATCATCCAAAGCATCATCGCCATTTGTGGATTTTGCTGAGCGGAGCCGGCCATCATGATTTTCTGCTGGATGAACGTCGTCACGCCGGCAATGACCGGCAAAATGTAGTACGGGTCTTTTTCGCCAAGGTCAAACCATAAAAAATTATGTTGGGCAATTTCTCTCGTCCGCATGATGGCATGGTAAAATCCAATTAAAATCGGCATCTGGATCAAAATCGGGAAGCAGCCGGCCATTGGGTTGACGCCGTGCTTTTGGAATAAGAGCATCATCTCTTGCTGGAGCTTTTGTTGAGTTTGCGCGTCTTTTGAGCTGTATTTTTTGCGGAGCGCTTCAATTTCCGGCTGAAGCGCTTGCATCGCCTTCGCGTTGCGCGTCTGTTGAATCATCAGCGGCAAAATCAATAAGCGGATCAAAATGGTGACGACAATGATGGACAACCCAAAGCTTCCGCCGAGCAGCCCGGCGACATATTTGATCAGCCAAGAAAGCGGATAAACGATATACTCGTTCCAAAACCCCTTGCTTTCCGGGGTGATCGGTTTGTGAATTTCCGTGCATCCGGCCAGCACAGCCGCTAACGCACCGAACAAAATGATGAATCTGATTCGCCTTTTCACCTTCTTTTTCCTCCCACATATACAAGTTCACGTATGTATTTTACCATTTTTTTTGCCGCGTGGAGCATTTTTTCAAGCCGAATGCGACGGTTGGCCTCCTTTTTTCAGCCCTCCGGATTTCCGGAGCACATGGATTAAACTTTTTTTTACTTCCGCATAATTCATCTCCGCCACCGGCTGCCTAGCGATAACGACATAGTCTTTGCCAGGGGCAATCTCCTCTTTCAATTCGAGGAAGCATTGGCGGATGTAGCGCTTGATTCGATTTCGGACGACAGCCTTGCCAAGTTTTTTGCTGACAGACAGCCCGATGCGAAAATAAGGCTGCTCCGGGCGGTCAAGCGTGTAGATGACAAACTGGCGGTTGGCCGTTGAAGCGCCCCTCTGAAACACTTCCTGGAACTCTTCGTTTTTCTTGATCCGATACTTTTTTTTCATTCTCCCCAAACACTCCATTTGCCTAATTTCCCGGCGGCAAAATATTGAGAAAAAAGACCACTGAAACTTCAGTGGCCTATTATGCAGACAAAACTTTTCTTCCTTTGCGGCGGCGGCGCGCCAACACTTTTCTGCCGTTTCTCGTGCTCATGCGCGCGCGGAATCCGTGCACTTTGCTTCGTTTCCGTCTATTCGGTTGATACGTCCGTTTCATCTATGACACCTCCCTAGGGAATAACAGTTACGGGCAGTCTTTCTCATTATATTGAACAATCTTAGCAAATGTCAACCGCCTCTTCGTTTTTCCAACTCTGATCAGCGCTGTGGATAAATTTTTTCTCCCTATCAACAATCCACAACATTTATCGACATTTTTTTCACATGTTCAATGGTGTGGATAATGATTTTTTCACATCCCGTCCATTTTGTGGATAATCAAAAAAATCCCGTTGCAACAAGCCGCTTTATTTGCTATTATTATTGTGTTTTCACTATGGATAATTATGTGGATAAGAGGAGTCTATCCACATTTTGTGGATAGATTGTGGATAGTTTTTTCACAACGCGTTAATAATGTTACCCACAGATGGTGGATTTTGTCGAAAAGCTTCTTTATTTCCTTAATATGCTTTTTCCACAAACTTATTTTTTTAAACAAACGATCATCCTCTGACTTAAGGGAGGGGCAACGGGTGGAAAATATCCATGACTTATGGGATCGCGTGCTCGCGGAGATTGAACAAAAAATCAGCAAGCCGAGCTTTGAAACTTGGCTCAAGTCAACAAAAGCCCACTCTTTACGAGGTGACACGCTCGTCATCGTAGCCCCGAACGAGTTTGCTAGAGATTGGCTTGATTCTCGCTACTCTCATTTGATTGCGGAAACGATCTACACCATCACGGGCGAAGAATTGGCCGTCAAGTTTATCATTCCGCCAAATCAGGATGATGAAGAACTAGAGTTCCAGTCATCTAAGAAAAAGCAACGGAAACCGTATGAAGAGACAAACGATTTCCCACAAAGCATGTTAAATCCGAAATACACGTTCGATACGTTTGTCATCGGCTCCGGCAACCGGTTCGCCCATGCCGCTTCACTGGCGGTCGCTGAGGCTCCGGCCAAAGCATACAACCCCTTGTTTATCTATGGCGGCGTCGGACTTGGAAAAACACACTTAATGCACGCGATCGGCCATTACGTGATTGAACATAACCCATCGGCGAAAGTGGTCTATTTATCTTCAGAGAAATTTACGAATGAGTTTATTAACGCCATCCGAGACAACCGCCCTGACGACTTTCGCAACAAGTATCGGAACGTTGACGTCCTACTGATCGATGATATTCAGTTTTTGGCCGGAAAAGAACAAACGCAAGAAGAATTTTTCCATACGTTTAATACGCTGCACGAGGAGAGCAAGCAAATCGTCATCTCAAGCGATCGACCGCCGAAAGAAATCCCAACACTCGAAGACCGCTTGCGTTCGCGCTTTGAGTGGGGGCTCATCACCGACATTACGCCGCCTGATTTGGAGACGCGGATCGCTATCCTCCGCAAAAAGGCGAAGGCGGAGGGGTTTGACATTCCAAACGAGGTAATGCTTTATATCGCCAATCAAATTGACTCGAACATCCGCGAGCTTGAGGGCGCTCTCATTCGCGTCGTCGCTTATTCGTCGCTCATCAACAAAGAGATCACCGCTGACTTGGCAGCAGAGGCATTGAAAGACATCATCCCGAGCGCAAAGCCGAAGGTAATCACGATTCAAGACATTCAGCGCGTTGTTGGACAGCATTTCAACATCAAGATGGAAGATTTTAAAGCGAAAAAGCGAACAAAATCGGTCGCGTTCCCTCGGCAAATTGCCATGTATCTCTCCCGCGAACTGACCGACTGTTCGTTGCCGAAAATCGGCGATGAATTTGGGGGACGCGATCATACAACCGTCATCCACGCCCATGAAAAAATATCAAAGCTTTTGCAAACCGATACGCAGCTGCAAAGGCATATACAAGAGATTCAAGAAAAGCTGAAGCAACTGTGAACAACTGTCTCGGTTTTATGCACAGCTTATCCACATGTGGACAGGCTGTGCTTGATTCGCTTTTTTTGTTTATCCACATACTAACAAGCCATACGACTAGTACTACGGTTTTTGTTTTTATATTTTTATAATTTATTTCCGACGATCTAAAGAAACGGGGAGGAACAGCAACGTGAACATTTCCATTGACCGCGAAGCGTTGGCCAAGAGCGTCCAAGACGTGATGAAAGCCGTATCGACAAGAACGACGATTCCGATTTTGACCGGAATCAAACTAACAGCAACCGCCTCGGGAGTAACGCTGACCGGAAGCGATTCCGACATTTCAATTGAATCGTTTATTCCGCTTGAAAAAGAAGGCAAGTTGCTCGTTGACGTGAAAAGACCGGGGAGCATCGTACTGCAGGCGCGCTTTTTCTCTGAAATCGTGAAAAAACTGCCGCAACAAACGGTGGAAATCGAAACGGAAGACAACTTTTTGACGATCATCCGCTCGGGGCACTCAGAATTCCGCCTCAATGGGCTAAACGCCGACGAATATCCGCGCCTGCCGCAAATTGAAGAAGAAAACGTGTTTCAAATCCCGGCTGATTTATTGAAAACCGTGATTCGGCAAACGGTGTTCGCCGTTTCTACATCGGAAACGCGCCCAATCTTGACAGGTGTCAACTGGAAAGTTGAACATGGCGAGCTTGTCTGCACAGCGACCGACAGTCATCGCTTAGCCATGCGCAAAGTGAAAATTGAGTCGGAAAATGAAGTATCATACAACGTCGTCATCCCTGGAAAAAGTCTTAATGAGCTCAGCAAAATTTTGGATGACGGCAACCACCCGGTGGACATCGTCATGACAGCCAATCAAGTGCTATTTAAGGCCGAGCACCTTCTCTTCTTTTCCCGGCTGCTTGACGGCAACTATCCGGAGACGGCCCGCTTGATTCCAACAGAAAGCAAAACGACCATGATCGTCAATACAAAAGAGTTTCTGCAGGCAATCGACCGAGCGTCCTTGCTTGCTCGAGAAGGAAGGAACAACGTTGTGAAACTAACGACGCTTCCTGGAGGAATGCTCGAAATTTCTTCGATTTCTCCGGAGATCGGGAAAGTGACGGAGCAGCTGCAAACGGAGTCTCTTGAAGGGGAAGAGTTGAACATTTCGTTCAGCGCGAAATATATGATGGACGCGTTGCGGGCGCTTGATGGAACAGACATTCAAATCAGCTTCACTGGGGCCATGCGGCCGTTCCTGTTGCGCCCGCTTCATACCGATTCGATGCTTCAGCTCATTTTGCCGGTGAGAACATATTGACCCACCGCCCTCCTATTGGCGAAAACCATTCAGCTTCAAGGGCAAAAGCCGCCCGACAACGCTGCTTTTTCTCAAGTCCGATGAGAAGGCGGGCAACATCTATGCCCATCCTTCCCATCGGCTTTCTTTGCGAGTGGGCGGATTTTTCGGTAAAATAAAAGAATAGGCAGTTTGAAGGAAAGCGAGCGATGACACGGATGGAACAACGGGTGACGATTACAACGGAAACGATTACGCTGGGGCAGCTTTTGAAACTTGTGCGATTGATCGATACTGGCGGTGCGGCCAAATGGTTTTTGCAGGAACATCACGTGCTTGTCAATGGAGAACGGGAAAACCGGCGCGGGCGAAAGCTGAGAGACGGCGACCGGATCGACATTGAACCGTTTGGCACGTTCGTCGTCGTAAAAGCGGAGTAGGTGAAGGTTCGGTGTTTTTGACCAACTTAACGTTGACGAATTACCGGAATTATGAGTATGAAACGCTGAATTTTGGTGAGGGCGTGAACGTCATCTTAGGAGAAAATGCCCAAGGAAAGACGAACATGATGGAGGCCATTTATGTTTTGGCTATGGCGAAGTCGCACCGCACGTCCAACGATAAAGACCTTATCCGTTGGAATGAAGAGTATGCTAAAATAGAAGGAAGAGCGGAAAAACGAAGCGGGTCGTTAACGCTTGAGTTGCTTATTTCAAAAAAAGGAAAAAAAGCAAGATGCAACCATATTGAACAGCAGCGGCTCAGCCAATACGTCGGCCATTTGAATGTCGTCATGTTTGCTCCCGAAGACTTGAATTTAGTCAAGGGAAGTCCGCAAGTGCGGCGCCGATTTGTCGATATGGAAATCGGGCAAGTGTCGCCTGTGTATATACATGATTTGAGCCAATACCAAAAGCTGCTGCAACAACGCAATCATTACTTAAAAATGATGCAGGCGCGCGAGCGGAGCGATGAGGCGGTTCTTGATGTGTTAACTGAGCAGCTTGTATTGCTGGCGGCCAAAATTACGCTGCGGCGCCGCCAGTTTTTGTCGCTGCTTGAGCAATGGGCGATGCCAATCCACTATGAAATCAGCCGCGGCGCCGAACAGCTTTGCATCCGATACGAACCGTCGGTCGACGTATCAGAAAAGGCGGAATTGTCGAGAATAGTAGAAGCATACAGTGAAACGTTCGCCGCCATGAGGGAACGGGAAGTTCAGCGGGGAACAACGCTGGTCGGCCCGCATCGTGATGACATCGCGTTTTTCGTGAATGGAAAAAACGTGCAAACTTTCGGTTCCCAGGGGCAACAACGTACAACCGCGCTAGCGGTCAAGCTGGCAGAACTTGAGCTCATCTTTTCCGAGTTAGGCGATTACCCCATTTTATTGCTGGATGATGTGTTGTCAGAACTTGATGACTTTCGGCAAACCCACCTCCTTGATGCCATCCGGAAAAAAGTGCAAACTTTTGTCACAACAACAAGCATTGACGGCATTAAGCACGATATCATTCAAGAAGCGGCTATTTATCGAGTCCATTCTGGTTCGGTAACCGCTCCTTCTTGACCGCGAGACCGTTGAACGTTTGCAAAGAAAGCGTAGGTGATCAGGCATGACAATGGAACAACGGGTTGAGCAGACGTACGATGCAAGCCAAATCCAAGTGCTTGAAGGCCTTGAAGCGGTCCGCAAGCGCCCGGGGATGTACATCGGCTCGACGGGGCCGAAAGGACTGCACCATCTCGTTTGGGAAATCGTCGACAACAGCATCGACGAGGCGTTGGCGGGCTATTGCACAAACATCGATGTGACGATCGGCAAAGACAACAGCATCACCGTCGCCGACAACGGGCGTGGCATTCCGGTTGACATTCACGAGGCGACCGGGCGTCCCGCCGTCGAAGTCATTATGACCGTCCTTCATGCCGGTGGGAAATTTGGCGGAGGGGGCTATAAAGTGTCCGGCGGCTTGCACGGCGTTGGCGCTTCGGTCGTCAACGCCTTATCGGAATGGCTCGAAGTTTACGTCTATCGGGATGGAAAAATCCATTACCAGCGGTACGAGCGCGGAGAACCGTGCACCGACTTGCAAGTCATCGGCGAGACAGACCGGACCGGAACGACGACCCGTTTTAAGCCGGACCCGGAAATTTTCACTGAGACGACCGAATTTGACTATGAAACGCTGGCCACTCGGTTGCGTGAGCTCGCCTTTCTAAATCGCGGCTTAAAAATCACGCTGACGGACGAACGGGTTGACAGCCGAAAAAACGAATATGTTTACGAAGGCGGCATTCGTTCATACGTCCGTCATTTGAACCGAACACGAGAAGTGCTGCACGAAGAGCCAATTTATATCGCTGGCGAGCGTGACGGCATTGCCGTAGAAATCGCCTTGCAGTACAACGACGGCTATACGAGCAATATTTATTCGTTTGTCAACAACATTCATACGCATGAAGGCGGCACACATGAATCTGGCTTTAAAATGGCGCTGACGCGCATTATCAATGATTACGCTCGCAAGCAGCAAATTTTTAAAGAAAACGACACGAATTTGACTGGCGAAGATGTGCGCGAAGGGCTGACGGCCATCGTGTCGATCAAGCATCCATCGCCGCAGTTTGAAGGGCAAACGAAAACGAAGCTCGGCAACAGCGATGCGCGCACGGTGACCGACGCTGTCTTTTCCGAACAATTTGAAACGTTTTTGCTTGAAAATCCGACGATTGCCCGAAAAATCGTCGAAAAAGGCATGATGGCGGCGCGGGCGCGGCTGGCGGCGAAAAAAGCGCGCGAACTGACGCGGCGCAAAAGTGCGCTTGAAATTTCCAATTTGCCGGGCAAACTGGCTGACTGTTCGTCAAGAGACCCGTCGATCAGCGAGCTGTATGTCGTCGAGGGCGATTCGGCCGGCGGCTCCGCGAAACAAGGGCGCGACCGCCATTTCCAAGCGATTTTGCCGCTGCGCGGGAAAATCCTTAACGTGGAAAAAGCGCGCTTGGACAAAATTTTGTCGAACAATGAGGTGCGGGCGATTATTACCGCCCTTGGCACGGGCATTGGCGAAGAGTTTGACATCTCAAAGGCGCGTTACCATAAGGTCATCATCATGACCGACGCCGATGTTGACGGGGCCCATATTCGCACGCTTCTTTTAACATTTTTTTACCGTTATATGCGGGAATTGATTGAACACGGCTACATTTATATCGCTCAGCCGCCGCTGTATAAAATCGAGCAGGGAAAACAGGTGCGTTATGCTTACAACGACCGCCAGCTTGAGAAAATCCTTGCTGAGCTGCCGGACCAGCCAAAACCGACGATTCAACGCTATAAAGGACTGGGCGAAATGAATCCGGAGCAACTTTGGGAAACGACGATGAATCCGGAAACGAGAACGTTGCTGCAAGTGAGCTTGCAAGACGCCATTGACGCAGATGAAACGTTTGAAATTTTAATGGGCGATAAAGTTGAGCCGCGCCGCCAGTTCATCGAAGAAAATGCCCGTTATGTGAAAAACTTGGACATTTAGGATAAAAAAAGAGGGAATCAGCCGCCCTCCTCGCTTCACCTTGCCGACGGGGACACCCGGCGCGCGAGCGAAGCGGCGCCCGCCGTCCGTCCGCGTCCGCCTGGCCGGGCGGTCCGGACTGGAGGAGGTTTCAAAGGGAGGTTTGAACGAATGGCAGAACACGAACAACCGCGCATCCGCGAAGTGAACATCAGCCAGGAAATGCGTTCTTCGTTTCTTGACTATGCGATGAGCGTCATCGTTTCGCGCGCCCTGCCGGACGTGCGCGACGGGCTGAAGCCGGTGCATCGCCGCATTTTATATGCCATGCACGACCTCGGCATGACTGCCGATAAACCGTATAAAAAGTCGGCTCGCATCGTCGGCGAAGTGATCGGGAAATATCATCCGCACGGGGATGCCGCCGTGTATGACACGATGGTGCGCATGGCGCAAGATTTCAACTACCGCTACATGCTTGTCGACGGACATGGCAACTTCGGATCGATTGACGGCGACGCGGCAGCAGCGATGCGCTACACGGAAGCGCGCATGTCGAAAATCGCCATGGAGCTTTTGCGCGATATCAACAAAGACACGATTGACTATCAAGACAACTATGACGGTTCGGAAAAAGAACCGGTCGTGCTGCCGTCCCGGTTTCCTAATTTGCTTGTCAACGGTTCATCCGGCATCGCTGTCGGAATGGCGACGAACATTCCGCCGCACCAGCTTGGCGAAGTGATTGATGCCTTGTTGGCATTAAGCCAAAATCCGGAGATGACGGTTGCCGATTTGATGGAATACATCCCAGGACCTGACTTTCCAACCGCTGGACAAATTATCGGCCGCAGCGGCATCCGCAAGGCGTACGAAACGGGTCGCGGCTCCATTACATTGCGCGCCAAGGCCGAAATCGAGCAGCAGCCAAACGGCAAGGAAACGATCATTGTGACCGAGCTACCTTACCAAGTAAACAAGGCGAAACTGATCGAGCGGATCGCCGAACTTGTGCGCGACAAAAAAATTGACGGCATCACCGACTTGCGCGACGAGTCGGATCGGAGCGGCATGCGCATCGTTATCGAAGTGCGGCGCGATGCCAACGCGAAGGTTGTGTTGAACAATTTGTACAAACATACGGCATTGCAAACGAGTTTTGGCATCAACATGCTTGCTTTGGTAAACGGCGAGCCGAAAGTGCTGAACTTAAAAGAGTGTTTGGAGCATTATTTAAACCATCAAAAAACCGTCATCCGCCGGCGGACGGCGTTTGAGCTGAAAAAAGCCGAGGCGCGTGCTCACATTCTGGAAGGGTTGCGCATCGCCCTTGACCATTTGGATGAAGTGATCGACCTCATCCGCCGCTCACAGACAACGGAGGCGGCGCGCGAAGGGCTGATGGCGCGGTTCTCACTCAGTGAACGGCAAGCGCAGGCGATTTTGGATATGCGCCTGCAACGGTTAACCGGCCTTGAGCGGGAAAAAATCGAACAAGAATACCAAGACCTTGTCCGTCTGATCGCAGAACTGAGAGGCGTATTGGCCGACGAAGAGAAAGTATTGCAAATCATTCGCGATGAACTGAGCGAAATTAAGGAGCGGTTCAACGATGAGCGGCGCACGGAAATCGTTTCAGGAGCCGTTGAGCAGTTCGATGACGAGGATTTAATTCCGCAAGAGCATGTCGTCATCACGCTTACTCATAAAGGCTACATCAAGCGCTTGCCTTTATCGACGTACCGGAGCCAAAAACGCGGCGGACGGGGCGTGCAAGGCATGCATACGGCGGAAGACGATTTTGTCGAACATTTGCTCATTACGTCGACTCATGACACCGTGCTGTTTTTCACGAATAAAGGGAAAGTATATCAGGCAAAAGGCTACGAGATTCCGGAATTCGGCCGCACAGCCAAAGGGCTGCCGATCATCAACTTGCTTGAGCTCGATAAAGATGAGTGGATCAACGCCATGATTCCGATTGAAAGCGAGTTTAGCGATGAACGCTACCTCGTGTTTGCGACAAAGCAAGGAATTGCCAAACGTTCCCCGCTTTCAGCGTTCGCCCATATTCGCAACAACGGGCTTATCGCCATCCATTTGCGCGAAGGGGATGAACTGATTTCTGTCCGGCTGACGGATGGCAAAAAGCATTTGATCATCGGTACGAAAAACGGCATGCTCATCCGTTTTCCGGAAACCGACGTGCGGGCGATGGGCCGCAGCGCGACTGGAGTCAAAGCGATCACGCTTGATGACGGGGATGAAGTAGTTGGCATGGAAATTTTAGAAGACCATCATGATGTGCTTGTCGTCACGAAAAAAGGGTTCGGCAAGCGCACTCCGGCCTCGGAATACCGCGTGCAAAGCCGCGGGGGCAAAGGATTGAAAACGTGCAACGTCACGGATAAAAACGGTCCTGTCGTTGCGGTGACAACCGTCGTCGGCAATGAAGACGTCATGGTGATCACGACCGGCGGCGTGCTCATTCGCATTGCCGTCAGCGATATTTCTCGGACGGGAAGAATCGCCCAAGGCGTTAAGCTCATTCGCCTCTCTGGCGAAGATGGGCATGAGTGCGTCGCTACGGTGGCGAAAGTGCCTGAGGAAGAAAGGGACGAGGAATAAAGAAGAAGATCATTCAGCCTAACGGAAACGGCGCTTCGCCTATAGGCGCGGGGCGTCGTTTTTCTGTTTCAAAAGCCTGCCATCGCGGCCAAAATCATGTTACGATAGAAATACAGAGAAAAAAAGACAAAGGGGGCACTAATCGATGGTCCGTGTGAAACGCTCCCAGCTTCGCGAAGGATGCGTGCTCGCTGAAGATGTGCTCGGCAAGACGAAACGTCCAATTATACCGAAAAACACCGTGATCACGAAACCGTTGCTACTCGTACTTGAAAAATTCCTCGTTGAGGAAGTGGACGTTGAACCATTGCTTGCTAACGGTGAACCATTTCCCAACGTCGATTCCGCATCAACGGCGGTTGCCAAACAGCCGATGGCCTTCTACTTAGAGGCGGTCCAACGATACAAAACATGGTTTCAATCGTGGCAAGCCGGTTTGCCGGTTGATATCGGCGAAATCAGAGGGGTCATCATTTCGCTTTTTGAACGAATGGCGGGCCAAAAACGGGAGTTGCTTATGTTGCATCATTACGCAACAAAGGACGAATATTTGCACCATCATGCCGTCAGCGTCGGGCTGCTCGCGGGCTTTTTGGCCATGCAGCTTGGATACAGCGAAGGGGAATGCCACCAAATCGCCCTTGCCGGTGTGCTAGCAGACTGTGGCATGGCGAAAGTAAGTAAGAGAATTTTGACAAATCCGTCAGCGCTCACTGAAGCCGAGTTCAATGAAGTAAAGCAGCACCCTGTCTTCAGCTACCGCATGGTGCAAAAAATCCCTGCGCTAAACCATGGGGCAAAACTTGCTGTGTTGCAACATCATGAACGAAATGACGGCAGCGGCTACCCGCTCGGAGTAAAAGCAGAAAGAATTCACCCTTACAGCCAGATCGTTGCCGTCGCTGATGTCTACCATGCCATGACTTCAGAACGGTTATACCGTCGCAAACAGTCGCCGTTTCGGGCCATTGAAACGATGCAAAGGGAGCAGTTCGGCAAACTGAGTACAGAAGCTGTCGCCGCGCTGGTGAACAATCTCATCGGCCTACAAACAGGAGCCGTCGTCAAACTCTCCAACGGCGAAATGGCTGAAGTTATGTTTATTCCTTCGGACGAGCCAGCCCGGCCGATCGTCAAGATCATCGAAACCGGACAGTTGCTGTCACTAAGCGTTCAGCGGGACATATATATCGAGGAAATGGTGCAAGGTTGATCAGTGTCAGTTCCAAAAAATACTATTGCCTAAACAACATCCACATGATACAATCAACATTGCTTGTGACGGTAAAGAAATAAAAAAGTTGTTGACTTTTCGTTGTCCATGGGTTATTATTTAATAGCTGTCATCATTAAGGGACAGCGAAAAAGCTCCTTGAAAACTAAACAAAACGCAAGCGTCATAAGAAAAGCTGAGGCTCGCGGGTCGCCGCGATGGGCAAATGTTCTTCGCCTGCAGGGATTTACAATCCCGAAGGCGAAGGTTATTTGACCCCGAGAGGCGGCGGGCCGAAGCTGGACAATGCGAAAAGCCAATCAACTTTCTTTGGAGAGTTTGATCCTGGCTCAGGACGAACGCTGGCGGCGTGCCTAATACATGCAAGTCGAGCGGGCCAAATCGGAGCTTGCTCTGGTTTGGTCAGCGGCGGACGGGTGAGTAACACGTGGGCAACCTGCCCGCAAGACCGGGATAACTCCGGGAAACCGGAGCTAATACCGGATAACACCGAAGACCGCATGGTCTTTGGTTGAAAGGCGGCCTTTGGCTGTCACTTGCGGATGGGCCCGCGGCGCATTAGCTAGTTGGTGAGGTAACGGCTCACCAAGGCGACGATGCGTAGCCGGCCTGAGAGGGTGACCGGCCACACTGGGACTGAGACACGGCCCAGACTCCTACGGGAGGCAGCAGTAGGGAATCTTCCGCAATGGGCGAAAGCCTGACGGAGCGACGCCGCGTGAGCGAAGAAGGCCTTCGGGTCGTAAAGCTCTGTTGTGAGGGACGAAGGAGCGCCGTTCGAAGAGGGCGGCGCGGTGACGGTACCTCACGAGGAAGCCCCGGCTAACTACGTGCCAGCAGCCGCGGTAATACGTAGGGGGCGAGCGTTGTCCGGAATTATTGGGCGTAAAGCGCGCGCAGGCGGTCCCTTAAGTCTGATGTGAAAGCCCACGGCTCAACCGTGGAGGGTCATTGGAAACTGGGGGACTTGAGTGCAGGAGAGGAGAGCGGAATTCCACGTGTAGCGGTGAAATGCGTAGAGATGTGGAGGAACACCAGTGGCGAAGGCGGCTCTCTGGCCTGCAACTGACGCTGAGGCGCGAAAGCGTGGGGAGCAAACAGGATTAGATACCCTGGTAGTCCACGCCGTAAACGATGAGTGCTAAGTGTTAGAGGGGTCACACCCTTTAGTGCTGCAGCTAACGCGATAAGCACTCCGCCTGGGGAGTACGGCCGCAAGGCTGAAACTCAAAGGAATTGACGGGGGCCCGCACAAGCGGTGGAGCATGTGGTTTAATTCGAAGCAACGCGAAGAACCTTACCAGGTCTTGACATCCCCTGACAACCCAAGAGATTGGGCGTTCCCCCTTCGGGGGACAGGGTGACAGGTGGTGCATGGTTGTCGTCAGCTCGTGTCGTGAGATGTTGGGTTAAGTCCCGCAACGAGCGCAACCCTCGCCTCTAGTTGCCAGCACGAAGGTGGGCACTCTAGAGGGACTGCCGGCGACAAGTCGGAGGAAGGTGGGGATGACGTCAAATCATCATGCCCCTTATGACCTGGGCTACACACGTGCTACAATGGGCGGTACAAAGGGCTGCGAACCCGCGAGGGGGAGCGAATCCCAAAAAGCCGCTCTCAGTTCGGATTGCAGGCTGCAACTCGCCTGCATGAAGCCGGAATCGCTAGTAATCGCGGATCAGCATGCCGCGGTGAATACGTTCCCGGGCCTTGTACACACCGCCCGTCACACCACGAGAGCTTGCAACACCCGAAGTCGGTGCGGTAACCCTTACGGGAGCCAGCCGCCGAAGGTGGGGCAAGTGATTGGGGTGAAGTCGTAACAAGGTAGCCGTACCGGAAGGTGCGGCTGGATCACCTCCTTTCTAAGGATGTTATTGACAAAATCGAATGGTTTGATTATAATGACGCTTGCTGTTTTGTTTAGTTTTGAGGGAACTTATTGTTCCTTGCAATGTGTATATGGGCCTATAGCTCAGCTGGTCAGAGCGCACGCCTGATAAGCGTGAGGTCGGTGGTTCAAGTCCACTTAGGCCCATTGGATGGGGCCTTAGCTCAGCTGGGAGAGCGCCTGCTTTGCAAGCAGGAGGTCATCGGTTCGATCCCGATAGGCTCCACCATATCAAGGTAAGAGGTTTCAACGTAGTTGCTTTGCGTCTGCGTCTACAAGCGGATTCGGAGAAGCCGAATTTCTCGACGCAAACCAGCGAAGAAGCGAATTCAAAGGAGCTGCTTTGCGTCTGTGCCTGCGTCTGCTAGCAGGTTCAGGGAAGCAAGATTCCTCGGCACAAAGCCGCAAGGAAGTTTGTTCAAAGAAGTCGCTTTGCGTCTACAAGCGGATTCGGAGAAGCCGAATTCCTCGACGCAAACCAGCGAAGAAGCGAATTCAAAGGAGCTGCTTTGCGTCTGTGCCTGCGTCTGCTAGCAGGTTCAGGGAAGCAAGATTCCTCGGCACAAAGCCGCAAGGAAGTTTGTTCAAAGAAGTCGCTTTGCGTCTACAAGCGGATTCGGAGAAGCCGAATTCCTCGACGCAAACCAGCGAAGAAGCGAATTCAAAGGAGCTGCTTTGCGTCTGTGCCTGCGTCTGCTAGCAGGTTCAGGGAAGCAAGATTCCTCGGCACAAAGCCGCAAGGAAGTTTGTTCAAAGAAGTCGCTTTGCGTCTACAAGCGGATTCGGAGAAGCCGAATTCCTCGACGCAAACCAGCGAAGAAGCGAATTCAAAGGAGCTACTTTGCGCCTTCGTCTTCTAGCAGGTTCAAGGAAGATGGATTCCTCGGCGCAAAGCTGCAAAGAAGCAGACTCAAGGCAGTAGCTTTGCATCTGCGTCTTCTAGCAGATTCGAGGAAGTGGGATTCCTCGATGCAAGACTGCAGAGAAGCAAATTCAAGAAGCAGTCTCGTTCCTTGAAAACTAGATAACCGATAAAGCAAAGGAAGAAGCCGAGAGCGCAATAGGTTAAGCTGGAAAGGGCGCACGGTGGATGCCTTGGCACTAGGAGCCGATGAAGGACGGGGCAAACGCCGAAACGCTTCGGGGAGCTGTAAGCAAGCGTTGATCCGGAGATGTCCGAATGGGGGAACCCACTGTCCGTAATGGGGCAGTATCCATGCCTGAATCCATAGGGCATGGAGGGCACACCCGGGGAACTGAAACATCTTAGTACCCGGAGGAGAAGAAAGCAACCGCGATTCCCTGAGTAGCGGCGAGCGAAACGGGAACAGCCCAAACCAAGAGGCATGTCCTCTTGGGGTTGTAGGACCGCTCACGATGGGAGTGAGAAAGGGACGGGGTAGACGAACCGGTCTGGAACGGCCGGCCAGAGAAGGTGAGAGCCCTGTAGTCGAAACTTCGTTCCCTCCCGAGCGGATCCTGAGTACGGCGGGACACGAGGAATCCCGTCGGAAGCAGGGAGGACCATCTCCCAAGGCTAAATACTCCCTAGTGACCGATAGTGCACCAGTACCGTGAGGGAAAGGTGAAAAGCACCCCGGGAGGGGAGTGAAAGAGAACCTGAAACCGTGTGCCTACAAGTAGTCAGAGCCCGTTGATGGGTGATGGCGTGCCTTTTGTAGAATGAACCGGCGAGTGACGATGGCGTGCGAGGTTAAGCCGAAGAGGCGGAGCCGCAGCGAAAGCGAGTCTGAACAGGGCGTGTGAGTACGTCGTCGTCGACCCGAAACCAGGTGATCTACCCATGTCCAGGGTGAAGGCCGGGTAACACCGGCTGGAGGCCCGAACCCACGCACGTTGAAAAGTGCGGGGATGAGGTGTGGGTAGGGGTGAAATGCCAATCGAACTTGGAGATAGCTGGTTCTCCCCGAAATAGCTTTAGGGCTAGCCTCGGGTTTGAGAGTGTTGGAGGTAGAGCACTGATTGGGCTAGGGGCCCCAAACGGGTTACCGAACCCAGTCAAACTCCGAATGCCAACGACTTATGCCCGGGAGTCAGACTGCGAGTGATAAGATCCGTGGTCGAGAGGGGAACAGCCCAGACCGCCAGCTAAGGCCCCGAAGTGCACGTTCAGTGGAAAAGGATGTGGAGTTGCCGAGACAACCAGGATGTTGGCTTAGAAGCAGCCACCATTTAAAGAGTGCGTAATAGCTCACTGGTCGAGTGACTCTGCGCCGAAAATGTACCGGGGCTAAACGTGCCGCCGAAGCTGCGGGATGACCGTTGGTCATCGGTAGGGGAGCGTTCTAAGGGCAGAGAAGCCAGACCGGAAGGACTGGTGGAGCGCTTAGAAGTGAGAATGCCGGTATGAGTAGCGAAAACAGAGGTGAGAATCCTCTGCGCCGAAAGCCTAAGGGTTCCTGAGGAAGGTTCGTCCGCTCAGGGTTAGTCGGGACCTAAGCCGAGGCCGAAAGGCGTAGGTGATGGACAACAGGTTGAGATTCCTGTACCACCTTCTTCCCGTTTGAGCGATGGGGGGACGCAGGAGGATAGGGCGAGCAGGCGGCTGGAAGAGCCTGTCCAAGCCGTGAGGCTGATCCGCAGGCAAATCCGCGGATCATAAGGCCAAGCGGTGACGGCGACGGAGTAATCCGGAAGTCCCCGATTTCACACTGCCAAGAAAAGCCTCTAGCGAGGGAAGAGGTGCCCGTACCGCAAACCGACACAGGTAGGCGAGGAGAGAATCCTAAGGCGCGCGGGAGAACTCTCGTTAAGGAACTCGGCAAAATGACCCCGTAACTTCGGGAGAAGGGGTGCTCTTTGGGGTGAAGAGCCCTGAAGAGCCGCAGTGAAAAGGCCCAAGCGACTGTTTATCAAAAACACAGGTCTCTGCGAAGCCGAAAGGCGACGTATAGGGGCTGACACCTGCCCGGTGCTGGAAGGTTAAGGGGAGCGCTTAGCGGAAGCGAAGGTGCGAACCGAAGCCCCAGTAAACGGCGGCCGTAACTATAACGGTCCTAAGGTAGCGAAATTCCTTGTCGGGTAAGTTCCGACCCGCACGAAAGGTGTAACGACTTGGGCGCTGTCTCAACGAGAGACCCGGTGAAATTATACTACCTGTGAAGATGCAGGTTACCCGCGACAGGACGGAAAGACCCCGTGGAGCTTTACTGCAGCCTGATATGGAATTTTGGTATCGCTTGTACAGGATAGGTGGGAGCCTGGGAAGCCGGAGCGCCAGCTTCGGTGGAGGCGTCGGTGGGATACCACCCTGGCGGTATTGAAATTCTAACCCGCACCCCTTAGCGGGGTGGGAGACAGTGTCAGGTGGGCAGTTTGACTGGGGCGGTCGCCTCCCAAAAGGTAACGGAGGCGCCCAAAGGTTCCCTCAGAATGGTTGGAAATCATTCGGAGAGTGCAAAGGCACAAGGGAGCTTGACTGCGAGACGGACAGGTCGAGCAGGGACGAAAGTCGGGCTTAGTGATCCGGTGGTTCCGCATGGAAGGGCCATCGCTCAACGGATAAAAGCTACCCCGGGGATAACAGGCTGATCTCCCCCAAGAGTCCACATCGACGGGGAGGTTTGGCACCTCGATGTCGGCTCATCGCATCCTGGGGCTGTAGTCGGTCCCAAGGGTTGGGCTGTTCGCCCATTAAAGCGGTACGCGAGCTGGGTTCAGAACGTCGTGAGACAGTTCGGTCCCTATCCGTCGCGGGCGGAGGAAATTTGAGAGGAGCTGTCCTTAGTACGAGAGGACCGGGATGGACGCACCGCTGGTGTACCAGTTGTCCCGCCAGGGGCACCGCTGGGTAGCTATGTGCGGACGGGATAAGCGCTGAAAGCATCTAAGCGTGAAGCCCCCCTCAAGATGAGATTTCCCACCGCGCAAAGCGGGTAAGATCCCTCGAAGATGACGAGGTCGATAGGTCCGAGGTGGAAGCGTGGTGACACGTGGAGCTGACGGATACTAATCGATCGAGGGCTTAACCTAGCAAGAAAAGTGGAGGCCGCCCGCTTATCGGCGAGGTGCGCTGGAGGGCCTGCGAGGAGGCTGTCGCCGCCGCAGCAGGACCGAAGCGTCGCGAGCCGATGGCGGCCGGAACTAGACAGCGAAAAGCGCAGGCGAGCGGGTCGCCGCGACGGGCAAATGTTCTTCGCCTGCAGGGATTTCCGATCCCGAAGGCGAAGGTTATTTGACCCCGAGCGGCGGCGAGCCGGAGCTGGACAATGCGAAAAGCGCAGGCGAGTGGCTTCTTCCAACGGTTATCTAGTTTTGAGGGAATGAACATCCTGTTGACAAATCCAACAGGATGGATATAATAATTACTGTCCAAGATGATCATCATTGCCTAGTGGCTATGGCGGAGGGGAAACACCCGTTCCCATCCCGAACACGGAAGTTAAGCCCTCCAGCGCCGATGGTAGTTGGGGCCAGCGCCCCTGCAAGAGTAGGTCGTTGCTAGGCGAAAATCCCCTGCTGTATATACAGCAGGGGATTTTTGATTTGATTCAACCCAAAAATTTCCGCATTAAGTATTCATGAAGCAGCAACGGCACTTTTTCCGCCGACACGGAGAGAAACTCAAGAATAAAAGTGTATGCCTTGCTTGGGTAAGAATGGAGAAGCTCGCTCCACCATTCCGTCTCATAGCGCGAAATCATGCTCAAGTTATACAGCAACAAGTAATGGGCGTGTATTTCTGGAAGCGAGAATGTTTTCTCTTTCTTGACTGGAATTCGGAGTGTACCGTCAAGATGGAATAAAAACGGACCTTCTCCGGCCGGCGACAGCGGCGATTCTATATGAAAATACAGAAATTCTCCTTCTTCTTTGGCGAACGAAAGCCGCTTTCCTTGTCCTTCTTCACAGAGATATTGGACAAAGCGGGACAACGACATATGGTAGTGGTCCAAAATCACTTTTGGGATGGCGAGCATCGGCGGCGAAGCAGTATGTACAACAGGCAAGGATAACGGTTTTTTTCGCCCGCTTAGAAGAAAAAACGTTTCATGCAACTCGCTAATTCGTTGCAACAGCGTGCCCATGCGAAATTTTTCCCCAGCTTCTTGTTTCACATGAAACATTTTTTCAGAAAAATGTGCGAATAAACCGTTTTTTTGTATTTTCACTTCATCATCTAAAAATTCGTAGCCCTGTTTTTTTCGTTTTCTTGCTGATACACCATGGGCCAAGACCGATGTTGATTCCGGGTAGTCGGGGTCGACAGTGAGCAGGCATGCTTTTAAGAGCTGCACCATGCCGTAAAACAAGAGAACTGGCTTGATGGACAGCGGCGCCTGCTGGGCAGCGGCGTAAAAGTTTTGCCCGTGTTCCAGATAATATAAAAATGGGTAACAGTTTGCATAACTGCGTTGGACGGCGTCATCCCGCTGCAGCTGTTGATAGCATTGCCGCAAAAATTGCTGCGCAGTATCGGCCGAGCGGAAAACAGAAAGGCGAAACAGTTGACCGTGATTTCCGAACATTTTTACCCCCCTTACATAGAATTGTCTTGAAATAACTGAAAAGTTGGACATTTTCTTGATTCCTTGACAGTAGTTTAACCAGTTGTTAAGCTACTAATAATATTTCCGGACAAGGGGGAGAAAACATGTGGGAAGCGAAATTCGCCAAGGAAGGATTGACGTTTGATGACGTTCTTCTCATCCCAGCGAAGTCGGACGTATTGCCGCGCGATGTTGATGTAACCACGAAGTTGAGCGATACGCTGCAGTTGAACATCCCGATTCTCAGCGCTGGGATGGATACGGTCACCGAAGCGGAGATGGCAATTGCGATGGCGCGTCAGGGAGGCCTTGGCATCATTCACAAAAATATGTCGATCGAACAGCAGGCCGAGCAGGTCGACAAGGTGAAACGGTCGGAACGAGGCGTCATTACGGACCCGTTTTTCCTAACGCCGGATCATCAAGTGTATGATGCAGAACACTTAATGAGTAAATATCGGATCTCGGGGGTGCCGATCGTCAACAACCCCGAGGAGCAAAAATTGGTCGGCATTATTACGAACCGTGACTTGCGTTTCATTCAAGACTATTCGATTAAAATTTCCGAGGTAATGACGAAGGAAAACTTGATCACTGCTCCGGTGGGGACAACGTTGGAGGAAGCAGAGAAAATTTTGCAGCGACACAAGGTCGAAAAACTGCCTCTTGTTGATGAAAACGGTGTGCTGAAGGGATTAATTACGATCAAGGATATTGAAAAGGTCATTGAGTTCCCGAATTCGGCAAAAGATGCGAAAGGGAGGCTGATTGTCGGGGCGGCCGTCGGGGTGACGGCGGACACGATGATTCGCGTCAAAAAGCTTGTTGAGGCAGGGGTTGATGTCATTGTCGTTGACACGGCGCACGGCCATTCGAAAGGCGTCCTAGAGACGGTGGCCAACATCCGACGCCAATACCCGGACTTGAACATCATCGCCGGCAATGTCGCGACAGCTGAAGGGACGCGCGACTTGATTGAGGCTGGGGCGAACATTATTAAAGTCGGAATCGGTCCGGGGTCCATCTGCACGACCCGGGTTGTCGCCGGGGTTGGTGTGCCGCAAATTACGGCGATCTACGACTGTGCGACTGAGGCGCGCAAACATGGCGTCCCGGTCATCGCTGACGGCGGGATCAAATATTCCGGCGACATTGTGAAGGCGATCGCGGCTGGGGCGCATGCGGTTATGCTCGGCAGCTTGCTTGCTGGTGTTTCCGAAAGCCCGGGTGAGACGGAAATTTACCAAGGCCGCCGCTTTAAGGTGTACCGGGGCATGGGATCGGTCGCAGCCATGGAGCGCGGCAGCAAAGACCGCTATTTTCAAGAAGATGCGAAAAAGTTTGTCCCGGAAGGCATCGAGGGACGCGTTCCATACAAAGGGCCGCTTGCCGACACGATTTATCAGCTTGTCGGTGGGTTGCGCGCCGGCATGGGCTATTGTGGAACCCGCAATTTGGAAGAGCTGCGCGAAAAAACGCAGTTTATCCGCATGACGAGCGCGGGGCTTCGTGAAAGCCATCCGCATGACGTGCAAATTACGAAAGAAGCGCCGAACTACTCTGCTTTTTGATCGGAGTTGCGCCGATCGGCTCAACTTTGACGGAGACATGTCCTCCGTCTATTTTTTTGGCCGACGGTATGTTACAATAACGGTTGTGTGAGGAGGGTGTCATTGTGAGGAGGAGAAAACAAAACTGGTTGTTTTGGTTGCTGTCGATTTGCCTTTGTTTAACGTTTGGTCCGTTTCAACAGACGGTGAAGGCGGAAAGCGCCCCGCTTGACATCCGGGCGGACGCTGCGATTTTAGTGGATGCACAAACGGGAAGAATTTTGTATGAAAAAAATATCGATACGGTGCTTGGGATTGCCAGCATGACGAAAATGATGACCGAGTATTTGCTTCTTGACGCCATTAAGGCGAAGCGCGTCAAATGGGATCAAATGTACACGCCAAGCGATTACGTGTACCGGCTGTCGCAAGACCGGGCGCTGTCCAATGTCCCGTTGCGAAAAGATGGCAAGTATACGGTGCGTGAGCTGTACGAGGCAATGGCCATTTATTCGGCGAACGGGGCAACGGTCGCGATTGCTGAGATCATCGCTGGATCGGAGAAAAATTTTGTGAAAATGATGAACGACAAAGCGAAAGAGCTTGGGCTGAAAGATTATAAGTTTGTCAATGCCACAGGGTTGAGCAATAAGGATTTAAAAGGATTCCATCCGGAAGGGACAAGCACAAATGAGGAAAACGTCATGTCCGCACGTGCGATGGCGATGCTTGCCTACCGGTTGCTGAAAGATCATCCCGAAGTGCTGAAAACAGCGAGCATTCCTCATAAAGTATTCCGGGAAGGAACAAAAGATGAAATCAAAATGGACAACTGGAATTGGATGCTGCCTGGGCTTGTGTACGGATACGAAGGTGTAGACGGGTTGAAAACCGGCTATACGGAATTTGCCGGCAACTGTTTCACCGGGACGGCGAAACGAAACGGCGTCCGCTTGATTTCGGTTGTCATGAACGCGAAAGATGCGAGTGGGAAAACAACAAAAGAGGCGCGCTTTAAAGAGACAGAAAAACTATTTAACTACGGATTCAACCAATACTCCCTCGAGACGCTTTATCCAAAAGGGTACCAGCTGAAAGGAAAAGAAACACTTCCGGTCGTGAAAGGGAAAGAAAAAGAGGTTCGTGTCGCGACAGGAAAGAATCTGGATCTGCTTGTGAAAAACGGCGAGGAAAAACAATACAAACCTGTATATGTGTTGGACAAGAAAAAAATGACAAAAGAAGGAAAGCTAGTCGCCCCTTTGAAAAAAGGGGAAACGGTTGGATATATGACGCTCGAATATAAAGGGGACGACTCCCTTGCCTTCTTAAGCCCAGACATGCAAAAAAACATCCGTGTGCCGCTTGTCACAACAGCTGAAGTCGAAAAAGCCAATTGGTTTGTTCTTTCGATGCGCGCGGTCGGCGGACTGTTTGTTGATTTATGGACAAGCGTCGCCAAAACAGTGAAAGGCTGGCTGTAAAATCGACTCCCCTTGATGGGGAGCTTTTTTCCATTGTGATTTTTGTAAAAATTGAGGTAAAATAAAACAGTGGAATCGTCCTTTTGCATGCCTCGCAAAGCATAAGGATTAGGAATAGGGGGAATCAACGTTGGCATTGACAGGTACGGACCGCGTCAAACGCGGCATGGCGGAAATGCAAAAAGGCGGCGTCATCATGGACGTCGTGAACGCAGAACAGGCGAAAATCGCTGAAGCGGCAGGGGCTGTCGCGGTTATGGCGCTCGAGCGCGTCCCGGCGGACATTCGCGCCGCTGGCGGTGTCGCGCGCATGGCCGACCCGACGGTGATCGAAGAAGTGATGAACGCCGTTTCGATCCCAGTCATGGCGAAAGTGCGGATCGGTCACTATGTTGAGGCGCGTGTCTTAGAGGCGCTTGGTGTCGACTACATTGACGAAAGCGAAGTATTAACGCCGGCTGATGAGGAGTTCCATATTGACAAACGGCAGTTTACCGTTCCATTTGTGTGCGGTTGCCGCGATTTAGGGGAAGCGGCGCGCCGCATTGCAGAAGGGGCATCGATGTTGCGGACGAAAGGAGAGCCGGGGACAGGCAACATCGTTGAGGCCGTGCGCCATATGCGCAAAGTGAACGCGCAAATTCGCAAAGTCGTCAACATGAGCGAAGATGAGCTTGTCGCTGAGGCGAAACAGCTCGGGGCTCCGGTTGAGGTGCTGCGCGAGATCAAGCGGCTTGGCCGCCTGCCGGTCGTCAACTTTGCCGCCGGCGGTGTCGCGACACCGGCTGACGCTGCCTTGATGATGCACTTGGGTGCGGACGGTGTCTTTGTTGGGTCTGGCATTTTCAAATCGGAAAATCCGGAAAAATACGCGCGCGCGATCGTAGAGGCGACGACTCATTACGAAGACTATGAATTGATCGCACACTTGTCGAAAGGATTGGGCGGCGCGATGCGCGGCATCGATATCGCGACATTGTTGCCGGAGCACCGGATGCAAGAACGCGGCTGGTAAGCTAAATAAAGGAGCAAAGCAACGATGAAAATAGGTGTACTTGGACTGCAAGGAGCTGTGCGGGAGCATGTTCGCGCCATTGAGGCGTGCGGCGCCGAGGCGGTCATCGTGAAAAAGCCGGAGCAGCTTGAAGGGTTGGACGGTCTTGTGCTGCCGGGCGGCGAAAGCACGACGATGCGGCGGCTCATCGACCGCTATGGGCTGATGGAGCCGCTCAAGCAATTTGCCGCTGCCGGCAAGCCGATGTTCGGCACGTGCGCCGGGCTGATTTTACTGGCGAAACGAATCGTCGGTTACGACGAGCCGCACTTAGGTTTGATGGACATTACGGTGGAGCGGAACTCGTTCGGTCGGCAGCGGGAAAGCTTTGAGGCGGAGCTGTCGATTAAAGGCGTCGGCGATGGCTTTGTCGGCGTCTTCATCCGCGCTCCGCATATCGTGGAGGCCGGGGACGGGGTCGATGTCTTGGCGACATACAATGACCGCATTGTCGCCGCTCGACAAGGACAGTTTCTTGGCTGCTCGTTCCACCCAGAGCTGACCGACGATCATCGATTGATGCAATACTTCCTCAACATGGTCAAAGAAGCGAAAATGGCGTCAAGCCTCAAGTAAAGTGATCAAGCGAAAGCGATGAGAGGAACGAGTAGCGGGATGCCTTCCTTATCAGAGAGCCGGTGGGCGGTGCGAACCGGCAGGGAGCTCCTGTGAATCCATCCTCGAGCAAAACGTTGAACGCCCAAAGGGCCAGTAGGCGTTTTCGGCCGCCGCCGTTAACGGCAAAAGGGGAAGGCATAGCAAGCCTTCAATAAGGGTGGCACCGCGGGATGGCTCCCGTCCCTTTTTTGGGACGGGGGCTTTTTTATGTATAATATTGAATGGAAAAGGAGGTAAAAGCCATGCTGGATGTGAAAATATTGCGCACCCAGTTTGAAGAAGTGAAAGAAAAACTAATGCAGCGCGGCGGGGATTTGACGAACATCGACCGCTTTGAACAATTGGACAAAGACCGCCGCCGCTTGATCGCGGAAGTCGAAGAGCTGAAAAGCAAGCGCAACGATGTGTCGCAGCAAATCGCTGTCCTAAAGCGCGAGAAAAAGGACGCCGAGCCGCTGATTGCCCAAATGCGCGAAGTCGGTGACCGCATTAAACGGATGGATGAACAAATTCGCCAGCTTGAGGCGGAACTCGACGACTTGTTGTTGTCAATTCCAAACGTGCCGCACGAATCAGTGCCGATCGGCCAATCAGAAGAGGACAATGTGGAAGTGCGGAGATGGGGAGAGCCGCGTTCGTTTTCCTTTGAGCCGAAGCCGCATTGGGAAATCGCCGATCGGCTCGGTTTGCTCGACTTTGAGCGAGCCGCCAAAGTGGCGGGAAGCCGATTTGTCTTTTATAAAGGGTTAGGAGCGCGGCTTGAGCGGGCGCTCATCAACTTTATGCTTGACATCCATCTCGATGAATTCGGTTACGAAGAAGTGTTGCCGCCATATTTAGTGAACCGGGCGAGCATGATCGGAACCGGACAGTTGCCGAAATTTGCCGAGGATGCGTTCCATTTGGACAGCGAAGATTATTTCCTCATTCCGACCGCTGAGGTGCCGGTGACGAACCTGCACCGCGACGAAATTTTGGCCGCAGATGATTTGCCGATTTACTATGCGGCCTACAGCGCCTGCTTCCGCGCGGAAGCCGGGTCGGCCGGCCGCGACACGAGAGGGCTGATCCGTCAGCATCAGTTCAATAAAGTCGAGCTGGTAAAGTTCGTAAAGCCGGAGGACTCGTACGATGAATTGGAAAAGCTGACGCGCCAGGCAGAGACGATTTTGCAACGGCTCGGGCTTCCGTACCGCGTTGTCGCCTTGTGCACCGGAGACCTTGGATTCTCGGCGGCGAAAACGTACGATATTGAAGTTTGGCTGCCAAGTTACGGAACGTACCGGGAAATTTCGTCGTGCAGCAACTTTGAGGCGTTTCAAGCGCGCCGTGCCAACATCCGCTTCCGTCGGGATCCAAAAGCGAAACCGGAGTACGTGCATACATTAAACGGTTCGGGGCTAGCCATTGGGCGGACGGTCGCCGCCATTTTGGAAAACTACCAGCAAGAAGACGGCTCGGTCATCGTTCCGGAAGCGCTTCGTCCTTACATGGGGAATCGGGACGTCATTCGCTGAAAAAAAGGTGCTTGAGGCAAATCGTTGGTTGACTTTTCCCGACTGCCGTGTTATAGTGAATGACGTTGGCAATGAGGAACAAGAAGTCTTGTTCTTGGCCAAGACGATGATGAAGAGGACTGACGCGCATAAGAGGAGATTGTCATCTGAAACGGCTGACCGCCGAAAGCCGTTTCCCATCATAAAAAAACCCGCCGTTGACCGGCGGGTTTTTTATGCCTTTATTTTTTTACAACAGTAAATTGATCAGCGATCAGCAGCCAGTTTTGTGGAAAATCAATGCCAAGTTTCCAATAGCTGACCCCGCGCAAACCAAGTTCCTTCACGAGATTAAATTTTGCTTGAATGGAGCGGGCGTCCTCAAACCATACTTCATGCTCGCGTCCGTTTTCGTCGCGATAGCGAAAATGCGGTGCCTGCGCCTCCGTATCGTATTCGATGGCAACGTTATACTTTGCGGCGAGGGCGATGGCTTGCTGCGGGCTGATGGCCTGGGCGTACGGGCCGCCGGGTACATATGGCAGCGTCCAGTCGTAGCCATACAAGTTTTGCCCCATCAAAATTTTTCCGGCTGGTATTTCAGAGATGGCGTACTCGAGAACGCGGCGGACCGGACCGATCGGGGACACCGGCATCGGCGGCCCGCCGCTGTAGCCCCATTCATACGTCATGATCACGACAAAGTCGACAATTTGTCCATGGGCGCGGTAGTCGTGTGCTTCGTACCAACGTCCGCGCTGGGTCGCGCTCGTTTTCGGCGCCAAGGCGGTCGACATCATCCACCCTTCTCGTGCAAACCGCCGTTTCGCTTTGCGCAAAAACGCATTATACGCCTCACGGTCTTCCGGGCGCAAATATTCAAAATCAAAATGGATGTCGCGGAAGCCATACCGTCTAGCGGTCGCGACAATGTTGTCGAGCAGACGATTTTGCAGCGTTTCGTTTGTTAACATAAGCGCGCCGAGCTCGTCGCTGAACTGCCCGTTTTCAATGTTGGCGACAACCATAACGAGCGTGACGCGGTTGGCGCGGGCAATATCCGGAAAGTCGTCAAGCGGCGGCTCTTGCAATGTCGCGTCGCGTCGGATCGCAAAATAAAAAGGACTCAAATAAGTCAAATACGGAGCGGCTTCGCGAGCGCTCGCCTCCAGCGCTGGGCTGACAGTCGCGCCGCGCGGTTCAATATAGGCGTTAAACTCCGCTCTTCGCTTGGCGCCGGGCGGTATATAAAGCCGCTGCCCGACCTTAAGCGGAGCGTTTAAGGAGAGGCGATTCACTTCGGCAAGCCGCTGCATCGGAATCGAAAATCGGCGTGCAATCGACCATAACGTGTCGCCGCGCTGCACCCAGTAAAAACGACCGACGATCGGGATCACGAGCGCCTGGCCGACAACGAGTTTATCAGGGTTTGGAAGCTTGTTGGCCCGGACAATGTCTTCCGCCGTGGTCCCGTATGCCTCAGCAATTCCACTTAACGTTTGTCCACTCTGCACTACGTGGATTTGCATACTTGACCTCCTAGTTGCGTCTTTATTCTCCATATTCTATGATGAAAAGAAAGGAGAAATGACCGTTTGTGTGAAGGGGTATACGATGAACACCGACGAGTACTACATGCGATTGGCAATGGAAGAAGCAAAAAAAGCGGAGCAGATCGGCGAAGTGCCGATCGGCGCTGTCATCGTTCAAGACGGCCGCGTCATCGCCCGCGCTCATAATTTGCGGGAAACCGAACAACGCGCCATCGCTCATGCAGAAATTTTGGCAATCGATGAAGCATGCCGGGCAACCGGTTCATGGCGGCTTGAGCGGGCGACGTTGTACGTAACGCTTGAGCCGTGCGCCATGTGCGCAGGCGCCATTGTTCTTTCCCGCATCGAACGGGTTGTATTTGGCGCGTTTGACCCAAAGGGAGGGTGCGCTGGGACATTGATGAACTTATTGCAGGAAAGCCGATTTAACCATCAGGTTAAGGTGGTAAGCGGGGTGCTTGCTGACGAGTGCGGTTCGCTGTTGAGCCAATTTTTTCGACGATTGCGCGAACAAAAGAGAAATGTTGGCGGGAGTGCCAACGAAAATTCCGTCGATTGACATTGCATTTTTTCCGCTAACGAGCTATACTGATAGTGCCGTGCTAAGCGGGGAGGTAGCGGTGCCCTGTACTCGCAATCCGCTCTAGCGAGGCTGAATTCCTTCTCGAGGTTAGTCTGTTGCGAGGCCTGTCTCAAGCAAGTGGTGTTGACGTCTGGGTCCCGCGCAATGGGATTCCGTGAACCCTGTCAGGTCCGGAAGGAAGCAGCAGTAAGCGGATGCTCCCATGTGCCGCGGGGACGCCTGGGCTGAGCTAACTGCTTGAGCAACGCTCGGGGCAGCTAATCGACAGAAGGTGCACGGCCTTACATAGCGATAGGGAACAAAACCCACTCATGGCGAGTGGGTTTTTTGTTATTTCAAATTGCAATAGGAAGTTATATAATAGATAGGACAAGAGAAAGAGGAGGGCCGTTTTCCGTGGCATACCAAGCGTTATATCGCGTGTTTCGGCCGCAGCGCTTTGCGGACATGGTCGGCCAAGAACACGTGACCAAGACGTTGCAAAGCGCCCTGCTTCAACATAAAATATCGCACGCTTACTTATTTTCCGGCCCGCGCGGTACAGGAAAAACGAGCGCAGCGAAAATTTTCGCCAAGGCGGTCAACTGTGAACAGGCGCCAGCGGCGGAGCCATGCAATGAGTGTCCAGCTTGCCTCGGCATTACGAATGGAACGGTTCCCGATGTGCTGGAAATTGACGCTGCTTCCAACAACCGCGTCGATGAAATTCGTGATATCCGTGAGAAGGTGAAATTTGCGCCGACGTCGGCCCGCTACAAAGTGTATATCATCGACGAGGTGCATATGCTGTCGATCGGTGCGTTTAACGCGCTGTTGAAAACGTTGGAGGAGCCGCCGAAACACGTCATTTTCATTTTGGCCACGACCGAGCCGCACAAAATTCCGACGACGATCATTTCCCGCTGCCAACGGTTCGATTTTCGCCGCATCCCGCTTCCGGCGATCGTTTCACGGCTAAAGTATGTCGCAAGCGCCCAAGGTGTCGAGGCGTCCGATGAGGCATTGTCCGCCATCGCCCGTGCTGCAGACGGGGGGATGCGCGATGCGCTCAGCTTGCTTGATCAAGCCATTTCGTTCAGCGACGGGAAACTTCGGCTCGACGACGTGCTGGCGATGACCGGGGCGGCATCATTTGCCGCCTTATCGAGCTTCATCGAAGCCATCCACCGCAAAGATACAGCGGCGGTTCTTCAGCAGTTGGAAACGATGATGGCGCAAGGGAAAGATCCGCATCGTTTGGTTGAAGACTTGATTTTGTACTATCGCGATTTATTGCTGTACAAAACCGCTCCCTATGTGGAGGGAGCGATTCAAATTGCTGTCGTTGACGAAGCGTTCACTTCACTGTCGGAAATGATTCCGGTTTCCAATTTATACGAGGCCATCGAGTTGCTGAACAAAAGCCAGCAAGAGATGAAGTGGACAAACCACCCACGCCTTCTGTTGGAAGTGGCGCTTGTGAAACTTTGCCATCCATCAGCCGCCGCCCCGTCGCTGTCGGCTTCCGAGTTGGAACCGTTGATAAAGCGGATTGAAACGCTGGAGGCGGAATTGCGGCGCCTGAAGGAACAACCGCCTGCTGCCCCTCCGTCGACCGCCGCGCCGGTGAAAAAACTGTCCAAACCGATGAAAACGGGGGGATATAAAGCCCCGGTTGGCCGCATTTACGAGCTGTTGAAACAGGCGACGCATGAAGATTTAGCTTTGGTGAAAGGATGCTGGGCGGATGTGCTCGACACGTTGAAACGGCAGCATAAAGTGTCGCACGCTGCCTTGCTGCAAGAGAGCGAGCCGGTTGCAGCGAGCGCCTCAGCGTTTGTATTAAAATTCAAATACGAAATCCACTGCAAAATGGCGACCGATCCCACAAGTTCGGTCAAAGAAAACGTCGAAGCGATTTTGTTTGAGCTGACAAACCGCCGCTTTGAAATGGTAGCCATTCCGGAGGGAGAATGGGGAAAAATAAGAGAAGAGTTCATCCGCAATAAGGACGCCATGGTGGAAAAAAGCGAAGAAGATCCGTTAATCGCCGAAGCGAAGCGGCTGTTTGGCGAAGAGCTGATCGAAATTAAAGAATAAACCGTTTAAAGGAGGATGCCAAGATGATGCGTGGCGGAATGGGCAATATGCAAAAAATGTTAAAACAAATGCAAAAAATGCAAAAAGAAATGCAAAAAGCGCAGGAAGAGTTGGCGGAAAAAACGGTGGAAGGCACGGCGGGCGGAGGCATGGTGACCGTTGTCGCTAACGGTCATAAACAAATTTTGGAAGTAAAAATTAAAGAGGAAGTCGTCGACCCAGACGATATTGAAATGCTGCAAGATTTGATTTTGGCAGCGACAAACGATGCGTTGAAAAAAGCGGATGAGTTGGCTAATGAAATGATGGGGCAGTTTACGAAAGGACTTAACATTCCAGGGTTGTTCTAGGGGGGGCGTATGCATTATCCAGAACCGCTATCGAAGTTGATTGACAGTTTTATGAAACTGCCCGGCATCGGCCCGAAAACGGCTGCCCGCCTTGCATTTCATGTGCTGGCGATGAAAGAAGACACCGTGCTTGAGTTTGCCAAAGCGCTCGTTGATGTCAAGCGGCATATTCATTATTGCACGATTTGCGGACATATTACAGATACAGACCCTTGCTACATCTGCAAAGACGAGCGGCGCGACCGGACGACGATTTGCGTTGTTCAGGATCCGAAAGATGTCATCGCCATGGAGAGGATGAAAGAATACAATGGCCTGTACCACGTGTTGCACGGGGCCATCTCGCCGATGGAAGGCATCGGACCGGAAGATATTAAAATCGCCGAGCTGCTCACGCGATTGCAGGATGAGACGGTCCAAGAGGTGATTTTAGCGACCGACCCGAACATCGAGGGAGAGGCAACGGCGATGTACATCTCCCGCCTGTTGAAGCCGACAGGAATCAAAGTCACCCGCATCGCCCATGGCTTGCCGGTCGGCGGCGACTTGGAGTATGCGGACGAAGTGACGTTATCAAAGGCGTTGGAAGGGCGCCGTGAGCTATAGAGAGAAAGAAGGTGGGGATCGGTTTGTTATGGCGGCGAAAGGGGAAACTAAAGAGACAATTTGATGAGAAGTTAATGGCTGAACTACAAAAGGCTAGAACTGAATGGCTTGAGCAGAAACAACTCATCGAAAAAAGCGTCGATCCGTCTCCGGAGGTGCTGAGCGCATTGCAACTCGCTGAGGCCAAATATTTTTTCCTCCTCCGCGAAGCGAAGCACCGCCGCATCACACTTAAGGAAGTGCGTTAACTTCCTTATTTTTTTGTTCTTTTTTCCCCTGTTTCTCATACGTTGGTAGTACAAGCGTGCAAAAAGGGGGTTCAAACGTTGGAGCCGAAAGTCGTCATTACCGTGTTGCTAGCGCTTATCGCCGTTTTGCTTATCGTCGGCGCCCGTCTCAAAGCGCTTCGCCTGATCGGCTACGCTGCTATCCGCCTGATCGTCGGGGCGCTCGCGCTGTTTGTCATCAACGCCATCGGCGGGCATTTTAACATCCATATTCCGATTAACCTCGTCACCTCAATCGTTTGCGGATTTCTTGGCCTCCCTGGAGCGGCAGCGTTAATCGTGATTGACCGATATATTTTGTAGGCATCATTATTCAAGATGCCTTTTATTTTTTTGTTTAAAAGTTATTGACTTTTATATGATAATGCATTATATTAACTAATGTCGCTGTTCATGAAAGATATGTTGACAGCAAATTAAATGATATGTATAATGATAAAAGTGTGCAAGATAAACAAGTTCCTTGAAAACTAAACAAAACGCAAGCGTCATAAGAAAAGCGGAGGCGCCGTAATTTCGCCTAAAGGCAGCCCCCGTCCTGCGGGCAACGGCGAAATATCGCCATCCTGGCGATCTCGAAGCCAAATGTTCTTCACCTCGAGGGGTGCTTGCGCCCCGAGGTGGAAGGTGATTTGGCAGAAGAGAGCGAGGCGCCGAAGCTGGACAATACGGAAAAGCTGAGGCTCGCGGGTCGCCGCGATGGGCAAATGTTCTTCGCCTGCAGGGATTTACAATCCCGAAGGCGAAGGTTATTTGACCCCGAGAGGCGGCGGGCCGAAGCTGGACAATCCGAAAAGCCAATCAACTTTCTTTGGAGAGTTTGATCCTGGCTCAGGACGAACGCTGGCGGCGTGCCTAATACATGCAAGTCGAGCGGACCAAATCGGAGCTTGCTCTGGTTTGGTCAGCGGCGGACGGGTGAGTAACACGTGGGCAACCTGCCCGCAAGACCGGGATAACTCCGGGAAACCGGAGCTAATACCGGATAACACCGAAGACCGCATGGTCTTTGGTTGAAAGGCGGCCTTTGGCTGTCACTTGCGGATGGGCCCGCGGCGCATTAGCTAGTTGGTGAGGTAACGGCTCACCAAGGCGACGATGCGTAGCCGGCCTGAGAGGGTGACCGGCCACACTGGGACTGAGACACGGCCCAGACTCCTACGGGAGGCAGCAGTAGGGAATCTTCCGCAATGGGCGAAAGCCTGACGGAGCGACGCCGCGTGAGCGAAGAAGGCCTTCGGGTCGTAAAGCTCTGTTGTGAGGGACGAAGGAGCGCCGTTCGAAGAGGGCGGCGCGGTGACGGTACCTCACGAGGAAGCCCCGGCTAACTACGTGCCAGCAGCCGCGGTAATACGTAGGGGGCGAGCGTTGTCCGGAATTATTGGGCGTAAAGCGCGCGCAGGCGGTTCCTTAAGTCTGATGTGAAAGCCCACGGCTCAACCGTGGAGGGTCATTGGAAACTGGGGGACTTGAGTGCAGGAGAGGAGAGCGGAATTCCACGTGTAGCGGTGAAATGCGTAGAGATGTGGAGGAACACCAGTGGCGAAGGCGGCTCTCTGGCCTGCAACTGACGCTGAGGCGCGAAAGCGTGGGGAGCAAACAGGATTAGATACCCTGGTAGTCCACGCCGTAAACGATGAGTGCTAAGTGTTAGAGGGGTCACACCCTTTAGTGCTGCAGCTAACGCGATAAGCACTCCGCCTGGGGAGTACGGCCGCAAGGCTGAAACTCAAAGGAATTGACGGGGGCCCGCACAAGCGGTGGAGCATGTGGTTTAATTCGAAGCAACGCGAAGAACCTTACCAGGTCTTGACATCCCCTGACAACCCAAGAGATTGGGCGTTCCCCCTTCGGGGGGACAGGGTGACAGGTGGTGCATGGTTGTCGTCAGCTCGTGTCGTGAGATGTTGGGTTAAGTCCCGCAACGAGCGCAACCCTCGCCTCTAGTTGCCAGCACGAAGGTGGGCACTCTAGAGGGACTGCCGGCGACAAGTCGGAGGAAGGTGGGGATGACGTCAAATCATCATGCCCCTTATGACCTGGGCTACACACGTGCTACAATGGGCGGTACAAAGGGCTGCGAACCCGCGAGGGGGAGCGAATCCCAAAAAGCCGCTCTCAGTTCGGATTGCAGGCTGCAACTCGCCTGCATGAAGCCGGAATCGCTAGTAATCGCGGATCAGCATGCCGCGGTGAATACGTTCCCGGGCCTTGTACACACCGCCCGTCACACCACGAGAGCTTGCAACACCCGAAGTCGGTGAGGTAACCCTTACGGGAGCCAGCCGCCGAAGGTGGGGCAAGTGATTGGGGTGAAGTCGTAACAAGGTAGCCGTACCGGAAGGTGCGGCTGGATCACCTCCTTTCTAAGGATGTTATTGACAAAATCGAATGGTTTGATTATAATGACGCTTGCTGTTTTGTTTGGTTTTGAGGGAATTGGTTATTCTCTCGGTTGTTTTGCGCCTGCGTCTGCGAGTGATTCAGCGGAGCTGGATTCCTCGGCGCAAGGCCGCAAAGAAGCTGACTCAAGGCAGCAGCCTTGTTTCGTTTTGAGGGAACTGACCGTTCCTTGCAATGTGTATATGGGCCTATAGCTCAGCTGGTCAGAGCGCACGCCTGATAAGCGTGAGGTCGGTGGTTCAAGTCCACTTAGGCCCATTGGATGGGGCCTTAGCTCAGCTGGGAGAGCGCCTGCTTTGCAAGCAGGAGGTCATCGGTTCGATCCCGATAGGCTCCACCATATCAAGGTAAGAGGTTTCAACGTAGTTGCTTTGCGTCTGCGTCTACAAGCGGATTCGGAGAAGCTGAATTCCTCGACGCAAACCAGCGAAGAAGCGAATTCAAAGGAGCTACTTTGCGCCTTCGTCTTCCAGCAGGTTCAAGGAAGATGGATTCCTCGGCGCAAAGCTGCAAAGAAGCAGACTCAAGGCAGCAGCTTCGTTCCTTGAAAACTAGATAACCGATAAAGCAAAGGAAGAAGCCGAGAGCGCAATAGGTTAAGCTAGAAAGGGCGCACGGTGGATGCCTTGGCACTAGGAGCCGATGAAGGACGGGGCAAACGCCGAAACGCTTCGGGGAGCTGTAAGCAAGCGTTGATCCGGAGATGTCCGAATGGGGGAACCCACTGTCCGTAATGGGGCAGTATCCATGCCTGAATCCATAGGGCATGGAGGGCACACCCGGGGAACTGAAACATCTTAGTACCCGGAGGAGAAGAAAGCAACCGCGATTCCCTGAGTAGCGGCGAGCGAAACGGGAACAGCCCAAACCAAGAGGCGAGTCCTCTTGGGGTTGTAGGACCGCTCACGATGGGAGTGAGAAAGGGACGGGGTAGACGAACCGGTCTGGAACGGCCGGCCAGAGAAGGTGAGAGCCCTGTAGTCGAAACTTCGTTCCCTCCCGAGCGGATCCTGAGTACGGCGGGACACGAGGAATCCCGTCGGAAGCAGGGAGGACCATCTCCCAAGGCTAAATACTCCCTAGTGACCGATAGTGCACCAGTACCGTGAGGGAAAGGTGAAAAGCACCCCGGGAGGGGAGTGAAAGAGAACCTGAAACCGTGTGCCTACAAGTAGTCAGAGCCCGTTGATGGGTGATGGCGTGCCTTTTGTAGAATGAACCGGCGAGTGACGATGGCGTGCGAGGTTAAGCCGGAGAGGCGGAGCCGCAGCGAAAGCGAGTCTGAACAGGGCGTGTGAGTACGTCGTCGTCGACCCGAAACCAGGTGATCTACCCATGTCCAGGGTGAAGGCCGGGTAACACCGGCTGGAGGCCCGAACCCACGCACGTTGAAAAGTGCGGGGATGAGGTGTGGGTAGGGGTGAAATGCCAATCGAACTTGGAGATAGCTGGTTCTCCCCGAAATAGCTTTAGGGCTAGCCTCGGGTTTAGGAGTCTTGGAGGTAGAGCACTGATTGGGCTAGGGGCCCAAACCGGGTTACCGAACCCAGTCAAACTCCGAATGCCAATGACTTATGCCCGGGAGTCAGACTGCGAGTGATAAGATCCGTGGTCGAGAGGGGAACAGCCCAGACCGCCAGCTAAGGCCCCGAAGTGCACGTTCAGTGGAAAAGGATGTGGAGTTGCAAAGACAACCAGGATGTTGGCTTAGAAGCAGCCACCATTTAAAGAGTGCGTAATAGCTCACTGGTCGAGTGACTCTGCGCCGAAAATGTACCGGGGCTAAACGTGCCGCCGAAGCTGCGGGATGACCGTTGGTCATCGGTAGGGGAGCGTTCTAAGGGCAGAGAAGCCAGACCGGAAGGACTGGTGGAGCGCTTAGAAGTGAGAATGCCGGTATGAGTAGCGAAAACAGAGGTGAGAATCCTCTGCGCCGAAAGCCTAAGGGTTCCTGAGGAAGGTTCGTCCGCTCAGGGTTAGTCGGGACCTAAGCCGAGGCCGAAAGGCGTAGGTGATGGACAACAGGTTGAGATTCCTGTACCACCTTCTTCCCGTTTGAGCGATGGGGGGACGCAGGAGGATAGGGCGAGCAGGCGGCTGGAAGAGCCTGTCCAAGCCGTGAGGCTGATCCGCAGGCAAATCCGCGGATCATAAGGCCAAGCGGTGACGGCGACGGAGTGATCCGGAAGTCCCCGATTTCACACTGCCAAGAAAAGCCTCTAGCGAGGGAAGAGGTGCCCGTACCGCAAACCGACACAGGTAGGCGAGGAGAGAATCCTAAGGCGCGCGGGAGAACTCTCGTTAAGGAACTCGGCAAAATGACCCCGTAACTTCGGGAGAAGGGGTGCTCTTTGGGGTGAAGAGCCCTGAAGAGCCGCAGTGAAAAGGCCCAAGCGACTGTTTATCAAAAACACAGGTCTCTGCGAAGCCGAAAGGCGACGTATAGGGGCTGACACCTGCCCGGTGCTGGAAGGTTAAGGGGAGCGCTTAGCGGAAGCGAAGGTGCGAACCGAAGCCCCAGTAAACGGCGGCCGTAACTATAACGGTCCTAAGGTAGCGAAATTCCTTGTCGGGTAAGTTCCGACCCGCACGAAAGGTGTAACGACTTGGGCGCTGTCTCAACGAGAGACCCGGTGAAATTATACTACCTGTGAAGATGCAGGTTACCCGCGACAGGACGGAAAGACCCCGTGGAGCTTTACTGCAGCCTGATATGGAATTTTGGTATCGCTTGTACAGGATAGGTGGGAGCCTGGGAAGCCGGAGCGCCAGCTTCGGTGGAGGCGGCGGTGGGATACCACCCTGGCGGTATTGAAATTCTAACCCGCACCCCTTAGCGGGGTGGGAGACAGTGTCAGGTGGGCAGTTTGACTGGGGCGGTCGCCTCCCAAAAGGTAACGGAGGCGCCCAAAGGTTCCCTCAGAATGGTTGGAAATCATTCGGAGAGTGCAAAGGCACAAGGGAGCTTGACTGCGAGACGGACAGGTCGAGCAGGGACGAAAGTCGGGCTTAGTGATCCGGTGGTTCCGCATGGAAGGGCCATCGCTCAACGGATAAAAGCTACCCCGGGGATAACAGGCTGATCTCCCCCAAGAGTCCACATCGACGGGGAGGTTTGGCACCTCGATGTCGGCTCATCGCATCCTGGGGCTGTAGTCGGTCCCAAGGGTTGGGCTGTTCGCCCATTAAAGCGGTACGCGAGCTGGGTTCAGAACGTCGTGAGACAGTTCGGTCCCTATCCGTCGCGGGCGGAGGAAATTTGAGAGGAGCTGTCCTTAGTACGAGAGGACCGGGATGGACGCACCGCTGGTGTACCAGTTGTCCCGCCAGGGGCACCGCTGGGTAGCTATGTGCGGACGGGATAAGCGCTGAAAGCATCTAAGCGTGAAGCCCCCCTCAAGATGAGATTTCCCACCGCGTTAGGCGGGTAAGATCCCTCGAAGATGACGAGGTCGATAGGTCCGAGGTGGAAGCGTGGCGACACGTGGAGCTGACGGATACTAATCGATCGAGGGCTTGACCTATGAGCGGCTTCTTCCAACGGTTATCTAGTTTTGAGGGAATGAACATCCTGTTGACAAATCCAACAGGATGGATATAATAATTACTGTCCAAGATGATCATCATTGCCTAGTGGCTATGGCGGAGGGGAAACACCCGTTCCCATCCCGAACACGGAAGTTAAGCCCTCCAGCGCCGATGGTAGTTGGGGCCAGCGCCCCTGCAAGAGTAGGTCGCTGCTAGGCAATAAACGAGCAGCCAGTTGCATTGGTGCAATTGGCTGTTTTCGTTTTTTGAGGAAAAAACGATAAGGACCCGCTCAATGTCTCTCTTCCTTTCATCTACTAGTATAGAATGTTAGCAATGTGGGAAACATAGAGGATGGGAGGTGGAGAGCGTGAGGACATCAATAGCAGACCGGAATCAACGCGAACATGTATGCATCGTTTGTGAACAGGAAAAAAAGGAAGGGATTTTCCTTTTTGGCCATTTTCTTTGTTTGGACTGCAACCGGGCGATTGTGCAAACGAATACGGACGACCCGAACTACTCGTTTTATGTGCGGCAGCTGCGCAAAATGTTTACATCGAAAATTCACTCGTAATCAGGGCCTGCATTTGGGCCTGTTTTTATTTGCGATTGATGCGACTCGTGCGTTTTTTCGGGCGTTTGTGATACTATATGTTTGATGTTTCTCCTGCATATCCCATGCATTTCAGCAGTCTGCCCGGATGATGGCCGTTCTGGGACAGACAGCAAGGAAAGAGGATGATGATGGATCAAACGAAAACTCCTTTATATGACGCTCTCGTGCACCATTGGGCGCGCCGCCCGGTTTCGTTTCACGTGCCGGGACATAAATACGGCGCTTTGTTTTCGAAACGAGGGAGAGATATGTTTGCGCCGCTGTTGGCGTTGGATGCGACGGAAATTTCCGGCTTGGATGACTTGCATCATCCTGAGTCGGTGATTGCCGAGGCGCAGGCGCTGGCGGCGGAGCTGTATGGCGTTAGGGAGACGTTTTTCCTTGTGAACGGTTCGACGGCAGGGAATTTGGCAATGATCGCCGCCGTGTGTGATGGAAAGAGGAAGAAAGTGATTGTACAACGCAATTGCCATAAATCGGTGATGCATGCATTGCAACTCATGGAAGCCACTCCTGTTCTACTTGCTCCCGAGTTTGATCGTGATGTGTGTGTCGCTTCGCACATTCGTCCTAAAGCGGTCAAAGAGGCGTTGGCGCTTCATGATGATGTTGCTGCGGTTGTATTGACGAACCCAAATTATTATGGAATGGCCGCCGATTTGACAGAAATCGTCCGTCTAGTTCATGAACATGGCATTCCGGTGCTGGTTGATGAGGCGCATGGCGCCCATTTCGTTGTCGGCCCCCCTTTTCCGACATCGGCGCTTCGCTATGGCGCCGATGTTGTCGTGCAGTCGGCGCATAAAACGTTGCCGGCGATGACGATGGGAGCGTTTTTGCATGTAAACAGCGAGCGGGTTGATCTTGAGCGGTTGAAATATTTTTTGCAGTTGTTTCAGTCAAGCAGCCCGTCTTACCCGATTATGGCGTCGCTCGATTTGGCGCGGAGTTATGTCGCCCAGCTTTCAAAAAGCGATGCGGCGGCGATCGTGGCAGAAATTGAGAAGTTTAAAGCAGCCTTGGCCGATATTGACGGGGTGGCAGTCGTTTGTTCCCGCCATTTTGGCGTACAGACCGACCCGCTGAAAGTAACGGTGCAGACGCGCTGTTCCTTGACCGGGTATGAACTGCAACGTTGGCTTGAGCGCGAAGGGGTGTTTGTCGAGCTTGCTGATCGAATGAACGTGCTTTTCGTTTGCCCGCTGGCGGTAACCGGGCGGCTTCAGGAAGCAGCGGAGAAAATCAAACGAGCGTGGCGCGATTTGCCAGATGGCGAGGCGCCGGTGTGTGACGCTTCGCCTTTTCTCGGACCGCTGCTATCGGTTTTAGTCCCGTATAATGAACTGCGCCATTTGCGGACAAAAGCTGTGGCGCTCGAGGAAGCTGAAGGACATATAGCGGCGGAAACGGTCATTCCATATCCGCCTGGGGTGCCGCTCGTGTGGGTCGGAGAACGGATCGGCCGCGGCCATATTGAACAGATCCGCCAGCTTCTTTGTCAGCGGGCGCACATACAAGGCGGAAGCCGGCTGAAAGATGGTCAGCTGGTTGTATACGAATAGGAAGGATGGAAAGGATGCCGCGAGTGATGAACGGATGCTTTTTTTCGTTTGAAGGACCGGAAGGAGCCGGCAAAACGACGATGATCAGCAAATTGGAGTCGTTGTTGCGTGAGCGGGGGATTGACGTCGTGGCGACGAGGGAACCGGGCGGGGTGCGCATTGCCGAGGCGATTCGCTCAATCATTTTAAACCGTGATTATACGGAAATGGACGGGCGGACGGAGGCGCTTTTGTATGCGGCGGCGCGCCGGCAGCATTTGCTTGAGAAAATCGTGCCGGCGCTTGAGGCTGGGTGCGTCGTCCTTTGCGACCGGTTTGTTGACAGTTCCCTCGCCTACCAGGGATTTGCCCGCGGGCTTGGCATTGAGGAAGTATGGAAAATTAATGAGTTCGCTATTGATGGGTATATGCCGTCGCTGACGATTTATTTTGATATCGATCCGCAAATTGGGCTTGAACGAATCCGACGAAACCGCAGCCGGGAAGTGAATCGGCTTGACCTTGAAACGTTGTCTTTTCATGAGAAGGTGCGAGAAGGGTATCGGGAACTCGCCAGACGGTTTGCCGACCGCATTGTCGTCATCGACGCGAACCGCCCGCTTGATGATGTATTCGCTGAAACAACGGCCGCGGTGCTTTCCCGTTTGAAAGGAAGATGACAGCGCCATTTCCATGAATCCGACCGTGATGATTCCTAGTGGACATGATAGAATAGAAATAAGAAATCAAGGAAGAGTGATGGCGATGCGATGGGAACAGCTAGCGAAACGCCAGCCGGTGGTGGCGAAAATGCTGCAAAGCGGCTTGGAAAAAGGGCGGATTTCTCATGCGTACTTGTTTGAGGGGCAGCGGGGGACGGGCAAAAAAGCGGCCAGTTTGTTGTTGGCGAAACGTTTGTTTTGTCTGTCCCCAATCGGAGTTTCCCCGTGTCTGGAGTGCCGCAACTGCCGGCGCATCGACTCCGGCAACCACCCTGACGTCCGGGTGATCAGCCCAGACGGAGGATCAATCAAAAAGGAACAAATCGAATGGCTGCAGCAAGAGTTCTCGAAAACAGCGGTCGAGTCGGATAAAAAAATGTACATCGTTGAGCACGCCGATCAAATGACGACAAGCGCTGCCAACAGCCTTCTGAAATTTTTGGAAGAGCCGCATCCGGGGACGGTGGCGGTATTGCTGACTGAGCAATACCACCGCCTGCTAGGGACGATCGTTTCCCGCTGTCAAGTGCTTTCGTTCCGGCCGTTGCCGCCGGCAGAGCTCGCTCAGGGACTTGTCGAGGAGCACGTGCCGTTGCCGTTGGCGCTGTTGGCTGCCCATTTGACAAACAGCTTCGAGGAAGCACTGGCGCTTGCCCAAGATAGTTGGTTTGCCGAGGCGCGAACATTAGTGCTACAATGGTATGAGATGCTGGGCAAGCCGGAGCTGCAGCTTTTGTTTTTCATCCACGACCGCTTGTTTCCGCATTTTTTGGAAAACCATCAGCTTGACCTTGGACTTGATTTGCTTTTATATTTATACCGCGATTTATTGCATATTCAAGCCGGGCAGATGGACGGCGTGTTATACCGCGATCAGCTGGGCCGCCTGCAACGATGGGCGCTTGCTTGCCCGCAGCGGCGGATTTTGGCTGGCATGGAAGCGATTTTACAAGCGAAAACGCGTTTAAATACAACAAATATGAGCACAGCGTTGCTTGTTGAGCAGCTCGTTCTTCAATTAAAGCGGTAAAGGAGGGAGAGCCGTTGTATACGGTAGTCGGCGTCCGTTTTAAAAAAGCAGGGAAAATTTATTATTTTGACCCTGGCGATGCCGTTATTCCCGTCGGCGAATTCGTCATTGTCGAGACGGTCCGAGGCATTGAGTACGGAAAAGTCGTCATCGCCAATAAACAAGTCGACGAAAACGACATCGTGTTGCCGCTCAAAAAAGTGATCCGCGTGGCGAATGAGAAAGATAAATGGGTTGTGGAAGAAAACAAAAAGGCGGCGCGCGAGGCGTATGACATTTGCTTGCGCAAAGTGGAGGAGCACGGGCTGGAAATGAAGCTCGTCGATGTGGAATATACGTTTGACCGCAATAAAGTGATCTTTTATTTCACTGCCGATGGGCGCGTCGATTTCCGCGAACTTGTGAAGGACTTAGCGTCGATTTTCCGCACGCGCATTGAGCTGCGGCAAATCGGGGTGCGCGACGAGGCGAAAATGCTTGGTGGCATCGGGCCGTGCGGCCGCATGCTTTGTTGTTCGACGTTTTTAGGCGATTTTGAACCGGTGTCGATCAAAATGGCGAAAGATCAAAACTTGTCGCTCAATCCAACGAAAATTTCCGGGTTGTGCGGCCGGCTGATGTGTTGCCTGAAATATGAAAACGAAGAGTATGAGACGGCGAAAGAACAACTCCCGGATTTAGGGGAATATGTCGAAACACCGCACGGCTTCGGCAAAGTCGTCGGCTTGAACATTTTAGAGCGGGTGCTGCAAATCGAGCTTCCAGAATTCGGACGGGTCGTCGAATATACACTCGATGAGCTGATGAAAAACGGGACGTTGTCCATTCGCGTCGCAGATTAATTTGGGGTGGGGCCAGTGGAAAAAGTAGATAAAAAAGAAGTGTTTCGATCAGTGGCCAATATGGAAGAGCAACTTAGTTATTTTTACCGCGAGCTGGTACAGCTGAAACAGCGCGTAACGGAGCTGTTAGAAGAGAATCACCAGCTGCAAATCGAAAATGCTCATTTGCGCCGTCGGCTTGAACAATTGTCAGAAGCATGGGAAGAAGGCAAACGAAAAGGGGACAAACATGGCAAAAAACTCATCGACATTGGCGAAGGGTATGACAATTTAGCCCGCCTTTACCAAGAAGGGTTTCATATTTGTCACATCCATTACGGAAGCATTCGCACCGAGGGCGATTGTTTGTTTTGCTTGTCGTTTTTGAACAAAAACTAAAGGCAGCGCCACCCTTTCCGTTTCGGAAAGGTTATTTTTTTCAATGGAGGATCGTGCGTCATGGTGGAATTGTACGAGGATGAACGGCTCGATTATTTGTTTAACGAAGAGCTCCGCATCATTCAAAGTCCATCTGTATTTTCGTTTTCCCTTGATGCCGTGCTCCTTGCTCATTTTGCCTATATGCCGATTCAAAAGGGGCAGATTGTTGATTTGTGCACGGGCAACGGGGTGATTCCCCTCTTGTTGAGCCGGCGAACAAAAGGGACGATCATCGGCATCGAAATTCAAGAACGGCTTTGCGACATGGCGAGGCGAAGCGTGCAATACAACGGGCTTGAAGGACAAATCGAGATCATACACGGCGACATTAAAGAAGCGCCGCAACGGATCGGTTACAGCCGGTACGATGTCGTCACGTGCAACCCCCCGTATTTTCCGGCAGTCGGCAAAGACGAACTGAGCAAAAATGAACATATCGCCATCGCCCGCCATGAAATTTATTGCACCCTAGAGGATGTGATTCGAGTCAGCAGCCAGCTGTTGAAGCAAGGAGGGAAGGCGGCGTTCGTCCACCGGCCCGGGCGGCTGCTTGATCTTGTGACGCTCATGCGCCAATACCGTCTTGAGCCGAAACGGCTCCGCTTTGTGTACCCGAAAGAGGGCAAAGAGGCGAACATGATTTTAATTGAAGGGACAAAAGATGCAAGCCCGGACTTAAAAGTGTTGCCTCCGCTTGTCGTGTATGATGAGAATAACGAATATACCGAGGAGACGAAGCGGATCTTATATGGCATTATTTCATCTTAAAGGGGCGGAACAAGGATGCTTTGGCAGCAAAAAAGTTTTACCGAACAAACGGAGCAAGGGACGCTGTACATCGTGCCGACGCCGATCGGCAATTTGGAGGATATGACGTTTCGTGCGGTTAGGACGCTTCAGGAAGCTGATGTCATCGCCGCCGAGGACACAAGGCAGACGAAAAAGCTGCTCGCTCATTTCGGCATTCATACGCCGCTCGTCAGCTACCATGAGCATAATAAATACGCGAGCGGCCGGCAGCTTGTCGAATGGCTGAAGGAAGGAAAAACGGTGGCATTGGTGAGCGACGCCGGGATGCCCGGCATTTCCGATCCGGGCTATGAGCTTATTGCTGCGGCGCTTGCCGAGCGCTGCCGCGTCGTCCCTCTTCCTGGAGCGAACGCGGCATTGACAGCGCTTGTCGCCTCCGGGCTGCCCACGGACCGCTTTTTGTTTGTCGGCTTTTTGAAACGGGCGAAAAAAGAGAAAAAAGAGCAACTGCTGTCATTAAAAACAGCGGCGGAGACGTTAATTTTTTATGAGGCGCCCCACCGCTTGAAAGAAACGCTCGCTCTTATGTATGATATATTCGGCAATCGGCGCATCGCTCTTGGCCGCGAGTTGACGAAACGGTTTGAGGAGTTCATCCGCGGCGATTTAAGCGATGCGGTCGCCTGGGCGGAAGAACATGACATCCGGGGCGAATTTTGCCTCATTGTCGAAGGGGCGCGAGACGGGAAGAAACAAGAGCAAGAGGGAGAGGAATGGTGGCAGCCGCTTTCGCTTGTCGAACATGTCGATTATTATATTCGCGAGCACAGCCTTTCCGTCAAGGAGGCGGTGAAACAGGCGGCCAGTGATCGAAATATGTCGAAACGCGACGTTTATCGGCAGTATCATCAACAGCAAGAAGAAGAAAAAAAAGAGTTTCTCTGAAGCCAGAGAAACTTTTTTATTCTTTTTCTTTGTCTGTTGCTGCTTCTAGATGCTGTTGGATCTCCTGCAGCAAAATTTCCGCGCCTTCGCGGCTTAAAATGATTTTGCCGCCGGCCAGTTTGAAGTTGTCGTCCGACACTTCGCCGGTGACGACACACGTCATGTTCGGCTTATACTTTTTCAAAATGATGCGGTCATCGTCAACATAAATTTCCAACGCATCTTTTTCGTTAATATCCAACGTACGTCGCAGCTCAATTGGAATGACGACGCGGCCTAACTCATCGACTTTACGCACGATCCCTGTCGATTTCATCGTCGATTCTCCTCTCCGCAAAAAAGTTTTTTGTCGTTTATTCGTCAATATTCGACAAATTTCCTACAACCTAATCATATCAGTGTTTCCATTAAGCGTCAATCCTTTAATATGTAAAATTTAAAAAAAATGTATATTGTTATTTCAAAAAAAAGTTTGTTTAGAAAGAAAGGAGAAAACGAATGAATTTGCCCATCTAAACTCTATCCTTGTATAACAAATTCGCAGCGATGGTTGAAAACGCGGCCGTATTTTTGCCGGTTTGGGTATATTTTTTCAGCCCACGAGAAATAGATGTTTTTGTAGAATGAAAAAATTATGTAAAATAGAAGTAACGCCGCTCTCGTCGCCGGACGGGGGCTTTTGTGCTCAACAGTACGAGGGAGGGCCTAACCGATGGAGAAAAAAACGTTTTATTTGACGACGCCGATTTATTACCCGAGCGACCGCCTGCATATCGGTCATGCTTACACAACGGTGGCGGGGGACGCCATGGCTCGCTATAAACGGATGCGCGGCTACGATGTCATGTATTTGACCGGCACCGATGAGCATGGGCAAAAAATTCAGCGCAAGGCGGAAGAAAAAGGAGTAACGCCGCAGCAATACGTCGATGAGATCGTCGCTGGCATTCAGGAGCTATGGAAGAAGCTCGACATTTCCTACGACGATTTTATTCGCACAACGCAGGAGCGGCATAAAAAAGTCGTCGAACAAATTTTCACCCGTCTTGTCGAACAAGGCGATATTTATTTGGGCGAATATGAAGGCTGGTATTGTACGCCGTGCGAATCGTTTTACACTGAGCGGCAGCTTGTGGACGGCAACTGTCCGGACTGCGGCCGGCCTGTTGAGAAAGTGAAAGAAGAGTCCTATTTCTTCCGGATGAGCAAATATGTCGACCGCTTGTTGCAATATTACGAAGAAAATCCCGATTTTATCCAACCGGAATCGCGGAAAAATGAGATGATCAACAACTTCATTAAGCCGGGGCTTGAGGATTTGGCTGTGTCCCGGACGACGTTCGATTGGGGCATTAAAGTGCCAGGCAATCCGAAGCATGTCATCTATGTCTGGATCGACGCGCTTGCCAACTATATCACAGCGCTCGGCTACGGCACGGACAACGATGAAAAGTTCCGCAAATATTGGCCGGCGGACGTCCATTTGGTCGGCAAAGAAATCGTCCGTTTCCATACGATTTATTGGCCGATTATATTGATGGCGCTCGGCTTGCCGTTGCCGAAAAAAGTATTCGGCCATGGCTGGTTGCTGATGAAGGATGGAAAAATGTCCAAATCGAAAGGCAATGTCGTCGACCCAGTGACGCTCATCGACCGGTATGGGCTTGATGCGCTCCGCTATTATTTGCTGCGGGAAGTGCCGTTCGGCGCTGATGGCGTGTTTACGCCGGAAGGATTTATTGAGCGCATCAACTATGACTTGGCCAACGACTTAGGCAACTTGTTGCACCGTACCGTGGCGATGATCGAGAAATATTTCGACGGCGTTATTCCGCCATACCGCGGGCCGAAAACACCGTTTGACCAAGAGTTGGTGCAAACGGCGCGCGAAGTGGTGCGTCAATATGAAGAAGCGATGGAGGGAATGGAGTTTTCCGTCGCGCTCGCCGCTGTTTGGCAGTTGATTAGCCGGACGAACAAATATATCGATGAAACGCAGCCATGGGTATTGGCGAAAGACGAACAGAAACGGGATGAGCTTGCCGCCGTCATGACCCACTTGGCTGAATCGCTTCGCCATACGGCAGTGCTGCTCCAGCCGTTTTTGACGCGCACGCCGGAGCGCATGTTCGCTCAGCTCGGCATCACGGATCATTCATTAAAAGAATGGGATAGCTTGTACGATTTCGGCCTCATTCCGGAAGGGACAAAAGTGCAAAAGGGAGAACCGCTCTTCCCGCGCCTCGACATCGAAGCGGAAGTGGAGTACATTAAGGCGCATATGCAAGGGGGCAAACCGGCCGCCGAACCGGTAAAAGAGGAAAAAAAAGCAGCGGAGGCGGCGGAAATTTCGATTGACGAGTTCGCCAAAGTCGATTTGCGCGTCGCTGAAGTCATCCATGCGGAACGTATGAAAAACGCCGATAAGCTGTTGAAGCTTCAGCTTGACCTTGGCGGCGAGAAGCGGCAAGTGATCTCCGGCATTGCTGAGTTTTACAAACCAGAAGAACTCGTCGGCAAAAAAGTCATTTGCGTCGCCAATTTAAAACCAGCCAAGCTTCGCGGCGAATGGTCGGAAGGCATGATTCTAGCCGGAGGCAGCGGCGGGGAATTTTCGCTGGCGACGGTTGATCAACACGTGCCGAATGGAACGAAAATCAAATAACGGTTTGCTTGGCAGGGGGGTGTTGCGCTTGACACCTCCTTGTCGCTATTTTGTAATGGAAATGTTAACGAAATGTGACGTATGTAACCAATTTCTATGCTACACTTAACATCAAGGTGGAAAAGAGGGCATTCGTATGCTGTTTGATACGCACGCACATTTGAATGCAGTCCAATACGAAGAAGATTTGGAACAAGTCATTGAACGCGCCCGCGATGAAGGGGTTTCACACATTGTCGTCGTCGGGTTTGACCGTCCGACGATCGATCGGGCGATCGAGCTGGCCGAGCGGTATCCGTTTATTTATGCGGCGGTTGGCTGGCATCCGGTTGATGCGATCGAGATGACGGACGATGATTTGCAGATGATTGAACAGCTCGCCGCTCACCCGAAAGTCGTGGCGCTCGGCGAGATGGGGCTTGACTACCATTGGGATAAATCGCCGAAAGACGTGCAACAAGAGGTGTTCCGGCAGCAAATCCGGCTGGCTAAAAAGGTGAAGTTGCCGATCATTATTCATAACCGTGAGGCGACGGCAGATATTTTAAAAATTTTGCAAGAGGAAAACGCCGCCGAAATCGGCGGGATTATGCATTGTTTCAGCGGCAGCGTCGAGGTGGCCAAACAGTGCATGGACATGAATTTTCTCATTTCCCTTGGCGGACCGGTCACGTTTAAAAATGCGAAAAAACCGAAGGAAGTGGCGAAGGAGATTCCACTCAGCCATTTATTGATCGAAACCGACTGTCCATATTTAACGCCTCACCCTTTCCGCGGCAAACGAAACGAGCCGAGCTATGTCAAATACGTTGCCGAAGCGATCGCACAGATCAAAAACATTTCTTTTGCCGAAGTAGCGGAAACAACGGCGGAAAATGCCAAAAAATTGTTCGCCATCGACCGCTAAAATTAGGCGTCGAACAGCGGGGAAGCTTGTCGAAGGTGCGGCGAAGACGATAAAATTCTACAAATTCAGCCGATATGAGCCAACCGCGTGTCGACAAGTCTTCCTTCCTTTTTCACTGAATTTTCTGCATAATAGAGTATGCTCGTGCGTACATGTTAAAGGGAGAGGGGAATTCCGTAGAAAAAGGAGGCGTTCATCTGATGTTGCCGAATGGGAGGAAATGGCTGGACTTATGGAGGAAAAACGTGACCGTCACAGCGGGCGGGTTTCTCGCCATCTCCGCGACGACAGGGGTTGCTGGATATGAGATGGCCAAAGACGATGTGACGCTGATCAAAAACGGAAACAAACAAGAAATTCGCACTCATGCGAAAACGGTGAAAGAGCTGCTTGCGGAGCAAAACATTCAGCCGCGCAAAGAAGATTATGTTTATCCGTCCTTGCATTCGCCGATCACCGACGATCTCCATATTGTTTGGGAAGCAAGCAAAGAAGTGACGCTGACAGTCAATGGAAAAAAGAAAAAGATATGGACGACAGCCGATACGGTCGCGGAGCTGCTCCGTTCGCAGCACGTGGCGGTCGGGGCGTATGACAAAGTGGCGCCGGCGCTTTCGGCGAAAATTCAAAAAGGCATGGACATCGGCGTTGAAAAGGCGTTTCCAGTCCACGTCAATGTCGGCGGTAAACAACAGCAGGTATGGACAACTTCGACTACGGTCGCTGACTTTTTGAAGCAGCAAGGGATTCAGCTAGGTCAACTCGATCGGATAGAGCCCTCCTTGCATGAAACGGTCAAAGAACAGATGACCATTCGCGTGATCCGAGTAAAAAAAGTCACCGATGTAGTGGAAGAACCCGTCGACTTTGCCGTGGTGACAAAACGGGATGACTCATTGCCGAAAGGAGAGCGGCGCGTCATTCAGCCTGGAGAAAAAGGGATGGTTCAAAAAACGTATGAGGTGACATTGGAAAACGGCAAAGAAACGGCGCGCAAACTAATCGCTGTGAAAACGCTAAAAGAAAGCAAGGCGCGCATTGTCGCCATCGGCACGAAAACGGTGCGCCAAGCTGCCGCGCCCGACCGCCCGTCCTCGCGCGGCTCGGACCATGCCGCGAAGGAATTTTACGTCACCGCCACCGCCTACACTGCCTATTGTGCAGGCTGTTCAGGCATAACAAGCACGGGCATCAACTTGCGCAAAAATCCTTCCGCTAAAGTGATTGCGGTCGACCCGTCCATCATCCCCCTTGGGTCGAGAGTGTATGTGGAAGGATACGGATATGCCATTGCCGCTGACACCGGCTCAGGCATCCGCGGATATAAAATTGATGTGTTTTTCCCGGAACGGTCGGATGCGTTTCGTTGGGGCAGAAAGCGCGTGAAAATACGGGTATTGCCATAGAGATGCGATGGGAGAACGAAGCGGAGGGTTTTTTCCCTCTGCTTTTTTTCGCTATAATGGCATTGTGCCGCGACAATGCGCGCCGCTTCTGCTAAATTAGACGATGCAAACGGAAAAAAAGTTTCAGCGAAATTCAAAAAATAATAAGGGAATGAAGCGGCTTTCGGCGATGATTCGCCTTACTTTTGATTTTACCGGAAAGGAGGCATTGCAGAAATAGGAAAAAGGGACGATTCCGTTGTTTCTGCAATGGGAGGATGAAGATCAAAGAAGTGATCGTTGTGGAAGGAAAAGATGATACGGCGGCGATCCGGCGCGCCGTCGATGCCGATACAATCGAGACAAACGGAGCAGCAGTGGGCGCGGATGTCATTGAGCGGATCAAGCTGGCGAAAGAGCGCCGCGGCGTGATCATTTTTACCGATCCCGATTTTCCCGGCGAAAAAATTCGCCGCACGATTGCCGAACAGGTGCCGGGGTGCAAGCATGCCTTTTTGCCGCGCGAGGCGGCCAAAGCGAAAAACGGCAAGGGCATCGGGGTTGAGCACGCGTCCCCTGACGAAATCCGTCGGGCGCTCGCCAACGTGTATGAAGAGGCGTCGGATTGGAAGGAAGAAATTACGTTTGCTGAACTGATCGAGGCTGGGTTGATCGGCGGCGCGATGGCGCGCCGGCGGCGGCAGCGTCTTGGCGAGGAGCTGAAAATCGGCTATGCGAACGGTCGGCAGTTTCATAAGCGGCTGCAAGTGTTCCGCATTTCCCGTGATGCTTTTTATGCCGCGTTAGCGCACGTGATGCAGGAGGAGGCGGACGATGTATAAAGATATTGCAACACCGGGGCGGACGAAAGAAATTTTGGAGCGATATGGCTTTTCGTTTAAAAAGAGCCTTGGGCAAAACTTTTTGATCGATGCGAACATTTTGCGGAAAATCGTGGATGTTGCCGACATCTCCCCTGATACAGGAGCGATTGAAATCGGACCAGGCATCGGAGCGTTGACGGAACAATTGGCGCGGCGGGCGAAAAAAGTCGTCGCTTTCGAAATCGACGGCCGACTGTTGCCCATTTTGGCCGACACGCTGTCTCCTTATGACAATGTGCGCATCTTTCACCAAGATGTATTAAAGGCCGACTTGCATGCCGTCATCGCCGAGGAATTGGCTGATGTAAGCGACCGGATGGTCGTCGCCAACTTACCTTATTATGTGACGACACCGATCATTATGAAGCTGCTTACCGAGCGGTTGCCGATCCGCGGCATGGTCGTCATGCTGCAAAAAGAAGTCGCCGACCGTCTTGCCGCTAAGCCAGGGACGAAAGATTACGGCTCGCTGACGATCGCTGTGCAGTATTATACCGAAGCGGAAGTCATCATGACGGTGCCGCGCACCGTCTTTATGCCGCAGCCGAACGTTGATTCTGCTGTCATCCGGCTCGTAAAGCGGCAGCATCCGCCTGTTGTTGTCGACGATGAGGGCGTGTTTTTCCAAGTGGTGCGGGCAAGCTTCGCCCAGCGCCGCAAAACGCTGTTCAACAACTTAACAAACAATTTGCCGGGAGGAAAAGAGAACAAAGAGCAAATTGAACGAGTGCTCGTTGCTTTGGGCATTGACCCGCGCCGACGCGGAGAGACGCTTGACATCGCTGAGTTTGCTTCATTAAGCAACGCGTTGGCACCGCTTTTCGGCAAATGAAGGAGTCGTAAAGAAAGCGCTCCTCTGGGGGGCAGCGGTCTTTTCGTCAACCAAAGCCGTCCAAACAGGCGTCTATCACCTATTGTCCGCACGTGCATATCGTATGGATGACAACGATTATGCAATGGAGTGAGCGGTGATGGACGTCATTAAAATCGGCGATATTGTCGCCCGCAAGTCTTACCAATGTGATTTATTGTTCCGAGTGATTGATATGAAAGAAAAAAACGGCGAGTGGGAAGCGATTTTGTATGGTGAAGATGTGCGCCTCGTCGCGGACGCTCCGTGCAGCGATTTAGTCGTCATCGATGAGCAGGAGCAACAGGAACGGAAAAAGCGGGAAATCGAGCTGATCGAACAATCGTATCGGCTTTTTCGCCAAGATTATCAGGCGATCAAGCAAAAAGTCGAATATCGGGCGACCGGCGGATACCGGGTGGAGAAAGATTTTTTTCAAATTCCGGGGCGCGTCCTCCATTTGGATGGCGACCCGTTATATTTGCGCAAATGTATGGATTTGTATGAGCGGATCGGCGTGCCGGTGCACGGCATTTACTGCGAGGAAAGCGAAATGCCGGAAAAAGTTGGCTACTGGATCGAGCAGTTTCGCCCTGATATTTTAGTCATCACCGGGCATGATTCGTATTCGAAGTCAAAAGGAAAGGTGCATGAGTTAAAAGCGTACCGCCATTCGCGCCATTTTGTGCAAACGGTGAAAGAGGCGCGCAAAAAAGTGCCCCATTTGGACCAACTGATCATTTTCGCCGGCGCCTGCCAGTCGCACTTTGAGTCGCTCATCCGCGCTGGGGCGAATTTTGCCAGTTCACCAGCGCGGGTGAACATTCATGCTCTGGACCCCGTCTATATCGTTTCGCGCCTCAGCTTCACCCCGTTCACCGAAACGGTCGACGTATGGGATGTGTTGCGCAACACGTTAACCGGGGAAAAGGGGCTTGGTGGGGTGGAAACGAAAGGCGTGCTCCGCACCGGGATGCCGTTTCGCCTCATTGAGGATCGAGAGGAAAACCGCCGCAGTTGATGGGCGGTTTTTTCTATACGTCCGTCGCATTTTTTTACAAAAAAGTTCCACATCACACATAAAAAGAAGGATATTGTAGAAAAATATACATTGACAGAAATAAAAATGCCCTGATATAATTTTTATTTTTTGACTTTAGACATCATCTTTGTTATAATTACAAATAGTGAGGTGGATGATGAATGCCAAAGACTTTATCCGATATTAAAAAAACGCTGGATTCCAATATCGGGAAACGGTTGACGCTGCGGGCCAACGGCGGACGCAGAAAAATGATTGAGCGTTGTGGTATTTTGGCGGAAACATATCCATCCGTATTTGTCATTGAGCTGGATCAAAAAGAGAATTCGTTTGAACGCGTATCGTTCAGCTACGCCGACGTATTGACAGAGACGGTAAAGTTGACGTTTTGGGATGATGAGCAAGCAGGGGGGCAGTAGACAGATTTGTTTGCTGCTTTTTTGCTTTTTGTTTTTTGTTTTGTCATAAATAGGTGACGTGAACGACTCCCACTTCGCTTTGCTTGAAGCGGGAGTTTTCTTTCGGAACTATATAGGTTGTAATAAAGAATTTCCGACCTCCATGTCCCGTCTTTACTTTATCACCTAACAAGCTGGCACGGTGACAAGAAGAGCGAACAATGCCATGTAAAACAAAATTGCAACTTATATATGATAAAACCGCCCCCTTTATTTCATACTAAAACTGCCGCAGCCGCCTTTTGCCCGGCCAAATGCAAAGCCGGCTTGTTGATGCGCCGGCGGGTTGCCAAACGTTTCATGCCATAGCGCCAATGAACATGGAAAGGGGTTGCTGACATTGGGTCGACGCCGCGGGATTATGTCGCAACGCTTGAAAGAAGAGCTGGCGAAAGAGTTGGGCTTTTACGATGTCGTGCAACGTGAGGGGTGGGGCGCCATCCGCGCGAAAGACGCAGGAAACATGGTCAGATTGGCGATTGAACGGGCGGAGCGGCAGCTGGCCGGAACAACGGAATAGCGCCGGCAGCGGGGCGTGTTGCGGCGAGGGTGTCCCGCGAACGGGGCGCCCTTTTTTTGCATACATATATTGTTTGGCGTCGTCGCCAGAACATGGTAATATGATAAAATGGGTTGACGAAAGAAAGGCGGATGAGACGGGGCAAAGACGGCGGAGACGGAAAGCAGCCGATGGATGCCGATCCGCTTATTCATGATTGCGCGTGGAAGTAGGTGAGGATGAGTGAGGTTGTCGATAAAAGCGCCGGCGAAAATCAATTTGTCACTCGACGTTCTTTATAAGCGCCCGGATGGTTACCATGAAGTGAAAATGGTGATGACGACGATCGATTTGGCCGATCGCATTGAGCTTGTCGCGTTGCCGGAGGAAGATGCGATCCGCATCGTTTCGCAAAACCGCTTTGTGCCCGATGATTGCCGCAACTTGGCGTATCAGGCGGCGAAGCTTCTTAAAGAGACGTTTTCGATCCGCCAAGGGGTGGCCATTTCGATTACGAAGCATATTCCGGTGGCCGCCGGATTGGCGGGAGGAAGCAGCGATGCGGCGGCGACGCTGCGCGGGTTGAACAAGCTTTGGCAACTCGGATTGACGCTCGATGAACTGGCAGAGCTCGGGGCGAAAATCGGATCAGATGTCGCTTTTTGCGTCTACGGCGGAACCGCCTTGGCGACGGGGCGCGGGGAAATCATCACTCCGATCCCTTCACCGCCGCCGTGCTGGGTTGTGCTGGCCAAGCCCCCGATCGGTGTATCGACGGCGGAAGTGTACCGAAACTTGGAACTTGAGCGTGTCAGCCATCCAGACGTCGATGCGATGGTGAGAGCGATCGAGCGGCAAGATTATGCGGCGATCTGCCGGTTGGTCGGCAATGTTCTTGAGGAAGTGACGTTGAAAAAATATCCGGAAGTCGCGCATATTAAAGAACAAATGAAGCGGTTTGGCGCTGATGCGGTGCTGATGAGCGGCAGCGGGCCGACCGTGTTTGGACTGATCGAGCACGATTCGAGAATGCAGCGGGTATACAATGGGTTGCGCGGCTTTTGTGACCAAGTGTTTGCGGTGAGAATGTTAGGAGAACGACATTCTCTTGATTAAACACGTACATTTTTGTTAAAATATATTTATAATATTCGGTTTCAGGAGGTCGGCTATGAAGCTAAGGCGAAGCGGCCGTTTAGTTGATATGACGCATTATCTTCTTGAACGGCCACATCAGCTCATTCCGCTTACATTTTTTGCCGAGCGGTACGAATCGGCCAAATCGTCGATCAGCGAAGATTTGGCCATCATTAAGCAGACGTTCGAGCAGCAAGGAATCGGAACCGTTCGGACGCTGCCCGGCGCTGCCGGCGGCGTGCAATACATTCCAAAAATGGCTGCTGAGGAAGCGGAAGAAGTGGTTGCGTATTTGTGTGAACAACTGTCGCGTCCGGATCGGCTTCTTCCCGGCGGATATTTGTATATGACCGACATTCTTGGCGATCCCCGTATTATGAACAAAATCGGCCGCCTTTATGCGTCGATGTTTGCCGACCGTCCGGTGGATGTCGTCATGACGATCGCCACCAATGGGATTCCGTTCGCGTATGCCATCGCCAACTTTTTGTATGTGCCCGTTGTCATCGTCCGCCATGACAATAAAGTGACAGAAGGACCGATGGTGAGCATCAATTACGTATCCGGCTCGTCCAAACGCATCCAAACGATGGTCCTATCGAAGCGCAGCTTAGCGGAAGGAGCCAATGTGCTCATCGTCGACGATTTTATGAAGGCGGGGGGTACAATCAACGGCATGATCAGTTTGCTGCAGGAGTTTAACGGCAATGTCTCCGGCATTGGCGTGCTCGTCGAGTCGGAGGAGGCGAAAGAACGGTTGGTCGACGAATACATTTCACTCGTCAAACTGTCCGAGGTCGACGTAAAAGAAAAGCGGATCGCTGTCAAAGAAGGCAATTACAAAGCGTTTTTATAGCACTCGCTGCTTGACATAAAAATCAAGAAAGGAGACTGGCTCATGAGAAAAGTAGAGACAACGAAGGCGCCGCAAGCGATCGGCCCATATTCGCAAGGGATCATCGTCAACAACATGTTTTACAGCTCGGGGCAAATCCCGCTCACTCCAGAAGGGGAATTGGTGAAAGGCGACATTCAAGCGCAGACGCATCAAGTGTTCCAAAACTTGAAGGCCGTATTGGAAGCGGCCGGCGCTTCGCTCGATACAGTGGTGAAAACGACCGTATTTCTGAAAAATATGGATGATTTCGCGGCCATGAATGAAGTGTACAGCCAATACTTCCCGAACCATAAGCCGGCGCGCTCATGCGTGGAAGTAGCCCGGCTGCCGAAAGATGTCCTTGTCGAAATTGAAGTCGTTGCCCTCGTTCCGTAATGATTAGCCCCACTTTTTCCCTACATAAAAATTTATAAAAAATTTTTCGAAAAAAGAAGGAAATGACTCGAACACGTGGAATTCATTACATCGAGTCTCATATAGGGGAAAAGGTGGTGAGCAAAATGGAAGTGACAGACGTAAGATTACGCCGCGTCAATACCGAAGGACGGATGAAAGCGATCGCCTCCATTACGTTGGACAACGAGTTCGTCGTCCATGACATCCGCGTCATCGACGGAAACAATGGGCTGTTTGTCGCGATGCCGAGCAAGCGCACACCAGATGGGGAGTTCCGTGATATCGCTCATCCGATCAATTCCGCCACGCGCGGGAAAATCCAGGAGGCGATCCTCGCTGAATATCACCGCCTCGGGAAGTTGGAAGAAGAACTTGAAGAAGCTGGCGCTTCGTAAACATATGAAAGGGAGCTTAGGTGAAATTCACCAAGCTCTCTATTTTTTTGAAAGCCGTATTGTTTCCTTGAAAAGTGCCACTGATTCATATATATTCAATTATGGATAAAAGGGTAATTGGAGGCCTTTCACATGAAACGATATGCGGTCATTTTGGCGGCCGGACAAGGGACGAGGATGAAATCGAAGCGGTATAAAGTGCTTCATCCCATTTGCGGCAAGCCAATGGTTCAGCACGTCATCGACCAAGTGTCAAAGCTTGGGGTGGAAAAAGCGATTGCGGTAGTGGGATTTGGAGCGGAACAAGTGAAAGAACAGCTCGGCTCCCAGTGTGAATATGCCCTGCAGGAGGAGCAACTCGGGACGGCGCATGCAGTCATGCAGGCGGCTCCGCATTTGCGCGGTCTTGAAGGAGTGACGATTGTCGTCTGTGGGGATACGCCGCTCATCACCGCTGAGACGATGGAGATGCTCATCGAGCATCATATGGCCGCCAAGGCGAAGGCGACCGTGTTGACGGCCATCGCTGATGATCCGTCCGGATATGGCCGCATTGTCCGCAACGAGGCTGGCCATGTCGAGAAAATTGTCGAACATAAAGATGCGAGCGAGCAAGAGCGGAACATCCGCGAGATTAACACAGGAACGTACTGTTTTGACAATGAGACACTGTTTCAAGCGCTTACAAAGGTGACGAATCAAAACGCTCAAGGCGAATATTATTTAACGGATGTGATTGAAATTATCAAAGCGGACGGCGGCGTTGTATCCGCCTATCAGGCGCCGTCGTTTGAAGAAACGATCGGTGTAAACGACCGCATCGCTCTCGCTGAAGCGGAGCGGATCATGCGTGCTCGCATTTGCCGTCAACATATGAAAAACGGAGTCACGATCATCGATCCGGCTTCCACTTATATTTCCGCCGAGGCGGTGATCGGGCGTGACACAGTCATTTACCCCGGCACGGTGATTGAAGGCGAGACAGTGATCGGTGAGGATTGCGTCATTGGGCCCAATTCGGAAATTAAAAATTGCTATATCGGCCATCGCACATCGATTCGCCATTCGGTCGCCCATGACAGCGAGATTGGTTCGGATGTGACGATCGGCCCGTTCGCCCATATTCGTCCGCTGTCAAAAATCGACGATGAGGTGCGGATCGGCAATTTCGTCGAGGTGAAAAAATCGACGTTTGGCAAAGGAAGCAAGGCGTCGCACTTGAGTTATATCGGCGATGCTGAAGTCGGCGCCGATGTCAATCTTGGCTGCGGGTCGATTACGGTCAACTACGACGGCGTGAATAAGCATATGACCAAAATCGAAGACGGGGCGTTTATCGGTTGCAACGTCAATTTGATCGCCCCTGTTACGGTCGGTCAAGGCGCTTACGTCGCCGCGGGATCGACGATTACAGACGACGTTCCCGGCCGCGCACTTGCCATTGCCCGCGCCCGGCAAGTCAATAAAGAACATTATGTTGATCGCCTGCCAGGCAAGAAAAAATCTTAGCGGAGGTCTATCATGTCTGACTGTCAGCATCAATTAAAATTGTTCGCTCTGAACTCGAACATGAAGTTGGCGAAGGAAATTGCAGAAGTCATGGGAATCGAGCTCGGCAAATGTTCCGTTTCCCGTTTCAGCGACGGGGAAATTCAAATCAACATTGAAGAAAGCATCCGCGGCGACGATGTGTTCGTCATTCAATCGACGAGCGTGCCGGTCAATGAGCATTTGATGGAGCTGCTTATCATGATCGACGCGTTAAAGCGCGCCTCGGCCCGCACGATCAATATCGTGATGCCGTATTACGGCTATGCCCGTCAAGACCGGAAAGCGCGTTCGCGCGAACCGATTACAGCGAAGCTGGTCGCCAACTTGCTCGAGACGGCCGGGGCGTCGCGCGTCATCACGCTTGATTTGCATGCCCCTCAAATTCAAGGATTTTTCGATATTCCAATCGATCATTTGATGGGTGTGCCCATTTTGGCGGATTATTTCAAAAGCAAACAATTGGAGGATATTGTCGTCGTCTCTCCGGACCATGGCGGTGTCACAAGGGCGCGCAAGCTCGCTGACCGTTTGAAAGCACCGATCGCCATTATTGATAAGCGCCGGCCGAAGCCGAACGTGGCGGAAGTGATGAACATTGTCGGGCAAGTGGCGGGGAAAACGGCTATTTTGATTGATGACATTATCGATACGGCCGGCACGATTACCCTTGCAGCCAACGCCCTCGCCGAGAATGGGGCGAAAGAAGTGTATGCATGTTGCACCCATCCGGTGCTGTCCGGTCCGGCGATTGAGCGCATCCAAAATTCCAGAATCAAGGAGCTTGTCGTCACCAATTCAATTGCCTTGCCAGAAGAGAAAAAAATTGATAAAATTGTAGAGCTGTCGGTGGCGCCGCTCATTGCCGAGGCCATTAGCCGCGTGTATGAAATGAAGTCTGTCAGCGTCCTGTTCGACTAACGCAGGAAAACATGTTTAGCCCTTCTTGTTTTAGGATAAAGTAGACAATAGATTCTAATTCAGGAAGGTGAGGAAACATGGCGATTGTGTTGGAAGCGAAGGAACGCGCAGACAAAAAACGTTCAACATTGCACCGCATTCGTTCACAAGGCGGCATTCCAGCGATTTTGTACGGCAAAAAAGTCGAAAACAAAATGATTTTCGTCAGCACTGCAGAGCTGGAGAAAGCGCTTCGTGAGGGCGGGCGCACAAGCTTGCTGACGCTGAAAGTCGGCGGTGAGGAACATTCCGTGTTGTTGCGCGAACTGCAGCGCGACCCGTTGCGCGGTCATCTTCTTCACGCTGATTTTCAAGCGGTTGACATGTCAACGGAGGTCGATATTGATGTGGAAGTCCGCTTGGTGGGTGAAGCGCCTGGCGTGAAAGACGGCGGTGTGCTGCAGCAAAACTTGCATGAGCTGTCGATCCGCGTCTTGCCGGCGAACATCCCGCCAGTGATTGAAGTGGACATTTCCGGCCTGCAAGTGGGCGATACCGTCACCGTGGGCGATGTGAAAACGGACGGCAAATTTGAAATCAATCATGAACCTTCCGAGGTGATCGCCACGATCTTGCCGCCGCAACAAGAGGAAGAAATCGATAGCGGCGAACAGCAAGAGGTAGGACAGCCTGACGCTGCGGAAGGAAGAGAAACGACGCCAGAAGAGTGACAGACGTAACCGTTTCGGTTACGTCTTTTGTAGTATCATGCAAAGAGAGGAGCGCGAGGATTGAAGCTGTTTGTCGGGCTCGGCAATCCGGGCAAGGAGTATGAGCAAACAAGGCACAATGTCGGCTTTTTCGTCATCGACGAACTGGCGAAGCGCTGGAATGTATCGTTAAAAACCGCTAAATTTCGCGGCTTGTTTGGAACGGCGTCCGTTTCTGGCGAAAAAGTAGCATTATGCAAGCCGTTGACATATATGAATTTATCAGGAGAATGTGTTCGCCCACTTATGGATTACTACGACATTGCCATCGATGATGTCATCGTCATTTACGATGACCTCGATCTCCCGCCAGGGAAAATCCGCCTTCGCTTAAAAGGGAGTTCCGGCGGCCATAACGGCGTCAAATCGCTCATTCACCACCTTGGCACCGAGCAGTTTAAGCGCATCCGCATCGGCATCGGCCGGCCGGCCGGCGGTCAGCCGGTCACGGACTACGTGCTAGGCCGATTTACAGAAGAGGAGAAACCGGCGGTGGACAAAGCGGTGCTGCGGGCGGCCGATGCGTGTGAACAGGCGGTGAAGGCGCCATTTATTCAAGTGATGAATGATTTTAACGAGTGAATATTTTCCTCTGAACTGGTGCACAATGTGAGTACGGGAGGCGGCCGAAGCGTCGGCTTTTCCTGCCTTGTGGACGGAACAGCAGGTGCCCAGTGAGGAGGTTGGCTTGAATGGCGCTACATTACTATTGCCGCCATTGCGGTGCAAAAGTCGGAACGATTGAGCAAATGCCGATATACAGCGAGAAACTGGGATTCCACCACTTAACGGAAGAGGAACGGCTCGAGATGATTTCGTATGAACCGAACGGTGACATTCATGTGAAAACGATTTGCGAAGACTGTCAAGAGGCGTTGGCGCGAAACCCGGAATGGCATCAATACGAAAAATTCATCCATTAAGGGCGGCTTTGGGCGACCAAAGCGTTTTTGCGTTTGCGAAAGAATAGTGAGACGGAAAGAAACTGGCGTTGAGAGGAGGGAGAATAGGGGTGCTTTCGTTGCATCGCTATTTAGCTGAAAACCAAGATGTCCGTACGATCATTGAAGGGCTCCATGTCCGTTTGAAGGAACAGCTTGTCGCCGGGCTGTCCGGATCGGCCCGGTCTGTTTTTATTTCCACGCTTTACAAGGAGACAGGCCGGCCGCTGTTAGTCGTGTCTCACAATTTGTTTCAGGCGCAAAAAATGTATGACGATCTCGTTTCGTTGCTCGGGCCGGAAGACGTGTTCCTTTATTCAGTGAACGAAGTGATCGCCGCTGAGATGGCGGTCGCCAGCCCGGAGCTGAAGGCACAGCGCTTAGAGATTATGAACCATTGGGTGCAAGGCGGAAAAGGAGTCGTCGTCTGCCCGGTCGCCGGCTTGCGGCGTTTGTTGCCGCCGCCGTCGCTTTGGAAGCAGTATTTGTTCACCTTCTCCGTTGGACAAGAGTTCGATGTAGAACGTTGTAAACAGAAGTTTGTGCAAATGGGGTACAAACGGGTCGGCACCGTTTCCGCCCCCGGAGAGTTCAGCGTCCGCGGCGGCATCATCGACATTTATCCATTGACCGCTGAGCTTCCGTACCGCATCGAGCTGTTTGATACGGAAATCGAATCGATTCGGACGTTCACTCCTGACGACCAACGTTCGCAAGGGCAAATCGAGCGCATCATGATCGGGCCGGCCGATGAAATCATTCTCGATGGTGAGACGCGGCGCCGAGGAATCGAGCGGATTGAAGCGGGACTTGCGTCGAGTTTGGAGACGATGAAAGATGAGGCCGCCAAACAGCGGATGTATGAACATATTCACGCTGAGCTTGAGCAATTGCGCGAGGGGCAGGAAATCGAGCAACAATATAAATATATGTCCCTTTTTTATGAAAAGGTTGCGAGTTTGCTAGATTACCTGCCAGAAGACGGCGTGCTGCTCATGGATGAAATGAGCCGGCTGCAAGAGGCGGCGGAACGGTTGGACCGCGAAGAGGCGGAATGGTATACGAGTTTGCTTGACGGCGGGAAAATGATTCATGGCGTGCCGCTTTCGCATTCGTTTTCTGAATTATTGCAAAAACATCGATTCCAGCGGGTATACTTATCGTTGTTTTTGCGCCATGTTCCGTATGCCCACCCACAAAACGTCGTCAATATTACGTGCAAACAGATGCAAAACTTCCATGGGCAAATGGCGCTTCTTCAATCCGAAGTCGAGCGATGGACAAAGGCAAACTATGCGGTCGTGTTTTTGGCGCCAAATGCAGAGCGGGTGAAAAAGCTGCAATCATTGCTTCAAGATTATGAGATTGACGCGCTGCCGCTCGCGCGCGATGCGGCTTTGCTGCATGGCAAATGCCAGCTCCTTGAAGGAGATTTAAATACCGGGTTTGAATTGCCGTTGCAAAAAATTGCCGTCATCACAGAAGAAGAGCTGTTCAAAAAACGGGTCAAACGCCCGGTGCGCCGGCAAAAGCTGTCCAACGCCGAGCGGATCAAAAGCTACGCCGAATTGCAAGTCGGCGACTACGTCGTCCATGTCAACCATGGCATCGGGAAATATTTAGGCATCGAGACGTTAGAAATCAACGGGGTGCATAAAGACTATATTCATATCCAGTACCAAGGCGGCGATACGCTGTATGTTCCGGTCGACCAAATCGATCAAGTGCAAAAATACGTCGGCTCGGAAGGAAAAGAGCCAAAAATTTACAAACTCGGCGGTTCGGAATGGAAAAAGGTCAAAAGGAAAGTGGAATCATCCGTCCAGGATATTGCTGAAGATTTAATCAAGCTGTACGCCGAGCGTGAGGCAAGCAAAGGATATGCGTTTTCGCCGGACACCGAGATGCAGCGCGAATTTGAAGCGGCGTTTCCGTATCAAGAGACGGAAGATCAGCTTCGGTCGATTGAGGAAATTAAGCGTGATATGGAGAGCGACAAACCGATGGACCGCCTCCTTTGCGGCGATGTCGGCTACGGGAAGACGGAAGTGGCGTTGCGGGCGGCGTTTAAAGCCATTATGGACGGCAAACAAGTGGCCTTTCTTGTGCCGACGACGATCCTAGCCCAACAGCATTACGAAACGGTGCGCGAACGGTTTCAAGGGTTTCCGATCAAGGTTGGTCTGTTAAACCGATTTCGCACGAAAAAACAGCAAGCCGAGACAATCAAAGGGTTGAAGGACGGCACGATCGATATGGTCATCGGCACGCATCGGCTGCTGTCGAAAGACGTGAAGTTTAAAGATTTAGGCTTGCTCATTATCGACGAGGAGCAACGGTTTGGCGTGGCGCATAAAGAAAAAATCAAGCAGCTGAAGGCGAACATCGACGTGCTCACCTTAACGGCGACGCCGATTCCGCGTACGTTGCATATGTCGATGATCGGCGTGCGCGATTTGTCGATCATCGAGACGCCGCCTGAAAACCGATTCCCGGTGCAAACGTATGTCATGGAATATACGCCCGAACTCGTCAAAGAGGCGATTGAACGTGAGCTCGCCCGCGACGGGCAGGTGTTTTTCCTTTACAACCATATTGAAGACATCGATTTGAAAGCGGAAGAAATCGCACAGCTTGTCCCGGAAGCGCGCGTCACTTACGTGCATGGCCGCATGTCGGAAACGGAGCTCGAATCGACCATTTTGGCGTTTTTGGAAGGGCAATACGATGTGCTGGTGACGACGACGATCATTGAAACGGGCATCGATATTCCGAATGTCAACACGCTCATCGTCTATGACGCCGACCGGATGGGATTGTCGCAGCTGTACCAGCTGCGCGGGCGCGTCGGCCGCTCCAACCGCGTCGCTTATGCGTATTTCACCTATCGGAAAGATAAAGTGCTCAATGAAGCGGCAGAAAAGCGGCTGCAAGCCATTAAAGAGTTTACCGAGCTCGGCTCTGGTTTTAAAATTGCCATGCGCGATTTGTCGATCCGCGGCGCGGGCAACATTCTCGGCGCCGAACAGCATGGCTTTATCGACTCGGTCGGATTCGATTTGTATTCGCAAATGTTGAAAGAAGCGATCGAGAAACGGCGCGGCATCAAGCGAGAAGACGAGCAGCCGGATGTCGTCATCGATGTCGAAGTCGACGCCTATATTCCGAGCACATACATTGCAGACGAATTGCAAAAGATCGAGATGTACAAGCGATTTAAGGCAGTGGAGACGCTCGAAGACATTGAGGAGCTGCGTGAGGAAATGGTCGACCGCTTCGGCGATTATCCAGATGAAGTTGCGTATTTGTTCCAAATTGCGGAGTTGAAGGTGTTGGCCAAGCAGCTTGGCGTCGAATCGATGAAGCAACATAAGCAGCAAATTGACATCTTGTTTACTGAACCGGCATCGAAAACGGTGGAAATCCAGCGTCTATCTGACATTGGACGCCGGCATGGCCGCTTATTCGGGTTTGGCATGGACGGAGCGAAGTTGAAAATTGTGCTCTATATCAAGGAAATGAAGCCGCACGAGTGGCTGATGATTTTAGAAGAGACGCTGCGGCGGCTGTCTGGGGTGGAAAAAGAGAAGTCGGTGACGGCATAATCAAGAAAAAGTTTTATGATGTTTATCGTTTCCTGCATGTGGCGATAATGAAGGATGGGCAATTTTATCTAAAATGGCCAAAATCACTTTCATCACGTATAGAACGTGGATTGTGAAGGATACTAATGACAACAATGGTGAATTCCCCATTGCAAGGGTTCATCGGAGTATCCTTCAAATCCTAGATGAAAGTGAGGGTATACAAGGCATGAAAGCAACCGGTATTGTTCGTCGCATTGATGATTTAGGGAGAGTTGTCATTCCGAAGGAAATTCGCAGAACGTTGCGCATTCGCGAAGGAGATCCGCTCGAAATATTTGTTGACCGCGATGGAGAAGTCATTTTGAAAAAATATTCGCCGATCAGTGAATTAGGCGACTTTGCCAAAGAGTACGCCGAAGCGCTGTTTGACAGCCTCGGCCAGCCTGTGCTCATTTGCGACCGCGATGTATACATCGCTGTCGCCGGCGTTTCGAAAAAAGAGTATATGAACAAAAGCGTCAGCCCGTTGGTGGAAAAAGCCATGGAAGACCGCAATTCCATCCTCCATACGGAGGAAGGGGAAGTCGAGCTCGTTGACGGGATGACGGAAACGTTGAAATCGTATACGATCGGCCCGATTGTCGCCAACGGCGATCCGATCGGAGCCGTCATCATTTTATCGCGGGAGAAAACGCTTGGTGAAGTGGAGCATAAAGCAGTAGAAACAGCCGCCAGCTTTTTGGCTCGACAAATGGAACAATAGGCGAAACAACAAGGCAGCTTCACAGGCTGCCTTTTTTTCCGCCCGGCAAATGGGGGCGAGATGCCTTGAATCCCGGAATCGCTTCCACATCCTGCTTTTTTCGTCCGCCTGGCTTGCGGAACAGCGCATGAAGCCGTGCGAGTTGACCATCACCTTTGTCCAACAGGCGGAAGTTGCGCTATAATATCGAGCGTAGCCATCATGGCGCTTGGCGGCTTCTATTGCCCTCCGGCGTCTAGGTTTGAGTGGGTTGTCTATGCGAGGGGAGAAACTGGATGGGAAACGTATGGAAAGGGGCGGCGATCTTAACGGCCGCCGCTTTGGCCGCAAAACTATTAAGCGCTTTGTACCGTGTTCCGTATCAAAATATGGTCGGGGACATTGGTTTTTATATTTACCAACAAGTATACCCGATTTATGGCATCGTCGTCGCACTCTCGCTGACCGGCTACCCGGTTGCCGTCTCGAAGCTTGTCGCCGAGCGGTTGGCGGGACAGGATGAAGCGGGCGCTGCCGCTAGTGTGCGCGTCGCCTTGTTGGTGTTAAGCGTCCTTGGCGTCATCCTGTTTGCTTCGCTGTATCTAGGGGCGGGGGTGATTGCCTCGGCGATGGGCGATGGACGGCTTACGCCGCTCGTGCGCTTGCTTTCATTTTCGTTTTTGCTGTTTCCGCCCATCGCGTTGTTGCGTGGCTATTTCCAAGGGCGGCATGATATGACGCCGACGGCGGCGTCCCAAGTTGGCGAGCAATTCGTGCGGGTGGCGGCGATTTTAGGGCTGTCGTATGGAGCGGTGCAGCGCGGCGCCGACGTCTATGCTTGCGGCATGGCAGCGGTCGCAGGGACGCTAATAGGCATGGCGGCGGCGCTTTTCATTTTGCTTTTCTTCCTGTCCCGGCGTCGGCGCCTAAAAACGTCGGGCCGCACGCCGCCAGCTTGGGATCGACAGGTGGGCCGGCGTTTATTGACGGCGGGGACGGTCATTTGCTTGACGAATATGGCGTTGACGCTGATTCCACTCGTCGATTCATTTTTATTCGTTCCGCTTCTACAGGAAGCGGGGGCAAGGCTCGATGAGGTGCAGCGGCTAAAAGGAGTGTACGACCGCGGTCAGCCGCTCATTCAGCTCGGCACGGTCGTCGGCACGTCGTTTTCATTGGCGCTTGTTCCACTTCTTTCCGGAGCGCGCCGCCAAGGTGCCGTTTTCGCCTATGGAGCGCTGTCCATCCGGCTTGCCGTTGTCATTGGGCTTGGTGCTTCGTTAGGGCTCATTTGCCTCATTCGACCGATCAATGCGATGTTGTTCGAGAATGACTACGGTTCGTCGGTTCTCGCCGTCTTGTCCTCCTCTGTCTTTTTTACTACGATCGCGTTGACCGCCTCTGCATTATTGCAAGGAATGGGGAGGGAATGGACGGCCGCTGCCGGCGTGGCGTTGGCAGTGGCGGGGAAGGCCGCGCTTATGCATTGGCTTGCTCCGCGGTTTGGAGCGCTTGGCGCCGCCGCGGCGACGACGGGTGCTTATGCGCTCATGGCAGGCTTTTTATGCGCCTTTTTGCCGCGTGAATATCGGACGGCGGGCCGGAAATACATGTACCCAACCGTGAAAGCGGCCGCTATGATGGCCGTCGTCTTGCATGGGTATAGGTGGCTGATGGACAGCTCGAGCGAGGGGCGGCTATGGGCGGCTGCCGAGGCGCTTGGCGGCGTTGCCATCGGTGCTGTCGTTTACCTTGCGTGTATTGTGAAAGGACATGTTTTTTCTGAACAGGAGTTGGCAGCTTTCCCATTGGCTAATAAATTCCGTCTACGATTAGGAGGCAGGTGATCGGCGATGAATACGATTTATGTGTTCGGCCTCGGCGCCGGAGATGTAAAACAGCTGCCGATCGGTGTGTACCGAAAGCTAAAGCGGGCGCATCCGCTCTTTTTGCGGACGAAAGAACACCCGGTGGTCAAATGGCTTACGGAGGAAGGGATTGCGTTTACGTCATTTGATGAAGTGTATGAAAAACACGAGCAGTTTGCTGATGTGTACGCTGACATCGTCGATCAATTGACGGAACAGGCGAAGCGCGGCGATGTGTTTTACGCTGTTCCCGGCCATCCGCTTGTTGCCGAGCGGACGGTGCAGCTTCTTTTCGAAGCTGAGCGGCGCGGCGTCTGCCGAATCGTGATCGAAGGTGGTCAAAGCTTTTTGGATGCGCTGTTTACGGCGGTGCGCATCGATCCAATTGAAGGGTTTCAATTGCTTGATGCGACGACTTTTCGAGGAGAAGAATGGTCGCCTTCACTGCATGCTGTTTTTTGTCAAGTGTACGATTCGTTTGTGGCCTCGAACGTGAAGCTTTCTTTGATGGAGCAGCTTCCCGACGATTACCCGATCTACATTGTCACCGCGGCAGGCACGAAGGACGAGCAAGTAAAGCGCGTGCCGCTTTATGAGTTGGACCGCGAGACGGAGCTTGACAACTTGACAAGCGTCTACGTGCCGCCGGTGAAGGACGAGCCGTTGCTTTACCACCGGTTTGAGACGCTGCGCCGCGTCATCGCCACGCTGAGAGGGCCGAACGGCTGTCCATGGGATCGGAAGCAGACGCATGCGTCGCTGAAGCGCTATTTGCTTGAGGAGGCGTATGAGCTGCTCGAGGCGATTGACGAGGGTGACGATGATCATATGGTCGAGGAGCTCGGCGACGTATTGCTGCAAGTGATGCTCCATGCGCAAATCGGCGCCGACCGAGGGTTGTTTTCGATCGACGACGTCATCCGCACGCTGACGGCGAAAATGATCCGACGCCACCCGCATGTGTTTGGCGATGTCACGGCCGAGACGGCCGAACAAGTCGTTGCCAACTGGGAGAAGATCAAGGAGAAAGAAAAAGGGGGCGGGCTTTCGGAATCGATTCTTGCCGACATTCCGAAAAGTCTGCCGGGGACGATGCGGGCGTACGAGCTGCAGAAACGAGCGGCGAAAGTCGGGTTTGACTGGGATGATGCCGCGCCGATATGGCAAAAAGTCGAAGAAGAAATGGCCGAGTTTCGAGCCGAAACGTCCGGCGGCCGTCGCGATCGGCTTGTCGGCGAGTTTGGCGATCTATTGTTCGCGCTCATCAACCTTGCCCGTTATTACGGGATTCAACCAGAAGAAGCGTTGCAAATGGCCAACGACAAATTTGCCCGCCGTTTCGCTTATATCGAGGAACAAGTGCGAAAAAGCGGCCGATCGATCACCTCGTTTTCGCTTGCCGAACTCGATCGTTTTTGGGAAGAAGCCAAAGAAAACGAACGGTAAGGGGGATCATGCAATGCGCCTTGATAAATTTTTAAAAGTGTCCCGCCTCATCAAACGCCGCACGTTGGCGAAGGAAATCGCCGATCAAGGGAGAGTGTGGATCAACGGCCATGTCGCCAAAGCGAGCTCTGATGTGAAAGTCGGCGATGAATTGACGATTCAATTTGGGCAAAAGCGGGTAACGGTAAAAGTGACGGATCTAAAAGAAACAACGAAAAAAGAGGAGGCAACCGGGCTGTACGAATTGATCCGCGAAGAACGGACCACCCCGGCGCCGGAACAAGACGACGTCTAATTTGTCCTGCAGGCTTGTTCTAAACCATCCCCCGCTGACATACATATGGTACAAACAACGGATGAGAAAAGGCGGTTGGCCTTGCCGGCTTTCTATACTAAATGGAAATGCGGGGGATGAACATGAGTCGACACGATGAATTTGGCGGAAGCACGAACAAAGGTCCGGTCCAGGAACATGATGTGATCATGCGCGGCCGGCGCCTTCTTGACATCACCGGGGTGAAACAAGTCGAGAGCTTTGACAACGAGGAGTTTTTGCTTGAGACGGTCATGGGCTTTTTGGCCATCCGCGGGCAAAACTTGCAGATGAAAAACTTAGATGTCGACAAAGGCGTTGTTTCGATTAAAGGGCGCATTTTCGACCTCGTTTATTTAGATGACCATCAGGAGAAGGCTAAAGGATTCTTTAGCAAGTTGTTCAAATGAATGTCAGCATACAGCTGTACACCATGCTGGCGATGATTGGCATGGGCGGCTGGCTTGGCCTGGCGTGGGATACGTACAGTCGGATGTTGAAACGGCATGAGCGGGCGCACTGGCTCGTCTTTGTGAATGACGTGCTGTTTTGGGCGGTGCAGGCGCTCATCGTGTTTTATGTGCTTCTTTTCGTCAATGAAGGCGAGCTTCGCTTTTATTTGTTTCTCGCGCTTTTATGCGGATATGCCGCTTATCAAAGCTTGCTCCGCTCCTTTTATGTTCGGGTGCTCGAGTGGTTCATTGGGCTTGCGGTAAGACTCGGACAGACGCTCGTTCAGCTGTTCCGCCTCATGGTCATGCGCCCGCTCATCCTCCTTGGGCAAATGGCGCTGGCACTTCTATTGTTCGCTTGGCGGCTTTTGTTGTGGATCGTTCGGTTTGTGCTGCTGGCTGTTTGGAAGATGATCCGCCTTTTGCTTGCTCCGCTGCGTTGGACGGGCATCATGATTTGGCGGCGGGTGCCGCCGCAAAGACGAGCCGGGGTGGAAAAATTTTTTCGACGTTTAAAAGGATTTGCTGGACAAATCAAGAATACAAAAGAGAAAATAAGCATGTGGTTTGCGAAATGGCGCGAGTAAAAGAGGTGTAAACGCGATGAACGTGCCCCGGAGAACGAATGTGACGAAGCTGTCGTCGACGTACATAGCTGAGCATGAGGAGAAAAAGCAGAAGGCGGCGAGAAGACGGCGGGCTGTCGCTGTCCGTTTGGTTGTCTGGTCGTTGTTGTTTGCGATGTTCGCCTCCGCTCTTGTCTACACCTTGCACTCGCAAGCGAAGGCGATCGATGCAAAAACGGCGGAACAGCAAAAGCTGAAAGAGCAGCTTGCGGAGCTTAAACGGAAGGAAAAGCAACTGAAAGAGGAAATGAAAAAGTTGCATGATGATGACTATATCGCCGAGCTGGCGCGGAAAAAATATTACTTATCGAAAGATGGAGAAATTATTTTCGTCTTGCCGGAAAAATAATTTTGCCTGCGAATGCCCGTTTTCTATGGGCATTGTGTGAGTAAAATATTTGTGGGTGACATTCCGAAATGATCCCCGACGAGGGTTGCGAACTTTTGTTCGCGACGCTCGTCGGGGCCACCAAGCGAAGCGCGGTAGAAAAAAGCAAATGTCATGCAAAAAGGACTCTCTCCCTGCTATGATGGTGATTGTCAACATCAACCGAAAACAGGAGGGAGAGAGTCCATGAAACATCTTACCACAGAATGGCCTTTATTAAAAGAGCTGGAGGAACAATTAGTCAGAACTCTTCAAAAGGTGTTCGCTGTCTTGTTGGCGGCCCTTTTGGAGGAGATTGATCAACAACTGGCGGAAGCGCGGGACAAGCGCCGGTATCAGCTGAAAGACAAACGGCCGACTACGATCCAAACGCTGTTTGGAGAAGTGACGTTTCGACGGAACTACTACTATGACCGGCAAACGGGGAACTATACCTTCTTGCTGGATGCCGAATTAGGCTTTGATGGGGCCCGATCGATCAGTCCTTGCCTCGAGGAAACGGCGGTCGAGTTGGCCGTAGAGTGCTCTTCCTACCGCAAAGCGGCCCGTACGTTGGAGTCGATCGTGGGGTATGCGGTCATGAGCCACGAGGCGATTCGCCAACTGGTGCTGGAGGCCCCTGTCTCGCTGCACCGCCCTGTTTCCCAACGGCACGGCCGGGTGCTGTTTGTGGAGGCGGATGGACTGTTTATTTCCCGCCAGGGGAAAGGGAAACGGGCGAAAGAAGAGAAAATCCTGGCGGTTCACGAGGGATGGAAACGAAACGGTTCGCAGCTCGAGCTCGTGAACCGGCGCCACTACCTCCATGAAGGGGAGGGAGACGTGTGGGAACGGTTCGAAGAGTGGCTGATGAACGAATATGCCTATGATCCGTGCCGGGACCTGTTGATCATCAACGGCGACGCGGCGTCGTGGATCACGGCCTGCCGGGAGTATTTTGGGAAGCGGGCGTGCTTTCAGCTGGATCGATTTCATGTGGCGCGGGAGCTGCGTCAGTGTCTGTCCGGCCATCCGCGTTGGCGGGAGGTGCGGAAGAAGCTGGCGAAACAAGACGAAGAGGGGCTTCTCGTGGAGCTGAACAGCGCGGTCGGCACGTTGGAGGACGAAGCGAAAGAGAAGCAGATGGCTGCCATGATCCGCCGGATCGAGTCGATGCCGGGATGCATCCGGGACTATCGGGAGTGGCTGTCGGAGCAAGGGGTGGAGACGACCGGCATGCGTCCGATGGGCCACGCCGAGAGCGTGATGAGCCGGTTTGCGCATCGGGTGAAATCCCGCCGCAGCTGGAAAGACCAAGGGCTTCGGGCGTTTCTGAGGGCGATGGCGGCCCGAATCGACGGGATTTGGCGGAGAAATGGGCAGTTGGTGGAGGAAGAAGAGACCCGAACGGCGGCCTCGGCCTCAACAAAGTCCAAGCGGATCGAACAGGCCAAACGGAAGGCCGGACGGTTATGGGCAGATGTGGTGCGTCAGAATCTACCGTGTCTGCAGCGGTCATCCGGGACACCGATCCATCAAGCGTTGTCGGCGCTCCGGGATGGTGGTTGGGTGTAAAAAAATGGAATATCGTATCATCGCCTCAAGATGAGGGATGAGAGTCCGAAAGCGCTTACGATATTAATTCCTGAAAATGGTTCGCTAACTAGTGATTGACAACGCCCGTAGTGAACCGAAAAAATGTTCTCCACAAAGTCTTGACTGACTCATGGGCATTCGTCATATTGACACGCATTTTTTTCATTCGCTATAATAAAAAAAACACCATCTTTAAAGCGTTTTAAGGAGGAGCACTTTTTTTATGTCGATTGAAGTAGGCAGCAAGTTACAAGGCAAGGTCACGGGCATTACGAAATTTGGGGCGTTTGTGGAGCTGCCGGAGGGGGTCACAGGACTCGTTCACATTAGCGAGGTAGCCGATAACTATGTCAAAGACATCAACGATCATCTGAAAGTCGGCGATATGGTGTATGTCAAAGTCATCAACGTCGGTCAAGATGGAAAAATTGGCCTGTCCATTCGCAAAGCAAAAGACACGCCTTCTTCGCAGCGGCCGCGCCATCGGACAAACGACCGCTCCGCGGCGGACAGCTTAGAACAAAAAATCAGCCGATTCTTAAAAGAGAGTGAAGACCGATTGGCATCGTTGCGCCGTCATACGGAGTCGAAGCGGGGAGGTCGTGGAGCGAGACGAGGGTAACTTGCTGCTGAAAGATTGTTTGAAGGATGACAAATTCGGAAACGTAACTATTCAGCCACATCATAAAGTGAGCTGAATATTTTTTGCTTTTCCTGTCCATGATGTGAATATTGATAGACAAGGAGGTGAATCGCATGTTGACGGTACAACAAGCTGTATTTACAGTTGAAAGCTTAATCAGCAAAGTCCAACAACAAAAGCAGCTCATTACTCACCAACAACAAGTCATTGAGCAACTGTTGAAAGAAAACAAACAGCTACGCAAAGAAAATGAACAACTCAAGTATCGCGTTCAAGAGCTGGAAGCACGCACGAAAAAAACAGCTCTAATAGCCATTTGCCCCCATCTTCTGACCGTTTTGCCAACACACGTTCTTCTCGTCAACCATCTGGCAACAAGCCAGGCGGACAAGAAGGACATCAAGGAACGACGCTCCGTCAAGTGGAACGTCCACATCATCGTGTCGTCCACCGTGTGCATACGTGTCAAGGATGTGGAGCTTCTTTGCGTGAAGTCAAACCGTTCAAAGTCGATATCCGTCAAGTGTTTGATGTCCCTCCTGTGGCGATCGAGGTGACACAACATGAACGTGAAGTGAAATCGTGTCCACATTGTCGATGCGTGCAACAAGCCGAATTCCCATCCCATGTCACGAATCATGTGCAATACGGTCCACGGCTCACGGCGCTCGTTGTTTATTTACATCATATCCAATTGATCCCGTACAAGCGTTTAAGTGATACAATCGAAGCGTTATATCAACACTCGATTAGTACGGGAACTCTTGCCAATATGGTGAAACGAGGACGCGAATCGTTGGAATCAAATATGGACATCATCGAAGACGCCTTACTTGAATCCAACATCCTGCATGTCGATGAAACGAGTTTGCGCATCAATGGGAAACTCGCATGGGTGCATGTCGCGTGTACATCGAGATATACATACTTGGCTCCTCACGCTTCTCGTGGAAAAAAAGCGACCGATGATATCGGGATTCTTCCCCGATATGAAGGGACGATGATGCACGATGCGTTCGGTACGTATCCGAAATACACACATGCCACCCATGCCCTTTGTCATGCCCACCATTTGCGTGAGTTAAAAGGATTCATCGAACAGGGGCATACGTGGGCGATGCGCATGACCACGTTTCTGTTAGCCGCCAAGCAAGCCGTCGAAGCCCATCACGGTGCACTTTCCGAAGAAGAAGCGAGACGGTGGGAACGAGTGTATGATCGCATCCTAGAAAGAGCACAACACCGATTAGAAACGATGACGCCTCTTCCGAAAAAAGCACTCGCTTTTGTTCGACGCCTTCAAAAACGAAAGGAAGAAGCGCTGCGTTTCTTACGTGAAGTACATGTTCCCTTTGATAACAACCAAGCCGAACGCGATCTTCGCATGGTCAAAGTCAAAGAGAACATTTCGGGTACGTTTCGCGAAGAAACATTCGCGCAGTCGTTTTGCATCGCAAGAAGCATCGTTTCCACACTGACGAAACACGAAAAAAACGTGTGGGATTCGTTATGTCTTCTGTTGGCAGGCGAAACGATCGATCGAGTTCTTTCCGCTACCTAGGGCATTTTCTATGACCGAAATGCCCTATTTGTGCTGGGCTTTTTTATACACTAGCACTGGGGTGAATAGTTACTCGGAAACAAGCATCCGTCGCTATGGATGCTTTTTTGTTTCTGTATGGAATAAGAGGATATATTTCCCCTCTGCATTTTCCGCCTATATGTATTGACAATCGTCATCTCCTCCGTTATGATATAAACTGTTGTCACACGGCGGTGTAGCTCAGCTGGCTAGAGCGTACGGTTCATACCCGTGAGGTCGGGGGTTCGATCCCCTCCACCGCCACCAACAATCCAAAATGGCCCGTTGGTCAAGTGGTTAAGACACCGCCCTTTCACGGCGGTAACACGGGTTCGAATCCCGTACGGGTCATCGCAAACGAGCATGCGCCATCAAGCGACATGCTCGTTTTTCTTTTTTGTCTCTTTCTGTCGGAACAAGCCTGTTGACCGCGTTTTGCCGTGGAAAACGTCGAACGATTTTTTATTTTTCTCTGTGGTTTTGACAAATTTCTGACAATTCAAGCGATATAATAGGGGGTAATAGAAAGGTAAAGGAGAGGATCGGGAATGGAAAGAGTAGAAAGAGGGACGGTGCGCCGCAGCATTTCGGAAGTGCCGATTCATGACACGCAAGCAACGGTGTCGCGCTGGATGCGCCATGTGAAGCTGCGCCTCGGTCATCTGTTCATCCATCAAGGCTTTTTGCTTCTTCTTGTCGGCTTTTTGCTTGGACGAGCATTGATTTTATCGAAGCTGACCCCGTTCGCTTTGCCATTTTTCGTTTCGGTCTATATGCTGCGCCGCGACAAGGCCGCTTTTGCGTTGATCTCGCTGTTGGCCGGTGCTTTGACGCTGTCGCTTGATGTGGCGCTGTTTGTCGGCGTTTCCATTTTTGGCTTTCTCTTTATTTACGGATGGGTGCGGAGGGTGATCAGTGAGTCACTGAAAATCGTTCCGTTTGTTGTGTTTGTGCTGTCTCTTTCCGCCAAATGGCTGATCTCCTATTATTGGCTCGGAGAGCGATCGGTCTACGGCGCCGCCATGGCGGTCGTCGAAGCCGGGCTGTCGCTTGTATTGACCTTGATTTTTATGCAAAGCATCCCGTTGTTGACAGTGCAGAAGCATAAACATGCGTTGCGAGCGGAAGAGATCATTTCGTTGATCATTTTGCTCGCCTCGATGTTGACCGGGATGATCGGTTGGGCTGTGTACGGTTTGTCGCTTGAGCATGTGATGTCGCGCTACCTCGTTTTGTTGTTCGCGTTTGTCGCCGGGGCGGCGACCGGCTCCACCGTCGGCGTTGTCACCGGGCTTGTACTGAGCTTGGCAAATGTCGGCAACTTGTCGGAAATGAGTTTGCTTGCTTTCGCCGGGCTGCTTGGCGGGTTGCTGAGGGAAGGGAAAAAACTTGGGGTGGCGTTCGGCCTCCTCGTCGCGACGCTGTTGCTTGGTTTATACGGCGAAGGGAAGAGTGAGCTTGTGCCGACGTTGCTTGAATCCGGCATCGCAATTATGCTGTTTTTTGGTACATCCCGTTCACTGACGGAGAAAATCGCCAAATACATTCCCGGCACGGCAGAATATATCCATGAGCAACAACAATACGTCCGGAAAATCCGCGATATGACAGTGCAACGCGTCTCGCAGTTTTCCAACGTCTTTCAGGCGCTGGCGGAAAGCTTTTCGCCCGAACCGCTTCCGGATGCTAATGAATACAGCGACCGTGAAGTCGACTATTTTTTGAGCGACATCACGGAAAAAACGTGCCAAACGTGCTTTAAGAAGACGCAATGCTGGGCGGACAACTTTCGTACAACCTATGCGTACATGAAGCAAATGATGGGCGAGGCGGACGAAAAAACATTGTCGCAAAACCATCAGTTGCTGCGCGAGTGGGAGCGGTATTGCGTCAAGGCCGGCAAAGTCGTCGACGCGATTGAAAAAGAGATGGTTGCTTATCAAGCAAACCGCAAGCTCAAACGGCAAATCCACGAAAGCCGGAAGCTTGTCGCTGAACAGCTGTTGGGCGTTTCGCAAGTGATGGACGATTTCGCCAAAGAAATGCAGAAAGAACAGGAAAACCATTATTTGCAGGAAGAACAAATTTACCATGCGCTGCAAGAGTTTGGCATCGAAGTGGGCCATGTCGACATTTACAGTTTGGAAAAAGGAAATATCGATATTGAAATGAGCATTCCTTACTGCGAAGGGCGGGGTGAGTGCGAAAAACTGATTGCGCCGATGCTGTCAGATATTTTAGGAGAGACGATCGTCGTCAAGCGCGAAGAGTGCGCCGCCTACCCGAACGGCTACTGCCGCGTCGCCTTCGGCTCGACGAAAGCGTTCGTCGTCGAAACGGGCGTCGCGTTTGCCGCCAAAGGAGGGGGGTTCATTTCTGGCGACAGTTATGCAACGATTGAACTTGCTACCGGCAAGTACGCCGTTGCCATCAGCGATGGCATGGGCAATGGGGAGCGGGCGCATGACGAAAGCCGCGAGACGCTGCGCCTGTTGCAAAAGATTTTGCAGACGGGAATGGACGAGTCGATTGCCATCAAATCGATCAATTCGATTTTGGCATTGCGGACGACAGAAGACATGTATGCGACGCTGGATTTGGCCATCATCGACTTGCAAAACGCGGCGACGAAGTTTTTGAAAATCGGATCGACGCCAAGCTTTATTAAGCGCGGTGACAAGGTGATGAAAGTGGAAGCGAGCAACTTGCCGATGGGCATCATTAAAGAAGTGGAATTTGACGTTGTCACCGAGCAGCTGAAATCGGGCGACTTGCTCATTATGATGAGCGATGGTGTGTTTGAAGGGCCGATGAACGTCGAAAACCATGATGTTTGGATGAAGCGGAAAATTCAAGAATTAAAGACGAACGACCCGCAGGAAGTCGCCGATTTGATCATGGAAGAAGTGATCCGCCAATGCGGCGGCGAGATTGAAGACGATATGACCGTCGTTGTCGCCAAAGTTCGGCACAATACGCCGAAATGGGCGACGATTCCGGCATACATGTATATGAAAAAGGCGCAATAGCTAGCGTATAAAAACGTTCCCCTGCGGCGATGATGGTAATACATTCGCCAAGGAGGGGAACGAACGTGCGAAAGGGAACGTTGCGGCAAATTTTGCTCATTACCGATGGCTGCTCCAACCATGGTGAGGACCCAGCCGCCATGGCGGCGCTAGCCCGTGAGCAAGGCATTACGGTGAACGTGATCGGCATCTTGGACCAAGGTGCGATGGATGAAAACGGACGGCGGGAAATTGAAGCGATCGCCGCGGCTGGCGGCGGGATGAGCCAAGTCGTGTACGCGAAACAGCTGTCGCAAACCGTGCAAATGGTGACGCGCCAAGCGATGACTCAGACGTTGCAAGGGCTCGTCAATCGCGAGTTGAAACAAATCTTTGGTTCTGACGTTTCGCTTGAGGACTTGCCGCCGGACAAGCGCGGCCAAGTGATGGAAGTCGTCGATGAACTCGGGGAAACGGTTGCCCTTGATGTGCTCATTTTGATCGATACGAGCGGGAGCATGAAAACAAAACTGCCGACCGTCAAAGAGGCGCTCATCGATTTATCGCTCAGCTTAAATGCGCGCATGGGCGAAAACCGCTTTTCGGTGTTCATCTTCCCGGGAAAACGGGCGCACGCCGAAAAAATGATCGACTGGACGCCAAGGATTGAAGAGTTGTCCACTATCTTTCCGAAATTGGCGTCGGGCGGGCTGACGCCGACCGGACCGGCGCTGCGTGAGGCAATCGCCTATTTTGAGCGTAAACGGTCGTTAAGGAGCTGGATCGGCGATGGCGATGAGCCATACATCGAAGAATCGTCTTTGTAATTTGCCGCCTGGTACGGTCATCACTGGGAAATGGCACGGCCGTTCCTACCGGCTGCTGCGGCGGCTTGGCAGCGGGGCGAACGGCGTCGTCTATTTGGCGGAGAACGGCCGGACTCGCGTCGCCGTCAAGTTGAGCGATGACTATGCGTCATTGGCATCGGAAATGAATATATTGCGCCGTTTTGCTAAGGTCCAGGGAGCCGCCCTCGGGCCTTCTTTGCTGGAAGCCGATGACTGGCAAAGCCCGTTTGCGCGGGAGACGATCCCGTTTTATGTGATGGAGTATATTGAAGGGGAGAATTTCGCTGCTTTCATCCGCCGCCGTGGAAAAGAATGGGCGCCCGTGCTCGTGATGCAGCTGTTGTCGGTGCTTGATCGGCTTCATCAAGAAGGATGGGTATTTGGGGATTTAAAGCCGGATAATTTGATCGTTACCGGGTCGCCGCCGTCGGTTCGGTTGCTTGATGTGGGCGGGACGACGCTGCAAGGAAGGGCGGTAAAAGAGTTTACTGAGCTGTATGACCGCGGCTATTGGGGGCTTGGATCGCGCAAAGCGGAGCCATCTTACGACTTGTTTGCGGCGGCGATGGTGATGATTTCTTCTTGCTGCCCGGGGCCGATTGAGAAAAAGGGTGACGGTCGGGCGCAGCTGTTGTCCATCATCGAAACGGACCGCTTTTTAACCCGATACAAGGAGGTGCTGCAAAAGGCGCTTGACGGCCGATATCGAAAGGCGGCCGATATGCGTCGCGACTTATTGGCCGCCTCTTCCCGCCATACATCGGCGGAAAACGAAAGAAAGGCAGTGCCAAGCCGTCGGTCGGGGCGGCAGGTGAAACGGCGCCGCCAAGCGAGAGGGATTGTCGAAACGGTGGTCATCGCCGCCGCATTGCTGGGCGCCTATGCCTTTTATATATATTGGCAGCTGGCGATGTAATTTTTTTTGAGAAAACAGGGCGGACGTGTTACGATGAAGCTGAAAGAAACGCAAAGAGGTTGGCTCGGATGATCGACAAAGTGCGCGCCTTTATCCACAGGCATCAACTGCTTTCAGAAGGAGCGGCCGTCATCGTTGGCGTCTCCGGAGGCCCGGATTCGCTTGCGTTGCTGCACGTTTTTTTGTCGCTGCGCGACGAATGGAAGCTTCAGGTCATAGCGGCCCATGTTGACCATATGTTTCGTGGGCGGGAGTCAGAAGAAGAGATGGAGTTTGTGAAACGTTTTTGCGTGGAGCGCCGTATTTTATGTGAGACTGCGCAAATCGACGTCCCGGCCTTTCAGCGCAGCGCAGGTCTCGGCGCCCAAGAGGCGGCGCGGATCTGCCGCTACCGCTTTTTTGCCGAACTGATGGAAAAGCATCAAGCGGGGTACGTCGCCGTAGGCCATCATGGCGACGATCAAGTCGAGACGATTTTAATGCGGCTTGTGCGCGGCAGCACAAGCAAAGGATACGCTGGTATCCCCGTCAAACGGCCGTTTCACGGCGGCTATCTCATCCGTCCGTTTTTGGCTGTCAGCCGGGCGGAGATTGAAGCGTATTGCCGGCAGATGGGGCTGTCTCCACGCTGCGATCCGAGCAATGAAAAAGACGATTATACGCGCAACCGGTTCCGCCATCATATTGTCCCGTTGCTGCGGCAGGAAAATCCGCGCCTGCACGAGCGGTTTCAGCAATACAGCGAAATGATGGCGGAAGATGAGCAATTTTTGGAGGAATTAGCCGCGGACGCGCTGAATAAAGTAATGGAAAAACAACATCGCGATGCGGCGCTTTCCATCGGACCATTTTTGGAGCTGCCGCGACCGCTGCAGCGCCGGGTGCTGCAGCTGTTGCTTCTCCGTCTTTATGGCGGCGTTCCGCCGACATTGACTTCCGTACATATCGGCCATATACTGATGCTTTGTGAGCGCGGCCGCCCTTCCGGAATGATCGATTTGCCAAAAGGGCTCAAAGTGATTCGCTCGTACGACCGCTGTTTGTTTACTTTTGACGCAGAAAGCGGCGAGAAAGGCTATTGGTTTGAACTGCCGGTTCCGGCGCTATTGCCCCTCCCAAACGGCTATGCAATCATCAGTGAATTTGGGGAACACTATCCAAGAAAGCAGGCCGGGAATGATTGGTTCGTCGTGGATCCTGCTTCCGTCTCCTTGCCGCTCCGCGTGCGGACGCGTCGGCGCGGCGACCGGATGGTGCTCAAGGGGACGGGAGGCACGAAAAAATTGAAAGAAATTTTCATTGAAGCAAAAATTCCGCGGATGGAAAGGGATCGCTGGCCGATTGTCGAAGATGCCGACGGTCGCATCCTTTGGGTGCCTGGCTTGAAAAAATCGGCTTTCGAAGCGCAAAACCGTGGGCAAGCTCGCTATATTTTGCTGCAATATCAGGCGATGAACAGCTAGGAGGAAAAATAAGATGGGGATGAAAGACGATATTCAAAAAGTGTTGATCACTGAAGAGGAAATTCAGGCAAAAGTCAAAGAACTCGGCGGTTTGTTAACGAAAGAATATGAAGGCCGTTTTCCGCTCGCTGTCGGCGTTCTCAAAGGGGCGATGCCGTTTATGGCCGATTTGCTCAAACATATTGATACATATTTAGAAATGGATTTTATGGACGTATCAAGCTATGGCAATGCGACCGTTTCATCCGGCGAAGTGAAAATCGTCAAAGACTTGAACACCTCCGTCGAAGGACGGGATATTTTGATCATTGAGGATATTATTGACAGTGGGCTGACGCTCAGCTATTTGGTCGACTTGTTTCGCTACCGGAAGGCGAATTCGATCAAAATCGTCACGCTTCTTGACAAGCCGTCTGGACGGAAGGCGGACATTCAAGCCGATTACACCGGATTTACCGTCCCGGATGAATTCGTCGTCGGCTATGGGCTCGATTACGCGGAAAAATACCGCAACCTCCCGTTTATCGGCGTCTTAAAGCCGGAAGTGTACCAAAAGTAGAACGGTTGCTGGGCGACGGCCGAATTGTTTGTATTGAAACAAATTTCTATGATAGTATTGAGTATAGTGTGTTTCATATGGGAGGAGGCAAGAAATGAACCGGATTTTCCGCAATACCATCTTTTATTTGCTGATTTTCCTCGTCGTGATCGGCGTCGTCAGCTTTTTTAACGGCACGAACCAGCGAACGGAGCCGATGACGTACGATGCGTTCATCACTCATCTGGAAAACGGGGATGTCAAGTCGTTTTCCATTAAGCCGGAGCGCGGCGTATATGAAATCAAAGGCCAGTTGAAAACATATAGCGAAGGGCAGTACTTTTCCACCTACGTCATGAACAGTGACAAAGTGCTTGACCGCATCGATGCGGCGGCGGCGCGGACGCGGGTGGAAGTCGTGCCAGCGGACGAAACGAGCGGATGGGTGACGTTTTTCACTTCCATCATCCCATTTGTTATTATTTTTATTTTGTTCTTCTTCCTTTTGAACCAGGCACAGGGCGGCGGCAGCCGGGTGATGAATTTCGGCAAAAGCCGGGCGCGGCTGTATACGGATGACAAGCGGAAAGTCCGCTTCCGCGATGTGGCTGGGGCAGATGAGGAAAAGGAAGAGTTGGTGGAAATCGTCGAGTTTTTAAAAGATCCGCGCAAGTTTGCGGAACTTGGCGCCCGCATTCCGAAAGGGGTATTGCTCGTTGGGCCGCCCGGAACCGGGAAAACGCTGTTGGCGCGCGCGGTTGCCGGAGAAGCGGGCGTGCCGTTTTTCTCGATCAGCGGGTCGGATTTCGTGGAAATGTTCGTCGGGGTCGGGGCATCGCGGGTGCGCGACTTGTTTGAGACGGCGAAAAAAAATGCCCCGTGCATTATCTTCATTGATGAGATCGACGCCGTCGGCCGCCAGCGCGGCGCCGGCCTTGGCGGCGGCCATGACGAGCGTGAGCAGACGCTCAACCAACTGCTTGTCGAAATGGACGGCTTTAACGGCAACGAAGGGATCATTATTATCGCGGCCACCAACCGGCCGGACATTTTAGACCCGGCGCTGTTGCGCCCGGGTCGCTTCGACCGGCAGATTACCGTCGACCGCCCGGACGTCAAAGGGCGCGAAGCGGTGCTGCGCGTGCATGCCCGCAACAAGCCGCTCGATGAATCGGTTGACTTGAAGACGATCGCGATGCGGACGCCTGGATTTTCCGGCGCCGACTTGGAAAACTTGCTGAATGAGGCGGCGCTCGTTGCAGCGCGCCGCAACAAAAAGAAAATTGATATGAGCGACATCGACGAGGCGACGGACCGGGTGATTGCCGGACCGGCGAAAAAAAGCCGCGTCATTTCGGAAAAAGAACGGCGCATCGTCGCGTTTCACGAAGCTGGGCATACGGTCATCGGCATGGTGCTCGCCGATGCGGAAATGGTGCATAAAGTGACGATTGTGCCGCGCGGCCAAGCCGGAGGCTATGCGGTCATGCTGCCGAAAGAAGACCGCTACTTTATGACGAAAGCCGAACTGATGGATAAAATCACCGGACTGCTCGGCGGGCGCGTTGCCGAGGAAATCGTGTTCAATGAAGTGAGTACAGGGGCCCACAACGATTTTCAACGGGCGACAAACATCGCGCGCCGGATGGTGACGGAGTTTGGTATGAGCGAAAAGCTTGGTCCGCTTCAATTCGGCCAACCGAGCGGGCAAGTGTTTTTAGGACGTGACTTACACAACGAGCAAAACTACAGCGACAAAATCGCCTATGAAATTGACTTAGAGATTCAGCGCATCATTAAAGAGTGCTATGAAAAAGCGAAACAAATTTTGACCCAACATCGGGACAAATTGGATTTGATCGCCAACACGCTGTTGGAAGTCGAGACGCTCGATGCGGAGCAAATTAAACATTTGTTCGAACATGGCACGCTGCCCAAAGACCGGAACGGGCGCGAGGAGTCCGGCAAAAGCGACGGCGATGTGAAAATCAACATCCAAAAGAAAGAGGAGTAATCGATGTCTCTGTTCGGAGGCATCTTTTTTTTTGCCGGCGGCCCAGGGAAAGAAGGACAGTTTTTTTCCCGTAAGTATGATATGATAAAGAATGGGAATTTATCGAGGAAAAGCGAGGAATGAAGCGATGATTTTTGTATTGGACGTCGGCAATACAAACACGGTGTTAGGGGTGTATGACGGGGACGAACTGAAACATCATTGGCGCATTGAAACAAGCCGCTCGAAAACGGAAGACGAATACGGCATGATGATCAAAGCGCTCTTGAACCATGTCGGCTTGCAGTTTTCCGACATTCGAGGCATCATCATTTCCTCGGTCGTGCCGCCGATTATGTTTGCTCTTGAACGCATGTGTCTAAAATATTTCCATATCAAACCGCTCATCGTCGGTCCGGGCATTAAAACCGGGCTCGACATCAAATATGACAATCCGCGTGAGGTGGGCGCCGACCGGATTGTCAACGCGGTCGCCGGCATCCATTTGTACGGCAGTCCGCTGATTATCGTCGATTTTGGCACGGCGACGACGTATTGTTATATTAATGAACATAAACAATATATGGGAGGGGCCATTGCCCCGGGAATTATGATCTCGACAGAGGCTCTGTTCGCGCGGGCGGCGAAATTGCCGCGCATTGAAATCGCCCGCCCGGATGATATCATCGGCAAAAATACGGTCAGCGCCATGCAAGCCGGCATTTTATACGGTTATGTCGGACAAGTGGAAGGCATCGTGTCGCGAATGAAGGCGAAAAGCAAAATCCCGCCGAAGGTGATTGCTACTGGCGGTTTGGCTCCGCTCATTGCCAGCGAATCGGACATCATCGATGTCGTTGATCCGTTTTTGACGCTGACTGGCTTAAAATTGTTGTACGAGAAAAACACCGAGAAAAAAGGATGAAAGGCTTGATGAAGATGGGAGACTACTTAGTCAAAGCACTCGCTTACAATGGACAAGTGAGAGCGTATGCCGCAAGAACGACGGAAACTGTCGCCGAGGCGCAACGCCGCCACCAAACATGGCCGACCGCCTCAGCGGCTCTCGGCCGGGCGTTGACCGCCGGTGTTATGATGGGAGCGATGCTGAAAGGCGAGGAAACGTTGACGATTAAAATTGACGGCGGCGGCCCGATCGGCGTCATTTTAGTTGACAGCAACGCCAGAGGGGAAGTGCGTGGCTATGTAACGAATCCACATGTACATTTTGAGCTGAACGAGCATGGGAAACTTGATGTGGCACGGGCGGTCGGCAAAAATGGGATGTTGACGGTTGTGAAGGATCTTGGGCTGCGCGACTTTTTCACCGGACAAGTGCCGCTTATCTCCGGGGAGCTTGGCGATGATTTTACGTATTATTTTGCTTCGTCCGAACAAATTCCGTCATCGGTTGGCGTCGGGGTGCTCGTCAATCCCGACCATACCATCCGAGCCGCCGGAGGATTTATTATCCAGTTGATGCCCGGGACGGAGGAGAACACGATCACTCGCATTGAAGAGCGGCTGAAACAAATTCCGCCCGTGTCGCGCATGATCGAAAGAGGGCTCAGCCCGGAACAGCTGCTCGAACAACTGTTGGGAGATGGAGGCGTCCGTGTGCTCGAGACGATGCCGGTGTCATTCGTCTGCCGCTGTTCGCGCGAGCGGATCGCTGATGCCCTTATCAGCCTAGGGCCCGAGGAAATCCAAGACATCATCGACAAAGAAGGGCAGGCGGAAGCTTCGTGCCATTTTTGCAATGAAACGTACCATTTCGACAAAGCGGAGCTGGAACAGTTGAAACAACTCGCAAAAAAAGAATGAAAACAGTAAAATGATTGACAATTACGCCAATAGTTGATACATTGGAGACAAAGTCGATAAAATTAATGGGGATTAGAGGTGGAACAATGGCACGCACAGTCAACTCGATAACCGAATTGATCGGCGATACGCCGGCCGTGAAACTGAACCGCATCGTTGATGAAGACAGCGCGGATGTGTATTTGAAACTGGAATTTATGAACCCGGGCAGCAGCGTCAAAGACCGGATTGCGTTGGCGATGATTGAAGCGGCGGAAAAAGCGGGCAAGCTGAAGCCGGGCGACACGATCGTTGAGCCGACAAGCGGCAACACTGGGATCGGATTGGCGATGGTCGCGGCGGCGAAAGGATATAAGGCGGTATTAGTCATGCCGGATACGATGAGCTTGGAGCGCCGCAACCTGCTGCGGGCGTATGGAGCCGAGCTTGTGCTCACACCGGGTGCACAAGGGATGCGCGGAGCAATCGCAAAGGCGGAAGAGCTCGTCCGCGAGCACGGCTACTTTATGCCACAGCAATTTAAAAACGAGGCGAACCCGGAAATCCATCGCTTGACGACCGGGAAAGAGATCGTGGAGCAAATGGGCGACCAGCTTGATGCGTTTGTTGCCGGCGTTGGCACGGGCGGAACGATCACCGGAGCAGGCAAAGTGTTGCGCGAAGCTTACCCAAACATTAAAATTTACGCCGTTGAACCGGCCGATTCCCCAGTCTTGTCGGGAGGAAAACCGGGCCCGCACAAAATCCAAGGGATCGGCGCTGGCTTTGTTCCAGATATTTTGGATACGAGCATTTACGATGGGGTTATTACGGTAACGACGGAAGAAGCGTTTGCGGCGGCCCGCCGCGCGGCTCGCGAGGAAGGCATTCTCGGCGGCATTTCGTCCGGTGCTGCGATTCATGCGGCATTGAAAGTGGCGAAAGAGCTCGGCAAAGGGAAAAAAGTGCTCGCCATCATCCCGAGCAACGGCGAACGTTATTTGAGCACGCCTCTTTACCAATTTGAAGACTAAGCAGACTTTTTCGGCAGGGGCAACCCTGTCGAATTTTTTTACGAGGATGGTGACCCAGACGGACAATCATTGTACAATAAAAGTAACTATGGACATCGTAAGGAGCTGACGAGGATGGAACAGCGGCGCAGGCGACTGAAACGAACTATCGATTATCGCGGACGGGATTGGTTCCGCCAGTACGAACAGCTGGCCTATAGCCGGCCTCATCATGTGTTGCTTGAGAGCGGCCAAGGGGGAAGGTACAGCATTATCGGCCTTGACCCGATCGGAGTGATCCGCGCTGACGAGCGGCGGCTCATCATCAAGCAGCGCGGGGTTGAAACGGTGCTGGATGGCTCGCCGCTCGAAGGGCTCCGGCAATGGCTTCGGTGTTTCGCCGTGCCGGATGAGGGGGAGTCGTTGCCTTGCCAAGGCGGGCTGATCGGTTTCATTAGCTATGATGCGGTTCGCTATATGGAACGGCTCCCGGTGCTCGCGCAAGATGATTTGCGGCTGCCGCTCATGTATTTTTTCCTCTTTGACGATGTAGCGATTTATGATCACCAAACTGAACAGCTTCATTTGCTTGCCTACGCGAATGAAGGGGAGGAAAGCGAAGCAAACCGGCGGCTTGCGCGGCATGCACGGATGTGGCTCGAGGATCGGAATGAAGCGCTGGTCTGGCCGCTTGCTGCCTCGACAGCTGCGCCGTCTGTTTCAATGACAAAAGAGAGGTTTATGGATGCGGTTCGCCGCGTGCAACGCTATATTGCGGCGGGCGATGTGTTTCAAGTCAACTTATCGGTGCGTCAGTCGCAGCCGCTGGTGACGCATCCATTTGCCGTCTACAAGCAGTTGCGGATGCTGAATCCGTCCCCTTACATGGCGTATTTGCATACCCCGGAATTTCAAGTCGTCAGCGGCTCGCCGGAGTTGCTCGTCCGCAAGCGGGGATGGCGTCTTGAGACGCGGCCGATTGCCGGCACACGTTCGCGCGGTCGGACGGCGGCAGAGGATGAACAAATTGCTCGCAAGTTGCTTGCGAGTGAAAAGGAGCGGGCCGAGCACGCCATGCTCGTTGATCTTGAGCGGAATGACCTTGGGCGCGTCTGTGCATACGGGACGGTTCGAGTTGACGAATGGATGACCGTCGAAAAGTATTCTCATGTGATGCATATCGTTTCTCACGTATCCGGCACCATGACGATGGAGCACGATGCGTTTTCCGTCATTCGCGCCATGTTTCCCGGCGGGACGATCACCGGCGCCCCGAAAGTGCGAACAATGGAAATTATTGAAGAGTTGGAACCGGTCCGCCGCGGCTTGTACACGGGCTCGATCGGTTGGATCGATTTTCAAGGAAACATGGAGCTAAACATCGCCATTCGAACGATGGTCGTCAAAGACGGATTGGCGCATGTACAGGCAGGAGCGGGCATCGTCATCGATTCCAACCCAGAGCATGAGTACAAGGAATGTGTAAAGAAAGCGGCTGCCCTTTGGAAAGCGAAAGAGCTGAGCGAAGCAGAGGCATTATTTCCGAGCATGAGGTGAGAATGATGATCGTCATGATTGATAACTACGATTCATTTACGTACAATTTGGTGCAATATTTGGGCGTGTTGGGAGAAGAGCTGATTGTCAAACGGAATGATGAAATTACGGTGGCTGAAATCGAACGACTCCGCCCTGATTTTATTATGATTTCCCCCGGTCCATGCACACCGAATGAGGCAGGGGTCAGCCTGGAAGTCATCGATCGCTTTGCCGGCCAAATTCCGATTTTCGGCGTCTGCCTCGGGCATCAAGCCATCGCCCAGGCGTTCGGCGGCCGCGTTGTCCGCGCTCCAAGGCTGATGCACGGGAAAACATCGTCCGTCTACCATGATGGGGAGACGATTTTCTGCGGCGTGCCGAACCCGTTTACGGCAACGCGCTACCATTCCCTTATCGTCGAGAAAGAGACGCTTCCGGACTGTTTCGTCGTGTCGGCTTGGACGAAAGAGGATGAAGTGATGGCGATTCGCCATAAAACGCTGCCGGTGGAAGGCGTGCAGTTTCACCCGGAATCGATTATGACAAGCCATGGGATGCAACTGTTGAAAAACTTTATCAACACGTATAAAAAGGCGTGACAGTCATGTACGTGTATATCAACGGCGCGGTCGTTCCGCGCGAAGAAGCGCAGTTATCAGCGTTTGATCACGGCTTTTTATATGGGCTTGGCTTATTTGAAACATTCCGCACGTATAGCGGCCACCCTTTTTTGCTTGACGATCATTTGGCCCGATTGAACAAAGGGCTGTCTGAGCTTCACATCGAAAGGCAGTTCGGCCGCGCCGAAGCGGTGGCGATCATCGAGCAGTTGCTCGAGGCCAATGGCTTGCGCGACGCTTATGTGCGCTTCAATGTATCGGCCGGGGTCGGCGATCTCGGCTTGCCGATCGAACGTTACCGAAACCCGACCGTCATCGTCTATATGAAGCCGCTTCCGCCGCCCGTCCCTCCGGAAGGAAAAGAAGGGGTGGTGCTCGCGGCAAGGCGAAACAGCCCGGAAGGCAATGAGCGACTAAAGTCGCACCATTATTTAAACAATATGATTGGGAAATGGGAGCTCGGACATCGACCTCATGCGGAAGGAATTTTTTTGAATTCAGATGGTGCGGTAGCGGAGGGGATCGTTTCCAATATTTTTTGGGTGAAAGACGGCATCGTCTACACGCCAGCGCCGGCTGTCGGCATATTAAACGGCATCACAAGACAATTCATCATTGCTTTGCTCAAGCAGTTGCGCATCCCAGTTGAAGAAGGGGTATATCCGCTGTCCCATTTGTTGCAGGCTGATGAAGCATTTATCACCAACTCTGTGCAGGAAATTGTACCCCTTTGCCGCATTGGCCATTGCGTTTACCAAGGAAAAAATGGTCCGGTGGTCCGGGCCTTGCAGCACCATTACCGACGCTTGACCCATCGGTTATGGACGAGGAACGAATTGGCGGAAAGGATGAACGACTGATGACAACATCGATGCGCCCTCTTCGGCTTCAATGCCGCGGGCATGAGCTTGACTTAAACAAAAAAACGTTGATCATGGGCATTGTCAACGTCACGCCCGATTCGTTTTCCGACGGCGGCCGGTTTTACGACGTGGAAAACGCGGTCAAGCACGCGAAGCGGCTCGTGGCGGAAGGAGCAGACATCATTGACATCGGCGGTGAATCGACTCGTCCGGGGGCGGATCCAGTGCCGCTTGATGAAGAATTGCGCCGCGTCATTCCGGCGGTAAAAGCGATTGCTAAGGCGGTGAGTGTACCGATCTCAATTGACACGTACAAAGCGGAAGTAGCGCGGCAAGCCATGGAAGCCGGGGCGCACATCATCAACGACGTTTGGGGAGCCAAGGCGGACCCTGATATGGCCCGCGTCGCCGCCACGTACGGTGCGCCGATCATTTTAATGCACAACCGCCGCGATATGGCCTATCGCGATTTGATTTCCGACATGATCGCCGATTTGAAAGAAAGCATTCGCATTGTCAAAGAGGCGGGTGTGAAAGATGAGAACATTATTTTAGATCCGGGGATCGGCTTCGCCAAGACGGTCGAGCATAACTTGGAGGTGATGCGGCGCCTTGATGAATTTGCCGCTCTCGGCTATCCGCTTTTGCTTGGCACGTCGCGCAAACGATTTATCGGCCATGTGCTCGGCGTGCCTGTCGAGGAGCGGGTCGAAGGAACAGGAGCGACCGTTTGTCTCGGCATCATGAAAGGGGTGCACATCGTCCGAGTCCATGATGTATTGCCGATTGCCCGCATGGCCAAAATGATGGATGCTATGCTTGGGAAGGGAGAGAGCGGTCATCGATAAAATTTATGTGCAAGGCATGGAGTTTTACGGCTACCACGGGGTGTTTCGCGAAGAAAACATCCTCGGCCAGCGATTTTTGGTCGATGTGACGTTGGAGCTCGACTTGCAGCCTGCCGGGCGGAGCGATTGTCTTGAGTATACCGTCAACTACGCCGATGTGTACGAGCGCTGCCGGGCGATCGTTGAGGAGCGGACGTTCGCCTTGATCGAGGCGGTCGCTGAAGCGATCGCCGCCGACTTGCTCGCTGCCTTTCCTGTTGTCGAGCGCTGCATTGTCAAAGTGACGAAGCCGAATCCGCCGATTCGCGGCCATTATCAACATGTCGCAGTCGAAATTGATAGGGGTCGTTAAATGGAAAACATCGCATATCTCGCTTTAGGCTCCAACCTCGGAGATCGTGTTTCCTATTTGCGTTCTGCCATTGAAGCGCTCCATCATCATCAGGAAATTTTTATCACATCGAGCTCATCGATTTATGAAACCGATCCGGTCGGCTATGTCAACCAAGGCAAGTTTTTAAACATGGTGATCGAGGTGGCGACCACGTTGTCGCCGTTTGCCTTGCTTGACGTGACCCAGCAAATCGAACGACAACTTGGAAGAAAAAGGGAAATTCGCTGGGGACCACGGACGTTAGACCTTGACATTTTGCTGTATAATCATGAAAATATTGAAACAGAGCAGCTGACGATCCCGCATCCGCGCATGGCGGAGCGGGCGTTCGTGCTCATCCCGTTGTTTGAAGTCAACTCCCACGTGGCAATACCGAACCTTTCCGAGCCGTTAATCGACATCATTGGCCGACTACCTGACAAAAAAGGAGTTCATGTATGGAAGCGGAAAGATGGGGAAGACGTATTCGCGCTTTTCGAAAGTTGAAAGGATATACGCAAGAAAGACTGGCGAAAGAACTAGGCATTTCCGTATCGATCCTTGGTGAAATTGAACGGGGGAACCGGATGCCGTCCGATTCGCTCGTTGGACAAATCGCCGAACGGCTGAATATATCGGTGGAAGAACTGGCGCCGCCGAAACTCGAATCGAACAAGTAGAAAGGAGGCATCTGCGATGTTTCGCATTGGCGATGTCGAAATTAAAAACCGCGTCGTGCTCGCTCCGATGGCAGGCGTATGCAACTCCGCGTTCCGCCTGACCGTCAAAGAATTCGGCGCCGGGCTTGTATGCGCCGAGATGGTAAGCGACAAAGGAATCGTATACAACAACGAAAAGACGTTAAACATGTTATATATTGATGAACGGGAAAAGCCGATCAGCTTGCAAATTTTCGGCGGCGAGAAAGAAACGCTCGTCAAAGCGGCGAAATTTGTCGATAAAAATACGAATGCAGATATCATCGACATCAACATGGGTTGCCCAGTGCCGAAAATTACGAATTGCGACGCTGGAGCGAAATGGCTGCTTGACCCGAATAAAATTTATGATGTCGTTGCCGCGATCGTCGATGCCGTTGAAAAACCGGTCACGGTGAAAATGCGGATCGGTTGGGATGAAAAGCACATTTACGCCGTCGAAAACGCTCAAGCCGTTGAGCGCGCCGGCGGGAAGGCCGTCGCCGTCCACGGACGGACAAGGGTGCAAATGTATGAAGGAAAAGCGGACTGGAACATCATCAAGCAAGTGAAAGAAGCCGTCAACATCCCGGTTATCGGCAACGGAGATGTCAAAACGCCTCAAGATGCAAAGCGGATGCTTGAAGAAACAGGGGTCGACGGCGTCATGATCGGACGGGCGGCGCTTGGAAACCCTTGGATGATCTATCGCACTGTCCGTTATTTAGAAACTGGAGAGCTCATCCCGGAACCGACGCCGAGGGAAAAAATCGATGTCTGCCTGCTGCATTTAGACCGATTAATTGCCTTAAAAGGCGAATATATCGCCGTCAAAGAAATGCGTAAACACGCTGCTTGGTATTTAAAAGGCATTCGCGGCGCAGCGAAAATCCGCAACGCCATCAATGAATGTGAAACGCGGGACGAACTGGCCGCACTGTTGCTTCGCGTGGCGGAGGAAGCGGAAGTCCAAGCAGCGGCGAACGCCGAAGCCGTTTAAACAACGGAGATGACGTTCATGCAGCGGAGGACTGCCAGCGAGCGCTGGCAGTATTTTTCGTAAAAAATCGCTAAATGGAGTGAATGAGGTATGAGTCATGAAGAATTGAACGACCAACTGCGCGTCCGCAGGGAAAAGCTGAAAAAAATTGAGGAATTGGGTGTCGACCCGTTTGGCAAACGGTTCGAGCGCACTCATAAAGCGCAAGAACTGTTCGAACTGTACGGTGATTTGTCGAAAGAGGAACTTGAAGAAAAGCAAATTGAAGTCGCCGTCGCCGGCCGCATCATGACAAAGCGCGGCAAAGGAAAAGCCGGGTTCGCCCATATCCAGGATGTCACCGGGCAGATTCAAATTTACGTCCGTCAAGACGATGTTGGCGAACAGCAGTACGAACTGTTTAAAATCTCTGACCTTGGCGATATCGTCGGCGTGCGCGGCACAATGTTTAAAACAAAAGTTGGTGAACTTTCCATCAAGGTGTCGTCGTACGAATTTTTGACGAAAGCGCTGCGTCCGCTGCCGGAAAAATACCATGGTTTGAAAGACATAGAGCAACGCTATCGCCAGCGTTATCTCGATTTAATTATGAATCCGGAGAGCAAAAAGACGTTCATCACCCGCAGTTTGATCATTCAATCGATGCGGCGGTATCTTGACAGCCGTGGCTATTTGGAAGTTGAAACGCCGATGATGCACGCTGTGGCTGGAGGCGCTGCGGCGCGCCCGTTCATTACGCATCATAACGCATTGGATATGACGCTTTATATGCGAATCGCTATCGAGCTCCATTTAAAACGGCTTATCGTCGGCGGTTTGGAAAAAGTGTACGAGATCGGCCGCGTTTTCCGGAACGAGGGCATTTCCACCCGCCATAACCCGGAGTTTACGATGCTCGAATTGTACGAGGCGTACGCCGATTTCCGCGACATTATGGAACTAACGGAAAACTTGATCGCCCACATTGCCACTGAAGTGCTTGGAACGACGAAAATTCAATACGGCGAGCATGTCGTCGACTTAACGCCCGAGTGGCGGCGCCTCCATATGGTCGATGCGATCAAGGAATATGTCGGCGTCGACTTCTGGCGGCAGATGAGCGACGAAGAGGCGCGGGAGCTGGCGAAAGAACACGGAGTGGAAGTTGCTCCACATATGACGTTTGGCCATATTGTCAACGAATTTTTTGAACAAAAAGTCGAGTCTCACCTCATTCAGCCGACGTTCATTTATGGCCATCCGGTTGAAATTTCACCGTTGGCCAAGAAAAATCCGGACGACCCGCGTTTTACCGACCGATTTGAGCTGTTTATCGTCGGGCGCGAACATGCCAACGCCTTTACCGAATTGAATGATCCGATCGATCAGCGCCAACGCTTTGAGGCGCAGCTGAAAGAGCGTGAACAAGGAAACGATGAAGCACATGAAATGGACGAAGACTTCCTTGAAGCGCTCGAGTACGGCATGCCGCCAACAGGCGGGCTTGGCATCGGGGTCGACCGTCTGGTCATGCTGCTGACGAACTCGTCGTCGATCCGCGACGTGTTGCTTTTCCCGCAAATGCGTCATAAATAAATTTGATCGCTCCCTGCAAAGACAAGCAGCAGGGGGCTTTTCATTTATGTAAAAATAGTTGTCGTTGTTTTGTTGAAAAACAAACACAGGAAGTCGAGTTGACAAACCACTCCCAACGTGTTATATTATGATAGCACGTTGAAATGACAGCACTAATCAAAAACAAGGATCTAGTTGACAAATAAATAAATTTAATTATAATATAACTTGTCTGTTGATTGTCTAGTGATGATAGCGGAGGGGAAACACCCGTTCCCATCCCGAACGCGGAAGTTAAGCCCTCCAGCGCCGATGGTAGTTGGGGCCAGCGCCCCTGCAAGAGTAGGTCGTCGCTAGGCAATCTTGTGGAGGATTAGCTCAGCTGGGAGAGCACTTGCCTTACAAGCAAGGGGTCGGCGGTTCGATCCCGTCATCCTCCACCATCACCTATTATGAGCCATTAGTTCAGTGACGAGTATTACATCTTTGAATCTACTTCGAGTTGTCCCGACGCATCCGACATCTTCGAATATGCTAGCAGAGGAAGGGACATCGTTCACTGTGAGTGTATACTTGACTATGAGCCATTAGCTCAGTAACGAGCGCTGCATCTTCGAGTTTGCTTCGAGTTGCCTCGACGCACTTGGCATCTTTGAATCGGCTGGGAGAGGAAGAGGCAGGTAGAGTGAAACGAAGCTGTAGAGTGTTATCCTAACCATGAGCCATTAGCTCAGTAGGTAGAGCAACGAGCGAAGCATCTTCGGATTTGCTTCGAGTTGTCCCGACGCATCCAACATCTTCGAATATGCTAGCAGAGGAAGGGACATCGTTCATTGTGAGTGTATACTTGACTATGAGCCATTAGCTCAGTAGGTAGAGCATCTGACTTTTAATCAGAGGGTCGGAGGTTCGAGTCCTCCATGGCTCACCACAATTGATTTGCGGGTGTGGCGGAATTGGCAGACGCGCTAGATTCAGGGTCTAGTGCCCTTTACGGGCGTGGGGGTTCGAGTCCCTTCACCCGCATGTTGATTCGAGCGGAAGTAGTTCAGCGGTAGAACACCACCTTGCCAAGGTGGGGGTCGCGGGTTCGAGTCCCGTCTTCCGCTCCATTTATTTGCCCATTTAGCCGGGGTGGCGGAATTGGCAGACGCACAGGACTTAAAATCCTGGGGTAGGTCACTACCGTGCCGGTTCGAGTCCGGCCCTCGGCACTTGCGCTCGTAGCTCAATTGGATAGAGCATCTGACTACGGATCAGAAGGTTAGGGGTTCGAATCCTCTCGAGCGCGTTGGCGGGAAGTAGCTCAGTTTGGCAGAGCACATGGTTTGGGACCATGGGGTCGCAGGTTCAAATCCTGTCTTCCCGATAGCGGATATATGGGGCCTTAGCTCAGCTGGGAGAGCGCCTGCTTTGCACGCAGGAGGTCATCGGTTCGATCCCGATAGGCTCCACTGTTGCTTTATGTCTGTGCCTGCCGCTTGCAAGGGAATTTGAAGACGTGAGGTTCCTCGGTAGGATTACAGAGAAGCAAACTAAAGTAGCAACCTTGTGTCCTGCAAGTGAATGGAGAGAAGCGGGATTCTTCGACGAAAACCAGCAGAGAAGTTGTTTCAATGCAGCAACTTTGCGCCTGTGTCTTCTAGTGAATTCGGGGGAATTGGGTTCCTCGGCGCAAGACTGCAACGAAGCAAGTTTAAGAAGAGGTCTCGTTCCTTGAAAACTGAACGAAACGAAGCGCGACGAAAAGCGGAGGTCGTTTAGCGCCTTTGGTGCTGCGGCTGAAGCAAAAAGCCAATCAACTTTCTTTTGGAGAGTTTGATCCTGGCTCAGGACGAACGCTGGCGGCGTGCCTAATACATGCAAGTCGAGCGGACCGGATCGGAGCTTGCTCTGATTTGGTCAGCGGCGGACGGGTGAGTAACACGTGGGCAACCTGCCCGCAAGACCGGGATAACTCCGGGAAACCGGAGCTAATACCGGATAACACCGAAGACCGCATGGTCTTTGGTTGAAAGGCGGCCTTTGGCTGTCACTTGCGGATGGGCCCGCGGCGCATTAGCTAGTTGGTGAGGTAACGGCTCACCAAGGCGACGATGCGTAGCCGGCCTGAGAGGGTGACCGGCCACACTGGGACTGAGACACGGCCCAGACTCCTACGGGAGGCAGCAGTAGGGAATCTTCCGCAATGGGCGAAAGCCTGACGGAGCGACGCCGCGTGAGCGAAGAAGGCCTTCGGGTCGTAAAGCTCTGTTGTGAGGGACGAAGGAGCGCCGTTCGAAGAGGGCGGCGCGGTGACGGTACCTCACGAGGAAGCCCCGGCTAACTACGTGCCAGCAGCCGCGGTAATACGTAGGGGGCGAGCGTTGTCCGGAATTATTGGGCGTAAAGCGCGCGCAGGCGGTTCCTTAAGTCTGATGTGAAAGCCCACGGCTCAACCGTGGAGGGTCATTGGAAACTGGGGGACTTGAGTGCAGGAGAGGAGAGCGGAATTCCACGTGTAGCGGTGAAATGCGTAGAGATGTGGAGGAACACCAGTGGCGAAGGCGGCTCTCTGGCCTGCAACTGACGCTGAGGCGCGAAAGCGTGGGGAGCAAACAG
>NZ_CP025074.1:1735000-1930000 GCF_003595605.1 [Bacillus] caldolyticus | reverse complement strand
CTGCGCCGAAAATGTACCGGGGCTAAACGTGCCGCCGAAGCTGCGGGATGACCGTTGGTCATCGGTAGGGGAGCGTTCTAAGGGCAGAGAAGCCAGACCGGAAGGACTGGTGGAGCGCTTAGAAGTGAGAATGCCGGTATGAGTAGCGAAAACAGAGGTGAGAATCCTCTGCGCCGAAAGCCTAAGGGTTCCTGAGGAAGGTTCGTCCGCTCAGGGTTAGTCGGGACCTAAGCCGAGGCCGAAAGGCGTAGGTGATGGACAACAGGTTGAGATTCCTGTACCACCTTCTTCCCGTTTGAGCGATGGGGGGACGCAGGAGGATAGGGCGAGCAGGCGGCTGGAAGAGCCTGTCCAAGCCGTGAGGCTGATCCGCAGGCAAATCCGCGGATCATAAGGCTAAGCGGTGACGGCGACGGATTGATCCGGAAGTCCCCGATTTCACACTGCCAAGAAAAGCCTCTAGCGAGGGAAGAGGTGCCCGTACCGCAAACCGACACAGGTAGGCGAGGAGAGAATCCTAAGGCGCGCGGGAGAACTCTCGTTAAGGAACTCGGCAAAATGACCCCGTAACTTCGGGAGAAGGGGTGCTCTTTGGGGTGAAGAGCCCTGAAGAGCCGCAGTGAAAAGGCCCAAGCGACTGTTTATCAAAAACACAGGTCTCTGCGAAGCCGAAAGGCGACGTATAGGGGCTGACACCTGCCCGGTGCTGGAAGGTTAAGGGGAGCGCTTAGCGGAAGCGAAGGTGCGAACCGAAGCCCCAGTAAACGGCGGCCGTAACTATAACGGTCCTAAGGTAGCGAAATTCCTTGTCGGGTAAGTTCCGACCCGCACGAAAGGTGTAACGACTTGGGCGCTGTCTCAACGAGAGACCCGGTGAAATTATACTACCTGTGAAGATGCAGGTTACCCGCGACAGGACGGAAAGACCCCGTGGAGCTTTACTGCAGCCTGATATGGAATTTTGGTATCGCTTGTACAGGATAGGTGGGAGCCTGGGAAGCCGGAGCGCCAGCTTCGGTGGAGGCGGCGGTGGGATACCACCCTGGCGGTATTGAAATTCTAACCCGCACCCCTTAGCGGGGTGGGAGACAGTGTCAGGTGGGCAGTTTGACTGGGGCGGTCGCCTCCCAAAAGGTAACGGAGGCGCCCAAAGGTTCCCTCAGAATGGTTGGAAATCATTCGGAGAGTGCAAAGGCACAAGGGAGCTTGACTGCGAGACGGACAGGTCGAGCAGGGACGAAAGTCGGGCTTAGTGATCCGGTGGTTCCGCATGGAAGGGCCATCGCTCAACGGATAAAAGCTACCCCGGGGATAACAGGCTGATCTCCCCCAAGAGTCCACATCGACGGGGAGGTTTGGCACCTCGATGTCGGCTCATCGCATCCTGGGGCTGTAGTCGGTCCCAAGGGTTGGGCTGTTCGCCCATTAAAGCGGTACGCGAGCTGGGTTCAGAACGTCGTGAGACAGTTCGGTCCCTATCCGTCGCGGGCGGAGGAAATTTGAGAGGAGCTGTCCTTAGTACGAGAGGACCGGGATGGACGCACCGCTGGTGTACCAGTTGTCCCGCCAGGGGCACCGCTGGGTAGCTATGTGCGGACGGGATAAGCGCTGAAAGCATCTAAGCGTGAAGCCCCCCTCAAGATGAGATTTCCCACCGCGCAAAGCGGGTAAGATCCCTCGAAGATGACGAGGTCGATAGGTCCGAGGTGGAAGCGTGGCGACACGTGGAGCTGACGGATACTAATCGATCGAGGGCTTGACCTATGAGCGGCTTCTTCCAACGGTTATCTAGTTTTGAGGGAATGAACATCCTGTTGACAAATCCAACAGGATGGATATAATAATTACTGTCCAAGATGATCATCATTGCCTAGTGGCTATGGCGGAGGGGAAACACCCGTTCCCATCCCGAACACGGAAGTTAAGCCCTCCAGCGCCGATGGTAGTTGGGGCCAGCGCCCCTGCAAGAGTAGGTCGCTGCTAGGCAAAATGGAAAGCACGTCTTTTCTTTCCTTGGAAGAAAAGGCGTGCTTTTTCATTTATTCGGCTGCTTGACGTTTTATTGTCCAAAAAAACGGATATTCTATAGTTAGTTTTCCTTCTTTGGTCACTCTTGAAATTTTCCGTAATACATTGTATAGTAAGAGTAAGGTCAAATATAGTCAAAGTCAACAAATAGGCAGTGGGGTGTCCTGGTCAGCGGACGGCCCATCGCCAGGCAGCTTGGTTGTAAGGAAGGTGGTAGGTAGAGTGCCGAACATTTCCGACATCATTGAGCAATATTTAAAGCAAGTGCTCAATATGAGCGACCAAGATATCGTTGAAATTAAACGAAGCGAAATCGCTAATAAATTCCAATGTGTTCCGTCGCAGATCAACTATGTCATCAATACGAGGTTTACCCTTGAAAGAGGGTACATCGTTGAAAGCAAGCGCGGTGGCGGTGGGTATATCCGCATTATGAAAGTGAAGACAAAGAGTGAAGCACAGCTTATTGACCAGCTGCTCGAGCTTGTCGGCCACCGCATCAGCCAATCGAATGCCGAAGATGTGGTAAAACGTCTCGTTGAAGAAAAGGTAATTTCGGAGCGGGAAGCGAAAATTATGTTAAGCGCTATGGATCGTTCTGTTTTATATATCGATTTGCCCGAGCGGGACGAACTGCGGGCCCGCATGTTAAAAGCGATGCTGACGTCGCTGAAATACAAATAGGGGGAGGGGGAGGCATTGATTTGCCAAGAATGCAAGCAGCGGCCGGCCACGATGCACTTTACAAAAATTGTAAACGGAGAGAAAACGGAGTTCCATCTTTGCGAGCAATGTGCCAGAGAGCATGGCCATATGTTTACGTTCTACGGCAATGATGATTTTTCACTCAACAACTTGTTGGCGGGGCTTCTTAACTTTCAAGCGCCGATGAAAGAGATGACGGCGAACGCGTTTCCGAACCCGGATGTACTTCAATGTGAGACGTGCCAAATGACATACCATCAATTCACACAAATCGGGCGGTTCGGCTGCGCTAACTGCTACCGGACGTTTGCACGCTACTTGCCGCCGATTTTGAAACGGCTCCATAGCGGCAATACCGCTCATTCAGGAAAAATTCCGAAGCGAAAAGGCGGCGTTCTCCATTTGCGCAAGCAACTTGCTATGTTGAAACAAAAGCTTCAGGAGCTCGTTGCTCGTGAGGAATTCGAGCGGGCGGCCGAGGTGCGCGACCAAATCCGCTCGTTGGAGGATGAACTGCGTCGACGCGGAGAGGGGGATATGTAAGCGGTATGTCGTTCGAGAAGTTTTTCAATACGGCGGTCAGCGCGTGGATGAGCCAAGAGGGGCCGGATTCGGACATCGTCTTAAGCAGTCGCATCCGACTGGCGCGCAACATCGTTGACTTTCGTTTTCCAACGCTGTTTAGCAGTGAAGAAGCGATGCAAATCGTCGCGTTGTTTGAACGGACGTTCGCCCATCGTTCTTACGGAGGGGCAGGCCGCTTCGAGTTGTTGAAAATGTCGGAGCTTCAGCCGATTGAAAAACGGGTATTGGTAGAAAAACACTTAATTAGTCCGCATCTGGCTGAGGATTCGCCGTTTGGCGCTTGTCTGCTTTCGGAAAATGAAGAAATCAGCATCATGATCAACGAGGAGGATCATATCCGCATCCAATGCCTATTCCCGGGGTTGCAGCTTGCTGAGGCTCTCGAGGCGGCGAGCGAATTGGACGATTGGATTGAAGGGTATGTCAACTATGCCTTTGACGAGCGGCTTGGTTATTTAACGAGCTGCCCGACCAATGTCGGGACGGGATTGCGGGCTTCGGTGATGATGCATCTTCCGGCGCTTGTGCTGACGCAGCAAATTAACCGTATTATTCCTGCCATCAACCAGCTTGGGCTTGTTGTCCGTGGAACATACGGTGAAGGGAGTGAAGCGTTGGGAAATATATTCCAAATTTCCAACCAGATCACGCTTGGGAAATCGGAGGAAGACATTGTTGCTGATTTGCATACGATCGTTCAGCAGCTGATCGCCCAAGAAAGAGCGGCTCGTCAGGCATTAGTGAAAACTTTGGGCATACAATTAGAAGACAAGGTGTTCCGTTCATACGGCATACTGGCCAACTGCCGCGTCATCGAATCGAAAGAAGCGGCGCAATGTCTGTCCGATGTTCGCTTAGGGATTGATCTAGGATATATCAAGAACATCTCGCGCAACATTTTAAATGAGCTGATGATTTTGACGCAGCCGGGATTTTTGCAGCAATATGCCGGCGGGGCGCTTCGCCCTGAAGAACGGGACGTCCGCCGCGCGGCGCTGATCCGGGAGCGTTTAAAGATGGAGGAACGAAGAAAGATGGAGGGTGATGAACGATGATGTTTGGCAGATTTACGGAACGGGCGCAAAAAGTGCTGGCGCTGGCGCAGGAAGAAGCCATTCGCCTCGGCCATAACAATATCGGCACAGAACATATTTTGCTCGGCCTCATCCGCGAGGGCGAGGGGATCGCGGCTAAGGCGCTCATGGCGCTTGGGCTCGGCCCAGATAAAATTCAAAAAGAAGTCGAATCGCTCATCGGCCGTGGCAGTGAAGTGTCGCATACGATCCACTATACGCCGCGGGCGAAAAAAGTGATTGAGCTGTCGATGGATGAAGCGCGGAAGCTCGGCCATTCATACGTCGGCACAGAACATATTTTGCTTGGGTTGATCCGCGAAGGCGAAGGGGTGGCCGCCCGCGTGCTGAACAACTTGGGAGTAAGCTTGAACAAAGCGCGCCAGCAAGTGTTGCAGCTGCTTGGCAGCAATGAGTCGATGTCAGGCCATGGCGGCGGTGCTTCGCACGTGAGCACTCCGACGCTTGACAGCCTCGCCCGCGATTTGACAGCGATTGCCCGCGAAGGGCGGCTGGACCCGGTCATCGGCCGCAGTAAAGAAATTCAGCGCGTCATTGAAGTATTAAGCCGGCGGACGAAAAATAATCCGGTGTTGATCGGCGAGCCGGGCGTTGGGAAAACGGCCATTGCTGAAGGGTTAGCCCAACAAATCGTCAATAACGAAGTGCCGGAAACGCTGCGCGACAAGCGGGTCATGACGCTCGATATGGGGACAGTCGTCGCCGGAACGAAATACCGTGGAGAATTTGAAGACCGACTGAAAAAAGTGATGGATGAAATTCGTCAAGCGGGCAACATCATCTTGTTTATCGATGAGCTGCATACATTAATTGGCGCCGGTGGGGCGGAAGGAGCGATCGACGCGTCGAACATTTTGAAACCGGCGTTGGCGCGCGGGGAGCTTCAATGCATCGGCGCGACAACGCTCGATGAATACCGGAAATATATTGAAAAAGACGCCGCGCTTGAACGCCGCTTTCAGCCGATTTACGTTGATGAACCGACAGTGGAAGAATCGATCCAAATTTTAAAAGGGTTGCGCGATCGGTATGAAGCGCACCACCGCGTTTCGATTTCCGACGAGGCGATCGTGCAAGCCGTCAAGTTGTCCGACCGCTACATTACCGACCGTTTCTTGCCGGATAAGGCGATCGATTTGATCGACGAGGCTTGCTCGAAAGTGCGCCTTCGTTCGTTCACCGCACCGCCGAAATTGAAAGAACTTGAACAAAAGCTCGAGGAAGTGCGGAAAGAAAAAGACGCGGCCGTGCAAAGCCAAGAGTTTGAGAAAGCGGCGTCGCTGCGCGATATGGAACAGCGGCTGCGCGAAGAACTGGAGGAAACGAAACGTGCGTGGAAAGAAAAACAAGGCCAAGAAAATTTGGAAGTGACGGTCGAAGACATCGCCGCGGTCGTCTCGAGTTGGACCGGCATTCCGGTATCGAAGCTCGCTGAGACGGAAACGGAGCGGCTGCTCAAGCTGGAAGAAATTTTGCATTCGCGTGTCGTCGGCCAAGACGAGGCGGTCAAAGCGGTCGCCAAAGCGGTGCGCCGCGCCCGTGCTGGCCTGAAAGACCCGAAACGCCCGATCGGTTCGTTCATTTTCCTTGGTCCGACCGGGGTTGGGAAAACGGAGTTGGCTCGAGCCTTGGCAGAAGCGATGTTTGGCGATGAAGACGCCCTCATTCGCATCGATATGTCCGAGTATATGGAAAAACACTCGACATCGCGGCTCATCGGGTCGCCGCCGGGGTATGTCGGTTATGAAGAAGGCGGCCAGCTGACGGAAAAAGTGCGCCGCAAGCCGTATTCGGTTGTCCTGTTAGATGAGATGGAAAAAGCGCATCCGGACGTGTTCAATATTTTGCTGCAAGTGTTGGAAGATGGGCGGCTGACTGACTCGAAAGGGCGGACGGTCGACTTCCGCAACACGATCATCATCATGACGTCCAACGTCGGCGCCGATGCGCTGAAACGGAATAAGTACGTTGGCTTCAACATTCAAGACGGGAACCAGCAATACAAAGATATGAAAAGCAAAGTGATGGATGAGCTGAAAAAAGCATTCCGTCCAGAGTTTTTAAACCGGATCGACGAAATCATCGTCTTCCATTCGCTCGAAAAAGACCATCTGAAACAAATCGTCCGATTGATGGCCGATACGCTCGTGAAGCGGCTGAAAGAGCAAGACATTGATCTTGAGCTGACGGAGGCCGCCATTGAGAAAATCGCCGCCGAAGGGTTCGATCCAGAATACGGTGCCCGCCCGCTGCGCCGCGCCTTGCAAAAGCATGTTGAAGACCGTTTGTCCGAAGAATTGTTAAAAGGCACGATCGCCAAAGGGCAAAAAGTCGTCGTGGATGTCAAAGACGGGGAGTTTGTCGTATTGTCGAAACAAGCGGTCGTGTGAGGGAAGAAAAGGCATGCGGCAGCTTCCTGCCCATGCCTTTTTTTCGTTGGAAAACGTTACAGAAAGGGTTAAGATCGATGGCGAAGAAGAAAACGAAGTTCGTTTGCCAAGAGTGTGGATATGAGTCGGCCAAATGGCTTGGACGCTGTCCGGGATGCCAAACATGGAATTCGTTTGTTGAGGAAATTGAGCAGGAGAAACCGACTGTGCGCGGCGCATTTCTTCATTCGGAGCGGGCGGGTTCGGCCAAACCGGTCCCGATTACAGCCGTGGAGGCGGTGCAAGAGCCGCGCATGAAAACGAACAGCGCGGAGCTCGATCGCGTGCTGGGCGGTGGAATCGTCAAAGGTTCGCTCGTTTTGATCGGCGGCGACCCTGGCATTGGCAAATCAACGTTGCTTTTGCAAACATCGGCGCAGCTGGCCGCCGCTGGGCATCAAGTGCTGTATGTCTCCGGTGAGGAATCGGTCAAACAAGTAAAGCTGCGCGCTGGACGCCTTCGTGCGGAGTGCGATCAGCTGTACGTGTTGGCGGAAGCAGATTTGGAATACATTGTGGCAGCGGTTGAAACGGTTCAACCTGCTTGTGTCATCATTGATTCGATTCAGACGGTGTATCGCACCGATATTTCCTCTGCACCGGGCAGCGTCGCCCAAGTGCGCGAATGCACGGCCGAGCTGATGAAGCTGGCGAAAACAAAAGGCATTGCCATTTTTATCGTCGGTCATGTGACGAAGGAAGGGGCGATCGCCGGGCCGCGCCTGCTCGAACATATGGTGGACACCGTTCTCTATTTTGAAGGGGAGCGACACCATACGTATCGCATTTTGCGAGCGGTGAAAAACCGTTTTGGCTCAACGAACGAAATCGGCATTTTTGAGATGCGCGACATTGGGCTGAAGGAAGTGGAAAACCCATCAGAAGTGTTTTTAGAAGAACGGTCGCGCGGAGCGGCTGGCTCGACGGTCGTGGCGGCGATGGAAGGGACGCGGCCGGTGCTCGTGGAAATCCAGGCGCTCGTCTCGCCGACGAGCTTCGGCAACCCGAGACGGATGGCGACCGGCCTTGACCATAACCGTGTGTCGCTTTTGATGGCCGTGCTCGAAAAGCGGGTTGGGCTGCTGTTGCAAAACCAAGATGCTTATTTGAAAGTGGCGGGCGGCGTGAAGCTTGATGAGCCGGCAATTGACTTGGCGGTCGCTGTCAGCATCGCCTCGAGCTTTCGCGATCGGCCGACGAATCCGGCGGATGTCATTATCGGCGAAGTCGGCTTAACTGGAGAGGTGCGCCGCGTCTCGCGCATCGAACAGCGCGTGCAGGAGGCGGTAAAATTAGGCTTTTCCCGCATCATTGTGCCAAAAAACAATTTAGCCGGCTGGCAGCCGCCAAAAGGTGTGCAAGTGATCGGTGTTTCGCATGTGGCCGAGGCGCTTGAGCATACAATGTGTTAATCGCTCTTTCGCCTGCGCGGCCCGCTTCTTCGTGTCCAAGGGGATATGAGCGATCAAAAATTCATCGCCTCTTCATTCTTAAGTGCTCAAGCAGAGGCATAAACAGCCTAAAAGGATTGAACCTTTTCGCTCTGATGTACGTAAAAATATAGTAGGGAGATCCGAAACAACTACGGCGTTTGGCCGGCGTTTTCTGCTATTGTTACAAGCAGATGTCGAATGTTCAAAAACGATTAAAAATTGCCTTCCAATTGGTTTCAAACATTGGAAACTGTTTATAATGTTAAATAGGGAGGTGAAGATGGGCTGATGGTCAAACGCATTGTGCAATTATTTTTCCTCGCCGTGGGCGGAACGTTAGGCGCCATGTTTTTTCCTGACTTGCTTAAGGTGATGAATGTGAGCGGCATGCCGCTTCTCAATAATTCTTATACGCTGGCGGTGCTGGGGGCAGTCGTTTTCTTTTTGTTGACGTTTTGGCTTGTCGATTATGTGGTCGACATGATTCGCTGGGTGGAGGAAACGCTCGTGAAGGCGCCGGCCGCCGACGTGCTGTTTGGCAGTCTCGGGCTGATTTTCGGTCTTATTATCGCGTTTTTCGTTGTCATGCCGTTGCAGTCGTTTCACATTCAAGTGTTGAATACGGTGTTGCCGATTTTTTTGACGGTGTTGCTTGGCTACTTAGGGTTTCGCGTCGGTTTAAAGAAACGGAATGAGTTGATGAACTTATTTTCCTTGTCCAATCGCATGGCAAAGAAAAAAGGTGGAGAAGCGGAAAACGAACCGTCAAAGGGCGGTGCTGTGAAAATTTTGGATACGAGCGTCATCATCGACGGGCGGATCGCAGACATTTGCCAAACCGGGTTTTTGGAAGGGCCGCTTGTCATTCCGCGGTTTGTGCTCGAAGAATTGCAGCATATCGCCGATTCGTCCGATGTGCTGAAGCGGAACCGCGGCCGCCGCGGCTTGGATATTTTGAACCGCATTCAAAAAGAAATGGCGATGAAAGTGGAAATCCATGAAGCGGATTTCAGCGACGTCCAGGAAGTCGACAGCAAACTCGTCAAGCTGGCGAAGCAACTTCAAGGCGTTGTCGTGACGAACGATTTCAATTTAAACAAAGTATGTGAGCTGCAAAACGTGCGTGTTTTGAATATCAACGATTTAGCGAATGCCGTCAAACCGGTCGTGCTGCCAGGCGAGGAGCTGAACGTACACGTCATTAAAGATGGGAAGGAGCATAACCAAGGCGTGGCCTATTTGGACGACGGGACGATGATCGTCGTTGAAGATGGCAAAGAATATATCGGCAAACGGGTTGACGTTTTAGTCACCAGCGTGTTACAAACATCTGCGGGGAGAATGATTTTTGCCAAATTGAAACTGCTGCAAAAAGCGTTGTAAAACGAATAGGGGAAACGGCCAATGAATTACGAAGCGATTGTCTTGGCGGCCGGGCGGGGAAAGCGGATGAACGCCGGCATGAACAAGCAATTCCTTGAGCTTGGCGGTGAGCCGCTCATCGTTCGGACGCTGAACGTGTTTGAGCGCGATGAGCGGTGCACCCGCATCGTGCTCGTCGTCAACCCAGCCGAGCGAAGCCGATTTGAGCAGCTGCTCGCCCGCTTTCGCATTCAAAAAGTCGCCGCGCTTACCGACGGCGGCGAGGAGCGGCAGCATAGCGTCTATAACGGATTGCAGGCGCTCGCGGGGGAGGAGATTGTTCTCATCCATGACGGCGCCCGCCCGTTTGTCCGCGTCCATCATTTGCACGAGCTAGTGAACGCCGCTGTTCAGTACGGGGCGGCGATCCCGGCAGTGCGGGTGAAAGATACGATCAAAAAAGCGAACGGTTTGTTTGTCGAACAGACGATTGATCGTTCCAGCTTGTGGGCGGTGCAGACGCCACAAGCTTTTCGTCTGTCTTTGATCATGGAAGCGCACGAAGCGGCGAAACAGGCTGGCTATCTCGGCACGGATGACGCCAGCCTTGTGGAGCGAATCGGCAAGCCGGTGAAGATCATTGAGGGGGATTATCGCAATATTAAGCTGACGACGCCGGAGGACCTTTTGTTTGCTGAAGCGATTTTGGCAAGCCGGATGGCCGAATAGATGGGGGTGGAGAGATGTTTCGCATTGGACAAGGGTTTGACGTCCATCAGCTTGTTGAAGGGCGTCCGCTGATCATTGGCGGCGTTACTATTCCGTATGAAAAGGGGCTGCTCGGCCACTCAGATGCCGACGTGCTGCTTCATGCGGTGGCGGACGCATGCCTTGGGGCAATCGGCGCCGGCGATATCGGCCGGCATTTTCCAGACACAGATCCGCGCTTTAAAGATGCCGACTCGGCTGAGCTGTTGGCGCACGTATGGGCGCTCGCTCGGCAGGAAGGGTATAGGCTCGTGAACGCCGACTGCACGATCATCGCACAAAAGCCGAAGCTGGCGCCATATATTGAAGAAATGAGGGCGGTGATCGCTCGGTTGCTGGAAGCCGAGCGCTCGCAAGTCAATGTGAAGGCAACGACGACGGAGAAGCTTGGATTCACTGGGCGGGAGGAAGGCATTGCCGCCCAGGCGGTCGTCTTGCTGCAAAAAAGCTAATGGAGCGGCCTTTGGCAACATCATTTGGGAAGGCCTCGTTCTTTAATACATAAGCGCTTTGTTCGCCGTCCTGGCTAGGAGGTGTAAAGGGGGGGCGTCGGCGGCGTGGTGCGGCTTAGGCGAGAGCTGTCTGTTTTGAACTTTGCCGCGATAAACGGTACAATAATAGCACAAGCTTTGATGGAAGTGGAGGGTTTGGATGATGGCAAAAGAGGTGCGCGTGCGCTATGCGCCGAGCCCAACCGGCCATTTGCATATCGGCGGGGCGCGGACAGCGCTGTTTAACTATTTGTTTGCCCGCCATCACGGTGGAAAAATGATCGTCCGCATCGAGGATACGGATATTGAACGGAACGTCGAAGGCGGCGAAAAGTCGCAGCTCGAAAACTTAAAATGGCTCGGCATTGATTATGATGAATCGATTGATCAAGATGGCGGCTACGGGCCGTACCGGCAAACGGAGCGGCTCGATATTTACCGAAAATATGTGAATGAATTGCTTGAGCAAGGGCATGCGTACAAATGTTTTTGCACGCCGGAAGAGCTCGAGCGCGAGCGGGAGGCGCAGCGGGCGGCCGGCATCGCCGCTCCGCAGTACAGCGGCAAATGCCGCCATTTGACGCCGGAGCAGGTCGCGGAGCTCGAGGCGCAAGGGAAGCCGTATACGATCCGCCTGAAGGTGCCGGAAGGGAAAACGTACGAGTTTTACGATTTAGTGCGCGGCAAAGTGGTGTTTGAATCGAAAGATGTCGGCGGCGATTGGGTGATTGTCAAGGCGAATGGCATTCCGACATACAATTTCGCTGTTGTCATCGACGACCATTTAATGGAAATCAGCCATGTGTTTCGCGGTGAGGAACATTTGTCCAATACGCCGAAGCAGCTCATGGTATATGAGTACTTCGGCTGGGAGCCGCCGCAGTTCGCGCACTTGACGTTGATCGTCAACGAGCAGCGGAAAAAGCTGTCGAAGCGCGATGAATCCATCATTCAGTTCGTCTCGCAATACAAAGAACTTGGCTATTTGCCGGAAGCGATGTTCAACTTTTTCGCTTTGCTTGGCTGGTCGCCGGAAGGAGAGGAAGAAATTTTTACGAAAGACGAACTGATCCGCATGTTCGATGTCTCCCGGCTGTCAAAATCGCCGTCCATGTTTGATACGAAAAAGCTGACATGGATGAACAACCAATATATCAAAAAGCTTGATCTTGACCGGCTTGTCGAGCTGGCCTTGCCGCATTTAGTGAAAGCCGGGCGCCTGCCGGCGGATATGACGGACGAACAGCGGCAATGGGCGCGCGATTTAATTGCTTTGTATCAAGAGCAAATGAGCTACGGGGCGGAGATCGTCCCGCTGTCTGAGCTGTTCTTTAAAGAAGAAATCGACTACGAGGACGAGGCACGTCAAGTGCTTGCTGAAGAGCAAGTGCCGGCTGTGCTTTCCACCTTCCTTGAGAGCGTGCGTGAGCTTGAGCCGTTTACGGCAGACGAGATTAAAGCGGCCATTAAAGCGGTGCAAAAGGCGACCGGGCAAAAAGGGAAAAAGTTGTTTATGCCGATCCGCGCGGCGGTGACGGGACAAACGCACGGACCGGAGCTGCCGTTTGCCATTCAGTTGCTCGGCAAAGAAAAAGTGATCGAGCGGCTGGAGCGGGCGTTGCAAGAAAAATTTTAATCGGCCTCTATGCACGTTTGCATGATGGATGTGGTATAATAATATAAAGTTTCGATGGAACAAGCGCATAAAGAAAAAGCGTTGACGAGGAGAAGTAGGAAGCATCGGCATCCCAGAGAGAGCCGCCTTGGCTGGAAGCGGCTTATGTTCGGTGCTGTCTGAAGTGCGCCTCGGAGTCTCCTTTCGAACCGGAACAGAGACGTTCTGCAGTAGAGGGGAGCGGAGCATCTCCGTTATCGGAATCGAGTGAGCGAAACGGCGCCCCGTTTCGCTAAACAGAGTGGAACCGCGCCAAAAGCGTCTCTGTGTCTTCGGCACAGGGACGCTTTTTTATTCAAGACAACTTAGAGGGTGGAGGGAGGACATTATGTTTAAAACGTTAAAAGAGGATATTGAGGTCATTTTTGAGCAAGACCCGGCGGCGAGAAGCTATTTGGAAGTCATTTTAACGTATTCCGGCCTGCATGCCATCTGGGCGCATCGGATCGCCCATGCGCTTTACAAGCGGAAATTTTACTTTCTTGCCCGCTTGATTTCGCAAATCAGCCGCTTTTTCACTGGCATTGAAATCCATCCGGGCGCGAAAATCGGCCGCCGCTTTTTCATCGACCACGGCATGGGCGTGGTGATCGGCGAAACGTGCGAAATCGGCGACAATGTCACCGTCTATCAAGGGGTCACATTAGGCGGGACAGGGAAAGAAAAAGGGAAGCGGCACCCGACGATCAAAGACAACTGTTTGATCGCTGCCGGCGCAAAAGTGCTCGGTTCGATTACGATCGGGGAAAACTCGAAAATCGGCGCTGGGTCGGTCGTGTTAAAAGACGTACCGCCCAATTCGACCGTCGTTGGCATTCCGGGCCGCGTCGTTGTGCGCGACGGGGTGAAAGTGAAGAAAGATTTAAACCATACCGACCTTCCTGACCCGATCGCCGACCGGTTTCGGGAGCTTGAAGAGGAAATCGCCCGGCTGAAAAGCGAGCTTGAGGCATTGAAACAACAAGAAAGGAAGAACGAGTATGAGCAGCATCCGGCTTTATAATACACTGACGCGAAAAAAAGAACCGTTTGAGCCGCTGGAGCCGAATAAAGTGAAAATGTATGTGTGCGGCCCGACCGTCTATAATTATATTCACATCGGCAATGCTCGGGCCGCCATCGTTTTTGACACGATCCGCCGCTATTTGGAGTTCCGCGGCTATGATGTGACGTATGTATCGAACTTTACCGACGTCGATGACAAGTTGATCAAAGCGGCCCGCGAGCTCGGCGAGAGCGTGCCGGCGATCGCTGAGCGGTTTATTGAGGCGTATTTTGAAGACATTCAGGCGCTTGGCTGCAAAAAAGCGGACATCCATCCGCGGGTGACCGAAAACATTGATACGATTATCGAATTCATTCAGGCGCTCATTGACAAAGGATATGCCTACGAAGTCGACGGCGACGTGTATTACCGGACGCGCAAGTTCCGCGAATACGGCAAGCTGTCTCATCAATCGATCGATGAGCTGCAAGCTGGGGCGCGCATCGAAATTGGGGAGAAAAAAGACGATCCACTTGATTTCGCCCTTTGGAAAGCAGCGAAGGAAGGAGAAATTTGTTGGGACAGTCCATGGGGGAAAGGGCGGCCTGGTTGGCATATCGAATGCTCGGCGATGGCGCGCAAATATTTGGGCGATACGATCGATATCCACGCCGGCGGCCAGGACTTGACATTCCCGCACCATGAAAACGAAATCGCCCAGTCGGAGGCGCTGACCGGCAAACCGTTCGCGAAATATTGGCTGCACAATGGGTATTTAAATATTAACAACGAAAAAATGTCGAAGTCGCTTGGCAATTTCGTGCTCGTTCACGATATCATCCGGGAGATCGACCCGCAAGTGCTGCGTTTTTTCATGCTGTCGGTGCATTACCGCCATCCGATCAACTACAGCGAGGAACTGCTTGAGAGTGCGCGGCGCGGACTCGAGCGCCTGAAGACGGCGTACAGCAATTTGCAGCATCGCCTGCAGGCAAGCACGAACTTAACGGACAATGACGAGGAATGGGTTTCGCGCATTGCCGACATCCGCGCCTCGTTCATCCGTGAAATGGACGACGATTTCAACACGGCGAACGGCATTGCCGTATTGTTTGAACTGGCGAAGCAGGCCAACTTGTACTTGCAGGAAAAAACGACATCCGAGAAGGTCATTCACGCGTTTTTGCGCGAGTTCGAACAGCTGGCGGACGTACTTGGACTCACCTTGAAGCAGGATGAGCTGCTTGATGAGGAAATCGAGGCGTTGATCCAAAAGCGCAATGAAGCGCGGAAAAACCGCGATTTTGCGCTGGCCGACCGCATTCGCGACGAGTTGAGAGCGAAAAACATTATTTTGGAAGACACGCCGCAAGGAACGAGATGGAAACGGGGATAGCACGCGATGATGGCGGAGTTTGAAACGGTCAACGATGTGAAGCAGTTAAATGGACTGGCGCTTGCCTATATTGGCGACGCCGTGTACGAGGTGTATGTGCGACGCCATTTGCTTGCTGGCGGCAGCGTGCGGCCGCATGAGCTGCATCGGCGGGCGGTCCGCTATGTGTCGGCGCGGGCGCAAGCGCGAGTGATTTTGGCGTTGCTTGACGAGGGCGTCCTGACCGAGGAGGAAAAGGACATCGTCCGCCGCGGCCGCAATGCCAAATCAGGCACAATCCCGAAAAATACGGATGTGCAAACATACCGGCATAGCACGGCCTTTGAGGCGCTCATCGGTTATCATTTTTTGGTTAATAATGAAAAGCGGGTTGATGAGCTGATCGGCCGTTCGTTTGCCATTATTGAAAGGGAAGAAAGGGCGTTGGAATGATGGACTACATTATCGGCAAAAATCCGGTCATTGAAGCGCTCAAAGCCGGGCGCGACATCAATAAAATTTGGATCGCGGAAGGGGCGCAGCGCCATACCGTCGAACCTGTGCTTGAATGGGCAAAGCGGCGGGGCGTGCTCGTCCAATATGTCCCGAAGCGCAAGCTTGATCAGATGGCTGAAGGAGCTCATCAAGGGGTGATCGCTCAGGCGGCGGCTTACCGCTACTATGAAATTGATGACTTGTTCGCTCGCGCCGCCGAGCGGGGCGAGGCGCCGTTTTTTCTCATCTTGGATGAGCTTGAGGATCCGCATAATTTAGGGGCCATCATGCGCACCGCTGATGCGGTCGGGGCGCACGGCCTCATTATTCCGAAGCGGCGTTCGGTCGGGCTGACCCAAACGGTGGCGAAGGCGTCGACCGGGGCGATTGAGCACGTTCCGGTCGCGCGTGTGACAAACTTGGCGCGGACGATTGACGAGCTGAAAGAGCGCGGAGTGTGGGTAGCCGGAACGGATGCATCGGCTCAAGACGACTACCGCTCGCTCGATGGCACGATGCCGTTGGCGCTCGTAATCGGGAGCGAAGGAAAAGGGATCAGCCGCCTAGTGCTTGAAAAGTGCGATTTCTTGTTCCGGTTGCCGATGCGCGGCCATGTCACCTCACTCAATGCCTCTGTCGCCGCCAGCCTGCTCATGTACGAGGTGTACCGGAAGCGGTATCCGTTGGGAGAATAGCGAATGAACATTTTGATTGTCGACGGCTATAACATGATCGGTGCTTGGCCGGAGCTGCGCCGGCTGAAAGAAGAGGGCGATCTGGCAGCGGCAAGGGATTTATTGATTGAAAAAATGGCTGACTACAAAGGATTCACCGGGGACCATGTCGTGATCGTATTCGATGCCCACCTCGTGCAAGGAAACGAGAAAAAGTATAAACATTACGACGTCGATGTCATTTTTACAAAGGAACATGAGACGGCCGATGAGCGAATTGAACGGTTGGCGAAAACATTGATGAATGCGCGCACAAAAGTGTATGTCGCTACCTCCGACTACACCGAACAATGGACGGTGTTCGGCCAAGGCGCCCTGCGCAAGTCGGCGCGCGAGCTATTGGATGAAGTCGAGACGGTTGAGCGGGACATTTCCCAAAAAGTAAAAGCGATGCGGCAACGCACTCCGATCTCCAAAGTCCCGCTAAATGATAGAATTGCTGAAATTTTTGAAAAATGGCGAAGAGGAGAAAAATGAGCGGTTGACGCTGTAAAAATTTGTCCTGTATAATACATGTTAGCGATTGATGCGGTCGGGGGGATCAGCGTGGGGGAATGCTTGAAAGCAATGAAAGGGAAAGGTTATCATCAGCTGGACGATGAGCAGCTTGTTGCGCTCGTTCACGAAGGGGATGGGGAAGCACTTGATTTTTTAATCCATAAATATCAAAACTTTGTGCGCGCCAAAGCTCGCTCCTATTTTTTAGTCGGAGCTGATCGGGAAGATATCGTGCAGGAAGGAATGATCGGTCTGTATAAGGCCGTCCGTGATTTTAAGGGGGACAAGCTTTCCTCATTTAAAGCGTTTGCAGAACTTTGCATCACAAGGCAAATGATTACCGCGATTAAAACGGCGACCCGCCAAAAGCATATTCCGCTCAACTCTTACGTTTCCTTGGATAAGCCGATTTATGACGATGAATCTGACCGGACGCTGATGGATGTGTTGTCCGGCACGCAGGTGACGGACCCGGAACAATTGATTGTCAACCGCGAGGAAGTCGATGATATTGAACTAAAGATGGCGGAACTGCTCAGCGACCTCGAGCGGAAAGTGCTCGCTTTGTATTTGGATGGACGCTCATACCAGGAAATTTCCGAAGAGCTGAACCGCCATGTCAAGTCGATCGACAACGCGTTGCAACGCGTCAAGCGGAAGCTCGAGAAATATTTGGAATACCGCGAGATCAGTTTATAGCATCGCAACGCCGCATCAAAAGATGTCATTGACAGCGAAACAGCCAATATGATAAATTTTTATGGACATCTCGCAGGAACGGTGGAATGCTGATGCGCCAAAAAGTGACGCTGGCTTGCGTGCAGTGCGCAAGCCGAAACTATACGGCAGCAAAACAAATACGTCGCCTTGGTGAGCGCCTTATGGCCAACAAGTTTTGCTCAACATGCAACAAACATACAATCCATCGTGAAACGAAATAGACGGTGGAGATAGTTTTGAACGATGATGGAGGTACGAGTGATGCAGCGAGTAATCAACTTTTTAAAAGAAGTCGTACGCGAGCTGAAAAAAGTGAGTTGGCCAAACCGGAAGGAGTTAGTGAACTACACGGCGGTCGTGTTGGCCACGGTGGCGTTTTTCACCGTCTTTTTTGCCGTTGTGGACCTCGGCATTTCTGAGTTGATTCGCCTCGTGTTTGAATAAGCGGACAAAGGATATGTTATAATGAAAGATAATCGTGCGCGTATGGAACCCGGCAACGGGTTTTTGTTTTGCGCAAAAAACAAAACGAAAACCGCCTTGGGGAGGCTTGTTGATGGAGAAAAACTGGTATGTTGTCCATACATATTCGGGATATGAAAACAAAGTGAAAGCCAATTTGGAAAAACGCGTCGAATCGATGGGAATGAAAGATAAAATTTTTCGCGTCGTCGTTCCGGAAGAGACGGAGACGGACGTCAAAAACGGAAAACGGAAAACGACGAAAAAGAAAGTGTTCCCTGGCTATGTGCTCGTTGAGATGGTCATGACGGATGACTCATGGTATGTCGTGCGCAACACGCCGGGCGTCACTGGATTTGTCGGCTCAAGCGGAGCTGGTTCGAAACCGACGCCGCTTATGGAGGAAGAAGTAAAAATGATCTTGAAGCGGATGGGCATGCCGCTTGCCGAGGTTGACGTAGACTATGAGGTAAATGAAACGGTGCGGATCAAAGAAGGTCCGTTTGCGAACTTTACAGGGAAAATTGAAGCGATTGACCCGGATAAACATAAAGTGAAGCTGCTTGTCGATATGTTTGGGCGCGAAACACGGGTGGAGCTTGAGTTTTCGCAAATAGAAAAAATCTAATGGATAAAGAACTTGCAATTGATAGGGAAAAGTGATACTATTTTAAAGTCAGTATGTCTCTTAAACGGAGACATATGGCGGTGAACTTATACACTTGTATAAGGGAGCCGTTTTGTTTTTACGCTGATCCTCTCAACTGAACGGGAGATAGGAAAACGGCTCAGTAGACCGGAGCCGGATGAGTGGGAGGGGCAATCCCTAATACCACATCACGGACTTAAGGAGGTGTGTCTCGTGGCGAAAAAAGTAATCAAGGTCGTCAAACTGCAAATTCCTGCAGGGAAAGCGAATCCGGCGCCGCCAGTAGGTCCTGCGTTGGGTCAAGCCGGTGTCAATATTATGGCGTTTTGCAAAGAGTTTAATGCCCGCACGGCGGACCAAGCAGGGTTGATCATTCCGGTTGAAATTACGGTTTTTGAAGACCGTTCATTTACATTCATCACGAAAACGCCGCCAGCCGCTGTATTGCTGAAAAAAGCGGCGGGCATTGAATCGGGCTCCGGCGAACCGAACCGCAACAAAGTGGCGACAATTAAACGCGACAAAGTACGTGAGATCGCTGAGCTGAAAATGCCGGATTTGAATGCGGCGAGCATTGAGGCGGCCATGCGCATGATCGAAGGCACGGCCCGCAGCATGGGCATTGTGATTGAAGACTAAAGCCGGTGCGTCGTTTGTAGGGGAGGTTGCGTCATTGGGCAACCTCTCTCTCCATGAACAAAAACAGCAAGACGGGCCCGATGAATGGGCATCCGTCCGCTTCTTCGTTTTCGAAAGAAGCGAAGAACGTTCAATGTGGGAGGTTTTTCCGCTAAAACCACAATCGAGGAGGATTTTTCACATGCCGAAAAGAGGAAAGAAATACTTAGAAGCATTGAAGCTCGTCGACCGCTCCAAAGCATACCCGATTGCTGAAGCAATCGAGCTCGTGAAAAAAACGAACATCGCGAAATTCGATGCCACGGTGGAAGTGGCGTTCCGTTTGGGCGTCGACCCGAAAAAAGCGGACCAACAAATTCGCGGCGCCGTCGTCCTGCCGCACGGCACAGGGAAAGTGGCGCGCGTGTTGGTGTTCGCGAAAGGGGAAAAAGCGAAAGAAGCAGAAGCGGCTGGCGCTGACTATGTCGGCGATGCAGAATATATCAACAAAATCCAGCAAGGTTGGTTTGACTTTGATGTCGTTGTTGCTACGCCGGACATGATGGGTGAAGTCGGGAAACTCGGCCGCATTTTAGGGCCGAAAGGGTTGATGCCAAACCCGAAAACCGGAACAGTCACGTTTGACGTAGCAAAAGCGGTGCAGGAAATCAAGGCTGGTAAAGTGGAATACCGCGTCGACAAAGCGGGCAACATCCATGTTCCGATCGGCAAAGTGTCGTTTGACAACGAGAAATTGGCTGAAAACTTCGCGGCCGTCTATGAAGCAATTTTGAAAGCCAAACCGGCGGCGGCAAAAGGGACGTACGTGAAAAACGTCACGATTACATCGACAATGGGCCCTGGCATCAAGGTTGACCCGTCCACGGTTGCTGTTGCACAATAACCGTTGACTTTTGTTTGTCCGTCTGTTAAAATGCCATTTGGCTGAACAAATGAATATCATTTGTACCGTAGACAGTAGGTGCCTGTTTGAGGCTTAATTTCCTACCGAGGTATGTGGACGATAGAACAGCGCGCCCTGCGTCGGGGACGAGCGGCGGTGCGTTGAACGACACCTCCATGTCTACGCGGCATGGAGGTTTTTTATTGAGCAGACGGTATAAGTGGTATTCTCTCATTTTCCTTACAGGAGGTGCAGGACGTGTCGAGCGCGATTGAACTGAAAAAACAAGTGGTCGCGGAAATCGCAGACAAATTCCGGGCCAGCAAGGCAACCGTCATCGTTGATTACCGCGGCTTGAACGTGGCGGAAATGACCGAGTTGCGCAAACAGCTGCGCGAGGCAGGCGTCGAGTTTAAAGTGTACAAAAACACCTTGACCCGCCGGGCGCTCGCGGAAGTCGGCTTGGAAGGACTGGATGAAGTGTTCACCGGTCCAAATGCCATCGCCTTCAGCAATGAAGATGTCGTGGCGCCGGCAAAAATTTTAAGCGAGTTTGCGAAAACGCATGAAGCATTGGAAATCAAAGGCGGCGTCATCGAAGGGAACATCGCCAGCAAAGAAGAAATCGATGCGTTGGCGAAACTCCCGTCCCGCGAAGGGTTGCTTTCGATGTTGCTTAGCGTTCTTCAAGCCCCGATCCGCAACTTTGCGCTTGCGATTAAAGCGGTGGCTGACAAGCAAGAGGAACAAGGCGCGTAATGGCGCATCGATATGTGCTTAACAATCATTCAGAAAACAAAGGAGGAAGTTGTGATGACGAAAGAACAAATCATTGAAGCAGTGAAAAATATGACCGTATTGGAATTAAACGAATTGGTGAAAGCGATCGAGGAAGAATTCGGCGTAACAGCTGCGGCTCCGGTTGTTGTCGCGGGCGGCGCAGCAGCTGGCGCTGAAGCAGCGGCAGAAAAAACGGAATTCGACGTCATTCTTGCCGACGCCGGCGCGCAAAAAATCAAAGTCATCAAAGTCGTTCGCGAAATCACTGGCCTCGGCCTGAAAGAAGCGAAAGACTTGGTCGACAACACCCCGAAGCCGATCAAAGAAGGCATTGCGAAAGAAGAAGCAGAAGAAATCAAAGCAAAACTCGAAGAAGCTGGCGCGAAAGTCGAAATCAAGTAATGGCTGCGCCATTGAAAAAAGAGGCTTGCCCGAAGCAAGGGACGGCCTCTTTTTTGTTACACTATATAACGGAAGGCAGTGCAGCCTGTCGACAAGGAGGAGGGGATGATGATGAGCGAGCATTATTACTCAGTCAATCCGACGTCGGAGCGAAACCCGCAAACGTGGACGTACGTGTTGCGGGGGCATGAATTCCGCTTTACGACCGACAGCGGAGTGTTTTCAAAGCGCGAAGTCGACTTTGGCACACGCCTGTTAATTGAAACGTTCGAGGAGCCGGGAGTGGCTGGGGATTTGTTGGATGTCGGCTGCGGATATGGGCCGATCGGGCTTGCCTTGGCCAAATCGTTTCCAAACCGGCGCGTTCACATGATTGATGTCAACGAGCGGGCGCTCGAACTGGCGCAGGAAAACAAGCAGGCAAACGGGATTGACAATGCGGTGATTTACAAAAGCGATCTTTTTTCGGAAGTCGGAGAACAGCGATTTGCAGCGGTCGTCACCAATCCGCCGATCCGGGCTGGCAAACGGGTCGTTTACGCGATTTTTGAACAAAGCCGCGATCATCTGCTCGATCATGGCGAGCTATGGGTCGTCATTCAAAAAAAGCAAGGCGCCCCATCGGCCTTGCAAAAGCTGAACGAATGCTTTCCTGCTGTAGAAGTCGTCGCGAAGAAAAAAGGATATTATATCATAAAGGCGAAAAAATGTTGACACCGTTTTTTTATTGTGGTAGCATTATAAAATGCTAAATATGCACATTTCCCGTGCAGAGGGGATGACGTATAATTTTGGACTCACATTTCGCACCCTAACAAGGTCAAAACAAAGGATTTTTTATTTAGTTTTTCAGAATAACTTTTTGACCAACACAACGAGCGATGGCAATCCTTTTTTTACCATCGCTGGTCGTTCCGTATGACGTTACACGTAAATGCTCTCATCCAGCCCCAACCCCTGCAGAATCCTTCGCTGATCAGGGGTAAGGGAGCGATCCAGTGAGCGTTGGATGCGCCCATCCGGCAGCTTGAACAGGACGACGTTCACATATTGAAACAGCTGAAAAATCGCCTGTCCCGTCGGCCGGGTCAGCTTGCGGCCTCCAGGACCCTTCAACGGGTGTTCTGGAGTAATAAACTGACGCACTCGGCGCTGAAAAACGCGGTAAATAGCCAAGGCCAACAGAAACAAATAGCCTAATACTGCGACCCGTTCTGGTTTTTTGACGTAAATCTCATCCGTGAAAAACGGATCTTTCAAAAAAGCGAAGTTCATTTCCACCGAGATCTGCCCTTTATACAGCTTCAAGATCTCTTGGGCATCCATGGGTTGGCCCTTCCATTCCTTCGGAACGGTCGTGACAAGGACAAACCGGGACGCTTTCCGTCTCGCCTGTTCCCACGCGTCTTGGTCGAATTCGACGTCAAGGTGCAAGAAATACAGCGTCTCCACCTCGGGTTCCGCCCCTTTTTTCGGCCGTCCGCGCCGTTTTTTCGGGCGTACGATCTCTTCGACCGCGGCCTCAACCCGATGAAACCGGGGGCGAAGGGACGCCTTGAGGGACGCCAAGGCTTGTTCGGCATCTTCCCGGCAGGAGAAAGGGTGGCGCTCCCAATGGGCTTGTTCCTCGCGAAGAAGCTCCGCTTCTTTGGTTCGTTCTTTTTCGAGCGTCTTTCCTTTTCGCTGGTCGAGCGCACTCGATTCGACGACGATCAGCCGAACGGGGTGGCCTTCATAGGTGGAGGATGTTTCCCATACCCGGTACGTGGCGCCGTTTCTCTCCGCCAGGGTAAAGGGTTCGCTCCACGGGATGTGAGGCGAATCGGCCTCCGCTAATGCCCGTTTCACGATCCGAAGCGACGAAGGGCCTCGGGTGATCAAAAAGGCGTTGGCCGCTTTGGTTTGCGCCAGAGTGTCTTTTGTCATCGCGGCGGAATCGGCCACGTAAATCCATTCGTCTTCCATCTTGGCTTGTTTGAGCTGTTCGTGGACACGGGACAGCACCTCCGGATTCCACGTTTTGTCAGGCAGGTTGCCGTCGTGCACATCGCCGTAAAACGGGATGCCGTCCTCGTTGCCGACCAGTCCGAAGCCGATCTGTTTTTGCCAACGATGATGGCGGTTATAGCCATGTGTGATCTGCAAAGCCTCTAATGAGGCCGATTCATACGCGCCGTAAACCGTCTTGTCCGTCGTATCGGCGTGAAAGGCTCGGAGGGAAAGGCCTTCTTTGCGATAAATGTGAATCAAGCAAGTGCTGATCACCTTGTGAATGTCGGCCTCATACAAGCGGTCGAGATGACGAGCCAAGGCATCGTCGTTCAACCAGGAAGGATGGAGACCGGGACGGATGAGTTTCTCTAGATCGATCTCCTGAGCCCATCGTTCCACGTGAACGAGGGCTTGCCGGCCGTCAAACAGATTGTAGATGATGGCCTGAACGGCATCGCTGACTCGAGTCTGGCACTGTGGATCAACGGGAACGAGATGGTCAATCAATTGGGGCAGGCCCAGTTTCTTGAATAGGGCACTTATTATATTCAAATAATCATTACGATAGACCTTTTTGACTTGAACGTTCATGAGAGAAAAACTCCTTCACTTTCCTTGTGTGTCAAGGATTCATTCGACATCGGAACGAAAAAATCCTCCCGATTTTCGTTGGGAGGGTGCGAAATGTGAGTTTGGACGCAATGGAAACAATGATAAAATCAATAAACAACGAACCATATGGTTTTCTATTGGAATAGAAACCATTTTCTTTTTTTCTCCATTCAACTCAACGCCTGGTTTCCTCGCGCCGGGAGCGTGTTAAATCCCCTAAATGAAACGGTGGTGCACGCAACGAAGCCGTTTCCGCCCGGATGGCGGGGGCCGGCCGCATGCATGCCTAGTGCTTTGCCCCGGAATGACGGAGCGGCCAGTCCGCCTTGAAGGCATTGATTGCTGAGCAGAGCGGATGATGGAGCTGTTCCGGTTCCGGTTTTCACTAATGTCTACATTTGAGGGGTGAATCACTCTTGACAGGCCGACTAGTTCAATACGGGCGACACCGCCAACGCAGAAGCTATGCACGCATCAGCGAAGTGCTGGAATTGCCGAACTTGATCGAAATTCAAACGTCCTCCTACCAATGGTTTCTCGATGAAGGGCTGCGGGAAATGTTTAGGGAAATTTCCCCGATTGAAGACTTTTCCGGCAATCTCTCGCTTGAATTTATCGACTATAGTTTAGGAGAACCGAAATATACGGTCGAAGAGGCGAAAGAACGCGACGTTACATATGCGGCGCCGCTTCGCGTCAAAGTTCGCTTGATTAATAAAGAAACGGGCGAAGTGAAAGAACAAGACGTGTTTATGGGCGATTTTCCGCTCATGACGGAAACCGGAACGTTTATTATCAATGGGGCGGAACGCGTCATTGTTTCCCAGCTCGTCCGTTCGCCAAGCGTCTATTACAGCGACAAAGTTGATAAAAACGGCAAACGCGGCTACTCGGCGACAGTGATTCCGAACCGCGGCGCATGGCTTGAATATGAAACCGATGCGAAAGACGTCGTTTACGTTCGCATCGACCGCACCCGTAAACTGCCCGTTACGGTGCTTCTCCGTGCGCTTGGGTTCAGCTCCGACCAAGAAATCATCGATCTGCTCGGCGACAACGAATACTTGCGCAATACGCTTGAAAAAGATAATACCGACAGCACGGAAAAAGCGTTGATTGAAATTTACGAGCGTCTTCGTCCGGGAGAGCCGCCGACGCTTGAGAATGCGAAAAATTTGCTGGCGTCGCGCTTTTTTGATCCGAAGCGCTATGACTTGGCGAGCGTAGGCCGTTATAAAATCAATAAAAAACTTCATATTAAAAACCGCCTGTTCAATCAGCGGCTCGCGGAAACGATCATTGATCCCGAAACCAAGGAAGTCATCGCCGAAGCTGGAGCGATGATCGACCGCCGAACGCTGAATCGCCTGCTCCCGTATTTGGAAAAAGGGGTCGGCTTACAGACATACCGCCCGGCCGAAGGGGTGGTGGACGGGGACATTTCGGTGCAAACGATCAAAATTTATGCCCCGAATGACCCGGATGGCGAAAAAGTGATCAACGTCATCGGCAACGGCTTCATCGCCGAGGATGTCAAACATATTACACCGGCTGACATCATTGCGTCGATCAGCTATTTCTTCAACTTGCTCCACGGCGTCGGCGATACGGATGACATCGACCATTTAGGCAACCGCCGCCTCCGTTCGGTCGGCGAACTATTGCAAAACCAATTCCGCATCGGCCTGTCGCGCATGGAGCGCGTCGTGCGCGAGCGCATGTCGATCCAAGATACGAACACGATTACGCCGCAGCAGCTGATCAACATCCGCCCAGTGATCGCGGCGATCAAAGAGTTTTTCGGCAGCTCGCAGCTGTCACAGTTCATGGATCAAACGAACCCATTGGCCGAACTGACGCACAAGCGGCGTCTGTCCGCGCTTGGCCCTGGCGGATTGACACGTGAGCGCGCTGGGTTTGAGGTGCGCGACGTTCACTATTCGCACTACGGGCGGATGTGTCCGATTGAAACGCCGGAAGGTCCGAACATCGGACTCATCAACTCGCTGTCCACTTACGCGAAAGTGAACAAGTTCGGCTTTATTGAAACGCCATACCGGCGCGTCGATCCGGAAACAGGGCGGGTGACGGACCAAATCGATTATTTGACAGCCGATGAAGAGGACAATTACGTTGTAGCGCAGGCGAACGTACCGCTTGCGGAGGACGGCACGTTCCTTGAAGAAAACGTTGTCGCCCGTTTCCGCGGCGAGAACATCGTCGTCAAGCGCGATCGCGTCGACTACATGGACGTTTCGCCGAAGCAAGTCGTCTCGGCAGCGACGGCGTGCATCCCATTTTTGGAAAACGACGACTCGAACCGCGCGCTGATGGGAGCGAACATGCAGCGGCAAGCCGTGCCGCTGTTGGAACCCGAAGCGCCGATCGTTGGCACGGGGATGGAGTATGTTTCGGCGAAAGACTCGGGCGCAGCGGTCATTTGCAAGCACCGCGGCATCGTCGAGCGCGTCGAAGCAAAGGAAATTTGGGTGCGTCGGCTGATTGAAGTGGACGGCAAAGAAGTCAAGGGTGATCTAGATAAATATCGGTTGCTGAAATTCGTTCGTTCGAACCAAGGCACGTGCTACAACCAGCGGCCGATCGTGAAAAAAGGCGATATCGTTGAGAAGGGCGAAATTTTGGCCGATGGCCCGTCGATGGATAAGGGCGAATTGGCGCTTGGCCGCAATGTGCTTGTCGCTTTTATGACATGGGACGGTTACAACTACGAAGACGCGATCATCATGAGCGAACGGCTCGTCAAAGAAGACGTGTATACATCAATTCATATTGAAGAGTATGAAGCCGAATCGCGCGATACGAAACTCGGTCCGGAAGAAATTACGCGCGACATTCCAAACGTCGGCGAGGATGCGCTGAAAAACTTGGATGAACGCGGCATCGTCCGCATCGGCGCAGAAGTCAAAGACGGCGACTTGCTCGTCGGCAAAGTGACGCCAAAAGGAATGACCGAGCTGACGGCGGAAGAGCGGCTTTTGCACGCGATCTTCGGCGAAAAAGCGCGCGAGGTGCGTGATACGTCGTTGCGCGTCCCGCACGGCGGCGGCGGCATCGTCCTTGACGTGAAAGTGTTCAACCGCGAAGACGGCGACGAGCTTCCGCCGGGTGTCAATCAACTGGTGCGCGTCTATATTGTGCAAAAGCGGAAAATTTCCGAGGGCGACAAAATGGCAGGCCGCCACGGAAACAAAGGGGTTATTTCCCGCATTTTGCCGGAGGAAGATATGCCCTTCTTGCCGGATGGCACGCCGATTGACATCATGTTAAACCCACTCGGCGTTCCGTCGCGGATGAACATCGGGCAAGTATTTGAGCTGCACCTTGGCATGGCGGCGAAAAAACTCGGCCTGCACATCGCCTCCCCGGTCTTTGACGGGGCGACGGAGGAAGACGTTTGGAACATCCTCGAAGAGGCAGGTCTAGCGCGCGATGCAAAAACGGTGCTGTATGACGGACGGACGGGTGAACCGTTTGATAACCGCGTGTCGGTTGGGATCATGTACATGATCAAGCTCGCCCACATGGTCGACGACAAGCTTCATGCCCGTTCCACCGGCCCGTACTCACTCGTCACTCAACAGCCGCTCGGCGGCAAGGCGCAGTTCGGCGGCCAGCGCTTTGGTGAGATGGAAGTATGGGCGCTTGAGGCGTATGGGGCGGCATACACGCTGCAAGAAATTTTGACCGTCAAGTCCGACGATGTCGTCGGCCGTGTCAAAACGTACGAGGCGATCGTCAAAGGGGAAAACATTCCGGAGCCGGGTGTGCCGGAGTCGTTTAAAGTGTTGATCAAAGAGTTGCAAAGCTTGGGCATGGACGTCACGATTTTGACGAGCGATGAACAAGAAGTGAACATGGAAAACTTTGATGATGATGATGACCATGCACCGGATGCCATCATGGTGGACGTCAAACCGGCCGAACGGGAAGAAGCCGGCGAAGAGAAAGATGCGGTGACGAAAGAATAAACCGGCCATAACGGCCAGGCGGGGAGTTGTTCCCCGCCATTGGCCGCTTGAGCGAACGGAAAACCGACGGATCAAAAAGGGAGGTATACCCCTTGCTAGATGTCAATAAGTTTGAGTACATGAAAATTGGGCTCGCTTCCCCGGAGAAAATTCGTTCTTGGTCATATGGCGAAGTCAAAAAGCCGGAGACAATCAACTATCGGACGTTAAAGCCGGAAAAAGACGGCTTGTTTTGCGAGCGCATTTTCGGTCCGACGAAAGACTGGGAATGCCATTGCGGCAAATATAAACGCGTTCGCTACAAAGGCGTCGTCTGCGACCGCTGCGGCGTCGAAGTGACGCGCTCGAAAGTCCGCCGCGAACGGATGGGCCATATTGAGCTCGCCGCCCCGGTTTCGCACATCTGGTATTTCAAAGGCATCCCGAGCCGGATGGGATTGGTTCTTGACATGTCGCCGCGGGCGCTCGAAGAGGTCATTTATTTTGCATCCTATGTCGTCACCGACCCGGGTGATACGCCGCTTGAGAAAAAGCAGCTGTTGTCGGAAAAGGAATACCGCGCCTATCGCGAGAAGTACGGTCAATCGTTCCAAGCGTCGATGGGGGCGGAGGCGATCAAAAAGCTGCTCCAAGACATTGATTTGGATAAAGAGGTGGCCGCGCTGAAAGAAGAGCTGAAAACAGCGCAAGGGCAACGGCGCGCCCGCATCATTAAGCGGCTTGAAGTGCTTGAAGCGTTCCGCAGTTCAGGGAACGATCCGGCATGGATGGTGCTTGATGTACTGCCGGTCATTCCACCGGAGTTGCGCCCGATGGTTCAGCTTGACGGCGGGCGGTTTGCAACATCGGATTTGAACGATTTGTACCGCCGCGTCATCAACCGCAACAACCGGCTGAAACGGCTGCTTGATCTCGGTGCGCCGAACATTATCGTCCAAAATGAGAAGCGAATGCTGCAAGAGGCGGTTGATGCTTTGATCGATAACGGCCGCCGCGGCCGTCCGGTGACCGGTCCGGGGAACCGTCCGTTAAAATCGCTTTCTCATATGCTGAAAGGGAAGCAAGGCCGCTTCCGGCAAAACTTGCTCGGCAAGCGCGTGGACTATTCCGGCCGTTCCGTCATCGTCGTCGGCCCGAACTTGAAAATGTACCAATGCGGCTTGCCGAAAGAAATGGCGCTAGAGTTGTTCAAGCCGTTTGTTATGAAGGAGCTTGTCGAGCGGGGCTTGGCGCACAACATTAAAAGCGCGAAACGGAAAATCGAGCGCGTCCATCCGGAAGTATGGGATGTGCTGGAAGATGTCATTAAAGAACATCCGGTGCTGTTAAACCGCGCCCCGACGCTGCACCGTCTCGGCATTCAGGCGTTTGAACCAACGCTTGTGGAAGGGCGGGCGATCCGTCTTCATCCGCTTGTTTGCACGGCGTACAACGCTGACTTTGACGGCGACCAAATGGCGGTGCACGTGCCACTGTCAGCTGAGGCGCAAGCCGAAGCGCGCTTGTTGATGTTGGCGGCGCAAAACATTTTGAACCCGAAAGATGGGAAGCCGGTCGTGACACCATCACAAGACATGGTGTTGGGCAACTACTACTTGACGATGGAGCGCGAGGGAGCCATCGGCGAAGGCATGGTGTTCAAAGACACGGACGAGGCGCTGCTTGCTTACCATAACGGCTACGTCCATCTCCATTCGCGCATTGCCATTCATGCCGGTTCGCTGAAAAACGAAACGTTTACCGAAGAGCAAAACAACAAGTTGCTCTTAACGACCGTCGGCAAGCTCATTTTCAACGAAATTTTGCCGAATTCGTTCCCGTACATCAACGAGCCGACGACGGAAAACATTGAAGGGCGGACGCCGGACAAGTACTTCCTTGACAAAGGGGTCAACGTGCGCGAAGAAATTCGCAAGCGCGAACTCGTGCCGCCGTTTAAGAAAAAAGTGCTCGGGCAAATTATCGCTGAAGTGTTCAAACGGTTCAAAATCACCGAAACATCGAAGATGCTCGACCGCATGAAAGACCTTGGCTTCCAATATTCGACGAAGGCCGGCATCACGATCGGCGTGGCCGATATCGTCGTCCTGCCGGAAAAACAAGAAATTTTGGATGAAGCGCAAGCGAAAGTTGATACGGTTTTGAAGCAGTTCCGCCGCGGGTTGATTACCGACGAAGAGCGGTACGAGCGCGTCATCTCCATCTGGAGCGCGGCGAAAGACAAAATTCAAGACCGGTTGATGAAGTCGCTTGATAAACGCAACCCGATCTTTATGATGAGCGATTCCGGAGCGCGCGGGAACGCGTCGAACTTTACGCAGCTTGCGGGGATGCGCGGTTTGATGGCCAACCCGGCCGGCCGGATCATTGAGCTGCCGATCAAGTCGTCGTTCCGCGAAGGCTTGACGGTGTTGGAATACTTTATCTCGACGCACGGCGCGCGAAAAGGATTGGCGGATACGGCGCTCAAAACGGCCGACTCAGGCTATCTCACGCGCCGCCTTGTCGACGTGGCCCAAGACGTCATCGTCCGCGAAGAAGATTGCGGCACCGACCGCGGCATTTTGGCGCGGGCGCTGACGGATGGCACGGAAGTTGTCGTCAAGCTTGAAGAGCGGCTTGTCGGCCGCTATGCGCACAAAACGGTGCGCCATCCGGAAACGGGCGAAGTGATCGTCCGCAAAGACGAGATGATCACCGAAGATATCGCCAATGAGATCATTAAAGCCGGCATTACGGAAGTATGGATTCGCTCCGTATTCGCCTGCAACACGCGCCATGGCGTCTGCAAAAAATGTTACGGCCGCAACATGGCGACCGGCATGGACGTCGAAGTTGGCGAAGCCGTCGGCATTATCGCCGCTCAGTCGATCGGCGAGCCGGGCACGCAGCTGACAATGCGGACGTTCCATACAGGCGGCGTCGCCGGCGACGATATCACTCAAGGTTTGCCGCGGGTGCAAGAGCTGTTTGAAGCGCGCAACCCGAAAGGGCAAGCGGTCATTTCTGAAATCGACGGCACGGTTATTTCGATTAATGAAACGCGCGACAACCAATATGAAATCGTCGTGCAAAGCGAGGTCGAAACGCGTACGTATGTAGCGCCGTACAACGCGCGGCTGAAAGTCGAAGAAGGTCAGCGCGTCGAACGCGGCCAAGAGCTGACAGAAGGCTCGGTCGACCCGAAACAGTTGTTGCGCGTGCGCGATATTACATCCGTTCAAGAGTACTTGCTTCGTGAAGTGCAAAAAGTGTACCGGATGCAAGGGGTGGAAATCAGCGATAAGCATATCGAGGTCATGGTGCGGCAAATGCTGCGCAAAGTGCGCGTCATCGATGCCGGCGACACCGATGTGCTGCCGGGCACGCTGTTGGATGTCCACCAGTTTACGGATGTCAACGCCAAAGCTCTTCGCGAAGGGAAACGGCCGGCGACGGCCCGCCAGGTGTTGCTCGGCATCACGAAAGCGTCGCTTGAGACGGATTCGTTCTTGTCGGCTGCTTCGTTCCAAGAAACGACGCGCGTCTTGACGGATGCGGCCATCAAAGGAAAACGTGATGAACTGCTTGGCTTGAAGGAAAACGTCATTATCGGCAAACTCGTCCCGGCTGGAACCGGTATGGCCCGCTACCGGAAAGTGAAGCCGGCCGTCAAAAAGGAAACGGCTAGCGACACGGTGTCGTCCAAATAACGCGAACCAAGTGGCCGGCTAAGGCGCTCCTTGGCCGGCCATCATCTAATTAAAAATCCAGTTGACAATTGACAAAGAAAATGGTAGTCTAATAAAGGTGTTCCAACAACCTGGTACTTTGGAGGATATGTTACATGTCTTATGAAAAAGTATTACAGGCTGGAAAAATTGTCATTGGAACCAAACAAACGATAAGGGCTTTAAAGGAAGGGAAAGCAGCGGAAGTGATCGTGGCGGAGGATGCCGACTTGCCGATCATCGAAAAAGTGACCGCCGCCGCCAATGAGGCAAACGTGCCGGTCACAAAAGTCGATTCGATGAAAAAGCTTGGCAAGGCGTGCAAAATCCAAGTCGGTGCGGCCGCGGTGGCGATCCTTCGGTAACGTTTTGCCTTTCTCCCCTAAAACCTTTATTTGCATAAACGATGAACCACCTGGATATGTGGGCTTAAACGATGCATGCGAAAGGAGGATCTTTTCATGCCTACAATCAACCAATTGGTCCGCAAAGGACGCGAGAAAAAAGTCGTTAAATCGAAATCCCCTGCGTTGAACAAAGGGTATAACAGCTTCAAAAAAGAGCAAACGAATGTGTCGTCTCCGCAAAAACGCGGCGTTTGCACGCGTGTCGGCACGATGACGCCGAAAAAACCGAACTCGGCGTTGCGGAAATACGCCCGTGTCCGCTTGACAAATGGGATTGAAGTTACGGCGTACATTCCGGGGATCGGCCATAACTTGCAAGAACACAGCGTTGTGCTCATCCGCGGCGGACGTGTCAAAGACTTGCCGGGGGTACGCTACCATATCATCCGTGGGGCGCTGGATGCTGCAGGCGTAGCGAACCGGATGCAAGGTCGTTCGAAATACGGCGCGAAAAAACCAAAAGCAGCGAAAAAATAATGAAATGAAGAGAATGTTTTCCTGAAGGGAGGAAACACTATGCCACGTAGAGGCCCTGTTGCTAAACGTGACGTACTGCCAGATCCAATTTACAATTCGAAGCTTGTTACCCGTTTGATCAATAAAATTATGATCGACGGCAAAAAATCAAAAGCGCAAAAAATTCTTTACACCGCGTTTGATATTATCCGTGAGCGCACGGGTAAAGATCCAATGGAAGTGTTTGAGCAAGCGTTGAAAAACGTTATGCCGGTGTTGGAAGTGCGCGCTCGCCGCGTTGGTGGGGCGAACTACCAAGTTCCGGTCGAGGTTCGTCCGGACCGCCGCGTTTCTCTCGGTTTGCGCTGGCTCGTGCAATATGCACGTCTTCGCAACGAAAAAACGATGGAAGAGCGCTTGGCAAATGAAATTATGGACGCTGCCAACAACACGGGTGCAGCGGTGAAAAAACGCGAAGATACACATAAAATGGCTGAAGCGAACCGCGCGTTTGCCCATTACCGCTGGTAAGGAGCGTCGCCTAAAGGAAATAGGTGAGGAGGCACTGCGGTTGCCTATTCACCTATCTTCCTATATATTGCGGCCTTTCCGGTCGCGCGTGGGACAACTTCAAAGACAAGGGGATTGCGCCATCGATGGCGGCGCCATCTACTTATATTTCATATTTGAAGGAAGGAGAAAATAACCACTATGGCAAGAGAGTTCTCCTTAGAAAACACTCGCAACATAGGGATCATGGCGCACATTGACGCCGGGAAAACGACGACGACTGAACGGATCTTGTTCTATACCGGCCGCGTTCATAAAATCGGGGAAGTGCATGAAGGTGCGGCAACGATGGACTGGATGGAACAAGAACAAGAGCGCGGAATTACGATCACGTCGGCGGCGACAACGGCGCAATGGAAAGGCCATCGCATCAACATCATCGACACGCCGGGGCACGTCGACTTTACGGTCGAGGTTGAGCGTTCGTTGCGCGTATTGGACGGGGCCATCACAGTCTTAGACGCGCAATCGGGTGTTGAACCGCAAACGGAAACCGTTTGGCGCCAAGCGACGACATATGGCGTCCCACGGATCGTGTTCGTCAACAAAATGGATAAAATCGGCGCCGATTTCTTGTATTCGGTGAAAACGCTCCATGACCGCCTGCAAGCAAATGCCCATCCGGTGCAACTGCCGATCGGCGCTGAAGATCAATTCTCCGGCATTATCGACTTGGTTGAAATGTGCGCGTACCATTACCATGATGAGCTTGGCAAAAACATTGAGCGCATTGACATTCCGGAAGAATACCGCGATATGGCAGAAGAGTACCATAACAAGCTGATTGAGGCGGTCGCTGAGCTGGACGAAGAATTAATGATGAAATATTTGGAAGGGGAAGAAATCACGACGGAAGAGCTGAAGGCCGCGATCCGCAAAGCGACGATCAGCGTTGAATTCTTCCCGGTCTTCTGCGGTTCGGCATTCAAAAACAAAGGTGTTCAGCTGCTTCTTGACGGCGTTGTCGACTACTTGCCGTCTCCGGTTGACATCCCGGCGATTCGCGGCGTCGTTCCGGATACCGAAGAAGAAGTGACACGTGAAGCAAGCGATGACGCTCCGTTTGCCGCTTTGGCATTTAAAATCATGACTGACCCGTATGTCGGGAAATTGACGTTTATTCGCGTCTACTCTGGAACGCTTGATTCCGGTTCATATGTGATGAACACGACCAAAGGGAAGCGCGAACGGATCGGCCGCTTGTTGCAAATGCACGCGAACCACCGTCAAGAAATTTCGAAAGTCTATGCCGGTGATATTGCCGCAGCGGTAGGTTTAAAAGATACGACGACCGGTGATACTCTATGTGATGAGAAGCATCCTGTCATTTTAGAGTCGATGCAATTCCCAGAACCGGTCATTTCGGTGGCAATCGAGCCGAAGTCGAAAGCCGATCAAGACAAAATGAGCCAAGCGCTGCAAAAATTGCAAGAAGAAGACCCGACTTTCCGCGCTCACACCGACCCGGAAACGGGACAAACGATCATCTCCGGAATGGGCGAGTTGCATCTTGACATCATCGTCGACCGGATGCGCCGCGAGTTCAAAGTCGAAGCGAACGTCGGGGCGCCGCAAGTTGCCTACCGCGAAACGTTCCGCAAATCGGCGCAAGTCGAAGGCAAATTCATCCGTCAATCCGGCGGCCGCGGTCAATACGGCCACGTTTGGATCGAATTCTCGCCGAACGAGCGCGGCAAAGGCTTCGAATTCGAGAACGCCATCGTCGGTGGGGTTGTTCCGAAAGAGTATGTGCCGGCCGTCCAAGCTGGATTGGAAGAAGCGATGCAAAACGGCGTCTTAGCCGGCTATCCGGTTGTCGACATTAAAGCGAAACTGTTTGACGGATCGTACCACGATGTCGACTCGAGCGAAATGGCATTCAAAATCGCTGCTTCCTTGGCATTGAAAAACGCCGCGACGAAGTGCGATCCGGTTCTTTTGGAACCGATCATGAAAGTCGAAGTCGTCATCCCTGAAGAGTACCTCGGTGACATCATGGGCGACATCACGTCCCGTCGCGGCCGCATCGAGGGGATGGAAGCGCGCGGCAACGCCCAAGTCGTCCGGGCGATGGTGCCGTTGGCTGAAATGTTCGGTTATGCGACATCGCTCCGTTCGAACACGCAAGGACGCGGAACGTTCTCGATGGTGTTTGACCACTATGAAGAAGTTCCGAAAAACATCGCCGATGAAATTATCAAAAAAAATAAAGGCGAATAATTGATTTCTCTTGCTAGTTTCGCTATAAATACTTATGTAAGTAAGACTTGGGAACATTTTGTTCCCAAGCATCCTATACTTACCCAACCATATAAATTCATATCTTACTTTTAAGGAGGATATCTCTCATGGCTAAAGCGAAATTTGAGCGCACGAAACCGCACGTCAACATTGGCACGATCGGCCACGTTGACCACGGGAAAACGACGTTGACAGCTGCGATCACGACGGTTTTGGCGAAACAAGGGAAAGCCGAAGCAAAAGCGTACGACCAAATCGACGCTGCTCCGGAAGAGCGTGAACGCGGGATTACGATTTCGACGGCGCACGTCGAGTATGAAACAGATGCTCGCCACTATGCGCACGTTGACTGCCCGGGCCACGCTGACTACGTCAAAAACATGATCACGGGCGCGGCGCAAATGGACGGCGCGATCCTTGTTGTCTCGGCGGCTGACGGTCCGATGCCGCAAACGCGCGAACACATTCTTCTCTCCCGCCAAGTCGGTGTTCCGTACATCGTTGTATTCTTGAACAAATGCGACATGGTGGACGACGAAGAATTGCTTGAACTTGTTGAAATGGAAGTTCGCGATCTTCTCTCTGAATACGACTTCCCAGGCGATGAAGTGCCGGTCATCAAAGGTTCGGCATTAAAAGCGCTTGAAGGCGACCCGCAATGGGAAGAAAAAATCATTGAACTGATGAATGCGGTTGACGAATACATCCCGACGCCGCAACGTGAAGTGGACAAACCGTTCATGATGCCAATCGAGGACGTCTTCTCGATCACGGGCCGCGGTACGGTTGCAACAGGCCGTGTTGAACGCGGTACGTTGAAAGTTGGCGACCCGGTTGAAATCATCGGTTTGTCGGATGAGCCGAAAACGACGACCGTTACGGGTGTAGAAATGTTCCGCAAACTTCTCGATCAAGCGGAAGCTGGCGACAACATCGGTGCGCTTCTCCGCGGCGTATCTCGTGATGAAGTCGAGCGCGGCCAAGTATTGGCGAAACCTGGTTCGATCACGCCGCACACGAAATTCAAAGCGCAAGTATACGTCCTGACGAAAGAAGAAGGCGGACGCCATACTCCGTTCTTCTCGAACTACCGTCCGCAATTCTACTTCCGTACGACGGACGTAACGGGCATTATCACGCTTCCGGAAGGCGTCGAAATGGTTATGCCTGGCGACAACGTTGAAATGACGGTGGAACTGATCGCCCCGATCGCGATCGAAGAAGGTACGAAATTCTCAATCCGCGAAGGCGGCCGTACGGTCGGCGCTGGCTCTGTATCGGAAATCATCGAGTAATCACGGCAAAAAAGGGTGTCCAGCAATGGACATCCTTTTTTTGATGCCATCTTGACCGTCAGATTGGCGGCTGTGTTGAAAACGGGATGGCGGCTATGTATAATAGAAGAAGTGTGGGAAAAGCAAAGAAATCACTTGCAATCTTGCTTACATACCAGTATAATATCAAATGTTGGTCTTTGACTGCGATGAAGCGGAAGGTTGCTGACACACCCGGCCGCTTTGCCACGGCGGTGTGCAGGAAATTTCCGTGGAGAAGTCTATTTTCAAAATAGGCGAAGAAGGAGGGAAACCAAATGGCAAAAGAAAAAATTCGCATTCGTTTAAAAGCTTACGATCATCGAATTTTAGACCAATCGGCGGAGAAAATTGTGGAAACCGCAAAACGTTCCGGGGCAAAAGTGTCGGGGCCGATCCCGCTGCCGACGGAAAGAACGGTGTATACGATCTTGCGCGCCGTTCATAAGTACAAAGACTCCCGTGAACAATTCGAAATGCGGACGCATAAACGTTTGATCGACATCATCAACCCGACTCCGCAAACGGTTGATTCGTTAATGCGTCTCGATTTGCCGTCGGGCGTTGATATTGAAATTAAACTTTGATCGACTGGGAGGTGTGACACATGACGAAAGGAATCTTAGGAAGAAAGATCGGTATGACGCAAATATTTGCGGAAAATGGCGATTTGATTCCGGTAACCGTCATCCATGCGACGCCGAACGTCGTCCTGCAAAAGAAAACGATCGAAAACGACGGTTACGAAGCGATCCAATTAGGTTTTGAAGATATTAGCGAAAAACGCGCCAATAAACCGCAAATTGGCCATGCTGCCAAAGCTAACACGGCACCTAAGCGCTTCATTCGTGAAATCCGCGGCGCCAACATCGATGAATATGAAGTTGGCCAAGAAGTGAAAGTTGACATTTTCAGCGAAGGCGAAATTGTCGATGTCACGGGCATTTCGAAAGGGAAAGGTTTCCAAGGGGCGATCAAACGCCACGGTCAATCACGCGGACCAATGGCTCACGGTTCCCGTTATCATCGCCGTCCGGGTTCGATGGGGTCCATCGCGCCAAACCGCGTTTTCAAAACGAAAAACTTGCCGGGCCGCATGGGCGGTGAGCGCGTGACGATCCAAAACTTGAAAATCGTGAAAGTGGATCCGGAGCGCAACTTGCTGCTCATTAAAGGCAATGTGCCGGGTCCGAGAAAAGGCTTAGTCATCGTCAAAAGCGCCGTGAAAGCGGCGAAGAAGGCGAAATAACATCCGGCCAAGAAAGGAGGAACTACGTAATGCCAAAAGTAGCATTATACAACCAAAACGGTCAGACGGTCGGCGAAATCGAGTTGAACGACGCCGTTTTTGGGATTGAACCGAATAAGCATGTGTTGTTTGAAGCAGTGATTATGCAACGCGCCTCGATGCGTCAAGGAACGCATAAAACGAAAAACCGCGCTGAAGTGAGCGGCGGCGGCCGCAAGCCATGGCGCCAAAAAGGGACAGGACGCGCCCGTCAAGGTTCGATTCGCGCTCCGCAATGGCGCGGCGGCGGTACGGTCTTTGGTCCAGTTCCGCGCAGCTACAGCTACAAACTTCCGAAAAAAGTTCGCCGTTTAGCGATCAAATCGGCATTGTCTTCGAAAGTGCTCGAAAACGACATCGTTGTATTGGATCAATTGTCGCTTGAAGCACCGAAGACGAAGGAAATGGTCAAAATTTTAAACAATCTCTCAGTGGATCGGAAAGCACTCATTGTGACCGACGAGCTGAATGAGAATGTATATCTGTCGGCGCGCAACATTCCAGGCGTCAAAGTGGTGGCAGCCAACGGCATCAATGTGCTCGATGTGCTCAACCATGACAAACTCGTCATTACGAAGGCGGCCGTGGAGAAAGTAGAGGAGGTGCTTGCATAATGAAAGACCCCCGCGACATTATTAAGCGCCCCATCATCACGGAAAATACAATGAATTTGATCGGGCAAAAAAAATATACGTTTGAGGTCGACGTCAAAGCGAACAAGACGGAAGTGAAAGACGCCGTCGAGAAAATTTTTGGCGTTAAAGTAGCCAAAGTGAACATCATGAACTATAAAGGGAAATTTAAACGCGTCGGCCGCTACAGCGGCTATACGAACCGCCGCCGCAAAGCGATCGTCACGCTGACGCCGGACAGCAAAGAGATCGAACTGTTTGAAGTGTAACATAAACGATGAAGGAGGGACATTCCGATGGCGATCAAGAAGTACAAACCGACATCGAACGGCCGTCGCGGCATGACGGTGCTTGATTTCTCGGAAATTACGACGGATCAGCCAGAAAAATCGCTGCTTGCTCCGTTAAAGAAAAAGGCGGGCCGCAACAATCAAGGGAAAATTACGGTGCGCCATCAAGGCGGCGGCCATAAACGCCAATATCGGATTATCGACTTTAAACGCGACAAAGACGGAATTCCAGGACGCGTTGCTACGATTGAATACGATCCGAACCGTTCTGCCAATATCGCGCTCATCAACTATGCAGACGGTGAAAAACGCTACATTATCGCGCCGAAAAACTTGAAAGTCGGCATGGAAATCATGTCCGGTCCGGATGCGGACATTAAAATCGGCAATGCGCTTCCGCTTGAGAACATCCCAGTCGGTACGCTCGTCCACAATATTGAGCTGAAACCGGGCCGCGGCGGACAATTGGTGCGTGCAGCTGGTACGTCGGCGCAAGTGCTCGGGAAAGAAGGAAAATACGTCATCGTTCGTTTGGCTTCCGGCGAAGTGCGCATGATTTTAGGCAAATGCCGTGCAACGGTTGGTGAAGTCGGCAACGAGCAACACGAACTTGTCAACATCGGGAAAGCAGGACGCGCCCGCTGGTTGGGGATTCGCCCGACAGTTCGCGGTTCGGTTATGAACCCGGTTGACCATCCGCACGGCGGTGGTGAAGGGAAAGCGCCAATCGGACGCAAATCGCCGATGACGCCATGGGGCAAACCGACGCTTGGATACAAAACACGCAAAAAGAAAAACAAATCGGATAAATTCATCATCCGTCGCCGCAAGAAATAATGAACGAGCGCAATTCAGAAGGGAGGTTCACTTATGGGTCGCAGCTTGAAAAAAGGTCCGTTTTGCGATGAGCATTTGATGAAAAAAATCGAAAAACTGAATGCAACAGGGCAAAAACAAGTGATCAAAACGTGGTCTCGCCGTTCGACGATCTTCCCGCAGTTTGTTGGGCATACGATCGCGGTGTACGATGGCCGCAAACATGTTCCGGTCTACATCACGGAAGACATGGTCGGGCACAAACTCGGCGAATTTGCGCCGACGCGCACGTTCCGCGGCCATGCTGGCGATGACAAGAAAACGAAACGGTAATGAGAGGAGGTTCTAGATATGCAAGCCAAAGCTGTTGCAAGAACCGTTCGCATCGCTCCTCGTAAAGCGCGCTTAGTCATTGACTTGATTCGCGGGAAAGAAGTGGGCGAAGCGTTCGCTATTTTGCGCCATACACCAAAAGCAGCTTCCCCGATCATTGAGAAAGTGTTGAAATCAGCAGTCGCCAACGCTGAACACAACTATGACATGGACGTCAACAACTTGGTCATTACTCAAGCGTATGTCGACGAAGGCCCGACGCTGAAACGGTTCCGTCCGCGCGCCATGGGACGGGCAAGCGCCATTAACAAACGCACAAGCCATATTACGATCGTCGTTTCAGAAAAGAAGGAGGGATAATCCGTGGGTCAAAAGGTCAACCCGATCGGTCTGCGCATCGGCATCATTCGTGACTGGGAATCGAGATGGTATGCGGAAAAAGACTATGCAGATCTGTTGCACGAAGACTTGAAAATCCGTGAATACATTAGCAAACGCCTGCAAGACGCGGCCGTCTCCCGCGTGGAGATTGAACGGGCAGCCAACCGCGTCAACGTAACGATCCATACCGCCAAACCGGGCATGGTCATCGGGAAAGGCGGTTCGGAAGTGGAAGCGCTCCGCAAAGCGCTCGCGCAATTGACCGGTAAACGCGTCCATATCAACATTGTAGAAATCAAAAAACCGGACTTGGATGCACGTCTTGTTGCTGAAAATATCGCTCGTCAGCTTGAAAACCGCGTATCGTTCCGCCGGGCGCAAAAACAAGCGATCCAACGTGCGATGCGCGCTGGGGCGAAAGGGATCAAAACGATGGTATCCGGCCGTTTGGGCGGGGCTGACATCGCTCGTTCGGAGCATTACAGCGAAGGGACGGTTCCACTCCATACGCTGCGCGCTGACATTGACTATGGAACAGCAGAAGCCGATACGACGTACGGAAAAATCGGCGTGAAAGTATGGATTTATCGTGGAGAAGTCCTTCCGACCAAGAAAAAAGCTGAGGAAGGAGGAAAATAATCATGTTAATGCCAAAACGCGTCAAATATCGCCGTGAACATCGCGGACGGATGAAAGGCCGGGCGAAAGGCGGCACGGAAGTTCATTTCGGTGAATTTGGGTTGCAAGCATTAGAATCAGCTTGGATTACGAACCGGCAAATCGAAGCAGCCCGTCGGGCGATGACCCGTTACATGAGACGGGGCGGGAAGGTATGGATCCGCATTTTCCCATCCAAACCGTATACGGCAAAACCGCTTGAAGTGCGGATGGGTTCTGGTAAAGGGGCGCCGGAAGGCTGGGTCGCCGTTGTCAAACCAGGCAAAGTGATGTTTGAAGTGGGCGGTGTTTCTGAGGAAGTGGCACGTGAAGCATTGCGTCTCGCTTCTCACAAACTTCCGATCAAATGCAAATTTGTAAAACGTGAAGAAACTGGTGGTGAAGCGTAATGAAAGCGAAAGAAATCCGTGAGTTGACCACTGCCGAGATCGAACAAAAAATTAAAGCGTTGAAGGAAGAATTGTTCAACCTTCGCTTCCAACTGGCCACAGGTCAATTGGAAAACACGGCGCGCATCCGCCAAGTGCGCAAAGACATCGCCCGCATGAAAACGATTATTCGCGAACGTGAGCTCGCTGCCAATAAATAATGTGTTTGAGAGGAGGTTTGTGGAATGAGCCAACGCAATCAACGCAAAGTGTACGTCGGGCGGGTTGTATCGGACAAAATGGACAAAACGATCACCGTGTTGGTCGAAACGTACAAAAAACATCCGCTGTACGGCAAACGCGTGAAATATTCGAAAAAATATAAGGCGCATGATGAACATAACATCGCTAAAGTCGGCGATATCGTGAAAATTATGGAAACTCGCCCGCTGTCGGCCACAAAACGCTTCCGCTTAGTGGAAGTCATCGAAAAAGCGGTTGTTCTGTAATCGTTCTTCACTTAGTTCGGAGAGATAATTCCGAAAGGAGGTTTCGTCGATGATTCAACAAGAATCTCGCTTGAAAGTAGCTGATAACTCTGGTGCACGCGAAGTGCTTGTCATTAAAGTGCTCGGAGGCTCGGGTCGCCGCTATGCGAACATCGGCGACGTCGTTGTGGCGACGGTCAAAGATGCGACACCAGGTGGCGTTGTTAAAAAAGGTCAAGTCGTGAAAGCAGTTGTTGTTCGTACGAAACGCGGGGTGCGCCGTCCGGACGGCTCGTACATCCGCTTTGACGAAAACGCCTGCGTCATCATCCGTGATGACAAAAGCCCGCGCGGCACGCGGATTTTCGGACCGGTTGCCCGTGAATTGCGCGATAAAGACTTCATGAAAATCATTTCTTTAGCTCCGGAAGTTATTTAATGGAACGGAACAGCGTTTCAAGGAGGTGCGAATGCGATGCATGTAAAAAAAGGCGATAAAGTGCAAGTAATCTCCGGCAAAGACAAAGGCAAGCAAGGCGTCATTCTAGCGGCGTTTCCGAAGAAAAACCGCGTCATCGTCGAGGGCGTCAATATTGTGAAAAAGCATGCGAAACCGTCGCAAGCGAACCCGCAAGGCGGCATCATTGAGAAGGAAGCGCCGATCCACGTTTCGAAAGTCATGCCGCTCGACCCGAAAACGGGTGAACCGACGCGCATCGGCTATAAAATTGTCGATGGCAAAAAAGTGCGCTATGCGAAAAAATCCGGCGAGATTTTGGATAAATAACCGTGACGCAGGAAGGGAGGTACTTTTATGAACCGCCTGAAAGAGAAGTATTTAAACGAAGTCGTACCTGCTCTCATGAGCAAGTTCAACTATAAATCGATCATGCAAGTGCCAAAAATCGAAAAAATCGTCATCAACATGGGTGTCGGCGATGCGGTGCAAAACCCGAAAGCATTAGACAGCGCCGTTGAAGAGCTGACGCTGATCGCCGGTCAGCGTCCGGTGGTAACGCGTGCGAAAAAATCGATCGCCGGCTTCCGTCTTCGCCAAGGGATGCCGATCGGTGCGAAAGTGACGCTGCGCGGCGAACGGATGTATGAGTTTCTCGATAAGTTGATTTCGGTCTCGCTTCCGCGCGTGCGCGACTTCCGCGGCGTATCGAAAAAGTCGTTTGACGGCCGCGGCAACTATACGCTCGGCATTAAAGAACAGCTCATTTTCCCTGAGATTGACTACGATAAAGTGAACAAAGTGCGCGGCATGGACATCGTGATCGTCACAACGGCCAACACGGATGAAGAAGCTCGTGAACTGCTGGCGTTGCTCGGCATGCCATTCCAAAAATAATGATCCCATAACGCAAGGGAGGCGAAATCGTGGCTAAAAAATCGATGATCGCGAAACAAAAACGGACGCCGAAGTTTAAAGTGAGAGCGTACACCCGTTGCGAGCGCTGCGGCCGCCCGCACTCGGTCTATCGAAAATTCAAATTGTGCCGTATTTGTTTCCGTGAGCTCGCATACAAAGGTCAACTTCCAGGCATCAAAAAAGCCAGCTGGTAATCAACCCATTGATTGGGAAGGAGGTAAAACATAATGGTGATGACAGATCCAATTGCTGATATGCTGACTCGCATCCGCAATGCGAATATGGTGCGTCACGAAAAGCTCGAAGTCCCGGCTTCGAAAATCAAGCGGGAAATCGCGGAAATTTTAAAGCGCGAAGGGTTTATTCGTGATTATGAATATATCGAAGACAACAAACAAGGCATTCTCCGCATCTTCTTGAAATACGGTCCGAACAACGAACGTGTCATTACCGGGCTGAAACGCATCAGCAAACCGGGGTTGCGCGTTTACGTCAAAGCCCATGAAGTGCCGCGCGTCCTGAACGGCTTAGGGATCGCGATTCTTTCGACATCGCAGGGCATCTTAACAGACAAAGAAGCACGGCAAAAAGGCACGGGCGGCGAAGTAATCGCCTACGTTTGGTAATCTATCTGCTCAAGAATGGAGGTGTTTTTGACATGTCACGTGTCGGCAAAAAACCAATTGAAATTCCTGCCGGTGTCACCGTTACGGTCAACGGCAACACGGTTACGGTCAAAGGGCCGAAAGGGGAGCTGACCCGCACGTTCCATCCAGATATGACGATCACGGTTGAGGGCAATGTCATCACGGTTACGCGTCCAAGCGATGAAAAACATCATCGCGCGCTCCATGGCACGACGCGCAGCTTGCTTGCCAACATGGTCGAAGGCGTTTCGAAAGGTTATGAAAAAGCGCTCGAACTCGTTGGTGTCGGGTACCGGGCGTCGAAACAAGGGAAAAAGCTTGTATTGAGCGTCGGTTATTCTCATCCGGTAGAAATTGAGCCGGAAGAAGGGCTTGAAATTGAAGTGCCATCCCAAACGAAAATCATCGTCAAAGGGGCAGACAAACAGCGCGTCGGCGAACTGGCCGCCAACATTCGCGCGGTTCGTCCGCCAGAGCCGTATAAAGGCAAAGGCATCCGCTACGAAGGTGAGCTTGTGCGCCTGAAAGAAGGCAAAACTGGTAAATAACGCGGCATAGCGAAGCGAAAGGAGTGACATTCGATGATCACGAAAGTGGACCGAAACGCGGTTCGGAAGAAAAGACACGCGCGCATCCGCAAAAAAATCTTCGGCACGGCTGAACGTCCGCGGTTGAGCGTGTTCCGTTCAAATAAACATATTTACGCGCAAATTATCGATGATACAAAATCGTCAACGATCGTCAGCGCCTCGACGTTGGACAAAGAGTTTGGCTTAGATTCGACGAACAACATTGAGGCAGCGAAAAAAGTCGGCGAACTTGTCGCCAAACGTGCATTGGAAAAAGGCATTAAAAAAGTCGTGTTCGACCGTGGCGGGTATTTATATCACGGACGGGTAAAAGCATTGGCAGACGCCGCCCGCGAAGCCGGCTTGGAATTCTAATTACAAAGGAGGGACAACGATGCGTCGTATCGATCCAAACAAACTTGAATTGGAAGAGCGTGTAGTCGCGGTCAACCGTGTAGCAAAAGTCGTGAAAGGCGGACGTCGCCTGCGCTTTTCAGCTCTCGTCGTCGTCGGCGATAAAAACGGCCATGTCGGATTTGGCACCGGAAAAGCACAAGAGGTTCCAGAAGCGATCCGCAAAGCGATTGAAGATGCGAAGAAAAACTTAATTGAAGTGCCGATCGTCGGCACAACGATTCCGCATGAAGTCATCGGCCATTTCGGTGCCGGGGAAATCATTTTGAAACCCGCTTCCGAAGGTACCGGGGTCATCGCTGGGGGTCCGGCGCGTGCTGTATTAGAGCTGGCGGGCATCAGCGACATCTTGTCGAAATCGATCGGTTCAAACACGCCAATCAACATGGTGCGCGCAACGTTTGATGGACTGAAACAATTAAAACGCGCCGAAGACGTAGCGAGATTGCGCGGCAAAACAGTCGAGGAACTGTTAGGATAAGGAGGGAACGATCATGGCAAAAAAACTGGCGATTACCCTCACGCGCAGCGTGATTGGCCGTCCGGAAGACCAACGCGTTACCGTCAGAACGCTCGGCCTGCGAAAAATGCACCAAACGGTCGTCCACAATGACAATCCTGCAATCCGCGGGATGATCAACAAAGTGGCCCACCTTGTCAAAGTCAAAGAAATTGAAGAATAATGAATCATAAGGAGGTGCTTTGCCATGAAACTTCATGAATTGCAACCAGCGCCGGGATCTCGAAAGAAAGCTGTGCGCGTCGGCCGCGGGATCGGTTCGGGCAACGGCAAAACGTCCGGCCGCGGTCAAAAAGGTCAAAATGCCCGCTCGGGTGGAGGAGTTCGTCTTGGGTTTGAAGGCGGTCAAACTCCGCTGTTCCGCCGTTTGCCGAAACGAGGATTTACGAACATCAATCGGAAAGAGTATGCTGTTGTGAATCTGGAAAAACTGAATCGTTTTGAAGACGGAACGGAAGTGACGCCGGAATTGCTTCTTGAGACGGGCGTCATCAGCAAGTTGAAATCGGGCGTGAAAATTTTGGGCAAAGGCCAAATCGAGAAAAAGCTGACGGTCAAAGCGCATAAGTTCTCGGCATCGGCGAAAGAGGCCATTGAGGCGGCTGGCGGTAAAACTGAGGTGATTTAATGTTTCGGACAATCTCCAACTTTATGCGCGTCAGTGATATTCGAAACAAAATTATTTTCACTCTTCTTATGTTGATCGTGTTCCGCATTGGAACGTTCATCCCTGTTCCGGGCGTGAACGCGGATGTGTTAAAACTGCAAGATGAATTGAATGCATTCGGCGTCCTGAACATTTTCGGCGGCGGGGCGCTGCGAAACTTTTCGATTTTTGCCATGGGGGTTATGCCCTATATTACGGCATCGATTATCGTCCAGCTGCTGCAAATGGACGTTGTTCCCAAATTTACGGAGTGGTCGAAGCAAGGCGAGGTAGGCCGGCGTAAATTAGCTCAGTTTACCCGCTATTTCACGGTCGTGCTCGGGTTTATCCAAGCCATCGGCATGTCGTACGGCTTTAACAACTTGGCTGGCGGGATGCTCATTCGAAATCCGGGCATCGGCACGTATTTGCTGATCGCGGTTGTCTTGACCGCCGGCACCGCATTTTTAATGTGGCTCGGCGAACAGATCACCGCGAAAGGCGTGGGCAATGGCATTTCGATCATTATTTTCGCCGGGATTGTCTCAGGCATTCCGACGGTCTTGAACCAAATTTACGCTCAACAGTTTGAAAATGTCGGGGAAGATGTGTTTTTGCGCATCGTCCGGCTCCTGCTTGTGGCGTTGGCGGTCGTTGCCGTCATCGTTGGTGTCATTTACATTCAGCAGGCGTTCCGGAAAATTCCGATTCAATACGCGAAGCGGCTTGAGGGCCGAAGCCCGGTGGGCGGCCACTCGACTCATTTGCCGCTCAAAGTGAACCCAGCGGGAGTCATTCCGGTCATTTTCGCTGTATCGTTTTTGATTGCACCACCGACCATTGCATCGTTTTTTGGCACGAATGATGTAACATTGTGGATTCGCCGAACGTTTGATTATACGCACCCGGTTGGGATGATCATTTACGTCGTGCTCATCATCGCGTTTACGTACTTTTATGCGTTTGTTCAAGTCAATCCGGAGCAGATGGCGGACAACTTGAAAAAACAAGGCGGCTACATCCCAGGTATTCGCCCTGGGAAAAACACACAAGAGTACGTGACGAGAATTTTATACCGGCTGACGCTGGTCGGATCAATCTTTTTGGCGGTTGTCGCTGTGCTGCCGGTGTTCTTCGTGAACGTTGCCAACTTGCCGTCTTCCGCACGAATCGGCGGTACGAGCTTGCTTATTGTCGTCGGCGTGGCGCTTGAGACGATGAAGCAGCTTGAGAGCCAGCTGGTGAAACGCCATTACCGTGGATTCATCAAATAAAGAAGGCAAGAACGGACGTCCCTTGCCGATAGGGGGAGTTAGGATGAATTTAGTGCTGATGGGGCTGCCGGGTGCCGGCAAAGGCACGCAGGCCGAGAAAATCGTAGCGGCTTACGGTATTCCGCACATTTCAACGGGCGATATGTTTCGGGCGGCGATGAAGGAAGGAACGCCGCTAGGGCTTCAAGCGAAGCAATATATGGACCGCGGCGACCTTGTGCCGGATGAGGTGACGATCGGCATCGTCCGCGAACGGCTGAGCAAAGAGGATTGCCAAAATGGTTTTTTGCTCGATGGATTCCCGCGCACGGTCGCCCAAGCAGAAGCGCTTGAGAGGTTGCTTTCGGAAATCGGGCGCAAGCTTGACTATGTCATCCATATCGACGTTCGCCAAGAGGTCTTAATGGAGCGCCTGACCGGCAGACGTATTTGCCGCAACTGCGGAGCAACGTACCATCTCGTTTTTCATCCGCCGGCGAAACCGGGCGTATGCGATAAATGCGGTGGCGATCTGTACCAGCGCCCCGATGATAATGAAGCAACGGTGGCCAATCGGCTTGAGGTGAATATGAAACAAATGAAGCCGCTCCTCGATTTTTACGAGCAAAAAGGCTATTTGCGCCACATTAACGGCGAACAGGAAATGGAAAAGGTGTTTGCTGATATTTGTGAAGTGCTCGGGGGACTTGCTCGATGATTCGTTGCAAAACCGCGCAGGAAATTGCTTTGATGCGCGAGGCGGGAAAAATCGTTTCCCTTACATTGAAAGAATTGCAAAAGCACATTCGTCCCGGGATTACAACAAAGGAACTGGACGCCATCGCGGAGGAAGTGATTCGTTCCCATGGCGCCATTCCGTCGTTTAAAGGGTATCAAGGGTTTCCAGGGAGTATTTGCGCCTCGGTGAATGAAGAGCTTGTGCACGGGATTCCCAGCGGCCGTGCATTGCGGGAAGGCGATATTATTACGATCGATGTCGGCGCGCAGTATGAAGGCTATCACGCCGACTCCGCTTGGACGTATCCGGTTGGGGAGATCGACGCCGAGACGAAACGGTTGCTTGACGTGACAGAGCAATCACTGTACGTCGGGCTCGCCGAGGCAAAACCGGGCGCTCGTTTAACGAACATTTCCCATGCGATTCAAACGTATGTCGAAGCGCATCACTTTTCCGTTGTTCGCGAGTATGTCGGGCATGGAATTGGTCAACACTTACATGAAGACCCGCAAATCCCACATTATGGGCCACCGAACAAAGGACCGATTTTGCGGCCAGGGATGGCGCTGTGCATCGAACCGATGGTCAATGCCGGCAGCCGTTACGTGAAAACGTTGGCCGACGATTGGACCGTCGTCACGGCCGATGGAAAACGGTGCGCCCATTTCGAACATACGATTGTCATTACAGAAGATGGCTATGAAATTTTAACACATGGTGGAAATGAATCTCCCACTTCATAAGTGGGAAGGGGTAAACGTCTTCTCGATCATCATGGATATCACGTTCGGTTTTGCGCAACACAATGTTACTCATTCGAAGGAGGGAGAGCCGCTCGATGGCGAAAGATGATGTAATTGAAGTGGAAGGCACCGTCATCGAAACATTGCCAAATGCGATGTTTCGTGTAGAATTAGAAAATGGGCACACGGTGTTGGCTCATGTATCCGGCAAGATCCGCATGCATTTCATTCGCATTTTGCCTGGCGACCGGGTGACGGTGGAGCTGTCGCCGTATGATTTGACGCGTGGACGGATCACGTATCGATATAAATAAAAGGAATGCACTCCGTTCAATAGGGAGGTAAACAACATGAAAGTAAGACCATCTGTCAAACCGATTTGCGAAAAATGCAAAGTTATTCGCAGACGGGGCAAAGTCATGATCATTTGCGAAAATCCGAAACATAAACAACGCCAAGGGTAATTTCTAAGGAGGTGTATCATATGGCACGCATTGCAGGTGTCGATATTCCGCGTGATAAACGGGTCGTCATTTCGTTAACATACATTTATGGGATCGGCAAACCGACAGCACAAAAAATCTTAAAAGAAGCTGGCGTATCGGAAGACACGCGCGTCCGCGACTTAACGGAAGAAGAGCTTAGCCGCATTCGTGAGATCGTCGGCCGCTTAAAAGTAGAAGGCGATTTGCGCCGTGAAGTATCGCTGAATATTAAACGCTTGATGGAGATCGGCTGCTATCGTGGTCTTCGCCATCGCCGCGGATTGCCGGTTCGCGGCCAAAACACGAAAAACAATGCCCGCACCCGCAAAGGTCCGCGCCGCACGGTAGCGAACAAGAAAAAATAATTACGCAAAGGAGGTCATTTGACGAATGGCACGCAGAACAAACACTCGTAAACGCCGGGTAAGAAAAAATATTGATACAGGCATCGCCCATATCCGTTCAACGTTCAACAACACGATCGTGACGATTACGGATGTTCATGGCAACGCCATTGCTTGGGCGAGCGCTGGTTCGCTGGGGTTCAAAGGTTCGCGCAAATCAACGCCGTTTGCGGCGCAAATGGCGGCTGAAGCAGCAGCGAAAGCGTCGATGGAGCATGGCATGAAAACGGTCGAAGTGAACGTCAAAGGTCCGGGGGCTGGCCGCGAGGCAGCGATCCGTGCATTGCAAGCAGCCGGGTTGGAAATTACGGCGATCAAAGACGTCACTCCAATCCCGCACAATGGATGCCGTCCGCCAAAACGTCGCCGCGTGTAACGCCCCTGTATAGAATTTGCACCATTGTCAATAATGGGATATGATAAAGACCATGGCAGGCAAGCGTAAAGAGAGATTCATGGGGGAATGTTGTTAGGCGTGTACCGTTTGATCGGGGTCTCGACGTTTTGAAGGAGGGTATAATAATCGATGATTGAAATTGAAAAGCCGAAAATTGAAACGGTCGAACTGAGCGAAGATGCCAAATATGGCAAATTCGTCGTCGAACCGCTTGAGCGTGGATATGGTACAACCTTAGGGAACTCCTTGCGTCGTATCCTATTGTCTTCACTCCCTGGTGCAGCTGTAACATCGGTGCAAATCGACGGCGTCTTGCATGAGTTTTCAACGATTGACGGCGTCGTTGAAGATGTGACAGCTATCATTTTGAATATCAAAAAACTAGCGTTGAAAATTTATTCAGACGAAGAGAAAACGTTGGAGATTGATGTGCAGGGTGAAGGAGTTGTCACGGCTGCCGATATCACTCACGACAGCGATGTAGAAATTTTAAACCCGGACCTTCATATCGCGACGCTGGCGGAAGGCGGCCGCCTGCGCATGCGCATGACCGCCAAGCGGGGGCGCGGATATGTTCCTGCTGAGGCGAATAAGCGCGAAGACCAGCCCATCGGCGTCATTCCGATCGATTCCATTTATACGCCGGTCTCCCGAGTTTCCTATCAAGTCGAGAATACAAGGGTCGGCCAAGTGACGGACTATGACAAGCTGACCATTGATGTGTGGACGGATGGAAGCATTGGGCCGAAAGAGGCCATTTCCCTTGGAGCGAAAATTTTAACGGAGCACTTGAACATTTTTGTCGGCTTGACGGATGAGGCGCAAAATGCGGAGATCATGGTCGAGAAAGAGGACGATCAAAAAGAAAAAGTGCTCGAAATGACGATCGAGGAACTCGATCTTTCGGTTCGTTCCTACAATTGCTTGAAGCGGGCCGGCATCAACACTGTTCAAGAACTGACGCAAAAAACGGAAGAAGATATGATGAAAGTGCGCAACCTCGGCCGCAAGTCGCTTGAGGAAGTAAAAGCGAAACTGGCTGAGCTTGGCCTCAGCCTGCGCAAAGACGACTAAGTGCCGGCCTCCGCCGGCAAGCCGGAAACACACTTTCACCATATTGCTTTGATGATGGCCACCATGAGGAACACATCACTTTAAAAGGGAGGGACATTTGATGTCGTACAGAAAATTAGGACGCACGACTTCGCAACGAAAAGCACTGCTTCGCGACTTGGCAACAGACTTAATCATCAACGAACGCATTGAAACGACGGAAGCGCGGGCGAAAGAACTGCGCTCGGTCATGGAAAAAATGATTACGCTCGGCAAACGCGGCGATTTGCATGCCCGCCGCCAAGCAGCGGCATTCATCCGCAAGGAGGTCGCCAACAGCGAAACCGGCCAGGATGCGTTGCAAAAGCTGTTCAGCGACATTGCGCCGCGCTACCAAGATCGCCAAGGCGGCTATACGCGCATTATGAAACTTGGTCCTCGCCGCGGTGACGGGGCGCCGATGGTCATTATTGAACTCGTGTAACGGTTTCATTTCAACAAGGGCGAGACAGTTTCGTTTGAACTGGATCTATGCCCTTTTTTTGTTTACCATCATTTAGCAGGCTGCGTTTGCAACGCGGCGAAGCAAGGGGAAACGATCATGGCCGAACCAATCTTGTCGATCGAGGGAGTGTCCTTTCGCTATCCAAATCAATCCGACTATGCGGTGCAAAACGTCAGCTTCACGGCCGAGCGCGGGGAGTGGTTAGCGATCGTCGGCCATAACGGATCCGGCAAATCGACCATCGCTCGGATGCTGATCGGCTTGCTTCGGCCGGAGCGGGGCGCCATTCGCTTGTTTGGACGCCTTTTGAACGACGCAACCGTTTGGGAGGTGCGCCGCCGCGTCGGCCTTGTGTTCCAGAACCCGGACAACCAGTTTGTCGGTGCGACCGTGGAAGACGACATCGCTTTTGCCCTTGAAAACAACGGCATTCCGCGCTTGGAAATGGTCGAGCGCATTCGCGAGGCCATTCGCCAAGTCCATATGGAGCCGTTTCTCCATTATGAGCCGCACCGGTTGTCTGGGGGGCAAAAACAGCGCGTCGCCATCGCTGGCATTTTGGCGCTCCGCCCCGATATGATCATTTTGGACGAAGCGACATCGATGCTTGACCCGCGTGGAAGGGAAGAAGTGCTTGAGACGGTGCGCCGCCTGAACCGCCAGCAGCGCATTACCGTCTTGTCAATTACCCATGATTTGGAAGAGGCAGCGAAGGCGGACCGTCTCATTGTGATGAACAAAGGCGAAGTGATGGCAGAAGGGACGCCGGAGCAAATCTTTCGGCTCGGAAGCAAGCTCGAGCGCATCGGTCTTGATTTGCCGTTTGCCGTGAAAATGGGCAGTCGCTTGCGGGAACAAGGCATTCCGCTTCGGGCTGGATATTTCACGACAGAGGAGTTGGTCGAGGAGCTATGGACATTGTATTCGAAAAAGTAGAGCATGTGTACAACGCCCGTTCACCGCTTGCCCGTCGGGCGCTCTATGATGTCAATGTCGCAATCCGAAGCGGGGCGTACGTTGCCGTGGTTGGGCATACGGGCTCAGGAAAATCGACCCTCCTTCAGCATTTAAACGGGTTGCTGCAGCCGACAAGCGGCGCGGTGAAGATCGGCGAAGAGACGATCACGAGCCATAAGCGGCCAAAGCAGCTGAAACCGCTGCGCAAAAAGGTCGGGGTCGTCTTCCAGTTCCCGGAGCACCAGTTGTTTGAAGAAACGGTGGAGAAAGATATTTGTTTTGGCCCGCTCAATTTTGGCGTGCCGGAAGACGAGGCGAAGCGGAAGGCGCGGGAGCTCATTAAGCTCGTCGGATTGAGTGAAGACGTATTGGCGAAATCGCCGTTTGATTTGAGCGGAGGGCAAATGCGGCGCGTCGCCATCGCCGGCGTGCTCGCGCTTGAACCAGAAGTGCTCGTGCTCGATGAACCGACCGCGGGCCTTGATCCGCGCGGGCGCAAAGAGATGATGGAGATGTTTTATCGCCTCCATCGTGAGAAGCAGTTGACAACCGTTCTCGTCACCCACAGCATGGAAGATGCAGCTCGGTACGCTGATGAAATCATCGTCATGCATGAAGGAACGGTATGGGGCCACGGAACGCCGGAAGAGATGTTTCGCGACGCTGACAAACTGGCTGCCATCGGTTTGAGTGTGCCGGAAACGGTCAAATTGAAACAGCAGCTCGAAAAGCGGTTCGGCGTTGTCATTCCGTCGCCATGCTTGACGTTGGAACAGACAGCGGAAGCCATCCAGCAATTGTTCTCCAAGGTGAGCGTCCATGACTAATCATTTGATTATCGGGCAATATGTGCCTGGTCATTCCGTCATTCATCGCTTAGACCCGCGCGCCAAACTATTGATCGTGTTTGCTTACGTCCTGATCGTCTTTTTGGCGAACAATGCGGCGACGTATGCACTGCTGTCGCTGTTTGCGTTTGCCTTTGCAGCTCTGTCTCGCATCCCGTTTTCGTTCATTGCCCGCGGCTTGAAACCGATTTTATGGGTCGTTTTGTTTACATTGCTGTTGCATCTATTCATGACGAAAGAAGGAGACGTCATCTACCAAATCGGTGCGCTCTCTGTATATGAAGGCGGCATCAAGCAAGGGGTCTTTATTTCCCTAAGGTTTTTGCTCCTTGTATTGATGACGACGATGTTGACGTTGACGACGACGCCGATTGAAGTGACCGACGGCGTCGAAAGTTTGCTCGGGCCGCTCAAAAAGATGCGCGTTCCTGTCCATGAGCTCGCCTTGATGATGGCCATTTCGCTTCGATTCATTCCAACATTGATGGAAGAGACGGAAAAAATTATGAAAGCACAGGCGGCTCGTGGTGTTGATTTTTCTGGCGGCCGTTTTTCCGAACGGATGAAAGCCATTGTCTCACTGCTTGTGCCCCTGTTTATCAGCTCGTTCAAACGAGCCGATGAGCTGGCGACAGCCATGGAGGCGCGCGGCTACCGCGGCGGGGAAGGGCGGACGAAATTCCGCCAGCTCGCTTGGAAGCCGGTGGACATCGCGTTTTTAGCGGCTGTGGCGCTGCTGGCCGTATTGCTTTGTTTATTACGCTCATAGCGGAGGAAGGCCATGACACAACGGATCAAATGCATCATCGCCTATGATGGCACCCACTTTTCCGGCTACCAAATCCAGCCGGGAAAGCGGACGGTGCAAGGCGAGTTTGAGGAAGTGCTTCGGCGGATGCATAAAGGGACAAAAGTGCGTGTGGCGGCTTCCGGAAGGACGGATGCCGGCGTTCATGCCTATGGGCAAGTGATCCACTTTGATACGCCGCTTTCCCTTTCCTCGGAGCAGTGGAAAAAGGCGTTGAACGCCCAGCTGCCGGATGATATCGTCGTTCGCTTTGTACAGGAGGCCGATGCAGACTTCCACGCCCGTTTTTCGGCGAAAGCGAAAGAATACCGCTATAAAGTATGGACGGCTGCCGAGCGCGACGTGTTTCGCCGCCATTATTGCGCATGGCATCCATATTCGCTTCATATCAGCGCGATGAACGAGGCGCTTCGTTTGCTTCATGGAACGCACGATTTTACAAGCTTTTGTTCCGCAAAAACGTCGATCGAAGACCGGGTGCGCACCATGTATCGGGCTGAAGTGAAGGCCGACGGCCCGATGCTCGAGTTTCGGTTTGTCGGCAGCGGCTTTTTGTACAACATGGTGCGCATTATCGTTGGCACGGTGTTGGAGATCGGCCAAGGGAAGCGTTCTCCCGCCGACATTTCGACACTGCTTGCGGCGAAAGATCGGCGCCTCGCTGGTCCAACCGCGCCGGCCGAAGGGCTGTATTTATGGCGCGTATACTATGAGGATGAATGTTTGGTTCACTCATTGGTGGATGGCTGATGGTTTTCTCCGGCTTTTTAAGACAACGAGTCCTTGTGTAACATCTTCTTGACATTGGCGCGCCGGCAAGCTATTATATCATATGGCATGTATTTTCCACGATTAGCCCCGGACCATAATCGTGTTGAAATAAACGACCATTTTGTTTGTTCATTTTTTTATTTTAGGAGGGAACTGCATTGCGTACGACTTATATGGCGAAACCGAATGAAGTAGAGCGTAAATGGTACGTTGTCGACGCAGCTGGCAAAACGTTAGGCCGCTTAGCCAGCGAAGTAGCGGCGCTGTTGCGCGGCAAACATAAACCGACGTTCACTCCGCACGTTGATTGCGGAGATCACGTCATCGTCATCAATGCGGACAAAGTCGAACTGACTGGGAAAAAGTTGACGAAAAAACTGTACTATCGCCACAGCTTATATCCGGGTGGCTTAAAAGTAAGAACAGCGCTGGAAATGCGTACGAACTACCCGGAACAAATGATCGAACGTGCGGTGCGCGGCATGCTTCCAAAAGGCAGCCTTGGCCGGCAAATGTTCAAAAAGTTGCACGTTTACCGTGGAAGCGAACATCCGCATCAAGCACAAAAACCAGAAGTGTATGAACTTCGCGGATAATCATAAGGGAGGGTATGATTTTGGCACAAGTACAATATTACGGCACAGGTCGTCGCAAAAGCTCGGTCGCCCGTGTCCGCCTTGTCCCGGGCGATGGCCGCATCATTGTCAATAAGCGTGACATTCGCGAGTACATCCCGACGGAAGCGCTCATCGAAATGGTAAAACAGCCGCTCGTATTGACGGAAACGCTTGGCAGCTACGACGTTTTGGTGAATGTCCAAGGCGGCGGATTTGCCGGCCAAGCCGGTGCGATTCGCCATGGCATCGCCCGTGCGTTGCTTGAAGTCGATCCGGAATTCCGCACGGTGCTGAAACGGGCCGGTTTGCTGACGCGCGATGCTCGCGTTAAAGAACGCAAAAAATACGGGCTCAAAGGCGCCCGCCGCGCTCCGCAATTCTCGAAACGTTAATCGCGTGATGTTCCAACCCAGCCGATTTGGCTGGGTTTTTTGCTTATTTCTGCCTTTCGCCCGCGCGTATGATTGTGAGCGATCGTTAGACACTACATCGTAAAGGAGCGTGAAAGACGATGACAGTCATCACTTCATTGGCGGAAAAAAGGCAGGAAAAGCAGCTTCGCTATGAACGGAACATGTTGCGCGAACTGTCGCTTGAGAAATTACGGACCAAAGCGCTTGAGCACTTTGTTCCGTTTTATACGGCGTATCGGATGTTCCCATCCGTTGTTGAGGAAGGCTGTATTGATCTGGCCATTGAAGCGTATTTGCTCGGCGCTCGCTACAGCCGATTCGGCTATTATGGGGAGCCGGCGGCCAGCGTACGTTGTCGATGTGCTCAAGAAGAAAAATATTTGATCGATACGCTGTTTGATTTTCTTTGCTTTTGGGGCAATATCGACAACGATTTCCTCAGCCAGTCGCTGTATGACGCGTGTGAACAATATATCGGCAACTGGTGGACGGAAGGATTTGAGCGGGGCAAAAAACGGCGTCGTCTAAAACTTCGCTGAATGAGTTCTATTCCCGCGCCTTGTCCCATATAAGATAGAGAAGGGAAACGTGCGGGAGGAGAAACAATGAGAGAAAAATGGAAGTGGCTGGTCGCTTTTGCTGCCGTCGCCCTTATGAGCACTTTGCTATTTCCGTCTTTATTTTCCGATTTGACATCAACAAAACCATGGAATCTCCCATTATCGGGGAGAATCATCGTATTGGACCCCGGCCATGGTGGGCCGGACGGCGGCGCCGTCGGTGGCGAGGCGGTGGAAAAGGACATCGCGCTCAACGTGGCGAAAAAGCTGCGCGATTATCTGCAGCAGCAAGGGGCGCTCGTCCTGATGACGCGCGAGACGGATCGGGACTTGGCCAGCCCGTCCACACGCGGCTACAGCCGACGGAAAACGGAGGATTTGCTCGAACGAACGGCTTTCGTCAATCGATCGAATGCCGATCTTTTCATCAGCATCCATCTCAACGCCATCCCGTCGCCGCGTTGGCGAGGAGCGCAGACGTTTTATTACGGGTCGTTCATCGAAAACGAGCGGCTGGCGAGATTTATCCAAGCGGAATTGCGGCGCAATTTGGAGAACACCCATCGACTGGCAAAAATGATTGATACCGTCTATTTGCTCAAGCATGCAAAAATCCCCGGCGCGCTTGTCGAGGTTGGGTTTTTGTCGAATCCCGATGAGCGAGAGCTGCTTGTGTCTGATGGCTACCAAACGAAGCTGGCCGCCTCGATTTATAAAGGAGTGCTCCGCTATTTTTCCAATGAACATACGCCTCGCGAGTAGCGGGGATTTTTTAAGGTCGGAACAGAGGAGACAGACAGCCGACCGGCCTTGTTTCGCCAAAAGGAATTAGAAATTCCCCCCTTTTCAACCGCGGGGACGTGCGGGAGCAAGTCAAACATGGCGGCCGTCTGCCGATTTATGGTATGATAACACGTAGAAATGACCATTGATTTGCAAAAGGGTTGGTGAATACGATGTTGACGGAAACTGAAGTGCGCGCCATTCTTGAAAAGATGAAAGATCCCTTTTTAAACAAAACGTTTAAAGAGACGAATGCCATCCAAGAAATCAAAATTAAGGAAGAGAAAAACCATGTCAGCGTGAAAATCGCGCTCGCCAAAACCGGAACGCCCGAGCAGCTTCGCGTGCAAACGGCGATCGTCGAGCAGCTGAAAGACGCGGGCGCTGCGACGGTCGGGCTGCGGTTCGCCGAACTGCCGCGCGACGTGGTGGAGAAATATAGCGAAAACAAGCAAAAAACGACGTATATCGCCATTGCCAGCGGCAAAGGTGGAGTCGGCAAGTCGACCGTTTCCGTCAATTTGGCGGTCGCGCTCGCCCGGCTCGGCAAAAAAGTCGGGTTGATTGACGCGGACATTTATGGGTTCAGCGTTCCGGACATGATGGGAATCACCGAGCGCCCGACGGTGAGGGGCGACAAAATCATCCCGGTCGAACGGTTTGGCGTAAAAGTCATTTCGATGGCCTTTTTCGTCGAGGACAACGCCCCGGTCATTTGGCGCGGCCCGATGCTTGGGAAAATGTTGAACAACTTTTTCAAAGAGGTCGAATGGGGAGACTTGGATTACTTGCTGCTTGACTTGCCGCCTGGTACGGGCGACGTCGCCTTGGACGTCCATACGCTCTTGCCGTCGTGCAAAGAAATTATCGTCACGACTCCGCATCCGACCGCTGCGTTTGTCGCTGCCCGCGCTGGGGCAATGGCGTTGCGCACCGAACATGAAATTATCGGCGTGATCGAAAATATGTCGTACTACGAGAGCCGGAAAACAGGGGAGCGGGAGTATGTCTTCGGCAAGGGTGGCGGAGAAAAGCTGGCCAAAGAGCTGCAAACCGAGCTGTTAGGGCAGCTGCCGCTTCAGCAGCCGGATTGGAACGACGACGACTTCGCTCCGTCCGTTTACGCAGAAGATCATCCGATCGGGAAAATTTATATGGATATCGCCCGCAAAATCGTTGCAAAATATTAATCGGTTTCACAAAAAGCGTCCGATGGCGAGAAACCGCCGATTAGAGCGTTGGCGGTTTTCAGCGCACGGACGCTTTTTTGCTTGATTAACCTCCTCCGCCTTGTTGGTTGCCGGTGCTTTCTTCTCCCTCTCCCCCTTCCCCTCCGCCTTCTTCTTGTTTTTCTCCGCCTTGCTGAACCTTTTCAGCTGCTTTCATCAACATATCTTGAATTTTCGCCTGATACAGCGGGCTGTTCAACGTTTCCGTGATCACCTTTTGCAAATGCTGGCGGAACTCTTTGCTTTTTAAGACATCGACCATGGCTTTTTCCATTTCTGGATCTTTTAAAATATCGATCATCAGCGCCTGGTAATCGGGATCTTTCATGAGCGCCTTCATCATTTTTTCATGTTCTGCTTGCAGCCCTTTGGCAAAACTTTCAGCGAATTTCGGGTCTTTTAACGCACTTTCCCAGAACTTTTTTCCTTGATCGGATGTCAGCATTTGTTGCAGCGTTTCTTTTACAGCTTTTTGATCTATGACTAGTTGCTGCTTCATCTGATCTTCCGACATAATATCTTGAATCGCCTTTTTCCCCTCGTCGGTTTTTAAAATGTCAACAACCATCTTTTTCGTTTCGTCATAATCCGGGGGAGGGGGGCTGATTTCTTGAGGGGCACAGGAACCAAGAACGAGAAAACTGAGCAAGAGGAGCGGTAGGCATTTGTTCATGAAAGTGAGCTCCTTTCTGCAAAAATCCCTCACCCTTAATATGAATGTTGGCGAAAAAAATATACATGGGGGAGATCGGAGCTGGCTTTTTCACAAGGGCGCTGGTAAAATGGTAAGCGGGTTATGCTGAAATGATGGAGGATGAAGCTGTGAACAGCCGCAAATGGGTGCGTTTATTTTTATCGACGCTGCTGATCGGCGGCATCGCCACGGCGGCCGTCGGCATTGTGTTCAACTGGGAAGAATTCGGGCGCTTGCTGTTGCGCCTGGAAATGGTCGAATTTATGGCTGTTTTGTTATGGCATATCGGTGTTGGCTTTATTTTCAGCGTCATCAGTCAGGCGGGGTTTTTTGCTTATTTAACCGTCCACCGGTTCGGGCTTGGCATCTTCCGTTCGCTATGGAACGCTGTGCAGGTTGTTTTGATCATGTTCGTGCTGTTCGATTTAGTGTATTTCCGCTACATGGCGTTTGCGGACAAGGGCGATTCAATCATTCCGTATCTATTGACCGCATTGTTCATTTTGGTGGTTGGTCTCGTTGTTGCCTACGTCAAGAGCGCACAGACGAACAAAGGGGCGTTCGTTCCGGCTTTGTTCTTTATGGTCGTCGTTACGGTCATTGAATGGTTTCCCGTGTTGCGCATCAACGACCGTGATTGGCTGTATTTGATGTTGATTCCTTTATTAGTATGCAATGCATACCAGCTTCTTATACTGCATAAATTGACAGGCAGCGCGAAACAATAAAGAAAGCAAGGCGCCGCCTGTTTTCTTATGGCAGCCGCGAAAAAAACGGCTGTTCGCCAAAAGCCAATCATTCCAATTGGCGGCTTGTCTGCCGCTGCAATCCAGCCGCACCGGCGCAGGCCGCTGTCGGAACGTGTCACTCGATCCCGCGGCTTTCGGCTTCGCCATTCGCCAACAGCTCGGAGAGGTTGACGTTTTTGTAGCCGTTTTCTTTCATGGAAGCGATAATTTTCGGCAGCGCTTTGGCTGTCTGTTTTGCCGAATCAGATGCGTGAAGGAGCACGATATCGCCCGGTTCCAGGTCCCTCGTGACGTTCTCAACAATTTGGTCTGTCCCAGGGTTGAGCCAGTCTTTCGAGTCAATGCTCCAATGGACGACAGTGTAGCCGAGGGACTGAGCAACTTTTAACACATTTTTGTTGAAGTTCCCCCCAGGGGGGCGCAGCAGCTCAACCTGTTTAATTCCCAACATGTCAAACACTTTTTTCGCCATGATTAAATCTTGACGGATTTTGGCGTTCTCAAGTTCCGTATAGTTGACAAAGTTATATCCCATACTGCCAATCTCATGCCCCTCCTCTTTGATCCGCTTCACTACGGCTGGATGGCGTTCGGCCCATGAGGCGGATAAAAAAAAGGTCGCGTTTTGAATCCCGTGCTGCTTCAAGACATCCAAAATTTTGTCTGCATTCTCATCTCCCCAGCTGATATCGAACGTCAACGCCACCTCATTGCGGGCGTTGTCCACTTTATATACCGCCTTCGGCCCAGAAGGAAGCGAAAAAACTGGACGGTTCATTTCATAAGCGTACAAGACGACGGCGGTGAAAAAGGCGGAGCAGATAATAATGAGAGCTTTTTTCAGCGTCCGTCCGTTCAACGCGTAAAACATGACATCGGCCCCCTTTTTTGCATTGTAAAATCGTTGTCCTAATAACATCTTATGCGGACAGCCATGGCGGTTATGAAACTTATTTGCCAGTCCTCTTACCGTCGAAGAGATGGAGGAAGCCTAAAGGAACGGTCTGGCGTCGGTTCCTGAAATTCCCCTAAAAAAGATATTGCATTTTTGATTGGTAAGTGGTATATTAAAAATCGTCGCTAATCGGACAGAGTGTTCGATAGCGGTGAGTGACGAAAAGCAACGGAAAAGATCTTGACAAGAAAAAAGAGGCATGTTAGTATAAAAGAGCTGTTTGCAAGAGGAAGATTCAACTATTCTTCAGTTCAAGACTGCAAATCAGCAGAGAAGTTGTTTCAATGCAGCAACTTTGCGCCTGTGTCTTCTAGTGAATTCGGGGGAATTGGGTTCCTCGGCGCAAGACTGCAACGAAGCAAGTTCAAGAAGAGGTCTCGTTCCTTGAAAACTGAACGAAACGAAGCGCGAAAGAAAAGCTGAGGCCCGCGGGTCGCCGCGATGGGCAAATGTTCTTCGCCTGCAGGGATTTACAATCCCGAAGGCGAAGGTGATTTGACCCCGAGCGGCGGCGGGCCGAAGCTGGACAATACGAAAAGCGGAGGCCGCTTTGGCCGAAGTTGGACAATGCGAAAAGCCAATCAACTTTCTTTTGGAGAGTTTGATCCTGGCTCAGGACGAACGCTGGCGGCGTGCCTAATACATGCAAGTCGAGCGGACCAAATCGGAGCTTGCTCTGGTTTGGTCAGCGGCGGACGGGTGAGTAACACGTGGGCAACCTGCCCGCAAGACCGGGATAACTCCGGGAAACCGGAGCTAATACCGGATAACACCGAAGACCGCATGGTCTTTGGTTGAAAGGCGGCCTTTGGCTGTCACTTGCGGATGGGCCCGCGGCGCATTAGCTAGTTGGTGAGGTAACGGCTCACCAAGGCGACGATGCGTAGCCGGCCTGAGAGGGTGACCGGCCACACTGGGACTGAGACACGGCCCAGACTCCTACGGGAGGCAGCAGTAGGGAATCTTCCGCAATGGGCGAAAGCCTGACGGAGCGACGCCGCGTGAGCGAAGAAGGCCTTCGGGTCGTAAAGCTCTGTTGTGAGGGACGAAGGAGCGCCGTTCGAAGAGGGCGGCGCGGTGACGGTACCTCACGAGGAAGCCCCGGCTAACTACGTGCCAGCAGCCGCGGTAATACGTAGGGGGCGAGCGTTGTCCGGAATTATTGGGCGTAAAGCGCGCGCAGGCGGTTCCTTAAGTCTGATGTGAAAGCCCACGGCTCAACCGTGGAGGGTCATTGGAAACTGGGGGACTTGAGTGCAGGAGAGGAGAGCGGAATTCCACGTGTAGCGGTGAAATGCGTAGAGATGTGGAGGAACACCAGTGGCGAAGGCGGCTCTCTGGCCTGCAACTGACGCTGAGGCGCGAAAGCGTGGGGAGCAAACAGGATTAGATACCCTGGTAGTCCACGCCGTAAACGATGAGTGCTAAGTGTTAGAGGGGTCACACCCTTTAGTGCTGCAGCTAACGCGATAAGCACTCCGCCTGGGGAGTACGGCCGCAAGGCTGAAACTCAAAGGAATTGACGGGGGCCCGCACAAGCGGTGGAGCATGTGGTTTAATTCGAAGCAACGCGAAGAACCTTACCAGGTCTTGACATCCCCTGACAACCCAAGAGATTGGGCGTTCCCCCTTCGGGGGGACAGGGTGACAGGTGGTGCATGGTTGTCGTCAGCTCGTGTCGTGAGATGTTGGGTTAAGTCCCGCAACGAGCGCAACCCTCGCCTCTAGTTGCCAGCACGAAGGTGGGCACTCTAGAGGGACTGCCGGCGACAAGTCGGAGGAAGGTGGGGATGACGTCAAATCATCATGCCCCTTATGACCTGGGCTACACACGTGCTACAATGGGCGGTACAAAGGGCTGCGAACCCGCGAGGGGGAGCGAATCCCAAAAAGCCGCTCTCAGTTCGGATTGCAGGCTGCAACTCGCCTGCATGAAGCCGGAATCGCTAGTAATCGCGGATCAGCATGCCGCGGTGAATACGTTCCCGGGCCTTGTACACACCGCCCGTCACACCACGAGAGCTTGCAACACCCGAAGTCGGTGCGGTAACCCTTACGGGAGCCAGCCGCCGAAGGTGGGGCAAGTGATTGGGGTGAAGTCGTAACAAGGTAGCCGTACCGGAAGGTGCGGCTGGATCACCTCCTTTCTAAGGACGAAGAAAAGCAGAAGCGCCGCGTTTGGCTCTCGAAGCCAAATGTTCTTCACCCGCAGGGGTGCTTGCACCCCGAGGGGGAAGGTTATTTGGCAGAAGAGAGCCAGGCGCTGGAGCTAGACATCAGTCGTTATTCAAAGCAAAACGCGCTTCTGTTTCGTTCAGTTTTGAAGGAATGAGAAATTCCTTCAGTTGCTTTGCGTCTGCGTCTACAAGTGAATTCAGAGAAGCTGGATTCCTCGACGCAAAGCTGCAAGGAAGCTGTTTCAACGTAGTTGCTTTGCGTCTGTGCCTGCGTCTGCTAGCAGGTTCAGGGAAGCAAGATTCCTCGGCACAAGACTGCAGAGAAGTGAATTCAAGAAATAGTCTCGTTTGCGTCTGCGTCTACAAGCGGATTCGGAGAAGCCGAATTCCTCGACGCAAACCAGCGAAGAAGCGAATTCAAAGGAGCTACTTTGCGCCTTCGTCTTCCAGCAGGTTCAAGGAAGATGGATTCCTCGGCACAAGACTGCAGAGAAGCAAATTCAAGAAGCAGTCTCGTTCCTTGAAAACTAGATAACCGATAAAGCAAAGGAAGAAGCCGAGAGCGCAATAGGTTAAGCTGGAAAGGGCGCACGGTGGATGCCTTGGCACTAGGAGCCGATGAAGGACGGGGCAAACGCCGAAACGCTTCGGGGAGCTGTAAGCAAGCGTTGATCCGGAGATGTCCGAATGGGGGAACCCACTGTCCGTAATGGGGCAGTATCCATGCCTGAATCCATAGGGCATGGAGGGCACACCCGGGGAACTGAAACATCTTAGTACCCGGAGGAGAAGAAAGCAACCGCGATTCCCTGAGTAGCGGCGAGCGAAACGGGAACAGCCCAAACCAAGAGGCATGTCCTCTTGGGGTTGTAGGACCGCTCACGATGGGAGTGAGAAAGGGACGGGGTAGACGAACCGGTCTGGAACGGCCGGCCAGAGAAGGTGAGAGCCCTGTAGTCGAAACTTCGTTCCCTCCCGAGCGGATCCTGAGTACGGCGGGACACGAGGAATCCCGTCGGAAGCAGGGAGGACCATCTCCCAAGGCTAAATACTCCCTAGTGACCGATAGTGCACCAGTACCGTGAGGGAAAGGTGAAAAGCACCCCGGGAGGGGAGTGAAAGAGAACCTGAAACCGTGTGCCTACAAGTAGTCAGAGCCCGTTGATGGGTGATGGCGTGCCTTTTGTAGAATGAACCGGCGAGTGACGATGGCGTGCGAGGTTAAGCCGAAGAGGCGGAGCCGCAGCGAAAGCGAGTCTGAACAGGGCGTGTGAGTACGTCGTCGTCGACCCGAAACCAGGTGATCTACCCATGTCCAGGGTGAAGGCCGGGTAACACCGGCTGGAGGCCCGAACCCACGCACGTTGAAAAGTGCGGGGATGAGGTGTGGGTAGGGGTGAAATGCCAATCGAACTTGGAGATAGCTGGTTCTCCCCGAAATAGCTTTAGGGCTAGCCTCGGGTTTAAGAGTCTTGGAGGTAGAGCACTGATTGGGCTAGGGGCCCCAAACGGGTTACCGAACCCAGTCAAACTCCGAATGCCAACGACTTATGCCCGGGAGTCAGACTGCGAGTGATAAGATCCGTGGTCGAGAGGGGAACAGCCCAGACCGCCAGCTAAGGCCCCGAAGTGCACGTTCAGTGGAAAAGGATGTGGAGTTGCCGAGACAACCAGGATGTTGGCTTAGAAGCAGCCACCATTTAAAGAGTGCGTAATAGCTCACTGGTCGAGTGACTCTGCGCCGAAAATGTACCGGGGCTAAACGTGCCGCCGAAGCTGCGGGATGACCGTTGGTCATCGGTAGGGGAGCGTTCTAAGGGCAGAGAAGCCAGACCGGAAGGACTGGTGGAGCGCTTAGAAGTGAGAATGCCGGTATGAGTAGCGAAAACAGAGGTGAGAATCCTCTGCGCCGAAAGCCTAAGGGTTCCTGAGGAAGGTTCGTCCGCTCAGGGTTAGTCGGGACCTAAGCCGAGGCCGAAAGGCGTAGGTGATGGACAACAGGTTGAGATTCCTGTACCACCTTCTTCCCGTTTGAGCGATGGGGGGGACGCAGGAGGATAGGGCGAGCAGGCGGCTGGAAGAGCCTGTCCAAGCCGTGAGGCTGATCCGCAGGCAAATCCGCGGATCATAAGGCCAAGCGGTGACGGCGACGGATTGATCCGGAAGTCCCCGATTTCACACTGCCAAGAAAAGCCTCTAGCGAGGGAAGAGGTGCCCGTACCGCAAACCGACACAGGTAGGCGAGGAGAGAATCCTAAGGCGCGCGGGAGAACTCTCGTTAAGGAACTCGGCAAAATGACCCCGTAACTTCGGGAGAAGGGGTGCTCTTTGGGGTGAAGAGCCCTGAAGAGCCGCAGTGAAAAGGCCCAAGCGACTGTTTATCAAAAACACAGGTCTCTGCGAAGCCGAAAGGCGACGTATAGGGGCTGACACCTGCCCGGTGCTGGAAGGTTAAGGGGAGCGCTTAGCGGAAGCGAAGGTGCGAACCGAAGCCCCAGTAAACGGCGGCCGTAACTATAACGGTCCTAAGGTAGCGAAATTCCTTGTCGGGTAAGTTCCGACCCGCACGAAAGGTGTAACGACTTGGGCGCTGTCTCAACGAGAGACCCGGTGAAATTATACTACCTGTGAAGATGCAGGTTACCCGCGACAGGACGGAAAGACCCCGTGGAGCTTTACTGCAGCCTGATATGGAATTTTGGTATCGCTTGTACAGGATAGGTGGGAGCCTGGGAAGCCGGAGCGCCAGCTTCGGTGGAGGCGGCGGTGGGATACCACCCTGGCGGTATTGAAATTCTAACCCGCACCCCTTAGCGGGGTGGGAGACAGTGTCAGGTGGGCAGTTTGACTGGGGCGGTCGCCTCCCAAAAGGTAACGGAGGCGCCCAAAGGTTCCCTCAGAATGGTTGGAAATCATTCGGAGAGTGCAAAGGCACAAGGGAGCTTGACTGCGAGACGGACAGGTCGAGCAGGGACGAAAGTCGGGCTTAGTGATCCGGTGGTTCCGCATGGAAGGGCCATCGCTCAACGGATAAAAGCTACCCCGGGGATAACAGGCTGATCTCCCCCAAGAGTCCACATCGACGGGGAGGTTTGGCACCTCGATGTCGGCTCATCGCATCCTGGGGCTGTAGTCGGTCCCAAGGGTTGGGCTGTTCGCCCATTAAAGCGGTACGCGAGCTGGGTTCAGAACGTCGTGAGACAGTTCGGTCCCTATCCGTCGCGGGCGGAGGAAATTTGAGAGGAGCTGTCCTTAGTACGAGAGGACCGGGATGGACGCACCGCTGGTGTACCAGTTGTCCCGCCAGGGGCACCGCTGGGTAGCTATGTGCGGACGGGATAAGCGCTGAAAGCATCTAAGCGTGAAGCCCCCCTCAAGATGAGATTTCCCACCGCGCAAAGCGGGTAAGATCCCTCGAAGATGACGAGGTCGATAGGTCCGAGGTGGAAGCGTGGCGACACGTGGAGCTGACGGATACTAATCGATCGAGGGCTTGACCTATGAGCGGCTTCTTCCAACGGTTATCTAGTTTTGAGGGAATGAACATCCTGTTGACAAATCCAACAGGATGGATATAATAATTACTGTCCAAGATGATCATCATTGCCTAGTGGCTATGGCGGAGGGGAAACACCCGTTCCCATCCCGAACACGGAAGTTAAGCCCTCCAGCGCCGATGGTAGTTGGGGCCAGCGCCCCTGCAAGAGTAGGTCGCTGCTAGGCAATGTTTCATTATTCTGCAATAGTTCAGCGACGAGCTTCACATCTTCGAATTCGCTACGAGTTGCCTCGACGCATCTCGCTTCCTTGAATTAGCTGGCAGAGGAAGAGGCAACGAGCACATTGGGAAGATGTGCATGACATATAGTTATTCATCATTCCGCAATAGCTCAGCGGTAGAGCAACCGGCTGTTAACCGGTAGGTCGTAGGTTCGAATCCTACTTGCGGAGCCATTTTTACGCTTCCATAGCTCAGTAGGTAGAGCACTTCCATGGTAAGGAAGAGGTCACCGGTTCGAGCCCGGTTGGAAGCTCCATTTATTTTCCGGCCCGTTGGTCAAGTGGTTAAGACACCGCCCTTTCACGGCGGTAACACGGGTTCGAATCCCGTACGGGTCACTCCATTTCGGCCAGTCGTCCTTTCAAGGATGATTGGCCGAAATGAAAAGTGTATACTTCCCTGATTGCTGAGATATAATAGCAATTGAATACAGCGTTTTTTTCTCATCGCGTTGGGCTATAGCCAAGCGGTAAGGCAACGGACTTTGACTCCGTGATGCGCTGGTTCGAATCCAGCTAGCCCAGCCATTATTTTTTTGTACATAAAAATGGTCATGAGCCATTAGCTCAGCAACGAGCGCTGCATCTTCGGATTTGCTTCGAGTTGCCTCGACGCACTAGGCATCTGTGAAACAGCTGGGAGAGGAAGAGGCAGGTAGAGTGAAACGAAGCTGTAGAGTGTTATCCTAACCATGAGCCATTAGCTCAGTAGGTAGAGCATCTGACTTTTAATCAGAGGGTCGGAGGTTCGAGTCCTCCATGGCTCACCATAGCGCGGAAGTAGTTCAGTGGTAGAACACCACCTTGCCAAGGTGGGGGTCGCGGGTTCGAGTCCCGTCTTCCGCTTGGGGCGGGGCCTTAGCTCAGCTGGGAGAGCGCCTGCTTTGCACGCAGGAGGTCATCGGTTCGATCCCGATAGGCTCCATCAAGAGCAGACTGCTTGACAACCAAAAGCAGCCTGCTCTTTTTTGTTATATCGGTATAAATATTCAAAATTTTGTCAAGTTGAGTCATCCCCTTTCTTTCCTCTACAATAAAGACGTAACAGGAACCGGAAAGGAGTGGGAGACAGCATGAAGCCAATTTCAATTATCGGGGTTCCGATGGATTTAGGGCAGACACGCCGCGGCGTTGATATGGGGCCGAGCGCAATGCGTTATGCAGGCGTCATCGAACGTCTGGAACGTCTTCATTACGATATTGAAGATTTGGGAGATATTCCGATTGGAAAAGCAGAGCGGTTGCACGAGCAAGGAGATTCACGGTTGCGCAATTTGAAAGCGGTTGCGGAGGCGAATGAGAAACTCGCGGCGGCGGTTGACCAAGTCGTTCAGCGGGGGCGCTTCCCACTTGTGCTGGGCGGCGACCATAGCATCGCCATTGGCACGCTCGCCGGGGTGGCGAAACATTATGAGCGGCTTGGAGTGATCTGGTATGACGCGCATGGCGACGTCAACACCGCGGAAACGTCGCCGTCTGGAAACATTCATGGCATGCCGCTGGCGGCGAGCCTCGGGTTTGGCCATCCGGCGCTGACGCAAATCGGCGGATACAGCCCCAAAATCAAGCCGGAACATGTCGTGTTGATCGGCGTCCGTTCCCTTGATGAAGGGGAGAAGAAGTTTATTCGCGAAAAAGGAATCAAAATTTACACGATGCATGAGGTTGATCGGCTCGGAATGACAAGGGTGATGGAAGAAACGATCGCCTATTTAAAAGAACGAACGGATGGCGTTCATTTGTCGCTTGACTTGGATGGCCTTGACCCAAGCGACGCACCGGGAGTCGGAACGCCTGTCATTGGAGGATTGACATACCGCGAAAGCCATTTGGCGATGGAGATGCTGGCCGAGGCACAAATCATCACTTCAGCGGAATTTGTCGAAGTGAACCCGATCTTGGATGAGCGGAACAAAACAGCATCAGTGGCTGTAGCGCTGATGGGGTCGTTGTTTGGTGAAAAACTCATGTAATGCATGTGGGCAAAGAGGGTTGGTTGCGGGATTCACGGATATGATGATGATTTGTTCCCGCTGTTTGTGAAAGAGGGGCTGCCATTTGTTTGGAGTCCCCTCTTTTTCCGTTGTATGATACAATAAATATGTTGCATGAAACTTTTCTTGATCGAGCGCCGTAATATACAGTAAGCCGTGAGGCGGGGGTATTGTATTTTATGGATCTATTTATTAAAAAGAGAATTAAGGCGATCCAAAAAGGGGATCAAAACGCATACGCGGATCTTGTCGATTTGTATAAGGACAAGATTTACCGTCTTTGCTATCGAATGCTTGGCAATCGGCATGAGGCGGAAGATGCGGCGCAGGAGGCGTTCATCCGCGCCTACATCCATATTGATACGTACAATCCAGAAATGAAGTTTTCCACTTGGCTGTACCGGATCGCGACGAACTTGACGATCGATAAATTGCGGAAACGGAAGCCGGACGTGTATTTAGATGAAGAGGTCGGAGGCACGGACGGGTTGACGATGCAGGCTCAGCTTCCTTCCCGCGAAGCATCCCCGGAGGAGGCAGTGGAAAGCCTGGAGCTGCAAGAGACGGTGCAGCGAGCGATTGAGCAGTTGCCAGAAAAGTATCGAAGCGTGATCGTGTTGAAATATATGGAAGATTTGTCGTTGCAAGAAATCAGCGAGATTTTAGGGTTGCCGGTCGGCACGGTGAAAACGCGGCTGCATCGCGGCCGTGAAGCGTTGCGCAGGCAATTGGGTCATTTATAAGAGGGTGGGAGACTATGGAATGTCCGAAAGAAATCGTGTTGCTCATGCACAGCTATTTTGATGGAGATCTCCAGCCAGAAGGAGAGCAGCAGCTGAAAGAACATTTGCGTTCGTGCGCTGCGTGCGCTGCCCATTTTCACGAGCTGAAAAAGACGGTTGCTTTCCTCCAATATGCCGCCCACGTTGCGGCGCCGCCGTCGTTTGCAGCCAAGGTTATGGAGGCGATGCCGAAAGAGAGAAAGACCGCGCGGCTGCGCCGTTTTCTGCATCGTCATCCGCTGCTTACGGCTGCCTCGTTGTTTTTCGCGCTTACTTTCGGCAGCTTAGCCTCTTCATGGGGGGAAAGAGGCGCGTTTTCCGTCTCAGCTGATGAACATGTCATCATCCGCGATCATACTGTCATCGTGCCGAAAGGAGAAACGGTCAAAGGAGATATTGTCGTCCGCAATGGCTCGATTCGGATTGAAGGAACGGTTGATGGGGACGTGACTGTGATCCATGGAAAGAAATATATGGCGTCCGCCGGGCAAGTGACAGGGGAAGTGGAGGAAATTAATCAAGTGTTTGAATGGATTTGGTATAATATTAAAGAAAGGTTCAATCGTGCGCTCCAATCGATTGAATGATGGCAGCCATCGTTCGATGGCTTTTTCCGTGGCCATCAACAGATTGGAATTAGAGATAAAGGAAGTGTGAAGATGTCCTTCGGAGAGCTCCCCATCGTGTCATATTTGTTAAAAGTGGTTGATATCCTTGTCGTTTGGTATGTGATTTACAAGTTGATCATGATGATTCGCGGGACGAAGGCCATTCAGTTGTTAAAAGGCATTTTTTTAATTATTCTAGTCCGCTTTGTGAGCAATTACCTCGGATTGACGACGTTGCAATGGCTGATGGATCAGGCGATCATTTGGGGATTTCTCGCGATCATCATCATTTTTCAACCAGAATTGCGGCGCGCCCTTGAGCAGCTCGGCCGCGGACGGCTGTTCACCCGCAATACGGTCAATGAAGAGGAAGAGCGGATGCGAATGGTGGAAGCCATTGTCAAAGCGACCGAGTATATGGCGAAGCGACGCATCGGCGCGCTGATTTCCATTGAGCGGGAAACCGGAATGAACGATTATGTCGAAACCGGCATTATGTTAAACGCTCATGTATCGCCGGAACTGCTCATTAATATTTTCATTCCGAACACGCCGCTTCATGATGGGGCGGTCATTATTCAAAAAAACCAAATCGCTGCGGCGGCCTGTTATTTGCCATTATCGGAAAGTCCGTTTATTTCGAAAGAGCTCGGAACACGCCATCGGGCGGCGCTCGGCATCAGCGAAGTGACGGACAGCGTCACCGTCGTCGTGTCGGAAGAGACGGGAGCAGTATCGTTGACGAAAAACGGCGAGCTGTACCGCGATTTAACGATCGATGAGTTTCGGGAGCTGTTGACCGGCGAACTTGCTCCAGCGACGAAGGCGCCTGCTTCTTCCCGTTGGCAGTGGAGGGGGAAGAAACATGGATAAGTTGATGGACCATCCTTGGTTTATTCGCGTTGTCTCCTTATTGCTGGCGATTATGCTGTATATGTCGGCCAATGTCGGGGCGAAAACTGGTGAGACGCGCAACACGTTTGGCCAGGAAGATACGGAAACGTTGGTCGATATTCCGGTGGTCGCTTACTATGATGAAAACAACTTGGTCGTATCGGGTGTCCCGAAATACGTGAACGTTACGCTCCAAGGACCCGCCAGCATTGTCAAGCCGACGGCTCTACAACGAAATTTCGAGGTGTATGTCGATTTAACGGAATTGCCATTAGGGACATACACGGTGCCGATCAAATACAGGGACATCTCCGACAAGTTGAAAGTGACGATTCAGCCTTCCTCGGCCAAAGTGACGATTCGTGAAAAAGTGTCGAAACAGTTTCCGGTCGGTGTTGAATTTTTCAATCGAAACAAAATGCCGGATGGCTATTCCGTTGGAGAACCGACGGTGAAACCAGATGCCGTGACGATTACCGGGGCGAAGGAACGAATCGACGAGATTGCCTTTGTCAAAGCCATCGTCGACTTAGATGGGGCGACGGAAACGCTGACGAGAGAAGCGCGCGTTCGAGTGTACGATCGACGGGGAAATGAGTTGGATATTGAGCCAGAGCCATCGTCGGTGGAAGTAACCGTGCCGGTGAAAAGCCCGAGCAAGACGGTGCCGGTTCAAGTGCGAACAACTGGGGAGTTGCCGGATGGTGTGCATCTTGTCAGCATCACGCCGGAGCCGGATCGAGTGACGATTTATGGACCGAAGGAAGTGTTGAACCATATTGACAAGCTGGAAGGATTGACCGTTGATTTGGACGACATGACCGATGATGCGACGGTAGAGCTCGACGTTCCGCTTCCTAATGGCGCAAAAAGCGTCAACCCAGACAAAATCAAGGTGCATATTGATGTGGAAAAAGACGTCACACAAACGTGGAAAGACGTGCCGATCGCTGTCGTCGGCTTGCCGGATTCATACAAAGCCGAATTTGTCAAACCGCTTGAAGGCAAAATTACGGTCCGCCTTGTCGGTCCGCCCGATGTCGTCCGCGGGTTGACAAAAGACGATATTCGTTTGTATGTCGATGTCGGTGGACTTGACACCGGCGAACATCAAGTTCCCATTCAATGGAACCACCCTGAACAAGTCCAATGGCAGCCGTCGGTGGAAACGGCGATGGTCCAGATTAGCGAAAAAGCGGCTGCACAATAAACTGCATAGTAAGGAGAGAGTGAACGAATGGGCAAATATTTTGGCACTGATGGTGTACGAGGAGTCGCAAATCGTGAATTGACGCCAGAGTTGGCGTTTCAAATCGGCCGCTGCGGCGGATACGTGCTGACCAAAAGCGCTGAGCGCCCGAAAGTGCTGATCGGGCGCGACACCCGCATTTCCGGCCATATGTTGGAAGGGGCCCTTGTCGCGGGGCTTTTGTCGATCGGGGCGGAAGTGATGCGCCTTGGCGTCATTTCCACGCCAGGTGTCGCCTATTTGACGAAGGCGCTTGGAGCGCAGGCCGGCATCATGATTTCCGCCTCCCACAACCCGGTGCAAGATAACGGCATTAAATTTTTCGGCCCGGACGGGTTCAAGCTGTCGGATGAGCAGGAAGCCGAGATAGAAGCGCTCATCGACAGCGTGGAGGATATGCTGCCGCGGCCGATCGGGGCTGGGCTTGGGCAAGTCAACGACTATTTTGAAGGCGGGCAAAAATACTTGCAGTATTTAAAACAAACGATCGATGAAGAAGATTTTTCCGGGATGAAAATCGCCCTCGACTGCGCGCACGGGGCGACGTCATCGCTGGCGACCTACCTATTTGCCGATTTGGATGCGGATGTCGTGACAATGGGGGCTTCGCCCAATGGGCTCAACATTAACGAAGGGGTCGGTTCCACCCATCCGGAAGCGTTGGCGGCGTTTGTCAAAGAAAAAGGAGCTGATGTCGGGCTCGCCTTTGACGGGGACGGCGACCGTCTCATTGCCGTCGATGAGAACGGCAACATCGTCGATGGCGACCAGATTATGTACATTTGCGCCAAATATTTAAAAGAAACCGGCCGCCTCAAGCACCAAACCGTCGTCTCGACCGTCATGAGCAACCTTGGGTTTTACAAGGCGCTTGAGGCGCAGGGAATCAAAAGTGTACAAACGGCCGTTGGCGACCGCTATGTCGTCGAGGAAATGAAGAAGAACGGCTATAATCTTGGCGGCGAGCAGTCCGGACACATCATCTTCCTTGACTACAACACGACGGGGGACGGCATGTTGACGGCGCTCCAGCTTGTCAACATCATGAAAATCAAAGGCAAGCCGCTTTCCGAATTGGCGGGGGAAATGAAAAAATACCCGCAGCTCTTAGTGAACGTCCGGGTGAAAGAGAAAGAAAAAGTGATGGAAAATGAGCAAGTGAAAAACGTGATCGCCGAAGTGGAAGCAGAGATGAACGGCAATGGCCGCGTCCTCGTTCGTCCGTCAGGGACGGAACCCCTCGTGCGCATTATGGCGGAGGCCCCGACCGAAGAAGCGTGCCGCGCCTACGTGGAGCGGATCGCCGATGTCGTCCGCCGTGAAATGGGGACGGAATAATCGACCGTCTGGACAACCACCCTATGCATAAACGGAACGTTCCCTTTCGTTTATGCATAGGGTATTTATATAAATAGTTGACGCCGCTGGGAATGTCCTGTAATATTAACGTTGTTGCCTTTTTTTGAAAGGAGGCGATGGAAGGGCGAAGAGCGGAACATGGTGAAGTGATGGCTTGCCGCAACCGTGGGCATGGCCAACAAAGCAAAAAGGTGGTTGGCTGTTGCATCGGTTTTAACGATCACAAAGCGCCTGGACTAAGCGTTGGACGGAAGAACGCTTAGTTGACGAGGAGGAGGTTTATCGAGGTTTTCGGCGGATGCCTCCCGGCTGGAGCGATGACAGCCGCAAGTCCTCTCTTAAAACAAAGGGGTGACCCTTTGCACAAAGGGGAGGATGTCATCGCGCAAATCGAAAGGGGAGTCTGCCGCATTGACGGTGAGGCCCCGTTGTTCTTTGACAACTGAACATGGAAGGATCTCATTAGCGGCAGCCTCCAAGATGAAAAGGAGGAACATTTGCCATGTGCGGCATTGTTGGCTATATCGGTTATCAAGATGTGAAGGAAATTTTATTGCGCGGATTGGAAAAACTCGAGTATCGCGGCTACGATTCGGCGGGGATCGCTGTGTTGAACGAAAGCGGCGTGCATGTGTTTAAGGAAAAAGGACGGATTGCTGATTTGCGCCGCATCGTCGACCCGAACGTCAACGCGACGGTCGGCATTGGCCATACACGCTGGGCGACACACGGGGCGCCAAGCCGAGTGAACGCCCACCCGCATCAAAGCGCTTCAGGCCGTTTTACGCTCGTGCATAACGGCGTCATTGAGAACTATGAAATGGTCAAGCGCGACTACTTGGCCGATGTCACATTCCAAAGCGACACGGACACGGAAGTGATCGTTCAGCTCGTGGAGAAGTTCGTCAACGACGGACTGGCAACGGAAGAGGCGTTCCGAAAAACGCTCTCGCTGCTAAAAGGATCGTACGCCATCGCCATGATCGATGCGCAAGACGAAAACACCATCTATGCGGCGAAAAACAAAAGCCCGCTTCTCGTCGGCTTGGGCGATGGGTTTAACGTCGTGGCGAGCGACGCGATGGCGATGCTTCAAGTGACGAATCAATTCGTCGAACTGATGGATGGGGAGCTCGTTATCGTCACGAGCGAGAACGTCACGATTCAAACGCTAAACGGTGAAACAGTCAAACGGAAGCCATTTACGGCTGAGCTCGATGCAAGCGACATTGAAAAAGGAACGTATCCGCATTACATGTTGAAAGAAATTGACGAGCAGCCGTTCGTCATCCGCCGCATCATTCAAAAATACCAAGACGAAAACGGCGGATTGACGATTGACCAAGCGATCATCAACGAAGTGCTGAACGCCGACCGCCTGTACATTGTCGCGTGCGGAACGAGCTACCACGCAGGTCTCGTCGGCAAGCAGTTGATCGAATCGTGGGCGAAAATTCCGGTGGAAGTGCATATCGCCAGCGAATTTTCGTACAACATGCCGCTGTTGTCGGAAAAGCCGCTCTTCATCTTTATCTCGCAAAGCGGCGAAACGGCCGACAGCCGCGCCGTGCTCGTGCAAACGAACAAACTCGGCCATAAAGCGATTACGATCACGAACGTCCCAGGTTCGACGCTGTCGCGGGAAGCCGATTATACGCTCCTGTTGCACGCCGGCCCGGAAATCGCCGTTGCCTCGACAAAAGCCTATACGGCGCAAATTGCCGTGTTGGCAATTTTGGCGGCGGCCGCGGCAAAAGCGAAAGGCTTTGAGCTGGACTTTGACTTGACGAAAGAGCTCGCCATCGTCGCCAATGTGATGGAAATGCTGTGTGATGCGAAAGAAGAAATGGAGAAAATCGCAAGCGACTACTTGACGCTGACGCGCAACTGCTTCTTTATCGGCCGCGCCGTTGACTACTATGTCTGCCTAGAAGGCGCGCTGAAGCTGAAGGAGATCTCGTACATTCAAGCGGAAGGGTTCGCCGGCGGCGAGCTGAAACACGGCACGATCGCCTTGATTGAGGACGGCACGCCGGTGATTGCCCTCGCCACCCAAGAGCACGTAAATTTGAGCATTCGCGGCAACGTAAAAGAAGTCGTCGCCCGCGGCGCGAACCCGTGCGTCATCTCGATGCGCGGCCTGGAAGGCGACGGCGACCGCTTCATCATCCCATCCGTCCATCCGGATCTTACGCCGCTTGTGTCCGTCGTGCCGTTGCAGCTGATCGCATACTATGCCGCCTTGCACCGCGGCTGCGACGTCGACAAACCGCGCAACTTGGCGAAGAGCGTGACGGTGGAGTAAGCGGTTCATTGGTCGGAAAGATGTTGAATGACAAAAAAGTCGGGTACTTGACAAAAAAGTCGGGAACCGGACAAAAAAGTTAGGTACCGAACAAAAAAGTCGGGAACTGAAAGCCTGTTGGTGAATCCAGCAGGCTTTTGTTTTTTCTATTATCTGCGGAAAATAAAGTCGCATACTGAAAAATAAAGTTATATATTCAATAAAAGTGTTGGCGAATTTTTATGCCAACAATTTTTCCTTTATTTCCGATCAAACAAATATTTGAATAATAAAAGGCATTTTGAAAGTGTTTGTAATATTGTGGTAAATTGATTAAAATCGGTCTTATTTGATTTCTATGGAAGAATAAAATTTCTTTCATCATCTGTGATGCCGCGAAGCGATGCATGGGCATCTAACGGGCAGTATAATTAAAGAAGGAATCAAATGCTAAATATCTAACTGTAGATGAGTAATTTTCATTACAATATTTTCCATTAACAAAGAGACAAACAGGGTAACCCTTAGGCGACATGGAGTTGTTTTTTGACAACATCAATGGGAATATCTTGCTTCGCCGCGTTGTAAATGAACTCAACTAGGCTGTGTCCTTTCCGCGATCGAAGAAGCTCCAGTCCGGCGGAGAGGTCTTGTTGAGATTCGGCTATGCTGTACACGCAAGCCAACAACACGGTGATCCAATACCGTTTGACCGCCCGAACGTGGCGAACACGGTACCCATCAAGCTTCAGCTGGTCTTTTGCCTGCCGGAAAAAGCATTCGATCGACCAGCGTTGGGCATAGTAACGCAAGATGTCTTCGTCACTCAGCTCCCGATCGGTGCTCAAGATGCAATGAAGATGTTCGGGTGTCATCGGCTGAGCAGCCTTCCAAGTAAGCAGCACCACCGCATCATCAAGACCGTTGAGCGCACCTTCGTAGCGGTAGACACGATAGCGCTCGTTCCCCACCGTGACGAGGCGGGTGTCTCGCGGTTCGAGATAGCGGGCGAACTGCTTGGCTTGGACGGCGATGCCTTTCGGGTAGAGAATTCGGTTCGTCTTGAGCATCGCGATGACATGGAATCCCTTTTTCAGGCAGGCTTCGATGAGCTCTTTGGACGGATACCATGAATCCATGAGCACATACACCGGATGATCCGGCTTCACCTTGAGCGAAGAAAGCATCTCCATCGCTAGGTCGACTTTGCTTGTTCCCGCCGCCTTATCATAAAGACGAAACGCGAACGGGAATGCCTGAGTCATGGTGTGTACCATCAGCCAAACGAGCGAATGCCCCCAGACCGATTGATGATCTTTGTGGGAGAAATGCCAATCACACCCTTGAATGGCGTGCGTGGCCCGTGACGAAGGCTTCGTTTTTTGGCAAATGGTATCATCAATCGAAACAAAAAGGGGTTGATTCTCCCGTTTGGCGATTCGCTTGATGCGATGAAGGATCCATTGCTGGAGTTTGCGAAGCAACGTCTCTTCATCCCAAGGGCTTTTCGTGAAAAAATGGCTGAGCGTTGTTCGATGGTTGGGATGAAAACTCCAGTGATGGACATCGGTCAACGTTCCCGAAAATCCCTTGGTCGTCAAGGCATCCACAATATGAACGAGATGCTTGATGACCGGTTTCGAGAAATAAAGCGCCAACCCCAACGCCATGAAAAACTTGTGGATTCCTTGATGATGTGCTAATCTATTCATGAGACATGAGCCTCCTTGTGAATGGTTGGTTAGCACATCTATTTTAACCAAGGAGTCGGGTTCATGTCTCCTTTTTTGTTTGGTTGTAAATTTATGTTAGTAAATTTACTCAACTACAGTATCTAATATATAAAATCAACCCGTGGTGCTAGATAAACTTGATCAAGCATAAAAATAGCCCTTGCTGGCGGATCTCCAGTAGAATGAAAGTGTCACCCAACATTCGAAAGGAGAGATCCCCCATGCAAGAGCACTTTCATTTTACTACAGATCCAGCCAAACTTCAAAAACAATATGCCGCTATTTTCTGTTTTGTTTCTGCCCAACTGTCGTTGATTCAAATGTATCTTCATCGCCGCAACCGTCACTTGGTCAAGCAAGAAGACGAAGTGGTCATGGCGGTTCACCTTTTGGGGAAGCTGCTGGGCTTTTCTTCCGAACGAGCCTGGCATCGTTTTGTCACGGGAAATTTGTTCACAAACGGCTCGTTTCTTGAACGCTCCCGATACAACCGCCGCTGCCGGGCGCTTGGTTTCGCCATCAAATGGATCCGTCATGAGCTGGCGAAACGTGGCCAACACCATGCTTATGCGGTCGTCGACAGCTTGCCTCTTCCGTTGTGCCATCCCGCAAGAATGCAGCGCGTCAAGCGGTTTCGAGGGATCGCGGATATGGGGTATTGTGCTTCCAAAAAGCAATGGTACTACGGTTTCAAGCTGCATCTTCAAGTGACCAATCAAGGGCTGGCCATGGGCTATGTCGTGACGGAAGCGTCCTGCCACGACGTCAAAGCCGCTGAAACGGTGATGACTCAAATCCCTCATCCCTACAACTTTGGGGACAAAGGGTACATCAGCCACGCTCTTCGAGAAAAGCTGTACGAAGAACACCAAGCCGCGTTCTGGACACCGTCTCGACACAATCAAAAGCACGGCCCATCCAAGGCATGGGAAGAATGGATCAGGAAAAAACGCAAAGTCATCGAGACGGTGTTTTCGATTCTCGTAGACCAATACCGGATCACCGACATTCGAGCGAATTCCATGGCCGGGTTTGAAGTGGCACTCGATGGCATCTTGTTGGCTTATTCCTTGGTCACACTAGGGCTGGTTGAGCGCTGACACTCAACTAGCACCACGGGTTAAAATCAATATGGATTTATATTCTAAAAATATATTTTAGGGGAGTTGTTATTCAATGTGTGGATTTGTAACTAGACACAAAGAAAGAGATTTAGAAATTCCAAAGCATCGTCAAGATTTAATGACTGCAATTGAAAAAGATTTATTTAATGACGATGATGTATTAGCGGTTTTTTATGGTGGTTCAATCGGGAGTGAAAACATGGATTTATATTCCGACATTGACCTCCGCATCGTTGTATTACCTGAAAAATTCCAAGCATTTATCTCGAACAAAAAAAAATCGCCCTAAAAAGTGGGGAAATGTTCTTTATTTTGAGGATTTAGGTCCGTTTGTAACTTATTCAATCGCTCACTATGATTGTTTCGTTAAAGTGGATACATTTTATTATAAACCTGAAGACATTCAGCCTTCCGTATGGTTGAAAAATATAAAAATTATAAAAGATACGGATGGAATGTTGGCAGATATTTTAGATAAATCAATGGCTTTATCCTATGAACCAACAATTGAAGAATTGGAACTTTGGCAAACAAAGTTTTTTGCGTATTTTCATGAAGCTTATCGCAGAGTAATGAGAAAAGAGTATTATTATGCTTTGAAATGTATTGACAACTTACGTTTATCAATGGCAACAGCTTGGTATATGGAAGCAGGAATCCAACCAAATACGTTTGGTGATTGGGCAAAATACGAAGGGGAAAGAAGCAAGCTAGAAGCTTGGCAACTTTCCCTCCTTGAAAGTTGGGAATGTGGTAGAAATCCCCTTGAAATGATGAATGTGATAAAAAGTATAGTTCCAGAATTTAAAAGAGTTCATAAAAATCTTTGTAATAAGTGTAAATTAGCACATTATTTCAGAATCCCTTTTTCAAATTATTTCAGATGGATTCTGAAATAATGTGCAAAATTTTTGCGGATTATTGCGGATTTTGCACATTCTTTCGGAACATTTGCACGCTCTTTCAGATGAAGATTTCCAGCGCGCCTGATGGACCGATGGAAAAGAGAAAGCACAAAAGAGGCCGATTCGGCCCCTTTCGTGCTAATACCCCATTTCCTCTGCGGCCATGCGCACCACTTCTTCGTCAATGGCGTCCTTTTTCAGCTGATACCCGTATAACAGGCACGTCGTGGCCAACGTGTTGATCACCCGAGGCCATCCCCGCGACTGCAGGGCAATCGCCTCTAACGCCGATGGGGTGAAGATCGGATGCTTCGCCCCGGCCTGTTTCATCCGATGCTCGATGTAGCCCGCCACCTCTTCCTTCTCCAGCGGCCCCATCCGGTATCGCATGATGATCCGCTGGTCGAGAGGGCGGTGCTGATTGAGCCGCAGCTTCCCCTGTAAATGGGGCAGCCCGGCCAAAATCAAGACAAATGGGTTGGTCGAATCCATCTCAAAGTTGAACAAGATGGCGATGTCTTGTAAAAAGGCATCCTTGGCCAAATGCATCTCGTCCAAAATGAACACCGGCGTGATCCGCCGTTCATGATGCAATCGCTCGATCGCCTGCTGGATTTGGCGGAAGAGATCTACCTTGCGGTACTTCGGTTCCTCTCCTAATCCCAAGGCCAGTCCACGGTAAAAATCCATCACGCCTCCGGTGGATAACGGAAAGTAGACGACATGATACAATGATGGATTCAATGACTCTTTCAGCGCCCGAAGGGCGAACGTCTTGCCCGCCCCCGGCTCTCCGATCAACAGCCCGATCCCCCGGGTTCGTTTCACGTACTCCAGCGCCCGCAGCGCTTCTTGAAACGCTGTCCCTTGATACGCCTCAGACGGGTCGGTTTCTTTCGCAAACGGCTCCCGCGAGAGGGAATAAAACGTTTTATACATCCTGTTCGCCCTCCTTCGCCGAAACCGCCGCAAACGGCGACCGATGGCGCTTTACATAGGCATTGTCCTCCATACGCACCCGAATGGCTTCCGCCACCCGTTTGCCCTCTTCGTACACATAGACGCCTCGTTCGTCATAGCGGAGCTCAATCGATTGCCCAATGAACCGAGGCGGCACTTCGTATAGCTGTTTATTCAGGGTGATCGTGCCATCGGCTTTCACCTTGCGGTGCTCCCGTTTCAGAAAAATCGCATCCAGCCAATCGATGTCTTCGATCCACACCACTCGTTCCACTTGGGACTGAAACACCTCATGCGGCGTTTTCCCATCAAGCGAGGCGTGCGGTTTTCGATGATACTCCTCTTCAAGCCACTTCCAAAAACGCTCGTTCAACTCGTCAAGCGATTTCGGCGGATTCAGCTCCAACAGTGGATAAAACCGTGTCTGTACGGTGCGGAAGAACCGTTCGATTTTTCCCTTGCTTTGCGGGTCATACGGCTGGGTGTGGATGAGTGTAATCCCCATCTCGGCGCACGCATACTGCAGCACCTCGGACCGATAAATTTTCCCGTTGTCCGAGTAAATGCGTTTCGGCTTCCCGCAACGAAGCACCGCTTCCTTTGTGACGATCCGCAGCCCGTCAAATTTCTCCGAAGGGAAAAATTGGGCATACGGCACCAACCGCGAGCAGTCATCGATATACGCGATCAAAAACGTTTTCTGGGCTTTCCCATGGACGCGAATCGTGGGTCCATGGGATAAGTCCCCTTGCCATAGCTCATTGATCTGGTCATACGCAAAACGCTTTCGCTCCGGCATCGGCAAGATTTCTTTTCCCACCAGGTTGTGTTTTTTCAACAATCGGTATATAGTAAAGTATGAGAGGGTGGTGGGAATGTCCCCCTGCTTGGTGAGTTGTTCGTAGAATAGGGTCACGGGCATGGTGGGATGTTCCTTCCTCAATGCTAGAATATGATCCTCATCATCGGGGGACAGACGTCTGGAGCGGCCGCGGTCCGAACGGCGCTTCGGCTTCAAGGCGTCGAAGCCCCCTTTTTTGTATCGGGCGCACCAATCCAGAATCGTCTTCGCCGCAATGGGCTTGTCCCCTTGATGAGGAATCGAATGCACTCGCCCGCCCACCTCATTCAAATACGCTTTGGGCTCCACCTGGCCATTCACCAACGGAGCGATCAGCCCGTACCGAAACAGCGCGATGTCGTGTCTCATCGATTCATCCATCCGGATCTCCTCCCTGTCTCCCTGTGATGTTGGACCGTTCCGGTCCCTCTGCCTCCTATCTTACGAAACGGCTCGAGATTCGTCGAGAGGAAGGGTTTGTGGGAACATCAACCATCTCCGTTTTTGGTGTTAAGTAGAAAATCAGGAAGCAATTTGATCCGCAAACGGATGCCACCTCTCGTTTGTCCACAGGTCTTGGATGATCAAGCCCACCCCCCGTCCCTCCAAGGTCTGCATCCACCAAACCGCCCGTTCTGTTCTTGCGTTCCCCACAGGGCCGATGATCCCCCACCTTCTCACCGCCGCGTGATGCAAGCGGGAAAGATTCCGTAAAAATCGTCGGACATAAAACAAGATGACCTCCTTGGTGGGAAAACCAACCTGTTTGGTCTTCGCTCCTCGCCTTGGCGTTTCGAGCCACGTTTTGACCGCTTGCCAGATGACCGGCCGTGTATATTGAACATACGGGAGGAGAAAAGAAGGCAGCACACTCACGGTTTTGCGACACTCTCGCGAGCGTATCGTGCGATCCAAAGGCGATACTCCCCCTCTGCCGTCAACGCATAGCGTTGGTAGTATCCGTGACGATGCAAGGGGCGGCGGGATGGACAGTGGGGGCATTGGTTCACGTCGGGAAAATCGTTCCCTTTCCCACGATCCGTATACGTTTGAATGTCAATGCCAAAGTCGTGAAACTGGATCACACTTCCTCCCCCCCTCTCCTTGAAACGAATGGAAATCTTCGTCCGAAACAATTCACAAAAAATTTAGCACATTCCTTCAGAAAAGGGGAGAGGGCTTTCTGAAAGAATGTGCAAAAAAATGGGCGTTTTATGCTGAAATAAAATGATAATTTACAATAAGCTCGGAATCGAAGAAAATTCTGAATGGATTAATGGAATTATTGATATGGTTATTTAAGCAGAAACACCCGCACATTTTGCGGGTGTTTTGCTTACACCCATTTCTTTTTTAACTATCCCGAAAATTAGTATTTTCATCATTTGCTAGTGCCGTAAGCACGACATGGAGGTCTATCCTGAAAATGAATTTTTCATTATTCTGATGATGCCGCATAGATGCGGCATGGTTGTCTCCCTGGGAAGAACGAATGAACTTCCATCATCTGTGGTGAAGTTCGTTTCATGGTTGGCTAACGAAGCAGTTAGTCATAATAAACCGTTAATAAATTGATGAAGAAAAAGGTGTATCACTATTCGATACACCTTATTAAATCACTTAAAACATCCTTAATCCAATTGCCTTTCTAACTTCACTGATCACTTTTTGTGATGACTCTTTCGCTTTCATTTTCCCGTGTTCTAAAACATCATATACATCACTATCTGACAATTTTTTTCTTTTTTCTCTGAACGGTCCAACGATGGAATTGATCGAATCGGATAGAATGGATTTACATTGTACGCACCCTATCGTCGCATTACTGCATTGGAGCTGAATCTTTTCTAACGTTTCCTTTTCAGTAAAGTAAGTGTGCAAATGATAAACGTTGCACCCTTCTTTTGAAGGGTTACCTGCTTGATGTTTATAGATACGAGTAGGGTCAGAATATGCCTTCTTTACTTTTCGTTGAATGGTTTTATTGTCATCTTTCATACTAATATAACTGTCGGCGTTATCGGATTTACTCATTTTCCCTTTCCCTGAAAGAGAAGGAATACGAACAGCATTTTCCACAATCGGTCTTGGTTCAGGAAAAATATCTCCATAGAGTTGGTTAAATCTACGTACAATGGTCCTTGCTATTTCCAAATGAACCAATTGATCTTCGCCGACGGGCACAAATTTTCCTTTGTGTATAAGAATGTCTGCTGCCATCAAAACTGGATAACCTACTAATCCATAATTGACATTATCAGGTTGTTTTTTTGCTTTTTCCTTAAATGTCGGACAACGTAATAAATCCCCTAATGGCATTACCATGCTTAAATAAGTATGCAATTCACATATTTCCTCTGCAATCGAGGATTGGACATAAAATGTAGATTTATTTGGATCGAGCCCTGCTGCCAAATAATCTTTAGCAATTTCCAAAACATTTCTCGTTAAATCATCTGGTTTAGGGTGAGTAGTTAGTGAATGAATATCACTGATAAAAAAGTATGAATTGTACTTTTCCTGTAATTCAAGGATATTCTTCATTGCACCATAGTAGTTACCCAAATGTAATTCTCCTGTAGGTCTTATTCCTGATACTAATATTCCCCTATTCATCGAAATCCCTCCATTTTGTTGTAGTTTTAATGCTTTGAATTGAAAAAAACGTCCACCAGCCGTCTTCCATGACTAATCACTCCTTTTAGACAACTAAATAAAAAGGCTTTCCATCCACTTGCCAAAGGACGGAAAGCCGCGGTGCCACCTTTGTTCGTTTGTAAAACAACAAACGCACTTTTAGGGTACGGAAACATAAATTACGTTTCGATACCTTGTCTCTTTTAACGGTGAGACTCTCCGCCAAAACCTACTCTAAATTTCGGTCTGGTTGCTCCGAAGCCCATTCAACATGGTTTCCACACTGATTTGCACCAACCATCAGCTCTCTGAAGTGTCCGCCATGCCTACTATTCTTCATCATCACAAAGATATATGGAATTTTTTTATTTATTATAATCACACGGTAGAATGATTGCAATGTTTTTTTACTAAATTATACAAAAAATCAGTATTTTCATCATTGCTGGTGCCACATAGATGCGGCATGGTTGACTCCCATGGAAGAAAGAATTAACTTCCATCATCTGTGATGAAGCTCGCTTCATGGTTGGCTAACGGGTGCTTTGTTGAATAACCTACATTAAATATAAAAGAGATTGGAACGTTTTCTTGTAACGTTTTTCAAGCTCTTTTATTGATTTGAATTATACTGTGAATTCATTGTGAAAATTGTGCGATTTTATCTGTGACTCAACCTGCGTTTTACTGTTTTGCACCTGACAAGTGAGGTCAAGTCCAAATTATTGTGTAAATTCCCCTTTGATAGACAACATGGACCTGAGACTTGACGTATGGTAGGTAAGTCCGGCAAGTCTCCCTGCCAGTCGCCTTCCCGGACAAACGATCATGTTGTCAAGGAACAGGCGTGTCAAGGAGCTTTCGCGGCATATCCTCGCTTCGCTCCGGTATTCCACGTTCTCCTTGACACAGCGAAGGGGTTACCCTACTCTTTTCATCTCCGAAACTTCCTGATTCACCGATCGAGCTTCTTGCTCTTTCGTTTTCCGCCACTGCCAATAGTCGGACATATCCAGGTATTTGCGTCCCGATATCCATTTTTCGTCCATTTCGATCAACACGGCGCCTACGAGGCGATACACCGATTCCCGGTTCGGAAAGATGCGGATGACCCGTTCTCTGCGGCGAATTTCTTCGTTCAGCCGTTCCACTCCGTTTGTCGTACGCAGACGCCGCCGATAACGGTCCGGATAGTCCAATACGGCGGTGGCGTCTTCGAATCCCTCTTCGAGGATTTGCATGGCTTTTGGGGCTTTTTCTTCCCATTTGGCCAGCACTTGTTCCAATAACAGTCGGGCCGTATGCTTGTTTGGGGCATGAAGAATCCCACGAATCTCCTCGAGCAAGGCATCCTGCATATACTTTGGTGCGGCATCGAGGATATTGCGAATAAAATGTGTCTGGCATCGCTGCCATGTCGCGCCTTGGAAATGCTTTTCAATGGCTTGCACCAGCCCACCGTGCTGATCCGAGATGATCAAGTCCACTCCCCGGAGTCCCCGGTCTTTCAGCCATCCGAAGAACTCGCTCCAGCTGGACTCCGATTCACTGTTTCCGATTTGCAGGCCAAGAATTTCCCGATATCCTTCCTCATTCACTCCTGTAGCGATCAACACGGCTCTGGAGCGTACTCGTCCATCCTCCCGGACTTTCGTATAAATAGCATCTACTAGCACAAACGGATACACGTGTTCATGAAGGGAACGGTGATTCCAGTCTTGGATAATCGGATCCAGCCCCTTGCACAGCGAGGAAACCGTGGATTTGGAAAACGAAGTGCCGCATAATTCCTCCGTGATTTGAGTGATTTTTCGGGTAGACACCCCGTTTACCACCATTTCCATGAGTGCCAGTACCAGAGCTTGTTCGCTCCGTTGATACCGTTGGAACAGTTCCGTAGAGAACTCTCCATCTCTTGTCCGTGGAACGCGCAAGGTCAACCGTCCCACCCGGGTCGTCAGCTGGCGTGGATACGAACCGTTTCGATAGCCTTTTCGTTCTTCCGTCCGTTCATAACGGCGAGCCCCCAGCTGTTCTTCTACTTGGGCCTCGAGGATTTGATTCAGGACTTGTTCCAATAGCTTAGCTAATCCCTCATCTCTGGTGAATAACCCGTGCAAAAGTTCATCATTTAGGGTAATATGATATTGAGCCATGGTTGCATTCCTCCTTATGTTTGGTGTTTTTGGTCCACTGTTTATTCTACCAAAGGGGAAGCAACATGGCTCTTTTTCTATTTCCCTTTTTACACAATTATATGGACTTAACTATTATCAGCAGAACGGAAAAGTCGAGAAGAAAACAGTAGGTGGGGGACGTCCAACACCCGGCTACTCTCTAACGGCAACTGGCGAAAAAGTGTCAGACGAACAAATCCAAGAATGGCTCTCTGAGCTTGTGATGGGAGAAGGATTTGCCTACGGATATCGCAAGCTGACCATTCAGTTAAGAAGAGACCATCAGCTTGTGATCAGTAAGAAAAAAGTATATCGATTGTGTAAAGCGATGGACTTACTACGTCCGCAGCGAGAGAAACGGATTCCATATCCGAAGAAACTCGCTCGAAATCGCATTATTACAGGCTCGAATCAGTTATGGGAAATGGACGTGAAATACGGATATATCGAAGGAGAAGAACGCTTTTTCTTTGTTTTGTCGCTCATCGATGTGTATGACCGTTCGGTAATTGATTACCATATTGGGTTGAGTTGTTCAGCAAGCGATGCCGTAAAGACGCTTCAAAGAGCGTTATTCAAGCGTCAGCAATTTGAACAGGCAAATAAACCTGTGATTCGGACAGACAACGGCCCGCAATTTATTTCTCATGCCTTTGAAGCTGCCTGTGAGCGATTTGGAATCGAACATGAACGGATTCCACCACGGACGCCGAATATGAATGCACATATTGAAGCGTTTCATCGTTTACTGGAGGAGGAATGTCTAGGAAGAATGGCGTTTGACAGCTATGAAGAAGCTTATCAAGCCGTGATGGAGTACATGAAATTTTATAACGAGCGAAGGATTCATTCGAGTATTCTCGATCTTCCACCGCGTGAATTTTACAAAAAAGCGCAAACGGAATCGTTAATCATCAAAGAAGTTCGCGTATAAGGCAAGAGGATTTTGTCTTCTTGCCAAGAAAAAACGAGAAATTTTGAGAATAACCTAAAATTAAGATAGGATGTGTCCAAATTTAGGGGGTCAATCCGGTTAAGTGACAAAAAAGTTGTATACTGGACTCTTTAAAATGAGGGTGTCCCATTTTCTACTTTTGGGACACCCACTTTTTTTTTAAGGGGTATTCTTCCATCCACTTTTTCAATAAAGGATTATGCCATCTTTCGTTTTCTTGAAAACTTGTGTTCGTCCGCTGTATTGTAAGTTGTGAAATCTCCCTATGTTTCTTAAAAATGAAAAGCTAGACAGATATAATTAGCTTGGATAAAATGGAAAATAAGAACATCTACACAACTGAAAAACACGATTTTTACGGAAGGAGGAGTTCCATACATGGATGCCAAGGCGAAAAAAACGGCTTTACGTGGAATTACATACGGTTTATACATTGTCGGCACAAAAGATGAAAACGGTACTGCCAATGCTTTTGCGGGAAACTGGCTGACACAAACGTCTTTTAATCCTCCATTGGTAGCGGTTGCAGTGAAAGTAGGCACCCGTTCCCAAGAGCAAATTGCCAAAAGTGGCGTATTTAGCGTCAATATTTTGGAAACAGGCCAGAAGGATATGGTCACCGCTTTCTTTAAATCTTTAGAACCGGAAGGAAATAAGCTGGCAGGGTACGAATTCTATACCGAAGAAACAGGATGTCCGATTTTTAAAGATGCGCTCAGCTTCTTTGAGTGCAAAGTTGTCGAAAAAGTAGAAAAAGGCGATCACTATATTTATGTAGGCGAAGTCATCAATGCCGGTGTGCATCGGGAAGGAGATCCGCTGACACTGAAGGAAACCGGATTTTATTACGGAGGGTGATTGGGGTACTCCTAACGTACAAGCCTGTTATAAGCGGTTGCGAAAGGAACGGATATAGAAACCACTGTATGGATGAGATGAAGCAGGCGGAAAAAGCTTGCTTCATCTTTAGCAATCGAACTAACGTTTAAAATTATGTTAATAAACAACGATAAAAGGAATAATGATCAGCTTGTTTTAGAAAACATCAATGAATCAATAATATATATCAAAGTTGCATACCTCTTTCATACATCTAAAGTTCATAGTACACCTTATTTATATGTGATAAATCAGTCAGAAGAAATCGAGATTAGTACAGGGATGAAAAATCCTAAAGAACTAAGTCTTATGTTAATTGATGGAAGATTTCAGAGCAACCACCTAAAAAGACACGAAGGTAACCAATTAGTGATGCAGATCCCCCATTGTCTCCAAGAGTGAATGGAAAAACTAGTTTTTCAACAACAATCCTTTGACATCATACTTCTAAAAGAGAGGCCATTTCGCCAGACACTGTACATTTCATCACAAAACCGAGAATCATAATGATTTACCATTGTTAGAAATATACCAAAGCTGGTCATATCATGGTTGAACTTAAGAAACAACAAAAAAGCAATAGTGATGGTTGGGCGTAAATATTAAAGAATTTTCCGAATCATTTTTGGAAGCCTTGTTTATCGTCGGATAAAGATTATCAGATTCATTTGAACGAAATGGTTAACCTAATATTTCACATCGTATACTATTTTTCTTTTTAAAAGATGCTTATACATACATATAAGGAGGGTTTTTATGAAGGATATCCGAATGACGGTGGTCCTTACGTTGTTGTTGCTATTGGTGCTAGTTGGCTGTGCCAAACCGAAAGTGGAGCAAACGGTAAAATTAGGTGGTGCGGTCAAAACGATCGGTGACCTAGTGGTGCTAAACGGAAACAGCAATTTGCCAAAAGGCGCCGTCGTGCAAATTGTGATGAAAGAAATCGAGGGGGGCAAACAGGTACTCGAGGAAAAAGTAAACGTTGGGGAAGACGGAAGTTATTCATGGAGCGCGAAAAGACCGGAGCGAGCTAAGGAATATGAGCTGGATGTGATGTTTTTGCCAGAATTGCAGCCGAAGCACGTAAAAGAGAAGTATGGCGAAAAGGGAGAGCTTATCAAAAAAGACTCGTCGGGCAGGGTAGAATATCAAACAGACGGACAAACCTATGTAGGAATTAAAATGTATGACCGCATCTTGAAAATAGGCGATGGAATGGGAGGACAGCAATCCATGTTAGCAGAAACATTGCCTCCACCGCCACCATCTTATTAACATGCAAGCACTGGCAGCTTACAGATGAAAGGAACATGTAGCAATCGTTTGCCTGTGCTCTGAGGGAGGGATCGGCCTTATGAAGAAATGGAAGCTCGCCTTGACGGTGCTGGCGGATTTGTTGCTTACCATTTTCACGATTATGGCGATTATCGCGTTTGCGCAAAGCTATTCCTTGTTCCCGAGCCCGCAAATGATCACGGTATTTTGGCAGCAATTTCAGCAGCTGTTTTGGAGCTTTTTTTCTATTCGTGATATAACGGTTTCGCTCTCGCAATGGCACAATGCTCCCCTGCTCTCAACGATGATGGAGCCGTATGCCTATTCCCTTGTTATTTTATGGGGGGCGCTGGCTGTTTCCTTCCTTATAGCCGTTACGGGAGCCTACATCTGCTTTTTGCTTCCGCGTCCGCTGCAAAAAATGGTTAAAGGCATCGCGTTTTTTCTTGAGTCGATCCCCGATGTTATTTTTATTTTTTCTACGCAACTGTTTGTCATCTGGGTGTTTAAAAAGACAGATTTGCTTATTGTCAATCCTGTTGCCGGTTTTGACAATGTATACGTGCTGCCGATTGTCATGATTTCCATTTTGCCTTCCATTCTGCTGTTCCAAATGACATTTCTTGCGTTTACGGAGGAAAAAGACAAGCCATACGTCGAATATGCGCTAGCGAAAGGATTGTCAAAAACGGCAGTGCTATGGCGCCATATGTTCCGCAACGCGCTGATCACCGTGTTTTCTAACGTCCAATATTTGTTTTGGTTTATGCTGTCGAACTTGTTAGTGGCGGAATATTTGTTTAATATGCACGGATTGTTCCGGTTTTTGTATGAGCAGCTCCATACGCCGGAAGTAGTGGCTATCGGTCTTGCCATGCTGTTTTTGCCATTTTACCTCATTGATGTGGCCGGGAAACGAGTGATTGCTTATTTGACGGGAATCGAGAGGGGGGTGGCGTGATGCGCGCATTCCGCAACGTGTATTTTGCGGCAGGGTTTATCATCGCGGCTGGTCTATTGCTGGCCAGTTTTTTCTATTCTTATTGGCTGAAAGACATCATTCCCCAGCCGCCGAAGCAGATCTACAATGAGGCTGGGCGGCTCGTTGACGTTCCTCCATACCCGCCGAGCTGGGCCCACCCGTTTGGCGTCGATCGCCAAGGTGAAGACGTGTTTTGGAAAGTCATCGATGGGGCGAAATATACGATTGTCACCGCATTGGCGGTCAGTTTGCTGCGGCTTGTGTTTGGGACGGTCGGCGGAATCGTGTATGCTTTTTATTTGCAGAAATTTCGGTTTATTGCCGAGTCCATCGTCCGCGCCTTTCGGTTTGTGCCGGCGATCTTTTTAACGATGCTCTTTTTTGCTTTCATTCCATTGGAGGAGCAAGGAGCTGGAATGGGAGTGTTGATCAAACAACTATTGGTGCTTGCGGCTGTTGCGCTTCCGCCGTTAATGCTGGTCATCGGCAATGATATCGCTGTCTTTTTGCAAAATGAATTTGTCGTTTCTTCCCGGCTGATGGGAGCTGATCACGTTTGGCTCATCCGCAAGCACGTTCTCCCGTATATGCGGCCGCGGCTGTTTTTGCTGTTTACCCAGCAGACGGTGCAGTCGCTCTTGCTGCTTGTGCATCTCGGGGCGTTTCAAATATTGCTAGGAGGCGTAAAAGTTATATATGATTCCGATGGGTTGGGCCCTCCGGAGAAGGTGGCGCTCTCCCTTTCGAACGAATGGTCCGGCTTGATCGGTCTTTCCTATCGGGAAATGATGCTTGACCAATGGATTGTTGTCGGGCCGTGTGTTGCCTTTATCGTTGCCATTTTTGCCTTTAAATTAATGGGAAAAGGGTTAGAGCAAGTGATCGCTGGAAAAGGAAAACGGAAGCAGCGGAAAAAACAGCGGAGTTCATCGGGAAAAACCGCTTCTTTTCCGCCGCAGCAGGGCGATTTTGAATTGGTCCTTTATAGATAGGCTATCCGAAAAATACATGAGGGGGGATGGGGTTGCGTGATCGCATCGACTTCTTATGCAAGACCATTTTGGCGATCAAAACAGCGGGCCGATTGGTCCTCGGGATTGATGGGCTAAGCCGATCGGGCAAAACGACATTCGCCAATCAGCTGAGTCAAACGTTGCGGGAGCAAGGCATCTCCGTGTGCGTTTTTCACATGGATGATCATATTGTCGAGCGAGCCAAACGTTATCATACGGGAAACGAGGAATGGTTTGAATATTATTATTTACAGTGGGATGTGGAGTGGCTAACGCATCAGTTGTTCCGTCAACTCAAAGCATCCCACCAGCTGACCCTCCCGTTTTATGATCATGAGACCGATACGCACTCCAAGCGAACGGTTTATCTCTCTGATTCGGACATGATCATGATTGAAGGTGTTTTTCTGCAAAGGAAAGAATGGAGGCCGTTTTTTGATTTCGTCGTCTATTTGGATTGTCCGCGGGAGATTCGCTTTGCCCGTGAAAACGATCAAGTGAAACAAAACATCCAAAAGTTCATCAACCGGTATTGGAAAGCAGAAGACTATTATTTGGAAACCGAAGAGCCGATTAAACGGGCGGATGTTGTTTTCGATATGACCTCATGATCGGGAATCTTTGGTAGGGTTTGTTCCTTTGCGAGGATGACGATGTTGGAAAAGAAAACATCGAATCGATCATCGATAATTTCATACAATTTGTTGAATAATCAACGAATTGTCTTGATCTAACCATTGAAAGTGCCCTCTTTCTTTTATAATGATAGACAGGTGTTGATGAAATTTATGGATTGAAGGAGGGTATCCTATTATGATTTCCGCGAAAGCACGGGCTGTCGATGAAAAACGAGTAATTGGGGGGAGTGCGGTTAAATAGCAGAATCAGGCCTGACGGGCCGAACGGCGGCTTTTTCCGGGATGGAAAGCGAATCGATTGGTAATGGGCGGCGTGGAAGTGAATACGGTGTGCCTGTTGTCTCAATAGGTATGGTCGGGCGTTACCGTGTGGGGACGTCTTTTCTTTTTGCTGTTTTGCAGAAAAAATTTAATTTAAATCAACAATTATTTATTGATAAACGATAAGACATTCATTACAATAAAGTCGAAAACGAGTCAGTGAGGTGTTTCGATGAAACGGGAAACGTTGTTTTTGAAGGCGTCTTTAGTGTTGATCGGCCTTCCGGTTTTGGCATTGTGCCTATTTTTGGTTCCTGCGCTTGCGAAGGTGGCTGTCAAGCTGGTGCCAACGTTCCCTTGGATCAAGTATTTTGTTTATCTTGTGTTTGAGGCGTCCGCGCTGCCGTTCTACTTCGCTTTGTATCAGGCGTTCCGGTTGTTAGTGTATATTGACCGAAACGACGCGTTTTCCGAGGCGTCGGTGAAAGCGTTAAAGACGATCAAACATTGCGCCGTCGCCATCAGCGGGCTGCATTTGCTTGTCTTGCCGCTGTTTTACTTGTTCGCCGAGAAAGACGATGCTCCGGGAGTCATCTTCGTCGGTCTGATTGTGCCGTTTGCGTCGCTTGTCATCGCTGTGTTCGCCGCGGTGTTGCAAAAGCTGCTGCAGCAGGCGATTGAAATCAAACAAGAAAATGAGTTGACCATTTGAGGTGGATGGCATGCCGATTATCGTGAATCTTGATGTCATGTTGGCGAAGCGGAAGATGAGCGTCACCGAGCTGTCGGAGAGAGTCGGGATCACGATGGCGAATTTGTCGATCTTGAAAAACGGGAAGGCGAAGGCGATCCGTTTCTCGACGCTTGAAGCCATTTGCAAGGCGCTCGATTGCCAGCCCGGGGACATTTTGGAGTATCGAAGTGATGAAGGGGAGTCAAATCCGTGAGCAGGGAGGGGACGGCTTGAAAGGGGAAAAGCAAGAGCTAGCGGTGGACGAATCTCCACCGTTTGGCCTCATGATCGTCCGGGTGCGCCAGTTTGGCAGAACGTCGCGGCTGATCAAAGCGTTTGTGCAGCTTGTTCGCTTCGGTTGGGCGCAGGCGCAATCTTGCGTGTTTCCGGTTGTCATTTTTGCCTCATTGGCGCTGACGAAGCTCGCGCCGCTTCCGCTGTTGCCGCGGTATGATTGGCTGCTTGTTATTTGCCTGCTCATGCAATGGTGGATGGTGCGGTCAGGGATGGAAACGCGGGATGAACTCAAAGTGATCACCTTGTTCCACGTCATTGGACTTGCGCTCGAGCTGTTTAAAGTGCGCATGGGTTCGTGGTCGTATCCGGAAGAGGGGTATACGAAAATCTTTGGCGTGCCCTTGTACAGCGGCTTTATGTATGCGAGCGTCGCCAGCTATCTTTGCCAGGCGTGGCGAAGGCTGAAGGTGGAGTTGGTGCAATGGCCGCCGTTTTGGATGGTCGTTCCTCTCGCTTCGGCGATTTACTTGAATTTTTTCACCCACCATTATTGGGTGGACGTTCGTTGGTGGCTCTCAAGCCTCGTCATGCTTGTCTTTTGGCGGTCATGGGTGACGTATGAGGTCGGGGGAATCCGCTACCGGATGCCGCTTGTTTTGTCGTTTTTGCTGATCGGGTTTTTCATCTGGATCGCGGAAAACATCGCCACCTTTTTTGGCGCTTGGCAATATCCAAACCAGGCGAAGGCGTGGAGCCTTGTTCATCTTGGGAAGGTGAGTTCATGGTGTTTGCTCGTTATTGTCAGTTTTCTCATCGTGGCGACGTTAAAGCAAGTGAAAACAATTGCTGTGACAGGGGCAGTGGAGCGTTCACATGAAGATGGAAAATCGTTGTAAGCCGAGCAGGGCGGGGATTTGGCTGGTCGTTGCTCGGCTTTTTCCTTGATGAGCCGCCCGCTCCTCACGGAAGCTGTGCCTTGATTTCTTTCATTTGCGCGAGGTGGCGCTGTTCATGGTAGCCGACAAATTCCACCCATTGCTTCAAATTCAGTGGCCCAAAAATTGGATGCGGGAACGATTTGGCTTCCAAGTCAGCCGGATTGGCTTGCTCCGTGATTTGGCGCAACCGTTGCCGCGATTGATGCAATTTTTCTTCCAGTTCGTGTCGAGTGAAAAAGCGGTTGTCCGGGCGGGCGAAATCAGGCGCCTCCACTTTTTTGGAACGGTCAACGGTCAAGTGGATCGGTTTTTCCTCAACCGGCTGGCTCTCGCCATGCTTTAATGTATGGGCGATCATGGATGTGATCGATGTTTCGATTAAGTACAGGTGTTCGAGCACTTGGGCGATCGTCCAACTCCCTTTCGCCGCCCGGGTGTTCAGCTGTTCGTCCGACAGCCCGGAAACGCTTTTGATCAGCTGTTGGCGCACTCGCTCATTATGATCCATCATGTTTCCCTCATTTCGATGTAGATTTGGTTTCATCGTACGATAAGGAAGATCAACCGTAAAGCCGTTTTGTGTTCGCCGTGATCATGGTTTTGACTTGTTCGATGTTATGAGTAATGTTAAAAATGGTAAAAAATATTAAATAAATATAATAAAAAACATTACTCTTTACTAAGATACGGATATCTTAGATGGCTGTAACACCACAGCCTCTACTCCATAGCTTTTGTTAAAAGCATTTGGAGATACTTTTTTAACCCGTGGTGCTAGATAAACTTGATCAAGCATAAAAATAGCCCTTGCTGGCGGATCTCCAGTAGAATGAAAGTGTCACCCAACATTCGAAAGGAGAGATCCCCCATGCAAGAGCACTTTCATTTTACTACAGATCCAGCCAAACTTCAAAAACAATATGCCGCTATTTTCTGTTTTGTTTCTGCCCAACTGTCGTTGATTCAAATGTATCTTCATCGCCGCAACCGTCACTTGGTCAAGCAAGAAGACGAAGTGGTCATGGCGGTTCACCTTTTGGGGAAGCTGCTGGGCTTTTCTTCCGAACGAGCCTGGCATCGTTTTGTCACGGGAAATTTGTTCACAAACGGCTCGTTTCTTGAACGCTCCCGATACAACCGCCGCTGCCGGGCGCTTGGTTTCGCCATCAAATGGATCCGTCATGAGCTGGCGAAACGCGGCCAACACCATGCTTATGCGGTCGTCGACAGCTTGCCTCTTCCGTTGTGCCATCCCGCAAGAATGCAGCGCGTCAAGCGGTTTCGAGGGATCGCGGATATGGGGTATTGTGCTTCCAAAAAGCAATGGTACTACGGTTTCAAGCTGCATCTTCAAGTGACCAATCAAGGGCTGGCCATGGGCTATGTCGTGACGGAAGCGTCCTGCCACGACGTCAAAGCCGCTGAAACGGTGATGACTCAAATCCCTCATCCCTACAACTTTGGGGACAAAGGGTACATCAGCCACGCTCTTCGAGAAAAGCTGTACGAAGAACACCAAGCCGCGTTCTGGACACCGTCTCGACACAATCAAAAGCACGGCCCATCCAAGGCATGGGAAGAATGGATCCAAAAAAAACGCAAAGTCATCGAGACGGTGTTTTCGATTCTCGTAGACCAATACCGGATCACCGACATTCGAGCGAATTCCATGGCCGGGTTTGAAGTGGCACTCGATGGCATCTTGTTGGCTTATTCCTTGGTCACACTAGGGCTGGTTGAGCGCTGACACTCAACTAGCACCACGGGTTTTTTTAATAATCTGATACGCTCCATTCACATCTGCATTTATTAAAATTCCTTTATTACTTTTAAACAAACCACGCTTGATTCTTCTACTCTTATCGTAATTCTCTTTTGTCGGAGCTTCGCCATCTAAAAATGATGTTCCACTTGTATATGATTCATCTGTTAATACAACCTTAATTCCAACTTCTTCACATTTATATTGCAATTGTTGAATAAACATATTATAAGGAATTTGTACAAAAGATTGATTTAATCGTTTCCCTAAATTAACCTCTTGTTTCCAATTATCGTTTTTACCAATAATAACGGTGTCGATATGACGTTCCATACACCAATTGACCACATATCTACTTGCTTTATGCATGAAGTCTTTAATTTTATTGTTCCGTTTTAATGTTATTTTTTCTAGTCTTTTACTCCAATCTAACCCATTTTGTTTCTTTAAAATACTTTGAAAATACGCTTTTTGTTTGTTATAGTATTGATTTATTGATTTGATACCTTTGCCATTAATAACAATCGGCGTTTCACCGATGTTATTTACCATAGTTGCAAAGTTATCTAATCCTAAATCAATACCAACAACACGGTTACTTTCATGAGTCATATCTGGAATTTCTTTTTTATAAACAACTTCAATTACGTAAACGCTTCCTTTAGGAATAATTCTAACTTGTTGCAACCCTTCGGTAACTTTTATTTTTAGTTTTAAATCAGTTTTAGGAAACTTAATATATCCATCTTTAATTTTGCATTGTTGATTAGTGAATATTACAACATTACGCCCATTTTTCTTTTTATTTAGGCAACTTTGGTCTTCCTAAATATTTTTCTTTGTTTTTGCTCCAGTCTTTAATAGCTTTAAAAAATGATTTCCAATTTTGATCTAATAATCTTAATATTTGTTGCGATGTTTGAGCAGGTAATTCTTTATAAACTTGTTCGTGTTTCAACATCTTATCTAATGAATTATAACGAATCCATTCATTGTTATTTATAAACTCTTGTCTAACAATGTAATTAGCATAATTGTATAAATTCTTTGATTTGAAACATAAGTCATCACACATCTTCCATAGTGAATGAGTTTGTTTGATTTGATGTTGCTCTACTCTTATGGCAAACAATCATTCCACCTCCTTTCATATGAAAATATAACAAATATCAATAATAACCCGTGGTGCTAGATAAACTCAAACAAGCATAAAAATAGCCCTTGCATGAGGATCCCCTTAAAATGAAAGTGCAACCAACCATTAAAAAGGAGGATCCCTATGCAAGAGCACTTTCATTTTACTACAGATCGGGCCAAGATTCAAAAGCAATATGCCGCCATTTTCGTTTTTGTTTCTGCTCAACTTTCATGCATTCAGGTGCATCTTCATCGTCGAAATCGCCATTTGGTCAAGCAAGAGGACGCTGTCATCATCGCCATTCATCTTTTAGGAAAGCTGCTCGGTTTTACTTCTGAACGGGCGTGGCATCGTTTTGTCACGGGAAATTTGTTCACAAACGGCTCGTTTCTCGAACGTTCCCGGTATAACCGCCGCTGCCGGGCGCTTGGCTTCGCTATCAAATGGATCGCCGTCGTGAGCAAAACGCGGCCAACATCATGCCTATGCCGTCGTGGACAGCTTGCCGCTCCCATTGTGCCATACGGCAAGAATGCATCGCGTCAAACGGTTTCAAGAGATCGCCGACATCGGGTATTGCGCTTCCAAAAAGCAATGGTACTACGGGTTGAAGCTGCACCTTCAAGTGACCGATCAAGGGCTGCCAATGGGGTATGTGGTGACGGAAGCATCTTGCCACGATCGAATCGCAGCCGAAAGCGTGATGACTCAAATTCCTCATCCCTATAACTTTGGGGACAAAGGATTCATTAGCCGTGACTTGCAAAAAAGGCTGTACGAAGAATACCAAATGGCGCTTTGGACTCCGTCTCGAAAAAACCAGAAACATCGTGCGTCCGAGGCATGGGAGAAATGGATCCAACAAAAACGCAAAGTGATCGAGACGGTGTTCTCGGTTCTGGTTGACCACTATCGCATCACGGGGATCCGAGCCAATTCGATTATCGGATTTGAAGTGGCACTAGACGGTATATTGTTAGCTTATTCCCTGGTTACACTTGGGCTAGTTGAGCGCTAAAGCTCAACTAGCACCACGGGTAATAATAAAGTTAATATATTTTATTGAAAAATTTTGATATTTCATATCAATTTTAACATTTTATTAGCCCATATGAGCGTCGATCATCCACAGCGACCTCCCCTGTCCTTTTGGCCGTACGATCGCCAACTGCAGCTTATCCCCATTCCTTATCAATCTGGTACTTGCGGATGCGGTATTGCAAGTTTTGTCGGCTCAAACCAAGCGCTTTGGCCGTTTTTGTGATGTTGAAGCCGTGATGCTGCAGCGCCTTGCGGATGTAGTAAATTTCGACTTCTTCCATGTATTTGTCAAGCGGCAACATATCTTCCGTATCGAACAAAAAGTCCGTTTTCGCTTCGTCGGGCGCCAGCTTGGCTCGAAAAGGGGCAGGCAGATGGGCGAGGGTGATGGTTTGTTCTTGTTCCATCGTCGCCATCGTTTCCAACATGACGGCCTCCAGTTCGCGCACGTTGCCGGGCCAGCTGTAAGCAAGAAACGCCTCTTGCACGTCATCGCCGAGTCCTTCGACATGTAGGCCATAGCGCTCGTTGCCTTGACGGATGAAATGGATAGCGAGCGGCAAAATGTCCTCTTTCCGTTCGCGCAACGGCGGCAGGACGATGCAGTGGACGGCAATTTGGTAGTAAAGCGATTTGATCAATTCTCCGTTTTGGACCGCGTCAATCGGGTCGCCGCTTGTCGAGGCGATGAGGCGAACATCTGCATGAACCGGTTTTTGGCCATGGGCGCGGACAAACTGTTTTTCTTGCAGAAAACGGGCGAGTTTTTGTTGAAGCGGCAGGCTTAACGAGTCGATATCGTCAAGCAGCACAGTGCCGCCGTCCGCTTGTTCAAACAAACCGGGCTGGATCTCGCCGCCTTCTTCGCTGCCAAACAGCATCGTTTCCATCCAATCATCCGGAAGCGACAGGCACGTTTGCGCAAAAAACGGCTTGGCCCGCCGTTCGCTTTCATGGTGAATGCAGGAAGCGAGCAAGTCTTTTCCTGTCCCTTTCTCCCCAATGAGCAGCACGGACGCTTCGGAGCGGGCGGCATGACGCGCAAGGCGGATGGCCTTTTGCATCGCTTCGCTTTGGCTGATGATATCGGCAAACGTGCGACTGGCTTCCTTGCGTTGGTGGTGTTCTTGGATCAGTTTGCGGAACTTCGTGATGTCTTTGGCGATTTCCACGGCGCCGATGATGCGCCCGTCTTTTTGCAGCGGGTGCGTTTGATTGACCGTTGTCACGGCTTGCCCTTTGTTATTGAAATACGTTTGCTGTTGATTCAGAATGCTCTTGCCGGTGCGCAGCGCTTCTAGCAGCGTGCTCGGCTGCTCCGGGTTGAAGCGGAAGACGTCCAAAATGTTTTTATCGAGCACGTCCTCGATGTTCATGCCCTCGATGTCCCGCATTTTCCGGTTGTAAATGACGGTTTTCCCATGTTGATCGACGGCATGGACGCCAAGGTCGATCATTTCGAGAATTTGTTCATACATTGATAAAAGCGTTTCCATATCCCGGTTCACGATCAGCACCTCTCTTTTTTGTATTATAGCATAAGGCGGACGGGAGGTAGGAAGGAAAGAAAGATGTGAAAAAATTTTTTGCTAAATATATTGAAAATAGACAAAAATAGTTCCATAATAAAGTTATAGTTTATTATAAATTGACAAATAGATTTGCAGTAAGGGAGGTTCTGTTCCCTTTCTCAAAATGTAAGCGGTTGCGAAATCGATCATAGAGAGGGGAGAGTTTTCGGATGCAACCAGTGCAAGAACTGAAACGAGAGCTAAAAAGCAGGCATTTATTTATGATCGCGCTAGGCGGAGTGATCGGCACCGGTTTGTTTTTAGGATCGGGTTATACGATTCATGAGGCGGGGCCAGGAGGGGCCGTCGTTGCTTATCTTTTTGGCGGATTGGTTATGTATTTGACCATGCTTTCGTTAGGAGAATTGGCCGTGAGAATTCCTGATGCGGGTCGTATCAGACGTATGCGACGAAATTCATCTCGCCGGCAGTGGGGTATTGCATCGGTTGGCTGTCATGGCTGAACTGGTCGGTGACGGTCGGCATCGAGCTGCTCACGGTCAGCATTTTGATGAAGCGATGGTTTCCTGATGTGCCGACATGGGTGTTTTGTGCGGTCTTCGCTGTGCTCTTGTTTTTGATCAACGCCTTGTCTGTCAAAGGATTTGGCGAGGTGGAGTTTTGGTTTTCGAGCATCAAGGTGCTGACGGTGATCGCCTTTATTGTTCTTGGTCTGGCGGCGATGTTCGGAGTCATCCATATGAAAAATGGACAACCTGCTCCGTTTTTCTCGAACTTTACAGACCATGGGGGCTTGTTTCCAAATGGGTTTTGGGCGATCTTTACGACGATGATCCTCGTGAACTTTTCGTTCCAGGGGACGGAATTGGTCGGCGTGGCGGCAGGGGAAAGCCGCGAGCCGGAAAAAACGGTGCCGGTTGCGTTGCGCAACACCGTATGGCGCATTTTGATCTTCTTTATTTTGGCCATTTTTGTGCTGGCTGGTTTGTTTCCGTGGGAGAAAGCCGGCGTTGTGGAAAGCCCGTTTGTTGAGGTGTTTGACAACATTGGCATTCCGTATGCAGCCGATATCATGAACTTTGTCATCATTACCGCGGTGCTGTCGGTGGCCAACTCGGGCTTATATGCGACATCGCGCGTCCTCTGGTCGATGTCGCGCCAAGGCATGGTCACTCCGTTTTTCAGCAAGCTATCGAAACGCGGCGTGCCCATCAATGCGCTTATTGCCAGCATTGCCATCGGCTGCTTGTCTCTGTTGTGCAGCGTGTATGCGGAAGATACGGTGTACGTCTGGCTGACGGCGATCGCCGGATTTGGCGCCGTCACGGTGTGGGCTTCCATCGCGCTGTCAAGCTATTTCGGCCGGAAAGCGTTTTTGCGCGAAGGCGGCGATGTGCGCGATCTGAAATACAGGACGCCGTTGTATCCGTTCGTGCCGCTGGCCGCGTTTGCGTTGAATATGGCGACGATCATCGGACTGGCCTTTATCCCAGATCAACGGATCGCGCTTTACTGCGGCATTCCGTTTTTGCTCGCTTGCTACGGGTACTACCACCTTGTGGCGAAAAAACGGGTTCAGCCCCTAGCCGCAGAAGAAGGGGAGCTCAAGGCCGCCAAGTAAAAACAATTGAAAAAAGCCATAATCATTTGCATAATATAACTATGAAACCGTTTTATAACGAAAAATTTTTTTGCCTTTAAAAGGAGGATGACCAAATGGTGCAGCCGTACAGACACGAACCGCTCACCGACTTTACCGTAGAAGCAAACCGTGAGGCGTTTTTAGCGGCGCTCAAAAAAGTGGAATCGGAGCTTGGGCGCGATTATCCGCTTGTGATCGGCGGCGAGCGGGTGATGACGGAGGACAAAATCATTTCGATCAATCCGGCGAACAAAACGGAAGTGGTCGGCCGGGTGGCGAAAGCGAACAAAGAGCTGGCGGAGCGGGCGATGAAAACCGCTGATGAGGCGTTCCGCACTTGGAGCCGGACAAGTCCGGAAGCGCGGGCCGATATTTTGTTCAGGGCGGCGGCGATCGTGCGTCGGCGCAAGCACGAGTTTTCCGCTTGGCTGGTGAAAGAAGCAGGCAAACCGTGGCGCGAAGCGGACGCCGATACCGCGGAAGCGATTGACTTTATGGAATATTACGGCCGGCAAATGTTGAAGTTGAAAGACGGCATTCCGGTCGAAAGCCGTCCGGGGGAAACGAACCGCTTTTTCTATATCCCGCTTGGCGTCGGCGTCGTCATTTCACCGTGGAACTTCCCGTTTGCTATTATGGCGGGGACAACGGTCGCTTCGCTTGTGACGGGCAATACGGTGCTGCTGAAACCGGCGAGCGCAACGCCGGTGGTGGCGTATAAATTTGTGGAAGTGTTGGAAGAAGCGGGGCTTCCGGCTGGTGTATTGAACTATATCCCGGGCAGCGGCGCGGAAGTCGGCGACTATTTGGTTGACCATCCGCGCACAAGATTTATCAGCTTCACCGGATCACGGGATGTCGGCATCCGCATTTATGAGCGGGCAGCGAAAGTGCACCCAGGGCAAATTTGGCTGAAGCGGGTCATCGCGGAAATGGGCGGCAAAGACGCCATCGTTGTGGACAAGGAAGCCGACCTGGAACTGGCGGCGCAATCGATTGTCGCGTCGGCGTTTGGCTTTTCGGGGCAAAAATGTTCGGCGTGCTCGCGCGCGATCATCGTCGAAGATGTGTATGATCAAGTGCTCAGCCGCGTCGTCGAGCTGACAAAGCAGCTTAACGTCGGCGACCCGGCGGAGCAAGCGACGTTTATGGGGCCGGTGATCGACCAAAACGCGTACAACAAAATTATGGAATATATCGAGATCGGAAAACAGGAAGGCCGTCTCATGACGGGCGGGGAAGGAGACGATGCAAAGGGCTTCTTCATCCAGCCGACAGTGTTTGCTGATGTCGACCCGAACGCGCGCATCATGCAGGAGGAAATTTTCGGACCGGTCGTGGCGTTTGCGAAAGCGCGCGACTTTGACCATGCTCTTGAGATCGCGAACAACACCGAATACGGTCTGACAGGAGCCGTCATTTCGCGCAACCGGGCGAATCTCGAAAAAGCGCGGCACGAGTTCCATGTTGGCAACTTGTACTTCAACCGCGGCTGCACAGGGGCCATTGTCGGCTATCAGCCGTTTGGCGGCTTTAACATGTCAGGCACCGACTCGAAAGCTGGCGGCCCGGACTATTTGATTCTCCATATGCAAGCGAAAACCGTATCGGAAATGTTTTAATGGCGGGGCGGCCGCAGCCGCCCTTTTCCTGTAATGGAACGTTGGTCCGTCAATCGTCGGATGAAGGCAAACGTTGTCCGTGAAGGTGGAGAGTGAGGAAAAAAGGGGGATTTTGATGACGACAAAATCGCAACAGCTCATCGAACAAACGGAACGATATGGAGCACGAAATTATCATCCATTGCCGATTGTCATTTCGGAAGCGGAAGGGGTATGGGTGAAAGACCCAGAGGGCAACCGCTATATGGACATGTTAAGCGCTTATTCCGCTGTCAACCAAGGCCATCGCCATCCGAAGATTATTGAAGCGTTGAAAAAGCAAGCCGATCGGGTGACGCTCACATCGCGCGCGTTCCATAACGACCAGCTCGGCCCGTGGTACGAAAAAGTGTGCCGGTTGACGAAAAAAGAGATGGTGCTGCCGATGAACACGGGCGCCGAGGCGGTGGAAACGGCGCTCAAGGCGGCGCGCCGCTGGGCGTATGACGTCAAAGGCGTCCCGGACAACCAAGCCGAAATCATCGTTTGTGAAGGAAACTTCCACGGCCGGACGCTTGCCGCCGTGTCGCTGTCGTCCGAACCGGCTTATAAACGCGGGTTTGGACCGCTGCTATCCGGAGTGAAAATCATCCCGTACGGCGACATCGAAGCGTTGAAAGCGGCGATTACACCGAATACGGCGGCGTTTCTTGTCGAACCGATCCAAGGAGAAGCCGGCATCCGCATTCCACCGCAAGGATTTTTAAAAGCGGCGTATGACGTATGCAAAGCGAACAACGTCCTGTTCATCGCGGACGAAATTCAAACCGGTCTCGGCCGGACCGGGAAGTTGTTTGCCTGCGACTGGGAAGAGGTTGTGCCCGATATGTATATTTTAGGGAAAGCGTTGGGCGGCGGGGTGTTCCCGATTTCTTGCGTCGTCGCCAACCGCGACATTTTGTCGGTGTTTGAACCCGGTTCGCACGGATCGACGTTTGGCGGCAATCCGCTTGCATGTGCGGTGTCGATCGCGGCGCTCGAAGTGATTGAAGAAGAGCGTCTAGCGGAGCGTTCGCTTGAGCTTGGCGAATACTTCCTTTCGAAACTAAAACAAATCCGAAACGACGATATTAAAGAGATCCGCGGCCGCGGCTTATTTATCGGCGTCGAGCTGCATGTGCCGGCGCGTCCGTACTGTGAGGCGCTGAAAGAGCAAGGATTGCTTTGCAAGGAAACGCACGAGACGGTCATTCGTTTCGCACCGCCGCTCATCATTACGAAAGAGGAATTGGATTGGGCGTTCGAACGGATTGCGAATGTCTTGTCCCGTCCATAAATCGAGTCAAAGAGGCGAATGAGACGATGGAAGAAAATATGTTTCTCTCCACCCAGCGCGTGATCAAAGAGGCGCTGGCCAAACTTGGCTACGGCGAGGAGATGTATGAGCTGCTCAAAGAACCTTTGCGCGTCCTTACCGTACGCATTCCCGTCCGTATGGATGACGGAACGGTGAAAGTGTTTACCGGCTACCGCGCCCAGCATAGCGATGCCGTAGGGCCGACCAAGGGAGGCATTCGTTTTCATCCGGATGTCACCGAGGAAGAAGTCAAGGCGCTGTCGATGTGGATGACGATCAAAGCCGGAATTGTCGGCTTGCCGTATGGCGGCGGCAAAGGTGGCATCGTCTGCGACCCGCGGAACATGTCGATGGGTGAGCTGGAGCGGCTCAGCCGCGGCTATGTGCGGGCGATCAGCCAGATCGTGGGGCCATCCAAAGATATCCCGGCGCCGGACGTGTTTACCAACTCGCAAATTATGGCGTGGATGATGGATGAATATAGCCGCATCCGCGAATTTGACTCGCCTGGGTTTATCACCGGCAAGCCGCTTGTGCTCGGCGGCTCCCAAGGCCGGGAAAAAGCGACGGCGCTCGGTGTCACGATTTGCATCGAAGAAGCAGCGAAAAAAGCGGGAATCGAGTTGCAGGGGGCGCGGGTCATTATTCAAGGATTCGGCAATGCAGGCAGCTTTTTGGCCAAGTTTTTGCATGAAGCTGGAGCTCGCGTCATTGGCATTTCCGATGCGTATGGCGCGTTGTATGACCCGAACGGACTGGATATTCCGTATTTGTTGGATCGCCGCGACAGTTTTGGCACGGTGACAACGCTGTTTGAGAATGTCATCACCAATCAAGAGCTGCTGGAAAAAGAGTGTGATATTTTAGTTCCGGCCGCGGTAGCGAATCAAATTACGCGTGACAATGCCGCGAATATTCGCGCTAAAATTGTGGTCGAGGCGGCCAACGGCCCGACGACGCTGGAAGCGACCAAAATCTTGACGGAGCGGGGCGTGCTATTGGTGCCTGATGTGCTGGCGAGCGCTGGCGGGGTGACGGTTTCCTATTTTGAATGGGTGCAAAACAACCAAGGCTATTATTGGACGGAAGAGGAAGTCGTCGAGAAGTTGAAAGAGAAATTGACGAGCGCGTTTCATCGCGTCTATGAATTGGCGGAATCGCGCCGTGTGGATATGCGCATGGCGGCGTACATGATCGGGCTGCGCCAAACAGCAGAAGCAGCTCGCTACCGCGGTTGGGTATAATCATGGAAAGGTTGTTGCTAGGGGGGCGTGCCGTCCATCCTCATCTGCTTGGGGGTGGGCGGCCTTTCGTTTGCGAGACGCCGATGAAGCCGGTGATATCGAAGGGAGAGCGAAAGCAAGCTGCTTTTCTTTTTTGCAAAGGATCTTTTTTTGTACTACCATATCATATACATACATTATGAGGAAAGAGACATGCGTACATACAATGAGCCGTGCGGAAGGGAGAGAATGGCGCCATGCAGGCGTGGATCACTGATTTTATGGAGCAATTTGGCTATATCGGCATTTTTTTTATGATCGCGCTGGAAAATATCTTTCCGCCGATTCCGTCGGAAGTCATTTTGCCGTTTGGCGGGTTTATGACGACGTACACGTCTTTGACGGTGCCTGGCGTTATTGCGGCGGCGACCGCCGGTTCGGTTGCCGGGGCATTGGTGCTGTACGGCATCGGCCGGCTGTTGTCGGTTGAGCGGCTCGAGCGGATCGTTGACCGTTGGGGCGGATGGCTGCGGGTGAAGCCGGAAGACATCGCCAAGGCGAACCGGACGTTTCACCGCTATGGGGTGTGGGCCGTTTTTTTCGGGCGCATGGTTCCGCTTGTACGCAGCTTGATTTCCATCCCGGCGGGCATGGCGAAGATGAATATAGGGCTGTTTGCCTGGCTGTCGGTGCTGGGCACGCTCATTTGGAATACGATTTTAATCTCGATCGGGGCGGCGCTCGGTGAGTCGTGGGGGAAAGTATCCGAAGTGATTGGGATGTACGCCGAAGTGGTGTATGTCATTATTGCTGCGATCATTTTGATTGGAGCTGTCCGCTTTTGGAAGCGGCGCCGGGCTTCTTAATTCCGGCATTTTAAGGAATGGTTTTGCCAAAAAGGGCTGCGCGCCCAAGGCTGTTTTTCGGTCTTGGAGCCAGCCCTTTTCGCATCGCAAACGGAAAAATTCCCGTTTCAAAGTGAAACGGGAGTAGAGAGATGAAGATGAAGGCAGTTGAACGAGCTTATCCGCCATCCTTGATCCGTCTCATGGCCATCAAAAGGTTCAACGCTTCAATAACAAATAAATGAAGTATGGTGCACCGATGAATGACACAACAACTCCGGCCGGAAGCGGTTCGGCGAGAACGTTTCGCCCGATCGTGTCAGCGGCAAGCAGCAGCCAGCCGCCGATGAGCATCGCTGCCGGAATGGCCCGCTCATGGCGCGGGCCGACGATCATTTTGGCGATGTGCGGCGCCATTAAGCCGATAAAAGAGATGCCCCCGGTTACAGCGACGGCCGCTGCAGCGACGGCGACCGCTGTCGCCATCAGTACGAGCCGCTCGCGGCGAACATGAACGCCGACGCCGATGGCGACCGGATCGCCTAAATGCAAAAGGTTTAGCCGTTTCGCCCGATATAGACCGATCAATGCACCGATGACAAGCCACGGCAGCATCGCCCAAATAAACGGCCAATCATCGCCCCAAATGTTTCCGGAAAGCCATCTGGCGATAAAGTCGACTTTCGTTCGGTCCGCGGCGGAAATGAGGATGATCATGAGCCCGGAGAGCGCCATCGAAAACCCGACCCCGGTCAGGACGAACGATACCGGCTGCAGCCCGGTTGTTTGATGGTAGGAAACGGCGTACATGGCCGCCGCCGTCAACAGTGCTCCCACTAAGGCGACGAGCGGCAGAGCATAAAGGAACGTCCCGGCTTCAATCGGGAAAAATAAAAAGAATATAGCGACGCCTGCGCCGGCACCGGCGTTGATGCCCAATATGCCCGGATCGGCGAGCTCATTTCGGGTGGTGCCTTGCAGCATCGCTCCCGACAAGGCGAGCGCCATCCCGGCGAGCAACGTAATCACGATGCGCGGCAGGCGGAGAGAAAACAAAATAAACGCTTCTTGCATCGAACCGTAGCCGAACAGTGTCGGCGCGATGCGTCCGTACGAGAGCGGCGCTTCGCCGGCGCCCAACGCGATGGCGGCTGTTGCGGCAATAAGCAACAAAAGCATGCCTAACACTGCTGTGATGCGCATTCTCATTCAAAGCCCCTCCCTTTTTTCCGCACGACAAACAGGAAAAACGGCAAGCCGATCACCGCAACGATGGCTGCCACTGGCGTTTCAAATGGGGCATTGACCGTGCGGGCCGCCGTATCAGCGACGATCATGCCGGTCGCGCCGACCGTGGCCGACAGCGGGATGATGAATCGGTAATCGGCGCCGGCGATTGCGCGCACAAGATGAGGGATCATCAAGCCGATGAAGGTGATGTTGCCGGCGATGGCGACCGATGCTCCTGTTAATAAAAACACAGCGGAAAACAGCCACGTTTTGACGGCTGTTGTTTTTTGTCCGACGCCAACGGCGACGTCTTCGCTCAAGCTAAGAATCGTCAGCTGCCGCGAATACCATACGGCAATGGCGAGCCCGATCACGATGAGCGGAATGATGACTGACAGCTGTTTCCACGACGTTCCGGCTACCCCGCCCGATGTCCACATCGAAACGTCTTTGGAAATATGAAAATAAAGGCCAACTCCTTCAGCGACGGCAAACAAAAGCGCTGAGACCGCCGAGCCGGCTAGGACGATGCGCAATGGAGAAAAGCCGCCTTTGCGGGCGGCGCCGATGCCAAAGACCATCCCTGCTCCGGCCGCCGCCCCAAGCAAACAGGCGATGGTGATTGCGAGATAATGGGCGGAAGGAAAAAAGGCCATCGTTATGGCCAACGCTGCGTTCGCTCCAGCGGTTAAGCCGAGCAGTCCTGGGTCAGCAAGCGGGTTGCGTGTCATTCCTTGCATGATCGCCCCAGCGACGGCGAGTCCGGCGCCGACAAAGGCCGCCGCGGTTTCCCGAGGCAAACGGAGCTCGCGAATCAAGTCCAGTTGTTTACCTTGTTCATCGGAAAAGAGCGCGCGCCATACGTCACTCCATGTCGTATCAGCGACGCCGATGGCCATGGATCCGAACCAGATGGCCATCAGCAGGATAAGAGAGAAGAGAAACATATAACGAAACGGCCATAGCCGGCGGTTTGCTTCCATCGGCGGTTTCCTCCTTTTCACAAGAAAGGACGGGACATTCACTGTCCGTGAACGCCCCGTCTCGTCATTATTGGCCTAAAAAATGCTTTTTAAAGAAATCGAGCTGGTAGTCTAACGTAATCGGGTCATTGAAATAAAACGCCTTGGCATCAGCGACGAACATACGGCCGTTTTTGACAGCAGGGATGTTTTTAAACGTGTTCGTTTCCATAAACGATGTATCGCCGTCGCCGTTTTTGCTTAAGATGAGGTAATCGCCGACAAACTGCGGCAGCGCTTCAAGGGAAACGGCATAGTAGCCCGGTTTGAGCGCCTGCTCTTCGACCGCTTTTGGCATTTTCAGCTTCATTTCTTGATACAAAATTTCTGTGCCGCGCGCCCAATTGTTGCCGAACACATACAGCTGCTTATCAAAGTTTTCGGCTACGGTGACCGTTGCGTTTTCGCCAATTTTCGCCCGGATTTCTTCCCCGGCTTGTTGCGCCCGTTGTTTGAAGTCGTCAATCCATGCTTTCGCTTCTTTTTCTTTATTTCCTGAATCCGTGATGGATTGACATCGACTTTGACTTTTTTGCTGGTTTTATGGATGTGTGATCCACCATTCCCTTTTTATGTTTAAAACAGATGTCATCTTCACTCTCAGAAATGAAATAAATATCTTTTTTAGGTATATAACTCACATTTCGCACCCTAACAAGGTCAAAACAAAGGATTTTTTATTTAGTTTTTCAGAATAACTTTTTGACCAACACAACGAGCGATGGCAATCCTTTTTTTACCATCGCTGGTCGTTCCGTATGACGTTACACGTAAATGCTCTCATCCAGCCCCAACCCCTGCAGAATCCTTCGCTGATCAGGGGTAAGGGAGCGATCCAGTGAGCGTTGGATGCGCCCATCCGGCAGCTTGAACAGGACGACGTTCACATATTGAAACAGCTGAAAAATCGCCTGTCCCGTCGGCCGGGTCAGCTTGCGGCCTCCAGGACCCTTCAACGGGTGTTCTGGAGTAATAAACTGACGCACTCGGCGCTGAAAAACGCGGTAAATCGCCAAGGCCAACAGAAACAAATAGCCTAATACTGCGACCCGTTCTGGTTTTTTGACGTAAATCTCATCCGTGAAAAACGGATCTTTCAAAAAAGCGAAGTTCATTTCCACCGAGATCTGCCCTTTATACAGCTTCAAGATCTCTTGGGCATCCATGGGTTGGCCCTTCCATTCCTTCGGAACGGTCGTGACAAGGACAAACCGGGACGCTTTCCGTCTTGCCTGTTCCCACGCGTCTTGGTCGAATTCGACGTCAAGGTGCAAGAAATACAGCGTCTCCACCTCGGGTTCCGCCCCTTTTTTCGGCCGTCCGCGCCGTTTTTTCGGGCGTACGATCTCTTCGACCGCGGCCTCAACCCGATGAAACCGGGGGCGAAGGGACGCCTTGAGGGACGCCAAGGCTTGTTCGGCATCTTCCCGGCAGGAGAAGGGGTGACGCTCCCAACGGGCTTGTTCCTCGCGAAGAAGCTCCGCTTCTTTGGTTCGTTCTTTTTCGAGCGTCTTTCCTTTTCGCTGGTCGAGCGCGCTCGATTCAACAACGATCAGCCGAACGGGGTGGCCTTCATACGTCGAGGCCGTTTCCCATACCCGGTACGTGGCGCCGTTTCTCTCCGCCAACGTAAAGGGATCGCTCCACGTCGTGTCCTCAGCATCCGCTTCGGCCAGCGCGGTTTTCACGATCCGGAGCGACGAAGGGCCTCGGGTGATCAAAAAGGCGTTGGCCGCTTTGGTTTGCGCCAGGGTCTCTTTCGTCATCGCGGCAGAATCGGCCACGTAAATCCATTCGTCTTCGATTTTGGCCTGCTTCAGCTGTTCATGGACACGAGACAGCACCTCGGGATTCCATGTTTTATCGGGCAGGTTGCCATCGTGCACATCGCCGTAAAACGGGATGCCGTCCTCGTTGCCGACCAGTCCGAAACCGATCTGTTTTTGCCAACGATGATGGCGGTTGTAGCCATGTGTGATTTGTAAGGCCTCTAACGAGGCCGATTCATACGCGCCGTAAACGGTCTTGTCCGTCGTATCGGCGTGGAAGGCTCGGAGGGAAAGGCCTTCTTTGCGATAAATATGAATCAAGCAAGTGCTGATGACGTTGTGAATGCCAGCCTCATACAGGCGGTCGAGATGACGGGTCAACGCATCGTCGTTCAACCAGGAAGGATGGAGATCGGGACGGATGAGTTTCTCACAATCGACCTCCTGAGCCCAATGTTCCAAGTGAACAAGGGCTTGCCGGCCGTCAAACAGATTGTAGATGATGGCCTGAACGGCATCGCTGACTCGAGTCTGGCACTGCGGATCGACGGGCACGAGATGGTCAATCAATTGAGGCAGACCCAGTTTCTTGAATAGGGCACTTATTATATTCAAATAATCATTACGATAGACCTTTTTGACTTGAACGTTCATGAGAGAAAAACTCCTTCACTTTCCTTGTGTGTCAAGGATTCATTCGACATCGGAACGAAAAAATCCTCCCGATTTTCGTTGGGAGGGTGCGAAATGTGAGATATAAACCAAAGAAAAAACAAAAAAGGACAGAGGGTTAGGATGAGTACAGAATTGCGAACAATCGTTCGTTATGCTCCTTCTCTCCATTTTATGTAAATGTTCAGAAGGGGCTCGCTATAGCCACTCCTTCGCGTCAGTTTCATCCAGATCTGTCGTGATCGGCGGACGAGTCGACCTGCCATCGTGATCACCGTCTGAATAATCGTCTTGATGCGACGGCGTTTCACTTTGTGGTGCAACGGATGTCTCGGATCGCTTAATAGATCTTGTCCAATCAGACGAAGAAGGTTGTACACGAATGCTCCCATGACCAACACGAGCGCATTCGTTTTCATCTTCCCTGATGGAAGCCGCTCTAAATCTAAGTCGCTTTTCAGTTCGCTATGAAACTGTTCGCATGTCGCATGATCGTGATACAATGCGAGCACATCACTCATTCGAACATGCTCGTATCCTTCGAGGCGCACCCAGTAGCTTTCGACTTCGTAATTAGGAACGAGCATCAGCTGTCCATTTCGTTCCATCGTTCGTTCCGTCACTTGGGTGACTTGAACGTACGTATACGTGTGTCCATCAATTGCTGCGGTCTGTGGAAGGCATAACTCATACGTTTGTACTCCTTCGGTTTGTCCATCATCGATGCGTCTGCCCTTTTGCGAAGCGATCTGGAACCAAAGCGCTTTCGATTCTCGGCGTAAGTTTCGCTTGATGACAAAGTCCACGTCTTCCTTTAGACATACGTGCACATTCGCTTCCGCATCGTTTCCTGCATCCATGCGGACAAGCAGACGAGACGAGGTCAGCGGACGAGCTCGATGGATGGCGGTAGTTAAAAACGAAGGCATGTTGTCTTGTACATGTTGTTTCCCTGGACGCAGCTCGGCATGAACGATATACCCTTCCTTCCCTGCGTACGCAAACAACGGCGTAAAACCGTCAAATCCTTTATACGTTCGACTCACTCCTTCTTTCTTCGTATCGGAGTTGTCAAATGGGGAAGCATCTATATCAAGGGGAAGCCATGTCGTTTTCCCTTTCGCCCAACAAGGGGACAAGGTAGCGTGTTGTCGAACCAACAGACGCATCGATTCCTCCCAAATGATGGTTTCGGTCATCGGAAGACAAGCGAGCTGATCGAGACGCTGTCGCAACGTTGGGGAGGAAGGTACGTGCCGAATGCCCATTGATGTCGAAAAGATATCGTCCTGACGATACGCTTCGATATGATCAAAATCCGTTTTTCCTGTGGCAAGCAAGCCGATCATCGAGCGAATGACATCGCTATGGGAAATGTGCACATCTCGACGAACCGTTGGGAGCCGAAGGGCGTTTACTCGTTTATCCAGTTTCGTTTGGTGCAGTAAGTAGCCCACGAGAGCAAGCCCCGCACTTGGAGTAATCGCTTCATCTGTCAATACAAACCGAATCGGGAAATCTTTCATCACATTCACCTACTTGATGAAGAATCGTCAACGTCGTTTTCCCTTATCGTATCAACGGTTTGCATCCATTGTAAAGATGTTTTGTCACGGATTCAGGTATTTAACAGTTTACCAATCTCTAGAAACTGTGTTAAATAATCGACCTTTCCGTATGTAAACGTGACGGTCGGGGCGATTTTGCTTAATTTATCGACGTTTTTCGTATTGGATAATCCGATAATTAAGTCCGGTTTTAACGCCATAATTTTTTCAATGTCTTCATCGGTCACGACTTCGGCATCTTTCAGTTTTTCTTGAAAAAGCGGGCTCATTTTCGACCACGAATCCACGCCAACAATGGGGACGTCCAAGGCCAGCACATGCCCAGCAAACGTCGATAAGACGACGACGCGTTTTGGATCAGCCGGTACTTCCACCGGTCCGTTTTCCGATTGGTATGTAATCGTTTCCGGCTTTTTTTCTTTTGGTGAAGCGCTGCTGTTCTTGTTGTCGTCCGCCGCGTTGCCGCAGGCGCTTAGCACAAGCGCCAAAAGAAGCAACAAGGAAAGCCATGTTTTCCTCATGACGAATCAAGCCTCCCTAAGCAGTTGATAAGTGAAGCAAATCGGTTTGTTCGTCCGCGGGTCGCGGCCGATGTCAGCGTCAATGCCAAACACGTCGCGAAGCACATCGCGGCAAATGACGTCTTCGCTCGGCCCGGCTTTGACGATCGTGCCCGCCTTCATGGCGATCACATAGTCGGAAAACCGCGCCGCTTGGTTAATGTCATGGAGCACCATCACAATTGTCCGCCCTTCTTCTTTGTTCAGCCGTTCAAGCAGCTCGAGCACCTCGAGCTGGTGGGCGATGTCCAAATACGTCGTCGGTTCGTCCAAAAAGATGATGTCCGTCTCTTGAGCGAGCGCCATGGCGATCCAGACGCGCTGCCGCTGTCCGCCGGAGAGGGCGTCAACCGGCCGGTGTTTCAAATCGGCTGTTTTCGTTACGGCAAGCGCCCAGTCGATTGCTTCGTAATCTTGTTTCGTTAGGCGGCCCCATCCTCTTTGATAAGGGAAGCGGCCGTACGAGACGAGCTCAGCGACGGTCAATCCGCTTGTCGCTTCCGGCGTCTGCGGCAAAATAGCTATTTTTTTCGCCAGTTCTTTCGTTGGCTGTTGCGAAATGGCCCGGCCGTCCAAAATGACGGCGCCGGACTGCGGGGAAATGATGCGCGTCAACGTCTTGAGCAGCGTCGATTTTCCGCATCCGTTTGGTCCAATAATGGCTGTGATTTGTCGGTCGGGAATGCGGACGGACAAGCGTTCGAAAATCGTCCGGTCATCGTAGCGGACGGTCAACTCCTCGGCGTATAGGCGGACCATGAGGCCACCTCCTTCCGGATCAAGAAAATGATAATCAATATCAATATTATTATAGCGCATCCAATGAAAAAAACAATGATTTTTTGAAAATGGGAATCAATTTTATATAGATGCAATTTAAAGCTTTAACATTTTTCGTCTTTGCCGGTCATTGCATCCGACTGTCGAGTGACCGAACAACGCCGCTTCCAGACCCATGAATGGGTCTGTGAAGCGAGTCGTTGTTCGGTCTTCCGTCACGCTAAGGCGTGACGGAGGCAAGCCACACGCTTGCCTTCGACAGTCGAAAATGGGCAAACCACTTTTCTGTCAAGGATATGTTAAACTTCTTTGTTGCATCTATATAGTTGCAAAGAAGTGACTAATGAGTGTTGCGAAATAACAACATTTTTTAGCTGAATAACGGCAGAACTGTTGTTGCGAGATTGCAACAATATGTTGTTGTTTGGCAACAAGCGATCAAGTAAGATGAATTTTAGAAGGTTGGTGATTTAAGGGGAAATGCTGCTCTCCAACAGTGTTTCTCAAATTGAAAAACCTTGCAACACCATAACCTCCTTCCTTACGATTTCTCACAAACCGAGCGAATTCGTTGTTTTTCACCAGCCTTCTAGGGGTTTGTTTTTTCTGAATAGCGGGAACTTTTTTGGCACAAAAATTGCTTGAGTAGAAAATAAGGCGGAACGGTGGGAGAGGAAATGGCAATGATGGTCGGAGACATCATGGTGAAGGCAAAGGCAGTAATTTTTGAAAGCGATTCCCTTGATGAAGCGGCTCGGACATTCGTTGAATATGGACTTGATGGGATGGTCGTATGCCGTTGCAGTGAGGAAATCGTCGGCGTGGTGGCGGTCAAAGACGTGTTGTTCGGTCTTGTCCAAGGGAAAACAACTGTGCGTGAGGTGATGCGCCCGTCGCTGCCGCCGCTTTCCATTCACGACCGTGTGGAAGTGATCGAGTTTGGCGGCGGTCCGCTCCGGCCCGTTGTCGATGAGAGCGGACGCCTTGTCGGTGTGTTGACGAAAGAGCAGCATTTGACGGCATATGCGAAGGTGGCACAACTCCGCTTAAAACATTTGGATGCCATTTTCAACGCCGCCCATAACGGCATTTTATCGATCGATGCAAAAGGACGGATTACATCGATCAATCCACCGGCTGAGAAAATGGCGCGGACGACGAAAGAAGAAGCCATCGGCAAGTTTTTGACCGATGTCGTGATCCCGTCTGGCTTGCTCGAGGTCGTGCGCACCGGCAAAGGGCATACGGAAAAATACCGCGTCGGCAAGCGCGTCTATATTACAAACCGCTCGCCAATTATCGACGAGGGGAAGGTCGTTGGGGCGGTCGGGGTGTTTCAAGACATTTCCGAGATTGAATTTATCTCCAACGAACTTGAGACCGTCAAGCGCATCGTCAATGAATTGCAAACGGTGATGGAGGCATCCAGCGACGGCATCGCTATCACGGACCGCAGTGGAATGATCACGCGGCGAAACAAAAAATGGGATGCGCTGTTTCTAGGAACGGAGCAAGAGCGGGTGACCGCCCCGCTTGACCGGGTCGTTCGACAGGCGCTTGATGGACGTCAGCCCTGTTCGATGCTTCATCAGGGGATGGGAACAGGAAACATTTGGATCGTTTCCGCGGTGCCGATCATCGAGGAAGATGGGCGGGCAGAGCGGGTTGTTCTCTACGTCAAAGATATGACCGAGATGGAACAGCTGCGCTCGGAACTGGAGGAGACGAAACGGCTCCTTCATATGTTGGGCCGTCAGGAAGAAGATCATCTCATTTATCGCGCTCCAGCGATGGCGCATGTTGTCAATATCGCCCGCCAAGCGGCGGCTGTCGATGTGACGTTGTTGTTGACCGGAGAGTCGGGCACCGGGAAAGAGGAATTGGCGAACTACATTTGGAAACAAAGCGCCCGCCGCGCCCGACCGTTTGTGAAAGTGAATTGCGGGGCGATCCCCGAGACGTTGATGGAGTCTGAACTGTTCGGCTACGAGCCGGGGGCGTTCACCGGAGCGGCGAAGAAAGGGAAAAAAGGCTATTTCGAGCAGGCGGATGGCGGGACGATTTTTCTCGATGAAATCAGTGAAATTCCGCTTCACCTGCAAGTGAAGCTCCTTCGCGTGTTGCAGTCGATGGAAATCATGAGGTTGGGGGCGGAGGCGCCGAAGCGGATCGATGTGCGTGTCATCGCCGCGACGAACAAGCCGCTTGAGGAGCTTGTTGCCGCTGGGCAGTTTCGCGCTGATTTGTTTTACCGGCTGAACGTGATGCCGATTGCCATTCCGCCGCTGCGCGACCGGAAAGAAGATATTCCGCTCTTGGTTGACCATTACCGAAAGCGGTTTGCGGAAAAGTATCAAAAACCGCTTGTCTTTACCGACGGAGCGCTGGCGGCGATGATGGACTATCACTGGCCCGGCAACGTTCGAGAGCTCGTTAATGCTGTAGAACGTATGTTTGTGACCGCCGTTTCCCCAGTCATTGACGAACACCAAGTGGCGAAATGGCTCCACCTTGAACCGGAGCCAGCTGCGAGCCCGGTGGCGGTCGGAGAGATCATCCCGCTCAAACAGGCAACGGCTGAGGTCGAGCGCCAGCTGATCATCAAGGCGCTTCACAAGGCGAAGACGTATCGGCGGGCTGCGAAACTGCTTGGTGTCGATGCGTCGACACTCGTGCGCAAGGCGCAAAAATATGGAATTCAATCATGGGGAGGGGAAGAAGATGGATTTCACGCTGCCAGCCGAGATTGAATTTTTAAAAGAAAACGTCCGCAAGTTTGTGAGAGAAGTTGTCGAACCGGTGGCGATGGATATTGAGGAAAATGACCAGATTCCGCAAGATATCATTGAAAAGTCGAAAGAAATGGGGCTGTTTGGATTAAGCATTCCGGAAGAGTACGGAGGCCTCGGTTTGTCAATGGTCGGCAAATGCGCCATTTACGAAGAGCTCGGCAAAACGCATAACGGCTATACGACGTTAATCGGCGCCCATACCGGCATCGGCACCGTCGGCATCGTTGAGCTCGGCACGGAAGAACAAAAGCAGCGCTATTTGCCAAAGATGGCGACGGGCGAATGGATCGGCGCTTTTGCTCTCACTGAGCCCAGCGCCGGATCAAACGCCGCTGCGATCAAAACGACCGCCGTCCGCAAAGGCGACCGCTACATCATTAACGGCTCGAAACATTATATTACGAACGCTGTCGACGCCCATGTGTTTACCGTCATGGCAGTCACCGATCCGTCGAAAGGCCCGAAAGGCATCACGTCCTTTATCGTAGAAAAAGATTTTCCCGGCTTTATCGTCGGAAAAGTCGAGCGGAAAATGGGGCTGCGCGGATCGCATTCGGCTGAGCTGTTTTTTGACAACTTGGAAGTGCCGGCCGAAAACGTGCTCGGGAGAGAAGGCGAAGGGTATGTCAACGCCTTGAAGATTTTAGCGAACGGCCGTGCTGGTCTTGCCGCGCGCAACCTCGGCTCGTGCATCCGCCTCTTGGAATACTGCATGGAATACGCCGAACAGCGTGAACAGTTCGGCAAGCCGATTATCGAGCAGCAAGCGATCCAGCATATGCTGGCGGAAATGAGCATGTTGATCGAAGTGCTGCGTTCGACCGTCTACCGCGTCGCCTGGATGGTCGACCAAAAGATGCGCGTCGTCAAAGAAGCGGCCATCGCCAAGCTGTTCGGTTCGGAAGTGTACAACAAAATCGCTGACATGGCCGTGCAAATCCACGGCGGCCTCGGCTACATGAAAGACTACCCGATCGAACGTTACTTCCGCGATGCCCGCATTACGAAAATTTACGAAGGTACCTCGGAAATCCAGCGCAACATCATTGCGAGCGAACTGCGGAAAGAATACGGAAAAGTGCGGGCATGACCGGAGTAGGTGCTGTCCTAACGAGGTGCTGGCTTTCAAGAGGAGTGCGAGAGATTGAATAACAAATCAGCTCGATGCGGATATACGGCCGTGGCAGAGGAGGTCTCGATGCTGTTGTGACCCCCTCTGTTTTTTTAGCGTTATTGTCGGAAAATGTCATTCGCTTTTTGTTGACGAAAGAAAGGGAAGGTTGCTAGAATGAGGGAAAATGATTGACTATTCATAACATTTTGGTCATTTTTACAACCTGCCTTTTTGCCAGCAACCCGCCTATTGTCGCAACAGCCTATTTGTAAGCCTTTACATTGATTGGTTGTCCCCGCGTTCATCTATCCAGAAGTACAACACCAGCCGACATTTCAAGAAAAATGGAAAAGGAGTGGTGAGCGTGCGTCGTGCCGAGCCGTTGGTCACAACAGGCAGCCGCGGGCTGCAGGAGGATTCGTTCCCGTTTCGGCTTTACCAAAAGGCAAAGCGGTTGGAAGCAGCGGCCCACGATTCGATTTTCGGACCCGACCACCATGCCGATATCATGAATTTCACCGCTCGCCAACTGGCAACGAGGATGGAAGTGTTGAAAAAAGCGCAGGAGAAACCGTTTGACGAGCTGTTCGGTCTTGAGGAAAGCGAAAACGTTGGCTAGAGGTTGAGAGTCGAAAACAAGGAAGGGAGAAATCGTCATGACCACTCATGTGCAAGTGCATCATTTTCCACTCTTCATTGACGGCCAATGGCAGCCGGCAACGAGCGGGGAAACGTTTCACGTATACAATCCGGCGACCGGAGAGGTGGTGGCGACTGTCGCGAAGGCGACAGCGGATGATGTTGACCGGGCGGTGAAGGCGGCCATTTTGTCGCGCCGACGATTTTTTCGAATGTCACGAATGACATGAAAATCGCCCAAGAAGAGATTTTCGGTCCAGTGTTGTCGATCATCCGCTATCATGACGTGGAAGAAGCGGTGACGATGGCCAACGACACGATCTACGGGCTTGCGGCCGGCGTCTGGACGCGAGACGTCAACAAGGCGTACGCCATCGCCGGGCGCCTGCAGGCTGGCGTCGTCTGGATCAATGACTGGCATATGCTTCGCAATGACGCGCCGTTTGGCGGCTACAAACAAAGCGGCATCGGGCGCGAGATGGGCAAATATTCACTTGATGCTTACACGCAGCTGAAGCATGTGCACACATCAATGGTGCCGGAGCTTGGGAAACGGAAATGGTATCAAGTGCTGTTTTCTCGCCTGCACACCATGATGAAAAAGTAAAGGGGGATGAAGGAACATGACGACGTTAGCGAACTTTTGGCTGCGCACGGCAATTTACACCGGGTCGAACACCCGAGCGCTCGTGCCGGATTTGTTTCGCGGGCTGGGCGCTAAACGGGTGCTATTGCTTTCTGACCGTGGGCTCGAGCAAGCTGGGGTTGTCGAAAAAGTAGCGAGCCTCTTTGACTTGACGACGCATGGAGTCGGACCAGAGCTTGTCGGCATCTTTTTGGATATCCGCCAGGATGCGGAAAGTGAATGCGTCAATGAAGCGGTGCGCTATGCGCGCGCTGTCGGAGCTGACGCCTTGTTGGCGGTCGGCGGCGGCAGCGTGCTCGATACGGCCAAAGGGGTGAAATACGCCCTGTTTAAAGGGTTGCGTGATATTAAAGAGGCGATTCCAGGCGGGCTGCGGTACGAGTCGTTCCCGCAAGCGCAATTCATGCCGATCCCGCACATCGCCATCCCGACGACGGCCGGCACGGGGTCGGAAGTATCGCCGATCGCAGTCATTTATAATGAAGAGCTGCGCTTGAAAACGAACATCATCAATCCGTTTATCAACGCTGATGTGGCCGTTTTGGATCCGGATTTAACGGTAGGGCTTCCCTCGAAGGTGACGGCGTTTACCGGCATGGACGCGCTCACCCATGCCATTGAAGCGCTCGCCTCGCCGATGGCGACCGCGCTCACCGATGCATGCGCCTTGCAGGCGATCCGTTTGATTCGTGACTACTTGCCGGAGGCGGTTCGTGACGGCGGGGACATCCGCGCCCGCTTGGAGATGCTGCATGCGAGCTTGCTTGGCATCACCGCGTTCAGCTTTGCGTTAAACGCCATTCCGGTGCACAATTTCGCCCATGCGTACGGAGCGATGTTTCGCATTCCACATGGCTTGGCGAACGCCGTCTTTTTGCCAGTCGTGATGGAAGCGATTCCGGAATTGTATTTGCCGAAAGCGAAGCTGTTGGCTCAAGCGCTTGGCATTTATGATCACGGTCAAGGCAATGAAGCGCTGTTGGTAAAGTCCATTGAGCGAATTCGCCAATTGCGCGATGACATCGGGCTGCCGGCTGATTTTGCCGACTATCCGATGACGGAAGAACAATTCGCGGCGACGATTCCAGCGGTGGCATCTGACCCGGCTGCAGTCAGTTTCCCGATGCCGCCGGAGTTGATTCGGGCCATCGGCGAGCGCGTCGTCAAGCTGACAGTGGAAAAAGGATGAAGCAGTGTACCGACAAGCAAGGACAAGATTTGTCCAGCCTTATTAAGCAAGAAAAAGGTGTCCCGCTGTGAGGGACACCCGTTTTTGTGCCGACTTAGCCCCGCGGCCGCCCGATGACCGTGTCTAACGACCAAAGCCGGCTGCCGTTCAGCCACAAATATACGGACATAGCGAGCAAGGCGAGATTGAATTCATAGCCCGTTTCCCGGCCGTTGCCGAGCAAACCGGCGTCGACTTTCGCCGTGGCGATGGCCCCGACCATGATGACGGCAAACGCCGCGGCGATCGGGCGTGTGCCAAGGCCAAGCATCATCGCCCAGCCTCCAGCAAGCTCTATGATCGTCACGATGTAGGCGAGCCAGCCGGGAAGGCCCATAGCAACAAACGAATCCGTTGCCGCCTCAAGCCCCCGCTGCCATTTCACCCACCCATGGGCGAAAAAGATGAATCCGATGACAATCCGCAATAGAAAGGCGCCTAGTTCGTGAGAATGCATCGATTTCTTCCTCCTTGTCCCAACAGCATGGTAGTACAATGTATGCGGGCAGGTCCGCCCCCATGCCTTTCGTTAGCCATTCGACCGGCAATGGGCTACAATGGAGGGGAAGCGCGTCAAAAGTAGAGGAGGATATGGCCGTGAAAATTGAAGTATGGTCCGATTTTGTCTGCCCGTTTTGCTATATCGGCAAACGTCGCTTGGAACAGGCGCTTGAACAGTTTCCGCACCGAGAAGATGTTGAGGTTGTATTTCGCAGCTTTGAATTGGATCCGAATGCGAAAAAAGAGACGCCATTGACGATTCACGAAATCATTGCTAACAAATACGGCATTTCAATCGAGGAAGCGAAGCGGGCCAATGCCGATATCGGCAGGCAGGCGGAAGCGGTCGGATTGACATTCCGCTTTGAGACGATGAAGCCGACGAATACGTTTGACGCCCACCGTTTGGCTCATTATGCCAAGGAAAAAGGGAAGTTGAATGAAATGGTGGAACGGCTGTTTTATGCGTATTTCACGGAGTCAAAGCGAATCAGCGACCGCGATGTGCTGCTTGCGATCGCCGAAGCAACCGGGCTTGACCGGGCGGAAGCCGAAGAGGTGTTGGCAAGTGGTCGTTATACGGAAGAGGTGCGCCGCGACGAGGAAGAAGCAGCGGCGTTGGGCGTCCGCGGCGTACCGTTTTTCGTGCTGAATGGGAAGTATGCGATTTCGGGGGCCCAGCCGGTTGACGTGTTCCGGCGGGCGCTAGAGAAAGTATGGGAGGAAGAACAACAAGCTTCCCCGTTGCGGTCGTTGGCGGGTGAAGGCGGAATGTGCGCAGACGGAAGCTGCTTGATTGACTAAATCGCCTCAACCAAAAAGGAAAAGCCGGCTAGGGGTTTCTTAGCCGGCTTTTTTTGTTATTTTCACGGAGAAGCTTCTCGTTTAGTTAGATGAAACAAAAATGGGGGAGATTAACCGCGTTTCACAAACAGCGGCAAGTCCGTATGCCCCATGCCGCGGACGTAGACGAACAGCTGGCCTTTATGGTGGATTTCATGGTCCATTGCCAATTGCAGGAACTGAGCTGTGGACATTTGTGTGCCAAAGATGGCAGTTAAATCAAGCGTCCGGTCGAAGTCGTCATCGCTCATCGATTCGATGAGCTGCCTCGTCTTTTCCGTATACGTTTCCGCCAGCTTGGCCAAATTCGTCTCCGGTTCCTCGATTTTTTGCCGGAACAGCGATGGATCGCCGTGTTTTGCCGTGTTAGCGAAATTGTAGAAGCTGAACAGCATATGCGTCGCCAGCTGCTTCGCTGTCATCGAGGTCGGCGTCGGTTTGTAATCATAATGCGCTTCGTCGATTTTGTGGATCAGTTCCATCGTGACATGGCGGTGGGAAAGGAAATATTGCACCCATTTTTTTGCGCGGGACATGGCCCTTCCTCCTTCTAGTTATGGAATTCTGTTTTCCATTTTACCATAAACATCTTCTCTATCGTCAGCGGGGAAGCTTGACCCGAAAGGTGGTCCCTTGGCCAGGGGTGCTATGGACATCGATTGTTCCGCCGTGAGCCGATACGAATTCTTTGGCAATGGCAAGACCCAATCCGGTTCCCCCGCGATTTCGCGTTCTGGCTTCATCTGTGCGGTAAAATCGATCGAACAAAAAAGGCAAATGCTCCGGCGCGATGCCGATGCCTGTATCTGAAACCTCTTGCTTTGGCTCATTTCCCTTAATGGCAATGGAAGAAATCCCCCTTATTCATTACAATGAAAGTAAATCATGAAAATCATGCACGCAAGGTATTGGGCAGGTGTGATCCCACAAAATCGCACGTGTCATGATGAAAAGGGGTGGGTAAAGATGGAACATCACTCTTCGTCCCATGTTCCGCGCATAAAAGTGCTCATCGCCGATGACAATCCCTTTGTCCGCGAAGGGCTGCGGATCATCTTAAGCACGTATGACGAGTTTGATGTCGCCGCGACTGTAGGCGATGGGAAAGAGGCAGTGGAATATTGTCGACATCATGAAGTTGATGTCGCGTTATTGGATGTGCGCATGCCGAACATGAATGGAGTGGAAGCGACAAAGCTTCTATGCGAGCAGACGAAGACAAAGCCGCTCATCTTGACGACGTTTGATGATGATGAATACATTCTAGACGCCATTCAATACGGTGCAAAAGGATATTTTTTGAAAAATACCGATCCGGAACGAATCCGCGAAGCGATCAAAGCGGTTTATCACGGCCAAGTGGTGATGCAGGAGATTGTGATGGACAAAATTAAGTCCAACTTAAAAGAAGAAACAGAAGCAGCCCCGAAAATCGATAAAAGCCTGTTTACGGAACGAGAGTTGGACATTATGGCGCTCATTGCGAAGGGGCTTTCGAATAAAGAGATTGCCAAACAGCTATTTCTCTCCGAGGGAACGGTGGCCAATTACATCACATCGATTTTGGACAAAACCGGACTGCAACATCGAACGCAAATTGCCGTTTATTATCTGACGGGAAAAGTCGGCTGAGGGGATGTTATGGAATCGCTGCTGATCATTTACAAGCTGATTGTATGGGGCTATGCGGCATTCGATTACATTTCATCGAAACAGAGAACGGGAGCGGGCTTTGTTCTAGTCTCTCTCATCTATTTTTGTCTTCAGCTGTTTGCCCTGATCGTTCGCCATATGAGTTGGAAAAGGGGAGCGGCGTTTGGTTCCGTTGCTCTTCTCGTTCTAGCCGCCGCCTTTGTGGAGCCGTTATGGGCGTTGTTGCTGCCTCTCAATGGGTATGAGCTGGCCTCCGTGTATATCCACCGAGTTTGGGGGATCGGGGCGGTGTTGTTGACGCCGATGATTTGGCTTGATCCATCGGCGGGGAAATTATACGGCTTTGTGGCATTGTTCAGTTTTGTCAGCGTGACGGCAGTCAAGCGGCACATCGAGCGGATGGAACAACAAGAAGATCGTTTGGATCAAATGCGCAACGATTTGCATCGGCTGACAAGAAGGATCAGCGAATATCATCAATACATCAAGCAGTCGGAATATACGTTGCAGTTGGAAGAACGGAACCGTCTGTCGCAGCGCATCCATGACCAGATCGGCCACTCGCTCGCTGGAGCGCTCATTCAGATGGAGGCTGCCAAACGGTTGATGGATGCGGACCGCGACAAGGCGAAACAACTGTTGGAAAACGCCATCCATATTTCCAAAGAAGGCATGGAACAAATCCGGATGACATTAAAACAGATCAAACCACCGCTCGAGCAAATCGGGCTGAATCGGGTGAAATTATTCATTGAAGAATTTTCCGCCCAACATCATCTCCCGGTTCCGCTCGTATGCAAAGGGGATTTGGATGTGATTACACCAATCCAATGGAAAGTGATTTATGAGAACATTGCCGAAGCGTTGACGAATGCGAGCAAATACGCTGAGGCCACGGCCATTGCCGTTGAAATTCACGTGTTGAATCGAGTCATCAAGGTGGAAGTGAAAGATAACGGGAAAGGTGCGGCCAAGATCAAGAAAGGACTTGGGATCATCGGCATGGAGGAACGGGCGGCCTCTGTTCATGGCACGGTCATTGTCGATGGAACGAACGGTTTCTCTGTCACGACGTTGCTTCCGATTCATGAGTAAATCGTGAATTTTCTCATGTCAACGAGATGAATTCCTGCACTTACAGGAGTTCATCTTTTTTTCTATAATCCATAATACCAAGCATGGAAAGAAGGTGGAACGATGAACATTTTAGAGATCAAACAAGTGACCAAAAAATTTGGTGACTTCATCGCTGTCGATCATATGTCTCTTACGGTTGCCGAAGGGGAAATTTTTGGCTTCCTCGGAGCCAATGGCGCGGGAAAAAGCACAACTATCAATATGATTGCTGGGTTGCTGCGCCCGAATGCAGGAGAAATCAAGATTCTCGGCAAGGACATCGCCAAGCATCGCCAGTTTGCCAAACGACAGATCGGCATCGTGCCTCAAGAAATCGCCATCTATGAAAATTTGACGGCGTATGAGAATGTTGAATTTTTTGCCGGGTTGTATGGACTGCGCGGCGCGGAGTTGCGCCAGCGGGTTGAAGAGGCGCTCGAGTTTGTCGGTTTAAGCGATAAGCGCAAAATTTATCCGAAACATTTCTCAGGGGGAATGAAACGGAGGCTCAATATCGCCTGCGCTCTTGCCCATCGGCCGAAGCTCATCATTATGGACGAACCAACAGTCGGCATCGATCCGCAGTCGCGAAATTATATTTTGGCTTCGGTGAAAAAGCTCAATGAGATGGGATGCACGATCATTTATACAAGCCACTATATGGAGGAAGTGGAGGAGATTTGCACACGGATCGCCATCATTGATCATGGAAAGATCATCGCAGAGGGGACAAAGGAGCAGCTGGAAGCGATTATCACCGATACAAAAGATATTTGGCTGGAAATCAGGGGGATGGATCGGCTCAACAAGCAGCATCTTCAAGACATTCCCGGGGTCAAGGCGGTGCAATGTGAAGAAAATATGATCAAAATCAGTTCGGATATCAGTGTCAATAATTTAAACGAAATTGTGCAATGCCTGATCAATGACGGTGTCGAAATCCGTTCGCTTGAAGACAAATCACCGAACTTGGAAACGGTCTTTCTGGCGCTGACGGGGAGAAATTTGCGGGATTAGCTGTTTGGAGTGCCATCATGCGAGGGAGGTGCTTCTTTTGAATATTTTTCGCATTGCAGCCAAGGAAATCAAAAGCGATTTTCGTGATGTCCGGACGCTATTTTTTATGCTGCTGTTTCCGATCGTACTGATGTTCATCTTAGGAACAGCCCTTTCCAACACGTTTCACTGGACGATTTCCGTCGGTGATGTACACGTCTTGTACAACGATCAAAAAGCAGGGCCGTTGTCGCCGTATATTCAAACGATGATCCAAGCAGGGAAGAAAGCCCACATCGATTTTCAAAAGGCATCCGACCGGATAAAAGGAACGAAAGCGGTGCAGGAAGGAAAAGCGGATGGATACATCGAGATCGGCCCGCGTGGAGTGGAGTTGTACACCAATGAACGCAACAAGATCAAAGGAAGTCTTGTTGAGGGGGTGATGGCCGCGTTTGTCGGCCGATACGAGCTGGCGATGGCCGTTTCAGAGGTGAAGCCCGGTTTTGTTCCATCAAATAAAAGTGTGCATGATGAGTATATTCAAGAACGGTCGCTGCATTCCAAGCGCAAACCGGGAGCCATGGATTATTATGCGGTGGCGATGACGACGATGATCGCTTTGTACAGCGCATTGCCGGGCAGTTCGTTGCTGCGGGGGGAGCGAACGCGGAAGACGGCTGATCGCCTTTTGGCTGCTCCTGTTCGCAAAAGCGAGATTTTTATTGGAAAGCTGGCCGGGAACGTCGCGGCGAATTTTCTTTGTGTTGCGGTCGTCATGTTGTTCAGCAAATGGGTGTTTCATGCCGATTGGGGGCATCACGTAAGTCTCGTATGGTTGCTTATGTTGACCGAGGTGGTCTTAGCCATCAGCTTTGGTCTAGGGATGAGCTATATGGCAAGGACGGAAGGAGCGGCGCGAACGATTGCGATGGTCATCATTCAGCTGTCTTCCTTTTTCGGCGGCGCTTATTTTCCGATCGATGAAACAGCATGGTATGCCCATTTGTCTCCGCTTTCTTGGATGAATGAAACGATTTTCAAAATCGTGTATGCGAACGATTTGTCAAGCGTCGTTCCAACTATGCTGCTTAATATCGGTATAGCGGCGTTGTTTTTATTGATCGCGGTGGCATCTGTAGCGAGACGGGAGGGATTATAAGGTGAATGACGTCATCTGGTTGGTGAGATATACGTTAAAGCGAACGTTCCGTCGGAAAATCAATTTTTTGTTATATTTTGGAACTCCGTTGGCGGCGATCCTTTTGTCTTTGTTTGCGGCCGGGGGCAACCCTGTCAAGGAAGTTCGCATTGGAATCGTCAATGAGGATCAAGGACGGATTACCGATGATACGATCCGTTTTCTGAAAAGCCTTGATCATCTCTCCGTGAAAAGCGTGAAGTTATCAGCGGTCGATGAGCAAATCACCTCGCAAAAGATGGATGGCGTGCTGATTTTTCGCCAAGGGTTTTCCGAAAGCGTCCAGCACGGCCAGCCCCGGCCGATAGAACTTGTCTCGCTCAAGGGAACGGAAATCACGATGTTCATCAAGTCGTACTTGCATGAATACATCGATCATCTGGCGACATTGGGGCGATTGGCCAATGGGGATCGTGATCTCTTTTGGAAGATGTATGAACGGTATCAACAAGCGCCGTTCCGCCTGTCCGTTCACTCGCTGCCCGACACAGCCAAACAAAAAGGGGTCACGTATCAAACGATCGGTTATTTGGTCATGATTATGTTGATGTCAGCGGGGAATTTGACTGAGATCATCATCAAAGAAAAAGAAGAGCGCACCTATTCTCGTTTATTGACAACACCGATTCAGGCGAGAACGTATGTGTTATCGAATATCGTGGTGAATTTGTTGATTATGACGGCACAAATCATCGTGACAATCGTGGCAATGAAGAACATCTTTCATATTGATCCTAATATTTCGATGTGGCAAATGGCCCTGGTGCTCCTGCTTTTCTCTTTATCCGCGATCGGCTTGTCTTTGATTACAGTGATGTTTGCGAACAGCTCTGCTTCCGCCGGGGCGCTGCAGCCATTGATTACCGTGCCGACATGTATGCTGGCCGGCTGTTTTTGGCCGGTCGAGCTGATGCCGAAATTTTTGCAAAAAGCGGCATATTTTATACCGCAACGGTGGGCGCTCGATTTTTTGGTAAAGCTGCAGGAGGGGCGCTCTTTCGGAAGTTTGTATTGGCATCTGTTGATTCTTCTCGCCTTTGCGCTGACCTTTTTCCTTCTGGCTGTTTACAAGTTTAGCCGAAGCCAACAGAGTGGACAGTTTGTATAATGCCCAGCGGTCTATGTTTTCTTGTATGGCTGTGTGGGGGCTTTCATCATATCGAACAAGTCGATCAGCGGGAATGTCAGGTGCAGTCGTTCTTTTTGACTGCGCCTTATTTGTTGGCCCTGGGGAAGTATCTATGGCATTTTGGAGTGCCACGCTTATGCTAATAGTGCTATATTCCTAAACGACGAAGAATGTGAAAGGAGAAGAAAGATGGTCAAAATTTTTCTCGATCCAGGGCATGGTGGGAACGATACTGGCGCGGTCGGCAACGGGTTGTTGGAAAAAGACATTACGTTGTTTATTGCTCTCGAAATCAATCGTCTGCTGCAAAATGAGTATGAAGGAGTTTCCGTGCAGCTAAGCCGAACAAAAGATGAAACGGTGTCACTTGATGAGCGGACGGACCGGGCCAATCAATGGGGGGCGGATGTATACGTCGCGATTCACGTGAATGCTGGCGGCGGCACGGGGTATGAAGATTATATTTATAATCGGCTCGATGACGATTCGGCAACAGCCCGCATTCGTGATGCCATTCATGAAGAAGTCGTCAAAGCTACGGGATTTCGCGATCGTGGGAAAAAGAAAGCGAATTTTCATGTGCTGCGGGAGACCGCGATGCCAGCCGTGCTCACGGAGAACGGGTTTATTGACCGGGAAGAGGATGCAGGAAAACTGAATGATACCCGTTTTTTGCGCATGGTCGCCCGCGGGCATGTGAACGGGTTGGAGCGGGCGCTTGGGCTGCGGAAGAAACCGAATGCTCCGAACGATCCTCCGCCAAGCAGGCCGGACGAAGGAGGGGGACAGGCGCCAAGTGGGAGTGATTTGACGCGCGTCATCGTGGATGGGACGCAAGTCGGGGCATTTGCGGAGAAGGAAAATGTGCTGCGCCAAGTGGAGCGTTATTTAGGAAAAGCAAAATACATTGTGTTGGAGCGGATTGGAATGTAAATAAGAAAGGCTTGCCTAGTTTTCGCTGGGCGAGCTTTTTGTTTGTTTGTCTTGGTGAGCTCGCCGCTTCTTTCGCGATCTTTCCCTCATATGAGTATAGCGAAACACGCAAGGAGGGGAAGAATGTGTTCACCTATTCGATCGTGCAGCTCGCTCGCCGCCATGCAGCGCGGCTTGACCGTCCGCTTCGTCATGCGCTTGTCAATATGTATAAGCCCATGATGCGCATGCCGTGCATTTTCCATCGTTGGGTGGAGCGATGGCTGAGGAAATGGCGGACGCTTTCCGTCTTGATTGAAGTCGAAAATGCTGAAGGGATGGAGGCAGTGGCCAAGGCGGAACGCGATCATTTCCGTATGAAAGTACGCCACCATTTTCGCCATGTTCCCTTCTACAGCGCACGGGTGACGCCGGCAGCGATTGAGCAGCTGCTCGAGCATCCGAAAGTGAAAAAAGTGTACCTCAATCGGCAGGTCAAGGCGCTGTTAAACAATGCAGTCCCATCGGCCAATGCCAAACATGTGGCTGTCAACGGAACGGAGTTAAGCGGAAAAGGAGTGACGATCGCCATTGTCGACACAGGCATTTACCCGCACCCGGATTTGGAGGGGAGGATTGCTGCCTTTGTCGATTTTGTCAATGGGCGCACAACCCCGTATGATGACAACGGACACGGTACGCACTGCGCTGGTGATGCCGCTGGGAACGGGCGCATGTCCGATGGGCTGTATGCTGGACCGGCGTACGAGGCAAACCTTATCGGCGTTAAGGTGCTCGACCGTTCGGGAAGCGGGACGCTCGAGACGATCATACGCGGCATTGAGTGGTGCATTGATTACAATAAGAAAAACTCGGCCAAGCGAATCCATATTATTTCCTTATCGCTTGGAGGGGAGCCGCAGCCGTTTCCGATAGAAAATGATGATCCGCTCGTGCAAGTCGCGGAGCGGGCGTGGGAGCAGGGCATTGTCGTCTGTGCGGCGGCAGGGAATGAAGGGCCGAATTATGGGACGATTTCAAGCCCGGGCATTAGCGACCGCATCATTACCGTCGGTGCTCTTGACGATCATGATACGGCGGCAACGCGCGCCGACGATGAGGTGGCGTCGTTTTCGAGCCGAGGGCCGACCGAGTATGGGGTGACAAAACCGGATCTCGTCGTTCCCGGGGTCAACATTATATCGCTTCGCGCCCCGCGTTCATTTCTTGACAAGATGAATAAGCAAAGCCGGGTCGGTGACCATTATATATCGATGTCCGGTACATCGATGGCGACGCCGATTTGCGCCGGCATTGTCGCGTTGATGCTTCAGGCCAAACCAAATGCAACGCCGGATGAAATCAAGCAGGCGTTAAAAGACGGCGCCGATTTGTGGAAAGGGCGCGACCCGAACGTATATGGGGCGGGTTACGTGAATGCGAAGCGGGCCATTGAGCAACTGCTGCAGCGCTAGAAAAAAGAGGGAGGCGATCATTGATCGCTTCCCTCTTCACGGTTATTGTAATCATATTTTGACGGATCGACCGGCTTGAAGCCTTTCGGTGTATAGAACCGGAGCAAATCGCCGTAGACGACTTTATCCGATAGGTCAAGCTTCGTACGGACGATTTGTTCGAGCCGCTGAATTTCCGGCGTGCTTTCAAGAGGTTCGCCTGTTTTCGTGTCATAGTACTTGCCGTTGACCGCTGTCACCTTCGGCGTGACAAAGTCGCCGTTGCGGAACGGAACGATTTCTTGATGTTCAGGTGACAGCAAATCCGTTCCAAAATGGACGTAATTTTTTGTATCAATGCCCAGCAGGTGCAAGACCGTCGGCAACAAATCGATTTGGCCGCCAAACTCGTGCATGACGCCGCCTTTTATGCCCGGCACGTGGATGAACAGCGGCACCCGCTGCAATTGCGCATGTTCATACGGCGTAATTTCTTTTCCTAAAATTTGCGCCATGGCTTTGTTATGATTTTCCGAAATGCCGTAATGGTCGCCGTACAAAATGATGACCGAGCGGTCGTACAGACCCGATTTTTTCAAGTAGTCAAAGAACTCTTTCACTGCTTCATCCAAATAGCGTGCCGTTTGGAAATAACGGTCGACCGAGCCGTCGCCTGTCGTCGCCGGCGGGATCGTCGCATCCTCCTCGCTGATCGGGTATGGGAAATGATTCGACAGCGTAATAAATTTCACATAGAACGGTTCTTTCAATGTTTCTAATAGCGGGATCGACTCCCGGAAGAACGGTTTATCTTTCAGACCGTAGTTCAAGACGTCCTCGTCGTTCATATCGTAGTAGCTGGCGTCAAAGAAATGGTCAAAGCCGAACGACTTGTAAATTTCATCGCGGTTCCAGAACGTTTTGTAGTTGCCGTGGAAGACGGCGCTTGTATAGCCGTATTGGTGCAAAATGGCCGGAGCCGCCTGATACGTGTTTTGTCCTTTCGTCGTAAAGACAGCGCCTTGCGGCAAGCCAAACAGCGAGTTTTCGAGCATAAACTCCGCATCCGACGTTTTCCCTTGTCCTGTTTGATGGAAGAAGTTATCGAAATAGAACGTGTTCGGATCGCGGGTGAGCGAGTTTAAGAACGGGGTGACTTCTTCACCGTTCAACTTATAGTTAATCACAAAGTTTTGCAGCGACTCTAAATGAATGTAAATGACGTTTTTCCCTTTCGCCACGCCGAAATATTTCGGGTTCGGTTTGGCATACGTCGCCTGCACATAGTTCAGCACAGTCGTGATGTCGCTTTTGTTTGCGAACGCCCGCTGCGTCGATGATTTCATGCTTTGGAACGCATCGTAAATCAAATAGTTGTACACGCCTAAATATTTGACGATATAGTTGCGGTCGAACGTTCTTGTCAAGAGCTGCGGGCGGTCGGTCTCAGCGAGCGCCAAGTTGATGCTGAACATCAGAATGGCCGAAGCGAAAATGGCGCCTTTTTTGAATCGGCCGGCCTGCACTTCCGGGAGCGAGAATCGCTTCGAGAAAACGATCACCGCCAAAATGATCGTATCCAAGAAATAGAACACGTCATACCAGCGGAGCAACTCCCAAATGCTTCTGCCGAGATCGCCGAAGTTTTTCGTTTGCGTCAACGTCGGGAATGTAATAAAATCGCTGAAAAAACGATAATAAACGATATTGGCGTATAGAATGAACGATAAAACGAAATTAATAATAATGAGCCATTTGTACACACGCGTTTCCTTGGCCAACAGCGCCAACCCAAGGAAGAATACCGCCGAGCTGATCGGGTTGATGAACAATAAAAACTCCTGCATGGAGTTGCTGATGCCAAGGTTAAATTCCGCTAAATAGGCGGCGTACGTCTTCAACCAAAATAAGAGCACGGCAAAAATAAAAAAGCCGATGTATTGGTTAGGGAGAGAACGACATTTTTTCAACCATTTTTCCCAAATTGCCTTCACGTCCTCTTCTCCTCCTTTGCCTCGTATTCTTAACGATGTTTCTATGTTTATATCAACAACCGTTGCCCACAGCAACAAACGTTTTATTCTTACATGATTTTACATCGGAACGTCTCCATGTCAAGTAGCATAATACGTCTGCTGCCAAAAGTCAATGGAATGTTTTTTAAGGATTGACGGATGCCCCCTTCCTTGCTGCCCCGTTTCCCTGTATGGCGATGGACTGCCACTCATATAGACGAATGGAAATCGAAAAGGTTTCAACCGCTCTTTTGAAAACATCCCGATGCACGTGGCCATGCCCTTTACCCATTTTATTACACAAATAAGTCGTTATGATAAAAATTGTTGGCTGTACCGGAATCGGCTTGTTTTTGGTATATTTTTTCTATGCATCATCCACAACTATAAAGAGGCGATTATGTGAGAGAGGGGGAAGGGATGGGGCTTTGAATGCGAACCGTAAATTTTTCGATCCGCCGAAAGTATTAGTGTCCGGCTTTGCCTTGATTATTTTGGTTGGAGCTTTCTTGTTGATGCTGCCGACGGCGACCGTTGACGGAAAAGGACTTCCGTTTTTAGACGCCTTGTTTACAGCGACTTCCGCGACGTGCGTAACCGGACTTGTCGTCGTCGACACCGGGACGACGTTCACGTTGTTCGGCCAGCTGGTCATTTTAGCGCTGATCCAAGTGGGCGGGCTTGGATTTATGACATTTGCTACGTTGTTTGCCTTTTTGCTCGGCAAGCGGATTTCCTTGAAAGAGCGGTTGTTGCTGCAAGAGGCGCTCAATCAGCTGAGCATCGAAGGGATTGTTCGGCTCGTGAAACGCATTCTCGTTTTTACCGTCGTCATTGAGGGCATCGGCGGATTGCTGTTGGCGATTCGTTTCTCGTTCGATATGCCGTTTTGGAAAGCCGTGTACTTTGGGTTCTTTCATGCGATTTCCAACTTTAACAACGCCGGCTTTGACTTGATGGGCGAGTTTCGCAGTTTGACCGGCTATGTGGAAGATCCGGTCGTGAGCCTTGTCGTGCCGATTTTAATTATACTGGGCGGCATCGGATTTATTGTCATGAATGAAGTGTATGAGTACCGGCAAACACGGCGGCTGTCTCTTCATACGAAGGTGGTGGTGATCACGACGGCATGGCTGGTGTTGGCCAGCATGGCGCTGATATTGCTGCTGGAGTGGAACAATCCGAAGACGATGGGGCCGCTGTCGCTCTCAGGCAAGTTTTTGTCCGCGTTTTACCAAGCGGTCACTCCGAGAACGGCGGGCTCGAATACGCTTAACATCCCGGATTTGACGCAACCGACGCTGTTTTTGATCGTGTTTCTCATGTTTGTCGGCGCTTCCCCGGGTTCGACGGGCGGAGGAATCAAAACAACGACCTTTACGACGTTGCTCGGCGCGGTTTGGTCGCAAATCCGCGGGAAAGAGGATGTCATTTTATTTCGGAAACGGATCGTGTACGATACGGTGTACAAGTCGCTGACCGTGACAATGAGCGGGCTGTTTATCGTCATGTTTGTGACGATGGTGCTGACGATCACCGAGCGCGGAAAAGACTTTCTCATGATTTTATTCGAAGCGACGTCGGCGTTTGGAACCGTCGGGCTGTCGATGGGACTGACTCCGGAGTTGTCTCCGCTCGGAAAGGTGATCATTGCCTTGACGATGTTTGCCGGCCGCGTCGGCCCGTTGACGATCGCGTACGCGGTCACGCTGCGCCGTCAGCCCGATCCGTTCCGCTATCCGAAAGGGAAAATGATGATTGGATGAGCCCGAGTTCGACAGTTTTGAGGCCATTTTAGGCAAATGAAAATGGCCAAAATGCTGTTATATCAAGGATTTCGCGATACGGATCCTAGAAAAAAACGCTTAATTTCATAGGCACACGACTTGACAATTTATCCTTTTAAAAAAGCCCAATATCGTTTATAATATAGGCATGTACATACGGCGAGTAACACGCAAAAACAAAGATGGAACGACCGTGGCGTATCTCCAGCTTGCTCACAACGAATGGGATCCGAAGGCCAAATATGCGAAAGCGAAGGTGATTTATTCGTTTGGGCGCGAAGACGAGGTGGATCGCGCTGTCTTGGAGCGTCTGGCCAAAAGCATTTCGCGATTCCTTTCTCCTGAGCAGGCTTGGGAAATCGAGACGTTGACAGGAGAAGTGTCGGATGACTTTCAGTTTCAATCAAGCAAACGCCTTGGTGGCGCTTGGCTTTTGGATCAGCTCTGGAGACAACTGGGATTGGGAGAGATTCTCCACTCCTTGTTTGCCTCCCGACATCATCAGATTCCGTTGGAACGGCTGATTTTTGCCATGGTGGCGAATCGTGCCCTTCATCCGTCAAGCAAGTTGGCGATGGAGGAGTGGGTGGAGAAAGACGTGCATATCCCTCATCTTCCCCAAGTCGCCAGCCACCAGTTGTACCGGGCGATGGATGAGCTGCTGGCCGTGCAGCCGGAATTGGAACGCCAAGTGTTCCATGCCGTGGCCGATTTATTGAACCTGGAAGTCGATTTGATTTACTTTGATACGACTTCGTCGTACTTCGAAGTGGATCCATCCGAAACACCAGAAGGAGAATCGCTTCGAAAGCAGGGGTTTTCCAAAGATAAGCGTCCCGATTTGGTCCAAATCGTCATTGGACTGGCCGTTACCCGGGAAGGAGTCCCCATTCGCGCTTGGGTATGGCCTGGCAATACGATGGATATGACGGTCATCAAACAGGTGAAACAAGACTTGATTGGCTGGAAGCTTGGGCGTGTGATCAGCGTGATGGACCGCGGATTTTCGTCTGAAGAGAATTTGCGAATCTTGCAACAGGCCGGGGGACACTACATTGTCGGCGAAAAAATGCGGTCCGGCAAAGCCGCCGTCGAAGAGGCCCTAAACCGTCGCGGGCGCTACCAACAAGTTCGCGAGAACTTGCATATCAAAGAAATCATCGTGGGCGACGGAGAAGCGCGTCAGCGCTATGTTCTCGTGTACAATCCCAGCGAAGCCGAACGCCAACGCAAGGAGCGGGAAACGCTGCTCGAATCGCTGAAAGAAGAGTTGGAAGGGCTTCGACAACTCCCCAACGAAGCCCATCATAAGGCCACCTGCCGGCTGCGTTCCCATCCGTCCTACGGAAAATACTTGCGTCAATTGAAGGATGGAACGCTTCGCATCGACAAGCAAGCGGTTCGTGAAGCGGAAAAGTACGATGGCAAATATCTCATCCGAACCTCCGATGACACCTTGTCTGCCGAGGATGTCGCGCTCGGGTATAAGCAACTGGTGGATATCGAGCAGGCCTTTCGGACGTTGAAATCAACACTCGAGCTGCGCCCCATGTATCATCGCTTGGAAGACCGTATCCGGGCGCATGTGCTGCTCAGTTGGCTGGCTCTCTTGCTGGTTCGGATCGTGGAGATCCGAACTCATGAATCGTGGCCGAAAGTAAGAGACGAATGCGAGCGTCTCATGCTTGGACATTTTTCTTCAAAAAACGGCGACCTTTATCAACGAACCGAACTGACGGCCAAACAGGCTCAACTCTTTGCGGCTCTAGGGATGGAGCCTCCTCCGAAGATTCTAGGCATCCATCCTCGCCCCTAGATACACGCCTAAAGTATGCCCAAATCCCTCTGATCCCTTTTGTATCAAAGGATCAGAGGGATTTTGTTTGCCTAGTCGCTGTCGAACTCGGGATGAGTGAAAAACAGAAAAATGTCGGGAGCGTGAGCGAAGGGGAAATAATAAAGAAAAAATAAGCCCAAAAGCCTAAAAACTCGCTGTTTTCCTCCTTTTTCAAGGTTGGCGGAGGGACAAGAAAAGGGGTAACATATGGAAGCAACAATCACTTGATTCGATGCGCTGAATCCGGCATGGAGCGGGGGACCCAATCGTTGCAACGCTCGTTGCTAGGGGTGAATCCGAAAGGACGGGCATCTCTCCAAGCCCGAACCCGACAGCTAACCTCGCAAGCGCTTTGGGGAGGGACGAGTATGGCTTTAGAACATTTGTAGCCGTTGAGTGCGTCCTCAGCGGTTTTTTCTTTTGAATCGATGAGTCAACTCTTATGCTTTTGGGAGGAACGGAAGCATGGCTTCGTTAAAACGTTTGTTGATTGGGAAACCGATGGAAACGAAACGGTTGAAGCATGAAAAATTACCCAAATGGAAGGCATTGGCCGTTTTTTCTTCCGATGCCCTGTCATCGGTGGCTTACGCGACGGAAGAAATTCTGCTTGTGCTTGCTTTATTAGGGACAAGCGTCTTTTTCTATTCGCTGCCGATCGCGGTGGCGATTTTAGTACTGCTGTTGTTAGTAACGTTGTCGTATCGGCAAATCATTTATGCGTTTCCATCTGGCGGCGGAGCGTATGTCGTTGCCCGCGACCACTTGGGGACGAAAATTAGTTTAGTGGCCGGGGCGGCGCTCATGATCGATTTTCCGGCGTCAGCAAAGTGGTCGCGCAATCCGTTCAGTACGCTCGCAGCATTTCCGATGACATTACGGCACTGTCGATTACTTTCGACGAAAAAGACGAACAAAAGCTGCGGCAAAAGTGGGAGAAGTTTTATCCGGACATTCCGTTGAAAGTCATCTATTCACCGTACCGAACCATTTTGTCGCCATTGTTAGAATACATCACGAAAGCGGAAAAAGAAGCAGACCGCGCGCCGGTGACGGTGCTCTTGCCGCAATTTATCGTGAAAAAATGGTGGCATACATTTTTGCATAACCAAACAGCCATCATCTTGCGCTTTTTCTTGATCATGAAAAAAGATGTTGTCATTGCGACGCTGCCGTATCATTTGCGGGAATAATGTCGAGAAAAGGGGAAACATTTCCCCGGAAATCGATGCGTGTCGAATGGCAAAAAAGTCCCCTCTCCGTACGAAATTGCATATCGTACCGCAGGGGGGATTCCTATGTGGTTATGGGTGTCCATGATTTTGCTCGCTTTCAGCGTGAGCATGGACAGCTTGAGCGTAGGCATTACGTATGGAATGGGTGGTGTCCGTTTTTCCTGCTTTTCGTTGGCGCTTATTGCATGCATGTCTGGAATGATGGTGTTTGTGTCTATGAACATCGGCCGTCTGTTGGCGCTTGTTTTGCCATTGCAAGTTGAGAGAGGGCTTGCTTCGGTCATTCTCATGGCGCTTGGCGGTTGGGCGATTTATAACGTCTATAAGCCAAAGGGAGACGGAAGCGATTCCTCTATGGAATGTGATGGAACAGGGGAGGCTAACCGATTCAGCGGCGCTGTTCAAGTATTGAAACGGCCTGAACTTGGGGATCTTGATCGTTCAGGCACGATCAGCCAAAAAGAAGCGTTGTTGATCGGGATCGCTTTGTCGATGGATTCATTTGGCGCCGGGATCAGTTCGTCGCTTTTGCATTTCCCGCCGCTTTCGTTTTCCCTGTTGGTTGGCGTATTTACTCTCATGTTCATCCGAGTCGGCTTATCGTTGGGGTACATGGTGTCGAAAACGGGAATCATGAAAAAGGCGACAATGCTGCCTGGGGTTGTGTTGATTGTCCTAGGGTTGATCAAATTATTTCGGTGACACCATTTTGGCGGCTCGTTCGTAATTCAAATGTGAAAATAGGTTGATGAAAAAGGAGAGAGGTCCGATGTGGAAAAAGTTTTTATCGAAATTCGGCATTGGCGCTGCCAAAGTGGATCTCGTGCTGCATCGCCCTCATGTGCGCCTTGGTGAAACGTTGGAAGGGGAATTTTTGCTGGAAGGTGGTTCGGTCGCCCAACACATTCGGAACCTAGATGTCGTATTGCAATTGGAGGTGCACGCGGAAGGAAAGGCATATCGCCGAACCGCAGCGGTGATCCCGGTCGCTTCCTCGTTTACGATTCAGCCCGGTGAGCGGAAAGTGCTCCCGTTTTCGTACGCACTGCCGCTCCATTTGCCGATCAGCCGCCCAACGGTCCGTTATACGTTCGTCACCCGGCTCGATATTGCCGATGGGGCGGATGCATATGACCAAGACGCCATTCACATTTTGCCGCCGACGGCCTTGGAGCAAGTGTTTTCCGCTTTGGCCGCCCTGGGATTCCGGGAGAAAGCGACATCCGGAAGCATTACGCCGCATGGCCAGGAATTTGCGTTCTTCCCGACGAGCGAATTTCAAGGGATCGTCCAAGAAGTCGAGTTTTTTGCCCTTGTCGAGGGAGAAGGGGTGCGTTTGTATATGGAGATCGACGTCCGCCACGGCTTTGGCGGGGAACGCGAAATGAAACGGGAGCTGTTGATTACTCATGAACAGCTTCGCGATTCGGCGACGGCAGCCCGTCTGCTTCGAGAAGCCATTGAAGAGGCGGTGCGGGCGGCCGGGGCGTTCGGCCAGCTGAGCGGGCATCCATTGGCAACGCCGCATTCGCCAATCTATAGCCATCCAGTAGGCCATTATCCACCCGTCCATCATTCGCATCATGGCGGACACGGGTGGGCTGGTGCCATTGGTGGGTTTGCGGCCGGGATGCTGGCGGGAATGGTGGCGGAAGAGTTGCTTGACGATGTGATCGATGATGTCGCTGACGGGTTGGACGTGGATGATTGGTTTGATGGCGGCGATGGATTTGATGGGGGAGATTGGCTGTAATGATGATATGGAAGGTGCTTCGCATTTCGCGAAGCGCTTTTTTGCTGATGCGGATGTCTTGTACAACGGTGACCGTTTCTCCTTAGTGGGCATATACAATAAATGGAAAAATAAAACAAGGACCTGAATCCGTGATGGATTGACATCGACTTTGACTTTTTTGCTGGTTTTATGGATGTGTGATCCACCATTCCCTTTTTATGTTTAAAACAGATGTCATCTTCACTCTCAGAAATGAAATAAATATCTTTTTTAGGTATATAAACCAAAGAAAAAACAAAAAAGGACAGAGGGTTAGGATGAGTACAGAATTGCGAACAATCGTTCGTTATGCTCCTTCTCTCCATTTTATGTAAATGTTCAGAAGGGGCTCGCTATAGCCACTCCTTCGCGTCAGTTTCATCCAGATCTGTCGTGATCGGCGGACGAGTCGACCTGCCATCGTGATCACCGTCTGAATAATCGTCTTGATGCGACGGCGTTTCACTTTATGATGTAATGGATGTCTCGGATCGCTTAATAGATCTTGTCCAATCAGACGAAGAAGGTTGTACACGAATGCTCCCATGACCAACACGAGCGCATTCGTTTTCATCTTCCCTGATGGAAGCCGCTCTAAATCTAAGTCGCTTTTCAGTTCGCTATGAAACTGTTCGCATGTCGCATGATCGTGATACAATGCGAGCACATCACTCATTCGAACATGCTCGTATCCTTCGAGGCGCACCCAGTAGCTTTCGACTTCGTAATTAGGAACGAGCATCAGCTGTCCATTTCGTTCCATCGTTCGTTCCGTCACTTGGGTGACTTGAACGTACGTATACGTGTGTCCATCAATTGCTGCGGTCTGTGGAAGGCATAACTCATACGTTTGTACTCCTTCGGTTTGTCCATCATCGATGCGTCTGCCCTTTTGCGAAGCGATCTGGAACCAAAGCGCTTTCGATTCTCGGCGTAAGTTTCGCTTGATGACAAAGTCCACGTCTTCCTTTAGACATACGTGCACATTCGCTTCCGCATCGTTTCCTGCATCCATGCGGACAAGCAGACGAGACGAGGTCAGCGGACGAGCTCGATGGATGGCGGTAGTTAAAAACGAAGGCATGTTGTCTTGTACATGTTGTTTCCCTGGACGCAGCTCGGCATGAACGATATACCCTTCCTTCCCTGCGTACGCAAACAACGGCGTAAAACCGTCAAATCCTTTATACGTTCGACTCACTCCTTCTTTCTTCGTATCGGAGTTGTCAAATGGGGAAGCATCTATATCAAGGGGAAGCCATGTCGTTTTCCCTTTCGCCCAACAAGGGGACAAGGTAGCGTGTTGTCGAACCAACAGACGCATCGATTCCTCCCAAATGATGGTTTCGGTCATCGGAAGACAAGCGAGCTGATCGAGACGCTGTCGCAACGTTGGGGAGGAAGGTACGTGCCGAATGCCCATTGATGTCGAAAAGATATCGTCCTGACGATACGCTTCGATATGATCAAAATCCGTTTTTCCTGTGGCAAGCAAGCCGATCATCGAGCGAATGACATCGCTATGGGAAATGTGCACATCTCGACGAACCGTTGGGAGCCGAAGGGCGTTTACTCGTTTATCCAGTTTCGTTTGGTGCAGTAAGTAGCCCACGAGAGCAAGCCCAGCACTTGGAGTAATCGCTTCATCTGTCAATACAAACCGAATCGGGAAATCTTTCATCACATTCACCTACTTGATGAAGAATCGTCAACGTCGTTTTCCCTTATCGTATCAACGGTTTGCATCCATTGTAAAGATGTTTTGTCACGGATTCAGGACAAGGAGGAAACAAAATGAATGATACGTACGGTCATCGCCATTTGGCTTGGCATGAAACGTTGGAGTTGCATGAACTGATCGCTTTTCAAGCAAACGGGCTCATAAAAATGAAAAAGGCGGTCGGCAAAATCGACTGTCCTGAATTAAAAGGATTGTACCTTGAGACGATTCAAGGGCTGGAAACGAATTTGCGCGAGCTGCTTGCCTTCATTCCGGCGGCACCTATGATGGAAGAAAGCCGCGACCATGATGATGGCGACCGCGCCTTGCACGCTGGCGACTTGCTTGGCTTTTCAAAAACGGCAGTGCGCAATTATGCTGCTGCCATTACCGAGGCGGCGACGCCGGTGCTGCGCAAAACGTTTGTCAAACATCTGCTCAAAGCCATTGACACGCACGAAAAAGCGTTCAACTATATGTATGAACGCAGTTATTATCCAGCGTACGATCTTGTCCAGCTCCTTCACAACGATGTTCGCAATGCGCAAAAGGCGTTGTCAATGGGATATGAACGATGATGATGGCGAGCCGCCCCCGCCTAACGGGGCGGCCTCTTTCCTTGCAGCGGGGAGGAGCGGATGGACCGACGGCGAATACATAAAAGCGGAGAAACAGCTAAGCCTAATGGAGCTAGAAGAGAGGAAAGATCATAAACGAAGGAGGCGTCATCGGTGCGTTACTATATCGTTTTTGATATTGGCGGCACATATGTCAAACATGCCGTCATGAACGAGCATGGCGACTTTTTCGAAAAGGGGCGTTACCGTTCGGAGCGGCATGACTTTCATCAATTTCGCGATGACTTGCTTAACGCCGTCCGCCAGGCGCAGGCGAACTATGAACTTTCCGGCATCGCGATCAGTTCCGCAGGAAGCGTTGACAGCGATCTTGGCATCATCGGCGGAAGCAGCGCATTGCCGTGCATTCACGGCCCAAACTTTAAAGAAGTATTCGGCGGAGCGACGGGCCTGCCGGTGGAACTGGAAAATGACGCGAACTGCGCAGCGCTCGGTGAATTATGGAAAGGAGCGGGGCGGCACTGCCGCGACATCGCCTTTGTCATTGTCGGCACCGGCATTGGCGGGGCGATCGTGAAAGACGGACGCATCCATAAAGGGGCGCATTTGCACGGCGGGGAATTTGGCTATATGTTGATGGATGTCCGCTATGGGAACGGAAGGATCGAATGCAAAACATGGAGCGAACTGGCGGCGACAAGTGCGCTGATCCGGATGGCGGCTGAGGAAAAGGGGATGCCGGAGAGGGAGCTGGACGGAGAAAAAGTATTTGCGTTGGCCGAGAGAGGCGATGAAGCCGCGCAAAAGGCCATTGACCGGTTTTATTTTTCATTGGCCCAAGGGATTTTTAACTTGCAGTACGCATACGACCCGGAAAAAATCATTTTGGGCGGGGCCATTAGCAGCCGCCCCGATTTCGTCGACGAAATCAACAAGCGGCTTTCGGTGTTATTGTCGCTCGTTCCAATTGCCAAAGTCCAGCCAGTGGTGGAGACGTGCCAATTCAAAAACGATGCGAACTTGCTCGGCGCTTTGTATCATTACTTAGAGCGGCGCGGGGAGTTAGGGGAAGCGTCCGGCCCGTCCCATTGACTAGCAACAGGAAGTCGATGATTCTGTCTCGAAAACAAGGTCGCTGCCTAGAAAAAGCGCGGGTAGTACAAGACAAAGATTTGTAGTACAATAGAGCAGGCGCGGCCAAAAGCGGAGTGTTATTCCACCCGCTTGGCCCATATGTATAGAAAGGACGACCCCGCGCAGAAAGGATGGAAGGACATGCACTGGATGGAATTATGGAAGGCGATCATTTTAGGGATGGTCGAAGGGCTGACCGAGTTCGCCCCTGTTTCCTCGACCGGCCATATGATTATTGTCGACGATCTTTGGCTGAAATCCACAGAGTTTTTAGGCAAGTACGCGGCGAATACATTTAAAGTCGTCATTCAGCTCGGCTCGATTTTAGCCGCTGTGGTCGTGTTTAAAGACCGATTTCTCGACTTGCTTGGCGTTCGCGGCCGCCATCCGGGCGGACATCCGCGCCTTAACCTCATTCACGTCATCATTGGCCTGCTGCCGGCTGGGGTGCTCGGCGTCTTGTTTGAAGATTACATCGATGAACATTTGTTTTCGACAAAAACGGTGCTGATCGGCCTTGTGCTCGGCGCGTTGTTGATGATCGCCGCCGACAAATTCGCCAAAAAAGCCGCGCGGACGCAGACGGTCGACCAAATTACGTACAAGCAGGCGTTTTTTGTTGGTTTGATGCAATGTTTATCCTTGTGGCCCGGCTTTTCCCGCTCCGGCTCGACGATCTCTGGCGGGGTGCTTGTCGGCATGAGCCATCGCGCCGCCGCCGATTTCACGTTCATTATGGCTGTTCCGATCATGGCTGGGGCGAGCGGGCTGTCGCTGTTGAAAAACTGGCAATATGTCACCGCCGCCGATATCCCGTTTTTCATCGCCGGTTTTTTTAGCGCCTTTGTCTTCGCCTTGCTCGCGATCCGCTTTTTCCTTGAGCTCATCAACCGCATCCGCCTCGTGCCGTTTGCGGTGTATCGGATCGTGCTGGCCGTTGTCATTTATTTCTTATACTTCTAGTCGTGCCGCCTGGCGGGGTTGTTCCGCCGGGCGGTTTTCTGGTTGGGGGAAGGAAATGGAAAGAGAAAAAATTTGAATAAAAATAACCCGTAGTGCTAGCTGAGTGCTAAGACTGAGCCAGCATCACAATTCCAGTACAACATCATGAAGATATCGATCTCTTGTGCGACCATGTGTTCCGTATCAACCGTTATCGGCTTGAGCCGGTGTAAAGGAGAGAAGGCTCGTTGTGTGGTGATGAAAACAAAACGAGGCGATGCCGAAAAACGGCCGTGGTTGGCCGCATCGGGCATCGCCTGTTTTTACAAACGGGCGGTGTCTTGAATGATTGCAAGCAGCGTTTGCAGCGGATCGCTTGCGCCGGCTTTCTCCATGTTTTTTTGGTAGCGGTCTTTGTTTTCATATAGGCGGTGAATGGCGGCTTGCAGCGATTCGTTCGTTAAATCCTCTTCCATCAGCACTTCCGCATAGCCTGCTTTTTCAAACGAACGAGCGTTTGCAATTTGGTCGCCGCGGCTTGCCGCTTTCGAGAGCGGGATGAGCAGCATCGGCTTGCGCAAGGAGAGCAGTTCGAAAATGGCGTTCGCCCCGGCGCGGGAGACGACGATGTCGGCCAAGGCGAGTAAGTGGGGCAGCTCTTCGTTGACGTATTCGAACTGTTTGTATCCTTTTTGGCCTGCGAGGCTCGGGTCGATGTTTCCTTTGCCGCAAATGTGGATGATGTCAAATTCGGCAAGAAGCGTCGATAGGTTGGCGCGCAAGGCGTCGTTAATTTTTTTCGAGCCTAAGCTGCCGCCCATCGCCAGCAAGACCGGTTTTTTTCCGTCGAACTGGCACATCTTCCTCCCTTGTTCGGCGTTGCCATCCTTCAACTCTTCGCGGACGACGGCGCCGACGTAGACGGCTTTATCGGCATTGACGTATTGCTTCGTTTCCGGGAAGGTGAGGCAGATTTTTGTCGCAAACGGCATAGCGATTTTGTTCGCAAGCCCCGGGGTTAAGTCAGATTCATGGATCACCGACGGCACACCGTTCAGCCAAGCGCCGAGAATGACGGGAACGGAGACGAATCCGCCTTTTGAGAAGACGACGTCCGGTTTTTCTTTTTGGATCAGGCGGTACGCCTGCCAAACGCCTTTCAGCACATTGAATGGATCTTTAAAGTTTTTCCAGTCAAAATAGCGGCGCAGTTTTCCGGTCGAAACCGAATAGTACGGGACGCCGTCGATGCGGCCGATAATCTCCCGTTCAATCCCTTGATGAGATCCGATGTAAACGATATCCCATCCCAGCTTTTTCAATTTCGGGATGAGGGCGACGTTGACCATCACGTGGCCGGCTGTGCCGCCGCCGGTTAAGATGATTTTTTTTCGCAATGCGGATCACCTGTCTTTTTTTAATCGCTCGTGTATCGTTATGTATTATAGCAGATTCCACTTAGCTTCGGGAGGAAACCAAGCGGTGGCGTTTTTCGTATAGTAAGAAAACTGGACGGTCTGCATGAAATTTTCATGATTTTCTTTTCGATTTCTCATTTGTTTGTTATATGATAAAACATCTGCAGCGTGATGATCTCGAATATAGAAAGTTCATTTTTCTATTTTCAGAGAGAAGAAATATTGGTAAAGTACAATCAAGAGGTGAATGCCATGTGGGTTTGGCTGTTCGTTTGTTTCATTGTGGGAATTGCCATTTATGGCATTGTACCGACGATCATCATTCGCAAAAAGCGGGTGCGTTTGTTTCGGGAGGGGACGGCATCCGATTGTCTGGCGCTGACGTTTGATGACGGCCCCGACCCGTATTATACGCCAAAGTTGCTTGATTTATTAAAGAAATATGGCGTGAAGGCGACGTTTTTCGTTGTCGGCCGCAAAGTCGAGCGCTATCCGGATATTGTGCGGCGGATGGCCGAAGAAGGCCATGAAATTGGGATTCATAATTACCGCCACATCAGCAATTGGCTGTTGCCGCCGATTTGGTTGGATTGGGGGGTGCGCCGCGCCGCTGCGGCGATTGAGCGGGCGACGGGCCAACGCCCGGTGTATTACCGCCCGCCGTGGGGGCATTTTAACGCTTGGACGCCGATCGTGCAAAAACGGTATACAACGGTGTTATGGTCGCATATTCTTGGCGATTGGAACGAAAAAATTGGTACAATGGAATTGTTCCGCCGCTTGCGTTCGTCCATACGCGGCGGGGCGGTGATTGTGCTTCATGACAATGGGGATGCGTTAGGTGCTGACAAACGCGCGCCAGAGCAAATGTTGTCAGCGCTCGAGCTGCTGTTTAAGGATGAAGCAGCGAAAAAGATGCGTTGGGTGACGATTACGGAACTGAGAAATGTGCAAACTAATACACAAATCTCGGCGATGTAGCGGGGGAGCTATGGATACAAGCGTATGGTTGCCGTATGTCCAGTCATATGGATATGTGATGCTGTTTTTATTTTTGTTTTGCGGCATTGTCGGCATTCCGGCGCCGGAGGAAAGCTTGCTCTTTTTGGTCGGCGTGATGGTTGCCAAGGAGCAGTTGCTGCTTGGACCGTCGCTCGCTTCATGCTGGGGCGGGGCGATGGCCGGCATGGTGACGGCATACGGCGCCGGCCGGTGGTGGGGGGCGCCGTTTGTGCAAAAGTACGGCAAGTGCGTCGGAATTACGGCTGAACGTTGGGAGCGGGCTCGCCGCTGGTTTGGCCGCTATGGCAAATGGGGGATTTTGTTCGGCTGCTATGCTCCCGGGGTGCGGCAAATTTGCCCGTATATGGCGGGAGTGAGCCGGTTTCCGTTCGGGCCGTTTTTGTTGCTGTCGGCGCTTGGAACGGCAGGTTGGGCAGTTCCGTTGACCGCGGCGGGGCTTTGGCTCGGCCAGCGCATCCATATCCCCCTGATTTCTTTTCCGCTTGCCGGTTTGGCGTTGTTTTTGCTTTTTTTGCTTGCGGCATGGGTTGGGCAGCGGAGGCGCAAAAAATCTTTCGAAAGCTAAAGGGTGCGATCGATGATGAAAGTATTGTTTTTGCCGCTGTTTCAAATGAATACGGGACACCATAAAGTAGCCGATACGTTGATGGATTTTTTGCGCCGCCAGTTTCCGGCGGTCGAAAGCAAAAAGATCGATTTTTTGAGCTATTGCAATGAACTGATGGAAAAAATGGTGTCAGAGGCCTACTTGCGCTGGATTCGCTCGCATCCTGCTTCGTACCACCGTGTGTACAAAACGCTGATGTACCAAGAGCCGCCCCGGTTTGAGTTCATTTCGTTTGAGCCATGGCTGCCTTATTTTGAAAGCAAAATGAAAAAGATGGTGGAAGAAGAACGGCCGGATTTAATCGTCTGCACCCATTCGTTTCCGTCGCGCATTTTGCAGCGGCTGAAGCGAAAACGGGTGCTGACGGTTCCAGTTGTCAATGTCTACACCGACTTTTTTATGAACAGCATCTGGGGGAAACGGTTTATTGACTATCATTTTGTTCCCCATCAAGAGGCGAAATGGGAGCTGATCACGAAGTACGGGGTTGACAAAGGACGCATCATCGTCACTGGTATCCCAGTGCACGATGTGTTTATGAATCGGTCGGAAGCGAGACGCAAGCGGCAGCCTGCTCATGTGCTTGTCGCCGGTGGAAACCAAGGGCTTGGCAATATGCTGGCGTTTTTGCGGGCGGCCCGCACGTCAACGTTGTTCCGCTATTCGGTGCTGTGCGGCGCCAATCGCCAGCTGTACGAGGAAATCGCCAGCTGGCAGTTGCCTCATATCCGGCCGCTTCCATACATCGCTGACCCGGAAGAGATGAATCGGCTGTATGAAGAGGCGGATGCCGTCATTACGAAACCAGGCGGGGTGACGGTCAGCGAGTTGCTTCATAAGCGCATTCCGATTTTTACGATCGATTGCTTGCCTGGGCAGGAGCGCATCAATTTGCAATATTTACAGCAAAATGGTCTCATTTATCATTTGGTCGGGCCAGAAAGCGGCGAGCAGCACATGCTTCGCCTGTTGATGGATGACGTGGAGAAAAACCGGCTTTTCCGCCGTGTGTCCGATTATTTTGCCGGCGTGGAAAAAACGGGGCAAGAAGCGCTCGCCGAAGTGGTAGCGGCCATGCCGCAACGCATGGCTTGGCGCGTGTTGCATCCGTAGCGACAGAAGGTGTCCCAAAACGGTCGGGGCACCTTTTCTTATTCCTGTATATACGTGTAAAACAAATGCTGGAAAACGATATGTTGTGCTTTGTTGAAAGAAGAATCACCTTTTTAGACACCCTCACTTTTTTGTTCCTAATCGCTTATGGGGGGTGGCGAAACAACCTGCATCGTACATATAAAATATCAGACCGTTGGGCGCGAAACGTGTTACAATAGGAACGATGGCCAAGGAAAGAGGAGGAACGATGATGAAAACGAAAGTTGGCGTGTTATACGGCGGCAAATCACCGGAGCACCAAGTATCGTTGTCGACGGCGATGGCGGTGATGAACGCCATTGATCCTCATAAATTCGATGTCATTCCGATTTATATTACACCGGAAGGTCAATGGATCAAGGGCGAACAGTTGACCGGACCGATCGAGGAAATCAAGCAGCTGCAATTCACTTCGGCGGCGACCGCCTTGATTCCGGTTTCCTTGAACCAAGTTCCGGCTGCCGATTCGGCTGCGGGAGGAAACGAGGAAACGATCGATGTCATTTTCCCGCTTTTGCATGGGCCGAACGGCGAAGACGGAACGGTGCAAGGGTTGCTTGAGATATTGAACATTCCGTATGTCGGCAACGGGGTGCTTGCTTCCGCGGTCGGCATGGATAAGGTGATGATGAAAAACTTGTTTGCGCAGGCCGGGTTGCGCCAAGCAAAATATATCGCCGTGACGAAGTACGATTGGCAAAAAAGAGGCGAGACGGTGTATGACCGGATCGAACGAGAGCTTGGCTACCCGTGCTTTGTCAAGCCAGCCAACGCCGGTTCGAGCGTCGGCATTTCCAAATGCAAGCAGCGCGGCGATTTAAAAGCCGCATTTATCGAGGCATTTCAGTATGACCGAAAAATTATTATTGAAGAGGCGATCGTCGGCCGCGAAATTGAAATCGGCGTGATAGGAAATGACGAGCCGATTTGTTCGGTCGTTGGCGAAATTGTGCCCAAAAAGGAATTTTACGACTATGAAGCGAAATACGAAGACGGGCAAACCGAATTGATCATCCCGGCGGACGTAACGAAAGAACAGTATGAGACGATCAAACAAATGGCCATTACGGCGTTTCAGGCGCTGGATTTGTCTGGACTTGCGCGCGTCGATTTTTTCCTCGCCGAAGATGGCGCGGTTTATATCAACGAAGTGAACACGATGCCAGGCTTTACGCCATACAGCATGTTCCCGCTTCTTTGGCAGCACAGCGGTGTGCCGTACCCGGAGCTGATTGAACGGCTTATCGCGCTCGCATTGGAACGACATCAAGAAAAGCAGACGATCACGTACACGTTCAAAAAAGAAAAGAGGTGAGAGCCGATGATCAAACGGACAGTGCGGCAAATCGCCGAAATGGCTGACGGACAGTGTTTAAAGCCGGAATGGGAGAATATGGTCGTAAGCGGTGTGTCAACCGACACAAGGACGATCCAAGCCGGCAACTTGTACGTTCCGTTGCGCGGTGCGACCTTTAACGGCCACGATTTCGTGCAAGAAGCGGTGCAAAAAGGAGCCGCCGCCGTACTGTGGGCGGAAAGGGAAGGAACGCCGCCGGAAGGTGTGCCAGTGGTCGTTGTGGATGATACGCTTTTGGCATTGCAGCGGCTCGCCGCCCGCTACCGCGAGCAGCTTGGAATGAAGGTGATCGGCGTCACTGGCAGCAACGGCAAAACGACGACGAAAGATATGATTGCCGCGCTGCTTTCAACCCACTATCGAGTGCAAAAGACCGAAGGGAACTTGAACAATCACATCGGCGTGCCGCTGACGCTTCTTTCGCTTGACGAAGGGACGGAGATGGCCGTTGTCGAAATGGGGATGAGCGGGTTTGGCGAAATCGAGCGGCTGACCATGATCGCCCGTCCGGACGCAGCGGTCATCACGAATATCGGAGAAGCACACTTGCAGGAGCTCGGGTCGCGGGAAGGCATCGCCAAGGCGAAGTTGGAAATTTTGGCGGGTTTGCACCATGATGGTTTATTCGTCTACCACGGCGATGAGCCGCTCTTGACGGAGCGCGTGCCGAAGTTGCCGCTTCCCCGCCATGTCGTGACGTTCGGGGCGGGCGAACAGAACGATTACTATCCGACCGATGTGCGCATTGAAGCGGGAGGAACATCGTTTGTCATCAATGCGCTCCCCGGCCGGACGCTGTTTATGCCGGTATTAGGCAAGCATCATGTGTACAACGCGCTCGCCGCCATTGCGGTCGCCCGCTTTTTCGGCATCGATTGGGAAGGCATTGATGCGTCTCTCTCCCGCCTGCAAGTGACGCGCATGCGTACGGAAGTCGTCAAGACGAAATATGGCTTTACCGTCATTAATGACGCCTACAATGCTAGCCCGACATCGATGCGCGCCGCCTTGACGCTGCTTGGGGAATTAGGCGGCTACCGGCAAAAAATCGCCGTATTGGGCGATATGTTGGAGCTTGGTGACGAAGAAGTGGCGTTTCATCGAGAGATCGGGGAGGTGTTGCGGCCGGGAATGGTGGACTATGTGTTCACTTACGGGCCGCTGGCGCACCATATCGCCGCGGCGGCCGCCCCATTTTTTGATGATGGACGGGTGAGGGAGTTCGACGATAAAGCAGCGTTGGCCGAGGCCGTGCGTTCCGTCGCGACTTCGGATGACATTGTTTTATTGAAAGCATCGCGCGGCATGAAATTGGAAGAGTTGCTTCGATATTGGGTGTAACATCAAGCAACCCGAGAGAAACTAAAAGCGGCGTCACAGGCGCCGCTTTTCATTCGGGCGGGGGTGGAAATGATGATCGGCTGTTTATGTATTCACGGGTTTACGGGAAGTCCAGAAGAAGTGGCGCCGCTGGCCGATTATTTGCGAGAGCGGACCGATTGGATGATCGAAACGCCGACCTTGCCGGGCCACGGAAGCGAACTGCGGTTGAAAGGAATTACATACGACCAATGGATCGCAGCGGCGGAACAAGCGTTTTTAGCGCTCCATCACCGTTGCAGTGTGGTGTATGTCATTGGGTTTTCAATGGGTGGAGTGATCGCCGTCTACTTGGCGGAAAAATACCCGGTCGCCAAACTCGTGCTGCTAAGCGCTGCGTTTTACTATGTCAACCCGCGCCAATTATGGCGCGACATCCGCGAGATGTTTGCCAATGGATGGAAAGGAGCGCGGGAGCACCCACTGTTTCTCCGCTATCGAAACAAAATGATGGCGACGCCGTTTTCAGCTGTCAGGGAGTTTCGCAAACTCGTTCGCGATGTGCGTCCCCGACTTCCGCGCGTCGCGGCACCCGCGCTCATTGTGCAAGGAGAAAAAGATGGGATCGTGCCGTTAAAAAGCGCCTGCTATTTATATGAACGCATGGGGTCTTCAGAAAAAAAGCTGTTGCTTTTGCCCAATTCGTTCCATCATGTTTGTCATAGCATCGATCGGCACGTTCTGTTTGCTGAGGTGGAAACATTTTTGCGCGCTGCCCATGCCCATCATTGCAAATCACCGCATAACATGGTATGATAACTGTCAAACCTTTCTCTCGGATAAAGGGACGATTTTTTATAAGGAGTTTGGATAACATTGACGACATTTCAAGAATTAGGATTAAGCCAAGAAGTGATGAAAGCGATCGAGCGGATGGGGTTTGAAGAGACGACTCCGATTCAAGCGAAGACGATTCCGCTCAGTCTGCAAAATAAAGACGTAATCGGTCAAGCGCAAACCGGAACGGGGAAAACGGCGGCGTTTGGCATTCCGATCGTTGAGAAAGTGAATGTGAAAAACAGCGCTGTTCAAGCGCTCGTTGTCGCGCCGACGCGTGAGCTCGCCATCCAAGTATCAGAAGAGCTGTACAAAATCGGCGCCGTCAAGCGCGTGCGCGTCTTGCCGATTTACGGCGGTCAAGATATCGACCGGCAAATCCGCGCTTTGAAAAAACATCCGCACGTGATCGTCGGGACGCCGGGCCGTATTATCGACCATATCAACCGCGGGACGCTCCGCCTTGAGCATGTGCATACGGTCGTTCTTGATGAGGCGGATGAAATGCTCAATATGGGCTTTATCGAAGATATTGAGGCGATTTTAAGCCATGTGCCGGCCGAGCGGCAGACGTTGCTGTTCTCGGCGACGATGCCGGATCCGATTCGCCGCATTGCCGAGCGCTTCATGAACGAGCCGGAACTTGTCAAAGTGAAGGCAAAGGAAATGACCGTGCCGAACATTCAACAGTACTACTTAGAAGTGCACGAGAAAAAGAAATTTGACATTTTGACGCGGCTTCTTGATATTCAGGCGCCGGAGCTCGCGATCGTGTTCGGCCGCACGAAGCGTCGTGTCGATGAGCTGGCAGAGGCGCTCAACTTGCGAGGCTATGCAGCGGAAGGCATTCATGGCGATTTAAGCCAAGCGAAACGGCTGTCGGTGCTGCGCAAGTTTAAGGAAGGTGCGATTGAAATTTTAGTGGCGACGGATGTTGCGGCGCGCGGCTTGGATATTTCCGGCGTAACGCACGTGTACAACTTTGATATTCCGCAAGACCCGGAAAGCTATGTCCACCGGATTGGGCGCACCGGGCGCGCCGGCAAGACAGGGGTGGCGATGACGTTTGTCACTCCAAGGGAGATCGGCCAGCTTCACCATATTGAGCGGACGACGAAGCGGAAAATGGAGCGGATGAAGCCGCCGACACTTGATGAGGCGCTCGAAGGCCAACAGCGTATCGCGATCGAAAAGCTTCTCAACGTCGTGGAGACCGAAAACCTGTCATTTTACAAACGGGCAGCGGAAGAATTGCTTGAAGAGCACGATTCGGTAACGATTGTCGCTGCCTGCTTGAAAATGTTGACGCGCGAGCCGGATACGACGCCGGTGCAATTGACGGAAGAGCCGCCTTTAGCGGTCAAGCGGGAGAAAAAACGGGGCGGCCGCCCGGACGGCTCAGCCCGCAGCCGGACGAAGAAACGGCGGATTACGGCGCATTAAGCGCCGTTTTTTCATAGCCGAGGCATGTAAAACGACGGCCGCTTGGGGCGGATGGACAAAAAGGGGGCAAGCAGGCCGCCGACGGCGAAGCCAAATAGATGGGCCAATAAATTCCCATGTGGTGTCATGATGCCAATCAGCAAATGAACCGCCATGACCGAAAGCAGCAGCTGGGCGTGGCGGGGGGCGACTAAGTCGCGGCGGAATAGGGCGAGGTAGCTGTACATGCCAAACAAGGCGAAAATGGCGCCCGACGCCCCGACATGGGTGTACAGCGGCGGCAGAAGGAATAAAGTGGCGACATTGGCGCCGATTCCGCCTCCGATATACAGAAACAAAAACTTTCTTTTCCCAAGTGCGCGCTCCAGCCAGGGGCCAAACAGCCATAAGGACAAACTGTTGGCGGCCATATGGTGGAAATCGCGATGCAGCACGATTGGGCTGACAAGCCGCCAGCACTCTCCATGGCGGATCGCGCCGTTCGTCCCGACGGCGTATTGCCAAATGGGTTCAAGCGCTGTCAAGGGAAGAGAAAACAACAGCCATGCGGCGATATGGACCAATAATAAGGCGGCAACGACGGGATAAAGGCGGACAAATGAGCGGACATCGCTTGCATGTTGAAACACGGGTTGGTCTCCCTTCTTCGCGGAAATGGGGCGTTTTTTATAAGCCATCTTATGCGGGTCTCTCATAAAAAATTTGTCCGACCATCAGGGCGGATAGGATAGGTGAGGAAGCAGTGATCGTCGGCATTGGCATTGATATTGTAGAGTTGGAACGGATCCGCTCCCTTCTTGAGCGGAGCCGCAAATTTCCAGAGCGAATTTTGACGCCGCGTGAAAAAGCGCAGTTTGGCGAGTTGCCGCCCGCAAGACAGGCAGAGTTTCTCGCCGGGCGATTTGCGGCTAAAGAAGCGTACGCCAAAGCGCTCGGAACGGGGATCGGGCGGCATCTATCGTTTCAAGACATCGAGATCGTTTCCGATGAGCACGGAAAGCCGAGCATTGCTGCCCGCCGCGATGGCGAGACGGTTCATCTGTCCATTTCCCATAGCCGCGATTACGCCGTCGCCCAAGTCGTCATTGAGCGCCTTGGACCGATGACGCCGGCTGATGCTTGCCATGGCTAGTCTGCATATTCCCGAAAGTTGTCTCATATATTGTAGTGCATGGGTAGAAATCGATATATGAGGCAAAGGGGTTGAAGCGATGGGCAGAAACGTGCTGATGGCGTTGGTCGGCATCATTTTTCTGTTTGCTTTGGCTGGCTGCGGGTCGAAATCGCAGGAAGAGGTGCTGAAGGCGCTTGATGAAAAGGTCGATGAGATGACGGGTTATCAGGCTGAGGCGAAAATGACGTTCCGCACCGGTGAGAAGCCGCAAGTGTATCATGTTGAAGTGTGGCACAAGCAGCCGTCCTACTACCGCGTCAGCTTGAAAAACGCCGACAAAGGACAAAGCCAAATGATTTTGCGCAATGACGAAGGGGTGTTCGTCTTCACGCCGGCGCTCAACAAAACCTTCAAGTTTGTGAGCGATTGGCCGAAAAACAGCAGCCAAGCGTATTTGTACGAATCGCTCGTCAAAGACATTTTGAGCGATTCGAAGGCGAAGTTTAAGGCGACGGACGATTACTATGTGTTTGAGACGAAAACGAACTACCCGAACAGCGAAGTCATTCCAACCCAAGAGATTACACTGCGCAAAAAAGATTTGGCGCCCGTCTCGGTCAAAGTGATGGATACGGACCGGAAAGCGCTGTTGACGGTCGAGTTTTCCAACGTCGAGTTTAACAAAAAGTTTGATGATGACGCGTTTGATACAAAGAAAAACATGACTGGCGCCCGTCTTGAGGTGCCAACGATGGCCGAAGGAAAAGAGCAAGTGATGGCCGTCATGTACCCGAGTCAGCTTCCGAAAGGGGTTCAAGCGCTCGAGGAAAAAGAAGTGAAAGGTGAAAACGGCACGCGCGTCATTATGACATTCGGCGGCAAAAAATCGTTTACGCTCGTGCAAGAAAAAGCGGATGTGCTTCCGGCGACAAGCATGCCAGTTCTTGTCAACGGCGACCCGGTTGATTTAGGATTCACCATTGGCGCCCTCACCGACCGAACGTTGACATGGTGGTACAATGGGGCGGAGTTTACGCTCGCCTCGGACGATTTGACGCCGGAAGAAATGGTGATGGTCGCCAGCTCAGTGCAAGAAAAAGCGGCAAAATGACAGTGCGGTTTTGCAAACAGGCGGCTTTCCGCGTTGAAGCGGAGAAGCTGCTTTTTGTTTTTGTGCAGAAGCAGTGAAGGCAGGACAGTGGACGAATCGTTGCGATCTCCAATGTTTTCCGCCGTTTTTCTCATTTTTCCGCCGCTCATCCTATTCCTTCTTCCCTAGGAACATGGTAAACTAAAAAAGGAATCCAATCGATTCAAGCGCTTTCAAACTGGCTATGACTAGAAAGGCAGCGAGAGAGGATGGACGAGTTTCACCGCGATACGTGGGTGGAAATTGATTTGGACGCCATTTACGACAACGTCGCGAATTTGCGCCGCTTTTTGCCGGAGGGTACGCAAATTATGGCCGTTGTCAAGGCGAACGCCTACGGGCACGGCGATGCCCAAGTGGCGGCAACGGCGCTCGAAGCGGGCGCTTCCCGCTTGGCCGTCGCCTTTTTGGACGAGGCGCTTGCCTTACGAAAAAAAGGCATCGATGCCCCGATTTTAGTGCTTGGGGCGTCTCGTCCCGAGGATGTGGCGTTGGCCGCCGAACACCGCATCGCCTTAACCGTGTTTCGCTCTGATTGGCTCGAGAAGGCGTCATCGCTATATAACGGTTCGACCCCGATTCATTTCCATTTAAAGATGGACACGGGAATGGGACGGCTTGGGGTTAAAGACGAAGAGGAGACAAAGCGAATAGCGGCCTTGATCGATCGCCATCCGCCCTTTGTGCTTGAAGGGGTGTATACGCATTTTGCGACCGCTGATGAAGTGAATACGGATTACTTTTCTTATCAATACGCCCGCTTTTTGCATATGCTTGACTGGCTGCCGTCGCGGCCGCCGCTCGTTCATTGCGCCAACAGCGCGGCGGCCCTTCGTTTTTCCGATCGAGCGTTCAACATGGTTCGCTTTGGCATTTCGATGTACGGGCTCGCCCCATCGCCGGACATCAAGCCGCTCCTCCCATACGAATTGAAAGAGGCGTTTTCGCTCCATAGCCGCCTTGTACACGTCAAAAAACTGCAACCAGGCGAAAAGGTGAGCTACGGTGCGACGTACACCGCGCAGACGGAAGAGTGGATCGGCACGATTCCAATCGGTTATGCGGACGGCTGGCTGCGCCGCCTGCAGCACTTTCATGTGCTTGTTGGCGGGCAGCGGGCGCCGATCGTCGGCCGTATCTGCATGGATCAATGCATGATCCGCCTGCCGGAGCCGCTGCCTGTCGGGACGAAGGTGACATTAATTGGCCGCCAAGGGGACGAAGTCATTTCCATCGATGATGTCGCCCGTCATTTGGGCACAATCAATTATGAAGTGCCGTGCACGATCGGCTACCGGGTGCCCCGTATTTTTTTCCGAAATAAGCGTATAATGGAAGTGAGAAACGCCGTTGGTCGCGGATGAAGCGATGCATAATCTGCTTCGGAAGACAAAGGATAGAAAATGGAGAAATGACTTTGCAGCGCCGTTGTTTAATGGTATCATGAAGTGGAAGCAATCAATGGCTGCAGTTCGTGGAGGTGTATATTTGTGTCGGAATCTGGCGCAACAGCGGAAATCGTCGTTCGTTTGCCGCAGTCGCTGCTGACAGAACTGGACGTGCTCGTAAAGCAGGAAAACGGCAACCGCAATGAACTCATTTATCAAGCGACGAAAATGTACATTCGCGAGCGGAAGAAACGGCAAATTCGCGAGGCGATGAGACGAGGCTACATGGAAATGGCGAAAATCAATTTATCTATCGCTTCTGAAGCGTTTCATGCTGAATACGAGGCCGACCACACCGTTGAACGCTTAGTTAGCGGGGGGTAATGCTTTGATTGTCAAACGTGGCGACGTGTATTTTGCGGACCTTTCCCCGGTTGTTGGCTCGGAGCAGGGCGGCGTGCGCCCCGTGTTGGTGATCCAAAACGATATCGGCAATCGTTTTAGCCCGACGGTGATTGTCGCGGCGATTACGGCGCAAATCCAAAAAGCGAAGCTGCCGACGCATGTCGAGATTGACGCGAAACGCTACGGGTTTGAACGCGATTCGGTCATTTTGCTTGAGCAAATTCGCACGATCGACAAGCAACGGCTGACCGATAAAATCACTCATTTGGACGATGAAATGATGGATAAAGTCGATGAGGCGCTGCAAATTAGCTTAGGGCTGATCGACTTTTGATAGAGCGAAAAACCTTTGCTTTTGGCATAACAGCGAACAGGAGAAACGGCGTTTTCGGTTGCCAACGGGCGGCCGAGCGGATGGGGAAAGCGGCGTTGACGTGCGGCATCGGTCTTGATTATCGAGTGTTCACGTTAGTGAGACGGGCAGATCGGTCTTCCCGGAACGATCTGTCCTTCCATTTTCATCTATGTATACTGTTTCACAAAGCAGCTGCGTACAGGTAGCGCTTTTTTATTTTCCATGTCATTAAGGAGGGAATCGCTTGGCTAACGAACAGCGGCTCATTGAAGTCATTGCCGCCGAGCAGCAGCTGGCAGCGAAGCAAGTCGAAAACGTCATTGCGCTCCATCGAGAAGGAAACACGATCCCGTTTATCGCCCGCTACCGGAAAGAAATGACTGGGGCGCTCGATGAAGTGCAAATTCGTGAAGTACTTGAGAGATGGGAGTATTTGCAGCATTTAGAGCAACGGAAAGAGGAAGTGATTCGCCTCATTGATGAGCAAGGGAAGTTGACGGAAGAGTTAAAGCGCGACATTCTTGAGGCCACGAAGTTGCAACAAGTCGAAGATTTATACCGCCCATATCGGCAAAAGCGGCGCACGAAAGCAACAATCGCAAAAGAGAGAGGGCTTGAACCCCTTGCCGAATGGCTCCTTTCGTGTCCACCGGCCCCAACTCCGGAACAACAGGCCGAAATGTTCGTCAACGAAGATAAAGGAGTCGCAACCGTTGAAGAGGCGCTTCAAGGTGCGAAAGATATCATCGCCGAAAAAGTGGCAGATGACGCTGCTCTTCGTCAATGGGTGCGCGACGAGACACGGCGGAAAGGAACGATTGCTTCGGTTGCCAAAGCGCCGGAAAAGGACGAAAAGAGTGTGTACGAAATGTACTACGACTACGAGGAACCCCTCGCTAAAATCGTTCCGCACCGCGTGTTGGCGTTAAACCGTGGTGAAAAGGAAGAGGTGCTGCGCGTCTCGATCAAGGCGCCTGTTGAGGACATCATTCGCTATTTGCGGCGAAAAACAGTCGCTGATGAATCGTCCCCGGCCGCTCCCATCGTGGCAGAAGCGATCGAGGACGGATACAAGCGGCTGATGGAGCCTGCCATTGAACGCGACATCCGCAACGAGTTGACGGAAAAAGCGGAGGAGCGGGCCATCCATATTTTCGCTGAAAACTTGCGCAAACTGCTTCTCCAGCCGCCGCTCAAAGGAAAAACGGTGCTCGGCATCGACCCAGCCTATCGGACTGGGTGCAAGCTCGCCGTTGTCGACGAAACGGGGAAACTGCTTCGCATTGATGTGATCTATCCGCATCCGCCGCAAGAGCGAAAAGAAGAGGCGCGCGCGAAACTTCTTCGCCTGCTTGATGACTATCACGTTGACATGATCGCTATTGGCAACGGAACAGCATCTCGGGAAACCGAACAGTTTGTCGCCGACACGCTGAAGCATGTGCAACGCGATATCTTTTATTTGATTGTCAATGAAGCAGGAGCGAGCGTCTACTCTGCTTCCGACCTTGCACGCGCTGAGTTTCCCGACCTGCAAGTCGAAGAGCGGAGCGCCGTCTCGATCGCCCGCCGCGTCCAAGACCCGCTCGCCGAGCTTGTCAAAATCGATCCAAAATCGGTCGGCGTCGGCCAATACCAGCACGATGTGTCGCAAAAAAAGCTTGCCGAGTCGCTTCGTTTCGTCGTCGAGACGGTCGTCAATCAAGTCGGTGTCAACGTCAACACTGCCTCCGTCTCCCTGCTTCAGTACGTGTCCGGGCTCACGAAAACCGTTGCAGAAAACATCGTCAAGCGTCGCGAAGAGCAAGGGAAATTCCGCAACCGCGAAGAGCTGAAAACGATTCCTCGGCTCGGAGCGAAAACGTACGAGCAGTGCATCGGTTTTTTGCGCATCGTTGATGGCGACGAACCGCTTGACCGCACGCCGATTCACCCCGAGCGGTACGCGGAAGTGAAGCAACTGTTGCGTAAGTTAGGATTTACGACCGCCGCCATTGGCAGTGATGAACTGCGCCAGGCGCTGCAAGCCATCGAAGTCGAGATGGTGGCTGCCGAGCTCGGCATCGGAGAACTGACGTTGCGCGACATCATTGACGCGTTGTGCCGCCCAGAGCGCGATCCGCGCGACGAGCTGCCCAAGCCGCTATTACGCAAAGATGTGTTGAAGATGGAAGATTTGAAGCCAGGCATGGAGCTGGAAGGAACCGTGCGCAACGTCGTTGACTTCGGCGCCTTTGTCGACATTGGGGTCAAACAGGACGGGCTCGTGCACATTTCCAAACTAAGCAAACAATACGTGCGCCATCCACTCGATGTCGTTTCGGTCGGCGACGTCGTCAAAGTATGGGTCGAGCATGTCGATGTGGCGAAGGGAAGAATATCGCTGTCGATGGTGCCGCCGAAAGAGTGAAATGGAGAAAGCACTGCCTTAGGAGCAGTGTTTTCTCCGATAAAAAAACCAGCATTGGTTCAACAGTTTAATTTGCTCACGGTTTTTCTCATAGTAGGCTCGTCTCATCTGATTTTTCAGCCATGTAGGCAAAATCAGTCACCTCCCTGACAGTGGAAAGGTAATATATATGTATGTAATGGTGAATTGTCCTGTGCCAAAAGATGAAGGAGAGACCCGCCATGGACCAAAAGCAGCTGCAAGCCCTTGTCGAACAAATTTCCATTCGCGTGTTCGGCAAGCCGTTTCGCCATACCGCTTTCTTCAACCCTCGTTTGCGCACCACCGGCGGGCGCTACATGTTGCAAACGCACAACATTGAGCTCAATAAAAAACATTACGAGCAGTTCGGCGAGGAAGAATTGATCGCCATCATCAAACACGAGCTTTGCCATTACCACTTGCACCTTGAGGGAAAAGGCTACCGCCACCGCGACCGCGACTTCCGCGAACTGCTGCAAAAAGTGGGGGCGCCTCGCTACTGCCGTCCGCTTATCCGAAATACAAAAGCGCCGAAAACGATCTACACATACATTTGCACGTCATGCGGCCTCACCTACCGCCGCAAAAGACGGATCAACATAGACCGTTATGTTTGCGGCCGCTGCCGAAGCAAGCTCAAACGATCCTAGGCTTCCATGACAGAAAAATTTGGTTGCCATCGGAAGGATGAAAATATCTCTATGTCGAATATTACAGTTTTACACATTTTGAAGCTCAGGTATTTTCAGAGTAGATGCAATTTGAAACTTTAACATTTGCAGCTTTTCCATAGCCTCGGCATTTGATCGACTGTCGGGCGACTGAACAACGCCGCTTTCAGACCCATGCATGGGTCTGTGAAGCGGGTGGCTGTTCGGTCTTCCGTCACGCCTTGGTGTTCGTCAGTCGAGAAAATAGACAAGCTGCCTTTTCGTCAAGAATTGTTAAACTATAATGTCCAGTCAACGCCAATAATCAAACAAAACATTTTGCGAAAAAAGGTTGACAATCAGGATGATCGTGTGCTAAATTATAAAAGCCGTCGCTAAACGGCGGAAAACAGCAGAGGAAGTTGCGGGAAAACGTATTGACAAACGACAAGTTGCTCAATATAATAAACAATGTCGATTGTCAAACATCATTCCGCAATAGCTCAGCGACGAGCCTCACATCTTCGAATTGGCTGCGAGTTGCCTCGACGCATCTCGCTTCCTTGAATTAGCTGGCAGAGGAAGAGGCAACGAGCACATCGTAAAGATATGCATGACATATAATTTTTTCATCATTCCGCAATAGCTCAGCGGTAGAGCAACCGGCTGTTAACCGGTAGGTCGTAGGTTCGAATCCTACTTGCGGAGCCATTTCTTTGGAGAAGTACCCAAGTGGCTGAAGGGGACGGTTTGCTAAACCGTTAGGTCGTGGCTTTACGGCGCGCGGGTTCAAATCCCGCCTTCTCCGCCACTCCAATACGTATATGCGTGGCCCGTTGGTCAAGTGGTTAAGACACCGCCCTTTCACGGCGGTAACACGGGTTCGAATCCCGTACGGGTCACTGAATAGCGCGGGGTGATCCCCGCGATTTGTGGTCCCGTAGTGTAGTGGTTAACATGCCTGCCTGTCACGCAGGAGATCGCGGGTTCGAGTCCCGTCGGGACCGCCATTGCACTAAATCGCTGGGCCATAGCCAAGCGGTAAGGCAACGGACTTTGACTCCGTGATGCGCTGGTTCGAATCCAGCTGGCCCAGCCATTTTTATGTGTTAAATACATGAGCCATTCGCTCAGTAACGAGCGCTACATCTTCGAGTTCGTTGCGAGTTGTCCCGACGCATCTTGCTTCCTTGAATATGCTTGTAGAGGAAGGGACATCGTTCACTGTGAGTGTATACCCAACCATGAGCCATTAGCTCAGTAACGAGCGCTGCATCTTCGAGTTTGCTTCGAGTTGCCTCGACGCACCTAGCTTCTTTGAATAGGCTGGCAGAGGAAGAGGCAGGTAGAGCTAGGTAGTACCTGGAGTGTATACCCAACCATGAGCCATTAGCTCAGTAGGTAGAGCATCTGACTTTTAATCAGAGGGTCGGAGGTTCGAGTCCTCCATGGCTCACCATATTAGCGGGTGTGGCGGAATTGGCAGACGCACCAGACTTAGGATCTGGCGCCTCACGGCGTGGGGGTTCAAGTCCCTCCACCCGCACTGATTAGTCAATATGCGGTCGTGGCGGAATGGCAGACGCGCTAGGTTGAGGGCCTAGTGGGGGCGACCCCGTGGAGGTTCAAGTCCTCTCGACCGCATTTTTTAGATAAACTATTGACAGCAACACAGCGAGTTGCTAAAATATAATCCGTCTCTTTGGTGCAATAATCTATTGCGCTCGTAGCTCAATTGGATAGAGCATCTGACTACGGATCAGAAGGTTAGGGGTTCGAATCCTCTCGAGCGCGCCATCATCGGGAAGTAGCTCAGCTTGGTAGAGCACATGGTTTGGGACCATGGGGTCGCAGGTTCAAATCCTGTCTTCCCGATTTTGTTAAACTAAATATTATGCGGGTGTAGTTTAGTGGTAAAACCTCAGCCACGAGCCTTCACTTCGCCGAATACGCTTCGAGTTGCCCCGACGCATCCAGCTTCTTTGAATCAGCTGGCAGAGGAAGGGGCATGAAAGATTGTGATGGGTGTTTCATCAAAAAATATGCGGGTGTAGTTTAGTGGTAAAACCTCAGCCTTCCAAGCTGATGTCGTGGGTTCGATTCCCATCACCCGCTCCATGAAGAGTCCATAGGATTATTTCGTTCCTTGAAAACTGAACGAAACGAAGCGCAACGAAAAGCGGAGGCCGCTTAGCGCCTTTGGTGCTGCGGCTGAAGCAAAAAGCCAATCAACTTTCTTTGGAGAGTTTGATCCTGGCTCAGGACGAACGCTGGCGGCGTGCCTAATACATGCAAGTCGAGCGGACCGGATCGGAGCTTGCTCTGATTTGGTCAGCGGCGGACGGGTGAGTAACACGTGGGCAACCTGCCCGCAAGACCGGGATAACTCCGGGAAACCGGAGCTAATACCGGATAACACCGAAGACCGCATGGTCTTTGGTTGAAAGGCGGCCTTTGGCTGTCACTTGCGGATGGGCCCGCGGCGCATTAGCTAGTTGGTGAGGTAACGGCTCACCAAGGCGACGATGCGTAGCCGGCCTGAGAGGGTGACCGGCCACACTGGGACTGAGACACGGCCCAGACTCCTACGGGAGGCAGCAGTAGGGAATCTTCCGCAATGGGCGAAAGCCTGACGGAGCGACGCCGCGTGAGCGAAGAAGGCCTTCGGGTCGTAAAGCTCTGTTGTGAGGGACGAAGGAGCGCCGTTCGAAGAGGGCGGCGCGGTGACGGTACCTCACGAGGAAGCCCCGGCTAACTACGTGCCAGCAGCCGCGGTAATACGTAGGGGGCGAGCGTTGTCCGGAATTATTGGGCGTAAAGCGCGCGCAGGCGGTCCCTTAAGTCTGATGTGAAAGCCCACGGCTCAACCGTGGAGGGTCATTGGAAACTGGGGGACTTGAGTGCAGGAGAGGAGAGCGGAATTCCACGTGTAGCGGTGAAATGCGTAGAGATGTGGAGGAACACCAGTGGCGAAGGCGGCTCTCTGGCCTGCAACTGACGCTGAGGCGCGAAAGCGTGGGGAGCAAACAGGATTAGATACCCTGGTAGTCCACGCCGTAAACGATGAGTGCTAAGTGTTAGAGGGGTCACACCCTTTAGTGCTGCAGCTAACGCGATAAGCACTCCGCCTGGGGAGTACGGCCGCAAGGCTGAAACTCAAAGGAATTGACGGGGGCCCGCACAAGCGGTGGAGCATGTGGTTTAATTCGAAGCAACGCGAAGAACCTTACCAGGTCTTGACATCCCCTGACAACCCAAGAGATTGGGCGTTCCCCCTTCGGGGGGACAGGGTGACAGGTGGTGCATGGTTGTCGTCAGCTCGTGTCGTGAGATGTTGGGTTAAGTCCCGCAACGAGCGCAACCCTCGCCTCTAGTTGCCAGCACGAAGGTGGGCACTCTAGAGGGACTGCCGGCGACAAGTCGGAGGAAGGTGGGGATGACGTCAAATCATCATGCCCCTTATGACCTGGGCTACACACGTGCTACAATGGGCGGTACAAAGGGCTGCGAACCCGCGAGGGGGAGCGAATCCCAAAAAGCCGCTCTCAGTTCGGATTGCAGGCTGCAACTCGCCTGCATGAAGCCGGAATCGCTAGTAATCGCGGATCAGCATGCCGCGGTGAATACGTTCCCGGGCCTTGTACACACCGCCCGTCACACCACGAGAGCTTGCAACACCCGAAGTCGGTGAGGTAACCCTTACGGGAGCCAGCCGCCGAAGGTGGGGCAAGTGATTGGGGTGAAGTCGTAACAAGGTAGCCGTACCGGAAGGTGCGGCTGGATCACCTCCTTTCTAAGGACGAAGAAAAGCGGAAGCGCCGCGTTTGGCTCTCGAAGCCAAATGTTCTTCACCCGCAGGGGTGCTTGCACCCCGAGGGGGAAGGTTATTTGGCAGAAGAGAGCCAGGCGCTGGAGCTAGACATCAGTCGTTATTCAAAGCAAAACGCGCTTCTGTTTCGTTCAGTTTTGAAGGAATGAGAAATTCCTTCAGTTGCTTTGCATCTGTGCCTGCGTCTGCTAGCAGGTTCAGGGAAGCAAGATTCCTCGGCACAAAGCCGCAAGGAAGTTTGTTCAAAGAAGTCGCTTTGCGTCTACAAACGGATTCGAGGAAGTGGGATTCCTCGATGCAAGACTGCAGAGAAGTGAATTCAAGAAGCAGTCTCGTTTGCGTCTGCGTCTACAAGTGGATTCGGAGAAGCCGAATTCCTCGGCGCAAACCAGCGAAGAAGCGAATTCAAAGGAGCTACTTTGCATCTGCGTCTTCTAGCAGATTCGAGGAAGCGGGATTCCTCGATGCAAGACTGCAGAGAAGCAAATTCAAGAAGCAGTCTCGTTTGCGTCTGCGTCTACAAGTGGATTCGGAGAAGCCGAATTCCTCGACGCAAACCAGCGAAGAAGCGAATTCAAAGGAGCTACTTCGTTCCTTGAAAACTAGATAACCGATAAAGCAAAGGAAGAAGCCGAGAGCGCAATAGGTTAAGCTGGAAAGGGCGCACGGTGGATGCCTTGGCACTAGGAGCCGATGAAGGACGGGGCAAACGCCGAAACGCTTCGGGGAGCTGTAAGCAAGCGTTGATCCGGAGATGTCCGAATGGGGGAACCCACTGTCCGTAATGGGGCAGTATCCATGCCTGAATCCATAGGGCATGGAGGGCACACCCGGGGAACTGAAACATCTTAGTACCCGGAGGAGAAGAAAGCAAATGCGATTCCCTAAGTAGCGGCGAGCGAAACGGGAACAGCCCAAACCAAGAGGCGTGCCTCTTGGGGTTGTAGGACCGCTCACGATGGGAGTGAGAAAGGAACGGGGTAGACGAACCGGTCTGGAACGGCCGGCCAGAGAAGGTGAGAGCCCTGTAGTCGAAACTTCGTTCCCTCCCGAGCGGATCCTGAGTACGGCGGGACACGAGGAATCCCGTCGGAAGCAGGGAGGACCATCTCCCAAGGCTAAATACTCCCTAGTGACCGATAGTGCACCAGTACCGTGAGGGAAAGGTGAAAAGCACCCCGGGAGGGGAGTGAAAGAGAACCTGAAACCGTGTGCCTACAAGTAGTCAGAGCCCGTTGATGGGTGATGGCGTGCCTTTTGTAGAATGAACCGGCGAGTGACGATGGCGTGCGAGGTTAAGCCGAAGAGGCGGAGCCGCAGCGAAAGCGAGTCTGAATAGGGCGTGAAGTACGTCGTCGTCGACCCGAAACCAGGTGATCTACCCATGTCCAGGGTGAAGGCCGGGTAACACCGGCTGGAGGCCCGAACCCACGCACGTTGAAAAGTGCGGGGATGAGGTGTGGGTAGGGGTGAAATGCCAATCGAACTTGGAGATAGCTGGTTCTCCCCGAAATAGCTTTAGGGCTAGCCTCGGGTTTAAGAGTGTTGGAGGTAGAGCACTGATTGGGCTAGGGGCCCTCAACGGGTTACCGAACCCAGTCAAACTCCGAATGCCAATGACTTATGCCCGGGAGTCAGACTGCGAGTGATAAGATCCGTGGTCGAGAGGGGAACAGCCCAGACCGCCAGCTAAGGCCCCGAAGTGCACGTTCAGTGGAAAAGGATGTGGAGTTGCCGAGACAACCAGGATGTTGGCTTAGAAGCAGCCACCATTTAAAGAGTGCGTAATAGCTCACTGGTCGAGTGACTCTGCGCCGAAAATGTACCGGGGCTAAACGTGCCGCCGAAGCTGCGGGATGACCGTTGGTCATCGGTAGGGGAGCGTTCTAAGGGCAGAGAAGCCAGACCGGAAGGACTGGTGGAGCGCTTAGAAGTGAGAATGCCGGTATGAGTAGCGAAAACAGAGGTGAGAATCCTCTGCGCCGAAAGCCTAAGGGTTCCTGAGGAAGGTTCGTCCGCTCAGGGTTAGTCGGGACCTAAGCCGAGGCCGAAAGGCGTAGGTGATGGACAACAGGTTGAGATTCCTGTACCACCTTCTTCCCGTTTGAGCGATGGGGGGACGCAGGAGGATAGGGCGAGCAGGCGGCTGGAAGAGCCTGTCCAAGCCGTGAGGCTGATCCGCAGGCAAATCCGCGGATCATAAGGCTAAGCGGTGACGGCGACGGAGTAATCCGGAAGTCCCCGATTTCACACTGCCAAGAAAAGCCTCTAGCGAGGGAAGAGGTGCCCGTACCGCAAACCGACACAGGTAGGCGAGGAGAGAATCCTAAGGCGCGCGGGAGAACTCTCGTTAAGGAACTCGGCAAAATGACCCCGTAACTTCGGGAGAAGGGGTGCTCTTTGGGGTGAAGAGCCCTGAAGAGCCGCAGTGAAAAGGCCCAAGCGACTGTTTATCAAAAACACAGGTCTCTGCGAAGCCGAAAGGCGACGTATAGGGGCTGACACCTGCCCGGTGCTGGAAGGTTAAGGGGAGCGCTTAGCGGAAGCGAAGGTGCGAACCGAAGCCCCAGTAAACGGCGGCCGTAACTATAACGGTCCTAAGGTAGCGAAATTCCTTGTCGGGTAAGTTCCGACCCGCACGAAAGGTGTAACGACTTGGGCGCTGTCTCAACGAGAGACCCGGTGAAATTATACTACCTGTGAAGATGCAGGTTACCCGCGACAGGACGGAAAGACCCCGTGGAGCTTTACTGCAGCCTGATATGGAATTTTGGTATCGCTTGTACAGGATAGGTGGGAGCCTGGGAAGCCGGAGCGCCAGCTTCGGTGGAGGCGGCGGTGGGATACCACCCTGGCGGTATTGAAATTCTAACCCGCACCCCTTAGCGGGGTGGGAGACAGTGTCAGGCGGGCAGTTTGACTGGGGCGGTCGCCTCCCAAAAGGTAACGGAGGCGCCCAAAGGTTCCCTCAGAATGGTTGGAAATCATTCGGAGAGTGCAAAGGCACAAGGGAGCTTGACTGCGAGACGGACAGGTCGAGCAGGGACGAAAGTCGGGCTTAGTGATCCGGTGGTTCCGCATGGAAGGGCCATCGCTCAACGGATAAAAGCTACCCCGGGGATAACAGGCTGATCTCCCCCAAGAGTCCACATCGACGGGGAGGTTTGGCACCTCGATGTCGGCTCATCGCATCCTGGGGCTGTAGTCGGTCCCAAGGGTTGGGCTGTTCGCCCATTAAAGCGGTACGCGAGCTGGGTTCAGAACGTCGTGAGACAGTTCGGTCCCTATCCGTCGCGGGCGGAGGAAATTTGAGAGGAGCTGTCCTTAGTACGAGAGGACCGGGATGGACGCACCGCTGGTGTACCAGTTGTCCCGCCAGGGGCACCGCTGGGTAGCTATGTGCGGACGGGATAAGCGCTGAAAGCATCTAAGCGTGAAGCCCCCCTCAAGATGAGATTTCCCACCGCGTTAGGCGGGTAAGATCCCTCGAAGATGACGAGGTCGATAGGTCCGAGGTGGAAGCGTGGCGACACGTGGAGCTGACGGATACTAATCGATCGAGGGCTTAACCAAGAAAAGCGCAGGCGAGCGGCTTCTTCCGACGGTTATCTAGTTTTGAAGGAATGAATTTCCTTCTTGACATTGTTTGTTTTTCAAGTATAATAAATGATGTCAAAATCCAACCGCTTGCCTAGTGGCTATGGCGGAGGGGAAACACCCGTTCCCATCCCGAACACGGAAGTTAAGCCCTCCAGCGCCGATGGTAGTTGGGGCCAGCGCCCCTGCAAGAGTAGGTCGCTGCTAGGCAGCTTCATTCACCAGGGAGTTTCGACACGCCTCATTCCCTTTTTCTTTTTAGGGGCGATTGCGCAACAGGGCGATCTGTCAGCGAGCCAAAAGGCTGCGCGGGATCGTCCTTTTTGTTTTTCCCTTTCTCCTATGCCTATTTTTCGTTTTGGAAGTGGCGGCAAGATGTTCGGATATGATACAATTTCAAAAGCAAGAGTGAAGATGATAAAAGGGGATAAGGTAGAACAAAATGAAAAAAATTGAAATTTTGGTGCATTCTCCGGAAGAAACGAAGTCGGTGGCCCGCCGGCTGGCGGAACATCTTGAGCGGGGAATGGTCATCGCATTAGAAGGTGATCTCGGGGCGGGAAAGACGACGTTTACGAAAGGTCTTGCTGAAGGGCTGGGCATTACGCAAACGGTCAATAGCCCAACGTTTACGATTATTAAGCAATATGATGGTCGGCTTCCGCTTTATCATATGGATGTATACCGACTTGAAGATGAATGGGAAGATCTTGGATTTGACGAATATTTTGCTGGCGATGGTGTTACGGTTGTTGAATGGGCGCATTTGATCGCCGGCCAGTTGCCTGAGGAACGGCTGACCGTTTTCTTGTTTCATCGTGGCGGCGATGAGCGGTTGCTTCGCTTTGAGCCGTCGGGGGAGCGTTATGAACAGTTGTGCAAGGAGATTTTTCCGTCATGAAAGTATTGGGAATTGATACATCGAATATGCCGCTTGGCATTGCGTTGGTAGATGGTGATGTCGTGAAAGGGGAATTCATCACCAATGTGAAAAAAGACCATTCATCCCGGGCGATGCCAGCCATTGAGTTGTTGCTTCGACGATGTGACGTTGCTCCGAAAGATCTCGATTTAATCGTTGTAGCGAAAGGGCCGGGGTCGTATACCGGGGTACGGATCGGCGTGACGATTGCGAAAACGCTTGCCTGGTCGCTCGGTATTCCGATCGCTGGAGTATCAAGCCTTGAGGTGCTCGCCGCCAATGGCCGCTATTTTCCTGGGGTGATCGTTCCGCTGTTTGACGCGCGGCGCGGACAAATTTACACCGGGCTTTATCGCTACGAAGGCGGTGCGCTCCGCTGCCTTGAGGCGGACCGCATTGTGGCGGCGGATGAGTGGGCGCGTCGGTTGAGCGAGCGGGAAGAGGATGTATTGTTCATTGGTGCGGATGCACCGCTATATAGCGATTTGTTTCGGAGCCATTTAGGCGAACGGGTTCACGTGGCCCCGCCGTCTTTGGCGTTGCCGCGTCCGAGCGAGTTGGTGATGCTCGGCAAACAAAAAGAGCGCGAGAACGCCCATGTGTTTGTACCGAACTATCTCCGCCTTGCCGAGGCGGAGGCGAAATGGCTCGCGAAACAAAAAGGGGAACAGAACGATGGGGATCAATGTTCAATTTCGGCCAATGACTGTTCATGACATTGATGAGGTCGTGCAAGTCGAGCAGGCATCGTTTACTGCGCCTTGGAGCCGTGAATCGTTTTACAACGAGCTCATGTACAACCGCTATGCCAAATATATCGTCATGGTGTACAACGGGCAGATCATCGGGTATGGCGGGATGTGGCTTGTCATCGATGAGGCGCATGTGACGAATGTAGCCGTGTTGCCGCAGTTTCGCGGGCAAAAGCTTGGTGAAGCGCTCATGCGACGCCTGATGGACATGGCCAGGCAGCACGGGGCGGCGACGATGACGCTTGAGGTGCGCGTGTCCAATCATGTCGCCCAGTCGCTGTACCGAAAGCTTGGATTTCGCAACGGAGGCATTCGCAAACGGTATTATCCGGATAACTTTGAAGACGCGTTAGTCATGTGGGTGAAGCTGAGATGAATGAAGACGTATATGTATTAGGCATTGAAACGAGCTGCGATGAAACGGCGGCAGCGGTCGTGAAAAACGGAAGAGAGATTTTATCGAATGTGGTGGCGTCGCAAATGGAAAGCCATCGGCGGTTTGGCGGCGTCGTGCCGGAAATTGCTTCCCGCCATCATGTGGAGCAAATTACGCTCGTTATTGAGGAAGCGATGCAGCAGGCCGGCGTATCGTTTGCGGGCCTTGATGCGGTGGCGGTGACGGCCGGACCGGGGCTTGTCGGGGCGCTTCTTGTCGGGGTGAACGCGGCGAAAGCGTTGGCGTTTGCTCATGGACTGCCGTTTATTGGGGTGCATCATATCGCCGGTCATATTTACGCCAATCAATTAGTGGCCGAAATGAAGTTTCCGCTGTTGGCGCTCGTCGTTTCCGGTGGTCATACGGAACTAGTGTACATGAAAGAGCATGGGAAATTTGCGGTGATCGGTGAAACGCGCGATGACGCTGCCGGTGAGGCGTATGACAAGGTGGCGCGGGCTTTAGGCCTTCCGTACCCAGGAGGACCGCACATCGACCGGTTGGCCCATGAGGGCGAGCCGGTGATTGATTTGCCGCGAGCGTGGCTTGAGGAAGGGTCGTATGATTTCAGCTTCAGCGGCTTAAAATCGGCGGTGCTCAATGCGCTCCACAACGCGAAACAGCGCGGCGAGGAGATCGATCCGAGACAGATGGCCGCGAGCTTTCAGGCCAGCGTCGTCGATGTGCTGGTGACGAAAACGGTGCAGGCCGCCAAAGAATACCGCGTACGGCAAGTGCTGCTCGCCGGCGGGGTGGCGGCTAACCGCGGGCTGCGGGCTGCACTGCAGGATAAAATGAAAGAGCTCCCCGATGTGGAGCTTGTCATCCCGCCGTTATCGCTATGCACCGACAATGCGGCGATGATTGCCGCTGCGGGAACAGTGTTATATCAACAAGGAAAGTGGGCTGATTTGGCGCTCAACGCCAATCCAAGCTTACCGCTTGTCTAGGCGGTTGGGCTGAAACGAGAAAGACACCGAAGGGCGATCCGTTTGCGGCAGGCAAACGAATCGTCCTTTTTGTTCTAGTGTGAAAAAAGTTTGTGTATATTTTTATCCACAAATCTGTGGACAATGTGGAAAAGGCGGAAAAGCACTATAAACAATAAGAAAAACAATACACAGTGATTTTCCTGCAAAAGGAAGCTATTGTTTGTGGATAATGTGGAAAAGTTGGTGAATAACTTATATTCCATGGTGGAAATTGTGGATTTTTTTGTGGATAATGTGACTAACTAAAAAACAACCCGCCGAAACCAGAGGCGGGTTGTCAGTTATAGTGAAGTATAAAGCTGTTCCCATTCGGCCAATAACGTTTCGACTCGCTGCTTCCGCTCGTCGTTTTCTTGAGTCAATCGTTGCATCGTTTCATAATCGCCGTAAACGGATGGATCACAAAGTTGCTGCTCGATCTCAACGATTTGTGCTTCAAGCGCTGCAATCTCGGCTTCGATTTCATCCAAGCGGCGTTGGCGCTGGCGCCGTCGTTTTTTTTCCTCTTTTTCTTGCTCGTATGTCGTTTTGGCAGAATCACTTGCCGTTTCTGTCGGGCGGACGTTCAGGAGCGCCAGTTCGCGCATTTCTTCTTTTTTGGCGATGTAGTAATCATAGTCGCCTAAGTATTCAGTTAGGCCTCCGCTGGAAAGTTCAAACACCTTTGTTGCGATTCGGTTGATGAAATAGCGGTCGTGGGAAACGAACAAAATCGTTCCCGGGTAGTCGATGAGCGCTTGCTCGAGCACTTCTTTGCTGTCGAGGTCTAGATGGTTTGTCGGTTCGTCCAAAAGGAGGACATTTGCTTTTTGCAGCATCAGCTTGGCGAGCGCCAGGCGTGCTTTCTCCCCGCCGCTTAAAGCGGAGACCGGTTTTAAGGCATCATCGCCGGAAAACAGGAAGTTGCCGAGCACAGTGCGAATTTCTTTTTCCGTCTTTTCGGGGTAGGCGTCCCACAGCTCGTCAAGCACCCGTTTGTTCGATGACAAATCAGCTTGGTCTTGATCGTAATAGCCGATTTGGACGTTTGCGCCGTAGCGGAGCTCTCCTGCTTGGATAGGGAGTTTTCGGGCGATCGCCTTCAGCAATGTCGACTTGCCGATGCCGTTCGGCCCGACTAGGGCGACGCTTTCGCCGCGCGTGATGCGGAAGCTGATTTGGCGGATGATGGGTGCACCGTCGCCATAGCCAACGGCTATGTCTTCAGCGGTGAGCACTTCATAGCCGCTCGGTCGATCGATCGAGAACGAAAAGGAGGCTGATTTTTCATCGCCGACAGGCCGTTCGAGCCGTTCTATTTTTTCCAGTTGCTTTCGCCGGCTTTGCGCCCGTTTGGCCGTCGAGGCACGGGCGATGTTGCGCTGGATGAAGTCTTGGAGTCGGGCGATTTCTTCTTGCTGTTTCTCGTACCGTCTTAACTCTTGTTCGTATTGCTCGGCCCGCAACTCCAAATAGCGGCTGTAGTTGCCGGCATAGTGTTTGAGCGTGGCATTCGACAGTTCGTATACGTCAGTGACGATTTTGTCTAAAAAGTAGCGGTCGTGGGAAACAACCAGGACGGCACCGGGATAGGCTTGCAAGTACTGCTCCAGCCAAGCGAGCGTCTCAAGATCCAAATGGTTCGTCGGCTCGTCCAAAATCAATAAATCCGGCTTGGACAACAGCAATTTCCCAAGGGCAAGACGCGTCCGCTGTCCGCCGCTTAACGACGAGATCGGCGTTGTTTTATAATCATATGAGGAAAACTGCAGCCCGTGCAAAACGGAGCGGATATCGGCTTCGTATTGGTAGCCGCCTTGTTCTTTGTATTGTTCTTGCAGCTCGTCATACGTTTTCAGCGTTTTTTCATAGCGAGCTGGATCGGCGAGTACGTCTGGGTCGCCGAGTTGCATGCTGAGTTCGGCGAGCTGTTTTTCGAGTCCTAGAAGCGGGGTGAATACCTCAAGCATTTCGTCCCAAATGGAACGCGGCGAGTCGAGCCCGCTGTTTTGCGCCAAATAGCCGATTTTGATATGGTTTGGTTTGATGATTTTGCCGCTGTCGAAAGAGAGTTCACCGGCGATGATTTTCAACAATGTCGATTTTCCTGCTCCGTTGCGGCCGACAAGGGCAATTCGGTCGCGGGACTGTATTTCTAGTTTTATATTCGATAAAATAAGGTCAGCGCCGAAATATTTCGTGAGCCCGTGCACTTGCAAAATGATCATGTCCGTCACCTCGCGAATAGTTTAACGTAAGTCGCGAAAACGGTCAAAGACGAATGATGAAAAATCGTGTATAGTGTATAAATGGAGGAGATTGTATTGTCATCGTTCACTCATTTCAATGAACAAGGGCGCGCGAAAATGGTTGATATTACGCACAAAGAAGATACTGTGCGAGTGGCTGTGGCGCAAACGAGCGTGACTGTCAGCCGGGAAATTTACGAAAAAATGACGAGCAATGCGATCGAGAAAGGGGATGTGCTCGCCGTCGCTCAAGTGGCGGGGGTGATGGCGGCGAAGAAGACAGCTGACCTTATTCCAATGTGTCACCCGCTTATGTTAAAGGGTGTGGACATTGCTTTTGCTTGGGAAAACGATGGAGAAGCGCATAAGCTCGTCATCACGGCAACGGTGAAAACGAAAGGGAGCACAGGAGTGGAAATGGAAGCGCTGACGGCCGCTTCGGTCTGTGCGTTGACAGTGTACGATATGTGCAAGGCGCTTGATAAAGGAATGGTCATCGGTCCGACGTATTTGGTCGAAAAAACGGGCGGGAAGTCTGGCCATTACCGACGGAAAACCGATTAGCTAGGGGATGAGATCATGAGCAACGAACAACCGAAAATTCCGCAGGCAACCGCCAAACGGCTGCCGCTTTACTATCGGTTTTTGAAAAACTTGCACGCTTCCGGCAAGCAACGCGTCTCCTCTGCCGAGTTGAGCGAGGCGGTGAAAGTCGATCCGGCGACGATCCGCCGCGATTTCTCCTATTTTGGTGCGCTTGGTAAAAAGGGATACGGGTATAATGTCAATTATTTGTTGTCGTTTTTCCGCCGGACGCTTGAAGAGGATGAGGTGACCGAAGTCGCCTTGTTTGGCGTCGGCAATTTAGGCACCGCCTTTTTAAACTATAATTTTTCGAAAAACAACAATACGAAAATCGTGATGGCGTTTGATGTCGATGAGCGGAAAGTAGGAACGACAGTCGGCGGGGTGCCGGTCTATCATCTCGATGAGTTGGAGGAGCGGCTTCACGAAAACATCCCGGTCGCCATTTTAACCGTGCCGGCCGCCGCGGCTCAAGCGCTGACCGACCGCCTTGTCGCCCAAGGAATTAAAGGCATTTTAAACTTTACTCCGGCGCGGTTGAACGTGCCGAACCATATTCGCGTCCATCATATCGATTTAGCCATTGAGCTGCAGTCGCTCGTCTATTTTTTGAAAAACTATCCATCGCCATCGTAAAAGGAGAGAACAACACATGAAATATTTGTTGCTCGTTGCTGCAATTTTGTTGCTGTTTGGCACGAAAAAGCTGCCGGAATTAGGGCGGTCGTTCGGCCAGTCGCTTCGCGAGTTTAAAGACGCCACAAAAGGGCTCGCTGATGACGAAGAAACGAAAACCGACCGATGACAAGGCAGGATGGAGAAACAATGAATGACAAAGAAATGTCGGTGTATGAGCATCTGGGTGAACTGCGAAAACGGCTCATCATCGTGCTCATCTTTTTTGCTGCGGCGCTTGTCGTTAGTTTCTTTTTTGTCGATGATGTCATTTTGTATTTGCAGCGAACGGCCGAGGCGAAGCATTTGACCATGAACGCCTTCCGCCTCACCGATCCGATTAAAGTGTATTTTCAGTTTGCCTTTGTCATCGCAGCTGTGCTGTCGACTCCGGTGCTGTTGTATCAAATTTGGGCGTTTGTCAGCCCCGGTCTGTATGAAAAAGAGCGGAAAGTGACGTTAAGCTATATCCCGGCGTCGATCGTTCTTTTTTTAGCAGGCGTCAGCTTCGCTTATTTCGTCTTGTTTCCGTTTGTCGTTCGATTTATGAGCCAGCTGGCTGACCAACTAGGGGTTCAACAAATGATCGGCATTAATGAATATTTTCAGTTTTTGCTTCAGCTCGTGCTGCCGTTTGGCATCGTATTTCAGCTTCCGATTGTTGTGCTGTTTTTTACCCGCTTAGGGCTTATTACGCCGCAGCTTCTTGTTCGCATCCGCAAGTATGCGTATTTAGCGCTGCTTATTTTAGCGGCGGTCATTACGCCGCCGGATGTGTTGTCGCAAGTGATCGTCATGATTCCGCTCACCATTTTGTATGAAGGAAGCATTTGGGTGGCGCGCATCGGCTATCGGAAAGCGCAGCGAGCAGTCGAGCAGGAAGGCAATGAGTGAGGCGGGACGAAAAACATTGAGAGGAAAGCGAGCAAGGCCGGGCCAAACGAAGGGGCTGTCTCAAAAGCCGCAAAACAGGGTTTTGAGGCCGGCCTCTTGTTTTTTTGTTTCCATTTTCACGATATGATCACCGTCATGGGATTGATGTTCTGGTCCCTTCCCGCGCGAATCACGGGAAGGGGGTCAGCGTTTTGAGGCGAAAAGAAGGCGAAGGGCGGTGCCGAAATCAAAGGCAGCGAGCGCCGCTAAAGCGATGGTGGAGACGTTCCAAACCGTTTCATGAGCACTTTCGATGGCCAAATACGTAAACATTGAGCCTAAGACGAAATACAGAAGCGAAAACAGCCGAGGGTTTCGCATCATAGCCAAACCCTCCAAACGGCGAGCGGCAGCTCGGACTGGCGCATCATTTTCTCAATCTCGTCGGCCAATAGCGTCTGCATGACGACGACGAACGTATTCATGGCGACATGGGCGAAAATCGGTACGAAAATGCGTCCGGTTTTTGCGTATAAAAACGCGAATACCATCCCCATGGATGTGTACAGAAGCAAATGTTCCGGCTCCATATGGACAATGGCAAACAAGAGCGAACTGACAAGCGCAGCAAGCCAAAAGTTGTATTTTTCATAAAGCGAGCCGAAAATGATTTTGCGGAAGATGAGCTCTTCCAAAATCGGGCCGATGACGGAGGTGACGACGACCAACAGCGGCGTCAGGCGGATGATATCGATGATTTGCCTTGTATTTTCCGACCCTGGTTTGATGCCGAGCAGCCGCCATTCGATGTTGGCGGCGATGCTTTGGGCCGCGAGCGCCAAAAAGACGCCCAAGACCGCCCACATCCACGAGGAAGCAAGCGGCAGCCGCCGCATCATTCGTTCGTTGCGGTCACCGCGGAGCAGCCATAGGATAATGACAAAAGCGAGCAGGAAACTAATGATCGCCCAATACCCGGAAGCCAGTTTGGCGGCTTCGAGGCGGCTTTCCGTTCCTTGGCCGACGCCGAGGGCGCGAAGAAGCGGCACGCCGACAAAGGCGGACAGCTGCATGACGATATACGTGATGATGACGTACCAGTGGTTGCGTTTCAAACCCTCTACCCCTTTTATTTCAAATTATATCCGTATTGTAGCACATGTATGGCGAAAATAGTAAGAAAACTGCATCCTCGCATCCCACCTGACCGCCGTAAAAAAAATTAACCGGAGCCGTTTATCAGTCCGAGGAATGTGAAATAATGAAAATGAGCTCCGCGCGGATGGGGAGTAGAGGCAAAACAACCGGCTCCTTTTTGCTCTTTCTTCTTTAGGAGAGAAAAACAGTTATTTTTTTGCATTTCCTACTTGCAAAACCGAAAGAAGTTCATTAATATTATAAGTGTGTTAGCACTCGATAGTGATGAGTGCTAATAAGAACGGTGAAAACTATCGTTAAGGAGGTTGTTCCCCGTGTTGAAGCCATTAGGCGATCGCATTGTCATTGAAGTCGTGGAAACAGAAGAAAAAACGGCTAGCGGTATCGTGCTGCCGGATACGGCGAAAGAAAAACCGCAAGAAGGACGCGTTGTTGCTGTCGGTGCAGGCCGCGTGCTCGATAACGGCCAACGCATCGCTCCGGAAGTCGAAGTTGGCGACCGCATTATCTTCTCGAAATATGCGGGCACAGAAGTGAAATACGACGGCAAAGAATACTTAATTTTGCGCGAAAGCGATATTTTGGCTGTCATCCGCTAATATATGCGTTCATCACATAAACATTCCGAAAACATTGCTAGATGCTTAACTCGGATACTTAACTTGTGGCACGCAGTCCAACAATATTCATAAGGAGGTAACGGGGTATGGCAAAACAAATCAAGTTCAGCGAAGAAGCGCGCCGTGCGATGTTGCGCGGGGTGGACAAACTCGCAGACGCAGTGAAAGTCACATTAGGTCCGAAAGGCCGCAACGTCGTATTGGAGAAAAAATTCGGTTCGCCGCTCATCACGAATGACGGGGTAACAATCGCGAAAGAAATCGAACTCGAAGATCCGTTTGAAAACATGGGCGCGAAACTTGTCGCTGAAGTCGCCAGCAAAACGAACGACATCGCTGGGGACGGTACAACAACCGCTACGGTATTGGCTCAAGCGATGATCCGTGAAGGCTTGAAAAACGTGGCTGCTGGTGCCAACCCGATGGGCATCCGCCGCGGGATTGAAAAAGCGGTTGCGGTTGCTGTTGAAGAATTAAAAGCCATCTCCAAACCGATCAAAGGGAAAGAGTCGATCGCCCAAGTGGCTGCGATTTCGGCTGCTGACGAAGAAGTCGGTCAATTGATTGCTGAAGCGATGGAACGCGTTGGCAATGACGGCGTCATCACGCTTGAAGAATCGAAAGGCTTCACGACGGAACTCGACGTTGTCGAAGGGATGCAATTCGACCGCGGTTACGTTTCACCGTACATGATTACGGATACGGAAAAAATGGAAGCTGTCCTTGAAAATCCGTACATCCTCATCACGGACAAAAAAGTATCGAGCATTCAAGAACTGTTGCCGGTCTTAGAACAAGTCGTCCAACAAGGCCGTCCGCTCCTGATCATTGCGGAAGATGTTGAAGGCGAAGCATTGGCGACGCTTGTTGTCAACAAACTGCGCGGCACGTTCAATGCGGTTGCTGTCAAAGCGCCTGGCTTCGGCGATCGCCGCAAAGCGATGCTCGAAGACATTGCGATTTTGACAGGCGGCGAAGTGATCTCGGAAGAGCTTGGCCGTGAATTAAAATCGACGACGATCGCGTCGCTTGGTCGTGCGGCGAAAGTTGTTGTCACGAAAGAAACGACGACCATCGTCGAAGGCGCTGGCGATTCGGAGCGCATCAAAGCGCGCATCAACCAAATCCGTGCGCAGCTTGAAGAAACGACGTCCGAATTCGATCGCGAAAAACTGCAAGAACGCTTGGCGAAATTGGCTGGCGGCGTAGCGGTCATCAAAGTCGGTGCGGCAACAGAAACAGAATTGAAAGAACGCAAACTGCGCATCGAAGACGCGCTCAACTCGACTCGTGCGGCTGTTGAAGAAGGCATTGTCGCCGGCGGTGGCACGGCTCTCATGAACATCTACAACAAAGTCGCTGCCATCGAAGCGGAAGGCGATGAAGCAACCGGCGTGAAAATCGTATTGCGCGCGATCGAAGAACCGGTTCGTCAAATCGCGCAAAACGCTGGTCTGGAAGGCTCGATCATCGTTGAGCGCCTGAAAAACGAAAAACCGGGCATCGGCTTCAATGCGGCAACAGGTGAATGGGTCGACATGATCGAAGCTGGTATCGTTGACCCGACGAAAGTCACTCGTTCGGCGCTGCAAAACGCTGCATCTGTCGCCGCAATGGTCTTGACGACAGAAGCGGTCGTTGCCGACAAACCGGAAGAAAACAAAGGCAACAACAACATGCCGGATATGGGCGGCATGATGTAATCATCGCCTCCAATCCTTTGGAACACTGGGGTTCTCCCCGGTGTTCTTTTTGTTTTGACCACATTTTGACCACGAAAATCACAAATTTTTGATGAAGTTGCTCATAAGCTCGCTAAATTTCTGCGAAGCTCTTTCTTCCAAATCTTTTGTTAGATGCGCATAAATGTTCATGGTTGTTTCGATATCTGCATGGCCGAGGCGCTGCTGGATTTCTTTGATTCCCACTCCTGCTTCAATAAGTAAACTATATACCATGCAACATAAAGAGTTAACTTCTCATCCTGCACACCCTAAGCGTTGCAGCACTTCCTCCGGACGTTCGTGGATGTAGTTGACAAACCGAGCAATGGCCTGGACGATATCGTTTCGATTTTTGTGAAACACATTGGCGATCACGGTGTCTTTCAGCCATTTCCACAAGCGTTCGATCGGGTTCAGTTGCGGAGAATACGGAGGAAGGTAAATAAAGTGAAAACACTGTCCTTCTTCCCGCAAAAACTCCTTGACCATTTTGGCATGGTGAATGCGGGCGTTATCCAACACCAAAACCATGAGACGGTCTAAATAGCGCTCTTTGAGCATTCTCAAGAAATCCAAGAACGTCGCGGCATTGGCAGCGGTCGTTTGATGAAGCACCGTTTCACCATCATGGACGTTGACCGCGCCAAACAGCGATACGTGGGCATGATGGCCAAACGTCGGCACTTGTTTTTGGCGGCCGACTTCCGACCATGTGGACCGCAAGACATGGTAAGAGCGGATATGGGTTTCATCGATGTACAGAAGAACAGCATCTTCTGTCTCCTTGGTGATCAAGTTTTTTTTATCAGATCCATTTGTTTTTCAAATTGTTTTTGCTCATCCAGATTTCCTTTCGCCAGTGTGTACGTCGGTCGTGTCCACGACAGCCCTTTGCGGTGCAGGAGTTTTCGCAGCGCTTCGCGGGAAATGGAAACACCGAATTGCTTTGCGACATAGGATTGCAGGAGTTTGGTGTTCCACGCCGAAGCGACGTCCCAGCCCAGTTCCGCGGGAGTAGTGGTCAACACAAGCTGTTTGATCTTTTCCTGCTGTTCTTCGGTGAGAAACGGCTCCCGCCCGGGGGCGAAATCCCGATGAAGCAGGAGTTCAAGGCCGCCTTCGTTGAACAGCGACACATAATGGGAAACGGTTTGTCGGCACACGTTGACCATGGAAGCCGCCTCTTTGCCCAAATAGCCTTCCATGACCAGGCGGACGGCCATCACACGTTGGCGGAGATGAGCGTTTTTGATCTTCCGTTCCTGCTTGCGGAGTTTCCGGGGCGTCCATCCATGGTTGTCGGTGATTTTGAGGCGTTTCATGCAGAATTCCGCTCCTTTTCCATGTTTTTCATTAGGAGCAGTATAACCAGAGTGGGCACCGCTTATGCGAAGGTTAACTTTTCAATGAGCATGTATATAGTACTGCGAATATTTTTTTGTTTTAATACAAAATTTCGACAATATTTTCGATCAAAAACAGTTAATATCGGAATGAATGGATAAAGCTTTGAAATGGGGGGCTAATGATGTACGTTGTAGATGGGGCTAGCAGAATCATCTATTATCCATCAAATTATACAAATTATCTATGGAGTGGGCAAACGCTGAAAAGAGGTGATCGAAATGATTATGTGAAGACATTGCAATCTTGGCTTTATAAAGCCGGATTTAATCCCGGGGGAATTGATGGAGTTTACGGAGCAAATACAGAGAAGGCTGTGAAGGAATTTCAGAAGAAGGTTGGAATCACGGCCGATGGAATTGCGGGGAAACAAACGTACCAAGCTCTGCAAAAGTATGTCAGAACACAAACGACATTGTCCCGATCAAACTCATCAAGCAGCAATGATCATTGGACAGGTCAGACGCTTAGAGAAGGAAGCAAAGGAGAAGATGTAAAGGAATTACAAAGAATGTTAAATTCGGCAGGATATAATGTTAAAGTAGATGGTGTATATGGTTCCGAGACAGAGGGAGCTGTAAGAAGTTTTCAAAAATTAGTTGGTATATCTGTTGATGGTATAGCTGGGGCGCAAACTTATAGAAGTCTAAAGTCTTATATCTCATCAAAAGCTAATAAGGGCGTAACAGTTGATATATCTAAAGAAGCACAAAGACTTCAAAAAGAGGCAGAGGAAAAGAAGAAACAGGAATTAGCTAAGTCACTAATGGATGTGGTCACCGATTTTGTTCCTGTTGTTGGTCAATTTAAAGACGCATATAATCTTGTCAATACTTTATTTAATCCTAATGCTACTGCTAAAGAAGTTGGATTAGCATTATTTGCATTCATACCTGTTATTGGAGACTTAAAAGACTTAAAAAATATTGGGAAAGCAGTCGATGTAATCAAATCGACGGTAAGAAAAGGAACAGATAAAATTGATGATGCTGCAGTCAAATTCATTTCAGATAAAATAAACAATATTGACGCAGGAACATTATTAAATTATTCTGAAGATAAAGGTCATACAATTCTAAAACATGTTTCTTTAAAAGATAATGAATTAATTGATCGTATGAAATCAGAAAGAAAAGACGTAAGTACTTATACTAATAAAACTACTGCCAATAATGTGATTGAACTAACAATAAAAGCCAATGCTGATAAAATTGCTGATTGGCTGTTAAACTCCGAAAGTACAACATTAAGTCTAAATTATAAATATAAACATCCGGTGGGAAGAGGAGTTAAAAGGGGGGCAAATAAAATTGATTATGACCTAAGAAATACTTTCACATTATTAAAAAGAGATCCTAATTCTCCATATGGTTTTTATATTGTTACATCTTATCCGAAGTGGTGATGAATATGATGGAAATTGAGAGAAAATTTAAGACGCTTAAATACTTTGTAGACGGATATTATAATCAATCAATCGATGATCATGAATTTGACGACATGATTAGAGAATTTAGAGATGAAGAACCAGAGAGTTTGGTTAACGCATTAAGAGCTGAATTAGCTGAATTACAGAAACTAATAGACAATGGGGATAGAGAAACATTTAAAAAAGTAGAGATTTTATTGCATGATAATAGTTTACGATATATTGAGTTTGAAGATGGTCAAGCGTTTATTAATCGTGTTTTAAATGTTCTGGATAATAAAAACTAAAATAAAAAGTAACTATTCAGCCACATCATAAAGTGAGCTGAATATTTTCTTCTTTCCTTGTCTATGATGTGAATACTGATAGACAAGGAGGTGAATCGCATGTTGACGGTACAACAAGCTGTATTTACAGTTGAGAGCTTAATCGGCAAAGTCCAACAACAAAAACAGCTCATTCATCAACTCATTCAAGAAAATGAACATTTGCGTCACGAAAACAAACAACTACGCAAAGAAAATGAACAACTGAAGTACCGTGTTCAAGAGCTGGAAGCACGCACGAAAAAAAACAGCTCCAATAGCCATTTGCCCCCATCTTCTGACCGTTTTGAGAAAAAGCGTTCCTCCCGCGAGCCGTCTGGCAAAAAGCCTGGTGGGCAAGAGGGACATGAGGGGAAGACGCTCCGTCAAGTGGAACATCCACATCATCGTGTCGTCCACCGTGTGCATACGTGTCAAGGATGTGGAGCTTCTTTGTGTGAAGTCAAACCGTTCAAAGTCGATATCCGTCAAGTGTTTGATGTCCCTCCTGTGGCGATCGAGGTGACACAACATGAACGTGAAGTGAAATCGTGTCCACATTGTCGATGCGTGCAACAAGCCGAATTCCCATCCCATGTCACGAATCATGTGCAATACGGTCCACGGCTCACGGCGCTCGTTGTTTATTTACATCATATCCAATTGATCCCGTACAAGCGTTTAAGTGATACAATCGAAGCGTTATATCAACACTCGATTAGTACGGGAACTCTTGCCAATATGGTGAAACGAGGACGCGAATCGTTGGAATCAAATATGGACATCATCGAAGATGCCTTACTTGAATCCAACATCCTGCATGTCGATGAAACGAGTTTGCGCATCAATGGGAAACTCGCATGGGTGCATGTCGCGTGTACATCGAGATATACATACTTGGCTCCTCACGCTTCTCGTGGAAAAAAAGCGACCGATGATATCGGGATTCTTCCCCGATATGAAGGGACGATGATGCACGATGCGTTCGGTACGTATCCGAAATACACACATGCCACCCATGCCCTTTGTCATGCCCACCATTTGCGTGAGTTAAAAGGATTCATCGAACAGGGGCATACGTGGGCGATGCGCATGACCACGTTTCTGTTAGCCGCCAAGCAAGCCGTCGAAGCCCATCACGGTGCACTTTCCGAAGAAGAAGCGAGACGGTGGGAACGAGTGTATGATCGCATCCTAGAAAGAGCACAACACCGATTAGAAACGATGACGCCTCTTCCGAAAAAAGCACTCGCTTTTGTTCGACGCCTTCAAAAACGAAAGGAAGAAGCGCTGCGTTTCTTACGTGAAGTACATGTTCCCTTTGATAACAACCAAGCCGAACGCGATCTTCGCATGGTCAAAGTCAAAGAGAACATTTCGGGTACGTTTCGCGAAGAAACATTCGCGCAGTCGTTTTGCATCGCAAGAAGCATCGTTTCCACACTGACGAAACACGAAAAAAACGTGTGGGATTCGTTATGTCTTCTGTTGGCAGGCGAAACGATCGATCGAGTTCTTTCCGCTACCTAGGGCATTTTCTATGACCGAAATGCCCTATTTGTGCTGGGCTTTTTTATACACTAGCACTGGGGTGAATAGTTACAATAAAAAAGGCGGAATATGAGCAACGAAAAGAGGCGGAGTGATCCGCCTTTTTTTTGACCACGTGACCACATTGTGACCACGAATTTAATCAAAAATTATATTTTTTATTGGATATTTAAACCTTACAAGTCTCTAAAAATCCCTATAATTCAACATTTAACAGACTTAAAGAAACTTTGATGTCCATTGATAAGCGATGGGCGGCATGATGTAATCCGCCTAGCGAAACAAAGAACACTGGGAGTAATCCCGGTGTTCTTTTTCTTTTTGCCGCTGGGCAGTAGTCAAATTGAACGTGAAGCTTTGCACTCGGGGCGGCAGGATGGAGCTTGAGTTCTTTGACGAGCAGCGGCGGGGCCGCAGCATCAGCAACCACTCCGCGGCGGCCTGTCGACCACGTATAAATCCCGAGCCGGTGGTCGACCGTTTCGCTGTTGATAGTCAACGTTAATGTAGGCAGCTTGATATCACCGAATGAACAGTCGGAAAGCCATAGAAGAAGCAAAATAAGAAGCGGGGCCCATCGTTTCTTCATTGTCGAACCATTCCCCTTTTTTGAATATAGGCGTCTTTTTAGCCGCTTCGTTGCGTTGATCCGGCTGAAAATGGGAATAAAAATGTAATGGGGATGTCGATGCAAAGGAGGACAACGCAATGAACGAACGAATCGAACGCGACTCGATCGGCGAGGTGCGGGTGCCGGCCGATAAATACTGGGGGGCGCAGACGGAGCGGAGCCGGCAAAACTTCCGCATCGGCAAAGAAACGATGCCGCTTGAACTCATTTACGCCTATGCCGAGTTGAAAAAAGCGGCGGCCATCGTCAACCATCGAGCCGGGAAACTGAGCGAAGCGAAGCAGCGGGCGATTGTGGCCGCGTGCGAGGAAATTTTGGCGGGCCAATGGGATGACCATTTTCCGCTCGTCGTTTGGCAGACGGGAAGTGGGACGCAGACGAACATGAACGTCAATGAAGTCGTGGCGAGACGGGCGAGCGAGCTGCTGGATGAGGGGGAAGGGCGCATTCACCCAAACGATGATGTGAACATGTCGCAAAGCTCGAACGACACATTCCCAACTGTGATGCATATCGCGATCTTCACGAAGATCCAAACGCACCTCCTGCCAGCGCTTGATGGCTTGATCAGGACATTCGCGACCAAAGAACGCCAATATGGGAAGACGATCAAAATCGGGCGCACCCACTTGCAAGATGCGACGCCGCTCACATTTGGACAAGAGATTTCCGGCTGGCGGGCGATGCTAGAGAAAAGCAAAATGATGATTAGCGAAGCGGCCGACAAGCTGCTCGATTTGGCGATCGGCGGCACCGCGGTTGGCACCGGAATCAATGCGCCGCCAGCGTTTGGCGAACAAGTCGCCAAACAGCTGCACGCTCAAACCGGCTACCCGTTCCGCTCTGCCGCCAACAAATTTCACGCGCTGACCAGCCATGATGAGATCGTGTATGTCCACGGAGCGTTGAAAGCGCTCGCCGCCGATTTGATGAAAATCGCCAACGATATCCGCTGGCTGGCGAGCGGGCCGCGCTCCGGGCTCGGGGAGATCACGATTCCAGCCAATGAACCCGGAAGCTCGATCATGCCGGGGAAAGTGAATCCGACGCAAAGCGAAGCGATGACGATGGTCGCTGTGCAAGTGTTCGGCAATGACGCCACGATCGGCTTTGCGGCGAGCCAAGGCAACTTCCAATTAAATGTGTTCAAGCCGGTCATCGCCTATAACGCCATTCAGTCCGTGCAGCTGCTCGGCGATGTGATCCGCTCGTTTGATGAACGGTGCGCCCAAGGGCTGGAGGCGAACGAAGCGAAAATGAAAGAATACGTGGACCGCTCACTCATGCTCGTGACGGCGTTGAGCCCGCATATCGGCTACGACCGGGCGGCGGAAATCGCCAAGCTCGCCCATCGCGAAGGGTTGACGCTCAAGGAAGCGGCGTTGAAAACCGGGTATGTCACGGCGGAGCAGTACGAGGAATGGGTGAGACCGGAGAAGATGATTTAGTGGCATAAAACGCTGGGAGCGAACAGGGGGCTAAAAAACAGGGCTGTTCCAAAAGGTCGTCTGTCTTCAAGATCAACACAACTATACGAAACGCTCAGGCAGCGCGCATAGTAGTGGGGGACAAGGGTGTTCCGGTCTTCAGGATACGACGCCGGAAGCGGCGTTCTTTTTTTGTACCATGAGAACGAGGGTGTTCCGTTTGGGACACCCTCGTTTTCCGTTGTGACAGCCTTCTCGCCAGCTGGCTGCCTTGCATGAGGCAAATGTTAGGCAAACAGGCGAATAAGTTCATTAATCGACAAGACGGCAAACAGCGCCAAGCACAGGGCGAGCAACGCATTTGACAGCCAATGGTTCCTTCCTTCATCTGGAAGCGCTTTTTTCGAGTTGAGCAAGTAAAGCAGTGTGACGGCCAAAAACGGCATAAACAGCGCTCCAAGCGCCCCGTAGGCGATAATAAGACCGACCGGCTTGCCGATAAAATGTAAGAGCATCGGCGGAAAAGTGAGCCAAAAGACGTAGAAGCGAAACGCTTTCGACTGGTTGAGCGACTCGGTGCCAATCGGCGTTTTTCGCATGTTGCGAACAAAATCGGCGAACAAATAGGAAACGCCGTTCCAAACGCCGATGACGGATGTAAACGATGCCGACCAAAAACCAAGCAAAAAGAGCCACCGGGCGGCTGGATGCAGCTCATTGCCCATGATCGAGGCAAACGAGACAAGCCCTTGTTCGCCGCTGATCGAGGTATTCGTTCCGTAGAGAAGAGCGGCGCCTAAAATCAGGAGCGACAACGTAAAAATTGCTGTCACAATGTAGGCAACAGCGGAATCGTAACGCATTGGCGATACGTAGGACCGGCCTTTCCAGCCGTTTTCCTGAAGCCAATATCCGTAAGACGCCATGGTAATCGAGCCGCCGACGCCTCCGATCAGCCCGAGAGCATACAAAAGCGACCCTTTTGGCAAATCAGGAACGGCGGTTTTCCAAAGATCGTTCAGCTGTGGCAACACAAGCAGTGCCGAACCAACAACCGTCACAAACATCAGTCCGACGAGCACGTTCATCACCCGTTCAAACAGTTGGAACCGCCCCGACCAAGTGATGGCGAAACCAGCGAGGCCATGGATGATTGCCCACGCCCAAAGCGGAATCGATGGGATCATCGCCGACATCGCCAGCGCGCACGATGATGTGCCCGCCGCTCCGTAAACAAATCCCCAAATGATCGCATACACCCCAAAGTAGATGGACGCCCATTTCCCCATCGACTGCCAGCCTTCGAAAATCGTTTTTCCGCTTAATAAATGCCAGCGCCCGACTCCTTCGTTCAGCACGAATTTGAACACAGCCCCGACGATAATCGCCCACATGAAAACAAGGCCGTAGTTCGTTCCTGCGACAAGGGCCGCGACTAAGTCGCCGGCGCCGACCCCGGTGGCGGCGACGATCAACCCAGGGCCGATCATCTTCCACTTCGATTTCCCCATTTTTTCTCCTTCCCCCTTTGTTGCAAACCGATTCCAAAAGTTGTGTATATTCGATATTATATTAATAGTATAAACTAGATATTGTCTACTGCTAAAAGTCCCATTGATCACCATAAAAGGAGTTTGATGTAATGAACGAACCGTTGCTTCCCGCGCTTGAACAAGTTGTTCGCAATGTAGAACAAGTCATTGTTGGAAAACGCCGAGTGATTGTGCTCAGTTTAACAGCGCTGTTGGCCAAAGGACACGTATTGCTTGAAGATGTGCCAGGCGTTGGCAAGACGATGCTTGTGCGCGCGCTGGCGAAATCGTTCAGCGCCGAGCTGAAACGGATTCAATTTACGCCAGATTTGTTGCCGAGCGATGTGATTGGCGTTTCTGTCTATAACCCGAAAGAGCAGCAGTTTGAGTATAAACCCGGACCGATTGTCGCCCATATCGTGCTCGCTGACGAGATCAACCGGACGTCGCCGAAAACGCAGTCGGCGCTTCTTGAGGCGATGGAAGAAGGAAGCGTGACGGTCGATGGCGTCACCCGAGTGCTGCCGCAGCCGTTTTTTGTCATGGCGACGCAAAACCCGATTGAATATGAAGGGACGTATCCACTTCCGGAAGCACAGTTGGATCGGTTTTTGCTGAAATTGCAGATGGGCTATCCGTCACATGATGAGGAAATCGAAATGTTAAACCGGCTTGAAAAAACAGCGCCGCTCTCGGAGATCGGTCCAGTCATGTCGCTTGAGGAATTGCTTGCCTTGCAACGGAAGGTGACGGATGTGCATGTGAGTGATGCGGTGAAAGGATACATCGTTGAGCTTGTCCAACAAAGCCGTACGCATGAAGCGGTCTATTTGGGCGTCAGCCCGCGCGGGTCGGTCGCCTTGATGAAAGCGGCGCAGGCGTACGCGTTCATCCATGGCCGCGATTTTGTCATCCCCGATGATGTCCAGCAGCTCGCTCCCTATGTGCTCGCCCACCGCCTGCTCGTCCGTCCGGAAGCAAAATGGGACAAGCTTGATGGGGAAACTATCGTTGCGCAACTGATTGCCCGTACACCGGTACCGGTGCGAGGGCGGCGATAAAGATGAAACGGAATTGGCGCCGTTGGTTTGCTTTCACCGGTTTGTTACTTTTGGCGGCTGTCTTGTTTTCATACGCCATGTTTCAAGGCGGGTTTGTCAGTTGGTTTTTGTTTTACAGCTTTTTGCCGTTCGGTTTGTATGCGTTCTTGGTCGCGATGTATCCGCTTCGACGCGCCGCGGTAAGCCGGACGGTGCCGGCGCGGCGCTACCATGCGGGTGAATCGATTCCGGTGATGGTTCGTATCGAGTTGCCGTGGGCGGTTCCGCTGGCGGCGCTTGCTGTTGCTGAGGAAGGGCGGAAGCACGGAGGAGAGATGATTGCGATTGCTTGGCCGTTTCGCCGCCACCTTTCTTGTACATGGCCGCTTTCCTTGCCGCGCGGCCGTCATCAATTGGAAGCTGTTCGCTTGGAAGCGCGCGATGTCTTTGGCTGGGTGAACAAAACGGCATCGTTTTATGCCCCGTGCACGGTTATCGTCTATCCACGTTATATCCAATGGCCGCCTGAGATGGTGCGCGAATGGTTTGCCCAAGGAAAAGCTGCGCGCACACTTGCCTATCGCCGCGATATGGCCGTGGCGGCCGGCGCCCGTGAATACGTGCCTGGGGACAAAATGTCGTGGGTGCATTGGAAGGCGTCAGCGCGCAGACAGGAACTGATGACCAAAGAGTTTGATGAACAGCGCAATGACGATTGGATCGTTGTGCTCGACGGCACCGCTTCTCCATGGTTTGAGGAGCTTGTCACGTTAGCGGCTTCCGTATCGAAGGCGTTGATGGATGAAGGGGTGCCGGTCGGGCTGCTCGTTGCTGGAAAAGAGCGTTCTTTCTTAGCGCCGCGCCGCCATGACGGACAGTGGCAGTCGATTCTTCTCCGGTTGGCGGAAGTGGACGTCGGCGGCCAAGAGCCGCTCGCGCATGTTTTAGCTGAGGAGGCGAGCTGGAGGACGGCTGCTGGTTGCATCATTGTGACGTCCGCGTTGTCCGCCCAGTTGGCCGGGCAGCTCCGAGCAATGGCGCCAAAACGCCATATTGTTCTGTATGTTGTCAGCCGTGAATGGGGAGAGGATGAGCGGAATTGGGCGGACAGGCTTCGCCGCAGCGGAGTGTATGTGTCGCGCATTGACCCGCAGGCGTTGCAAACCGTCCGGCAAGGAGGAGGAGATGGATGAGACCGTTAGGGGCAAACATGTTATCTACCGTGCTGCCTAACGCCCTAGCCGCTTGGCTGCTCACGGAATGGCTTTGGCCGTTAGAGGCCGTCACCGATACAGCGCATATAGGTGTGTTTGTATCATTTGTCGCCCTTTGTTTCGGACTTCATTTGCTCCGTGTTCCCATATGGCTTTCCGCGCTCGGAAAAATGGTTTATATATGGTGGGCGCTTTCTCGCCTATTTTCTTTTGCTTCGATCGCCGCTTTGTCTCATGCGCTTTGGCGGGATAGCACCGTCTGGTTGTCGGGCGATTGGTCTTCTATGCCGGGCGATGCGCTGCGCACCTTTGTCTTTTTTCTGCTGTTATGGGCCGTTTCGTTCCTGTTGCATTGGCTTATTGTACGGCGGAATCGGTGGTTTGTCCCATACGCGTTGACAGTTGGGTATATCGCTGTGCTTGATACGTTTCTGCCATATAGCGGCAACGGGGCGATCCTTCGTCTTGTTGCGCTCGGCTTTTTTGCCTTTGTTTGGTTCCAGGGTGAAGAGCTGCAGGCAAAAGAGCCGTCTTTTCGCATCGGAAAGTGGCGGGCGGCCGCTCTGTTCATTCCTGCCGTCGCTCTTGCGGTTGGGTATGCGGGTCCGAAGCTGCCGCCGCAATGGCCGGATCCGGTGGCGTTTATCCGCAGCTATCACGCCCAGCCGGAAGAAACGAACGATGACTCACCTTCTCCTGGTGTGGCAAAAGTGGGATATGGGCAAAATGATTCCCGCCTCGGCGGGCCGTTTATCGCGGATGATACCGTCGTCTTTACGGCGAAAGATCGAGGGCTTCATTACTGGCGGATTGAGACGAAAGATATTTACACCGGCAAGGGATGGGAAGTGTTTCCGAGCGAGCAAGTCCGCTCGTTTGCCAACGGCGAAGAGCTCAAGTATGAATGGTGGAGCGATCAAGTTGAGACAGTGGAGCAAAAGGCGGAGATCGAGCGGCGCAATCAAGGGTTTCATCTCGTTTATCCGCTTGGGTTGCGGCGGGTGGAAGCAGCCGAACCGGTCGTGTACCGCATGGATGTGGCGACAGAGAAAATTTATACGACCGATGACAGGGCGAATGCGTTCCCTGTTGGCAAGTATTCATTGACCTATTGGGAGCCGGATTTTCCGATTGCGGCGTTGCGCGCCGCGCCCCCAGTTCGAGACCCTCTTCTGTTGAAACGATATACGCAGTTGCCAAAGACGCTTCCGCAAAGGGTGCGCGACTTGGCGAAGCAAATCGCCGCCGGAGAACAGACGGCTTACGACAAAGTGAGAGCCATTGAGCAGTATTTTCAACTTGGGCAATATACGTACGAAACAAAGGATGTCGCCGTTCCAAAAGAGAACGAAGATTACGTCGATCAATTTTTATTTGAAACAAAACGGGGGTATTGCGACAATTTTTCGACTTCTATGGTCGTGCTCGTGCGTTCGCTCGGCATTCCGGCGCGCTGGGTGAAAGGCTATACGTCCGGAAGGCTGGTCAGCGAGCAAGACGGGGAAAATCTTTACGAAATCCGCAACCATGACGCTCATGCGTGGGTTGAGGTGTATTTTGAAGGCGTCGGCTGGGTGCCGTTTGAGCCAACGCGGGGGTTTGTCAACCCGTATGCGTTTTCACTTTCTCAACAGAATGAGGAGCAACAAGCGCAGCCCTCGCAGCCGGAACCACAGGCACAGCCGCGCGTGCCGCTTGAACAATTGATCAAACGATCATCGCCAGAGCAAGACCGCCATTGGTGGGAGAAGCTGGCCGACAGTTGGTCATGGCAAATGGTGCTGGGCGTGTTCGCGATGCTAGCGGCATTGGGCGGAACGATTTACACGACAAGACGAAAATGGTGGCCGCGCCTTACGCTCCTTCGATTCCGCCGCCGCCAAGTTGACGGCCCGGAATGGCTTGTCCCCGCTTACTTGGCATTGTTGCGTCAGCTGCATGACTACGGGCTGAAACGAAAAGAAGAGGAAACGTTGCGTCAGTACGCCATCCAAGTGGATCGTTTATTCGAAACCGATGAAATGGAACGTTTGACCAAATCGTATGAACAAGCGGTCTACGGCGCAAACAGCAGCCGGATCGATTTCCGTGAGGCGCGCCAATTGTGGGAAAATTTAATAAAAAGGACGATCTCTTGACCGCCTGCCGGCAAGTTGATAGAATGAATTCAAATTTGCATACGGATAGACGAAAGCCCTTCATCCTATTTCGCGCAGGAGACTCCCACTTCAACGACCAAAGGGAGTAAGTGGGAGAGGAATGCGCGTTCCCCCCTTTCTTTTGTGTATGATAGAATAAAGGCGTGGAGAAAACCGTTCAATAAAGGCACTCCAATCACGGCTACTCGATGTATGGAGTTGGTTACAGAAAACGTTGTAACCGTAAAACATCGAGCGTAGGTCCGTCTGTTGTGTGTGGAAGCCAAGTACTGCCAACAGACACACCGAGAGAATCGGTAACGATGCAGGCATGACCTGCGTCGTTGGGTAGTCGTCAACCTGCCCCCTGATGCAACCCCAAGTCAAGGAAGGAGGACGAAGTCCGTTTGCACTTCTGGGGAGTTGCAAGCCCCCACTTCAAGCGTTAGCGAAGTGGGGGTAGTTGACATAAGCGCAAGAATATGGCTTGTGCGTCTCTACCGGGCCGCCGTAAACGGCCCGACTATGAAGGCAGAAGACGCTGCTATTCTGCCTTCATCCATATTTTGGGCAATGGCAGCGTTTATTTTTTGGACGGGGTGGAGAACATGAATCAAGGAATGATCGTCGTATTGGACTTCGGAAGCCAATATAACCAACTGATCACCCGCCGCATCCGTGAATTTGGCGTGTACAGCGAATTGCACCCGCATACGATTCGCGCCGACGAGATTCGCGCGTTGAACGCCAAGGGGATCATTTTTTCCGGCGGCCCGAACAGCGTATATGATGAGCAGGCGTTTCGGTGCGACCCGGCGATTTTTGAGCTCGGGCTGCCGATTTTAGGGATTTGCTACGGGATGCAGCTGATGGCGCACCACTTAGGCGGCAAAGTGGAAAAGGCGTCGCACCGCGAGTACGGGAAGGCGCTCATTCAAGTGAAAAACGACTCCCTGTTGTTCCACGGTTTGCCGGACGAGCAAGTCGTCTGGATGAGCCATGGCGATTTGGTGACCGCTCCGCCTGACGGCTTTGTCGTAGATGCCACAAGCCCTTCCTGCCCGATCGCAGCGATGAGCGATGAACGGCGGAAGTGGTATGGAGTGCAGTTTCATCCCGAAGTGCGCCACTCGGTCTACGGCAACGATTTGTTGAAGAAGTTTGTTTTCGATGTATGCGGCTGCCGGGGCGACTGGACGATGGAAAACTTCATCGATGAGCAGGTGCGTCGCATCCGCGAACAAGTGGGCGAAAAAAGAGTGTTGTGCGCCTTAAGCGGCGGGGTTGACTCGTCGGTTGCGGCTGTATTGGTGCACCGCGCCATTGGCGATCAACTTACTTGTATTTTCGTCGACCATGGCCTTTTGCGCAAAGGTGAAGCCGAAAGCGTCATGAAGACGTTCCGTGAGCAGTTCCAAATGAATGTCATTAAAGTTGATGCGAAAGACCGCTTTTTGGCGAAACTCAAAGGGGTTACGGACCCGGAACAAAAGCGGAAAATCATCGGCAACGAGTTTATTTACGTATTTGACGACGAGGCGGCGAAGCTTGAAGGCATTGAATTTTTAGTGCAAGGGACGCTCTATACCGACATTATCGAAAGCGGCACGGCGACGGCGCAAACGATCAAATCGCACCATAACGTCGGCGGTTTGCCGGAAGATATGAAATTCGAACTGATCGAACCGCTCAATACGCTGTTTAAAGACGAAGTGCGCGCTCTTGGCACACAATTAGGCATTCCGGACGAAATCGTTTGGCGCCAGCCGTTCCCGGGTCCGGGGCTTGGCATTCGCGTCCTTGGCGAGGTGACGGAAGAAAAATTGGAAATCGTTCGCGAATCGGATGCGATTTTGCGCGAAGAAGTGAAAAAAGCGGGGTTGGACCGCGACATTTGGCAATATTTCACTGTTCTTCCCGACATCCGCAGCGTCGGGGTGATGGGTGATGCCCGCACGTACGATTATACGGTCGCCATCCGCGCCGTAACCTCGATCGACGGGATGACCGCCGATTGGGCCCGCATTCCGTGGGATGTGCTGGAACGCATTTCAACGCGCATCGTCAACGAAGTGCCGCACGTCAACCGCGTCGTCTACGATATTACAAGCAAGCCTCCGGCGACGATTGAGTGGGAATAAAAACGAACAAAAGACGAGCATTTCCAAAGAAATGTTCGTCTTTTTTCTTGACAAGCGACCGACAGGCTGATACAATAGCCGTGGAATCATGAATATTGTCGAATTCCGTCGTATAATCCCGGGAATATGGCTCGGGAGTTTCTACCAAGCTACCGTAAATAGCTTGACTACGAGGGATGTGAAATAGAGAGCCGATGTCCTCTCTCTGTTCGTCATTCCTTCTTAGTCAACGCTTCTGGTAGCTGCAGAAGCGTTTTTATTCTTTATAGGGGGGACAGACGTGAGAAAGTATTTTCAGTTTGATGAGCTCGGCACGAATTATCGGACGGAGATCATCGCCGGGCTGACGACGTTTTTGTCGATGGCGTACATTTTGTTCGTCAACCCATTTACCTTGTCGTTAGGGGCGGTGAAAGATTTTCCTGACGAACTGCGCATTGACCAAGGAGCCGTCTTTGTCGCCACGGCTTTGGCGGCGGCATACGGGTCGATTTTAATGGGAGTGCTGGCCCGCTACCCGATCGCCTTGGCGCCGGGGATGGGGCTGAACGCTTTCTTCGCCTTCACGGTCGTCTTGCATATGGGCATTCCGTGGCAAACGGCCTTGGCGGGAGTGTTTGTTTCCGGCATCATTTTTACGATTTTATCGCTCACCGGCATTCGAGAAAAAATCATCGATGCCATTCCCGTTGAACTGAAATATGCCGTCAGCGCCGGAATTGGGCTGTTCATCACGTTCATCGGCTTGCAAAACGCTGGAATTATTGTCGATAACAAAGCAACGCTCGTCGGATTAAGTTCGTTGAAAGACGGCAATACACTGTTGGCCATTTTTGGATTGTTCATTACTGTTGTTTTGATGGTAAGAAAAGTAAACGGCGGCGTCTTTTACGGCATGGTCATTACCGCGATTGTCGGCATGATTTTCGGTTTGATCAAAGTGCCGCATCAAATTGTCGGCGCTATTCCGGACATTTCACCAACCTTCGGTGTAGCGATCAAGCATTTGCCGGACATTTTCTCGTGGAAAATGCTCGGTGTTGTCTTAACGTTCTTTATTGTCGACTTTTTCGATGCGACTGGCACGCTCTTGGCTGTCGCCAACCAAGCCGGGTTGTTGAAAAACAATAAACTGCCGCGCGCCGGCAAAGCGCTGCTTGTCGATGCGACAGCGGTGATGGTTGGGGCGGTGTTCGGCACATCGACAACGACGTCGTACATCGAATCGTCAGCCGGCGTCGCCGCTGGAGGACGCTCAGGGTTTTCCGCGGTCGTGACGGGGATTTTGTTCTTGCTGGCGTTGTTCTTCTCGCCGCTGTTAAGCGTCATTACCGCACCGGTCACCGCGCCAGCGCTCATCATCGTCGGGGTATTAATGGCCTCGTCGATCGGCGAAATTGACTGGAAGAAGTTCGAAGTCGCTGTACCGGCATTCTTCACGCTCATCACGATGCCGCTTTCCTACAGCATCGCCACTGGGATTGCCGTTGGCTTCATCTTCTACCCGATCACGATGATTTTAAAAGGCCGCGGCAAAGACGTGCATCCGCTGTTGTATGTGCTGTTTGTCGTTTTTATTTGTTACTTCGTCTTTTTGCGGGAATAGTAACGGAGACGCAAGACTGTTCCAAAAGGCAGTTTGGATAGCCTTTCGGAGCAGTCTTTTTTGTATGTCTTAAAAGGTCGGTCAAGGATTGCAGAAATTTGCTGCTGGCAATGGTTTTGAGGCAGGGATTTGGCATCGTGGCCAATTGGCCGGTGTCATTGGAATTCATTATATTGATCGAGTGAATCGAAAAACGAGCATTGGCTACTGGCTTGGCGAATCGTTTCAAGGAATGGGATTGA
>NZ_CP025074.1:0-1730000 GCF_003595605.1 [Bacillus] caldolyticus | reverse complement strand
TTAGTGATCCGGTGGTTCCGCATGGAAGGGCCATCGCTCAACGGATAAAAGCTACCCCGGGGATAACAGGCTGATCTCCCCCAAGAGTCCACATCGACGGGGAGGTTTGGCACCTCGATGTCGGCTCATCGCATCCTGGGGCTGTAGTCGGTCCCAAGGGTTGGGCTGTTCGCCCATTAAAGCGGTACGCGAGCTGGGTTCAGAACGTCGTGAGACAGTTCGGTCCCTATCCGTCGCGGGCGGAGGAAATTTGAGAGGAGCTGTCCTTAGTACGAGAGGACCGGGATGGACGCACCGCTGGTGTACCAGTTGTCCCGCCAGGGGCACCGCTGGGTAGCTATGTGCGGACGGGATAAGCGCTGAAAGCATCTAAGCGTGAAGCCCCCCTCAAGATGAGATTTCCCACCGCGCAAAGCGGGTAAGATCCCTCGAAGATGACGAGGTCGATAGGTCCGAGGTGGAAGCGTGGCGACACGTGGAGCTGACGGATACTAATCGATCGAGGGCTTAACCAAGAAAAGCGCAGGCGAGCGGGTCGCCGCGACGGGCAAATGTTCTTCGCCTGCAGGGATTTCCGATCCCGAAGGCGAAGGTTATTTGACCCCGAGCGGCGGCGAGCCGGAGCTGGACAGCGCGAAAAGCGCAGGCGAGCGGCTTCTTCCTGAGCACGGTTATCTAGTTTTGAGGGAATGAACTTCCTTCTTGACATTGTTTGTTTTTCAAGTATAATAAATGATGTCAAAATCCAACCGCTTGCCTAGTGGCTATGGCGGAGGGGAAACACCCGTTCCCATCCCGAACACGGAAGTTAAGCCCTCCAGCGCCGATGGTAGTTGGGGCCAGCGCCCCTGCAAGAGTAGGTCGCTGCTAGGCAGGCAAAAAAATGAGGGAGCTGAATGGTTCTCTCATTATTTTTGCCTAATGGGAAATGAGTCATTTTGAATGACGCCATTTTCAATCCTCTCCCCCAAAATGTAAAGCGTGATCATCGTTTCCTAGACCCCCTTTTTCATAAAAGCGATAGGAAACGGAAACTCGCGTAAGGGTGTCCTGTACGGCATGGACACCCTCTTTTTTTACTTTTTTTGGAAAGGCAGGTATCTTCTTTTTTTGCACTCGTGGGGAGATTATTCGCTTTTTTTGATGACAATTTTCTTTTTCGGCTCGTCAGGGATAAGTCGATGCAGGTGGATGAACAACAGGCCGTTATGGTATGTTGCTTCGATGCGGTCCTCTTTGACGGCGAACGGCAGTGGGATTGTTTTTTGGAATTGGCCTTGGAAAAGGCCTTCTTCTACTAGCTCAAACCCTTTGAAGTTTAGATTAATGGTTGCCTTCACTTCCAACGTTTTGTATGATACATACACTTCTGCATCTTCGATTTTTTCGAGCCCCGGGAGGCTGATGACAACGAGCAGCTCGTTGTCTTTTTTGTAAATGTTCATGCCGGATGATGGTTTGTTTGAGTTTGATGACGGCAGCAACGGCTGGATGCTTCCCCAAAAATCATTTTGGAAAAATTGCTGCCAATGTTTTGTCCAATCGGAAAACGGCATAAATGGATTTTCGTTGGTCATAACGTCTCCCTCCTCCGCTCCTTCATCATATGCCGTCTTCTTCGTTTGGTGATTCAAAAAACACGAACATTTGCTTTGGTGAAATACTAAATGTTCGATTTTTTCCTTGACACGCCGAAAAAAAACCTGCTACTATAAAGGTAACTTCATAGTGTATGAGAAGATCCCTCATATAATTTTGGGAATATGGCCCAAAAGTTTCTACCCAATCACCGTAAATGATTGGACTATGAGGGAAAGGATCGGTTTTGGCTTTTTTTCGATCAGCAACTGTCAAAGCCCAGAACGATGCTTTCCCTCGTTTATGAACGGGAACGCATGTTCTGGGTTTTGTTGTGCTAGCAAAAGGAGTGAAACGGTATGAGCCCGCTCGTTGGGGTGATCATGGGAAGCCATTCGGATTGGGAAACGATGAAACATGCTTGCGCTATTTTGGCGGAATTGGGTGTTCCGTTTGAGAAAAAAGTCGTATCGGCGCACCGGACGCCGGATGAGATGTTTCGGTATGCGGAGACAGCCGAGGAGCGCGGCATCCGCGTGATCATTGCCGGCGCTGGCGGAGCGGCTCACTTGCCGGGGATGATCGCGGCGAAAACGACGCTGCCGGTGATTGGGGTGCCCGTGCAGTCAAAAGCATTGAATGGACTTGATTCGTTATTGTCGATTGTGCAAATGCCAGGCGGGGTGCCGGTGGCGACGGTGGCGATCGGCAAGGCGGGGGCGACCAACGCCGGACTGCTCGCCGCATCGATTCTTGGACTGCTTGAGCCACGCTATATGGAGGCGCTCAAAGCGCGGCGGGAAGCGATTCGCAAACAAATCGTAGAAAGCAGTGATCAATTTGACTAAGCAACGGATCGTTCCTGGGCAGACGATCGGCATCATCGGCGGGGGGCAGCTCGGGCGGATGATGGCTTTGGCGGCGCGCGAGATGGGTTTTCGCATCGCCGTGCTCGACCCAACGCCTGACTCCCCGTGCGGGCAAGTGGCCGATGTGGAGATTACGGCGCCTTATCATGATTTGGACGCCATCGCTGAACTGGCCCGCGTGAGCGATGTCATTACGTACGAATTTGAAAATATCGATGCGCGAGCGCTTGAGTGGCTGGAGGCAAACGCCTATGTCCCGCAAGGAAGCCGACTGCTTGCGGTGACGCAAGACCGGGCGCTGGAGAAAGCGGCGATCGTTGATGCCAGCTTGCCGGTGGCGCCCTATGTCGAAGTGAATGGAGCGGAGGAACTTGAACAGGCCGTTCAGACGATCGGTTTCCCGTGCGTCTTGAAAACGCGGCGCGGCGGCTACGACGGCAAAGGACAATATGTGCTGCGCGGCGAAGGCGATCTAGCCAAAGCGGCTGATTTGCTTGGGCTTGGCCCATGCATTTTGGAAGGCTGGGTGCCGTTTGTGAAGGAAATGTCGGTCATTGTCGCCCGCAACCTCGATGGTGAGACGGCTGTTTTTCCAGTGGCGGAAAATATTCATATCGAGAACATTTTGCATCAAACGATTGTTCCGGCTCGAATTCCGGAAAGCGTGCAAGAGCGGGCCATTCGCTACGCGGAAGTGTTGGCCGCATCGTTTTCGCTCGTTGGGACGCTGGCGGTGGAAATGTTTTTGACTGCGGACGGGGATATTTATATTAATGAGCTGGCCCCTAGACCGCACAACTCCGGACATTATACAATCAATGCATGCGCGACGTCGCAGTTTGCCCAGCACATCCGCGCCGTCTGCAACTGGCCGCTCGGATCGACCGAATTGTTGAAGCCGGCGGTGATGGTCAATATTTTAGGCGAGCACGTCGAGCCGGTCATTCGGCATATCGGTGCGTTCGACGGGGGGACCTACGTCCATCTGTACGGCAAACACGAAGCGAAGCCGAAGCGGAAAATGGGGCATGTGACGGTGCTGGCAGACGATGTCGAGGCGGCGTTGGCGAGAATCGAATCGTGGCAAATTTGGCATGATCGGAGGCTGGAACGAGGATGATTGAACGTTACACAAGACCGGAAATGGGAGCGATTTGGACCGAGGAAAACCGCTTTAAGGCATGGCTTGAGGTGGAACTGCTCGCGTGCGAGGCGTGGGCCGAGCTTGGCGTCATCCCAAAAGAAGATGTCCGCCGCCTGCGTGAAAACGCGTCGTTTGACGTCAACCGCATTAAGGAAATCGAAGAAGAAACGCGCCACGATGTCGTCGCCTTCACCCGCGCCGTTTCTGAGACGCTTGGGGAAGAACGAAAATGGGTGCATTATGGTCTCACGTCGACCGATGTCGTCGATACGGCGCTCGGCTACTTGTTAAAGCAGGCGAACGCGATTTTGCGGCGTGATTTGGAAAACTTCATTCAAGTGCTGAAAGAGAAAGCGCGCGAACATAAATACACGGTCATGATGGGGCGCACGCACGGCGTTCATGCCGAACCGACGACGTTCGGGCTGAAGCTGGCGCTTTGGTATGCCGAGATGGTGCGAAATTTGGAGCGGTTTGAACAAGCTGCCAAGATGGTGGAAGTAGGGAAAATTTCCGGCGCAGTCGGCACGTACGCCAACGTGGATCCGTTTGTGGAGCAGTATGTGTGTGAAAAACTCGGCTTGACGCCGGCGCCGATTTCGACGCAGACGCTGCAGCGCGACCGCCACGCTTACTATATGGCGACATTGGCCTTAATTGCGACATCGATTGAAAAATTTGCCGTCGAGATTCGCGGCTTGCAAAAAAGCGAAGTCCGCGAAGTCGAAGAGTTTTTTGCCAAAGGACAAAAAGGCTCATCAGCGATGCCGCATAAGCGCAATCCGATCGGTTCGGAAAACATGACCGGCATGGCGCGCGTCATTCGCGGCTATATGGTGACAGCGTACGAAAACGTGCCGCTTTGGCATGAACGCGACATTTCCCATTCGTCGGCCGAGCGCATCATTTTGCCGGATGCGACGATTGCGTTGAATTATATGTTGAACCGATTCGCGAATATCGTGAAACATTTGCTTGTGTACCCGGAAAACATGAAAAAAAATATGGAGCGCACGTTCGGGCTCATTTATTCACAGCGAGTCTTGCTTGCTTTGATCGACAAGGGGATGACGCGCGAGGAGGCGTACGATTTGGTGCAGCCGAAAGCGATGGAAGCGTGGGAGAGACAAGTGCCGTTCCGCTCGCTTCTTGAAGCGGATGAGCGGATCATGAGCCGGCTGACGAAAGAGGAGCTCGATGATTGTTTTGATTATCGCCATCACTTGAAACATGTCGATACGATTTTTGCCCGCTTAGGGTTGGAGTGAGCGGCTGCCGGCTGGTCGAAGCCGGCCGGCTATACAAAAGATTTTCAATCTTCTGGACAAATGGAGGCGTTGATCGTGCCGACGAAACAACAGCTGTTATATGAAGGGAAAGCGAAAAAAATTTACGCGACTGACGAGCCAGATGTGCTTTGGGTCGAGTACAAAGACAGCGCAACGGCGTTTAACGGCGAAAAAAAGGCGACGATCGCCGGCAAAGGGCGGCTCAATAACGAGATTTCCAGCTTGTTGTTTTTGAAGCTGCGCGAAGCAGGCATTGCCAATCATTTTATTGAAAAGCTGTCGCCAACGGAACAATTGGTCCGGCGCGTGACGATCATCCCGCTTGAAGTCGTTGTCCGCAATGTGGTAGCGGGAAGTTTAGCCAAGCGGATCGGTCTAGAGGAAGGGACGCCGCTTGAGGCGCCGCTTGTTGAGTTTTATTACAAAAACGACGACCTTGGCGACCCGTTGTTGTTGGAAGATCATATCTTCATTTTAAAACTCGCCAGCCGCGAGGAAGTCGCCGCGCTGAAGCAGGCCGCGCTTGCGGTGAATGACGTGCTGCGCCTCCATTTTGCCGAGCGGAACGTGCGGTTGATTGATTTTAAGCTTGAGTTCGGCCGTACAGCAGACGGAGCCATCCTCTTGGCGGATGAGATTTCACCGGACACGTGCCGGTTATGGGACGCAAAGACGAACGAAAAGCTCGACAAAGACGTGTTCCGCCGCGACTTGGGCAGTTTGACGGACGCATACGAAGTCATTTTACAACGGTTAGGGGGAGAATCGGCATGTACAAAGTAAAAGTGTATGTCACGTTGCGAGAGAGTGTGTTGGATCCGCAAGGGACCGCTGTAAAAGGGGCGCTGCACAGCTTATCGTATACGGAAGTGAAAGATGTACGAATCGGGAAGTTTATGGAGCTCGTGATTGAAGAGAGCGACCGCGACATCAACGAGCTCGTTCGCGAGATGTGTGAAAAACTGCTTGCCAACCCGGTGATTGAAGACTACCGCTATGAAATCGAGGAGGCCGTCGCCCGATGAAGTTTGCCGTCGTTGTCTTTCCGGGATCGAATTGCGATGTCGATATGTATCATGCGATCGCCGATGAACTTGGCGAAGAGGTCGAATACGTTTGGCATGACGAGGACGATCTAGACCGTTTTGACGCCATTTTGCTTCCAGGCGGGTTTTCGTACGGCGATTACTTGCGTTCCGGAGCCATTGCCCGTTTCTCCAAGGTGATGGCTGCCGTAAAAAAAGCCGCCGAAGCGGGAAAACCGGTGCTTGGGGTGTGCAACGGGTTTCAAATTTTGCTCGAAGCCGGCTTGCTTCCTGGGGCGATGCGCCGCAATCAAGGGTTGAAATTCATCTGCCGGCCGGTCCAGCTGACGGTGGAAAATCATGAAACGATGTTTACGTCTGCCTACGAAAAAGGCGAAGTCATTACAATTCCAATCGCCCATGGTGAAGGGAATTATTATTGCGATGAACAGACGCTCGAGCGCCTTGTCGAGAACCGGCAAATCGTGTTCCGTTACCATGGAGAAAATCCGAACGGCAGCTTGGCGGATATTGCCGGCATCGTCAATGAACAGGGCAATGTGCTCGGCATGATGCCGCATCCGGAGCGGGCGGTCGACGCCTTGCTCGGCAGCGCGGACGGATTGAAACTATTCCGATCGATCGTCAACTATTGGAGGGAGACGCATGTCGTTACTGCTTGAGCCGAGCGCGGCGATGATCAAAGAACAAAAGTTGTACCGTGAGATGGGGTTAACAGATGAAGAGTTTGCGCGCATTGAAGCGATTTTGGGGAGACTGCCGAACTACACGGAAACCGGCATTTTTGCCGTCATGTGGTCGGAGCATTGCAGCTACAAAAACTCGAAGCCGGTGCTGAAAAAATTCCCGACTGATGGTCCGCACGTGCTGCAAGGGCCGGGTGAGGGTGCGGGCATTGTCGATATTGGCGACGGGCTGGCGGTGGCGTTTAAAATCGAAAGCCATAATCACCCGTCAGCGATCGAGCCGTACCAAGGAGCGGCGACCGGGGTCGGCGGCATCATCCGCGACGTCTTTTCAATGGGAGCGCGGCCGATTGCGCTGCTGAACTCGCTTCGATTTGGCGAATTGACGTCGCCGCGCGTCAAATATTTGTTCGAGCAGGTCGTCGCCGGCATTGCCGGGTACGGCAACTGCGTCGGCATCCCGACCGTCGGCGGCGAGGTGCAGTTCGACCCGGCGTATGAAGGCAACCCATTGGTCAACGCCATGTGCGTCGGGATCATCCGCCATGAGGACATTCAGCGCGGCGTGGCGACCGGGGTCGGCAACACGGTCATGTACGTCGGGGCGAAAACGGGCCGCGACGGCATCCACGGGGCGACGTTTGCTTCGGAAGAGTTGAGCGAACAGTCGGAAGCAAAGCGTCCCGCCGTGCAAGTCGGCGACCCGTTTATGGAAAAACTGCTGCTTGAGGCGTGTCTTGAAGCAGTCAAGTCCGATGCGTTAGTCGGCATTCAAGATATGGGGGCGGCAGGACTCACGAGTTCATCCGCCGAGATGGCAAGCAAAGGTGGATTTGGCATTGAAATGAATTTGGATCTCGTCCCGCAGCGTGAGGCAGGCATGACGCCGTACGAAATGATGCTGTCCGAATCGCAGGAACGGATGCTGCTTGTTGTCAAGCAAGGTTGTGAAGACGAAATCGCCGCGATTTTTGCCAAATACGGCCTCGAGGCCAAAGCAATCGGCAAAGTGACCGATGACAAAATGCTCCGCCTCTTGTTCCGAGGCGAGGTGGTGGCGGAAATTCCGGTGGACGCCTTGGCGAAAGACGCGCCGGTGTATCATAAACCGTCTGCCGAGCCGGCTTATTACCGCGAGTTTCAAGCGATGCCGCCGTATATTCCGCACATCGAAGACTACAATCAAACATTGCTCGGGCTGCTCGCCCAGCCGACGATTGCGAGCAAAGAATGGGTGTACGACCAGTACGACTATATGGTGCGGACGAATACGGTCGTCGCCCCGGGATCGGACGCGGCGGTCGTGCGCATCCGCGGCATGAACAAGGCGCTCGCGCTGACGACGGATTGCAACTCGCGCTACTTGTATTTGGATCCGGAAACGGGCGGGAAAATCGCGGTCGCCGAGGCGGCGCGCAATGTCATCTGCTCCGGAGCAAAGCCGCTCGCCATTACGGACTGCCTCAACTTTGGCAGCCCGGAAAAGCCGGAGATTTTCTGGCAGCTCGAAAAAGCGGTCGACGGGATGAGCGAAGCGTGCCGGGCGCTCGGGACGCCGGTGGTGAGCGGCAACGTCTCGCTGTACAATGAAACGAACGGCGAGGCCGTGTACCCAACCCCGGTCGTTGGCATGGTCGGTCTCATTGACGATCTTTCCCATATTACGACTCAGTCGTTTAAACAAGCGGGCGACCTCATTTACGTGATCGGCGAGGCGAAGCCGGAGTTTGGCGGCAGCGAGTTGCAAAAATGGCTGGAAGGCCGCATTTTTGGAAAAGCACCGGAGATTGACTTAGAGGTGGAAGCAAGCCGCCAGCGCCAGCTGCTTGCGGCGATCCGCGCGGGGGTGGTGGCGTCAGCGCATGATATTGCCGAAGGAGGATTAGCCGTTGCGCTTGCTGAGTGTGTCATGGGTGCCTCGGGGCTTGGCGCCAAGGTGACGATCGGCGGTGACCTCGTCAGTGAACTGTTCAGCGAAACGCAATCACGCTTTGTTGTCTCGGTGAAAAAAGAGCAAAAAGAGGCGTTTGAGCAACTGGTTGAAGCGAAACAAATCGGCGAAGTGACAGACGACGGCGCATTCGTGGTGAACGGGGAGCACGGTGAGACGCTCATTCACCTTTCCGTTGCCAAGATGCGAAACGTCTGGAAAGGGGCTATTCCATGCTTGCTGAAATCAAAGGATTGAACGAGGAGTGCGGCATTTTCGGCATTTGGGGGCATGAAGACGCCGCCCGGCTCACATACTACGGGCTTCACAGCCTGCAGCACCGTGGGCAGGAAGGGGCCGGCATCGTTGTCGCGCATAACGGGAGCTTATCCAGTCATAAAGGGCTGGGGCTGGTGACCGATGTGTTTCAAAGCGGTACGCTCGATGCGCTCAAAGGGGCGGCGGCCATCGGTCATGTCCGCTATTCGACGGCGGGCGGGGGCGGCTATGAAAACGTTCAGCCGCTCTTGTTCCGCTCGCAAACCGGCGCGATGGCGCTCGCCCATAACGGCAACTTGACAAACGCCATCGAGTTGAAGCTCGCGCTTGAAGGGCAAGGAAGTATTTTTCAGACGACATCGGATACGGAAGTGTTCGCCCATCTCATCCGCCGCAGCCAAGCGCCGACGTTTGTCGAGCAAATGAAAGAGGCGCTCAGTCAGATCGAAGGGGCGTTTGCGTTTTTGTTGCTGACGGAAAAGGCGCTCTATGCGGCGCTTGATCCGCACGGGTTTCGGCCGCTGTCGCTCGGCCGGCTCGGTTCGGCGTATGTCGTGGCGTCGGAAACGTGTGCGTTTGACGTCATCGGCGCCACATACGAGCGGGAAGTGGCGCCTGGGGAATTGCTCATCATCAGCCGCGAAGGGGTGCGTTCAGAACGGTTCGCTCCTAGGCAGCCGCGGTCGATTTGCAGCATGGAGTACATTTATTTCGCTCGTCCGGACAGCCATGTCGACGGCATCAATGTCCATAAGGCCCGAAAAAACTTAGGAAAGCGGCTGGCCTTGGAAGCGCCGGCAGAGGCCGACATCGTCACCGGCGTGCCGGACTCAAGCATCTCTGTTGCCATCGGCTACGCTGAGGCGAGCGGCATTCCATACGAATTGGGGTTGATTAAAAACCGATATGTCGGGCGGACGTTCATCCAGCCGTCGCAGGCGTTGCGCGAGCAAGGAGTGAAAATGAAGCTGTCGCCGGTGCGCGGGGTTGTGGCCGGCAAACGGGTTGTGATGGTGGATGATTCGATCGTGCGCGGGACGACGAGCCGGCGCATCGTCGCGATGCTCCGTGAAGCCGGGGCGGTTGAAGTGCACGTGCGCATCAGCGCGCCGCCGATCACCCATCCTTGCTTTTACGGCATTGATACGTCGTCAAAGGAAGAATTGATCGCGGCGAATCGCACTGTTGAAGAGATTCGGCGCTTGATTGGCGCTGATTCCCTCGCCTTTATCAGCCAGGAAGGGATGCTTGAGGCCATCGGGCGTCCGGACGTCTCGCCGCAGCGTGGGCAATGTTTGGCGTGTTTCACTGGCCAATATCCGACCCGCCTCGGTCAAGCGGCGCGGCCATGTCTGACGATGAAATGATGGAGGAAGTATAACCGGTGCAGCTGACGAATGTGGTGGCGCGTTTCCGCGAGAGAAACGCTGCGCAACAAGAGCGTCGCCTGGCGTCCTGAGCGTGATGGGCGGCGAAAAGGAGGAGTTGACGTGGCAAAGGCATACAAACAAGCAGGGGTCGACATCGAGGCTGGTTATCAGGCCGTCGCCCTCATGAAAGAGCACGTGCAAAAAACGATGCGTCCCGAAGTGCTGGGCGGGATCGGCGGGTTTGGCGGCTTGTTTGATCTATCCGCGCTTGGTTACCGCCAGCCGGTGCTCATCTCCGGCACGGACGGTGTCGGAACGAAGTTGAAACTAGCGTTTTTGCTTGACCGGCATGATACGATCGGCATCGACTGTGTCGCTATGTGTGTCAACGATATTATTGTCCAAGGGGCGGAGCCGCTCTTTTTCCTCGACTATATCGCTTGCGGCAAGGCGGTGCCGGAGAAAATCGCCGCCATCGTCAAAGGGGTGGCCGACGGCTGCGTCGAAGCCGGCTGCGCCTTGATCGGCGGGGAGACCGCGGAAATGCCAGGAATGTATGATGAAGATGAGTATGATTTGGCTGGGTTTGCGGTCGGCGTTGCGGAAAAAGAGCGACTCATAACCGGAGAGACGATCCAAGCGGGCGATGCGCTTGTCGGCCTGCCATCAAGCGGCCTTCACAGCAACGGCTATTCGCTTGTGCGCCGCATCGTGTTTGAACAAGCGAAATTGTCGCTTGATGAGATTTACGAGCCGCTTGATGTTCCACTCGGCGAGGAGTTATTGAAGCCGACGCGCATTTATGCGAAACTGTTGCGCTCCGTGCGCGAGCGGTTTACGATCAAAGGGATGGCGCATATTACCGGCGGCGGGTTGATCGAAAACATTCCGCGCATGCTGCCGCCAGGAATCGGCGCGCGCATTCAGCTCGGTTCATGGCCGATTTTGCCGATTTTTGACTTTTTGCGTGAAAAGGGCAGCCTTGAGGAAGAAGAAATGTTTTCCGTCTTTAATATGGGCATCGGCCTTGTGCTCGCTGTCAGTCCGGAAACGGCGGCTCCTCTTGTTGAGTGGCTTTCGGAACGAGGCGAACCGGCGTACATCATCGGCGAAGTGGCCGAAGGAGCGGGCGTGTCGTTTGCTGGAGGGGGCCGGGCATGAAGCGGCTGGCGGTGTTCGCTTCAGGAAGCGGCACGAACTTTCAAGCGATCGTGGACGCGGCCAAACGCGGCGATTTGCCGGCTCGTGTGGCGCTTTTGGTCTGCGACCGCCCTGGTGCGAAAGTCATTGAACGAGCGGCGCGCGAAAACGTGCCGGCGTTTGTGTTTTCCCCAAAAGACTACCCGTCCAAAGCGGCGTTTGAGAGCGAGATTTTGCGTGAGCTAAAGGGGCGCCAAATCGACTGGATTGCGTTGGCCGGCTATATGCGTTTGATCGGGCCGACGCTGCTTTCGGCTTATGAGGGGAAGATCGTCAACATCCATCCGTCGCTGTTGCCCGCGTTTCCGGGCAAAGATGCGATCGGCCAAGCGTATCGGGCTGGTGTATCGGAAACGGGCGTTACCGTTCATTACGTCGATGAGGGAATGGATACCGGGCCGGTCATCGCCCAGCGCGTTGTTCCGATCGTGCCGGGCGAGCCGATCGAGGCGCTTGAGGCGCGCATCCATCAAGTCGAACACGAGCTGTACCCGACGGTGTTGCGCATGCTGCTAGGGGAAAAGGAACAACAGGAAGAAAGGATCGAGAACGATGGCAGTGAAACGAGCATTGATCAGCGTGTCCAATAAGGAAGGCGTCATTCCGTTTGCGAAGCAGCTGGCTGAACTTGGCATTGATATCATTTCGACCGGTGGGACGAAACGGGCGCTTGAAGAGGCCGGCGTTCCGGTCATTTCGATCTCCGATGTCACCGGGTTTCCGGAAATTTTGGACGGGCGCGTCAAAACGCTGCATCCAGCCATCCATGGCGGCATTTTGGCGGTGCGCAGCGATGAGCGCCACCAAGCAGCGCTCGCAGAGCATGGCATTCGCCCGATCGATTTGGTCGTCGTCAACTTGTACCCGTTCCAGCAAACGATCGCCAAACCGGACGTGACGCTGGCCGAGGCGATTGAAAACATCGATATCGGCGGCCCGACGATGGTGCGGGCGGCGGCGAAAAACTATGCCGATGTCGCGATTGTCGTCGATCCAGCCGACTATCCGATGGTGATTGAAGAACTGAAAACGACCGGTTCGATCCAAGCAAAAACGCGGCAACAACTGGCGGCGAAAGCGTTCCGCCATACGGCGGCGTATGACGCGATGATTGCGGAGTATTTGACAAACCTCACCGGAGAGAACTATCCGGAAACGCTCACGGTCACGTATACGAAAAAACAATCATTGCGCTATGGCGAGAATCCGCATCAATCGGCAGCGTTTTATGCCAAGCCGCTCGGTGCGGCGTTCTCGATTGCCAACGCGGCACAGCTGCATGGCAAAGAGTTGTCGTACAACAACATTAACGACGCCAATGCGGCGATCAACCTCATTCGCGAATTTCAAGAGCCGGCTGTGGCCGCCATCAAACATATGAACCCGTGCGGCGTCGGGGTCGGTGCCACGCTTCTTGAGGCATTTACGAAAGCGTACGAGGCCGATCCGGTCTCGATTTTCGGCGGCATTATTGCGGTCAACCGTGAAGTGGACAAAGAAACAGCCGAACGGATGCACGACATCTTTTTGGAAATCGTCATCGCCCCATCGTTCAGCGACGAGGCGCTCGCCATTTTGACGAAAAAGAAAAACATCCGTCTGTTGGCGCTTGATTTTGCCGCGCCGGACGTTAAGGAAAAAACGCTCGTTTCCGTCAATGGCGGCTTGCTTGTGCAAGAGGCCGATAAGTATACGCTTGAAGACGCCGAATGGAACGTCGTCACGAAACGCGAGCCGACCGAGGCGGAGCGCGAACAGCTTCGATTTGCTTGGAAGGTTGTCAAACATGTGAAATCGAATGCGATTGTACTCGCCAAAAACGGGATGACAGTCGGCGTTGGCGCCGGGCAAATGAACCGGGTCGGCGCGGCCAAAATTGCGATCGAACAAGCCGGGGAACAGGCGGTTGGCGCCGTGTTGGCCTCCGATGCGTTCTTCCCGATGGACGATACGGTCGAGGCGGCGGCGAAAGCCGGCATTACCGCTATCATTCAGCCGGGCGGCTCGATTCGCGACGCGGATTCGATCCGCAAAGCGGATGAATACGGCATAGCCATGGTCTTCACCGGCGTGCGCCACTTTAAACATTAAGCGTGGCAAAGGAGAGGGAGACGATGAATGTACTGGTCATCGGACGAGGCGGGCGCGAGCACGCCATCGCCTGGAAAGCGGCGCAAAGCCCGCTTGTTGGCAAGCTGTATGTAGCGCCGGGAAACCCGGGCATCGCGGACGTGGCGGAACTGGTCCATATTGATGAGCTCGATATTGAGGCATTGGTGCAGTTTGCGAAACAACAGGCGATCGATTTGACGATCGTCGGGCCGGAAGCGCCGCTTGCTTCCGGCATTGTTGACCGTTTTATGGCCGAGGGGCTTCGCATTTTCGGCCCAAGCCAGAGGGCGGCGCTCATCGAAGGAAGCAAGGCGTTTGCCAAAGAGCTGATGAAGAAATACGGCATCCCAACGGCGGACCATGCGGCCTTTACGTCGTACGAAGAGGCGAAAGCTTATATTGAACAAAAAGGCGCGCCGATCGTCATTAAAGCGGACGGATTGGCCGCCGGAAAAGGCGTCACCGTCGCCCAAACGGTGGAAGAAGCGCTTGCCGCGGCGAAGGCAGCGCTTGTCGACGGACAATTCGGCACAGCCGGCAGTCAAGTTGTCATTGAGGAGTATTTAGAAGGGGAAGAATTTTCGTTTATGGCGTTCGTTAACGGCGAGAAGGTGTATCCGCTCGCCATCGCCCAAGACCATAAGCGGGCGTATGACGGAGACGAAGGACCGAACACCGGCGGCATGGGAGCCTACTCGCCGGTGCCGCAAATTTCGGATGAGATGATGGATGCCGCGCTAGAGGCCATTTTGCGGCCGGCGGCGAAAGCGTTGGCGGCGGAAGGACGGCCGTTTCTTGGCGTGCTGTACGCTGGATTGATGGCCACGGCAAATGGGCCGAAAGTGATCGAATTCAACGCCCGCTTCGGCGATCCGGAAGCGCAAGTCGTGCTGCCGCGTCTGAAGACCGATTTGGTGGAAGCGGTACTAGCGGTGATGGATGGAAAAGAGTTGGAGCTTGAATGGACGGACGAGGCGGTGCTTGGCGTCGTGCTGGCAGCTAAAGGTTACCCCGGGGCTTACGAGCGCGGGGCCGAAATCCGCGGGTTGGACCGAATTTCCCCTGATGCGTTGTTGTTCCATGCTGGCACCAAACGAGAAGGCGGCGCATGGTACACCAATGGCGGACGCGTTCTCCTGTTAGCGGCCAAAGGGGAGACGCTCGCAAAAGCGAAGGAAAAAGCGTACGAGCAGTTGGCGGCGATCGACTGCGACGGCTTATTTTACCGGCGCGACATCGGCCGGCGCGCTATCGAACGCGCCTCCGCCGCATATACACGTATGAAAGGGCGATAATGCCGCCGATTAACGCGGCCAATACGAACGACATATCGGTCATATACTCGAGCAGCATGGTGGTTCACTCCTTTGTAGTCGAAGGTGTCCCAAGTATGGGACACCTTTTTTGATGATGTTTGGCTAGTCCATAATGCCAAGCCGCAGATCATTTTGCTTTCTTCTCTTTCGTTGACAGTTGGCACTCTTCATTGGCCGTTTCGATACATAGCAACACGTATCGCTCACGATGCGAAAAATGTTGCCGAATGACGGTGGAATGGAAGACATCGGCAAAAGCGGTGCGCAACGTCGGACGGATGTCCTCCCTCATGTCGGATTGACGACCGCTTCCTTTTCCTCTTCAAACAGCTGCCGGCGCTGCATATTGTCAAACAGGGCGGTCATCGGACAAAAACGGGTGATCCCTTCTCCGACTTTCATCGCCCCAAGCAAAGCGGCCCACAAATAGGATGTGCACCATGGCCGCCGGGCGAGGCGGGCGGTGGCCCAGGCGATGACAGTCAGGCCAACCGTGATGCGAATGAATGCGTTCACAATGCCGATATTCGCCATCGGTCTGTCCCCTCCTTATATTTTTATTGTGAAAGTCGCTTTTGTGCGTTAAAATGGTTGTATGGAACGATTAGGAAACAAGGGACGGGGTGTCAATGGGCGAACAACGTTACCGATGGAAAGGCAGCGAACTGCGTGCACAAGCAGCGGTGATTGATGGCAAACAATCGCCGACGAAAGTATTGGTGAACGCCACATATTTGCATTCGTATTTTCGTGAATGGGTAAAAGGAAACATATGGATCCATGGCGACCGCATCGTGTATGCCGGGGAGCGTCTTCCCGATCGTGTCGACGAGGCGTGTGAGATCGTCGACTGCCGTGGGTACGTGCTCGTTCCCGGCTACATTGAGCCGCATGTTCATCCATTTCAATTATATAATCCCCATTCGTTTGCTCGTTATGCAGCGGCGCACGGAACAACAACGCTCATCAACGATAACTTGTTTTTGCTTTTGCAGCTCGATGATGAAGAGGCGCTTTTATTTTTACAAGAAATGAATGCGCTTCCAACGTCGATGTATTGGTGGTGCCGGTTTGATGGGCAAACGGAGCTCGAGCGCGAAGAGGAACAAGTGTCCAATGCTCGGATCAAGCGCTGGCTTGACCAAGAGGCGGTGCTTCAAGGCGGTGAGTTGACCTCATGGCCAAAAGTGGCGAGCGGCGATGACATCATCTTGTATTGGATGCAAGAAGCGCATCGGCGGCGCCGCAAAATTGAAGGGCATTTTCCGGGGGCGTCGGAAAAGACGCTTGTCAAAATGGCGCTCTTTGGCGCAGATGGCGATCATGAGGCAATGACGGGAAAGGAAGTGCGCATGCGCCTTTGGCACGGCTATACCGTCGCGCTTCGGCATTCCTCGATTCGCCCGGATTTGCCGGTGCTGCTTGAAGAGATGAAAGCGCTTGGCATCCGGCATTATGATAAATGCTTGTTGACGACGGATGGCTCGCCGCCGGCGTTTTATGAGAATGGGGTGATCGATTGGCTGATCCGCATCGCGATCGAGCATGGCGTGCCGGTGATCGATGCCTATGCGATGGCGACGATCAACGCTGCCCGCCACTACGGCATCGAGCATCTTCACGGCAGCATTGCCACCGGCCGCATCGCTCATATCAACTTTTTGCGCTCGGCTCACGATCCGACGCCGGCGCAAGTGCTCGCCAAAGGCGAATGGGTGAAGCGCGATGGAGAAGCGCCGCCTCTCTGGCCGGCGCCGGAATGGTCTCGGTTTGGCATTCGGCCGCTTTCGTTGTCATGGGAGCTTGAATGGGATGATTTGCAATTTTCGATGCCGATGGGGCTGCGCATGGAAAACGCCGTCATTTTAAAACCGTATTCCGTGTCGATCGATACGTCGCGCGACCGTTTAGGGCATGACCATGATGAGTGTTTTCTGGCCTTGTTTGACCGAAACGGCCGCTGGCGCGTCAATACGATGTTAAAAGGTTTTTCATCGGTGCTTGGCGGGCTGGCGAGTTCTTACTCGAACACCGGGGATTTGATTTTGATCGGCAAGCATAAGGAAGATATGATGCTCGCCTTCCGGCGGATGAAGGAGATCGGCGGCGGCATTGTGCTCGCTGAGGACGGAGAGATTTTGTTTGAGCTCTCGCTTCCTTTAGGCGGCATGATGTCCTCCTTGGAGGTGGATGAATTGATCAACGAAGAAAAAACGTTCGTCCGTTTGTTGCGCGAGCGTGGATATCCGTTCGAAGACCCGGTGTATTCGTTGCTCTTTTTGCAATCGACCCACCTGCCGTATGTGCGCGTCACCCAACGCGGCATTTATGATGTGATGCACAAAACGGTACTCTTTCCTTCGATAATGCGGTAAAATAAAAAAGAAAAGGTTGTGTGTCCATTGAAACATTGGCTGTTCGTCATCAGCTGCGCGGCATTGTTGTTAGGGGGCTGCACGACCAAAAGCGAGCCGAAGCAGGCTGAACCAGCCAAACCGGCTCCTCGGCAGGAGCAGCCGTCCAAGCCTCGGGCGGAGGAACAACAAACGTTCCCGCTGACGGGGCTGCCGGCGAAAGGGAACATCCATCAGCGGGTCGTCGGCGTGATGATCAACAACCACCCGAAGGCGCGGCCGCAATCGGGGCTTCGTGCGGCGGACATCGTGTATGAGGTGCTTGCCGAGGGCGATATCACCCGTTTATTGGCGTTGTACCAAAGCGAATTGCCGGAGCGGGTCGGACCGGTGCGAAGCGCGCGTGATTACTATATTGACTTGAGTGAAGGCTACCATGCACTGTATGTATGTCACGGCTGGAGTCCGGAGGCGAAAGCGCGTCTTGAGGGAGGCGGAATCGACTATTTGAACGGATTGTTTTACGACGGCACATTGTTTCAGCGCGTCCCGTTCCGCAAGGCGCCGCACAACTCATACATTTCATTCGCCAACATCGAAAAAGGAGCGAAACAAAACGGGTATGCTTGGACGGACCACGTTGCCCCGCTATCGTTTCGCACCGATGAGCCGAGCGGCCAAAAGGTCGAGACGGTTCACATCGCCTATTCGCATCGCGCCTATGCCCAGGTTGAATACCAATATGTTTCGGAACAAAAGGGGTATTACCGGTACAGCGGCGGCGAGCAAACGATCGATTATGATACGCATAAGCCGGTTGTCGTGCAAAACGTCATGATTATCGCTGCCCGGCATCGAGTCATCGATAGCCACGGACGGCGCGACATCGACCTCGCCTCTGGTGGCAAGGGGTACTTGCTGCAGGGCGGCGTCATGCAGCTGATCGAATGGAAAAACGTCGACGGCCGGCTGCTGCCGTACCATAACGGGGCTCCGATCGGATTCGTGCCGGGAAAAACGTGGATCAATATCGTGCCGGAACTGGCGATCGTCCAGTGGAAATCATAACCGCCTTGTCTGTTGCAAGGCAAAGGGGCGGTGGATTCGCAGATTGGTTGGCTACAACATTTTTCCCGCCAAAACGCAAGGAGGAAGCAACTATGCAAATTGACAAACTGCGCGGCAGAGAGTTGGATCAACTGTTTAAAGCGATTTTATCGCTGCGCGATTTAGAAGAGTGTTACCGTTTTTTTGATGATTTATGCACCGTGAATGAAATCCAGGCGCTCGCCCAGCGGCTCGAGGTCGCCCGCATGCTGCGCGAAGGATATACGTATCACAAAATCGAAACGGAAACCGGAGCGAGCACGGCGACGATTTCGCGCGTCAAGCGCTGCCTCAACTACGGCAATGATGCTTACGCCATGGCGCTCGATCGCATTAAAGAGGAGCAACAGCAAGAAGAGAAAGAAGCCGACGAAGCGGTCACAGACTGACGCGGCAAGGAGATTCCTTCCATTTGCAAAGGAACTCCTTTTCTTTTTGCGGATTTGTTATAATGGAACAATGGAGACGGAGTGGAGGGTTGCCGCTATGGAGGAGATTCGCGCTTGGCGCCATGTGTTTAAACTCGACCCGAATAAACCGATTGATGACGAGCGCCTTGAGCGCCTTTGCGAGTCGGGAACGGATGCCGTCATCGTCGGCGGAACCGACGGGGTGACCATCGACAACGTGCTTGATTTATTGGCTCGCATCCGCCGTTTTTCGGTGCCATGCGCGCTCGAAGTCACCGACGTCGAAGCGCTGACGCCGGGATTTGACGTATATTTGGTTCCGATCGTGTTAAACAGCCGGCAGGCGGAGTGGATCATCGGCCGTCATCACGAGGCGGTGAAACAATACGGTGATATGATGAACTGGGATGAGATTGCCGCAGAGGGCTATTGCATTTTAAATCCGGAATGCAAGGCCGCCAAGCTGACGAGAGCCGATACGGAGCTTGACGTCGACGATATTGTGGCCTATGCCCGTTTGGCTGAGCATTTGTACAAGCTGCCGATTTTTTACCTTGAGTATAGCGGAGTTTATGGAGATCCGTCTGTCGTGGAAAAAGTGAAACAAGCGCTTGATCAGACGCAGCTGTTTTACGGCGGCGGCATCACAACTCCTGAGCAGGCGGAGCATATGGCGCGCTATGCCGATACGGTGGTCGTCGGCAACGCGATTTACGACGCGTTCGAACAGGCGTTGGCGACGGTGGCGGCGGTGAAGCAGATGGCTGGTCAACGCAGCGGCGATGACGGAAAATAGAACATATGTTTTGTTGGTGGTGGACATGATGAATTTTTTATCGGAAAAGCTGCTTGCGCATTTAAACAAAGAGCAGCAAGAAGCCGTTAAAACGACAGAAGGCCCATTGCTCATCATGGCGGGAGCGGGCAGCGGAAAAACGCGCGTGCTGACGCACCGGATCGCCTATTTGATGGCGGAAAAACAGGTGGCGCCGTGGAATATTTTAGCCATTACGTTTACGAACAAAGCGGCGCGTGAAATGAAGGAGCGGGTGCAGGCGCTCTTAGGCGGGGCGGCGGAAGACGTGTGGATTTCGACGTTCCATTCGATGTGCGTCCGCATGTTGCGCCGCGACATTGACCGCATCGGCATCAATCGCAATTTTTCCATCCTTGACCCGACGGATCAGCTTTCGGTCATCAAAGCGATTTTGAAAGACAAAAATATCGATCCGAAAAAATTTGAGCCGCGGACGATTTTAGCGACGATCAGCGGGGCGAAAAACGATTTGCTCACGCCCGAGCAATTCGCAAAGCGGGCATCGACGTACTACGAAAAGATCGTCGGCGACGTGTATCAAGAGTATCAACAGCGCCTTCTCCGCAATCATTCACTCGATTTCGACGATTTGATCATGACGACGATCCACTTGTTTGACCGCGTGCCGGATGTGCTTCAATATTACCAGTATAAGTTCCAGTACATCCATATCGATGAGTACCAGGATACGAACCGCGCTCAATATACGCTGGTGAAAAAGCTCGCAGACCGGTTTCAAAATATTTGCGCCGTCGGCGATGCCGACCAGTCGATTTACCGGTGGCGCGGGGCGGACATTCGCAATATTTTATCGTTTGAGCGCGACTACCCGAACGCGAAAGTCATTTTGCTTGAACAAAACTACCGCTCGACGAAACGCATTTTGCAGGCGGCAAATGAAGTCATTGCGCATAACGTCAATCGAAAACCAAAGCGGTTGTGGACGGAAAACCCGGAAGGGAAGCCAATCGTCTATTATGAAGCGATGAACGAAGTGGACGAAGCGCAATTTGTCGCCCGCCGCATTCAAGAGGCGGTTGAGAGCGGGGAGCGCCGCTACCGCGATTTTGCCGTGCTTTATCGGACGAACGCCCAGTCGCGCGTCATCGAGGAAATGTTTTTAAAAGCGAACATTCCGTACCAAATCGTCGGCGGCTTAAAGTTCTATGACCGGAAAGAAATTAAAGACATTCTCGCTTACTTGCGCGTCATCGCCAACCCCGATGACGATTTGAGCTTGCTTCGCATCATCAACGTGCCAAAGCGTGGCATCGGCGCCTCTACGATCGACAAACTTGTCCGCTATGCGGCCGAGCATGAGCTGTCCTTGTTTGAAGCGCTCGGCGAGCTGGAGATGATCGGCTTCAGCGCGAAGACGGCCGGGGCGCTCGCCGCGTTTCGCGGACAGCTTGAGCAATGGACGCAGCTGCAAGAATACGTTCCGGTGACGGAACTTGTGGAGGAAGTGCTCGACCAATCGGGCTACCGCGAGATGCTCAAGGCGGAACGGACGATTGAAGCGCAAAGCCGGCTTGAGAACTTGGACGAGTTTTTGTCGGTGACGAAGCATTTCGAAAATGTAAGCGACGATAAATCGCTCGTCGCCTTTTTAACCGACTTGGCGCTCATTTCTGATTTGGACGAGCTGAATGGGACAGATCAGGCGGCCGAGGGCGATGCCGTCGTCTTCATGACGCTGCACGCCGCCAAAGGGCTTGAGTTTCCGGTCGTGTTTTTGATTGGCATGGAAGAAGGCATTTTTCCGCATCTTCGTTCACTGGAGAATGAGGATGAAATGGAAGAAGAGCGGCGGCTGGCGTATGTCGGCATCACTCGGGCCGAGGAAGAGCTCGTATTGACGAACGCGCAAATGCGGACGCTGTTTGGCAACATCCAAATGAACCGGCCGTCGCGCTTTTTAGATGAGATTCCCGCGCATTTGCTGGAGACGGTCTCGCGTGGGAAACCGTCTGTTTCCCGTTCAGCGTCCGCTCGCTTGCAGGCAGGCGGCGCCATCAGGGTGTGGAAAGTCGGAGACCGGGCGAACCATCGGAAATGGGGAATCGGTACGGTTGTCAGTGTCCGTGGCGAAGGTGACGACCAAGAACTCGATATCGCCTTCCCGAGCCCGATCGGCATTAAACGTCTGCTCGCTAAATTTGCGCCGATTGAGAAAGTATAGAAAGGAGAACGGGTGAACGTATGGACCGCCAACAAGCCGAACGGCGCGCGGCCGAGCTGCGCGAACTGCTGCACCGCTATGGCTACGAATATTATGTGCTCGACCGGCCGTCCGTCCCGGACGCCGAGTATGACCGGCTCATGCAAGAGTTGATGGCCATCGAGGAACAGTATCCGGAATTGAAAACGAGCGACTCGCCGACCCAGCGCATCGGCGGCCCTCCGCTTGAGGCGTTTCGCAAAGTGACGCATGTTGTTCCCATGATGAGTCTCGCGAACGCGTTTGACGAAGGGGATTTGCGCGATTTTGACCGCCGCGTCCGCCAAGAGGTCGGCGAAGCAGCGTACGTGTGCGAGTTGAAAATCGATGGTCTCGCTGTCTCCGTCCGCTATGAAGATGGTTATTTCGTCCAAGGGGCGACGCGCGGCGACGGAACGACCGGCGAGGACATTACGGAAAATTTGAGAACGATCCGTTCACTGCCGCTTCGGCTGAAGGAGCCGGTGTCGCTGGAGGCGCGCGGCGAGGCGTTCATGCCGAAAGCGTCGTTTTTGCGCTTGAATGAGGAGCGAAAAGCCCGAGGCGAGGAGCTGTTTGCCAACCCGCGCAACGCTGCGGCTGGCTCGCTCCGCCAGCTCGATCCGAAAGTGGCGGCGTCGCGCCAGCTCGATTTGTTCGTTTATGGTTTGGCCAATGCTGAAGAGCTTGGCATTGAGTCGCACAGCGAGGCGCTTGACTACTTACAGGCGCTTGGGTTTAAAGTGAATCCCGAGCGGCGGCGCTGCGCCAACATCGATGAGGTGATCGCCTTCGTCAACGAGTGGCACGAAAAACGGCCGCAGCTGCCGTACGAGATCGACGGCATCGTCATTAAAGTCGACTCGTTCGCCCAACAGCGGGAGCTTGGTGCGACGGCAAAAAGCCCGCGCTGGGCGATCGCCTACAAATTCCCAGCCGAGGAAGTGGTGACGACGCTCATCGGCATTGAGGTGAACGTCGGCCGCACGGGCGTCGTCACTCCGACAGCGATCTTAGAGCCGGTCCGCGTCGCCGGCACGACCGTGCAGCGCGCCACTCTTCATAATGAAGATTTTATACGGGAAAAAGACATTCGCATCGGCGATGCGGTCATCATTAAAAAAGCGGGCGACATCATCCCGGAAGTGGTCGGCGTCGTCGTCGACCGGCGCGACGGGGATGAAACGCCGTTTGTGATGCCGACGCATTGTCCGGAATGCGAAAGCGAGCTCGTCCGCCTAGATGGAGAAGTGGCGCTCCGTTGCTTAAACCCGAAATGCCCGGCCCAGCTGCGCGAACGGCTCATCCATTTTGCCTCAAGAGCAGCGATGAACATTGAAGGGTTGGGCGAAAAAGTCGTCACCCAACTGTTTAACGCTGGCCTCGTCCACGATGTCGCCGATTTGTACCGGCTGACGAAAGAACAGCTCATCGGTTTGGAACGGATGGGCGAAAAGTCAGCAACCAACTTGCTTGCAGCGATTGAGGCATCGAAGCAAAACTCGCTCGAGCGGTTGCTGTTCGGTCTTGGCATCCGCTACGTCGGAGCGAAAGCCGCCCAACTTTTGGCTGAGCATTTTGAAACGATGGAGCGGCTGGAAAAAGCGACGAAAGAGGAATTGATGGCCGTGCCGGAAATTGGCGAGAAAATGGCGGACTCGATCATCGCCTTCTTTTCCCAGCCAGAAGCGGCCGAGCTGCTCCATGAGCTGCGGCTTTACGGCGTCAACATGGCATACAAAGGGCTGAAGCGGGCGGCTGAAGCGCCTGCTGACTCCGCCTTCGCCGGCAAAACGGTCGTCTTGACCGGCAAACTCGCGTCGATGTCGCGCAATGAGGCAAAAGAAGAGATTGAACGGCTCGGCGGGCGCGTCACCGGCAGCGTCAGCCGCAGCACCGACATCGTCATCGCCGGTGAGGACGCCGGATCGAAGCTGGAGAAAGCCCAGCAGCTTGGCATTGAGATTTGGGACGAATCACGATTTTTGCAAGAGATCAGCAGGGGGAAACGATGAAACGAATCTCACCACTTCGCAGTTTGGTTGCCTGCCGTTGGACGAATCGGGCCCGAAAGCGGTTGGCCGCTGTCGGCCTCGCTTCGATTTGTTTGTTGTCTGCGTGTGCGCCGAAGTTTGACAAAGGTGAGGAAGTCGTGCAAGACAAAGGCAGCAAACAGCAAGAAGCCGTCATCCCGAAATACAACATTGCCGACTCGTATTACCGCGTCATCCTTCCGTTCAAACCGTCCGGGGCCCGTGGGGAGGTCGTCAATGATTTAAATACGCGCCTTGATGTCGACGAATTTGAGACGGGGCTCATGCGCTTGGCCACTGAGCAGTTTCCGTCGGATGAGTACTTGTTCCAAGAGGGGCAATATTTAGACAGCGAGACGGTTGGAAAATGGCTCGCTCGCAAGAAGACGACTCGCCAGCTGAAGGAAGAGAAAATGAAGCCGGAAGACAACATCGGCTTAAACCCACCGATCAGCGACACGGGAACAAACGAACAAAAAAACAAACAAAGCCCGATTTATTTGGCGAGCATTTTGGAACATGATTATTTGGTGAAGATCGACAACGACAAAGTGAAGCTCGGCGGCATCGCTATCGGCCTGGCGTTAAACTCCGTCCACTATTATTCGACCGAGCAAGGCTATCCGCGGGAGGTCAAAATCAAAGACGATGTCATCGAACGGGAAGGAAAGCGGATCGCCGCCGAGGTGCTGAAGCGGCTGCGGAGCATGAAAGGGCTTGGGAACGTGCCGATTACGATCGCCCTGTACAAACAAGCGCCCCGTTCATCTGTTGTTCCAGGCCACTTTTTCGCCGTCGCCCATGTCGATGAAGGAAGCAGCACCATCGATGATTGGGAGGCGGTGAACGAGGAATATTATTTATTCCCGTCTGATGAGGCGGAAGAAAACCACCGCGACGACTGGCTGAAATTCAATAATTTTAAATCAGACGTTGAGGACTTTTTCCCGAACTACACGGGCATCGTCGGCAGAGGGCTGTATGTCAACGACCAGCTTCAGAAGTTAACGATCAACATTACGATGCCGTTTTACGGCAAAGCGGAAGTGATCGGCTTTACCCAATACGTGACCGGCTTGGTGATGGAAAAATTCCCGGACTACATCACCGTCAACGTCTACATCGCCTCGGCCGGCCAGCCGGAAAGCCTCATCGTGCGCCAGGCGAAAGCAGACGAGCCGTTTGTGCATATTTATCAATGACAACGTGCCACATCCCCTCTGGACGAGCCAGAGGGGATGTGTTTTTTGCGATGTTGCGGTTCGAAAAGGCTGGTGTAAACGGATTCGGTGGCAGCCTGTCGGTGTGATTTGCCGGATGGGGGACAGACTGATAAAATAATGAAGACCTAGATGCGAGTAAAGGTGTGTCACGATCATGAAAGCCATCTGTGTGTTTTGCGGATCAAGTTATGGACAAAGCGTAAAATACAAGGAAGCGGCGAAAGAGCTCGGAACGTTTTTAGCCCGAAGCGGCATGACGCTCATTTATGGCGGCGGAAAACGCGGCTTGATGGGGGAAGTCGCGGAGGCGGCGCTTCGGCATCAAGGGCGCGTGGTTGGGGTCATTCCGCAATTTTTGAAGGACCGGGAAGTGGCGCATAATCGATTGAGCGAACTGTTGGTCGTCGATACGATGCATACGCGCAAAGCGAAAATGTATGAGTCGGCCGACGGGTTTATCGCCCTGCCAGGAGGGTACGGGACGTATGAAGAGCTGTTTGAAGTGCTCTCATGGTCGCGCGTCGGCCTCCACCAAAAACCGATCGGCCTGCTCAACGTGGACGGGTTTTTCGACCCCCTTCTTCATTTGCTTCGGCATACAGTCGAAAACGGATTTGCCGCGCCGGAAGATCTCGATCTGATTGTCAGTGCTGAGGATGTTTCGACGCTGTATGAGCGGATGAAGACGTTCCGCCATCATCGCTGTTCTGGAACATGAAGGAACGGGTTGCCGCTTCCTGCTAAGCTGGCAAATTGTTCACTTCATAAGCGGCTCGGATGCCGGATTCAATGGCGCCTTGAATCCATCCGTGGTGGGTGGAAGCGTGTTCCCCGGCAAAATGCACCCTTCCTTCGGGAGCGGCGATATACGGCGACAGCTCCGTCACTTGATTCGGCTTCATCATCGTGAAGGCGCCGCCGGAGTACGGATAGCGAACCCAGCTATGGCTTGTTCCGGTTTCAAATTCACGGTACACTTGTTCGCCATGGAGGACAGCTAAGTTTTTGAGCGTGTATTCAAGCCGCTCTTCATCGCTTAAGCTGTCCCACGGGATCGTGTCGTCTTCCCACGTATAGCTGGCCAATACGACGCCAGGCCCTGCCGTGCCGATGCCTTGGCTCGGATATTGAGTGTATCGAATCGGCAAGTCCGAGACCGTTTTGCCGCCGAACATCCCTTCTTTTTCCCAAAATCGTGTTTTAAATTGGATGCCGGTTTTCGTCGAGCCGACGTAATGCAGTTCGCGGATCGCTTTCCATTTATTTTCGGAAAACGAATGGCGTGGCTCCATTTCGATAAACTGCAAAATCGAAAACGGGATGGTGACGATCACGCGATCTGCGGTGATTTGAAACGGCTGGAGAATTTTTGTATGGGTGGCGTGGATGGTGACGCCGTTTTCGTGCTGGACGATTTTTTGCACTTTATGGCTAAAGAAAATCTCGTCCTTCAGCTGCGGCAAAAAAGCTTTGGGAAGCCGATCGTTGCCGCCGACAATTTCATAAAAGCGAATATTCGGCGTAAACAGCACCATCAGTTCGCGCAGCATCTCAAGAAACGAAAGTTCAGGGAATCCTTCTAACGAGAGAACGGCTTTGATCATATCGATGGCTCCCACGGACAACGGTAGACCGAATGGGTTGTAGCGCAAATAGGCGTCCAGCGAGTAGCGGTCGAGCTGTTCAATGACAATCGGCCAATGTTTTTCCGGATTTTGTTCGATGAATTGAATGACCGGACGAATCGCCATCTGCAATAATTGGGAAGCGGTTTTGCCTCGTTCATGCGGGGCGACCGGAAAGCCAAAGAGGTCGGGATGCCGCTCATATTCACCAAGGCGCGCTTTCACGCCGCGAAAATACAGAATGTCGCGCGGAGTGCTGTTGATAAACGGGTGAAGCGGCAAGTTGAATTTTTTGATGTATTCCAATGTCAATTGATGGGTGTGCGGGATGCGCATGGCGCCAGCTTCAAGATACTGGTCGTCGCGAAAGTTGGAGCGGAGCGTGTAGATTCGGCCGCCGACCCGCTCGGACGCTTCAAGAATCGTGATGCGATGGCCGGCTTGCTTCAGCAATGACGCTGCGACAAGTCCGGCCATTCCGGCGCCGATAATGACGATGTTTTGAGGGGTGGATGTTTTCGTCAACCCATTTCGGATGATCGCAATCATCGTTTCCATTGGGAGTTTCGGAAACACATAAGGATGTGCCACGTTTGAATCCCCCTTTGCCGTTTTCACCGCGCGAGGATGAAGGTGCGGTTATTCCATCTTATTCCGCGGCAAAGGGGAGTATGTGAGAATAGGAATGCCCGTCACGGCCTGGAAACGATATACGTCCCGCCATCGATTTCGATGCGGCGCTGCTCCTGCATGCCCACAAGCCGGCACAAAAAAGGGCGCGTTGACGGTCGATGGTCGGCTTCATAAAAACAAAGGGCGATGCCGCCGACGGCTAGTTCAGCGTACGCCCCTGCCTCATCGCGCCCAAAGCGAGGGACAGGAAGGCCAAACAGCCGCCGATACGCGTCGATGGCGCGGCGAAGGTCAAGCGTATAGACGCCGATGGACGACAAAGAAGAAGCCCCGATTCGATGGTGCATGAGCGGCGCCAGCTCGTTCATCCGCACGTCATCACCGTCGCCCCATTGGATGAAAAACGGATAGCGAAATGCACCGTCTGTGTCGTCTTCGATAAACAGCATCGACCATGTCAGCCGCTTGCCGTCATCGCGCTCGCGGCTGCCGGGGAGCGGACCGATTGGGGTAAACCCGTTTCGTTTGAGATGTGCCGCCACCGCTCCGATGTTGTTCGTGCGGAAGGCAAATTGGGAGAAGCCGTTTCCTTCTTGGCGGTCGGCGACAAGCTGGTCGATGAGCGGATTTCCGCATGTTTTCGCCGTCTGCTCATCGGCGATGCCGATCCACTCAATGTAGCGCAAATGCTCGAAGCAGCATAATGCGTTATACGTTCCCCATGACGGATGGCGGCCGCCGTGGATGGCTGTAAACCCCCATTGTTCAAACGCCGTTTTCGCTTGCTCCGGTCGTTCGGTTAAGTGGACGAGATGGTCAAACGCGACATTCATGGCGGCGACCTCCTCCTAGATGGAATCGATCAGCGGAACAACATTTCTTTCAGCTTGTAAATGATTCGTTCGTTGTCGACGGTGCGGTGGGCGATAAAATTCAAGTCCAGCTTGATGTCTTCGATTTGGGCAGCCAATTGTTCGTAACGGGAGTCCATTTTTTGTTCGAGGCGGTCCACCGTTTGTTTCAATGAGGCAAATTCCTGGTGAAGCTGGTGGACGTCAGCGGCGAGAGCTTCCAGTTTGGCGTCTGTTTCGTCTTGGCGGTGGAGAAGAGCGGCCACGATGCCGTTCAATTCCTTTTGCCCGGCGCGAAGCGAATCTTGTTCTTGACGCAGACGCTGTTGTTCCAAACGGATTTCCTGCTGCTCTTTTCGGATTTCTTGTTGTTCTTTTCGAATTTCTTCTTGTTCCTGGCGAATGGCGATTTGTTCCCGCTCGAGCCGCTCTTGGCCTTCCACGAGCTTTTGCAGCGTCCCGTCCATCGCGTTCAAGCGGTCAAGCACTTGGGCGAGCAAAGCGTCACTCATCGTCATTATTCCCCCTTTTTTGTCCGTTATGGCCATTATAGTACATATGTTCGTTTTCGTCAACGGGCAACTAGGCAAAAGAGGGCGTGTGAGTAAAATATTTGTGGGTGACATTCCGAAATGATCCCCGACGAGGGTTGCGAACTTTTGTTCGCGACGCTCGTCGGGGCCACCAAGCGAAGCGCGGTAGAAAAAAGCAAATGTCATGCAAAAAGGACTCTCTCCCTGCTATGATGGTGATTGTCAACATCAACCGAAAACAGGAGGGAGAGAGTCCATGAAACATCTTACCACAGAATGGCCTTTATTAAAAGAGCTGGAGGAACAATTAGTCAGAACTCTTCAAAAGGTGTTCGCTGTCTTGTTGGCGGCCCTTTTGGAGGAGATTGATCAACAACTGGCGGAAGCGCGGGACAAGCGCCGGTATCAGCTGAAAGACAAACGGCCGACTACGATCCAAACGCTGTTTGGAGAAGTGACGTTTCGACGGAACTACTACTATGACCGGCAAACGGGGAACTATACCTTCTTGCTGGATGCCGAATTAGGCTTTGATGGGGCCCGATCGATCAGTCCTTGCCTCGAGGAAACGGCGGTCGAGTTGGCCGTAGAGTGCTCTTCCTACCGCAAAGCGGCCCGTACGTTGGAGTCGATCGTGGGGTATGCGGTCATGAGCCACGAGGCGATTCGCCAACTGGTGCTGGAGGCCCCTGTCTCGCTGCACCGCCCTGTTTCCCAACGGCACGGCCGGGTGCTGTTTGTGGAGGCGGATGGACTGTTTATTTCCCGCCAGGGGAAAGGGAAACGGGCGAAAGAAGAGAAAATCCTGGCGGTTCACGAGGGATGGAAACGAAACGGTTCGCAGCTCGAGCTCGTGAACCGGCGCCACTACCTCCATGAAGGGGAGGGAGACGTGTGGGAACGGTTCGAAGAGTGGCTGATGAACGAATATGCCTATGATCCGTGCCGGGACCTGTTGATCATCAACGGCGACGCGGCGTCGTGGATCACGGCCTGCCGGGAGTATTTTGGGAAGCGGGCGTGCTTTCAGCTGGATCGATTTCATGTGGCGCGGGAGCTGCGTCAGTGTCTGTCCGGCCATCCGCGTTGGCGGGAGGTGCGGAAGAAGCTGGCGAAACAAGACGAAGAGGGGCTTCTCGTGGAGCTGAACAGCGCGGTCGGCACGTTGGAGGACGAAGCGAAAGAGAAGCAGATGGCTGCCATGATCCGCCGGATCGAGTCGATGCCGGGATGCATCCGGGACTATCGGGAGTGGCTGTCGGAGCAAGGGGTGGAGACGACCGGCATGCGTCCGATGGGCCACGCCGAGAGCGTGATGAGCCGGTTTGCGCATCGGGTGAAATCCCGCCGCAGCTGGAAAGACCAAGGGCTTCGGGCGTTTCTGAGGGCGATGGCGGCCCGAATCGACGGGATTTGGCGGAGAAATGGGCAGTTGGTGGAGGAAGAAGAGACCCGAACGGCGGCCTCGGCCTCAACAAAGTCCAAGCGGATCGAACAGGCCAAACGGAAGGCCGGACGGTTATGGGCAGATGTGGTGCGTCAGAATCTACCGTGTCTGCAGCGGTCATCCGGGACACCGATCCATCAAGCGTTGTCGGCGCTCCGGGATGGTGGTTGGGTGTAAAAAAATGGAATATCGTATCATCGCCTCAAGATGAGGGATGAGAGTCCGAAAGCGCTTACGATATTAATTCCTGAAAATGGTTCGCTAACTAGTGATTGACAACGCCCGTAGTGAACCGAAAAAATGTTCTCCACAAAGTCTTGACTGACTCAAAGAGGGCCAGACGGTTGCTTTATTTCCTAAACGTTTGGTATCATCATAGTATTGTGGAAGGTCGACCATGTCGGAGGTGAATACAATGTCGCGAATTTCGATTGAACAAGTGAAACATGTCGCCGATTTGGCGCGGTTGGCGATTACGGATGAAGAGGCCGAGATGTTTACGAAACAGCTCGATGCGATTATTACGTTTGCCGAGCAGCTGAATGAATTGGATACGGAGAACGTTCCGCCGACTTCGCACGTGCTTGATATGAGAAACGTGATGCGCGAGGATATTCCAGAACCGGGGCTGCCGCGCGAAGAAGTGTTGAAAAACGCGCCAGATCAGCAAGACGGCCAGTTCCGTGTGCCGGCCATTTTAGAGTAAGGAGGGGGATTTATGTCGCTTTTTGACCATTCCGTGTCAGAATTACATACGTTGCTGAAGAAAAAAGAAGTGTCGATTTCCGATTTAGTCGACGAATCGTACCGCCGCATCGATGAAGTGGAAGAGAAAGTGCAAGCGTTTTTAACATTAAATGAAGAACAGGCGCGGGCGAAAGCGAAAGAGTTGGATAACCAGCTCGCCAAAGGCGAAGAAACGAACCCGCTGTTCGGCTTGCCGATCGGTATTAAAGACAATATCGTCACAAAAGGGCTGCGTACGACATGCGCCAGCAAAATTTTGTACAACTTTGACCCGATTTACGACGCCACTGTCATGGAGCGGTTGAATGCCGCAGGGACGATCACGATCGGGAAGTTGAACATGGACGAGTTCGCCATGGGCTCGTCGACGGAAAACTCCGGGTTTCAGCTGACGCGCAACCCGTGGGACTTAGAGCGCGTTCCGGGCGGCTCAAGCGGCGGTTCGGCGGCGGCGGTGGCGGCCGGCGAAGTGCCGTTTGCGCTCGGCTCGGATACGGGCGGTTCGATCCGCCAGCCGGCAGCGTTTTGCGGGGTTGTTGGCTTGAAGCCGACGTACGGACGCGTCTCGCGCTTCGGGCTTGTTGCGTTTGCGTCGTCGCTGGACCAAATCGGCCCGATTACGCGCACGGTCGAAGACAACGCGTATGTATTGCAAGCGATCGCGGGCGTCGACCCGATGGATTCGACTTCAGCGAACATTCCAGTGCCGAACTATGTGGAGGCGTTAACGGGCGATATCAAAGGGTTGAAAATCGCTGTGCCGAAAGAATATTTAGGTGAAGGCGTCGATGAAGGCGTGCGCCAGTCAGTGCTTGCGGCGCTTGCCGTGCTTGAGAAGCTTGGCGCGGCGTGGGAAGAAGTGTCGCTGCCGCATTCAAAATACGCCTTGGCGACGTACTATTTGCTCGCTTCGTCCGAGGCATCAGCGAACTTGGCTCGCTTTGACGGCGTCCGCTACGGCTATCGGACGGACAACGCGAAAAACTTGATCGATATGTATAAACTGACGCGAAGCGAAGGGTTTGGGGCGGAGGTCAAGCGCCGCATTATGCTCGGGACGTTCGCGTTAAGCTCGGGCTATTACGATGCGTATTACAAAAAAGCGCAAAAAGTTCGGACGTTGATCAAGCGCGACTTCGAAAACGTATTTGAACGATATGACGTCATCATCGGCCCGACAACGCCGACGCCGGCGTTTAAAATCGGCGAGAAAACGAGTGATCCGCTGACGATGTACATGAACGACATTTTAACGATTCCAGTCAACCTTGCGGGTGTACCGGCGATTTCTGTGCCGTGCGGCTTTGTCGATGGCTTGCCGGTCGGCTTGCAAATTATCGGCAAGCACTTTGATGAAAGCACCGTCTACCGCGTCGCCCACGCTTTTGAACAAGCGACCGACTACCATAAGCAAAAACCGGTGTTGTAAGGGGGGTTAGGTGATGAACTTTGAAACGGTCATCGGACTTGAGGTGCACGTCGAGCTGAAAACGAAATCGAAAATTTTCTCCAGCAGCCCGAACGCGTTCGGCGCGCCCCCGAACACGCAAACGAACGTCATTGACTTAGGGTATCCAGGCGTGCTGCCGGTGTTGAACCGACAGGCGGTCGAGTTTGCGATGAAAGCGGCGATGGCGTTAAACTGCGAAATCGCGACCGAGACGAAATTCGACCGCAAAAACTACTTTTATCCGGACAACCCGAAAGCGTACCAAATTTCGCAATACGATCAGCCGCTTGGCCGAAATGGCTGGATTGAAATTGAAGTAAACGGAAAAAAGAAAAAAATCGGCATCACCCGCATCCATCTCGAAGAAGACGCCGGCAAGCTGACGCATACGGGCGACGGCTATTCGCTCGTGGATTTTAACCGTCAAGGGACGCCGCTCATTGAGATCGTCTCCGAGCCAGACATCCGCTCGCCGGAAGAAGCGTACGCCTACTTGGAAAAATTAAAAGCGATCATCCAATATACCGGCGTTTCCGACTGCAAAATGGAAGAAGGGTCGCTTCGCTGCGACGCCAATATTTCGCTTCGCCCGCTCGGTTCGGACAAGTTCGGCACAAAAACGGAATTGAAAAACCTCAACTCGTTCAACTTCGTCCGCATGGGGTTGGAATACGAAGCGAAGCGGCAGGAGAAAATTTTGCTTTCAGGCGGCGTCATCCGCCAAGAAACGCGGCGCTTTGACGAAGCGACGAAAACGACCGTCCTCATGCGCGTCAAAGAAGGATCGGAAGACTACCGCTACTTCCCGGAGCCGGACTTGGTCATGCTCTATATTGACGACGAATGGAAAGAGCGTGTCCGCGCCTCGATTCCGGAGCTGCCTGACGCCCGCCGGAAGCGGTATATCGAGGAGTGGGGCTTGCCGGAATACGACGCCAAAGTGCTGACGCTGACCAAAGAAATGGCGGATTTCTTCGAAGCAACGGTCGCAAACGGCGCCGATCCGAAACTGGCGTCGAACTGGCTCATGGTCGAAGTATCCGGGTACTTAAACGCCGAGCAAAAAGAGCTCCATGACATCGCCTTGACGCCGGAAAGCTTGGCTGGAATGATCAAACTCATCCAAAACGGCACGATTTCGTCGAAAATCGCCAAAAAAGTGTTCAAAGAACTCGTCGAACACGGCGGCGATCCAGAGAAAATCGTCAAAGAAAAAGGGCTCGTGCAAATTTCCGACGAAGGAGCGCTGCGCAAAATCGTGCTCGAAGTGCTCGACGCCAACCCGCAGTCGGTCGAAGACTATAAAAACGGTAAAGACCGCGCGCTTGGCTTCCTCGTCGGCCAAGTGATGAAAGCGACGAAAGGGCAAGCGAACCCGCCGCTTGTCAATAAGCTGTTAGTAGAGGAAATTGGAAAACGATAATGAAACAATAGGAGGCCTGCCCACCGGCAGGCTCTGTTTTCAATAAAAATTTTTGCACTATTAAAAAAATACAATTGACAAACGTTGTGATCGAATGATAGATTTTTTATAAGAAAAAACCAATTGATTTAGTAGGATATGAAATCTCGAAGGGTCAAAGAGGGGAGAGGAAACGATGAGCAATGAACAAACCTTCCGCCCGGAGACGCTCGCCATCCACGCCGGGCAAAAACCGGATGCGGAAACGGGCGCGCGGGCGGTGCCGATTTACCAAACAAGCTCATATGTGTTCCGCGACAGCGAGCACGCGGCCAATTTGTTTGGTTTGAAAGAGGAAGGTTTTATTTACACGCGCATTATGAACCCGACAAACGATGTCTTGGAAAAACGGATCGCGGCGCTTGAAGGCGGCATTGGAGCGCTTGCGCTGTCATCGGGGCAGGCGGCGGTGTTTTATTCGATCATCAACATCGCCTCGGCGGGCGATGAAATCGTCTCGTCGTCGTCCATTTACGGCGGAACGTACAACTTGTTCGCCCATACGCTGCGCAAGTTTGGCATTACGGTGAAGTTTGTCGATCCGTCCGATCCGGAAAACTTTGAGCGGGCGATCACCGACAAAACGAAAGCGTTGTTTGCGGAAACGATCGGCAACCCGAAAAACGATGTGCTCGACATCGAAGCGGTGGCCGACATCGCCCATCGCCACGCCATTCCGCTCATTGTCGACAACACGGTGGCCAGTCCATACTTATTGCGGCCGATTGAATTCGGCGCCGATATCGTCGTCCACTCAGCGACGAAGTTCATCGGCGGGCACGGCAATTCGATCGGCGGTGTGATTGTGGACAGCGGCAAGTTTGACTGGAAAGGGAGCGGCAAGTTTCCGGAGTTCACCGAGCCAGACCCAAGCTACCACGGTTTGGTGTATGTGGACGCCGTCGGCGAAGCGGCGTACATCACGAAAGCGCGCATCCAGCTCTTGCGCGACTTAGGGGCAGCGCTGTCGCCGTTTAATGCGTTTTTGCTTTTGCAAGGATTAGAGACGCTTCACTTGCGGATGCAGCGTCATAGCGAAAATGCGCTCGCTGTTGCTAAGTTTTTGGAAGAGGAAGAAGCCGTCGAATCCGTCAGCTATCCAGGGCTTCCAAGCCATCCGTCACATGAACTCGCGAAAAAGTATTTGCCAAACGGGCAAGGTGCGATCGTTACGTTTGAAATCAAAGGCGGCGTCGAAGCCGGGAAAAAATTGATCGACTCGGTGAAGCTGTTCTCGCATTTGGCCAACATCGGCGATTCGAAATCGCTCATCATCCACCCAGCCAGCACGACGCACGAGCAGCTGACCCCGGAAGAACAGCTGTCCGCCGGCGTCACCCCAGGCCTTGTGCGCCTGTCTGTCGGCACCGAAGCGATCGACGATATTTTGGACGACTTGCGCCAAGCCATTCGCCAAAGCCAGACGGTGGGGGTGAAGTAGAAGTAGCGAAGCGGATATAGGAAACATTTAGAAAATATAAAGAGTGTCCTAAGCGAAAAAACAGGGCGCTCTTTTTTGATTTGCGGAGCAAACCGTTCTTCTCCTTCCCATTGTTCACGGCTTTCACTTTTGCGCAATTCCGGCACGCAAAGCAGCATCCTGAGAGCTGGCTGGCAACGATCGTGCGGAGGCCAGCGAATACACGACGGGCAGCGGGCATCACCCCCGCTTCCTTGATAGAAACCGCATCGCCTTGGCCCGAGATCTTTCTTACGCGTATGATAGCATTTAAGTTGCATATAGTGATGCTAGTTGAACGCAGCGTTCCACTAGCATCACGGGTCAATGATTTTGTATAAGCATGGATAAAATCTTCTGTTCGAAATTTTTGGCTCTTCACCACAAGTTGTACTTGAGATTTTAAGATAGGTATGCATAGAGAAAATAGAGGGTACAAAAAATGCGAATTTTCCTGTATGGTAAAGGTGACCAAGCCAACCCATTGGAGGAAAATTCGCATGTACGCTCAGTTTATCAAAGAACTCATCGATTTACCAGATGTTTTGATTCAAAAGGTGCGAAAAGAAGAAGAACGTTGGATTTTCGAACTTTCTCCCACCGAACAATGCCCGTTATGTCCTGTCTGCTTGAAGCGTACGATCAAAATGACAGGCAAAAAGAAGCAATGGATGCATGGGTATGCTCAACGGATCGGCATCTTTTGGGTGGAACTCCCTGTGGAGCGTAGACGTTGTGGCACGTGTGGCATGACATTCAGCACTTCTTATCCCGGAATTTCCCCTCGAAGTGTAGCGACGGATGCGTTTCAGCAATGGGCAGCGCAATGTTGCATCGGAACCTCCATTCAGGCGGTGGCTCGAATGCTCCAGCTTCCTTACACGACCGTTGAACGTTGGTTTTATACCCATGCCCCTTCCTTCCTATCGAATGACATCCAACCAAAGGCAGTTTGTGTCGATGAGTTTGCGTTTCGAAAAGGACATGACTACGGAGTGGCGGTCATGGATGCCGAAACGGGAGAAGTGTATGCCATTGAAGCAGGAAAGAACGAGGAAGCCATTGGACGTGCGTTGGCTCATGTGTCTGATTCTGTTCAGTATGTCGTGAGCGATTTGGCTCCAGCGATGAAAAAAGCCATTCAAGGGATGTGTCCGGAAGCGAAGCATGTGGTCGATGATTTTCATGTGATTCAGTTGTTTACAGAAGCGTTGGATCGATGCCGCAAATCCTTAGGAAAAGAGGGCAAGAAACATGGGCATGTTCGGTATGTTTGCCGCTTCTTGACCCAGTGCCCCGAGAAACTCACCGAGGAGGAACGCCAAACGGTGCAGAAGTGGCAGAACGCTTGGATTCATCGATACTTGTTTTGTCCTTGTTCCGCTGTTCGTGCCATCGCAAAAGCACTTGTCAAACGAACAGATGAAATCATTTCATGCATATTGTCTCCTTATTCGAATGGGAAGATGGAGGGAACGAATAACAAGATCAAGCTGATGAAACGTCGGGGATACGGATACCGAAATATCCAGCGTTTTGCACTGCGGGTTCGGCTAGAAACAGCTAACATACTTTCATGACAGGTGCAAGTACATCTTTTGGTGATGAACCAAATATATACCGGCACATTAGAAAAACCTTAGAATTTCAATCTATTCTAAATGTGAAAAAGGAGTTTTTCAGCTTGCTCATTAACTGCTTGGTGAAAAAAGATGGAATCTATGATGTCTTTATACATCTTTCATCAAGTAGTTAATGATAGATATCAACATATGGAAAGGAGGGAATGAAGAATGGCAAAGTTGGATGATTTCGATTTGGACATTGTTGTCAAAAAACAGGACAACATTGTACAACCTAATATTACAAGTAAATCTCTTTGTACCCCGGGTTGCATCACAGGAATCTTGATGTGCTTAACGCAAAATTCTTGTGTATCTTGTAACTCTTGCATTCGATGCTAATAACTTATAATTATTAATTGGAATATGGAAGAGTTGGAAAATTCTAGGATGATTGATCACAAGACAGCTTTCCAAGGAAAATAAAAGGGATTTAGTGCTTGGATCCACCCTTGATCGACACTCGTCAAGGGAGAAAAGGAGGACGATCCTGCGTTTTCAAAATTTATTAGGGGAGAGGGGATCGAATCATGAAGGAAAAACTTAAAATGGTTACTACTTTGCTTGCTTTTATCTCATTCATTGTGGTAGGGGGAGTCAGCGCCGCATCTTATGTTACGTATGCTGGGGTTCTCCCTCGTTTTCAAGGCGATACGGAATTAGCAAGCGCCAATAAAGCGACAAACAGTAAAAGTAAAGTGGAAAATTCGGTTGTGGGCGCCGATTATAAAGCAAACATGTGGATTCAGCAAGGTTCCACGAAAGTGTCGCCAACCGCGCTGAATGTAACCGATAATGACACGCGTTATTTCACTGTCGACCAAAGTGCTGTTGGCAAAAAAGTTTCATTAATGGCGGAAAATGCATCCTTCACTTACGTTACAGTTGACATCGCAGGCAAATTTTATCCCGACAATTGATCGATTTATAGGTATGTTCAGTCAACTTGGACAAGAAAGAGGTTTTCTTGGTCGGGGCGGTCTTCTTCAATATCACAAAGAAGACCGTCCTTAACAGAAGAATTAGGAGATGATAGTATGTATATAGAATTGATCAAACTTTTGAAAAATAGGAACTTTTACATCAGCGCAGCCTGCCTGTTGCTGCTTGTCATCGGCGCCGTCGTGTTGGGGGTGAAAGATTATCGTGAAAATGTGCAGTTGCTTGAACGAATTTACCACGACAATCCAAATGTTTTCGCCTTGGCATCGCCTCACCTTGAATGGGTTGGTCTAGGAGGCTTCCGCTTTAACGTATTTTCATCTCTATATTACTTCCTTTTTCCATTATTGTTGTCGATTCCATTGGTGGATTCGATTGATCGTGAGCGAAAGAGCGGAAATGTTCATTATCAATTGACACGGATGGGAAGAAGCGCTTATTACTGGGGGAAATTTTTGTTTTCTTATATCAGCGCGTTTTTCTTGTTTCTCCTTCCTCTTCTTTTTGGCGTCGTGCTCGTCAACCTTTTGACCAACCATTGGGATTATTCGAGCTTTTCCCAGGCATATCGGCAATTGGTCAATGGCACGTTGCCGTTGCCGGACAATTCGTTTGAAGGGGAAAAGAAAAGCCTTTTTTCTCCTTTATTGGAGATCTCCCCTTATTGGTATGTTCTCGCGTATTATATCATTGGCGGATTGTTTGCCAGCGGCTACGTCTGCCTTGGGTTAGGATTTTCCTTGTTGTTGAAAAATCGGTATTTGATTACTTTGATGCCACAAATCATTTATATGGTTTGTTGGGCGGCGCTGACTATCACCAACCAATTGGCTTGGGATCCGTTTAATTTCTTAATCCCTTCACAACCAGTGGAAGGATTGTCCTATTGGAAAATCGTCATCGTGTTTGTCCTCCAATTGTTGATTGCGGTAGCGGTATTTTCATATGGAGTGAAGAAAAGTGAAGATGTTCTCTAGACAGAACGTTTTTTTTGTTTGGCAAGATTTGCTGTTGCATCGAACCGTCATCAAAATGATTTTGGGCGTCATGGCTTTGTTGATGGTGGCGGGCATCTTGCCGCTAGGAATGGTGGTGGTGGGGAAGTGGCACAGCCTCAAAGATTTTATCTTGCTTTATCGGTATGAATTTTTTCATCTCCCTGCTTTTTTGTTTCTTTTAGGTTCCGCGCTTCAAACCAATGCGTGGGTGGTGCTAAGAAGATACCGCACGCGGAGGCAAATCGGTCTTCATAAAGCGTTGCTGGTCGTCGTTCTGGCGGGGGGCGTGTCTCTTTGGGTTGCCGCAGTAGGCGGATTATGTACAATGTTTGTGAAATACGTCATCTATCCTAATATGCCAAACGCCCATGCGGCTTTTTTGTACGTGCCGCATAGTGGGGATAAAAGCTCGTTTCTCTATTTTCTTGTCATGTACTTTTTCGTCACCGCGATATACGGATTGTTGTTTGTCGCATTCATTGATTTTGGGGGGAACCGCTTTTTCGCCTTCGCTGCCGTCATCATACTGGCTGTATTGGATATGTTCACTGTGCACATGCTCCCTTATTTGTTTTACATAAGTGAACAGACGGCTCCCGTTTGGACAATCTTAGTTCTCATTGCGATGATGCTGGTGCTGGTCTATACCATTTGCCTTTCGTCAAGCCAAAAAAACTACTATGTTCAGGATGATCTTTTATGAAACCGATGCATTTGGAGTTTACCCTGATCAAAATGGATGTCAAAAGAATTGTCATCACCTGCCTCCTGTTCCCACTGTTGGGCACTTTGATGTCCAGCTGGTCAGAGGCGTTTTCTTCCCAATGCCTATCGGAGTTGTTCTCCCGCTTATTCGGAGCGGTGACGATCTCGAATTGGATGTATTGGCTGATGATTTGCTTCGGCTATGTGGTGTTGCTCCAAATCGTTTGGAAAAAGCGGGATAAATATTTTGAACATAAACTGTTCATTTTGTTGAGGGATACGACGTCGTACACGATGGCTAGGCTGCTGGCAGGTGTTCTATTTACATTGGTGTATGTCTTGTCGGTGTTTTTGATCGCTGGCGGCTTCGGTCTCTTTGTGTCGCATATGGCGTTTTCGTTTGACCGTTCGCTCGTGCTCATGTTCGTGGGCATCGCCGTGAATTTGTATTGGCACGCCAGCGTGTGGATGTTGTTGAACGTGTATGCAACCCATCACTTGGCGAATGTTGTCATTCTCGCTTTGTTTTTTGTGGGTGTCAAGATGCCAACGCCTTTTATTCCTTTGTACTACAGCATGGCGGATCTCGTGCGGAGCAGCTCGATGTTCTGGTCGGCGTTGATGGTGGAGCTCTTGTCGATCGTTGCGTTCGGGTATTGGACGATCAAGAGAGTGAAGAACGCGGATTATATGTAGGAGGTTTTCAATTATGAAGGCGATCGTCTTATCCAATGTTTCCAAAACGATAAAAGCAAGGGAAGTTTTGCGCAATATCAACTTAGAGTTGGAAAGAGGAAAGATTTATGGATTTGTCGGGCCGAACGGGTCGGGAAAAACGATGTTATTCCGAGTCATCAGCGGACTTGTGAAGCCGTCCAGCGGCACGGTGGCGGTATTTGGCCAGACGTTGCACCAAGATGTATCATTTCCGAGCGATATTTCTGTTTTGTTGGAAAAACCAGGTTTCCTTGAACAATACTCAGGATTCGATAATTTGCATTTTTTAGCCATGATTCAGAACAAAATCGGCGAACGTGAGGTAAAAGAGGCGATCGAGCGAGTGGGGTTGAATCCGCATGATAAAAGGCCGGTGAAAGCGTACTCTCTTGGAATGAGACAAAGACTGGCCATCGCACAATGCATCATGGAGAAACCGCAGCTGATGTTGCTCGATGAACCGATGAATGCTTTGGATGAAAAATCGGTGGACCAAGTGTACCAAATTATTCGGGAGGAAAACAAAAGAGGCTGCACCATTTTGTTGACGTCTCACAACAAGGTGGACATTCAGTCATTATGCCATGAAGTATATTCGATGAATGAAGGGGTGATTACGGGTATGACCCATATTACGGCAGAATGACTGTCATGTGTGTAATGTCGAAATTCGCGAGGGGGTGGCCATCTTGAACAACCAACTGTGCGAAGGTGCCGCTTCCGTGTTCATGGGACAATCAAAAGTGAACCAATAGCTTCCTGCATCTGAGGAGGATGCTGGGAGCTTCAGTGCAGCAGCTCTTCTTCGTTGCGCCACTCCCCCATCCTACTCTTGAACAGGAGAGCCGCCATGGAAATGCCAAGATGTTGTGTGTTTTGCTTGGGTCAACAACTCTTTGAGGCAATCCCCATAGCCATCAAGTGAAGCCTTGGAGCGAGTAGCTCCAAGGCTTCACTCTTCATCTTTGGAGGCTGTGACCGTGAGAATATATAAAGATAGGCATGCCAAATACACCTTCCCGATAGAAGGTTTTTTTCATGGTATGAGGCGGGAATTTCTTACGACACCGGCATGATGACCAAACTCTCGATAATGTCTAAAGCGCTCTTTTTTGTATAACGCCTTGATTTTTTTCCGTGTTGAGCGATGATGTCACACAGTTTTAAAAGAAGTTGGACAGCTAACGCCTCCGAACACCATAAGGCTTGAAATAAATCCATACCGAACTCCTTGATCATACTCATCGCCTTATATTCGCTCAATTCCTTTTTCTGTTTTCGATAGAGCCATTCCCGCATTTTAAACATGACAGTGGAGCTGATCAATAAGGCAATCAATGTTCCATACAGGTGGCACTGAAAGCGAGCCCCTTTCATCGGTTTGAATCGATGAATGTGAAACAGGGATTTCCATGTCTTAAATACCACCTCAATCTGCCAGCGAAGAGAATACAGCGTATGAATTTCGTGCAAAGAGGTATAAATCGCTGGAATATTGGTGATATATACATATATTGGGTGGGGGCGTCGCGTCACGTACGCGGCCCCTTTTTGTTTCGCCTTCTGTTTCCATTGTCCTTCCTTCTGTCGCTCCTGTTCTTCTGTCAGCCGATACACAATGAGCCGCGGTTGATGAACTTTCTTTCCACTGACATACGCATGTTCCAGTTCCATGGTTTCTCCCGGTTGCAGCACCGCAAGGAAATCCTCTGGTTCCCATTTTCGAAATCGGTCCCCTTCTTTTTGGTAAATCCCTACATTGTGTTTGAGCCGTGAAATATAAAAGGCCCCGGCGTCATGAATGGCTTGCAATCCCTCAAGCGAAAAATAGCCTAAGTCTTTCAAACAAAGGTCTCCCTCTTGGATGGTCGATAGAAGGGACGCTCCGTAGGCGGCGTCGTGATGACGGGCATCTTCGACGTCCACATGGAGAACCTTCCCTTCTAGCCATTCATATTCTAGCTGAATTTTCACCCCAGGCCCCGTACATCCCTCGTAAATCCCCTGGATTTCAGGAGGCAGTTGAAACGACGTGGAATCGAGAATGCGAATCCGGAGAAACAGCGAATGTCTTGGACATAAGCGACGGGCCTCCTGAGTCTGATGAATGAGCAGTTTTTCAAACACCGCTTTGAGGAAACTCACCGCTTTTTCATGAAACCGTTGATTGAGCCCTTCCGCACTCAGAGAGGTGTTTTGCTTGAGAGCTAGAGCACTGCAAAGCTGCACCAATGATTTTTGACCGCCTCCTTCCTGGAGAAATGTGCAAAGTGCCACGAAATCATGGGCGCGTAACTTCCCCTTTCGTTGAATAAATTGATGATCTCGGGCCATATGTTCAAGTTCTTCGCACGATAACACGCTTCTTAATCCGTCTAAAAAACAATGCCATTCTTCTTGGAGAGATAAGGACGTCTTCAAAAAAACCACCCTTTCTAAGACATTATGAGGTCTTCAAAAGGATGGTCCAATGAGGCATATATTTATTCCTGTTTTCTTGTGTGAGTAAAATATTTGTGGGTGACATTCCGAAATGATCCCCGACGAGGGTTGCGAACTTTTGTTCGCGACGCTCGTCGGGGCCACCAAGCGAAGCGCGGTAGAAAAAGCAAATGTCGTGAAAAAAGGACTCTCTCCCTGCTATGATGGTGATGACCAACATCCATAAAACAGGAGGGAGAGAGTCCATGAAACATCTTACCACAGAATGGCCTTTATTAAAAGAGCTGGAGGAGCAATTAGTAAGAACTCTTCAAAAGGTGTTCGCTGTCTTGTTGGCGGCCCTTTTGGAGGAGATTGATCAACAACTGGCGGAAGCGCGGGACAAGCGGCGGTATCAGCTGAAAGATAAACGGCCGACCACGATCCAAACGCTGTTTGGAGAAGTGACGTTTCGACGGAACTACTACTATGATCGGCAGGCGGGGGCGTATACCTTCTTGCTGGATGCCGAACTGGGCTTTGATGGAGCGCAGTCGATCAGCCCTTGCCTCGAGGAAACGGCGGTCGAGTTGGCCGTAGAGTGCTCTTCCTACCGCAAAGCGGCTCGCACACTCGAGTCGATCGTGGGGTATGCGGTCATGAGCCACGAGGCGATTCGCCAACTGGTGCTGGAGGCCTCTGTCTCGCTGCACCACCCTGTTTCCAAACGGCACGGCCGAGTGCTGTTTGTGGAGGCGGATGGGCTGTTCATTTCCCGCCAGGGGAAAGGGAAACGGGCGAAAGAAGAGAAAATCCTGGCGATTCACGAGGGATGGAAACGAAATGGTTCGCAGCTCGAGCTCGTGAACCGGCGCCACTACCTCCATGAAGGGGAGGGAGACGTGTGGGAACGGTTTGAAGAGTGGCTGATGAACGAATATGCCTATGATCCGTGCCGGGACCTTTTGATCATCAACGGCGACGCGGCATCCTGGATCACGGCCTGCCGGGAGTATTTTGGGAAGCGGGCGTGCTTTCAGCTGGATCGATTTCATGTGGCGCGGGAGCTGCGTCAGTGTCTGTCCGGCCATCCGCGTTGGCGGGAGGTGCGGAAGAAGCTGGCGAAACAAGACGAAGAAGGACTTTTGGTCGAGCTGAACAGCGCGGTCGGCACGTTGGAGGACGAAGGCAAAGAACAACAGCTGGCCGCCTTGATTCGCCGGATCGAGTCGATGCCGGGATGCATCCGGGACTACCGGGAGTGGCTGTCGGAGCAAGGGGTGGAGACGACCGGCATGCGTCCGATGGGCCACGCCGAGAGCGTGATGAGCCGGTTTGCGCATCGGGTGAAATCCCGCCGCAGCTGGAAAGACCAAGGGCTTCGGGCGTTTCTGAGGGCGATGGCGGCCCGAATCGACGGGATCGGGTGGAGAAAGGGACGGTGGGAGGAGCAAGAGCCCCAGTCGGCCGTCTCGGCCTCAACAAAGTCCAAGCGGATCGAACAGGCCAAACGGAAGGCAGGACGGTTGTGGGCGGATGTGATGCGACAAAACATCCCGTATCTTCAGCAGTCATCCGGGACGCCGATCCATCAAGCGTTGTCGGCGCTCCGGGATGGTGGTTGGGTGTAAAAAAATGGAATATCGTATCATCGCCTCAAGATAAGGGATGAGAGTCCGAAAGCGCTTACGATATTAATTCCTGAAAATGGTTCGCTAACTAGTGATTGACAACGCCCGTAGTGAACCGAAAAAATGTTCTCCACAAAGTCTTGACTGACTCTGTTTTCTTAACTTGATGGCTATGGAGGCAATCCCATATTATAATCACAATAAATTAAAGAAAATTATAAAAAATATATACCAATACATTAGAAAAATCTTAGAATTTCGATCTATTCTAAATGTGAAAAAGGAGCTTTTTAGCTTTACATTAACTGCTTGGTGAAAAAAGATGGAATCTATGATGTCTTTATACATCTTTCATCAAGTAGTTAATGATAAATATCAACATATGGAAAGGAGGGAATGAAGAATGGCGAAGTTGGATGATTTCGATTTGGACATTGTTGTCAAAAAACAGGACAACATTGTACAACCTAATATTACAAGTAAATCTCTTTTGTACCCCGGGTTGCATCACAGGCATCTTAATGTGCTTAACGCAAAATTCTTGTGTATCTTGTAACTCTTGCATTCGATGCTAATAACTTATAATTCTCAACATCCATATTGAACCATGGAAGAGTTGGAAAATTCCAAGAGAATTGATCACAAGACAACTTTCCAAAGAAAATAAAGGGGATTTAACGCTTGGATTCACCCTTGATCGACACTCGTCAAGGGAGAAAAGGAGTCAGTATAAGGGCAAGGGCGGGAAGAAGCCCTTGTCCATTATTCGCTTCGCCGAATTTGGCAGGTCTTTAGCTCAGCGAGCTTGGGAGGACAAAAAAGCTAAGCCGCTTCTTGTTGGAGAAACTCTTGCGTCAAAGGGACGGGGATTTGTCCGTCGGACCATCATATGCGGAAGATCGGCGAGTTTTAGGATGACGCCGGAACCCAGCCCTTGAGTGCGCTGTGCATGTGCAGGAAGTTGAAATACACCACAAGCTGAAAATGCTATATACATGCTCATTGAAAAGTTAACCTTCGCATAAGTGGTGCCCACTCCGGTTATACTGCTCCTAAGGAAAAGCATGGAAAAGGAGCGGAATCAGACATGAAACGGCTGAAAATCACCCATGATCACGGATGGACGCCTCGGAAACTCCGCAAGCAGGAACGGAAGATCAAAAACGCTCATCTCCGCCAACGTGTGATGGCAGTCCGCCTTGTCATGGAAGGCTATTTGGGCAGAGAGGTTGCTTCCATGGTCAATGTGTGCCGCCCAACCGTTTCCCATTATGTGTCGCTTTTTAACGAAGGCGGCCTTGAACTCCTGCTTCATCGGGATTTTGCCCCTGGTAGCCGTTTCTCACCGAAGAACAGCAGGAAGAGATCAAACACACCTCGTGTTGACCACGACACCTGTGGAGCTGGGCTGGGACATCGCTTCGGCGTGGAATACGAACATCCTTCAATCCTATAAGGCTGGTGAAAAACAAGTTTTTTGCTCAAACCAGCGGTATTTGATCAGCAAGGAGAACAGATCTGACAAAGTTTCTCTAATTGAAAAAGAGTTGGGATGAGTTGCCTTTTTCATTAATTCACCGGCCTTCTATGTGTACCACCATTACAGCATATCCATTTCCCGCGAAGCATTACGAAAGCTCTTGCATCGAAAAGGGCTTTCTTGGACCCGGACGACCTACACGTTGGCGAAAGGAGATCCGGACCGGCAAAAAAACTTCGAGAAACAAATGGACCTGATAAAAAAACTTAATGGATTCGGATTTCATCCTGTTGTACATCGAATGAAACGCATATCCGGTCGTATCATGTGTTGCGTACGACATTGTCAGAGGTTGGCCGTCAAAAGCAAGTGCCTACGTTCGGCCATCATGCTCACATATCGCTGTTTGGCGCGGTCAACGTCCACGATGGCGAAACGGTTCTTCATCAAGCAGGGGCAGCCAATGCCACAACGTTTTTAGATTTCCTGCGAGTTCTCAAAGAGCGTTACTCGGACCGACTCGTCGTCTTGGTGCTGGATAACGCTCGAATTCATCACACCAAAATGGTGAGAGAATTTTTGCGGGAAGAAGGATAGTGTTTTCACTTCATTTACTTTCCTCCGTATTCACCGCAACGGAACCCGATCGAACGCTTGTGGAAATGGCTGAAAGATACTGTCATTGCCAATGTGTTTCACAAAGATCGAAACGATATCGCCCAAGCCGTTTTTGCATGTTTCTCAATTTAAAAAATATCGCTGGAAAGCGGTATTTTCAGTTAAAACACCGGCTCTCTAGAATATCAAGTGAAGCTTGTGCTTAAGAACCCACTATATAAATGAAGAAATTGTAATAAATATCATAATTACTACTAGCAACCTAATAAGTGTTGAGGTGAGCGCAACATCATCAACTAAAGAATACGAATTCAGTCAATGTCAAAAAATCGAGAAACATTTTATCCGGCTGTAGGACAGTTAACATTCGGAAGAAATCACTCAAATCATGAATACAGGTCCCTCCATACCTACTTTGCAACGTGGTTCAGGACAAATTCAGCACTGTAATTGGGTGCAGATCTTGTAAAAAGAGTCACGCAATTTACGGAAGATTGAGAATCATTGAGTTGGAGGCTTGATTTATGAAAGATCTTATCTTTAAAAACATCGATACGTTTATGATTCGAACACCGGTTTTATCAGTAGACAACTATTTAAGATTTTTTGATCAAAAATTGACTGAGGGAGAAATGAAAGAGCGTCTGTTGGAAATTTGTCATAACCCTGTATTTAGAGAGAGTATCTTAGTAGCGAGTAAAAGTTTATATAATAAAATGATTGATTTTTGCAACGGCAAGGAAATAAAAAAATACGATTATTTTATCAAAGCCATTTATAAGTATTTGATAAGAATTAGCACGAGACCAACGCCATTTGGTCTTTTTGCAGGAGTAGACTTTGGTGAATACACGGATGAAAATACATCAATAAGATATGGAACGAATAAATATAAGAAATTTGCTAGGCCAGATTTAGAATGGCTGATGAAGATTGTAAAGAAATTGGAACAAGAACAATATGAGCAATTATGGTTCACGGTGAATGACAGTATATTTTTAAAAGGAGAACGGGCATATTTACTACATTCGACACGAAAAGACGATGACAAGCGAGTCAATGAAATCAGCGTCAGAGTCACCCTTCCTTTTAAAATCACGTGTGAATTAGCTCGTCACTTGATCCATTACCAAACATTAAAAAAAGAATTAATAAAACAATTTCCAAATACGAGTGAGGAAAAAATTGAACGTTTTCTCAAGCAACTAATAGAAAACGAATTTTTAATTTCCAATCTCCGCCCACCATTAACAGTAATGGATCAGCTTGATTATCTGATAAAGCGATTGAAAGAAAGCCATATAGAAGAGTGGAGTAACGAATTAATTGATATTCAACAAAAGATTCGCACATATACCATGACTCCGTTAGGAGAAGGGGAGCAAATATATAAAGAGTTACATAAAAAAATGAAAAAGTTAGCCGATACCAAAAATGTGTTACAAGTTGATATGAAGTTAAACTTACAAGAAAAGAAACTGAACAAGCAAGTGATAAAAGATGTAAATGAACTAATGCACATACTTCTACCTTTTTCGATGACCTATCAACAAACAGATTCTCCACTTTCGAGGTACAAGCAAGAATTTATCGAAAAATATGGGGTGGACAGAGAAGTTCCTTTACTAGAAATGCTTGATAATGATCTTGGTATAGGAGCACCTATGGATTATACAAACCCGAAAAACGCAAGACTCGCTGTAGGTGTACCCCATCAATTGATTGATGAGCAGTTAAGAGAATATTTTCTTCATAAATATATCGAGGCGGTTAAAGACAAAAAAAGTATAACAATAACAGAAGACGAGATAAAAGAATTGGGTCTAGATGATTATGATTACCAAAGCATCCCGGATTCATTAGACATTAACGTCATTATAAAATGTGACTCGGAACAAGATCTTGAGCACAATCATTTCAAATACTATATTGGTCCTAATTTAGGATCGACCCATGCGGGGAAAAGTTTTGGAAGGTTTTCTTATATGATGGAAGGGGAAGAGAAACTCTTCGAAACGTTAAATAAAGAAATGTTGAACTTGAATAATGATAGTGGCGAGTATGTAACTTGTGAGCTTGTTTATTTGCCAAATGAAACGAGACATGCCAATGTGACAAGAAATATTCATAACAGCGAATACGAACTTGCGTTGTTTACTAACAACAGCAAAGATGAATATCATCGATTGAGCTTAAATGATATTTTGATCGGCATAGAGAACGATATGTTTTATGCCAAAAGCAAAACACTAAATAAAAAGTTGATTATTACTATGAATAATATGTTGAATACCCAAAATGCCCCGAATGCGATTCGTTTTTTGTATGATATAAGCTTAGATGGCAAAAAAATTTGGTGTAATTTCCCTTGGGATACAATCTTTCAAGACTATGCTTACATACCGGCAATTGAATACAAAAATTTCGTCATAGCACCGCGAAAATGGGTGATCAATAAGATTATTAAAACAAACGACAAAATTAGTTTTACGGAATTTGAAAAACGCTTTAAAAAATTTTGTTCTGATTACGATGTGCCGAAATATGTTTATTTGACTTTTGCAGATAATCGGATTTTGTTGAATACAGAGGATGAAAATTGTTTAAGAATTCTTCATCACGAATTTAACAATAGATACGGAAACATTATTCTAAGTTCTTATGAAGAGGCTGATCTTCATTTAGTTAAAGATGATGCCGAAAAAGAGTATGTTTGTGAATTGGTCATTCCGCTAGTGAAAGTAAAACAAGAAAATCGTCAATGGTATGCCAAAGCGAAAAAATCAAATCATATCCCAAGTTTTTCAGATATAAGAGTCAAGTTGCCTTTTGAAAATTGGCTTTATTTAAAATTGTACGGGGTCCATTCTAGAGCGGATGATTTCATCGCCTTTTATCTTTCAGAATATTGTCGCGAAAAATTGGCTAAAGGAGAAATTGAAAAGTATTTCTTTATACGGTATGCCGACCCGGAGCAACATATAAGATTAAGGCTGAATGCCAGTGAAGAGAAACTTCTGCAGATTTATCCGGATATGAAACAATGGCTGCGAACGTTAATCGACAAAAGAGTGGTGAGTCGTTTTTCCATCGACTGCTATGAAAGAGAAATTGAGCGTTATGGTGGAACAGAATTGATCGATCTTGCAGAAAACTTATTTTTCTTCGATAGCATAGTAGTAGAGGACATATTAAAGTTAAAACGTTTGAAACATATTCAATTTAGCGATGAAGTGATCGGAATGGTTTCCATCATTCATTATATGGAACAGTTCGGCCTAAATTATGAAAGTCAATTGGATTTCTTGCAACAGCAAGTCAACAAACAAGACTATCGTGAAGATTTTCAAAAGAATCGATCTGTTTACATGAAAGTTTGTAATACGGATAATGATTGGCAAGGGTTAAGAGACACTGATGAGGGGATGTTATTATTAAACGTTTTGAACCAAAGAAACAGAAGCATAAAAGAGTATGCAAGCAAGATCCAGGACGGTCTCGAAGCTTCTTCTGAATTATCTATTTTAGACAGTGTGATTCATTTACACTGTAACAGGCTATTCGGCATTGATCGAGAATTTGAAAAGAAAATCCGTACATTAGTTGCCCATACGTTATATGCATTAAAGTATATTAAAGCTCATGGATTAGTGTTAAAAAATTAAAGATGTTATCCATTTGTCCAAGCATTGGGGAGACGATATATAATGGACCCACGACTTGGACTTTTTTCAACAAAAGCTCGACAAGCTCTCTTTTGTGTATTCAGGTGAAAAAACTTTTATGACGGGAAGAAGATCTCATTTTAGCATGCGGGGATTGAAAATGTTATGAATATAAAAGAGTATGATGATCACGTTACTATCAAAGATATTGTGAAATCAATAAGGATAGTTCCCAAGACGCTTGTTCTTATAAAGAACGTCGACAAACAAAGTTTTTTTATCATTATTTTCTTAAGCTTATTAATGGGAGGCGCACCGATTGTTACATTGCTCGGTTCGCAAAACTTGTTGAATGCAATCGGGTCCCAAAATATTCATATTATTATATCGGCATTGATCTTTTATATTTCTGCTGTTTTACTCAGCGAGATCATCAGCAGTTTCATGGAATATTACCAAAATAAGTTTCAAACTCTCATCAACTACAAACTTAATTTGCAAATCATGGACAAGTGTACAAGATTGTCTTTACAGCATTTTGAGGATGCCGAAGTTTATGATATGTTGCAAAGAGTACAGAATGAAACGCCGTATAAACCATTTGAAGTGTTTTTATCCATATTAGGTGCAATATCGGCGATTGTAACCTTTTTTTCATCGATGATGATTCTGATCCATTGGAAACCGTGGGTGTTGATTATATTAATCTTCATACCACTCGTTTTTTCTTTTTATTTTTTCAAGATTGGCCAAAGAGAGTTTAATGTTAGTTGGTTGCGTGCACCGGAAAAAAGGAAATCATGGTATTTGTCTTACCTAATGACAAGAGACAACACGTTCAAAGAAGTCAAAATATATAACTTGGCAGGCTATATTTTGAACAAATTTAAAGAAATCAACAAAACGTTCGTCGAGCAGGATATCCATCTTTTTAAAAGAAGAACGGTTTTTACATTTATTTTTGAGCTCGTTGAACAAATATGTATCAATACCGTACTTGTTATCATCATCATTTCGGCGTTGGCAGGTGAAATCCTTATAGGTCACGTCGTAGGGCTTATTCAGGCCTTGAACTTAATTTCTAGCAACTCTAAGAAAATATTGAATATCATCCATTCCCTGTATAAAAACAATTTATATATCAACCAACTGTTTGAATTTTTGGGGTTAGACGAAGAAGTATTGGACAAAGGAGATCGATTCGTATCAGGGATAGACAAAATCGAAAATATTAAGATAAGAAATTTAACGTTTCGTTATCCAACGAATCCAAAAGTAGTATTGAAAAATATTAACCTCGACATCAACAAAGGGGAAAGAATAGCCATCGTCGGTGCAAATGGATCAGGAAAAAGCACCCTTATAAAACTTTTATTGAAATTGTATGAACACGATGAGGATAGCATTTTTTATAATGGTGTGTCCATCAATGATTTGGATACGGAACAATTGAGAAAAAACATTGCCGTGTTGTTCCAAGATTTTGTGAAGTATGAATTGAAATTAAGGGAAAACGTGGGGTTTGGCGATATTACGCGCATTGATCGTGACGGAGAATTAAAACAAGCCATGGAGAGGGCGAGAGTAAATTTTATCGAGGATTTAGATACTCAGCTTGGTTTATGGTTTGTCGACGGTGTTCAGCTTTCGGGAGGACAGTGGCAAAAAGTAGCGATTGCTAGGGCGTTATTTCGGGATGCATCCGTATATATATTGGATGAACCTAGCTCGGCACTGGATCCCATTTCCGAGAAAGAAGTCATTGATATGTTTATCAATATGACAAAAGATAAAATTGGTATCTTTATCTCACATCGTCTATCAACAGCTAAGCTTGCCGATAAAATCGTAGTAATGAATGATGGTGAAATTGTCGGTATAGGTACGCATTGGGAATTGTTAGCTACGAATGAGTTATACAGAAGAATGTATGAATTGGAAGCTTTGAAAAACGAGGAGGAGTATGAGCATCTCAATGAAAGCGCTGGTTTGTAATCTTGCGAAAAAATTGTCGGATTATGAGAATATGAAGCGAATCGTCAATCACCCAAGTAATTATATTAAAATTGGAAACAAGACGATAAATCCGTTTAATGAGTTAAGTTTAAGCCATGGGTTACCAGCCTTATGTGCGCTGTACGGCGAATTGGGCGAACAATATCCGGATGAAGGTTGGGATTTATTAGGGCATCAATACATCAAAAAAATCGGTGAACAAATGAATCAACACGGCTTCCCTTCTTTATCCATGTTTACCGGATTGGCAGGGATCGGCCTTGCTGCAGTATGTTTATCCAAGGGAGGAAAAAGGTATCAAAACTTTATCTCAACGATTAATCAAGCCATCGAAGAAAGAATCGGAGAAATGATCGAGTATTTGAAACAGAAACCGTATCCGAATATGGACGATTACGATGCTATTTCGGGAGTAGCGGGTATAGCGAGCTACTGCCTATTATTTCCGCAAGAGATGAAAAAAAGTATTACGTTAATCTTAAAATACATTATAGATTTATCTCAAGATAAACAAATGGAGGATATCAACGTTCCTGGCTGGTATATTCCCCCAAAGAATGCTTTTTCAGACACTGAAAGGAGAAAATGGCCATCGGGTTTCTTTAACATTGGGTTGTCTCACGGTATACCTGCTTTACTCATTGTCTTGTGCAATGCTAAAAAACTGAATATTTACGTAGATGGGCAAGATGAATGCATTCAAAGAATAGCTGATTTTCTTATGAAGTTTCAAATTAAAGATGAAAATGGCTCTTATTGGGGGACTCATGTTTCTCTAGAGGAATACAAAAATGGCTCTGTCCTAAACAAAGATACAAGGGATGCCTGGTGTTATGGCACGCCTGGTGTTGCTTATTCGTTACTTATAGCAGGTAAAACTCTAAATAATCAATCATACATTGATTGTGCTGTCAGCGGAATGAAACTGGCAAGCAAACGGCTTTACAACATTTTTTCTCCTTCCTTCTGTCATGGTTTATCGGGAGTTGCGTATATATGCAACAGATTTTATGAAGAAACGAATATCAGCGATTTTAAGGAAGCCGCCTGCAAATTAGTCGATGATATAATAAAATTTTATAATGAGGAATTCCCTTTTGGCTTTAAAAATATTGAGGAGAGCGAAGGAAGCACGAAATATTATGATTATGTGGGACTAATCGATGGAACAGCGGGAATTTTATTGACGATATTAGCTATACAAAACTCGAAAAAAACGCCTTGGGATTGTGCATTTTTATTATCTGAAGTTTAAATGTTGTTTATATACAATGGAAAAGCCGACTGATCGATGGTTAGAGGCAAGCCGCAGAGGGGGCTCCATCATACCTTGGCGTACCGATCGGTCGAACAACTCCCTAAAAAGGGTGTTGTTCGATCAACCGGTCATCGATCAAATATGTTGGAAAAGGTTCATAGACAAGAGGTGTCTTTCACCCGGGCGTCACTCAAGACGTGCGCATTTTTTAGTAAAAAGCAACAAAGAGTAAAGCTTCACATTGCACCTATGAACAACGCAACGGTGTTATGAGATTACCCCATGATATGGGGATGGAATAGGTTAAAATGCGATTCAACTGTATGGGGGATCAAAAGATGAATAACAAGAAAATTTTGGTCGTTGATGATGATGAAGATATTTGCTGCACCATTAAACAATATTTGGAGCTTCATCATTATCAGGTAGAAACGGTCCACAGCGGTGTAGAAGCGTTGAAGATGATAAACGACGATTTTGATTTGATTGTGTTGGATATCATGATGGAAGGAATTGACGGAATGGAGCTGTGTACAATCATTCGTGATCGGGTTGATTACCCTATTGTATTTGTTAGTGCTAAAACGCTGGAGGAAGATAAGGTTCAAGCTCTGGCGATCGGTGGGGATGACTACATCACCAAGCCGTTCAGCTTAAAGGAGTTAAAGGCGAGAATTGATTCTCATTTAAGAAGGGAAGAACGGATTCGTTCAAACGAGAGATATCTTTTGAGTTCTAAAAATATTACGATTGATCTTTTGGCTAATGAAGTCTTTTGTAAAGGAAAGAAATTACCGTTAACAAAAAAAGAATATGAGATTGTGAAGTTGTTGATGCTCAATAAAAAGGTCGTTTTCTCCAAAGAAAGAATCTTTGAACGAGTATGGGGGATTGACTCCGACAGCCAGTTAGACACGGTTACAGAAAGCATCAAAAATATTCGAAAAAAAATCAAGGACGTCGATCCAGAAACCTCTTATATTCAAACATTATATGGGCTCGGCTATAAATGGGATGTGAGCAATGAAAAACGATAAAACAATCAAACGAGATTTTTACTTGTTGGTTGTGAAGGTAGTGTTGGCAACAGTGATCTCTTCGGCCGTTACCTATTTATGCGTAATCTATTTGATTATGACATTAACCACGAACGATGTGGTGAAACCGACCAATTATTTCGTGAAGGATTTGGATTTGATTGAAAAAAAGGTGAAAGAAAACGAAGAGGCGATTTTCAAGGGGAGATTAATTCCCATTCATCGTTACAGTGAAAAGATACAGGGAGAAGTTGTAGACATCAGCGGTAAGCATCTGTATGGTGATCGAGAAATTATAGACGATCAAGTAGATATTAGTCAATCGATCAACCGTGAGATTGTAAAAGGAAGCTATGTGTATCGGTTCATTCCCCTGAAGCATGATAACGCCATTCAGGCGGTATATGTGTTGAAAGCGCCTTTTGGGTTCATCATTAACAATCAAAATCGCTTGGAAGCCGTGTTGATTTATGCTGTGATGTTTATTTCTCCGTTGATCTTTTTTATTGTCTATTTGATTTTCTTTACATCTAGGCTGTACAAATCATTGTTTCATAATGTCAAATTGTTGCTCCAGGCTTCTGATCACATTGCAAGCGGGAATTTTGATTTTCAAGTCTCGGGGTTGAAAAGAAAAGAGTTTATCAAGATCCAGGATTCCTTTAATACCATGATCAGTGCACTGAAAGAAATGGTGGAACGTTTAGCAAAGACCGATGACGAACGAAAAATGATGGTATCATCGATCGCACATGATATCAGAACCCCGTTAACGGTCATCCAAGGACAAATTGATTTGATTCAAGATTTGAGAAAGTTGGACCACTTTGATGTCACTCCCCATTTAGAGATTATTCGCAAAAACTGTGGGAAGATGACCATGTTGACAGATAATTTGTCGTTGCTCTATAAAGTGGAGAATGACCACTTCTCATTGAATGGAAAAGAAGTGGATGTAAGGCAAATCCTTGAGGAGAAAAAACTAGAGATCTCAACAATGGTTTACCATCAAAAATCGATAAACATTTGCTTTGATGTGAATTTGCAAAAATCATCTTACATACTTGATGAAGCGATGTTAATGAGAGTGTTGGACAATATTTTATACAACAGCCTGAGGTTTACAAAAAGCGGAGAAATTAAGTTGGAAGTACATGATGAAAAAGAGGGGAATGAGTGTAAAATCTATTTTCGCTGTTCAGATACAGGAACGGGATTTAAAGAAAACGATACGTCTTTGTTGTTCCAGCCTTTTTACCAGGATAAGCAGTATAAAAATCATGTTGGATTAGGACTGTATATTGCTAAAAGAATTGTGAATCATCATGGCGGTGAAATTTGGGCCTACAACAATGAAAAAGGTGGAGCGACGGTTGAATTTTATATTAAGGAGCTATCTGATTAATCATCCAATCTTATGGGCTTTCCGCCGTTATCGAGAGTGGAGAATGCAGCTAGGGAGGAATTTCTCTTTCCCTAGCTGACAGTCTCTAAGCCTTTATTTTCTTTTAGCAATCAAAAATTGGTGGTTCACCGTAACAGCTACTTCTTCATCTGGGTTTACGCCTTTGATGCTGTATACCCAGCCAAAGTTCAAGTGAGTTCGTTTTTCATCCGTTTGATCGGGAATGACTTCGATCTTTCGCAGCTCTTTTTTACTCAAGATTTGATGATGCTCATTGATGGTAATCGTCTCCGCTACTTTCCCGATCGGTTTGTTCAATTGATTCCGATCGACTTTTGCTGCTTGAATCATGTACGTTCGGCCTTGATAGTGAATTTCTTGCAAATTTTCTTTGTTCAACTCGTATTTTGGTAATTTCCGATCGATCTCCATATTTTGTGTGGCTGTCTTTTTTAAGTTACTGACAAGTGAACAACCTGCTATAAAGAGGATTCCAATCAACATGAGGAGTAAGATAGAGTTTTTCATCGTTACTCTGAAACCTCCTTTTTTACCATCCCATTGAGAGGAAGCAGTGAACTTTCATTCATGTGGTTGATTTCCTTCCCAACGATGAAACCAGATCGAACCGATGATGGTGACGATGATGAAGCTTAGAAGGGCATAGGCTATTCCTTCCCATAATGATAGCGAAAAGGAACTTAATAACTGCGCCCCCAAGGTTTGCTTTACTTCGGGCATCATAAGAATCGGAAATTGTGAGAGACGAACAGCCCAAGCCCAAGGAATATAGCTCCATACGTGATCACCTAAGGAAGTTGCGCCAATCAGGGCAGAAATGAGAAATCCGCCGCTTCCTACTGCGATCGAGGCTCCCATTCCAAAGGCAAAGCTGATGAACAGATGCAAAGAAAAAAGGATGAGTGAGCCCACGATGGAGAGCATGGCTCCTTGCAAAAATAACTGATAATGAATGTGCGCCACTTTGAGTACGTATTTCATTCCAAAGAGCATGAGAATCGTCGCTAGCAAGATGTCCGCGCATGCAATAAAGATGAGCAGCGTGAGTTTGCCAACATACCATTGAACTTTGGATACAGGACCGGTCAAGATGTTCATGAAACTTCCTGCTTTTTCTTCTTGATAGGACATCAGCCCAGTCAGTAGGGAGATAATGATCGGTAAGGAAACGGCCATTACTTCAAAAAATCCTTGATAGATTTTCATCTGCCAAAACGTAGAGGTACGGTAGTGCGAAAAATACCATACCATAAAGAGAGAATAAATGATTGGCGTGATGATGACCATCATCCGAATCGCTGTGCGTTTTGTTTTTATCCATTCGGATGACAGAAGGCGAAGAAACGACATGTCAATACACTTCCTTTCGCGCAAACCAAACGGCGGTTAAAAAAGATAACAATAGAAACATGACAAGGGCGATCGCCAGGCCTATTGGAATGACAGAAGGATCCAATAGCGGACTCCCTTTTTCCAAAGGAACACCGTTCGGATGAACCCCGACGATCGGGCACATCATCCTCATTCCCCAGCTCCATGGGATGAACAGCCAATACGGTTGTGCGGCCATGACTACCCCTAAGGCGAGGCCAATGACACTGACAATGATCGAGACTACCATCCCGAACCGCTCGGCCACAAATAATCCGATCGGGATATAGGCTAAAGAGGTCAACCAAATGACCAAGCTGGCGAATACGGCGACCGTAGCTGATGAGAGGCTGTTGGGAAAAAGCCATTTCAATAAAACAAGTAAGATGATCAGCTCTATTGTTGAGAGCAACATGTAATAGGCGATGACGGTGATTTTGCTCCACCATAGACGCACGATGCTAATGTCGTGACAACGCAACACTTTATCGTTTCCTGACTTTTTCTCCCTTACCGTTGACAAGGAAGCGATCAAGGCTGTTCCAATCGGAACAAAAATCAATGGCCACCAATTAAATACGGCATATTCAAAATAATTGTGTGTGGAATTTATAGTTGGCATGGTGATGATGGCGTACAGGACAAAGAAAAGCGGAGCGATGAATACAAGTTTTTTCGCAAACGTCCGCTTATATTTTAAACGTTCTGACTCGAACATATTGAGCATGATTTCCATCCTCCTTCATTACTCGTTCACTACATCGACAAAGAGTTTTTCGAGATCTTGGCTTTCGTCTATTTTCCCTTCGTACCTGAGTTTTCCGTTTTGGATAATGCCAATATAATCGGCTAATTGCTTAACTTCGGACAAAATATGGCTCGATAGAATGACGGTGATCCCGTTTTCGGTAAACGATTGAATGAGTTTTCGCAAGTCCTGTATGCCTAATGGGTCCAAGCCGTTTGTTGGTTCGTCGAGAATGAGCAGCTTTGGATGGTTTAAAAGCGCTTTGGCAATTCCTAATCGCTGTTTCATTCCGAGGGAAAATTGAGATGCTTTCTTTTTCCCTGTATTTTCTAAGCCGACGATGTTCAAAACTTCTTGGATCCGCGACTCAGGCAAATGAAGCAATTTAGCGTGAACAAGCAAGTTTTCATGAGCCGTTAGATTGCCGTAAAGAGCAGGGGATTCGATCAGCACACCGATATCTTTTAAGTCTTTTCTGCTCCAAGGATGGCCGTTGATCATGATTTCCCCTTTCGTAGGACGCAAAAGCCCTGTCAGCATTTTTAAAAGGGTTGACTTTCCGGCTCCATTTGGTCCGAGCAATCCATAAACCGTCTGTTTCTTGACTTTAATGGATACATCATCTACGACGAGTTGTTTCCCAAACGCTTTGCTTACATGATGGGTCTCTAACATATACTCTCCCATGTTCATTCTCCTCCTATATATAGAAAATTGGGTGGTGATGTTGCTTTTAGCTGGCATTAGCGAAAGGAGCGATGGCGATATCCGTGCTGTGTTTCATATTAATGGCTCAATGTAATGTTTTTATAAGAAAATGAGCACATGGATGATGTTTTTTACAGATTGGGCTTCGTACCTTGGTTTATCGTTTGCTGTTGCCGTGATCAGCGTTCTTCATTGATCAGTGAATGAAAATGATTGGAAATATCGATGGATTTGAGCGGTTAAGCTGATGTCACATGTGGTGAGGAAACAGAATGGTCAAGGGGGATGTTGTAGTTCGTACATAGGGAGTGGGAGGCGGTTGACTAATGAACAAAACATATCATTTGTGGGGTGGGAATCACCCAACCCACAATGATTTTCAAATCTTATTTATGGCAGCAAAAACTGGACTGAACTTCCTCCGTTTTGTATCCTTACTCAAATAATCATTGACAAGCATTCATTTTGATTAATACGAACGTCAGGGGTTATATCTATATAAATATTCTCGCCCGCTCCGGGGCGAGTAAGCAGGGGAGAGTGGTGTTCAAATTCTTGTTGGGGTGGCGCCAAAGGGCTGATTACAGCCCCTTGGGCGTCACTTTCTTTTCCACTTTGCGCAGCAGCCAGTCAAACACAATCGCCAACATGGCGGCTGGGATGGCGCCGGCTAAAATTAAGTTTTTGTCGGCGATGCGCAGACCGCGGTCGATCAAGTCGCCAAGCCCGCCGGCGCCGATAAACGTCGCTAAGGCGGCGACGCCGATCGTCAGCACCGTCGCGGTGCGCACGCCGGCCATAATGACGGGAAGCGAGAGGGGAAGCTCGACCATCCATAAAATTTGCCGCGATGTCATCCCCATCCCTCGTCCGGCGTCAACGAGCGTCGGGTCAACGCCGAGAATGCCCGTGTACGTGTTACGCAAAATCGGCAATAGGGCATAAAGCGTCAAGGCGATAATCGCCGGCAGTTTGCCGATGCCGAAAATCGGCAGCATAAATCCAAGCAACGCCAAGCTCGGAATCGTTTGGATGATGGCGGCAATGCCGATAATCGGCTCGGCGAGTTTGCGATACCGCGTCAACACCACACCGAGCGGCACGGCTATGACGATCGCAATGCTCATAGCGATGGCGGATAAGAGCACATGTTCTTGAAAGGCGATCCAAATATCATTCTTTCGTTCGATAAACGTCTGCAATAATTCCATCGTATCCCTCCTTGGCGGAAAAGCGGCAGCGGGTGGCTGCCGCTTGGTCATGGGCTGAGACCGAAAACTTGAAAAGGTTTTGGTTCACTAGCGGAACGAATCCCATCGGCAAGCCCGCTTGGAGCGGCCTTGTCTTTTCAAAATGAGACGTGTGATTCAGGCGGGGCGACGGCCGCGGCAACGTTTCTGGCTAGATGACAAGAAACGGGGCGGCATCGTTTTTTCAAGCCCCCATTCGCCCGTCTTCGTTGGCATTAGGCATGTTGCTGGAACGTCCACTCCGCGAGTGCGCGCATCATGCTCGAGCGCGTGATCCCGCCGACGAGCCGGTCGCCGTCCAACACCGGAATGATGCGCACATCCGGGTCTTGGAACAGGGCGGCGACGTTGGTGACGTCCGCTTCTTTCGACAACGTCGTCACATCGTAGTCGGCGATGTCGGCGACTAATAAATGTTCTTCTTGGTAGCGCTGTTCGATTTGTTTTAAGGTGACGATGCCGAGAAAGACCTGCTTTTTATCGACGACGACCAAACTGTCGACCTTTTTCGCTTTCATCAATCGGAACGCTTCGGCCAAGCCGCGCCGCGGCGAGATCGTCGCGACGTCAGCCGACATTAAATCCTCCGCCGTCGGCACGGCCGTATGGCGGATCCGCAGCCGGTCTTCACCAATAAACTCGCGGACAAAGGAGTTCGCCGGCCGCCGAAGCATTTGGTCCGGCGTCGCAAACTGGACGATTTCCCCGTCTTTCATGAGCGCAATCCGATCGGCGATTTTAATGGCTTCATCCATATCATGGGTGACAAAGACGATCGTTTTGTGAATCTCCTCTTGCAAGCGGACGATGTCATCTTGCAGCTGTTCGCGGCTGATCGGGTCAAGAGCGCTGAACGGCTCATCCATCAAAATGATATCCGGTTCTGCGGCCAACGCGCGAACGACGCCGACGCGCTGCTGTTGCCCGCCGCTGAGCTCCGACGGATAGCGATGCTTGAATGTCGCTGGATCCAATCCGACGAGCTCAAGCAATTCGTCAACCCGTTTTTCATAGGCGTGTTTTTCCCACTTTTTTAGTTTCGGCACAAGTGCGATGTTTTCTGCGATCGTCATATGCGGAAACAGCCCGATTTGCTGGATGACGTAGCCGATGTTGCGCCGCAGCTCAACCGGGTCAAGCTGGGAAATGTCTTGCCCATCGATGTACACTTTGCCTGATGTCGGCTCGATCAAGCGGTTGATCATCCGCATTGTCGTCGTTTTCCCGCAGCCGCTCGGCCCGATGAGGGCGACAAGCTCGCCTTTGCGAATTTCAAGATTGATATTTTTTAAGGCGACAAAGCCGTCCTCATACTGTTTCGTGACGTTTTCAAATCGAATCATCCAAATTCCTCGCTTTCTAGTCGATCAGTCCTTCCGCTTTTAAGAAGTCAATCGCCACTTCACGCGGCCGTTTTCCTTCCAAGTTCACTTCGCCGTTTAGTTCCATCATTTTTTCATCGGTCAAAATGTTGGCCAACTTGTTCAGTTTTTCTTCGAGATCCGGGTTGGCATCCAACACTTCCTGGCGGATGATCGGCACGGCGTGGTACGGCGGGAAGTACTGTTTGTCATCTTTCAATACGACCAAATCATATTTTTTTATCCGGGCATCGGTCGTGTAGGCGGTGATGACGTCAATCTCTCCATTTTTCGCTGCTTCGTATTGCAAGTCTGGGTCGATCGTCACTTTTTTCTTGAACTGAAACCCGTACGTATCAACAAGCCCGTCATAGCCGTCGCTTCGCTCAAAAAACTCGGCGTCCGACCCGAAGGTGAGGGAGGACGAGTGTTTGGCCAAATCGGAGTACGTTTTTACCCCGAGCTTTTCCGCCAAGTCTCTGCGCATGGCCAAGGCGTAGGTGTTGTTAAACCCGAGTGGTTTGAGCCAAGCGATGTTGTATTTTTCCTTATATAATTTCTTTGTTTCGTTGTAAATTTGTTCGGGCGTCTTTTTAGGATCGTACGGCTGTTTTAAAATGTTCAAATACCCTGTCCCCGTGTACTCGACATACATGTCGACATCGCCATTTTCAATGGCCTGCTGGAGCATAAACGCGCCGCCTAGACTGTCCTTCACTTCCACGTCCAAATCGGTGTTGGCCTTCACATACTCCGCCAGTAAATGCGTCAAAATAACTTGCTCGGTAAACTTCTTCCCACTGATAACAATTTTTCCTTTCGCATCACTCGTTCCGCTGCAGGCCGCTAGTCCAAATACAAGCCCGACAGCGAGCAAAGTCATCATCCATTTTCGCAACACAATTCCTCCTTCTTTTTCAGCTGATATCATACAAATGAACGGGGATAAAAAAAGCAGCAAAAGGACGCAGAGGGAGGTGAAAAAGCGTCACAAACAAAGGATACCGTAATTTGGGTGCGGCTGGCAAATTTGGTATCGGCCGATATGTTTGCTTCTCGCTTGCTCTCGCGGCGATGAGCGTTCTCTCCTCCTTGATCCTGAAAAATGCTCGGGAATGCTTGCGAATCCTCCTAGATGCTCCGAATTCGAGATGTTTGCATAAGCCTCGTGTTCATCCATCGATGCGCCAGCCAGGCATGACCCGCGCCGTTCATCGAGAGTGCGGGGTGATGCTACCACTTGCCGCGAGAAGGCCGGCGCCTTGGCAAATGGTCAAGGTGAAGGCTAATCGATAAACACTCGAACAAAAAAGGCAGCTCACGGCTGCCTAGTGAAAAGGGAATAGGTGTTGAACATTTCTCTGAGGGGAACGTGTTACGCATGAACAAGGCGATGAAGGGCGCTTTCCGTTTTGAAGACGCGGGCGTTTAAAACAGAGAGTCCCGCTTCATGTTCGGCGAGGGCAGGCAGCACTTTGTCTTCAAGGATGGATGTGATACGGGTGAGGTCGCCTTTCATATGATGAAGGTCGTGCGCCATCGCCTCGTATTTGGCGGTCAGCACTTCTTGCCCATGGCGGAGCGCTTCAACGATCGCCTTCGTTTCGTTCGTGCGCTCATCAAGCAGGTCGATTCGCCGTGCAAGCGTGTTCGTCTGTTCGTTCAGTTGGGCGACTTGGTGTTCGACGGTGCCCATGCGTTCGTTCAGTTGGGCGACTTGGTGTTCGACGGTGCCCATGCGTTCGCTCAGTTGGGCGACTTGGTGTTCGAGGTTGCTTGTCCGCTCGTTCAGCTGAGTGAATTGTTGCTCAAGGGCGCTCGTCCGCTCATTGAGCTGGGCCATTTGCGCTTCGAGAGCGCCCGTTCGTTCATTAAGGTTGGCCGCCAGCACTTCAAGGGCACCCGTTCTTTCATTGAGATTGGCCACTTGTCCCTCCAAGGCGCCAACCCGCTGCTCGAGCGACTCGACCGCCGTGCGCGTCGCTTTCACTTCATGCAAAATTTCCCGCAGCAACGCTTCCATTCGTTTCACCTCCTTTTCCCCTCTATTTTACAAAAAACGCGCGCCGATGGCGAGAAAAAATAGGAAAACGGTTTTTGCTAGAAAAAGAGCGGAGAAAATCGTTACAATAAACATAGGAAAAAACCGAAGCAAAGGTGGACGGAGATGGACGCCACGTGGTTGAAGCCCATTGTCGAAACAAAATATTTATCGACGGAAAACGCGCACCGCTACCGGGCGATTTTGCGCTATTTCTACATTCAGCACGAGCGGATGCGGCAATATTTGTTTCCGGAAGAAGTGTACGCCTTTTTAAAGCAGCACGAGGAGTTTGCCGATTACACTGAGGAAGAGCTGCAGCAAGACCTCGACCAGCTCGTCAAATGGAACAACTTGATCGCCCGTCAAGAGACTTCTCACGTGCGGACGATTGAAGAGTTTAAGAAAAAGCGGTTCCGCTATCAATGCAGCCCGTACACGGTCGAAATCGAACGGATGATCCGCACGCTCGAGCAGCTTGGGGATTCATTTGGGGGGTCGCTCGAGAGAACGCGGTTTGACCGTTTGTATGCCTCTCTTTCTCGCATGGAAACGATCATCGCCTCTGATTTTCAAGAGCAGCCGGATGAAATGCATCAAGTATGGGAAGAGACGTTCGATTATTTCAAAAAAATCATCCAAAATTCCGCCGACTATATCGCTTATTTGCACGGTGAAAATTTGGAAGAGCGGATGACATCGGAGTCGTTTCTCGTTTATAAAGAGCAGTTTACTGCTTATTTGCGCGATTTTATCGTCGCCTTGCAAAAAACGTCGATGCAGATTGAGCAATTGCTTGAAGACTTGCCGGAAGACGGGGTTCGGCAGTTCATCGAGCATGTCGTCGACTATGAGAGGTCCATCCCTCGCTTTGCCGATGCGCTGCCGCCGCGCGCTGTCCAGATTGAAGAAAAATGGGAGACGTGGCGCAGCCTGTGCGAATGGTTTTTAGGCCGCGATGGGCGCGAGAGCGAGCTTTCGTTTTTGCAATACCAGACGAATGAGGCGATTCGCCGCCTGACGCGCGTCGTGCAACGGCTTGGCGAGCGGCATCACCATTTTCGCAGCCGCAAAGGCGACTACTTGCATTTGGCCCGTTGGTTTTCCCGCCTTGAATCGATTGAAGAGGCGCACTGCCTGTCAGCGGTCGTGTTCGGTTGCTTCCATACGAAACATCTCGTCGCCGATTTCGGGGCGACAGACAACATATACCGCGACGTATGGGACGAGCCGCCAGCCGAGTGGGTGACGAAACCGCGCGTCCGCCATTATGGGGAAAAGAAAAAGCCGCAGGCGATTGAAGACAAAGAACGGGAGAAAGAAGAAGCGCGTCTTCGCTATTTGGAAGAAAAAGCGCGCGAGGAAGCCGAGCTGAAGCAATTTGTGACCGACGGGAAAATCGTGCTTGCCGACCTTCCTGAGGTGACCCCATACGTACGGAAAACGCTGCTCGGCTGGATCGCCAAAGCGATGGGGCGCGAGGGGCAAGCAATGAAGACGGAAAACGGGTGGGTTGTCAACGTGGTGAACAAAGAGGGGACGATTTGCCTTCTCGCAGAAGATGGAGAACTCGTGATGCCGAACTACGAAATTCATGTGCTTTCGCGAGGTGAGTGAGGATGGAAACGGCGTTTGACGACAAGGCGAAAGAGGCGCTCGCCGCGCTGTTCGAACAATTTTGGATCATTCGCGACAAAGAGCCGGATTTGTATCAGCTCGTCCGTGAGCGCGAACATGTGTTGAAAAAGTATGTGGAAGAGAAGTTTGGCTATCGGCTCATCGTTCACCGCTATTTTGCCAAGCTCGAGAAAATTCCCGCCGAACCGGAGCCGTGGATGGGCATCGAGTCGTTTCAAGAGCCGCTTGACTATGCGTTGTTTTGCTGTTTGATGGCGTATTTGGAAGGAAAAGCAGTGGAAGAAAAGTTTTTGCTTTCTGACGTATGTGAAGAAATCCGCGCCATGTACCCGGGTGATCTACCGGTCGATTGGACGAACTATTCGCATCGGCGCGCGCTCATCCGCGTGTTGAAAACGGCGGAACAAATCGGACTCGTCCGCCGGATGGATGGGGAGATTGAGGCGTTCGCCCAGCATGTGGAGGAAGAGGCGTTGTACGAAGTGCCAGTGTTGGCTCGTTATTTTATGCGCACGTATCCGAAAGATTTGTTGCAATATGAATCGATCGACGAATTGCTCGCCGAGGAGTGGAAAGCATCACCGCAAGATTATCGGCGCCATCGCCTGTATCGAAAGCTGTTTTTATCCCCGGCGGTGCACCGGACGGAAGGGGACGAGCAAGACTTTTACTACTTGCGCAACTTCCGCCATCGGCTGCGGGATGATATCGAAGCGCATACGCCGTTTCGGTATGAATTGTACAAAAACGCCGCCATGTTGACGCTTCCCGAACGGCAGGCGCCGTACACCGTATTTCCTGATCAGAAAGGAACGTCGGAGGTCATCCTTCATTTTGCCGCCTTGGTGCGCGAGCGGCTTGGGGAATATCCGCCGGATGAATACGGCCGCATACGATTGACGCCTGAACAATTTTCCGCCTGGCTTGCCGATTGCCGGCGCCGCTACGGGGCTGGGTGGGGGAAAACGTACCGCGACATGTCGGCTGCCGAGCTTGTCCGCGTAGTGCTTGCGGCGCTCAACGAATGGCGCATGGCCGATGTGGAGCACGACACCGGAATGATCGTCCTTTATCCCCTCCTCGGGCGGATGTCGGGACGGTATCCGGATGATTTTGACGCGAAAGAGGGAGGAGAACATGGCGAATCCATGGGTGCTTCATCGTGCGGGGCTGATTAATTTTTGGTATTACGACGAGCAGTATTTTCATTTCGCTGACGGTAAGCTGCTCTTGCGGGGAAGCAACGGGGCGGGCAAGTCGGTGACGATGCAAAGCTTGATCCCGGTGCTTTTAGACGGCAAGAAGACGCCCGATCGCCTCGATCCGTTCGGTTCACGGGCGCGGCGCATGGAAGACTACTTGCTTGGGGAAAAAGATGTCGTCAATCGCGATGAGCGGACCGGGTATTTGTTTTTGGAATATAAACGGAAAGAATCCGACCAATACGTCACAACGGGCATCGGCCTGCGCGCGAAGCGGCAAAAAAGCCTCGATTTCTGGGGGTTTGTCCTCTTTGACAACCGCCGCATCGGCTATGACCTTCAGTTGTATAAACAAGAAAAAACAGGTGAAAAAATCCCGCTGACCAAGCGGGAGCTGGCCACAGCGCTCGGCGCGGGCGGGACGGTCGTCGAGACGCAAAAAGACTATATGGAGCTCGTCAATAAGCATGTGTTTCGCTTTGAATCGCTTGAGGCGTTTCAAGAATTGATCGAGCTGCTCATTCAACTGCGCAGCCCGAAGCTGTCCAAAGACTTTAAGCCGACCGTGATTTATGAAATTTTGGAAAGCTCGCTGCCTCCGTTGACCGACGACGAGCTCCGCCATTTATCGGACACGATCGAAAACATGGACCAGGCGAAGCAGCAGCTTGAGCAGCTCGAACGCGACGAGCGGGCGTTGAAGCGTCTTTGCGATCAATACCGCCTTTACAACGAATATATGATCGCCGAAAAGGCGACAGAATACGTAAAAGCGGTCAAGCAAGCTGAACAGCTCGCTGCTGCACAACACCGCCTTCACGATGAAGAAGAGCAGGCGCGAAAGACGCTTGATGAGCTTGATGAGTCCATCACCCGCCTCCGCCGTGAAGAAGACGTGCTGCGTTCACGTGAAATCGACTTGGCTGGCCACGAAGTGTTCCAGCAAGCGGAGAAGTATGAACAGTTGAAATCGGAGAGGGAGCGTCTGCAGGAGCGGTGGGAGCGGCACGAGCAGACGATCGCGGAAAAAGAACGGCTGGAACGCCAACATCGCCGCCGCCTCGATGAATCGGAAGCGCGGCTGGATGACCTTGAACGGAAACTTGAAGACGAGTTGGCGCAGCTGCGAGCGGATGCGGAAGAAGGAGCCTTTTCTTTGCATGAAACGAACGAAGACGATTTTCACCGCCATCGCCAAAAGCAACAAGAGTTTTCGTTTGCCGCTTGGAAACAGGAAGCTGACCGCCATATCGAGCAGCTCGAGGAGTTGGCGCGCCTTTGGCGCAGGCATGACGATGTGAAACGACGCTATGAAGAAGCGAGCACCGAAGCGGGCGAGCGGCGGCGGGAAATGGACGAATGGCGTCATCAGCAACAGAAATGGGAAGAGCTGCTCGAGCAGGAGAAAGAGCGGTTTGAACAAGCCGTGCTTGCCTGGGTCGAGCAAGGAGGAATCGACGTTTCCGAAACGGACATTCAGGCGTTTTTGCGACAAATGGGCGCCCTCTATGAGCTGTATTCGCTCGATGATCTGAAGCGCCCGTTCGTTCAAGCGTATTACGATGCCGTCGGTAAGAAAAAGGATGAGAAATGGCGGCTCGAACATGACATCCGTCTGTTGGAAGAGAAACGGGCAGAACGTGAGGCCGAACTGCGTCAATGGCGGGAACAACGCGACCCTGAACCCGAACGGGATGAACAAACGACAGCCGCCCGCTTGGCATTGGAACGGGAAGGGATTCCGTTTGTCCCGTTTTATGCCGCGGTCGAATTTGTCGACGATGTGCCTGACGATGTGCGCGAGCGGATCGAATCGGCGCTTTCGCACGCTGGGTTGCTTGACGCCCTCATTGCGGCCCGCGATGTCGACGTCGACTGCGACCGTGTGCTCATCCCGAAACCGGTTCATATGGTGCATACGTTGGCCGATTATTTGCGCCCAGATGCGGATGCCCCTGTGTCGGCGGAGCGGATTGACGAAGTGCTCCGAAGCATCGTGATCACCGATGCGGAACAAAAAGGCGGCATGACGATCGACGAAACAGGACGCTATTCGCTCGGCCTTGTCCGTGGCCATGCGCCGCGGAGAGCGCGGGCGATGTTCATCGGCCGTGCGGCGCGGGAGCGGTGGCGGCTTGAGAACATCGCGGCGCTGGAAGCCGAGATCGCCGCTGTGGGACAAGAGATCGACCGTCTACGTCGTGAGCATCAGGCGGTGGGAGCGGCCATCCAAGCGCTTGCCGACTGGTTTGTGTCCTTCCCATCGGACCGCGATGTGCGCACCGCGTTTGAGGAAGGGCAAGAAGCCCGCCGCCAAGCCGAAAGCAAAGAACGGGAATGGAAGCGGCAAGAAGAAAAAGCCGCCCTCCTCGCGCGCGAATGGAAACAAATCAAACAACAGCTCCATGACGAGTCGGCCGAGCTTGATTTGGCTTTTACCTTGGACGGCTGCGAACAAGCCCAGCTCGCCATGAAATCGTACGTCCGCCATTTGCACGAACTCGAAGTGCTTTACCGCGAAACGCGCCATACCGAGGCCATGATCGCCCAACAGCGCGAGCGGCTCGCGGCGCTGGAAACGGAGATCGACGAAGCGAAAGGCGAACGAAATCGGATTCGGGATGAAAAAGAGCGGATCTCCTTGGAGATCGTTGAGATGGAACGGACGCTCGCCCAAATGGGAGCGGATGACATTCGCGCGGAAATCGCCCGCATCCAAGAACGATTGGCGTTTTTGCGCCAAGAAATTCCGCGCCTTGTCAACGAACGGGCGCGCACGGAACAGCGCCTCATGCGCTTAGTCGAAGAGCGGGAAAAAGGAGCGCAGCGGGAAGAGTTCGCCTGCCAGCTGGCCGCCATGTGGGAGCGGTCGTTTGCCGATGAAGCGGCGCTTGGGCTCGTGGATCTTGATCGTTCACGTTCGCTTTTGGAGCAGGCCAGAGAAGCGAAACAACGGTATGAAACAGTGTTAAAAGAGACGCGTTCCTCGCTTTTGGCGCGGCTGAACACCGTCTTCTTCCAAGAGTCGTCCAACTTGACCGAATACCGGGCGACGTTCGAGCGGCTGGCGGAACAAAAGGAGTCCGAATGGATCGCCGCCGCCCCAGACGACGAGATGGCGATGAAAGCGGCCGATTGGCGGGAAAAACAAGAACGGCATGTCATTTATCTCGACTACAAAGGCCAGCGTGCCACGCCGTTTGCCGTGCTCGCCGAGGTGGAGCGCGACATCGCCTTGCAGCACGAGTATATGAAGGAGCAAGACCGCGAGCTGTATGAGGACGTCATTTTAAAATCAGTCGGCCGCATTTTGCGCAGCCGCATCCAGCGCGCCGAGCGGTGGGTGAGCGATATGAACAAACTGATGGGAGGTCTCGACACGTCATCAGGGCTCGTGCTGTCCATTCAATGGAAGCCGAAAACGGCGGAGACGGAAGCGGAGCTGGATACGAAAGAGTTGGTCCGTCTGTTGCGGATCGATTCGCGGCTGTTGAAAGAGGAAGATTTGCAGCGGGTGACGAACCATTTCCGCTCGAAAATCGCCCGCGCCCGCGAATTGCTTGAGGAGCGCGGCCAAGGCAACACACTCCATCAAATTATTAAAGAAGTGCTCGACTATCGGAAATGGTTTGCCTTCACCTTGTACTATGAAAAAACAAATGAGCCGAAACGCGAGCTGACGAACCACCGTTTTTACCAATTCAGCGGCGGGGAAAAGGCGATGGCGATGTACATTCCCCTTTTCGCCGCGGCGTATTCGCGCTACCAAGAAGCGGGCGATGACGCCCCGTACATCATCTCGCTCGACGAGGCGTTCGCCGGCGTTGACGAAAACAACATCCGCAATCTGTTCGGCCTTGTCGAACAGCTTGGCTTTAACTATATCATGAACTCGCAGGCGCTTTGGGGCGACTACGACACCGTGCCCGCTTTGTCCATTTGCGAACTCGTCCGCCCGCGCAATGCATCGTTTGTCACCGTTATTCATTACCGTTGGAACGGGCGTGTCAAACAGCTCATGGTTGATGACAAAGAATGGGAGATGATCAAAACGTGAGCACCGTCAAAGAAGCGGCCGCCTTTTTCCGCTCCGAACAGGGCTTTAAGCGGCTGTTTGTCGAAATGAAACGCAAGTACGAGTCGCTCGGCCGCGTCGGCGGCGCGGTTTCGTTGCAGTCGTTCTCCAAGGAAGAGCGGGAGTCGATCGCCGCCTTTTTCGGCAAAGACGTCTCCCGCGTCTTTCTCTCCGACTTTGAAAAACAGCTCGGACAGACAAGGTTTGCGGGTGTTGGACTCGTCGAACTGCTCGAACATTATTTCGGCGTCCCGCTTATGTCGAACAAAGAACGGCGCCAGGCAGAGGCGGAAGAGCGGGAGCGTTTTTTCGCGCGCCTTGCAGAGGAACATCATTGGTTCGCGGCCGTCCGCGGCCAACGCTTCGTCCAAACGGCGTACGAAGCCGACCGCGGCGGCCTTGAGGCCGCCGTCCGCCTTGTCGGCGCCGCCCTCTGCCGCCTCCCGCTCTCTTCATATATGCGCCTCCCGCTCTTTGCCCAGCAAGTGGCCAGCGACCCGCACGCGTTCGATTTGTCCACTCTTCCTGGGAGATTGTTGTTGTCCGCCTTGCAAGCGACGACACCAGGCCAGTGGGATGTGGCGTCCGTAGAGAGTGTCAATGAACTGTTGCAGTCCGTCGGCCTGCTCCGCGAAGATATTTTGAACTTTGTCACATGCGCCAACATCCTTGCTGAAACCGAGGGCGGCCCGCATCCCGTCTTCTCCGCCGCCTCGGAGACGAACACGGCGCTGAACATGCCGCTTAGGGACGTTTTGTCGCTTGTTGGCGCCCATCCCGCCCGCGGCAAGACGGTGTACATTGTGGAAAACGCCGGTGTTTTTTCGACGTTGCTTGACACCCGCGCCCCGCTTGTCAGCACGAACGGGCAAATGAATTTGGCGACGATGAAGCTGCTCGATTTGCTCGCGGCCTCTGGCGCCAAGCTGTATTATTCCGGCGACTTCGATCCGGAAGGATTGGCCATGGCAGAGCGGCTGCTTGAACGGTATGGACAGGCCGTCACGCTCTGGCGCTTTTCCTTGGACGATTATGCGGCCGCCAACCCAGTCGTTGAACTCACACCCGAGCGCCTCGCCAAACTCGCATCCGTCACATCGGAACCATTGCGGCCGGTGAAAGAAGCCATCGGGCGAAAGAAAAAAGCCGGGTATCAAGAGGCGATCATTGGGAGGTTGACAGGGGATATCAACGGGTAGTCCATTCACGAGCTAGAGGAAGGACAAGGGAAGGAGCCCAAAGCGATCGGGCCTCCTTCCTAAAAAGTTACATTCATGAGAAGGAATTGCGTCGCGTAGAGCGAATACATATCGTGAATTCCATGTCGCAAGGAGGGGAAACGTGGCCAAACAGCGAATCGATCACGACCGGTTGTTCAAAGAGCTGCTGTCGACGTTTTTCGAAGAGTTTTTGCTTCTTTTCTTTCCCAACGTGTACGAGCACATCGACGTTCGCCACCTTTCTTTCCTCACAGAAGAACTGTTTACCGACGTGACGGCCGGAGAGAAGCACCGCGTCGATTTGTTGGTGGAAACGAAGATGAAAGGGGAAGACGGGCTCGTCATCGTCCATGTCGAACACCAAAGCTACGCACAGCGGACCTTCCCCGAGCGAATGTTCCTCTACTTCAGCCGCTTGTTTCAAAAATACCGCCGCCGCATTCTTCCGATCGCCATCTTCAGCTATGATGAACACCACGATGAACCTTCCTCATTGGTCGTCCAGTTTCCGTTTTTGACGGTTCTCGATTTTCGTTACTTGACGGTGGAGCTGCGCAAACTGCCGTGGCGCGCGTACATCCGCCAGGACAACCCCGTCGCCGCTGCCTTGTTAAGCAAAATGGGGTATAATGAAGAGGAGAAAGTCGACGTGAAAAAGGAATTTTTGCGCATGCTTGTCCGTCTCGAACTGGATGAAGCGAAACAGCGGCTGTTGTTCGGTTTTTTTGAGACGTATTTGCGGCGATCCGAAGAGGAGGAAGCAAAACGGCGAAACGAGGTGAGCCAAATGGAAACGAAGGAAGCAAAGCGTGTGATGGAGCTCATCGTCTCATACGAACAGCGGGGGCTGGAAAAGGGAATCCAACAAGGAATCGAACAGGGGATAAAGCAAGGGATGAAGCAAGGGATGAAGCAAGGACGCCAAGAAGGGATCGAGGAAGGGAAGCTCGACGTGGTGAAGAGAATGCTGGCGAAAGGATACGATGTCGACACGATCCACGAACTGACCGGACTGCCGGTTGAGAAGATCGAACGGGTGAAGGGGTAAGCAGAGCAGACTCTTCGCCGTCGAGCCTCACATTGTCGTCGACCCCCAATCGTGCAAAAATCCCGGGGGATCGACGACAATGTTTTTTGCGCAAAAATCCTACAGCCATCACGGCTGAACCATATTGACAGAATTTTTGGAATGTGGTATTCTGGAAACAACCCAAAGGGAAAAAGCTTGATTTGATGCGCATGGTTTGGGTTTTTATCGTACCTATGAGGGATTGAAACCTCGATATTGTGCTTTGTTATGCCAGCACTTGCAAGGTTTTTATCGTACCTATGAGGGATTGAAACTCGACAAAAATCATCCGGGATACCCAGCAAATTCAGGTTTTTATCGTACCTATGAGGGATTGAAACTGGTTAGAGTATTATCGTTGAGAAGGAGCAATCAAGGTTTTTATCGTACCTATGAGGGATTGAAACAATGTATAAAACTGGCTAGTTGCGGCTGCTGTACCACGTTTTTATCGTACCTATGAGGGATTGAAACAGTAAATAAAGCATATAATGTAAGTAAGAAACAAAGTTTTTATCGTACCTATGAGGGATTGAAACAAGATATGAAACGCAAAGCGGCCGAAAAAGCAAAAGAGTTTTTATCGTACCTATGAGGGATTGAAACGGGAACATCCGCGGCAAGAAGGCGAAGATCGGCTGGTTTTTATCGTACCTATGAGGGATTGAAACCGCCAAGAACAGAGAGGATCAATTTATTTCGAGTGAGTTTTTATCGTACCTATGAGGGATTGAAACTAATGTCTTCACCTTGCATTGATCGGCTGATAAGTTCGCGTTTTTATCGTACCTATGAGGGATTGAAACTGTTTGTAGCGCGTCAATTAGATATTTTCCGTTTAAAGTTTTTATCGTACCTATGAGGGATTGAAACAATGTTGGGTACTGTTCGATAATTACAGTATTTTCTGTTTTTATCGTACCTATGAGGGATTGAAACTAATGTCTTCACCTTGCATTGATCGGCTGATAAGTTCGCGTTTTTATCGTACCTATGAGGGATTGAAACTGAAGGGGACGATGTTTTTGAGTTTACAGACGGTTTGTTTTTATCGTACCTATGAGGGATTGAAACTTCATGAGCGGTGAGGATACATCCATACTCATTCCAGGGTTTTTATCGTACCTATGAGGGATTGAAACAATCGGTCGGGAGCTGATCCCACGAATGAAAAAACCAGTTTTTATCGTACCTATGAGGGATTGAAACCCGTTCGGCTTCACGATGATTTGCGCAGGCTTCCTGGGTTTTTATCGTACCTATGAGGGATTGAAACTCAAGGAGCAGGCCGAAAAAACCGAGGAAGAGCTCGGTTTTTATCGTACCTATGAGGGATTGAAACAGCTTTCTTTCTGTCTCCACCATCTGTTGAGCGTACAGTTTTTATCGTACCTATGAGGGATTGAAACCACTGTGAATCTTCGGAAACACTTTTAGCTCCCGCTGTTTTTATCGTACCTATGAGGGATTGAAACTTCCATGATTCAAAATGCAGGCATCGGCTATATCTGTTTTTATCGTACCTATGAGGGATTGAAACCTCGTTGGGAGTAGGCTCTAATCCTCAAACACCTCATTCGTTTTTATCGTACCTATGAGGGATTGAAACTCCGAACGTGCAGCGATCGCAAACAAACTGAATGCCGGTTTTTATCGTACCTATGAGGGATTGAAACAACAATAAGGAGCGATGACTATGCCGTTGCCGAAACAGTTTTTATCGTACCTATGAGGGATTGAAACCACTCCAGCGCTCCTACGGGCTTTTCCCCGCTCCCGTTTTTATCGTACCTATGAGGGATTGAAACAGAAATAGAATGGGTGATTCCATGCCGCCCATAAAAGTTTTTATCGTACCTATGAGGGATTGAAACCAATTAGTTTCAGAATACACTACTCTAAAACCGGTACTCATATTGTTCCAACAATAAAGAAAGGTGAGGAATGATGAAGCTGTGGGAATATGTCGGTAAAAGGGTAAGAATTATATACAAAGACGGAGATGTGCTAGAGGGATTTGTCCGTGATTACTGCGATGGAGAGGATAGTGAGGATGGGATTGACAGCTTGGTAATTACAAACCAAGAGGCAAAAGAACTGGGGATTGTTTATGGGGTTCTATATACATGCTCATTGAAAAGTTAACCTTCGCATAAGCGGTGCCCACTCCGGTTATACTGCTCCTAATGAAAAACATGGAAAAGGAGCGGAATTCTGCATGAAACGTCTCAAAATCACCGACAACCATGGATGGACGCCCCGGAAACTCCGCAAGCAGGAACGGAAGATCAAAAACGCCCATCTCCGCCAACGTGTGATGGCCGTCCGCCTGGTCATGGAAGGCTATTTGGGCAAAGACGTGGCCTCCATGGTCAACGTGTGCCGACAAACTGTTTCCCATTATGTGTCGCTGTTCAACGAAGGCGGCCTTGAACTCCTGCTTCATCGGGATTTCGCCCCCGGGCGGGAGCCGTTTCTCACCGAAGAACAGCAGGAAAAGATCAAACAGCTTGTGTTGACCACTACTCCCGCGGAACTGGGCTGGGACGTCGCTTCGGCGTGGAACACCAAACTCCTGCAATCCTATGTCGCAAAGCAATTCGGTGTTTCCATTTCCCGCGAAGCGCTGCGAAAACTCCTGCACCGCAAAGGGCTGTCGTGGACACGACCGACGTACACACTGGCGAAAGGAAATCTGGATGAGCAAAAACAATTTGAAAAACAAATGGATCTGATAAAAAAAACTTGATCACCAAGGAGACAGAAGATGCTGTTCTTCTGTACATCGATGAAACCCATATCCGCTCTTACCATGTCTTGCGGTCCACATGGTCGGAAGTCGGCCGCCAAAAACAAGTGCCGACGTTTGGCCATCATGCCCACGTATCGCTGTTTGGCGCGGTCAACGTCCATGATGGTGAAACGGTGCTTCATCAAACGACCGCTGCCAATGCCGCGACGTTCTTGGATTTCTTGAGAATGCTCAAAGAGCGCTATTTAGACCGTCTCATGGTTTTGGTGTTGGATAACGCCCGCATTCACCATGCCAAAATGGTCAAGGAGTTTTTGCGGGAAGAAGGACAGTGTTTTCACTTTATTTACCTTCCTCCGTATTCTCCGCAACTGAACCCGATCGAACGCTTGTGGAAATGGCTGAAAGACACCGTGATCGCCAATGTGTTTCACAAAAATCGAAACGATATCGTCCAGGCCATTGCTCGGTTTGTCAACTACATCCACGAACGTCCGGAGGAAGTGCTGCAACGCTTAGGGTGTGCAGGATGAGAAGTTAACTCTTTATGTTGCATGTATATAGAAAACGAAATAAAATCTATTGAAATTATTGGTTAAAAGCGCTGAATCACATTTAGGTGGTTGAGTTTTTATCGTACCTATGAGGGATGAAACCTTGATAAACGTACATAAAATGCTTTCATATAGTTTTGTTTTTATCGTACCTATAAGGGATGAAACCTGCGCCAACGTCATAAAACGTTCGGCGTTTTTTTATGAGAGTTACATGTTTTGCGGTAGCATCGTAATTCTGAATTTTATAAAAACAGTCTCGATTTTTATACCATTTTTTTGTCTATATGGTATAATTAGATTAGTCCAAACGATGCGGAGGGGTGATAGATTGATCGAAGCAATCGCCCGAATCGGAAAGATGGTGCTCGAGAAGCAAGGAGAAGTGTCGGTCATTGATCAGCTGGTTGAGAATCCAGGTTATCCTTCTTGTGTGCTCATTTCATTGCGTGTGGATGGTGAGGGAAACGCTGTCTGGGAAGGATGCGAGGTTGAGGAATGCGGAAGTGATTATAAGAAATATTTGTTTCGTTCCGGATCAACGCGCGGAATCAATTATTCTCCGACAGCGAGAATTACGACGATCGAAAATACATATGATCAAAAAGTTCTCGGATGGTTTCGCAAAGTGAATCGGGTGATGGATGACCCGTTTCTCCGTTCTATCGAGCATGTGCTTGTGCAGCAACAAGAAGCGATTTTGCACGAAATGAAAGACAAGCTTTCGCTTTCTGGCGAACGTGCCATCGTCTCATTGAAAATCAATGGTGCTTATTTGTACGGTTGGACGCCATTTCAGGACGCTTTTTTGTATTTGGTGAATGAAAAAGATATGGAATTGGCAGCCCGCCATCAAGTGTGCGCGATTTGCGGAGAACGCAAGGAAACGGTGATTGGTAAGTTATCCGTCTTTCGTTTTTATACGTTGGACAAACCGGGGTTTATTACCGGGGGGTTCGATGAGGCAAAGGCATGGCGAAATTATCCTGTCTGTTTGTCCTGCAAATCCCATATTGAGGAAGGAAGAAAATTTATTGAATCGTATTTGCAGTATCGGTTTTATGGGTTTTCTTATTTGGCGATTCCCAAGCTGCTGATTCCTGCCGGTCGTGATGTATTGGATGAGCTGTTGGAGTATTTGGTGAATGGGAAAAAGGATATCCGCATCCATCAAGACCAAGCGGAATCGTTTATGACTACGGAAGAAGATTTGCTTGGAACGTTGCAGGATTATGACAATTCTCTTTCGCTGCAGTTGTTGTTTTTGCAGAGAATTCAAAGTGCGGAGCGGATTTTGTTGCTGATTGAGGATGTATTGCCGTCGCGAATCAGCGAACTGTTCCGAGCGAAAAAGGCGACGGAAACATTGTTGTACAGGGAAGGTAATCATCCCTTCCATTTTGGCTTTATTCGCACGTTTTTTCCTATCGGTGTCTATGATAAATATTTTTTGCAAGTGGTGGAATGCGTATTTCAAAAGAAAGCGTTGCCGCTTTCGTTTTTTGCTTCTTTTTTTATGGAGCAGTTGCGGGCTGATTTTCACGATTATGAAACCGGTGATGGGTTCTTTGCCGCTAAGACGCGTCAAGCCATTGCGGTCATGGTTTTCTTGGAGCAGGCTGGAGTATTGATAAGGAAAGGGGATCGGGTGGTGGAAGGAAAATTTGCCCGTTTGTTCGAAGCATATGGAGGACAACTGGATTCAAAGGAGAAACAAGCGGTTTTTCTGCTTGGGGCATTGACGCAAATGCTGCTGGACATCCAGCAGAAACAACGCGGCAGCAAGCCATTCTTGCAACAACTCATGGGGCTCAAAATGGATCAGCGGGCCATCAAAGGGCTGCTTCCGAAAGTGATTGGAAAGCTGGAAGAATATGAGTCTTACTACGGCGGGCATCGCCAGCTCGCTGAAGAAATTTCCCGTTTATTTTTGTCCTCTTCCCCAAGGTGGAAATTGTCGGTGGATGAACTGAATTTTTATTTTGCATGTGGGATGAACCTAACATCGCAAGTCAAAGAAATCATCTGGAGTAAGGAGGAACAGTAATATTATGGTGAAACAGCGTTCAGAACTGCTCTTTTTGTACGATGTGCAGTGGGCGAATCCGAATGGCGATCCGTTGGATGGCAATAAGCCGCGCATTGATGAGGAAACAGGGAAAAACATCGTCACCGATGTGCGCTTAAAACGGACGATTCGCGACTACTTGTATGAGTATCGCGGGCAAGAAATTTTCGTCCGTGAAATTGCGCAAGATGATGAGTATATTCAAGATGCGAAGGCAAGAGCGGAAGATTTTTTGGTTCGAGACGGGGGGAAATTAGAAAAATCAAAATTAACCTTAAGTGAAATGAAAAAAATCATCAATGATGAGGTGTTGCGTCAATGCATTGATGTAAGGCTGTTCGGCGTCACTTTGCCGATTGAAAAAAGCTCAAGGGAAAAAGGATCGATTACTCACACAGGGCCTGTCCAGTTTAAAATGGGGCAGTCGCTCCATCGTGTCAAGCTGGAATATATCAAAGGAACCGGCGCGTTTGCCTCGGGCGGGCAAATGACGCAGAAGACGTTTCGTGAAGAATATGTGCTTCCGTATTCTCTTATTGCGTTCTATGGGGTGGTCAATGAGACCGCGGCCCGTTCGACGAGACTGACAGAAGAAGATGTAGAGCTGCTGGTTGAAGCGATGTGGGAGGGGACGAAAAATTTAATTTCCCGCTCGAAAGTCGGCCATGTCCCAAGGCTGCTTTTGCGTGTCGTTTATCAAGAGCCTCACTTCCATATCGGCGAACTGGATCAATACATTTCCCTGCATACGGAAAAGGCGGAAGAGGAAATTCGCGATGTCCGAGATTATGTGCTGGATGTATCTCCGCTCATTAAGGTATTGGTTAGGGAAAAGGAAAAGATTGCGAAGATTGAGCTGCGGCAAGATGAAAGGCTTGTGTGCAGCGAACAGCTCGCTGACCGATTGCGTCAAGAAGGCATTGTTGTGGATATTCGATCATAAGGAATGAGCGCGATGAATGTGCTTGTATTTGATATTCGGGCCGATTTCGGGCATTTTCGCCAGCTGTACTCGACTTCTTCTCCGCTCACATATTCTTTCATTCCGCCGACCGCGCTTTTTGGGTTGCTCGGCGCGATCACAGGGGCGGGAAAAGAGGAAAACGAGTATTTGCGAGTGTTCAACCATGAGACGACCAATGTGGCCGTACGCCTCATGGGTCCAGTGCGGAAGACAAGAGTGGGCATCAACTATGTAAATACGAAAGGGAACATATGGGTGCCAAAACAGCGGCGTGAAGGAGCGCGGACGCAAATTCGTGTGGAGTTTTTGCGTTTTCCTCATTTCCGTTGTTATGTTTCGCTCAAGGACGAGGAACGGTTTTCGCAGCTTGTGGATCTTGTTCGCCAGCACAAAAGCGTATACACGCCATGCCTTGGTTTGAGCGAATGTTTGGCGAATGTCCAGTTTGTCGCGATGGAAGAGTTTCGCTTCGTCAAAGTGGATGGAGAGGATCACGTGCCGATTTGTTCGGTGATTCCTGGAAACGGGATGCGAGCGTTGAAAGTGGAGCCAGGCAAAGAGTATCGCAAAGAGCGGGTGGCTTGGAAGATGAATGCGGAACGGGTTGTTTCCCAGTACGAAGAGGTGGTGTTTGAGGCGGGAGGACAGCCCATTCTCGCCTCTGTCCCGCACTATTGGGAGAATGAACACGGGGAGCGGATCGTCTTTTTCTATTCCGATGGAAGGGGAGAGTAAGATGTATTCCCATCCTCACTATTTATTATCTGAACATTTGCGGGGGGTGGAGCAGCTTTCCTCCCTCTTTTTGTCTGAAAAGTCCATTCGCTTAGCCGATCCAGTGCTATTGGGTAAGATGAACCGTTGGATCGCACTTTTTCACGATCTTGGCAAGGGCCATGCCTTCTTCCAGCAATACATCCAATCGCCTGATGCGTTTCAAGGTCCGCCAGCGCTCAAAAGCCACGCTCTTTTATCGGCAGTCCTATTAGCGATGTTCCTTAAGGAGAAGGGGATTGACGAGTTTTGGCGGTTGTTGGCCTTTCTTGTCGTGAAGCGTCACCATGGGAACTTAGATGACTGGCTCGAAGAGTTGAAACGGATGGGGGAGGAGACGAAGGCGCTGCTTAGGCGTCAAGTTGAAGCCGTCGATTATGCAGCATTGGCGGAACAAATGGCGCTTGCTGGCTTAGGGAAAGAGGGGATCTGGACAAAAGAAACCTGGTCGGCATGGCTCGATGAATTTTTCACCGAGGCCCGGTCCTTGCGCCGTTTCATCATGTCATGGAACCGGGAAAACAAGTCCCTCGCTCCGTATGTACGAGTATTGTTTCTTTTTTCTTTGCTGATTGATGCGGACAAGTCGGAGGCAGGGATCGTCCAAAAGCAGTCATGGTCATTTTCCGCGCGCAAAGAGATCCCCGCGGATCTCATTTTGCGCTACAAACAGAGACAATCATGGGAAACAACAGCGCTCAATCAGCTAAGGGAGCGGGCGTTCCGTGAGGTGGATGAAACGCCGATCGACCTAAGCCAACACTTTTACCGACTCAATTTGCCGACAGGGATGGGGAAAACGCTGGCAAGCCTCCATTTTGCGTTGCGCTTGCGTGAAACCATTGAGCGGCAACAAGGGATCAAGCCGCGCATCATCTATACCTTGCCGTTTCTTAGCGTCATTGACCAAACGGCGAATGTACTTAAAGAGATATTTTCTTGCAATGGAGTCGGGGAAGATCACCAACTGTGGCTCGCGCACCATCACCTCGCTGACATTCGCTATACGACCAAGCAAGATGATGAACGATATGATGCGGATTATGAAGCTGCTAAGCTATTGATCGAAGGTTGGCATTCGGAATTGATCGTGACGACCTTTGTGCAATTATTTGAAACGATCTTTTCCAATCGCAATGCCTCGTTGCGCAAATTTCATCGGCTGGCCAATTCCATTATTTTGATTGATGAAGTGCAGGCCGTGCCTCATCGATATTGGCTGGCCATTCGTCAGTTGTTTGAGGCCATGGCGGAAGAACTTGGCTGTTATTTCCTGTTCAGTTCGGCCACGGATCCGAAATGGTTCCCTGAAGCGATTTCACTTGTGAATGAACAGGCCTATTTCCAGCCGCTTTCCCGTGTGGCACTGTATCCCGATATCGACAAACCGATGACGATCGAGGAGTTTGTCCGCCGCATTGAGTGGGACGAAGAGAAAACGTATTTGTTTATCTTGAATACGATTGAAAGCGCTAAAACCTTTTACAAGACGCTTTTAGACGAAGGCATCGATGAAGCGGAGGTTGCGTTTTTATCCACTCATATTCCACCTAAAGAGCGTCTGCGGAGGGTGAAGGCCGCGAAAAATGGCGAATATCGAATTGTCGTCAGCACTCAGCTGATTGAAGCGGGCGTCGATATTGATTTTGACGTGGTGTACCGCGACTTCGCGCCGCTTGATTCCATTCAACAGGCTGCCGGGCGGTGCAATCGCCACGGGCATCGAACCGGGGAAGTGCACGTTGTGCGCTTGACAGACAACAGGCGGTTATATGCAAGCTATATTTACGATGCCATTCGGTTGGATATTACCCAAACGTTGTTAAAAGGAAATAAGGAAGTGCATGAAGGGCAGTTTTTGCGGCTGATTACATCTTATTTTGAAACATTGGCAGCCCGGATGAGCAATGCGGAATCGGAGCGGTTGTTAAAAGGGATGATGACGCTGTATTTTGATGGCGAGGAAACGATTGACCGAATCCCTGTGTCTCATTTTCGTTTGATTGAAGGGGATGGAGAAAAAATGAATGTCTTTATTGAATTAGATGAAGAGGCTGTTGATGTATTTCGCGAATATGAGGCCATTTTGCGCCTGCATGACCGTTGGGAGCGCCGAAAACGGTTTGCGTCGTTAAAGAGCCGCTTTTCCCAATATGTGATTGCCATTCCTGCGAAAGTGGACCATCAGCCCCCGATTGTCCATGGCATTGGGTATGTAGGGAGAGACTCCCTGAACGATTTTTACGACGAGAAACTCGGTTATCGAACGAAAAGCGAAGGCTTGATCTGGTAGGTGAAGTCAATGGAATATGAAATGCCTGTCACCGGAACGGATATTTGGTATTATTACATTTGCCCGCGCGAAGTTTGGCTTATGAAACATCAAATTGCCCCCGATCAAGAGGATGAGGCGTTAGAACTTGGACGATTTCTTTCTGAAACATATTATCAACGGGATAAAAAGGAACTGTCGATCGGCCATATTGTCATTGACCGCATTCGTCAAGAAGAAGGAGAGCTGATCATTGGGGAAGTCAAAAAATCATCGAGCTATTCCCAAAGCGCCCGAATGCAGCTGCTATACTATTTGGATACGTTAAAGAGAGCGGGAATTGAGGCGAAAGGGGAACTGTTGTTTCCGAAAGAGCGGAAGAAAGAACGGATCGAATGGACGGAAAAAGCGCGGAGCGAGCTGGAACGCGCCGTGGCAGACATCCGCCGCATCGCGCGAATGCCCGTCCCACCGCCGCCAAAAAAGATCTCATTCTGCGGTAAATGCGCCTATCGTGAATATTGTTGGGCGGAGGAATAAGAATGAAAAAGACGTTGTATATTTTCCAAAATGGTGAACTGCGCCGTAAAGATAATAGTTTATACTTTGAAACGGAAGAGCGGAAACGGTACATTCCGGTTGAAAACACAAATGATATTTATATTTTCGGCGAAGTGGATGTGTCCAAGCGATTTTTGGAATTTGCGGCGCAAAAAGAGATCATCGTTCATTACTTTAACCATTACGGGTACTACGTTGGTTCTTTTTATCCGCGGGAACACTTGAATTCAGGTCATGTCGTGTTGAAGCAGGCAGAACATTATCTCGATCCTCGAAAACGGTTGGAACTTGCCCGTCTGTTTGTCCAAGGCTCCATCCGTCAAATGGAGCGGGTGCTAAAATATTACCGCCCTCGCCTTTCCGAACCAGAGGAATTGGAAAAGGCGCTGCAATCGATTGAACAAGAAGAGGCGAAGCTTGATCAGGCGGAAACGGTGGAGCAGTTAATGGCGGTAGAAGGTCATATTCGCGAGGTATACTATGCATCGTTTGATTCCATCATTCGCCATCCGGACTTTGTGTTCGAGAAACGGACAAAGCGTCCTCCGCATAACCGTTTAAATGCGCTGATCAGCTTCGGCAATTCGATTGTGTATACAATGTGCCTCAGTGAGATTTATAAGACATACCTAGACCCGCGCATCGGGTTTTTGCACAGTACGAACTTTCGCCGTTTCTCCTTGAACTTGGACATCGCGGAAATTTTCAAACCGATCATTGTAGATCGCTTGATCTTTGCATTAGTAAATAAGAAAATGCTGTCCAGTAAACATTTTGAGAAGTTGACAAACGGCATTATGCTGAATGAAGAAGGAAGAAAACTGTTCGTCAGTGAACTCGAGAAAAAAATGCAGACGACCGTCCAGCATCGCCATCTTGGCAAGTCTGTATCCTATCGCCGTCTGATTCGACTTGAACTGTATAAAATTCAAAAGCACATTCTTGGCGAAAAAACGTACGAGCCATATGCGGCTCGCTGGTAGGTGGGATCGTTTGTTCGTGATTCTTGTGTATGATTTCAATGAAAAGCGTGTAGCCAAGGCGTTGAAGATTGCCCGCAAATATCTCCACTGGGTGCAAAACTCTGTATTCGAAGGGGAAATTACGTCAGCCAATTACGAAAAGTTAAAGATGGAATTGCGCCAACTTATGGATCCCGATGAGGATTCAGTTATTTTTTACACGTTTCGCACCCAAAAGTATTCGAAAAGAGAAGAGATGGGATTGAAAAAGGGTGGGGACGAATTCATTTTATAAGAACAAAGGACGGCACTCAACAAGGAAGGCAGGATAACATATGAGATTGACAATCACGATGAGCGGGCGGCAAGGGCCTGTTTCCTTGCCGCTCCATTACCAGCATTTGTTGCAAGGGATGTTGTATCGTTCGTTAGAAAATGAGCAGTTAGCTGCATTTTTGCATGACAAAGGATTCCGTCACGGGAAACGGTCATTTAAACTCTTCACGTTTAGCCGTTTATTTGGAACGCACCAAGTGGATCGGGGAAAAAAAGCGATTCGGTTTTTGGATGATTTCCAATGGCATATCGACACCGTTCTCCCAGAGCTGACTCAGCAACTTGGACAGCGATTTTTGTTGCAGAGAGAGATTGAGCTTTACGGACAGCTGATCGAAGTGAAAAGTGTCAAAATGGAGAACATCGACATACGCGAAAACGAAATTGACATTGTCATGCTCTCTCCATTGACCGTATATAGCACATATGAAACGTTCGACGGAAGAAAGAAAACGCAATTTTTTGACCCCGATGATGAGGTGTTCCCCCACCTGATTGAATTGAATTTCCGTCATAAATATGAAGCGTACTACGGCGTTCCGCCGACGGAAAGACTGTTGATCGAGCCGGTTCACGTTCATCATCGTCATCGTGTGGTGACAATGTTCAAGAATATGTATATTACAGGGTGGCTTGGCTATTACCGCCTCTGTTCTTCACCAGAACAGCTGACATTTTTATATCATGTCGGCCTAGGCAGCCGAAATTCACAAGGATTCGGCATGTTTCGCCTTAAAAGCGAATAAACGGGTCAAGAGATTGTCGTCGACCTCCAATCGTGCTAAAACCCCGGGGGATCGACGACAATGGTTTTTAGCGCCTCAAGCCTACAGCCATCAAGGTTGAAAGCCGTTGACAGAATTTTTGAAACGTGGTATGCTGAAAACAGCTCCAAACCGAAAAGCTTGATGGAACAAGCATTTTTGGGGGGTTTTTATCGTACCTATGAGGGATTGAAACTCGTCGTACAAATACATCGTCGCAAACCTCACTTCGTTTTTATCGTACCTATGAGGGATTGAAACAATGAGTTCGATGAGTGGATCGAACGCGTGAATGAGTTTTTATCGTACCTATGAGGGATTGAAACGCACCGCATCGTCGTCGATCAATACGGCGGCGATGTCGTTTTTATCGTACCTATGAGGGATTGAAACCCATTTCATCCAGAACAGCAACCGCCTTTTCGCGAATGTTTTTATCGTACCTATGAGGGATTGAAACGGTGCTTCTACTTCGAAATCCGCAACCGAAGTCGCAGTTTTTATCGTACCTATGAGGGATTGAAACCAGAAGGTGAAGCGTCCAACGATCACCGTTTCAATCGTTTTTATCGTACCTATGAGGGATTGAAACCTCCTCGACGAGTGGCAGAAGCGCACCCTTTTGTAGTTTTTATCGTACCTATGAGGGATTGAAACTCAACAAACCAAAGACGTGGCTATGCTCCAAGAGCGTTTTTATCGTACCTATGAGGGATTGAAACCCGGAAGAGATCAAGGAGTTGGCGGATGACATCCTAGAGTTTTTATCGTACCTATGAGGGATTGAAACTAAAGCGTCTGGAAACCGTTTTTTCGGGCTTTTACCGGTTTTTATCGTACCTATGAGGGATTGAAACACAAGAATTTCCGATGGTTTGTTATGACTGTAACACGTTTTTATCGTACCTATGAGGGATTGAAACCATGATGCTATGATGCATGACATCGAAGCGAAAGTGTTTTTATCGTACCTATGAGGGATTGAAACAATGCGTTTGGTGATGTTGACGGCATCCCAAACCGTTTTTATCGTACCTATGAGGGATTGAAACAGACGGGGTGGCGTTTTATTATGCTCAAAATCGAGGGTTTTTATCGTACCTATGAGGGATTGAAACGGTCTCAATTTCAATAGGTTGTATAGCTCTTCTCGAGGTTTTTATCGTACCTATGAGGGATTGAAACTCAGTTCATCCAGGCTTACATTAAACGCCTGGCTGGTTTTTATCGTACCTATGAGGGATTGAAACTCGCCGGGGTGTTCACCGGCGACTGGAAAACGGCTTTTGGTTTTTATCGTACCTATGAGGGATTGAAACTCAAGAGGAATTGCCTAGACTGTTGGAACGACTGGTTTTTATCGTACCTATGAGGGATTGAAACCTCGGAATGGAAGGTATATTCCCGGTTATCACTTTTGTTTTTATCGTACCTATGAGGGATTGAAACATCTGGAAAAAATAAAACAGTTACAAAATGAAATCATCGTTTTTATCGTACCTATGAGGGATTGAAACCGGAAACAAGCGGAGGGACAGATTGGGAAGATAATGAGTTTTTATCGTACCTATGAGGGATTGAAACAGCCGCTCATAAAGAGTTTGCTTCGGATACTTGTCCGTTTTTATCGTACCTATGAGGGATTGAAACGAAACAGATCCCGATGTGTCGACGAACACGCATACGGTTTTTATCGTACTTATGAGGGATTGAAACTTTTCGCTTGCGGCGGTCAAGCCAATCTATGATGTTTTTATCGTATCCACAAGGAACTGAACCCTCTCCATCTTCGCGCGCAGGTGTGATGGGGGGCTCGTTGTTATCGCAGAGTTAGTTTAGACCACATCTCTCATGTGCTTCGTTTGCGGAGATGAAGCGTTGTGCGCAACGGATGGGCGCCTGCGGAACAGGCAGCACAGCATTCTAAGTTGGGCAAAGGCATTTCTAGTCTCACAGGTTGCCTTTCCAAGAGGCGGGAGAAAAAATAAGATGGCGGCGATTTATGTCGGCGGCATCTTTCGATCGAGGGAATCCCTTTTGAGCAGGGGATTCTTTTTTTGTGTTTCGTCCTCCGACGTTGTTTTGTGTCACTCCTTAAGAGGGGGGTGAAACAGTTAATAAATTTCTATAATTTTTTATAAAACTCTCTACAAAAATAATAAATTTTATGGTGTTATTTATGTAGGGAGTTGATTGTTGTGAAGTATTATAGTATTGGCGAATTTGCAAAACTTATCGGAAAAAGTCAGCAAACTTTGCGAAATTGGGATAAAAATAATGTTTTAAAGCCTGCTTATGTTGCACCGTCAGGATTTCGCTATTATTCAGAAGAACAGCTTCATCAAATACTTGGGATCAAAAAGGCAACTCCTCCTAAAAAAGTCGTTGGTTATTGTCGAGTATCGAGTCGGAAACAAAAAGATGAGTTGGAACGGCAAGTTGAAGCAGTACGCACGTATATGATTGCAAAAGGGTATTCGTTTGAAATCATCGAAGATATTGGAAGTGGAATCAACTACACGAAAAAGGGATTAAGCCGCCTAATCGACATGGTTTGTAATCATGAAGTGGAAAAAATTGTTGTTTTGTATAAAGACCGATTCGTTCGTTTTGGGTTTGAACTGATTGAACAAATCTGTCAACGTTATGGGACAGAAATTGAAATCATTGACCAAACAGAAAAAACAGAAGAACAAGAGCTGGTCGAGGATTTAGTCCAAATTATTACCGTTTTCAGTTGTAAACTTCAAGGGAAAAGAGCCAACCGAGTCAAGAAGATGATAAGGGAGTGGCTTGAGGATGATTCGGTCCATCAAAGTTAGGCTAGAGCCAAACAACAAGCAAAAGACCGCATTATTTGGCTCCGCTGGTGTGGCTCGTTGGGCATACAATTGGGCGCTTGAACAACAAGAAGCCAACTACAAAAAGGGCGGCACATTCATCAAGGATGGGGAGTTGCGAAAAAGGCTGACGGCTTTAAAACAAAACGATCCAAATTATCAATGGCTATATCAGTATTCCAACAACATCACCAAACAAGCCATTAAGGATGCTTGCGAGGCATACAAGAAGTTCTTTAAGGGGCAAGCAAGAAAGCCGAGGTTTAAAAGCAAAAAGAGAAGCAAACCGTCCTTCTATCACGACACAGCCAAAATCAAGTTTCGCGATACGCATGTATATCTCGAAAAAGTCGGCTGGGTGCGCCTATCCGAATGAGGAAAAATTCCAACGAATACAAAGTATAAAAACCCTCGGATCACGTTTGACGGTGTGCATTGGTATGTATCCGTAGGATATGATATCCAAAAGCCGCCTATCGCATTAAACAGCCATACGCTAGGAATTGATGTGGGAATACAAAATCTGGCCGTTTGTTCAGACGGTCGGGCATTCCAAAACATAAACAAAACGAAAGAAATCAAAAAACTAGAAAAGCGTTTGCGTCGGTTGCAACGCCAATGCTCAAGAAAGTATGAAATGAATAAAATTCAAGAGAAAGGTGGTGCAGTCCGTTACGTCAAAACACGCAACATTGCAAAACTCGAGAGACAGATGCAGAAGATGCGGATTCGATTGGAACATAAACGCGTGGACTACGAAAACAAAGTCGTCAACGAGTTGGTGAGAACCAAGCCTTCTCGTATGGTAATGGAAGATTTAAACATTCAGGGGATGATGAAAAACCGTCATCTATCCAAAGCCATTCAACAACAACGTTTGTACATGCTGAAACAAAAAATCAAACACAAATGTGAATGGCATGGGATCGAATGGGTGGAAGCCGACAGATGGCATCCATCATCGAAAACGTGCAGTTCATGCGGGGATGTAAAACAATCATTCAAGCTGTCAGAACGGGTATTTCGATGTGAGGCTTGTGGACTTGAAATGGACAGAGATTTAAATGCAAGCATCAATCTTTCGAGATATCCTGCATAGTGACGGGTACCGTGAGTTACACGGGAAGTGAAGCCTTCGGAGCGTCAACCAAACGAGAGTAGCTTCGGCGAAATCGGACGCGATGAACAAGGAAGCAAACGAAAACTTCTGCAAGTCTCTTGTAGAGTTTTGTAAGTTTTGCGTAACGGGAGCAGCGGAAAAACCAGCTGGAAGAGACGCTCTTTTACTTTCGAGGGGCCTTGTTATTTTCCATTCGCCTTCGCGGAGTTGGGTGGAAAATTCGTTTTTCACCCGTCTCTTCAGCGGTAAAATGTTTGGAATTGTTGAAAAATATCTCCCTCTATACTTGAAAAATAGGATATAATTGATATAAACATAGCTATATTTTCCCAAGATGAAAGAAATATGGAGGGGAAGGGCGGTTGTACCAGCATATTGTTGTAACGTGTGGTGTGTCGCTGTTGACAGGAAACAGGAACGTTTTCTCGATGAATCGGGATGAAATCATGGGGGAGATTCGTCCTTGGTTGAGCGCGGCCAACATCAATGAGGAAAAACAACGAAAAATTGACGAATGGATTCGTCATGCCAGGCAGTTTGCTCATGAGGCCGCCCGGGATCCCAACCGTGTGTCGGCGGAGTATTCGATGATTTATGAACTTCGTCGACAAGGGAAATTGGCGGAGAGGCCGACGGTTGTCCTCATTGCGACAGACACGGTGGGAGGACGGATTGTGGAAGCCGTGTTGACGAGATTGCTTGAGGAAGACTTTGCGGCAAATGTTCGCGTCATGTACGTGGATGTGGATGTGAATCATCCAAGACGGATGCAAGAGACATTGGGGGAATACATGTGGAAGGTGGCGGATGCTCTCTCCCACGGGGAACCGTCAACAACTTGTTTTGCGCCGATTGGCGGGTATAAAGTGATGACATCGTTGGGCTACATCGTCGGGGCGTTTCTGCACTACCCGACGGCTTATATGCATGAGGACGGCCAAGTGTTGCATGAGATTCCTCCTGTGCCCATACATATTGACGAGCAGTTTGTCCATGAGCATTTCGACTTGTTGCGGAAATGCCAGAAAGATATGGTCAGCGTGGATTCGCTTTCCTACCATGAAAAACAATGTGTTCTTCAGTATCCATTTTTGTTTCATCAAGAAGAGGAGTTGGTGTATTTAAGCGCGTTTGGGCAATTTTTGCTTGAGAATGAAAAATATAAACATTTGTTTGCGACAACGTACCTTGTATCGAAACAAGTCGCCGATCTACTTCGGCATAATCACCATCAGTCGTTGTTTGTGCACCAGCAGATGCGGGAGCTGGCGAAGAAGCTGAAGCATAAAGAGGGCGACGTTGCGGTGTTGCATCATGAAAAAGCCTTCAAAACGATCGATGGGCGCAAAGTGAAATATCACTTGTACAAAGGAGCCAGCAACGGGCAAACAGCGTTTCGCCTTGCCTACCGGTATGATGAGCGGGAAGATCGGCTGTACGCCAACTATTTATGGCTCGACCATAATCGTTATGAGCGGGAAGCGTCGAAAGGGAAAGGGATTTATGAAGATAATTCGCCGTTTGTCGATATGACGAGACGGTTGGTGGGAATGGAGAGATGAGCGTGGGAAGAAAAGTACTGTTGTCATTTCTCGGATTGAGCGATTATGAATATTGTTATTACACATACGAGGGCAACGTGTCTTCTTATACGCGTTTTATCCAGACAGCGGTGTATGAGTTGTTTCGCGGGGATGGGCCGATGGATGTGGTGGTGTTTGCGACGAAAGAGGCGCGGGAGCGGAATGGGCAAGACCGCTTGAAAGGGGAGGAGCGGCTGGAGGGCTTGACCACCGCTTTTCAGCGCATCGCCCCTGAGGCGAATGTGAAGCTCGTGGAAATGGAAAGCCGTCAGGATGAACAGGCCAATTGGCGGTTGTTTGACTGCATTCTGAATGAAATTCGGGAAGGGGATACGATTTATTTTGACATCACCCACAGTTTCCGTTCCATCCCGTTTGTCGCGCTCATCGTGTTGAACTACGCCCGCTTTGTGAAAAAAGCGGACATTGGCGCGATCGTTTACGGCTGGTTTGAAATGCTTGGGCGTCCAGCCGATGTCAAACAGCTGCCTCCAGAACGGCGGTTGGCGCCGATTGTCAATTTGACGGGCATGGCGGGGTTGCTCGATTGGACGAACGGGGTCGACCAATTTTTACGCACCGGAGATGCTTCCATCATTCGGGCGCTGACCAAGAAGGAAAACAGTGAAGTGTTCCGCAATCCGTCTTCGAGCCAAGAGATGCGGAAGGAGGTGGCGGGGTTAAACAAGTTGACGGAACAGCTCGATCAGACGGAGAAAGCGATCCGCACGTGCAGAAGCCTGCAAATCGATGAGGAAGTGCAGAAATTTCGCCAGCAGCTCGACCGTGTTCGTTCGTCGCCGACGGAAGCGATCAAACCGCTCGTTCCGTTGCTGGATGCCATGGAGAAAAAGTACGCGATGTTTGATGATGACCCGATTATGAACAGCTGGAAAGTTGTACGTTGGTGCCTGGATCACGGTCTTATTCAATCGGCGTTGACGATGTTGGAGGAAAACGGGGTGACGGCCATTTGCCGGGTGTTTGGGTTCGACCCGCGAAATGAGGGGATTCGGAGCGACGTTCATTCTGCCATTCAAATTTTGTTGCGCAATATTCCGAAGGACCAATGGCGTGTTCGTTCTATGGAGCGGGTCGAACAAATGGTCAACGCCTTGTCTCCTTATCGGAACGACTTGGAACCGTTTGGCTTGGTGAAGGAGCGGCGCAACGATATCAATCACGCTGGGGCGCGCCCGCAGCCGTTAAAAGCGGAAAAATTTTGGCCGGATGCCGAGACGACATTTAAGGAACTTTTTACATTCTTTGAGAAAATGTCGATGTTGGCAAAGTCGATGCAAACGTAAAGGAGAGCGGATGATGGAACGTTTGAAATGGAACGAAGCGTCTGCCATTGTTCAGTCGCCGTATCAGCTTGTTCTGTTGACGCCGGCCGCCATTCACGGGTTTGATCCGAAGGCAAAGGCGGAGTTTCGCATTCCGTCGCTGCGCGGGGTATGGCGGTACTGGTGGCGGACGTTGCAAAGCGAGACGAACCACCGCGATTTGCTTGCCAAAGAAGAAGAATGGTTTGGCGGCACGCGAGAGACGAAGCAGCAATCCCCCGTTCATTTATCCATGGCGGGCGTGATGGAAGGAACGAAACGGGAAAACATGTTGCCGCACCGCACATCTCCTGTGCCTGTCCCCGCCCTTCCTGCCGGTGGGGAGGTGACGGTGACGCTTTCGGTGCGGAAGCGGCATGAGCAGCTGCTTCCGGCGTATGAATGGCACTTTCAGTATATGCTTCACCTGGCGGGATTCGGGCAGCGGTCGCGCCGCGGGTTCGGAGCTGTGCAATGGACGGGGCATCAGTGGAATAACGTTGGGGAATACGCCAAAAGTTTGCGTACGGTGCTTGAGCACATCGGAGTGGCGGAGGCGTTTTCCTTTGCGGAGGACGGCTGCCTCGTGGCGCGCCGCGAGGACATTCGGACGCTGCACCCTGTGTTGTCCGCAGTGTGGATTGGGGAGGGGAAAGAAAGCGCCGCGGAAGTGACAAGGGCGTTTGGAAAAGCGTCGCATGAAGCGAACCGCTATGGAAATCTCGGTTTTGTGCAAGGAAGCAAAAAGCTTTCTTCGCCATTATGGTGCACGGTGAGAAAAATTGGGAATCGGTACCACCCGATTGTGACGGAAGTGAGAAGCGGCGGCTCGCGCTACAGCGAGCCGCGCTATGAGCGGGATCGAAACCGGTTTTTAGAGATCGTTGGGGTGAGGATATGACCAATCGCTATATCGTCATTTTTACGGTCGGGCCTGTGCAGTCGTTTATCGCTTCAGCCCGCAAAACGGAAGATTTTTGGAGCGGAAGTTATATTTTGTCCCACTTGGTGCGAGAGGCGATCAAACAGTTTTACCAATTGGACGCCAACTGTGAAGTCGTATACCCGCTCGTCACAAGGGAGGAGTTGCGGTCGCCATCTGCGCGGGATTTTCGCATTGCTTCGATCCCGAACCGCGTGACGGTGGTGATGAAGGGAACAGAAGAAAAGGTTGGCGGCTGGCTGCGCGAAGTGGAGGACAATGTTCGCCAAGTGTTTCTGGACTTCTGCTTTCAAGCCATTCGACGCGTGTTTCCACATCTCACTGCTGAAGAGTATGAATGGCTGGAGATGATGGTGGAACAACAAGTGCAGTCGTTTTTAGAAGTGTACTGGGTCGCTGAACCGTATGAGCCGTCCGCTTCGTTCCGGACCGTGCGTGAACGCGCCGAACGGCGGTTGGGGGCGCTGAAAAATGAGAAGCATTACATTCCTGTTTCCCAATCCGGCCTTGTTTGCTCCGTCTGCAAGGAAAGGGAGGCGTTGCGGCTTGCCGAGATGAAGGAAACGGATCATTACGGTGAGATCAAGCGGAAAACGCTCCACCTTTGGAAGCGGCGGGCGGCGGAATTTCAAGGAGCTGGGGGCGAAGAAGATGACCGCCGCGCGGGACGGATTCAAGACAATGAATTTTTATGCGGCATTTGTTTAGGAAAACGGGCCGCCCGCGATTATTTTTCCAAGTTGTTTGGCGCCTCGTTTTTGTCGTTTCCGTCTGTCCTCGAGATCGGAGCGGGCGATTATTACGCTGTGCTCATGATGGATGGGGACAACATGGGGAAATGGTTCTCCGGGGAGCGGAAAGAGGAGTATAGCGAAACGAGTAAAAAGTTGGCGCGATTTGCGAAAGAAGTCGTTCCTCAAATTGTCGAAGAACAATGCCACGGCAAGCTTGTTTATGCAGGAGGCGATGATGTTCTCGCCTTCTTGCCGACCGAGACGGTGCTGAAAGCGGCGGAGGAGCTCCGATTGGCGTTTGGCGATGAATGGAAAGGATTAGGTCATGGAGCGACCGCCTCGTTTGGCGTGGTCATCGCTCACAAAAAGTCGCCGCTCCATCTCGTTCTTAACGCTGTCAGAGCGTTGGAGAAAAAGGCGAAACAGTATTCCAACGACAAGACGGGGCAGCAAAAGGACGCCCTTGCTTTAGCGCTTCACACCCGCTCTGGTGAGATTTCGGAAGCGGTTCTCCCATGGATGATTGGGGGAGAGAAGGTTTCACAATTATTGGATCAATGGATTCATCTGTTGAAAACATCCCTGTCGCCGAACTTTATTTTTCATTTCGCTTCCGCGTTTGCCCCGCTGCTGCATGAGCGGCACTGTCCTAAATGGGAGAATGGCGACATGCTCGCGACAGAGCTTCGGCGTTTGCTTAAGCGGTCTGTAAAAGAGGGAAGCCATCTGAGCGTCCAAGAGATCGCCAATCACGCGCAAGTTCTTTTGTCTTTGCGTGAAGCGGTTCGCAGCGGCTATGACTTTTTGTATCTGTTAAAGATATTGACCTTTTTCAAACGGAGCGAGGGGAACGGGCAATGACAAAATTAGTCTTGACACCGGTAGACACGTTTTTCTTTAAAAACCATCATGCGACGCAAGCGGGGGAGGCGACGGTGATGGAGTCGATATTCCCTCCGCGCCCGAATACGATTTACGGCGCGCTGCGGGCGGCGTACATTTATGCGTACAGCACGTTTGACGACTTTGCGAGGGGCAGTGATGAACAGGTGAGGAGATGGATGGGCACCCCGACAGAGCGGGGGCAGTTCTGTCTCCATTATTGCACGCTGGCGAAAGAAGACGTCTTGTTCTTTCCCCTGCCCTTTGATTATCAAGTCATAGAGGAGGAAAAATCGCTCAAAGCGTATCCATTGCAGCTTGTCCGAGACCGGAAGCTTTCGTCATCTTCTTCAATGTGGCGACTTGCTTCTTCACGGCGTGACAAAACGAAAAGTCCACAGCACTATTACGTCCCGATGGAGGAATGGAAGCAGGCGCTTCTGGAGAATAAGCCAATCTCTTCCCTTTGTTCATTGTCATCGTTCATCGCTTGGGAAGATAAGGTGGGAATTCAACTCGACACGTCCAGCCGAACAGCCCAAAAGGGGCTTTTATACCGGGTGGCGAAAGGGCGTTTTGTAGACGGGGCGTCCCTTGTCGCTTTCGTCGGTGATGGACCGGATTTCTCTGATGTCAAGTGGGCTCGGATCGGCGGGGAAAACCGGCCGTGGTCTGTCCGCCAGCAGCCGGAAATGCTTCGTATATGGAATCCGGACGAGAAAAAGAGGATTGAACAAGACATCGAGCGGACGAGGCTGGCAAAGATTATCTTTTTGTCCCCTGCGATTTTCGCCAACGGCTCTCGTCCGATTGCGATGGACGGTGATCGGTGGACATGGCCGAACGGAGCGGTGGTGACATGGCTTGCCGCTTCCATCGGACGACCGGAGTTGTACGGAGGATGGGACATCGTCCGACATCGTCCAAAACCGCGAAAATGGATGGTTCCAGCGGGTTCTGTCATTTACGTGAAGATCGAGCGGGATGATGATTTGCCCCATGTCTTTTCTGCCCTTGACGGTGTTCATTTCACTGATGAAGGGGCAGAGGAAGGGTTTGGGTTTGCGGTGATCACGAGTGCAAAAGAAAGCGAGGAGGAGTTGTAATGTATTCGATCGTACGGCCTTTTCTTATGCATGCCATTACGTCTGTCCATGCGGGGAGTGGGAGCGAGATCGGGTTTGTCGACTTGCCTATCCAGCGGGAGAAGCATACAGGATTTCCAAAAATCGAAAGCTCCTCGCTCAAAGGCGCGCTTCGGTATCACATGACACAGTCGCTTCCTGAAGATAGGAAGAAGCTTGAACTGATTTTCGGCGCGGACAAAGGACAGGAAAGCGTCACACAAGCGAGCGCCATTGCTCTGAGTGATGCACGTGTTTTGCTGTTTCCGGTTAAATCGCTTCGCGGCGTATTTGCTTGGATTACGTGCCCGTTTGTGATTGAGCGGTGGAATCAAGAGATGAGCGTTCATCAGCAATCGATCGGGAAAGAAGTTCAACTTCTTCCGATGCCCGCACCGAACACGGTCAGTTCCGACCGGTTGATGGCGGTCAATGGACGCATTGTGTTGGAGGAGTATGCGTTTTCGGTCACCGTCTCTTCTGAAGCGAAACAGCTGGCGGAACAACTTGCCGCCCTCCTTGGGGAGCATTGCCGCCTGCGTCTTGTAGATCGACTCGTTGTTCTCTCCGATGACGATTTCACGGATTTCGTCAAATTGTCGACCGAAATTAACGCGCGCATTCGCATTTCACCGGAGACAGGGACCGTTGACAACGGTGCGCTCTGGTATGAGGAAAATGTTCCGCCAGAAACGGTTTTTTACAGTTTCCTCTACATTGGTGATGTACGGGGAGACGGAATAGACGGTCTTGCGAAGGCTGCGGATATTGAACGGTACTTTCTGAATGAAAACAAATTTCCATCCGTCTTTCAGCTTGGCGGGAACAGTACATTAGGTCGCGGAATGATGAGAACGATTTGGGTGTGAACGGAGGAGAAGCCATGGAAACAAACGTGAAGCGTGTGGGGATTGAGAACGGGAGAGCCGCATTTGCGTTTCAAGAAGTGAAACAGGCAAAAGAACGATTGAGAGGAAGCTTCGAAAACTATCGTTCTTACGTCAAAAAAATGCCGTCCTTAATTCAAGTCAACGGTCTCGGACAAGCATTGGCGTTTTGTTTTCAAAAAGGGAAGGAATACAAGGCGATTTATCAATCCCTCGCAAAATGGATGAGGGAACAGTTTCCGGATCAATTTTCATCGGCAAACCAAGAACTCGTCGAGGCTGTCGTCAACTTATCGAGCGCTGATTACCGGTTATGGACGATGGAAGCCATGGCGCTGTTAGATTGGATGCGCAAGTTTGCCGACGGGATGGCGAAAGACGATGCAAAGGCGGCAGAGTAAGGAGGGGAGGGCATGCTTTTTCATCCAAAGGACACCCTAGAAGTCGTGCAAAAGGCCAATAAATCGATCGGGCATTTGGCGTACCATCTCCATTATTTTATTGAGCATCGGTGGAATGACCGTAAAAAAGTGTGGGAACCTTCGAAACAGTTGAAATCCGCCCCGATTCTCCCAGAGCTGAAAGAGGTTGGCGAGCAGCTGCGGGCGCAGCGAGAACAGGCCATGGTGGAATGGGCGCAAACAGGGGGAGTCAAGAAGCTGAAAGCCCGCCTCTCTGGCCGAATTGTCCACGGACTGGGCGCGGGGCATGTTCGCGAGACGTCATTGACGATCCACCCCGTGTACGGTCTTCCTTACATTCCTGCCTCCAGTCTGAAAGGCCTTGTGCGCCATTGGTTTATCGAGGCGTATTGCGAAGGGGACGAGAAACGGCTCGGCGAGCATGAAGACGGACGCGCGATTTTTGGGACGCAAGGCAATAAAGGACAGGTGCAGTTTTACGACATCTTTCTCATCGATGGATTGCGGTTGGAAAAGGATGTGCTCGCTGTACATATGAAGGAGTATTATGAGGGAAAAAACGCTGCGACAGATAATCAAAAACCTGTTCCCGTTTCGTTTTGGACGGTCATGGCTGCAGAGGCAGACATTTATTTAACGGCCTATGGCTTTCGAGACGATGAAAAAACCGCCCGTTTGTTGGAGGCAGCATCGTTATACACAAAACAGGCGTTGATGGAATGGGGGATCGGTTCGAAAACATCGTCAGGCTACGGTCGATTTTCTGAAGTGGACGACGTGACGGAAACCGAATTCCTCCCAATGGTGCAAAAAGAGCGCGCCCGTCTTGAGCGTCGAAAAATCGAGCAGGAAATGGTGGAGCGAAAGAGACGCGAGGAAGAAGAACGAGCAAGGCTGGCTCTTCTCTCCCCCGAAGAACGGTTGGTGGCCGAAATTGAACGGCTCGCCGACAGCGAAGCGGATAAGCAGCGAAGCAAAGACGTGCTGTACCAGCAAGTCCTTGAGCAGCGAAACAAACAAGCCGCCCTTGCCTTGCAGGCGTATTGGCAACGCATCGGCGAATGGGGAAAAGGCATCAGCAAAAAACAAAAGCAAAAAATTGACAAGCTTCAACAGCTGCTAAATGACGAATGACACCATCCCAGTTGTCGTCGACCCCCATTGTGTCCAAATCCGGGGGATCGACGACAAGATTTCGAACTTCAATAGAACCTGTTTTCTTTTATGGATAGATCATTTCTCTAGATGAGCAAATGAACTGTAATAAATTTGCAACCAAACAAAAAAGGAGACATGAACCGGACTCCTTGGTTAGAATCAATGTGCCAACCATTCCTACAGGTTCATGTCTCATGAATGGATAAGCACGTTATCAAGGAGCTCACAAGTTTTTCATAACATTGGGGTTCACCTTTTCGGTTTTGAAGCATCACGTTCGTCTCGTCGCCGCCTTGATCACCAAGGGATTTTCCGGAACGTTGACCGTTCTCGATGATGCAATCAAAAACCAGCCTCATGCCGACTAAGGGGCCCCTTGTTTGCCTCTCTTAAAAATGCACATCTACTAATTTGAAGGCAGGATTCTGACACAATGTGCTGATGTACATCCTAGCTCTCCATTTTTTCTATCTTCCATGCAGGATTTTTGCCTCTTGCCCGCGAATCGATATGTTGAACATGTTCAAAGAGGGGTGATGGAATGGCCATTGACCATGACCGGCTGTTCAAAGAACTGATCCAAACGTTCTTCGAAGAGTTTCTCCTTCTCTTTTTCCCCGACATCCACGAGCATATCGATTTCCGCCATTTGTCCTTTTTGTCCGAAGAGCTGTTCACGGATGTGACCGCAGGAGAAAAGTACCGCGTCGATCTGTTGGTCGAGACGAAGCTGAAAGGAGAAGATGGGCTGATCATCGTTCATGTGGAGAATCAAAGCTACGTGCAGCCATCGTTTCCAGAGCGCATGTTTGTCTATTTCAGCCGTCTGTTTGAAAAATACCGCACCCGCATCGTTCCGATCGCCGTCTTCAGCCATGATGCCCTCCGCGAGGAGCCGTCCGTGTTTTCGATCGAGTTTCCCTTTGGCGAGGTGCTGCAGTTCCGCTTTTTCCCGGTGGAGTTGCGCAAGAAACATTGGCGGGACTACATCCGGCATGACAATCCGATCGCGGCTGCCCTCCTTGGCAAAATGGGGTATACTGAAAGTGAGAAAGTCGAGTTGAAAAAAGAGTTTTTGCGCATGTTGGTGCGATTGGAGCTGGATGAAGCGAGGCAGCGGCTGCTCTTGGGTTTTTTTGAAACGTATGTGAAGTTGTCGGAGGAGGAAGAGCAACAACTCCAAAGAGAGGTGAGGGCGATGGAAACGAAAGAAAAAGAGAACGTGTTGGAGCTGATCATTTCCTATGAGCAAAAGGGAAGGAAACAAGGGTTGGAAGAAGGCATCAAACAAGGAATGAAACAGGGAATGAAACAAGGAATGAAACAGCTGATTCGTAACATGGCACGCAAAGGAATGACGGTGGAAGACATTGCTCGGTTGGTGGATCTTTCAGAGGAAGATGTTCGGGGATTGCTTAGAGAGTAGGGAAATCAAACACAAGAGGTGGCCATCTAACGAGGGTATTTCGATGTGATGATTGTGGAATTGAACTTGACAGAGATCGAAACGACAGTATCAATCTTTCGAGATATCCTGCATAGCGACTGGTACCGTGAGTTGCACGGGAAGTGAAGCCTTCGGAGCGTCAATCAAACGAGAGCAGTTTCGGCGAAATCGGACAAGGATCAAGCAGGGAATGAAGCATGGGATTGAACAAGGACGCCAAAAAGGATCGAGGAAGGGAAACCCGACATCGCGAAGGAAATGTTGATGAAAGGGTAGGATATCGACACGATCCACGAACTGACCGGGCTGCCGGCGGAAAAGATCGAACAGCCGAAGAAGTCAACCCGCCTTTGCATTGTCGTCGACCTCCAATCATGCAAAAAACCCGGGGGATCGACGACAATGGTTTTTGACGCTCCAAGCCTACAGCCATCACGATTGAAAGTCATTGACAGAATTTTTGAAACGTGCTATGCTGAAAATAGCTCCAAACCGAAAAGCTTGATGGAACAAGCCTTTTTGGGGTTTTTATCGTACCTATGAGGGATTGAAACATCTCCAACTGTACTTTCCTTACTTGATCCGGCAACTTGTTTTTATCGTACCTATGAGGGATTGAAACCACAAGCAAACACATGGTTCAATGCGGTCGTGAACGTTTTTATCGTACCTATGAGGGATTGAAACGACCAAAGGCGTTTAATGCCGCAGAAACCGTATCTGGTTTTTATCGTACCTATGAGGGATTGAAACACTTGAAAATCGTGAAAGTGGATCCGGAGCGCAACTGTTTTTATCGTACCTATGAGGGATTGAAACTGGTTTTATCGAAGGTGAAGACTTTTGGACATTTTTGTCCGTTTTTATCGTACCTATGAGGGATTGAAACTCGAAACAGCGAAAGGCAAGACAGCACGGATCAAGGTTTTTATCGTACCTATGAGGGATTGAAACTTAGGCAGGTGAAACATCATGGTGACTGTCCAGCTTGAGTTTTTATCGTACCTATGAGGGATTGAAACATTCATAACTTATAATATAATTAGAAAGCAACAAAGGTTTTTATCGTACCTATGAGGGATTGAAACAAATCGGTGAGAAAGAAATCGGGCTAAAGGCTACGCGTTTTTATCGTACCTATGAGGGATTGAAACGCAAGTAACCGATCTATAACTGGCTCGACTTCTTCCGTTTTTATCGTACCTATGAGGGATTGAAACGAGTAGTTCGTTCGCGATTCCATATAAACGTCTTGCCCCGTTTTTATCGTACCTATGAGGGATTGAAACTGTGTCGTGGGGAAAAGAAGTACATTGAGCCGCGTTGTTTTTATCGTACCTATGAGGGATTGAAACAAATTTTTCAATATCCCCCTAATATAGCTCCATCTCCGGTTTTTATCGTACCTATGAGGGATTGAAACAAGATATTGCGATCAACGAGGCGGTCGAACTGGATAAGGTTTTTATCGTACCTATGAGGGATTGAAACACGGACGAGATGCCCGTAAACAAACCTGTTTTGGCTTTCAGTTTTTATCGTACCTATGAGGGATTGAAACTCTTGTCCGGCTTCGAAGCCGAAAACCAGCCAAGATTCGTTTTTATCGTACCTATGAGGGATTGAAACTCCTTTCAAATTTTGGTCAAAGACACAGACCAAATGTTTTTATCGTACCTATGAGGGATTGAAACGTGACAAACGGGCTTGCAAGTAAGAAACTAGCGATTGTTTTTATCGTACCTATGAGGGATTGAAACTCTCTAGAAATAGAGGTGAAGGAAATTGCAAAACGTGTTTTTATCGTACCTATGAGGGATTGAAACGCTCGAGATTTTCGATATGGTCAATCAAGTTCATGTTTTTATCGTACCTATGAGGGATTGAAACACCTTTAGCTCCTTCGCTGTGTCTCGGAAATTTGTCGTTTTTATCGTACCTATGAGGGATTGAAACCCGTTTGACCTTTATAATATTTTGGCTGTTATCAATGGTTTTTATCGTACCTACGAGGGATTGAAACCGGAGTCGGCCGCTTTCTCCACGCGTTTCCGCCCAGTTTTTGTCGCGCCTATAAGAGGCGAAACCCTCTTCAATGTCACGCCATCGTATGAACGTCTTCCGTTTGAAGAAACCGGATGGCTGCACTTCCCCGATCGACCGCTTCGTTTTGCTTCGGCTGCTCATTCTTGCGCCGCTTGCTTTGCAGGAAGCCGCTTTTTTGTTTCGCACATGGAGAACGTTTTGGCATCTGCTTTTTTTGTATGGCCCCATTGATCCACCAGGCATGGTTGTTCACCGCCTTTCTTTGCCGCTGCTGCATTTCCTCAGTCCGATGCGATATACTTGACATGGGAACAATCACGCTTCTTTCTCGTTCACCGTCGTGTCGGCGGACATGCTGCGTTGGCGTTGGACGGTTTGAAAGAAGGCGGAGAAAAGCGACAGGGGTGGGATGGATGCGCCGCAAGCTTCGCGATCTTGGTTTTTCCATCGGCACGCTTCCGACAGGGGAGCGCAATCAAGTCACCGATGTGCCTGGGGTGCGGGTCGGTCATGTGACGATTCGGGAAGATATGAATGAGCGGACAGTGATCCGCACTGGGGTGACGGCGGTGTTGCCGCATGGGGGCAACTGGTTTTTGGAGAAGGTGCCCGCGGCTTGTTTTGTTTTGAACGGTTTTGGGAAAACGGTCGGGTTGGTGCAGGTCGAGGAACTTGGGTTGATCGAGTCGCCGATTATGCTGACCAATACGTTCAGTGTCGGCGCTGTCTGGCAAGGGACGCTTGAGTATATGCTTGCGATGACGCCGGAGATCGGAGATACGACCGGGTCGGCCAACATTGTCGTCGGGGAATGCAATGACAGCTATTTGAATACGGCGCGGGCGCTTTCGGTGACGAAGGAGCATGCGAAACAGGCGATTGCCGAGGCGCGCGTCGATATGGAAGAAGGGGCGGTCGGCGCGGGGACGGGTATGATGTGCTTCGGCTGGAAAGGGGGCATTGGCAGCTCGTCGCGGATCGCGGGCGGGATGTATACGGTCGGAGCGCTTGTCGTGAGCAATTTCGGGCGGCGTGAAGAGCTGCGGTTTGTGCCGTATGTGCCGCCGTCGTTTGATGAACGGGATGTGCCGGCTGGTTCGATTATGATGATCGTCGCGACCGATGCGCCGCTTGATGCGCGGCAGTTGAAGCGGCTGGCGAAGCGGGCGGCGGTGGGGCTGGCGCGGACGGGAAGCCATGTCCATCACGGGAGCGGTGATATTGTCATCGCGTTTTCCAACGCCTATACGATTGCTCATTTTTCCGATTCTGTTCTTCAATCAGTCCCTCCGCTTGTCCGCGATGATGCGCCGCTCATGAACGAGTTGTTTCAGGCGGCTGTTGAGGCGACAGAGGAAGCGATTTGGAATTCATTGACGATGGCGGAAACGACGACTGGGCGGAACGGGCGCGTCGGGGAAGCGATTCCGTATTCGTTGCTTCGATGGATCAAATGGACGGAGAAATGAAACGATGAGAGGAAACGGCCCGAAAGGAATGGTTCTTCGGGCCGTTTCGTTTTTTCTGCCGCGCCTCTTGCCGCTGTGGTTGTCAGTACCGACTATGGAGACGATGCGTCCAAGCGGCGATCTTCTCTTTCATTTCCTCGCGCCATGCACGGTCATGCGTCGCATACCCGACCAATGCGCCGGTGGCGATCAACAAGAGACCAGATAAGACGAAAATGGAGGAAATGGAAAAGAACCCTGCGATCGCGCCTGCGGCGGTCGGGCCAGTCAAGTTGCCGAGGAAGCGGCTGCTTGCCGTGACGCCGAACACCCGCCCTTGAATGCGGCGCGGGCTTTGCGCGTTGATGAGCGCTTGAATAGACGGCCATACGCCGCCAACAACAAGCCCTTGCAAGAAGCGCCACACGTACAGCTCATAAATGTTGTCCGTCCATACTTGCGGCAAGGCGAACAAGCCGGACAGCACAAGCAGTATCGGTAATGTTTTCTCCTGCCCGATCCGGTCGCCGAGTTTCCCTAAGTACGGTGCGCCGATGATCGTCGCGATGCCGGTGATCGACGAGGCGAGGCCGGATAGAAAGGCGAGATTGCTAGAATGGCCGATGAGCGATTGGACAAAAATCGTCATCATCGAGTTGACGCCAAGAACCGCGATTTGCACGAGAAACGTGGCGATAAATAAGACGATGAGCGGCCGGTGTCTGAATACTTCTTTGAAGCTGGCCTTGTTTTCTTTTGTCTGCGGCACGACGGGATCTTTTTCGAGCCAAAAAATGACCGGCAAGAGCGTCAGTAAAATGCAAAGCCCGGTCACGAGAAACACCGGGCGGAAGCCGAACAGGTCGGATAAGGCGCCGCCGATGAGCGGCCCGATGATGTTGCCGGCGATGCTTCCCGTCTGCAGCGTCCCGAGCGCCTCGCCGCTATGGTCTCTCGGCACAACGCGGGCCAAGTATGAAAACGAGACAGTGATAAATCCAGAGAAAAAGCCGACAAGAAATCGGAGAGCAAGCAGCGCCATCGGTGAGGCGGCGAACGCCATGCATCCGGTGATCAAGCCCATGCCGATCCCCGCGCGGATGAGGTTGGCGCGCTGGCCGTACTTATCGGCGAATACCCCCCAAATCGGCGCCATGACAGCGGCTGATAGGAACGTGACGGAAAACACAAGTCCTGTCCAGATGCTCAAGGCGTGGTGCTCAGTGACGCCCATTTGCCATAAAAAGAGCGACAAAAAGGGAATGACCATCGTCATCCCGGCAGAAACCATGAAATTGCACAGCCAAAGAACGCGGACGCTTCGCTTCCAGTTCATAGGAGGTCATCTCCTGTATTATTTCGTTTCTCTAATGATTTTACCACGATGGAAAAACAAAGGAAACGATTTTGCTTCCGAACGGGGGAAAGCGAGAGTCAGGCCGTGCGACGGTGGGGAGCGGTGTCATTTCCCTGAACAAACACCATCCCCCTTGCCTGCCCGGCAAGGGGGTCATCTATGTCAAAGGGGGAGGGGATTAGGCGTTATTGGCTTGGGCTTCTTTCCACTTGGCTAACTCACGTTCGACTTCTTCATCAAATGGCACGGGGGACAACGCAGCATTCGTACCGAACCGGGCGGCGGCCGCTTCGGCTTCTAAGGCGATGACGCGCTCTTCCATGCGGGCGAAGCCGCGCAGCGCCTCATCGGCGGAAAACGAAGCGAGCGCCGTGTCGATTTGTTTCAACGCTTGAGCGGCGTTCACCCGCGCCGCGAGCTCGAGCTGCTTGGCGGCGAGTTCGTCGTACCGTTCGCGTAGTTGGTTCAAGCGATTGGCGACCTCAACTGTTTTCGCTTTGATGGCTTCGTATTGTTGTTTGTACGCCTCCAGCTTTTTCTCGTACAACAGTTTATCACGCAGCGCCAGTTTGGCGACCGATTCTTCGTTGCGCTCGAGCGCCAGTTTCGCTTGGCGGCTTCGTTTCTCAATGGTCGCTTCGGCTTGGGCGATGAGCGTCTCATAGCGCCGCTCGGCGACCCATTGTTGGGTGAGCGCTTGGCGGCCTTGTTCGAGTTTTTGCTCAAGCTGGCGCAAATATTGTTTCGTCATGGCAACGGGGTCTTCCCAGCGGTCAATTTGTTCATTCGCCTCAGCGAGAATAATCGTTTTGATCCGGCGAAAAATGCCCATGTTGTTTGGCCTCCTTTTGTATTGTTTTTTCCCATTCATCCAACCAATCGACGGGAACGGACGGCAGTGCTGGCGCCCATACTTCGGCAATTGCCGTTTTTCGCGCTTGACGGCGCCCTAAGGTGTACACGGCGGCCAGCGCCAGCAAGATCAGCACCCATTTCGGCAAGATCGCAGCAACGCCTAAAGCGACAAGCGCCCAACCGATCCAGCGCTTCGACCGCGCCGCGGCGAGCCATATCGCCCCCGCGCCCACGAGCAAAAACGGAATGAGCCACCACATGAACAAACCTGCCATCATCCAGCCTTCGCGCGATCCCATGCCGAACTCTCGATGGTGATGTCCGAATCCATCGTGCACGCCGGGAAATGGAACGCCCGGACGGCCGTGCGCCATCACTTCATGCGGCGTCAGAACATGAAACGCGCTCCATCCAACGAGAGCAGCGAGCGCGATGAATAGGAACGTTTTTGCCTTTTTCACATCGTCACCTCCTTTTTTCGGCAGTGGACTGGCTTACGGTTTGTATTGTAGAGGGGGAAGGAGAAAATTAGGTGAAAAGCGAACATTTTTTTGAAGGATTTTTGAGTATATCATGAATAGGGGATCCGCCGCGAGATGGACGATGATTTTGACGGGCATCTGTTTTTTCTGACATTGTGGGGACGAAGGAGGGGAAGACGTGGTTCGGTCGTATGGGCTTGATGTTGGCGGCGCTTTGTTTGTGTTCTTGTTTTCCTTTTTGTTTCCGACGTTTGATGTCGGATATTATGCGTACGGCTCGTTTCTCGGATTCGCCATCGGCTCGTTGATCGTCGGCTTGGCGAGAATTCGATGGAATCCGCATGCGCGGTTGGGTGGCGCTCTAATCGGTTTGTTCCTCATCATCGCGATCTCTGTCATCATCATCCGCCTGTTTCCCATCGAAATCCGAGATGTCGGAGACTTGGTCATGCCCTATGTCAATGCCATCGTGAATGCGTGTTTTTGTTGCAACTTGTTCTAGGGGCTGTATAATTTCACCGTATGTTTCTAAAATCTTTCCCGATTTTTTATCGACTAGGCTAAAGGATTTTTTATCTCGCTTTTCAGAATAACGTTTTGGCCAACACGACTAGCGATGGCAATCTTTTTTGACCATCGTTAGTCGTTCCGTATCATGTTAGACGTGGATGCGCTCATCCATGTCCATATCCGTCAAGTTCAGCGTTAAAAATCGCTCTATCCATACATAGTGTTTGTGCCATGGGATGAAGAAAAGAATATTTCTCATTTTAGGCATGGGACTGACTCAAAAGGAAATTCATTTGATATCAGAACGAAAAAATCCTCCCGATTTTCGTCGGGAGGGTGCGAAATGTGAGGTGAAAAATAAAGCTTCTGAAGCATATTATGCCTCAGAAGCTTGTTCGACGGCTGTTGCAAATCGCCGGCGATGTTGCATCGTAAAATACGCCATCGTTCCAACCATCATGGCGACGATAAACAGCAGCAACTTACCGATGTTTTCCCACATAAATGAGAAATCGCCGCTTGAGATGACCGCTTTGAATCCGAAAACAGAATAGGTCATTGGGAGCCATGCGTTAAAATGCTGCAACGAACGCGGAATGAGCTCGAGCGGGAACGTTCCGGCGCTTGTTGTTAATTGCAAAATTAATACGACAATCCCAATAAACCGTCCCGGATCCCCGAAGGTTGTGACGAGAAATTGAATGACAGATAAAAAGGCAATGCTTGTGACGACGCTAAACAAGATAAAGAAGGGAACGCTTTTCACTTGTAAGTCAAGTCCGTAAAGCAATACGCTATCGGCCAGAAGCGCTTGAAAAATCCCAACCCCAATGAGCACACCAAATTTTGCAAAAAACCAATGAAATGGCGAACGTGGAACCGCTGCTGGTTCGCGAAGCGGGAAGACAATCGAGAGTAAAAGCGCCCCAACAAACAAGCCTAACGACAAGAAATATGGTGTAAATCCTGTTCCGTAGTTTGGCACTTCATTCACTTTTTCATTTTTTACTTTCACCGGTTCTGCAAACATGTCGTATACGTCTTTATTTGCTTTTACGTCGCTTGCTTTTTTGGCCCCTTCTTTTAACTGATCCGCTAGTTCTTCCGAGCCGTCTGTCAGTCGATTCATCCCATTTTGCAAATGCCTTGTCCCACTCGTTAATTCATTCATTCCGCTTGCTAGTTGCTGCGAACCATCCGCCAATTGATGGGCGCCGTCTTGCAGCCGATCAGCTCCTTGAGCAAGCACTTGCAGACCAGAGGTCAGTGTTTGGCCGCCCTTCGCGAGTTTGTCAGCTCCTTGTTCCGCTTCTTTCATTTTTTCGTGCAACGTGTTCATGCCTGCAACAAGCTTTTCTTGGCCGTTCAAGAGTGCATTGGCGCCATTGACAAGCTGCTGTTGTCCAGAAAGCAGTTCGTCGACCCCGCGGTCGAGAGCAATATGCCCTTCATGCAGCTGTTTCGCCCCGCTGTTTAACGACGCTGCTCCTGATTGTAATGCTTTGGCTCCATCGTTTAACTGCGCAATGCCGTTTTCGACTTGTTTGCTTCCGAATGATAATTTCTCAACATTTTTCTTTAGCCGCTCATACACCGCCTTTTGTGTCGGATCGGGGGTTTGAGCAATGAGTGCATCAAGCTGCGCCGCTAACTGTTCAAGCCCGCCTGTTACTTGGGTCGCCCCTGTTTGAACCCGAGCCGCCCCTTGTTGCCATTGCGCAAGCGATGATGCTAGCTTTTCGGCTCCCCCGCTTAATTGTTCCGAACCTTGCAAAAGCTGCGGCATGCGGGCATCGAGTGTTTGCATTCCTTCATATACGCGTTTTGCACCGGAAGCAAGATTTGCGGTTCCCTCTTGCGCCTGTTTTGCTCCGTCAAGCAGCTGCCCTTGCCCGTCGACCATGTGTTTCATCCCGTTGTCAAGCATTTGAACCCCTGCTTGAACTTGCGTGGAACCATTGACTGCTTGATTCAATCCGTCAGTAAAGGCCATGGATTTTTCGGCAAGTGTCGCTAAATGATGATGCAAATCTTTGGATCCATCCTCCGCTTTTTTCATTCCATCATACAGTTTGTTTGTTCCATTTTTTGCCTCGCCGAGACCATCATGTAATTGTTTGGCTCCATCGCTCGCTTTTGTTAACCCGTCTGCTAATGTTTGAATGTTTTCAAACATATTTTCTGCGTACGTTTCCGTTAACGTTTTGGCTACTTCTGTTTTGATTTTTTCAACCGCTGTTCCGCCAATTTGGGCTGATAAAAAGTTAAATCCTTCATTGGGCTTGTAAATAAGTTGAAGTTTTTTCGGGTGATCGTCTTGCAACGTCGTCGCATTTTGTGAAAAATCTTCAGGGATTTGAATGAGCATATAGTACTTTTGTTCTTTTAATCCTTTTTCCCCTTCATGTTCGTTTACAAAATGCCAGTTAAACTGTTTTTTTTCTTTTAACTTTTCAACAAGATCATCGCCGAGATGAAACGCTTTCCCCTCAAACGTTGTCCCCTTGTCTTTGTTTACCACGGCGACAGGAAGTTCGTCCAAATGATCGTATGGATCCCAAAACGCCCATAAAAACATGCCGCTGTATAGAAGCGGAATAAATAAGACAGCTATAATCGGAATCAGTGTTTTCCGATTGGATGCAACTGCTTTCCATTCCTGCATCCATAATTGAAATGCACGCACATGCGGAACCTCCTTTTTAATAATATTGACCGATTTGTCCATTTAGTCATTTTTTTGTAAAAAAGAGAAGGATGGTCATGGAGACAATCCTTTTTACCGATATCAGCCGAACCGTTGGGCAATCTTTTGTTGAAACAATGGTTCGCGTTCCTTCCCCCAATCAACGTTTAAAGTCATGTGCCATTCACTCTGATGAGTTGTTGCATCAATCATTTGTTTCTTTTTATCTAACAGGGGCGTTCATCTTTTTGACCAAATGGACGTTTCGGTCATTTCGTTTTATATCTTATCATAAACAATACCTGCATGCAATAAGCAGAAATGATTCATTCATGTTTGAAGTGCGATAAAATATAAAGCCCATCGTTCATCTATAAAATTTCCGATTTTCCGTTTTCATCTTCCATACAAGCTGAGTGTGAAACGTGGCGAGTAGCCAGCTGAATGCAAAATCAATTTCATCATGTTCAAAAAGAAGGCGCGCCTTGCCGCCTATCAATGACAGCGCGCCGCAAGATCTAAAAGGCTGGTGATTTAGTACAAAATGCTGCTAGTTCCATCTATTTCTTAGAAAAACCTTGTGAAATCAGCCTTCTTTTTTGGCGAAATGCCGCTGATTTGCTCGTGACAGCCGTTTTTCACCGGCCTTCTAAGCAGGCAGACGGACAAGAAACTCCGACCCTTGCCCGAGTTGGCTTTGGACGTGGATCGTGCCGCCGTGAGCCTCGACGATCCATTTCGCGATCGACAGCCCAAGGCCGTGGCCGCCTTGTTGGCGCGAGCGCGTTTTGTCGACGCGGTAAAAGCGGTCGAAAATGCGGCCGATGTCTTCAGGCGGGATGCCGATGCCGGTGTCTTTGACAGAAAGGATGAACTGCTTCGGCTCGGTGCGGATCGATAGCGTCACGTCTCCGCCTTCCGGGGTGTATTTGATCGCGTTGTCAAGCAAAATGTACAGCAGCTGCGTCAATTTGTCCGGGTCGGCGGTGACAATCGCCTGTTCTGGGGCGTGAAAATGCATCGTGATCTGCTTTTTCGCCGCGAGTTCCGACACGAGCTGAAACGTGCGCTCGGCGTGCGGGCGAAAATCAAACGTCTGTTTCGAAAGCTCCAACGCGGCGTTCTTCGCATCGGCACGGGCGAGCGTCAACAAATCGTTCATCAGTTTCGTGATCCGCTTCAACTCTTCGCGCAGGCGGTCGAGCAGGCGGCGGGCGAAGTCGTTTTTCATCACATCCTCTTCCAACGCGAGCGCCTCCACGGACGAGAAGACGACGCTCAGCGGCGTCCGCAGTTCGTGGGAGGCGTCAGCGACGAACTGGCGCTGCCGCTCGTATGCTTCTTCAATCGGGATGAGCGCTCGCTTGGACATAAAGTAGCTGAGCGCCACCCCGACGGCGAGAAACAGAACGGCCAGGCCGATGAGCACAACGAGCAGCCAATGGAACACCCCGAAAAACGACGTGACGTCCATCCCGATATAAAGCATGCCGGCAAAATCCCCATGAATGATAAGCGGATAGGCAACAGCGAGCACCCGCCAGTCGCGGGCGGCGGCGCGGGCGAGGCCGGGCATATGCTCGGGCAGCGACACGGTCACATATACAGGGGTGCGCTCGCCTGTGTCCATGCGGGACAAGACGTTCAAAAAATACGGGCGCAGGCGCGGATGAATTTCATCCCCAGCAAGCAGATCGCCGTTTGGGCCGATTACGTAAAAGAAAAGTTGATCTTCACTAAGCAGGACGACGCTTTCGTCATGAAACAAGTCAAAATCGCTCTGCTTCAGTAAAAACTGCTCGATCGTATTCGCCTCTTGCTCGGCGAGGCGGGTGATGCGCCGCTCTTGATCGGACGTGGTGATCCAGTAAAACAGTGCAGCGGCGATTAGGATAAACAAGGCGAGAAACAAGGTGAAAATGCCGCTATAGAGCGCTGTCAGCCGCCAATGGGCGCGGCGGAACAAGTCGGCGCTTTCTAAGCGGCGCAGCCAGCCGCGCCATTCATTCCATCGATTTATCAATTTTATATCCCACCCCGCGCACCGTTTGAATGACATCGTCTTTCAACTTTTTGCGCAATAGTTTGATCGTTGCATCGATCGTTTTCATCGACACATCCGCATCCCACCCCCAGACGCGGTCCAAAATCGTCTCCCGCGGAACGACTTGGCCTTGGTTTTGCACGAGCAGGTCAAGGAGCTGAAATTCGCGCGGGGTGAGGGAAATTTCCTCATCGCCGCGGTGCAGCGTATGGCTTGTCCGGTTCAATGTGAAGCCGTGAAACGTCACTTTTTCCTCTTGGAGCGGGACGAACGTGCGCCGGGCGAGCGCTTTTAAGCGCGCGACGAGCTCATCGATTTCAAACGGCTTGACCAAATAGTCATCCGCCCCGGCTTCAAGCCCGGTGACGCGGTCTTGCACCGCGTCTTTCGCCGTCAGCATCAAAATCGCACCCGTATAGCCGTTTTGCCGCAGGCGGCTGCAAATGTCCACCCCATCGCCGTTTGGAAGCATCCAATCGAGCACGACGACGTCGTAAAACTCCGCCATCGCGTAATCGTATGCGTCTTCGCCCTCTTGAACCCAATCGATATGGTCGATTCCTTTCTTTTTTAATAAGTGCACAATCAACTCCCCTAAATGGAGATCATCTTCCGCAAGCAAAATTTTCATCGCCTTTCCTCCCGTTCCAGCTTCCTTGTTTTTATCATACCAAACATCCGTGAAAAAACGGTGAAAAAGCTGTGCGCTTGGCTTCGCTCGCTAATGGAAGGGAAGGAATTTCACCATTTTTTCACTTTCCATGGTTATGATGATAGGCGAAGAGGAAAAGGAGGAGATGACAAATGGACATGATGCCATTTGAACCAACACCCACTCCGCAGCCGAAACGCCGCGGCCGCTTCGTATCGTGGCTTGCCGCTTCCGTCGCTGGAGCGGTGATCGGCAGCGCGGCGACATGGTATGTAGCGCCGAAATGGATTTACGGGGAAACCCATTCCCAAACGGAAGCGGCGGAAACGACCGCAAAAAGCGAGGCGCTGCCATTGCAGCCGACGGCGAACGTCAAAACGAATATGATTGACGCCATTAACAAAGTGGCCGATGCGGTCGTCGGGGTCGTCAACATTCAGAAGCAAGTGGACTTTTTCTCTGATCAAGCACAAGATACTGAAGCGGGAACGGGTTCGGGCGTCATCTTTAAAAAAGAAGGCAATGTGGCCTACATTGTGACGAACAACCATGTCATTGAAGGAGCGAACAAAGTGGAGGTGGCGCTCCCGAACGGCAAAAAAGTGAAAGCCGACATCGTCGGCGCGGATGCACTCACTGACCTCGCCGTCTTGAAAATCCCAGCCAATGGCGTAACGAAAGTGGCGAGCTTCGGCGACTCGTCGAAGGTAAAAATCGGCGAACCCGTGGCGGCCATCGGCAACCCGCTTGGTCTTGATTTGTCGCGGACGGTGACGGAAGGCATCGTCAGCGGCAAACGGACGATGCCGGTGTCCACCTCAGCGGGCGACTGGGAGATTGACGTCATCCAGACGGATGCGGCAATCAACCCGGGCAACAGCGGTGGGGCGCTCATTAACAGCGCAGGTCAAGTGATCGGCATCAACAGCATGAAAATCGCGGAAACGGGCGTCGAAGGGCTCGGCTTTGCCATCCCGAGCGAAAACGTCAAGCCGATCGTCGAACAGCTCATGAAAGACGGCAAAATCAAACGCCCGTACCTTGGCGTCCAGCTCGTCGATGTGGCCGATTTGTCCGATGAAGTCCGCGCTGATGAACTGAAATTGCCGTCCAACGTGACATATGGTGCGGCCATCACGTCGGTCGAACCGTTCTCGCCGGCGGCCGATGCCGGGTTGAAGTCAAAAGACGTCATCGTCGCCATCAACGGCGACAAAATCGACAGCGTCAGCGCCTTGCGCAAATATTTGTATACGAAAACATCGGTGGGCGATCGCATCAAACTGACGATCTATCGCGATGGGTTTGAGACGACCGTATCGGTCACCTTAAAAGCGAGAGACAGCAGCCAATCGTAAGAAACAGCGCCTCTTTTCAGCCGAAGCGGCTGGAAAGAGGCGATTTTCATTTTCGTGTGGAGCGCTTGCTCATGATGCTGGAGTATAAAGCGAAAGGAGACGGCTATACGTTGATCCGTGTCGTCAGCACTTTGTATCGAGTCTGCTCATATTGCGAGAGCTGGCATGACGACGCGCAGCCGCTGCATGTCCGAGAGTGGGTGCGCCCGCAATGCAGGGCGCACCATGACCCGGATCATAACGCCGCTCGGAATGATGTTGAAGGAAGGGCTTCGTTTGCTGTCGTCACAAGGCAGCCGAACCATGGGACGCACGGGGGCGGCTTGGCTGGCAGCCTGTCGTGGGGCGGGTATTTCCAATAATTCCCCAACTCTAAGCGTGAGCGCAGATGGGAGAGTGTTCGTACCCTCTAATTTTTGTGAATATATGACTATTTTTCCATTAGTAGTGAACTACCCCCCACTTAATTTTCTAGCGAAAATTTGAAGTGGGGGCTTCCAAAGAAGTTTGACTGCTTCAAGCAATCCTTATTCTTTGAGGCGTGTCCACTTCGCCGCTAGAGCATAAGACACTCAGGTCTACAGCTTTACTTTTCTTTAAGATGTTTAATGCGCCATTGACATCAGCATTAATTAGTTTGCCAGACTTTGTTCGATACAAGCCGCGCTTAATACGTTTGCCGCTGAACTTATATTCTTTTGGATTGTCGGCATTATATTCAGGAATCTCATCGCCGTCAAAAAAGCTGGCTTGAGACGTATATGATTCTTCCTGTTTCAAGAATTCAATGCCGTAAAATTCACAAAGATATTCTAGTTTTTCTTTTATGTTACCGAGAGGAATATTGACAAAGTTTTGATTTGTCTTTTTTCCTAGATTAATATTGCGTTGCCATGTTTCCGCATAGCCAATGACAAGTTTGCCAATTTGATTTTCAATACAGTAGTTAATGATGTAACGGCAAGTCTTGTTGATATAATCATTCACTTTATTATTGCGATTCATAGCAAGCAAAGCCTGTTTACGAGTGGTGCCTTTGATTTTTTGCTTATCTTTCATGCTTTGAAGTCTGGCATTTTCTTTGTTAAACCATTGATTTATACTTTTTAATCTCCGCCCATCAATGATGAATGATCTGCCGTCTGATGTGACACAAGTGGCAAAATTGTTTAATCCTAAATCAATTGCCAGTGCTTTTTGGTCATTTAATTGTCTTTGATCTTCAGGCATTTCATATTTGTACTGAATCTCAAAGAACCTGGCATGATGCTTAGGAATGATTTCAATCTGCTTAATCTTTTTGTCCAGTAACACAGGCGGAATCGTTATCGTGATAGGCTTGTGAGTCTTTTTAAATAGGCGAGAATACGGTATCGTGAATTTGTTGCCGTCTATACGAATCTGGCCAATGATCAGTGAATGAAAGCCATCTTTTTTAAGATATTTTGGAATACTGATAGCCTTGTGGTCATATTTTCCTTGTTTGGCAAGACTGATCAAACCAAAGAAAGATTTAAAGGCTTCATTGACCTTTTTTAAAATTTGCTGTGCCATGTTGCTGTTTAACAGCTTATAGTTTTCGTTAGTTTTTGCAAGATGATAGTTTTTCTCATAATTAAGAAATTCCTTGTGTTCAAAATAGTATTGTCTGACATTGTACAATCCGACGTTGTACATGTTCTTGGCAATATGGCACAGTTCTCGAAGAGTCAAGTATTCTTCTTTGGTCAAACCATTTAGCTGTTGTTTGATACAAAAATACATTTTTTCACCTCCCATCTAACTATATTATACTATATTTTACTGAATCTATCCTATTTTCAGCAAAATATAGTTAAGGCGATTCATCTCCCACTTACTCCGCTTCGCTTCGTTGAAGTGGGAGTCTTCTCGCCTAATTAAGATAAATACTCTTTTTTTTGCATTTCCAATAGAATTTTAATTGTAAATATATTGATTTAACGTAGTTATTTGTATTTTATGAAAAAATCTGCCTTGCTCTCTCCACTTGTCGCTTTGAGCCTCATTTACACATCGGGACACATCGGGTGTTTCGTTGACGTATGCTGATTCGGGGGAGAAAGCAGATAAGGTAAAACTCCAGATGGAACAAGAAATGGACAAGAAACAGCTAGAAGAGCGTCAGGAAATCAGAAATTTAATCAATGAACCTGTTGATCAGGGGGAAAATCTCTCCATAAAGAAGGAAACGTGCTCCATTTCATAGAACATTACAACCATCAAGGCTGGAAGGGGATTCAATATGGGCCCAAGTGCACCGCTATGGATGTCAATGTTGTACTACCTCATGTGCACCGCGACGTTGCTCGCCGGTGTGGTGATGCTGGTGAAAGGAACGGTTCGCCGCTTGTATTCGCTCGCTGCGGTGCTTGCGGTGCCGCTCTTTTTTCTGAACAATTTTCACACGATCGCCAGGGTCGGTGTCGATCCGTTCGACTATTGGCAGCAATCCCTTATCGAAGGACAATGGTGGGCGTGGCTGTCGCTTGCGTTGTTCCTTTACATCGTATGGTACTGGGGATTGCTTGTCCAGCGCATAGGAGGTCAAAAGGAAGGGCAGGCTTGGTGGAAGCGGCAGAGATGGATATGGGTTGTGCTGGCGGCAGCTGCGCCTGTCATCGTATATTGGGTGCAGAACATTGACAATTCCGTTGTCTCCTCGGTGCGGACGTACGAACCGTCCAACGCTCATTTGCCGCACGGTCCGTCAGCGCGTATTTTCTTTTTGTATTCTCACCCGTTGGAGCGGGAGTCATATATCGTGGAGGCGGACGAACATCATGTGCGCAAAGTGGTGACGCTGAAAGCAGTTGGAATCTCTCACCTTTTGCCCGCTTCTTCAACAAAGGAACTGTTGTTGTGGTCCGATTATACAGGAAAGTATGTGTATCGACTAAATCCAGACACATGGACGGTTGTCGATCAAAAGCGGTCTCCAGCCCTCTTTCCTTTGCCTCATTGGAGGGAGAGTGGGATATTCGTTCGCTGAACCAAGATGTAAAAACCAATAAACTAGAAGTAAGAAAAGAGGGAAAATTGTTATTTTCTAAACGATTCCCTCCCTACGTTCTTCAAGTTTTGCACGTAGCGCCGTATTTCTATGTGTTCGCCGATGTGATTGAAAAGGAACAAGGCGTATTGTATGTGATCGATCAACGCGGTGAGGTCGTGAAAGAAATTCCGTTGCTCACTTCCTCCGCCCGATCGATGGCGGCTTTCCGCAACTACCTTGTCATCGCCACGAAACCTCGTCTCACAATCATTGATCCGCATTCATGGCGAGTGACATATTGGGACATGGGGCAAGAGGAAACACGATTCGATCAGCTCCAAGTGAAAGGAGACGCGCTGTGGGTGAGCTATGTCCAGAGGGAAAAGTCGGGGTGGATTGCTTTGAACGATCAGTTCAAGCTGATCGAAAAGCATGAACTGCCTTCTGTGTACTGGGAAGCACGGTTTCACGGCGATTATGTGTATATATTGTTCGAGCCGCAGGAGGGGAACAAGGCGGACAATGCAGGAGAAATGAACATCTTCCAGCTGCGTACGGCCCAACTTGCCGCCAAGTTTACTGTGCCGAAACAAAAGCACAACTTGCAGACATTTTACGTGATGGATGAAATACAATGATAGTGCAGGAGATGACGGCAAGGGGGGAGAGGGACATACAATTCCGAGACTATGAAGAATTTTGGCCGTTCTATTTGACCCAGCATCGCAAACGAGCGACGCGGCGCTGGCATTTTGTCGGAACGAGCTTTGTCTTTTTGTTCATCATCATCGCGGCTGTAACGGGAAACGCATGGTGGCTGCTTGGCGCGCCGATTGCCGCCTACACGCTCGCTTGGTTCAGCCACTTTTTCATCGAAGGAAACAAACCCGCCACCTTCGGCCATCCGCTTTGGTCGCTTCGAGCTGATTTTCACATGTACGGGCTGATGCTTGCGGGACGCTTGGGGCGTGAGCTTGAGCGGATTGGGCTTTCAGAGGATCGGGATGTCAGCCAAAATGGATAAGAATCACGTTGAGAGGCCTTTCTCCCGACTGATTTCTTCTATCAGTGATTGTCGTCGATCCTCAAGGCTTTTGAGGGATCGAAGGACGACGACAATCCGGGATGAAATATCAGGGAGAAAGGCCCTTGTCCCCGCATTACTTCTTCATTTGTTTAATCTTTTCAAGCGGCAGCCCGGTCAGTTCATGAATCGTGTCGGCATCATATCCTTTTGCCAACATTCGTTTCGCAACATCCATCTTTGCTTTTTCCATTCCTTTCTCCATTCCTTTCTCCATGCCTTTCTGCTCGTATGAAACGATGAGTTCCATGACTTTGGCAGCCTCCTTCTCCTCCATTGTATTCACCTCATTTCGCAGTCGGATTTCTTCTTCATCCGATAACCGCAAATATGTTTCGAAAAAGCCGAACAACAGACGCTGTTTCGCCTCATCGAGCTCGAGGCGGGTGAGCATGCGCAAAAATTCCTTTTTCACTTCCACCTTCTCATCTTCATTATACCCCATTTTGCTTAACAGGGCGGCGGCGACCGGGTTGTCATGGCGGATGTACTCGCGCCACGGGAGTTTGCGCAATTCGATGGCCAAAAAACGGAAATCGAGAACAGCCCAAAACGGAAACTCCACAGTGAAAGAGGAAGGTTCATTACGGATGGCGTCATAGCTGAAGATAGCGATCGGAAGAATACGGCGGCGGTGTTTTTGAAATAAACGGCTGAAATAAATGAACATTCGCTCCGAAAAAGCGGGTTGGATGTAGCTTTGGTGTTCGATGTGGACAATGATCAGTCCATCTTCCCCTTTTAGCTTTGTCTCGATCAATAGATCGACTCGATGTTTTTCCCCTGCAGTAACATCAGTCAACACTTCTTCTGATAAAAAGGAAAGATGGTTAAAGTCAACATGCTCGTATACGCGCGGGAAGAAGAGGAGAACGAATTCTTCAAAAAACATGCTTAACAACTCTTTAAACAGGCGATCATGGTCAATGCGCGTTTCTGACATGGTCTCCCTCCCTATTTATTTTTAGACTCCCATTATTTTATTCGATCCATGCAAGGCAAAATCCTGCCTGATCACAGCTTTTTCACAGAAGTTTTTTGTTCGAAGACAGGAAATAAGAGAAATGCTGTCGAATTTTGATGCTGATGGAAAAATGATGAAACCAACTGATGCTTCGGCCGTATGAATCATTGACGGGAAAGGAGGGGAGGGGGGATGTGGTTCGGTCATCCGCCTGAAGTCGTATACGGAGCGGTGTTGGTGGTCAGTGCGCTGCTGACGGTGTTGTATTTTTTCTTCAGCGACGTGCTTGACGGCCTGTTCGATGTAGCCGATCATCCGCTGTTCAGCCCGCAGCTCATTTTATCATTTTTCATCGTCGGCAGCGCGGTCGGGCTGTTGGCGGAAATGTATACGGATTGGGCATCAGGTTCTATCATTTGGCTTAGCATTGGGGTGGCGCTTGTTGCCGTGTTGCTTTTGCACTTTTTCGTTTTTTTGCCGCTCCGCTCGGCCGAGGCGTCGCTTGGGTATACGGACGCCGATTTGGAGGGGGCGCTTGCTAAAGTGATCGTCTCGGTGCCGCCTGACGGGTTGGGCGAAATTCTCATCTCCCGTAAAAGCGGCGCGGTGGCCAAAGCGGCGAAAAGCGCAAATAATGAGGCCATTCCGTCAGGGGAAGAGGTCATCATCGTACAAATGGAAAACGGCGTCGCTGTGGTGGCGAGGCACGATCCGTATCACCTTTCCATCTAAAACAAAGAAAGGGGACCTGTCATGGTTGCGCCATGGTTGATTGTCATTGGTGTCGTCGTCCTGCTTCTTGTCGGACTCATTGCCATTTTCATCGCCCGCTACCGCACGGTCGGGCCGGATGAGGCGCTTATTGTCACTGGCAGCTATTTAGGAAGCAAAAACGTCCACGTGGACGAATCGGGAAACAAAATTAAAATTGTCCGCGGCGGCGGCACGTTCGTCGTGCCGATTTTCCAGCAGGCCGAGCCGCTTAGTTTATTGTCGATCAAATTGGATGTACAAACGCCGGAAGTGTATACGGAACAAGGCGTGCCCGTGATGGCGGACGGGGTGGCGATCATCAAAGTCGGCAGCTCGATTGGCGAAATCGCGACCGCGGCCGAGCAGTTTTTAGGCAAAACGCGTCAAGACATGGAAAACGAAGCGCGTGAAGTGCTTGAAGGCCATCTTCGCTCCATTCTCGGGTCGATGACGGTTGAAGAAATTTATAAAAACCGCGACAAGTTTTCGCAAGAAGTGCAGCGTGTCGCCTCGCAAGATTTGGCGAAAATGGGGCTTGTCATCGTCTCGTTCACGATCAAAGACGTGCGCGACAAAAACGGTTACCTCGATGCGCTCGGGAAGCCGCGCATCGCCCAAGTGAAGCGCGATGCTGACATCGCCACGGCCGAGGCGGAAAAAGAGACGCGCATCAAGCGGGCTGAAGCAGACAAGGAAGCGCGCAAGGCGGAGCTCGAGCGGCTGACGGAAATCGCGGAGGCGGAGAAAATCAACCAGTTGAAGCTCGCTGAGTTCCGCCGCGAGCAAGACATCGCCAAAGCGCGCGCCGATCAGGCGTACCACCTCGAAGAAGCGAAGGCGAAGCAGGAAGTCATGGCGCAACAAATGCAAATTAAAATCATCGAGCGGCAAAAACAAATCGAGCTGGAAGAAAAAGAAATTTTGCGCCGCGAGCGCCAGTACGATTCGGAAGTGAAGAAAAAAGCCGACGCTGAACGCTATGCGATTGAACAAAAAGCGGCGGCGGAAAAGGCGAAGCAAATCGCCGAAGCCGATGCGCAAAAATACCGCGTCGAAACGCTGGCGAAAGCGGAAGCGGAGCGCATCCGTCTCGACGGGCTGGCGAAAGCCGAGGCCGAGAAAGCAAAAGGGGAGGCAGAAGCGGAAATTATCCGCCTGAAAGGTCTCGCCGAAGCGGAAGCGAAACAAAAAATCGCCGAAGCGTTTGAGCGCTACGGCCAAGCAGCTGTGCTCGACATGATCATCAAGATGCTTCCGGAATATGCAAAACAAGTGGCGAGCCCGCTTGCGAACATCGAGAAGCTGACGATCGTCGACACTGGCTCAGGGGCAGGAGGCGGCGCCAACCGTGTCACAGGCTATGCGACGAACTTAATGGCGAGCTTGCAGGAGACGTTAAAAGCTTCGACGGGCATCGATGTGAAGCAGCTGCTTGAGAATCTCACGACAAGCGGTGCATCATCGGCCGTCACGGCCAAGCCAACCGTTGCCGAAGAGGCGAATGCGAGCCAGTCATGAACATGGTGTGCGGCGCCCTTGATCGAACGAAGGGCGCTTTTTTCGTGGTCATACTTGCGACATTCTTCGGAGTTGCGTATTAAGCATTGTTTCGCTATGATGGGAACGAGTGGAATGGAAAAAAGGAAGTAGGTTGAGGATGATGAAACGAGCTCGAATCATTTATAACCCGACATCAGGGCGCGAGCTGTTTAGGCGCCATTTGCCCGATGTGCTCGTTCGGTTGGAAAAAGCGGGCTATGAAACGTCGTGCCACGCCACCGAGGGTCCGGGAGATGCGACGAAAGCGGCGCGTCAGGCCGTCGAGCGGGAATTTGATCTCGTTGTCGCCGCGGGCGGCGATGGAACGATCAATGAAGTTGTCAACGGCATCGCCGATCAGCCGTATCGGCCGAAACTGGGCGTCATTCCTGTCGGGACGACGAACGATTTCGCCCGCGCCATCGGCGTGCCGCGCTCGATCGAAGGGGCGTGCGAGGTGATCGCCACGGGCGAGCCCGTACCCATTGACATCGGCTGTGTGACGAACGAAGACAAAACACGCTATTTCATCAACATCGCCGGCGGCGGCCGCCTGACGGAGCTCACCTACGAAGTGCCAAGCAAGCTGAAAACGATGCTCGGCCAGCTGGCCTATTACTTAAAAGGGATCGAGATGCTTCCGTCCATCAAGGCGACCGAAGCGCAAATCGAGTACGACGGCAAACTGTTTGAAGGCGAGATTATGATGTTTTTGGTTTCGCTCACGAACTCGGTCGGCGGTTTTGAAAAACTGGCGCCCGATTCGTCGCTCAATGACGGTCTGTTCGATTTCATCATCGTCAAAAAAACGAACTTGGCCGAATTCATTCGCCTTGTCACGCTCGCCGCGCGCGGCGAGCATATCAACGACCCGCATATCATTTACACGAAAGCGAACCGGGTGAAGGTGCGGTCGCCGATGCAGCTAAACTTAGACGGCGAATTCGGGGGCATGCTTCCAGGGGAATTTGTCAATTTGTACCGCCATTTGGAAGTCATCATGCCGAAAGACAAGGCGGAACAAGTGAGAACAGGAAGATGAGCCTGTTCTTTTCTTATGCCTCTAAGCCAATAAGGGAACGCTAACGGTATAAACCGATCGACAGAAAGGAGACGGACATGACCAAGCAGCAAGCACCAGTCGCCAAAAATGAATATTATGACGTCGTATTCACGGATTTGACCCACGACGGTCTCGGAGTGGCGAAAGTCGACGGCTTTCCCTTGTTCGTGAAAAACGCGCTTCCCGGGGAGCGGGCGAACGTAAAAGTCGTCAAAGTGAAAAAAGGCTACGGGTACGGCCGGCTTATCGAGCTGTACGAACCGAGCCCCGACCGCATCGAGCCCCCGTGCCCTGTCTATCGTCAATGCGGCGGCTGCCAGCTGCAGCACCTGAGCTACGAAGGGCAGCTGAAGGCGAAAGAGAAGCAAGTGAAAGAAGTGCTCGCCCGCATCGGCAAGCTTGACGGCGTCACCGTCCATCCCGTCATCGGGATGAAGAACCCATGGCGCTACCGCAACAAGGCGCAAGTGCCGGTCGGCGAGCGCGAAGGGGGCTTGGTCGCGGGCTTTTACAAAGAACGGAGCCATGAGATTATCGATATGGATGCCTGTCTCATTCAACAAGAGAAAAACGATGACGTCGTCCAAGCGGTGAAACGGATCGTCGAGCGCTACGGCATCCCGTCATACGATGAACTCGCCCATCGCGGCGTGCTCCGCCATATTGTCGCCCGCTACGGCGCGGCAACAGGCGAGGTGATGGTCGTGCTTGTCACTCGCACGAACCATTTGCCGCATGAACAAGAGATCGTTCGCTCCATCGTCCGTGAAATCCCGGACGTGACATCGATCGTGCAAAACATCAACCCCGAGCGGACGAACGTCATTTTCGGCGCCAAAACGCGGGTGTTATGGGGAAGCGAGTTCATCACCGACCGCATCGGCGGCATTCAATTCGCCATCTCGGCCCGCTCGTTTTACCAAGTCAACCCCGAACAGACGAAAGTGCTGTATGACAAAGCGCTCGAATACGCGGAGCTGACCGGGCGGGAGACGGTGATCGACGCCTACTGCGGCATCGGCACGATCTCGCTCTTTTTGGCGCGTAAAGCGAAACACGTCTACGGCGTCGAAATCGTCCCCGAAGCGATCGAAGACGCCAAGCGCAACGCCAAACTCAACGGCATCCAAAACGTCACCTTCGAAGTCGGCGCCGCCGAAGACGTCATCCCGCGTTGGTATCAAGAAGGCATCCGCGCCGACTGCTTGGTCGTTGACCCGCCGCGCAAAGGCTGTGACGCCGCGCTGCTTGAGACGATCATCGCCATGAAACCGCCGCGCGTCGTCTACGTCTCGTGTAACCCGGCGACGCTCGCCCGCGACTTGCGCATCCTAGAAGACGGCGGCTACGAAACGATCGAAGTCCAGCCAGTGGACATGTTTCCGCACACGGCGCATGTGGAGTGTGTGGCGAAAATTCGGTTGAGATAAGACAACGGGCCGGTGGATCCGGCCTTGTTGTTTGCAGTCGAATTGGGCAAACGGCCATGACGACACGAATGACATGATAAAGATTTCATCCGCCTGCAAAACTGGGGGCTGGATGAGATCCATCCTATTGAGAATCCACACCACTTGCAAGTGTTCCTCGAACGGTTATGGTGAACGACTCCCGCTTCATGCAAAGCACAGTCGGAGTTTCTTTGCCCCAAATGTCACCCTCTGTCTTCCTGAGCGTCAACCGGCATAAAACATATTTTTCTTCCCCTTTTGTACCGAAAACCGTATATAATGGAGATTGGAAATCACAAGGAGGTACATAGAAGCCATGCTCACAGGCGAATTGCGCAATAAAGTCGATAAAATATGGGAAACGTTTTGGACAGGCGGGATTACCAATCCGCTGACGGTCATTGAACAGTTTACCTACTTATTGTTCATCAAAGGCTTGGATGAAGTCGAAACACAGCGCGAGCAGGAGGATGCGCTGCTCGGCATTGAATCGGAACGCATCTTTCCTCCCGATAAGCAACACTTGCGCTGGAGCAAATTCAAACATTTTGAAGCCGCCCATATGTACGATGTCGTGTCCAATGAAGTGTTTCCGTTCATCAAAAACTTGCACGGCAATCGGGAATCGGCCTATGCAAAATATATGGGCGACGCCATTTTCATGATCCCGACGCCGCAAATGCTCGTCAAAATCGTCGACGGTATTGACCGCATTCCGATGAAAGACCGCGATACGAAAGGCGATTTGTACGAGTATTTGTTATCGAAAATCGCCACCGCAGGCACGAACGGCCAATTCCGCACCCCGCGTCATATCATTCACATGATGGTCGAGCTGATGAAACCGACGCCGGAAGACATCATCGTCGACCCGGCGGCGGGGTCGGCGGGGTTTTTGGTGGCGGCGGGCGAATATTTGCGCAAGCACCGCAGCGATTTATTTTTAGTGCAAAGTTTAAAAGAGCATTTTAATAACCATATGTTCTACGGTTTTGACATGGACCGCACGATGCTGCGGATTGGCGCGATGAACATGATGCTCCATGGCATTGAAAATCCGAATATCGAATATCGCGACTCCTTGTCGGAACAAAACAAAGATAAGGACAAATACACCCTTGTCCTTGCCAATCCGCCGTTTAAAGGTTCATTAGATTATGATGCAGTTTCAAATGATTTGTTAAAAGTTGTAAAGACAAAGAAAACCGAACTTTTATTTTTGGCATTATTCTTGCGGATTTTAAAAACGGGCGGACGCTGTGCCTGCATCGTGCCAGATGGGGTATTGTTCGGCAGCTCGAAGGCGCATAAAGACATCCGCAAAGAAATTGTGGAAAATCATAAATTAGAAGCGATTATTTCGATGCCAAGCGGCGTTTTTAAACCGTACGCGGGCGTATCGACGGCGATTATGATTTTCACGAAAACGGGCCTCGGCGGAACGGATCAAGTATGGTTCTATGACATGAAAGCGGATGGCTATTCATTGGATGACAAGCGCACTCCGATTGAAGAAAACGACATTCCGGATATCATTGCGCGCTTCCATAACCGTGAAGCAGAGAAAGAACGGAAACGCACGGAGCAGTCGTTCTTTGTGCCGGTGGAAGAAATTCGTGAAAATGACTATGACCTTTCGATTAACAAATATAAAGAGATTGAGTATGAAGAGGTAGAGTATGAAGCACCGAGTGTGATACTTGAAAGAGTGGAAGCGTTGGAAAAAGAGATTATGCAGGGATTACAAGAGTTGAAAGAAATGATTAGAGGGTAGTGAATTTTGTTATGGCGTTTCATTATAAAAAGTTAGGAGAGTTAGTCACGATTATCGGTGGTGGAACACCTGATAGAAATAAACCACATTTTTGGAATGGAGATATAAATTGGATTTCAGTAAAAGATCTCGTAGGGGATACAATATCTTCATCACTAGAAACTATAACCACTGAAGGATTAGAAAAATCAAGTGCCAAGTTGATTCCAAAAGGAAATATTATATTACCTACAAGGATGGCGCTCGGTAAGGTTGCAATAAATCAGATTGATGTAGCAATTAATCAGGATCTAAAAGCGTTGATAATAAAAGATAATAGTCAGTTAGACCTTTACTATTTATTTTACTTTCTGAAGAGTAAATCTAATTTTATTGAATCTAAGGGAAAAGGTGCTACGGTTAAGGGCATTACAGTTAATCTAATTTCAAATTTAGAAGTTCCTATACTTCCTCTTACACTTCAAAAGAAAATTGCATCAGTTTTACGCAAAGCACAAGCATTAATTAATAAAAGAAAAGCCCAAATCGAAGCGTTAGATCAGTTAACGCAAAGTGTGTTTTTGGAGATGTTTGGGGATCCTGTTTCCAATAAAACATGGGAGAGACGACCGCTTAAAGATATTGCAGATGTAAGAGATGGAACACACGATTCGCCTAAGTATGTTCCAAACGGTTATCCTTTAGTAACTTCTAAAAATATTAAAAACGGGAAAATTGATTTAAGTAATGTAAACTACATCTCGGAAGAAGACTTTATAAATATTAATAAGAGGTCTAAAGTTGATATAGGAGATATTATTATGCCGATGATTGGCACAATCGGAAATCCAATTATCGTCGACGAACAGCCAAATTTTGCGATAAAGAATGTAGCATTAATAAAATTTAATAATCCTCTTTTGGTCAATATATACCTAAAATATTTACTGGATTCACATTATCTTGATTATATTCTCAATAAAAATAAACGTGGAGGAACACAAAAGTTCTTGTCTTTAACGGATATAAGAAATATGGAAATTCCGTTGCCGCCAAGAGATTTGCAAGACAAATTTTCTGAAATAGTAAAAAAAATTGATTCTCAGAAGTCAATTCTTCACAAAAGCTTGAGAGAGTTAGAAAAAAATTTCAACTCCCTCATGCAACGTGCGTTTAAGGGAGAATTGTTCAACGATTAGTAATGTAAAAGAAATTCGTGCTGGTCAAGGGAGGGGTGTTTGTTGTTGTCCAACTTTCATTTTTTAGTAGGGAAGCCTCATTATGAGAGCTTTACGAATGCGTGTTTAGAGGCGGAGAAAAGTTTGGTTGTGAGTCCAGCGACGTGCGCGATTTTGACGCGCCGTGCGCTGGAGCTTGCCGTTAAGTGGGTGTACAGCTTTGACAGCGCGTTGAAAGTTCCGTATCAAGATAATCTTTCCAGTTTGATTCATGACAACGTCTTTTTGTCCATTATTGATGAAGACTTGTTGCCGTTGTTGCGTTACATTGTCAAACTGGGAAATGTCGCGGTTCATACGAACTCGATGATTACGAGGGAAGAAGCGATTCTTTCCCTGCATAATCTTCATCAGTTTGTGTCTTGGATTGATTATTGTTATTCAGATGAATATACGGCTACGGATTTTGACGAATCATTGCTGCCAATCGGCGAGGAAAAGCGCGAGCGTCCGGAAGAGCTGAAAGATTTATACGAGCGGTTAAGCTCCAAAGACAAGCGTTTGGAAGAAATGATGAAAGAAAACGAACAGCTCCGCGCTCTTCTCACCGCCAAACGGGAAGAGAATACAAAAGAGTACCACTTCCAAGTCGATGAACTGAGCGAATGGGAAACAAGAAAGAAATACATCGATTTAGATTTGAAGCTGGCGGGTTGGGAATTTAAAAAGGACGTTGTTGTGGAATATCCTGTCGTTGGCATGCCGAATCAAGAAGGAGTCGGCTATGTCGATTACGTCCTGTTTGGCGACAACGGAAAGCCGCTGGCGGTGATCGAAGCGAAGCGGACAACCGATGATCCGAACAAAGGAAAGCAGCAAGCCAAACTATACGCCGACTGCATTGAGAAGATGCACGGCCAACGTCCGATCATTTTTTACACAAACGGGTTTGAAACGTATATGTGGGACGACCTTAACTATCCGGCGCGGAGAGTTTCCGGCTTTTACAATAAGGAAGAATTAAGCTTGCTTATTGATCGTCGGACGATGAAGAAGCCGCTAAAAAATGTGCAAATCAATGACAACATCGCGAATCGTTATTATCAAAAAGAAGCGGTTTTAGCCGTATGTGACGCGCTTGAGAACAAACGGCGCAAAGCGTTGCTTGTCATGGCGACGGGGAGCGGCAAAACCCGGACGGCGATTTCGATTGTCGATGTTCTCACTCGCCACAATTGGGTAAAAAATATTTTGTTTTTAGCGGACCGCAAAACGCTTGTAACGCAAGCCAAAAACAGCTTTAGCCATTTGTTGCCGAACTTGACACTTTGCAATTTGCTCGATAACAAAGACAATCCAGAGGAAAGTCGCATGGTGTTTTCGACGTACCCGACGATGATGAACGCGATTGACGAAGCGAAGCGGAAAGACGGCAGACGGCTTTTTACGGTCGGGCATTTTGATCTCATCATCATCGACGAGTCGCATCGGAGCATTTACAAGAAGTACCGAGCCATTTTCGACTATTTCGATGCCATATTGCTCGGGCTGACCGCCACGCCGAAAGATGACATTGACCGCAATACGTATGAAGTGTTTGATTTGGAAAACGGCGTGCCGACGTATGCGTACGAGTTGGACCAGGCGGTGCAAGACGGCTATTTAGTCGATTACCGCACCATTGAGACAAAGTTGAAATTTTTGGAAGATGGCATTCATTACGATGAGTTGTCGGATGAAGAAAAAGAGCGGTATGAAGAAACGTTTGATGATGAAGTAGGCGAGGATATTGACAGTACCGCGTTAAACGAATGGCTGTTCAACGATGATACGATTGATACGGTGCTGAGAGATTTAATGGAAAAAGGAATTCGCGTCGAAGGCGGGGACAAACTCGGCAAAACGATTATTTTTGCAAAAAACCATCGCCATGCGGAACGGATTGTGGAGCGCTTTGATCAATTGTTCCCTGAATACAAGGGCGGCTTTGCACGGGTCATTGATTACAGCGTGAACTACTACCAAACATTAATCGATGATTTTTCCGACCGCAACAAATGGCCGCAGATTGCTGTATCGGTTGATATGCTCGATACAGGAGTGGATATTCCGGAAGTCGTCAACCTTGTGTTCTTCAAGAAAGTACGCTCCAAATCAAAGTTTTGGCAAATGATTGGGCGTGGAACCCGTTTATGCAAAGACTTATTCGGAGTCGGACAAGATAAAACGCATTTCCTTATTTTTGACTATTGCGGCAACTTTGCGTTTTTCCGGGAAAATCCGAAAGGAATTGAAGGAAAAGCGGTGGAAAGTTTAACGGAGCGTCTATTTAATGCCAAAATCGAAATCATTAAAGAACTGCAGCATTTACAGTACCAAGAAGAAGAGTATATTGCCTATCGCAATGAATTGATTGACGAGGTGCTGGCGGAAATCAATAAGTTAAACGAAGAAAACTTCCGTGTACGCCAACATATTCAATACGTACACAAGTTTAAAAACCGAGCCAAGTGGGATTCCTTAACAGCGATGGATGTAAATGAAATTAAAGAACACATTTCGCCGCTGATTGTTCCGTTGAATGATGATGAATTGGCGAAACGTTTTGATTTGCTTATGTATACGATTGAGCTGGCGAAGCTGCAAACGAAAAATGCCACAAAGCCGATTCGGAGTGTGATTCGCACCGCAGAGGCGTTATCGAAGCTCGGTTCGATTCCTCAAGTGGTGGAACAAAAATATATCATCGAAAAGGTGCAGACGGAAGAGTTTTGGAGCGAAGCCGATATTTTCGAATTGGAAGCCGTTCGCGAAGCGTTGCGTGACTTAGTCAAATTCCTTGAAAAAGAAACGCAAAAAATTTACTATACGAACTTTAAAGACCAAGTTTTAGAAGTCAAAGAAAACGGCCCGATGTTTAATGTCAATGATCTGAAAAATTATCGGAAAAAGGTTGAACATTATCTGCACGAACACCGCGATCAGATGGCTATTTACAAGTTGCGAAATAATAAAAAGCTAACCGTCCAAGACTTAAAAACGTTGGAGCATATTCTTTGGAATGAGCTTGGCACACAGGAAGATTATAAAAGAGAATTCGGAGACACGCCGATTACAAAGCTTGTCCGTCAAATTGTCGGCCTTGACCCGCAGGCCGCCAACGAAGCGTTTTCCGAATTTTTATCAAGCGAGCGGTTGAACATCCAACAAAGCCGTTTTGTCAAATTGATCGTCGATTACTTTGTGAAAAACGGGGTTATGGACAAGCGGGTGCTGCAGGAAGAACCGTTTAAAACCGTCGGCAGCATTGTTGAACTCTTTCAAGACAACATGGACGACGCGCGGAAGATTATTCGCATTATCGATGAGATTAACAGAAATTCAGAAGATATTGTGGGGGCGTAGCAAAAGCGTTCTTTGTGGTATCTAGTTAGCCGTTGGGTGTTGTTGCTAACGTTTCAATATATTTTGTTTTTCTTTGGTGTTAAGGCATCTTTGAGAGTGAAGCATCTCAAAGGTGCCTTCTATTTCTTATACATATAGAACGAAACGAGTATAAATGTTGTGTAGATAGCCCATATTGAGTCGAAATGGTTCGGCAAATATCCATGTATTTGATAATCTAAAATTGAGCCACTTTTCAACGGTTCGATCACATAAAAAATGAGCCACCCGATTTCCAATTTTCATTACCTCCCTCCAACGATTATGATCGCCATCTTAAATTATCCCCTTTTCCCACATGAAACAGATCGCTTCCATACCGTTTTTCACATTCGTGAAGACGAAGAACAGTTTCTTTGGAGCCATCACCTTGAATTTCATGTACTCGACTTGTCACAATTTATGGTAAAATGGAAGAAATATCGGAGAGAAGTGAAACAGTCACCGGAATGGCCATGGCTAACGATGTTGTCGGCTGTCGATGGACGAACGAAAAAAATGGATGAAGAGATGTTTCGTGAATTGGAGGGAATAGCCATGACAGAACAAGACATTTTAGAAGCGCTAGAAGAATGGCAAAACTTAAGCGTCGACCCCGAAAACCGTTACGCATACGAAATGCGGCTGAAATGGCTCCTTGATCAACTCTCAAACATTCGCGGCAGTCGGGAAGAAGGAAGACAAGAAGGATTGAAAGAAGGATTAGAACAAGGTCGAGAAGAAGGGAAAAATGAAACGATTCGAAAAATGGTCGAAAAAGGAATGAGTATAACAGACGTTGCCCATATTCTCGACATGACAGAGGAGGAAGTACGGGAGCGGTTGGGAGATTAGCGAACGGTGTCGGGTGCTGTTCAACTATGTTGTGTCCCTCTTTGTCCCACGTCAATGATGTTGCACAGGTGATTGGAGAGCGATCAGAAAATCGATTCGCTGTTCAAATACGTCCTGAATTAAATCATCGAAAAAGTATTAAAATGAAAAACCGCCGTGTTGCCTTATTGGCAGCACTGCGGTTTTTCTCTTACTAGCGATGCTCATTAGCGAACGGTGCCAGGCACTGTTGTTCATGTCGCGTGCACATCGAAATAATACATACTTGGCTCCTCACGCTTCTCGTGGAAAAAAAGCGACCGATGATATCGGGATTCTTCCCCGATATGAAGGGACGATGATGCACGATGCGTTCGGTACGTATCCGAAATACACACATGCCACCCATGCCCTTTGTCATGCCCACCATTTGCGTGAGTTAAAAGGATTCATCGAACAAGGGCATACGTGGGCGATGCGCATGACCACGTTTCTGTTAGCCGCCAAGCAAGCCGTCAAAGCCCATCACGGTGCACTTTCCGAAGAAGAAGCGAGACGGTGGGAACGAGTGTATGATCGTATCCTAGCGAAAGCACAGCACCGATTGGAAACGATGACACCTCTTCCGAAAAAGCACTCGCTTTTGTTCGACGCCTTCAAAAACGAAAGGAAGAAGCGCTGCGTTTCTTACGTGAAGTACATGTTCCCTTTGATAACAACCAAGCCGAACGCGATCTTCGCATGGTTAAAGTCAAAGAGAACATTTCGGGTACGTTTCGCGAAGAAACATTCGCCCAGTCTTTTTGTATCACAAGAAGCATCGTTTCCACACTGACGAAACACGAAAAAAACGTGTGGGATTCGTTATGTCTTCTGTTGACAGGCGAAACGCTCGATCGTGTTCTTTCTACCACTTAGGGCATTTTCTATTACGGGGATGCCCTATTTGTGTTGCGCTTCTTTACATACTACTATCGGAGTGAATAGTTACAATAGAATTTTTTGATGTAGCTAATTAAATGAATCGCACGGTAAATATTGGGTTGATTTTTTTAAATTCCATTTGTAAATTATCACTTTATTTCCGCACAAAAAAGACTCTTTTTTGCACATTCCTTCGGAATATCCCTCTCCCCCTTTCCGAAAGAATGTGCTAAATTTTTTGTGAATTATTTCGGAATGGGACATGGGTGATTTCCAGAGGGGGGACGAGGACGTGATTCGGTTTCATGACTTTCAGGTCGATGTCCAGACATATGCCCAGCGGGGAAAACAAAACGACTTTCCCCTTCTTAAGCGGTGCCCTCATTGCCAGGCAAAACGCCCTCTTTATCGCCATGGGTACTACGAACGAAATGCCGTGACGTCGCATCAGTCTTATCGCATTTGGATCGCTCGGTATCGCTGCCCGGAGTGCAGGAGGACGGTGGCCGTGTTGCCTTCATTTCTTCTCCCTTATTTTCAGTATACGTTGCCCACCATATGGAGAGTGGTGAAAGAACGGTTGGGCCTGACTCCGAAACGGGGGATGGAGGAGGCTCCACTCCTTCCTACGGATGAAGGGGTTTTATTTTATGTCCGACGTTTATTCCGAAATTTGAACCACCTTCATTGGTTTTTTGCGGAGCGCTGGAGAAAAATTGGTCCTGCCATCGCCCAAGCGAGAGAACGAGCCCTATGGTGGATCCAGACGATGGAGGAGATCGGCCTCTTTTTCGTCATCCAAGAGATATGGGAGCACCGATCGACGCATCTTTTTGCACGTACATTCAGTTCCTGATTTTACTTATATCCCCTTATATGGAATCATTTATAGATTCCACAAACCTTTCCTCTCGACGGTCGGGGGAATGATCCGATAGGATAGAGACAGGATGGACCGATAAGGTCCTAGAATGGGATGAACGAAGGAGGAGATCGAAATGAATGAGTCGATGAGACAGGAGATCGCTTTATTTCGGTATGGATTGATCGCTCCATTGGTGAATGGACAAGTCGATCCAAAAACGTACTTGAAGGAAGTAGCGGAACGGATCCATCAAGTTCCCCACCATGGAGAGAAACGCATCGCCGCCAAAACGATCCTCGACTGGTGCACGCAGTACAAAAAAGGGGGCTTTGAGGCGCTGAAGCCGAAACGACGGTCGGACCGTGGCCATTCCCGGAGGCTGTCACCTGAAGAAGAGGATCACATTTTAGCCCTGAGAAAAAAACACCCCCACATGCCCTGATATTATCCCTCTAGTGTAGACAGTTGGGAAAATGCCCATACTGTCATTAAAAACACTGGAGGGATTTGTTTATGTTCGAGACCAAGCAAACACCGAAAGGGAAGACCACTTATTCCGTGGAGTTTAAATGGAGGGCTGTCCAGATGTACATCGAAGAAGGATGGGGATATAAGCGGATATGCCAAGAGTTAGGGATTCCCTGCACGAAAACGATCAGACTTTGGGTAAAACGTTACCATGAACATGGTCTAAAAGGGCTCGAAGAACGGCGCGGGACATCCAAGTCTCCATTCAAGGGAAGGCCTCGAAAAAAAGAGTGCAGTTTAGAGGAAGAGAATCGAAGACTGAAAGCAGAGAATGATTATTTAAAAAAGTTACGAGAGCTGGCAAGGAGGTGAAACCGAAAGAGCGGTTCTCGATCATTCAGGAGTTATCCAACACCTATCCGATTGCCTGGCTATGCCAACTGGCCGGTGTGTCAAGAAGTGGATACTATCGATGGGTGAACCGGCAGGGAATCGTCACAGAGAAGCAAAAGGAAAATGAACAAATCAAACAAATGATCCTCGAATGCCATCAAAAGGTCAATGGGATCTATGGATACTACCGCGTGAAGGCATGGATCAAACGAAATTATGGGAAGACCGTGAATCATAAGCGAGTGTACCGACTGATGAAAGAGTTGGGGGTTCAGGCCAAAATCCGTCGAAAAAAGCCGAAGTATAAAGCGGGAAAGGAGAATATCGTAGCGTCGAACGTGTTAAACCGTGATTTTGCGGCCACTGCAGCCAACCAAAAATGGGTGACGGATATTACCTATGTGCCATTTCAAGGAACCTATTTGTATCTGTCTGCTATTAAAGATTTGTACAACAATGAAATCATTGCGTATCGCATCAGTCGTTCGAATGACTTAAAATTGGTGATCGAAACGGTCAAGGATGCCATCAAAAAACGGGATGCGCGAGGAGTCCTTCTCCATAGCGATCAAGGCTCCCAGTACACATCCCGCCAGTACCATCAACTGCTGAAGGCTCATCATATCATTCCTAGTATGTCCAGAAGAGGAAACTGTTTAGACAATGCCTGCATGGAAAATTTTTTCGGGCATTTGAAATCGGAAATGGTGGACCTTCCCACCTTTGAAACGGAAGAGGAAATGATCGAGGCGATCGATCAGTACATGTATTTTTATAATTATGAACGGTGCCAGAAAAAACTAGACTACCTCAGCCCAGTGGAATACCGAATTGCCCAAGCAGCCTAGCAGACGAACGGCTGAGAATGTCTCCTTCTTCAGCTTGCCAACGATGAAGTGGAATGAAGGAGACGTTGTCAAGTGCTTTCCTTGACAACGTTTCCTCATTCCACTATCCTAACAAGCAGCTGAAGAAGGTGGGTATTTTTCACACTGTCTACTTGACAGGGATATGTTCACCCGTGACGGTGTTTTACCAACACCTTATCGAGCAGGGGGAAATCCAATCCATCTCTTATTTCACTATATACCGACTTTTAAAAAAATACAACCTCGTGGGGAAAGAAATTTTACCGATTCCTGAACGAAAACGATTCGCGTACGATCAGGTCAATGAGCTCTGGCAAGGTGATTTGTCCCATGGCCCGTTGATTCGCGTGAATGGCAAAACGCAAAAAACGTTTTTGATTGCCTATATCGATGACTGCTCGCGGGTCGTGCCGTACGCTCAGTTTTTCTCTTCCGAGAAATTTGACGGGTTGCGGATCGTAACCAAGGAAGCGCTGCTTCGATACGGAAAGCCGAAGCGAATTTACTCGGATAACGGCAAGATTTATCGGGCGGAACCCTTGCAGTACGCCTGCGCGGAGTTAGGGATCACCTTGATCCATACCCAGCCGTACGATCCGCAAAGCAAAGGGAAAATCGAACGATTTTTCCGCACCGTACAGACGCGGTTTTACCCGTTGCTCGAAATGAATTCACCGAAGTCGCTCGAAGAGCTAAACGAGCGATTTTGGAAGTGGTTGGAGGAAGATTACCATCGAAAACCGCATGCCTCGTTGAACGGGAAGACGCCACATGAAGTGTTTCAATCGCAAGTCCATTTGGTGTCGTTCGTCGAGGATTCGGATTGGCTCGACTCGATCTTTTTGAAACGCGAATACCGTAAAGTGAAGGCCGATGGTACGGTCACGTTGAACAAGCAGCTGTATGAAGTTCCGCCCCGGTTCATCGGACAATCGATCGAACTCCGTTATGATGAACAAGGCGTGTATGTGTACGAAGACGGTCAACGGGTCGCCGAAGCGGTCCTTGTTCGCTTCGAGGACAATGCCTATGTGAAACGCCATCGGTCACCGTTTGCGGCGGTTCCGGTAGAGGGAGGCGAAAACGATGTATAAAACGTTTTATTCCCTTTCCCGAGAGCCGTTTTCGAAGGAGACGAATCCACCAGAGGCTTATCAAGGGGCCTCGTATCAAGAGGCCCTCGCCGCTTTGGACTACGTGAAACGAACAAGAGGGATCGGGCTATTGATCGGTGAACCAGGGGCCGGCAAGACATTCGCCCTTCGGGCGTTTAAGGAATCCCTGAATCCGTCACTGTATCACGTCGTTTATTTTCCATTGTCAACGGGAAGCGTGATGGACTTTTATCGCGGCCTTGCCTTCGGGCTCGGGGAAGAGCCGAAATACCGCAAGGTCGACTTGTTTTATCAAATCCAACAAGGGATCGAGCGCTTGTATCATGAACAACGGGTAACGTCAGTGTTCATCCTCGATGAAATGCATTTAGCGAAGGATGCCTTTCTGCAGGATATCGCGATCCTGTTCAACTTTCACATGGACTCAACAAATCCGTTTGTCTTGATTTTGGCGGGGCTGCCCCATTTACAGGCAAAACTACGCTTGAATCAACACCGTCCGCTTCACCAACGAATCATCATGCGATACCAGATGGGGCCTCTTGATAAGGAAGAAGTGGTAGGATATATCGAACACCGCCTGAAACAGGCGGGGGCGAAACACCCGATTTTTACCCCAGCTGCCTTAGAAGCGATCGCCCTGCAGTCGCAGGGGTGGCCGCGGATCATCAACAACCTCGCCACCACTTGCCTGTTATACGGCGCTCAATTAAAAAAACATATGATTGACGAAGACATTGTGCGTATGGCAGCCGAAGAAATGGGGTACTGACACAGCAGGGGCTGATCGGCCCCTGTTATGTTTCATCCCGATCCATCCTCATTCTAGTTAATCATCCGAAATAATGTGCAAATGTTCGGAAATAATCTGCAAAACCTGGAATAATTCGCAAAGATTTTGCACATTATTTCCGAATCCGTCCGAAATAATTTGAAAAAGGGATTCTGAAATAATGTGCTAATTTACATCCATTCTTTTTTTGTTTTTCATTCAAATAAATACTTGAATAATAAAAGAAATGGGGTATAATATATTCAAACGGAAATTTGAATATGAAAGGGGGATAATGAATGAGTAAGAAAGATACATGTGAAATTTATTGTTATGACGAAGAAAAAGTCAATCGAATACAAGGGGAATTGCAAAAAGAAGATATATCCAGTGTTGTCCTGTTGTTTAAAGCACTGGCAGATGAAAATAGGGCAAAAATTGTCTATTCACTTTGCCAAGATAAAGAGTTATGTGTATGTGATATTGCCAATATCATTGGGGCTTCTGTTGCAACCACTTCCCATCATTTACGGACTCTTTATAAACAAGGGATTGTAAAGTATCGAAAAGAAGGAAAGCTAGCATTTTATTCGCTGGATGATGACCATATTAAGCAGTTAATCATGATTGCGTTAGTACATGAGAAAGAGGTGAAAGTCCGTGTCTGAACAACAAGCAAAATTATCTAAATCAGAAGCGAAAACCTACCGTGTTCAAGGATTTACTTGTGCAAACTGTGCGGCAAAGTTTGAAAATAATGTAAAATCATTGCCAGGTGTTCAAGATGCTAAAGTAAACTTTGGAGCATCTAAAATTACCGTTTGGGGTACAACAACCATCGAAGAATTAGAAAAAGCAGGAGCTTTTGAAAACTTAAAGGTTCGGGAAGATAAAGAAAAATCAGTCAAGCGTGAACCTTTTTGGAAGCAAAAAGAGAACATTAAAGTGTATATTTCCGCCGTTTTGCTTGTGATCAGTTGGTTTTTAGGGAAGCAATACGGAGAAGAGCATATCTTTGCGACAATTGGATATGCTGCAGCAATTTTAATCGGTGGATATTCGTTATTTATAAAAGGTTTCAAAAACCTAGTTCGATTGAATTTTGATATGAATACGCTGATGACAGTGGCGATTTTAGGAGCTGCAGCGATTGGTGAATGGGGAGAAGGTGCAACGGTTGTTATTCTATTCGCCATTAGCGAAGCCTTAGAGCGTTATTCCATGGATAAAGCTCGTCAATCCATTGAATCGTTGATGGATATTGCTCCAAAAGAAGCATTAATTCGTCGCGGAAATGAAGAAATGATGGTCCCTGTTGACGATATTCAAGTCGGAGATATTATGATCGTAAAGCCTGGTCAGAAATTAGCGATGGATGGAATCATCATCAAGGGTACATCTACATTAAATCAGGCTGCCATTACAGGGGAAAGTGTTCCCGTAGCGAAAACAGTTGGTGATGAAGTTTTTGCAGGAACATTGAATGAAGAAGGTTTATTGGAAGTAAAAGTGACAAAACGAGTGGAAGATACAACCCTTTCGAAAATCATCCATTTAGTGGAAGAAGCTCAAGCAGAACGAGCGCCTTCTCAAGCGTTTGTAGATCGTTTTGCCAAATACTATACACCAGCCATTATCATTTTTGCTCTTTTACTAGCCGTTATTCCGCCATTATTTATGGGTGCTGATTGGAGCGAATGGATTTATCGGGGTCTAGCTGTATTAGTGGTTGGTTGTCCGTGTGCGCTGGTCATTTCCACTCCTGTTGCGATTGTAACCGCCATTGGAAATGCAGCGAAAAACGGGGTGTTAATTAAAGGTGGCATCTATTTAGAAGAAGCAGGATCTCTAAAAGTCATCGCTTTTGATAAAACAGGAACATTAACAAAAGGTGTTCCTTCCGTCACCGATGTGGTCACTTATAATGGCGATGAAAATGAACTAATGACCATTACAGCAGCCATTGAAAAAGGCTCACAACATCCACTTGCTTCCGCCATTATAAGAAAAGCAGAAGAAGATGGATTGAATTTTAATGATTTATCTGTTGAAGAATTCCAATCCATTACAGGTAAAGGGGTCAAAGCCAAAGTAAATAACGCAATGTATTATGTCGGAAGTCCAGGTCTTTTTGAAGAACTTCTTCCAAATGGCATCCAATCAGAAATAAAAGAACAAATTACAACCCTTCAAACACAAGGGAAAACGGTCATGGCGTTAGGAACGGAAAAAGAAATTCTGGCGTTAATTGCCGTGGCAGACGAAATAAGAGAATCATCCAAAGAGGTTATTCGAAAACTTCATCAAGTCGGTATTGAAAAAACGGTAATGTTGACAGGGGATAACCAAAGAACAGCCGAAGCCATCGGAAAACAAGTCGGCGTTTCCGATATTAAAGCCGATTTACTTCCAGAAGATAAACTGAATTTCATCAAAGAGCTTCGTGACAAGCATCAAAGCGTGGCGATGGTTGGAGATGGTGTGAACGATGCACCAGCTCTTGCAGCTTCAACCGTTGGTGTGGCAATGGGTGGTGCTGGAACCGATACAGCCCTAGAAACAGCCGATATTGTCTTAATGTCTGATGATTTAAGCAAATTGCCATATACGATTAAATTGAGCCGCAAAGCTTTAGCGATTATTAAGCAAAACATTACTTTCTCTTTAGGGATTAAGGCATTGTCATTACTGTTAATTGTGCCTGGTTGGTTAACGCTATGGTTAGCGATATTTGCCGATATGGGAGCAACATTACTCGTAACATTAAACAGCATGCGATTGCTAAAAGTTAAAGAATAGGCTCTTCACCACAAGTGGCAGTGCATGATAAGGAGCGCTGAACGTGAGCATTTCGTCTCTCATTTTGCTTTTGTTGATCATGTCGATCGTGTTGTTCGTGTATGGCGTTGTCCAAAAGAGCAAAGCCGCCAAACGGATCGCCTTTGGTCTCTTCATAGCATCGGTCGGATTAGCGGGTTTTGTCGTGTTTCTCATCGGTTATATGTAACGGAAAGCCAAAGCCGAACACGCTGTTCTGTGTGTTCGGCTTTGCGTTTGCGGCGCTTCGGGAGGGAATCATTCGGAGAAGATGGGACTCGTGCTTAAAGGCCTCAAGGACTGGCATTAGGGGATCGTTCGAGGCGGATTTCTCTGTCTTGCCTCATCTATCATTTTTGGGCTTCAAAGTTATTTTTAAAAAAGCGAAGAAAGTCGTTCATTTTTCTACACGAGGACAAGCGCAGGAAATATAAAGAAAATGCAGAAAAGAATGATATATAAAAAAATTATTGAAGCAGAAGTGTGTAGTATTTATAATATTATTTGGTTATGTGTTATACAACAAAAGTAATCAGCTGGCATAGGAGGGATTGGATTGATTGAAAAGCTCGTGGAAACGGTGAACGGGTGGCTGTGGAGCCCTTTCTTAATTGCTTTTATTGTCTGTTGTGGTTTGTATTTTAGCATTCGCACCCGCTTCCTGCAAATCCGCCACGTGAAAGAGATGATCCGGCTTGTGACGACGGGGAAGGGCTCTGAGGCCGGGGTGTCTTCTTTCCAGGCGTTGACGATGTCGTTGTCCGGCCGCATTGGCGTTGGGAACGTCGCTGGGACGGCGACGGGGATTGCGTACGGGGGGCCGGGCGCGGTCTTTTGGATGTGGGTGATCACCTTTATCGGAGCGGCGACGGCGTATGTCGAGTCGACGCTGGCGCAAATTTATAAAGAGGAACAAGACGGACAATACCGCGGCGGTCCGGCGTTCTACATTGAAAAAGGCCTTGGCTGGAAATGGTTTGCGGTTGTGATTGCCGGGGCGATCATTCTCTCCATGGCGGTATTGATGCCGGGGATTCAAGCGAATTCGATCGCGGATGGGTTTTCGAATGCGTTTGGCATTCCGAAATTGGTGACGGGAATTTTCGTGATCGCTGTTCTTGGCTTTACGATTTTTGGAGGAGTGAAGCGGATCGCCAAAACGGCGGAAATTGTCGTTCCGTTTATGGCAGTTGGCTATTTGTTGGTCGCGATTGCCATTATTGCGGCCAATATTGAGAAAGTCCCGGATGTGTTTGGTTTGATTTTCAAAAGCGCGTTTGGCGCTGATCAAGTGTTTGGCGGCATTCTTGGTTCGGCGGTGATGTGGGGGGTCAAACGCGGCCTTTATGCGAATGAAGCGGGGCAAGGGACGGGCGCCCACCCGGCAGCGGCGGCGGAAGTGTCCCACCCGGCGAAGCAGGGGCTTGTGCAGGCGTTTTCGATCTATTTGGACGTGTTCTTGGTCGTGACGGCGACGGCACTGATGATTTTATTTACTAACCAGTATAATGTCATTAATGAAAAAACCAAGGAGCCGATTGTCGTCAACCTTGAAGGGGTAGAACCGGGCGCAGGGTATACGCAAGCGGCGGTGGACACCCTCTTCCCGGGGTTTGGCTCGGCCTTTATCGCGATCGCTCTGTTCTTCTTCGCCTTTACCACGATGTACGCCTATTACTATATTGCCGAGACGAACCTCGCCTATCTTGTGCGCGGTGAAAAGAGGGGAACGGCCTTCTTTGCCCTCAAAGTGATCTTTTTGGCCGCCACTTTCTATGGAACGGTCAAAACGGCGACAACGGCATGGGCGATGGGCGACATCGGGCTTGGCATCATGGTGTGGCTCAACTTGATCGCGATCTTGTTGTTGTTTAAACCGGCCTATATTGCGCTAAAAGATTATGAGGAGCAGCTGAAGCAAGGCAAGGATCCGGAATTCAATGCGTCAAAATACGGGATCAAGAACGCGACATTTTGGGAAAATGGGTATACGAGAGTGGACGAAAAGAAGGAACAAGCGTTATAAGCCATCATACGTTGTAGAGTTGGAGGTGTCCCGCTGCGTTCGGGACACCGTTTTTGTGCGTCCGGCATCCTGGGAATGGCCGCTTTGGAATCCTGTTAGGCAAAGCAGATATTGAAAAAAAGTTGGAAACAGGAGATGATGACGAAACGGTTGATGAGCTGACGGGGATGGCGGTCGGGAAGATGGAAAAGGGGAGAGGGGGAGGAAGTTTGTTTCGTAAAAAAACCGGCCGCAGGGCCGGTTTTTGTGGAAATTAATGGGTTGTTCCCTTTAGGTCACGAACAAGTTGGGCCAGCGCGTCGTGAATCGGCGTCACCGGTCTGCCGAGCAGTTTTTCAAAGTCGTTGCTTTCGATTTCTAAGGAGCCTTCGCGGATGCCGCGTTGAATGTCCACGAGAAACGACACGAGCGGATCGGGCAAACCAGCCTTTTTCATGATATCAGCATAGGCAGCATCGTTGACTTGTTGCACCGGCACGTCTTTGCCTAAGACGGCGCCGAGGGCGGCGGCGAGTTCTTCTTGGGTCATGAGGGGGCCGGAAAGTTCGTAAATTGTGTTTTCATGGCCATCTCCGGCGAGGACGGCAGCGGCGGCTTCGGCGTAGTCTTGGCGAAGGGCCCAGCCGACTTTGCCTGTCCCGGCTGATGTCACCCAAGGCGCCCCGGCGAGGACGGCTTGAACGGTTCCGATTTCGTTTTCCAAATACCAGTTGTTGCGCAAAAAGGAGTACGGAATGCCGGTGTTTGCGATGGCTTCTTCCGTCACCCGATGCACTTCGGCCAAGGCGAGCCGGCTTTCATTCGCATTCGCCAGGCTTGTGTACGCAATGAATCCGACTTGGGCGCGTTGGGCGGCGTTGACGGCATTTGTGTGCTGGCGGATTCTTGTTTCGTTGTCTCCGTCGGTGGAGATGATCAACAGCCGGTCAATCCCTTGAAAGGCTGTCTCCAACGTTTCGGGGCGGTCAAAATCGCCATGGCGAACGTCGACTCCGCGGGCCCGAAGATGTTCGGCTTTTTCCGGCTGGCGGACGCTGACGGCCAGCTGGTGAGCCGGCACGGATTTCAACAGCGTTTCGACGACTTTCGTTCCTAATTTTCCGGTTGCCCCGGTGACTAATATGTTCATACGCCTAGACCTCCTCATTTGTTTTGTTATAACCAGTTTGGTTACAACCGATGTATAAATAAAAGCCCTGTTAAGAGCTTTTATTATTGAAATTGAGCGATCAGCCGGCTGATCGTCGTTTGCGAAAGCCGCTCTTCCATGGCCGCCTGCGCCGCTTTCAGTTCGGCTTGCAGAACCGCCTCGATATTCCGCCCGACCGGGCACTGAATGTTCGGATGTTCATGGATGCGAAACAGTTGATCCGTTTCCACGACACCGACGGCCCGATACACGTCTAACAGCGTGATTTGGTCGGGAGGTTTGCGTAGCGAAGCGCCGCCGACTCCGGGGCGGACGTCAACCAACCCCGCTTTTTTTAACATGCCCATAATTCGACGGATGATGACAGGGTTTGTATTGACGCTCTGCGCGATGAAATCTCCGGTGCAATCGGCCGGGCTGGTCGCAAGCAAGCAAAGGATGTGCACGGCCATCGAAAATCGTGTGCTAATTTGTTTCACGTAAAACACCACCGTTGTAACCATTATAGTTATATCTTCAGGAAAAGTCAACTTTGGTGCTGGCCGTTTTGGATCAATCGTGCTTCCGGTCGGAAAGGGATAAATCCCCGCCAAAGGCCGCGCCGGAGAGAAGAGGGGTTGACGCCGTGACGGAAAGGTGCTTTGGATTCGCCCGCTGATCGTGTACAATACATAAAGGGTGACAACATCGTTCATCTCGGAAGGAGGAAAGCCATTGACAGACAGCGGAAAACAATCGTTCATTACGGACATTCATCAGTTGGATAAAAAAGGAGCGGGACAAGCGGTCGTTTGGCAGGAAGAAGAAGGGAGGAGAAAAAAGCTCAAACTCACTGTTCCGTCCACGCTTCCTGGTGAAAAGGTGCGGGTTTTGATCGATTGGCCGAAACGCCGGAGGGCCCATGCCCGAGTGGAAGAAGTGATCGAGCCGCATCCGGAACGGCTTGCGCCTTCGTGTCCGCACTTTGACCGCTGTGGCGGCTGTGTCTGGCAGCACTGGCGCTATGAAGGGCAGCTGCGCCATAAAACGGAGCATGTCAAGACGCTCTTGAAAGAGCACGGATTTGACCCTGGCGTTGTCCGCGATACGATTGGCATGGAACATCCGTGGCATTACCGCAATAAAATGGAGTTTACGTTTTCTCCGGAAGGGTTGCTTGGACTGCACGAGCGAGGGAACTTCCGGCAAGTCATTTCGTTGGAGACATGCCTCATTGCCGGCGAGAAGATCGTCAAAGCGGCCATGGAGGTGGCGCGTTGGGCGCGCGATCACCGGTTGCCTGGTTATCACAAAGATACCCACGAAGGGCTGCTTCGCCACCTCATGGTGCGCGAGTCGTTTGCGACAGGAGAGGTGATGGTGGCGCTCTTTGCGACCGAGGCGCCGGAAGGGGATCTGAAAGAAGCGGCGGCCGATTTGACGGAGCGGATCACCAAAATGCTCCCGCAAGTGAAAAGTTTGCTTTGGCTCGAGAATCGGGCGTGGGCGGACCGCACCCAAGCGGAACAAACCCATGTGTTGGCCGGACGTGATTTCATTTACGATGAATTGTGCGGCTTCCGCTACCGCCTTTGGTTTGATACGTTTTTTCAAACAAACCCAGTGCAGGCGGCCAAATTGGTTGAACTGGCGTTGGAGATGGGCAAACCGCAGCCTCATGAAAACATGATCGACCTCTTTTGCGGAGTCGGGACGTTTTCCCTGCCATTTGCGAAACGGGTCAAAGCGTTAGCTGGCATTGAAATTGTTGAAACGTCGATTGAGTCGGCGAAGCGAAATGCGAAGGACAACGGCATTGATAATACGTACTTTTTGGCTCGGGATGCAAGACGCGGGATTGATGAAGTGTTGGAACAGTTCGGGCGGCCGGAGCTGCTGCTTTTGGATCCTCCACGTTCGGGGGCGGGCGGGAAGGTGATGCGCAAAATCGGCCGGGCGCGGCCGGAGCGGGTTGTGTATGTCTCGTGCAATCCGGAGACGTTTGCGTCAGACATTACGGAGCTAGTCTCGTTCGGCTATACATTGAAAACCGTCCAGCCGGTGGACATGTTTCCGCATACGGCCCATGTCGAGTGCTGTGCGTTGCTTGTTCGGGGATCATGATGGAAGGAATCCCGTTTCTCGGATAGGGAGAAACGGGATTTATTGCTTTTGCCATCCTTTTTTGAAACAAATAGAAATCATTTACAGGGATAGATGTGCAACCTATGCCCCACCTACAAACTTCAGAAGCGGAAGGAAAAAGATGGCGGACGGCCCTTTTCGTTTTTTCCGTCTAACTGTACTTCTGGATCGCATCTGCCAGTAATTGCGGCAATGCCGGGATGTCGCCTGTGCCGTATGTGAACCGGACAAACGTCTCGTCCATATCGAGCGCCTCTGCGAACAACCCAGAAAGTCCACGTGCCTTGCGGTCGATTTCCAGCAAGACTTCTACGCTGTTTTCAGACAAAAAGAAGATCGCTTCCAATTCATCAAGACAGCCTTTGAACGGTCCACTTGCCGGCTTGAATTCAAACTCTTGGACAAACGGCAACCGCCGTTGCCAATAGCGCGGCGCTTGTTCGCACTGCACATGGTGGAGGCGGAATCCTAATTGGCGGGCTGCCTCGAGAAACGCGGCGACGAGCGGGTGCGGTTCGATGGCGAGATGGTCGCGGTCTTGCGGGTCGAGCGCCATTTTAATGTCAAGGCCGGTTTGCAGCCATACCCGCGAAGAGCCGAGCGTGACGGGCACGTCGTACGGCAAGGCGAATTGAAACGGGATCGTTTTCGTTTCGTTCGGCCCAATCGTCAGCGAGCCGCTTACTTTGTACCTTGCCAGCACCGCTTTTTCCTCGTGTTTCTTATCATCGATTTCTCGAAGGTAGGTCGTCACTAACGCTAAGTAAATTTCGTCGATATGCTGCTCGATGCTGCCGCCGCGAATGTCGACAATCCCTTCGACTGTTTCGCCTTGGACATATTGCGCTTTCGCTAATTTCGTATCAACAGTGGCTGCTCCGATGCCGATAGAACTTAACAGTTTTTTGAACAACAAGTTCTCCTCCTTGTCATCGATTTCAGTTGAGAATACGGAGCGCCTGGTGAAAAGGTTCCGTCCTTCTTAATTAAAAAGGTGGGAACGATACCGTCCCGCCAAGAGTCTGACGCCAAAGGGCGATGTTCAAGAAGCGAAACGCAATATATTGCTTTTTAACAATTATATACGGCAATCAAAAAAGGTGCCCCGATCTTTTTGGGACACCTTTCCTTTTTGTTTCGTTGTGTTAACGGATGCCGAGCGGATCGGTTTCTTCATCTGCAACGGTGCACGCTTCCGCCAAAGCGAGGTCGGCGGCGGCGTCTTCGGCGGTGACGAGGACGCGCCAGCTCGGGTTCTCGATCAAACGGCAAAAATCAAGAAAGCGCGTTTGGGCAATCGCTTCGTACCACCCGTGGCGGTCCGAGAGCACCACGGTGCGCTCGTACGGGATGCGCGGGGCGTCTGACCGTGGAACCGACGGCAACAGGCGGTTGGCCGCTTGCCTGACTTGTTCGATGGCGCGGGAGGACGGTTGTTTCGGAATGGCATCAAGCAAAGCGTCCATATGCGCTGCCTCATCGGTTGAGACGAGGCCGGAGACGGATAGCTGCGTCGGAATCCAGCCTTCAAGCACGATGCGCCCGCGTGCCGTATGAATGTCCCAGTGCGTCGATTCCGAAGCGGCGGGGTCCATCGTAAAGCCGTGGTAATAATGGACGGGGATGCGCCAGCCGTTGCTTTCATGAATCACCGTAGCGCCGACGCGCGGCCGTGTGCCGTCTGGTTCTCGCAACGCGAATCCGCGTGCGGAAGCCGCTTCGCCAAACCAGTCGCGTCCGACTTCAAAAAAGTGGACGCCGTGCTCGATCAGGATGCCGCCGCTTCGCCGCTCGTCCCAAAACCAATGGCCTTCCGCGACACGGTGAGCCGCGTTGTGAAGGCTTGCGTAGTCCACTGGGCCAAGAAACGCGCGGTGGATGAGTTGCTTGACGGCTTCTGCGAGCGGGTGGTAGCGAAGGACGAGATTGACCGCCAACGCCCGGTTTTGGCGGGCGGCGAGCTGGATGTTCGCCCGCAGCGCCTCGGCGGTGAGGCCGCCTGGCTTTTCAAGCAACACATGTTTGCCTTCCTCAAGCGCCCGCTTGGCAAGCGGGGCGTGCAAATGCGGCGGGGTGGTGAGAATGACGATGTCAACATGCGGGTCAACGATCAATTCTTCAGCTTCGCGGTATTCGCGCACGTCGCCCGCCTGTGCCTGACGGCGGCGATAGGCGTCGATGACGCGCTGGCGTTTTTCGTCCGTCCGCCCGGCGACAGCGGCGAGATGGAAGGAAGGAAGCGGGGCGAGCGCGCCGGCGAGAAATTCAGCGAATGCGCCGGCACCGGCAATGCCAACATGGTAACGGAAAGATGATGAAGAAATCATGGCGTATTCTCCTCCTCCCTCACATATATATAGCATTAACGATACTCATTATACCGCAAAGAAAAAGAAGAACGAGAAAATGAAAGTTTTGAAATTTGCAAGCATCAATCATTCCTCATCGACACCATCCGACAATTATTTCGCTTGCATAGAAGGAGGAATATTATGTATATTATTATTAGCAACCATCGCAGCCGAGTGCTAGCAATCTATGAACTACTTTCATTTTCTCGTTCATCCGTCAAAAAAGGTGTCTATTTTTGTGAAAAAAGATATGGAGGGATGACGAAATGAAAGCATTGTTGCTGGCAGGAGGATTAGGTACGCGTCTTCGTCCATTGACCGAAAACATCCCCAAACCGATGGCCCCGATTGCGAACCGGCCATGGCTTGAACACCTCATCGTTCATCTTCGCGACCAAGGAGTCAACGAATTTGTCATCGCCGCACATCATTGTTCAGAAGTGATCCGTCGCTATTTCGAAGATGGGAAGCGCTGGAACGTCAAGATTACATACGCGCTCGAACCGTTCCCGCTCGGAACGGCTGGGGCGATCAAAAACGCCGAGCGCTGGCTGAAGGAACGGTTTCTCGTGTTTAACGCCGACATTGTGCATTTGCCGCAATTGATCCCGCTGCTTGATTTCCATCGTCAACATGGCGGTTTGGCGACGATTGTCTTAACGGAAGTAGACGATCCTTCTTCCTATGGGGTGGTCGAACAAGACGATCGTGGGCAAATTTTACGCTTTGTCGAAAAGCCGCGCCGCGAAGAAGCGCCATCGAACCGCATCAATGCCGGCATGTATATTTTCGAGCCGGACGTGATGCGTTATATTCCGGCTGAGCGGGAAGTGTCGATCGAGCGTGAAACATTCCCGCTGCTGATCGAGAAGAATGTCGGTGTATATGGCATCGTCAGCACCGGATACTGGCGTGATATGGGGACGCCGGCCCGCTACCGCCAAGTGCATTGGGATGCGTTGAGCCGGGAGTTTCCGATTCCGCTCAAAGGACGTGAAATTCAACCGGGCGTGTTTGTTGGTGAAAACGTGGAGATTGGGTCTGGCGTCTTGTTTGTGCCGCCTGTGCTCATCGGCGACCACGTGAAAATCGGTCCGCAGGCTGTCATTGGCCCAAATGCGGTCATCGGCGACCGCTGCCAAATTGGCGCCCGCGTCCATTGCGCGCAGACAATCGTTTGGGACCGCTCTGTCATTCGTGACCGCAGCCGTTTGCAAAACAGCATTTTCGGCTATCGGACGGTGACGCCGGCGGGAGAAGTGTTCGAAGATTCGATTATTAATCAGTTCAAGGAGGCGGTGCAAGCATGATTCGAATTGCCTACGTCAGCACGTACCCGCCGCGGCGGTGCGGGCTGGCGACGTTTACGGAACATTTGCGACAAAGCATTGACGGCGTCCGGGGCCCGTCCGACGGCGACCGCGTCATCGTGTTGTACAACGAAAGCGACGGCGATGACGCCTATCGCCACAACCCGGCGTATTGGCCGCTTCCGGCGCAAAACCGCGCGGCGTATGCCGAGATGGCCAAACGGGTGAATGAAAGCGACATCGACGTCGTTTTATTGCAGCATGAGTTCGGCATTTTCGGCGGCGAGGCGGGCGAATACATTCTTGATTTCATCGCCGCGCTCAACAAGCCGCTCGTAACGACGTTCCATACGGTGTTTGCCGACCCGCCGTTGCCGTATCGCCCGATTCAAGAGAAAATCGCGGCGGCAAGCGATGCGATCATCGTCATGAACCGGCAGGCGATTCCGTATTTGGTCAAAGCGTTTGGCCTGCCGGAAGAAAAAATTGTCTACATTCCGCACGGTGCTCCAGGCCCAAGCAGCGAAAATCGCGATTCGCTTCGCCGACGCCTCGGATTCAGCGGCCGCAAAGTGATGTTGACGTTTGGGCTGCTCAGCCGCGGCAAAGGGATTGAATCGGTCTTGGCCGCATTGCCGGGCGTTGTGCGCAAGGTGCCGGAAGCGCTGTATGTCATTGCCGGACAGACGCACCCAGAAGTGAAAAAGAGGGAAGGAGAAGCATATCGCGAGGAGTTGAAATCGCTCATTCACCGTTTAGGGCTTGAGCTCCATGTCTACATGGAAGATCGGTATTTCAGCGAAGAGGAATTGATCGATTATTTGACGGCGTGCGATCTATACGTCACCCCGTACCCGGGCATGCAGCAAATCACAAGCGGCACGCTTGCCTATGCGGTCGGCGTCGGCCGTCCGGTCGTTTCGACGCCGTATGAGCATGCGCGCGATTTGTTGCAAGGTTGTGAAGAGCTGTTGTTGCCGTATGGCGATACGACCGCCTGGGAAGAGCGGCTCGGGCAGCTGTTGGCCGACGAGGCGGCGCTGAAGCGATGGGAGGAAAAGGTGCGCCAAATCGGGGCAAACACGCATTGGCCGCGCGTCGGCGAACAGCATGTCGCCTTGTTTGCGCGCATGTGCGACGCGAAACGTGGGGAGGTGAAGACCATTGGCACCGTCAGTCATTAAGTTCGACCATCTCGAGCGCATGACTGACGACACCGGATTGCTTGAGCATAGCCTTGGCCGCATCCCGCGCCGTCGCGAGGGTTATTCGACCGATGACAACGCCCGCGCCATCTGGGCGTGCCTGGAATGGATGGCGCTATGTGAAGACAAAGGAGAGAAAGAGCGGCTGCACCGTTTGCTTGACCGGTATTTGGCGTTTTTGCTTTGGGCGCAAAACGATGATGGCACGTTCCATAACAACTTTTTCTTCGATCGGACAAAAGAAGAGGAAACGCCGTCAGACGACTGCTTCGGGCGGTCGTTTTGGGCGACGGCGTTGGCTTACGTTCGCCTCAGCGATCCGGCGCGGCGCGAGGCGGCAGCAGATATGTTGCGGCGGGCCATGCCGGCGGCTTGGGAGCTTCGTTCGCTGCGCGGCGTCGCCTGGGGGGTGGCCACTTGCGGCGTCTTATTGACAGAAGGACGCCCGCTTGGCGTCGATCAAGAGGAAGTGGCAGCTTTGGCTGCACGGCTTGAGCAGCGGCTGCTTGCGGCGTATTGGGAGCATGCTGGCGACGATTGGTATTGGTATGAGCCGGAGTTGACGTACGCCAACGGGGTGCTGCCGTGGGCGCTTTGGACGGCATATCGGCGCGCGCCTCGGGATGAGGTGAAGGAAGTGGCGGAAAAAAGCCTTGCTTTCCTTATTGAAAAAATGAGCGGACCGGGAGGTGTCATCCGTCCGGTCGGCAACCGCGGCTGGTGCAGCCGCCGCTACCGCGCCGATTGGGATCAACAGCCGCTTGATGTGATGAAGCTCGCTTTGGCGGCGCGCGAAGCGTATTGGGCAACGGACGACGAGCGTTATCGCGGCGTCGTCCGCCGCTGCCTCGCTTGGTTTTACGGACAAAACGACGGCAACGCGCCGCTTGCCGACCCAAGCGACGGCAGTTGCTGCGACGGGCTTGGCCCGAACGGCCCGAACCCGAATCGGGGGGCGGAGTCAACATTGTCGTACTTGTTAACAGCAGCAATCGCTCAATCGATTTCGGTGGAGGTGGTTGTCGATGAATACGTCAACAACGAAACCGTTCGTATGGCCGGCACACGTGTTTAAAGAATACGACATCCGCGGACGAGCCGGAGAGGAGCTCGATGAGTCGTTCGCGTATTGGCTCGGACGGGCCTTTGCCGACATGATGCAAAAGGAAGGCGAGAAGAGGGCGGTTGTCGGTCATGACAATCGTCTATCATCGCCTGGCTTGCATCGGGCGCTCAAAGATGGGCTGCTCGATGGCGGCTGCGATGTCGTCGATATTGGGCTTTCGACGACGCCGATGTTTTACTACAGCTTATACTACACGAACATTTCATGCGGCATGATCATCACCGCCAGCCATAACCCAGGGGATGAGAACGGATTTAAAATCGCCATGGGAAAAACGACAATTTATGGCGAGCGCATCCAAGTGTTGCGGCGGGCGATGGAGCGGCTCAGCCAGGAACAGCCGCGGCCTGAAACAGCGCGCGGGCGCGAGGAAACGTTGGACCTTGCTCCGGCATATATCAAGATGTTGAAGGAGAAAATCCAACTCGGTCCGCGCAAGCTGAAGGTCGTCGTCGACTGTGGCAACGGCACCCCATCGATCATTGCGCCACAAGTGCTCAAAGAGTGGGGATGCGATGTCGTCCCGCTTTACTGTGAATCCGATCCAACGTTTCCGAACCATCATCCGGACCCGGTCGTGCCGGAGAACTTAACGGCCTTGATTGAGATGGTGCGCAAGGAGCAGGCTGATCTTGGCATCGCGTTTGACGGCGACGGTGATCGGATCGGGGTTGTGGATGAAACGGGTGCGATCCGTTGGGGCGACCAACTGATGGTGCTGTTCTGGCGCGAGATTCTTAAGCGCTATCCGGGAGCCGACGCGCCCGTTGAAGTGAAATGTTCGCAAGCGCTTGTTGAGGAAATTGAGCGGCTCGGCGGGAAACCGTTCTTCCATCGCACCGGCCATTCGCACGTCAAAGCGACGTTGCGCCGTCGTCCGGAGATCCCGTTTGCTGGTGAAATGTCTGGCCATTTGTTCTTCAATGATGAGTTTTACGGCTATGACGATGCACTGTACGCCGCTGGGCGCCTGCTTCGATTACTGTCGCACGATGAGCGCCCGCTGTCCGAGTGGTTTGCCGATGTGCCGCGGTACGCGGCGACGCCGGAGACGCGAGTTGCTTGTCCGGAAGAGAAAAAACCAGCTGCCATTGCTGCGGTGAAAAACCGGTTCGCTGGCCGCTATCCGGTTGTTGACGTCGATGGCGCCCGCATCCAGTTCCCGGAAGGCTGGGGGTTGGTGCGGCCGTCGAACACGCAGCCGATTCTCGTCTTACGCGCAGAAGCGAAGACGGAGGAAGCGCTGGCGGAGATTAAGCGGCAACTGGCTGATTGTCTCCATGCTCTTGAATTGTGCATCGATTGGTGATGTTCATTTCCAAGCTGCCCGAAATGCTTGGGCCTGTTCTTGATGGTGCGCTCTGTTTGGCGCAAAAACTCTTTTCCGGCGCGGCGCCCGCTATCTCGTGCGGGCCGCCGGCGCCGGTTTGTTTTTGCTGTCGCAGGGGGTTAAAGCTTGATTTCTTGCCAGTTATTTGTCCATAATAGATAGGGGTAAAAACGAGTTGTAGGAGAGTTGAAGGCGTGGTGATCCGTGAATCGTTGCAATATATTCAAGATGCATACGCGGCATTGACGGAGTTGAGCATGCTTATCGTCGATGATCACGGCGCTCCCGTGACGAAAGTATCGAATATGACCGAGCTGGCGGAGCTCGTTTTGTTTGCAGCTGAAAGGGAAGCGCCATCGTTTTTCTGCCCGCGAGAACTTGTTATTGACGGATGGCAGCGTCCATCGGTCGTACCGGTCGGGCGTTTTGGCATGAAAAGCATCGTCGCTCCCGTGTTTGTCGATGAGAAGGCGGAATATTGGATTTGGGCGGGCGTGTTTATCGAGGAAGAGACGAAATGGCTCATTTGCGAACAGCCGCTGGCAGCCGGCGGAAAGTGGGTGTCAGCCATCGAACGATCGGTGGCGCTGCCGGCGCGGGCAGTCGAAGCGAAGTTAAAAGATATAGAAAAGATGGCGGTCATATGCGGGGAATTAATCAGCGGCGAGCGCCGCAAGCAGCAATGCTGTGAATACGGAAAACGGCTCGAAGCAGTGGTTGCGGACAGCTCCGCCCTAGCGGACGTGGACAAGCTGCTTTTTGAGTTGCGGGCGTTCGATGAACGCGTCGATATGGCGTTGTATATCGCCAAGTGTCCGCAAGGATGGATGGTGGCGGCGGCAAGCGGGGAAAAGGCCGGAAAGCTGCGCGGCAAGATGATCGATGCGTTGTTTCCGCCGCTTTCGTCTTCGAAGCCGCCGCTTCGTTCGGTTTACGTTCAAGATGCCGCTTTGGATCCACGCTTTTCCTTTTTTGTCCGCCATGGCATCCGCCCGAAAGCGATGATTGCGTATCCGGCGATGTACGGGAAAACAATGGAAGGATGGGTCATGATCGGCAGCGAGGCGGCCTCTTCACTGCCAGCGGCGCTTCGTTCGGTCGGCTCCGCCCTCGTTCAACATTGGCTGCTTCTGGCTAAATGTACAGAGGCCGATATGAAAATGGACCGCCATTTGATGCGCCTTTCGATGTTGATGGAAATTGGACGGGCCATGCGTATGGTGCAGAACGAGGAAGAAATCATCCGGATGATGGCCGAATTCGCCGCGGAGCTCGCTTACGGCGATTTCGTCTGCGTGGTATGGTCTAGCGATGGCCAAACAGCCGTTGTCCACGAAGGAGCGATGGACGTAGAAATGGCCGTTCGTTATCGGGATGATGTCTGCCGTCGCTATGGCTGTCACGGCGAGAAGGCGAAAAGCGAGGTGCCGGCGTTGCTTGATGTCGAGGGCAAATCGGTGATGGAAGTGCCGTTTTTCGTCGGCGATGGCCGCTATGGCGTTCTCGCCGTTCATATAAAGAAAGGAAGGGAAGCGAAAGAGGCGGAAGTGTATATGACGGCGCTGGCCGCGATTGGTGCGATGATGATTAGCGGCAAGGCCCACGGTGGGAATGATGGGACGGTCAATATCGACATGCTGTCCGAGCAGTTGACAGCCCGGGAGATGGATGTATTGGAGCTGCTCATTCAAGGCTGCAGCAACCGCGAAATTTCAGAACGGTTGTTCATTAGCGTCCATACCGTGAAAAATCATATTACGAACATTTTTCAAAAAATTGGCGTCAATGACCGGTCGCAGTTGATCGCCCTTGTGTATCAACTAAACCACCGCCGGCAGCGCTGCTAAGGGGACATCATTGGACGATGGGTGCCATGATGTCTTTTTTTTTTGGATGTAGGAAATTGGAATGAACCCCATTTTGTATTATAATGAGTTGTAGTAAATAAGAACTATTTTTCGATAGATGGAACAATAAAGGAGAAAAATAGCATTCGAATCCGTTTTCCCCAGCGCTGGAACGTGGGATAGTGGAAAAGCTGCCATGTTGCTTTGGCCGGCGCATAAGCATAACAAGGATAGGGGAATGCCGATGAAGCCCAAGGCCATGATCCGAACGATGGCGATCGTGAAAACGGCGGACATTTTAAAAGCGATGGACATTACCGAGGAACTGGCGAAGAGAATGGGGTTTTTGCCGCGCGATTGCCTTTTTCTTCGGCTCGCGACAGAGGAAGCGTGCACGAATGCGTATGAATATTGTCAAAAAACGAGAAAACTGCCATTTAGGATATTTTGGAAAATTGATGCGAGACAGTTTATGATCATTGTCAAACAGCGAGGAGGATGCTTCTCCGTAGCCCAAACTGATGTCGTCAACACTGGGCCGCGCGGCAGGGGACTGCAGCTGATCACCCATATCGTCGACGATGTATACGTGAAGCAAGCGGGAAACAACGTCTTGTTTTGCATGTGCAAATGCAAAAAAAAAGAGTGACTATTGGAGGAAACAAGATGGAGACAAAACAAGGGGCAATTTGCACGCTGACATGGGCAGAAGATATTACCTTAAACAATGTCGAATCGTTCCGTCAAGCGCTGGAAAAGTTGCTGGACAAACAGGCGGATCAATTGATCGTCAACATGGAGGGGGTCAAATACATTAACAGCGCCGGACTCGGGGTCATCGCTGACAGCGTCATGGCGGCGAGAGCCCGACAAAAAGAGTTGGTCATTGCCGGAGTGGAAGGGTCGCTTGCAGAAATTTTCCATATCGTCAAATTTTCTTCGTTTATCAAACTATTTGCCACAGAGAAGGAAGCCATGGATTATTTCAGTGGAGAATGACGTTCTATGGTGGATGGGTTTTGGGAACATGTTCAACGTTATGACCACCTCGCGTGGCGAGAGTTGCTTCTCGGCTTGGAAAAAATGAATGTATTCGTTGGGCCGGGCGATTATGTGTATTGGCTCGCAGCGCCGGAACAAAGGCGGCTCTTGTTCATTTCGTCATCATGCGAGCAGCTGTACGGCCTGCCTCCGGACGACTTTTACCGCGATCAAGACATATGGGCAAAAGTGTCCTACCCGGATGACCGCGCCAAGGCGGAAAGAAAATGGTCGCTTCTTTCGGGGGCGGATGCGGGTGCCCAAACGTATCGCATCATCAATCAGCGGGATGGCTCCGTCCGCTGGGTGCTTGAACGGACGTTTCCTGTGCTTGGCCAATTCGGGGAAGTGAGGCTCGTCAGCGGAGTTGTCGCTGATCTGACAGAAGCAAAGCGAAACGAGAATGAACGGCAGCTCGCTGAACAAGTGTACAAAGCGATGGAACAGGCGATGCTCGTAACCGATGGCCAGTTTGTCGTTCAGTTTGTCAATCCGGCGTTCACAAAAATCACTGGCCATGGTGTAGAGATTGTCGGTCAGCCGCTGCATACGCTTTACGCGGGTTATTACGAGGCCTGGCTTTATGAGGTGATTCAAGCGGGAACTGGGGAAAGTGGAGAATGGAGGGGGTGGGTGCGCTGGCGGCGGAAAAACGGTTCGGTCTATGTCAGGCAGACGACGGTGCGGGCTGTGCCCGGCCATGATGGAGGAATCGCTTTTTACTTGTTTTTATTTGCCGGTCCAACTTATGAGAACCCATACATCGCAGCGATGAAAGATGACTTGCGGCTGGCCCGCGAGGTGCAAAAGCGCGTGTTGAGCAAGCCGTTGTCGGCCAAAGGAATCCAGATTGCCGGAACGTACATCCCATCGCGGGAGCTGGGGGGCGATATGTACGCCTGGTATCCGATCGACAAACAGCGGTACGGCATTTTTTTAATGGATGTGATGGGTCATGGGGCAGCGGCTTCACTCATTTGCATGTCGGTCCGCTCGCTCTTAAACGGCGTCATCCGCAAAGGGATCGTTCCGACGGAAGTGTTTCGCGAGTTGAACCGCCATATGCGCCAGTTGTACCATGAAAACGGGCGGATGACGTATTATTTCACCGCCGTGTATGTTCTTGTGGATGTCAAGGAACGGATGATTGAATATGCATCAGCCGGCCATCCGCCGGGGTTTTTGTTCCAACCGGACGGAACGGTGGCGGAGTTGGACCGCGGCTGCGCGCCGATCGGGCTGCTTCCGCGCCTTTTTGTCGACAGCGGCCGGTTGCGCTACGAGCCGGGGGCGACGCTTGTGTTGTATTCCGACGGGGCGATTGAAGGGGGGACGGGATCCGTTCGGCAAAAGATTGAAGCGTTCCGCGATGCGCTAACGCCGCATATTTTATTGGACGAGCAGGTGCTTTTGGACCATCTGCGCCGCCATTTTGCGCAAAAAGGGCCGCTTCCGGACGATTTTTCGGCGGTGGTGGCCAAGCTTGGCTAAACGAGGGGAAAAGCCGCCTATATCGGATGATCGATCCGCTTCACAAGCTGCTTTTTCTTTATGTATGAAACGGCACGGCAGCCAACTGTGTCTCGGTTGCAAAAATGGCCTTTTGGGCTATCTTTTTTACGAATCGTGAAAAGACGCATTCACTCCTGCCGCCCAATAATGGCGGCAAACACCAAACTATAGTATAGATTCCTTTCCACAATTCAGGTTAAAATAAAGACAATTACGCTGTTGATTGCGAATACAATATAGAAAAGGCAACAGGAGGGAAGACATATGGCGGTGACGAATCCGGCTGGATTTTGGAAGCGGCTGTTGGCTAACTTGTTGGATGCGATTGTCGTTGGCATTCCGATTTCGATCATCGGCTATTTCATCACTGGCAGTTGGGAAACGAACTGGTTTACGTCATTAGCGAACATCCTTTACGCATTAATCGTTCCGGCTGTTTGGTACGGATATACGGTCGGCAAGCGGATGCTTGGCATCCGGATTGCGAAAGTCAACGGCGGAAAAGTTGGGGTCGGCACGATGTTTTTGCGCTCGTTCGTTGGCGGACTCGTATACTTTATCACGTTTGGCATTGGTCTCATTATTAGTGCGATTATGGTAGCTGCAAGAGAAGACAAACGGTCGATTCACGATTTTATCGCTGGGACGTATGTGACAACGGAAAAACCGACGGTGTAAAGCAGAAAACAGCAGGGGGTGTCCCAAGAGGGTCGGGACGCCTTTTCTTATCTTTCGTGACGGATCATCAACGATCAAAAGAATGACGCTTTTGAGTGGGGCCTTGTTGTTTTTTAGAAGGCCGGTGAAAAAAGGCTGTCGCACGCCAATCAGCGGCATTTCTCCAAAAAATGAAAGTTGATTTCTCAATGTTTCTCAAATGAAAAAACGACCGGGATCAGCCGCGTTTTTCACTAAATCATCAGCCCTTTAGAGGGCTGGTGAAAAACGACCGATTTCGCCGAACCCGTTGCTTTCGGCTGAAAGAGAAGCGTTGATTTTACAGGACTTCTCAATTTGAGAAGAGATTCCGTTTTCCGCGGCTTTTCACTAAATCACCAGCCTTTTAGAAGGCTGGCGATTTAAGAGGGAATATTGCTCTTCAACACTGTTGTTCAAATTGAAAAGTCTTGCGGCGCCACAACTTAATTCCTTGCGATTTCTCCCAAACCGAGCGAATCCGTTGTTTTTCACCAGCCTTTTAGACTAGAAAATCTTTGCAAATCCACACATTCATGATTATGGCCAGGAAGGAAAATGAATGATCATTCACGAATCTATTTAAGCGGTGAAGATAAAGAAAAGACGATTGCATAATGGAAAAGGAGGAGAACGACTTTGTCTTTATCCAGTTATATTATCCGCACAATGTTCGTTGTCATTCCTGGCACAGCGGCGATCGGCATGGCCACATGCCTGGTCAACGGCATTCGCGGGGCGGCATTTTGGTGGACGCTTGTTGCTACGGTGCTGTTTGGCGCGATGCTCGGCTTCGTTTCGGCAACGCTCAACTATCGACGGTTTGTTGCCCCGATTGCCGTTATTAACGAACATTTAGGCAAGATGACAGGCGGAGATTTGACGGTGCGCATACCTCTTGATCGCGTCCAGCAGCTGCGGCCGATTGCGGCGTCGTTAAACGATATGGCAAACGCTTGGCAAAGTGTGATGGGGCAAGTCCAACATCATGCCGAAGAAGTAGCGCAATATTCTCAGCAGCTTGCCGCCGTCGCCGAACAGACGACGAAAGCGACAGAGCAAATTGCGACAACGATGGAAACGCTTGCGGCAAGTGCGGAGGAACAGGCCGATGCTGTCCGCACCACCGCCGCGTCCGTGCATGATATTTCCCAAACATTGAGCGACGTCGCTTGCCATACGAAAGATGTGGCGCACCGCGCCGAGAAAACGTCGGCGAAAGCAGAGGACGGCAAGCAGTCAATCGGACAAATGTCCGAGCAAATGCAGTTCATTTACGATCATGTGCAAACGCTCGGCCAGGTGGTGAAAGGGCTTGGGGAGCGCTCCAACGAGATTGGACAGATTACGGAAGCGATCACCGGCATTGCGTCGCAGACGAATTTGTTGGCGCTCAATGCGGCGATCGAAGCGGCGCGCGCCGGCGAGCAAGGGAAAGGGTTTGCGGTTGTCGCGGACGAAGTGAGGAAGCTCGCAGAACAATCAGCGCGCTCAGCGCAACAAATTTCCGAGCTGATCGGTTACATTCAAGAAGAAACGAAGCGGGCAGTTGCGTCTGCCGAACAGGTGATCGCCGAAGTGGCGAAAGGATTGAACGTTGCGGCGGCATGCGGCCAATCATTTGCCCATATCCGCGAGGAGGTCGGCCAAGTGAGCAAACAAATTGGACAAGTATCGTCCGCCATCGAGCAAATGACGGAGCATGCTCGTCAAGTGAACGACGCACTCCAACAGATGACCAATATTGTCGAACAGTCAGCGTCTGGTGCGGCCAACGTATCGGCAGCGACCCAGGAACAAATGGCTTCCGTCGAGGAAATCGCCTCTTCGTCGACATCGCTCGGTCAGATGGCGGACGAGATGCGGGCAATGCTGAAGAAATTTTCTGTGTGAGTGAGGAAAAGGACGCTTTCTTCGAGAAAGAGGGGCTTTCAAACGACGTGTGGGAGTCAACGTTTGGAATAAAATGGTTTGCATCTTTGCCAATTGCCTGATAAAATAAAAAAAGTCAGTCATCATTGTGATACGCTTATCTGCTAGGGGAGTCCGAGAGCCGGGCTGAGAAAAGAACGCGATGAAGTTCTTTGACCCTTTGAACCTGATCTGGGTCATGCCAGCGTAGGGAAGCAGGCAGCGGGAACAGATGGACGTGTCTTGTTCATTTGGCCTTTTGCCTTCGATCAGGTTCCGGTGTCGGAACCTGTTTTTATTTTGAATCGGCCGCCATCGCCTATTCTCGTGTTTGCCCCGCTTCAGACGGTGTGGCTTCAGATCTGATTTTTCATCATTTTATGTTGAAAGGGGAAGCCACGCATGGAAAACATCCGCTCGTTTATGTCGTTTCCGGAAAGCCGCAAAGTGTACATCGAAGGGTCGCGCCCGGATGTGCGCGTGCCGATGAGAGAAATTGCTTTATCGCCAACGAAAACGCCGCAAGGAATGGTGGAAAACAAACCGGTGCGTGTCTACGATACGACGGGCCCGTATACGGATCCCGATTTTGAACCGGACGTGGAGAAAGGCTTGCCTCCTCTTCGTCGCCGCTGGATTGTCGAGCGCGGCGATGTGGAGGAAATGGAGCGGTCTTCTGTTGCGATCCAACGTTCGCTTCCGTTTGTGCGCCGTCCATTGAGGGCAAAGCCCGGAAAAACAGTGACACAAATGCATTACGCCAAACGGGGGATCATTACGCCAGAAATGGAGTTTGTCGCGATTCGTGAACAAATCGATCCAGAAATTGTCCGCCAAGAAGTCGCCGCTGGTCGGGCCATTATTCCGGCCAATATTAACCATCCAGAGAGCGAACCGATGATCATCGGACGTCGTTTCCATGTGAAAATTAATGCCAATATCGGCAACTCGGCTGTTTCTTCATCGATTGAAGACGAAGTGGAAAAATTGCTTTGGGCAGTGCGTTGGGGCGCCGATACGGTCATGGATTTATCGACCGGCAAACACATTCATGAAACGCGCGAGTACATCATCCGCAATTCGCCGGTCCCCGTGGGAACGGTGCCGATTTATCAGGCGCTCGAAAAGGTAGGAGGGGTGCCGGAGAAGCTGACATGGGACGTGTACCGCGAGACGCTCATCGAGCAGGCTGAACAAGGAGTCGACTACATGACGATCCACGCCGGTGTGCGGCTTCATTACATTCCGCTCACCGCCAACCGGACGACCGGAATTGTCTCGCGCGGCGGCTCGATCATCGCCCAATGGTGTTTGGCCCACCATGAAGAAAACTTTTTGTATACGCATTTTGAAGAAATCTGCGAGATTTTGAAACAATACGATGTCGCGATCTCCCTTGGCGACGGCTTGCGCCCCGGCTCCATCGCCGATGCGAACGATGAGGCGCAGTTTGCGGAACTCAAGACGCTCGGCGAGCTGACGAAAATCGCCTGGAAGCATGATGTGCAGGTGATGATCGAAGGACCGGGGCACATTCCGATGCATAAAATTCGCGAAAATGTCGAGCGGGAACAGGAAATTTGTCATGGAGCGCCGTTTTATACGTTAGGGCCGCTTGTCACCGACATCGCGCCCGGGTATGACCATATTACGTCAGCGATTGGCGCCGCCATCATTGGCGCTTATGGAACGGCGATGCTTTGTTACGTAACGCCCAAAGAACATTTAGGGTTGCCGAATAAAGAGGACGTACGCGCCGGGGTCGTGGCCTATAAAATCGCCGCCCATGCGGCTGATCTGGCAAAAGGGCATCCAGCCGCTCAGCAGCGTGACGACGCGCTCTCGAAAGCGCGCTTTGAATTTCGTTGGAACGATCAGTTCAATTTATCCCTCGATCCGGAACGGGCCCGCGAGTATCATGATGAAACATTGCCGGCTGAGGCGGCGAAAACGGCCCATTTTTGCTCGATGTGCGGGCCGAAATTTTGTTCCATGAACATTTCACATGAACTGCAACGGAAAATCAAAGAGGAGGGGATGAAAGAAAAAGCGCAACAATTTATTCGGCAAGGGTCGTCGCTGTATCAATGACAAGAAGCGGGCTGCGATGCTCGGCATGGTGGAGAGGATACGGAAGTTCGATCAACGGAAAAAGCATGAGCTGGAAAACGCTCGGTGCTGATCGAAGCAGCGGAGGGGTGCGAACGTTCATCGTCTTTGGCGAGGAGACCCCCACTTCAACGACCAAAGGGAGTAAGTGGGGGAGGAATCGCTTTTTTTGTGTTTTTGTATCACTTTTAGTGAAAGAGAGGTGAGACAAATGGACATGACGTTAACAGCCAAAATAAAAATTTACCCAACAGCGGAACAAGCAGAAGTATTGAAAGCCACCCTTTCCGCTTATCGACAAGCGTGCAACGCTGTGTCTGTTGTGATTTTTGACACAAAAGTGCTTGCACAAGCCAAGTTACACGACATGACCTATCGTCTACTTCGATCAAACTACGCTTTGCGTTCGCAAATGGCGCAATCTGTGATTAAAACGGTGATCGCTAGATACCGCTCCCTAAAAAGCAATGGTCACGAATGGACATTGGTTCGCTTTAAAAAGCCTGAATATGATCTCGTTTGGAATCGAGATTACTCCATTGTTCAAGGGTTATTTTCTGTCAATACGCTAGAAGGACGAATCAAAGTGTCATTCGAACCAAAAGGCATGGAACCATATTTTGATGGCTCATGGACGTTTGGCACAGCCAAACTCGTCTACAAGCATAACAAATTCTTTTTGCACATCCCCATGACCAAAACAATTCCAACCGTAGATGAACACAACATTCGCCAAGTGGTCGGTGTCGATGTAGGGGTTAACTTTCTTGCAGTAGCTTATGATTCGCAAGGGAAAACTATCTTTTTTAACGGACGAAAAATCAAGCATATGCGTGCCAAGTACAAACGAATGCGAAAAACCCTCCAGCAAAAAGGGACGGCTTCTGCGCGTCGGAAGTTGAAAACAATCGGACAACGAGAAAACCGTTGGATGACGGATGTGAACCATGCTGTCACGAAGGCACTCGTTCGTCAATATGGGGAACGTACCCTTTTTGTATTAGAAGATTTAACAGGCATTCGTGAAAAAACAGAACGTGTACGTATCCATGACCGATATGAAACCGTATCGTGGGCTTTCTATCAGTTCCGTCAAATGTTAGAGTATAAGGCACGTTTGCATGGGTCAAAAGTGATTGTGGTTGCTCCGCATTACACCTCTTTGACATGTCCAAAGTGTGGTCATACGGAAAAAGCCAATCGAAAGAAACGTACACACACCTTTTGTTGTCGAACATGCGGATATACCTCAAACGATGACCGCATTGGTGCCATGAACCTTCAACGAAAAGGAATAGAGTACATCGTTGAAGGAACGACACAGGCATGACCTGCGTCGTTGGGCAGTTGTCAACCTGCCCCTGATGCAACCCCAAGTCAAGGAAGGAGGACCAAGTCCGCTCGCACTTCTGGGGAGTTGCAAGCCCCCACTTCAAGCGTTAGCGAAGTGGGGGTAGTTGACCGCCCCTCTTGTTTGTTGTGCAAATTGGTCCGGTTCCTTATTATTTTAAAAATATATAATTTTTAAAAAATATATTTACAAATCGTTTCGGATTGATTATGATAATGGCATAAGGTGCAAATTTCTAGTCATAGAATGATCATGCGGGGAAAACTGCGCAGTCTATCGCGGCGCCTTCGCCGGCGCTTCGCTTCCATAGACAGCGGCCAGTTGCGTCATCGAACCGTGGATGATGCCGGCCGCTTCTTTTTATGGCGAAAGGGCCGGGTTTCAGAAGGTTGATCGCGTTTTTCTAGCAGCTTAGTGAAAAAATAACCACTTCTCCTGCATCGACCGCTTTTCGAGAAAAAAGATTTTGATGATGTCTTGATGTGAGAAAGCCATTGGTATGATAGGCTGCTTCTTGAACGTGAGACGGGCATGAGGGTGATGGGCGTGCGCATAAACTGAAACGAAGGGCCATGAGGAGGGATGGGATTGAACACATTTTCCGATATTGTGCAGACGATGCCGCCATATTTGTTCTCCCGATTTCAGAAGAAAAAAGAAGAATTGCTAAAGCTCGGGGTCGATGTCATTGATTTAGGGATCGGCGCCCCCGATTTGCCGCCCCCTTCCTTTGTCATCGAAGCGTTGAAAGAAGCGCTCGATGCGCCAGAACACTATACGTATTCGCCGTATGGCGGCTGCAGGGAGTATCGGGAAGCGGTCGCGCGTTTTTATGAACGGGAATATGGCGTCAAGCTCGATCCGGAGACCGAGGTGTTGGCGTTAATCGGCTCGAAAGAAGGAATCGTCCATTTGCTGCAAGCCGTTCTCAATCCCGGCGAGCTCGCCTTAGTGCCTGATCCGGGCTATCCCGTCTATCGGACGGCCGTCCATTTTGCCCGCGGCCAGAGCCTATCGCTGCCGCTCGATGCGCAACATGGTTATATTCCTCGGTTTGATGCGCTTCCCTCGTCCGTTTATGACCAAGCGAAAATCATGTTTCTCAATTATCCGAGCAATCCGACGGCCGCCGCTGTCGATTTGGATGTATTTGCCGAAGCCGTTTCACTTGCCCGTCAGCACCAGATGTTCATTGCTCATGATGCGGCCTACTCGTTCGTGACGTTTGCCGGTTTTCAAGCGCCGAGCATTTTGCAGGTGGACGGGGCAAAGGAAGTGGCGGTGGAATTTGGATCGTTGTCCAAAAGCTATAACATGGCCGGCTGCCGCATCGGATACGTAGTCGGAAACCGGGACATGATTCGAGCGCTTTCGGTGATCAAGAGCAACACGGATACGTGCCAGTTTATTCCGATCCAGAAGGCGGCGATGGCCGCTTTGACGAACGGACGGACGTTTATTCGAGAAAATAGCCGCATTTATGAACAACGCATGAATATGATGGTCGAGAGACTTCGAGAACTGGGCATCGACGTGCAGCGGCCGAAAGCGACCTTTTTCTTGTGGATCCCGGTCTATGACGGATACTCGTCCGAACGATTTGCCGCCAAACTGCTGGAAGAAGCGGGAGTCATCGTAACACCGGGAACAGCGTTTGGATCCGCAGGGGAAGGATATGTCCGCGTATCGCTGTCAGCGCCGATGGAGCGTCTGCAGCAAGCCGTTGAACGATGGAAGCAAGTGGATTGGGAGGAATCGGCGCGATGAAGAGAACGATGCGTCACATCACGGTGGCTCAAGCCATCGTCGAATGTTTCAAACAGGAACAAATCCGTTATGTGTTTGGTGTGCCGGGGGAAAGTTATTTGCCCCTGCTTGATGCCATCTATGATGAGCCATCCATCGAGTTCATCTCCGCCCGCCATGAAGGGGGTGCTTCCTTTATGGCGGAAGGGTATGCGAAAGCGTCGCGGAAGTGCGGCGTCGTGCTGGCTACAAGGGCGGTTGGCGGGGCGAACTTAACGATCGGCGTCCATACCGCCAGGCAAGATTCCACTCCGATGGTCGTGTTTTTGGGGCAAGTGAACAGCCGCTTCCTAGGACGTGAAGGATTTCAGGAAGTCGATATGGAAGCGTTTTTTCGTCCGATCGCAAAATGGGTGGTCGAAATTCGCGAAGCCGAGCGGGTGCCAGAGCTGGTGCAACGGGCGTTTCGCACCGCGAAAACAGGGCGGCCCGGCCCCGTCGTCGTTTCACTGCCAGAAGATGTATTTTCCAAAACGATAACGGAAGCAGTGATGGCCGAGACCTATGTGCCGAAGCCGGCCCCAAGGCAAGAGGATATACGGAATATAAAGGAGCGGCTCGAGCGCGCCAAAAGGCCGCTCGTGATTGCCGGCGGCGGCGTCAAATGGTCGGGAGCCGAGCAGCTGCTGCGCTTATGGGCGGAAAAGTATGCACTTCCAGTCATGGCGGCGTTCCGGAGGCATGATGTGTTTCCCCACAACCATCCGTGCTATGTCGGCCACCTAGGCCTAGGGACGCCGAAAGAGGTCATGGAAACGGCTGAGCAGGCCGATGTGGTGATTGCGTTGGGGACGCGGCTGTCGGAAGTGACGACGCAAGATTACCGTTTGCTATCTCCAACGCAGACGCTGATTCATATCGATATTGACAGCGATGGGCTCGGAAAAGTGTATGCACCGGATATCGCGGTTTGGGCTGACTGTCGGGAAGCGCTGTCCCGTTTGCTCGATATCGCGGTGCAGCCGTCTTGGCAGGAATGGGCGGCTGAACGGAGGGAACGGTACGAACAAACGGCCGCGCTGCCGCTTGAAAAACGAACTCTCCATGAAGCGGTCATGGCGAGTTTAGGTCACCATTTGCCGAAAAATGCGGTCATTACGAACGATGCTGGGAATTTCGCCGGTTGGCTTCACGCCTTTTTCCCGTTTGGGGATGGGCACACGTACATCGGCCCGACGTCAGGAGCGATGGGATATGGCATGCCGGCTGCCATTGGCGCGAAACTGGCCTTTCCCGACCGGACCGTCGTTTCTTTATCCGGGGATGGCGGCTTTATGATGACGGTGCAGGAGTTGGAAACGGCCGCTCGATACGATATTCCGATCATTAGCATTGTGTTTAACAATCATATGTACGGCACCATCCGCATGCATCAAGAATTGCAGTTTCCGGGGCGGGTCATCGGCACCGATTTAGGCCGCGTGTCGTTTGCCCGGTTGGCAGAATGCTTGAACAGCTGCGGATTCCAAGTGCAGACGGAACAACAGTTCACGGAAGCGCTTCTGTTGGCGCTTGAAGCCAAGAAGCCGACGGTGATTGAAGTGTTGACCGATCCGAACCACATTTCGGTGGCGGCAACGATCCAAGACTTGCGGGCCAAGAGGAAGTCCTGACGATCATCGCTCGGCGTTCAATGTATAAATTATCTCAATAAATCATCTAGAAAAATGGGGGGAGTATACAGTGAAAATCCAAAACTATATCAATGGAGAATGGAAGGAGCCAAGCACCGGGCAATTTGCGCCGGTGATCAATCCGGCGACGGGGGAAACGATTGCCGAGGTGGCGATGTCCGGGCCAAACGATATCGATGAAGCGGTTCAGGCAGCCAAAGAAGCGCAAAAACAGTGGGCCCTCGTGCCGGCGCCGAAACGCGCGGAAATCTTGTATAAAGTTGGGATGCTGCTAAAGGAGCGGAAAGAACAGTTGGCCCGGCTGTTGACGATGGAAATGGGCAAAGTGATTGAGGAAGCGCGCGGCGAAGTGCAGGAAGGCATTGATATGGCGTTTTACATGGCGGGAGAAGGACGGCGGTTGTTCGGCGATACGACGCCGTCTGAACTGAAAGACAAATTCGCCATGAGCGTCCGCACGCCGGTTGGAGTGGTCGGCATCATCACTCCATGGAATTTTCCCATTGCCATCGCCACTTGGAAGTCGTTTCCGGCCATTGTTGCCGGCAATGCGGTCGTATGGAAGCCAGCGCCCGAGACACCGATCATGGCGCAGGAATTAGCTCGCATTTTTGAAGAAGCGGGCTTGCCGCCGGGAGTGTTTCATGTGGTCCACGGTGACGGGCCGACAGTCGGCAATGCGCTCGTCGAGCATCCTGATGTCAAGGTCATCTCATTTACCGGATCGAATGAAGTCGGGCGGATGATTGCGGAAAAATGCGGACGGCTGTTGAAAAAGGTGTCGCTTGAAATGGGAGGAAAAAACGCCGTCATTGTGATGGATGATGCGGATTTGACATTGGCGGTTGACGGCATCATCTGGAGTGCGTTCGGCACGTCGGGGCAGCGGTGCACGGCGTGCAGCCGGGTCATCGTCCATGAGCGGGTGAAACAGGAGCTTGAGCGGCGTCTGCTTGAAGCCGTGAAAACATTGAAAATCGGCAACGGGTTGGATGAAACGGTCAAAGTCGGACCCGTCATCCATGAAGAGGCGCTGCAAAAAATCGACCGCTACGTGCGCATTGGCGTAGAAGAAGGGGCGAAACTGCTTGTGGGTGGCTATATATTGCGCGAGGGCGACTATGCGCGCGGCTTTTATTACGCGCCGACGATTTTCACCGATGTCACGCCGAATATGCGCATCGCCCGCGAAGAAATTTTCGGCCCGGTTGTGTCGATCATTTCCGTCCGCAGTTTGGACGAAGCGATCGCCGTCAACAACAGCGTCGATTATGGGCTGTCAAGCGCCATTTTCACACGCGATGTCAACAATGTATTCCGAGCGATGCGCGATTTGGACACCGGCATCGTGTATGTCAACGCCGGCACAACGGGAGCGGAAATTCATTTGCCGTTTGGCGGCACGAAAGGGACGGGCAACGGCCACCGCGACTCCGGCGTCGCTGCGCTTGACGTATTCACCGAATGGCGGAGCATTTATGTCGATTTCAGCGGCAAGCTGCAGCGGGCGCAAATCGATACCGATGATTGAACCGGGCTGTCCGATACCGATGATTGAACCGGGCTGTCGCTTGCAACATGGCCGGCAAAAGAGAAGCGAAGATCAACGTGGAACATATATCGTGAATCGAAGCAGCGGCCGCGGCAAAGATGTGAAAAAAGCGGCTGTCATGTGAGCGTATGGCAAAGAATCGGTGACAGAGGGGGAAAGAACGATGAAAGTGCTCGTGCTTGGAGCGGGGCTGATGGGCAAAGAAGCAGCACGCGATTTAGTGCAAAGCCAAGATGTTGAGGCGGTGACGTTGGCGGATGTCGATTTGGCCAAGGCGGAGCAGACGGTGCGGCAGCTTCATTCCAAAAAGCTTGCCGCTGTGCGGGTGGATGCCAGCGACAAGCAGCAGCTGTCGGCTTTCATGAAAGGGCACGATGTGGTTGTCAACGCCTTGTTTTACCAGTTTAACGAAACGGTGGCGAAAACAGCTATTGCAGCTGGCGTCCATTCTGTCGATTTAGGCGGCCATATCGGCCATATCACCGACCGGGTGCTTGAGCTGCATGAACAAGCCCAAGCCGCTGGGGTGACCATCATCCCCGACCTTGGCGTCGCACCCGGAATGATCAACATTTTATCCGGCTATGGGGCGAGTCAACTCGATGAGGTGGAATCCATCTTGCTGTATGTTGGCGGCATCCCTGTCCGCCCCGAACCGCCGCTGGAGTACAACCATGTGTTTTCGCTCGAGGGGCTGCTTGACCATTACACCGATCCGGCCTTGATCATCCGCAACGGCCAAAAGCAGGAAGTGCCGTCCCTTTCGGAAGTCGAGCCGATTTATTTCGACCGGTTCGGGCCGCTTGAAGCGTTTCACACCTCAGGCGGGACGTCGACGCTCTCGCGCTCGTTTCCGAACTTGAAGCGGCTCGAGTACAAAACGATCCGCTACCGCGGCCATGCGGAAAAATGCAAGCTGCTTGTCGATTTGAATTTGACGCGCAACGATGTGGAAGTTGAGATCAATGGATGCAGAGTCAAGCCGCGCGATGTGCTGCTTTCCGTCCTGAAGCCGCTGCTCGATTTGAAAGGAAAAGATGATGTGGTGTTGCTTCGGGTCATCGTCGGCGGTAGAAAAGATGGAAAAGAAACGGTGCTGGAATACGAAACCGTCACGTTCAATGACCGCGAAAATAAGGTGACGGCGATGGCGCGTACGACGGCCTACACCATTTCCGCTGTCGCCCAGCTCATCGGCCGTGGGGTGATCACAAAGCGCGGCGTCTATCCGCCGGAGCAAATCGTTCCGGGGGATGTATATATGGACGAGATGAAAAAACGAGGAGTGGTGATTAACGAGAAGAAAACGGTTCGCTTATGAAAAAAGCATCATAGAGTGATGATAAGAGATGATGACAATGATCCGAATAAAAAACACGCCTGTTTCTCACCGAGAAACGGGCGTGTTTTCGTTTTGTCCGCAACGGTTGCTTTTATACAGTTTTCGTTGCCGATGGCTCCCGTTTGCGCCAGGCAAGGAAAAGGAATGCAACAAGCGACAGCGCCATGGCGATCATAAACGGCGCCTTTGCGGAAACGGCATGACCGATGACGCCAGATAGCACTGGAGCGATGGCCGCCCCCATCCAGCGAACGAAGTTGTACATGCCGGAAGTGACGCCGCGTTCATACGGCGATGTTTCCATCACATAGCCTGTAAACAAGGCGTTGTTTAAGCCGGATACAAGGCCCGACAAAATGATAAGGACGATCATGAACCATGTTTGTTCAGCGACCGCTAAAAGCAGCAATAAAACGGCAAACAGCAATAAGCTGTAAGGCAATATTTGTTTCGATTCGTATTTTGCTTCAAGCCGGTGGGCCAACGCTGCCGATCCGTAGGCGAGGCAAAGCCCCCAGCCGAAAAAGACAAGACCGATTTGAATCGCCGATAACTTCATGACCAGAGGCGAATAGGCCAAAACAACGAAAAAGCCGTAATAATAAAGCATCCCGCCGATCGCCCCTTTTAAAAACGGCGGAAAGGCGAGCAGATGCCGCATTTCCTGCCATCCGACTGCTTTTTTCGGTTTTCCTTTGTTTGGATCATACACAAAAAATGCGACAAGCAAAAAGGCGATAAAAATGAGTACGCTTGTGCCGATAAACGGGTAGCGCCATGAATGTTGGCCCAGCAGTCCACCGATGAGCGGACCGCCGGCCATGCCGAGGCCGATCGCCGCCTCATACAAGCCGACAGCGGTGCTTGCCTGCGGTGTCAAAGCGATTAACAGTGTCATAGCCGTTGCAAAAAAGGTGGCATTGCCAAGCCCCCAACCGGCGCGGAAGATCGACAGTTGTGGAATGTCGGCGGCGAAACCGCACAATAATGAGAAAATCGTGACAAGGCCAAGTCCGATCACCATCATTTGTTTATCACCAACGCGGCTGACGACAAGGCCAACGGGAATCATCATGACCGCCATCGTAAAAATATAGGCGGTAAACAACATTTCCACTTGCCAGTGGGTCGCGCCGATGCTTTCGGCGATGACCGGCAAAATCGGATCGACGACGAAAAAACGTCGCACAAAACAAAAAAAGATATCCCCGCTAGACTCGGGATATCCGGTTATGTGAAGGCTATATGTCCGCTTTTTTTGCTTCAAGCGCTTCTTTTACCGCTGCCTCGATCTCCTGATAGCTCGTGCAGCGGCAAATATTGGACTCCAGCCATTCTTGAATCGTCGCTTGATCCGCGCCCGGATGCCGCTCGATGAGTGCGTGGGCGTTCATAATGAATCCAGGAGTGCAATAGCCGCACTGAAAGGCGAAGTGGCGGACGAAGGCGTGCTGAATGGGGGCATCATCAAGCCCTTCGATCGTGGTGATTTCTTTGCCGACTGTCTCAATCGCGAGCATCATGCACGATTTGATTGGCGTGCCGTCGACTAAGACGGTGCAGGCGCCGCAGTCGCCGTTCAAACAGCCTGGCTTGGCCCCGGTCAGCCCCAGCCCATCGCGCAAAACAAACAGCAGCGTTTCGGCTTGGCGAGTGACGATCGATCTTCGTTCTCCATTAACGTGCAGCACAAGCTCCCGCTTTGTCGTTTCCTCCATGTCCGCATGCTCACCTCCTGTTTAGACGGTTTCTCCGTCTCCGAGCTCACGAAGCATATCTTCAAGCAGCTGGGCGGCCACGAACAGCCGGTAGTCTGCTGAGCCTTCAATATCGTGCAAAATCGGGCGCGGGAAGGCGTCAACCGCTGCTTGGATTCGTTCACCAACTGGGCGGTTCCGGTCGTTGAGGTGCGCCTCAACGTCAGCCGAGCGAAACGGAAACGGGCAGATGCCGCTTAGGGCAACGCGAACCGTCCCGTCTTTTTTCAGCGCTGCAATCGTCACAAGCGGGTAGCCGACTTCCCCTTGCTTGCGGCGCTTGCGGTGGAAATGGGGCAGGGTGGCGGTGGCACGGTCAACCTTGAACTGGACGACAAATTCACCGCGGCCAAGCTGCAGCTGTTGATGAAACAAGTCAAGGAAGCGGCATTGCCTGATGCCGTATGGTCCGGCGATGATGACATCCGCCTCGGCGACGAATAGCGGCAGTGCGGTCTCACGGTAAAAAATTTGTCCGCAGATGTTGCCGCCGAGCGTAATTTGGTTGCGCGCTGTCCGGTCGGCGACTTCTCGCGCCGCTTTTGTCAATAACGGGAACGGATTTGCTTCTTCGAGCTCGCCGAGGGAGAGCGCCGCTCCGAGCACGAGAGAACCATTGTCGACATCAAGCGACCGACATTCAGGGATCGATTTTATGTCAATGACGGCCGCGGTGCGGACAAGGTTCAACCGAGACAACGTGATGATTTCCGTGCCGCCGCCGTAGTAGAGCGGTCGTTTTCCATCCCGCTCGAGCGCCGCAAACAGCGCTGTCGCTTCGGCGATCGACTGCGGCCGGTAGTAGGCAAAGTCAAACGGAACCATAGGAGTCCCCTTTCTGTGTCCGCCAAATGAGTTCAGGCACAAGCGGCAGTTCGTTAAGCGGCACGCCGGCGGCGAGCGACAAAGCGTTGGCCAAGGCGGCGGGCATGCCGATCAAGCCATGTTCGCCGATGCCGCGAGCGCCGTATGGGGCATCGATTTGCGGCGTTTCGACAAACTCAACGATGTACTCTGGATGTTCGCCGAAGCGAATCGGCCGGTATGTGCGCAACTGTGGGTTTAACACGCGCTGTTCGTTGTCAAAAAGAAACCCTTCGCGGCTGGCAAAGCTTAGCCCCATGCTCATCGCCCCCATCGCTTGGCCAAGCGCTGCCTTTGGGTTGAGCACTTTGCCGGCATCAATGACCGCATACGCTTTGACAATGCGATACGTGTAGTCGCGGCGGTTGAACTCAATTTCCACTCCCTCGGCGCATACGCCCCATTCCGGTCCCGGTTTGCCGGCGCCGGTCTCCGGATCAAGCGGGGTCAAGTGGCGCAAAATGTAGTGGCCGCGCCCGATCACTTGCCCGCCGATGGCGTTGCCGTTCGGAAACTTGTAGCCATAGGCGATGTCTTTGATCAGAAGAAAGATGGCCGGGTCATCGCGCAAAAAGACGCGCCCGAATCCGACTTCCAAATCGTCCGGCGAGGCCCGCAAGACGCAGGCGGCGATGTCTTTTAACTGACGGATGGCGTCGTCGGCAGCGGCAAGCGCCGCACGTCCGGCCATAAACGTCCCGCGGCTGGCGACTGTTTTCCAATGTTCCGGCGTCGTTTGCGTATCAATATCCATTTTGACATGGACACAATCGACGTCCATCTTCAGCCGTTCAGCAACGATTTGCGCGAGCACCGTTTTCGTTCCGGTTCCGATTTCGACGACGCCGGAGATGACGTTGACGCTGCCGTCGGAGTTGAACGTTAAGATGACGCCCGAGCTAGCATCTGTGTCGATCGTCGATGTTTTCCAGCCGCTGCTGATTCCCTTTGCTCTTACCGTATAAGCGTCCACTTCGACGCGCTGCCACTCGTCCCAGCGCATCAGCTCGCGCAACCGGTCGAGGCAGGCTGATATGTTGCCGACGTTGCTTTTTGTGAGCCGCACTTGCGTCGGGGTCGTATGCCCCGGGCGGATGGCATTTTTGCGCCGCACGTCCCATGGGTCAAGTTGAAGCGTTCGTGCCAATTCATCGATGGCCCGCTCGACGGCAAATGCCTGTTCGCAATGGCCAAAACTGCGAAACGGCGTCGCGTACGGGCGATTCGTATAGACGCACAATGAATCACAAAAGACGTTTTCGACATGGTACGGGCCGGTGCAATCGACGGCTGCGGCGCGGCTGACATCGATCGCCTTGTCGGAATAAGCCCCGCCGTCAAATAGAAATAAGATTTCCATGGCCTTGAACAAGCCCTCTTTTGTCGCGCCGATTTTGACGGTTGCCTCCAAACCGATATGGACGGGCGAAGTGACCATGTCATGCTCGCGGCTGTTCCAGACGCTCACTTTTCGGCCGCCGACCGCTTTGGAGGCAAGGTAGGCAAGCAACTCAAGCTGGACGGGCGCTTTTCCTCCGTAGGCGCCGCCGACAAGCGGCGTATGGACGATGACTTTGCCGGTTTCTTCGCCAAAATACGTATGAAGCAACTTCTTGATCATAAACGGTGACTGTGAGGAGGCGGAAATATGGATCGTGCCGTCCGGCCAAATTTCTGCCGTGGCGCAGCGTGTTTCCATCGCGATATGATCGGAAGGGGCGAACGATACGCTTGTTTCGACGATGACGTCGCTTTCAGCAAACCCTTGTTCAATGTTGCCTTTTCGGATTTTTGTCCGGTGGGCGACGTTTGTCCCTGGCTCAGGATGAGTCGTTTTGTTTTTTTCATAGCGGTCGAGATGTTCATGCAATAATGGAGCGCCTTCTTTCAACGCTTCGCGCGGCGAGCCGACGGCTGGAAGCGGTTCGTAAACGACGCGGACGAGGCGGGCCGCTTGTTCGGCTTGCGCGAGCGTATCGGCTACGACGACGGCGACGACTTCGCCATAGTAGCGCACTTTGTCGACGGCGATCGGCGGACGATCGCGCATGTCTTCACCGGTGAGCGGAAGCCCTTCGCCGGTCACAACAGCATGGACGCCGTGGACGGCGAGCGCGCGGCGTGCATCCAGCGAGAGGATGCGCGCATGGGCGTATGGGCTTGTTACTAGAGCGGCATGAAGCATCCCCTGTTCTTTGAAATCGTTCGTATATTTCGCCCGGCCGGTCACTTTATCCCACGCTTCTTTGCGGATGATGCTTTTACCGATGGCCACGGTGGCGTCCCTCCTTTTCTTCTCGATCCATGACGGCACGCTTATAATCGTCTATCGTGTCAATGTCGATGCCGATCGTCTCATCGCCTTCATACAAGAGACCGCGCCAACGCGGATGGTGAAACAGTGTGCGCCCCCCGGCATCGCCCCTTAGAGCAAGCAAGGCAGGGAACGTTTGTTTCCCAAAAATGACTGGGGGCATCGGCGTGCCGAAGCGGGTGAAGGCGACGTAATCAGGACGGTGGCGGCGGTAAAGGTCGGTAAGCGCATTGATTACGTCCGCAGTGACAAATGGTTGGTCCGCCAACAATACGACAGCGGCGTCCGCCCCGCTAGCGAGCGATTCCCGCAAGCCGCAGGCAAGCGAATGCGCCTGCCCACGGCAATGGTCAGCGCAACGGGTGAAGCGGCAGTTTTCATGATTCCGAAGCTCGTCTGGAAGCCACGCGAGCGCATCGTCCGGAGGAACGACGACGATGACGGGCGAAAGGCGGGAACGAAGCGCCGCTTTAAGGCTGGCGGCCCCCAGCGTGCTTTCTCCCCAAGGCAAAGCGCGTTTATCCGTTCCCATCCGCCGGCTTTCTCCAGCCGCCAAATAAATGACAGCGATGGTTGGGCCATTCATGATACTCTCTCCGTTGATCGCCCGCGAAGGACGCTGATCAATTCGGCGGTGATGCTAACGGCGATCTCATACGGACCGCGTGCGCCGATGGAAAGCCCTGCCGGCGAACGGACAAATGGAGGCGTCGAGCCGGAAGGAAAGAGGCGGTCCGTGCGCCGCCGCGGACCGAGCACGCCCAGATAAGCGAGCGGCATGTCGGCTAACAAGGAAACGAGTTCGCGGTCGCGTTCAAACTGATGGGTCGTGATGACGACAAAGTCGCGCTCGTTTAGGCGAAGCCGCGGAACAGTTTCATGCGGAAAGCCCATGACGAAGGCGTCGGCGTCCGGAACATGGGATGGGTGGCAAAACGCTGGGCGCCAATCACTCACGGTAACGGAAAATCCCGCCGCTTTGGCCGCCGCGACGAGCGGCGGGGCGTCCGGACCGGCGCCGAAAATGACGAGGCGCGGCTTTGGCCAAAAATGTTGGATGTAAAACGCGCCGTCATCTGTTTCCTGCACCCCGTTCCGGCCGCGGAAAAACGGGGTGCCATGCAGCGCGTTGAGCCATTCCGGCCTCGGCGGTGAAACATAGCCGCCGAAGCGTTCCCCTGTTTCGCTTTGGAAAAACGGCGGTTCCTTAGGATGAGCGATGCTTCGCGCCATCAGCACATGTTCGCCGCGGTCAAGGCGCTGTTTCAACGTAAGCCAATCCGGTTTCGTCTCGTTTGTGACCGGCTCAAGCCAAACATGGATGACGCCGTCGCATCCGCTTCCTTGCCCCCACCCTCCGTCATCTTCTGTGCGCAAGTCAAACGATAGGGCCGCCGCCTGCCGGCTTGACAGCACTTCGATCGCATGCGCAGCCACCGCTTCTTCGAGGCATCCGCCGCTTAATAAGCCGGTTGTCTTTCCGTCTGCTCCGATCCACATCCATGTTCCTTCCTTTTGGTAGGCCGAGCCTTCCACGTCAATCGTGATGGCGAATACACCATCGTTCGGCGCGGCGGCCATGGCATTGAGCGCGGCATAGTAGCTTTCCATGCTTATCCTCCTTCCGCATGGCGCCAAAGGCGGCTAAGCTGTTGAAAACGCGGCGTGACGATCAATAAACTTTCATAATGGCCGTAAGCGGCAGCCACCGTCGGCACGAGCCGCATCAGCGCGTACGTGAGCGCTTGAAGCGGCACGCTCGGGTGGAACCGACCGACCGCTTTGAGCATCTCGTTCGTTTCTGCCATGGCTTCGGCCGTGCGAAACAGCACGCTTAGATGATATTTTGCTTCGTTTCGTTCAAGCGGTCCGCTAAGAAGGGTGGAGACGTGTTCGCTGAGTTCTTCGGCCAATGCGGCGAGCCGTTGAAAAAGCGGATAGGTATACCGATGTTCTTGCACGTATGGGCGCAGCTGTTGCTGGATCGTTTCATTGGCCGCTTGAATGTCGCTGAGCAGACCGCTTATCTCTTTTCGATTGTCCCATTGTTCATTCATCGCGATCCTGTTCTCTCCCTAACCATTTTTCGACTTTGCAAACGCCGTTTTTAAAATGCGGCTGTTTTGACACTTGATCCCACGTATCGAGTGTCAGCTCGTTTGCCGCTTCCTGCTCAAGCAGTGATCCGTAGTGAAACGGAAGAAACACCATGCCCGGCAGCACGGAGTCGGTGAGGCGAGCGCGAACGATCACTTCACCGCGGCGGCTTGAGACGCGCACCCAGTCGCCCATTTGGATCTGCAAGCGGGCGGCGTCGTCCGGATGAATTTCCGCATACCCTTCCGGAGCCGACAGCTGCAAAAGCGGAGCCCGCCCGGTTTTCGTCCGCGTATGCCAATGGAAGACGTTGCGCCCGGTATTCAGCCAAAACGGGTATTCCCGATCCGGCCATTCGAGCGGCGGCGACCAGTCGATCCCGTACAAAATGGCGCGTCCGTTGGCGCCGATGGCGGCGAACTCTTCGCGCGTCCGCGCCCGTCCTGTCCGCATGTCGCGACCGTATGACTCAGCCTCATCGACAGCCGTCGGAAACACGTTGTCGGTGTACAGCCGTTTTTTTCCTTCGGGATATTGTTCGTTGCACGGCCACTGAATGCCCCCAAGCCGTTCGATTTTTTCATAGGTCATGCCCGACATGTCGCACGGACGACCTTTTGAGACGAGGCGCCATTCGTTAAATGCCTCCTCGGGTGTGCGGTAGGTGATGAGCGGACGCCCGCTTCGGTCGCGAAACCCCATGCGCCGGGAAAATTCGATCAGCAGCTCCAAGTCGGACGGCAAGCCGAACGGCGGGTCGACCGCCTTGCGAAGCACGTTGACGCGCCGCTCCAAATTCGTCATCGTGCCTTCCTTTTCTCCCCATAAAGCGACCGGGAGAACGAGGTCGGCGAACTCGGCTGTTTCGTTGAAAAACGGATCTTGGACAACAAGGAACACCTGTTTGAGCAGTTCGATCACCCGCTTGCGGTTCGGCAGCGAAACGGCCGGATTGGTGGCGATCACCCAAAACATGCGGATGTGCCCTTCCTCGATCAGCCGAAGCATCTCCATGACATGCGTTTGCGGGCCGACCGGCAGCGTCTCGACATCGACATTCCATAAATCAGCGATTTCTTGCAAATGTTTCGGGTTTTCATCGTTCCGGTATCCGGGGTAAAAGCCGGCGCCGCCGACTTCGCGGTTGGACATCGAGCTCGGCTGCCCGGCGTGCTGAAACGGCCCCGACCCCGGCTTGCCGATTTTGCCCATGATTAAGTGCATCGAATTGACGAGCGAGGCGGCGGCCGTAGCGTCCATGCTTTGATAGACGCCTTGCAGCAGTACGGTGACGGTTGTTTTTGACGTGCCGATCCATTCGGCGCACGTTCGCAAATCGCGTTCTGGCACACCGGTAATTTGTTCCACCACTTCGGGCGTGTAGCGGGCGGCCGTTCGCTCGAGCTGCTCATACCCAACCGTATAGCGTTCGATGTAGCCGCGGTCGATCCAGCCGTTGGCGATGAGCAAATGAATCAGCCCGTTTAAGACGGCGACGTTCGTGCCGCTTTTCGGCCGGAGCGATAAGTCAGCCATTTTTTGGCTGATGTCAAGGCGCGGGTCGATTTCCACAATTTTGGTGCCGCGCTTCCGCCGGGCATCGAGTACCCGCTCCCAGAGGACGGTATTCGTCTCGTTTGAGTTCCGGCCGATAAATACGATGACTTCCGCAACATCCAAATCGTCAAGGCAGGCCGGAGGACCGTCGGCGCCGAAGCTTTGGATAAGCGACCATTCGGCTGTCGCCGTGCATAGCCTTGTATTGGCGTCAACGTGGTGGGTGCGCAAACCGGCGCGGGTGATTTTCGCGATCGTATAATATTCCTCTAAATACAGCTGCCCGCTATGGTAAACCGCGATGCTCTCCGGGCCATGAGCGGAAAGTAATTCTTTCGTTTTTTCCACCAGCAGCGAAAGGGCATCGTTCCAGCTTGCCGGTACGAGTGTTCCGCTCCGGTTGCGGATGAGCGGCCGGGTCAGCCGGTCAAGGCTGTTGTTCGCCCACCATTGGTTTTCTCCTTTCGGGCCGAGCCGACCGCGGTTGACTGGGTAGCGGACATTGCCTTTAATGCCGACGATGCGGTTGTCTTTGACCGCGATGTAGCAGCCGCAGCCGTTCGAGCAAATGCCGCAAGTGGAATACACCCACTTGTCAATTTCGCCTTGCGTATATACGCACATATCTTCGCGCGGCGTCTCCCAAGCCATAATGTCATCTCCTCACGAAGGATAAATGATCGGTGGTGATAATCGCTCGCAGCTGCTGGTACGATGGATACGAAGATGTGTAGCGGATGGAACGGTACGGCAAAAACGGGGGAGGTGCAGGCGTCGTTGCTGCGTAGATGGGAAGCTGTGACGACGGCACACCTGTTTCAGCGCGAAACGGCGGCGTGATGAGCTGCCAAAAGGCAAGCGGCGGCAGCGAATGCGGCATCGGTTCGCCCCCTTTCAAAAAAGGCTCTGCTATCATTATATTTCTGTAACAAATGCCCATGACTGAAAAACAAAGAAGCCAGCTGTTGACAGCTAGCTTCTTTTTTGATCCGTTTTTCCTTTCCTGAGCCGTCCGGCCCGCTTCGCTGCCTCCTTCAGCAAAAACTCGATCTGGGCGTTGACGCTGCGAAACTCGTCCTGCGCCCATTGTTCGAGCGCGGCATATAATTCATGGTCAATGCGCAGGGGAAATTGTTTTTTCTTTGCCATCGCACTCCACAACCGTTAATATAGACTGCCGGTATTGATCACCGGCTGGGTGGCGCGCTCGGAGACGATCGCGACCATTAAGTTGTTCACCATTGCGGCTTTTCGTTCATCATCTAACTCTAAAATGTTTTCTTTGTCAAGTTGTTCAATCGCCATTTGCGCCATCGAGACAGCGCCTTCGACGATTTTTTTCCGGGCGGCCAAAATGGCGGCTGCTTGTTGGCGTTGGAGCATGGCGCTCGCAATTTCCGGGGAGTACGCCAAGTGAGTGAGGCGCGCTTCCATCACCTCGACTCCGGCGACACGCAATCGCTCCTGCAGCTCAGCGGCGAGAACATCGGAAATAATATCGGCGTTGCCGCGCAACGTAATCTCGTTGTCGTCTTCAAACGTGTCGTACGGATATTTTGTCGCGACATGGCGAATGGCGGCTTCGCTTTGAATCTCGACGAATTGTTCGTAATCATCAACATCGAACACAGCCTTGGCTGAATCAATGACGCGGAAAACGACGACGGCGGCAATTTCAATCGGATTGCCTTGAACATCGTTCACTTTCAACTTGTTGCTCGTGAAGTTGCGCACGCGCAGCGATACTTTCTTTCGAACGGTGAGCGGCACGGTGAAAAACAGCCCGCTGTCGCGAATCGTGCCGAAATAGCGGCCGAAAAAGGTGAGTACTTTCGCTTGATTCGGCTGAACGATCGTGATGCCAGTCGCCAAGAGGGCGGCAAGGGCGAAGCAGAAAACGGCCAATAAGAGCTGCACTTGAATGAGGCTGACAAAACCAGCCATAACGAAAAGGGCGATGCATCCGATGCCGATAAATCCATCCATGCGCCATGCTTTTTGTTCTCTCATACCTATCCCCCTAATAGTGTCGATTTGATATTTATATGATATCATATAATCAAAAAAATGGAAACAGGGATTGATCATGTTAAGACGAGAAGAGGGATTCGCCCATAGCTCGCCACGAGGCAGATGTTTCTAACTATTTTCCATCCAGAAGCATAAAGGGCGATCGTTCAGCCTGTTAATGTTTTAATGTGCTAAAAAATGGAAATTCATAATTGACATCGCATTCATTGTCATCATACAATAGAAAAAAAGACCAATAGGTGTGTAGAAGCAATGGAAACACGACAAGCGCGCATCGGCCGGCTGGCGCTTTTGCTGGCGATGCTTGACGAGGGAGAGGAAGAAGCGGCCCTCGGCCAGCTCGAGGCGCTCGCTTGGCGCTATTGTCAAGGGCGGGTCGGGGCGATGGAGCCGCAAAAAATCGTCGCGGCAATTGAGACGGCGGCGAAACGGCATGGAGTGGTTGACGGTGGCTTGTACCGTGAGATGCACGCCTTATACCATGCGATTTTAGAGGCAGTGCATGGCGTGACGAGAGGGCAGGTAGAGTTAGGAGATTTGTTGAGAACCGCTGGCCTTCGTTTCGCCGTGGTGCGCGGTATGCCATATGAACAGCCGAACGAAGGGGAATGGATCGCCGTTGCGTTGTACGGGACGATCGGCGCTCCGGTGCGCGGGCTCGAGCACGAGGCGGCCGGGCTCGGAATCAATCATATATAAGACGGTAAGTGCCTAGAGCAATAAGTCATGAGGAGGCGAACGCTGCCATATGGCAGGGCGCCTCCTTTTTTGTTTGCCCAGGCGTTCGATTGAGAAACCAAACGAAGGGAGATGAAATGATGATCGTATTGACCGGGCATACATTGACGATCGATGAGGTAAGACGTGTTGTCTATGAACGGGAGCGGGTGGCGGCCGATGAGGAAAGCATGAGGGCTGTCGAGAAAAGCCGCGCGGCAGTGGAACAAGCGATCTCCAATGGACGGACGATCTATGGCGTGAATACGGGTTTTGGCAAACTCGCCGATGTGCGCATTGAAGGAAGCGACCTTGAACAGCTGCAAATCAATCTTCTTCGCTCGCACGCTTGTGCCGTCGGCGAGCCATTTGCCGAAGATGTCGTGAGGGCGATGCTTCTTTTGCGGGCGAATGCGTTGTTGAAAGGGTATTCCGGCGTGCGTCCGGCGGTCATTGAGCAGTTGCTCGCATTTTTGAACACCGGCATCCATCCGATCGTGCCGCAGCAAGGTTCCCTCGGCGCCAGCGGCGATTTAGCGCCGCTCGCCCATTTGGCGCTGGCGTTTGCCGGCGAGGGAGAGGCGATGTACCAAGGGCGGCGGATGCCTGCCGCCCAAGCGCTTTCACAAGCGGGGATTTCACCGCTTTCCCTTCAGGAAAAAGAAGGGCTGGCGCTTATTAACGGCACGCAGGTGATGACGGCCGTCGGAGCCCTTGCTTACTTAGAGGCGGAACAACTGGCGTATGACAGTGAATGGATCGCGGCGCTGACGATTGAGGCGCTTTATGGCATTGTGGACGCGTTTGACGCCCGCATCCACGCAGCCCGCGGGTTTCAGGAGCAGGTGGAGGTGGCGGAACGGCTGCGCCGCTATTTAGCTGGCAGCCAACTCACAACAAGGCAAGGGGAGCGGCGCGTGCAAGATGCGTACTCCATCCGCTGCCTCCCGCAAGTGCACGGAGCGTCGCTTAGGGCGCTTCGTTATGTGAAGGAAACGCTTGAAATCGAAATGAACGCTGCTACGGACAATCCGCTTATTTTTGCGGACGGGACGGCGCTCTCTGGCGGCAACTTTCATGGCCAACCCGTTGCGATCGCCATGGATTTGTTGAAAATCGCGGTGGCGGAGCTGGCCAACATCAGCGAACGCCGCATCGAACGGCTTGTCAATCCGCAGCTTAGCGAAGGCTTGCCGCCGTTTTTAAGCCCACAGCCCGGCTTGCAGTCGGGAGCGATGATTATGCAATATGTCGCCGCTTCGCTCGTGTCGGAAAACAAGACGCTCGCCCATCCGGCCAGCGTCGATTCGATTCCGTCATCGGCCAACCAGGAAGACCATGTCAGCATGGGAACGACCGCCGCCCGCCATGCGTACATGATCGTGCAAAACGCTCGAAAAGTGTTGGCGATTGAGCTCATTTGCGCTTTGCAGGCTGTCGAAGCGCGCGGCATCGAGCGAATGGCCCCGTCAACGAGGCAGTTTTACCATAAGGCGCGCCGCATTGTTTCCTCCATTACAGCTGACCGCGTCTTTTCTGATGACATTGAAGCGGTGGCGGCGTGGTTGAGCGAAAGGGCAAACCATCACTTTCTCCGCGATGAAGCGAAAGCTTAGAAGTCTAGTGAGAAAGAGCCAGGAAGTTGTGGGGTTGCAAGGTTTTTCAACTTGAGAAATACTGTTGGAGGACAGCATTTCCCCTTGAATCACCAGCTTTTTCAAGAAGGGCAAAGCATAGTGGGCGTAGAGGCGTGAGAGCGTTCAAGGATAGGTGTTTGAAAAAATGGTAGTTATATAGACCTTTTCCGCTAGAGATAGGGAAGCAGTCATCAGTGAAGATGGTTTGCTTCCCTAACTTTTTCTACGGAGTTCGGACGATGCAGTGAGCCTTCCCCATAATTGGTTAGGACGAGAGCATTGACAGTCTATTCCATTGTTGTCCCCCAGTCGAATTTGCAGTATGATGAAGAAGAGAGACAAAGGGGAAAGGGTGGGTATATCATTGACAATTTCTGCCGCGGCGCTGTTGGCGTTATGGAAGATTATTGCGATTGATATCATTTTGTCTGGGGATAATGCGGTCGTCATTGCGATGGCGACGCGGCGGCTGCCGAAAGACCAGCGAAACAAAGCGATTTTTTGGGGAACAGCGGGGGCGGTGTTGCTGCGCATCTTGTTTGCAGCCATCATTGTCTTTTTACTGAACATCCCGTTCGTTCACTTCGTTGGCGGATTGCTGCTTGTATGGATCGCCTATAAAGTGCTTGTCGAACGGGAAGAGGAAGCGAACGTACAATCATCAGACCGGTTGTTGAAGGCGATTGCGACGATTATCATTGCCGATGCAGTGATGAGCCTTGATAACGTTGTTGCTGTGGCCGGGGCGGCCGAAGGGCATCTTGGCATGCTGGCGCTCGGGGTAGCCATCAGCATCCCGATTATGATTTTCGGCTCCAAAGCGATCGTCCGGGTGATGGAACAACATCGATGGATCGCGTACGTTGGCTCCGGCATTTTGGCGTGGACGGCCGGAAAGATGATGGCGGGGGATGAAGGGGTGCTGCATTGGTTTCACCTTTCTTATGGCCCGTTCGTCTACGCGGTTGCCGCCGGCGTGACGATTTTGGTCGTGTCAGCTGGCTATATCACGAATAAAAAGGCCGAGCGTGAAGAAGGGACGTTGATTTGAGCGGTTGGGGGTGGTGTGATGCCATGAACATCCGACGCATTCTCGTGACGGGAAGGCTTTATGCCGAGCTTGCCGCCCTTCTCCCGAACAAGCGGCCGGATAAAGAGTTTCGCTTTGTGGCGGAAGAAGAATTGACGGCCAATGATTTCGCCTGGGCGGATGCGTACGTCGGCTTTCGTCCGGCCGGGCCGTTTTCGCTCGCCAATTTGCGCTGGGTGCATTCGCTCGGCGCGGGCGTTGACGCGTTTTTGTGGAAGCGGGAATGGAAGAAGAACGTGTTGCTGACGCGGACGATCGGGTCATTTGGCGAGCAGATCGCCGAATATTGCCTCAGCTACTTATTGCGCGACGCCCAATGTCATGACGTGTATGCATGGTATCAAGAACAGCGGCAGTGGAAGCCGCTCGCTCCGAAACGGCTTGGTGAACAGCGGATTGTCATTTATGGGACGGGTGAGATCGGCCGGCGCATCGCGGAAACGCTTCGTCTGTTCGGCGTTTCGCCGATCGGCGTATCGCGAAGCGGCCGAGACACGCCGCCGTTTTCGGCTGTTTGCCGCCATGAAGAGGCGGGGGAAGCGCTTGCTTGCGCTGATTGGGTGATCGCTGCGCTTCCGCTGACAGAGGAAACGCATCATCTCTTTGACGAGACGTTTTTTGCCTGTTTGCACAACGCGGGCTTTATCAATGTTGGGCGTGGGGCGACGGTTGATGAGACGGCGCTTGTCGGCGCCTTGGAAAACCGAAATGTCCGCCTGGCGGTGCTCGATGTGTTCGAAGAAGAGCCGCTGCCGCCGCACTCGCCGCTTTGGGTTCATCCGAATGTCATCATCACCCCGCATATCGCGGCGCTGACATCAGTTGACGCCGCCGCCCATAGCGTTTTAGACACGCTCCGCCGCATCGAAACGGGCGAACCGCTCGCCAATGCGGTCGATGTGAGCCGGCGGTATTGAACCGGCATTTCGCGTCTTAACCGCGTCACAAAGGTTTTTTAGTAATTTTTTTGACCAGCACAACGAGCGATGACAGCTCTTTTTTGGCCATCGCTCTTCCCTCCTTGTGACATTCAATGTCAATGCTTTCGTCCATGCCCAAACCTTCCACAATCTTTCGCTGATCAGGGGGAGCGGGCGGCCCGGTGCGTCCCACGTATATTCGGCTGCGATGTTGTTGGCCTTTGTCTCATAAAACAAGCGAATCGAGTCGCCGTTGTTGGCAAAAGGGGGAACATTGAAAAAAATCTGTCCCATTGCGGAAAATGCAGTTGATTTGGTAAATTCAGTTTTGTTATGATAACAATAGTTAAATAATCTATGGATTGGAAAATAGGGAAGGCGAAAAGCAAGGGCGAGTGGCTGGCGTTGGCAGTGGCCGTCCTTGCAAGCAGGAGTGTTTCGCTTCTCCTTTCAATCCGTCTTTCTAGGGTTCGAACGGTAGTTCACGAGTTTTATTGCCATTTGAGTTCAACTTTCTCATATATCATAATCAATTGTGATGATCTGCTGAAAACGCAACTTGTTTCCACATCCCTTTGCGATTCCACAATGACCACGGAACCCACCTTTCTTAACTAGGCATCCAGCAGGTTTAACTCATTGTCATTGACTATATACATGCTCATGGAAAAATGAACATTTGCCTTCTCCTTCAACTAACTTCCTCCCCCCCGTGGCTCAGCTTGTAGATTGAGCCCGCAGGATCTGTAAAGGAAGTGTTGCAACGCTTAGGGTGTGCAGGATAACGGAGAGGTTAACTCTTCTTGTTGCATGTATATAGCTACTATATAGCTGTCATTAAAAGAGGAGGTGATCCACGAGATTAGGATGGCTCTGCGGTGTGTTTCTCAACTGAATTGGATTCGCTCAATTCCTTTTTCTGTTTTCGATAGAGCCATTCCCGCATTTTAAACATGACAGTGGAGCTGATCAATAAGGCAATCAATGTTCCATACAGGTGGCACTGAAAGCGAGCCCCTTTCATCGGTTTGAATCGATGAATGTGAAACAGGGATTTCCATGTCTTAAATACCACCTCAATCTGCCAGCGAAGAGAATACAGCGTATGAATTTCGTGCAAAGAGGTATAAATCGCTGGAATATTGGTGATATATACATATATTGGGTGGGGGCGTCGCGTCACGTACGCGGCCCCTTTTTGTTTCGCCTTCTGTTTCCATTGTCCTTCCTTCTGTCGCTCCTGTTCTTCTGTCAGCCGATACACAATAAGCCGCGGTTGATGAACTTTCTTTCCACTGACATACGCATGTTCCAGTTCCATGGTTTCTCCCGGTTGCAGCACCGCAAGGAAATCCTCTGGTTCCCATTTTCGAAATCGGTCCCCTTCTTTTTGGTAAATCCCTACATTGTGTTTGAGCCGTGAAATATAAAAGGCCCCGGCGTCATGAATGGCTTGCAATCCCTCAAGCGAAAAATAGCCTAAGTCTTTCAAACAAAGGTCTCCCTCTTGGATGGTCGATAGAAGGGACGCTCCGCAGGCGGCGTCGTGATGACGGGCATCTTCGACGTCCACATGGAGAACCTTCCCTTCTAGCCATTCATATTCCAGCTGAATTTTCACCCCAGGCCCCGTACATCCCTCGTAAATCCCCTGGATTTCAGGAGGCAGTTGAAACGACGTGGAATCGAGAATGCGAATCCGGAGAAACAGCGAATGTCTTGGACATAAGCGACGGGCCTCCTGAGTCTGATGAATGAGCAGTTTTTCAAACACCGCTTTGAGGAAACTCACCGCTTTTTCATGAAACCGTTGATTGAGCCCTTCCGCACTCAGAGAGGTGTTTTGCTTGAGAGCTAGAGCACTGCAAAGCTGCACCAATGATTTTTGACCGCCTCCTTCCTGGAGAAATGTGCAAAGTGCCACGAAATCATGGGCGCGTGACTTCCCCTTTCGTTGAATAAATTGATGATCTCGGGCCATATGTTCAAGTTCTTCGCACGATAACACGCTTCTTAATCCGTCTAAAAAACAATGCCATTCTTCTTGGAGAGATAAGGACGTCTTCAAAAAAACCACCCTTTCTAAGACATTATGAGGTCTTCAAAAGGATGGTCAAATGAGGCATATATTTATTCCTGTTTTCTTAACTTGATGGCTATGGAGGGTGTCCCAAAAGGATCGGGACACCCTCTTTCGTCTCTATATATACGCACTGACTGCTTCTTCTGTACTATATTTTGTGCCTATCCTGAAGACAGACGGCCTTTTGGGTCAGCTCCATGAAAGCGAGCCGTTTTCTTAATATTGAATGATTCTGAAAAAAATGGTATCCTGTAATCGCCACAAGGAGGTGAATCCATGCCGACCATCACGCTAAGGCTGGAGCTGCACAACCCAACGAAAGTGAAACAGGGCATGTATGAACGGATGACAGAAGTGAATACCGCGTTTGCGAATTGGCTGTTGAATCATCCCGAGCTGAATCAAGCGACGAGCAAAATTTTTAAAGAGTTTTCGTCGCAGCGGTTTCCTTCCGCCGTCGTGAATCAGACGATTCGAGAAGTGAAGTCCCAAAAGAAAAACCAGAAAACAAAGAAGTTTCGAACATTATGGTGTTGCTTTAACAATCAAAACGTAAAGGTGGAAAAAAAAGGAGCGTTCTACACGGTTTCCTTCCCCACACTCGAGAAGCGAATCGGCGTGCCGGTCGTCACGCGCCCCTATCAAGAAGCGTGGCTGAATCGGCTGCTTAACGGAACCGCCAAACAAGGGGCAGCCAAGCTCTACAAAAAGAGAAAGAAATGGTACTTGGCGATCGCGATCACCTTTGACGTGGAGCCGCGACACGAAACAAAGGTGATGGGGGTTGACCTTGGGCTTCGCTATATCGCCGTTGCCAGCGTGGGAACGAAATCGTTGTTTTTTAAAGGGAACGAATGCGCCTTCATTCGCCGACGCTATGCGGCTTTGCGGCGAACGTTGGGCAAAGCCAAAAAGCTCCATATGATTCGTAAAATCGGGCGTAAAGAATCCCGTTGGATGAAGGATGTCAACCACAAAATCAGCCGTCAAATCGTCAACTTTGCGCTCGCCAACGGTGTTGGCGTGATTCGGATGGAAGATTTGACGGGCATTCGGAAACGGGCAGCATCGCCCAAAGAAGCGGGGCGAAGCCTTCATTCATGGGCGTTTCATCAACTGCAAATGATGATTGCCTATAAAGCCGAAATGGCGGGCATTCGCGTTGAGTGGGTGAATCCAACCTACACAAGCCAAACGTGTAAATGTGGTTATCGAGAGAAAGCGAACCGAAACGGCATCCGCTTCCGATGCCAAAAGTGCGGATACACCCTCCACGCCGACTTAAATGGCGCCATCAACATCGCCAAAGCGATTTCGGGCTTCGCCGCCTAACCTAGCGCACTGGTCACAGGTGCGCCGCCCATTGGGGTACATCTTAACCCGATGGGACGGGGTGATGGCACACCCCTGAACTTGGGCGTGGTCCGAACCAGAAATGGATGAGGACGCGAACGACCCAAGAATCCCACGCCTTTAGGCGTGTGGAGTGTCAATATTGGGTGAACTAACTAAGAAGTGCGATGATAGATAATCCAGCAACAATCCAGTCTGCTATGGACGCATTTCAAAGCTAAGATTCTGCTTAAGCTGTGGGAGCGGAGGAGGATGAAGTGCGCATATGCATCCCGTTGGTTTTAATCCTTGTAATTGCTTTTTTTTCAGGATGTCAGCAGCAACAGACTGTGCCAGGGTATCAAGACATCCCGCTGCATCCACAAGCGAGTGACATTCGTTCGGTGGATGAACGGGTGGAGTTTGTTGTTGCGTCTTCTTCGGCGGAGGAAGTGGCTGACTATTATCTTGACGAATTGGAGAAACGTCAATGGACTCAAGTTGACAGGTGGGGGTCAGCTTTCGTGTATGAGAAGAAGGGAAGGCAGATTTTGCTGGTCGTTACGGATGTGAAAAATCACGCGAAAGTGTCTGTCAGTCCGTTCCACCCGAATTGATCAAGACGTCAAACCGTTGCGAACAACCACTTTTGCCGCATCGAAGTCGGGAAGCCGCTCGCCAATGCGGTCGATGTGAGCCGGCAATATTGAAGGAAAAAGATGTCTCCAAAACACAATGGGACGCCTCTTTTCTATGGCATCATTGTGAAAGGAAGAAGGAATGTTAGAAATCCTGTTGAAATTTACAGAAAAAGCCGTCTGAAAGCCCACGGTTTCAATCGTGGGATGAAAGACGGCATTGCTCGGCAATCCCTTAAGAGGATGGCTTCGAGCCACCATTTTTCTCTTTAGGTGTGGAATCTTAAAAGAAAAGGGGGCGAAGCCATGCCCACGATCACACTCAGGCTGGGGAGGCACAACCCAGCGAAGAGTGTCGTCTGGTTCGATAGAGCGGGCCAACTGCTTCGCTTGGACGGCGATGTCGTTCGGATAGAGAATGCGGTTCGTTTTGAGCATGGCGATGACGTGAAATCCTTTTTTATATAGATGCAACGAAAGCGTTTAACATATCCTTAACGGAAAAGCGGCTTGTCTATTTTTGACTGTCGAAGGCAAGCCTGTAGCTTGCCTTCGTCACGCCTTAGCGTGACGGAAGACCGAACAACGACCCGCTTCACAGACCCATACATGGGTCTGGAAGCGGCGTTGTTCGGTCACCCGACAGTCGATCCAATGACCGGTAAAAGCTATAAATGTTAAAGCTTTAAATTGCATCTATATAGACAAGCTTTCACGAGCGCCTGCGATGGATACTACGAGTCCATCAGCACATAAACGGGACGGCGTACATCCCATTTTGTTTCGATGTCAATTTATGTTGGCGAATTTGCTCATCTACAGTTAATTAGTGAGAAAAAGACAGTAATCACGAACATGGATCGGTTAATGGTTTTTTGAAACAGCACTTGGGTTGCGGCGATTATACGGGGTGTGCAACAACATTTGTTTAATCGCTTGATCAGGTTCGATTTCTTTGAATCATTTCGAAAAAAGAAATGTATAAGATTATGATGATGTTTTATGAAAAAAGGGGTGTTGCAACAGCAACAAGAAAAAGGCATGACTAATCCAAATCATTATAAGGTAGGTGGCATTTTACTTTTATGAAACTTAGATTTTCTGAAAAAAGTGGAATATTCATGAAGGTTCTCTTGTTAGTTATTTCATGGTTTATTATTTTATTCAGCTTGATGATTCAAAATTCTGATGCGTTCATTTATTGGTTTAATCCAAGCGTAGTATCAATTAGTGATGAAAGGTATTTTTATACTTTAGTTCCTACCTTTCTCAATATCCTACTTTTATTTTTCCAAATTAAGTTTTTGGGGGTTAGAGAGAGAAAAACAACTATCCACAAAATCTTGTTTGTTACGCTTATCATTAATAGTATATTGTTTTTATATTATGTTATTTACCAATTTTTCTGGTAAATCGAAAATTATTGGCGCGTTAACACAACATGTACATGGTAAGCGAGGTGTTTTCTTAATCCGTCAATCATGTATGATTTGCTGATTTTTTTCTATGGGTGCAAGTAAGACATGATCTGAGATAGTCAAGTACAACTTTTGGTGAATAGCCTAAAAGATTATATGGATCGACAATATTCTTCGCTACAAGATTCTAAAGTGAGTAATTTTGATGATATAGTAGCTGATAAATATTTATTAGACATTTTAAAGGAAACAATTCAATACAAAATCGATTTTTATAGTGAAATCAACAAAAAAGTACTAGGCTATAAATTAAGCATATCAAATATTGAGACTAAACTTGAGAATGGGAGAATTGTGGCGCATATCTTATCAAATACAGAGCTTACTTTTCAAAAAGATGAATTTGAACCATATACTTATCTTGAAGAAATAGAACATATCATAGTCATAGAAAATATCAAAGATGCTTGGAAAATCACTAAGGATATCTATGATGAACTTGGCGCTCCCAACGAGTCTGCCATTAATGACCTAAACTATAATAAGAATTTTTATGATATGTTCAAGAAGAACAAAATTCCTGTAAAAGAAAAAGCTAAACTCTCAAAAAAGCTACAAGACTCAATATCTCAATATTCTGTAGATGAAACGCAAAATAGAACAAGTTTAGCGTCGACTCAAATGTTTTATTCGACAGCTATCGAATCGACATCTCTCGACAAAGCTGTTGAGTATGCTAGAAAATGGGCCTTATCCTACAATCCGGAATATAAAAAGTATGATAATGATTGTACAAATTTTGTTTCACAGATCTTATACGCTGCTGGATTCAAAACAGATTCTACATGGAAACCTTATACGAACGCTTGGATACAAGTAGAGGCATTTCATGATTATCTTGTTGACAAAAAAGGTTTCAACAGTTATGAGTATAGTTCAGGAGATGAGGCTGGCAATGCGGCTAATAATGCAACAGTTGGTGATGTAATACAGTTCTATAATATCACAAAACTTCGATATTCTCACACCGTATATGCAACTAAGAGGGTATGGAGATCAGAGCGAGGAACTTATGACATTCTTTATTGTGGACATTCAAGTGCAAGACTTGATTATAGTTTAATTGATGCATTTGAGTCAAGCAGTTATTATACAAGATTAAGAGTGATTAAGATTTATTATGGACCACTTATTGCATAAGACAGGGTAGCGTCAAAAGTTTGATGAAAACTCCACACATGCCATCCCATGGAGCATCGTGAGGCATCCTGGGAGCCGGATTCGCCCTTGACCAACACCCGCCAAAGGTGAGAAAGCGTCGTCAAGGGCGACGGGGACAAAAAAGAGGGCATAGGAAAGCCGCCCTTGCCCTTGCCGCATTTTCCCCTTGGCGGTGTTCGGTTGGTCAAGGGTTCGCTTCGCCGAATCCGGCAGGAGTTCTGTTCAACGGGCTCCAGCGAACAAAAAAGTCAGGGCGCCTCTTGTTGGAGAAATGCTTGTGCCATGGCGATCCGTTTCGTCCACCGGGTTGGCACAGGCGGAAGATCCGCCAGTTCCGGGATGACGACCGGCACCCGGCCTTCGAGCGCGCTGTGTGGGCGCAGGAAGTTGAAATACGCCACAAACAGTGTGACAAAAAAGGACACCGAGCCTTCTTCCGCCCCAAATCCGTGAGTCGATCAGCAGCTGCCTTGAAACGTCCGATTGAATCGCTCAATGTGGTTTTGAGTGGACGGAACTCCTCGGACACCGGATCCTCGTTGGTCAGCCGATCACTTGGCGGACATCGAACAGGATCCCGTGCTGGGCAAAGAAGTGCTGCACCAGCAGGTAAAGGGGATTGTCGTCGACGACAAACGACAAGTCGTCTAGGATGGCCGGCAGCTATTGGACCGCGTTTGCCTCATTAAAAGCCGGCGAACCGCTTGACAATGCGGTCGATGTGAGCCGGCAATATTGACGAAAAACGGTGCCCTATGATCGAGAATGGGCACCGTTTCGTTTTGGTCAACGGTCGGTGACGACGATATACGCCGCTTTCATCGGCCCGTGGACGCCGACGACCAAGTTCATTTCAATGTCGGCCGAGTTGCTCGGGCCGGTGATGAAGTTGATGCACGACGGGACGAGCCCGCCTTTTTCGATTTGCTCGTGAATGACCGCCGCCGCTTGCGTCATGCGCGGCACGACCGTGCTTTTCGGGACGATGGCGATATATGTTTTCGGCAAAAAGTGAATGGCCCGCCCTTGTTCATTGCGCGAAAACAACACGACTGTCCCTGATTCCGCGAGCGTGATGTCGCTGAAGGCGATGCCGACGTTCGCCTGCTCGGCGGCGTCAATGTTTTGGCGTCCAAGCGCCGGATTCCAAATATGGACGGTCGTTTGTTCCGCGGGCCATTCGTCGCGAAGCAAGGCGGACAGCCCGTACTCGGCAAAGCGCGGGTCATCCGGCACGATGACCGGACCGCCGCCATAGGCGGCCACTTGCCGCCTCAGCGCGCCGGCCAGTTCGGCGCTTGTCGTCTCGATGTAATCGGTATGGATCAATCCGCATTGTTTTTGCAGCACGTTCAGCAAGTCGTCTTGGCTATAGCCAGCCAAGACTTTCCATTGCGGCTGATTGCTCCATTGCGGCCGGGAGACGCCGGACAGGCGGGGAGCTCTCCCGAGGCGATGGGCGATGTGTTCTAAAAACGCGTCACGGTTGTGAATAGCACCACGCGTCATGACGGATTCCCTCCTTTTTGGCGTGTTTGGAACCAGTCACGGAACCGTTCTTTGCTCGGCGCCGGAAATTCGCGGCTTTCCGTCCATGCTTTCAGCGGGCCGGGGCCTTTTGTGATGCGCCCGTCTTCGGCAAACGGGGCGAAGGCGCTTGGTGCCAACTTCGTGCCGAACCGGTACAATGACGGTGAGGCGGTCCCGAGGCGGAACGCTTTCATCGCCAGTTTTTCTGCGACCGGCGCTTTTCCTTCCCGCTCGACGATGATTTGGCGATGCTTGATGAGCAGCTCGTGAAGCGGGATTTTCACCGGGCACGCCTCGGTACAGGCGGCGCACAGCGAGGAGGCGTACGGAAGCTCCTTGTAGTCGTCGTAGCCGCCCAACAGCGGCGACAAGACCGCGCCGATCGGGCCGGAGTAAATGGAACCGTACGAATGGCCGCCGATATGGCGGTAGACCGGGCAGACGTTGACGCAAGCCGCGCAGCGGATGCACTGCAGCACCGGTTGAAACTCCGTGCCTAAAATTGATGAACGCCCGTTGTCGACGATGACGAGATGGAATTCTTCCGGACCGTCGACGTCGCCTTCATCGCGCGGACCGGTGAGAACGGTGATGTAGCTCGTCAATTTTTGTCCGACGGCGCTGCGTGTCAACATGCTGACGAGAACTTCCATCTCCTCAAACGTCGGCACGATCCGCTCCATCCCCATGACGGTAATTTGCGTTTTCGGCAATGCGGTCACCAAATCGGCGTTGCCTTCGTTCGTCACAAGCGTGATCGATCCCGATTCAGCGATGGCGAAATTGCAGCCGGTGATGCCGATGTCAGCCGTCAAATAGTCGCGCCGCAGCATTTCACGGGCGTGGCGCGCAAGCTCAACGGGGTCGGACGATTTCGTATAGCCCAGCTTCCGTTGAAAGACATCGCGGATTTGCTCTTTGTTTTTATGGAGCGCCGGACCGACGATATGCGACGGCGGGTCATGGTCGTCAATCTGCAAAATGTACTCACCGAGGTCGGTTTCGACCACTTGACAGCCGATGGCCTCAAGCACCGGATTTAAGTTGATTTCTTCTGTCACCATTGATTTCGATTTGACGATTTTTTTCGCTTGCTTTTCCAAAGCGACGCGGCGGATGTATTCGTTCGCCTCTTCGGCTGTTTGGGCGAAAAAGACGTGGCCGCCCCGTTTGGCAACGTTTTCACTGAGCTGCATTAAATAAAAGTCCAAGTTTTCGAGCGTATGCTTGCGGATTTGTTCAGCAAGCGACCGCCACTCTTCCCAATGGCCGAGCTCTTCGATGACGCCAAGCCGCCGCACATAGCCGCGGTCTTGCATGCCAGCGACCGCCCCGCGCATAAAGTCGTTGTCCAAGTTCTCTCGGACCCGTTTCCAAAACGGCCCGTTTTCGATTTTCATCGGCATGTTCGCTTCCCTCCTTTAGTTGCGCGCATTCAACACTTCGGCAATATGCATGACGCGGATCGGCTTGCCGAGCCGCGCGATGCGTCCACCGATGTTTAGTAAACAGCCGCAGTCAGCGCCGATTAAATAGTCTGCTTCCACTTCTTCGATATGCCCGATCTTTTCATCGACCATTTGTTCGGAAATCGGCCCCATTTTGACAGAAAATGTGCCGCCAAATCCGCAGCACTGGTGGGCGTTCGGCAGCGGAACAAGCTCGAGTCCCTTGACATGTTCTAATAGGCGGAGCGGTGCGTCTTTCACGCCAAGGAGCCTTGTCATATGGCAAGACGTATGGTACGTCGCCCGCCCGTGAAGCGAGGCGCCGACATCTTCGACTTTCAGGACGTCAACGAGAAATTGGGTCAGCTCGTACGTTTTCGCTGCGAGCCGTTTCGCCTCCGCTTCCCATTCCGGGTCGCCGTGGAAAATGTGCGGATATTCCTTTAACATCGCCGCGCATGAGCCGGATGGGGTGACGACATAGTCGGCATCGGCGAACGCGCGCATCATCTGTTTCATTGCCTCTTTCGCCTCTTTGACATAACCGCTGTTATACGCCGGCTGTCCGCAGCACGTTTGCGCCTCTGGAAAATCAACCTTGCAACCGAGCCGTTCGAGCAGTTCGACGGTCGCTTTGCCGACCTCCGTATAAAAGAGATCGATGAGGCAGGTGACGAATAACGAGACTTTCATCGGTTCTCCCTCCCGTGTACCGAGCTTAATGAACGGGTCATCTGATGACTATATGTCTATTATAAAATGTTTTTTTCAGATTCGTAGCCCTTTTTTGAAAAAAAGAAAAAACGCACTCAGTCGGGTTGTTGAGTGCGAATGTAGCGGCGCAGCACGTTTTCGACATTGGTCAAATGCTCCAGCATGCGCGTCCGGGCGGCGTCCGGATTTTGGTCGCGAATGGCTTCAAAAATAGCTTGGTGTTCGGCAAGCAGCTTTTCGGTTGTCGTTTGTTTCGAAAACAGCCATATGCGGCGCGTCTCCCGCATCGTTTCGACGATCATGCCGGAAACGCTGTTCATAATGCTTACAAGCATCGGATTTTGCGACGCCGCCGCAATCGCCATATGGAAGGCCAAATCCGCTTTTTCGCCAAGCTCATCGCTGCCGATCCCTTCTTTCATTTGGCGAAGCGCTTCTGTCATCGCATCGAGGTCTCGGTCTGTCCGCTTGGCGGCAGCGAGCGAGGCGGCGCCTGCCTCAAGCAGCTTGCGCACTTCAAGCAAATGCCAAATATCTTCCTTGTTCATCAAGACAGCAATGGATAGCGGAAACGTCATCATCGTCGGGTCAAACTCGCGCACATACGTTCCTTCTCCTTGTTTGAGCTCGATCAGCCCCATCGCTTTCAACGCAGTGAGCGCTTCGCGAATGGCGGCCCGTCCGACTTGAAACTGTTCGGCCAGCTGCTGAACGGAATCGAGTTTATCACCAGGTTTTAGCTCTCCGTTTTTAATCATATCAAAAATGGCTTCGGCCACTTCTTCGTAAATTTTTTTTGTTTTAATCCGTTTAAACGCCAATGGATCCACCTCAAATACGATTAAAGTAGCTTTCCGGTTGTGAAGAAGGAAATCTCCTGCACTGTCTATTATGATACAGCATCATGGATCGAGACAAGCGCTTTTTGTTGCTTGCGGCCGAGGGCGTCAGCGGTTTGGGGAAGCCAACGTGATTCCATCGCGCATGGCGAAGTGTGAAAGGGACGGGATGGGTCGTAGTCAACATCGTCAAGAAACTTCGACCGTACCGACAAGCAGGATGGTCATCCCGTTCTCTGTCAACATCGGCGTGGGGAAACACAATGGATGGAAAGTTCAAAAAAATACAAAAACAACTATTGTCTTTTGCTGAAAACGCTTTTATAATTTGAGACAGACGGCGTTCTTATCCGGTCATCTGATGACTGGAGGAGACGATCAAGGGGACGGATGACCGTTCGTGAACGCCGCCAAGTCGGGCACAAAGGGGAGGAGAAAACCGCATGTGGAAGCAAGATTTTACACCAATCGCCGACCAGCTTTGGTTATCGGCGATTGTCGCACTCATTCCGATTTTATATTTCTTTTGGGCGTTGGCCGTCAAGCGGATGAAAGGGCATGTTGCGGGGCTGACGACGTTGCTGCTTGCTGTTGTGTTGGCTGTAATCGCTTACAGAATGCCGGCTGGAAAAGCGGTTATGTCAGTGACGCAAGGCGCGGTGTACGGATTGTTGCCGATCGGCTGGATCATCATCACCTCTGTCTTTTTATACAAGCTGACGGTGAAAACAGGCCACTTTGACATTATCCGCAATTCGGTTGTCTCGCTCACCGAAGACCGCCGGCTGCAAGCGTTGCTGATTGCCTTTTCGTTTGGCGCCTTTTTGGAAGGGGCAGCTGGGTTTGGCGCGCCAGTGGCGATTTCAGCGGCGCTTCTTGCGGGGTTGGGGTTCAACCCGCTGTATGCCGCGGGCATTTGCTTGATCGCCAACACAGCGCCAGTGGCATTCGGGGCGGTCGGGATTCCAATCATTTCGATGGAAGGACCGACTGGCGTGCCGGCGATGGAAATCTCAAAAATGGTTGGGCGGCAGTTGCCGTTTTTATCAGTGTTCATCCCGTTCTATCTCGTGCTCATTATGGCCGGGTGGAAAAAGACGATGGAAGTGTTGCCGGCCATTATCGTTTCCGGTGTTTCGTTTGCGCTGACGCAATATTTCACCTCGAACTTTTTAGGACCGGAGCTGCCGGACATTTTGTCCTCGCTCGTTTCGATCGTCGCGTTGGCTGTCTTTTTGAAATATTGGAAGCCGAAAAGCACATTCCGCTTTGCAACGGAGTCGGAAGTGGCGGCCGCTGGGCAAGTTGCTCGCGCGACGCAACGCGGCGGGGAAGTATTCCGCGCTTGGTCGCCGTTTCTCGTGCTGACGGCTTTGATCTCGCTGTGGGGCATCCCGCAAGTGAAGGCGGCGCTCACCGGCCATTATGAAGGGACAAACGGCTTGTTGAAGTTGGTCAACGCTATCGGCGTCCACTTGACGTTTATGCCGCCTGTGCCGGGGCTCAACAACCAAATTTTGAACCCAAGTGGCCAGCCGATCGCTGCGGTGTATAAGCTTGAGCTGCTCGGCGCGGCTGGGACGGCGATTTTGCTGGCGGCGGTCGTCACAAAGTTCATCATCGGCATCTCGTGGAAAGAGTGGGCGCGTACGTTTGTGGAAACGCTTAACGAATTGAAATTCCCGATCATCACGATCGCTTCGGTTGTCGGCTTTGCCTATATCGCCAACTCGTCAGGCATGAGCACGACGCTTGGAATGGCGTTGGCCAAAACAGGCCCGTTGTTCCCGTTCTTCTCGCCGATTTTAGGATGGCTCGGCGTGTTTATCACCGGTTCCGACACGTCGTCGAACTTGTTGTTCGGCAACCTGCAAAAAGTGACGGCGACATCGATTGGCATGGATCCGGTGCTGGCGTTGGCGGCCAACTCATCAGGCGGCGTCGTCGGGAAAATGATTTCGCCGCAATCGATCGCTGTCGCCTGTGCGGCCGTCGGTTTGACCGGCAAAGAATCCGACTTGTTCCGCTTCACGATCAAACATAGCGTGTTCTTAATCATCTTGATTGGCGTTCTCGTTTACTTGCAATCGACGGTATTGTCGTGGATGATTCCATAACGGCCACAAAGGGGGACGAGTATTGTCGATTTGTTGATCGAAGCGGTCGAAGGAGCACAGGCGGCAAAGGAGGAAGAGCGAATTCGGAAAACGTCATAACGCGGCAGTCTGGCGTTTTTGCCGAATGTCGGTTGTTTGAAGCAAAAAAGAAGGTGTCCCGAAAGCAGCGGGACACCTTTTCCATTATGACTTGTTTGGGGAAAACGACTGTTTGGATGTTGCATTAGTCTTTTAAGGTGGCGCGGCGATGCCGATTCGAGGCGTGCCAAATGTCCAGCGGGCGCCCAGCAGAGGCTAAAGTGCTGCGCTGAGCTGTTTCGGCATTGCCCGCAGCGCTTTCCCAGTTCCGATCGCAACGGCTTCAGACGGATTGGGAGCGACATGCACCGGTACGTGCAGCTCGGCGCCAAGCCATTGCTCAATGCCGTGAAGCAAGGCGCCTCCACCGGTGAGCACCACGCCGTGGTCAATGATGTCCCCGCTCAATTCCGCCGGGCATTCTTCAAGAACGGCGCGAATGGCTTCGGCAATTTGCAGAAGCGATTCTTTCAGGGCATGCTGCACTTCGGCGGGATCAAGAGAAATGGCTTTAAGAAATCCGGTGACCACATCGCGGCCATGAATCGTCATTCCTTGTGTCAAAGACGTCCCGGGAGTGCTGCCGATTTCGATTTTCACTTGTTCAGCGGTTTGTTCGCCGATTAGCAAATTGTAGCGCTGGCGAACATATTGAATGATATCTTCATCGAGCCGATTGCCGCCGATGCGGAGCGAGCGGCAGGCGACGACGCCGCCCAACGAGATGATCGCCGCTTCCGTTTTGCCGGCTCCAAGATGAACGACGACGTTGGCGACCGGCTCGCTGACCGGCAAGTCTGCGCCGATGGCGGCAGCGACCGGCTCTTCAATAAAATGGATGTGCTTCGCCCCGCAATGTTGGGCGATTTCATAAAACGAGCGGCGTTCGACCGAGGTGGCGTGAAACGGAACGCTCATCACGACGCTCGGCTTTTTGAAGGCGAGGCCGAGCGGGTTACCGACTTGCTTGAATACTTGCTGCAACAGCATTTTGGCGCGCTCAAAATCGGCAATAACGCCGTTTTGCAGCGGGTAGGTGACTTCGATGTGGGCCGGGGCTTTGCCGATCATCTGCTTTGCTTGTTGGCCGATCGCCATCAGCTTGCCTGTATGGCGGTTGTAGGCGACCGCAGCCGGTTCGTCAAACACAATCCCTTTTGTTTGGCTGAACAGCCGAACGTTCATTGTGCCTAAATCGATGCCTAGCTCTGAAGAAGCGAACAACGGAAACACCTCCTTTGGCCGAAGCGAAGGAACGAACAACCAATCGCCATCTATACTATTCGGCAGAGATCGGTCATTTATGTCTGCTAGGATCATTCGCCGTGCATAAAAATTTTTTGATCTCATGTATAAAAAACGAAAAGGGAGGAAATGAATAATAGCGTAACGTTTTCCAAGTATTCCCCCGATCCCCTATGAAATATAGCATTGGGCTCTCCGGTTTTGGAGGGCCGCTTTTTTTTGCATAATAAAAACCCCCTGTCTATTAAGCGGACTTAATATGACAGAGAGCTTTTCCGACGGAGCTGTTACAGCCGTTTGGCTCCGATATACTTCGTTTTCCAGTAGCTGCTGTTTAAACTGTCGATTTTCACGCCACGGGAAACGGCATGGATGACTTGATTGTTGCCGATGTAAATAGCCACGTGGGAGACGCCTTTCGTCTGTTTGGAAGTGTCGAAAAACACTAAATCCCCTGGCTGTAATTGGGACTTATTTACGTATGTACCTTTTTTGTACATTTCTCGAGAGGTGCGAGGCAAGGTGACGCCAACTTTTTTATGGGTATAGTAGACAAATCCTGAGCAGTCAAATCCTTTTGGCGTCGTCCCGCCATATCGGTAAGGAGTGCCGATCAGCTTTTTCGCTTCGATGATGAGCCGTGCTTTGTTGGCGGCTGCATCTGAATTGGAAGTGCTTACAAAGAAGGAGGAAAATAGAACGATCATGGATACGAACAGGAGAGAATACCATTTTTTCATTTCCCCTAACCCCCGACAAAATCTTTTCCGATTCGACGTATCTCAACTAGAGTATAGCAGAGGAAACTAGACTTGTTTTTTACAGTTGGATTAAATAATGTTACAGCGCCGTTACAAATATAGCACCTCGTCCTAAAGGCTTATACCAATAGATAGATATTTTCGTTTCGGCCGACCTGGCTTTATGGCCGTAAGCGTGGAAATGGTGTTTCATACCCGAGTCCTATGGCCGACAGATGAATGTCGTAAGCTGTCGAACAAATAGGAACGGTGGAGGGAGGCAGCGCGAAGAATGGCCGTCTTATAATGAAAGCAAAGCGTCGAAGAATCGATGACGGTGATGGATGATGTCGAACCAACTTGAATATATCTTGTATATCTTTGGCCTTTTTTTGACGGTCGGCGGTGTCTATGTATACGGCCATTGGATGGCAAAACGGCATTGGGGGGATGCGCCATGGCTGGCGGCGCCGAGACTGACTGTTGTGTTTGCCACCGTTTCCCTGCTTTTTTTAGGGGCAGGAATGATCTATATCCATTATGCTGAAAAACAAGAACATCGTGAATATGAGGAAGCCGCAAAGCAAATCGCCGGCATGATTGCCGGCGATTTGGCCGCCATGGGGCACGAACGGCTCGATGAAAGGGCGGAACATTTGCCTGCGTATCACATGGTGATGGCGGTGCTGGAGCGTTGGCAACATTATGGCCGCGTGTTGAGTGTGTATACGTTAAAAAAGAATGAACGCGGTGAGCTATATTTCGTTGCAGCGCCAGCGACGGACTACAATCGGAACGGCCGCATTGACGGTGAAAAGGAACAAGCTGTTCCACCTGGGACGGTTTACCGCCGCCATTTTCCAGAGATCGAAGAGGCGTTCCACGGCCGGTTTGCGATGGAACAGCATCCGACAACAGATGAATGGGGAAGAAGCATCAGCGCGTTTATGCCGATTCGTCAACCGGACGGGACAGTGGATGCGGTTATTGGCATCGATTTTGATGCCAAAACGTATGAGAAACATTTGCAGCAAGGGCGGAAACAGGCGATGTGGACGATGATGGCCATGTTTTTGGCGACGGCGGTTGCCTATTTGCTCGCTTTGCATCAACAAATGGAACGGAAGGCGTTGGCTGTCTATCAAAAAACGCTTGCATCCAACGAGCATCGGCTGCGGCGGCTGGCGGAAATGACGATGGAAGGGCTGATCGTCTATGCGCATGGGAAAGTCGTTGAGGTCAATGAAGCGGCGTGCCGTTTGCTTGGCTATTCAGAAAGCGAGCTGATTCATTTGCCGATCGGGGAGTTAGTCGTTGATGGATCCATGAAACTGAATCGTCCGCATGAGGAACCGGAGCGCTTTGAAATCGAGCTGCGCCGAAAAGACGGCACCGCATTTCCAGCGGAAATCGTCCGGCGCCGCTACGATTATGAGGGGGAAAAAGTGACGGTGGCCGCCGTCCGCGATTTGACGGAACAAAAACAAAACGAAGAGCGGATGCGTTATATCGCCAATCATGATGAACTGACTGGGCTGCCGAACAAGGAGGCGATGTATAAAGCGGTGGAGCGCTGCCTTGTTGAGGCGAAACAGCATCGCCATGAAGCGGCAGTCATATTCTTAGAAGTGAGTGGGATGAAAACGATCAACGATTTTTATGGCTACGCAGTCGGGGACGAAGTGCTCCTCCATTTGGCGCAAGAATGGAAAGAAAAGCAAGGAATGATCGTCGGGCGCTGGAGCGGGAATGAGTTCATCGCATTGGTGCCAAACAGCACACATCAAAAGGCTGAAGAAATGGCGAAACAGCTCATTGAGGCGGCGGACGAACCGATTGTCGTCAATGGGATGGAATTGTATGTGACCGTGAACATCGGCATCAGCGTCTACCCAAAAGATGGGGAGGATGCAAAAACGTTGATTCGCAAGGCGGATATTGCCCGCTACGAGGCGCGAAAAAAAGCGGCGAGCGATTTTCTCTTTTTCACGGAGCCGATGGCGATTCGTCTCAATGAAAAGATGGCGATGGAACGCGACTTGCGGCGTGCGCTTGAAAATGAGGAATTTGAATTGTACTATCAGCCGCAAATTCGGCTTCACGACCGGCAAGTGATCGGCATGGAGGCGTTGATTCGCTGGCGCCATCCGGAAAAAGGGATGGTTTCGCCGTCATTGTTTATCCCGGTTGCCGAACAGACCGGCATGATCATCCCGATCAATGAATGGGTCATCCGCACGGCTTGTGAGCAGACGAAGCAACTGCTTGATCGTTTTCCTGACTTGTCCGTTTCCATCAACTTATCGCCATATGAATTTGAAAGCCGCCGATTTGTGGATAAACTCGCCCGCCTGCTCGCCGACGCCGGGCTGCCGCCGCACCATTTAGATCTGGAAATTACGGAGCGGATGACCATGGATACAGAACGTGCGCTTGATATTCTCTCGAAACTGAAGGGGCTTGGTGTGACGATCAGCATGGATGATTTCGGCACTGGTTACAGTTCGCTCAGCTACTTGACGGATTTGCCGATCGATCGGCTGAAGATCGACCGTTCGTTCGTTCAGCATATTCAAGGAAAAAAAGATGTCATCTTGCCGGCGATCATCCGACTCGGGCATAATATAGGTGTAAAGGTGCTGGCTGAAGGGGTCGAAACGGAGACCGAAGCGGCTTATTTGCAAGGAAAACGGTGCGACGAGGCGCAAGGCTATTATTTTTCCCCGCCGCTTCCGTATGACGAGCTCGTCCGGTTCTTAAACGGGCAGCGCGTGAGGCGGCAGGCGCAGGAGCTGACGTAACATGGACGGATTTTGGCGCATCGCCGAGGAGAAAATTCGCGAAGCGATGAAAAACGGCGAGTTCGACAACTTGCCCGGCTTCGGCAAACCGCTTGAGATTGAAGACCTTTCCCGCATTCCAGAGGAGCTGCGGCTCGGGTATTTGTTGCTGAAAAACGCCGGCTATGTGAGGGAAGAAGCGGAGCTGCGCAAAGAGCTTTTGACGCTCGAGGACTTGCTTCGTTGCTGCGAGGATGATGAGGAAAAACGGGAGCTGGAGAAAAAGAGGACGGAAAAACAGCTTCGTTTGGCCGAATTGATGAAAAAGCGGGGGCAGACGAATTCGAAGGCGCTGCGCGACTACGGGCGGCGCATTGAGGAAAAATTTCGCTGAATGCCAAGAAGGGGAGATTCGCTGAAAAGCCAATCTTCCCATTTTTTATGCAAAAATGGCCAAAAAATGGGGAAAATAAGGGAGGACGATGAATGAAAGAAAGGAGGGAACGGGGGCATTCTCTTGATGGAAGAAATAGCAAGAACATCTCTAGACAAAAAAGGAGTGATGAAATCGTGAAAAACGTATGGTTAGCTTTTTTCACCGCCCTTGTGCTGACGATGCCGTCGACGGTGGCTGCTGCTGGCCAGAGCGGCGAAGCCGTTGATGTCCATATGCCGGCCGGCCATATGTGGAAGCACAGGGCGCTTGATGAGCAAAAGTGGATGGAAATGGTGCAAACGTACACGCCAGAGCAGATCGGTGAATGGAAAAAAGTGCTGGAGGAACGGAAAACGCTGCGCCAGCAGTTGGATGACGAAAAGGTGAAACGAGCGATCAAGGCACATTGCAAGCAAATGAAAAAAGAACGAGAAGCGGCGCTTGATCGACTCATCGACCAGCTTGCTGACAAAAAAATCACGAAAGAACAGTTCAAGCAAGAGCTGAAACAGTTACATAAAAAGAAACGCTGGATGACGAAAGAAGAAAAACAGCGGCTCCATATGCTTCATGAACAAACAAGACAGGCGATGGAGAATAACGACAAGGAAGCGATGGCCAAACTGTTGCCGCAATGGCTCGATCATATGAAAAAGGAGAACGAGCGGTTGGCAAAATGGCTTCAGGAAGTCAAAGAAGGATGATATGATGATATAATGAAAAAAAGGCCGTGTGACGCACGGCTTCTTTTTTATCTCAACATCGCCTCCGTCGCGCCGAGCGGATGGCCAGGTGTTTGATCCACGATTCCTTCACCGCTTGGACGAACAGGAAAGGGACGGCGGTGTTCAAATGTTCCCATCGCAAAAAGTTGACGGAGGGAATTCGTGCATTTTAGCATAAAGTGATTTCGTGGCGGGGAGGAAGAGGCAATGGGATACCCGGTCATTCTTCATTTGCGCGGCCGCCGGGCGGTCGTTGTCGGCGGCGGGAAGGTGGCGGCAAGGAAAATTCATGGATTGTTAGAGGCAGGGGCGGAAATCGTGATGATTGCGCCTGAAGCGGAGCCGGAGCTTCAAGCGTTGGCCGCGGGGGGGATGATCGTTTGGAAGAAAAAGCGGTTTGACCCAGACGATTTGGCGGGGGCCTTTTTGGTGATTGCCGCGACGAACGATCGCAAGGTGAATGAAGCGGTGACGCAAGCAGCATCATCCGGCCAACTCGTAAATGTCGTGGATGATCCGGAGCGGTGTGATTTTCACGTTCCCGCTGTCATCCGCCGCGGTCCGCTCACAATTGCCGTGTCGACCGGAGGGGCAAGTCCGGCGGTTGCCCGCCGCATTCGCCGCGAGCTTGAGGAGAAGTATGGCGAAGAGTACAGGCCGTATCTTGAGTTTTTGCAGCGGGCCCGCGGCATCGTATTGCGCGAAGTGGAGGACGCTGAGGGACGGAAGCGGCTGTTTCAGGCGCTCGCTGCCGACTCGTTCCGGCAAAGTGGGCGCTGGGAGGAGGAGTTTACCCGTTTGTTGGCGAAAGAAAAAGAGCGAAACAAGGAAGGAGAAAGAGGGCGATGAGCATCCCGATATACATTGTTGATGCGTTTACAGAAAAAGCCGTCTGAAAGCCACGGTTTCAATCGTGGGATGAAAGACGGCATGACTCGGTAATCCTTTAAGAGGATCGCTTAGAGCCACCATTTTTCTGTTTTATTGTGGCAGTATAATCATTAAACGGATACAATCTATCATATGGAACAAGAAGATCGAAGAACGAAAACAACTGAACGCATGTGGACTCTCAAAAGAAAAGGGGGTGAATCCATGCCTACGATTACGCTAAGACTGGAGCTGCACAACCCAACGAAAGTGAAACAGGGCATGTATGAACGGATGACAGAAGTGAATACCGCGTTTGCCAATTGGCTGTTGAATCATCCCGAGCTGAATCAAGCGACGAGCAAAATTTTTAAGGAGTTTTCGTCGCAGCGGTTTCCTTCCGCCGTCGTGAATCAGACGATTCGAGAAGTGAAGGCCCAAAAGAAAAAACAAAAGGCAAAGAAGTTCCGAACATTCTGGTGCTGCTTTAACAATCAAAACGTAAAGGTGGAAAAGAAAGGAGTGTTCTACACGGTTTCCTTCCCCACGCTGGAGAAGCGAATTGGCGTGCCAGTGGTTACGCGCTCCTATCAAGAAGCGTGGCTGAATCGGCTGCTCAATGGAACCGTCAAACAAGGGGCTGCCAAGCTCTACAAAAAGAGAAAGAAATGGTACTTGGCGATCGCGATCACCTTTGACGTGAAGCCGCAGCACGAAACAAAGGTGATGGGGGTTGACCTTGGGCTTCGCTATATCGCCGTGGCCAGCGTGGGAACGAAATCGTGGTTTTTCAAAGGGAACCAATGCGCCTTTGTACGTCGACGATATGCGGCTTTGCGGCGAAGGCTGGGTCAAGCCAAGAAGCTTCAGATGATTCGCAAAATCGGCCGCAAAGAGTCCCGCTGGATGAAGGATCAAAATCACAAAATCAGCCGTCAAATCGTCCGTTTTGCCGTCGCCAACGGTGTTGGCGTGATTCGGATGGAAGCGTTGACGGGGATTCGCAAGCGGGCAACATCGGCCAAAGAAGCGGGGCGAAGCCTTCATGCTTGGGCGTTCCACCAACTGCAAACGATGATCGCCTATAAGGCGGAAATGGCGGGCATTCGCGTTGAGTGGGTGAATCCAACCTACACGAGCCAAACGTGTAAATGTGGTCATCGAGAGAAAGCGAACCGAAACGGCATCCGCTTCCGATGCCAAAGGTGTGGATACACTCTCCACGCCGACTTGAATGGCGCCATCAACATCGCCAAAGCGATTTCGGGCTTCGCCTCCTAACCTAGCGCACTGGTCACAGGTGCGCCGCCCATCGGGGTACACTCTAACCCGATGGGACGGGGTGATGACACACCCCTAAACTTGGGCGTTGTCCGAACCAGAAATGGATGAGGACGCAAACGACCCAAGAATCCCACGGCTTTAGCCGTGTGGAGTGTCAACCCTAAAGCAGAGGTTGATTTGTGCGGCCATGCAACTTTGGCGAGTGCCCATGTGCTGTGGGAGCGCGGGGAACACCGCCGAGATGAAGCGATTGCCTTTTTCACGAACAGCGGAGTATTGACGGCTATAAACAACGATGGTTGGATTCGGCTCGATTTTCCGAACGAAACGCCAGTGCGGGTTGAGTCGCCTCCTGCTGCGCTTGTTGGTGCCTTGCCAGCTGAACCGCTGTTTATCGGGCGCAACCGGTTCGATTATTTGGTGGAAATCGGCTCAGAACAGGAGGTGCGCAGACTGACCCCGGATTTCCGCCTGCTTCAAGAAGTAGATGCGCGCGGCATCATTGTGACAAGCCGTTCAGCGGCAGAAGAAGTGGATTTTGTATCGCGGTCCTTTTTTCCAGCTCTCGGTGTGCCGGAAGACCCGGTTACCGGCTCCGCCCACTGTTGCCTCGGGCCGTATTGGGCGGACAAGCTTGGGAAAACGACGTTAGTCGGCTACCAAGCTTCAGCCCGCGGCGGCATTGTGCGGGTGATGGTGGCAGGCGAGAGGGTTCAGCTCGAAGGAAAAGCCGTCACCGTGCTGAAAGGGGATCTGGCCGCCGAGGCCGCTTTCGGATTGCAACCCATCTGAAACATTCCAGCGGAAACAATGCCTGTTCCGGATCCGGTTGGGCGGGCTGGTGTTTTCTTCACTGCCTATGCCAACGAAAAAGGCGCCCAAGCCTCATGTGAAAGGCGGGCTTCCTTTTTTCGGCGGCGGGCCGGCCGTGCCGGTTCAGCCAGCTTGGAGGTGCGGCCGGCGCCTGTATACGTTTAGTCATCCCACCGATACGTCCAAAACCGTTCTGTTTTGAGCCAAGCAAGTGCATCGCCGCGTTTGGATGCCGCTTGCATCAGTCCTTCGGTTTGCGAACGGTGGGCGCGAATGGCGGCCAGCTTCGTATCGATCACCGAGCTGACATCGCGCACGACATCCGGCTGGCCAAGGTCTTGTTCGCAGTTTTTCGCAAACGCAACGCAATGGACGGTTGGCCGTTCTTCTTTCGGCCAGCGCTTTAAGGCGCGGATGACAGCGGCTCCACACGCATCATGGTCGGGGTGGACGCTGTAGCCGGGGTAAAACGTAATGACAAGCGATGGATTCGTTTCTGCCACGATGGCGGCGATCCGGTCAGCCAGCTCTTCTTCATCCTCAAACTCGACCGTCTTGTCGCGATAGCCGAGCAGGCGCAAATCATGAATGCCAAGAATGCGGCATGCTTCCTCCAGTTCTTGCTTGCGGATGTGTGGAAGCGTTTCGCGGTTGGCAAACGGAGGCACGCCCATATTGCGCCCCATTTCTCCGAGCGTCAAGCAAGCGTACGTCACCGGCGTGCCGTTTTGCGCATGCTCGGCAATCGTTCCCGACACACCGAACGCTTCATCGTCCGGGTGGGGAAAAACAACGAGCACATGTCGTTCGTTCAACGGAACTCCCTCCTTACACAAACGGTTCGTTGCTCAGTTCGAGAGCCACGGCCAATTTCCCTTGATCATCATGGCCTGCTAGCAGCAACTGTCCTTTTTCTGTCCATTCCCAATGGGTCAGCCCTTCGGCGTACACCCAGCCAAGATCAAGCTTCAGTCCGACGCGATATGGCCCGGGGCCGGTGATCTTGCCGCGGGTGAAGCGGATGCAGGCATTGCGGATGTAGGCGCCGACGGAATAAAAACCTTCGTTATGATGGGAGGCGTATGCTCCGTTCGTCGTTTCCAAATGAATATACACGTCACGATTGGCAAAACGATTCAGCGCCTCTTGTACAGCGGCCGTGTCGATCGGTTGCAAGCGGCTCCCTCCTTGCTGTTTGTTTTTCTATTATTGTACATGACCGAGGCGTGTGAGCGGAAATATTTCGACTCCTATTGTATAATAAAAAAAGAGACACATCTTGGACTCATCCGCACCTACAAAGCGTTGAATGCTGATTCAACGAAAGAAGGGTGATGATCGATGGGGGTTCAAGGCAATGGTGTCACGATACTGAATTTTGACGGCGTGTACCGACCGCAAAAGCGGCTGTTTCAGTTTCCGCACGAATGGGTCGATCTTGCCGACGTGCCGGAGACGAATTTGTATTGCAGCGAAGCGGCGCTTGCTGAAATTGAGCGGCGGCTTGAGCGGCGGCGGAAGCGCGGGGCGGTGCTGATCGGCAGCGGCAACTATCATTATGTCACGTATTTATTGCTTAAAGAAATCAACGAACCGTTTACGCTTGTGCTTTTTGACCGCCATACGGATGCTGAAGGAGGGGATGATGTCATTTCGTGCGGCTCATGGGTCTCCTATGCACTTAAGCATCCGCGGTTGCAAAAAGTCGTTATCGTTGGCCCAACTGCTTCTTCGCATCAACTCCGTTTATCTCCGAACATGACTGTTCTTCCATTTGATGATCATGATGAATGGCCAAAAGCGCTCATCGAGGCCATCCCGACCGGAAGCATCTATATCAGCATCGATAAAGACGCTCTTCGCCGCGAAGACGCGGTCACGAACTGGGATCAAGGAGTGATTCCGCTATCCCAGCTGCTCGCCTGCCTGCGGTTGCTTTTATTCCATAAAAAAGTGCTCGGCGTGGACATATGCGGCGAATACCCGCCCTCCGCTGTCGACATGTTCGACCCGCTTTGTCGCGAAGCGCGGGGAAAAAATGAGCAGGCGAACATGGCCATCTTGGAGACATATTTCCACTATGCGGCGCCGCATTTGCGGCCGGCGTGAGCGGCGAGAAGCGCGGGAAAGGCAGAACCGCTTTTGGTTTGGCGATCAGAAAAGCAAGGAAGACGCTGTCCCTTCGGATTTTGGCCATCGGGCCGGCGCTTCTGCCGGCCCGATGGCCGAAAAAGCCGGGAAGGCCGCTGCTTGAGGGGATGAGCCTAGTTGTCAAAAGCCGCTCCCGTACATAATGCGAAATTGTTTTTCATCGGAGCGGACATCGCGCGGCTCGATGTGCATGCGGGCGACTTTGGCAAACATCGTTCCGGCTTCAATGGTGTCCAAAAAGAGTTGAAGGGCGCTTTCATTCCCCTGAACTTCCATTTCCACTGTTCCGTCATCATTGTTTTTCACCCAACCGGTCAGCTGCCGTTTTAGCGCTTCGTGTTGGACGAAGTATCGAAACCCGACGCCTTGCACGCGCCCTTCCACGATGACATGAACTCTTTTCACGCCGATGAGTCCTCCTTCATCACGGTTGTTCTGCTTCCATCATATAATAGATGAGGCGGAAAATACATGAAAAAAGGAGCTTGATGGTTCAAGCTCCTTTTTTTACGGATGATAGCGATAATACTTGTTGTTGAATGAGCAGCACAAGCCGCGGGTGATCGCCTAGGTAAGAGCATAAATGCCACTGCTTGTCGGAAACAGAGAACCCCTGCAGCCTCCGTTCGATCGTTTTCATTAAGACGCCGGTAAACAATAAGTACGGGACGACAAACACACGCCGATACGCCGATGCGTGGGCCCGTTCGAGCCCTTCATCAAGCGTCGGGCGGATGGCAGCGAGAAAACAAACGTCCACGTGCGGCACGTTCGTTTTTTCTTTTAAAAGCGCAGCGATGGCGGACATGTCGCGCTTCGTGTCTGGATCACTGCTGCCGCGGCCGACAAGAAGGATCATCGATTCACCGTCAAGCGGTGCGGACTGTTCGCTGATGCGGTCGATCATGATGTCGATCATTGCTTCATGGACGCCGAACGGAGCGCCACAGAGGATATCAACGGACGGATGGCGCCGTCTCGCGATGTCCAATGCTGCTGGAATATCGTGTTTGGCATGCCCTGCAGAAAGAAGGAGAAGCGGAACGACGATGACGCGTGTCGCCCCTTGGGCGACACAACGGTCAACGCCGGTGACAATGTCCGGTTCCGCGAGCTCGACAAAGCATAGCTCTTGAATCGGAATATCGATGGCCCTCCGGCACTGTTCGACGAAACGCGCCGCTTCATGGCGCGCGGCGGCAATGCGGCTGCCGTGGCTGACATATAAAACAGCTTCCATCGCCATCGCCTCACGATGTTGCGCCAGCGGCTGCGGATGACGCAAGCAACGGCTCAAACCATTGAATGTTGGCGCGCAGCCGGACGACGTCTCCGATCATGATCATGCTCGGATTTTGGATGTTTTCCTTGGCGGCGATTCCGGCGATCGTCGCGAGCGTGCCGGTGACGGTGCGTTGAGCAGTTGTCGTTCCCCATTCGATGACCGCCGCCGGCGTCTCCGGCGCTTTGCCGTATTTCATCAGCTGGCCGCAAATGTATGGCAAGTGATGAACCCCCATGTAAATGGCGATCGTATCGATGCCTTTGGCGAGGCTTTCCCATTTGATCTCGTCACGACTTCCGTCGCGCCGATGCCCGGTGACAAAGGCGACGCTTGAGCTGAACGCGCGATGGGTGACAGGGATGCCGGCATAAGCCGCCGCCGCGATGGCGGAGGTGATGCCGGGAACGATCTCAAATTCGATCCCATGTTTGGCCAGCGCCTCGGCCTCTTCGCCGCCGCGCCCGAACACGAACGGATCGCCGCCCTTTAAGCGGACGACCGTTTTTCCTTTTTTGGCATGCCAGACGAGCGCATGGTTGATCGTTTCCTGCTGCATGGCATGAAAGCCGGGCAGCTTGCCGCAAAAGATGAGTTCGGCGTCCGGCTTGGCATATGAAAGCAACTCTTCATTGATGAGACGGTCGTACAAAATGACATCCGCTTGCTGGATGCATTTTAATCCTTTGACGGTAATGAGTTCCGGGTCGCCGGGGCCGGCGCCGACAAGATATACTTTGCCCATCGTTGTTTCAGCCCCTTCGTGCATGATTCAGCCAGCCGCTGGAAAGCGGCATGGATGCTCGGCTGCTTTTATTGTAAATGGTCTGCCTTGGGATGAAAACGACCTTGTCAAATGACCTCCCGTTCTTTTTTGGCAGAGGACGGGGGAATCAGTCTGTTTTCGCGGCCGGGATCATTCCTCGCTCGCGCAGGTAGGCGAGCACTTGCTCGGCACATTCGTCAACCGAATAACGGTGTGTTTCGATCGTCAGCTCCGGTGCTTCCGGCGCTTCGTACGGCGAGTCGATGCCCGTAAATTCACGGATTTCCCCGCGGCGAGCTTTTTGATACAGCCCTTTCGGATCGCGCTTTTCGCATTCTTCAAGCGGGCAGTTGACGTAAATTTCGATAAACTCGTCTTCTTCGACTAAGCGGCGGACGAGCGCCCGGTCTTCGGCAAACGGCGAGATGAACGCCGTCAGCACAAACTGGCCGCTGTCGACAAACAGCTTTGCCACTTCGCCGATGCGGCGGATGTTTTCCGTCCGGTCGGCGGCGGAAAAGCCGAGATCTTTATTGAGCCCGTGCCGGATGTTGTCGCCGTCTAAGACATAATTCTGAATGCCGAGCTCAAACAGTCGTCTGGAGACAGCGTTGGCCACCGTCGATTTGCCGGAGCCGGACAGCCCGGTGAACCAAAGGATGGCGCTATGATGGCCGTTGCGCTTGCGACGATCTTCTTTTGTGACCGATGTGTGATGCCAAACGATGTTCGTGCTCATCGCGATCCTCCTTTAGCGCGCTGACGGGGCGACCGTTTCGCGTTCTTGCAGCCCTTTGATCAAGACGGCTGCCACTTCCGGGCGGCTGAACGTGCTCGGCGGCACTTGGCCGTTGCGCAGCATTTCACGAACTTTCGTGCCGGAAAGGACGACATGGTATTTCGCGTCATGCGGACACGTTTTTGTCGATGCCATCCCTTCGCATTTCGTGCAGTAAAAGCTATGTTCGAAAAAGAGCGGCGTAATGCCAAGCTCTTCAGCCGTAAAGTTCAAGAAGATTTTTTGCGCATCATACGTACCGTAATAATTGCCGACACCAGCGTGGTCGCGGCCGACGATGAAGTGCGTGCAGCCGAAATTTTTGCGCACCATCGCGTGGAAAATGGCTTCACGCGGACCGGCATAGCGCATCGCAGCTTGGAAGACGCCGAGGAAAACGCGGTCTTTCGGGTAATAGTTTTCCAGCAGCACTTGATAGCTTTCCATCCGGATGTCAGCCGGAATATCGTCCGCTTTCGTTTCGCCGACGAGTGGGTTTAAAAACAAGCCATCAACGATCTCGAGCGCGCATTTTTGAATGTATTCATGGGCGCGGTGAACCGGATTGCGCGTTTGGAAGCCGACAACGGTGTTCCAGCCAAACTCAGCAAACTTTTTCCGCGTTTCTGCTGGATCAAAATAAAACGAGGCGAATTGGCCTTTGTCGGTCCGTTTGACAAGCGTAATCTCCCCGCCGACATACACATCCGGTTTTTCAAACAGTTTGCGCACGCCTGGGTGAGCAAGTTCATCCGTTTTATAAACGAGCTTCGCTTCTTTCGTTTTGTCTGGGCGGTAAATGTCAGCGATCTCAATGACGCCGTAGACGTCGCCACGATAAACGAGTTTCGCCTTATCGCCGACGGCGAGCTCTTTCGCCTTTTCTTCTGTTACCGCGAGCGTGATCGGAATGCTCCAGACGGTGCCGTCAGACAGACGCATTGTTTCAACAACCGCGTCGTAATCCGTTTTCGTTAAAAAACCAGTGAGAGGGCTGTAGGCGCCCGTTCCGATCAGCTCCAAGTCGCTCAGTTCGGCTTTGGAGAGCTCGATCGTTTTGGTCGCCTCATCAAGCGGATAGTCCGGATTCCAACGATTGATCAATGTGTCGCCATGCGGGATGCTTACGCTCATGTTCATAACCTCCTAGATTGATAGATGTTGTGAAATGCCGCTGCCATGTTCATGAGGCAAGCGCTCTTTTTTCAGGCTAATGACGCCAAGCAGACGCTCAAGATGGCGATGACCGTATAGACGTCGCTGTCAAACAGCAGCTTGACGATTCGGAATGGCGTCCGATTCGTCAGCGACGCCTATCGAGGCCGCCGCGCCGCTCGCCTCGATGTTCATCGCGAAGAAAAAGGAAGCGATCAAAGCAATGGCAAGGAGCATATCGTTTTTCTCTCCTTCCTTAAGCGAGATGGAGACCGCATTCCGTCTTTCCTTGGCCGGCCCAGCGCCCGGAGCGCAAGTCGTTCGGATCTGTAGCCGGAGCGGTGCACGGGGCGCAACCGATGCTCGGGTAGCCGCGGTCGTGGAGCACATTGTACGGGAGATGGCGTTTGTACACGTAATTCCATACGTCTTTCCACGTCCAGTGAATGAGCGGACAGACTTTAATAGAACGGAACTTGTCGTCTTTGTTAATGTACTCGACATGCCGCCGCGTCGGCGATTGCTCGCGGCGCAAGCCGGAAATCCACGCCGTCACCCCGGTCAGCACCTCGCGCAGCGGAATGACTTTGCGCAGCTCACAGCATTTGTTCGGGTCGCGTTTCCATAACTCGTCGCCAAACTGCGCCTTCTGTTCTTCCAACGTCAAGCGCGGCTGCTTCATCACGATGCGAAGCGACGGATATTTTTCTTTCACTTTCGCGATCGTATCGTACGTCTCTGGAAAATGCAGGCCGGTATCCAAAAAGACGATTTCGGCGTCCGGTTTGATTTGGGAGATGAGATCAATCAGCACAATCCCCTCGATGCCGAAGCTGCACGCGTATACGATCTCATCGCCGTATTCGCGATACGCCCAAGCAAGGACGTCAAGCGCCCCTTTTGTTTCATTATCGGACGGAAAAGACGGTTTTTCCGCCTTTTCCCACTGATCATACGTGAGCATCGGTTTCTCCTCCTCACAAAATCAAAGAAAATCCACGTAATTAGTCGGATATATAGCGGCCAAACGGCAATTCGGCGGCGAAAATCCTTCCTTGCATGAATCAGAAAGAGCGGGAGAAAGGGTGCCCCTTATTTTACTAAAGATCTTCTTTAGCTGGAATTGGCACTTTGCTATAGGCGGCAGGTTGACGGAGTTCATTGAGCCAATTCCTCCCTCACTCCCGAGCAACGTATGCAACGCATGTCATTTAATTGATTAAAATTTTAGCACAATTGACGATAATGTCAATCATAGTTTTTCGATAGGAATTGTTTTTATACGAAACAGCTGCATTGCCTGCCTAGCAGCAGATGGGAGCGTTATTTTTTGCGCAGGCTTCCGAGCTCTTCGACAATCGCCTGCATTTCGCTTGGGCTGAACGTCTCGCGTTTCATCACCATCTCGTAAATGTCTCTCAACTCATCGTACCATTCCTCGGAAAAATGGGACGGCTTGATGGCATCCAAGTTCAGCACTTTCAACTTTTGCTTCAACTGTTCGATCATGTAGGCGACGTTTTCCGCCGACCGTTTTGATAAATCCATTCGTTTACTCCTTTCATGGCAAGTTACTATGTATTGTACCATAGGTGCAGGAAGAATGGGGAGAGATTGCCTGGCTTGCTTTTCTGATGAAAAACGGATGATGTGGTAAAATGTAGGTGCACATGCATAGTGCCAGTCTAAAAGGTTGGTGAAACACCTCGTTTTCTTCAAAATGGTTGTCGTGAACGCGCACAAAAGTTGTTGGCCCATTCGCACACGCTCCCCCGCTGGAGTTGTTTTTTCGTTACATCCCCGTCCTTCTAGGGACAAAAAGGGCTAGATGAAAAGAAATGAAGGAAAACTAACGGTGGAAAGCACCGTGGACATAGAGAGAGGGGTGGCTGTTTGGATGATTAAAGTGCTGTTTGTTTGTCTTGGAAACATTTGTCGCTCGCCGATGGCGGAAGCGGTCTTCCGTCATTTGGTGAAAGAGCGGGGGCTTGACGGTCTGATTGCCGTTGATTCGGCGGGAACAGGCAGCTGGCATGTCGGTGAGCCGCCGCATGTGGGGACAAGAAGGGTTTTGACTGAAAATAAGATCGACTACTCCGGCATCCGCGCCCGGCAAGTGAATCATCGTGACTTGGAAGAATTTGATTACATCATCGCCATGGACGCAGCCAACTTGAACGATTTGCGCCGATTGGCTGGCTCCCGTTCGAAAGCGGTGCTCGCCCGGTTGCTTGACTTTGTTCCCGACCGGGAAAAAGACGATGTGCCTGATCCGTATTATACCGGGAATTTTGCCGAAGTGTATCGCCTCGTCCGCTCAGGGTGCGAGCATTTGCTTGAGAGGATCATCCGCGACCATCGACTTGGTGTGGAGGAAACAAAATGACTTTGAGGGCGGCGCACCCGTCTAGGGAAAAACGGGGAAGGAGGGCAGCCGATGGTCGTAAATTTGGCGTTCATCCGTGAGTTGGCCCGCCGTTTTACGGAAGATGAAATCCCGCGTTTGTCGGCGGAATTGGCGTATTACTTTCTTCTGTCGCTCTTTCCGTTTTTGTTGTTTTTAATGACGCTGTTGGCGTATTTGCCGATTCCGCATGAAGATGTGCTTGCGCTCGTGCGGCAATACGCCCCGAAAGAGGCGCTTCACCTCATCGAGACGAACGTTTATCGTCTCATGAATGAGCAAAATGGGGGATTGTTGTCGTTTAGCATCATCGCAGCTATTTGGTCAGCGTCTAATGGCATGAGTGCCATTATGAGGGCATTCAACCGCGCTTATGATGTGCAAGAAGACCGGCCGTTTTGGATCGTACGCGGGCTGTCGATTGTGTTGACGCTCGGCATGATCGTTGTCATCATCGTTGCCCTCGTGCTTCCGGTCTTCGGGCGGATAATCGGGCTGTTTTTGTTCTCTGCTCTCGGGTTGTCGCAACAGTTTTTGGAGGTTTGGAACGCGTTTCGTTGGGTGACGAGTTCGCTGTTATTGTTTGCTGTCTTTACTGCCCTTTATTATTTCGCGCCGAACAAACAGCTTCGCTGCGTCAACGTCGTGCGCGGCGCGCTGTTTGCCACCGCCGGCTGGATTGCGGCGTCGCTGGCGTTCGCGTATTATGTCAACAACTTTGCCGATTACACGGCGATGTATGGCAGCCTTGGCGGGATGATCGTGTTGATGGTTTGGTTTTATTTGTCCGGCATGATTCTTGTCTTGGGCGGGGAACTCAACGCCATGTTTGACTGTGAGCGCGAAGGGAAAAGACGGCAGCGTTAGCGTGCATAAACGGTGCCGAGGCGGGATATCGTAACAATGCAGGGGATCTTGGCATAGGGGGGATCAAGATGACGAAACATACGAAAAAAGACGGGGGCACGAAGCAAAAAGGAAAAAACAGACCAAAGCATAAGACGAGTGGCAGTGCCAACGGCCAAAACGGCTATCATTGAAAGAAGCTGCCTCAAAAGGTGGTTCTTCGTTCAACATAGCACAACATATTGTAATATTGTGCCCCGGCGGTCGTTTTATGTGTATAGATGGAAATCAAAAAAAGGTGCCCTTCCTTTTTTGAGGGCACCTTTCCTTTCATGCAAACACAGGCACATCGAGCCGCTGCCGCTTTATTCAACGATTTCTTCGTGATGGTGGTAATAGCGCTCATAAATGTATTCAATTTCTGCATCAGTCATATAGGCGAGTTCCTCGCGCGACAATCCCCGCACTTTTTCGATAAACTCGATCATATTTTTCCGTTCCGTTCTGCTCATGATCGCCACTCCTTTATACTGTTTTAAAACAGAAACTTGATATCTTGGTTTTATTATATAACAGAGGGAACAAAATGGTCAACGATTTTTTTGAAAAAATAAAAAATAAAAAACAAAAAAACGGTCAAGCCGCTGTTTCCTGTTCCCGGCGGCTGACGAGGCAAATGGCCGGAACGAGGAGGACAGCGCTGACCGCAAGGAAAAAGGCGCGACTAGAGAGATCCACCACGCTGCCGGCAAGCGGCGGGCCTGTCATGCTGCCGAGACTGTATAGCATCCCGCACAACAAATTGCCGGCGGGAAGCAGTTCTTTCGGCAACAGGTCGGTCATATAGGCGATGCCGAGAGAGAAGAGCGAACCGGTAAACATGCCAGCGGTGAACAAACAGGCAGCCAACCCAACCATGGACGCACCGACAGTGAGGGCAATCAAAAAACAACCGGCGCCGGCCAAGAGTGCACCGGTGATGATCTCGCGCCGCCCGAACCGGTCGCTGAGCGCTCCGAGCGGAAGCTGAAAGATGATGCCCCCAAGCGAGAAGCATGGCAAGATGAAGGCGATCTGCTCAGCGCTCATCCGCTCACGCAAGGCGTACAGCGGGAAGATGGAATGAACAGCCGCTTCTAAAAAACCGTACGCAAACGGCAACAAAAGCGCTGGCCATGCCTGTTTCCAAGCGCCAATAAACCGACCGGCCGCCGACGAAGAGCGTTCAAGCGGCTTTGGTTTTTCGTTCGGCAGCCAAAAGACGCCGATCCAACCGGCGAAACTAAGGAGAGCAGCTAAATAAAACGGAAGCGCCTTCTCGACCGAAGCGAGTGAAGCCAACAGCGGGCCGATGGTGAAGCCGAGGCCGAACGCCCACCCATACAGCGACAGCCGCCGTCCGCGCTCCGCCGGCGGCGAAAAGTCCGTAATCCACGTTTGCGTCGCAAAATGAAGCATATGATCGCCGATGCCGATGGCAAAGCGAAGAACGAGCCAAAAGAAAAGAGAAGGAAAAAGTGGAAAAAGAATAAGCGAACATATTACAATGAAACCACCAAGGAGAATGAGGAGCCGATAGCCATAGCGTCTCAGCGGCCGTTCCAAAAATGGCGAAATGGTCAAGACACCGATATACAGGGCGGCGGCGTGCGCCCCGTTAACGGACGAAGAGACGCCGTTTTCATCAAGAAGCATCGCCAGAAGCGGCAGCAACATCCCTTGCGACAGACCAGAGACGGCGACAATCCCGGTTAAGATGGCAAAACGCATCGTGCATCCCCATTTCAGTTGAAATCGCCGGCCGATCAAACAAGCGAGGCCGGATGTTTCCCAGGGCGAATGAATGCCCTTATCCATCGTACATAGAAACGGCGGTCAATGCAACGAAAACAATCAAGAGGAAAGGTGGAAGAGAAATGAACAAGGTGTTTGCTTGGATGACATGGATCGGCGTGCCGGTGTCGGTCATCGGCGGGTTTCTTCATTGGCCGACTGTCTTGATGTTTGTGTTGTACTGTTTGACGATCATTGCGCTCGCCAGCTACATGGGGCGAGCGACGGAAAGCTTGGCGATCGTCGCCGGACCGCGCATTGGCGGGCTGTTGAACGCGACGTTTGGCAACGCGGTCGAGCTGATCATTTCCATTTTTGCCTTGCAGGCTGGACTCGTTGACGTCGTGCTCGCTTCCTTAACCGGTTCGGTGCTCGGGAACTTGCTTTTGGTGGCTGGGCTATCGTTTTTTGTCGGCGGACTAAAATATAAGCGGCAAGAATTCAACATTTATGATGCTCGTCATAATGCCGGGCTGCTGACTTTTGCTATCTTCATCGCTTTTGTCATTCCGGAAGTGTTTACCATGCATATGAATCACAGCGAACAAGTCGCGTTGAGCGTTGGCATTTCGATCATCATGATCTTGCTTTACGCCGCTGCCCTTTATTTCCGGCTTGTCACCCATCGCGGCGTATATCAGCATAAATCAGAAGAAGTGGAAGAACATGAAGAGCCCGAATGGGGCAAAGGGAAAGCGACCGCCATTTTGGCGCTGGCGACGGTTGCGGTCGCCTATTTATCGGAACGGCTCGTTCATACGTTTGAAACGGTCGCCGAGTCATTCGGCTGGAGCGAGCTGTTTATCGGGATCATCATCGTGGCCATCGTCGGCAATGCGGCGGAGCACGCTTCCGCGGTGATTATGGCGTACAAAAACAAAATGAATGTCGCGGTGGAAATTGCCGTCGGCTCGACATTGCAAATCGCCATGTTCGTTGCGCCGGTGCTTGTGCTCGTTTCGCTTTTGTTTCCGGAAAAAATGCCGCTTGTCTTTTCACTTCCTGAGCTGGTGGCGATGGCTGCTTCCGTCCTTTTGATGATCGTGCTGTCAAATGATGGTGATACGAACTGGTTTGAAGGAGCAACATTGCTCGCTGCCTATACGATCATGGGCATCGGTTTTTACTTGCTGTAAGTGACTGCATCCGGGTATTCGCCGTCCGGGTGTTTTTTTGGCGGGTGCGGGAAGTGGGGCGCCAAACGGGGAAAATTTTCGCCGCCGCGGATAAACGGCGCATTTTGAAAGAAACTAACAGTGAATAACGTGGGAAGAAAGGAGTGAAGACGATGAAAAAGTGGGCTGTTTCGCTGTTCGTGAGCGTGCTTCTTCTTTATGCGGCGGCGTTTTCGGCGCTGGCGGCTGCCGGCAAACCGGCGCCCGGTGCGGTGATTGATATATCGAAAGAAAATACGTATCCGAACCCGACTCAAGATTTGCCGCATTTGGAACCGAGCTCGTTTACAAAACAGCTGTTAAGATCGGCGAATGTGAAAATTGAGAATCCCGAATTGATCCATCTCTTTAATGAATCTTCGGCGACCGACACGCCATGGGCCGTTGGCTATCGAGCGACGATTTATTTAGGCCAATGGCCGCTCAATTACCAGTCGATCGAAACGTCGACGAACTGGGAATATCAAAAGGTCAACACGAATTTCCTTGATAACCGCGGCGGCGATACGGCGCAAAAGTTGTACTATAAACAAGAAATGCAAAAATACGTCCGCGGCGGGTTGACGGTGAAAGTGCCGAATGAAGACGCGGTTAAGCGGATGATGTTAAACAAAGCGATGGAAAAGACGAACTTGCCGCTCTCTTTCAGCACGGTTGTCGGCCTTGGCACGAAAAAAGACCAACCGTACAACGTACCGGCGAAAAAAATAGGTTATTTGTACGCGTACGCTCCGGCGGTGAATGAAAAAGGGAAAGTAACATACGGGGAAGTGTACGTCGTGCTCAAAGGAAACAAAAAGAAAATTGTCGTCAAAAACGTGACGACAAGAGGGGTTGGGGCGTGGATTCCGGTGCAGGATCGCCTGTACATGTCATATGTGGTGAGTGAACAGCCAAGATAAAACGTCAAGGAAAAGCTCCTTGACGTTTTTTATCGGCCAATGCGCGCGGACCGCTTCGTAAAATCGACGCCGCGGTAATACGTCTGCTTCACAAGGACGTTCGGTCCGAGGCAGCGTGCCGACGGGCAGTGGCAAAGAAGCTCCCTAGCAAGCTTTGAGCGCCGCCATTTGTCATACACGTCTGGCAGCGAATCGTGAATGATGTTGCCAAGCGGCGGTTCATCACCGAAATCGGTGACGATGACATCGCCGGTGAAAATATTGACATTGAGCCGTGAACGTCCGTCTGGATCGTTGCGCACGGTGACGTTTTTGCTTTCATACAGCCGCTTCAATAGGCGCACATCTTCTTCGTTGTCGCTGCACGGGTAAAACGGCAGCGTGCCAAACAGCATCCAGACGTTTTCGTCGCGAATGTCAAGCAAATGGTGAATCGCTTCGCGCAATTCGTCCAAGCTCAACGTCTCTAAAGCGCTGGCAAAATCGCTCGGATACATCGGATGGATTTCATGGCGCCGGCAGCCCATTGCCTCGACAACTTGGCGGTGGATCGCTTCCAAGTGGCGGACGGTCCGTTTGTTTAACATCGTTTCCGCCGATACCATCACGCCGGCATTTGCCAGCGCTTTTGCATTGTCAAGCATGCGCTGGAAGTATTTCTCGCGTTGGGCGCGCGTCGGCTTCCGCTCCATCATGGCAAAACCACCTTCGACAAAGTCGTCGATCGTCCCCCAGTTGTGCGAGATATGGAGCACATCCAAATACGGAATGACTGGTTCATAGCGAGACAAATCCAACGTCAAGTTCGAATTAAGCTGCGTCCGCACCCCGCGCTCGTGCGCGTAGCGGAGAAGGGGAACGACGTATTGTTCGACGGATTTTAATGACAGCATCGGCTCGCCGCCGGTGATGCTTAATGACCGCAAATGCGGAATTTCCTCGAGCCGGCGGAGCAACAAATCAAGCGGCAGCGCCTCGGGATCTTTCATTGTCAACGTATAGCCAACAGCACAATGCTCACAGCGCATATTGCAAAGCGTCGTTGTGGTAAACTCAATATTCGTCAGTTGTAGTTTTCCATATTCTTCAATATCGACGTACGCTTCCCAAGGGTCATACGCCGGCGTAATGGCCGGTATGGTCGATGAACGCATCACTTTCTCCTCTCTCCATGACAAAGTCCTATCGTTCATTATTAGCCGCCTTAGCAGCGCTTGTCAATCGTTTTGGATGTTTTGCATCTACCCCATTCGTATGATGAGGATGGAACAATCATGAGATCGAAAAGAAAGATTTTTTACACAACGCTGGAAAACGGAGTATAATAGGAAAAGATGGGACAACTGCATATGGACGATAAACAGGGGAAGGGGCGTTTAGACAAATGGAAAAATTCCAGCAAAGCATGTATGACTTGATTGTGGAAACATCTACGAAGCTGCCAAAGGATGTCCGTCGAGCGATCGCTCGGGCGAAAGCGCGCGAAAACGCCGGCACGCGGGCGGCCATGGCGCTCGATACGATCGTCGAGAACATTCAAATGGCGGACGAAAACGTGTCGCCGATCTGTCAGGACACCGGCTTGCCGACGTTTAAAATCAAAGTGCCGGTCGGCGTGAATCAAATCGAAATGAAAAAAGCGATCCGCGCCGCCATTGTCGAAGCGACGAAAAACGGCAAGCTGCGTCCGAACTCGGTCGACTCGCTCACCGGCAAAAACAGCGGCGACAACTTAGGGGAAGGCGTGCCGGTCATCAAATTTGAACAATGGGAAAACGATTACATTGACGTTCGCCTTATTTTAAAAGGCGGCGGTTGTGAAAACAAAAACATTCAATACAGCCTTCCGTGTGAACTCGAGGGGCTCGGCCGCGCCGGCCGCGACCTTGACGGCATCCGCAAATGCATTTTGCATGCGGTGTACCAAGCGCAAGGGCAAGGATGCAGCGCCGGCTTTATCGGCGTCGGCATCGGCGGCGACCGCTCATCGGGCTATGAGTTGGCGAAAGAGCAGCTGTTCCGTCCGGTCGATGATGTCAATCCGATTGAAGAATTGCGCCAACTCGAAGAATACATTATGGAAAACGCCAACAAACTTGGCATCGGCACGATGGGCTTTGGCGGCGAATCGACGCTGCTTGGCTGTAAAATCGGCGTTATGCACCGCATCCCGGCGAGCTTCTTCGTTTCGGTCGCCTACAACTGCTGGGCGTTTCGGCGCATGGGCGTGAAAATCGACCCGGCGACCGGTGAGATCATCGAATGGCTGTACCAAGACGGCGAAGACGTCGATTTTGCAAAAGAGTTGGAAAAAGCGGAAGCAGCCGCGGCGCTTGAACAAGGCGACACACGCGTCATCGACCTTGTTCCGCCGCTGTCGGAAGAACAAGTGCGCCAGCTTCGCGTCGGCGACGTCGTCCGCATCAGCGGCGTCATTTACACCGGCCGCGATGCCATTCATAAATATTTGATGGACCATGACGCGCCGGTCGACTTGAACGGGCAAATCATTTATCATTGCGGCCCGGTCATGTTAAAAGATGAAGAAGGCCGCTGGCACGCCAAAGCTGCCGGCCCGACGACAAGCATCCGTGAAGAGCCGTACCAAGGCGACATCATGAAAAAATTCGGTGTCCGCGCTGTCATCGGCAAAGGCGGCATGGGCGCGAAGACGCTGCAAGCGTTAAAAGAACACGGCGGCGTGTATTTGAACGCCATCGGCGGCGCGGCGCAATATTACGCCGATTGCATCAAATCCGTGGAAGGCGTTGATTTGCTGGAGTTTGGCATCCCCGAAGCGATGTGGCATTTGCGCGTCGAAAACTTCACTGCTGTTGTCACGATGGATTCGCACGGCAACAGCTTGCATGAAGATGTGGAAAAATCGTCGCTTGAAAAGCTGGCTCAGTTCAAAGAGCCGGTGTTCAAGTAAGAAGGAGAGCTGAATTTCAAGCACATGGCTATTGGTATTCAAACAAGCTGATCCCGTTTTCTTCTCTGTCCCCAAAGCGCTTGCTTTTGGGGCCTTTTTTTGCAAAAAATGGCGCGCGTAAAGCGGTCAGGGGTGAAAACAATAAGAAAGAGGAAAAGATGGCGGCCAAGGAGGAACTAGGCATGAGATGGCTCATTTCTCTCGTTTTAGCGCTCTCGCTTTTTCCCGCCCCTGCTTTTGCCATAAGCAATGCGCCGATCCATTGGGGATTTAAGAGAAGCGAAAACCACGAGCCCCCATCGGCGGGAAAAGAGCTCGATGAACTGCTCGCCAAATATGACGCCTTTTATTTAGGCGACACGAGCGAAAAAACGATCTATTTAACATTTGACAACGGGTATGAAAACGGCTATACGGCGCAAATTTTGGACGTGTTAAAGGAAAAACATGTGCCAGCCGCCTTTTTTGTCACTGGTCATTATTTGCAAACAGCGCCCGATTTAGTCAAACGGATGGCGGCGGAAGGGCATATCATCGGCAACCATTCATGGCACCATCCCGATTTGACGGCGGCAAGCGAAGAGCGGTTCCGTGAAGAGCTGGAAAAAGTAAAAGAAAAGACCGAGGAATTGACCGGGCAAAAAGGGATGGCGTACCTTCGCCCGCCGCGCGGCATTTTCAGCGAACGGACGTTATCTCTCGCCCGCGACCTTGGCTATTATCACGTCTTTTGGTCGCTTGCGTTCGTCGACTGGCAAACTGACCGCCAGCGCGGCTGGCAATATGCTTACGACCAAATCATGAAACAAATCCATCCGGGGGCGATTTTGCTGTTGCATTCCGTGTCCAAAGACAATGCCGAAGCGCTGCCGAAGGTGATCGACGACTTGCGCAAACAAGGGTATACGTTTGCCAGCTTAGATGAGTTGATGGTGAAAAAGATGGGCCTCCATCCGCGGCTGTTTCGCCCATAAGCCGCTTTCATCACTTGAGCGCAAAAGTGGTACGAAACGTTGTGTGTTGGACCATTCGAAAACCCGCCTCGTTCTGTCAACCGAACCATATGCCGCTGCCTCGTCCTGCCAACAAGTTGGTTCGACGGGGCGTTTTTCGTTATAATAGGGGCACGGACAAATGAGAAAGGTGAGAACGATGTGGAAGCAAACGATTACCGTGCCCGCGCCGTACGATTTTGCGCATGCGTTGGAGCGATTGGCGCTCGATCCGCTGCTGGCGGTTGATCTAGAGCGGCAGCGCGTCACCGTGCCGCTTCATCTCGATGACGTAAAGGTGCCTGTCGTGGTGGAAAGCATCGGCGCGAAAGACGCCCCGCGCTTTATCGTGTCGGGGCCGCATCCCGAGCGGCAACAGGAGATCATCGAACGGATTTCTCATCTGTTTCAATGGCGGACGCCCCTTGCCTCGGTGCACGGCTACTTTCAGGCGACCGAGCTGGCGCCGCTGTTTGCCCGTTATGAGGGGCTGCCGTTGGTGCTTGATTTTGATTTGTATTTTTGCCTCGTCAAATGTTTGATCCACCAACAGCTTCATCTCAAAGTCGGCTATCGGCTCACAGAGCGGTTTGTGAAAACGTTCGGCGAGGAGCGGGACGGCGTTTGGTTTTACCCGCGCCCAGAAGAGATCGCGGCCCGCTCGTACGAGGACTTGCGCGCCTTGCAGCTGAGCGGGCGGAAAGCCGAATATATCGTCAATGTGTCGCGCCTCATTGCCGAGGGGAAGCTGCGGCTTGATGAACTCGAGCAGATGGAAGACGGCGAGGTGATGGAGAGGCTGACCGCCGTGCGCGGCATCGGTCCGTGGACCGTGCAAAATTTCCTCCTCTTCGGCCTCGGCCGCCCAAACGTCTTCCCGCCGGCGGATATCGGTTTGCAGCGGGCGGTCGAAAAATGGTTCGGGCTTCCGAAGCGGCCGACCACAAAAGAGATGGCGGCGCTTGGCGAACGATGGAAGCCGTACGCCAGCTATGCGGCGCTTTATTTATGGCGAAGCATTGAATGAGAGGGACCGATATGGCAAAGCAACAAATGAACATCAAAATCAAAAAAGGCGAGCAATTTCCCGTGACGATTCAACGGATCGGCATTAACGGCGAAGGGGTCGGTTATTTCCAAAAACAAGTCGTCTTCGTCCCCGGCGCCTTGCCGGGTGAAGAAGTCATCGTTGAGGCGACGGACATCCACCCAACCTACGCCGAGGCGAAAATCAAGCGCATCCGCAAGCGCTCGCCAAACCGCATCAAGCCGCCCTGTCCGCTCTATGACCAGTGCGGCGGCTGCCAGTTGCAGCACTTGGCGTACGAGGCGCAGCTCGAGGCGAAGCGCGACATTGTCATCCAGGCGCTCCGCCGCCATGCCCGGCGCCTCGATGTCGACAAGCTTGACATCCGCCCGACGATCGGCATGGACAACCCGTGGCATTACCGAAACAAAAGCCAGTTTCAAGTTGGAATGAAGGAAGGGAAGGTGCTCGCCGGCCTGTACGGCCTCAACTCCCATCGGCTCATCGACTTGTCGGAATGCCGCGTCCAACACCCGCAAACGACGCGCGTCACGAACATCGTGAAAACGATTTTGCAAGACTTGCACATCCCGATTTACAACGAGCGGACAAGAATGGGCGTCGTGCGGACGATCGTCGCCCGCGTCGGCTTTCATACCGGCGACATCCAGCTTGTGCTTGTGACAGCGACAAAAGACATTCCGCGCAAAGAGCTGTTGATCGAGGAAATCCGCCGCCGTCTTCCAGAAGTGAAATCGATCGTGCAAAACATCAACGGCGAAAAAACGTCGCTTATTTTCGGCGACGAGACAGAAGTGCTCGCCGGCGACGAATACATTCAAGAAACGCTCGGCGATTTGTCGTTTGAACTGTCGGCGCGCGCCTTTTTCCAGCTCAACCCGTTGCAGACGGTGAAATTGTACGACGAAGTGAAAAAAGCGGCCGCCCTCACCGGAACGGAGCGGATCGTGGATGCCTATTGCGGCGTCGGCACGATCGGTTTGTGGCTTGCTCGCGATGCCAAAGAAGTGCGCGGCATGGACACGATTCCGGAAGCGATCGAAGACGCGCAAAACAACGCCAAAAAGCATGGGTTCACCAACACGCACTATGTCGTCGGCAAAGCCGAATATTGGCTGCCAAAATGGGTGAACGAAGGCTGGAAGCCGGACGTCATCATCGTCGACCCGCCCCGCGTCGGCTGCGACCGGGCGTTGCTTGAAACGATTCTCCACGTCCGCCCGAAAACGGTCGTCTACGTCTCATGCAACCCGTCCAGCCTCGCCCGCGATCTCGATGCCTTGGCTGCACAATATCGCGTCGACTACATCCAACCGGTGGACATGTTTCCGCACACGGCGCATGTGGAAGCGGTGGCGAAATTAACGCTGCAATTTTGACACTCCACGCGTCTTCAGCCGTGTGGAGTGTCAATGGAAAATGAAATCGGGTTCTTCCACTCCTTTTTGGGAGAAAGAAGAGAGGAAGAAAAAGTGGGGGAACCCTTGGAAAAGCAAGGAAAAAAGATCGAAATGAGAGAAAAATGAATTAAGCCAGAGGCAATAAAATATCTGTTCGTGACACACTTCCATCCTGATCATGCCGGCATGGTAGAAAACATTAAGAAATTCGGAACTTCCTTTATTTTGTTTGAACATACAGATGTCCATGAGCAATTTTTGCTCTCCCTCCATCATGAAAATGGCAACTCAAGGAGCGCACATTCTCATAGAAAACCAGAGCAAGGCTGAGCGCACATTTTTCAATCACGGCCATGATGTGGAGGAGGGTCATGCCATCAAGTGAAACGTTTGCCTCACCTATTGCATCAACAAGAAATTCCTTCTAACAGGGCTCGCCGTTAGAAGGGATTTTTTATTTGGAAAAATAAGACGCTGGCCGCTTCGAATTCAGCAAAAGGGAAGCTGAGGCATTATATCTTAGCAAAAATACGCCTCGAGTCGTAGACAAAATATATCTTTGGAACATGATGGGATTCGGGTTGTCTGCGGTACGATGGAAGACGAAAGGAGGCGAAAGGATGGCAAAAAAGATCGGGCTGTTCGTTGCCGGCGCGGTGGCGTTGCTTGTGCTGCTGTTTCATCTTGGGCCGCTTGTCGGGTTGGCAATCACGCTGGCGGTGCTGTACTATGCGTTCAAGAAATGTTTGAAAGCCCCGTCGACGTTCGGGAAAATCGTGTGGGCATTGATTGGCTGTGCAGCGTTAGTTGTCAGCGCTTCGAATGTGCCAGCGCTCATCGCGCTTGTCGCGGCGTATGTGTTGTATGTCGTGTATAAAAAATGGAATGGAGTGAAAGACGAGCGCGTCGTTCCAGAAGCAGACGACCCGTTTGTCAACTTTGAAAAACAATGGGCGGAGCTGCAAAAGCATTATTCATGAAATCAATGGAAAAGGAGCGAATCGATGATGAGTGTGTTCTCACGTTTGAAAACGATCATTGAAGCCGATCTCCATGAATGGCTTGACGAAAAAGAAAAGAAAAACCCGATCGCGCTTCTCAATCACTATTTGCGCCAATGTGAACAGGAAGTCGAGCGGGTGCGGCAGCTGCTCGAGCGCCAATATGTGCTGAAAGAGCAATTTGCCCGCGAACATCGCGAAGCCGAACAGATGGTGGAAAAACGAAGCAAGCAGGCGGAGGTGGCGGCGCAAGCCGGGGAAATGGAGCTGGCCGAATTTGCGCGGCGCGAACAAGCGCAATACGCGGAGCGGGCGGCCCGCTTAAAACAGCTGCTCGAGCAAGCGAGCCGTGAGCTGTTTGAGTTAGAAGCGAAATATGAAGAAATGAAGCATAAGCTGAAAGATATGCAAATGCGGCGCATGGAGCTGATGGGGCGGGAGAATGCGGCTCGGGCGCACTACCGCATCCATCGGGTGGTCAACGGGGACGCCGGCCCGGCGTTGGCGGCGTTTGCTGATGCGGAAGTCTACCTTGACCGCCTTGAGCGGCAAGTTCGTTCCGATTATTACCGAAGCACGATCGATGCGCGCATCGCTCAGCTGGAAAAGCAGTTGCAGGAAGGAAAATAACCGGATATGCTAAAGGCGTACATGGTTACGCCTTTTTCATTTTGGACAACAGGGGGCTCCCCACATGCTTGATCAACGGAAGAAAACTGACTATGTCAGTTGGGTTGTTTTGGTGACACTGCTCCTTTTTGCAATCGAAATTTCGTTTTTTCGCCCGGGCGTGCTGTTTTCGTTAAGTATATCGGTCTGTTTGATTTATGTTGGAAGGAAAAAATGGCATCGGCGGAAAGGAAAATGGCTGTTTTGGCTTGGCTGCATCATGTTGGCCATTCATGTCTTAACGATGATGGCCGCTCGTTTTGTCATGGTCGCGCTGTTGGGTTATGCCCTTTGGCAATTGTTTCAGTCGAAGCGGCATCCGACGGTGATCCGCCCGACTATGGCTGAGAACTCGTATGGGGGAGAGGAAATCGTGCGCCGTCAACCACTGTTTCAAAATGTATGGGTTGGCCGGCAAGCGACCTCAGAACGGGTGTATGAGTGGAATGATGTCAATATCCAAACGGGGATCGGGGATACGGTCATTGATGTCAGCTATACTGTGCTTCCGAAAGGGGAAGCGGTCATTATCGTGAGAGGGTTGATCGGCAACATTCGAATTCTCGTTCCGTACGAAATTGAAACACGGCTCGTTCATTCCGCCATTTTTGGTGTTGCCTCGCTGTTTGGCAAGGAACAGGAGAAAATGTTCAACGAGACGCTCATTTATCAAACTTCTTCGTATGATCAAGCGGAGCAAAAGCTAAAAATCGTCACCTCGATGATCATTGGCAATGTCGAGGTGACACGCGTATGAGCCGACCGATGCTCGCTTCTGTTTTGCTTGCGCTTGCGCTTGCTGTGGCGTTGCTCATTTCCTTTCTCTATTTCCTTCCGCCTGGAATGTGGTCGTCTTTGTGGGATCAAACTGTGATGGGGTTGCCGTTTTTGTTGTTTGTGTTCGCTGTAAGCCTGTGTATGGGGATTGCTGTTGGACTTATGCTTGATTCCTTCTTTCGCCAGCAATGGCAAGCGGTTGTGCAGGCGCTTCGGCACATTGAACAAGGAGAGATGGGGGAGTTGCATCGGGAAGAGCCGCCGCCGGAACTGCAAGAGCTTTGGCGGCAAATCGTGAAGCTGCAAGCGCAATGGCGCGCGCAAACGAAACGCGTGCAAAAGTTAGCGGCGGAAAAGGCCGAACAGGAAGAACGGCTCGTTGAACGCATTCTTTCCGAAGAACGCACGCGGCTGGCGCGGGAACTGCATGATTCCGTAAGCCAACAATTGTTCGCCGCTTCGATGATGATGTCGGCCGTCATGGAAACGATGCCGCCCGATGATGAACGCCATCGGAAGCAACTGAAAATGGTCGAACAAATGATTCACCAGTCGCAATTGGAAATGCGGGCGCTGCTTCTGCACTTGCGGCCGGTGCATCTGAAAGGAAAATCGCTTCAAGAAGGGATGACCGAACTGCTTACTGAACTGGCGGGTAAAGTGCCGCTCGAGATGAAATGGAACATCGAAGACGTTCCGCTCGATAAAGGGGTGGAAGATCATCTGTTTCGCATTTTGCAAGAGTCGCTTTCCAACACGCTGCGCCATGCGAAAGCGAAGTCGTTGGAAGTATTGCTCATCGAACGGGACGGGTTTGCCATTTTGCGCGTCACCGACGATGGCGTTGGCTTTGATGTGGAACGTTCGAAAAGCGGCTCGTACGGGTTGCAGCACATGTATGAGCGGGCGGCGGAAATCGGTGGGATGTTGAAAATTGTCAGCTTAAAAGGTCAAGGAACGAGGTTGGAAGTGAAAGTGCCGCTTTTGCACAGGGGGGATGACCGTGATTAAGGTACTGCTTGTCGATGATCATGAAATGGTGCGGCTTGGCGTGTCGGCGTATTTATCCGCCCAACCAGATATGGAGGTGATTGGCGAGGCGGAAGATGGTAAAAAAGGGGTGGAGCTCGCCCTCCAGTTGCGTCCGGATGTCATTTTAATGGACCTCGTGATGGAACCGATGGACGGCATTGCGGCGACGCGCGAAATCATCGGCGCGTGGCCGGAGGCGAAAATCATTGTCGTGACGAGTTTTTTGGATGATGAAAACGTGTTTGCCGCGCTTGAAGCAGGGGCGACGAGCTATTTATTGAAAACATCGAAAGCGAGCGAAATTGCCGACGCCATTCGCGCCACGTTCCACGGGCAATCGGTGTTCGAACCGGAAGTGGCCGGAAAAGTGATGCGAAACTATCGGAAACAAGAAGAGCGCCTGCCGCATGAGCAGCTCACGAGCCGGGAGATGGAAGTGCTTTTGTTGATGGCGCAAGGGAAAACGAATCAAGAAATGGCCGATGAATTGTTCATTTCACTTAAAACGGTGAAAGTGCATGTAAGCAACATCCTCGCCAAACTCGGCGTCCAAGACCGGACGCAAGCGGTCATTTACGCGTTTCGGCATGGTTTGGTGAAATGAGGAGCGTGTGAGTGGCACAAGCGCTATGCATTGAGAGTATGCTATGTCGAACGCGATTCATTTTTTGATAGGGAGTAGGTGTTCTGTGAACACCAAAACCGCTCCGTTTCATCAAGATGAACATGGAAGATGAAACGGAAGCGGTTTTTGACGTGCGGTGGACAGGGAAAATGGCTGGCTAACTGAGAGGAGTTACGCTTGCTTGGTCAGTTGGCGAAGTTTTCGGTCGTGGTGGAGCACTTTTGTTGTCAACACTTCGACCGAGGCTTGAGTATCTGTTAATTCTTCTTCAAGGTGGTCGATTCGTTCGTTCAGTTGTCTGTTCATCTGTTGCATTTCCTCACGAAGGGAGTCGATTTTGGCCTCAAGCCGAGTCTCAACAGCGTGGATTTCTGCCCGAAGTTGTTGCCCCATTTCTTGCATCTCGCTGCGGAGTTGTTGTCCCATTTCTTGCATCTCGTTGCGGAGCTGTTGTCCCATCTCTTGCATTTCATTGCGGAGCTGTTGTCCCATCTCTTGCATTTCACTGCGGAGTCGTTGCTCCATTGTTTGCATTTCATGGTGAAGTCGCTGTTCCATCGTTTGCATTTCATGATGCAGTCGTTGCTCCATTTCCTGCATTTTCGAGCTAATTTTGTCAGAATGCTGTTCGAGCGCTTGAAGCACCGCTTGAATGATTGTTTTCTCTTCCACTTTTTCTCACCTCCTCACAGGTATTATACAAAGAAACGGGGCGAGAAAGAAAGAGAAAATATGGTGGTTTTCGTCGAACGTTGACGGTTCGGTTTTTGGTTTAGGATCGCGCGTTTTCGGTTTATCATGCCGCCCGCTTTGCCGTACAATAAACTCATATAAAAAGGCTGTTTTGGCCGCAAAGGAGATGACGATGTTGGACGCAGGATGGAAGTTCGACAACAGTTATGCAAGGCTGCCAGAGCGCTTTTTCAGCAAAGTCCTCCCCACGCCGGTGCGCGCGCCGAAGCTTGCGGTGCTCAATCGTTCGTTGGCAGTCAAGCTTGGGTTGAATGAGGAAGCGTTGCGAAGTGAAGATGGGGTGGCTGTGTTCGGTGGAAACCAAATTCCAGGCGGAGCTGAGCCGCTGGCGCAGGCGTATGCAGGGCATCAGTTCGGTTATTTTACGATGCTTGGCGACGGACGGGCGGTGTTGCTGGGCGAGCACGTCACCCCAAGCGGGGAGCGGGTGGACATCCAGCTGAAAGGCTCGGGCCGGACGCCGTATTCGCGCGGCGGCGATGGGCGGGCGGCGCTTGGGCCGATGCTGAGGGAGTACATTGTGAGCGAGGCGATGCACGCGCTTGGCATCCCGACAACGCGAAGTCTTGCGGTCGTCACAACGGGAGAGACCATTATGCGCGAAACGGAATTGCCTGGGGCGGTGTTGACCCGTGTCGCCTCGAGCCATCTGCGCGTCGGGACGTTTCAATACGCGGCGCAATGGGGGACGATAGAGGAGTTGCGCGCTCTGGCCGATTATGCGCTCTGGCGCCATTTTCCTGGCTTTGAGGAAGCTGAGAACCGCTATTTGTTTTTGCTTGAACAAGTGATCGAACGCCAAGCGGAACTGATCGCGAAATGGCAGCTTGTCGGCTTTGTCCACGGGGTGATGAACACGGACAATATGACGATCAGCGGGGAAACGATCGACTATGGGCCGTGCGCGTTTATGGACACATACAGCCTGGAGACGGTGTTCAGTTCGATTGATACGGAAGGGCGGTATGCGTACGGAAACCAGCCGTACATCGGGGGCTGGAATTTGGCAAGGTTTGCGGAAAGCTTGTTGCCGTTGCTTGATGAGAATGAAGAAAAAGCGATCGCGCTTGCCCAAGGGGCGCTTGATGAGTATCCGAAGCGGTATCACCACCATTGGCTTAGCGGGATGCGGGCGAAGCTCGGCCTTGCCGAGGAGCAGGAAGGGGATCAGGAGCTCATTGCGGATTTATTGCGGCTGATGGAGGCGCATCGCGCTGATTACACGAACACGTTCCGTGCGTTGACGTTAGGCGAGTATACGGGAATGGCGCTGTTTGATTCCGCTGAGTTCCGGGAGTGGCAGGAGCGCTGGCAGACAAGGCTCAGCCAAGAATCGGTGTCAAGGGAAGAAGCGTATGAGCGGATGCGCCGCCATAATCCAGCTGTGATCCCGCGCAACCACCGGGTTGAAGAGGCGTTGGCCGCCGCGGTCCATGACGGCGACTACAGCGTGATGGAGCGTTTCCTTGAAGCGCTGTCTGACCCGTACGCCTACTCGCCGGAACAAGAGAAATACGCGGAACTGCCTCCGCCGTCCGACCGCCCGTACCGGACGTTTTGCGGGACGTAATGGTGATGGCGTTTTCGTTTAGCGGCAAAGGAGAAACGAATCACCTTTTGCATCGTCTAATTTGGATAGAGGTGGTGTGAGTGAAGCGAAGTGTTCTTCTCTTTGCCGTGGTGGGAATGTTGTTTGGATGTGATGCCGTCTTTCCTTCGCAATTGGCTGAGACGGACAAAACAAAAGAACCATATGCGTCGTTTCGCCAGCGTATCATCATCCGCGATTCGGTTGATCAGCCGCTTTCTCCTCATGTGAAACAAGCAGGGGCGATGGAAACAACTAGCGAACCACAGCTGTTGCCTAACGTCGATTTGAACCATTCGATTGTGATAACGAAGATGCCGCATATCGAGGAAACGAGGAAAAATTGATGAAAGGCATCGCTTTTAACAAATGAAACAGCGATTGTTCAATGGGGGGCTGGGCTTGAGCCCTTTTTTCTTTTTTCCTCTTTACTTTTACGTTGCGTCAAGGTGTATCGTCATGAATAGGGAGGTGAGGGAAGTGGAGTACACGGTGCATGAGCTGGCGAAACTGGCGGGGATCACGAGTCGGACGCTTCGATATTATGATGAGATTGGCTTGCTGAAGCCGGCGCGATGGAGCGAAGCCGGTTATCGGCTGTACGGGCCGCGCGAAGTCGATCGTTTGCAGCAAATTCTCTTTTATCGTGAACTTGGCGTCGATTTGGAAACGATCAAACAAATCATTCATTCCCCGTCCTTTGATGAATTGAAAGCGCTAAGGGAGCACCGCCAACAGCTGTTGGAAAAAAGACGCCATCTGGATGCGTTGATTGCGAGCGTTGAAAAAACGATTGCCGCTAAAGAAGGAGGAATCATGATGAGCGACAAAGAAAAGTTTGCTGCGTTCAAGGAGCAGCTGATTGAAGAAAACGAACGGAAATATGGAGAAGAAATTCGCCAGAAGTATGGTGATGAACAGGTCGATCGTTCCAACGACAGACTGCGGAAGATGACGAAGGCACAGTTTGATGAAGCGGAACGGCTCAGTCAAGATGTGCTTGAGGCATTGAAAGAAGCGATGCAAGATGGCAACCCGGCTGGAGAGGCGGCGCAACGGGCGGCGGATTTGCACCGCCAGTGGCTTGGCCTCTGGTGGGATCATTATTCCAAGGAAGCGCATGCCGGACTGGCGCGTTTGTATGTCGAGGACGGACGGTTCAAAACTTACTATGACCAAGTGCATCCGGGAGCGGCTGAGTTTTTCAAAGAAGCGATTTGGATCTATACGGGGATGAAAGACCGTTAGGCAGCAGGCGGCTCGCCCTAAGAATAGGCGGGCCGCTGTTTTTGCTGGTGATGGATGAAGAGGATGGGTTTGCGGTACAATCAAAATGGTGCATAGGGGTCGTTTTAGAACAAAGGCAAGGACTGAACATTGCTATGGAAGTGTCACGCAGAATCCATTAGGCATGGCTGGGCATTCTTGGAGTTGGATCCAATTCTGAAAGGTGTCTGTTAGAAGTAGGAGTCAAGGGAAAAAGAAAGGGATGGTTGGATGGAAACACTGAGACAACGGCTGCGGTCGATCGACCAAAAAGGCTATAAGGCATATAAAGCGATCGAAGGTACGTATCGGTTCCCAACGTTTACGCTTGCAATTGACCATGTGCAAGGCGATCCGTTTGCCGAACCGTCCAAGGTGCGGGTGATCGTGCCGCGGGCGAAAACGGCGCTGGCAGCGGAGTGGACCGATACGAAACCGCGCCGCATTCGCTGTGAGGATTTGCTTTTGCGCCGCGTCCACCGCGAATTGCGGCAATGGCCGCTGCGGGCGCGCGGGTCGGGAAAAAGTGGACTCGTCTTGATTGATGCGCCGGGGCAAAAAGTGCTCGAGCGGACGGCGGTGCAAGTGGCTGACGAGACGATTACGGTTTGTTTATCGGTCGGTTTGCCGGCGAATGGACGGCGCATTTTGGCGAAAGAAGCCGAGGCCATCTTTTTCGAGCAAATTCCATCCGTCATTGAGCGAGCGGTGTACGGCCTTCGGGAAGAAGACATCCGCCCGGCGGTGGAGCTGGCCGATCAGCAGCACGCCATTCGCCGTTATTTGCGCGAGCATGGTTTGGTGGCGTTTGTCAAAAACGGCGCGATTTTGCCGCGGGAGAGCGGAGTGAGCGACAAGCCGCTGCAATGCGAGGCCGTACCGTTTCAAAGCCCGCCAGAGCTGGAGATCGCGATCCCGATCCCGCACTGCACCGAGCCGGTGAAAGGCATGGGCATCCGAAAAGGCATTACGCTTATTGTCGGCGGCGGGTATCACGGCAAATCGACGCTGCTTCAGGCGTTAGAGCACGGCGTGTATGACCATATCGCCGGCGACGGGCGGGAGTTTGTCATCACCGACAGCGGGGCGGTGAAAATTCGCGCCGAAGACGGCCGGAGCGTCGCCAGTGTTGACATTTCGCCGCTCATTGGCGCGTTGCCGTACGGCAAAGAGACAACGCAGTTTTCGACGGAAAACGCGAGCGGCAGCACCTCACAGGCCGCGAGCATGATCGAAATGATTGAAGCGGGGGCATCGGCGTTTTTGATTGACGAAGATACAAGCGCAACGAACTTGCTCATCCGCGATGGACGCATGCAGGCGCTCGTGGCGAAAGAAGCCGAACCAATCACGCCGTATATCGACAAGGCGCGTCAACTATTTCGCGATTACGGCATTTCGACGGTTCTTGTCGTCGGCGGGTTGGGGGATTACTTGGATATCGCTGATTGCGTGATCAAAATGGAGCAGTACGTCCCGTTTGATGTGACCGGGGAGGCGAAGCGGATCGCTGCAGAGATGCCGTCGGGACGGAAAGCGGAAGGCGGAGAGTCGTTCGGCCGCATTCGCGAGCGCATTCCCCTGCCCGAAAGTTTGAACAGCCAAAAAGGAAAAAAAGCAAAAGCCGTCGCGCGCGGACGGCACGTTATTCAGTACGGGCAAACCGATCTATTGCTTTATGCGCTTGAGCAGCTGGTCGATGACAGCCAGACTCGGGCGATTGCCGCGGCGCTGCTGTATATGGAACGAAAAGGATGGCTCGACGGGAAGAAAACCATCCGCCAACTACTTGATGCGATCGAAGAACAATGGGACCGTCAAGGGCTAGGCTCAGTTTCGTTCCGAAAAGGGAATCCGGGTGAACTTGCTCGCCCGCGCCGCTTCGAGCTGGCGGCGGCGCTGAACCGGCTGCGGTCGCTCCGGTGTATCCAGCAGTAGCCAGCTTGGAAAGGAGAAAGCCGGTTTGCTTTTTCTTGGCGACGTTTCCGTGCAGGTTGGATTACAGGGTTATTGGGGAGGAGGAATGGGTTGGTTTTTGTTTTTCCCAGCTGCAACAAAAAATAGGGCCGCAGGATGTGAGGCAAGGGCGTTTGTTTTCCCTGCTGGCCAACGGAACAACGGACGCTCTTGTTTCAACAGGGGCGGCCGTGTGCCGGTATCGACCCAGGCGCGATCGGTGCGGGGCCGCTGCTCTTGTTCCAATAGACGATGCCTCATGCCTCAGGCAAAACGCGAATGAATCCGCTTTCTGTCGGCGCCTTGCCCATTTTGCTCTAGCGCTATCCACCAATTACGGCTATAATAATGTTTATCAGTGCAACGTGGCGGATGGCGGCGGGAAGCCGCGGGTTGGTTAGGGGGATCAGGGCATGAACAAGTCAAAAGGTTGGATGGAATCGGAAATCAGCAAAGCGTTGACGAAATGGGAAAAAGATTTTCTCGGCCGCGGCTCGGTGTCGGTGAAAACCGATATTTTGCGTGATATGATTATCGTTTCCCTGCATGGCATCTTGACACCTGCTGAGTACGCTCTTTGTGAATCGAAGGAAGGGATGCTGGCGGTGAAACGGTCGCGGACGAGTTTGGTGGAATCGGGCGTCGATGATTTGAAGAAGATGATTTTGGAAATCACGGGTGAAAAAGTAAAAAGCTTTCATACCGATTTAAGCACCCGAACGGGTGAGCGGATTATTGTCTTTAAGCTGTTCAACGATTTGGAGAAACAGTTGACAAAATAAATTTTTCCATGACAAATCAACAAAGTTATTGTATAATTGAAACAACTTTTGTATAGTAAGTATAGAATAAAATAGTGGACGATGCTGTCGGGAGCCCTTCAAAAAACCTACGTGGGCTTAGGTTCGTTGAAGGGAAACCGACCGTCGCCTGCCGCGCGACAACGAACGGGAGATCTTCAAACAATCAAGCGATGATTGGTTGAAGGTAAACCGGCTATGGGCAATCGATAGGCAATGGAACGGCCTTTTTCGGCCGTTTTGCCTGATTGACATAGCCGGTTTTTTCTTTTTTCTCTCGAACGATGTGCAAGCAGATGAGGGGAGGAGATGGCAATGGGGAACGAATGGTTCGCATGGGGATGGCTGGCGGCGATTGCGGTCGTTTTCCTAAGTGCGATCGTGTGGCTGTTTCCGCGCGTGTCGGAACGATATGTGCATGTGCACGTTTGGCTGTTGCTGTTGCCGGGGACGGCGGCGCTATTCGGATGGATCGGCGCCGGCGGCGCGGTCGACATCGGCCCGTGGCGGTTTGATGCGACGAGCTGGCTGTCCGCCGTTTATATTTCGCTTCTCAGCTGGGCGATTCAACGGTTTGCGGTTCGCTATTTGCACGGCGACCGCCGCTATCGGCTGTATTTCTCGCTCTTGACATGGACGTCATTTGCCGCTTCGCTCACGTGGGCGGCCGGCGACTTGCGGTTGATCGCAGTGTGCTGGGGGCTGCCGCTTGTGGGGCTTGTGGCGTTGACCGCGTTGAAAAAAGAATGGGAGCCGGCTCAGTTCGTTGCCTGGCAGATGGGCATGCTGTTTTTGGTAAGTTGGATTGCTGTGGCCCTCACCGCTGTTTGGCTTGGGGCGAGAGTCGGTGAATGGACGCTCGTCTCGGCGTTGTCGGCGGAACGTTTAGCTCGTCTCGCTCTATGGGAAAGGGCGGTGATGAGCGGATTGCTCATGTTGGCTGCCGTCATTCCAGCTGGGCAATGGCCGTTTCATCGCTGGCTGATGGAATCAGCCGTGACGCCGACGCCGGTGTCAGCGGTGATGCATGCCGGTCTTGTCAACGCTGGGGGGCTCTTGCTTTGGCGCTTTTCTCCGCTCTTTAACGAAACGTGGGCGCATGTGGCGCTGTTTCTGATCGCTTTTGCCTCGATTTTGATTGGCACGGGCGTTAGCTTTGTTCATGTTGACTATAAGCGCCAGCTCGTTGGTTCGACGATGGCGCAAATGGGCGTCATGCTTGTGCAATGCGCCCTGGGCGCTTACGGGGCCGCAGTAGTGCATTTAGTGTTGCACGGGTTGTTTAAAGCGACGCTCTTTTTGCAGTCCGGGTCCGTCGTGCCGCGAGTCGGTCGGGCAGGATTGCGAAAAACAGGCAGTTCGTGGCCGGGCGGCATCATCCTCGGCGTGCTGTTTGGGTGGGCCTTTTGGCAGGCGGCTCCGCACGAACCGGCTCGGTTGTTGAGCGCGCTTTTGCTTGCGGCCTCGGCAACGGTTGCCTGGGGACGGCTTACGGATTTTCGCGAAGGCCGTTGGCTGGGCTTTGCGGTTGTCGTTGCTTTGGCGTTGGCGTCCGAAACGGTGCGCCATCAATTTATGGCGCTGCTTCATAACGGGATGCCGTCCGCGTTTCTGCCGCCCGCTTCGTTCGAATGGCTTGTCTGCGCTCTGTTTGTTGCCGCGGCGCTGGTTGCTGTATGGATCGCGAACCGGCGCAGTTCCATGCTTGCCATTCAGCTGTACATGTGGCTTGTTCACCTTGGTGAACCGCGTCCGGCGGCGACCGAAGCACACCCGCGTTATTTGGCGTCCTATCTAAAGGAGGGGATGGCTCATGAGTAGAAGCGTCATATCACTTGAACGGTCAACGGAGGCAAAAAAAGCAGCCGCTTGTCCGCTCGAGGCGATCGTCAGCGAAGCGGCGAAGGTGATCGCTCCGCTTTGGCCGATTTCCGCGTTTATCGCCCGCCATCCGTGGATGGGGATGGAAAACAAGTCGTTTGTCGACGCGGCTGACCGACTGCAAGAAGCTTACGGCATCGACTTGTATCCGCCAATGGCCGTTTTTCATGCGGCGCTATCCAAAGGGGAGATTGACGTTTCCTTCATCGAGCGGCGTCTGCAACGATGGTTGGATGACGAGCCGCTTCCTGCGCCGCGCCATGAAGCGGAACGGCTATGCCGCGCCCTCCTTTGGAACGATGCGGTGCCCGAAGAAGCGCTTCAGATGCCGAAACTGATCGAGTTGGCCGCCGCTATGCCGCTGCGCTCTGTTTCCATCCGCACGCGGTCTGTGCGCCTTGGTTTGGAAAAGCGGTTGGATCAACAAATGATCAAATGGTGCAAGCTGTTTTACGATCGGGGAGAGGCGGTGTGGGCGCTGCCGCACCGTGAACACGGCTTTTACGGGTCTTGGCGTCGTTTGGCGCCTCTTGATCCGTCCTTGTCCAAGGAGGAGCGGAAACGGCTTTTCGATTGGCCTCACCATCCAGAGGAGGCGCTGCAACGGGTGCTTGAGCAGCTTGGGGTGCAGGATGAGGAAGCCGTGGCCTATTTAGAAGCGCATTTATTAGCTCTGCCCGGCTGGGCGGGGATGATGGTCTGGCAATCGCGCCGTGCAGGTGACGAAATCGGCGGGCTGATCAACTACTTGGCCGTTCGTTTGTCGCTGGAGTGGGTGTTCACAGCGCCCCATCTGCCGCTGAAGGAGGAAGAAAACGAAGACGATCGTGCGGTTGGGCCGCTGTTGGCCGCCTGGATCCACTGGGGCGGCACGACGCTGGACGACTGGCGGCGCCTTCCGCTCGAAGACCGCCAAGCTCGTCTGGTGTTCGCCGATCGGTTCTGGCGGATTGGCCGCCGCCATCTTTGGCTTGAGGCGTGGGAAGATACGTATGAAGCGAAGCTGAAAGAAGCGGTTCTCACCCGTCAACCTGAGGAGCCAAAAGAGCAGGCGGCAGCGCAGCTATTGTTTTGCATTGATGTGCGCTCCGAGCCGTTCCGCCGTCATGTAGAGGCGGTCGGCCCGTTTGAAACGTACGGTTGCGCTGGCTTTTTCGGCTTGCCGATCCAAACGCGCGTGCTTGACGGCGATGACGCCCATCCGTCTTGCCCGGCGATTGTGGCGCCGCGGCATGAAATCAACGAAACCGCTTCTCCCGAAACGGCGGCGCCGTACCGCCGGCGGCGCGATCTGTTCCGCTTTGTCGGCCGGACGTTTAAAAAAATCAAGCAGCATCTGCTGGCTGGTTTGCTGCTTCCGGAAATGAGCGGCCCTTGGCTTGGTTTGCATACGATCGCCCGCAGCGCAGCGCCGGCTTGGGCTGGGCAAGCCATTCATCAGGCGGAAATGTCGGCGCAACAAAAACCGAAGACGACGCTGTCGCTTGATTGCCAAGGGCATGACGAAACGACTGGGCTGCCGATCGGGTTGACAAAAGAAGAGCAAGTGCAATACGTAAAACAGCTTCTCGTGAACATCGGCCTGACGTCCTCATTTGCCCCGCTTGTCGTCGTCTGCGGCCATGAGAGCGAGACGACAAATAACCCGTATGCGTCCGCGCTCGATTGCGGGGCGTGCGGCGGCGCGGCTGGGGCGTTCAACGCCCGCGTATTCGCCGCGTTGGCCAACTTGCCGCACGTGCGGGATGGATTGGCGAAAGAGGGAATCGTCATCCCGGATGAGACAGTGTTCGTCGCCGCTGAACATATCACGACCGTTGACGAGTTGCGTTGGGTGGAAGTGCCGCCGTTGTCCGAAGCGGCTGAGGCGGCGTTTCGACAGCTGAAACAGGCGCTTGCCGGCGTCAGCCGCCAAGCCAATGCTGAGCGGATGGCGAAGCTGCCGCATGTCGGCGCCATGCCGCGCGATCCGGTTGCCGAAGCCCGACGCCGCGCCGTCGACTGGAGTGAAATTCGTCCGGAGTGGGGATTGGCGGGGAACGCCGCTTTCCTGATTGGGCGGCGGGCGTTGACAAAGGGCGTTCATTTAGACGGCCGGGTGTTTTTGCACAGCTACGATTGGCGCGAAGATCCGACCGGTGAGGCGCTGGCCGGCATCATCGCTGGGCCGGCCACGGTTGGGCAGTGGATCAACTTGCAATATTATGCTTCGACAGTGGCACCGAATTACTATGGAAGCGGCGACAAAACGACCCAGACGGTGACCGGCGGCATCGGCGTCATGCAAGGGAACGGAAGCGACTTGCTAGCCGGCTTGCCGTGGCAGTCCGTCGCCGCATCTGACCGTGAGTGGTTCCACTCTCCGCTTCGGTTGCTCGTCATCATTGAAGCGCCGTTTTCCTATATCGAGCGGTTGCTCGATGAAAACAGCGAATTTCGGCGCAAAGTCCAAAACGGCTGGCTCCGTCTCGCCTCGATTGACCCAGACAGCGGGGCGTGGGTGAACTGGGAGGCAGGCCGTCTTGCGTCGGTACAGCAGCGCTAAAAAGCAACGATATGCCGCTTGCCGGGTTTGTCTGGCCGGCGGCTTTTTTTCGTTGACTGCCAAATGAGGCAGGGAAAATGGATGCACGCCGCGAAATAAGATAGCAGCTGGTATAACAGCAACAGGAAAGACGAGGAAAGAGGGAAAGCGGATGAAAACGCAGTTTATCGCCGGTCATGCGCGGCTGCCGGCCGGAATGGCGGCGAAAAGCCTTTACGATACGCTGACGATCACAGCGGAAATTGATAAAAAATACGGGGTGATCGTGGAGGCATCATGCACACTGGCTACTGAACATGGGCGCGATTACGTGGCCCGCCTGCTTCGCGGCCATTCGCTGCGCGATGGCATCGACGGTCTGCTCGCCGAGCTTGACGAAGGGTATTTAGGGAAAGCCCATTCTGCTCTGTGCGCGGCGCTAAAAGATTTGTACAAACAATATTGCAAAATGGAGGAGAAAGAGCCATAAGCCGCTGCCCCTCATCGGTTGATGGGGGGCAGCGGCGTTTTGGTGCGGGTCAGCGGCTTGGCCGCCCATGATTTCGTTGGTGATTCAGTTTTCAGCCGGCCGCCATGCCGGCAGCGTTTTGCGCAGCGGTTTGTCTTGGCGGTAACCGAGCACATATTCGGCCTGCATGATCGTATGAATTTCCCGTGTTCCTTCGTAAATGACCGGCGCTTTCGAGTTGCGCAAGTAGCGCTCGACCGGGTATTCGTTCGAATAGCCGTAGGCGCCATGGATTTGCACGGCATCGTCGGCCGCCTGGTTCGCGTAGTCGCAGGCGATCCATTTGGCGAGCGATGTTTCTCTCGTGCAACGCCGGCCTTCGTTTTTGAGAAAGCCGACTTTGTAAACGAGCAGGCGGCTGATTTGCAAACCAGCTTCCATGCGGGCGATCATTTGCTGGACGAGCTGATGGCGGCCGATTTCTTTGCCGAATGTTTTTCGTTCGTGGCAGTATTTCACGCTCGCCTCAAGACATGCCATAATGAGGCCGACCGCGCCGGCGGCGACGGTGAAGCGGCCGTTGTCAAGCGCTGACATGGCGATTTTGAATCCTTCGCCTTCTTCCCCGAGCAAGTTTTCTTTCGGGACGCGGACGTTGTCAAAAAACAGCTCGCCCGTATTGCCAGAGCGGATGCCAAGTTTCCCTTTAATCGGGCGCGACGAAAAGCCGGGCATCGTCCGTTCGACGATAAAGGCGGAAATGCCGCGGTGCTTTTTCGATTTGTCCGTATAGGCGAATACGAGAAAATGGTCAGCGATGTCAGCGAGGGAAATCCATGTTTTTTGTCCGTTTAAAATGTAGTCATCTCCGTCGCGGACGGCTGTCGTCTGGATGGAAGCGACGTCTGAGCCGGCATTCGGTTCGGTCAGGCCGAATGCGCCGATTTTTTCCCCGCGCGCTTGTGGGACGAGATATTTTTGCTTTTGTTCTTCAGTTCCCCACTGAAGGAGCGTCAAACTGTTCAGCCCGGTGTGAACCGATACGGCGGTGCGAAACGCCGTATCGCCGCGTTCGAGCTCTTCGCAGACGATGGCAAGCGAGTTGTAATCCATGCCCATGCCGCCATATTCTTCGGGAATGCAGACGCCCATTAAATTGAGCTCAGCGAGCCGCTTGAAAATGTTGCGGTCAAATTCGCCCCGCTCATCCCATTCTTTGATATAAGGCATAATTTCTTTATCGACGAATTTGCGCACCGTTTGCCGCAGCATTTCCTGTTCGGGTGTAAAGTCGAAGTTCATCATCGTTTCCATCCCCCTATGCAACTGTTTGTTTTTCATGGTTTTCGTGTCAACGTTCGTTTCCCTTGTTTCAGCGGGCGCTGAAGCGGTTGAGGAGAACAACGGTTTATTCATTGGCTTTTGTCGTGCGGACCGTTTTCAGCGGCCGGGTTGCCTTGCCATCCAGCTTCGACCTCGCGGTTATGCTCGCCGGCCAGCGGGGGCGGCAGCCGATAAGACACCGCCGTGTCAGACAGTTTCAGTGGGCTGGCGACAAGCGTTAACGGACCGACGATTGGATGGTGCACCGTGACTGTCATCTCGCGCGCCGCCGTTTGCGGATGGCGGAACAGTTCATCGAGCGTCTGCACCGGTCCGCATGGAATGCCTTTCTCGGCGAGAAGGCGCTGCCACTCGGCCCGCGTCCGCCGCTTGATTTCCTCGTTCAGCCGCCGGTTTAGCTCTTCGCGATGGGCGACTCGGCCGGGATTGGTTTGAAAGCGCGGATCGGTTCCAAGCGAGTGATCGGACAACAACGAGCAAAGCGCTTGAAATTGTCGGTCATTGCCGACGGCGATGACGATCGGACCGTCGCTTGCCATGTACGTTGAGTATGGCACGATGTTCGGGTGTTCATTGCCGAGCGGCTTCGGGACGTCGCCGGATAACAAATAATTGGCGGCGACATTGACAAGCGCACTCACGGCGCAGTCAAACAGTGCGAGATCAATTTTTTGCCCGCGCCCCGTTTTCTCGCGGGCCAAAAGCGCCGCTTCGATCGCGATGGCGGCATACAGGCCGGTGAACACATCCGTGACGGCGACGCCGACTTTGAGCGGGCCGGTGTCCGCAGTGCCGTTAATGCTCATCCAGCCGCTCATTGCCTGAATGATATAGTCGTAGCCGGCTAATGGAGCGAGTGGTCCTGTCTCGCCAAACCCGGTGATGGAGCAGTAGATGAGACGTGGGTTGAGGCGTGACAACGATTCATAGCCAAGTTCCCACTGTTCCATCGTTCCGGTCTTAAAATTGTGAATGAGGACATCAGCTGTTTCGGCGAGGCGGCGAATCGTCTCTTGTCCTTCTGCCGATTTTAAATTGACGGTGATGCTTCGTTTGTTTCGATTGACGGCGGTATAGTAAGCGCTCATGCCGTTTTGGAACGGCGGCCCCCAAAACCGGGTGTCATCCGACCCCCCGGGCGCTTCGACTTTGATGACATCAGCGCCTAAATCGCCTAAAATCATCGTCGCATACGGACCAGCCAACACGCGCGACAAGTCGAGCACGCGCACGCCATCGAGCGCTCCTGGCATCGATTTCCCTCCTTTCTGTTTACATGCAAAAAGCCGGTTCCTATACAGCGTGCAAGATAGGAACCGGCTTGAACGGACTGAGAAGGCATTCCGGCGCGGAGATGCCGTCAGGCCGTACAGTTCTTTTTGTGGTCGATGCATAAAAGCTGCCAACGCTGCCTGTCAGGCAACGGGGCTATCGGACAGATGGCAGGGGCCGTCCGGTCTGCACAAGCGGCCAAGCTGGCAGGAGACGGCTTATACGTTTATTATAGTGATTTGTTTGATAATTGTAAATAGTCGAACAAGAAATTCGCCAGCGAAAGCCGGCTGGCGAGGAGAAGATGCACGTAGCCGCGTGAATAGCTCTTCGATACAAATGAATGAAAAGAAATCGATCGCGCGGTCGGACAATTTGGCATGAAAAGAGCGCAACATTCACCTAAATTTCTATATAATTGTAGAGAAAGGGGAATCGATGACGCAAAAAAGGAAGTGATGGTGCGTGTTCCATGTGTTAGTGACGACAGACGCCAATTATCTTCCGCCGCTGAGAGTCTTGATGCATTCGCTGTTTTGCAACAACCGGCGCCCGTTTACGTTTTACTTGCTTTACTCGCGCATTGCCGAGGAAGAGATTCAGGCGCTTGGCGAGTTTGTTCGCCGGCAGGGGCATGAGCTCGTGCCGATTTACGTTGATCCGCAACTGTTTCATGATGCGCCTGTTTTCCGCCACTATACGGTGGAGATGTATTACCGTCTGGCGGCGCATTTGTTTTTGCCGCCAGACGTCGACCGTGTCTTGTACCTTGATCCGGATATTGTGGCGATCAACCCGATGGATGAGCTGTATGACATGGATTTCGAAGGGAACTTGTTCATTGCGGCTGAGCATACCCATTCGACGAAGGTGGCAAACTTGTTCAACAAGTTGCGGTTAAAAACGCCGAACGCGAAAGGGTATTTCAACACGGGTGTGATGATGATGAACATTGCGATGATGCGCGAACACGTTCGGCTTGCGGACATTTACCAGTTCATTCGCGACAACCGGTTCAAGCTTGTTCTTCCTGACCAAGACGTGTTAAATGGGTTGTACTGGGACAAAATTAAACCGGTCGACTGCTACCGCTACAACTACGACGCGCGCTATTATGACTTTTTGCAGCTTTTGCCCAACCCGAAACACGATTTAGCTTGGATTGAGGAAAACACCGTTTTTATCCATTATTGCGGCAAGGAAAAACCGTGGAAAGACAATTACAAAGGGGAGTTGGGGCGGTTTTACAAACGGTACAGCCAAGTGTTGGAGCTCGAGGGCGAGGCGACGGTGTAGCGCGGCTTGAGAGACGCGTTTCACAAAGAAAGTCTCTCACTCCAAGCAAAGCGAAGTGGAAGCGGTTCACAGGAAAAAGGCGCCCCATCAAAGCGGGCGCCATGTTCGATTACTGTTTGCGCTCTTGCCGGCGGATGCCGGCTGCCGCAGCGCGCGCCTGTGCTTCAAGGTCTTCATGGTCGGCAAATTCTGCCGAGTATTCCACATCGATGCCGTCAGATTTCAGCTGTTTCGGCACTTGCGGCAAAGTCGCCTTGTTTTTGTCGCGCGTCCGTTGTCCGCGAGAACGGCCCATCATCCATGCCCCCTATCCAAAAGTGTGAATCGTACGATTCAATCATTAGGATGGCATGGACGGCGCCAGCGTATAAATAGCAATCGTTTCTAGTGGCGCGCCTTTTTGGCCGTATAGCCGCCCGCTTGGTCCGCCATTTTAAAATCCCGGGCATAGCTTACTTCTTGGGCGCTTGTCAGCGTATGCTTCGATTTTTCGCGTTTTCGTTTTTCCGCCATCGCTTGTTCCCTCGCTTTGCATCAATATTCCTTTAGTTCCATTTTGCGCAAAACCAGCCGTTTTTATGCGTAAAAAAGAGGATGTCCGTTTGGACAGCCTCTTTTTGCATCAGATGCGCTCTTGCGCGGCTTATGCCTCTTTGCGCTGTTCTTCATTGTGGGCAAAGGAAGGATGGCGCATTGTATAGAGCGTGTAGTTGTCTTTTGTAATTTCGTACAAATTGTATACATCCGCGCCGATTTGCTCGAGCAACGCCCGCCGCGTTTCATTGGCCGGCGTGACGTACGGCAGTTTTTCCGCCGCTTTGATCGAGCGGACGTTGACTTTGCGAATGCGCAAAAACACGGTCTCGATCGACAGCTCATAAAACAGCTCATGGAAAAACGCTTCTTTGGCGCGCCGATTGTAACCGAGCCCGTGATACGGCTTGCCGAGCCACGTGCCTAAAAAGCCGGCGCCATCTTGGATATCAAAGAGGCTGATTGTGCCGATCGGGTTTCCCCATTCGTCTAAAATCGTGCGCGAAATCAATTCGCCGCGTTCTTCCGCCTCCATGAGCTGTTTTGTCATGAATAAAAACTCTTCGTACGAGCTGGCTTTTTGGCGCACGAAAGGGAAGACGTCCGGATGCACCATCAGCTCGTACAGCGCATGGCAGTCTTGCAGCTCGCGTTTTTTCAACATGGCCAATCCCTCCTTTGGATGCCGAGGGCAGCCTCCCAGCGGGAACCCACCCTCGAAATTTTTTTATTAAAACTTCATTAAAAAAATTTCGGGGTGGGAATCGAACCCACTAGGACCAGCGCGAGCGCTGGTGACGCACCATTTGCCTTCCCCTTGTTCCTGTCCGTATGCGATTATGACGACAACTAGCCTAAGGTCTCCTTTATCATACACGATCGGAAGAAAAAAGGGAATTGTTTTTTTGTTAATTTTTTTTGGATATTTTTTGTCGGTCATGGGGCAAAAGCAAATCGGTGAGACAGCCTTCCAACGTTGGAAACGAAAAGCGGAAGCCGTCTTGCAATAGCTTCTCTGGAATGACGCGTTGCCCTTCGGTGACAAGCATGCTCATTTCGCCAAGGAGAAGGCGAAGCGCCCAAGCGGGAACCGGAAGCCAATGCGGGCGGTGAAGAAGCCGGGCGGCGGTCAGTCCAAATTCTTCCATTTGTACTGGATGGGGCGCGGTGAAATTGATCGGGCCGGACAATTCCTCGTGTTCGATGATGTACGAGACCGCGCGCACGACGTCTTCAAGATGAATCCACGACAGCCATTGCCGTCCGCTGCCGATTGGGCCGCCGACAAACAGCAGATACGGCTTGATCATCATCGGCAAGGCGCCGCCATGTCGGGCAAACACGACGCCAAAGCGAGCGTAGACGGTGCGGATGCCAAGCTGCTCAATCGGACGGGCCGATGCTTCCCATGCTTGGACGGTCTGGGCTAGAAAGTCGCCGCCGTAATCGGTCGTTTGCTCGGTAAATGTTGCGGAGTCCGAAGTGCCGTAAATGCCGATGGCGCTGGCGTTGATAAACAACGACGGGGGGCGGGACAGTGAATCGATGCAGCGGCCCATCGCTTCGGTGGCGCGAAGGCGGCTGTCAAGGATGATCTCTTTTTGCTTCGCCGTCCAACGTTTTCGATTGAGCGGCTCCCCGGCTAAATTAATGGCGACATCGACAGCTTCAGGCTTTCGGTGGTTGTCGAAGGAAAGGTAATGAATGTTGCCTTCGGAAGGTTTGGGAGAGCGGGTGAAAATGTAGATCTCATGTCCTTGTTTGGAAAAATGGCGGGCGAGCGCCTGGCCGATCAGCCCAGTGCCGCCGTTGATGGCGATGCGCATCTTGATTCCCCTTCCATTGGTTTATTTTATGACTTCGCTTTTGGTGTCAGAAGTTCCTGCTTATGATACGATAAAAGATAAGGGGGACAAACAATGGGAACGATTGCCGACATTGCCGCAACCGAACAAAATGCTGAACGATTTTGGATTGTCGTGCACCGTGACGGCGCACCGTCGTTGAGATTGACAGTTGATCAAGATGTATTGCTTCAATTCCGCTTGAAAAAAGGGATGGAGATCAGCGACGACCTGCTTCAACATATTGTGTATGCCGATGAGGTGAAAAAGGCGTATCAACAGGCGCTTTACTTTTTGGCGCACCGGATGCGTTCGGAGCATGAGGTCGCCGCACACTTGCGAAAAAAAGGCGCTCCGGATTCGGTGATTGATGAAGTGCTCAAAAAACTTCGCGCCGAGCGGTATGTCGATGACGAGGCGTTTGCCGCCGCTTATGTGCGCACGCAAAAAAAGACGGCGGCGAAAGGGCCGCTTCTTGTGCGCGCCGAACTGGAACGGCTCGGCGTTCCCGACCGCTTGATCGAGCAGAGTTTGGCGGAGTATACGTTGGATGAACAGATGGCCATCGCCCGCTCGCTTTACGAAAAAGCGAAAAAACAGCGCCGGGATGAATCGGCTCGCGCGTTTTTGGAACGGGTGCGGCAGCAGCTGATGCGCAAAGGATTTCCGCATGAGGTGATTGCCGCCGTTTTGGCGGATGGCGGCACTCATACTGAACAAGAAGAACGGGAGGCGCTCAGTGTTCAGGCGGAGAAAGCGCACCGCCGTTATGCGCACCACCCGCGGCCGCTTTATGAGCAAAAGATGCGCCAAGCCCTGTACCGAAAAGGATTCGCACTTGACTTGATCAATGAATGGCTGCGCATGCACGGTAATGACGAGTGATCTCGAATGAAAGGATTTGAAAAAATGGGATATATTATCAGTTTTGTTGTTAAATGTTGATCACAAAATCGTTCCAGTTCCATAAATCAAGAGATGTTCTGAGCCTTTTGCCGAGTTCCATGTGGATGAAAACGATCCATCGGGAATGCTCAAAAAGGAGGCTTGCCTATGATCAAAGGAGAACAAAAACGGTACAGCGAAATGACGAAAGAAGAACTGCAACAAGAAATCGCCATGTTGACGGAAAAGGCACGCAAGGCGGAGCAGATGGGGATGGTGAACGAATACGCCGTCTACGAGCGGAAAATCGCCATGGCGAAGGCGTATATGCTTAATCCAGCTGATTTTCATCCTGGGGAGATTTATGAAATTGAAGGGGCGCCTGGAGAGTATTTTAAAGTGCGCTATTTAAAAGGAGTGTTTGCCTGGGGATGGCGGTTGAAAGGAAACGGAGAGGAGGAGGCGCTGCCGATTTCACTGCTTCGTAAACCGAATTTGCCTCAATCATGACGGGCGGGACAAGTTCACAGTCGGACGGAAAGCGAGCCTAAAAACCTAGGGAGGGTGTCTCCCTAGGTTGTTCCGCTACGACTGCTTGCGCGTCTGCCGCTCTAAAATGATGAGGTCAAGCGTTTGCTGCGTTTCGCCGTTCACTTGCGAGTGGGCGTGTTTTGGATTGGCCCACGGCTGCTGAAACGGGTTCGAATAAAAGTTGTCATAAAATTTTTTGTGCCGATGGTGACCCATGATTGTTCACCTCGCTGCGGAATGTGCCGGGGGAGTGCGGCGAACGATGCCGCGCTCCCCCTTCATGTTAAAAGAAATCGCTTCGTTCGCCGGAGGCGCGCATCCGTTCTTGCGGGTGGGTGTTGGTCGTGCCGTCGGCCCGCTTCGAGGCGTACTCGGCCTTGGCGCGCGGTTCGCCTTCGAGCTTGTTGTTGTTTTGGTTCGGGAAGTTGTGCGCTTTGTTCCGCACGGCACATTCCCTCCTTAACGGCGTGCTCGTGTTGGATGGCCAACACGTATTTTTATTATGGGACACCCTGTAGCGCTTATGTGTGGCAATGATTGGGGCGGAGCCCATCAGCCGTTTGGAGCAAGTTCGAGCTTTTTGCGCAGTTTGCCTTCGCTGAAAATCCAGCCGGTGTATGAGCTGACAATATTGAGATCGCGGTCGAGCTGGACGACAGCGACAAACGGGTAATACCCTTTGCTTCGATAGCGTAAATCAGTAAAGCGCACTTCGTAGTAATCATCGTATTCGTTCATTTCCCAACGGTAAACCGGGGAAAAAGATAAGAAAGCGGCGATATTTTCGTCGCGTTTGGCGGCGTTCATCACCGGATGGTCGGGAAGCGCACGCTTTTGGAAGCGGTCAAGGATGATGAGCTCGCCGCGTTTGACGCGGGCGACGTAAAATTTGTCGCAGGTTGAAATGGCTAAATGCCATTCGCGCGGCCGCCATGTCGGTACGGTGATGATCTCGGTCACCCCGGCGATCGAGGCGTGCACGAGCCGTTTGATGTTGGCCTGCTGGCGGAAGCGAAGCCCATAATACGCAGCGATAAGCACGTAGACGACAAGAAACGTATAACCGGGATGGGCGCCGAGAAACAAGCCGCCGACGCCGACCAAATGAAGCCCAAAAATGACCGGATCAAACGTATGAATCACGCCAAGGGCGATCCATTTTTTTGTAAACGGACGCAACGCCTGGGTTCCGTAAGAGTTAAAAATGTCAACAAATACGTGCAAGGCGACGGCAACAAACGTCCAAAGCCAAACGCGAAGCCAATCCGTTTTCGGATAGATGGCAGCCATCACGCTGACGATGAGCAACGGCCAAAGAACGACGGCGGGAATCGAATGGGTGATGCCGCGATGGTTGCGAATATATTGGGCGTTGTTGCGCAATTTGAAAATCGTGTCGATATCCGGCGCTTGCGAGCCAGCGAGCGCGCCGATCAACACAGCGTGGGATAAGAGCGGATCATGGGCGATCGCAGGGTCAAGTGAAGCAAGACTGCCGAGCGCCACCCCCATCAAAACATGTGTGCCTGTATCCAACGTGAAGGCGCCTCCTTCTTGCAGCATCGTTGCATGTTCGGATGGAAACTGTCTGTTGTCTCTCGGCCGGAGCACATCTTTCTTTTTCATGCAACTATTAGTATGCCCCACCTTGTGTTCAGCCAATAACCGTTTGAGGCATTGGCCGAAAGGAGGCGAGAGACAAACAAGGTTATGGCTAGTGTATCATAGAGCGACAATCGTTGGCGAGAGGCGGAACGACCAATTTCACAACGATTCAAAAAAGGAAACGATTGATAGACAGTGGAGTGAGAAAAAGAAACAGGAAGCAAGCCGTTCGTCAGACGAAAAGGGAAGCGCTTCAACCAAAAACGAAAAGCGCCCCGCATGAGGCGGGACGTTTTGTTGATCATCTCGGACCGAGAAGCTCCCCACTTCAACGTCTATATAGGTGTAAGTGGGGAGCATTCCATGCTGATGGAAGATCGGTTCACCATCCGTTCTTTTGGCGGCTCATTGGTCAACTGTCCTTTTCTCTGCAAGCCGATCGATTAGCCGTCATTTCTGAACCGTTTGCCGATCGCTTTGAGAGCGGACAGGAAAAAGCGGATCGCGCGGTTGATGTCCGGGTCATTGAGCGCTTTAAGCAAATCAAACAACCCGATTTTTTTTGTTTCGGCGGAGTTTTGTTCGTACGCCTCCAGCGCGCCGGCGGCGATGTGCTCAAGCAGTTTCGCCGTTTTCTCCGGATCAAGTGAAGCAACAAGGCCAGCTATGGCGAACGCATGGTTGATCATCGTTGTCACCGGTTTTTGGTTGAGCTGGCCGACGACGATTTTCGCCACGTCTTCCCGCGCTTTTAACAAGGCGTTGGCCGCTTCGAGCAGGCCGCTTTCATGGAGCTGCTCGATGAACGCCAAGAGCTCGCGAACTGCCTCTTCACTGTCGCCGACAGCGGCTTTTAGCTTGGCCAGCGCTTCAGTTCGTTTTTCTTCCTCCGTCATTTGGCGCTTTTGAATGGTGGTAATCGGCTTAGCCACCGATCGTCACCCCCTTGTTTTCCTCGGTGAGCGGCACGTAGTCGCTTCGCCGCCACTTCCGCTCCACCTCGACGCCGTTTTGCGGATGCCGCTTTTTAAAGCGCGGATTTGTGCGCGGCAGCGGCGTCTTGCCGGACCGTTCAATGACTTCCATGCGCACTCGGGCTTGTTTGTAAGCCGGCGTGTTCGTGCGATGGTCGGTTTGCGGGCCGGTCAGCATGTTAATGGCGCTCTCATTGGCTGTGGAGTGCATCGGCAAGAACAGTTCATTGCCTCTGACTCGATCGGTGACGAGCACGCGCACTTTGACGCGGCCGTACGGCGAGATGAGCCGAACGAGCGCCCCATCTTCAATGCCGCGTTCTTTGGCGAGTTCAGGGGATACTTCGACAAACACTTCTGGGAATTTATGCTCGATGCCTTTGGATTTGTACGTCAAGTTTCCTTCATGGAAATGTTCGAGCAATCGGCCGTTGTTCACAAGCAAATCGTACTCTTCCGGATATTGCACCGGTTCGACCCAATCGGCTAACGCAAAGCGGGCTTTGCCGTCCGGGAAGTTGAACCGCTCTTTGTACAACAGCGGCGTGTCAGCCCCGTCATGGCTGCCCCAGCATAAGCTGTTCCAGCCCTCGAGCCGGTCGTAATGCGCTTGTGAGTACAGTGGGGCGAGGCTGGCGATTTCATCCATGATTTCTTTCGGGCCAGCGTAATTCCAATCGGCGCCAAGCCGCTTCGCGATTTCTTGAATGATCCACCAGTCTGGCTTGGAGTCGCCAAGAGGCTCCAGCGCTTGGTAAAACCGTTGGATGCGGCGCTCGGTATTCGTGAAAGTTCCTTCCTTTTCCAAACTTGGCGCTGCTGGCAAGATGACATCAGCAAATTGCGCTGTTTTTGACAAGAAAATGTCTTGAACGACAACAAAGTCAAGCTTCGCCAACGTCTCTTGCACATGGTTGGCGTTGCAGTCGACAAGCGCCATATCTTCGCCGATGATATACATCGCTTTCAGCTCGCCGCGCTCGGCCGCTTCGAGCATTTGGATGTTGTCAAGGCCTGGTTTCGCATCGATGCGGACGCCGTACGCTTTTTCAAACTTCGCTCGCGCCTCATCATCGGTGACATGTTGGTAGCCAGGCAGCCAGGCAGGAAGCGAACCCATGTCGCAGGCGCCTTGGACGTTGTTATGGCCGCGCAATGGGAACGCGCCCGCCCCCGGACGACCGTAGTTGCCGGTTGCCAAAAGCAAGTTGGAAATCGCCGCCGATGTATCGCTGCCGCCCGTGTTTTGCGTGACCCCCATGCCCCAGAGGACGCACGTGCCGTCTGCTTCGTGGATCATCTCGGCGATGCGGATGAGATCGGCTTTGGCGACGCCGGTGACTTGTTCGGCATAATCAAGCGTATATTTTTCCAGCAATTGTTTAAACTCTTCAAAGAAATGGACGCGCTCGCGAATGAATGCCTCATCGTGCCAGCCTTGGTCGATGATGTATTTTGTCACGGCCATCAGCCATACTTGGTCGGTGCCTTGTTTCGGGCGGATGAACAGGTCAGCCCGCTCGGCCATTTCATTTCGGCGCAAGTCCGCAACAATGAGTTTTTGGCCAAACAGTTTATGCGCCCGTTTGACGCGGGTGGCGATGACCGGATGCCCTTCCGCTGGGTTGGCGCCGATGATGATGACAAGGCCGGCTGAAGCGATGTCATGAATCGTGCCGGAATCGCCGCCCATGCCGACCGTGCGGAACAGGCCGTCCGTCGCCGGTGACTGGCAGTAGCGCGAACAGTTGTCGACATTGTTCGTTTCAAATACTTGCCGTGCGAGTTTTTGCATTAAATAGTTTTCTTCGTTGGAAATTTTTGATGATGAAATAAAACCGATGGCGTTGCCGCCGTATTGCCGCTTGATCGCCCCGAGCTTTTCCGCGACCAAGTCGAGTGCTTCGTCCCATGTCGACTCGACGAATACGTCGCCTTTGCGAATGAGCGGTTTCGTTAGGCGCTCTTCGCTGTTGACGAAATCCCAGCCGAATTTTCCTTTGACGCATGTGGAAATGGCGTTGACCGGAGCTTCGGATACCGGCTGGATTTTTAAAATTTTCCGCCCTTTCGTCCACACTTCAAACGAACAGCCGACGCCGCAGAACGTGCAAACCGTTTTCGTCTTTTTGATCCGTTGTTCGCGCATGGCGGCCTCGATTTCAGAAATGGCGAAAATACTCGTATAGTTTGGCTCGACTTCCTTGACAAAATCGATCATCGGGTTGAGGACGTCTTTGTCCAAGCCGGTGAGAAAGCCCGCTTCGCCAAGCATCGATTTTTCCATTAACGCGTTGCACGGACAGACGGTGACGCAATGCCCGCAGCTGACGCACGACGATTCGTTGATCGGCACCCCACCGTCCCAAACGACGCGCGGCCGTTCCGCTTCCCAATCGATCGAAAGCGTTTCGTTCACTTGCAAGTTTTGGCAGGCTTCGACGCATTGCCCGCAGGCGATGCATTGATTCGGGTCGTAGCGGTAGAACGGATGCGACATGTCCACCTCGGACGGGTCGACTTTCGGCCGGTACGGATATGTTTGATGTTCAATTTGCATCATTTCCGCCGTGTTGTGCAGCTTGCAGTTGCCGTTGTTGTTGTCGCACACCGTACAGTACAAGAGATGATTTTCCAACAGGCGGTCCATCGCTTCTTTTTGCGCTGCCTTTGCCCGCGGCGAGCCGAGTTCGACGACCATGCCGTCCTCAACCGGCGTCGCACAGGCGCGAAGCAGCGTTCCGTTGACTTCAGCGATGCACGTGTCGCATGTCTGAATGGCGCCAAGCTCCGGCGTATAACAAACTTGCGGATGCGGAAGACCGTGTTCATTGACGACTTCCAAAATCGTCATCCCGGGCTTGGCGCGGTAGGCACGCCCGTTGATGGTTACCGTCACCATTTGCGCTTCCATCGTCGCTCCCCCTTTGTCAAAATAAAAAACTCCACCAGCGACGAGACGAATGCTTCATCGTGGGTGGAGTAGTTCTTTAGCATAACGATACTAAACAACCAATCCAAACTTTTTATATTTAGTAGAAAAATAACAAGGCCGCTTCTTGCCTTATTATTTTTCCACTATGTATACATTTGCTATAGTTTATTATAGTACGGCAAAACGAAGAACACAACGGATGGGCTGGAACTTTTTCTGGTGGCTTTCGGAAAGGGGGAAGAAAAATGTCCAAAAAAGAAGCCGCTTTCAACGATATTGTGCGCAAAGTGCGCAAACAGCTGTTTGGCAAAGGGCCGGAACGGATTAAAACGTATTTCGTCGACAATTTGGCAATTACGATTTTGCACGGCAATTTAACGCCGACGGAAAAATTTATCGCCCGCACCCCGGAAGGCCGAGAGATGGTGCATGCAGCGAGAACGAAAATGATCCAAGATGTGTACGCCCAACATGTGCCGGACGGCATGGAAGAGCTCATCGGTTCGAAGCTTCTTTATTTGTTCAGCGACATTAAAGTGGAAGAAGATATGGCCGTATCGGTGTTCGTGTTTGAAAAACCGATTGAATTGTGACGATTTTGTGAACAGAAACAATTGTTTTTCGTTACTGTTCGTGGTATGCTTATGAATAGTTAGCACGATGAAAATAGTAGAAGCCTTGCCGGCTAAACGGTTTCGCCGCTTGGCAGGCAGGTTTCGGAAACGGATGTGCGTTGGTTTCGCTGCAGAAGTGCTGGGCGCAAACTACCGCCGCTTTTCGCTGACAGGGGCGAGTTTGTCCTCTTGTCCGGAAGGCGGCGGTTTTATTTTGCATGGAAAGGGGGAATGGCAAGGTGAGCGGGTTTGCGGCGAAACGGCGACCGATTGCGAAATACCGGAACGGGCGCTTTGTTGAGGAAGAGGACGAGATCGCGCTCGAGTTTCCGTTGACCATAACGGTCAATGGCGAGGAGTTTGCGACGATCGTTTGCACGCCGGCGCATCTAGATGAATTGGTAATCGGATTTTTGGCTTCGGAAGGAGCCATTCGGACGTGCAGCGACATCAAAGGGATGACCATTGATGGTGAGCGGGGCTTTGCTTATGTCGAACTCGCCGCAGGCGGACTGCCGGCCAAACAGTTTTATGCCAAGCGGTTCATCGGCTCGTGCTGCGGAAAAAGCCGGCAATTTTATTTTTACAATGACATGAAGACGGCGAAAACGATCGTCGGCGGCATCACGGTGAAGGCGGATGACTGCATTCGCCTCATGAAAGCGCTGCACGAGCGGTCGACGGACTTTGCGGCGACGGGCGGTCTTCACAACGCCGCGCTCGCCACACCGGATGAGATGGTCGTGATTCGTTCTGACATCGGGCGTCACAACGCGCTCGATAAGCTGTATGGCTATTGCCTGCGTCATCAAGTTGCGATGAAAGACAAGCTCATTGTATTCAGCGGCCGCGTTTCATCGGAAGTGCTGTTAAAGGCGGCGAAAATGGGAGTGAGCGTCCTGCTCTCAAAATCGGCGCCGACGACGCTGGCCTTGGATTTGGCGGATGAACTCGGCATAACCGTCGTTGGCTTTTTGCGCGGGCAGGCGTTTAACGTGTATACGCATGAGAGTCGGATCATCATCGGGTAAAAGGGGAGGAGAGGCTGTGAAAAACCGTTGGCTCATTGCGTTATCGGCTGTCGGCATTCATATTTCGATTGGGTCTGTTTATGCGTGGAGCAATTTTACCAATCCATTAAAACAATTGTTTGGATGGTCGGACCAGGAAGTGGCGCTCACGTTCAGCATTGCGATCTTGTTTTTAGGATTGTCGGCTGCGTTCCTTGGCCATTTTGTTGAAAAGCACGGACCGCGGAAATCCGGACTATTGGCCGCCATCTTCTTTGGCCTCGGGGTGACTGGTTCTGGATTAGCTGTTGCTCTCGGTTCCAAGTATCTGCTTTATCTGTTTTATGGCGTTTTAGGTGGGATCGGGCTCGGCGTCGGGTATATTGCGCCAGTGTCAACGCTTGTCAAATGGTTTCCAGACCGGCGCGGGTTGGCTACAGGGCTGGCGATTATGGGATTCGGTTTTGCCGCAGCGATCGCGAGTCCGGTGATGAACAGTTTGATTGCCTCCGTCGGCGTCCAAAATACGTTTTTCATTTTAGGCATTACGTATTTTGTCATTATGACGTTATCTTCTCTTTATTTAGAAAAACCGCCAGAAGGATGGCTGCCGGAAGGATTTCAGGAAAAAGTGAAGGCCGGAAAAGCCAAACCTTCGCTTGATTTGGCGCAGTTGACGGCCAATGAGGCGGTTAAAACAAGACGTTTTTGGTATTTATGGTTCATGTTGTTTATTAACGTGACGTGCGGCATTGCCGTTTTAGCGGTGGCCAAACCGTTGGCGGTGGAAAGCATCGGCATCAGCCAAACGGCCGCGGCGGCATTAGTTGGCGCCATTGGGGTGTTTAACGGGTTAGGGCGCATCGGTTGGGCATCGGCTTCTGATTATATTGGGCGACCGAATACGTATACGACGTTTTTCGTTTTGCAAATCTTGATTTTCTTCCTGTTGCCGAACGTGTCCATCAAATGGCTGTTTGTTGTGATGCTGACGATTGTGTATACGTGCTACGGCGGCGGATTCGCCTGTATCCCGGCGTATATCGGCGATTTGTTCGGCACGAAGCAGCTTGGCGCCATCCATGGTTATATTTTGACCGCTTGGGCCGCGGCTGGTCTCGTCGGACCGATGTTTGCTGCGTATATTAAAGACACGACCGGTTCTTATGAAGGAAGTTTGGCCTTTTTTGGCGGATTGTTTGTCATCGCTTTCATCATCTCGTTGCTCGTGCGCATCGATATTCGCCGATTGCGCGCCCAGCATGAACAAATCGCCTATGTTTCGGCGGCTAAGGAAAGTTGAGAACGATTTCCTTCCGTCTTCCCTCGGCGTGCGGCAAGCCACGCCGGGGGTTTTTTGATATAATAAGGTGGATATGGATCATAGGCATCATGGGGGAAACGTTGAATGACAAGAGAAACAGAGCGATTTCCAGCGCGCGAGTTTCAGCGCGATTTGCTTGACTGGTTCGCCCGCGAGCGCCGCGACCTGCCGTGGCGGAAAGGCCGCGACCCATATAAAGTATGGGTGTCGGAAGTGATGCTGCAGCAAACGCGCGTCGAGACGGTCATTCCGTATTTTGAACAGTTTATCGATCGGTTTCCGACGCTGGAGGCGCTTGCTGACGCTGATGAGGACGAGGTGCTGAAGGCGTGGGAAGGGCTCGGCTATTACTCGCGCGTGCGCAATTTGCACGCGGCGGTGAAAGAAGTGAAAACGCGCTATGGCGGCAAAGTGCCGGACGATCCAGATGAATTTTCTAGGCTGAAAGGAGTCGGACCGTATACGGTCGGGGCGGTGTTGAGCCTCGCTTATGGCGTCCCGGAGCCGGCTGTTGACGGCAACGTAATGCGTGTCTTGTCGCGTCTGTTTCTCGTGACAGACGATATTGCCAAACCGTCGACGAGAAAACGATTTGAACAAATCGTCCGCGAAATTATGGCGTACGAAAACCCGGGAGCGTTTAACGAGGCGCTGATTGAGCTTGGCGCTCTTGTTTGCACACCGCGCCGCCCGTCGTGCCTTCTTTGTCCGGTGCAAGTCTACTGCCAAGCGTTCGCCGAAGGGGTGGCGGAAGAGCTGCCGGTGAAAACGAAAAAAACAGCGGTCAAACAAGTGCCGCTCGCAGTAGCGGTGCTGGCCGATGATGAAGGCCGCGTTCTCATTCGCAAGCGCGACAACACCGGTTTGCTTGCGAATTTATGGGAGTTCCCCAGCTGCGAAACGGACGGTGCAGATGGAAAAGAGAAGCTCGAGCAAATGGTTGGGGAGCAATACGGTTTGCAAGTAGAGCTTACAGAACCGATCGTTTCGTTTGAGCATGCGTTTTCCCATTTAGTCTGGCAGTTGACCGTGTTTCCCGGCCGCCTGATCAGCAGCGAGTCCACCAAGGAGCCTTTTCGGCTTGTGTCTGAAGATGAGCTTGAAGCGTACGCCTTTCCGGTGTCCCATCAACGTGTTTGGCGCGAATATAAAGAATGGGCGGGCGGAGTACGCCGCCCCGATTAATCAGGCACCGGCATCGTGCCGTGTGTATACGTTGCTTCACGGCGCCCAAGGCCGCCGCGCGCTTCGATTTCCTCGATGATTTCACGGTGAATCGTCTGCCCTTCGACGTTTAAATATGGAGCGATTTGTTGGAACGAATGATGAAAATAAGCGAGTTCGTCATCGGTCCATTCCGTTTTCGGAATCATCGACAGCTCAGTCATATCGCGGCCGACGTACATAGGCAGCCCCTCCCTCATCTATGGAATTCGGCTATATTATATGTATAAGGAGTGAAAAACATGAGCGGAAAAGTAGCAGTGGTCACCGGCAGCAGCCGCGGCATTGGCAAAGCGATCGCCTTGCGGCTGGCCAAGGAAGGATACGATATCGTGGTCAACTACGCCCGCAGCAAAACAGCTGCCGAAGAAACGGCGCGCGAAATTGAAGCGCTCGGGAGAAAAGCGCTCGTCGTCAAAGCGAACGTCGGCGACGTTGAGAAAATTCACGCCATGTTTGCCCAAATCGATGAGGTGTTCGGGCGGGTCGACGTGCTCGTGAACAACGCCGCATCCGGCGTCTTGCGCCCGGCGATGGAATTGGAAGAAACGCATTGGAACTGGACGATGAACATCAACAGCAAAGCGCTTTTGTTTTGCGCCCAGGAAGCGGCCAAAAGAATGGAGCAAGTCGGCGGCGGGAAAATTGTGAGCATCAGCTCGCTCGGGTCGATCCGCTATTTGGAAAACTATACGGCGGTCGGCGTCTCGAAGGCCGCGCTTGAAGCGCTGACCCGCTACTTGGCTGTCGAGCTGGCGCCGAAAAACATCGCCGTCAACGCCGTCTCCGGCGGGGCGGTCGATACCGATGCGCTGAAGCACTTCCCGAACCGTGAAGAGCTGCTCGCCGACGCGGCTGCGAACACGCCGGCTGGCCGCCCGGTCAAACCCGATGATATCGTCAACGCGGTTTTGTTTTTGCTCTCGGATGCAGCCGAGATGATTCGCGGGCAGACGATCATTGTCGATGGTGGAAGATCTTTACTTTTGTAACGTCAGCGGATAGAACGATCACCCCCGGGGCATAGTAAAGCACGTGGAGGTGAGAACAATGGCCAAACAACCGAACAAAACAGCAGCTGGCACAAACATTCAAGAAGTAAGACAACAAAATGCCCAATCGGCTCAAGCCGCTCAAGCTGGCCAATTTGCGACGGAATTTGCGGCTGAGACGAATGTGCAACACGTAAAACAACAAAATGCGCAAGCGGAAGCCCGCAAAGCGCAAAATGTCAATCAATAACCAACGATCATCCATGGCTGACGCCTGGCGGTTGTGACGACGGCGTATGTTGCTACAAGAGCGCAGGCGATAGGCCGAAGATGGAAGGAAAAAGCAGGGGCGGCGCGCCTCTGCTTTTTTTGTCGACAAAAGCTGTCATCTCTTTACAAGATTAGTGAAAGGGATTTGTGGGTGCGGGCGCGAAATGATGAAAGGAAATCACACGGCAAAGGGGAAGGGAGAACGGAATGGCGATGGAGCACGCATGGACGAATGTAGGCGACGAGGCGCTGTTTTTGCAACAGGAGATGGAGCGTTGCGAGGAGATCACCCGCCAGTTGGATGAACTTGAACGTGAAGCGCCGACCGCCGCCTTGCGCGAGGAAGTGCGGCAAATGAAACGGGAGGTGGAAGCCATCCGCCGCGCATTTTTAGGGCAGATGGCACCCGGTGTCTGACGGACAGGCTGCGTCCTTGAGCCAACGCGCCAGTTGCCTTTTCCTCAGTAAGGCGGCCTGCTTTTCTTTCCTTTTGCAAAAGGAACAGGGTATAATATAACGAAGAAGCTCCCATCGGAAAGTAGGGAAGAATGATGCCAGTTTACCCTCGGGAAGGGAAAATCATTCAAATCCATAGCTACAAACATAATGGGACGATTCACCGGATTTGGCAGGAAACGGTCGTATTAAAAGGGACGCCATCGTATGTGATCGGCGGCAATAACAAAACACTCGTCATGGAAGCGGACGGCCGGACGTGGGTGACGCGCGAACCGGCGATTTGTTTTTTTCATGCTAAGCATTGGTTTAACATTATCGCCATGATTCGTGAGGACGGGGTGTACTACTATTGCAATTTAAGCTCGCCGTTCGTTTGGGATGAAGAAGCGCTGAAGTACATCGATTATGATTTGGATATTAAAGTGTTTCCCGATATGACGTACATGCTGCTGGATGAAGATGAGTATGAGCGGCATCGCCGCGAAATGCACTATCCCGATGTGATCGACCGCATTTTAAAAAACAACGTTCAAAAACTGATCGGCTGGATTAAGGAGCGGAAAGGGCCGTTTGCGCCCGAGTTCATCGACAAATGGTACGGAGTGTTTCAGGCGTACCAAACGTAAATAGCGGCATGAAAAAAGCCTGTTCGGCATCGCTGGCAGGTTTTTTCTGCTTTTTTGTCGAAAGCGGCACGCATGAAGAGCTGATGGTGAGGCGGGGGATTGTCCTACGGCAGGCTGTCAGTCAAGCCATCCTCGTGCGTCCCACGGTTGGGCTGCCTTGCTAACGCTTATGCTTAAAAGCAGGGGTCTCGATTAGAGATGAGAAATAGCGACATGAAAAATCCTGTTCGCAAGTCGGCAGTTTTTCTGCTTTTTCCCGCATGCATGAGGAATGGCGACGGTCAAGCAGGAGTGATCAGTTGATTTGGAGGCAAAAATGGAATGAGACGTTAGAAATTATGATAAAAAATCTCTGTGCGCTATTTTTGCAATCTGTCCGGCGTGAAAATGGTCGTTCAAGGTGCGTGCATCTTTACAACAAATAAGGTCACGAGGGATTGTTTCATCCCCTCGTTATTTTATCACTTTTCCTTTTTCGATAATTTTAATTTTTTATAATATTATATTGTGTTAGAAAACAATACATGGCATAATTTTATTCAGAGAGCAAAAGTTTCATCAAAATCGAATGAGAGAAGGGGAGCGTGATGGGGGAAAAGATTTTATTGGAAGTTCGTGGGCTTCGGACGTCTTTCTTTACGGATGATGGGGAGATCCCGGCGGTCGATGGTGTAGATTTTTCCATTCGTGAAGGCGAAGTGCTTGGCATTGTCGGGGAATCCGGGTGTGGGAAAAGTGTGACGTCATTGTCTATTATGGGGTTGTTGCCAAAAGGAATCGGCAAGGTGGTTGGCGGTGAGATTTGGTTTAAAGGCGAGAACTTGATCGAAGCCTCGGAGCGGCGGATGAAGCAAATTCGCGGCAACGAGATCGCGATGATTTTTCAAGAGCCGATGACTTCTTTAAATCCATTGTTTACCATTGGAAACCAATTAGTCGAGGCTATTCGTTTACATACAAAAATAGGGAAAAAAGAAGCGCGAGCGCGGGCGGTGGAGATGCTCAAGCTTGTCGGGCTGCCGCGCGCTGAGCAAATGTTGGACGAATATCCGCATCAGTTGTCTGGCGGCATGCGCCAGCGCGTGATGATTGCGATGGCGATGGTGTGCCGTCCGGCGCTCTTGATCGCGGACGAGCCGACGACGGCGCTTGATGTGACCATTCAGGCGCAAATTTTAGCGCTGATGAAAGAATTGAACCAGACGTTCGGCACGGCAGTGATGATGATCACCCATGATTTAGGAGTTGTCGCTGAACTATGCGATCGCGTCATTGTCATGTACGCTGGCCAAATCGTGGAAGAAGGAAGCGTTCGGGACATTTTCCGCAATCCGAAGCATCCGTACACCGCCGGCCTGATTCGCTCGATCCCGGATATCCGCGGCAAAAAGGAGCGGCTGTATTCCATTCCCGGCCAAGTGCCAAAACCCGGAACGGTCCGCTGCGGCTGTCGGTTTGCCGCTCGGTGCGAATGGGTCGTTGACCGCTGCCGCCACGAAGATCCGCTATTGTACGAAACGAGTGAACAAGGCCATCGCGCCCGCTGTTTTTTGGCGTTAGAGAAGGAGGGGCTGGTTGATGAGCGAGCCGCTGCTCGAAGCGAAAGGGCTTAAAAAATACTTTCCCATTACCGGGGGCGTTTTTGGCAAACAAATTGGGACGGTCAAAGCGGTCGATGATGTGACATTCACCGTGTACCGCGGTGAGACGCTTGGCATTGTCGGCGAGTCGGGCTGCGGCAAGTCGACTACGGGCCGAATGCTGCTGCGGCTCATTGAGCCGACAGACGGTTCGATTCTATTTGAAGGGAAGAATGTAACCGCTTTATCAAAAGCGGAGCTGCGTCGGTTGCGGCGCGATATGCAGATGATTTTCCAAGACCCGTTCGCTTCGCTGAACCCGCGCCATACAGTCGAAAAAATTTTGGAAGAGCCGCTTATCGTCCACGGCATTGGATCAAAAGAGGAACGGAAGCGGCGAGTGCGGGAGATGCTCGAGGTGGTCGGGCTCGGTTCTTATCATGCCAAACGCTATCCCCACCAGTTCAGCGGCGGCCAGCGTCAGCGCATCGGCATCGCGCGGGCGCTGATGACTCATCCGAAGCTGATCATCGCCGATGAACCGGTTTCGGCGCTTGATGTATCGATTCAAGCGCAAGTTCTCAATTTGCTTGAAGATTTGCAAAAGCAGTTTGGGCTTACATATATTTTCATTGCCCATGATTTAGGGGTCGTTCGCCATATCAGCGACCGGGTTGGCGTCATGTATTTGGGTCGTATAGTTGAGCTGGCGGCCAGCGAGTCATTATACGAATCGCCGAAGCATCCGTATACGCAGGCGCTTTTGTCCGCTGTGCCGATTCCAGATCCTGATCATAAAACAGAACGACAGTTGCTCTCCGGCGATTTGCCAAGCCCGGCGAATCCGCCGCAAGGGTGTGCGTTCCATACGCGTTGCGCATCCTGTATGGATATTTGCCGCCAGCGGCGCCCGGAATTGCGAGAAGTGGCCAATGGACATTACGTTGCTTGCCATTTATACGAGCCAACAGGTGAGCAACGTGATGATAAACAAATGAAACACAAGGGGGAAACACGATGAGGAAAAAAACATGGTTTACGTGGCTTGCCATGATGCTGGCAGTCATGCTTGTTTTAGCTGGCTGCGGCAAGTCGAAGCAAACCGCAGGGGGTGGCAGTGACAAACCGTCGACCCAGGATACGCTGGTGTACGGGCGCGGCGGTGATTCGGTGTCGCTCGACCCGGCGACTGTGACGGATGGGGAGTCGCTGAAAGTAACGAAAAACATTTTTGATACGCTCCTTGATTACAACGACAACGATACGTCCGTCAAGCCGGCGTTGGCGACGGAATGGACGATTTCGAAGGATGGACTGACCTATACGTTTAAATTGCGCCAAGGTGTCAAGTTTCATGACGGGACAGAGTTTAACGCCGATGCAGTGGTCTTTAACTTCGAGCGTTGGGCGAACGGCAATGCAGACAAGTTTCCGTATTACGGATCGATGTTTGGCGGTTACAAGCAGGATGACAGCCATGTGATTAAAGAAGTAAAGGCGCTCGACAAGTACACGGTGCAATTTGTGCTGAAACGGCCGCAAGCTCCATTTTTGAAAAATCTCGCCATGACGCCGTTTGCCATCGCCAGCCCAGAAGCCGTGAAAAAATACGGCGACAAGTTTGGAGAACACCCAGTCGGGACCGGCCCGTTCGTTTTTAAAGAATGGAAGCGCAACGAACGGATCGTACTTGAAAAAAATAAAGACTATTGGGAAAAAGGCTATCCAAAGCTGAACCAGCTCATCTTCGTGTCCATTCCGGACAACTCGGCGCGTCTCAATGCGCTCTTAAAAGGCGAAATCGACATCATGGAAGACTTGAATCCGACGGACTTAAAACAAGTGGAAGGAAACAAAGAGTTTCAAATTTTCAAGCGCCCGTCGATGAACGTCGCCTATGTCGGACTGACGGCGACGAGAGGGCCGCTGAAAAACAAGTTGGTTCGCCAAGCGTTGAACTACGCGGTTGATAAGAAAGCGATCATCGATGCGTTTTACGCCGGCCAGGCGGAACCGGCGAAAAACCCGATGCCGCCCAGCATCCCGGGATACAACGATGCGATTCAAGACTATCCGTTTGATTTGAATAAAGCGAAAGAGCTGCTGGCGAAAGCGGGTTATCCGAATGGCTTTGAAATCGAACTGTGGGCGATGCCGGTACCGCGTCCGTATATGCCGGACGGGCAAAAAATCGCTGAGGCCATTCAAGCGAATTTTGCCAAAATCGGCGTGAAAGCGAAAATCGTGACGTATGAATGGGCGACCTATTTAGACAAGCTCGCCAAAGGGGAAGCGGACGCCTTCCTGCTCGGCTGGACGGGCGACAACGGCGACGCGGATAACTTCTTGTATGCGCTCCTTGACAAAGACAGCATTGGCAGCAACAACTACACCTATTTCTCGAATGATGAGCTGCATAAAATTTTGGTCGAAGCGCAAACGGTGAGCGATGAAAACAAACGGAACGAGCTGTATAAAAAAGCGCAAGAGATCATTAAAGAAGAAGCGCCATGGATTCCGCTCGTCCATTCAACTCCGCTGTTGGCCGGCAAGGCGAATATCCAAGGCTTTAACCCGCACCCGACCGGTTCGGATAAGTTTACGAAAGTCGAGTTTAAATAATCGACTGAGAGAGGGGAAGGAGCGCATCTTCCCCTCTTTGTTTGCCGCATGTTAAGGGAGGGAGAGTCAGGTGCTGTCGTATGCTGTGAGAAGGGTGCTGATGGTGATCCCGGTGTTGTTTGGCATGTCGCTTGTCGTCTTTTTTATGATCCGAGCCATTCCAGGCAACCCGGCGCAAGTCATTTTAGGGCAAAAAGCGACGAAAGAGGCTGTAGCGGCTTTGACCCATAAGCTTGGGTTAGATGAGCCATGGTATGTGCAGTATGTCAAATACATCGGCGGCTTGCTGCACGGTGACTTAGGCGAGTCGATCCGCACCGGCGCCCCCATCGCCGAAGAAATTTGGCCGTATTTAGCGGCGACGATCGAACTGTCGCTGGCGGCGATGCTGATTGCGGTGATCATTGGCGTGAACGCCGGCATTATTAGCGCTTGGTTTCAAAATTCATGGTTTGATTATATTGCGATGGTGTTGGCATTGATTGGTGTTTCCATGCCGATCTTTTGGCTTGGCTTAATGGAGCAGTGGCTGTTTTCGATTGAACTTGATTGGCTGCCGACGTCCGGTCGCGAGGACGTACGCAACCCTGTTGAGCCGATCACTCATCTTTATCTGATCGATACACTTCTCTCTGGGAATACCGATCAATTTTGGCAAGTTATTCAACATCTTGTCTTGCCGAGTATGGCTCTAGCGACGATCCCGATGGCGATTATTGCTCGCATGACGCGTTCGAGCATGTTGGAAGTGATGAAATCCGACTACATTCGCACCGCTCGTGCGAAAGGATTAAGCATGTTTTGGGTCGTGTACAAACATTCGTTGAAAAACGCCATTATTCCCGTGTTGACGGTCATTGGGCTGCAAACAGGACTGCTGCTTGGCGGTGCGATTTTGACGGAAACGATTTTCAGCTGGCCCGGCATCGGACGCTATATTTATGATGCAATCGGGTATCGGGATTATCCGGTGATCCAATCGGGCATTTTGATCATTGCCACCATTTTTATTTTTATTAATTTGATCGTTGATTTACTTTATGCGATCATTGATCCGCGCATTAAGTACAATTAAGGAGGGAGGGCGCCTATGGCTGAACTAGCGCGCACGCCGGCAACACCGCCGGCGGCGATTAGGGAGACGGAATCAGTTTCTTTATGGAAAGAAGCATGGCGGCGGTTTCGAAAAAATAAAATCGCCTTGGTCGGTGCTGGGATCGTTTTGTTTTTTATCCTTGTCGCCATCTTGGCGCCGTGGCTGGCACCGTATGATTATAAAGACCAACAGTTGGCCGAGCGGTTGCAGCCGCCTTCTAGCGAGCATTGGTTCGGCACCGATGATTTTGGCCGCGACATTTTTTCCCGCGTGATATATGGAGCCCGCATTTCCCTGTGGGTCGGATTTTTTTCCGTGCTCGGCTCGGTCATGGTTGGTTCGCTGCTTGGCATTATCGCCGGCTACTATGGGCGCTGGATTGATGGGGTGATTTCGCGTTTGTTTGACATTATGCTGGCGTTTCCGAGCATTTTATTGGCGATCGGCATCGTCGCTGTGCTCGGGCCGTCTTTGCAAAACGCCCTCATCGCCATCGCTGTCATTAATGTACCGAACTTTGGGCGGCTCATCCGTTCTCGCGTGCTAAGCATTAAGCAAGAAGAATACATTATGGCAGCGAAAGCGATCGGCATGAGCGACTGGCGCATTTTAATCCATCATATTTTGCCCAACAGCCTCGCGCCGATCATCGTTCAAGGGACACTGGCGATCGCCACCGCCATTATCGAAGCGGCCGCACTTGGCTTTTTAGGCTTGGGGGCGCAGCCGCCCAATCCGGAGTGGGGGAAAATGCTATCGGACGCCAAAGATTTCTTGACTCAGGCGCCGTGGACGATGATTTTCCCTGGATTGGCGATCATGCTGACAGTGCTTGGCTTTAACTTAATGGGCGACGGGCTGCGCGATGCGCTTGACCCACGGATGAAAAATTGAAGCAGGCGGTCCGCTACGAGCGGCCGCCTGCTGACTTTTCCAGCTCTTTTTCCAGCGTGTCATCGTAATGGTAATGGTGGAAACTATCGATAAGCTTGTCTAAATGTTCGAGGCGATCCCCATAATCCATGATCGTTCCGATTAAAGAAAACAACCGATAATCGCCCGGCGGCTGGCCGTCCGCATAAAAGGCGGAAGTGAGCCGCTCGCGCTGATGATGAATTTCCTCGGCCCGTCTGCTGTGAGGGAGCGGCTTTGCCTTATGGATAAATTTCAGCAACAGCTGCTCATGGTAGTCAAGCAAGCAGCCAAGGTGCAGGCAAACGGCTTGACGAAGCTCGGCGGGCAAGCGGCTGAACTCGTTTTCGAGCCGGTGTAGCCATTTTAAGACAGATAAAGCCCGATCGGCCGCTGCTATCATTTGCCGGTACAACACGAGCTTGCGAGATTTTTGGAAGCGTTGGCGCCGAAAATACGTGCGCTCTTCTTTGTACATAAAATATAGATGCTCGAGTTTGGTCATTTCTTCGTGTCGTGCTTCAATTTCTTCCTTCAAATGGTGATGGTCGGCTGCCTGCTGTTTATGCAGGCGGATCCATTTTAAAATGACCTCTGTTTCTTCGCTGATTTTTTCATATACCTTTTTTTCGTACTTGGGCGGCAAGAAAATCAAGTTGACGACAAAGGCGGCGAAAATGCCGAGCATCATCGTTAAAAAGCGAATGGCCGCAAATTCGATAAATTGGCGGTCTGTATATTCCATAATGGCAATGACTGTGACAAGCGCTACGGAAATCGTCGATGATTCAAGACGCATTTTCAGACAAATGGCGATGACGATCATCAGTGTCAAACCGACGACCAACGGATCGCGCCCAAGGATGAAAACCGCCGCGATCGCGAACAAGGCGCCGATCACATTCGCTTGCACTTGCTCGATCAGCGATAAATAGGAGCGGTAAATGGTCGGCTGCATGGCGAACACAGCGGAAATGCCGGCGAACGCCGGCGATGGAAGCTGGAAGAGCGCTGCTAAGAACAAGGCGAGCGCCACTGCGATCCCCGTTTTAAAAATGCGGGCACCGAGTTTCATCTATGATCAAAACTCTCCTTTTTGTTTTGGTGAACCATTCAGTACTATACACAGTTTCATCCTATGTGCGCAAGGAAAAAATATAACGCCCCGCCGATGAAGGCGGGGCGTTGAGAAATTTCTGGTGTTCAAAGCTGCCGGAACGCCTTGCCGACCGCGTCGATCGTGTAGGCGATGTCGTCTTCCGTATGGGCGAGGGTGATAAACCATGCTTCGTATTTCGACGGCGCGAGATTGATCCCTTGTTTGAGCATGAGCTTGAAAAATTTCGCAAACAACTCGCCGTCGCTGCGCTGGGCTTGCTTGTAGTTTTCCACTTTTTCGTCAGTGAAGAAGACGGTGAGCGCGCCTTTTAAGCGGTTGACGGTCACCGGCAGGCCGCATTGGCGAGCATGGGCCAGGATGCCTTCTTCCAGCATTGCTCCCAATCGGTCGAGATGCTCATAGACACCCTCTTGTTTCAACACTTCAAGGCAGGCGATGCCAGCGAGCATCGACGCCGGGTTGCCGGCCATCGTCCCGGCCTGGTACGCTGGTCCGAGCGGAGCGACTTGTTCCATAATGTCTTGGCGTCCACCGTACGCCCCGATCGGCAAGCCTCCGCCGATGATTTTCCCCATCGCCGTCAAGTCGGGCTCCACACCGAGCAAGTTTTGCGCTCCGCCGTACATAAAGCGGAAGGCGGTGATCACTTCGTCGTAAATGACGAGCGCCCCTTCCTTGTGGGCAATCTCATTGATCGCTTCTAAAAAGCCCGGTTTTGGCAGGACGATGCCGAAGTTGCCGACGATCGGCTCGACGAGGACCGCTGCGACTTGCTCGCCCCAAACGTTCATCGCTTCACGGAACGATTCGACATCGTTGTATGGCACGGTAATGACTTCTTGGGCGATGCTCGGCGGCACGCCGGCTGAGTCCGGCGTCCCCAACGTCGATGGCCCCGAGCCGGCGGCGACGAGCACAAGGTCCGAATGGCCATGGTAGCAGCCTTCGAATTTGACGATTTTGCTTCGTCCGGTGTAGGCGCGGGCGACGCGGATCGTGGTCATCACCGCCTCTGTTCCCGAGTTGACAAACCGCACTTTCTCGAGCGACGGGATCGCCTCTTTTAACATTTTGGCAAACGTGATCTCATGCGGCGTTGGCGTGCCGTACAACACACCGGTCTCGGCGGCGCGGCGGATGGCTTCCGCGATGTGTGGATGGGCGTGCCCGGCGATGATCGGTCCGTAGGCGGCCAAGTAGTCGATGTACTTGTTTCCATCCACATCCCAAAAGTAGGCTCCTTGCGCCCGCTCCATCACGACTGGCGCACCGCCGCCGACCGCTTTGTATGAGCGGGACGGGCTGTTCACTCCACCAACAATGTGCTGGAGCGCTTCTTCATATAATTGTTCTGATTTGGTCCACTGCATTGTTTGATCCTCCTGTTTCCGCTGACTGCCTCTTTATATAGTAAACCGAGAAGACTCAAACTTCAATGCTATAGGTGTAAAGCGGGAGACGGATCGGTTTCTCCCATCATTGACGTGCCGATTCGAAAAAATCCGACAGGAAATCGTTTGTTTCCGTATGGGCGGAACTGACATCCAACTGTTGCCGACGGTCGATCGGCGAGTGGGCATTGATTTAGGATAAAAGCATTTTGCCGTTCTTTCCAAATCGGAGGCGGCGCCTAACGCAATGGCGTCAACAGACTGGAAAACAAAAAAGATGAAAATGGCGGCGATTCATGTATAATGCAACATAGGAGAAGGGCGCAAGCCGCCTTTTTCCTTTGACGCCAAGGAGAGGTCAGGAGGAGAACGATGAACGCGATTGAAGTAGAACATTTGCGCAAAGAATTTAAAGTGCACAAAAGCCGCTCCGGCCTTGTCGGAGCGTTTCGCGATTTATGGACGCGCCGTTATACGCTCGTTCGAGCGGTTGATGACATTTCGTTTGCTGTTAAGCAAGGGGAAATCGTCGGCTATATCGGCGAAAACGGCGCCGGCAAATCCACGACGATCAAAATGTTGACCGGCATTTTAACGCCAACGTCTGGGCGCATTGTCGTCAACGGGATGAATCCCCATAAAGAGCGCGAAAAATTCGTGCGCACGATCGGCGTCGTGTTCGGCCAGCGTTCGCAATTATGGTGGGACATCGCTGTTCAAGAGTCGTTCCGGCTGTTGAAAAAAGTGTACCGCGTCTCGGACGAGCAATATCGCCGCCATATGGCCGAGGTGATTGACATGCTTGAGATCGGCCCGCTGCTTGATAAGCCGGTGCGCAAGCTGTCGCTTGGCCAGCGGATGCGCTGTGAGCTTGCCGCCGCGCTCATTCACAACCCGCCGCTGTTGTTTTTGGATGAACCGACGATCGGCCTTGATGTGCTTGTCAAACTCAACATCCGCCAGTTTTTAAAGCAATTGAATGAACGGTATGGCACGACGATCCTGCTGACGACGCACGATATGTCAGACATTGAAGCGCTTTGCGAGCGGGTCATTATGCTCGATGAAGGGAAAATCATTTACGACGGGTCGCTTGAGCGCCTGAAAGAAAGATGGGGCCAAGGAAAACGGGTCGCCTTTACGTTTGCCGAAGCGGTGACGGCCGCTTTTTTGCAGCAGTTGACTGAAGGGTTGGATGTTGTTTGGAAAAAAGGTGAACAGCCAAACGTTTGGGTCTCGCACGTTCCATCAGGAGGCGTGCCGGAAGTTGTCAGTCGCGTCGCTGCCCGTTGTGCGTTAAATGACATCCATATTCACGAAGTGCCGACGGAGGAGATCATCCGCAATATTTATGAGGAAGGTGCGGTTCATGGGTAAGTATGTCGAAATGGTCCGCATCCGCTTTTTAATGATGCTCGCCTACCGGACAAACTATTACACTGGCATTTTGATTTACGCCATTAACATCGCAGCGTATTACTTCCTTTGGTCGGCTATTTATGGCGGCAAATCATCGATGCAAGGGATGTCGCTTGGGCAAATGACGACGTATGTCGCCATTTCCTGGCTGGCGCGGGCGTTTTATTTTAACAACCTTGACCGTGAAATCGCCATGGAAATCCGCGATGGAAAAGTAGCGATTGAACTGATCCGCCCGTACAGCTATTTAGGGATGAAAGCTGTGCAAGGGCTTGGCGAAGGGCTGTTTCGCCTTTTCTTTTTATCGCTGCCTGGGCTTTTGGTCGTATCGCTTTTTTTGCCGCTTCAGTTTCCGGGACACGCCAAAACGTGGCTGTCTTTCGGCTTGTCGCTTCTATTCAGCTTTATCATTTTTTCGGAGCTGAACTTGCTTGCGGGGGTTGTGACGTTCTTTACGTTCCGAAATGAAGGGTTGCTTAGGGCGAAGCGGTTTATCATCGACTTGTTTTCTGGGCTCATTTTGCCGCTTTCCTTTTATCCTGATTGGGCGCAACGGGCGATGATGTATTTCCCGTTTCAAGCCATCAGCTACATCCCAAGCATGATCATGACAGAAAGTTTTAAAGGTGCTGCTGTCCGTGATGGCCTGCTTCTGCAGGCAACGTGGTGCATCGTATTGCTTTTTCCGATTGGATGGTTATGGAGAGCGGCGAAAAAGCGTCTTGTTGTGCAAGGGGGGTAAACGTTGTTTTACGTATCGGTTTTTTTTCAATACATGGCGCAATATATGAAGACAAAGCTGCAATATCGAGCCGATTTGTTCGTGGAGTGGCTGTCTGACTTTATGGCTCAGGCGGTCAACTTGGTATTTTTGCTGGTTGTGTTCGGCCATACGACGCTGCTTCACGGCTGGTCGCGCGATGAGATTTTGTTTATTTACGGTTTTTTTCTTGTTCCATATGCCGTATTTGGCGCCTTTTTTAACCTTTGGGATTTTAATGAACGATATATTGTGCAGGGGGAAATGGATCGCGTGTTGACGCGCCCGCTAAACAGCCTGTTTCAAATTGTTTTGGAGCGGATGGAGCTCGAATCGTTGCTTGGCGCTGTGCCCGGGCTGATCATTATGCTGTATGCCGGCAGCCGCTTGTCTCTTTCATTTCATTGGTATGATGTCTTCGTGTTTATTTTGTTTGTCATTGGCGGTGCATTGATTTATGCCGGCATTTTCATTTCACTGGCGACGATCAGTTTTTTTGCCGACGCCCGCACATCCATCATGCCGATGATGTACAACATCAGCAGCTATGGCCGCTACCCGATCGATATTTATCATCGCGTCATCCGCTATATTTTAACGTGGGTGCTGCCGTTTGCCTTTGTCGGCGTTTATCCAGCTGCTTATTTTCTTGATAAAAAGGAATGGTACAGTTATGCCTTTTTCACCCCAGTGGTCGGCATGGTTTGCTTCACCGTTTCGGTCATGCTTTGGAACGCCGGGGTGAGACGATATCGCGGGACGGGGAGCTAGGCGCCCCGCCCGTTTTTGTTCATTTGCCATCAAAATGACAAACAATGGTCAAGCAATCGACACAACCTTGTCTGTATCGTTAGCATGTTGTGGCGTAAAATAAAATGTGAATATATTCACAAAAAGGAAGAAGAGGTGAATAGTGATGAAAAACGGGAGAGGAAATCGGGTAGCGGTCGTCGGCACCGGGTTTGTCGGCGCCAGTTATGCGTTTGCCTTAATGAATCAAGGGATTGCCGATGAGATCGTGCTCATCGATGCAAATGAAAACAAGGCTGAGGGCGATGCGATGGACTTCAACCATGGGAAAGTATTTGCGCCGAAGCCGGCTGACATTTGGCACGGCGATTACGATGATTGCCGCGATGCCGATTTGGTTGTCATTTGCGCCGGCGCCAACCAAAAACCGGGCGAGACGCGGCTTGATCTTGTGGACAAAAACATTGCCATTTTCCGCTCGATCGTTGAGTCGGTCATGGCATCCGGATTTCAAGGACTGTTTCTCGTCGCCACCAATCCGGTCGACATTTTAACGTACGCGACGTGGAAATTCAGCGGCCTGCCGCAAGAGCGAGTAATCGGATCGGGCACGATTTTGGACACGGCGCGGTTCCGCTTCTTGTTGGGCGACTATTTCGCCGTCGCCCCGACGAACGTGCACGCCTATATTATCGGCGAACATGGCGACACTGAACTCCCGGTTTGGAGCCAGGCTGATATCGGCGGCGTGCCGATCCGCAAGCTGGTCGAGTCCAAAGGGGAAGAAGCGCAAAAAGAGCTCGAGCGCATTTTTGTCAATGTGCGCGATGCCGCCTACCAAATTATTGAGAAAAAAGGAGCGACGTACTACGGGATTGCTATGGGGCTTGCCCGCGTGACGCGCGCCATTTTGCATCATGAAAATGCCATTTTGACCGTTTCCGCTTACTTGGACGGCCCATACGGCGAACGCGATGTCTACATCGGTGTGCCTGCTGTGATCAACCGAAATGGCATCCGCGAAGTGATTGAAATTGAACTTGACGAGGAGGAGAAAAAATGGTTCCACCGTAGTGCTGCGACGTTAAAAGGTGTATTGGCGCGCTATTTTGCTCAGTAAAGCGCAACGATTGGCTTCATCTGACGGGACGCTGGCTTGTCAAATGGGTCGGGCGATCCGGTGGAATACAGGAGTGCTGCCGATTCAAGCAGGGTGCGGAGGGTCATGCGGTATAATCGCCCGGTTGTCCGCGTATATATGAACGACGGACAAAAATGGGGGGAACGTGATGGATTACGCCTTCCTTGGCATTGTTGCCGCCGTACTGCTCGGCAGCATCACCTCGCTTTGGACAGTGCGCGTGCAAGCGACGCATCGCCTGTCACTCGATAGCTTATGGGTTCTCGTCCAATGGTATTTAACGATGTTGCTCGGTTTTGCCATGATTTATATGATTTTGCAAGTAAACGGCCATGCTGTGTTTACCCCATCCCCAAATAGCGCATCGAAAGATCGTTTGTCGCTGCTTGAAGACAGCTTGTATTTAAGCGGTATGACGCTTTTGTCGGTCGGATACGGTGATGTCACTCCGATCGGCGTCGGGCGGTGGATCGCCATTGCCGAAGCGCTGCTCGGCTACATTATGCCCGCTGTCATCGTGACGCGCACCGTGTTTGACTGGGATCATCGCTGATATGAGTTGCAATTTCCCTTCGTCTTCGCTACGCTAAAAGAAAACGAAGAAGACGGGGGGAACGACATGACGATTGCCATTGGCCAGCCAGCTCCAGATTTCACCTTGCCGGCAAGCAATGGGAAAATGGTTTCGCTGTCTGATTTTCGCGGCCGGTATGTGGTGCTTTACTTTTATCCAAAAGACATGACCCCGGGGTGCACAGCCGAAGCGTGCGACTTTCGCGATCGCCATGCGCAGTTCGCTGAGTTGAACGCCGTCATTTTAGGAGTGAGCACCGACCCGATGAATCGGCATGAGGCGTTTATCGAAAAATATGAGTTGCCATTTTTGCTTCTTTCTGATGAGCGGCATGAAGTGGCCGAGCTGTATGGGGTATGGAAGAAAAAGAAAAATTTCGGCAAGGAATATATGGGCATTGATCGCTCGACATTCATTATCGCCCCCGACGGAACGTTGGTCCAAGAATGGCGCGGGGTGAAAGTGAAGGGGCATGTCGATGAGGCGCTTGCGGAAGTCGCCCGACTAGCGTCATCTAGGTAAGCGTCCAGACAATGTACATCGTTTGGCGTATGATACATAGTAACCTCCTCAAATGAATGACATAAGAGGCGGAAACAATTTCCGCCTCCTTTTTTTGTTAAAATGGCGTCTGAGCCCATATATTAATGGCATCTATATTGACAAATGGCATGTATTCTTTGTAGACTAATTATAAATATTATAAAGTGATAATTTTTTTCACCTTTGCACAGAGAGTGAGGTGCATGACGGTGTCTGACAACGAGCAACTGAAGGAAGCGCTTGACATGCTGAAAAAGACTGGCATACGCATCACGCCGCAGCGTCATGCGATATTGGAGTATTTGATCAGCTCGATGTCCCATCCGACGGCTGATGAAATATACAAAGCGCTGGAAGGGAAATTCCCAAACATGAGTGTAGCTACCGTCTACAATAACTTGCGCGTCTTTAAGGAAATCGGGCTTGTCAAAGAGCTGACGTACGGCGATTCGTCAAGCCGGTTTGACTTCGTCACTTCCAATCATTATCACGTCATCTGTGAAGAGTGCGGCAAAATTGTCGATTTCCACTATCCAGCGCTTGATGAAGTCGAGCAGCTTGCCGCTCACGTCACCGGCTTTAAGGTCGACCATCATCGCATGGAAGTGTACGGAGTCTGCCCTGACTGTCAAAAAAGCGGGGCGCCGGCGCATTCGCATTAAAAAGCTGATAGCACAAGGCGGCTATCAGCTTTTTCTTTTTTTGTTGTACTTTTCGTCAAACTCTTTTCCTTCCAGTTCGCGGTCTAACGTCAACGGTTCACGGCAAAACATGCATAAATCGACGCGTCCGAGCATTTTTGTCACTTTGCCGCACGACGGGCAAACAACTTGGACGGCTCTCGTCGAGAGTGTGCCGATCCAAAAATATACAATGCCACTGGCGACAAGAAACAACATCCCAAACAACATAAACAACGTCATGATGACCGGGGACGTACGAAAAAACAGCCCAAGATACATGACAATGACACCGATAAAAATCAAGCTTAAGGCGAAAGTGCGAATTTTGTTGATTTTGCTCGAATATTTGATGCTCATCACAGTCCCTCCTACATAGACCACTATACCATAAAACGGGGTCCCATCGCGAAGAAGAAATCAACAAAATCGACGTTTTAAAGAAAGGAATTCCTCTTTTTTTGTCGAATAACGAATGACGGCAACAAACGACAGCTTCATGGATGCAAGCATTCTGGTCTTTCTGAAATGAAACAGGCGTTGACAGCATTGTTTGAACATCTGCACAAACGCAATGTGATGATTGATGATGGTGGAAGGGAGGAAAAAACGTTGCAGAAAAAACAGCCGGCTCAAAATAGGAACGTATGGTTGTCTGTCAATCGATATGTTGGGATATCTGAGGGATTTGTCCGCCCGGATATCGCGGCCGGCTTTCTGCAACGGACGCGAGGTATGAAAGAATTGCTGCATCCCATCTGTCACGAATGGGCAAACCGCTGCAACACGCACGGAATTTTAATGATTGAAAAAACGGCTTGCCATGCAGCAACAACGGATACGTTTGATGTCGTGCTGCTCGTCATTGTCGACCCGCAAAGCGAGCCTATGCTTCTCAGACAGTATTCACTAAACGAGAAAAAGGCGGTGCTTTATGCAGTCAGTGAACGGCAGTTAAATGAATGGCTTGTTCTCGGGTCACATCGAAAGGCGGTCGACTGGGTGTTCAACGGAACGGTCGTGTTTGACCGAAACGGCTATGTTCAGCAGTTGCGCCAGCGCCTTGAGCAATTCCCGCCTAAAGAACGGCGATTGAAAATGGGACTCGAGTTTGCCAAACTGATCCGCCATTATACAGATGGCAAGGCGCTGTTTGCCGCCAAGCATTGGCTCGACTCATACAACCATATGGTGCAAGCCCTCCATCATTTGGCGCGATTGACCGTGATCGAGCACGGACTTTACCCGGAAGTGACCGTATGGAATCAAGTCAAGCGAATGGATGGAAGGATTTATAAACTGTATGAAGAACTCGTTGGAAGTGAAGAACCGCTTCCGAAACGGCTGGAACTTTTGTTGCTGGCCAGTGAATTTTTGATTCATTCTTACGTAGAATCAGGTTCCTCTCATTTATGCGAAGCGCTGAAAGAAAAAAATGGTGCTTGGAGCATTGAGGAAATGACCGGTCATCCGCAGTTTGCGCCTTACTCGGTTGATCTTGTTATCATGCTTGAGTATCTTGTCGAAAGGAAAGTGCTAACCGTCGTGGAAATGCCGACAAAAGGAAATACAATGCTCGAACGGTATTACACGTTGTAAAAAAAGAATTTTGACGGTCCCCTTCTGCTGATCCCCAAAAATGGAAGGGAGCCGGTGAGAGGATGGATGCTATTAGGAATTTCATTGTGTTTATACAAATGTTAGTTGCCAAGATCATTGAAGGAAGGAGGCAACCCGGCCGAAAAAAGCTCTTGACTTCCTTGTCGAACGATGATATATTTTAAATCGCTGTCGCGCCGGGAAAATGTTGCGGAGCGGTATGAATAAAAGGCTGTTGACAACGAACAATAAAAATGCTATGATGTAAGGGCCGCTTTAGGAAGCGGAAAACACATTTGCGTTTGAGGGAGTCCAGAGGAGTTGGATTCCTCGGCGCAAGACTGCAACGAAGCAAGTTCAAGAAGAGGTCTCGTTCCTTGAAAACTGAACGAAACGAAGCGCAATAGAAAAGCGGAGGCCGCATTGGCCAAAGCAAAGGCCAATCAACTTTCTTTTGGAGAGTTTGATCCTGGCTCAGGACGAACGCTGGCGGCGTGCCTAATACATGCAAGTCGAGCGGACCAAATCGGAGCTTGCTCTGATTTGGTCAGCGGCGGACGGGTGAGTAACACGTGGGCAACCTGCCCGCAAGACCGGGATAACTCCGGGAAACCGGAGCTAATACCGGATAACACCGAAGACCGCATGGTCTTTGGTTGAAAGGCGGCCTTTGGCTGTCACTTGCGGATGGGCCCGCGGCGCATTAGCTAGTTGGTGAGGTAACGGCTCACCAAGGCGACGATGCGTAGCCGGCCTGAGAGGGTGACCGGCCACACTGGGACTGAGACACGGCCCAGACTCCTACGGGAGGCAGCAGTAGGGAATCTTCCGCAATGGGCGAAAGCCTGACGGAGCGACGCCGCGTGAGCGAAGAAGGCCTTCGGGTCGTAAAGCTCTGTTGTGAGGGACGAAGGAGCGCCGTTCGAAGAGGGCGGCGCGGTGACGGTACCTCACGAGGAAGCCCCGGCTAACTACGTGCCAGCAGCCGCGGTAATACGTAGGGGGCGAGCGTTGTCCGGAATTATTGGGCGTAAAGCGCGCGCAGGCGGTTCCTTAAGTCTGATGTGAAAGCCCACGGCTCAACCGTGGAGGGTCATTGGAAACTGGGGGACTTGAGTGCAGGAGAGGAGAGCGGAATTCCACGTGTAGCGGTGAAATGCGTAGAGATGTGGAGGAACACCAGTGGCGAAGGCGGCTCTCTGGCCTGCAACTGACGCTGAGGCGCGAAAGCGTGGGGAGCAAACAGGATTAGATACCCTGGTAGTCCACGCCGTAAACGATGAGTGCTAAGTGTTAGAGGGGTCACACCCTTTAGTGCTGCAGCTAACGCGATAAGCACTCCGCCTGGGGAGTACGGCCGCAAGGCTGAAACTCAAAGGAATTGACGGGGGCCCGCACAAGCGGTGGAGCATGTGGTTTAATTCGAAGCAACGCGAAGAACCTTACCAGGTCTTGACATCCCCTGACAACCCAAGAGATTGGGCGTTCCCCCTTCGGGGGGACAGGGTGACAGGTGGTGCATGGTTGTCGTCAGCTCGTGTCGTGAGATGTTGGGTTAAGTCCCGCAACGAGCGCAACCCTCGCCTCTAGTTGCCAGCACGAAGGTGGGCACTCTAGAGGGACTGCCGGCGACAAGTCGGAGGAAGGTGGGGATGACGTCAAATCATCATGCCCCTTATGACCTGGGCTACACACGTGCTACAATGGGCGGTACAAAGGGCTGCGAACCCGCGAGGGGGAGCGAATCCCAAAAAGCCGCTCTCAGTTCGGATTGCAGGCTGCAACTCGCCTGCATGAAGCCGGAATCGCTAGTAATCGCGGATCAGCATGCCGCGGTGAATACGTTCCCGGGCCTTGTACACACCGCCCGTCACACCACGAGAGCTTGCAACACCCGAAGTCGGTGCGGTAACCCTTACGGGAGCCAGCCGCCGAAGGTGGGGCAAGTGATTGGGGTGAAGTCGTAACAAGGTAGCCGTACCGGAAGGTGCGGCTGGATCACCTCCTTTCTAAGGACGAAGAAAAGCGGAAGCGCCGCGTTTGGCTCTCGAAGCCAAATGTTCTTCACCCGCAGGGGTGCTTGCACCCCGAGGGGGAAGGTTATTTGGCAGAAGAGAGCCAGGCGCTGGAGCTAGACATCAGTCGTTATTCAAAGCAAAACGCGCTTCTGTTTCGTTCAGTTTTGAAGGAATGAGAAATTCCTTCAGTTGCTTTGCGTCTGCGTCTACAAGTGAATTCAGAGAAGCTGGATTCCTCGACGCAAAGCTGCAAGGAAGCTGTTTCAACGTAGTTGCTTTGCATCTGTGCCTGCGTCTGCTAGCAGGTTCAGGGAAGCAAGATTCCTCGGCACAAGACTGCAGAGAAGCAAATTCAAGAAGCAGTCTCGTTCCTTGAAAACTAGATAACCGGAAAAGCGGAGGCGAGCGTTTCGCCGCGATGGGCAAATGTTCTTCGCCTGGAGGGATGTTCACATCCCGAAGGCGAAGGTTATTTGACCCCGAGCGGCGGCGAGCCGAAGCTAGACAGTAAGGAAGAAGCCGAGAGCGCAATAGGTTAAGCTGGAAAGGGCGCACGGTGGATGCCTTGGCACTAGGAGCCGATGAAGGACGGGGCAAACGCCGAAACGCTTCGGGGAGCTGTAAGCAAGCGTTGATCCGGAGATGTCCGAATGGGGGAACCCACTGTCCGTAATGGGGCAGTATCCATGCCTGAATCCATAGGGCATGGAGGGCACACCCGGGGAACTGAAACATCTTAGTACCCGGAGGAGAAGAAAGCAACCGCGATTCCCTGAGTAGCGGCGAGCGAAACGGGAACAGCCCAAACCAAGAGGCATGTCCTCTTGGGGTTGTAGGACCGCTCACGATGGGAGTGAGAAAGGGACGGGGTAGACGAACCGGTCTGGAACGGCCGGCCAGAGAAGGTGAGAGCCCTGTAGTCGAAACTTCGTTCCCTCCCGAGCGGATCCTGAGTACGGCGGGACACGAGGAATCCCGTCGGAAGCAGGGAGGACCATCTCCCAAGGCTAAATACTCCCTAGTGACCGATAGTGCACCAGTACCGTGAGGGAAAGGTGAAAAGCACCCCGGGAGGGGAGTGAAAGAGAACCTGAAACCGTGTGCCTACAAGTAGTCAGAGCCCGTTGATGGGTGATGGCGTGCCTTTTGTAGAATGAACCGGCGAGTGACGATGGCGTGCGAGGTTAAGCCGAAGAGGCGGAGCCGCAGCGAAAGCGAGTCTGAACAGGGCGTGTGAGTACGTCGTCGTCGACCCGAAACCAGGTGATCTACCCATGTCCAGGGTGAAGGCCGGGTAACACCGGCTGGAGGCCCGAACCCACGCACGTTGAAAAGTGCGGGGATGAGGTGTGGGTAGGGGTGAAATGCCAATCGAACTTGGAGATAGCTGGTTCTCCCCGAAATAGCTTTAGGGCTAGCCTCGGGTTTGAGAGTCTTGGAGGTAGAGCACTGATTGGGCTAGGGGCCCCAAACGGGTTACCGAACCCAGTCAAACTCCGAATGCCAATGACTTATGCCCGGGAGTCAGACTGCGAGTGATAAGATCCGTGGTCGAGAGGGGAACAGCCCAGACCGCCAGCTAAGGCCCCGAAGTGCACGTTCAGTGGAAAAGGATGTGGAGTTGCCGAGACAACCAGGATGTTGGCTTAGAAGCAGCCACCATTTAAAGAGTGCGTAATAGCTCACTGGTCGAGTGACTCTGCGCCGAAAATGTACCGGGGCTAAACGTGCCGCCGAAGCTGCGGGATGACCGTTGGTCATCGGTAGGGGAGCGTTCTAAGGGCAGAGAAGCCAGACCGGAAGGACTGGTGGAGCGCTTAGAAGTGAGAATGCCGGTATGAGTAGCGAAAACAGAGGTGAGAATCCTCTGCGCCGAAAGCCTAAGGGTTCCTGAGGAAGGTTCGTCCACTCAGGGTTAGTCGGGACCTAAGCCGAGGCCGAAAGGCGTAGGTGATGGACAACAGGTTGAGATTCCTGTACCACCTTCTTCCCGTTTGAGCGATGGGGGGACGCAGGAGGATAGGGCGAGCAGGCGGCTGGAAGAGCCTGTCCAAGCCGTGAGGCTGATCCGCAGGCAAATCCGCGGATCATAAGGCCAAGCGGTGACGGCGACGGAGTAATCCGGAAGTCCCCGATTTCACACTGCCAAGAAAAGCCTCTAGCGAGGGAAGAGGTGCCCGTACCGCAAACCGACACAGGTAGGCGAGGAGAGAATCCTAAGGCGCGCGGGAGAACTCTCGTTAAGGAACTCGGCAAAATGACCCCGTAACTTCGGGAGAAGGGGTGCTCTTTGGGGTGAAGAGCCCTGAAGAGCCGCAGTGAAAAGGCCCAAGCGACTGTTTATCAAAAACACAGGTCTCTGCGAAGCCGAAAGGCGACGTATAGGGGCTGACACCTGCCCGGTGCTGGAAGGTTAAGGGGAGCGCTTAGCGGAAGCGAAGGTGCGAACCGAAGCCCCAGTAAACGGCGGCCGTAACTATAACGGTCCTAAGGTAGCGAAATTCCTTGTCGGGTAAGTTCCGACCCGCACGAAAGGTGTAACGACTTGGGCGCTGTCTCAACGAGAGACCCGGTGAAATTATACTACCTGTGAAGATGCAGGTTACCCGCGACAGGACGGAAAGACCCCGTGGAGCTTTACTGCAGCCTGATATGGAATTTTGGTATCGCTTGTACAGGATAGGTGGGAGCCTGGGAAGCCGGAGCGCCAGCTTCGGTGGAGGCGACGGTGGGATACCACCCTGGCGGTATTGAAATTCTAACCCGCACCCCTTAGCGGGGTGGGAGACAGTGTCAGGTGGGCAGTTTGACTGGGGCGGTCGCCTCCCAAAAGGTAACGGAGGCGCCCAAAGGTTCCCTCAGAATGGTTGGAAATCATTCGGAGAGTGCAAAGGCACAAGGGAGCTTGACTGCGAGACGGACAGGTCGAGCAGGGACGAAAGTCGGGCTTAGTGATCCGGTGGTTCCGCATGGAAGGGCCATCGCTCAACGGATAAAAGCTACCCCGGGGATAACAGGCTGATCTCCCCCAAGAGTCCACATCGACGGGGAGGTTTGGCACCTCGATGTCGGCTCATCGCATCCTGGGGCTGTAGTCGGTCCCAAGGGTTGGGCTGTTCGCCCATTAAAGCGGTACGCGAGCTGGGTTCAGAACGTCGTGAGACAGTTCGGTCCCTATCCGTCGCGGGCGGAGGAAATTTGAGAGGAGCTGTCCTTAGTACGAGAGGACCGGGATGGACGCACCGCTGGTGTACCAGTTGTCCCGCCAGGGGCACCGCTGGGTAGCTATGTGCGGACGGGATAAGCGCTGAAAGCATCTAAGCGTGAAGCCCCCCTCAAGATGAGATTTCCCACCGCGCAAAGCGGGTAAGATCCCTCGAAGATGACGAGGTCGATAGGTCCGAGGTGGAAGCGTGGCGACACGTGGAGCTGACGGATACTAATCGATCGAGGGCTTAACCAAGAAAAGCGCAGGCGAGCGGCTTCTTCCTGAGCACGGTTATCTAGTTTTGAGGGAATGAAAAAGTCTTGACAACAGGTCAACTTTCCTTATAATAAGACTTGTCCATTGTTGCCTAGTGGCTATGGCGGAGGGGAAACACCCGTTCCCATCCCGAACACGGAAGTTAAGCCCTCCAGCGCCGATGGTAGTTGGGGCCAGCGCCCCTGCAAGAGTAGGTCGCTGCTAGGCAATTTCGTGGAGGATTAGCTCAGCTGGGAGAGCACTTGCCTTACAAGCAAGGGGTCGGCGGTTCGATCCCGTCATCCTCCACCATCTTAATATAAAAGCTGACTTACTTTCTCATCATCGCGGGGTGGAGCAACGAGCCTTTGCTTCATCGAATTCGCTTCGAGTTGCCTCGACGCATCGAGCGTCTTTGAATCAGCTTGTAGAGGAAGAGGCAACGAACAACAACACTAAAAGCATTGTGAAAATCAACTTACTTTCTCATCATCGCGGGGTGGAGCAGTCCGGTAGCTCGTCGGGCTCATAACCCGAAGGTCGCAGGTTCAAATCCTGCCCCCGCAACCAAAATTGGTCCCGTAGTGTAGTGGTTAACATGCCTGCCTGTCACGCAGGAGATCGCGGGTTCGAGTCCCGTCGGGACCGCCATTCTTTCAAAATTGTGAAAGATGAAAAATACGGCTCAGCAGCTCATTCGGTAGAGACGAGCATCCGCTTCATCGAATTCGCTTCGAGTTGCCTCGACGCATCGAGCGTCTTTGAATCAGCTTGTAGAGGAAGAGGCACAGAGCAATTCAACGAGCGAGTTAAAAAATAATATATGGCTCGGTAGCTCAGTCGGTAGAGCAAAGGACTGAAAATCCTTGTGTCGGCGGTTCGATTCCGTCCCGAGCCACCATTTTTATCATAGTTCCGAAAGAAGGTTCCCGCTTCATGCAAAGCTAAGTGGGAGTAGTTCACAGACATGTCAGATGTTCAAACCACCCCGGCTTAGTTCAATGGGTAGCGACGAACATTCGCATCGTCGAGTCTGTTGCGAGTTGCCTCGACGCACTCAGCTTCCTCGAATCAGCTTGCAGAGGAAGAGGCACAACTAGGCAGACAACATGAGTCACTAGCTAATTTTAAATGTGCCGGCTTAGCTCAATTGGTAGAGACGAGCATCGGCATCATCGAATTGGCTGCGAGTTGCCTCGACGCACTCAGCTTCCTCGAATCAGCTTGCAGAGGAAGAGGCACAACTAGGCAGACAACATGAGTCACTAGCTAATTTTAAATGTGCCGGCTTAGCTCAATTGGTAGAGACGAGCATCGGCATCATCGAATTGGCTGCGAGTTGCCTCGACGCACTCAGCTTCCTCGAATCAGCTTGCAGAGGAAGAGGCACAACTAGGCAGACAACATGAGTCACTAACTAATTTTAAATGTGCCGGCTTAGCTCAATTGGTAGAGCAACTGACTTGTAATCAGTAGGTTGCGGGTTCAAGTCCTGCAGCCGGCATTCTTATTCCTTAATAACCCCTTAAGCCATTAAGGCGGCAACCGCGAGCCATTAGCTCAGTAACGAGCGCTGCATCTTCGAGTTTGCTTCGAGTTGCCTCGACGCACTTGGCATCTTTGAATCGGCTGGGAGAGGAAGAGGCAGGTAGAGTGAAACGAAGCTGTAGAGTGTTATCCTAACCATGAGCCATTAGCTCAGTAGGTAGAGCATCTGACTTTTAATCAGAGGGTCGGAGGTTCGAGTCCTCCATGGCTCATCGTCTTGCGGAAGTAGTTCAGCGGTAGAACACCACCTTGCCAAGGTGGGGGTCGCGGGTTCGAGCCCCGTCTTCCGCTCCACTTCCGCCGGGGTGGCGGAATTGGCAGACGCACAGGACTTAAAATCCTGGGGTAGGTAACTACCGTGCCGGTTCGAGTCCGGCCCTCGGCACTTGTGCGCTCGTAGCTCAATTGGATAGAGCATCTGACTACGGATCAGAAGGTTAGGGGTTCGAATCCTCTCGAGCGCGTTTTGTCGGGAAGTAGCTCAGCTTGGTAGAGCACACGGTTCGGGTCCGTGAGGTCGCAGGTTCAAATCCTGTCTTCCCGATTTATCATGGGGCCTTAGCTCAGCTGGGAGAGCGCCTGCTTTGCAAGCAGGAGGTCATCGGTTCGATCCCGATAGGCTCCACCTTTTGACTTAAATTTGGCGGTGTAGCTCAGCTGGCTAGAGCGTACGGTTCATACCCGTGAGGTCGGGGGTTCGATCCCCTCCACCGCCACCATTATCGGACCTTTAGCTCAGCTGGTTAGAGCAGACGGCTCATAACCGTCCGGTCGTAGGTTCGAGTCCTACAAGGTCCACCATTATTATTGTTGCTTTTTTGGAGGAGTACCCAAGTGGTTGAAGGGGTCGGTCTTGAAAACCGAGAGGCGCCGCAAGGCGCGCGGGGGTTCGAATCCCTCCTCCTCCGCCATGCACTTTAAAATCGTGCCGGCTTAGCTCAATTGGTAGAGACGAGCATTCGCATCGTCGAATCTGCTGCGAGTTGTCCCGACGCATCCCACTTCTTTGAATAAGCTTGCAGAGGAAGGGACACCGAGCATTTGACTTCCTCGAATTAGCTGGGAGAGGAAGAGGCACAACTAGGCAGACAACATGAGTCACTAGCTAATTTTAAATATGCCGGCTTAGCTCAATTGGTAGAGACGAGCATCGGCATCATCGAATTGGCTGCGAGTTGCCTCGACGCACTCAGCTTCCTCGAATCAGCTTGCAGAGGAAGAGGCACAACCAGGCAGACAACATGAGTCACTAGCTAATTTTAAATATGCCGGCTTAGCTCAATTGGTAGAGCAACTGACTTGTAATCAGTAGGTTGCGGGTTCAAGTCCTGCAGCCGGCACCAGAACGAGGCGACTATGGCGAAGTGGTTAACGCACCAGATTGTGGCTCTGGCATGCGTGGGTTCGATTCCCACTAGTCGCCCTTTTCATTATATTCTATATTTGCGGGTGTAGTTTAGTGGTAAAACCTCAGCCACGAGCATCTGCATCATCGAATCTGCTTCGAGTTGCCCCGACGCATCTGGCTTCTGTGAATCAGCTGGTAGAGGAAGGGGCATGGAAGCAGCGTGGCGGATGTTCAACTAAATGATATGCGGGTGTAGTTTAGTGGTAAAACCTCAGCCACGAGCATCTGCATCATCGAATCTGCTTCGAGTTGCCCCGACGCATCTGGCTTCTGTGAATCAGCTGGTAGAGGAAGGGGCATGGAAGCAGCGTGGCGGATGTTCAACTAAATGATATGCGGGTGTAGTTTAGTGGTAAAACCTCAGCCTTCCAAGCTGATGTCGTGGGTTCGATTCCCATCACCCGCTTTTTATGGGCCTATAGCTCAGCTGGTCAGAGCGCACGCCTGATAAGCGTGAGGTCGGTGGTTCAAGTCCACTTAGGCCCATTATTTTCCATTGAATATTTTTGGGTCATTCGCTATAATAATGGGCGAACAATGCCCCATCGTTCCACAGCAAAATCGGAGCGACGAGCTTCACATCTTCGAATTCGCTGCGAGTTGCCTCGACGCATCTCGCTTCCTTGAATTAGCTGGCAGAGGAAGAGGCAACGAGCACATTTGGAAGATGTGCATAACATATAGTTATTCATCATTCCGCAATAGCTCAGCGGTAGAGCAACCGGCTGTTAACCGGTAGGTCGTAGGTTCGAATCCTACTTGCGGAGCCATTTCTTTGGAGAAGTACCCAAGTGGCTGAAGGGGACGGTTTGCTAAACCGTTAGGTCGCAGTTTTGCGGCGCGCGGGTTCAAATCCCGCCTTCTCCGCCATAATGGCCCGTTGGTCAAGTGGTTAAGACACCGCCCTTTCACGGCGGTAACACGGGTTCGAATCCCGTACGGGTCACTGGTTGCTGGCACCAGAGATTCTGGTGCCCTTTTGTACAATTTCTTTTGTCGATTTTTGCGTTTTTTTCTTGCGATGCGTGTGGAAGTCTGTTATAATATCTCTCGTTAGCTTTAAAATTACGTTATGATTGTTGGGGACAACGCAGTGTTTCGTTTCGTTAAAGAACGAGGCATTGCGTTTTTTTCTTTATCACCCTAAACCGAGAAGACCCCCACTTCCACGCGTGAGCGTAGGTGGGAGAGAGTTCAAGTAGGGAGGGAGTCCCCCGTTTCCAACAGCAGGAAAGTGGGGGGAAGATCAAATGAACAATTGGGCGTCGGCTTCGCCGCCATGAATTTGCACAAACATCGTTTGGATGGCTTGAAGCTGGCGCTTGGCGGTTTCTTCTGGCGTTGATGGGAGAAAGTAAACGATTTGCAAAGCGTTTTTCGTTTCTCTCGTCACGGCGGTCCGCTCCGAATCGACGATCGGACTGCCAAACGGCCCTCGTTCATCTTTGCTGACGAGTTTGTTGGCAAAGTTGACTGTGCGGCCGTTTAACGCGATGTATTCATCTTGTTCCGTGCCGATCGTGAGCGTCACTGTCCCGTTGATGCGGTCTAGATCATAGATGCCGAGCGGAATTTTATAATAGAGTGAAAAAAAGTTGTTTATGTCCGCCGCTGAATGGATAGGCGGAATGAAGCTTTTTTTCTGGATGCGTCGGTACAGGCTTTCACTTGACGGTCGATAGCGGCTTGGGTCCGTTCCGATTTGTTTGAAAGTACGGCGCCATTCGACCATCTCAGGGATGTCGGCAATCGACTTTTCCTGCAGCTCGATGTAAAGAGATTCTTGAAACAGCTCAAGCCTCCCCCTTAACATTTGCGGTGAATCGCTGACCTCGATATGATGATAGCGGATGACGCCGAATTTACCAGAAGGAAGGCGTTGCTTTAGTTGTTCTGATATCACGCATTTCATCTTGATCACCTCGGATTTCATTTTACCATATATGACGAAAGGAGGGAAAACGATGGATGTTATGGCATTAAAGCAGGAAGTCATTGAGTACAGTCGGTCAATCGGCATTGATAAAATCGGATTTGCGAGCGCTGATCCGTTTGTTGAATTAAAGGAACGGCTGCGCCGCCAGCAGGAGCTCGGCTATCAGTCCGGTTTTGAGGAACCAGATATTGAGAAACGGACGAATCCTTCATTGCTTCTTCCGGAAGCAAAATCGATTATTGCCATTGCTCTTGCCTATCCGTCTAAAATGAAAAATGCGCCGCGGGGGACAAAGACGGAACGGCGCGGCGTTTTTTGCCGCGCTTCATGGGGAAAGGACTACCACGATGTGTTGCGGGAACGTTTGCAGCAGCTCGAGGAGTTTTTGCTGGCCAAAGTGCCCCATGCCCGCGTTCGCTCGATGGTGGATACCGGAGAGCTCGCTGATCGGGCGGTGGCGGAACGAGCAGGGATCGGTTGGAGCGGCAAGAACTGCTCTATTATTACACCGGAGTTTGGATCGTATGTGTATTTGGGAGAAATGATTACGAATATTCCATTTCCCCCTGATGAACCGGTTGAAAACCGATGCGGCACGTGCACGAAATGCATTGATGCCTGCCCGACCGGGGCGCTTGTGCAAGGGGGGCAACTGAACGCACAGCGGTGCCTTTCCTTTTTAACGCAAACGAAAGGCTTTTTAGCCGACGAGTTTCGGGAGAAAATCGGGAACCGGCTGTACGGCTGCGATACATGCCAGCAAGTCTGCCCGGAAAATAAGGGGAAAGACTTTCATTTGCATCCAGAATTCGAGCCGGATCCGGAAGCGGTAAAGCCGAAGCTCATCCCGCTGCTTCAGATGAGCAACCGTGAATTTAAAGAAACATTTGGGGCCATGGCGGGTTCATGGCGTGGGAAAAAGCCGATTCAGCGCAATGCCATTCTGGCGCTCGCCCATTACAAAGACCAAACCGCGGTGCCGCACTTACTGCGTTTGTTGAAAGAGGATAGCCGTCCCGTCATCCGCGGGACGGCGGCGTGGGCGCTCGGGAAAATCGGGGATCCAAGCGCTAAGCCTTACTTGGAGGCCGCGCGGCAAACGGAGGCGGATGCCGATGTGATCGCTGAGATTGAAAAAGGACTGAAACTGTTGGCTGAGGCAAAGGAATAGGGAAAAAAACGCAGCTTCCCCACATAAGGTAGTAACAAAAACGAAAGTGGTGGAAAGCAGCATGAAAAAACAGTTGCGCGCGTGGTTGGATGAGCGAGCCCGCTCGTTTGTGTCGGAAAGCAATATCCGAAGCGAAGAGGCGGCAAGAAAGCAACGGCTTTGCCAAAAGCGCGGTGCGGAGATCGTCCGTTGCACGATCCGGGGACAAATTGTCGGCAGGCAGACCATCGAGCGGGAAGCGAAAGTTATGTATATTGCCCACCATCAATTTTTAATTAAGCAAAGGGGTTCACTATATATAGAAGAACAGGTTGAGGAGCGATGCGCCTGTTTTGTTCGCGGTGAGCTTGTAACTGATGAACCGATCAACCGGTTGGGGGGGGATATGGAGGCGCCGCGCGTCGAACGAGAGCAATGGACGGGGGAGCGTCTTTCTTACCAGTATGACCGCGCCCGGGCGGTGCGGTATGCGGAAACGTGGTGGAATCGGCATAACCCGGTGTTTCCGTCGTTTCCGGTGGATTGCACGAATTTTGTCTCTCAATGCTTGTATGCAGGCGGGGCGCCGATGACGGGCTATCCGAACCGGGCGAGGGGATGGTGGTGTCAACACGGAAGTTGGAGTTACAGCTGGGCTGTGGCCCATGCTTTTCGTTGGTATTTGAGCGGGTCGCGCATCGGCTTGCAGGCGGTGGAAGTGGCGGAGCCGGAGCAATTGATGGCAGGTGATGTCATCTGTTATGATTTTCAAGGGGACGGACGCTTCGACCACTCAACGATTGTGGTGGCGAAAGATCAGAACGGGATGCCGCTTGTGAACGCCCATACGACAAACAGCCGAATGCGCTATTGGTCGTATGAAGATTCAAGCGCCTATACGCCGAACATTCGCTATAAGTTTTTTCACATCATCGATCGCAAATAAACGTTGCTGAGGTGAAGGAAATGCCGCTTCATGTAGTGCTATACCAGCCAGAAATTCCAGCCAATACTGGAAACATCGCTCGTACGTGCGCAGCAACCGATACGTCGCTCCATTTGATCCGCCCGCTCGGTTTTTCTACGGATGATAAAATGTTAAAGCGCGCCGGGCTTGATTATTGGCCGTATGTCAATATTTCGTATTATGACTCGCTTGACGAACTATTCGCCCGCTTTCCGGAAGGGGAGTTTTATTTCATTACGAAATTCGGGCGCCGGTATTATGATTCGTTTGATTTCAGCGATACAGAAAAACATATTTTCTTTGTGTTCGGCCGTGAAACGACCGGACTGCCGAAGGAGCTGCTTGAGGCCAATATGGACCGTTGCCTTCGCATCCCGATGAATGACAAAGTGCGCTCGTTAAACTTGTCGAACACGGCGGCCATTTTAGTGTACGAAGCGTTGCGCCAACAACGGTTTTATGGGTTGTCATAAACAAAAAAACGACCTTCGCTCTGGAGGTCGTTTTTTTGGTCTTATTGTCTGACGCCTGGTTTGTCTTCATAGCCAGCGGTGAAAATGGCCGTCAAAAACGCAATGATAACCCCTAGCACAAGCAAAGTGCGCATCGTTTGTTCCTCCTTCATAATGAAAGTGGCAGGCGTTTCCCCTTTTATTATAGCGAATATGGCCAAGCATGTGAATGACCGCAGTTGGTTGTTAGGAGACAAAATTTTTTTTTGCGGCGAATGATACGGGACATCCTCGCATAAATTGTAATAATCTTGCTGTTAGACATCCAAGGGTGAGGAGGTCCTTTATGGATATTTTGCAAAAAATCGCCCGGTATCGGGAAGAAGAAGAAAAGTTGAAATGGGAAGGAACGTTTGCTGAGTATTTAAAGATTTTAAAAGAAAAGCCGTGGGTGGCCCAGTCGGCTCATTCGCGTGTTTATAATATGATCAAAGATGCTGGGGTCGAAGAGGTGAATGGGCGGAAACGATATAAGTTTTTCAGCCAGCACCTGTTCGGGCTTGAGGAGGCGCTTGAGCGGCTCGTTGAGGAATATTTCCACCCGGCGGCGAAGCGGCTTGATGTGCGGAAACGGATTTTGCTGCTGATGGGGCCAGTTGGCGGCGGGAAGTCGACGCTTGTGACTTTGCTAAAGCGTGGGCTTGAAGAGTATTCAAAAACAGAGCGCGGCGCGGTGTATGCCATTAAAGGGTGCCCGATGCATGAAGATCCGCTTCACCTCATTCCTCACCATTTGCGCGACGATTTTTACCGCGAATACGGCATTCGCATCGAAGGCGAGCTGTCGCCGCTCAATATGATGCGGCTTGAGAAAGAGTACGGCGGACGCATTGAAGACGTGCTAGTGGAGCGCATTTTCTTCTCGGAAAACCGCCGCGTCGGCATCGGGACGTTCAGTCCGTCTGATCCAAAATCGCAAGACATCGCCGATTTAACGGGAAGCATCGATTTTTCAACGATCGCGGAATACGGCTCCGAGTCCGACCCGCGCGCGTACCGGTTTGACGGCGAGCTGAACAAAGCCAACCGCGGGATTATGGAATTTCAAGAGATGTTAAAGTGCGATGAAAAATTTCTTTGGCATTTGCTGTCGCTGACGCAAGAAGGCAATTTCAAGGCTGGGCGGTTTGCTTTAATCAGCGCCGACGAATTGATTATCGCTCATACGAACGAAACGGAATATCGGTCGTTCATCGCCAACAAAAAGAACGAGGCGCTCCATTCGCGCATCATCGTCATGCCGATTCCATACAACTTGCGCGTCTCGGAAGAAGAGCGCATTTACGAAAAAATGATCCGCGAAAGCGATGTCGCCGACGTGCATATCGCTCCACATACGTTGCGGATTGCGGCCATGTTTACGATTTTGACGCGGTTGAAAGAATCGAAGCGGCCGGATGTGGATTTATTGAAGAAAATGCGCTTGTATGATGGCGAAATGATCGAAGGATTCAGCGAGGTCGATGTGGAGGAGCTGAAAAAGGAGCATCCGGACGAGGGGATGAGCGGCATCGACCCACGCTATGTCATCAACCGCATTTCTGCCTGCATCATTCGCAAAGGAGTGCCGTCGATCAATGCGCTTGACGTGCTTCGTTCGTTGAAAGAAGGGTTGGATCAGCATCCGTCGATCACGAAGGAAGACCGCGAGCGGTACTTGAACTTCATTTCGCTTGTGCGTAAAGAATATGACGAAATCGCCAAACAAGAAGTGCAAAAGGCGTTCGTCTATTCGTATGAAGAGTCGGCGAAAACGTTGATGGATAACTATTTGGACAACGTCGAGGCGTACTGCAACAAGACGAAACTGCGCGATCCGCTCACTGGCGAGGAAATGAATCCGGATGAAAAGCTGATGCGCTCGATCGAGGAACAAATCGGCATTTCCGAAAATGCGAAAAAAGCGTTTCGTGAAGAAATTTTAATCCGCATTTCCGCCTATGCGCGCAAAGGGCAGCGATTTGATTACAACTCGCATGAACGGCTGCGCGAGGCAATCCAGAAAAAACTGTTCGCTGATCTAAAAGATATTGTGAAAATTACAACGTCGACGAAAACACCGGATGAGCAGCAGTTGAAAAAAATTAACGAAGTCGTCGCCCGCCTCATTGATGAATACGGGTACAACTCCACGTCAGCCAACGAATTGCTCCGCTATGTCGGCAGCTTGTTGAACCGCTAGGCATGCCTCAAGCGCTGAGGCATGCTTTTTTTATCCTCCTCCTCTGTCTGACCGAGTTGCACAGGGAGGGTCGAGCAAAGACGACGCAGCGAGCTTCGCTAAAAGGAAGAGAACAAGAGGGCGCGAAGCTGATAATCGGGCTTGTCTACTTTTCTATTTTCCTCATTCATTGGTCAATTATTTTGAATTTTTGCATACGATAAAATAAACCAACTTGGCATAGTGATGGCCCGTTTTGATGACGCCAACATAAGTATATGCGGGAAAGCGAAAAGTGTGAAAATGATTTTTTCAAAGGAGGGGAAAACATGAAGGGGAATTTTGTTGTATCGAAGGAAGACTGGTCCCTCCACCGCAAAGGATATGATGATCAAAAGCGCCATCAAGAAAAAGTGAAGGAAGCGATCAAAAACAATTTGCCCGACTTAATTACGGAAGAAAGCATTATCATGTCCAACGGGCGCGATGTGATTAAAATTCCGATCCGCTCGCTCGATGAATACAAAATCCGCTACAATTATGAGAAAAACAAACACGTCGGCCAAGGAAATGGAGACAGCCAAGTCGGTGATGTGGTGGCCCGAGACGGAAGCGGGGAGGGGCAGGGGCCAGGAAAAGGCCAAGGTGCTGGCGATTTGCCGGGCCAAGATTATTACGAAGCTGAAGTGTCGCTGATGGAGATTGAGGAAGCGTTCTTTAGCCAATTGGAGCTGCCCAACTTGCAACGAAAAGAGCTGGATCAAAATGTAACCCAACATATCGAATTTAACGACATCCGCCGCACCGGGCTGATGGGGAATATCGATAAGAAGCGGACGATGCTCGCTGCCTTCAAGCGCAATGCCATGAACGGCAAACCAGGCTTTTATCCGATTTACCGTGAAGATTTGAAGTTTAAAACGTGGAACGAAGTCGTCAAACCAGAATCGAAGGCGGTCGTCTTGGCGATGATGGACACAAGCGGATCGATGGGCATGTGGGAAAAATATATGGCACGCAGCTTTTTCTTCTGGATGACCCGCTTTTTGCGCACGAAATACGAAACGGTGGACATCGCCTTTATCGCCCATCATACGGAAGCAAAAGTCGTCAGTGAGGAGGAGTTTTTCACGAAAGGGGAAAGCGGTGGAACGATTTGCTCATCAGCCTACCGCAAGGCGCTTGAACTCATTGAGACAAAATATCCACCGTCGCGCTACAACATTTATCCGTTCCACTTCTCGGACGGCGACAACCTGACATCGGACAATGCCCGCTGCGTGAAGCTTGTTCAGGAGCTGATGAAAGTATCGAACATGTTTGGGTATGGGGAAGTCAACCAGTACAATCGCCATTCCACGCTCATGTCGGCGTATCGCAATATTAAGGATGAAAAGTTCCGCTACTATATTTTGAAGCAAAAATCGGATGTGTTCCACGCGATGAAAACATTTTTCCGCAAAGAAGAGAGCAAGCAGCTTGTTTGATCCTCTTGTTGGCTGGAAGGGGGATTTCTTTTTTTTTGGAAGCGGGGAAGAGCGGTTTCCTTCCCCGTTGGATACGTTATTGCTTTTGTAATGTAGCAACCATGGCGAGCACGGCGCCAAGCACGTCTTCGCTGCTTGGAGCGTGTACGGTCAATAGCATCGGCGTCGGTTGGGCGCTGGCGATGACATGAACCGTGACGCCGTCTGTTTGGGCGGTGTACCAAACCGCATCAGTGAACGGCTTAGGCAACCCGTCCGTTTGTTGGCGGGCGGCGTTGGCGTCGACTGCTTGGGCATGTTCTTTCGCTAGTTGTTCATAGTTTGTTTCACCCGGAGAAAGCAAGCGGATGCGGGCGAATGCGTCGCCATGAAGCAGGACATCGGCACTCGGTTCTTCGGCGTCAAGCGTCCACCCTTCCAAAACATAGAGGGAAAAATGTTGATTGTCGCTCGTTTGCAGCGTCGCTGTTTCGGTGATGGTTTGGTTTCCTGTCCGATAGGACAAAGAAGTCGTTGGCTGCGAAGAGGCAGGTTGCTCTTCGTCAGCGGGCGGCTGCCCGGAGGTTTCTTCCTTTGCGGCTGCTTGTCTACTCGCCGCCGCATCCGATTGGCCGGAAGAAGCTTGCTTTTCGTTTGGCGGCTGCACATTGGCGGACGTTTCTCTTGAGGCGGCTGGCTGTTGTTCTTTCGCTGCTTTTGTTGCTGACTCCTGCGCTTTCATTCCGCAGCCAACCAGCAAGGCGGAGGCGACAGCGAGAGAGAACAACAGTTTCCAGTATCGAGTCATGTTCATTCCTCCTTATGTTCTCCATATACTCCCCATTATACCAATTGAAACGGTGGAAACAAACAGAATGGTTTCCCTATTTTTTCTGCTTGTTTGTTTTTGCACGTTGTTTGACGTGCAAGGCGATATGCGCCCCGCCCCAAACAGCGGCGACGAGCAGAACGCGTGAAGCAAATCCGTAAAGCATGTTGTCCCCCTCCTCATGTATACTAGATGGCAGGATCCACAATAATGTATGAAACGCGTTTCAAGGCAAGTCTTTTTTAGGGAGTGTGTGAATATGGCCAATATCCGTGACTTGGCGAAAGAGGCAGGCGTATCGGTGGCTGCTGTATCAAGGGTGTTGAACGGATATCCGTATGTGAGCGAGGAAAAGCGGAAGACGGTTGGGAAGCAGTGGAGAAGCTCAATTACACGAAAAATATTCAGGCCGTCCATTTGGCGAAAGGAAGGGCAGCGATTGTCGGCGTTATGCTTCCGTACATTCATCATCCTTATTTTTCTGCGATAATGGGAGGTATACCCAAAGAGGCGCTCCGTTATGGCTACCAACTGCTTTTGGTTCAGACGAATTATGACGTGGAGAGGGAACTCGAGGCGTTAGAGCGGCTGCGGATGAGGCAAATGGATGGGCTGATCGTGTGCTCCCGCGAAGTGGGCTGGGAGGCGTTTGCCGCTTATCAGGAAGACGGTCCCATCGTTTTTATGCGAACATGTCAGAGAGCACGATTTTCTTGCTGTTTACACCGTCGCTTTGCCACATTTTCAGCTGGGAGGGAAAGCGTTTCGCCTGATTCATCATTGGCTGGAGACAGGCAATGTGACGCGAAAGCAGGAAGAGCTGCCTGCCCGGTTGCTGGTGCGGGATACGGCATAATAGGGCCTGGCTTTCCGTCTCTGACAACCAGCTTGAAGCCGCTCGAAACGGCATCGTGTTATGTTGCTTTCAGATGGTACCGATTCACTGGGCGTCCGACGCCGCCGTATTGAACATCGAGCACGACTTTTCCCGTTTTCTCAAGGTACTCCAAATAGCGGCGGGCGGTGACGCGGGCGATGCCGACTCCTTCGGCCACTTCCTCGGCGGAAACGGGGAAGCGGTGTTGGCGCAAATAGGCGATCACTTTTTCCAATGTTACCTCATTCAGTCCTTTCGGAAGCTCGGAGGACGGTCCGGCCGGTTGTTCAGTCGCCCGCCTTAGGGCATCGAGTTCCACCTGGGTGAGCGATTCCTTTTCCGCAAGCGACCGGCGGAACGTCCGATAATTTTCCAACGCCTGTTTGAGCCGTTCAAATTTAAACGGTTTCACAATGTAATCGAAGGCGCCGTTTTGCAGGACGCGGCGCACCGTTTCAATGTCGCTCGCCGCGGTAATGGCGATGATATCAACTTCATGGCCGCGGGCGCGGATTTGTTTTAATGTTTCAAGGCCGTCCAGCTGCGGCATGTAAATATCAATCATCGCTAAATCCGGACGGAGCTCGTGAATGAGGTGGAGTCCTTCTTCACCGTTTCGAGCGAGGCCGATGACGGTGAAGCCGTCCACTTGTTCAATCATTTGCCGGTTCACTTCTTGCACCATCGGGTCATCCTCGATCAACAACACGCGATACATAGCCTTTTCCTCCTTCGTCTCGACGGGAGTGTCTTTCGCGGCCGCCGCTACATGAATGGGTAGTCACATATCAAAGGTAACAGTAAACACCGTTCCTTTCCCTTCCTCCGACTGCACATCGATGCGCCCGTTTCCCTTTTCCACAATTTGCTTCACCAAATACAAGCCGATGCCGCGTCCGTTTTCCCCTTTGGTTGAAAAGCCTTCATCAAAAATGCGGTCAATATGCTCGCGAGCAATGCCTTGGCCGTTGTCTTCGACCGAGAGGGAACAAATTTCTTCATTTTGTTCAAGGCTGACGTAAATTTCTTTTTCCCGGTCGGTTACGCCGCGAAAGGCATCGAAGGCGTTTTCAATTAAATTGCCAAGGAGAACAACAAAATCATGGTGATCGAGATGCGGCGGAAAGCGGTGCAGCCGGCTGTGCCGGTCGATTGTCACGCGGATGCCGAGCTCCTTGCCGCGGCGGATTTTGCTTAAGAGCAATCCAGAAATGCTTTCGTCCTTGATGTTGCGGCTTAAAAACTGCGTCAGTTCTGCTTGTTCCTCTGTAACTTGGAACACGTACTCGAGCGCTTTTTCAATATGGCCGAGCTGAATAAGGCCGGCGATCGTATGAAGCTTGTTCATGTATTCATGATTTTGCACGCGCAAGGCGTGGACAAACGCCTTTACGCCCGTCAATTCTTCGGCCAGCCGTTTCACTTCCGTCCGGTCTTGGAAAATGGCGATGGCGCCGACCGTTTTTCCGTTGACTTTGATCGGGATGCGGTTGCTCCAAATCGTTAAATTGCCGATCTGCAACTCCTTATTGTAAATCGGCTTGTTTACTTCCAAGATTTCCGGAAGGTGTGTGTCCGGAATGATGGAACGGATCGATCGGCCGATGACATCCCCTTTGACGCCGAGCATTTGTTTTGCCCGGTCGTTGAAGATGGTAATTTTTTCATCGCTGTCAATGGCGATGACGCCTTCATGCATGGCGTTAAACGCTTCCGTCCGTTCGATCAGCAGCTTGGCGATCTCATGCGGTTCCAGCTCAAACATTTGCCGCTTGATATGGGAGGCGAGCAGCCATGCGCCAATTCCACCGACAACGAGCGACAAAACGACCGCTACAGCAGCTTCTTCTTTCAAAGAATCAATGGCTTCAAAAAACGTCGGCAACCGGTAGGCGGCGATGACGACGCCAATTTGTTCGTGATCGCTGTTCATAATGGGAACGAAGGCGCGAACCACTGTCCCGATTTCCCCGCGGGCTTTGGAAGTGTACGTATGTTCGGCAAACGCCGGCCCCTCATCAGCACCGCGGGAGATCGTGCCGATCATCGCAGGAAGCGGATGGGAGAGGCGCACTTTGTTCATATCGAGAACGACGATATAGTCGGCGCTGTGAATGACGCGCACCCGCTCGACGACCGGATTGATCAGCGCCCGGCTTTGTTTGTTTTCGACAATATGGCGTCTGACTTCGGGCATCTCGGAGACGGTGCGCGCGGTTAGCAAGGCGCGCTGGCTGAGTTCCTCCTCCTTTGTATGGAAAAAGTCGCTGATGATGAATACACCGCTCAGCAACATGGAAAAGCTGACGATGGCGAAAATCAAAATCGTAATTTTCCAGCGAATCGGCAGCCGGTTCATGGCGGAACTCCTTTTTGGCAATCATGATTGCTGTTGAACATGCCATATGAATCGGGAAAGGAATAAATCAACGTTTTTTTTCATTATACCAAATCTTCTTGAATGGAAAGAAACGAAAGGTGTAAAATGGCGGTGGGGAACAAATATTCTGCCCGCCAGCATAGAAGATGGGGCATACGTAAGGCGTGGCGATTGCTGCTTTCAAACCGAATCCGTGAGCTCCAGCCGCTTTTTTGCTTCAATGATTCGAGTCGGCGGGGAGCATTCCGTTGGAGTGCAATTTTAGCAATAGGATGGAAGAATGGTGTGAACAATGGGGAAAAAGTGGAGAGCATGGACAATCCTTTTGTTTGTCGGCCTCGGTCTGGTCGGCTGGGCAGCTAGCCGTCAACTGGGACGTGAACCACTTGTTTATGACGACGAGCAAAAGGGGTTGAAAAAGCAAATCATTATTTATTTCAGCCATGTCGTAGCAGAGAATACGCCAAAAGGGTTGGCGGCGCAAAAGTTTGCCGAGCTCGTCGAGCAAAAAACAAACGGCCGCGTCAAAGTCGAAGTGTTCCCGAACGGCTCGCTTTATTCGGATGGGGAAGAGCTTGATGCGCTGTTGCGCGGCGACGTGCAAATGATCGCGCCATCATTTTCAAAGGTGACAGAGCTTGTCCCCGAATGGCAAGTGCTCGATTTGCCGTTTTTGTTCCGCGATGAGGACGACGTGCGCCGCGTGTTTACTGGAAAAGTGGGCGCCGAGCTGCTTCGGATGCTGGAGGCAAAAGGAATTAAAGGACTGGCGTTTTGGAGCAATGGATTTAAGCAAATGATGAGCACAACCCGTCCGCTCATCGCCCCTGACGATTTTCGCGGCTTGCGTTTTCGCATTATGCCGAGCGAAGTGATTGAAAAGCAGTTTCGTTTGCTTGGCGGTGAACCGGTTGCTGTTTCATTTGACCGCGTTTATCAGGAGCTTGAACAGCATAAGTTTGATGGGCAGGAAAATACGATTTCTAATATTTATTCGAAAGGGTTTTACAAATTTCAACCGTATATTACAATCAGCAATCACGGGTATCTCGGGTACGCAGTCATGATGAATCAGTCATTTTGGGACAGTTTGCCGAAAGACATCCAGCAAAAAATAACTGAAGCGATGGCTGAAGCGACGCGTTGGAATTTAGAGCAGTCGAAAGAGCAAAACGAACGGGAGCTCAAGCAGCTCGAGCGGCGTGAAGATGTCTTCCTTTACCGGCTGTCGGAAGAGGAGAAACGGAAATGGGAGCAGAAGTTCGCCCCGCTGTACGACGAGTTTACGAGGCAGTTTGGTTCCGGGCTTTTGAATGAAATTAGAGGATCGTAATAGGCTTCCGCGGGCGGAAGCTTTTTTGTTTTTGAACAGCAAAAAAGGTCAAGACCAAAAAGACCAAAACGACCATTATCACCATAATATTTTGATTTCAACGATTTTTCTTTATGATAATGTTGAAAGCGTTGCCAATATATCGAAAGGAGTGGGAGAAATGCGGAGAAAACTGAAAAACTTGACGGTGCAAGTCATCATCGGCATTATTTTAGGGATCATTGTCGGATTTCTATTTCCAGAATTCGGAGCGAAGTTAAAAGTATTGGCAGACGGATTTATTAAGCTGATTAAAATGGTGATCGCCCCGATCATTTTCTTCACCGTCGTCATCGGAATCGGCAATATGGGCGACTTGAAAAAGGTCGGCCGCATCGGCGGCAAGGCGCTCATTTATTTTGAAATTGTCACGACGTTTGCGTTGGCGATCGGGATTGTCGTCGTCAACCTTGTCAAACCAGGGGTTGGGTTTCATACCGATGCAGTAAAAGGCGGCGACATTTCACAATACACGAAACAAGCGGAAGAAACAAGCCACGGTTTTGTTGACTTCATTTTAAGCATCATTCCCGACAACGTCGTTGCCGCGATGGCGAGCGGCCAACTGCTTCCGGTGCTCTTCTTCGCCGTGTTGTTCGGTTTAGCGGCTGCCGCGCTTGGGGAAAAAGCAAAACCAGTGATTTCCTTGTTTGAACGGCTGGCAGAAATTTTCTTCGGCGTCGTCAACATGGTTATGAAGGTGTCGCCGATCGCCGCGTTCGGCGCGATGGCGTACACGATCGGCACGTTCGGCCTCGGATCGCTCGTGTCGCTCGGTAAACTGATGGGTTCTGTTTACATTACGATGGCGCTCTTCATTTTCGTCGTGCTTGGCGGGATTGCCAAGTTTTATGGGTTTAACATCTTTAAGTTTCTCGCTTATATCAAAGAGGAACTGTTGCTTGTTTTGGGCACGTCTTCGTCTGAATCAGCGCTGCCGCGGCTGATGGAACGTTTGGAAAAATACGGGTGCTCGAAATCGGTTGTTGGTCTTGTCGTTCCGACAGGGTATTCGTTTAACCTAGACGGCACATCGATTTACCTGTCGATGGCAGCCATTTTCATCGCCCAAGCGTACGGCATTGATTTAACCATTTGGCAAGAGCTGACGTTGCTTGGCGTATTAATGCTCACCTCGAAAGGGGCAGCAGGGGTTACCGGTTCGGGATTCATTACGTTGGCAGCGACTTTGGCGGCGTTCCCGATGATTCCGGTCGAAGGCATCGCCTTGTTGCTTGGGGTTGACCGCTTCATGTCGGAAGCGCGGGCGATTACGAATATTATCGGCAATGCTGTAGCGACAGTGGTTGTTTCGAAAATGGAAAACGAGTTTCATCCGAACGAAGCTGAAGTGGAGCGCGCCTCGATGAGCGTGGCCAAATAAGAGTCAGGAGCCGATCTGCAAGTCCAATTGACAGCTTTTCCGTTCGCATGTTTCTGACTGCGTCGGGAAAGGAGCCGCACGCTGCAAATCGCCGAATGGATGAAAAAAGGAATGCAATGACAGCGCGAGGGGAACGTTTCCCCTCGTTTTTGCGTTGATTTTCCCCTAAAGAAAGAACAAGAGGGACGTGGGGAAGTGAGAAAGGAGAGCAAGCATATATTTTGATTTTCTTTCCCTCTTTTCCCATAATGAAACTATAATGACGCTCGAGGAGGAGAGGATATGAACGGCCTGCAAGATTGCGCCACTTTGCATAACGGGGTGAAAATGCCTTGGGTCGGCCTTGGCGTTTATAAAGTCAAAGAAGGGGAGGAAGTAAGAAGCGCGGTGCGCACCGCGCTCGAGATCGGCTACCGCCATGTCGATACAGCCGCTTTTTATGAAAACGAAGAAGGTGTCGGTCGAGCGATCCGCGAATCCGGCATTCCTCGCGAACAAGTGTTCGTGACAACGAAAGTATGGAACACCGATCAAGGGTATGAGACGACGCTGAAGGCGTTTGACAAAAGTTTGAAAAAACTCGGGTTCGATTATGTCGACTTGTATTTGGTCCACTGGCCGGTGAAAGGGAAGTATAAAGAGACGTACAAGGCGCTGGAAAAGTTGTATAAAGACGGTTATGTGCGCGCGATCGGCGTAAGCAATTTCCATATCCACCATTTGCAAGATGTACTGGCGGATTGTGAAACCAAGCCGATGGTCAACCAAGTCGAGTATCACCCGCGCCTGACGCAAAAAGAGTTGCTTACGTTTTGCCGGGAAAACGGCATCCAGCTTGAAGCATGGTCGCCGCTCATGCGCGGGGAAATTTTAAGCGAACCGACGATCATTGACATTGGGCGCAAGTACGGGAAAACGCCGGCGCAGGTGGTGTTGCGCTGGGATTTGCAACACGGCGTTGTGACGATCCCGAAGTCGGTGACGCCGGCGCGGATCAAGGAAAACGCTGATATTTTTGATTTCTCGCTGACCGACGAAGAAATGAAACAGATCGACGCGTTGAACTTGAACAAACGGGTCGGTCCTGACCCAGACAATTTCAATTTTTGATGTCCCCATCAGCCAAATAGCGCCTCGATGCAGGCGCTGTTTTTTTTTGAAACCGGAGCGGGCCGTTTGACGTATGAAAAGGTGAGCAAGTACAATAAATAATAGTATACACATTTGATGAACATTGAAAAAACGGAGGGTGCTGTGATGCTATTCCATCCGATGGATATTTTCATTTTTATCGCCTTCCTGATATCGCTTTGGGCGCAATGGAAGGTATCAAGCAATTTCAATGCCTGGTCTGAAGTTCCAGCCTCATCGGGGTTGACGGGGGCGGAAGTGGCGCGCATGATTTTAGACCGCCACGGGCTGCACCATGTGCCGGTGGAGGTCGTGCCAGGGAGATTGTCCGACCATTATGATCCGATTTCCCGCACGGTCCGTTTGTCGGAGCCGGTCTTTTATGGGCGTTCAATCGCTTCCATTTCCGTTGCCGCCCACGAGGTTGGCCATGCCGTTCAACACCAGCAAGGCTACGCTGCGCTCGTCCTTCGCCACCGGATGTTTCCGATTGTGAACTTCGCTTCGGGCGTTGCGCCGTTGTTGTTGCTCGTTGGATTTGTGCTCCATCAATTTTCGCTGATTGGACTCGGCATTTTGTTTTTCTCGCTGGCGGTGGCCTTCCAAATCATTACCTTGCCGGTGGAGTTCAACGCGAGCGCACGGGCGAAGCGGTTTATGCTGGCTGAAGGGTTGATCGCCCCAAATGAAGCGCGCGGCGTAAACAAAGTGCTTGGCGCGGCGGCGCTGACATACGTCGCGGCAACGTTGATTGCCGTGTTTGAGCTGCTGAAATATGTGCTCATTTTCACCCAAGGGAACAATAATGAGGAATCGTAACATATTGGGCCGCCTAAGGCGGCCCAGCGGCATCATCGTCTATCAGCTGCAATGGAAACTTTTGTGTGCAGGAGGTGTAACCTGGGCGCTTCATCCGCGCTCGGAGACGAATTGGATATAGCCAGTTTGCTGTTGGTGGCGTTTCTCATCGCTTGCACCGCCTTTTTTGTCGCTTCTGAATTTGCGATCGTCAAGGTGCGCAGCTCGCGCATCGATCAGCTTGTCAATGAAGGGAATCGACGGGCGGTCGCGGCGAAAAAAGTGATTTCGAATTTGGACGGCTATTTATCGGCGAACCAGCTCGGCATTACGCTCACCTCGCTTGGCCTTGGCTGGCTTGGGGAGCCGACGGTGGCGCGGATGTTGCTGCCGCTGTTTGAACGCCTCCATTTATCGGAATCCGTCTCCCACTTTTTAGCGTTTATCATTTCGTTTTCGCTCATCACCTTTTTGCATGTCGTCGTCGGTGAATTAGCGCCGAAGACGTTTGCCATTCATAAGGCGGAAGCGATTACGCTGTTTACGGCTCAGCCGCTCATCTGGTTTTACAAAATCATGTATCCGTTCATTTGGACGCTCAACAACTCTGCGCGGCTCGTGACGCGCCTGTTTGGCCTCAGGCCGGTGGCGGAGCATGAAATCGCCCACTCTGAGGAGGAGTTGCGCCTCATTTTATCAGAAAGCTACAAAAGCGGGGAGATCAATCAGTCAGAGTACCGCTATGTCAATAACATTTTTCGTTTTGACGACCGCATAGCGAAAGAAATTATGGTGCCGCGCAAAGAAATTGTGGCGCTCGATATTAACAAAAGCGTCAAGGAAAACTTGGACATCATTCGCGAAGAAAAGTATACGCGCTATCCGGTCATTGACGGCGATAAAGACCATGTGCTTGGACTCATCAACGTGAAAGAGGTGTTTACGGACTTTATTGCCAATCCGTCCAACGAAAAGCAGATGAAAGACTATATCCGCCCGATCATTCAAGTGATTGAATCGATCGCCATTCACGATTTGTTGGTCAAAATGCAAAAAGAACGCATCCATATGGCGATTTTGGTCGATGAATACGGCGGCACGTCTGGACTGGTTACAGTCGAGGACATTTTGGAAGAAATCGTTGGCGAAATCCAAGATGAGTTTGATATTGATGAAACGCCGCTGATTCAAAAAATAGACGATCGATTGATCTTGGATGGCAAAGTGTTGATCAGCGAAGTGAATGATTTGCTTGGGCTGGACATTGACGATGATGACGTCGATACGATCGGCGGCTGGATTTTAACGAAGCATTATGATATCAAACCAGGCGAGAGTGTAGAAATCGATGGCTACTTGTTTACGGTGAAGGAAATGGATGGCCATCATGTGAAATCGCTGGAAGTGGCAAAAAAAGAGCCGAGCAAAGAGGAGGAGGCGGCAGGCGCCGAAGAGGAGGAGTTGCGTTTGTAAGGCAGACGGGGGCGTCTGCCTTTTCTCGTTTCGGCCGAGAAATCCCCTCCTCCATTGAAGGACAGCAGGGTAGATCAATGGTAAATGCGCGAAAGGTCGGTGGGAAAATCGCTTGTTGGCGCGAGACAAATGACCTCTTCGTTTGTAAACGGGTGGCGGAACGTTAGCTTAGCGGCATGAAGCGCATGGCGATGAAACACTGGTTTGCCGCCATAAAGCACATCGCCGACGAGCGGATGGCCGAGATGGGCCAAATGGACGCGGATTTGGTGCGTCCGTCCAGTCTCGAGAGAAAGCTCGACAAGCGATGTTGACGGGAATGTTTTGATGACGCGATAGTGTGTCACCGCTTTTGCCCCCGTCTTCGAGACGCGCCGGCGCGTTGGATGGTGGCGGTCGCGGCCGATTGGCGCGAAAATGGTTCCTGATTTCGGGGACAAACGACCGTGAACAAGGGCGACGTACGTCCGCTTGATGGCACGGTGGGCGAGCATCCGATCGAGCGTCGCACCGGCAAGCGGGTGTTTGGCAAATAAAATCGCTCCCGACGTGTCGCGGTCAAGTCGGTGAATGTGGCGCACTTTTGTTAAAATTGCCTGCGACTGCAAATAAAACGCGACCGCATTGGCGAGCGTGCCGGTTTGCCCCGGTTCGGACGGATGAATGTCGATGCCGGCTTCTTTGTTCAAGACGAGCAGATGGTCGTCCTCCCATAAAATCGAAAGCTCCCGATATTCTGGAACGATGAACGACGGCTCCGGCTCATATGCGTAAAGCTGAAGCCGGTCGCGTTCGTTGAGCACCGTCTTCCAGGGAACAGCCTGGCCGTTCAGTTTGACGCCGTGTTCCATCCGCCAACGGTGGGCGAGCTTTTTCGAGGCGGCCCATACGTCTTTCAGGAGCTGTTCAATCGTCAAACCGCTCCACCAGCTAGGGATGATGCATTCCAGCCAATCGCCTTTTCTTGTCCACAAAGGTTGTCACACTCCCAATTGTTTGTTAGCTGTGGAAACACTTTCTACCCCTATCCTTGCGCGAGATATGGTACACTCATAGTATCGTCTTAGTGATGGAAAACGCAAGCATTGCGGCGAGAAAAGGTGGTATGGACGTTGAAAATGATGTATGCAGCGACTCCGGAACAAGAGCATTACATGCAGTATTTGCTCAACTACTTTTATACCGATGTGTTCCCGTATTACTTCGATGATGAACAAATCCGTCAATTTGAGGAATGGGGCATTCTTTCGCTGGATCACGAACATGTGGCATATAATGGAACGATGAAAGAGGCTTTCCAAATCATTTCAGCGTTGCAATCGCTCATTACCGTCATCGAACATATCGGAGAGCATGGGGATTTGGAACAGTATGAATGGCTGTTTGTTCGCAATCAAAAGATTTTGGCCCGCCATGGCATTGCCTTTCCTTTTCATGCCAAGCAGTTCACTTGCAGGCGGCTTTGGCCGTGCAGCGTGTATGCGCCTCCGGCGAGCCAATGGGTGATTTGACAATCCGCACGCCTAAAGGTGTGGGATTCTTGGGTCGTTAACACCCTCATCCATTTCTGGTTCGGACAACGCCCAAGTTCGGGGGTGTGTCATCACCCCGTCCCATCGGGTTAGGATGTACCCCAATGGGCGGCGCACCTGCGACCGGTGCGCTAGGTTAGGCGGCGAAGCCCGAAATCGCTTTGGCGATGTTGATCGCGCCATTCAAGTCGGCGTGGAGGGTGTATCCGCACTTTTGGCATCGGAAGCGGATGCCGTTTCGGTTCGCTTTCTCTCGATGCCCGCATCGGCATGTTTGACTTGTGTAGGTCGGATTCACCCATCTTCACTTGTCACTGTGCAATGAGGAAAACCAGTTTCGGAACGTTTGTTCGTCATGATACCCTTCGATGCGTTTGATTTCTTTGCCGTTTTCGTAATGGACGATCGTCGGGGTGGCTTCAATATGGTACGCATCCCACCCGTCTTCGAATTCAAGCAAGTTGAACAGCTTTAAATCGATGCCAAGCTCCTTTGCGAGCGGCACGACGATCGGCGTTGTCCGCTGGCAGTGAGGGCATGTCGGGCTGTAAAAGTAAACGGTGAGCGTCTTGCCGTCAGCCAGCTGCTGTTTCAACTCCGCGGGCAAAATAATGTTGCGGTAGTTCGGGTCGTCAAGTTGGGCGATGGTGGCTGGGTTGAGCTCACTTTTATGGTAAGGATTGTTGCTTGCGGCTTCTTTTTGTTCGTACATCGTAATAAACGCGATCGCAGCGAACAGGACGACAATGATGCCGCCAAATGCGAGCAGTTTTTTCAACGTTCGCTCTCCTTTCTTTGCTGGCGCATGACGGTCCAACTTAACAACATAATGATCATAAAGGCAGTGAACGCCAAAAATGGAATGGTGATAAATCCAAGCCAGTTTATATATTGCCCTGTGCACGGAATGCGGCCGCAGCTGATGGCGTATTCTTGAAGCAGCGGAATTTTTTGCAATCCATAATGATACAGAGAAATACCCCCGCCAATCAATGACAGTGTGAAGCTATAGCGAGCTGCCGCAGCGTCTTTGCGCACAATGGCGATTCCTAAAATCACGACTTGCGGGTACATAAAAATGCGTTGAAACCAGCAAAGATCACAAGGAATAAAGCCGAGCACTTCAGAAAAATAAAGGCTTCCGAGCGTGGCGATGAGCGCGGTCGCCCATGCGGCCAAAAGCAAGTTCTCCGCACGTTTTTCTCGTTCCATGTTCTCTCCTTCTTCCCATCATGTTCCCGATCTTGCCTCCGTTAGCTCCATTATAAGGGATGGAAAACGGCACGTCCATTCATAACCGGCAAAGGGCAGGAAAGAAAACAACATTTTCTATCTATATCGCTCGACAAACGAGCCATACTAATCGGTGAAAGGGGAGGATCACATTGACGAACAACAGCGGAAACAAAGTGCAGGACATTATGACGAAAAACGTCGCAACGATTTCGCCGAACCAAACGGTGCAAGAAGCAGCGCAAATCATGAGCCAAAAAAATATTGGGGCGCTTCCGGTTGTGGAAAACGGGCAAGTCAAAGGGATGATTACGGACCGCGATATTACGTTGCGTGTTTCGTCCCAAGGAAAAGACCCGTCGACCGTCAAAGTAGCGGAGGTCATGACGAACCAAGTCGTCACCGGTACGCCGAATATGAGCGTACAGGAAGCCGCGAATGTCATGGCCCAACATCAAGTTCGCCGTTTGCCGATCGTGGAAAACAACCAGCTTCAAGGCATTGTTGCGCTAGGCGATATTGCGACGAACAGCGCATCAAACGAAGCGGCTGAACAGGCGTTGACGAACATTTCGGAGCCGTCGCAGCCGCAAGGGTAATGGGGGAAAAAGGATGCCCACATTTTTTCCAGGGCATCCTTTTTCTTTTGGCAGGTATATTGTATGATGGGAGCGAATACATAAACAGGGAAAATGAAAATCAAGGGGGAACAGCGATGGAGTGGAGACAAAAATACGAACAATGGCTGCGTGAGCCGCAGCTCGATCCGGAATTGAAGCGGTTGTTGGAACAACGCCGCAATGATGAACGATGGCTGGAGGATTGCTTTTACAAAAATCTCGAATTCGGCACCGGCGGCATGCGCGGCGAGATTGGCCCGGGGACGAACCGAATGAACATGTATACGGTGCGAAAAGCGTCGGAAGGATTGGCGCGATACATACAATCGTTTGGGGATGAGGCGAAGCAACGCGGGGTCGTCATTGCCTATGACTCCCGGCATAAGTCGCCGGAATTTGCGATGGAGGCGGCGAAAACGTTGGCTACGAACGGCATTCAAACATACGTGTTTGATGAATTGCGTCCAACGCCGGAACTGTCGTTTGCTGTTCGCTATTTGCGGGCGTTTGCCGGCATTGTCATCACCGCTAGCCATAATCCGCCCGAATATAACGGCTATAAAGTGTATGGAGAGGACGGGGGACAGCTGCCGCCTGCTGTCGCCGACCAAGTGATCCGCTATGTCAATGAAGTCGAAAATGAGCTCGCCATTCATGTGGAAGATGAGGAAACGTTAAGAGAAAAAGGTCTTATTCGCATCATCGGAAGCGAAGTCGATGATGCTTATATCCATGCGGTCAAAACGATTTCCATCCATCCGGAGCTCGCTCGGGAAGCGGCGATCAATATCGTGTTTACGCCGCTTCACGGCACGTCAAACAAACCGGTGCGCCGCGCGCTCGCTGAGCTCGGCTACCAAAACGTCTTTGTCGTCAAAGAGCAGGAGCTGCCGGATCCGAATTTCTCGACGGTCGCCTCGCCCAATCCGGAAGAACACGCGGCCTTCGCTATGGCGATGGAGTTGGGCAAGCAAGTGAACGCCGATCTGTTGATCGCCACCGACCCGGATGCCGACCGGATGGGCGTGGCGGTTACAAATGACAAGGGAAACTATGTCGTGCTGACCGGCAATCAAACCGGCGGCTTGTTGCTCCACTATTTGCTGTCGCAACGAAAAGCTCAAGGCACTCTGCCGGAAAATGGTGTTGTCTTAAAAACGATCGTGACGTCTGAATTTGGTCGGGCGATCGCCCAATCGTTTGGTCTTGAGACGGTCGATACGTTGACCGGTTTCAAATTCATCGGCGAAAAAATGAAGGAATACGAACAAACAGGGCAATATGCGTTCCAGTTCGGATATGAGGAAAGCTATGGGTATCTGATCGGCGATTTTGTCCGCGACAAAGATGCCGTGCAGGCGGCTGTCCTCGCGGCGGAAGTGTGCGCGTTTTATAAAAAGCAAGGGCTATCGTTGTATGAGGCGCTCTTGCAATTGTTTGACCAGTACGGCTATTATCGCGAGGGGCAACGATCGCTCACGCTGAAAGGCAAAGAAGGAGCAGAGGCGATTGCCGCGATTTTAGCGTCGTTCCGCCAACAGCCGCCGGTGGAGGCCGCGGGGAAAAAGGTGACGGTGATTGAGGATTACAAAACGAAAGAGCGGACGAACACGTTGACCGGCGAAAAAACGGCCATTGATTTGCCGACATCCAATGTGCTCAAGTATATCTTGGAGGATGGCTCGTGGTTTTGTCTGCGTCCATCAGGGACGGAGCCGAAAATGAAGGCGTACTTCGGCGTCAAAGGGACGTCGCTGGAGGACAGCGAAGAAAGACTAGCCCGCTTAACAGAAGCCGTCATGCAGCGCGTAAAGGATGTGCTCAGCACCGTTTCTCCTTCTTATGCGCAATGATCAGCACAATCTGCGGGGAATTGGCATCGGCCAATTCCCCGTTCGTTTTACGAGTAAAACTGCGCGTACTGCTCGACTCCCATTTTTTGTTCGCTCACTTCAAGCGCATGGTCAATATAGCGAAGCAAGGCGTGCAACCGCTCCTGGATGACGGAGTAGTCATGTTCAAAATTATAAGCGTGGAGAAACTTTTCAATTTTTTTTGACAGAATATCATCAGGCGTACGCACCATTAAAATGAGCAAATTGTCCCATTCGGAGCGATGCGTGTAATAGAGCGCCTTATCATAGTCGACGGTGTTCAAGCGGCATGCCTCCTTTATCAAGAAGGAGTCATTGTTAGTGTATGACGGTGGGGCGTTTTGTTGCCCTGTAAATGTTGCGACAGAAGGCAAAATATAAATTATAACCGAAATGAAAACGAAAAAGGAAAAATAAATGTTGCAATTTTGTGACAAGGGTAGTATCCTCAAAATAAGGGGATGATGAGAATGAACAAACGGCACGAAGGGCAAGAAATGATCAACATGTGCAAATGGATGGCGTCAGTGGGATTGATTGTCGGAGTCGTACTGTTTTTGCTTAGTTTTATCGCAAGCGCTTACAACAAAGACTATTTCTTGACGATCATCAGTCTCGGCATTATCGGGGCCTCGATGTTTATGTTCGGATTCGGCCTGTTTATGGGATTGCTGACAGAAACGTACCATCGCGGCCCGCGCGAGAACGTATAGCGCGCATAGAGAATGAAAAACACCGGAGATTACCCCGGTGTTTTTCGCTTTTGCTGGATGTACCAATAGAAGATGGCGAAACCAAGAGCGACCAAAAAGACTGGAAATAAGAATGGACGGTAGGCATGGATGTACTGCTTGACGGCCATCCAGCGGCTTTCAAAATAGGCGCCGATCGTCAAAAAGACAGCGACCCACACCATCGCCCCGCTGTAGGCGAACAAGGCAAACTTTCTCCAACGGTAGGCGTTCATGCCGGCCCAAAAGGCGGCGAGATGCCGAACGCCGGGGATGAAATAGCAAATGAACAATACCGCTGGGCCGAGCTTCGAAAAAAGCGCTTTCGTTTGCTCGAGCCGTTTTTCTGTAAGATGGAGCTTGGGACCGAATTTATGCAAAAACGGCAGCCCGAGCGTAATCCCGAGCATATAGCTGAGCGAGATGCCAATGATGGCTCCAAGCCAGCAGGAAAGAAAAGCGAGCGGATACGAAAACGCCCCCGTTGAAACGCGGTAACCGGCATATGTCAACAGCAGCTCGTCGGGGATCGGCAGCCCAACAATGCCGAGCATCAGCGCAACCATAATGCCGATGTAGCCGAAGTGTTCGATAAGATAATGCAAATAGTGCTGCAAATGACCACCACGCTTTGCCGCGATTTCTTGTATATGACCATTATAAGCCAACGGTCCACAAATGAAAATGGGGCGCTGCGCGTTCATGCCAAACGATGGAACGTATCAAAACGCCGTTTCCCTCATACATTGTGATAAGAGGAAAAAGGGGGGAGATGGATGCGGCAGGACGAGCTGAAAGAGTTGGAACGGGCGATTGCGGAAATTACGGAAATCGCAGAAGGATTTGGGCTTGATTTTTACCCGATGCGCTATGAGATTTGCCCGGCGGACATTCTTTATACGTTTGGTGCCTATGGGATGCCGACGCGATTTTCCCACTGGAGCTTTGGGAAACAGTTTTACAAAATGAAGCTTCATTATGATTTAGGGTTAAGCAAAATTTACGAGCTCGTCATCAATTCGGACCCTTGCTACGCGTTTTTGCTCGATACGAATACGCTCATCCAAAATAAGCTGATCGTCGCCCACGTGTTGGCCCACAGCGACTTTTTCAAAAACAACGTCCGCTTCAGCAACACGAAGCGCGATATGGTGGAAAGCATGGCGGCGACAGCGGAGCGGATCAAGCATTATGAACATCAATACGGAAAATTGGAAGTGGAAAAATTTTTGGATGCCGTCTTGGCCATTCAGGAGCATATCGATCCCTCGCTCCTGCGGCCAAAGCTGTCATGGACGTGGGAAGATACGGAAGTGTACGAAGAGGAGGAGCCTCCGAAAACATCGACGCCGTACGACGATTTATGGTCGCTTGACGAGCGAGACAAACTGAAAACGCCGCCGCGAAAAAAACGGCGCAAGTTTCCGCCGCAACCGGAAAAAGATGTGCTATTGTTCATTGAAGAATACAGCCGCGAACTGGAGGATTGGCAACGCGACATTTTAACGATGATGCGCGAGGAAATGCTTTATTTTTGGCCGCAGCTGGAGACGAAAATCATGAACGAAGGCTGGGCTTCGTTTCGCAAAGGAGCTTTAAATATGTAAATGTGGAATCACTTGTATACGAAAGTGATTTTTTTATTTGTTTGATGTTGCAATTTTTAATTATTGCTCATTTGATTCATGGTTGCTGTATGGTTCGATAATGTTTAGTGATCATGCTAAAATAACATTTGTAATACATTTTGTCCTGGTGAACCATAAATTTCTTTGACAAATGGAAAATTGTATAATTTGTTGAATGTTAAAAGGATTGTTTCTTTTCGTTGTCAAATAATTTGTAGTAAATATTAGAAATTTAAAGGAGATATATGGCGGAATGGACGCGAAGGATTTGTTGCGTATTATAGAAGATGGAGAAAATGCCGAATTGGAATGTAAAGCAGCCAAAGGCGGTCTACCGAAAGATGTTTGGGAAACGTATTCTGCTTTTGCAAATACAAATGGCGGTATTATTTTGCTTGGGGTCGAGCAAAAAGGACAAGAGTTTTTCCCAGTCGATGTTGATGCAAAAAAGTTAGTCAAAGACTTTTGGGATGGAATTAATAATCCACAAAGGATTAGTAAAAATATCTTAGTGGATCGAAATGTAGAAATTATTGAAGTTGATGGGAAAGAAATCGTGAAAATTTATGTTCCAAGAGCTTCACGTGAGGACAAGCCAATTTATATTGGTCATAATCCTTTTACAGGTACATATCGCCGCAATTATGAAGGAGACTATAAATGTACAAAAGAAGAAGTACAGCGAATGATAGCGGACCAATCTCCAATTCCTCAAGACAGCAAAGTTCTTCCCAATTACGGTTTAAATGATTTGAATATGGAATCGGTGAGAAGTTATCGAAATCGCTTTTCTTCTTTGAAACCAGATCATCCTTGGAATGGTTTAGAACTGAAGGAATTTTTATATAAAATTGGAGCTTTGGGAAGGCTACGCGAAACTAACGAGGAAGGGCTAACATTAGCCGGGTTGCTCATGTTTGGGGAAGAGCGCAGCATTACAGAGTATTTACCACAGTATTTTTTGGAATATCGGGAAAAGAGTTCGGATGTGCCGGGGGAGAGATGGACAGATCGGATTATTTCTTCCGACGGCACTTGGTCGGGGAATTTGTATGATTTTTATTTTAAAGTGATCCGCAGACTAACGGATGATTTAAACATTCCTTTTCAAATGGAGGGGCTTTTTCGCAAGGATGATACAAGGGTGCACGCTGCTCTTCGTGAGGCTTTAGTCAATACGTTGGCTCATGCCGATTACTACGGGCAACGCGGAATTGTTGTCGAAAAGGAAAAGATGTTATTTCGATTTTCCAACCCGGGTGTTCTTCGGATTCCTTTGCAACAAGCACTGAAAGGTGGAATAAGTGATCCGAGAAATCCAACGATTTTTAAAATGTTTATGTTAATCGGACTTGGTGAACGGGCAGGGTCGGGGATTGAGAATATTCATTTGGCGTGGAAAGAACAACATTGGACTGCCCCAGAATTAATTGAAGAATTTCAGCCGGATCGCACGATTCTTACGTTGCGAACAACTTCATTATTACCGCAGGAAAGCGTCGATTTTCTAAAAGCAGTTCTTGGGAAACATTATAAGTTTTTAACCAATGATGAAGTATTAATTTTAGTGACGGCACATCAAGAAAATTATGTGACCAATACGAGATTGCAAAGCCTGACAGATAAAAAGAGTGATGAAATAAGCAAATTATTATCCGGACTGGTGGAAAAAGGATATTTAGAACCAAATGGACAAGGAAGAGGTACAAAATATACGCTAACGGAAATGTTTCATCAAAAGTCTATAGGGAACTCCAGATATAATCGGATAAGCTCCGGACCTAATGTTAATAACTCCGGACCTAACGCTGCTAACTCCGGACCTAACGAAAACGAACAAACAAAAGATCATGAAAAAGTGCTATTGGATATTTCTGAATTAGCAAGGAAGAAAAAGAGATTAAATCCTTCCGAAATGGATGAGATCATTTTAAATCTTTGTGCAATTAAGCCGTTAACGCTCAAAGAATTAAGTCAATTACTGAATAGGCAGATGGATCCTCTTCGCAAAAAGTACATTTCACGATTGCTTAAGGAAGGGAAATTAGAACCGCTATATCCAGAGCAAATAAACCATCCGAAACAAGCATATATGACACGATCTCTTTTTACAAACCAGCATTAGGATATTGGATTCCTAATGCTGGTTTATTGTTATTAGACAAATTTCCCTTCTCATATAGTTTTACAAAATATGATGGGGAGGGGTACGAATGAAGCTTGATGGGATTTGGATGGAATCCATTGAATTAGATAAAATTGTCCCCATATACGTTGAAAATGTTTCAAAAAGAGCAGTAGAGAAAATGGTCAAAATATTAGAGGGAGGGGATCAGTTAAGCAGCCATGTTATTGTTGAAAAGGATCGAACGGAAGATAAATATTGGTTAGTTGCGGGGTACCCAGAATACTTAGCATATAAAAAAATGAATGAAATGCATAAAAGGTGCCCAAAAATATTTTGCGTTATTCAGCGATATTCGAATGAAACGGAACAACGAATTAAGTTGCTAAGGAGGATGTTCCATCATCAAACAACAAAGTGGTTAGACAAACATATGTTGATTGATCAAATGGTTAATAGCGGAGTAAAGGTTGTCACGATAGCCCGAAAGCTGGGAGTTACTCAAGCTGAGATTGAAAATTATTTTGTCCATCCGGATATTCCTTTTGACATAATCAAAAAAGCCCGGGAAAATGAAGGAAGTTTGATAAACATAGAAAAGTTCCATGAGCAATTTTTGCTCTCCACCCGGGCATGAAAATCCCCCTTTTCTTCCCATAATGAAGAGTAGGCGCAAACAGCTCAATAGGACGTTATACTTAATGGTGGCTTGGACCCTGTACAGAAAAGCGTTCGAATCCACTGGGTGCACCACCCATTGTCCGCCCTTTCCCGATGCGGAGGAAAGGTGACGACGAACGGAAAACTGCCGCATTTCTCCCGTGGATTCGCTGTTTGCGCACTCGATCATCGAAAAGGAGGATTTTCATCATGGATGTCATCTATCCTCGCTGCGCAGGATTGGATGTTCATGCCGAAACCATCGTCGCCTGCGCGCTATGGGAAGAAGATGGACACATTCAAAAGGACATTCAAACCTTCTCCACGTTCTCGAAAGGACTTGGCGACCTGCTTGAGTGGCTCGAAGACCATGGGGTCACCCATGTCGCCATGGAATCCACCGGCGTGTATTGGAAACCGGTCTTCGCCTTCCTCGAGGGCTATGTCGACTTGACACTGGCCAATCCGCAGCGGATCAAAAATGTCCCGGGAAGAAAAACCGATGTCTCTGACGCCGAGTGGATCGCCAAGCTGCTCCGCCATGGACTCGTTGAAAAAAGTTTCGTCCCCCCAGCGGATATTCGCGAATTGCGGGATTTTACCCGCCTCCGCAAAAAGTGGGTCGGACAGCTGACTTCGGAGAAAAACCGGATTCAAAAAGTGCTCGAGTCTTCCAATGTCAAACTCGGCTCGGTCCTCTCCGATCTCTTCGGCGTTTCCGGAAAAGACATCCTCGCCCGGCTGCTTGAGAAGGGATACGTGGACAAGGACGAGTTGGATCAATGCCTGCGCGGAAGGCTCAAAAAGAAAAAGCAAGCGGTGTACGATTCGCTGCTCGGCACCTTGACCGAACACGAGCTCCGTCTCCTTCGTCTCTTGTGGAAACACGTTGAGGAATTGGAGCAGTTAATCGAAGAAGTCGACCAGCACATCGACCGCCTGCTCGAGCCGTATCGGGAGGAAGTGGACTTACTGATGACCATGCCTGGAATCAAAAAACAAACCGCCGCCGTCATCATAGCCGAGATGGGAACCGACATGAGCGTCTTTGAAACGCCGGAACGGGCGGCTTCATGGACTGGATTGTCCCCCGGCAACCATGAAAGCGCCGGAAAGCGAAAGAGCACGCGCACGACAAAAGGCAATCCCCATCTCCGATCGGCGTTATGCGAGGCGGCATGGTCAGCAGCTCGATCCAAGACGCATCCCTTGTCCCGAAAGTTTTGGTCGTTGGCGGCCCGGTGCGGGAAGAAAAAAGCCCTCATCGCCATTGCTCGGCGGATGTTGGTGATCATCTTTTGCATGATCTCCCGCAAAGAGCCGTTCCGCCAACCACAACTTATTTAGTCTAGCCAAAAGGCAGACAGGTTATACGAGATGCCTAAAATCGGGCACCTCTGCTTTCCTATTGCCTTTTTTGGCCATTTTCAGTATACCCTCACGGATCAGGAGCGTATACCGCACTCACCAAGTGGTGGGGATTTTCACGGAAAAAATTCGCAAATTGCCAATCCATTCAATGCTTAAACACAAGTTATATCAGCAAGCAGTATTACCAAAAAGTCACCCTGACCGATTGGTGATGTATAAAAGTTTGTGTAAAACATTTTGCTAGAACAAAAGAAAAAAGGTAGGGTATTCTCTGATTGGACCAAAAATCTTAGAGAAAGGAGAACCCTACCTATGTCTAAAAGAAGTATACCGAATGTCGACTGGGCAAATCAACTGGAAAGTGTTATTCGTCAATTTGTGAAAGAAAAATTAGAGCTGATTATGCGGGAAGAAATCAAACATTTCCTCGAAATCGAACAGGCTCGAACACCGAATAGGAGAAACGGCTGCTATCTCCGTTGTGTTCGGAAAAAAGATCAATTCGAAATGGCGGAGGACCTGAAACTCATTTATCGTTCTCCGAATAAAGAAATCGCATTGGAGATGTTTCAACAGTTTCAATCCAAATGGTCTCACAAATACCCAAGGGAAGTCCAATCGTGGGCAAATGAGTTGGATGTCCTTCTCACCTTTATGGACTATCCGAGCAGTATTCGAAGTGTGATTTATACAACCAATGCCATTGAACGAACGATCAAAGAGATTCGGAAACGTCTAAAGCCGATGAACAGTTTGAGCAGTTTAGAAGCCGCGGTGTTTATTGCAAAATAAAAATACAGAGTTCTGCAACGAAAAGTGCAGAGCTGAAGGCAAAGAAAAAAGGCTTGCCAGCCTCTAACATTTCCTCTACTGTGGAAGTTGTGAACACATAACCAAACAGTGGAGGAGCGAAAGGATGCTGGCAATGCCCGAAATTAATCGTATCAGAAAACTGCGTGAAAAGAAAGGGTTATCGATTGCGGAAATTTCCCGTGAAACGGGATATAACTGGAGAACGGTCAAGAAATACGCAGATGGAGACATTTCTGTCCAACCAACCATCAAACGCAAAAAGGGGATGATGGAGGAAGAAGGGTACGGGCAAATCATTGATGACTGGTTGGAGGAGGATGCCAAACTGCCGAGAAAACAACGGCGAACGAACAAGACGATGTTTGAAGCGCTTTGTCGTGACCATGGATTTCAAGGCTCGTATCGCACCGTTTGCGCGTACGTGCAAAAACGAAGACCGCAGCTCAAGCTCGAGAAAGAACAGCGCTATGAACGACTGGAGCACCCGCCAGGCGAGGCGCAGGTGGATTTCGGGAAGATGACGGTTGTGACGAAGGAGGGGAAGGAAGAAGAGCGATCGGTTTTGATCATGAGCTTTCCCTATAGCAACGCTGCGTTTGCTTATCCGCTGCCGGCGGAAAACAGTGAATGCTTCCTCCATGGGTTGACGCAGCTGTTTCGTCAGGCTGGGGGAGTGCCAAAGGCATTGCGCATTGACAATTTGTCCGCGGCCATTGTGTCGATTCGAAAAGGGGGAGAACGCCGATTCACCGAGGCTTTTGAGAAATTTCAACTCTACTATCGGTTTGATGTACAAGTGTGCAATCCATACAGTGGACATGAGAAAGGAAATGCGGAGCGAAAAGTCTATTACACTCGCAACCTTTGTTTCATCCCCGCTCCATTGATGGAGTCGGATCCGGAGCTGGTGGAGTGGCTGCATCGCAAGATGGTCGAGGACCGAAACCGTCCTCATTATGAAAAGGGGCGGTGGATCGAGGAACTATGGCAGGAAGAGCAACCGGAGCTGTTGGCGTTGCCGGAACAAGATCTTCCGATCTTCTCCCTCGATCACGCTTACGTGAATAAGTACGGAGAAGTGATGGTGGATGGGAAGGCGTTCGTCGTCCATGGCCTGTCCGTCCCCAACCGGGTGTTAGTGAAGAAAGAATGGAATCGTTTCGTTGTGTTCTCTTCCGATGGAGACGTCCATCTTGAAGCGCCCAGGCCGTATACGAACGTGAAACGCGAAATCCCTTGGAAAGAGATTTTCGCTGAGTGGGAGACCAAACCCCGGGTTGTCGGACATTCCCGCTACCGGACGTACTTGCCGGAGGCGATCCGAACGTATCTGGCTGGCCCCCCGCCCCAGGTGGCGGCCCGTTTGAAAGGACTGCGAGCGCTGTTGGATCGGCACACGCTTTACGAAATCGCCCAGTGGCTCGAGGAGAGTCAGCGATGGGACTTGGCTCCTCATGAAATCGGCGTGTTGATGGAAGCGAAGCACTCCTATTACCCGGACAAGTGGGAAGAATCATACACCCCTTCCGTTCTAATCGACTATGAAACGGATTTAACGGTGTATGATCAACGTCTTCATCCCGCTCGGGAAGGGGGTGTCCAGAGATGAGAGCAGAGGTGAAAGAGATTTGTAAAGCGCTGCATTTGGCCTATATCGCAGATCGATTCGAGGAGGTGAGATTCGAAACGAAAGAACAGTTTTTGCGGGATGTATTGGCGCTGGAACTGTCGTGCCGCCAAGAAGCGAAACAGGCTCGGCTGATCAAGAAAGCCAAGTTTCGGGAGTTGAAATGGCTGAAGGATTACGAATGGTCGGGTCATATCCATTGGCCAGCCACGACATCGAGGGAGGAACTGTGTGACCTTCGCTTTTTGGAGCGAAAGCAAAACGTTCTGCTTTTAGGTTCACCTGGAACGGGGAAAACCCATCTCGCCACAGCACTTGGCATTCAGGCGTGCCAACAAGGCCATGAGGTTCGGTTTTTCCGCGTCGCGGATCTTGTCGCCCAGCTGGAAGAGGCGTTGAAAAACGGCACGCTCGGACGGCTGAAACGAAGCCTCGACCCATGCGAACTGTTGATTTTGGATGAACTCGGCTATGTGCCGTTTCAAAAGCAAGGATCGGAACTGTTGTTTCATATTATCGCCGACTGTTACGAGCGAAAAAGCGTCATGGTGACATCGAATCTAGAATTTGGACAGTGGAATCGGGTGTTTGGGGACAACCGTTTGACGGCAGCGTTGGTGGATCGCTTGGTTCACCACGCCCACATCTTGGCCTTTACGGGAGAGAGCTATCGACTGCGGAACGCTCTCTCCGCGATCCAGCCGTCCTCTGCCTCCGGTCTGGAACCTTAAGTCTTGAGCTGGCAAGCCTATGTATTTTTTCTTGCACTTCTCTGCATTTTTTGCTTGCAAAAAACACCGCGGAAAAAGTCGTGTATTTGACCATCCAAGATTTTAATGAGAAATGGGCAGGGCGAAAGTTAAGAGGATTTGCCGAAGCACAGGAAGCCCTCGAGCGAATGTTTGAAGAACGTTACAATTAACCAAATAATGTAAATATCAAACCAATACGATAAGGGGATTCTCCCTTTCTGCGCAATAGACTGAATATTCAGTCCCTCGTGTGGAGGAAACTAGTCCCCTATCCATTCCAAATCCATTTCAGAGATACCCTATCTATCTTGCATTACACAAAATTCTTGACGGTACCTATTATAACTGATCATATTATAGTTGACTAATATAATATGTTGATTTAGCTTTATAAATTGACAATATTTTGAACAATTTATTATTACGCTGAATATGTCCACCCCTTATGATATATTAGTCATGTCTAATGTTATAAGAGGTGACAAGGATGAAATATAAGGGAATGATTGTTTTACTTCTGCTCACTTTGATCATTTCGGCTTGCAGTTCCAATAAAGAACAATCACATCAAGAGCATTCTTCCAATGGGGATTTGCAAGAAAAAACTGCTTCTGCTGACGTTTTACCGACCTTTTTGAAAGGTCAAAGTGAAGAGGTCCGCTTGGTATATCAAGCTGCTGGCAAATCAATAGAGTTGTTACAATGGATTCCTTGTTATTGCGGTTGTGCCGAGAGTGCGGGACATAAAAGTAGTATGAATTGCTTTGTCAAAAAAATCAATAAAGATGGTTCTGTTGTCTGGGATGACCACGGTACTCGTTGTGGTGTTTGCTTACAAATCGCAGCGGAATCCATTAAAATGAAACAAGAAGGTAAGTCTATAAAGGAAATTCGCCATTACATTGATGAAAAGTACAAAGAAGGTTACGCAAAACCAACTAAAACTCCAATGCCTTTATAATAAACAAACCTCACTTTTCCGAAAACGAAGGCTTTACAATCCTCCCACGGTGGAGGATTTTTTGTTTTCTTAAGGCATATTTTATAAGTTTGGCAGATATAAAAGTAAAGACAACTTAGTACAAGGGGGATGATGGATGAACTCACTTTGGCTTTTAGGGTTTTCTGCTTCTGCTATTGGAATGTTATCTGGCGGAGTGATTGCTTGGTTGTTTAAAGGCTGGCAAAAAGGAACGCCAACCATTTTTTCAGTATGTAGTGGTATGATATTTGGACTGGTCACGATGGAAATTTTGCCTGAAAGCATAGAAATTGGAGGTTGGTTTATTGCTATTGTCGGATTGATTTTTGGTTATTTTATTTATAAGCATCTAGAAAAGGTTTCCCATCATGTGATCATTATTACCAATGACGCTAAAAAAGACTTATTTGTACATTCTGGTCTATTTTTAACATTCAGTATTGCCCTACACAATTTTCCAACAGGCATCGCACTTGGAGCCAATACTCACGATTCATTGACTAAACCAATGATGACTGCGATTATGCTTCACAATATTCCAGAAGGTATTGCTGTTTTTACTCCCTTGCTGATGGCTGGGTTTGGAATTCTCAGCATCATACTTGGGGCAACCATAGCCTCCGCCCCCGTAGGAGTTGGAGCCTTCATAGGAAGCAATTATGGAATGGGGGTCCCTTGGCTAGTAGCAATGATTATCGCATTGGCGATGGGGGTCATGCTTCATACCCGTCAAGTTTAGCGGTATAAAATTTTTAAGACGATACTCGTGTTCATCCCCGCAGTGAATGATGGGGATCACATCCATTATTGGGCATACCAAATACCCCTCCAGAAGAGGGGTATTTGGTATTTATATCCATATCTAATTCTACCATATCTCTAATTTCGTTAAGATATCTGATGCCGTTTCTTCCCCTTTCCTTCGACCTTTCTTGGCATGTTTTCGTAACAGGGAAAGGAGAGAGAAAAGGTTGATTTCCGCCATATGCGAACGCAAAAGCAACTGGTGCCAATACGATTGGAGAAGATCGAGCGCTTTCCGTTCACTGATTTCAATGTCTTCCTTTTGATGCCAATACATCCGAGCTTGAAACAGAAACGTCTGGGTGACCAAAATGGCAATCAACGTCCCGTATAAATGGCATTCGAAACGTTCTTTTTTCATCTCCTTGACTTTCTCCAAATCAAATACGGATTTCCAGGCTTTAAACAACAATTCAATTTGCCAGCGCAGGGAATAGAGCTCATAAACCTGTTGACCATCAAACGACTCTTGTGGTAAATTCGTCAGTAAGATGTGGTATTTCTTTTGTTCGAGGGTTTGGCGTGTCAGTGCCTTCCCTTTTCTTTTTTCCCTTTTTCGCACATACGCCATCCGTTTTTGCCATTCTTCTTCCGTCAAACGTCGAAAAATCAAGCGTGGGATATACAAACGCTCATGCCCGATGTATACATGTTCCATTTCTACTGATTCCCCTTCCTTTAATTGATTCCCAAGAGATTCCCAATCCCATTCCTTCCACTGGCCATTCTCCTTGATATACACTTTCATATCGGAACGGAGCCGAGTAATATAATACGCTCCGCGGGCGTCGATCTCGGCCAGTGCGGCAACGGAGAAAAAGCCCAAATCCCGAATACATAGGTCATTCGGTAAAATCGTATGCTGGGCATGATAGGCAAAACGAGCGTCCGAGTCATTGGCCGATTGAACGCATAGCTGAAGGCAGGCGCCGGATAACAAGTCATATTCAAACTGAATTTTCACCCCCGACGAAACGGAACCTCGATAGTCTTCCCCATAGTCAGCGGGAACCAAAAAGCTGGTTGAGTCCAAAATCCGCAGGCGGGTAAAACAAGTTCGATAGGTCTCCATGGCTGACAAAAGCAATGGACGTTGATGCAGGAGGAGAAGGAAAAACACTTCTCGCAAAAATGCCACGGCCCGATCGGTAAAACGCTGATTCAAGCCTTCGCTTGAAAGGGAACAGCCATGCCAGAGCGTCAAGGCCGCACACAACCGCTGAAGCGACTGTTTGGCCAGTGAGCCATCTCCCCATGCACAGAGAGTCAGAAAGGCTTCCGCCGTTAACGAACGCTGCCGCCGGATAAAGCCTGTTTTCCGTGCGAGACGGGTTAATTCTTCGGGAGAAAAGAGTTGACGAATGGTTTGAATCCATGCTTTCATTTGTTTTTCCATGAAAAAAATCCTTTCTAACGTGGAGTGTTCGTTAGAAAGGATACCATGTTTTTGACGATGCACAAAGACCAAAATTCTTAACTTGATGGGTATGGGGTCATGCTTTCCGTGACGGGAAAAGAGATTTTCGGAACAGCTTTACGCACATCTACAAAAATATACTGCGTTATCATAGCTATAATCGGTTTTGTATTGGTTTCATTTTACTTATTTTTTCTGTAGGCTCTGTTAAAAGCATGGTTGTTTTCCATGGAAAGACGAATGAACTCCCATCATCTGTGGTGAAGCTCGCTCTAAGGATGACTAACTGGCAATAATGTTCCATTATAGGTATAGTTTTTTTGGGGTAAAGATTTTCGATAGAACCTTTCCCCCATTTATTTGATTAGTGCTGATATTCTCCTTGATTAGATAGATAAAACATTCGCTTTTTAAACATAAAGAACAAAAAGATGGCACGAACAAATAAATCTATAGCTATCGATAACCAAACACCAACTATACCCATTCCTAATTGAATTCCCAATATATAAACACCTACAACACGAATGATCCACATTCCTATAGCTGTACTGTACATTGGACTTTTGGTATCTCCTGCCCCCTGTAAAGCACCTGCTAAAACTAAGCCAACAGCCAACGCTGGTTGAGCAAATGCATCAATTCTTAATGCCGTAGTCACCATATCGATTGCGTTTTTATCTGTGGTAAACCAAGCTGCGAACCAAGGTGAAAAGAAAAACAATATAATTCCGACGAAGGACATAAACCCTACGGCAATTCCTGTGGTTAGCATTCCGTATTTATAAGCTTCTTTTTCAAGTTTAGCCCCAATGCTTTGCCCTACCAATGTCGTAGCAGCTACAGCTAAGCCATAACCCGGCATATAAGAAAAGGTTTCAATATTTCCTGCAATTGTATGAGCGGCATAGGTTTCGGTACCGATTCGGACAATCAATCCAAAATAGAGTACCTGACCCAAACGCATAATAAGCCTTTCTGCTGCTGCCGGTCCAGATAACTTTAAAATTGGAGAAGTAAATGATTTACTTGACGTACCGCCAAAAATCGAGAAAGAAACTTTGGACTTTTTAATGTAATAATAAAGAGCGATTGCACCTAGAATACGAACAATTACCGTTGCCCAAGCTGCACCGGCAACCCCAAACCCATTAAACCCTAGTCCGAATATGAGGATGTAATCTAATGCAATATGAATAAAATTAATCCACCAACTAACTTTCATTGGTGTTTTTGTATCCCCAGCAGCTCTTAAAATACTTCCAAAAATAAACATAAGGGAAATGAAAATGGATGGTCCCGCAACAATACGAAAATAAACGGTTCCATCAGCCAAAACATTGGGTTCCGCACCCATTATTCGAAGTAGTGGTTCAGCAAACAATAAAGTAATAATACCCAATAATAAGCCTGCTATAGAAGAAATCCAAGTTGATTGTTTTGCTACAGCCTTTGCCTTTTCAAAATCCCCGGCTCCTATATAACGAGCAACAAGCGAGGACGTACCTACTCCGATTGCCATAAAAACCGCGATATATACAGCTAAGACAGCATTAGCCACACCAACTGCGGTGACTTCATTTAATCCGAGTTTAGAAACAAAAAGAGTATCGACAAAACCAACCACAGTTTGGAGAATATTTTCAATCATGGCTGGAACAGCCAAGGAAATGATCATGGAAATCTTTTGTTTGGTTGTTTGCTCCTGAATAATGCGTTCTGAAAGCATACCAATCACTTCCTAACGTATGAAATTATCTAAAGCTTTTTTTAAATCGTTTAATACTTGATCTTCATTGCCTTGGTGTACGGCATCAACAAGACAACTTTCCATATGGTCTGCAAAGATCACTTTTGCCGTGCTATCCAAAGCTTTTCTAACTGCTGCAATTTGCAAAAGAATATCTGGACAATCACGCCCTTCAGCAGCCATTTCCTTAATAGCTCTAACGTGTCCTTCGATTCTTGCTAATCGGTTAATAACTTGTTTTCGGTATTTATGTTCATGATTGTGTCGATGACTATGTTCACGATTTTTTTCACTCATACTAATCCCTCCTTAAATAATAATATCCCCCCATGGGGGATATGTCATTATAAAAAATCCCACCTAAAAAAGATGAATCTTTACATCATGAAGTCACCTATTGCACTAACGGGAATCGATAGTTCAAGATGGAAAAGAAAAAAGACCGACATAAAATAACGGGTTCAGTTAAGAGGTGGAAAGATTAAAATGACAAGCAAATTGGCGTTCAAACTTAAAACAGTTTTGGAACGTCTTTTTTCTTGTCATATCACAAGACATCGCTAAAAATATGAAAGCGGATGTGACACAACTAAAATGTGGGGATGATATGGTATACAGAACGTAACAAGGAGGATGCTAAAAATGAAACCCAAAACGAACAATAAAAAGCGGTCATTTTGAATCGATCGATAAACTGCATTCATACGGAGGTTTCTAATGAACAGGGATAAAGACAAGAAAGAAACAGAAAAAAAAGAGGAACAAATACAACAAACAAGTAATGAGGATAACGTCATACGGGAACTTGAAGAAGAATTTACAAAAGATGTGCTGATATTTTAAAGGACAGCTCACTGCTGTCCTTTTTATACCCTTAAATCGGCATGTTGCAAGTCCGATTTTTCCACTTGAATGGTCGTATGCAAGATGTGAAATTCTTCTTCAATCCGTTGGATAGACTGTTTCAAAATGTCCTGACTATCCTTGGTATCATCGATGAGCAAATGGCAACTGAGCGAATCCAACCCAGAGGTGATTGTCCAGACGTGTAAATCGTGAACATCTTTTACCCCCTCAATGGACTGAAGCGTTTGCTTTACTTTCTCCATATCAATGGTAATCGGCGTTCCTTCCATCAGGATGTGGAAGGAGCTGCTTACTACACCCCAAGCGCTTTTTAGGATTAATAGCGACACGACAACACTGATGATGGGGTCAGCCACATACCAGCCGAAGAAGTACATTACAATCCCTGCCACGATTGCCCCAACTGCACCTAATGCATCAGAGATAATATGCAAATAGGCACTTCGCACATTTACATTTTCTTTGGTATCACTCTTTTTTGTTAAAATAAATGCGCTAGTCATGTTTGCCAACAATCCAATGGTAGCAATGAGCATCATTGTACCGCTTGAGACTGTTGGAGGTTCAAAAAAACGTTTATAAGCTTCGTAAGAAATAAATCCCGCAATGACGAATAAGAGCAGTCCATTCAACAGAGCTGCCAGTATTTCAAATCGGTAAAAACCGTATGTTTTTCGTGGAGAAGGTGGTCTTGCGGCGAACCACATAGCGACTAAGCTCAAAGCTAGAGAGCCAATATCGCTTAACATATGCCCTGCGTCTGATAATAATGCTAGGCTATTCGTCAATAGTCCGCCAAAGAACTCCAAAACCGTTATCCCCGAAGTAATAAGAAGAGCGATCATTAATCCCTTTTTGTTATCCGGTACGTGGGAATGATTATGATTGTGTCCCATATCATCATCCTCCTTCCATTCATTATGAGCTAAATAACCCATTTTCATGAAAAAACATTTCCTAAACTTGACAAAAAAAATGAATATAAAATATGATACATACATATGAACATATGCTCATATATAATAAATAAAGTGAGGGGAATCATCATGAAGATGGAAGACCATTCTTTCTTAAAATCTGAAACCATTGAAAATGTATCGCGAATATTTAAGGTATTAGCCGATCCAACACGAATCAAAATTCTTTATTTGTTATCGCAAGAAGAGTGCAATGTCAATCACATTGCAGAAGTGTTGGAAATGTCTCAATCAGCCGTTTCCCATCAACTTAGTATGTTACGAAATCTGAGACTGGTTAAGTATCGCCGTGAAGGAAAAACACTGTTTTACTCCTGCGATGACGAACATGTTATTTCATTATTAAAACAAGCCATTGACCATTCTGAACATCATTAAGGAGGTATTTTATCATGCATCATCATCACCACCATCATTCTCACGACCACCATGGTCATCACCATCACCACGGACATCACCATGATCACAGTAGAGAAGGAAATAAAAAAGGGCTTACAATTGCCCTTCTCATTACCGCTGGAATTATGTTGTTAGAGTTTTTCGGAGGTTTAATCACAAACAGCCTAGCCCTTCTTTCTGACTCTGGTCATATGCTTAGTGATGCTAGTTCACTTGTTCTTAGCTTAGTGGCAATTTGGTTTGCCACCAAACCAGCTTCCCCCAATAAAACGTATGGCTTTTATCGTTTTGAAATCTTAGCCGCTTTGTTTAATGGAGTTACCTTGTTTGTTATCGCTGGATTTATTATTTGGGAAGCAATTGAACGTTTTTACAATCCTCCAACCGTGGCTAGCGGCTCTATGATGCTGATTGCGTCCATTGGACTTTTTGCCAATCTTTTAAGTGCCTGGGCGTTAATGAAAAAAGGGGATGTAAAAAATAATGTCAATCTGCGTAGTGCCTATCTTCATGTGATCGGTGACGCTTTGGGTTCCGTAGGTGCTATCATCGCTGGGCTTGTCATGTGGCTCTTTAGTTGGTATGTCGCTGACCCCATTATTTCCATTTTGGTTGCCTTATTAATCTTGAAAGGCGCTTGGGGAGTGATTAAACATACGGTTCACATTTTGATGGAAGGAACGCCAATTACCATTGACCAAAATGAAGTGAAAAAAGCCTTAGAAAGTATTGAAGGAGTGATTAACGTTCACGACCTTCATATTTGGACAATTACTTCAGGGTTAGACTCATTAAGTTGCCATATTTTGATTGAAGATCATCAAGACAGCCAAAAGGTTTTACAAGAAGCGATCCATTTTATTGAGGACCACTTTAAAATTCAGCATGCAACCATTCAAATTGAAACCTCTCAAATCCATCACGGGGAAATGAAAGTTTAATCCTTTTCAGAAGAGAGGTGATAAAATGCAACACATCGTTGATGTTCTGGTTATCGGTGCTAGTCAGGCAGGACTAGCGATGGGATATTATCTGAAACAAAATAATATATTGTTTGCCATTGTTGGCAAGGAAAATCGAATCGGAGATGTTTGGAGAAACCGATATGATTCCTTAGTTCTTTTTACTCCTCGCTGGTTCAGTTCTTTGCCAGGAATGGCTTTAAAGGGTGACCCGAACGGATATCCAACCAAGGATGAAATTGCCGATTATTTAGAGGATTATGCTCAAAAATTTGAATTACCTATTCATCTGAACACAGAAGTCATTTCCCTTCAAAAAGAAGATGAGATTTTTAAAGTTACAACCAATAATGGTAATTATGTGGCAGAGAAAGTGGTTGTAGCAACGGGTCCTTTCCAAAAGCCATACATTCCACCATTTGCAGAAAGCTTATCCGATAAAGTGTATCAAGTGCATACATCCCGTTATTTGAATCCATCTCAATTACAAGAAGGCTCTGTTTTGGTAGTCGGTGCGGGAAATTCAGGGGCACAAATTGCTGTTGAATTGTCCGAAGACAGAGAAGTTTATTTATCTGTAGGTCATAAAATGAAGTTCTTTCCACTTGAAATAATGGGTAAAAGTATTTTCTGGTGGTTTAAAAAATTAGGTTTATTAAATGTCCATATCAACAGCTCGTTAGGTCAGTTTATCAGTAAGCAAAGTGACCCTATTTTCGGTAAAGAACTGAAACATTTAATACAAGAAGGCAAAATTAAAATTAAACCCAGAACAGAAAGTATTTTAGGAGATGTTATTTCTTTTGCAGATAACAGTCAAATTCAAGTTCAAAATGTCATTTGGGCAACTGGATTTTATTCTGATTACAGTTGGATTCAAATTCCGAATGTTTTAGACCATAGAGGAAAGCCCATTCACCAAAGAGGGGTAACTTCTGTGAAAGGATTGTACTTCTTGGGATTGCCGTGGCAGTATCGAAGGGGATCTGCTCTTATTGGAGGAGTGGGTGCCGATGCAGAGTATTTGATAAATGATATTTTAAACCATTGAAGGTGCTTGCAATGTTGTGGTTAGAACTTTTTATAGCCCTTCTAAGCTTAGCGTAAGTGGGAGAGTATTCATTCAAACATAAGCTTCAAATATCATTAAATGGTTTGAACAAGGTCAGTACCTTGTTCAATATTTTAGCGATCTTAAACTAACAAACGATAAAAGTTTCCATTGACTAAAAAAGTTTCTGATGTACAATTTATTTAGGCAACATTTTCTTTGCTCTTACATATATCTAATTCTAAGTTGTAGGAGCAAATTTTTTTACCCCAAAAGTTTCCTTAATGCAAAATATTTAGCGAAAACCAATCATGAGGTGATCATCATGAGTGAAAATATAAAAAAACTGCCGTTAGTCGTTGAGGAAGGTTGGAGAAAGAAACGGACACAACCAACATTGCCCGAAGTATATAGAAGTTTGCGTATACCAAAAACGGGTTCTTGGATGAAAAAGTTTCTTGCGTTTGCTGGACCAGGATACTTAGTTGCAGTAGGGTATATGGACCCAGGAAACTGGGCGACTGATATCGCAGGAGGTTCCCAGTTCGGATACACGTTGCTTTCCGTTATTTTGCTTTCCAATTTAATGGCAATATTGCTTCAAGCATTGGCTGGCAAGTTGGGAATTGTAACGGGAAGGGATTTAGCCCAAGCTTGTCGCGACCATTACAGCAAGCCTGTAGCAATGATCTTATGGGTTTTATGCGAGTTGGCAATCGCAGCTTGTGATCTAGCCGAAGTGATCGGTTCGGCAATCGCTTTGAAATTGTTGTTTGGCATTCCGTTAATATATGGAGTGATTATTACAGCTCTGGATGTACTGGTCGTATTGCTATTACAGAATAAAGGGTTTCGTTATATTGAAACGTTGGTAATTGTTTTAATTCTAACCATTGGTGCTTGCTTTGTGACTGAAATCTTTCTTTCTAAGCCAGATGTAGGTGGCATATTGAAGGGATTTGTTCCAAGCCCAGAGATTATTAACAATCCATCCATGCTCTATATTGCAATCGGTATTTTAGGTGCAACCGTAATGCCTCATAATCTTTATCTGCATTCTTCCATTGTGCAGACACGTCAATACGAACAAACCAGCTCGGGTAAACGACAAGCGATCAAATATGCCACTTGGGATTCAACCATTGCACTCTTTTTCGCTTTATTTATTAATGCATCTATCCTTATTGTTTCTGCTGCTACATTCCATAAAGCAGGAATGAAAGATGTTGCGGAGATTGAAGATGCTTATCACTTGCTTGCTCCACTGCTTGGAACAACACTTGGAAGTATTTTATTTGGAGTTGCTTTGTTGGCTTCTGGTCAAAACTCCACATTAACAGGAACCTTAGCTGGTCAAATTGTGATGGAAGGTTTTCTAAACATTCGCCTTCCTGCTTGGTTAAGAAGGCTGATCACTCGATTGATTGCCATTGTCCCAGCCGTTGTTGTAACTGCTCTTTATGGCGAAAGCGGAACGGCTCAATTACTTATTTTGAGCCAAGTTATTCTTTCTTTACAGCTCTCTTTCGCGGTAGTGCCTCTCGTTCAATTCACTAGCGATAAAAAGAAAATGGGCGAGTTCGCAAATCCATTATGGTTGAAAGTTCTTGCTTGGATGGTAGCGATGGTGATTATCAGCTTAAACGCATATTTATTGTTCCAAACATTCTTTGGTTAAGAAATAGTAAACCTCATTATCTTTTTGCGGATAATGAGGTTTATTGTTTTTAGCTAATAGAATTTTTTGATGTAGCTAATTAAATGAAATGCCTGGTAAATATTAGGTTGATTTTTTACATCCAATTCTTTTTTGTTTTTCATTCAAATAAATGTTTGAATAATAAAAGAAATGAGGTATAATATATTCAAACGGAAATTTGAATATGAAAGGGGGATAATGAATGAGTAAGAAAGATACATGTGAAATTTATTGTTATGACGAAGAAAAAGTCAATCGAATACAAGGGGAATTGCAAAAAGAAGATATATCCAGTGTTGTCCTGTTGTTTAAAGCACTGGCAGATGAAAATAGGGCAAAAATTGCCTATTCACTTTGCCAAGATGAAGAGTTATGTGTATGTGATATTGCCAATATCATTGGGGCTTCTGTTGCAACCACTTCCCATCATTTACGGACTCTTTATAAACAAGGGATTGTAAAGTATCGAAAAGAAGGAAAGCTAGCATTTTATTCGCTGGATGATGACCATATTAAGCAGTTAATCATGATTGCGTTAGCACATGATAAAGAGGTGAAAGTCCGTGTCTGAACAACAAGCAAAATTATCTAAATCAGAAGCGAAAACCTACCGTGTTCAAGGATTTACTTGTGCAAACTGTGCGGCAAAGTTTGAAAATAATGTAAAATCATTGCCAGGTGTTCAAGATGCTAAAGTAAACTTTGGAGCATCTAAAATTACCGTTTGGGGTACAACAACCATCGAAGAATTAGAAAAAGCAGGAGCTTTTGAAAACTTAAAGGTTCGGGAAGATAAAGAAAAAGCAGTCAAGCGTGAACCTTTTTGGAAGCAAAAAGAGAACATTAAAGTGTATATTTCCGCCGTTTTGCTTGTGATCAGTTGGTTTTTAGGGAAGCAATACGGAGAAGAGCATATCTTTGCGACAATTGGATATGCTGCAGCAATTTTAATCGGTGGATATTCGTTATTTATAAAAGGTTTCAAAAACCTAGTTCGATTGAATTTTGATATGAATACGCTGATGACAGTGGCGATTTTAGGAGCTGCAGCGATTGGTGAATGGGGAGAAGGTGCAACGGTTGTTATTCTATTCGCCATTAGCGAAGCCTTAGAGCGTTATTCCATGGATAAAGCTCGTCAATCCATTGAATCGTTGATGGATATTGCTCCAAAAGAAGCATTAATTCGTCGCGGAAATGAAGAAATGATGGTCCCTGTTGACGATATTCAAGTCGGAGATATTATGATCGTAAAGCCTGGTCAGAAATTAGCGATGGATGGAATCGTCATCAAGGGTACATCTACGCTAAATCAGGCTGCCATTACGGGAGAAAGTGTTCCAGTAACCAAAACAGTCGGTGATGAAGTCTTTGCAGGAACATTGAATGAAGAAGGGTTATTGGAAGTAAAAGTTACAAAACGAGTGGAAGATACAACTCTTTCGAAAATCATCCATTTAGTGGAAGAAGCTCAAGCAGAACGAGCACCTTCTCAAGCGTTTGTAGATCGTTTTGCCAAATACTATACACCAGCCATTATCATTTTTGCTCTTTTACTAGCCGTTATTCCTCCATTATTTATGGGTGCTGATTGGAGCGAATGGATTTATCGAGGTCTAGCTGTATTAGTGGTTGGTTGTCCGTGTGCGTTGGTTATTTCCACGCCTGTTTCGATTGTAACTGCCATTGGAAATGCAGCGAAAAACGGTGTGTTAATTAAAGGTGGTATTTATTTAGAGGAAGCAGGAAACTTAAAAGTGATTGCTTTTGATAAAACAGGAACATTAACAAAAGGTATTCCTTCCGTCACCGATGTAGTCACTTATAATGGCAATGAAAATGAACTAATGACCATTACAGCAGCCATTGAAAAAGGCTCACAACATCCACTTGCTTCCGCCATTATAAGAAAAGCAGAAGAAGATGGATTGAATTTTAATGATGTATCGGTTGAAGAATTCCAATCCATTACAGGTAAAGGGGTCAAAGCCAAAGTAAATAACGCAATGTATTATGTCGGAAGTCCAGGTCTTTTTGAAGAACTTCTTCCAAATGGCATCCAATCAGAAATAAAAGAACAAATTACAACCCTTCAAATACAAGGGAAAACGGTCATGGCATTAGGAACGGAAAAAGAAATTCTGGCGTTAATTGCCGTGGCAGACGAAATAAGAGAATCATCCAAAGAGGTTATTCGAAAACTTCATCAAGTCGGTATTGAAAAAACGGTGATGCTGACGGGAGATAACCAAAGAACAGCCGAAGCCATCGGAAAACAAGTCGGTGTTTCCGATATTAAAGCCGATTTACTTCCAGAAGATAAACTGAATTTCATCAAAGAGCTTCGCGACAAGTATCGAAGTGTTGCGATGGTTGGAGATGGTGTGAACGATGCACCAGCTCTTGCAGCTTCAACCGTTGGTGTGGCAATGGGTGGTGCTGGAACCGATACAGCCCTTGAAACAGCCGATATTGCTTTAATGTCTGATGATTTAAGTAAATTGCCATATACGATTAAATTGAGCCGCAAGGCTTTAGCAATTATTAAGCAAAACATTACCTTCTCTTTGGGCATTAAGGTGCTGGCGTTATTGTTAATTGTACCTGGTTGGTTAACGTTATGGTTAGCGATATTTGCGGATATGGGAGCAACATTAATCGTAACATTAAACAGCATGCGATTGCTAAATGTGAAAGAATAATGCAATAGTTGAAGAAGACACACAAAAAGACCGAATTTATTTCGGTCTTTTTGTGTGGTTTAAAAATCAACATTGAAATTTAACAAAGCCCTGATTAAAAACAGTCAAAACTAACAAAACAAATGACCTAAATTTTAGAGATCTTAATTAATTAAATGGGATTTTAATAAAAATGCTTGGCGCTTAAAGCCAAGCATTTCTTATTTTCCTAAAATTACTTAGGTAATGTCATAGGTATAACATTACCAACATATTTTTATTTTAAATAATTTTGAGCGGGGGAGAAGGAGATGGAAGTATATAATGTTCACCAAGCACTAAAAATACTTCAGGAATATTACATTACTGACTCAATTCAAATGGTTACTCGTTGGATCAGAGAAGGAAAGATTAAAGCAGAACGTTCGGCAAATCGAAAGGAGGGTTGGCGAATTTATCACGATGATTTATTCGAGTTTATTGAAGAACAGAGACCAGGTTTGCCTGAAGTAATGGGAGTTTATGAATGGTATGTAGAAAACTCTTTTTCAATGTTGGCGAATGACCATCGTGAAAAGCATAATAAATTGGATTCTGAAGAAGTTAAAGGTGATAGCACTCACTCGGAAGAATTAATGAAACAGCTCATGGAGGAGAAGAATCAATTAGAAAATCAACTCATTAATATGCAGGATGAGTTGAACTTGGTTTACGAGCAAATCACTGAATTAACGGTTAAAGTTCAAAAACTGGAAGAAGAAAATGCTTTTTTAATCGGTTTATATGAGCAAATGGATGAGATGTATCAAGAATTAGAAAAGAAAAATCAACAAGAAAGTAGTAATGAAACACCAAAAACAATGGAACGCAAATTAAAGAAAGAGATGTCTATTGAAGATTTTAAAATGATTTTCGAAAAAGTGATCAAGGGATACAAAAGTGAAACAATAAACTACATACAGCAAGAAAATAAACTAATCAACGAAATATATACGTTGTTTTTCAATGAAGATGGAGAGTTAAAAAACGAGGTTATTGATGATGGAGAATATATTTGTCCATTGACTAAGAAGAAGTATAAAAAAAATTTAAGATCCATGCTTAAAAACGCGATCCGAACCAAATTAGAACAAATCCTGAATTCAGTTGACGAAACAGTGTTAGCTAACGACTCGAGTCGTTAGTCTTTTTTACTTATCAAATAAATAAGGATTTGAAATGGAGTTAACAAACGAACCGAAACAAATAAAAGAAATTTATGACGAGGAGGAGAATCTCTCGTTCTGAAGAATAACAACAAATGGAGACGAGATAAGGCAAGTTTACTTCCGAATTTCACACTTTCGTTTGAATTTGTAAAGATTATGTTAAAGTCGTTTTTTTCTCTTGTTTTATATAAGTATGTAGTTATATACTTATTAAAGGGAAGAGTAAGTATGGTTATACTACCATATCCATTTCGTGGATATGAAAGATGTGACATCATTATTTAGTGTGAGAGGAACAAAATTGCAAATAAAGGGATTTAGGAGTATCATATTTCATTTTCGCTCATATATATAAGTAAATAACTATATAATCATAAAAGAATAGGAGGTGTTTCCATGCAAAAGACAGTAGTGGAAATAGAAAAAGCATCACACGTTTTAAAGTTGCTTGGTGATAAAACACGTTTAACGATCATGGCAATTTTAAAACAACGTGAGTGTTGTGTATGCGAGCTTCTTGAGGTGTTTGACATGAGTCAGCCGGCTATTAGTCAGCATCTTCGCAAGTTAAAAGATGCAGGATTAGTAAAAGAAGATAAGAGGGGACAGTGGATTTATTATTCCCTCAATTCACAAAATGAGTTATATGATTTCATCCAAGATATTCTGCAACATATTCCAGATCAAACAGAGAATATTCGTAAGATTGAGGAAACCAACCCTACGCTCCGTTGCGGTTGTTAACCTACTAATCTACTAATTTAAATTATTAGGGGGGAAAAAATGAATAATACGGGGAAAAAACGTCTATCGTTTTTGGATCGATACCTCACGCTTTGGATTTTCCTTGCTATGGCAGCAGGAATTGGCTTAGGATTTGTCTTTCCAGGCTTTGTAGACGGAATGAACAGTTTGCAGGTAGGGACCACATCAATTCCAATTGCGATTGGCTTAATTTTAATGATGTATCCTCCGTTAGCAAAAGTTCGTTATGAGGAGATTGGGCGCGTCTTTAAAGATGTGAAAGTATTAGTGTTATCGCTCGTACAAAACTGGATTATTGGACCGATTCTTATGTTTTTGTTGGCGATCATATTCTTACCGGATAAACCGGAATACATGGTCGGACTCATCCTAATCGGTCTGGCACGTTGTATTGCGATGGTGATTGTCTGGAATGATTTAGCGAAAGGAGAGAGGGAGTACGCAGCTGGATTGGTGGCGTTTAACTCTGTATTCCAAATGCTATTTTACTCTGTTTATGCGTATGTGTTTGTGACGATCATTCCAGAATGGTTAGGACTAGAAGGTGCTGTCGTTAATATTACAATGATGGAAGTCGCTAAGTCGGTGTTCATTTACTTAGGAATTCCGTTTCTTGGCGGAATGTTGACGCGCTTTTTGTTGGTAAAAGCAAAGGGCAGACAATGGTATGAAAAAGTATTTATTCCAAAAATCAGCCCGATTACATTGATTTCTTTGTTGTTTACGATTATCGTCATGTTCTCTTTAAAAGGAGACGTCATTGTAAGCTTGCCGTTGGATGTAGTGAGAGTTGCCATTCCATTGTTGATTTACTTTGTGTTGATGTTCTTCGTTTCCTTCTTCTTAGGGAGGAAATTTGGAGCGAGCTACCCTGTAACCACAACACTTGCCTTTACAGCCGGCAGTAATAACTTTGAGTTAGCGATTGCCGTAGCTGTTGGCGTGTTTGGGATCCATTCTGGTGCAGCATTTGCAGCTGTTATTGGACCACTGGTGGAAGTGCCTGTCATGATTGCGTTAGTCAACGTGGCACTATGGTTTCAACGAAAATACTTTAAAACAGAATCAGTATCATACTAACAACAGAGGTGGAAGGAAACATGAAAAACAAAAAGATCATTTACTTCTTATGCACAGGTAACTCTTGCCGCAGCCAAATGGCAGAAGGATGGGCAAAAAAATATCTTGGCGACGAGTGGGAAGTGTACAGCGCCGGTATTGAAGCGCATGGACTAAATCCAAACGCGGTAAAAGTCATGAAAGAAGTAGGAATTGATATTTCGAACCAGACATCGGATATCATTGATCCGGAAATTTTAAATAAAGCGGATTTGGTAGTAACATTATGTGGTCATGCAGCGGACCATTGTCCAGTAACCCCACCAAATGTGAAACGTGTTCATTGGGGATTTGATGATCCGGCAAAGGCGGAAGGAACGGAGGAGGAAAAATTAGCTGTATTCCGTCGTGTTCGCGATGAAATCGGCGCGCGCATCAAAAAATTTGCTGAAACAGGCGAATAAGACTAAATGACAGCCGAGAAGAATCTTCTCGGCTGATTTTACAGGAGGGGAAATCATGATAAAAATTGGTGAAATTTTATTCTATTTTCTAAATTAAAAAGTTGCAATATGCAAATAATGTGATATAAATAATTATAGAGGTGAAAAAATGGAAAACATTAGAGAGTTGTTTCAAGTGATGACACGTCGTTTTGGATTGCTAAATAAAAATTGCTGTTCGATTGATGATGTAGATATTTCTCTCGTTCAAAGCCATATTCTTTATGAAATTGACAAAAGAGAACATCCCTCCATGCAACAAGTGGCTGAAGCATTAGGAATGGATATTACCACGTTCAGCAGACAGATTCAAAATTTAGTGAAAAAGGGATTAGTAAAAAAAACGCCGCTTCCTGAAGATCGAAGAGTATACACGTTATCGTTAACCACCGAAGGAAAGTTTATCGCAACAACCATTGATCGAGAAATAAATCGATATCTAGAAGAAGTGTTTTCACATATGACGGAATTTGAGAAAGAAACCGTGATTCGTTCGATTAAATTGTTGAATGAGTGTATGGCAAAATCAAGTGTATGTTGTAAACCGTTATTTTGAGGCAAGTATATCTAGGCTTGCCTGTTTGTTAAACATATAGTTGTAATTTGCAAATAAAATAAGGAGAGATAATCAATGAGCATAGCGATTTTTCAAGACTTTCTCTTATATTGCGTTAGAATTAACTCTTTTGTTTTTGGCTATTTCGTTCGTCATTCACTTTTCAGTAAGGATATATTCCTTATGATAAAATGCAAAGTTTGTTAACAAAGCGCCATCCGTTATTCGGAGCATTGGTTGCTGTCGCGTTTGCGTTTTGCTCATGTTCTACGATCCCAGTTGTCGTATCGCTTTTAAACCAGAAGGTCCGTTTCGGTATTGTGATGATTTTTCTCTTTGATTCTCCTGTGCTCGATCCAATCATATTGACACTCATGGCTGCGACACTCGGAGTAAAAAAAGGAGAAGTAGAGATCGGAAAGAAACGAAACATGAGAGAAGCTTTACAGGAGACCTTTCACTTAATAAAAACGGTTTATCCATATTTGCTTTTGGGTGCAGGCATTGAAGCCATTATTCATGGTGCTGTACTGACAGAATGGATTTCAACCTATATGGGGGGTGATAAGTGGTGGCTTGTTCCACTTGCAGCAATCATCGGAATTCCTTTGTATATCCGCCTTTTCACGATGATTCCCATTTCACAAATGTTGATTGCAAAAGGCATGGCATTAGGACCTGTTATGGCGCCGATGGTTAGCTCAGCAGGGGCAAGCTTACCGGAGATCACATGATTACACAGTATCTTTAGAAAGAAGCTGGTCTTTGCGTTTGTAGGTTCTGTCATGACGATGGCAACGTTATCAGGATTTTTATTCTATATCATTTAAGGAGTGATAACTTATGAATCACGTTAATAACGATCAAATCCGGCAAAATGTCCGCAGCCGCTATAAGCAAATTGCGCTGCAGGAAGTAAATTCTAGAAGCTGTTGTTCAGACTCTTCCGGATGTTGTGGTACACCTAATGAGGTATCAGCAAAACTAGGATACTCGGATGAGGAATTATCTGCCGTGCCAGAAGGAGCTAATCTTGGACTTGGTTGCGGCAACCCGCTAGCAATTGCGGAATTGAACCCCGGAGATGTGGTGTTGGATCTTGGTTGTGGTGCCGGTTTCGATTGCTTTTTGGCTGCTCGTCAGGTCGGAGAAACCGGGCGCGTCATTGGTGTGGATATGACACCAGAAATGATCAGCAAAGCACGCAACAATGCTGCCAAGGGTGGCTTTACCAATACTGAATTTCGGTTAGGAGAAATCGAATATTTACCGGTGGCAGATGGTTCGGTGGATGTCATTATTTCCAATTGCGTCATTAATCTTTCTCCAGATAAGCCCCAGGTGTTCAAGGAAGCCTATCGTGTGCTGAAACCAGGAGGGCGCCTTGTCATTTCCGACGTTGTGGCGACGGCAGAACTTCCATCGGAAATCAAAAACAATATGGATGTCTTGTATTCGGGCTGCGTATCAGGAGCAGCATCGATTGGTGAACTGGAATCCATGTTACAACAGAGTGGATTCACACAGATCACCATTGAACCAAAAGATGAATCGAAGGAGTTTATCAAAGATTGGGTGCCTGGAGCGAACATCGAGGATTACATTGTTTCTGCGATCATTAAAGCAATGAAACCTTAAAAAATGTGGTGTAACAGATCGGAACTCGTTGGGGAAGAAAAGCGTGAGTGTTGCTAATGTTACATGGAAAAGGCATTAGGCGATTCCTAGTGCCTTTTCTGTATGAAAATAAGGAGGGATTTTTCATATGAACATTCGTAGCTTTCGCAAAGAGGATTGGATGCAAGTGAAGGAAATTTACGAGCAAGGAATTGCGACAGGACAAGCAACGTTTGAAACGACAGCACCATCGTTTGAAAAATGGGAATCGACCATTGCCGCAAATTTATGTTTGGTCGCTGAAAACGAAGAAGGCATTCAAGGCTGGTGTAAGATAAGTAAAGTATCGGATCGCTGCGTGTATGAAGGGGTGGGAGAGGTGAGTGTGTATGTTCGAGATGTGAGTCGGGGAAAAGGAGTGGGAAAAAAACTTCTACAAGCTATGATCAAAGAATCCGAGGCAAAAGGATTTTGGACATTAACAGCAGGGATTTTCCCTGAAAACATACCAAGTTTACGTTTACATCAAAGTGTTGGATTTCGTGAAGTTGGTATCCGACAACGTATAGGAAAGTTAAATGGGGTATGGCGTGATGTGGTATTGCTTGAGCGTCGCAGTCCAGTTGTAGGTATAGACTGATTATGAATTTTATATTATGTAACCCGTGGTGCTAGTTGAGCGTTAGAACTCAACTAGCCCTAGTGTGACCAGCGAATAGGCTAACAATATGCCGTCGAGCGCTACTTCAAATCCGATCATGGAATTCGCTCGAATCTCTGTGATCCGGTATTGGTCAACCAGAACCGAGAACACCGTCTCGATCACTTTGCGTTTTTGTTGGATCCACTTCTCCCATGCCTCGGACGGGCGATGTTTCTGGTTTTTTCGAGACGGAGTCCAAAGCGCCATTTGGTATTCTTCGTACAGCCTTTTTTGCAAGTCACGGCTAATGAACCCTTTGTCCCCGAGGTTATAGGGATGAGGAATTTGGGTCATCACGCTTTCGGCTGCGATTCGATCGTGGCAGGATGCTTCCGTCACCACATATCCCATTGGCAAACCTTGATCGGTCACTTGAAGGTGCAGTTTCAACCCGTAGTACCATTGCTTTTTTGAAGCGCAATACCCGATGTCGGCGATCCCTTGAAACCGTTTGACACGATGCATTCTCGCAGCATGGCACAACTCTAACGGCAAGCTATCGACCACGGCATAGGCATGATGTTGGCCGCGTTTCGCCAGTTCATGGCGGATCCATTTGATCGCAAAGCGCAGCGCTCGACAACGGCGATTGTATCGAGAACGTTCGAGAAAATGTCCATCCGTAAACAAGTTCCCAGTCACAAAGCGATGCCATGCACGTTCGGAAGAGAAGCCAAGCAGCTTTCCTAAAAGATGAATAGCAATGATCACCGTATCTTCTTGTTTCACCAAATGACGATTGCGACGTTGAAGATAGAATTGAATTTGTGACAGCTGGGCAGAAACAAAAAAGAAAATGACTGCATATTGTTTTTGAATCTTTGCTTGATCTGTAGTAAAATGAAAGTGCTCTTGCATGGGGATTCTCCTTTCGAATGTTGGATAACACTTTCATTCTACAGGAGATCCACAAGCAAGGGCTATTTTTATGCTTACTCGATTTTATCTAGCACCACGGGTATTATGTAATCACTTTGTATATATAAAAGTGGCAGATTATTCTCGGATTCATAGCGAACCAAAATAAATCTGCCACTAGAGTTAGATCCAAATACAATTGTGTTATTTCCATATACCATTCTGTCAATGTACAGCCCCTCGTTGTGGGTTATGTCCTCCTCTGCAAAAAACAGTATATTTTGTTAATTGTATTTAACTTTTTCCAAGGCTCTTTTGTTATTGGATGAAACGAAGATCATGAATTAAAAAATCTTTTTTTATCGGACAGCTAGGAGTGTAAAGACATTCAGCTAACGATTGTTGTTGGAGTTTGTTTGCCATTGCTCCTTTAAAGAAGGCAATGGCTTTTTTTTCATTTGTTATTAATTTTAAATGTTCATTGTTTTTTCCGAATACTTGGAATTGCTTGATTACCAGCGGTGAGCAATAAAACAACGGCTTTGGAAATGACATTCCGAATGGTTCTAAAACGCCTAAGTCATCAAAAATATGCATAGGGAACTGATGTAAGGGAATTGTACTAATATATTTTAATTTTGGAGTTAGTGGCGGTTCGTCTAAGGCTGCTAGTTGAATCGCTTCTCTAAAAGCATGAATATGATCAAAATCGGGTTTAATCGAAAAACCAGCAGCGGCTCGATGACCACCGTATTTGGTTAAGAAATGGGAGCATTTCTTAATCACATTAATCATGGAAAAATCCGTCGCATTTACACTTCTGGCAGAACCGGCTCCTGTCAAGGAAATCACAATCGCTGGCTTTTTGAATTTATTGGCTATTTTTGCAGCAATGAGACCGATAATTCCGCTGTGAAAATCATCGCAAACAACAATAACATTTTGTTTGTACCATTGATTTTGAATAATTTGTTCCTCAATACGTTGGAATTGTTCTTTTGTCATTTGTTGCCGCTTTTTATTTAAAGTAATTAATGCGTAAAGATCTGCTTTTGTACATAAAGGGTTGACTAGGATATCGACAGCTTCGTTTGGATCTCCAATTCGTCCCGACGAGTTAAAAATCGGTCCAATTTGAAAGCTAATGGTGGAACTATCGACATATTTAATTCGTAACATTTCAAAGAGTTTTTTTAATACAGGGGTTGGTGTATAGTTCATTTTTTGCAATCCAAGTTTACAAATAATACGATTTTCTCCTTTGAGAGGCATTAGATCCGCAATCGTACCTAATGTCGCAAACTCAATAAATTCGTAAACATGTTTATCCCAAGGAATTTTTCCTGCCATAAATAGTGCCTGTACGACTTTTAAAGCGACTCCCGCACCTGCCAGATGCGGGAAAGGATAAGTGTTGTCATGACGCTTTGGATTAATAAACGCATAACAGTCGGGATGCGGACCTAAAACTTCGTGATGATCCGTAACAATGACATCCATGCCTCTTCTTTTTGCCACTTCCATGGCAGGGTGGGCGCTTGATCCATTGTCTACTGTAATAATTAAAGAGACATCTTCCGGAACTTTTTCCATTGCTTTCGGTGACAAACCGTAACCTTCGCTACGAAGTGGCAATCGATACTGGACATCTGCTTTAAATTTCTTTAAAGCTTTGTACAGGATAGCCGTTGCTGTCATTCCATCTACATCATAATCACCATAAATGAAAATCTTTTCTTTTTGCGTCAAGGCTTTAATAATGCGTATAATCGCTTTTTTCATGTCATTCATCAGAAATGGATCATGAAAATCATCTATGGTCGGAAATATGAATCGTGATACTTTTTCGCAATTGTCGATGCCGTGAATAAACAAGTGGTGCATCAGTACCGGTTCGATATCAAACTGTCTTGCCATATAGGTGATCAAAGCTTTATTGGGATGTTTTTCTAGTGATGTATCAAACGGTACCCAATCCATACTTACCGTCCTCTCGTGAGTTGTAAAACCAAACATATTTTTTGGCTTGAAAAACGTTTAATGTTTGAAAAAATCGGTCGGATGGGATGTTTTTTGTTCCGTAGTATTCTTGATAAAAAAACGCAAGGTACTCTAGAGGACGGTTATATGTTAAATACTCTCTGTAAAAATTAATTGGCATCGGGAATGCGTTCTCGTATTCAATTCCTCCTTTTGACAACACAAAATACAACTCGAATGGCGTGTCGATTTCAAGCGAACTCATCACTTCTTTATAAAAAATGACACCCGAATTTTTGTAAGAGATCAGTTCTTTTTTTAGATGAAGCAGATTCTGAAATTGATTAGTATCGAGCAATTGGCGTAAGGTGATCGGTTTCATGCTGTCAACTCCATTTACTGAATGTTTAATACGATTTCAATATCCTTTTCATCAAGTAAAATCACTTTTTCAACAATCGTTTTAATTAATGATTTTGCTTCCGGGACTGGTAAAACATCGATTGCATCGATCACATTGTTTATTTTTTCTTTCACCATTGCCTCAAGCTTTTTTACATCCACTAAAGAAGCATTTTCCGCTTTTTGAGCTTCTGCAATGATTTGTTCCATCCGCTTTTTTTCTTCATTTAAATCCTCTAACTCAATGAGTCCTGCCGTGTACGCTTCCACTTTTCGTTTATAACGGTTTTTGGCGGCTCGAATTTTTTGCTCGATTGTGCTCTCTTCGTTTTCAGCAGCCTTTTGAATAAGATGAGGAATCATTTGGGAGTTAATCGAATCGGCTAACTTTAATAACCCATGTTTAAACCATGATTCCACATCGTCAGCGCGGTACTGTTTGCTTGTACACGTTCCTTTGTTTTTGTTAGCGGAACAACGGTAAACGCGATAGCGATTTTTCGCTGAACCTGACCAACCAATGCTCATTCCTGAACCACATCTGCCGCATTTTAATAGTCCACCAAGCAAATGCGGACTTGTCTGTGCTCGAGGTGCCATTTGTTTTTTATTTACTCTTTTTTGTACTTGTTCCCATGTAGCTTGATCAATAATAGCTGGACAAGCGTCTTCAAGGACAACCCAATCAGCGTCATCTTTTTTTACCCGCTTCGATTTACTGGAATCCATGCGGTTCCAAACCAGGGTTCCTTTATATACGGGATTCGTAAGCATTAGTTTAATAGCCCGAATCGACCATTCTTTTTTCTGACGAGAAGGTATTCCTTCTTCATTTAGCTTTTTAGCAATCGCATAGTAGCCGAGCCCTTTATTAAGGTACCAATCATAAACGTTTCGAACGATTTGTGCTTCCGGTTCATAAATAACCAACTCTTTATTCTGTAACCGATAACCGTAAGGGCTTTGTGTTAACCATTTTCCTTGTCTGGCTGCGTGCAGCATGTTTTCAAAAACACGTTCCCGAATTCGTTCTCGTTCAAACTCAGCAACCGCACCTAAAACCTGTAAGGTGAGACGACCGGATGGAGTATTGGTGTCAAACGATTCACTAATCGAAATAAATGAAACGTTATGCTCCTGGAACATATCAATTAATTTCAAAAGATCCAATAGTCGTCGGCTCAAACGGTCCAATTTCGTGACTAATATTTTGGAAATCGTCCCCTTTTTTACTTCCTTTAATAAACGATTTAATTCCGGACGATCAAGATTCTTAGCAGAATAACCGTCATCTATAAAAAGTAGAGGTTCTTCACTCCATCCCATGGCTCGGCAATAAGCTTTTAGCCGTTCTTGTTGTTCATCGAGCGAAATCCCTTCCCGAGCTTGTTCGTCCGTAGAAACGCGGCAATATAAAGCAATCGATCTTTCTTGAAAAGTGTCTTTCATACAGATTGCCTCCAACACTGTTTGTCCCATATCCCATATATATGTGTGGATGAACCAAACAATGAGTTTGAACGATTAACAGGGTTGTCCTATCCCATTCTTCGCATATGTATGAGCAAAGGGGGAATACCGATGGAAGATGTGAAAGTTCGCTTCTCCGTAAATAGCAGTTTAGGAAAATTTTCATTTGACGACATCCACGATCTTCATAGCCACCCCGTTGCTCAAATGATCCAAGAAAAAATGGTTGCATGGGAACAGAAGTTTAAGGGAAGCGCAATTCATCACCTATTGCATAAAGAAATCGGTCAGGAACAAGCCAAACAGATTCAAGTTGCCTTCCAACAAAAAGAGAGCCAACCGGTCGATGGTTAGGCTCTCCTTTTTTGTTAATTTTATTCATTATTATGAACAGATGTTTATTATTATGAATAAAATTACCAAAATTTGTTCATCATAAAATTAGCGAGTGGAGTTTTCATTTAAAAACAAATGAACTCCTCGTTCCAGTGTGGAAAGGAGGTAATCAGCGACTTCAGGGTGCTTTTGTTCCAATTCCTTTAGTTGTTTCATGACATGCTGGATCCGAATATCGAATTCGCTATCACTGGAATGTGTTGTTTCAACAGGAAGGAGTGAGAGTTCTTCTTGAAGTTTTTCGAGAAGTGAAAGCTGAATGGTATCTGTTTTACCCGTTTCTAAATTGCTGAGATAAGCGGGAGAAACATTTAACCGTTCAGCGAAAGCATTTAAACTGATTCCTTTTTGTTTTCTTAGCACACGAATTCGTTCTCCTATATGTTGCAACATATTCGAATTCCTCCATAAAAATGGCTAGACGCATGTATTTTCAAAGAAATACAAGTTTGGTTAGAAACAAAGGCTTTATTGTATTTCAACATTCATCCAAAAAAATCCTGTTTGTAAGCTTAAGTTTTAGGAAAACATCATAAATTTTTTGAGGAGAGATAGGAATGAAAGGAAAAATCCCAAAAGTAACTTGCCAAGTCGTTTCTATTCAATATGTTCATGATCCAGAGGCAGCGGAAAAGTGGTTTGACTTGTACACAGATATTATTTTGAAGCAAATACAGAACAGACAAGAAACGAAAAGGGAGTTGGAGGTGTTGGATGATTGAAAACGGTTGCTTATTACCGCAACTCGATTAGCAAAGAAAAGCAGAAGTTATCCATTGAAATGCAAATGCAGCATGTGCGTGAGGTAGCAGCAAAAAACCGTTTATTGATCGATGATGAGTTTATGGATCGAGAAACGTCCGCCAGAAAAAAGAAAATGGAAGAGAGAAAGGGCATGGCGCAGCTAATCGAGGAAATAAAAAAGGGGCGCGTAAAAAATTTAATTGTGTACAGCCGTTGCCGTTTGGCACGGAATGTACAACAGTATATGAGTTTATATGATTTACTAAGGCAGCATAAGATAAATGTCATTTTCGCAGCGGACTTTGAATTTCCTATGATGTATACGGCGGAGGCTGAATTAATTGAACGGATTGTCGCCGCCATGAACCAGGAAGATGCTGAAAAATTGGTTCAAAAATTGCAAGATTCTAAAGTAACTGTAGCAAGAGAAGGAAAACATGCTGGGGGACGTATTCCATTTGGGTATCGATCACCCCGAGAGGATCCTGAAGAGGATAAGGAGGAGTCTGATTGGATTTTAGTTGAAGAGGAAGTAAAGACAATCCAAAACGTTTATGATTTATTTTTGCAAAAAGATTTTAGCTCCCTCACAAAATTTGTAGAGATAGTAAACGAATTGGGACTGCGCTTTAAAGATAATAAGGAATGGAACTATTCTAATATGCAAAACGTTCTTACAAACCCTATTTACAAAGGAAAAAGAATATCTCACATAAAGGGAGAAGAAATTGAAAAAGATGTGCCGCATCTTAAGATTGTCGATGAAACAGTATGGGAAAACGTTCAAAAGAAAATGAGTAAGGTTGTAAAGAGACGCAAAAAATCAAAAGAAAATCAAAATGAAAACCATGTATTTTTATTAAAAGAGCTTGTTTATTGTGATGAATGTAATCAAGTAATGCATGGCAAGCCACATCAATTAAAGGGTAAAACGTTTTTAGTGTATAAATGTAAAAACCATTCCAAAGTGCGAGCATCAAAAGATTGGTTAGAAAACACAGTTATTGAACATGCGAATGAGTTCTTTAACCAAATTATTCATACGCAATTTGCGGAGGTTATTGAGAAAATATACAAGGGAGAAACGAAGGGATATATCGAAGCCATTAAGCAAATTGACCGTGAACTGAAACAGTTAGAGGAAAGTATGGTACAGAGAGTGGAGCATGCTCTGGCAAAGGAAGAAGAACTTCAATTAAACAAGTCGATGTTACAGATGTTAAAGAAATATGAACAAAGCTTGTTTGTTAAATCCGAATTAGAATCCAGGATTTTCGAAATGAACGAAAAGTTTAAGACGATACATGATTGGAAACAGGAATCATCGTTGAAAATGATTGATCCGGACATGGAAGACGATCAAAAAATAGAATTGCTGCAGGACATTATCTCTCGTGTTCGGGTCAGTAAAGAGAAAATTGAAATTATTTTCCGTCATCCATTATTTACAGGATTGGAGGGAAGGGAAGAAATTGGACTTATCTAAGATTTTGACACCAGGCATGAAAGGGGTTTTTTATGGTCGGCATTCCACGCATAAGCAGACAATGGAAACACAGCGTCGTAGCGCCTATGATTTAGCCGAAAAATATCAGTGTACAATTGTGGAGGAAATTCTGGACGAGGGAGTGTCTTCACGAAAAAAAGATCGTGAAGGATATAAGCGATTGATTGCTGCAGCTTATGAAAAGAAATTTGACTTCGTTATTATCTACTCACATTCCCGTATTGCACGCATACCTGAAGAACATGATCTGATACGCGCAACGATGCATATATTATATACATGCAACATAAAGAGTTAACTTCTCATCCTGCACACCCTAAGCGCTGCAGCACTTCCTCCGGACGTTCGTGGATGTAGTTGACAAACCGAGTAATGGCTTGAATGATATCGTTGCGATCCTTGTGAAATACATTGGCAATCACCGTATCTTTCAGCCATTTCCATAAGCGTTCGATCGGGTTCAGCTGTGGCGAATAGGGAGGAAGGTAAATAAAGTGAAAACACTGCCCTTCTTCCCGCAAAAACTCCTTGACCATTTTGGCATGGTGAATGCGGGCGTTATCCAACACCAAAACCATGAGACGGTCTAAATAGCGCTGTTTGAGCATTCTCAAGAAATCCAAGAACGTCGCGGCATTGGCAGCGGTCGTTTGATGAAGCACCGTTTCACCATCATGGACGTTGACCGCGCCAAACAGCGATACGTGGGCATGATGGCCAAACGTCGACACTTGTTTTTGGCGGCCGACTTCCGACCATGTGGACCGCAAGACATGGTAAGAGCGGATATGGGTTTCATCGATGTACAGAAGAACAGCATCTTCTGTCTCCTTGGTGATCAAGTTTTTTTTATCAGATCCATTTGTTTTTCAAATTGTTTTTGCTCATCCAGATTTCCTTTCGCCAGTGTGTACGTCGGTCGTGTCCACGACAGCCCTTTGCGGTGCAGGAGTTTTCGCAGCGCTTCGCGGGAAATGGAAACACCGAATTGCTTTGCGACATAGGATTGCAGGAGTTTGGTGTTCCACGCCGAAGCGACGTCCCAGCCCAGTTCCGCGGGAGTAGTGGTCAACACAAGCTGTTTGATCTTTTCCTGCTGTTCTTCGGTGAGAAACGGCTCTCGCCCGGGGGCGAAATCCCGATGAAGCAGGAGTTCAAGGCCGCCTTCGTTGAACAGCGACACATAATGGGAAACAGTTTGTCGGCACACGTTGACCATGGAGGCCACCTCTTTGCCCAAATAGCCTTCCATGACCAGGCGAACCGCCATCACCCGTTGGCGAAGAAGGGTGTTTTTGATTTTCCGTTCCTGTTTGCGAAGTGTCCGAGGTGTCCATCCATGATCGTTGGTGATTTTGAGACGTTTCATGCAGAATTCCGCTCCTTTTCCATACTTTTCCTTAGGAGCAGTATAACCGGAGTGGGCACCGCTTATGCGAAGGTTAACTTTTCAATGAGCATGTATATAGATATCCCAATCATCGAAAGTGAAACAGAAAGTTTATATGATTTTGGCGACACCATTTTTAGAGCGATTAAAGATGGAGTAGCCAAATATGAGCTGGATAAAATCCGGATCAATACAAAAAATGCAATTGAAACGTTGGCGAAAAATGGACGATGGACAGGTGGCAGAGCTCCGTTTGGGTATCAGTATACTTCCAAAAAGGAAGGAGGAACCGAAAAGTTTGATATAGTGGAAGCTGAAATAGAATTGGTGAAAAAAGTGTTTGAGTTATATAAAAATCATCATGGTTTTTCATCTATTGCCAAACAGCTTCCTGAAAACAGTTATCGTGGAAAAGCATGGACTAAAGACCACGTGAAAAACATCATTACGAATCCCTTTTATGCAGGTTATATCGCAATCAGAAGAAAACACGAAAAGAAACACAATGCGTTAAAAGACAGAAGTGAGTGGATAATGAAAAAAAGTCCACTTATTCCGGCGGTTTTAACGATTGAAGAATGGGAATATTGCTGGAATCTATACAAAACAAAGAACGAGAGAAAAATTCCACCGAAACACTTTAAAACATCTTTTCTGTTAACAGGTTTGTTAAAGTGCCAAAATTGTAATGGGGGGTTAATTGGAAAAGATCAGCGAACGACGAGCAACCAGGGAAAAGTATATGGAAAGAAAGTGTATTTATGCAAATCATGCAATTATAAAATAGATGCAGATGATGCACATCAAACGGTATTAAAAGTATTCAAAAGTTATCAAGGTATAGATACGGAGAAACTGATCTCGGCTGTTCAGGAAAAAGTGGAAACAGAAATTAGCAGCATCATGAAAAGTATTGAGGATTTAAAAGTGTCATGGCAAACAGAAAAACGAAAACTCCAGCTTTGCGATATTGAAATTGAAAAAGCCTTTAAAAGGGAGGAAGAAAAGGAACCTCACATCAAAATATTGATCATTACAAAAGATCGAATCCTAAACAAAGTTCATCAAATTGAACGTTGGATTGAGGAAAAAGAGGCAAAAATGAAATTCTTAGAAGGGGTTCAAAAAAATGAAAATTTAATTAAAGATCATTTAAAACAATTTCAGGCGCCTGTCTCTAGCTGCAATGAAGATATGCGAGCATTGTTCCTGTATTTATTTGAAGAAATCATGGTTAATAAAAAAGGACATTTGCAATGTAAACTACGCTTCAATTTAGATGATAAATGATACAAAAATCTCCTCATTTGCAGGAGATTTTTTATTTATGTAATAACATATCTCGGTGATTAGGTGCATATATTGGTAGGTAAAGCAATTTTTCTCGGTAATTAAGGGTAGGACCCGATCGGAATTAACCCCAAATTACCGATATTGATACGACTGAAATTCAAGAAAAACCTTTGATTTCAAGGGACAAGCTGGGGTTTGTCCTAATTTTATTATGGACAAGAAAGTCCTTTTTTAAAAGTTCTCGGTTATTTGGATAGAGGAGATTTGTAAACTCGGTAATTAGGTTGGTTAAGTATTACTGTTACATCTTATCGATCCAATGTCAAAGATGATTAGACCAACTGCGTTGAAGAATATGTTAGTGCAATACCGTGTCAATGCTTAAAACTGAATAATGAGAATTAGAAAAAGAAATCGAAACTAAACAACAAGATCCAATTCTATTCTCATTACAACTTTAAACAAGGAGGAGAGAACTTCCTTGTTTTTTAGCGACTAAAATAAAGTTACATCACTAATGTTATGATCATAAATTTACCTTGATTCAAAATTAGATTAGGCGAACAAGCAAAATTGTTCGGTTTTGGAGTAGTAACAAGGAAAATCTAAGAATTTGCAGTTCGGTAAGGAGATAGTTCAGTGATCCCTCAACTATCCCTTTGCCGAACTAAGTGGGACAAAAAGAAGGCTTGTCCCCTTTGGTATCAAGGAGTTTCGAACTCTTTGTAATTTCGTGAATTCACGTTCGTGATCGGAAGTTCGGTGTCGGGGTAGTAATGGAAGTAAAGGAGTTCGGTAATGTAGTGTTTACTCTAGTAAATTTATGTATGTAATCTTGGCTTATTTTATTAGTCTAGGTAAATATTACTTTTTTTTCTAAATGAGTTTATAATTACTGTTAGTTAGAGGTTGAATTTTTGAGGAGGGAAAGACGATGAATTCTCCATACATTTCGAGGGTAAAAATAAAGAATTTTAGAAATTTCCAAAGTGTAGATATTTCTTTAAGTCATAAACAAGTCATTATTGGTGAAAATAATGTAGGGAAAACCAATTTTTTAAAAGCAATTCAGCTAATATTAGACCCAACACTATCCGATGAAGATCGTTATTTGACTGAATCAGATTTTTATGAGGGTATCGAAAATCCTATGGAAAAAGGTGAAGAAATTGAAATAGTTATAGAAATTCGCGGGTTCGAACATAACAAAAATATTTTGTCAGTTTTATCAGATGCTACTGTTTCTGACGCTCCACCAACGTTAAGATTAACTTACCGCTATTATCCTGTTGAAAAAGAGGATGGAACTAAAGATTATGAATACATCATTTTTCAAGGAGATAAACCTGATAAAATTTTCAAACATAGCCATCGAAAATATCTTAATATGAGGATTATTAATGCAATTCGTGATGTGGAGAGCGAATTGAGAAATTCACGAAAATCTCCTATTAACCAGCTACTTAAACAATATGAAATTGACAAAACAGAACTTAAAGAGCTTGCTGAGAAGCTTAAACAGAAAAGTGATGAAGTTTTAACATTAGATGAAATAAAAGATTTAACTAATAAAATTAATACACGGTTCAAAAAAATTATTGGTGTTCAACCAGATTCAATTGTATCGTTGGAAACGATTGATATCGATCCAAATCGCATTTTAAATACCCTTAAACTAATGATGGGAGATAAAAAAAGACCTACAAGCGAGACTAGTTTAGGAATAAACAATATATTGTATATTGCATTAATTCTTTTGCAATTAGAGGATAGAACAATACCAACGTTTTTAAAAAAAGAAAAATTTGAAGAACTATCCAAAAAAGAGGGAAGAGAAATCCTTATTTCTTCTTACGAAGAAAATGGGAACGGCAATTATTTTTTAAAAAGTGACTTATCGAATGATGAGATAAAACAACTATATTCTTTTATGGATACATATAACCCGGTTAATCAAGGATTTACCATTTTAGCTATTGAAGAGCCAGAAGCACATCTTCACCCTACATTACAGAGAATTATCTACAAGGACGTTATGCATGGAAATTCTTCGGTTCTTATGACGACACATTCACCACATATTACTTCAGTTGCTCCGATTGACTCAATTGTACATATGCGCTGGACAAGTAGTGGAACAAAAGTTTATACCAGTTCAAATATTAACCTTACTTCCTTAGAAAAAAGGGATCTTGAGAGATATCTTGATGTTAAACGTGGCGAAATATATTTTGGTAAAGGTGTTATATTAGTTGAGGGGATTGCGGAAGAGTATTTAATACCGAGATTTGCTGAATTAATGGGAAAACCTTTAGATCAAAAAGGAATTGTAGTATGTAACATTAACTGTACTAATTTTAAACCTTATGTGAAATTTTTGGATGTATTAGGAATCCCTTATGTTGTAATTACAGACGGTGATTATTATGTAATGAAGGAAGATGCAAAAAAAGAATATCATGTTTTACATGATGGAAGTCATAAGTCCTATGGATTTTTAGGGCTTGAGAAAATTGCTGAATTAATCATAGATTTACAAAAGATTGAACAAAGTCAACTCCCTTCTTGCTTAAAAAAACAAAGGGATGCATTTAGCGAGAAAGGATTTTTTGTTGGAAACTACACTTTAGAAGTAGATATTATGGAGAAAAGTCAAAGTAATCAAGATGCTAAGAAAATAATCTGTGAAGTATTTAATGAGTTGACTACTGGTGGCGATAAACAAAAAAGAAACTTTGCAGAAGAGTTAGATCAAGGAGAGTATTTTAAATGCTTAAGAAAAATTGAAGATAATATTGGAAAAGGGCGTTTTGCACAACGGTTATCTAGTATATGTATAAAGGAACAAATTCCAGATTATATAAAGAACGCAATTGATGAAATTTATAAAAGAGTGAGTGAGATTTAACAATGGATTTATTTAAGGAAAAACTGAATCAAATTAAAAAAGATAAAGATCAATACGAAGCTTTTTTATCAGAAAATAATACTGTCGTTATTGCAGGACCAGGTAGTGGCAAGACAACAGTATTGACTTTAAAAATAATGAAATTATTAATGGAAGAAATTAAACCTCCGCGAGGATTAGCTTGCGTTACATTCAGTAGGGCAGCTGCAAAAGAATTCAAAGATCGCTTAAATGACTTAGGATATCAGAAACGAGAGAATGTTTTTTTGGGTACAGTCCATTCGTTCTGTATTTCGGAAATTATTTCTCCGTTCGCTCACTTATACAATTACGATATACCATTACCTATAAAGATTGTAGCTGAAAAAAAGAAGAAATCTCTTTTTAAAAAAATAATTCAGGACTTTCAATTAGAAAACACAAATATAAGAATTGAAGATATGGACAAGGAAAGAACACTTAACATAAAAGGGATTAGTGAGGTGGAAATTCCTACATATGATCTCGCTTTAAAAGTGGCTATTGAGTATGAAAAACGTCTTCATGCTGAAGGTTTTGTTGATTTTGTTGACATTGTAAAATATGCCACCTTACTAATTCAAAATCATGAATATGTAAGAAGGTGTTTGGAAGCAAAATTTCCTTGGATACTAATTGATGAGTATCAAGATCTTGGAAAACCACTTCATGAGATGGTACTTTCCCTGTTGAAGAATACAAATATAAAATTCTTTGCGGTAGGGGATCCTGATCAATCTATACATAGTTATAATGGAGCAATTCCTGATTACTTAAATGAATTATATGGTTTACCAAATATCAATAAAGTGAGATTGAAAACTAATTATAGAAGTAATCAAGATATTATTGATGCTTCAGAATTAGCACTTGGAGATAAGCGAGAGTATAAGGCTGGAGCAAGGTTAAACGAAAATGCCGAATTTCATTTTATTACATGTGAAGAAGAAATGTATGATCAATATGTTAAAGTTGCAAAAGAAATAATCCCTTCCTGCATGAAAGCTGGAATACCTTTAGAGGAAATAGCGATTATGGTTGGTTATAATAACCAAGCAAAAGAGCTTGGAGCTATTCTGAGTCGCGAGGGAATTCCGTATTATATAACAAAGTTTGAATTTCAACGGACTGATGTAGTTATGTGGCTAGAACGTTGCGCTTTATGGTGTATAGATAAAAGCAAAGAATCATTCGATGATTTAGTTGAATTTTGGATTCATCTTAATAGACAGCATCAGAAATTTATCATTACAAATGAATTGATTTTTTTTAGAAGAAAATTATTTGATGTTTTAACTTCAAGCATAAAGCACAACCATTGCTTAAGCAAATGGTTAACATTTGTGATTCATAACCTTGAACTGTTATCGCTCTTAAAAGATTCTCATATTTATCCTGATGAAGTTGATAATCTAAAGCAATTAATCAAAACATCTACTAAAGGTGAATTCTCTAATTACAATTTGGATAAATTTAGTAAATTAGGAAAGCCGGAAGATCAGGTGACTATTACTACAAGGCATGGCTCAAAAGGATTGGAATTTGAGGTGGTTATTTTGTTGGGGATGGAGGATGATCACTTTCCGTCATATAAAAATAAACGAGATCCAAGGAAATTAAGCGAAGACCGCAGAGTGTTTTTTGTTTGTATCAGTCGAGCAAAACGAGTTTGTTATCTTTTAAGATCTAAAAAATATACAAAGGAAACTCAATACGGAATAAAGACATTTAATTATAAGCCTTCTGAATTTTGGGAGATATTGTATTCCAAATATGGTGAAAAAGTTCCTAGTTCGTAGGTTTATCTTAATTTTTTTTGTACGCTGAATAGATATTTTGTCATCTAAGTATTTTACTTTTATTTGTTATAGTTAAAAAAACAGCAAACGTTGTCTTTGGTCATTGGCTCACTTGTCTTCCAAATTAATGTTTGTAATGGGGAGTTTGGTGATAACGGATTTATTTTTAATAAATTTATGCTTGTAAAATTAATTAAATCTACCTGAATCCGTGACAAAACATCTTTACAATGGATGCAAACCGTTGATACGATAAGGGAAAACGACGTTGACGATTCTTCATCAAGTAGGTGAATGTGATGAAAGATTTCCCGATTCGGTTTGTATTGACAGATGAAGCGATTACTCCAAGTGCTGGGCTTGCTCTCGTGGGCTACTTACTGCACCAAACGAAACTGGATAAACGAGTAAACGCCCTTCGGCTCCCAACGGTTCGTCGAGATGTGCACATTTCCCATAGCGATGTCATTCGCTCGATGATCGGCTTGCTTGCCACAGGAAAAACGGATTTTGATCATATCGAAGCGTATCGTCAGGACGATATCTTTTCGACATCAATGGGCATTCGGCACGTACCTTCCTCCCCAACGTTGCGACAGCGTCTCGATCAGCTCGCTTGTCTTCCGATGACCGAAACCATCATTTGGGAGGAATCGATGCGTCTGTTGGTTCGACAACACGCTACCTTGTCCCCTTGTTGGGCGAAAGGGAAAACGACATGGCTTCCCCTTGATATAGATGCTTCCCCATTTGACAACTCCGATACGAAGAAAGAAGGAGTGAGTCGAACGTATAAAGGATTTGACGGTTTTACGCCGTTGTTTGCGTACGCAGGGAAGGAAGGGTATATCGTTCATGCCGAGCTGCGTCCAGGGAAACAACATGTACAAGACAACATGCCTTCGTTTTTAACTACCGCCATCCATCGAGCTCGTCCGCTGACCTCGTCTCGTCTGCTTGTCCGCATGGATGCAGGAAACGATGCGGAAGCGAATGTGCACGTATGTCTAAAGGAAGACGTGGACTTTGTCATCAAGCGAAACTTACGCCGAGAATCGAAAGCGCTTTGGTTCCAGATCGCTTCGCAAAAGGGCAGACGCATCGATGATGGACAAACCGAAGGAGTACAAACGTATGAGTTATGCCTTCCACAGACCGCAGCAATTGATGGACACACGTATACGTACGTTCAAGTCACCCAAGTGACGGAACGAACGATGGAACGAAATGGACAGCTGATGCTCGTTCCTAATTACGAAGTCGAAAGCTACTGGGTGCGCCTCGAAGGATACGAGCATGTTCGAATGAGTGATGTGCTCGCATTGTATCACGATCATGCGACATGCGAACAGTTTCATAGCGAACTGAAAAGCGACTTAGATTTAGAGCGGCTTCCATCAGGGAAGATGAAAACGAATGCGCTCGTGTTGGTCATGGGAGCATTCGTGTACAACCTTCTTCGTCTGATTGGACAAGATCTATTAAGCGATCCGAGACATCCATTACATCATAAAGTGAAACGCCGTCGCATCAAGACGATTATTCAGACGGTGATCACGATGGCAGGTCGACTCGTCCGCCGATCACGACAGATCTGGATGAAACTGACGCGAAGGAGTGGCTATAGCGAGCCCCTTCTGAACATTTACATAAAATGGAGAGAAGGAGCATAACGAACGATTGTTCGCAATTCTGTACTCATCCTAACCCTCTGTCCTTTTTTGTTTTTTCTTTGGTTTATATACCCCGAGTTCGACAGCGACTAGGCAAACAAAATCCCTCTGATCCTTTGATACAAAAGGGATCAGAGGGATTTGGGCATACTTTAGGCGTGTATCTAGGGGCGAGGATGGATGCCTAGAATCTTCGGAGGAGGCTCCATCCCTAGAGCCGCAAAGAGTTGAGCCTGTTTGGCCGTCAGTTCGGTTCGTTGATAAAGGTCGCCGTTTTTTGAAGAAAAATGTCCAAGCATGAGACGCTCGCATTCGTCTCTTACTTTCGGCCACGATTCATGAGTTCGGATCTCCACGATCCGAACCAGCAAGAGAGCCAGCCAACTGAGCAGCACATGCGCCCGGATACGGTCTTCCAAGCGATGATACATGGGGCGCAGCTCGAGTGTTGATTTCAACGTCCGAAAGGCCTGCTCGATATCCACCAGTTGCTTATACCCGAGCGCGACATCCTCGGCAGACAAGGTGTCATCGGAGGTTCGGATGAGATATTTGCCATCGTACTTTTCCGCTTCACGAACCGCTTGCTTGTCGATGCGAAGCGTTCCATCCTTCAATTGACGCAAGTATTTTCCGTAGGACGGATGGGAACGCAGCCGGCAGGTGGCCTTATGATGGGCTTCGTTGGGGAGTTGTCGAAGCCCTTCCAACTCTTCTTTCAGCGATTCGAGCAGCGTTTCCCGCTCCTTGCGTTGGCGTTCGGCTTCGCTGGGATTGTACACGAGAACATAGCGCTGACGCGCTTCTCCGTCGCCCACGATGATTTCTTTGATATGCAAGTTCTCGCGAACTTGTTGGTAGCGCCCGCGACGGTTTAGGGCCTCTTCGACGGCGGCTTTGCCGGACCGCATTTTTTCGCCGACAATGTAGTGTCCCCCGGCCTGTTGCAAGATTCGCAAATTCTCTTCAGACGAAAATCCGCGGTCCATCACGCTGATCACACGCCCAAGCTTCCAGCCAATCAAGTCTTGTTTCACCTGTTTGATGACCGTCATATCCATCGTATTGCCAGGCCATACCCAAGCGCGAATGGGGACTCCTTCCCGGGTAACGGCCAGTCCAATGACGATTTGGACCAAATCGGGACGCTTATCTTTGGAAAACCCCTGCTTTCGAAGCGATTCTCCTTCTGGTGTTTCGGATGGATCCACTTCGAAGTACGACGAAGTCGTATCAAAGTAAATCAAATCGACTTCCAGGTTCAATAAATCGGCCACGGCATGGAACACTTGGCGTTCCAATTCCGGCTGCACGGCCAGCAGCTCATCCATCGCCCGGTACAACTGGTGGCTGGCGACTTGGGGAAGATGAGGGATATGCACGTCTTTCTCCACCCACTCCTCCATCGCCAACTTGCTTGACGGATGAAGGGCACGATTCGCCACCATGGCAAAAATCAGCCGTTCCAACGGAATCTGATGATGTCGGGAGGCAAACAAGGAGTGGAGAATCTCTCCCAATCCCAGTTGTCTCCAGAGCTGATCCAAAAGCCAAGCGCCACCAAGGCGTTTGCTTGATTGAAACTGAAAGTCATCCGACACTTCTCCTGTCAACGTCTCGATTTCCCAAGCCTGCTCAGGAGAAAGGAATCGCGAAATGCTTTTGGCCAGACGCTCCAAGACAGCGCGATCCACCTCGTCTTCGCGCCCAAACGAATAAATCACCTTCGCTTTCGCATATTTGGCCTTCGGATCCCATTCGTTGTGAGCAAGCTGGAGATACGCCACGGTCGTTCCATCTTTGTTTTTGCGTGTTACTCGCCGTATGTACATGCCTATATTATAAACGATATTGGGCTTTTTTAAAAGGATAAATTGTCAAGTCGTGTGCCTATGAAATTAAGCGTTTTTTTCTAGGATCCGTATCGCGAAATCCTTGATATAACAGCATTTTGGCCATTTTCATTTGCCTAAAATGGCCTCAAAACTGTCGAACTCGGGTATACCTAAAAAAGATATTTATTTCATTTCTGAGAGTGAAGATGACATCTGTTTTAAACATAAAAAGGGAATGGTGGATCACACATCCATAAAACCAGCAAAAAAGTCAAAGTCGATGTCAATCCATCACGGATTCAGGATCTAATTATTATGTTAAAATTTATACCGTCTTAATTTAGGGGGGGGGTAAATGTATGATTAAAAATATATTGAAGGAAGTAGAAAGTTCTAGATGTTCTACATATTTATCAACAGAGAATCAAGAAAGTTTAAAAAAAATTGTTTCGGATACAACAATGTTAAATGTGCTAGAAAAAATTTCAGTAGATAATGACTTGACTAGGATAGTTGATAAGATTATAAATGACAGAAATTTTAATGAAATAGTAAAACAAGCAGATTTAGTAAAAGATGAATATAGACCAATTCATAAACAAACCCTTACTAAAGATATGATTCTAGAAAGAATTATTCGTTTTATTAACTGTTCTTTACAAACAGATGAAGTTAATGACCCAATGGTACCTACTGAATATAAGCATCCATTAGTTTCTGGACAGGTTGTCAAAGTATTATTTTCTGGGGTTGGAAGTGAAATCGATAATGAGCATTTTGCTATAGTGTGGGAGACTAAGTCCAATCGAGATCAAGTTGTAGTTATTCCTACTACGAGTCTCAAACCAACGACAAGGGAAACTAAAAACTTTTTTAATATCGGTAAGATTCCTCCATTTAGTAAACAGACAGTAGTGAGTCTTGAACAGTTAACCTGTGTAAGCCGGAAAAGAATAGTGGAATACCTTTTTAATGACGGAAGGGGTAATATGGTACAGGCAATAATAAACCAAGATCAAAGGCGCAGAATTGAAGATGGATTCAGGGTAACCCTGTTAAGACAAAAAACACTTTTAGACGAGTTAATTAATCAGAGAAAAGATTATGTACCTGAATTTATCAATTACAGTGTACAAGTAAAACATTTACATCGACCAATAAGAAATGTGAGTTTTGACAGTTCTAAACTTATTACAAAATATCAATTATTTAATGACCTTAATCAATATGAAATAAAATGGCATAGAACAAAGTTAAATAGGAGTGACAGAAAAAAAATGTTGAAGTCTTGGGCATATTCAATAGCAGAGATTGATCCAATTAGTAAATCGGTTATTAAGGATCGAGATACAAAACAACAAGAGCTCTACAGACAACTTTTGGGTACAAAAATAATTTAAAAAATGTTGACATTCAGTAATTAATGTTATAAGATTTAAGTAGAAATAACTCTGCTGGTGGATCCGGCATAAAATATTACATAATTTTAGCCTGTGGATCGGGTAACTAAAAACTAAAAGGGACTCATTTTTGAGTCCTTTTTAGTTTATTATTATGTCTTCATCAAAAAAATCCTTGTCTGAAACTTCATTTATATAGAAATTTAAGGTGTTTCCACAATGTGAACATCTGTTTTTGTATCGGTTATTCAATAATTGGATAGTTTTTTGAGCTGCATCTAAAGAAAGTGCCTGAACAACAAATTTATACTTATTATTAGCACAGTTGATATTTCCACAGCCAACAACGATGTTATATCTTGACATCTTGAATACCCCTCTTTTATTTATTATTTACTTTACCTCTTATTTAGAAATATATTCTTCGGTTACATGTATATGAAAACTGATTTTTTGATTAGTTAAAGGTTAGGGGTTTTTGGTATATGGTTTTAAAGAATTTAATTGAGCATACACTAGACGTAATGTATTGTTTAGGTAATTATGAGAAAACAAAAACTATTAAGGTTTTATCGTCTAAGCACCTTAGCTAAACGAAGGTTGGGCGACGTATTGGCATCAGCGCATTTTGCGCGAGATGGATTTGACGAGCGATGAGGCGATTGAATTTGCGAAACTGAACGCCAACGTCGTGCAACCGTCGCGCACTGGCATCAATCCGTATTATTTAGGACTGAAAATTTTTGAAGACATTGAAGAGCGGTGGAACAACCCGACTGAGGAGATGAAAAAATACGGCGTCAAGCCGGGGTCGGGGAGGGCGAAAATTTTTGAAGTGCGCGAACTCGAATCCGACATTTCGTTTTTGCGCAACTATTTAACGAAAGAGCTCGTCATGCGCGAAGATATGTATTTGTTCCAAAAACAGGGGAAAGAATATAAAATCGTCGACAAAAACTGGGAGCATATCCGCGACCAACTCGTCAGCATGCGGGTAAACGGCGGATTCCCGTATATCACGGTCAATGACGGCGATTATATGCGCAACGGAGAGTTGTATTTGAAGCATTGGTATGAAGGAATCGAACTCGATCTGAAGTATTTAGAAAAAGTGCTCCCATACATTTATCAGTTGTGGGGCCGTCCGGTCCATATGGAGACGGTCGTCGAGGAAAAGCCGATGTTGTTTACGTATGACGGGAAAACGGTGCATCGGAAATATTTATAACATGAGGGCAGGGATTTCCTGCTTTTTTTGTTTGTCACGATGAATATGTGAAAAATGACACAAATTATTCGAAATCATGCCGGATAGCGTCCCCGATTTTATGAAATAATATGAAGTGGATAATTTGTGATGGTTGTCACAAATTCTTCACCACTGTTTGTTCGCCCGGGGGGATGGATATGTGGAAGCGGCATGAAAAAACGCTTGTGTTCGTTAGCTTTGCTGTTGCGGCTGTTGTCTTGCTTTCCTTGATTGGCCGCTTGTTTTCATAAGGGGGGGATGAATCGTGAACGGTTACGATCCGGTGCTGCTTAGCCGTATTTTGACGGGATTGACGCTGACGGTCCACATCATTTATGCCACGATCGGCGTCGGGATTCCACTGATGATCGCCATTGCCCAGTGGGTTGGGATTCGCAAAAATGATATGCATTACATCTTACTCGCTCGCCGCTGGACGCGCGGTTTTGTCATCACCGTAGCGGTCGGCGTGGTGACAGGAACAGCGATCGGCTTGCAGCTGTCGCTTTTATGGCCGAACTTTATGCAGCTGGCTGGCCAAGTGATCAGCTTGCCGCTGTTCATGGAGACGTTCGCCTTCTTTTTTGAAGCCATTTTCCTCGGCATTTATTTGTATACATGGGATCGGTTCGAAAATCAGAAAAAACATTTGCTTTTGCTTATCCCGGTGGCAATTGGGTCTTCAGCATCAGCCATGTTTATTACGATGGTGAACGCGTTTATGAATACGCCGCAAGGGTTTGAATTTAAAAACGGCGAGCTTGTCAACATCGATCCAATCGCGGCTATGTTCAACCCAGCGATGCCGACGAAAGTCGCCCATGTGCTGGCGACTTCGTATATGACGTCAGCATTCGTGCTTGCTTCGATCGCCGCTTGGCATTTATGGAAAGGCAATCGTCACATTTATCATCGCAAGGCACTTCATTTAATGATGAAAACAGCTTTTATTTTTTCGGTAGCCAGTGCATTGATTGGCGACTTATCGGGCAAATTTTTAGCCGAATACCAGCCAGAAAAGCTGGCGGCTGCTGAATGGCATTTTGAAACGAGCTCCCATGCACCGTTGATCCTGTTCGGCGCGCTCCAAGAAGACGGGGAAGTGAAATATGCCTTGGAAATTCCATATGCCCTTAGCATTTTGGCCCATAACCATCCCGCTGCGGTTGTGACCGGACTGAACGAAGTTCCGGAAGATGAACGCCCACCACTGTACATTCATTACTTATTCGATGTGATGGTCACGATCGGGGTGTTTTTAATGGTTGTCGCAGCCGCGTATTGGCTCGGATCGATTTTCCGCTGGAAGTGGACGGCGAAAAAGTGGTTTTTTGGACTGCTGGTGGCGGGAGGGCCGCTGGCGATGGCTGCGATTGAGGCGGGATGGTACTTAGCGGAAGTCGGGCGGCAGCCGTGGATTTTGCGCGGCTATATGAAAACGGCGGAAGGAGCGACATCGTCGGCGCATGTGGATACGATGCTTGTGTTGTTTTGCCTTTTGTATATGGTGTTAGTAATTGCGAGCGCAACAGTGCTCATCCGTATGTTCCGCCGCAACCCGGTTGAACGGGAGCTGGCAGAGCGGGCCAATAACGGGGAGGTGGCGCCATGACGCTCGAAGTCATTGGCATTTCGGTGTTATGGCTGTTTTTGTTCGGGTACATTATCGTTGCCTCGATTGATTTCGGGGCTGGGTTTTTCAGCGCCTATAGCCATTGGGCAAACAAACAGCATATTTTGCACCGCATCATTCAGCGCTATCTTTCCCCTGTATGGGAAGTGACGAACGTCTTTCTTGTCTTTTTCTTTGTCGGCATTGTCGGCTTTTTTCCGAAAACGGCGTATTATTACGGTTCTATTTTGCTTGTCCCGGCGAGCATCTCCATCATTTTGTTAGCTATTCGCGGCTCGTACTATGCGTTTCATACGTATGGGGGGACGGAACGGAACTGGTATTTAATCGCTTATGGATTGACGGGGTTGTTTATTCCGGCCTCCCTGTCCATCGTGTTGACGATTTCCGAAGGCGGGTTTGTGGAGGCAGGCGCCTCAGGCGTTGCGCTGGATTATGGGAAGCTGTTTGCAAGCCCGTTGTCATGGAGCATTGTGCTGCTCAGTGTGACGAGCGTTCTTTACATTTCTGCCGTTTTCTTAACGTACTATGCGGACGAGGCCAAGGATGAACGGGCGCGGGCGCTGTTGCGCCGCTACGCTCTTCTTTGGAGCGGGCCGACGATGTTGTCAGCGCTGCTCATTATTTACCAGCTCCGCTACCATAATCCCGAGCATTACGCCAACCTATGGAATGTGGCGTGGATGCTGGTCATTTCCTTTTTGTTTTTTGTCATTACCGTTTGGCTGCTTTGGCGGCAGCGGCGGTTCGGCTGGGCGTTTATTGCGCTGTTGTTTCAATATGCGTTCGCCTTTTACGCCTATGGCATTTCACATTATCCGTATTTGTTGTACCCGTATTTGACGATTTATGACGGGTTTACGAATGAGACGATGGCTATGGCGTTGATCGTCGCGTTTATTGCCGGCCTTCTGTTATTAATTCCGTCACTTTATTTGCTTATGCGCCTCTTTTTGTTTAACAAGGCGTACGTTAAAGGAAAATGGGAAGGGGGAAAAGGATAATGCAAACATTTTTGATCATGTATGCGCCGATGATCATCGTCGCCCTGTCGATCATCGCCGCGTTTTGGGCTGGTTTGAAAGATGTGCACGTAAATGAGTAGACACAATTTCAGCGTCTTGGTAATGCATAGTTTGCCGCCAATCGCCCACACTAGCGGATGACAACGAATAGAGAAAGGATGGGCGATGATGAAAGAAATATTGGAGCGTGTGAAAGAGCAGCTGGAACAATCGTTTGACGAACCGCGCTCGACGAGTCTTGATGGGGCGATTCATGAGCTTGAACGGTTAAAAGCGAGCGCCGGGGATAAACGGCAAATGATCGAAGATGTCATCCGTGCGGTGACTCACGCGCGCAATGCGCGAATGGAGCTGGCCGAGGCGGGAGATGAATCGGCGACAAACGCTTTCGCTGAGGCCTATCGGGCGCTCGATCAAGCGATTGAATCGTACAGCGATGTTGATAACGATCCGGTATAAAGCAGATGGGAATGTCCCATCTGCTTTCTTGCTATGCCAGCGGCACGATGGTTAAATCAGTAGCCGATTGGCCACAAACATGGTACAATAACAGCGGAAAAAAAGAAGAAAAAGGTTTTCTAGGGTTCCGCGGCTGCTTTGCGGCCGGCCTGCGACCGAGAGAAAACGCGCGGCATCGCCGCGTGCACGGAGGGACAAAAGCCCGGGAGGAGCATCGTTTCGATCGTTCTCGCGGCTTTTTTATTTTCGCTAAAAAGGGAGGACGGGGCATGGCGTGGGTTTATTTAATAGTTGCTGGTTTGTTCGAAGTTGTATGGGCGATCGCGCTGAAATATACGAACGGGTTTGCCCGCTTTTGGCCTTCTGTTGTGACGATTGCGGGGATGGCGACGAGCTTTTACTTTTTATCACTGGCGATAAAAACGTTGCCGATCGGCACCGCCTATGCGGTGTGGACGGGAATCGGAGCGCTCGGCGCGGCCTTGGTCGGCATGTTGTTTTTAAACGAGCCAGTCAACGCGCCGCGTGTGGCGTTTTTGCTTTGCATTCTTGTCGGAGTCATTGGTTTGAAGTTTACGGCGGGGCAATAAATTGGATTCATTTCTTGTCAAGAAAAAGAGTTGACAACAGGTATAAATATTGAATATCATGAAAATATAAAAACGAATATAGTTTCTTTTGTTAAAGGGGAGTAGCTTTAACAGCAAAGTCGTCAGTTCAGGGCGCATGCCCTCGGCTTTGTTGGCAACGGCGACGTTGTTAGCGAGACCTTTACCGATGTTGGTAAAGGTCTATTTTATTTATGGAGGCCTTTACCAAAGATGGTAAGGGCCTTCTTTCATTTCATGAAACAAAAGGGGGGAAGATAATCGTAAAGGAAGATAGGTTCGGTTTCAAAAGAACAAAAAGTGGAGGGGATGGCATGCGTAAATGGTGGAAACGGCTTCGCTTCATCGTCCATGTCCGGCGTTTTCTACCGTTTTTGTTTGAATTTTTCGTTTCTCATGAAGTGCCAATGCGAAAAAAATTGTTTTCCGTCGGTTTGCTGCTTTTGTATATAGCGCTGCCGCTTGACCTCATTCCGGATTGGCTTGCGTTGTTTGGTTTGATCGATGATTTGGCCGTCTTCCTATTTATTTTGCAACAAGTCATTAAGATGGCTCCGGTTTCATTAAAAGAAAAATATAACCTGTAAAGGGGGATTCTTCCATGGATCTGTTGTCAGTAGAGTTTTGGACGGCGTTGCTGTCGATCGTCATTATTGATCTTTTGCTGGCAGGGGATAACGCCATTGTGATTGGATTGGCGGCCCGCAACTTGCCCAAATACCAGCAAAAAAAGGCCGTTGTCTGGGGGACGGTAGGCGCTGTCGTCATCCGGGCGTTGGCGACGATCTTCGTCGTCTGGCTGCTGAAAATCCCAGGGCTTTTGCTTGTCGGCGGCGTGCTGCTTGTCTGGATCGCCTATAAGCTGCTTGTTGAGGGGAAGGGCCACGACAATGTTGAAGCCGGGGGAAATTTATGGGAGGCGATTCGCACGATCATTATTGCCGATGCGTTGATGGGGCTTGACAACGTATTGGCGGTCGCCGGCGCCGCGCACGGAAACTTTCTCCTCGTCGTTCTTGGGTTGCTCATTTCCGTTCCGATCATGGTGTGGGGCAGCACGCTTATTTTAAAATGGATCGAGCGCTTCCCAATCATTATTACGATCGGCGCCGGTGTCCTCGCCTGGACGGCGGCGAAAATGATCGTCGATGAGCCGTTTTTAAAGGCGTATTTTGCCAATCCTGCCGTGAAGTATGGATTTGAGTTGCTTGTTGTTGCCGCTGTCATTGTGGCGGGAACGATGAAAAAACGAAAAAGCGCCAAAGAGCCGCAACCGAAAGCCGCCAATGAATAATTGGCGGCTTTTGTGGCTGGGCAATCACCAAGCGGATGGCTATTTCCATTTCAGCAGCAGAAATTGCAGCAGCCATCCAATGGAGAGCCCGGGGATGACAGATAAGATCGGCAGCCAAATCGGTCCAAAAAACACGCCGCCGATCGTCACGTGCGACGAGTACATCAAGCCGACCGTCACAAAGTAGGCGGAGACGACAAACGGCAAAAACGAGTACGGCGTTTGCCCGCCGCCAGCGTCTTTAAACGCATCCCACATGGCAAAAAAGTATAAACATGGATAAAACATCAGCCATCCGATATCGACAATGCGGGCGGCCTCATCCGTACGTCCCAAAAAGCTGAGGCGGATGGCTTCATTGAAATGGGATTGGGTGTTAATCACAAATTCCAACGCAATAAACAAAATTCCTTTTATATATATAACCCGTGGTGCTAGATAAAACTCAGACAAGCATAAAAATAGCCCTTGCTGGCGGATCTCCAGTAGAATGAAAGTGTCACCCAACATTCGAAAGGAGAGATCCCCCATGCAAGAGCACTTTCATTTTACTACAGATCCAGCCAAACTTCAAAAACAATATGCCGCTATTTTCTGTTTTGTTTCTGCCCAACTGTCGTTGATTCAAATGTATCTTCATCGCCGCAACCGTCACTTGGTCAAGCAAGAAGACGAAGTGGTCATGGCGGTTCACCTTTTGGGGAAGCTGCTGGGCTTTTCTTCCGAACGAGCCTGGCATCGTTTTGTCACGGGAAATTTGTTCACAAACGGCTCGTTTCTTGAACGCTCCCGATACAACCGCCGCTGCCGAGCGCTTGGTTTCGCCATCAAATGGATCCGTCATGAGCTGGCGAAACGTGGCCAACACCATGCTTATGCGGTCGTCGACAGCTTGCCTCTTCCGTTGTGCCATCCCGCAAGAATGCAGCGCGTCAAGCGGTTTCGAGGGATCGCGGATATGGGGTATTGTGCTTCCAAAAAGCAATGGTACTACGGTTTCAAGCTGCATCTTCAAGTGACCAATCAAGGGCTGGCCATGGGCTATGTCGTGACGGAAGCGTCCTGCCACGACGTCAAAGCCGCTGAAACGGTGATGACTCAAATCCCTCATCCCTACAACTTTGGGGACAAAGGGTACATCAGCCACGCTCTTCGAGAAAAGCTGTACGAAGAACACCAAGCCGCGTTCTGGACACCGTCTCGACACAATCAAAAGCACGGCCCATCCAAGGCATGGGAAGAATGGATCAGGAAAAAACGCAAAGTCATCGAGACGGTGTTTTCGATTCTCGTAGACCAATACCGGATCACCGACATTCGAGCGAATTCCATTGCCGGGTTTGAAGTGGCACTCGATGGCATCTTGTTGGCTTATTCCTTGGTCACACTAGGGCTGGTTGAGCGCTGACGCTCAACTAGCACCACGGGTTTTTATATACTTTTTGTTCAACAGTTGCCCGAATCCAGGCAAAGCAATGCTCCATAACAATGCTTCGATCGCTTTCACCTTCTCGAACCCTTTACTGAGATAATATTAGTTGATCGTTGCTTTGTCCGTTGCACCGTCAGATGGAGCTGGAGACAATCGATGGGTGCTTCATGGTCAGTTGCTGGTTAAGCCGATGGGTGCAATTACATTTTTTGCGCCAAAGACTTGTTTTATACTTTTTTGCAATAGGAATGCAGAAAAACTTTCCTATAGAACCAAACGATATGTTAGCTGAAGATAAAAAAATACTTTAAATTTTTCAGAATAATGAATATAATAGTGACGTAAAGGATTTTGACAAATAAATAAAGGGGGAAGCCGTGTGAAGGGGCTAAAATCGATTTTGTTATGGGGCCTGATTTCCGTCCTTGGGGCCGCAGCGTTTGCCATTTTGGCTTTAAGCCGCGGCGAATCGGTCAACGCCATGTGGCTTATCGTCGCCGCCGTCTGCACGTATGCGGTCGCTTATCGGTTTTACAGCCGGTTTATCGCCCGCAAAGTGTTTGGTCTTGATGATAACCGGAAAACGCCAGCGGAAGTGTTCAATGACGGGAAGGACTATGTTCCGACGAACAAATGGGTGCTATTTGGCCATCACTTTGCCGCTATTGCGGGTGCGGGACCGCTTGTCGGACCGATTTTGGCCGCGCAGATGGGCTATCTGCCTGGGACGCTTTGGATTGTGATCGGCGTTGTGCTCGGCGGAGCGGTGCAAGACTTTGTCATTTTGTTCGCTTCGATGCGCCGCAACGGGAAGTCGCTCGGCGAAATGATTAAGGAAGAAATGGGTCCGGTGACGGGCTTTATCGCAGCGCTTGGCATTTTGGGCATTATGATTATTTTATTGGCCGTATTGGCGCTCGTTGTCGTGAAAGCGCTTGTCGGAAGCCCGTGGGGGATGTTTACGATCGCCGCGACGATTCCGATTGCGATTTTGATGGGCATTTACATGCGCTTCATCCGTCCAGGGCGCGTTGCTGAAGCGTCGCTTGGGGGATTTGTGCTGTTGATTTTGTCGATCGTGGTCGGGCAATATGTCGCGGAGCACCCGACACTCTCGGCGATGTTTACGCTAAAAGGGGAAACGATCGCCATCTTAATGATCATTTATGGCTTTGTCGCTTCGGCGTTGCCGGTATGGCTGTTGTTGGCGCCGCGCGACTATTTGAGCACGTTCTTGAAAATCGGCACGATTGTCGGATTGGCGCTCGGCATTTTCGTCGTCATGCCGGACTTGCAAATGCCGGCAGTGACGAAATTTATCGATGGCACCGGGCCGGTGTTTGCAGGCAACTTGTTCCCGTTCTTGTTCATTACGATCGCTTGCGGCGCGGTGTCTGGATTCCACGCGCTCGTTTCATCCGGCACAACGCCGAAGATGATTGAGCTTGAAAGCCATGCGCGGCCGATCGGCTACGGTGCGATGCTGATGGAGTCGTTCGTCGCTGTCATGGCGATGGTGGCGGCTTGCGTCTTGACGCCAGGGGCGTATTTTGCCATCAACAGCCCGGCTGCTGTCATCGGAACCGATGTGGCGCAGGCGGCAAAAGTGGTATCGTCATGGGGCTTCACCGTCACGCCGGATATGCTTGCGCAGTTGGCGAAAGACGTCGGCGAACAAACGGTGTTGTCACGCACGGGCGGGGCGCCGACGTTGGCGATCGGGATGGCGCACATTTTATCGAGCGTCATCGGCGGCAAGGCGCTTATGGCGTTCTGGTATCACTTTGCCATCCTGTTTGAAGCGCTGTTCATCTTGACGACGATTGACGCCGGCACGCGCGTCGGCCGTTTCATGATCCAAGACATTATGGGCACGTTTTACAAACCGCTCGGCAAAACGGATTCGCTTGCCTCGAACTTGATCGCTACGACCCTTTGCGTACTGGCGTGGGGTTACTTCCTGTACCAAGGCGTCGTCGACCCGCTCGGCGGCATCAACACGCTATGGCCGCTGTTTGGCATCGCCAATCAAATGTTGGCTGGCATCGCCTTGTTGTTTGCGACGACGGTTCTATTTAAAATGGGCAAAAAGGCATATGTTTGGGTCACGCTCGTGCCGACAACATGGCTTTTGGTCGTCACGCTGACAGCCGGGTATCAAAAACTGTTCCACGAAAATGTCAAAATTGGTTTCTTGTCGCATGCGAAAATGTTCCAAGACAGCTTGAGCCAAGGCAAAATTTTGGCGCCGGCAACGAATGAGGCGCAAATGCGGCAAATTATTATGAACGATTACATTGATGCGACATTGTGCGCGATTTTCATGCTCGTTGTGATCGCGATGCTGATCTCGGCGTTGAACATTTGGATCAAAGTATTGCAAAACAAACATGTGCCGCTCAAGGAAGCGCCGTACGTGCCGCGCGATGGAGAAGGAGCGAAGCACTATGCCTAAATGGCTGCAAACTGTGTTGGCTTATCGCCGGCAGTTTCTTGACTTGCTTGTCGGTGTGCCGAGCTATGAAAAATATGTCGAGCATATGAAAACCCATCATCCTGGCGAGCCGATTAAGTCGCGGAAAGAGTTTTTCTGCGAGGCGCAAGAGGCACGCTACAATGCTAAAGGCGGCAAAGTGTCGCGTTGCTGCTAGCAAACGGGAAGGAAGGAGGGGCGCGTTCCCTTCTTCCTTTTTTCTTCTTGTTCATCATCGCTGAGAAAATGTTCGATTGGCGGCATGGTTTTTGTGAAAGACGTTGGGAGCGTTGGATCAACCCTCAGTGGAGAAAGGAGCTGTACATATGATGCGCATTCTGTTTGTCGGAGCAGGAGCGGTCGGCGGGTATTTCGGCGGCCGTCTGCTTGAAAAAGGGGTGGACGTAACGTTTCTTGTTCGCGAGCGCAGAAAACAGGAACTGGAGAAATATGGGCTTGTCATCCACAGTGTCCATGGCGATGTGGGATTGGCGCCGAAATTGCTTGTTGCCGGCGAATCGGCCGAGCCATTTGATCTTGTCGTGTTCTCAAGCAAAGCGTACCATTTAGACGGCGCCATCGCCGACGCGAAACCGTATGTTGGAGAGGCGACGATGATTTTGCCGTTGTTAAATGGCATGGCCCATATGGATGCGTTATGGAAGGCGTTCGGCCGCGAGAATGTCTTAGGCGGGCTTTGCTTTATCGAAACGACGTTAAACGAGAGAGGGGAGATCATCCAAACGAGCCCGGCGCATGAGATGCGTTTCGGTGAATGGCCAAACGGGCGGAGCGAGCGAACGGAGGTGCTTGCATCGTTGTTTGCCGGCGCTAACGCCTGCTTTCGCCTAAGCGAACAAATTGCAGCTGATATGTGGAACAAATATTTGTTTATCGCGACGATGTCGGGCGTGACAACGCTGTTCCGCGCCCCGATCGGGCCGATCCGTTCCGGGGAGTACGGGAGCGTCATCATCGATCGGCTGTTTCGGGAAATCAAAACGATCATTCAGGCGCATGGGGCGCCGCTGACCGATGAAATGGCCGAGCGGCAGCGCACCCAGCTCGAGCAGATCGCCCCAACGATGAAATCGTCCATGCAGCGCGATATGGAAAAAGGACAGCTCATTGAAGCCGATCATTTGCAAGGGTATTTGCTAGCATTGGCGAAGCGGCATGGCATCCATGCTCCGATGCTCGAGGTGGTATATCACAATTTAAAAATTTACGAAGCGAGCCGCGCAACCGGTGAGTGACCAGTTGTTCAACCCAGCCGTTTGGCAGGAGCGTGCAGCCCCGCCAAACGGCTGTTTTTTGAGAAAAAGAGAAGTTGTTTACCGCACTAATATAGTGTACAGTTAATAGTGAAAACGTGTGCACAAGGAGGAGGCAGCCTTGAAAAAAACATGGTGGAAAGAAGGCGTTGCGTATCAAATTTATCCTCGCAGCTTTATGGATGCCAACGGCGACGGCATCGGTGATCTTCGCGGCATCATCGAAAAGCTGGATTATTTGGTGGAGCTTGGAGTCGACATCGTTTGGATTTGTCCGATTTACCGGTCGCCGAACGCCGATAACGGATATGACATCAGCGATTATTATGCCATTATGGATGAGTTTGGAACGATGGATGACTTCGATGAATTGCTTGCCCAAGCCCATCGGCGCGGGTTGAAAATCATTTTGGATTTGGTCATCAATCATACGAGTGATGAGCATCCGTGGTTTATCGAATCGCGGTCATCGCGAGACAATCCGAAGCGCGACTGGTACATTTGGCGCGACGGCAAAGATGGGCGCGAACCGAACAACTGGGAAAGCATTTTCGGCGGCTCGGCATGGCAGTATGACGAGCGGACGGGTCAGTATTACTTGCATATTTTTGACGTCAAACAGCCCGACTTGAATTGGGAAAACGACGAAGTGCGGCGGGCGCTTTATGCGATGATCAACTGGTGGCTGGATAAAGGCATCGACGGCTTTCGCATCGACGCGATTTCCCACATTAAGAAAAAGCCGGGTCTTCCCGATTTGCCAAATCCGAAGGGGCTGAAGTACGTGCCGTCATTTGCTGCGCACATGAACCAGCCAGGGATTATGGAGTATTTGCGAGAGTTGAAAGAGCAAACGTTTGCACGATATGACATTATGACGGTCGGCGAGGCGAACGGAGTAACGGTTGATGAGGCCGAACAATGGGTCGGGGAAGAAAACGGCGTGTTTCATATGATTTTTCAGTTTGAGCATTTAGGGCTTTGGAAAAGGAAAGCCGATGGTTCGATCGATGTCCGCCGGCTGAAGCGGACGTTGACGAAATGGCAAAAAGGATTGGAAAACCGTGGGTGGAACGCGCTCTTTTTGGAAAACCACGACTTGCCTCGATCAGTGTCGACATGGGGAAATGACGGCGAGTATTGGGCGGAGAGCGCGAAGGCGCTTGGCGCGCTCTACTTTTTCATGCAAGGGACGCCGTTCATTTACCAAGGGCAAGAGATCGGGATGACGAACGTGCAATTCTCCGACATTCGCGACTACCGCGATGTCGCTGCCTTGCGTCTGTATGAACTCGAACGGGCGAACGGCCGGACACATGAGGAAGTGATGAAGATCATTTGGCAAACCGGGCGCGACAACTCGCGCACCCCGATGCAATGGTCTGGTGCCCCAAACGCTGGATTCACGACAGGTACGCCATGGATCAAGGTGAACGAAAACTATCGTACGATCAATGTCGAGGCCGAGCGGCGCGACCCGAACTCGGTATGGTCGTTTTATCGACAAATGATTCAGCTTCGGAAAGCGAACGAGCTGTTTGTTTATGGAACGTACGATCTGCTTTTGGAAAACAACCCATCCATTTACGCGTACACAAGAACGCTTGGCCGCGATCGGGCGCTTATCATTGTCAACGTATCCGATCGTCCTTCACTTTACCGCTATGACGGCTTCCGCCTTCAGTCAAGCGATTTGGCGCTTTCGAACTACCCGGTCCGTCCGCATAAAAATGCGACGCGTTTTAAGCTGAAGCCGTACGAGGCGCGCGTATACATCTGGAAAGAATAAGAAGGAATTTGCCTTTCCGTGTGGAATAAATGCATACGGAAGGGAGATGATCAACATGGCAAAGGTCGATCCGATTCGCTACCCGATCGGAACGTTTCAAGCGCCGCAGCAGTTTGAGGCTGGGGAGGTGCAAGAGTGGATTGCTGCCATCCGCGGGCTGCCGAGCGACTTAAGAACCGCTGTTTCCGGCTTGAACGATGAGCAGCTGAACACGCCGTACCGCGAAGGCGGCTGGACGGTTGCCCAAGTCGTCCATCATTTGGCTGATGCAAGCATGAATGCGTTTTTGCGCACGAAATGGGGAGTGACGGAAGACGGCCCAACGGTGAAGCCGTTTGCGGAAAGCGAATGGGCGAAAACGGCCGATGCTTGCTTGTTGCCCATTGAACCGTCGCTTTTATTGCTTGACGGGCTGCATGCGCGATGGGCGGCGTTGCTTGAATCGATGACGGAGGCAGATTTTCACCGAACCGTTCGGCCGGAAGGGGCAGCGGGGGAGATGCCGCTGTATGTATTGACCGCGTTGTATGCATGGCATGGGAAGCATCATACCGCGCAAGTTGCGTCGTTGCGCAAACGAAAAGGATGGTAAAGGCTGCCGATTCTTCGGCGGCTTTTTTCTTCATGCATCATAGAAGGATGATGTTGCGCAAACAACACCCGGGAACCGCCGGCTGGGCGGGGCTTTTTTGTCGTCATCCTGCCGGGAGAATGGCGAAATAGCATTTTGCTTAAACGGCGGCATAGGATTATGTTATACTAACAAATATTAAGGGACACGAAATACATAGTTCGCAAGGGGGATCGGTATGGGAGCGGAGCAGCAGCCGCTTATTGCAGAACAAAAAGAAAAAATATGGACGAAAGATTTTGTTTTGATTTGTTTGGCCAATTTTTTTGTGTTTCTTGGGTTTCAAATGACGCTGCCGACCCTTCCGCTGTTTGTCGAGCATTTGGGCGGCAACGATCAGCTGATTGGCGTTGTCGTCGGTGTGTTTACGTTTTCGGCGCTCATCGTCCGTCCGTTCGCCGGCCATGCGCTTGAGACGAAAGGGCGCCGGTTTGTGTTTTTATTGGGGCTTCTCATTTTTGTCATTTCTGTCGGTTCCTACAGCTTGATCTCAAGCATTTTCCTTCTCTTTTTGATGCGGGTCGTCCAAGGAATCGGCTGGGGGTTTTCGACAACCGCTTCCGGAACGGTGGCGACGGACATCATTCCAGCGAGTCGCCGCGGGGAAGGAATGGGCTATTACGGGCTGTCCGGGAATATCGCCTTGGCGTTTGGTCCGTCGCTTGGACTTGTGCTTGCCGCTATGATTCCGTTTAGCCATCTGTTTGCCATTTGTGCGGCGCTTGGAGTCGCTTCGGTGCTGTTTGCCGCCGCAATCACGTATAAAAAAGCGGAAGCCGTGCATGGCAAAGGGGCGAACAGATGGGATTTGTATGAAAAAAGCGCTTTGACCCCGTCGTTGCTGTTGTTTTTCTTGACGGTGACGTTCGGCGGCATCGCCTCATTCTTGCCTCTATATACGGCGCAAAAACAGATCGGCGGCCTGCAGCTGTACTTTTTGCTTTACGCGCTTGCCTTGATGGTGACGCGAACGTTCGCTGGCCAGTTGTATGACCGAAAAGGGCATCGAGCCGTCTTTCTCCCTGGTGCGGGGCTTATTTTGCTGGCGATGCTTCTTCTCGCTTGGCTGCCGGGAGAATGGGCGTTGCTTTTGGCGGCGGTGCTGTACGGTTTCGGCTTTGGCATGGTGCAACCGGGGCTGCAGGCGTGGTCCGTCGAGCGGGCGCCTGCCCACCGCAAGGGAATGGCGAACGCGACATTTTTCTCGTTTTTTGATTTAGGGGTCGGCGTCGGGGCGATAGTGTTTGGCCAAATCAGCCATTGGTTCGGCTATCCGAGCATTTATTTAGCTGCTAGCGGTTCGGTGTTCCTTTCGATGCTTGTCTATCTGTCGGTCTTGCATAAAGAACAATCGCTTCGCCCCAGGGAACGAAAAAACGCTTAGGGATAACCCCTAGGCGTTTTTTCTGCCCAGCGGCGCATCGAAACGGCCTTTGAGGGCGGCTCGTCACCGCCGGGAATGCACTTCGTAAATGGCGAATTTTAAGTAGTCGCCTTCTTCCGCGGCAAGGAGTTTCGGGTGGTCGTAGCCGGCGCCGTTCCAATATACTTGGCGCAGCACTTTTTTCGCGTCAAATGCCGCATCAGCGATCATCTCTTGAAATAGGTGCGGGCGGACGTGGTACGAGCAGCTTGATGTGACGAAAAAGCCGCCGTCTTTGACAAGCTTCAATCCGTTTAAGTTAATGTCTTTATAGCCGCGCAGCGCCTTCGGGACGGCATGGGCCGATTTCGCGAACGCCGGCGGGTCGATGATGACGACATCCCACTGTTTGCCGGCGCGCACCGACTCGCGCAAATAGTCGAAGGCGTTGGCGACGACAAATTCAACGTTCGTGAATCCGTTTAACGCGGCGTTCCGTTTCGCCGTTTCGATGGCATGTTCAGAAATATCGACGGCAGTAGCATGTTTTGCCCCATACAGACAAGCGTTTAGCATAAACGAGCCGGTATGGGTGAAGCAGTCGAGCACGGTTGTCTCCGGACCGATGAGCGGACGAAGAGCGGCGCGGTTTTGCCGTTGGTCGAAGAAAAAGCCGGTTTTTTGTCCGTTTTCAATATCGACGATGTATTTCACGCCGTTTTCCTCGATTTCGATTTCCGTTTCCGCTTCCCCGTACCAAAAGCCTTTTTCTTGTTTGAGACCCTCAAGCTCCCGAACGGACACATCGTTGCGCAAATAAATGGCCCTTGGGGCAAACACGTCAAGCAAGCCGCGCAAAATCCAGTCTTTCCGCCTTTCCATGCCGAGCGCCAAAATTTGCACAACAAGCACATCTTCATATTTGTCGACGATCAATCCGGGCAAAAAGTCGGCTTCGCCATAGACGGCGCGGCAGGAGCGAACGCCGGGAATCATCCGTTCACGGTACGCCCACGCCTGACGGATGCGGTCGATGAAAAAGCGCTCATCGAGTTCATCGTTTGGGTTTTGCGTCAAGACGCGGACGATGATTTGCGAAGCGGGGTTGATATATCCTTTCGCCAGCCAATACCCTTGATGATTGTAAACGTCAACGAAGTCGCCCGGCGCAGCATCGCCTTCGATGCGGTCGACTTCACTTTGAAAAATCCATGGATGCCCTTGCTCAAGCCGTTTTTTCCGTTCTCTTTTCAGGATGACCTTCGCCATCGTTTCCACTCCCATTCCGTCGTCAATTGCTGCGTTTCCATCATAGCGGATTGCAACGCATAGCGCAACGTCGGAGAAAAAAAGATTGACAATCGTTCGTGCCATGGTATGATTAAGTGTAAAGAAAACTGAAAATTGCACCATCATCCACTAGGGGGGCCTTTAGAAAGGCTGAGATCAAAGTGTGCCTTTGAGACCCTTAGCACCTGATCTGGGTAATGCCAGCGTAGGGAAGTGGAGGAGCAGCACAGCAAGGCTAGGCTTTGCCTTGCCAACGTCGCATGCCCACGCCGCTTTCTTTACGCCAATCGGCAAAGGAAGCGGCGTTTTTATTTTGCCAAAAAGGGGGAAAACGAATGTCATTTGCCAAACAATTGCGCCAAGCGGCCGATCCGATCTGGCAGGCGAGTTTCCGCCATCCGTTTGTTCAGGAGCTTGGCCAAGGGACGCTTGCGCGCGAGAAGTTTCGCTATTACGTGATGCAAGATGCCTATTATTTGCGCCATTTTGCCCGCGTGCAGGCGATCGGGGCGGCGAAATCGCCGGATTTGGCGACGACAGCCCGGTTGGCGCACCATGCACAAAGCACGTGCGAAGCCGAGCTGTCTCTGCATGAAACGTTCGCCGAGCTCTTGGGCATTACAGAAGAGGAAAGGGCGGCGTTCATTCCGGCGCCGACGGCGTACGCCTATACGTCGCACATGTACCGCGCGGCGTACGAAGGGCATCTCGGTGATGTTATCGCCGCCATTTTGCCGTGCTACTGGCTGTATTACGAAATTGGCGAGCGCTTGAAAACGTGCCGCCCGAACGATCCGATTTATGAAAAATGGATCGGCACCTACAGTTCGGACTGGTTCCGCTCGCTTGTGGAAGAGCAAATCGCGCGGCTTGACGACATCGCTGACGAGGTCACCGAAGAGGATCGCCATCGGATGAAGCGGCATTTCCTCATCAGCAGCGAATATGAGTACGAGTTTTGGGAGATGGCGTATCGGCTTGAGCAGTGGCCGTCGGCTGAATTGGCGGCGAGCCGTTGACGTGAGACAAGGAGGAGAACAGGATGGAAGTGAAGACAAAAGGGTTAAGATTGGTGGATATTTTAACGACGATCGTCATTGCGATTGTGTTTGGCGTTATTTACAAATTATGGGGACCGCTATATAGCGCGGTGGGAGCAGTAGGGTTTCATCTCGATCAATTCATTTACGGCATGTGGTTTATCGCCTCCTCGCTCGCTTATTTGCTCATTCGCAAGCCAGGGGTGGCGTTGCTCGCGGAGATTGCGGCTTCGTCCGGCGAGCTGATCATGGGATCGCAATGGGGGCTTGAAGTGCTCATTTACGGGGTCGTTCAAGGGCTGTTGGCCGAGCTCGTCTTTGCCGCCTTCCGCTATCGGCGCTTTGATACGTTCGTTGTATCGCTCGGCGCGGTCGGGGCGACGATTGGCTCGCTCATCATGGACTTTTACAAAGGCTATATTGAGGCGCTCGCCCCATGGAATATGGCGCTCTTTTTGCTGGCGCGTTTTATCGGCGCCATCCTCATCTCCGGCGTGCTTGCTGTTTCATTGGCGAAAGCGCTCGAAAAAACTGGAGTGACGCAAATGTGGCGGCCGGCCTCGAAAGACGATTACGATGCATTGAACCGGTAAGGCGGCGAATGGCGATGAAACAAGCAATTGCGATTGATCGGCTGCGCCTGAAATTTCCCGGGAGCGACGGGCTGCTGTTTCGCGACTTGTCGCTTTCGATTGCCGAGGGGGAGAAAGTGCTCCTCCTTGGTCCGTCTGGATGCGGCAAGTCGACATTATTGCAAGTGATGGCTGGCATCATTCCCCGCTCGATTGATGTGCCGATGAAAGCGGAGCGCCTTAAGCGGCCGGAACGGTGGGGCTATGTTTTCCAAGATCCTGATGCGCAATTTTGCATGCCGTATGCGGACGAGGAAATCGCTTTTGCCCTCGAAAATCGAAGTGTGCCGCGCCACGAGATGCCCGTCCGCATCCGTGCCCTGCTGAACCAAGTCGGTTTGGAGATCGCTCCGCATACGGATATTCATACGCTTTCCGGTGGAATGAAGCAGCGATTGGCTCTTGCTTCGGTGCTGGCGCTTGAGCCGGATGTCTTGTTTTTGGATGAGCCGACGGCGCTGCTTGATGAAGAAGGGACGAAGGCGGTATGGCAAACGGTGAAGCAGGTGGGCCGCGGCAAAACGGTCATCATCGTCGAGCATAAAATTGACCATGTGCTCGACTTTGTGGATCGCATTGTCTTGTTCGGCCGCGATGGGCGCATCATCGCCGACGGCGAGGCGAAGGCGGTGTTTTCCGACTATAAAGACGTCATTGCCGCTGAAGGGATTTGGTATCCAGGCGTCTGGGATGACTATGACCGGACGGCAAGGCGGCGAAATCGCCATCAAGGCGAGGAGCTTCTTCGCCTCGCCCGTTTTCGCGGGTTCCGCGGCCGGGAGGCGAAAATCTATGTTCCTGAAGCAACGGTGCACGCCGGCGAATGGATTGCCGTCACCGGAAAAAACGGCGCCGGTAAAAGCACGTTGCTGCACGCGCTTATGCAACTCATCCGCACGGACGGAGAGTATATGCTGCTAGGCGCCGACATCAAGCGGCAACACCCGCTTTACCGCCATATTGCGTTCGTTTTCCAAAATCCGGAATGGCAATTTGTCGCCCATTCCGTTCGCGAAGAGCTCGCCTACTCGCTTCGGCTTGAGAGGCGGCCGAAAGAGGAAATTGAGGGAATCGTCGACCGTCTGTTGCGTGAATTTGACCTTGTTGAGCAGCAAGACCAGCACCCGTACCAACTGTCGGTCGGACAAAAGCGGCGGTTGAGCGTCGCCGCTTCGATCGTCGCCGGCCAGCGCCTCTTTTTGCTTGATGAGCCGACATTTGGGCAAGATGCAAAAAATACGTTCGCGTTGCTCGAAATGCTTGAAGCATACCGTGAACAAGGGGCGGCGATCATGATGGTTACACATGACGAACAAATCGTCCGCCGCTTTGCGACGAGACAGTGGGTGATTGAAGATGGGGCGCTCGTTCGGGACGAACGGCTTGACATCCGAGAGCCGGTGTTGGCGGAAGGTGGGGCAGGGCGATGAAATGGGAGGTTCGCTGCCGCGAGACATGGCTTCATGAGACGAACCCGAGTTTGAAGCTCATTGTGCTTGTCGTGCTCTTTTTCGCTGTGTTGTTCATTCATAACCCGAACGTGCTGATTAACGTTTCGCTCGCTCTCTTCGTTTTGTTTTGCTTTGGCACCGGCTATCCGGCGAATGTGTTGTTTTGGCTGTTTTTGCCGTTTTTCCTCGTGTTTGTTTCGACGGCTTCATCGATGATGATGTTTGGCGAGGGAACGACGACATGGGTTCGCTGGGGGCTCATCCATGTTACAGCGGAAAGTTTTTGGCGCGGGGTGCACATCGGGTTTCGCGCTTTGGCGCTTGGGCTTCTCGGATTGATTTTTTCGCTGACGACCCGGCCGGTTCCGTTGTTTTATTCGCTCATGCAGCAGTTGAGACTGAAGCCAAAGTATGCGTACAGTTTTTTGGCGGCCGTTCGCCTATTGCCGATTATGCTTGAAGAGTTTCAGGCGATCCGCTATGCGTTAACAGTGCGCGGCGTGCCGAATAAGGGCGTCCTCAGCAAAGTGAAGCGCTACGCCATTCCGCTGTTGTCGCAAAGCATCCGCCGCGCCCAGCGCATCGCCGTGGCGATGGAAGCGAAACAATTTTCCGGCAGCGGGCGGCGCACGTTTTATTATGAAATCGGGTTCGGCAAATATGATATTTGGCTTGTCGCCTTGTTTGCCGCTTTGATGTTCGCCGCCTACTATGTCGGTGTTCATTATCCGTATATTTCTATAAGCGATGTACGGTAGAAAGAAAGGGATGGCGATGGGGGTTCTCCATTTCGTTTCCACCGGGCGTCAGACGGTTGACGAATTTGCCGCGATTTGTGCGCACACCCATCCGTATGCCGACCTGATTCATATTCGCGAAAAAGGGAAGACGGCGCGTGAAGTGGCGGCGTTTGTCGCGGCACTGCTTCGCGTCGGGGTGCCGCTGCAAAAAATCATCGTCAATGACCGGGTTGATGTCGCCGCTGTCTACGGTGTCAAAGGTGTGCAGCTTGCTTATCACAGCCTGCCGGTGCGCGCCGTCCGCCGCTCGTTTCCGGACTTGACGGTTGGTTGCTCGGTGCACGGGTCGGAGGAGGCGAAACAGGCCGAACAGGATGGCGCTCACTTTTGTTTGTATGGCCATATTTTTCCGACGGACAGCAAGCCCGGTTTGCCGCCGCGCGGTCTGGACTCGCTTGCGGAAATCGCGGCCGCCGTGTCCATTCCAGTCATCGCCATTGGCGGCATTCACGCCGGCAACGCTCGTCGGGTGCTGGAAGCGGGCGCAGCCGGGGTGGCAGTATTGTCGGCTGTTTTTTTCGCTGCTGACCCCGTTGCTGAGGCTAAACGGCTGGCAGACATCGTGAAAGGGAGGGGATAGGGGATGACGCATCGGTATGACGTCGCCATCGTCGGCGGCGGGGTGATTGGGGCGGCCATCGGTTTTGAGCTCGCCAAGCGGCGGCATCGCGTCGCCATTTTTGAAAAAGGAACGATGGGAAGCGGGGCGTCAAGCGCGGCAGCCGGCATGCTTGGGGCGCAATCCGAGTTTTCGACGTCAAGCCCGCTTGTGCCGCTTGCCTTGCAAAGCCGAGCTCTCATGCCGGCCTTGGCTGAAGAGCTGAGGGAGAGGACCGGCATCGATATCGGCCTTGTCGAAAAAGGATTGATCAAACTAGCGACAACGGAAGAGGAAGCAGACGATCTCTATCGCCATTATACATTTTGGCGGGGCATAGGCGAACCGGTGCAGTGGCTCACGAAAGGGGAGGCGCTTGAAATGGAGCCGCGTCTTGCGGCGGAAGCGCTTGCCGGCGCGATGTACATCCCTGGCGATGGGCAAGTGAGCGCTCCAGATTTGGCCGCCGCTCTTGCCTATGCCGCCGCCTCCGCCGGCGCTTGTCTGTACGAGTATACGGAAGTGTTCGACATCCGTTCCGACAGCAGTGGGCATGTGTTAGACACAACAGGCGGGACGTTTGCCGCCGAGGCGGTCGTCATCGCTTCCGGCGCTTGGGCGGCGCGGCTCGGCGCGCGGGTCGGGCTTTCGCTTTCCGTTTATCCGGTCAAAGGAGAATGCGTCATGGTGCGCGCCCCGGTTCCGTTGTTGCAAACGACTGTATTTGCGAAAAACGGCTGCTACATCGTTCCGAAATCAGGAAACCGGCTGCTCATCGGAGCGACGTCCACGCCCGGCACGTTCGATCGACGTGTATCGGCCGGTGGGGTGATGAACTTGCTTCACCGCGCCGCCCACCTTGTTCCGGACATCGAACAGGCGGAATGGGTGGCATCATGGAGCGGCATTCGGCCGCAGACCGAAGACGGCTTGCCTTATCTAGGCGAGCATCCGGAGCGGCGCGGCTTATTCGTCGCTGCCGGACATTACCGGAACGGCATTTTGCTCAGCCCATTGACCGGTCTGCTTGTCGCCGACTTAGTGGAGCGGAAAGAGACGGCGTTTGATCTTGCGCCATTTTCGTTGACACGCCATATCGGAAAGGTGGGGGTGGAATGACGTTAGTGATTAACGGGGAGACGGTCGCCGTGCCCGACGAGGTGAAAACGGTGGGCGATTTGCTTGCCCATTTCCGGCTTGAGAACAAGCTTTGCATCGTCGAAGTCAATGTCCGCATCATCCAAAAACATGAGTATGGGACGACGGTGCTATGCGATGGTGATCGCGTGGAAATCGTTCATTTTGTAGGAGGCGGTTGATGATGTTGAAAATTGGCCCATATGAATTTTCTTCGCGGCTGTTGCTCGGCACGGGCAAATATCCGAGCTTGGACGTGCAAAAAGAAGCGGTGGAAGCATCAGGGGCGGAAATTTTAACGTTCGCCGTCCGGCGGATGAACATCTTTTCCCCGGAGCAGCCGAACTTTTTAGAGCAGCTCGATTTAAGCAAATATAAGCTTTTGCCGAACACCGCCGGGGCGAAAACGGCCGAAGAAGCGGTGCGCATCGCCCGACTCGCCAAGGCATCCGGATTGTGTGATATGATAAAAGTAGAAGTGATCGGCTGCGACAAAACGCTCCTCCCAGACCCGATCGAGACGTTGAAAGCGGCGGAAATGCTGCTTGAGGAAGGGTTTATCGTGTTGCCGTACACATCCGATGATGTCGTGCTGGCGAAGCGGCTAGAGGAGCTTGGCTGCCATGCGATCATGCCGGGCGCCTCGCCGATCGGGTCTGGGCAAGGCATCATCAATCCGCTCAATTTGAGCTTTATCATTGAGCAGGCGAACGTGCCGGTCATTGTCGACGCCGGCATCGGTGGACCGGCGGACGCGGCGCTGGCGATGGAGCTTGGCGCGGATGGGGTGCTCTTGAACACCGCTGTTTCCGGCGCGGCCGATCCAGTGAAAATGGCGAAAGCGATGAAGCTGGCGGTGGAAGCGGGCCGGCTCGGCTATGAAGCCGGACGCATCCCGAAAAAACGGTACGCGTCAGCGAGCAGTCCAACGGAAGGAATGAGTGTTGTTTGAACGAACGGTATTCCCGGCAGCAACTATTTGCACCGATTGGCGAGGAAGGGCAAAAGAAAATACGGGGAAAGCATGTCGTGTTAGTCGGCGCCGGAGCGCTCGGCACAGGCAACGCCGAAGCGCTCGTTCGCGCCGGCATCGGCAAATTGACAATCATTGACCGCGATTACGTCGAATGGAGCAATTTGCAACGCCAGCAACTGTACAGCGAAGCGGATGCGAAGGAGCGGCTGCCAAAGGCGATCGCCGCCAAACGGCGCCTTGAACAAATCAACAGCGAGGTTGAGATCGAGGCCATTGTCGGCGACGCCGGCCCAGAAGAATTGGAAACGATCGCCCTCAAGCAACGCCCTGACTTATGGATCGATGCGACAGATAATTTTGATACGCGCCTTGTCCTCAATGACGTTGCCTACAAGTACAACATTCCGTGGATTTATGGCGCTTGTGTCGGCAGTTACGGTTTAAGCTGCGCCTTCATTCCGAACCGCACGCCTTGTTTGTATTGCTTGCTTGAAACGGTGCCGCAAGGGGGATTGACGTGCGATACGGCCGGCATTATCAGCCCAGCGGTGCAAATGGTTGTCAGCTATCAGATGGCTGAGGCGTTAAAAATTTTAGTGGAGGACTGGTCGGCGCTCCGCGGCAAGCTCGTTTCGTTTGACCTTTGGACGAACGAATACGCCTCCATTCGCATTGACGGGGTGAAAAAGGACGGTTGCCCGACGTGCGGACGTCATCCATCTTATCCGTTTCTTTCCTATGAACAACGGACAAAGACTGCCGTCTTGTGCGGGCGCGATTCTGTGCAAATCCGTCCGCCTGCCCCGCGCCAGTACGACTTGAATGAATTGGCGGAGCTGTTTCGCCGCCAAGGGCTTCAAGCGGAAGCGAACCCGTATCTTGTCTCCGTTTCGCTCGGCGACAAGCGATTGGTTGTCTTTCGCGACGGCCGTGCGCTTGTGCACGGCACGAAAGACGTGCAGGAGGCAAAGGCGATCTATTACCGCTATTTAGGTTGAAACGAGGGAAAATGAAATAAGGGCGTCCATTGATGGGAGGACGCCCTTGTTTTGTTCATCAAACTGTCAAAAAGACACCCTTCTCCTCCCTGCTTTTCCCGCCGGCAATATGGTACGATGAAAGAGGGGAAGAAAAGGGAGGGGAAGACGAATGGCCGAGTGGTCGGTGACATTCAACATTGCCTCATTGCTTGTTCTTGTGTATTTGATTGGTTCCTGTTGGCTTGAATCATGATGCGCCTCGGTTCATCCGGCGCATTTTTCTTTTTGGTTGTCTGGATTTATATGGAAGGACAACTCGCCAGCTATAGTCAGTTGGCGAAAAATTTGTTATATTTAAACCCGTGGTGCTAGTTGAGCGTCAGCGCTCAACCAGCCCTAGTGTGACCAAGGAATAAGCCAACAAGATGCCATCGAGTGCCACTTCAAACCCGGCAATGGAATTCGCTCGAATGTCGGTGATCCGGTATTGGTCTACGAGAATCGAAAACACCGTCTCGATGACTTTGCGTTTTTTCCTGATCCATTCTTCCCATGCCTTGGATGGGCCGTGCTTTTGATTGTGTCGAGACGGTGTCCAGAACGCGGCTTGGTGTTCTTCGTACAGCTTTTCTCGAAGAGCGTGGCTGATGTACCCTTTGTCCCCAAAGTTGTAGGGATGAGGGATTTGAGTCATCACCGTTTCAGCGGCTTTGACGTCGTGGCAGGACGCTTCCGTCACGACATAGCCCATGGCCAGCCCTTGATTGGTCACTTGAAGATGCAGCTTGAAACCGTAGTACCATTGCTTTTTGGAAGCACAATACCCCATATCCGCGATCCCTCGAAACCGCTTGACGCGCTGCATTCTTGCGGGATGGCACAACGGAAGAGGCAAGCTGTCGACGACCGCATAAGCATGGTGTTGGCCACGTTTCGCCAGCTCATGACGGATCCATTTGATGGCGAAACCAAGCGCTCGGCAGCGGCGGTTGTATCGGGAGCGTTCAAGAAACGAGCCGTTTGTGAACAAATTTCCCGTGACAAAACGATGCCAGGCTCGTTCGGAAGAAAAGCCCAGCAGCTTCCCCAAAAGGTGAACCGCCATGACCACTTCGTCTTCTTGCTTGACCAAGTGACGGTTGCGGCGATGAAGATACATTTGAATCAACGACAGTTGGGCAGAAACAAAACAGAAAATAGCGGCATATTGTTTTTGAAGTTTGGCTGGATCTGTAGTAAAATGAAAGTGCTCTTGCATGGGGGATCTCTCCTTTCGAATGTTGGGTGACACTTTCATTCTACTGGAGATCCGCCAGCAAGGGCTATTTTTATGCTTGTCTGAGTTTTATCTAGCACCACGGGTTATATTTAAGATAGGAAGAGCGAAAACGGCTGCTGCCGGTCGCATCGCTTTGTTTCCGCTTAGCGCGGCAAGTGTGGCTTTTACAGATTCGCGAACGAGAAAGCCCACGCTCTTTAGGCGTGGGATGAAAGTGAGCCGTTTTCTTCATATGGAAATGGCATCCTGTCATTGCTGCAAGGAGGTGAATCCATGCCGACGATCACACTAAGGCTGGAACTGCACAAGCCGACGAAAACCAAACAAGACATGTATGAACGGATGACAAAAGTGAATACCGCGTTTGCGAATTGGCTGTTGAATCATCCCGAGCTGAATCAAGCAACGAGCAAACTATTTAAAGAGTTTTCGTCGCAGCGGTTTCCTTCCGCCGTCGTCAATCAGACGATTCGAGAAGTGAAGTCCCAAAAGAAAAACCAGAAAACACATAATTTTCAAACATTATGGTGTTGCTTTAACAATCAAAACGTAAAGGTGGAAAAGAAAGGAGCGTTGTACACGGTTTCCTTCCCCACACTGGAGAAGCGAATTGGCGTGCCAGTGGTTGCGCGCCCCTACCAAGAAGCGTGGCTGAATCGGCTGCTGGACGGAACCGTCAAACAAGGGGCCGCCAAGCTCTACAAAAAGAGAAAGAAATGGTACTTGGCTGTTGCGGTCACATTTGAAGTGGAACCGCGACACGAAACAAAGGTGATGGGAGTTGATTTAGGGCTTCGCTATATCGCCGTGGCCAGCGTGGGAACGAAATCGTGGTTTTTCAAAGGGAACCAATGCGCCTTTGTGCGCCGACGATATGCGGCTTTGCGGCGAAGGCTGGGCCAAGCCAAGAAGCTTCATATGATTCGCAAAATCGGCCGCAAAGAGTCCCGCTGGATGAAGGATCAAAATCACAAAATCAGCCGTCAAATCGTGAATGTTGCGCTCGCCAACGGTGTTGGCGTGATTCGGATGGAAGATTTGACAGGCATTCGGAAACGGGCAACATCGGCTAAAGAAGCAGGACGAAGCCTTCATTCTTGGGCATTTCACCAACTACAAACGATGATTGCCTATAAAGCCGAAATGGCAGGCATTCGGGTGGAGTGGGTGAATCCAACTTATACGAGCCAAACGTGTAAATGTGGACATCGAGAGAAAGCGAACCGAAACGGCATCTGCTTCCGATGCCAAAGGTGTGGATACACTCTCCACGCCGACTTGAATGGCGCCATCAACATCGCCAAAGCGATTTCGGGCTTCGCCTCCTAACCTAGCGCACTGGTCACAGGTGCGCCGCCCATCGGGGTACACTCTAACCCGATGGGACGGGGTGATGACACACCCCTAAACTTGGGCGTTGTCCGAACCAGAAATGGAGGAGGACGCGAACGACCCAAGAATCCCACGGCTTTAGCCGTGTGGAGTGTCAAAAGCATGATTCGGCGGAAAAATGGATATGAATAACATAGTCACCATCCATAGGAGTGTGAAGATTCATTGGAAGAGTGGCCGTTAAGGTTGTTCGGGTGGTTTTTCCTCTCCCTGCTCGCCAATGCACTGTTCGCTTCAGCAGAAGCCGCGTTTTCTTCGGCAAGCAAGGCACGGTTGCGGCATTATGCGGAAGAGCATCTGCACAATAAGCGTCTCCAAGCGGTGATCGGTCAGCTTGACCGCGTGTTGTTGGCGCTTGCTGTGGCCAACCGCCTCACCAGCGTCGTGACGGTCGTGCTCTTTACGGACATTGCCGTTTCGTTGCTTGGGGAACAGATGGGCTTGTTTGCCACGCTGGCGGTGATGACAGTATTATTTGTCGTCTTCGGTGAAATTTTGCCAAAATCGATGGCGAAAGAGCATGCGGAGCAGCTCGCCATCCGATACGCCGGCCTTGCCTATGGGCTGATGAAGTTGATGACGCCGGTTACGGCGTCGCTCCAAGCCTTAAAAGATCGAATCGCCAAGAGGTTCGCCAATGGGGTGGCTGTGCCGGCTGTTACGGAGGAAGATATTAAAGTGATGGTTGAGCTGAGTGAAGAAGAAGGGGTCATCGACAACAAAGAAAAAGAATTGATCCAACGTTCGCTCGATTTTGATGAAATTTTGGTCGGAGAAATTTTCACGCCGCGTGCTGATATGGTGGCGGTGGAAGTGAACCAGCCGATTGAAGAGATTCGCGACGTGTTTTTGGAAGAGAAATATTCCCGCATCCCGGTCTATGAAGGGGATATTGACAACGTGATCGGCATTTTGTCGGAAAGCGACTTTTTCAGCGAGCTTGTGCAAAAGCGGGAGGTGCGCATCCGCGATTTGTTGCGCCAGCCGTTGTTCGTTGTCGAGTCCATGAAAGTGTCGGATCTTCTGCCGGAGCTGCAAAAAAGCAAAGTGCATATGGCGATCGTCGTCGACGAGTTTGGCGGCACCGCTGGACTCATTACGCTCGAAGATATTCTCGAGCAAATTGTCGGCGAAATATGGGATGAGCATGATGAAGCGGTGAAAACGGTGCGCCAAATCGACGAGCACAGCTTCGAGTTCAGCGCCGAACTGCCGCTGGATGAATTTTGCGAAGTGATGAACATCGACGTGCCAAGGAGCGAATCGCATACGTTGGGTGGTTGGATTTTTGAGATGTTTGAGCGTATTCCAGCAGTCGGCGAAACGTTGCAATATGGATCGCTGACGTTCACCGTCCGCCAAGTCGACAATCGGCGCATTCGCAAAGTGCTTGTCTCATTGAGCCAACCGCTTGCCGAGCAGGCGGGAGGCGCCTGATTCGCTCCCCGTTCCCATATGAAAGCGCCCCGGGCTGACTGCCCGGGGCGTTTGCCATCTATATGAAGTTGTTCGTTAAGGCGGTTATTGAATGTTTCCGAATTGGCCCCCAAGTTGTTGCTGAGCCATGGCGACAAGACGTTTCGTAATTTCGCCGCCGACCGAACCGTTCGCGCGAGAAGTCGTGTCAGCGCCGAGGTTCACACCAAATTCTTGGGCGATTTCGTACTTCATTTGATCAATGGCTTGTTGAGCACCAGCGACTAACAGTTGGTTGTTGTTATTGTTGCGTGCCATCGTTGATCATCTCCTCTTAAAAATTTTTGATGGTTGGGGTGGTTGGATTTGCACCAACACTTCACGCTGCAAGGCGTGTGCCAAGCTTGGCTGAACCCACCGGCCCACCCGCCTTTGGCTTCGCCAGCGTCCCTGTTGCAACGGATGGGTGATTTCGCTGGCGGTACTCATAGTTTGGGACGTTTTTTGCCTGTTATGCATGGTGAGAATATGGGAATTTTTAACGTTTTACCGCCGTCACCATTAGGGAATATGTAAAGATAAGGAACATCTTAGAGGAGGAAGCAGCATGAATGTATGCCCGCTGTGCAACGGGTTGCGCCGGGTGACGGTGTATTGCAGCTACTGCCGGCAACCAATGGAAGATCATGGGAAAGTTACAGATTATTTCGATGACTACAGCCCGTACATGGATGCGGACGTCATGAAGCTTGTCGACGGCTATTTGCGCACGTATACGAATCATGAATGTGTTCATTTGTTTTACTGTCCGACTTGCCATGAGGAGGAAGTGCGTTTTATCAAGGAATAAGGCTGTTGATGGAGTGGAAAGGAAAGGCGTTCCGTTTTTTCGGAACGCCTTCGAATGAATCTATATGAACAACAATGGGGGGTTACTTTTCATCCGCCGCCCGGATGCGCCGTTCCGTTTCAACGTCAAAGAAATGCGCTTTGTTCATATCAAGCGCCAGGTCAATCCGGTGGCCCGGCTTGATTTCCGTGCGGGCGTCGATGCGAGCGACCAATTCTTGGTTGTCGATGCTAAAATAGATCATCGATTCAGCGCCAAGCAGCTCGGCGACTTCGACGAGAGCGGTAACTTTCGTCGCCGGAGATGCTTCAAGGAAGAGCGGTTCGTCGTGAATGTCTTCCGGACGAATGCCTAAAATCACTTCCTTGCCGACATACCCTTGCTCACGCAACACTTTCATTTTTCCTTCCGGAATGCCAAACGATGTTTGGCCGACGACAAACTTGCCGTCTTGCAGCGTTCCACGAAGGAAGTTCATGGCCGGTGAACCGATAAAGCCGCCGACAAAAATGTTTTCCGGTTTTTCGTATACCTCGCGCGGCGTCCCGACTTGCTGGATGACGCCGTCTTTCATGACGACAAGACGGGTGGCCATTGTCATGGCTTCCGTTTGGTCGTGGGTGACGTAAATGGTCGTCGTTTCCAAGCGCTGATGGAGCTTCGCGATCTCTGAGCGCATTTGCACCCGCAGTTTCGCATCCAAGTTCGAGAGCGGCTCGTCCATTAAAAACACTTTTGCATCGCGGACGATGGCCCGTCCCAATGCCACGCGCTGCCGCTGCCCGCCGGAGAGCGCTTTCGGTTTGCGGTCCAAATATTGCTCGAGCCCAAGAATGCGCGCCGCCTCGCGGACGCGTTTGTCAATTTCCGCTTTCGGGAATTTGCGCAGTTTTAAACCGAACGCCATGTTGTCATAGACGCTCATATGTGGATACAGAGCGTAGTTTTGGAACACCATGGCGATGTCGCGGTCTTTCGGCGGCACATCGTTCATTCGTTTGCCGTCGATGTAAAGATCGCCTTTGGAAATTTCCTCAAGGCCGGCGATCATCCGCAACGTGGTGGATTTGCCGCAGCCGGACGGGCCGACAAATACGATAAACTCTTTGTCTTGAATATGTAAATTGAAGTCTTTGACGGCGACCACATTGTTGTCGTAAATTTTGTAAATATGATCAAGAATGAGTTCTGCCATAACCATCCTCCTCATCGCCGAAATCGTTTTCTTGCCATTAGTGTATAGAAAAATAGGAACATTCGTAAATGGACGAGGTGCACAAAAAATGCCGCCGATTTTCGGCGACATGACAAAAAAGCGGGGGATTACGAACGGCGCCGGTGCAAGATAGCCAAATAGACGGCTGCCGCCCCTTTGAACCGTTTGATGTCAACACCAGTTTGCTCCGTCCATTTATCGATTCGATATTGCAAACTATTGCGGTGCATATACAGCTTTTTCGCTGCCATCGAGACGTTTAAGTTGCATTGCAAAAACGTCTCCATCGCCCGCACTTCCTCCTCGTCGAATCCGTCAAGAAACGAGAGGGTCCGGCGGGCTTTCTCACTGACTGCTCCTTCTTCAAAGAGCGGAAGCGGAATGACGTCTTCCCATTCGTACACCGTTCGTTTCGGCCAAAAGCGCCGAGCGGCGGAAAAACACTCTTTTTCAAGGAGAAACGATTCATATAGCCGTTCATCGACGGAGCGGATTGGGCCGATCAATAAATGAATGGCAGTATAAAAATCAGCGGCGAGCGCCTCAGCCATGTCCGCTAACGAAGGCGGCTCCGTCGTCCGCTTTTGTTTCGCTTCGACGATCAGCCCGCGCCGATCTTGTTCCCAGACGATGGCAACCGGGGAGGAAAATAAGCCGCGAACAGCGTCAGCAAACTCCTCTTTGTTGGCGATCGGCCGGCTGGCTGTAAAATGAATGAACCGGCAATACGGAGCAGCGAGCCGAGCGAGCGCGGCTGGGTCGCCGGTTGCCATCCATCGTTTCCATGCCCGCTCCTCTTCGCTTTCCGGTTCGCGTCGGCGCTCGGCGGGGGTGAAAAAAAGCGCCAGCAATCGCCGCTCCTGCTCTGTCAATCGATGCTTGGCGATGCCGATCTCATCGCCATCGGCGGTATAAAACCATTCGTAATCTTCGGGGTGTTCCGGCTGACCGTTGATGACGATGTCCCCTTCATAAAGCGATTCGAGCTCTTTTAGCATCGCGGCGCACCACTTTCCGTCAAGGATGATGTCACGCCGAAGAGGAATCGGCGTTGTTTTCATTATACCAAATCTCCGCGAATGGAAAGAAAGACAATGGATGAAAGCGGGAAAGCCGCAGGATGAACGGGCGGCTTGGCCAACAGCGGTCGTTTCGAACGATCCCTGCCTAACGCATTAGCGGAGAGGCTTCATAAAACAAAAGGCCGACTTTCCCGAGGCGGGAAAATCGGCTCCGTTTACTGGCCGGCTTCGTACGGCGGCTCTTCTTTGACAAGATCGCGCGCTTCCTCAATGTTGACGTCATCGCCGTGGCCGTACACAGCACCTCCGGCCATCCCTTCGTTGATCATGCGGTCGATGTCCATATAGTATTCATCGCGTCCTTCGTACAATGAATCCCGGCGCTCGGCTTCATTTCGTTCCATCATCTCGCTCCTTCCTCTCATCGTTTTTCCTAAAGTTTGTCCAAAAGAGGCATACGCTATCCATGCCATTCATATGGATGAAAGAGGACAAGCGGGAAGAAAGGGGCGGCACGCGATGATCATGCTGATCAAAAAATTGCTCGAAACAACCGCCGCGGCGGAAGAAAAAGCCCGGCAGCTCGCTGAGATGGAAACGGATGAGGCATGGGCGGTCTATTTGGCTGAAGCCGAGCGGCAGCGTAAACTTTGGCAATACGTGCATTATTTAGTTGCTGGGGCTAACGCCGACGGTCGAGCGGAAAGAGAGCAAAGCAAAGCAGGCGCACCTCGTTGTGATCTCTTGCAAGCCATGGCGGCGGCTGAGTGGGAAAAAGCGATGTTATGCCAGAACGTCTGCCAAAGCTTAAATGGAGCCGCCAAACAAGCGGTTGATGCTGTGTTCCGCCAGGCGCTTCGCTACAGCGGCCAGTTTCTAGCTATGGCGTACGATGAGCGAGCTCGGCAAACAGCTGATTGAGCCTCTCAAGCCGCCGTGCCTCAATCTCCGGCTCATCAAACACCATCGGCTTGGCGTTGATTTCATAAATGTAAAGCTGCTGTTCGCTTCCGACGCCGATGTCGGCGGAAAACTCGCCGACAAAGCCAAACCGTTCGCCAAGGCGTGCGCCGCTCAAGGCAATAAGCCGCTCGAGCGCCGCTTCATCGATGCGTTCCTTGACTTCTTTGTACGGGAGGATGGTTCCGCCATGAAACACATGGGTCGTCACTGACTCGACGTCGGCCGAACGAACACCGATGCCGGTGATCGTATGGCGGCCGTTGTGCCAATGGGCGAGCACGCGCAAATCGTAGCGGCGTCCATTCCACTCGTCCGTTTCAGCCAATGCTTGGGCGATGTAGCGGCCGGACTGAATGAGTGATGCGAGCGCATCGAGCGAGCAGAACCGTTTTTGGCCGCCCGGATATTCGCAAATGGCTTCCGTCTCTGACAAGGCGGTGAGACGAAACAGCCCCATTCCTCTGGCGCCGTCATCCCGCTTCAAGTAAATGCAGCTGTATTGGCGGAGCCAAGCGCGAAGATCGGTCGCTGTTTGGACAGGCGCCGTCGGCAATAGATGCGGCCAGAGCCGGCGGTCGGACCGCAGCGCGTCATAAACGTCCGATTTGCGGAAAAAAGAGCGGTTGACAAGTGGAACGCCATGGGCGCTCAACTGGGCAGCCGCCGTTTGAAACGGCTCGCTTTCTTCTTCTTCGCGGCTTTTTACTCGATTGTAGACGACATCGGGCAGTGGAGCGGCCGCTTCGATGAAACGATGAAGCGTCGGAACGAATAGATATCCGGAGACCGTTTTCTCTCCGATGCCGGCGGCCGCACTGACGACGGAGATGCCGCCGGCTTTGTGGATGGAGCGGATGACGGTTTCAAGCCACGGCTTTTTCCCAGCCAGCAAAGCGGAAAGGGACGAGGCGCTGATCAGCACGCCGACGAGCGGTCCCACCCGTCCATCTTGCTCGCGGACGGGAAAGACGAGATCGGGAAGGACAGCGGCGGGAGCAACCCAGCCGCTGCCGAATCGATAAGGGCCGCCCGGACTGTTGCACACCCACTCGCCGGTGTCAGGACGGTAGCCGATCGTCAGCATGGCCAAAGCGCCTCGGGTTCGGTGATGGCTGTTTTGCTGAGGTGGACGGCGTAAGCGAGCGGCAACCGCGCTGTTCGTTCGTCTGCGTCCTTTAATTTTGGATGCTTAAAAATCGACCGTCCGGGTTTGGAATTGGCTTCAAACATCCAAATCCTTCCTTGTTGGTCAACACCAAGGTCAAAACCGATTTCGCCGATCAACGTTTCTGATGCTTCATCAAGGCAACGGCTGAGCGTAAGGGCGGCGTCAGAAAGACGGGCGAGCATGATTTCGCGCTCGGCGGCATCCGGGAAAATTTCTTCCAGCGTTTTGACGATGCCTCCGCTGTTCATATGGGTCGTGATGCTTTGTTTTCCAGCGATTTTGGCGGCGATGGCGCTCACTTGCCATATGCCGTGTTCGTTTTTGTTAACGTGAACGCGGAAATCAGCCGGTCGGCCGTTGACGGCAAGAAGCGGAACCGCTTGTTGGATGACATAGCGGTGAAGCGGCGCATGGGCGAGCAAATGATGCCACACCGCCATGGCGGTGGGAAACAGCACTGTTTGTATTTCTCCGCTTTCATCGCGGAACCGGCATTCATAGGCGTTTTTTTTCGCTAAATGATAAATGCCGCGGCCGAGGCTGCCGTCGGCCGGCTTGATGTACGCTTCACGGTAGCGGGCAAGAAACTGCTCAATGGTGTGTTGCGTCACGTGGGCGGACGTCGCCGGCAAATACGGCTGCGCCTTCGGATGGGCAGCGAGCCGGCGGTAAATGTCCCATTTGTTGAAAAAACACCCGTTAAAGATCGGGATGCCGTAGGTGGTTTGCAGCGTCTTCGTCATCGTTTGAAACGTTTCCTCCTTTTCGACGCGCCGGTTTGGCAACCGGTTGTAAACGACATTCGGCAACGGCACCGTATGGCGTTCCCAGCCGCGCTCTGTGTAAAAATAGCCGTTCGTCATGCCGTTTTCCCAGTCAATATGGGGCGCGCCAAACAAAAAGGCAAATCCGCCGACTTGCTTTTCTTGCGCCAGCAACTTGGCAAAAAAGAAGCTCCGGCTGCCGACCGGGCGGTGGAGCGACTTTGTGAATCCGGCGGTCAAAATGCCGACAAGCGGCCCGAAGTGAACAGCTTCATCGGTCAAAAAGACATGAACGTCAGCGGCAAATGGGATCGACAAGCATCGGGCAACGTCATGCGCCACAATCACACGGTCGACAAGACGGGGGGAAGAAATGACCCGGCATGGGGTGACAAGGCTGCCGAACGCGGCTGATGTTTGCCTAGATGCTTGGAGCGTGGCGGGAAGAATCACCGTATTTGTTTGTTGTTCGTCAATGATCAACGTGTAGGTCATTGGCTTTTCCTCCTCTGGCCAAAAACAAGCAATACCGAAGCGGCGCTTCGTACAGTTCGTTTTGTTGCTCCGGGGGCAGAAGATGCGCCACTTTTCTCCCCGGCTTGGAATTGACATCCAAAATCCACACCGCCCCGTTGTCGGTTGCACCAAGATCCAAGCCGATTTCAAACAAAGGACCGAACGTGTGATCCATATAAACTGGCAGCGTGCGGATGATCGTCTCAACGCCATCGAGCACGAAGAGACGTTTTGAAGAGGAAAGGCGGTCGAGCCACTCGGAAAACGGACGAATGTCCGCGCCGGCGCGGACGTTGGCCACCCATGCCCCCGGTCGGCCGACTCGCACGGCCCGCACCCGCTCCACCCAGCGTCCGTTTTCATCCTTTTGCAAAAGAATGCGGAGGTCAAACGGTTCACCCTCCGGGGTCGATAGCTGAAGCAATGGCTGCAGGACATACTCGCCGCGGCGGCTCCAAGAGGCGAGGAGCTGTTCCAGCTCGCTTCGGCGGGCAATGACGGCCTGTTCTTGACCGTGACTGTCTTGGACGGACAGCGCCTTCCCTTTCTTTTGAAAGATGCAAATACCGCGTCCTCCGGAGCCGTGCACCGGCTTGGCGATGGCGGCTTGTTCGCGGCGGAGAAGCGCAAGCACATCATCGGCGCGCTCAAGCCGGACAGTCGGAGGCACGTATGCGGACAAGAGCGGGTGAGAGGAGAGCGCTTCATATACGTCCCATTTGCCCGGCAGGCCATAGCCTAAAAACGTGAGGTCAGGCCGCTGCTTCAACCAGTTCATAATCGGTTTTGCTTTTTTGGACCGCTCATCATTGCCGTAAAAGCAGCGGTCATATAAAAATGGCGGAATGGCAAAGACGGCGTTTGTCCATTCGTTCGTTTCCTCTTGAAAGAGAAAGCCGCGGACGTTTTCCGTCTGCGGATCGATGCCAAGCGGCGAAAAGCGGCAGACGGAAATGCCGTAGCGTCTGGCGCATTTCGCCACCTCAGTGCAATACGTGTGGTCTTGCTGTTCGTCAAGGGTGACAAAACCGAGTGAAAGCAAAACGGTTCACTCCTTTTCCTCCATCAATGTCAAACTATAGTCGATGATCGCCTTCGCCGACGGGCGGACCGATTGGTAGGAAGCGGCCATATCCGTCTGTTTCGACGGCTTCGTATTCACCTCGATGATCCACGGCTGGCCATGGATGTCAATGGCAAGATCAACGCCAAACTCTCCATACAGTCCCTCCGCTTCCGAGGCGAGAACGGCGGCGGATTCCAGTGCGATTTCTTTCAGAAGCTGTTTTTGCTGGAACGCGTCAGCTCTCGTATACCACTTCCGCAAGACATCATTGACCGCCATCAGTTCTCCGCCGCGGGCAAGGTTAGCGACAAACTGATCGGGCGGCGCTACGCGGGCGACGGCGGAAGTGACGCGCCAATCATTGTGGCGGGCGCGATGACAAAGCAGGCGAAAATCGACCGGGCGGCCGTCGAGGGTGCGAAGCTCAAGCCCTTGTTGGATGATCATCGGCGTTCGGATTTGTTGCCGCAAAGCGGAAGCTAAAGCGTCCATCGAACGATATACGGCCGTTGAAGCGGAAGTGGAATGGCGAAGACAAATTCCGTCGTCCGAATGTTGGAGGCAGAAAATCCCTCGCCCTTGGCTGCCATAGATCGGCTTGAGAAAGACGGATGGGAAAGCGTCAAGGAACGCCTCAAGCGTATGTTGACCGCTCCAGAGCGCCGTTTTCGGCAAGTGCGGGTGCAAGTACTCGTGCCGCTCAAAATGGCAGTGCACTTCCCATTTATGCAAAAAGCGATGGTTGAACATCATCCCGTTTTCTTCGGCAAGCCGAGCGAGCAGCTCGGCAAACAAAGGGGAGCGTTCGAGCTTGCGCGAGTGAAGGCGATTGTAAACGACATCGGCTGGAGGCACGTCCCGCTTGCCCCATCCGCTTTCGGTCCACTGATAGCCGACTCCCTCTAAGTAAAGCGCCGGCGAGGACACGTAAAAAAAGAGACCACGCTTTCTAGCATATGCCGCCAATTCCTCGCAAAAATGATGGATGGATCCAAAGGCAGCCCGTTCACTTGTTTCATTGATTTCCGTCAGCACAGCCATCGTTCGTTGTTTGCTCATCGCAGTCCCTCATTTGCGCATTCGTCAGGCAAGCTCTATAATGAACAATTAGGCAAACGTTTATATCGCCATCGTATGATGACGGACGCCGTTTGGTGACAGCGGCGGGGACGGAAGGAGAAGAGGATGGAAACGTTCGTTTATTTGCTGTTTATGGTGGCGGTCGGGGCGCTCATTGGCGGGGTGACGAATTTTATCGCCATCGTGATGCTGTTTCGCCCATATGAGCCGATGTACGTGTTTGGAAAACGGCTGCCGTTTACGCCGGGATTGATTCCAAAGCGGCGGCGGGAGCTGGCCGAACAGCTCGGGAAAACGGTCGTGGAGCATTTGGTGACGCCGGAAGGATTGCGGCGCAAACTCATGGATCCGTCCTTTACGGCCGAGATGGCCGAGTGGGGGCGGGAATGGCTTCGAAAGTGGCTTGCGCGCAAAGAAACGCCGGCTGAGTTGCTTGAACGCCTCGGTATTCGCTCTCCCGCCGAGCGGCTCGAAGCGATGGCGGCCGAGCAAGCTGAGCGAGCGTATGAACGGTGGAGCGAAACGTGGCGTCTGCGGCCGATACGCGATGTATTGCCAGCGGAGTTGAAGCAGACGATGGAAGCGCGCGTCGAAAGTCTAGCGGGTTATTTGGCCGACAGGACGCTTGACTACTTTCGCAGCGAGGAGGGAAAGCAGCAGATTTCCAGCATGATCGAGCGTTTTTTCCAAGAGCGCGGGATGGTTGGAAATATGCTGCAGATGTTGCTTGGCAATGTCAATTTCGTCGATAAGGTGCAGGCGGAGCTCGGTAAATTTTTGCGCCATGCTGGCACAAGAGAGGTGCTCTCCCGCCTTCTTTGGACGGAGTGGAACAAATGGTTGGACTATCCGCTCGCAACCGTGGAAGAGATGATCGGCCGCCGGCGCATCGATGAAGCGGTGCGGTCGGCTGCCCGCCGCTTGGTGCAAAGCGGCGGCTGGCTGCATCGCCCGCTTGATGAGCTGATCGCTCCGTACGAGCAACCATTGTTTGACCGCCTCATCCCGCAGGCGGCGGCAACGGTCAGCTGCCTGTTAAGCGACAAAATCGAGGCGATTGTTGCACAGCTTGGGTTGGCGGATATTGTCCGCGACCAAGTGGAGTCGTTTTCATTACGACGATTGGAAGCGATCATTTTATCGATCGCCCGCCGTGAACTAAAGATGATTACGTATTTGGGCGCTTTGCTTGGCGGGCTGATCGGCGCCGTTCAAGGCGTCATTGGCTTATGGCTGTAGGCTGTGGCATATCGCCGCCAGATGGCGCATACGTTAGAACGTGAACGATATTCGTATAGGAGGCTCTTTTTATGTCTGAACCCCTTCATGCGCTCGCTAGACAGCTTGAGCAGGCGATTCGGGCGAGCGAGCCGTTTCAGCAGCTGAAACGGGCATACGAAGATGTCCGCCGAGATGAAACCGCCTATCGAATGTTCGCGAATGTCCGCGACATCCAGCTTCAGCTCCATGAAAAACAGATGCGCGGGGCGGCCATTTTGCCTGATGAAATCGAACAGGCGCAAAAGGCGATGGCGCTCGCCCAGCAAAACGAGAAACTCGCCCGCCTGATGGCGCTCGAGCAGCAAATGAGCATGACCATTGCCGAGGTTCAGCAAATCGCCATGAAGCCGCTTGAGGAGTTGCACCGTTCATTCATGGAAGGAAGATAGGAAAAACACCCGGTCGGGTGTTCTTTTTTTGTCCGTTTCGTCATAGTCATGAAAATGATAAGGAATGCAAAGCGGCCGCCAGCTTGCTGGCGGCGGCAAGAGAGGTTGAGACGGACAAAAGGGGGAGACAGCCGTGTATAAGCTGTTGGCGCTCAACATTGACGGAACGATTTTAAAAAACAACGGCCGCCTGCCGCGCGAAACAAAAGAGGCGGTCGACTATGTGAAGAAAAAAGGAGTTTATGTTACGTTAATCACGAGCCGCAATTTGCTTTCCGCCCGCAAAGTGGCGAAAGCGCTGCGGCTTGATGGGATGCTCATTGCATTCCAAGGAGCGATGATTGCCAGAACGCTTGATGATAGGCTGTTTGACGCCGTGATCCCTGAGGAGCGGACGTTTAATATCGTGCAAATTTTGGAAAACTTCAACTGCAACATCCGCCTCATGCATGAGCGGTATTCGCTCGGCAATCGGAAGAAAGTGAAGAAAAACCTTGTCGTGCAAACGGTTCTCTCCTCAAGCGACCCGTTTTTCTATCCGACTCAATTTGTCGATTCACTTGGCGATGTGCTGATCGACGAACCGATCGCTGTGCCGAAAATTGATGTATATTTTGCTACAGACGAAGAGAGGGATGCAGCGGCCGCTTTATTGACGAAATCGATTCCGTCCATTGATATGATTATGCAGCCAAACGGAAAAATGGAAATTGTCCCGCAAGGAGTGTCTAAACTCGCGGGGTTGCGCCGGCTGGCTCAACATATCGGCGTATCGTTGAAAGAAACGGTGATGATCGGTGACGGCCTTGACGATTTGCCGGCGATTGAAGCGGCTGGGCTCGGCGTCGCCATGGGGAACGCACCGCTTGAGGTGAAGCGGGCGGCCGACTGGGTGACGCGTTCGAACGAACAGCTCGGCGTCGCCTACATGGTGAAAGAACATTTCCGCAAACAGCAACGGATCGAGTTTTTGCAAAAACTCAAAACGAAACAGTAAGCAGCTTGAACGGGGAGCGAACCGTGAGCGGACAACTGGCGCTTGCCGTTTTCACGAAAATCATAAAAATGAGGCCGGAGCGAATGCCCGGCTTTTTTAATCTAGTTGGCCGGGCGAGAGTCATTTCCATAAAGTCGGCGGCAAAGGTGCATTCTTCCGCTTGACGAAGGAAACAGCCGTTCAGTACACTGAAAGAAGTTTGAAAGAAAAGGTGATGAACGTGCGGATCGAAATTCAAGGACTGCCGCATCCGGAACGGTTTCAGCGCCCGCTCGAAGTGATGACCGAGCTGTTCTTCGAAGCGCCGGAGCTGTCGCTCGCGCCGCTTCCCGAGGCCGATATGGCCGTTATGTTTTCCGTCAAGAAAGACGGGTGCATCGCTGTTTCTGGGACGCTTCTCGACAAGACGTCCGGGCGCGTTGAGGAAGCGAGTCATGAATGCAGCACGCCGGCGGATGCTGACGGGAAAACGTACGAAAAACAGCTGAAAAACGCCGTTTTGCATGTCTATTTGACGTTGCTTGAGCGTTCTACCGGCCTCATTCAGCCGTGGGGCGTGCTGACCGGCGTTCGTCCGGTCAAGCTGCTTCATCAGCTTTTGCGCTCAGGCCTTTCGAAAGAAGAGGCGCACCGGAAGCTGGCTGAAGAGTATTTAGTGACAAACGAAAAAATCGAATTAATGCAAGCGATCGTGGATCGTCAGCTCACGGTCGTTCCGGATTTATACGATTTGGCCCACGAAGTGAGCATCTATATCGGCATTCCATTTTGCCCAACGAAATGCGCCTATTGCACATTTCCGGCGTACGCCATCAACGGCCGCCAAGGGTCGGTCGACGCCTTTTTGGCCGGCCTTCATTACGAAATGGAGGCGGTCGGCCGCTTTTTGCGCGAGCGCGGCATCCGCATCACAACGATTTACTACGGCGGCGGGACGCCGACGAGCATTACGGCCGACGAGATGGACCGGCTGTACGCTCATATGTATGACGTATTTCCAGACGTCGACCGCGTCCGCGAAATCACGGTCGAAGCCGGGCGTCCGGATACGATTACGCCGGAGAAGCTCGAAGTGTTGAAAAAGTGGCGGATCGACCGCATCAGCATTAACCCGCAATCCTACATTCAGGAGACGTTAAAAGCGATCGGGCGCCATCATACGGTCGAAGAGACGATCAACAAGTTTCATTTAGCAAGGCAAATGGGTATGAACAACATTAATATGGATTTAATCATCGGACTGCCCGGCGAGGGTCTGGCGGAATTTACGCATACGCTCGCCGAGACGGAGCGGCTCATGCCGGAATCGCTCACCATCCACACGCTGTCATTTAAACGGGCGTCGGAAATGACAAAGAACAAACAAAAGTACAAAGTCGCCAGCCGCGAGGAAGTGCAGGCGATGATGAAGGCTGCCCAAGAATGGACAAAGGAACACGGTTATGTCCCTTACTATTTGTATCGACAAAAAAACATTCTCGGCAACCTTGAAAACGTCGGCTACGCGCTGCCAGGTCAAGAGAGCATATACAACATTATGATCATGGAAGAGCAGCAGTCGATCATCGGCCTTGGCTGCGGGGCATCAAGCAAATTCGTCGATCCGAAAACGCGGAAAATCACCCGCCAGGCGAACCCAAAAGAGCCGAAAGTGTACAACGAGCATTTCGCCGAATATACGGAAGAGAAAATCAATATATTAAAGGAAATATTTGGATAAATAACAACACCCCGGGAACAACCCCGGGGTGTTTTGATTAGCGGTGAAATAAAATGAGCTTGCCGCTGGCATTGACGCAACGGTGTGTTTTGTCCCAACAGCCGCGCTCGCGCAGCTTTTGTTCACCGATTTTTTTCGCTTCTTCATCATTGGCTGCTTCAAACGTTTCATCGAGCAATTTTTCTCCGTCGCGCTCAAAAGCGGTCAACGTATACATCGGCATGTCACCATCTCCTTTCGCTGAATCATCATTCATTTCTCTTTCATTTAGAGGTTTGATAGGCAAATTCCTGCTTCTGTCTGAAACTTTTTTTGAGACTGCACGTTTTAATAATGTGGATGGAAAATTTGTTTTACGTTGGGGGAATGTGGATGAGTTTAGAGATCATTGAGGTGACGAAACGGTTTGGTCAGGCGACGGCCGTCGACCATTTGACGTTGACGGTTCCAGAAGGGGAGATGTTCGGATTGCTTGGGGCGAACGGAGCGGGAAAAACGACGACCTTTCGCATGATTTTAGGCCTTCTGCTCCCGACGGAAGGGGTGATCCGTTGGCAAGGCGAACCGATTGATTACTCGAAAGGCCATCTGATCGGCTATTTGCCGGAAGAGCGCGGGTTGTACCCGAAGCTGAAAGTGCAAGAGCAGCTTTTGTATTTAGGGCGGTTGCGTGGAATGAAGAAGACGGATATTCTTCCAGAAATCGACCGCTGGCTTGAGCGCTTCCATATCCGCGATTATGCCAACAAGCGGGTGGAGGAGCTGTCGAAAGGCAACCAACAAAAAATCCAGTTTATCGCTGCTGTGCTTCATCGACCGAAGCTATTAATCTTGGATGAGCCATTCAGCGGTCTTGATCCGGTGAACGTTGAACTGTTGAAAGAAGCGGTGCTTGATTTAAAACGGAACGGCACGACCATTGTCTTCTCGAGTCATCGGATGGAACATGTGGAAGAGCTGTGCGAACATGTCTGCATTTTGCGCCGCGGCCGCGCGGTGGTGGCTGGAGCGCTGCGTGAACTGAAACGTTCGTTTGGCAAACAAATCCTTGTTATTCAAGGGGACGGGCCGTTTGAAGAATTGGCGCGGTTTCCTGGCGTTTTGCAGTGGAAGAGGACGGCGGAAGGGGTGCGGCTGCAAATCGCCAATGAGGAGACGGCACAAGCGATACTCGGCCATATAGCAGGAAAAGTCGCGGTTCGTCTGTTTGCCTTGGAAGAACCGTCTCTGAATGATATCTTTATTGAAAAAGTAGGTGCGGCGTATGAATAAGTTTTTCCTTGTGGCGGGGCATACGTATGGAACGAAGCTGAGGGCGAAAGCATTTCTTGTGACAACCGCCATCACTTGCCTGTTGATCATCGGGGTGGCCAACATTCAGCCGATCATCGAGTTTTTCACCGGTGATGAAAAGACTCATGTCGCGGTCATTGACCGCACGGGATCTTTGTACGGTCCGCTTGAGAAGCAGGTAAGCCATGACCAAATCGCGTTGACGAAAATTACGGATATGGAAAACGAAGCGAAAGAAGCAGTCAAAGAAGGCAAATGGGACGGATTGCTCGTATTGTCCATGGATGCGGAAGGATTGCCGGAAGCGGTGTATTATGCCAATACGATTGTGGACAATCAGACGCCTGAGGAACTCAAACGAGCGCTAAGCCAGCTGAAAACAGCGCTTTCAGCCGCTAAGCTCGGCCTGACGGATGAACAAATGGCAGAGCTTTACAAACCGGTTCCGTTCCAAAAGGTGGCATTGGAAAAAAACGCGAAGACGGAAGAGGAGTTGAACCAAGCGCGCGCTCTTGTTTATGTCCTTCTTTTCGCGATGTATATGTTTGTTTTGATGTATGGAGGAATGATTGCGACGGAGGTGGCGACGGAAAAATCGTCGCGCGTGATGGAAATTTTAGTGTCAAGCGTCCCGCCGGTCCAACAGCTGTTTGGCAAAATCATCGGCGTTGCTCTTGTGAGCTTGACGCAATTTTTCGTTTTTTTCGCCGTCGCTTTCGCCGCGTTAAAAACGAGCGGGCAGGAAGTGTGGCGTTTCCTCGGATTTGACCACCTGCCGGCATCGATATTTGTGTATGCACTCGTTTTTTTCTTGCTCGGTTACCTCTTGTATGCGGTGCTATTTGCCGTGCTCGGTTCGCTCGTCAGCCGGGTCGAAGATGTGCAGCCGGCGATTACGCCGGTCATGATGTTGGTTGTCGCTGCATTTATGATCGCGATGTTTGGCTTGAATGCGCCAGAGTCGGCGTTCGTGACCGGCGCCTCGTTTGTTCCCTTTTTCGCTCCGATGCTCATGTTTTTGCGCATCGGCCTCGTTTCCGTGCCGGGGTGGGAAGTGGCGCTTTGCCTTGTGCTTTTAGCGGCGACGATTGCCTTGCTGATCTATTTTGGCGCCAAAGTGTATCGAGGCGGTGTGCTGATGTATGGACGAATGAACATTTTCAAGGATATAAAACGGGCCATTCAGCTAACAAAAAAATAAACAGCGTGACGGGGCGTTTGGGCCAATGTTTCCTTGCCGTTTCGGCAAGGCTTTCTTTTTGCCCTCTAACCGTTATGATATACTAGAAAGTACGTACAGAGAAACGGAGGAGAACGAAGTGGCGAAAGGCATCATCCATTATGAGGTTGGGGAACAAGTTGATCTCTTTTTGCTCATCAAATCAGCAACGAAAGGCATCGCCAGCAACGGCAAGCCGTTCTTAACTTTGATTTTGCAAGATAAAAGCGGCGACATTGAAGCCAAACTGTGGGATGTCTCGCCGGATGACGAAGAGCGGTATGTGCCGGAGTGCATCGTCAAAGTGGCGGGAGACATCCATAACTACCGCGGCAAATTGCAGCTGCGCATCCGTTCGATCCGTCCTGCTCATCCGGGCGATGCCGTGCGCATCGATGACTTTTTGGAGAAGGCTCCGCTCGGCCGCGAGGAAATGAAGGCGAAAGTCATGGAATACATATTTGCGATGGAAAATCCAAACATCCAGCGCATTACCCGCTATTTGTTGAAAAAATACGAAAAGGCGTTTTTTGAGTATCCAGCGGCGACGAAAAACCATCATGAATTTATCTCCGGACTGGCGTACCACGTCGTGTCGATGCTCGAGCTCGCCAAGGCGCTCATCCATCTCTATCCGTCGCTCAATAAAGATTTGCTTTATGCCGGCGTCATTTTGCATGACCTTGGCAAAGTGATTGAACTATCCGGTCCGGTATCGGCGGCGTATACGCTTGAAGGAAATTTGCTCGGACACATTTCGATCATGGTGAGCGAGATCAGCAAGGCGGCGGAACAGCTCGGCATTCAAGGTGAAGAAGTTGTCATTTTGCAACATCTTGTGCTCGCGCATCATGGCAAGGCGGAGTGGGGCAGCCCGAAGCCGCCGCTCGTCAAAGAAGCTGAGGTGCTTCATTACATTGACAATTTGGATGCGAAAATTACGATGATCGACCGCGCGCTCGAGAAGGTGAAGCCGGGCGAGTTTACGGAACGCGTTTTTGCCCTTGACAACCGCTCGTTTTACAAACCAGCGTTTTTGTCTGTTTCAAAGCCAAAAAATCCGGGTAGTAAAGAGTAGGGGCGGAAAAAGGGGGGATGATCATGATCGAACCGATCATTGAAATCGTCCCGACGACTCAGTATGAACAGGCGAAAGAAGAGTTGAACGAGCTGCGCCGACAGTGGAAGAAAGCGAAGAAGAAAACAAAGAAGAAGCGAAACGAAGCATAAGCGTTGTCCCTAAGAAAGAGGCGGCTTTCCCGCCTCTTTCTCCATGCATACTGCCCCCTTGTTGCGCGTATAGTGTACTAAGTACAAGACAAGCATACAAGGGGGAATGGCGATGCTCAGTTTGCCTTGGTGGGTGTATTTGGTTGTTGCCGGCATTATTTTCAGCGGCTATATGACCGTAAAAACGGCGGCGCGTGAGCGGGAAATCGACGAAGCATTCATTGAAAAAGAAGGGGAGATTTACATGGAGCGCATCCGAAAGGAGCGCGAGCGGCGGAAACAAGCGAAGTCCTTGCAATAGCAGGGGCTTTCTTTTTTTGGAAGATTTCGTTTGAAAGCGTTTTTTTCGAAAAATTCTCTTTCTTTTTTTGCGAATCGTGCTAGGATAATAATATCAATGGACTACCAGGAGGCAAAGTGAGGGATGACAATGAAACGCGCGTACAACTTCAACGCCGGCCCGTCAGCGCTGCCGCTTCCGGTGCTTGAACGGGCGCAAAAAGAGCTGCTTAATTTTCAAAACACCGGCATGTCGGTTATGGAATTAAGCCACCGAAGCAAGGAATACGAGGCTGTCCATCATGCGGCGAAAGAGCGGCTCAAGCGGCTTCTAAATGTGCCGGACGGATATGACATTTTATTTTTGCAAGGCGGGGCGAGCCTGCAGTTTTCAATGGTGCCGATGAACCTCCTCACGGAAGGGAAAATCGGCTGTTATGTGCTGACCGGGGCATGGTCGGAGAAAGCGCTGAAAGAAGCGCAAAAAATCGGTTTGACAACGGTCGTCGCTTCGAGCAAAGAAGCGAACTACACATACATTCCGCCGCTTGATGACGTCCAATGGCCGAAAAACGCCGCCTATGTCCATATTACGTCAAACAACACGATCTTCGGCACTCAATGGAAGGAATTTCCAAACACGCCGGTTGACTTGGTCGCGGATATGTCGAGCGATATTTTAAGCCGTCCGTTCGATGTCAGTCAATTTGCCCTCATTTACGCCGGGGCGCAGAAAAATCTCGGCCCGTCAGGAGTCACGGTTGTCATTCTCCGCAACGATTTGCTTGAGCGCATTCCGGACGGGCTGCCGACGATGCTTGATTACCGGACGCACCAGAAGAGCAATTCGCTGTACAACACGCCGCCGACGTTTGCGATTTACATGCTGTCGCTCGTGCTCGAATGGGTCGAAGAGCAAGGCGGTGTGGCGGCGATGGAAGAGCGCAACCAGCAAAAGGCGGCCGTGCTGTATGAGGCGATTGATGAAAGCGGCGGCTTTTACAAACCGCACGCCGAAAAGGGGAGCCGTTCGCTCATGAACGTCACCTTTACGCTTCCAAATGAGGAGCTGACGAAAACGTTCCTCGCCGAGGCGAAAGAACGCGGGTTTGTCGGGCTCGGCGGGCACCGATCGGTTGGCGGCTGCCGGGCGTCGATTTACAACGCGGTGCCGCTTGAGGCGTGCGAAGCGCTCGCGTCGTTTATGAACGAGTTCCGCCGCCGTTTTGCCTGAAAATTTCTTCTTCACTTTTACACTGCAAAGTGATATAATGATAGAAAAATTCTCGAGCAAAAGATATAGACGAGGAGAGATGAGGAGAGATGAGCATGAATGTGAGAGCATTAGTATCGATGGCGCTGTTAGTCGGAATCGGAGCCGTGTTGCACGCGGTCATTCCGGGGTTGTTTTTCGGAATGAAGCCGGATATGATGCTGGCGATGATGTTTTTGGCGATTTTGCTTTTTCCAAACGTCAAAGCGGTCGGCCTTGTCGGCGTCGTCACTGGCTTGATCTCAGCCATGACGACGACGTTCCCGGGCGGACAGCTGCCGAATATGATCGATAAGATCATCACCGCCTTTGTCGTGTTTGCCCTAGCGACTTTGATGAAAGCATACAGCCAAACGGTCATTGGGGCTTCAGTGCTGGCGGCAGTCGGCACGGTCATTTCCGGCGGGGTGTTTTTGGCTGCGGCGCTCTTGCTTGTCGGGTTGCCGGGCGGAGCGACGTTTTCGGCGCTGTTTGTCACCATCGTGCTGCCGACAGCGGCGTTGAACGCAGTGGCGATGGCCATCATCTATCCGATCGCATCGTCGATTTTCCGACGGATGAACGTTACAGCGCACGTGTAGACGGCGAAAAACCCGATCATTGCTGGTCGGGTTTTTTGCTATCAAAGAGAGAGTAGGAAAAAAATACTTATGCTCCATTTGTTTTTAACGCGTATTAGACATAGCTGAGAAGCCAAGCGGTGAGCAAGCAAATGAACGCTATTCCAATATAGCGCAAAGTCCGTTCTTTCAGCAATGCTTTCGGCGGGTACGCCCGCGCTTTCCATAAGGCGAAAAATGCGTTTATAAAAAGACAGAAAAATAAGAATCCGACAGCGATAAGCAGCCATTGTATATACACCATGGCATTCTCCTCCTGTATGCGCCAAGCGCCTTATGCTTACTACTATGAATATGCAAAAAAAATCATAAAAATAAATACTTTTGTCTTTATTCCTTTTTGTTTTATTGATATAATGGAGAGTAAAAAATACGGTGAGGGAAGAGTGGGTGGAACGATGAAAGCGACAGAACAGCATTATTCCATCAAAGAGGCGATGTTATTCAGCCAACGAATTGCCCAGCTGAGCAAAGCGCTATGGAAATCGATTGAAAAAGATTGGCAGCGGTGGATCAAGCCGTTTGACTTGAACATTAACGAACATCACATTTTATGGATCGCCTACCACTTCAAAGGAGCCTCGATTTCGGAAATCGCCAAGTTCGGTGTGATGCATGTGTCGACGGCGTTCAACTTCTCAAAGAAATTAGAAGAAAAAGGATTGCTTTCGTTTTCCAAAAAACAGGATGACAAGCGCAATACGTACATTGAGTTGACGGAAAAAGGAGAAGAAGTGTTGATGAAGCTGATGGAGACGTATGACCCGACGAAAAATGCCGTTTTCAATGGGGCGTTGCCGTTGCGCGAGTTGTACGGAAAGTTTCCAGAAATTTTAGAAATGATGTGCATCGTCCGCAACATTTATGGCGATGATTTCATGGAAATTTTTGAGCGGGCGTTTGAAAACATTAAAGAAGATTTTATCGAGCAGGACGGCAAACTTGTCAAGCGAAAGCCGAAAACGGAAGAGCACGAGAAAGAATTGGCCAGCCAGGCTAACTGATGGTGCGAATGAGCGTTTTCAGCTCGGTCATCAGCGGGACAAACATTTGTTGGGCCAAAAGAGCGTCAACTGTCTGTTCCAGCGGAAGGTTCGGATGAAGCATCCCAGCAAACTGCACGAGCAGGGGAGTGAAAATCGTCAACCCTTCCGCTTTTTGCTGTTCGTATTGGTCGGCAAGCTCTTGGCAAAACGCCAAGAAGGCGTCGACTTCTTCTTTGGTCAAATCCGCGCGGATGATGAGGGAATAAAATGGTTTTTTCGTTTCGTCGATCATTTCCATCAGCAGAGACTGGTGAAATTCCAGCTTGGCCACTCGCTTTTCCAACGATTCCATATATCGTGCTCCTTTTGGTGACGAAAATGTGACCGTTTTTACGTATATTTTACCGAATTTGTGCGCATTCACCAATAGAAAAATCGGTTTGTGTCCGGAAAAAGAAAAATGATTGATTTCCAGCCATGAACGATGTAAAGTTAAAGCCATGGGCGGCGTTTGGTGAAGATCAAAGAGGAGGGGAACAGTTTTGGTGCTTTATTTCATCCTCCTGGCGGTTACGGTCTTATTTTTTATCAACCAGCTCACACACTCGCTTTGCGCGCAGCGTGACATCCCGGAGGAGCAGCAGCCGGCGGTTTTTCGCACGATTAATGTCCTTATTACGATTTTATTAATCTCTTCTTACTTTGAAGTGTTGTTTACATGACTTTTCCCTGCTCTGACGGTTGATGCGGGGATTGTTATGTTTTTCTTTTGATGGAGTGAGTTCCATTGTCGTTGCCTCTCCCTTCGTTTCAAGGAAGGCGGCAAAAAAGGGTGCTCCTTTTGCGGGAGCACCCTCTTTCGTTTAGTAGATGACGCAGGCGCAGCCGACAATGATTAGCAAAATAAACAGCACAACAATCAACGCAAAGCCTCCGGAATAAGGTGCGCTCATCGTAACACCCCCTTTCGGCAAGAAGAAGCCTGTCGAGCGCTTCATCCTCATCATATGTATGGCAAGCGTGCATGTTATGGGCGGATGACTAAAGCGGAAAGAGGTTTTTTTTTCATTGGAAATATGGTATAGTTATTGTCGTGGCTGAAGAGGCGAGCATGTTGTTTCTTGGGCGCGCTTGGGCGCCATTCGATCTGCGCCGCTTGAAAGCGTGGGAACATTCAATCGAAAAAAGATGTAGGAGTTGTGAAGCGAATGAAAAAATGGATGATGGCCGCTGCCGTCGTTTCGCTCATGGCTTTGTCGGCCTGCAGCAACGACGGTTCGGAAGCGATTGTGGAAACGAAAAACGGCAATATTACGAAAGACGAATTTTATAATGAGATGAAAGAGCGCGTCGGCAAATCCGTCCTTCGTGATTTGATTGACGAAAAAGTGTTGAGCAAAAAATACAAGGTAACCGATGAAGAGATCGACCGCGAAATCGAACGAATCAAGGAAGCGTATGGAACGCAATATGATTTGGCCGTGCAGCAGAACGGAGAAAAAGTGATCCGCGAAATGGTCAAGCTCGATTTGCTGCGGACGAAAGCGGCCGTTGAAGACATAAAAGTGACGGAGAAAGAGCTGAAGGAGTATTATGACAACTACAAGCCGAAAATTCGTGCCAGCCATATTTTGGTCAAAGATGAAAAAACAGCAAAAGAAGTAAAGGCGAAGCTTGATAAAGGCGAGGATTTCGCCAAGTTGGCCAAAGAATACTCCCAAGATCCAGGCTCGGCGTCCAACGGCGGCGATTTAGGCTGGTTTGGCCCAGGGAAAATGGTCAAGGAGTTTGAAGAAGCCGCCTATAAGCTGAAAGTCGGCGAAGTGAGCGATCCGGTGAAAACGGATTACGGCTACCATATCATTAAAGTGACGGACAAAGAAAAGAAAAAGTCGTTCAACGAAATGAAAGACGAAATTGCGTTTGAAGTCAAACGGAACAAGCTTGATCCTGCGACGATGCAGTCAAAAGTGGACAAATTGGTGAAAGATGCCGGTGTTGAGATCAAAGACAAAGATTTGCAAGATGTGATCGAGCAGCAAGGAAAACAGTAAAAAAACGGAAGCAGAACATCCCTGCTTCCGTTTTTTTATTTGTGGGCTTGACCTTTCTGCTGTTCAACAACGGGAGATCAGCCGAGCTGCTCGCGAATGGCGGCCGCGATCGCCTGCAGGTCAGCGGGCGTATAGTCGCTTGCATGCGACTTCCAGACCGCGCCAAACCCATCCCCTTTGCCGTAGCGTGGAATGAGGTGAAGATGGTAATGGAACACCGTCTGCCCCGCTTGCTCGCCATTGTTGTTCAATAAGTTGAGCCCGACCGGGGAAAATGCTCGCCTGAGTGCATTGGCAATCGTCGGCACTGCGCGAAACAGTTGGCCGGCCGCCTCCGACGTGAGGGTGAAAATGTTTTCCGTATGTACTTTCGGGATGACAAGCGTATGCCCTTTTGTCACTTGGCTGATGTCCAAAAACGCGAGCACATGGTCGTCTTCGTACACTTTCGCCGCGGGCAATTCGCCGTTAATGATTTTGCAAAAAATGCAATCGCTCACTGTGGTCACCCTTTCCTTCCTATTTTCTTCATTTTACCATAAAAAAACCGGGATGTAATCCCGCAACGCAGGTTACATCCCGGTTGGTGAAAAGGGGAGAGGATGATTCAAGCAAATGTGCGTTTGATGAACACCCCATTTGCAGCAAAAATTGGTTCGGCGTGAGCGCTTCCTTTGTTCAACGTGACCATCCCCTTTGGACAGGCTCGTTGCTTCCCAGCAACGAATGCGATGGTCGCTTCCTAGGAACGTTTACAACGTTTTGCGGCTCACAACGGTGTCTTTGACGAACACCCCATTTCGGATGGATCGTTCATCAACTTTTTGATTCCTCATCCCCTCTTCGCTATTTATCATGCCCGGCTTGAGTGAGTTTATGCAAAAGAACGGTGTGAGTGTGAGTAAAATATTTGTGGGTGACATTCCGAAATGATCCCCGACGAGGGTTGCGAACTTTTGTTCGCGACGCTCGTCGGGGCCACCAAGCGAAGCGCGGTAGAAAAAAGCAAATGTCATGCAAAAAGGACTCTCTCCCTGCTATGATGGTGATTGTCAACATCAACCGAAAACAGGAGGGAGAGAGTCCATGAAACATCTTACCACAGAATGGCCTTTATTAAAAGAGCTGGAGGAACAATTAGTCAGAACTCTTCAAAAGGTGTTCGCTGTCTTGTTGGCGGCCCTTTTGGAGGAGATTGATCAACAACTGGCGGAAGCGCGGGACAAGCGCCGGTATCAGCTGAAAGACAAACGGCCGACTACGATCCAAACGCTGTTTGGAGAAGTGACGTTTCGACGGAACTACTACTATGACCGGCAAACGGGGAACTATACCTTCTTGCTGGATGCCGAATTAGGCTTTGATGGGGCCCGATCGATCAGTCCTTGCCTCGAGGAAACGGCGGTCGAGTTGGCCGTCGAGTGCTCTTCCTACCGCAAAGCGGCCCGTACGTTGGAGTCGATCGTGGGGTATGCGGTCATGAGCCACGAGGCGATTCGCCAACTGGTGCTGGAGGCCCCTGTCTCGCTGCACCGCCCTGTTTCCCAACGGCACGGCCGGGTGCTGTTTGTGGAGGCGGATGGACTGTTTATTTCCCGCCAGGGGAAAGGGAAACGGGCGAAAGAAGAGAAAATCCTGGCGGTTCACGAGGGATGGAAACGAAACGGTTCGCAGCTCGAGCTCGTGAACCGGCGCCACTACCTCCATGAAGGGGAGGGAGACGTGTGGGAACGGTTCGAAGAGTGGCTGATGAACGAATATGCCTATGATCCGTGCCGGGACCTGTTGATCATCAACGGCGACGCGGCGTCGTGGATCACGGCCTGCCGGGAGTATTTTGGGAAGCGGGCGTGCTTTCAGCTGGATCGATTTCATGTGGCGCGGGAGCTGCGTCAGTGTCTGTCCGGCCATCCGCGTTGGCGGGAGGTGCGGAAGAAGCTGGCGAAACAAGACGAAGAGGGGCTTCTCGTGGAGCTGAACAGCGCGGTCGGCACGTTGGAGGACGAAGCGAAAGAGAAGCAGATGGCTGCCATGATCCGCCGGATCGAGTCGATGCCGGGATGCATCCGGGACTATCGGGAGTGGCTGTCGGAGCAAGGGGTGGAGACGACCGGCATGCGTCCGATGGGCCACGCCGAGAGCGTGATGAGCCGGTTTGCGCATCGGGTGAAATCCCGCCGCAGCTGGAAAGACCAAGGGCTTCGGGCGTTTCTGAGGGCGATGGCGGCCCGAATCGACGGGATTTGGCGGAGAAATGGGCAGTTGGTGGAGGAAGAAGAGACCCGAACGGCGGCCTCGGCCTCAACAAAGTCCAAGCGGATCGAACAGGCCAAACGGAAGGCCGGACGGTTATGGGCAGATGTGGTGCGTCAGAATCTACCGTGTCTGCAGCGGTCATCCGGGACACCGATCCATCAAGCGTTGTCGGCGCTCCGGGATGGTGGTTGGGTGTAAAAAAATGGAATATCGTATCATCGCCTCAAGATGAGGGATGAGAGTCCGAAAGCGCTTACGATATTAATTCCTGAAAATGGTTCGCTAACTAGTGATTGACAACGCCCGTAGTGAACCGAAAAAATGTTCTCCACAAAGTCTTGACTGACTCACGGTGTGATCTTTTTTGGTAAGCGAGGCTATAGTTTGGTACAATGGGGACAAAGGCCAGAACGGAAAGGGAGCGGACGATGACGCTTTTAGAAGTGAAGGATCTATCCGGAGGCTACACGGCGCAAAACGTGCTTGAAGACGTGACGTTTGTGGTCGACCGCGGCGAAATGGTCGCCTTGATCGGCCTAAATGGAGCCGGCAAAAGCACGACGATCAAACATATTATCGGCTTGATGGAACCGCGCCGCGGCGCGATTTCCATTAACGGCTATCGGCTTGCGGACGGGCCGGAAACGTATCGAAGGCAGTTTGCTTATATCCCGGAAACGCCGGTGTTGTATGAAGAATTGACGCTTGAGGAACATTTGCGTCTAGCAGCGATGGCGTACGGGTTGAGCGAAGCAGAGTATGAACGCCGCCTTCCGCCGCTGCTTCGCGAGTTTCGATTGGAGCGGCGGCTTTCCTCGTTTCCGGCTCATTTTTCGAAAGGAATGAAGCAAAAAGTCATGATTGTATGCGCCTTTTTGCTTGAACCGCCGCTTTATATCATCGATGAGCCGTTTCTCGGCCTCGATCCGCTTGCCATTCACGCCCTGCTTGAGCGAATGAATGAACAGAAAGCGAAGGGGGCGGGCATTTTGCTGTCGACGCACATTTTAGCGACGGCAGAGCGGTATTGCGACTCATTCGTTATTTTGCACAACGGCCGCGTCAAGGCCAAAGGGACGCTCGATGACATTCGCCGCCAGTTCGGGCTGCGGGGGGCGTCGCTTGATGAACTGTACGTCGAATTGACAAAGGACGATGCGCCATGATTGACGCCCGCCGTCTTTGGAAGCAGCGTTTCCAATTGGAATGGCGAAAACGGATCCGCTACTTGCGCTATATGTTCAACGACCATTTGCTCGTCGGTTTGATCATTGTGCTTGGCGGCATAGCGGTGATGTACGAGCGCTGGGCGGCGGCGCTTCCTGACTCGTTTCCGTATCCGGCTATTGCGGCGGTCGTGTTCGGCTGGGCGGCGGCCGCTGGATCGGTGCGCACCTTGTTCCGCGAGGCGGATACGGTGTTTTTATTGCCGGCGGAAGAACGGCTCGGTCCGTATATTCAGCGGGCGTTTTTCGTCTCATGGTTATGGCAGGCGTACGGCCTTTCTTTGCTTTTGCTGTTGGCGGGTCCACTGCATGCTCGCTTTTCCCCGGTGTCATGGCCGCTTTTTTTGTTCGGTCTTTTCTGCTTCAAAGGATGGAGCTTATGGGCCAGTTGGCAAGGAAGCTACATCGCCGATCCGTCTTTTCATCGCTTTGGCGCATTTACGCGTTTCATCCTAGCGGCGGTGTTCGTTTATTTGGTGCTGGTTGCGGCCCCATGGCCATTTTTTGTCGTTTTGGTCGGTTTGATGGCCGTTCTGTCCATCTGTTTGTCACGGTTGACGAGAGGGAAAACATGGAAATGGGAACGGATCATCGTGGAAGAACAGCGAGCGGCCACGGCGTTTTACCGGCTGGCCAACTTGTTTACCGACGTTCCGGAATGGCGGGAGGCGGCAAAGCGGCGGCGCTGGCTTGATTCGCTGCTCGCTTTGATTCCGTACGACAAGCGGCATGTGTTTTTTCATTTGTATGCCCGCACGTTTTTGCGCGCCGGCGGGTATGCTGGTCTGTATGTCCGTCTCACTGCGATTGGAGGCTTCATGTTGGCTGTGATCGATCACCAATACGGGCGGGCGGCCATCGCATTTTTGTTTCTTTACGCGACCGCTGTTCAATTGGCCGCGCTGCCTTCCCATCATCGCTATTCGCTATGGCCGCGGCTGTACCCGTTGCCGCAGGCGCAACCGGATGCTGCGGCGGTTCGGTTGCTTTCCATTCTGCTGATTGGGCAAAATACGGTATTCCATCTCGTACTGTTGGCTGTTTCCCCGCGCCTTCTTTGGCTCGCCACTTGGCTTGGCGGAAACATATGGGGGCTTTGGATGGCAGGGCGGTACGTGCGCCTGCAACGTGGGCAGAAAGCCGGACGCTAGTGCTGTTTGTGCTGGCGCCGGCGTTTTTCATTTTCAATGGATGGCCGAAGCTTTCACACCTTTTTTCCCGCTTCATATGCTGTAGTACACCGGCCTGGGCGCATGTCCAGCGGGTCGGGCTGGAAGTTGGGAAGAAAGGGGAATGATTCATGGGTGTAGAGCTTGTAGCGCTGCACTGGATTTACTTGCTGTTCATCGTGCTCATTATTGGGTTTATGGTCGCCCGCAAAGATACATCGCTCATTTGCATTGCCGGCATCTTTTTATTGGCGGCGGTCGCTACCCATTCGTTGAGCGCGGCGGTCAGCGGAGTGTTTAACAGCTTTATTTACGCGATTACGGAGCTATTGCCGACGATTTTAGTCATCTCTATTATTGTGGCGATGAGCAAAGTGTTGTCGGCCACCGGCATCAATGATGTCATGGTTTCGCCGTTTGTCCGTTTCATCCGTACGCCGGCTTGGGCGTATTGGACGATCGGAATTTTGATGATGATCATTTCTTGGTTTTTCTGGCCGTCTCCGGCTGTTGCTCTCATGGGGGCAGTTCTGTTGCCGGCAGCGGTCCGAGTGGGCTTGCCGGCGTTGGGAGTGGCGATGGCGATGAACTTGTTCGGGCATGGCATCGCGCTTTCCGGCGATTTTATCATCCAAGGGGCGCCGAAATTAACGGCCGATGCCGCCGGGCTGCCGGTCGGCGATGTCATCGCTGCCAGTGTGCCGCTTGTTTTTGTAATGGGGGCCGTCACAACGGTCACGGCGTTTTACTTGCTGCGCCGTGACATGAAGCGAGGGCGACTGGCAAGCGGGGAGGCGGAAATGGCTGCAACGGTCGATTCGACGCTGGAGAAAACAAGTCATTTACTGACGGGACAAACGAAAAAATGGCTTGCGCTGTTGATTCCGATTTTGTTCGCCCTTGATGTCATCGCGATGTTTTATTTGCGGTTGCAAGGCGGGGAAGCGACCGCCTTGGTTGGTGGGACAGCGATTTTCATTTTGATTCTCATCTCCGTTCTCGCCCATCGGCAAGAAAGTTTTGCGGAAGTGACAAATTACTTTATTGAAGGGTTTCAGTTCGGGTTTAAAGTGTTCGGCCCTGTTATTCCGATCGCCGCGTTTTTCTATCTTGGCGATGCGGGGTTTGTGAAAATCATCGGCGACTATTTGCCACAGGCATCGCAAGGCATCGTCAACGATTTAGGGGTTGCCTTGGCTCATGCGGTGCCGCTGAACAATGAGGTGGGGGCGGTTACGCTCACGATCGTCGGGGCGATTACTGGTCTTGACGGCTCCGGGTTTTCCGGCATCTCGCTCGCCGGTTCGATCGCTCATTTGTTTTCTGTAGCGATCGGCGGCGGAACGGCAACGTTGACGGCGCTCGGCCAAATCGCCGCCATTTGGGTCGGCGGCGGCACGCTCGTTCCGTGGGCGCTCATTCCAGCCGCAGCGATCTGCGGAGTTGACCCGTTTGAGCTGGCGCGCCGCAACCTCATTCCTGTTGCTGTCGGCTTGGTGGTTACGACCGTTGTCGCCATGTTTCTCATCTGAACAGAAAGCTGTCCCGTGCGGCCGGGGCAGCTTTTTTGCTATAATGGGCATGGACTTAAAAATCGGTCGATTTTTTGACAGTTCGCCTTCTTCTCTATACATTGGGTACGGAAAGCTGTATAGTGAAAAGGAGATAGGCAATGTTTGAAGGCAAGAAAAGGCGAAACCATTGACGGGATTGTGAGGAAAGAAAGGCGGATGGAGATGGCTAGACAGATCAATGATACATTTTTGCGCGCCTGCCGCGGCGAACAAACATCGTACGTGCCGGTTTGGTATATGCGGCAAGCCGGACGGTCGCAGCCGGAGTATCGGGCGCTGAAAGAAAAATATTCGCTGTTTGAAATTACGCATCAACCGGAGCTTTGCGCGTACGTCACCAGACTTCCCGTTGAGCAATATGGCGTCGATGCCGCCATTTTATATAAAGACATTATGACACCGCTGCCGGCCATTGGCGTGAACGTCGAGATTCAGGGCGGCATCGGGCCGGTGATCGCAAATCCGATTCGCTCGCTTCAAGACGTCGAGCGGCTTGGGGAGATTGATCCAGAACATGATGTGCCGTATGTGTTTGAAACGATTCGGCTCCTTGTCAACGAACAGTTGGATGTGCCGCTCATCGGGTTTGCCGGGGCGCCGTTTACGTTGGCGAGCTACATGATTGAAGGCGGTCCGTCAAAAAATTATCATAAGACGAAAGCGTTCATGTATGCTGAACCGAAAGCGTGGTTCGCCTTAATGGAAAAGCTCGCTGAGATGACGATCCGTTATGTGCGGGCGCAAATTCGGGCAGGGGCAAGCGCTGTGCAAATTTTTGATTCTTGGGTTGGCGCCGTTAGTGCTGACGATTACCGGACGTTTATCAAGCCGGCGATGGCGCGCATTTTTGCCGCTTTGCGGGAAGAAGGGGCTCCGCTCATTATGTTTGGCGTCGGCGCCAGCCACTTAGTGCATGAGTGGAACGATTTGCCGCTTGATGTCATCGGCCTTGACTGGCGGCTTTCGATTCGCGAAGCGCGCCGCCAAGGCATTGCGAAAGCGATTCAAGGCAACTTGGATCCGGCGGTGCTTCTTGCGCCGTGGGACGTGATCGAAGAACGGGTGAAGCGCATTTTGGACGAAGGGATGGAACGGCCGGGCTACATCTTCAACTTAGGCCACGGCATTTTTCCGGATGTTCAGCCGGCGACACTGAAGCGTCTGACCGCTTTTATCCACGAATATACGTCAACGAACTAAACGAGGGGGTGGCACAATGGTGAAAAAAACAGCGGGGCTGCTCGTGATGGCGTACGGAACGCCGTACCGGGAAGATGATATTGAACGGTATTATACGCACATTCGCCATGGGCGCAAGCCGCCGCAAGAACAAATCGAGGATTTAAAAGCGCGCTACCGGGCGATCGGCGGGTTGTCGCCGCTTGCGAAAATTACGGAAGAGCAGGCGAAACGGCTCGAGGAGCGGCTGAACGAAGTGCAAGATGAAGTCGAGTTTCGCATGTATTTAGGGCTCAAACATATTGAGCCGTTCATTGAGGATGCCGTCGAGCGCATGCATGATGACGGCATCAAAGAAGCGGTTGGGATCGTCCTAGCCCCTCATTATTCCACATTCAGCATTCGCTCGTACAATGAGCGGGCGAAAGCGGCAGCAAAAAAGCTCGGCGGACCGACCATTTACACGATTGATCAATGGTATGACGAGCCGAAGTTTTTGCAATATTGGGCAGAACAAGTGCGGGCGATTTTTGCCGCCATGCCGGAACGTGAGCGGGAGCGAGCTGTGCTGATCGTATCCGCACATAGTTTGCCGGAAAAAATTATTCAAGCCGGTGACCCGTATCCAACGCAGCTCGAAGATACAGCGAAACGAATTGCTGATCAAGCCGGCGTCGCCCACTATGCCGTCGGCTGGCAAAGCGCCGGTCAGACGCCGGAACCATGGCTTGGGCCGGACGTGCAAGACTTGACGCGCCAGCTTTACGAAGAGCGCGGCTATACGTCGTTCGTTTACGCGCCGGTCGGTTTTGTCGCCGACCATTTGGAAGTGTTGTATGACAACGACATTGAGTGCAAACAGGTGACGGAAGAGATCGGCGCCCGCTATTACCGACCGGAGATGCCCAACACGAATCCATTGTTTATTGATGCATTGGCGTCGGTTGTGTTAAAGCGGTGGGCGGAAGAAGGCGATCGACATGAATGAAGGGCAACGGACGGTCGTCATCATTGGCGGCGGCATTACCGGCTTGACGGCTGCTTACTACTTGCAAAAAGCGATTCGAGAGCAACGCCTCCCACTTGCATGCAAACTTGTCGAGGCGACGCACCGGCTCGGCGGAAAAGTGCAGACGGTCGTCCGCGACGGTTTTGTCATTGAACGCGGTCCAGACTCGTTTTTGGCGCGGAAAACGAGCGCGTTTCGCCTTGTGAAGGAAGTCGGCCTTGAACATGAGATCGTTCATAACGCGACCGGAACATCGTACATTTTGGTCAACGGCAAACTCTATCCAATTCCGGGCGGAGCGGTGATGGGCATTCCGACGCGCATCGCCCCGTTTTTAACGACCGGACTGTTTTCCCCGGCCGGCAAGCTGCGGGCGGCGCTTGACTTTGTGCTGCCGCCGGTGAAAGTCGATGGTGATATGCCGCTTGGCCGCTTCTTCCGCCGCCGCCTCGGCGATGAGGTGGTGGACAATCTCATTGAACCGCTGCTTTCCGGCATTTACGCCGGCGACATTGATGAGATGAGCCTAATGGCGACGTTTCCACAGTTTTTTCAGCTTGAGCAAAAATACGGAAGCCTTGTCCGTGGAGCGAGACGAACGACGCCGAAAGAGCAAAAAGAGCGGAAAGGGGCGTTCCAGACGTTAAAAACGGGCTTGCAGTCGCTCGTTGATGAAGTGGAAAAACGGCTTGAGCCGGGCAGCGTTATCAAAGGGGTGCGTGTCGAGCGGATCGTTCGCACCGATTCGGCGTATCGGCTGCAACTGAGCACAGGAGAGGTGTGGGGGGCAGACGGCATCATCGTGACAACGCCGCATCATGTTGTGCCCGACATGTTCGCTGACTATCCGTTTTTCGCCCCGTTCCGTTCAGTGCCGCTGACGTCGGTGGCGACGGTGGCGCTCGCATTTCCGGAGGAGGCGATCCGCCAAGACATTGACGGCACCGGGTTTGTCGTTTCGCGCCGCAGCGATTACACGATGACAGCGTGCACATGGACGCATAAAAAATGGCCGCACACCGCGCCGCCTGGCAAGGCGCTCTTGCGCTGCTACGTCGGGCGCCCGGGCGATGAGGAGATCGTCGACCAACCTGATGATGAGATCGTCCGCGTTGTATTGGATGATTTAAATAAAGTGATGAATATTGCCGGCCAACCGGAGTTCGCCGTCATCTCGCGCTGGAAGCGGGCCATGCCGCAATACACGGTCGGGCACCGCGAGCGGCTGGCGCACATTAAACGGCAGATGGGCGATGCGCTGCCGGGGGTGTTTTTGGCCGGCAGCTCATACGAAGGGCTCGGATTGCCGGATTGCATTGACCAAGGCGAAAAAGCGGTGCGTGACGTGCTTCTGTATTTGCAGCAAGCGCCAGTTCAACAGACGTCCGATCTGTACAGCAGCGTCCGTTAATCGACGGTTTTCCAACGCCCTGGTCCGTTCGCCGCTCACATTTGGACGTCGGTGCGGCCGCCAGCCGGTTGAAGCGAAAAGAAGCGGATGGCTGTTTGTCTCTTTTGGCTCGTGGAAGTGGTTTCCGCTGCAAAAGGGATGTGAAAAGAACGTGGGAGAAGCTTCAACGGCGCTTCTACCCATTTGCTTGGAAAGGATGAGGGAGCAGGAAGAAATTCCGTCCCCAATGCGACGGCCCTTTACATCCATGTTGTTTGATAGTATAATGGATACGGGTTGACCAAATTGTTCATTTAGTCAATTTGAAGGATGAGGAGTATGGCAAGCGACCGCAAACGGCAAATCATCGAAGCGGCGGCCCAATCGTTTGCTGCCTTTGGCTACAAGGCGACGACGATGGAGCAGATCGCCAAGCTCGCCAACGTCGGCAAGGGGACGATCTATACGTTTTTTAAAAGCAAAGAGGAACTGCTTGATGAAATCGTCTCCGGATTGATTATGGAAATCAAGGCGGAAGCGGAGCTGGCGATGGACTCGTCACTGCCGTTTTCCGAAAACGTCCACCGCGCCTTGTACCGCATTTTGGAATTTCGCCAGCGCCATCAGCTGACGGCGAAGCTGCTTCAAGAAGTGCGCAATATCGGTACGGCGGCGGTGCAAGAAGTGCTTGCCAAACTGGACCGGGCAATGGTCGAGTTCATTCGGCAAAAAATTGATGCGGCGGTGGAAAAAGGGGAGATTCGTCCGTGCAATTCGGAAATTACGGCATTTTTGATGCTCAAGACGTACATCGCCTTGATCGTCGATTGGGAAAAAGATCATGAACCGTTGACAAAAGAACAAATTGCTGAATTGTTTACGCTCTATTTTTTGCAAGGATTGTCGAGATAGATGATCCTCTTTTTTTGTTGGAAATTGACCATACGGACAATTTGGTCATCTGTACAAAGGAGGGAGCGTCATATGCTGCGAAAAGAGATGCGGGCCATCGTGCTCCGCCCGAATTTGCTTGGCATTTGTTCACTTGGATCATCAGCATAACGTTTATGATGATTGTTCAATTCCTTGTCACCGTGTTTGACAACCCAGGCCGGTTTCTTGCCATTTTGCTATTGATTGCCCAGCTAGTTGGAAGCGCCGGCACGTATCCGATTGAGCTCGTTCCGGGTGCGTTGCAGTCGCTTCATCCGTGGCTGCCGATGACCCATGCGATCCGTGGGTTGCGAGCAGTCATTTCAAGCGGCGATTTCTTGGTCATGTGGAAGGAAGCTGCGATATTGCTTGCGACAGCCGCGGTCTTTGCCTTGGCGACGCTCGTGTATTTTCTCCTTCGGTATCGCCGCCGTTATGCGGTATGGACGGAAACAGCGGCTCAAACGTGATGATTGAACCATGCCGTCTCGAAGGCGTCCTAAAAAGATTGGGACGCCTTTTTGCATTGGCCAATATCGGAATCAAACAACAGATGGAATTAAAACCATTTTCTAGGACGAGGGATTGCTTTTTGCGGATGGGCCGCCATTAGAACGTTGTGTGTGATGGCGCCCCTGAGATTGGCAAAAAAAAAATGCCTCTTAGCTGGAGGCAGTCAAGAGAAAAGGCAGGCTGCATTGGGGAACAGCCAAACGCCGGCGGGGCAGCCGGCGAACGTGACGCAAGGGCAGCGTCCGCTCACCTATTGGCGGTAAGCGGCGCCAAGGCAATCAGAGCACGTGTTGCCGTAGCATTCATGCTGCTCGTCAATCTCTTTGCCGCAGTGCAGACATTTTTTTGGCGGTAAGTTTCTGAAAAATTCCAACACTTTCATCAACATTCCGATCCCCTCCGTTGTCTTGGTAATTTTATTGTATTATAACACACAACAAAATGTCAATAGGTGTTTTAAAACAAAAATCAACAAAGATGAAAAAATAGGCGCGGTTGTGTATGATGAAGACAAAACGAATGGAAGGAGAGAACCGAAAATGAAAGTGACGGTCATCGGCTATTGGGGAGGATTCCCTGCCGCCAATGAAGCGACATCGGCGTATTTGTTCGAGCATGATGGATTTTGCCTGCTCGTTGATTGCGGCAGCGGGGCGCTTGCCAAGCTGCAAAACTATACGGCTGTGGAAAACTTAGATGCGGTCATCATCTCCCATTATCATTACGACCATATCGCCGACATCGGCCCGCTCCAATACGCGCGTCTCATTCATAAAAATTTGGGAGCTGACCTTCCCGTCTTGCCGATTTACGGCCATGTGGAAGACGAGGCGGCGTTTTCCCGCTTGACGCACAGCGGCATTACGGAAGGAATTGCCTATGACCCGAATGGGACGCTGGCTGTCGGGCCGTTTTCGATCACATTTATGAAAACAGTCCATCCGGTGCCATGCTACGCGATGCGCATTACTGCCGGCGGCAAGACGGTTGTTTATACGGCCGATTCAAGCTATATACCGGAGTTTCTTCCGTTTGCCAAAGGAGCCGACTTGCTCATTTGCGAGTGCAACTTTTACGCTGGGCAAAACGCGGCGCCGGCTGGGCATATGACGAGCGAGGAGGCGGCGGCCATCGCGGAGGGAGCACGTGTCGGAGAATTATGGTTGACGCATTTGCCACACGTTGGCCGGCACGAGCAGCTGGTTGAGGAGGCTGGCCGGACGTTCCGCGGTGTCATCCGCCTCGCCCACACCGGCCTAATATGGGCGCAATAGGCCAAAATAAGAGAGAACAGCAAAGGAAACGCTTTCCCTTGCCCTTTGCTGTTCTTTTTTTTATAATAAATATAGTTCGAATTTTTTTACTTATAAAATGAATGGTCATTCATTCATTTTGGGGGAGGAGCGTATATGAACGTAACGACGCGGTTGGCGCAAATCGCTAAGCAGTTGCCGGACAAGGAAGCGTATGTGTTCATGAAAGAGCGGTGCACGTATCAACAATTGGACGAAGCCATTTCCCGATTTGCCGACGGGTTGGCGCGGCTTGGCGTTCGCCGAGGCGACCATATCGCCTTGTTGCTTGGCAACTCGCCGCAGTTTGTCATCGGCTTGTACGGGGCGTTGCGGCTTGGGGCGACCGTCATTCCGATCAATCCCATTTACACGCCCGAGGAAATTTCTTATATTTTGCACAACGGCGACGTCAAGGCGGTGATCGGCCTCGACTTGCTCGCTCCGTTGTTTGTGGAGGCGAAGAAGCGGCTTCCGCTGCTCGAGCATGCGATCGTTTGTGAAACGCCGGAAGGGAAGGAGAAAGGTGTTTCGCTGTCGGAAGGGATGAAATCGTTTGCAGAAGTGTTGGCGGACGGCAGCCCGGACTTTACCGGACCTGAACTGGGTGATGACGATGTCGCCGTCATTTTGTACACATCGGGGACGACCGGCAAGCCGAAAGGGGCGATGCTCACTCATAAAAACATATACAGCAATGCGCAAGATACGGCTGATTATTTAGGCATCAATGAAAACGATCGCGTCATCGCCGCGTTGCCGATGTTTCATGTCTTTTGCTTGACCGTGGCGCTCAATGCCCCGCTGATGAACGGCGGAACGGTGCTCATCATGCCAAAGTTCAGCCCAGCAAAGTTGTTTCAGCTGGCCCGAGAGGAAAAAGCGACGATTTTTGCCGGCGTGCCGACGATGTACAATTTCCTTTATCAGTACGAAGGTGGAAGCGCGGACGATTTGCGGACGCTCCGCCTTTGCATCTCAGGAGGCGCTTCAATGCCGGTCGCTTTGCTTGAAAACTTTGAGAAAAAGTTCAACGTCATCATTTCGGAAGGATATGGGCTTTCGGAGGCGTCCCCTGTCACCTGCTTTAATCCGCTCGATCGGCCGCGCAAGCCTGGTTCGATTGGAACGAACATTAAAAACGTTGAAAATAAGGTCGTCAACGAATACGGAGAAGAAGTGCCCGTCGGCGAAGTTGGCGAGCTTGTCGTTCGCGGGCCGAACGTCATGAAAGGGTACTACAAAATGCCTGAAGAGACCTCGGCCGCCTTGCGCGACGGCTGGCTGCACACCGGTGATTTGGCGCGCATGGACGAGGACGGCTATTTCTACATCGTCGACCGAAAGAAAGAGATGATTATCGTCGGCGGCTACAACGTGTATCCACGCGAAGTCGAAGAAGTGCTGTACAGCCATCCGGATGTCGTTGAAGCCGCGGTGATCGGCGTGCCGGACCCGGATTACGGAGAGGCGGTGCGGGCGTATGTCGTCGCGAAAAATCCGGAGTTGACGGAAGCAGAGCTCATTGCTTACTGCCGTGAGCGGTTGGCAAAATATAAAGTGCCGAGCGCGATTGACTTTTTGGACGAGCTGCCGAAAAATGCGACAGGAAAAATTTTGCGAAGAGCGCTAAAAGAGCGGCTCGCGTCTTCCCATGCTTGATGGTGCTGAATTTTCAGCACCTTTTCTTTTTTTTGAATAGTATATTGAAAACAAGTAGATAAATTTATATAATTTAACACATAAAAGTTTAAAAGGACTAAACTTCTCTACATAGGGGGATGGGATCATGGGCCAATCGATTCGGCGGTTCGCCGCGGTGTGTGCAGCCGGCTTTTTGTTGCTTGGCGGCTGCGGCGGCGCGAAAGAGACGGGAAGCAGCCAGGGAAGCGGCGGGAAGAGCGGGAAAGAAAAGACGTACAAAATCGGCGTGACGCAAATTGTCGAGCATCCATCGCTCGATGCGGCGCGCAAGGGATTCCAGCAGGCGTTAAAAGACAAAGGGCTGTCCGTTGAGTATGACGTGCAAATCGCCCAAGGCGACCAAAGCAACAACCAAACGATCGCCAATAATTTTGTTTCGGACGGCGTCGACTTGATTTTTGCCAACTCAACGCCAAGCGCGCAGGCGGCGCTCAATGCGACAAAAGACATTCCAATCGTGTTCACTTCGGTGACTGACCCAGTCGGCGCACAGCTTGTCCAATCAATGGAAAAACCGGGCGGCAATGTGACGGGAACGACCGATACGCACCCGGAGGCCATTCCGAAAACGGTGCAGTTTATTGACAAATATATCAAAGGCAACCGTGTCGGCATGGTATATAACGCCGGCGAACAAAACTCAGTCGCTCAAATCGAACAGGTGAAAAAGGCGATGCAAGGAACGGACTTGCAAATCGTTCCTGCATCAGTATCGACATCAGCAGAGGTGAAGCAGGCGACCGAGTCGCTCGTCGGCAAAGTCGATTGTCTGTACATCATCACCGACAACACGGTCGTCTCGGCGCTCGAGTCGGTGATCCAGGTGGCGAATGAACACGACATTCCGCTTTTTGTTGGTGAACTGGATTCCGTCAAGCGCGGCGGTTTTGCGGCGTACGGGTTCGACTATTATGACATCGGCTACGAAGCGGGGGAAATGGCGGCGCAAATTTTGCAAGACGGCAAAAAGCCAGCCGATTTGCCGGTGCAATATCCACAAAAATTGAAGCTTGTCATCAACAAAAAAGCAGCGCAAGAAATGGGCATCAAGCTCAATCCGGAATGGGATTCCATTGCGGAATATATTGAATAAGCGGCCGTCCCTCCTTCGATGAAGGAGGGGGGCCAAAAAAGTAGGGAAAAGTGCGTTTTGGCACTCAACGTGTCACATGCGCCTTTGGTGTGTTTCCGAAAAGGTAGGTGAAAAGTTGTGTGGACAGCGATGTTCAGTTCCGTCGAAGCCGGCTTGATTTACGCCGTGATGGCGCTCGGCGTCTATTTATCGTTTCGCATTTTGGATTTTCCCGATCTGACGGTTGACGGCAGCTTCGTCACCGGCGCGTCCGTCGCCGCCGTGCTGATTGTCAATGGAGCCAATCCGTTTGCCGCCTCAGCCGCGGCGCTTTTGGCCGGCTTTGCCGCCGGGGTGTTGACTGGGCTTTTGCATACGAAAGGGAAAATCAATCCACTGTTATCCGGCATTTTAATGATGATCGCTTTGTATTCGGTCAATTTGCGCATTATGGGCAAATCGAACGTTCCGCTGTTGCAGCAGGAAACGGTCATCACAAAAATCACAGCCGCCTGGCGGCAAGCCGGATTGGATGCGGCGCTCAACCGACTCGTTTCCTTCACCGGTTTTGCGCCGCGGACATGGGCGGTGCTTGTGTCAATGGCGATTGTCGCGCTAATGGTCAAAGGGCTGTTGGATTGGCTGCTGAAAACAGAAGTGGGGATCGCCTTGCGGGCAACTGGAGACAACAAGCCGATGGTGGCGAGCTTTTCCGCCAACACCGATTGGTTGATCGTGTTTGGCCTTGGGCTGTCGAACGCGCTCGTGGCGCTTTCCGGAGCGCTCGTCGCCCAGTATGGCGGATTCAGCGACGTCGGGATGGGAATCGGGATGATCGTCATTGGGCTCGCTTCCGTCATCATCGGGGAGGCGTTGTTTGGCGCCCGTTCGGTCGCACGCGCGACGTGGGCGGTCATCGGCGGCGCCATCGTCTACCGTCTTATTTTGGCGCTCGCTTTGCGCGTCGAGTTTTTGGAGACGGGCGATGTGAAATTGATTACCGCGCTCATTGTCATGCTGGCGCTCGTCGTGCCCAACACGTTGGCGGCGCAAAAAGAACGGCAGCGGAAAAAGCGGAGGGTGCGGCAGTTGGAGAGGGGGGAAACCGTTGCTGGAGCTGAAACGAATTACAAAAGTGTTTAACGAAGGAACGGCTGACGAGAAAATCGCTTTGCGCGGCATTGATCTGACGCTTGCCCCCGGCGATTTCGTCACCGTCATCGGCAGCAACGGCGCCGGCAAGTCTACGCTCATGAACATCATTTCCGGACGGCTGTCTCCTGATACCGGCGAAGTGTGGATCAACGGCTGCGATGTAACCGCGCTCAAGGAGCATGCGCGCGCCCGCTACATCGGCCGCGTCTTTCAAGACCCGATGGCCGGCACCGCCCCGCATATGACGATTGAGGAAAATTTGGCGCTCGCCTACAACCGGACGAAGCGGCGCACGTTAAGTCTTGGCGTCACGAAGCAAAAGCGCGAGTGGTTTCGGGAAACGTTGCGAACGCTTCATTTAGGGCTTGAAGACCGGCTCGCCGCCAAAGTCGGACTTCTTTCCGGCGGGGAGCGGCAGGCGCTTTCCTTGTTGATGGCGACGTTTACAAAACCGGATGTGCTGTTGCTCGATGAACATACCGCCGCCCTTGATCCGGCGCGGGCGGAGTTGGTCACGGAGTTGACGAAGCAAATTGTTGAGCAGCACCGCCTGACGACGCTCATGGTGACGCACAACATGGAGCAGGCGATTCGCCTTGGCAACCGGTTGATCATGATGGATGGCGGGCAAATCATTTTTGCCGCAGAAGGAAAGGAGAAAGAGGAGCTGACGGTCGAGCGGCTGCTTGAGGCATTCCAACGCATCCGCGGCAGCCAGTTTGCGAGCGACCGCGCCGTGCTCAGCTCATAAACGAAATGAGGTGTCCTTCTTTGGCTAGGGGACACCTCTTCTGTTCGGCCGGCCGGTCAGATATTTTGGGTTTCTCGCTGCGTCGCTTGTCGGTAGGCGGCTTGCAGCGCCTTCGTCACCGCCCCTGGCGCGCCGCTTCGGATCACCGTTTCGTCGACTTGAATAATCGGGATAATCGCTGACGTCGTGCTCGTTAAAAACAGTTCGTCCGCCTCCGCAAGGTCGTTGGTGGAAAACGCTTCTTCGACAAATGGAATGCCAAGCTCAGCGCAAAACTGCTTCACTTTCGTGCGGACGATGCCGTTTAAAATCCGTGCGGTGGCCGGATGGGTGTACACCGTTTCATTTTTGACAAGGAAAATGTTTGACGAGCTGCCTTCGGTTACGACGCCGTCGCGATGCAAAATCGCTTCAAACGCTCCGCGCTCAACCGCTTCTTGTTTAGCCAATACGTTGGGCAATAAGTTCAAGCTTTTAATGTAACAGTATTCCCAGCGGACATCTTTCGTCAAAATCGTGCGCACCCCATGTGTCATTTCCTCGGTTTTCCGCGCCATCGGCTGGATGTAGGCGTACAAGTTCGGCCGGTTTTCCGCCGGAAACGCATGGTTGCGCGGGAAGCTGCCGCGCGTCATTTGCAAATACAAAATCGCATCTTCCTGCACATCGTTGAGGCGGCGAAGCTCCTCAAGCTGTTCGATGAGCTCTTCGCAGCCAAACGGAACGGATAGGCGAATGGCGGCCGCTGAACGGTACAGCCGGTCAAGATGCTCGCGAAGCCAAACGTATATCCCGTTATATAAGCGGACGACTTCGTAGACGCCATCACCGAATTGCAAGCCGCGCTCTTCCATCGGGTACGTGACTTGTTCATAACGGAAAATGCCGCGGTCGGTTAATACATACGGTTTCACTGACATGGACGTGCACTCCTTTTCTGTTGCCATCAATCATGAATCAGTTTGATTATATCATAGATTGGCCTCTCTCTGCGTTTGTCTCGTGTTTGGCGTGAGCGGAAACAATGAATGGACGTTCGGGTTGCGAAACGAAAGGAATTTTTAGACAATAAAGTTATCAATCTAGTCAAATGGAGGGGATGAATGGATGGAAACGACATGGGCAGCCGGCAAGATGGCGCCGTTTCGCCAAGGGGTGCAAGCAGGAGTAGCGATCGCCATCGGCTATATGCCGATCGCGCTGGCGTTTGGGCTGCTCGCCAAAACAACCGGACTGACGTTCGCCGAGACTGTGCTCATGAGCATCGTCGTCTTCGCCGGCGCCTCGCAATATATCGCGTTAAGTCTGCTTACCGCTGGCACTGGGGTGTTTGAAATCGTGTTGACGACATTCATATTAAACATTCGCCATTTTTTAATGTCGGCGTCCCTTAATGAAAAGGCTGAGCCGGACGCGCTTTGGAAAAAAGCGTTGTACGCCTTTGGCATTACAGATGAAACGTTTTCGGTGGCGGCGATGAAAGAAGGAACGATCAACGCCTCGTATATGTTTGGGCTCATTGCCATGGCGTATGGCAGTTGGGTCGTCAACTCGGGCATTGGTTATGCCGCTGGGGCCGGTTTGCCGGAAAGTTTGCAAGAAAGTATGTCCATTGCCTTGTATGCCATGTTTATCGGCCTGCTCGTTCCAGCGTTGAAAAAGCAGCGGAAAATCGTCTGGCTGGCGGGGCTGTCGGCTTTATTCAACTCGATCGGCACGTTTGCTCTTCACTTGTCGAAAGGCTGGTCGATCGTTTTGGCTACATTGTTGTCGGCCATCATCGTTCAATGGCTGACGAAGGAAGGGGGAAACGGCGGTGAATAGCACAATCGTATGGATGATCATCGGCATGGGGGTCGTGACGTATTTGCCGCGCCTGTTGCCGTTTGTGTTGCTCGGCGGCGTCGAGCTGCCGTCGTTTTGGCAAGGAGTGCTGAAAAATGTGCCGTATGCGGTGCTCGGGGCGCTCATTATTCCTGACGTTTTTTTCATCCAAGATGATTTTTGGTTCGGTGTCATCGGTTTTGCGGCGGCCGTCATCACAGCTTGGCTTGGGGCCAACGTCATGATCGTCGTGCTTGCGGCGGTTGCAGCGCTCAGCCTGTATTCGTTATTTGTTTAAAAAGGGAAGCGGACATCGCTTCCTCTTTTCCTTTTGCGACAGGTATGCAAACTTGCTGCATGGTTATGACAATTCCTCCATAATCGCCTCGTATACCTCATCGACATGAAATCGAGATGTCCCCATGCCGATTTGTTTGACGACACGACCGTTGCGGCCAAGCAAGTAGGCGAGCGTCGTGTGTACGATCATGCCGTTGCCCGGGTCGCGGTATTGAAAGTGGAAGGCGTCCGCTACTTTTTTCGTGTCCGCTTCACTGCCGCGCAAAAACACCCAACCTTGTCCGTCGCTCATGACTCCAAACGCATTGGCATATGTCTGCAGCTTTTCATTCGTATCGCGCGCCGGGTCGATCGTGATCGTGATGAATTCCACCTTGCTTCCAAATACCCCGGCTTGTTTTAGGCGATCGCGCAGTTTTGCCATTTGCGCTGTCGTATTCGGACAAACATCCGGACAGTTTGTATAAATAAACTCGACAAGCCTCACTTTCGGCGGAAGGTCGCCAAACTCGTATGATTTTCCCCATGCTGTTTCCATCGTCACGTCATTTGGAAGCCGCATCGTTGATGGCTGGTAGACAGCAAAGTACAGGATGCCGACGCTGATGCCGATGATGACAAGAGAGGCAGCTAACGTATACCATTTTTTCACCATTCATCACTCCTCAATATGATCATATCAAAAAAATTAGCGAAAAAATCGCGATGTTTATGAACAATATGCGACTATTTTCCTAATTAAAAAAAGTTTCAAAAAAAGGCTTGCACTTTCGTTTTTCTGTTATATAATAAAAACGTAAATAAAAACAATGTAATATAACAAAGAGAGATGGGGGAAGGAAAAATGGCGTCATTTGCTGAACGTGTCCGGCAATTAGAAGAAAGTTGGAAAAATGAGGAGCGCTGGAAAGGGATCGTTCGTCCGTACAGCGCTGAGGATGTCATTAAACTGCGCGGCTCGCTTGACATCGAGTATACGCTCGCTCGACGCGGGGCGGAAAAATTATGGAAGCTGCTTCATACAGAGGATTACGTCGCGGCCCTTGGCGCGCTGACCGGAAATCAGGCGGTGCAGCAAGTGAAAGCAGGCTTGAAGGCGATTTATTTAAGCGGCTGGCAAGTGGCGGCCGACGCCAACCTCGCCGGACAGATGTATCCGGACCAAAGCCTGTATCCGTCCAACAGCGTTCCGCATGTCGTCAAGCGAATCAATCAAGCGTTGCAGCGCGCGGATCAAATTCAATACTTAGAAGGCAGCGGGGACGTGGACTACTTTGTGCCGATCGTCGCTGACGCTGAGGCGGGGTTCGGAGGCCAACTGAACGTCTTTGAGCTCATGAAGGCAATGATTGAAGCCGGAGCGGCTGGCGTCCATTTTGAAGACCAGCTGTCATCGGAGAAAAAATGCGGCCATTTAGGCGGCAAAGTGCTTTTGCCGACGCAAACGGCGATTCGCAACTTGATTGCGGCGCGGTTGGCCGCCGATGTCATGGGGGTTCCGACGGTGCTCATCGCACGCACCGACGCGAACGCTGCTGACTTGATCACAAGCGACATCGACCCGCGCGATCAAGCGTTTATCACTGGAGAACGGACACCGGAAGGCTTCTATCGCACAAGAGCCGGTTTGGATCAAGCGATCGCCCGCGGGCTTGCCTATGCGCCGTATGCCGACCTCATTTGGTGTGAGACGAGCGAGCCGAATTTGGATGAGGCGCGCCGGTTTGCCGAAGCGATCCATGAGAAATTCCCCGGCAAGCTGCTGGCGTACAACTGCTCGCCGTCGTTCAACTGGAAGAAAAAATTGGACGATGAAACGATCGCCAAATTCCAGCAAGAGCTCGGCAAAATGGGATACAAGTTCCAATTTGTCACTTTGGCTGGCTTCCATGCGCTCAATTACAGCATGTTCGAACTGGCGCGCGGCTACAAAGAACGCGGCATGGCGGCGTACGCCGAGCTGCAGCAAGCGGAATTTGCCGCCGAGAAGTACGGATACACGGCGACGCGCCATCAGCGCGAAGTCGGCACGGGCTATTTCGACGAAGTCGCCCAAGTGATCTCCGGCGGCCAATCGTCAACAGTCGCTTTGAAAGGATCGACCGAAGAAGAACAGTTTACAGCCATCTAATGCCGATCACCAGCAAAGAGACGCCCGGCTTGGCCGGGCGTTTTTTGTTTGAGACGAAGAGCCTCCTTGCTTCCATCGCATAATAAGGAAAAAAATGACGCATCCTATGGAGTACAAGGAGGCGATGTAATGGAAAAGAATCAAGGCGATCTGCCGGAGCTGATGCCTGCCGAGTTTCGCGTCAGTACGGATCTTCATGTTGAGCAATGGTCGATGAATGAAGAGACGTATGCTGGCGACTCGGTCGGCGAGCATACCGCGTTGGAACAGGCGAATGAATATTTAGCGTCCAAAGAAATCGGCCAAACGTTCGAAAACTCCTAGAACACCCATGACGATTGTCATGGGTTTTTTTATTAGATTTTTTGCAAAATATAGAAAAAAATAACTACTGATGGTATGATAGGAGTAGTGAGCGAGTTGATTAAGGGAGGAGACGAACGGATGAAAGTCAATGAATTCATTGTATTGGAACAATTCATCGTAAGCCGTTATACGATGGCGGTTCTCCCATACTTTTTAAACAGCGATGTGTATGCGAAAGTCATTGAAGAGGACGGCGAATATATCATCAAACAAACGCCGATTGACATTATTAAACATAGTTGCGATTACTACGGAAGCAGCTTTCAAGGAAGGAAAGAAGGAACGAAAGCCGTCATTGGCATCACTCATAAAGCGCCGATCGCCATTGAACCGTCCAATGAAATTTACGTATTTCCAACCGCCTCTCCGCGTGACTCCCGCTGCGTTTGGCTCTCGCACATGCACGTCTATCGGTATGAGCCTGCCAAATATGAGCGGACCATCGTTTATTTCCGCAACGGAAAAAGCATATCCCTCGATGTTTCCTGCAAATCGTTCATCAACCAGTTATACCGAACGGCTCAACTTCGAACGAAATTATCCGAGCGGATGGAAGCGAGGGAGCGCAAACTCCAATACATATTTCGCATGCAGCAAGAAAAACAGAGTTAGCTGAACAAATTGATAAAAATGGTTTTTCCTAAAGATGAGTTCAAATTAGGCGCCTGGACGTGTAAAATAAAGATATAAACGGCATTTGAATGGGGAATAGACATGGATATGGAAACAATCAAACAATGGTTCACGCTCGACAGCATCCTTTCCCTGCTCGAACAATACCGCTCTTTCGGCGTGCTTCCCGGCATCGCAGCGACGTTGCTTGAGTCGTTTTTTCCCATTTTGCCCATGTTCGTCTTCGTGATGGCGAACGCAGCGGCGTTTGGACTATGGAAAGGGTTTCTGATCTCTTGGCTAGGCGCTTCACTTGGCTCGCTCATCGTGTTTTGGCTGACGCGGAAAGTGGGGCAGAAGCGTTTTTTTCACTTTGTCCGCCGCCACCCGAAAGTGCGGCAGTTTATGCATTGGATTGAGCGACACGGATTTGGTCCGCTGTTTTTGTTGTATTGCTTTCCGTTCACCCCATCGGCGCTTGTCAATATTGTTGCCGGACTGTCGCGCATCAGCCGCCAGCAGTTTGTATTGGCGGTGCTGCTAGGAAAGATGATCATGGTGTTTACCATCAGTTTTATCGGCTATGACTTGAAGGCGCTCATCCGTCAGCCGCTGCGCACGGCGATGATCGCCGCAGTCGTTCTGTTGCTTTGGTACGCCGGAAAACGGGTGGAAGCGCGATTTTCGTTGACGGAAGAACAAGGCGGCGAGGAGGGCGGGGAGTGACGAAGCAAAAAGAAAAACGAGGCCGCCGATGGCCATGGTTTGTTGCCGTTTGCGTTGTCGCCACGCTTCGGTTGTTCGTGTTCAGCAATTACGTGGTGGAAGGAAAATCGATGATGCCGACGCTAGAGAGCGGCAATTTGTTGATCGTCAATAAGCTTTCCTACGACATCGGGCCTATTCGCCGGTTCGACATTATCGTTTTTCACGCCAACAAAAAGGAAGATTACGTCAAGCGGGTTATCGGCCTGCCTGGCGATCGGATCGCGTACAAAAATGACATCTTGTATGTCAACGGAAAAAAAGTTGACGAACCGTATTTGCGCCCGTATAAACAAAAGCTGCTTGACGGCAGGCTGACCGGGGATTTTACGCTTGAGGAGGTGACCGGGAAAACACGGGTGCCTCCCGGCTGCATTTTCGTTCTTGGCGACAACCGGCTTAGCAGCTGGGACAGCCGCCATTTTGGATTTGTCAAAATCAACCAAATTGTCGGCAAGGTGGACTTTCGCTACTGGCCGTTTAAACAGTTCGCCTTTCAGTTTTAACCTTAATCTCGAAAGGAGTCTTCCGCTTCTATAACGAAGTGAAGCGAGGTTGTTCAGTCGTCCGACAGTCGCTGACATGTCGGCTGGCTCTACAAAAAGAAACAAACGTTAACGTTTCAGATTGCCTCTATATAACCCGCAGCCGAAGGGCGTTTTTTCTTCCCAAAAGCGAACATACGTGCTAAAATAAAACAAATAAAGGAAACGAATGGTGGTGGATACAATGTCGCTGCGGTTTTTGCTCGGACGGTCAGGAAGTGGGAAAACGGCTGTCTGCCTCGAAGAAATTCGCCGCCAGTTGCAAGAGGATCCAAAAGGAAGGGCGATCGTCTATCTCGTTCCGGAGCAAATGACATTTCAATGCGAATACGCGTTGATACATACCGAGGGAGTGGGCGGGATGATTCGCGCCCAAGTGTTCAGCTTCACCCGTCTCGCTTGGCGCGTGTTGCAGGAAACAGGCGGCATGACCCGGTACCATATTCATGATGTTGGTGTGCAGATGATGATCCGCAAAATTATTGAGCAACGCAAACAAGAGCTGAAACTGTTTGGCCGCGCGGCGGACAAACATGGGTTTATCGAGCAGCTGAACGAAATGATCACCGAATGCAAACGGTATTGCCTGACGCCGGGCGAACTCCGCCGACATGCCAAGGCGTTCGAGGATGGGCCAAGCCAGCCGGGCCGCCGCTTGCTCGCTGACAAGTTGAGCGATGTCGCGCTTGTGTATGAGGAACTTGAGCGGAGTCTTATCGGCCACTATCTTGATTCGGAAGATTATTTGCGCTTGCTCGCTGAGCATATTCCGCGCTCAAGTTATTTGCGGGATGCCGATATTTACATCGACGGCTTTCATCATTTTGCGCCGCAAGAATATATGATCATCGAACAGCTTCTTCGCCATTGCCGGCGCGTCACCGTTTGTTTGACGATCGACCGCCCGTATGACGACGGAATGCCGGACGAACTTCATCTCTTTTATTTGCCGGCGCAAACGTACCGCCAGCTGAGGGAGTTGGCGCTAAGCAATGACATTGCGATCGAAGAGCCGATCGTGCTTTCGGCCAACCGACGCCATGAAGACAGGGCGCTCGTTCATCTTGAGGCGCAATTTCACCGACGCCCGTTGCTTCCATATGGTGCAAAGACCGATGCCGTCCATCTTTATGAGGCGTCCAATCGCCGAGCGGAAATCGAAGCGGTCGCACGCGAAATCATCCGCCTTGTCCGCGATGAAGGGGCGCGCTATCGCGACATTGCGCTGATCATCCGCCAGACGGAGGCGTACCGCGATCTGGTGAAAACGGTGTTTTTTGATTTTGGGATCCCGTATTTTATGGATGAAAAAGAACCGATGCACCACCACCCGCTCATTGAACTCGTGCGCGCTGCCTTAGAGACGGTCGTGACGCGTTGGCGATATGAAGCGGTGTTTCGGGCGGTGAAAACGGATTTGCTTTTTCCAACGGACGGCGATCTGCACATGTGGCGCGAGGCGGCCGACAAGCTCGAAAACTATGTGCTTGCTTACGGAATCAAAGGGGATAAGTGGACAAACAATGAGCGCTGGGCGTATCGGCGCTATCAGGCGCTTGACGGTTTGAACGTACCACAAACGGACGAAGAGCGGCAGTTTGAGGACATGCTCAATGAATGGCGCGAGGCGTTGGCCGCTCCGCTTCGCCGGTTGGAGCGCCGTCTGCGCCGGGCGGAGGACGGACGCGGGTTTTGTATGGCATTATATCTGTTTTTGGAAGAATTGCAGATTCCAAAAAAACTAGAGAAAATGAGCGCACAAGCGGAAGCGGACGGCCGCCTCGTTGAAGCGCGCCAGCATGAACAGGCGTGGAACGCCGTCGTCGATTTGCTTGACCAATATGTAGAAATGCTCGGGACAGAATCACTGCCGCTCGCTGAGTTTGTCAAGATTATCGAGGCTGGGCTCGATCGGTTGGAGTTCTCCCTTGTGCCGCCGGCGATGGACCAGGTGATCGTCGCTCAGCTTGATCGCTCTCGTTTAATTGACATCAAGTATGCGTTCGTCATCGGCGCCAACGATGGCGTTATTCCAGCAAAAGTGAAGGAAGACGGGCTGATGGCGGAAGTGGAGCGCGAGCAGCTGCGTGAGTTGGGGGTGGCGCTCGCCCCAGGGGGGCGGGAGCAGCTGTTTTATGACCCGTTTTTTGTCTACTTGGCACTTGTTTGTCCGAGCCGGCGGCTGTATGTTACATATCCGCTTGCTGATGGGGAAGGGAAAGCGTTGATGCCGTCGCCGCTCATCAAGCAGCTTACGGAACTGTTTCCGCATGCGCCGGTGCATCTGTGCGGCAACGACCCGTTCGACGCCCCGGCAGAAAAAGCAGAGGCGTTCGTGACCGCGCCGCGGGCGACGCAAACGTATTTGATCAGCCAGCTCCGAGCGTGGAAGCGCAACTACGGCATCGATCCGCTTTGGTGGGATGTGTATAACACGTTCATCGGCCATCGGGACTGGAAGGAGCAGGTGCGGCATGCCGTCTCCGCGCTCTTTTATACAAACGGAGCGACGCCGCTCAAAAAACAGTGGAGCCAGCGGCTGTACGGCAAAAAAATTCAGGCGAGCGTCTCGCGCATGGAGCAGTTTCAAAAATGCCCGTACGCCCATTTCGCATCGCACGGGCTGCGGTTGAAAGAGCGCAACGTTTTCCGACTTGAGGCGCCGGATGTTGGGCAATTGTTCCATGCCGCCATCAAGCAAATCGCCGACCGGCTGCGCGAACAGCATCTTGATTGGCGCGAACTGTCAAGACCAGACTGTGAACGGCTGTCGGCCGAAGCGGTCGAGCGAATCGCCCCGCTCATCCAGCAGCAAGTGCTCTCAAGCTCTCATCGCTATGAATATATGAAACGAAAATTGAAACACGTCGTTGCCCGTACAACCCATGTGTTAAGTGAGCATGCGCGGGCGAGCGGTTTCGTTCCGATCGGACTTGAGCTGTCATTCGGCCCCAATGGCGACCTGCCGCCGCTTCGGTTTCGACTGCCCGACGGAACAGTGATGGAGCTTGTTGGGCGGATCGACCGCGTCGATAAGGCGGAAAGCAGCCAAGGAGTGCTTCTTCGCATTATCGATTACAAATCGAGCGCGAAAACGCTCGATTTGACGGAAGTATATTACGGCTTGGCGCTGCAAATGCTCACCTACCTGGACATCGTGCTGACGTATGCCGAACAGCTCGTCGGACAGCCGGCCTTGCCAGCCGGGGTGCTTTATTTTCACATCCACAATCCGATCGTTCAAGCGAAGCAATGGGTGGATGATGAGGTGGAAATGGCGAAAAAGTTGCTTGAACCGTTTCGGATGCGCGGGCTGTTGCTCGCTGACGTCGAGGCGATCCGGTTGATGGACGGCCGAACGGAAGACGGACAATGGTCGCTGATTGTGCCCGCTCAGCTTACGAAAAGCGGGTCGATCCATTCGCGTTCGTCGGTGGCGAGTCCATCCGACTTTGCCGCGCTCCGCCAGCATGTCCGCCGTTTGTTCATCGACATCGGCGGGCAAATCGCCGACGGCGTCGTGTCGATCGCCCCGTACAAGTTGAAAGATAAAACAGCGTGCGAGTTTTGCGTTTTCAAACCGGTCTGCCAATTTGATGAGGCACTCTCCGGCAACGAATACCGGAAGCTTGCCCCGCAAACGAAGGAAGCGGTCATCGAAAAACTAGCGGAAGGGAAGGAAGGATAAATGAACGCCACGATTCGCCCGAAGCCGGCTGGGAGCCGATGGACGGATGAACAATGGAAGGCGATCGCCGCGGGCGGCCGAGACATTCTTGTCGCCGCGGCGGCTGGATCCGGGAAAACGGCCGTTCTTGTCGAGCGGATCATTCAAAAAGTGACGGCGGAAGAAGGAGCGGTCGATATCGACCGTCTGCTTGTCGTTACCTTTACCAATGCGGCAGCCGCGGAGATGAAAGCAAGAATCGGCGAGGCGCTCGAGCGGGAATTGGCCAAGCGTCCGCATTCGCTCCATTTGCGACGTCAACTCAGCCTGCTTCCCCGCGCCGCGATCTCGACGCTCCATTCCTTTTGCTTGGATGTCATTCGCAAATATTACTATTTGCTTGATTTGGATCCGTCGTTTCGCATCGCGGATGAAACGGAAATCGAGCTGTTGAAAGAGGATGTCCTTGAAGAGCTGCTTGAGGAGGAATATGGAAAGCCGGACAACGAGCGGTTTTTCGCTGTCGTGGATGCCTATACGGGCGACCGGAGCGATGCGGAGCTGCAGGAGATGATTGTCGCCCTTTATGAATTTTCCCGCTCCCATCCGGAACCAGATGAATGGTTGGCCGGTTTGACCTCGATGTATGATGTCGATGAACGAACAGATATAAAGACGCTGCCAGCAGCCCGCTATATCGCGCAACATGCTGCGATGGAGCTGGCGGCGGCCAGACGGCTGATCCGAAGGGCGCTTGAGCTTGCTGAAGAGCCGGGCGGACCGCGTCCGTACGCGGAGCGGCTGCGCGAAGATCGAGATATGATCGCTGATTTGGAAACGCGTCTTTCTGGACCGTGGGCCGAGCTGCATCGCGCGCTAAAGGCGCTGTCGTTTGGGCGGCTGCCGGCCTGCCGCGGCAAGGACTATGACGAGCGGCTGATCGACGAAGCCAAATCGCTGCGTGATCAGGCGAAAAAGAAAGTGGAGGCGCTGCGCGACAATGTGTTTTCGCTCGATCCATCCGTTTGGCTCCGCCATATGCGGGAAATGAAGCCGATCGTTGAAACGATCGCTAACCTTGTCCGCCGTTTTGCCGTCATGTTCCAAGCGGTGAAACGGGAAAAAGGAATCGTTGATTTTTCTGACTTGGAACATTATTGTTTGCATATTTTGCGGCGGCGCGATCCGGAAACGGGCGAATGGCAGCCTTCCCCCGCCGCCTTGGAATACCAGGCGCAGTTTGATGAAGTGCTTGTTGACGAGTATCAAGATACGAACCTCGTTCAAGAAGCGATTTTGCAGCTGGTGAAAAAAGGGAGCGAACGAACAGGCAATTTGTTTATGGTCGGCGACGTGAAACAGTCGATTTACCGATTCCGCCTTGCCGAGCCGATGCTGTTTTTGGACAAATACAAACGATTCACCGCAGACGGGGAAGAAGGGGGGATGAAAATCGATCTTGCGAGCAACTTCCGCAGCCGCCGCGAAGTGCTTGACGGGACGAATTTTCTGTTTGCGCAACTCATGGGGGAAACCGTCGGCGAAATGGTTTACGACGAAGCGGCGCAGTTGAAATACGGCGCTGATTACCCGGAAGGGGAGGATGCGGCGCCGGAAGTCATGATCATCAACCGGCAGCGTGCGGCGGAAGAGGACGAAGAGGAAGCGGCTGAATGGGAAGCGGCGGAGCTCGAGGCGCGGCTGATGGCGAAAAAAATCAAAGAGATCGTTTCCGCTCCGTTTTATGTATACGATCGTCCGAGCGGGCAGCCGCGGCGCGCCATGTACCGTGACATCGTCATCCTTGTCCGCTCGATGACGCATGCGCCGCAGATGATCGAGCAGCTGCAGGCGCAAGGCATCCCGGCGGCCGCGGATTTGTCATCCGGCTATTTTCAGGCGACGGAAATTTCGATCATGCTCTCACTGTTAAAAGTGATCGACAACCCGTACCAAGACATTCCGCTCGCCGCGGTGCTCCGGTCGCCGCTCTTTCGTTTTGACGAGAATGAGCTCGCCATGATTCGCCTCGCCGATCCAAAAGGCACGTTTTATGAAGCGCTCTGTTCGTTTCGGCAAAAGCCGGCGGAAACGGAAGAGGAGGCCAACGCCCAAAGGAAAGCGGCGGCTTTCTTAGAGCGGCTCGAGGGCTGGCGTACGATGGCGCGCCGCCGCTCATTAGCTGATCTCATTTGGCTGCTGTACCGCGATACGCAATTTTACGATTTTGTCGGCGCACTGCCGGGCGGCAGGCAACGGCAGGCGAACTTGCGCGCTTTGTACGACCGCGCGCGGCAGTACGAGTCGACGTCGTTTCGCGGCTTGTTTCGCTTTCTTCGCTTCATCGAGCGGCTGCAAGAGCGCGGCGACGATTTAGGGGCGGCCCGGCCGCTCGGCGAGCAGGAAGACGTCGTGCGCATCATGACGATTCACAGCAGCAAAGGATTGGAATTTCCGATCGTGTTTCTCGCCGGGCTTGCGCGTTCGTTTCATACGCGCGATTTGCATCACCCGTATTTGCTTGATAAAGAGCTGGGTTTTGCCGCCCGCTTTGTCCACCCGCGGCTGCGCATCAGTTATCCCACGCTGCCGCTGTTGGCCATCCAAACGAAAAAGCGGCTTGAACTGCTCGCTGAGGAGATGCGCATTTTGTATGTCGCGCTCACAAGGGCAAAAGAGAAGCTGTATTTGTTGGCGTCGGTCAACGATGCGGCCAAGGAGATTGAAAAATGGAAAAGCGCTGCTTCGGAACGCGGCTGGCTTCTCCCCGACGATGTGCGGGCTTCGGCCCGCTCCTACTTGGATTGGATCGGCCGGGCGCTCATCCGTCATCGTGATGGGGGGGCGCTTGCGGGAATGAAGGCGCCTGAAGAGGTCGCCTCCCACCCGTCTGTATGGCGTGTCTCCATCGTGCCGGCCGCCGATTTGCGCGGCGCAGAGGCTGCGAGGGAGGAGATGGATGGCGGCGTGCTTCTTGCCCTCGAACAAGGACGACCCGTTCCCGTAGAAGGAGGGTGGCGGAAGGAGGTCAAACGCCGCTTGTTGTGGCGGTATTCGTATGAGAAAGAAACGGCCGTGCGCGCCAAGCAATCGGTGTCAGAACTGAAAGAACATCGCGTGCTCTTTGGCGAGCAAGCGGACGAATGGCGGCCGCGACAAGGGACGGCTCCGGTGTTTTCTCGACCGCGTTTCATGCAGGAGAAAACATTGACGCCGGCCGAAAAAGGGACGGCGCTCCATATCGTCATGCGCCATCTTGATTTGCAGGCGCCGCTTGATGAATCGTCGATCCGCAGTCAGATCGTCCGCCTTGTCGAAAAAGAGCTGCTGTCGGCAGAACAAGCAGAGGTGGTCGATCCAGCGGCCATCGCTGCCTTTTTCACTGCAGATCTTGGCCGCCGCCTTTGCGCCGCCCGCGAAGTGCACCGTGAAGTGCCGTTCAGCTTGGGGCTTAAAGCGGCTGAACTGTACGGCGGCGAAGGGACGGAAAGCGGCCGGCGCGTCCTCGTGCAAGGGGTGATCGACTGCGTGTTTGTCGACGAATGCGGCTATGTGATGATTGACTATAAAACGGATGAAGTCGTCCATCGTTTTGCTGGGCAAAAGGAAGAAGCGGCTCGTTTTCTGCTCGGCCGCTACGGGACGCAAATGCGCTTGTACCGGCGGGCCATCGAGCAAATTTGGCGTGCGCCGGTGGCGGAATGCTATTTGTATTCGTTTGACGGCGGGTTTGTTGTGGCTGTTGAGTGATGCAAGGGGGGAAAGAGAGAATGCGGATTTTGCATACCGCGGACTGGCATTTTGGGAGAACGCTCGAGGGGCGGAGTCGGATGGCCGAGCAAGAGGCATTTGTTGATGAGCTTGTGGAGATTGTCAAGAAAGAACAAATCGACATCATCCTTGTGGCCGGCGACGTATTCGACTCCGTCAATCCGCCGGCGGCTGCGGAACAACTGTTTTATGAAAGCCTCGCCCGCCTGTCCGACAAAGGACGCCGCCCGGTGGCAGTCATCAGCGGCAACCACGACCACCCCGACCGGATCAGCGCTGCCCGGACGTTGATGTGTGCGCACAACATTTTTCTTTTCGGCCGCCCGCAAGCGGCTGTTTGCCGGATTGACGTTCCATCGTGCGGCGAAACGATGATGCTTGCTCCGTTGGCCTATCCGTCCGAATCGCGCCTCGCCGAGCTGTTGTCATCCGACTGTAAGGAGACGACGATGCGCGATCGGTACGATGACCGCATCCGCGCCCTATTAGCGGCGATGGCCGCCTCGTTCACGGCGGAGACCGTCAATATCGCGATGAGCCATCTTTACGTTGCTGGCGGACGTACGTCCGATTCCGAGCGGCCGATTGAAGTCGGCGGCGCTTATACGGTGGCGGCTGAGAGCCTGCCGAAAGCCGCGCAATATGTGGCGCTTGGCCATCTGCACCGGCCGCAGGATGTCAAGCAGGCAAAGACGGCCGCGCGCTATTCCGGCTCGCCGTTGGCGTACAGCTTTTCCGAAGCCGGTCAAGCCAAATCGGTCACGGTCGTTGACGTGCATCCAGGCGGGGCGGCCAAGGTGGCGGAGATACCGCTCGCTGCTGGCAAACCGCTCATCCGTTGGAAGGCGACAGAGGGGCTCGCTCAAGTATACCGCTGGTGTGAGGAAGGAAGAGACCGATCAAGCTGGATCGATTTGGAGATCCATGTGACCGAGTCGTTGACAATGGAAGAAATTGATCGGCTGCGTAAGCTTCATCCCGGATTTGTCCACATTCGCCCGGTGTTTCCCAATCGGGTGGAAGAGATGATGGAAATGAGCCGCGAGCCGCTTTCACTTGAAGAAATGTTTCACCGCTTTTACGAACGTCAGACTGGGGGACAAACGCCGGATGAAGAGCTTGTCCGCCTCTTTTTGGAGCTGGCGGCGGAAGAAGAGAAGGAAGGGGAGGGAGAATGAAGCCGATCTCGCTGACGATCGCCGGGCTTCATAGCTTTCGTGAAAAGCAGACGATTGATTTCACCGCACTGTGTGAGGGCGGTGTGTTCGGCATTTTCGGGCCGACTGGAAGCGGCAAATCAACGATTTTAGACGCCATGACGCTCGCCTTGTTCGGCAGCGTCGAGCGGGCGGCCAACCGCACGCAGGCGATCATCAACCACGCGGAGCAAGAGTTGTTTGTCTCGTTTACGTTTGAGCTGGAAAATGCGGCAGGAGCGAAACGGTATACAGTCGAACGAAGCTTAAAAAAAGTGGACGAATGGCGGACGCGCAGCGCCGTTTGCCGCCTGATCGAGCATCGGTCCGAGCCGGTCGTGCTCGCCGATAAACTATCGGAGGTGGACAAGGCGATCGAGCAATTGCTCGGCTTGACGATGGAGGATTTCACCCGGGCGGTCGTCTTGCCGCAAGGAAAATTTGCCGAGTTTTTATCGCTCAAAGGGTCGGAGCGGCGGCAAATGCTGCAGCGCCTCTTCCATCTTGAGCGGTATGGCGATCAGTTGAATAAAAAGTTGAAAGACCGGCTTGCCGCCGCTGAGCAAGAATGGGAAAAAATCGAAGCGGAAAAAGCGGGGCTCGGCGATGCTTCAAAAGCAGCGCTCGAGCAGGCAGAGGCGGATGTGCGGGAGCTCGCGGGGCTGTTTGCCAAGCGAAAAAAAGAGCTTGAGGAAGTCGAAGCAGATGTGGAACGAACAAAACAACGATGGGCGTGGCAGCAAGAAAAAGAAGCGGTCGAACAAGAGCTCGCCGCGCTGCGCCAACATGAATCCGTCATCCGCGAGCTTGAGGCGAAAAAGGAGCGCGCCGAGCAAGCAGAGCGCATATGGCCGTATTGGGAGCAGTGCGAGCAGGCATGTCGCTTGCGGGCAGAGGCGTTTCGTCGGTATGAAGGACTGGCGCGTCGGTTAGAGGAAGCCCAATTGAGCTATGAAGAAGCGGCGCGGCGTTATGAACGGGCGCGCCAAGAAAAGGCGCAGCGCGAACCGGAATTGCTCGTCCAGATGGAACGGCTGCGGCAGGCGGCGCAGCTTGAGCAGCAAATGGAAGTGCTTGGACAGGAGCTCGCAGCTCTTAGTGAAGAGAGGAAGCGACTCATTGCCCAGGAGAAGGCAGCTGCACGCCGGTTTGAAGAGGCGTCGGTCTGGTATGAGCGCGGCGCGAAGCGGCAGCGGGAGTTGAAAGAAGAACTGAAACAGCATGAAGAGGCGCTGGATGGAAAAGATGAGGCAGAGCGGGCGTACAGGCAGAAGCAGCATATTGAGCAAGCGGCGTCAGCCATCGCTCGCGTCGATGCCCAACTTCAGCAAAAGGAGGCCGTTTGGCGTCGGGCGAAAGAGGAAAAGTTGGAGCGGGAACGCCGATCAGCCGCTGTCGGCTCCCGGCTTCAAGAGCTGTTCCGGCGTGTGGAGCGGACGTATCGTTTCGTCTGCTGGCGGCAGCAGGATGCTGAAAAACAATTGTATACTTTGCAGAAAACCATGGAGGCGGAGCGACAGCGAGCCGAAGAAGCGCGGACGGCGCAACTCGCCTCCGCCTTGGCTGAGCGGCTCCGTCCCGGCGAGCCGTGTCCAGTGTGCGGATCGCGCGAGCATCCGCATCCGGCCGCCGCACCGCACGATGTCCAACTTGAGCGTCTGTCCGAGCTTGAGGCAGAGCGGCAGCGGTATGAACAAGATTGGCAAACGATCATTTCGTTCAAGGCGCAGCTCGAGCAGCTTGCCGAGCTGGCGGTAGGCCATGAAGCGCCGCCTGTGTTTGCCGAAAGCCGCTCGGTGGAGGAGGCCGTCGACCTCACTGTGGAAGTGCGGGCGCTTGCGCAAGATGTCATTGAATTGAAAGAAGCGGTCTACCGGGTGCTTGCCCAATGGAATGAAGCCGAGTCAGCGCGGCGCGAAGCGGAGAAAGCGTGCCAATGGATAGCGGCGGACATCGAAGCGCTGCAAGTTGAAAAGCAGCGGCTGGAGGAAGAGCGGCGGCAACTTGAACAGCAATGGCGGCAGATGTATCCTTTCCTTTCGCTTGAGACGATCGATGCGGTGTATGAACAGCTGCGTGAACGGGAAAACGTGCGGCGCGACGTGCAAAAACGGCTGGAGGACAGCGTGCTGTTTTTAGAGGAAAAACAGAGGGCGAAAGAGGAAGCGGCCAAAGAGCGGAGCCGGCTTGAGACGGAGCGGGTGCGTCTTGACTCGCTGATTAGCGCCAAACAGCAGCAATGGAACGAATATGAGCGGCAACGGGGCGAGAAGGCGGGGGAAGGTCCTGCGGCCGTGCAGCTTCAGAAGGCGGAGGACGAATGGCGCCAGCTGCAAAACGGCGAGCAACAGGCGTATGAGGCTTGGCAGCGAGCCCAGCGGGAATATCAAATGCTTGAAAGCGAAACAAAAGCAGCCAAGCAGGCGTGGGAAGAAGGCGTCCGCCGCGAAGAAGAGGCGCTCGCTCGCTGGCGCGGCGCGCTTTTGGACACCATGTTTGCCGATGCCGAACAAGTCAAGCAAGCGAAGGCGGAAAAAGCGCAGCGAGATGAATGGGATGAGGCAATCCGCCGCTATTGGCGCCAAATCGAGCAAGCCGAACATCGCCTCGCCCAGCTGGCCGCCGCCATCGGGGGGGCGGCGGTGAGCGCTGAACAATGGGAGACGATGCAGCGTGTATACGCCGAGTTGAAGGAGCAAGTGGAGGCGATGACGCAGCAGCTTGGGGCAGCTCAAGCGAAGGTAGAAGAGTTGAGAAAAAAACATAGCCGCTTTGTTGAACTGGAGGAGAAGCAGGCGGAGCTCAGCCGGCGCATCGAGCGGTATAAACAGCTGCAGGCGCTGCTTCGCGGCAACAGCTTTGTCGAATTTATGGCTGAAGAGCAGCTCGAGCAAGTCACCGCCATGGCTTCGGAACGGCTGCAGCGGCTGACACGGCACCGGTATTCGCTCGAATTGGATTCGCAAGGCGGGTTTCTGATCCGTGATGATGCCAATGGCGGCGTCAGACGGCCGGTATCGACGCTCTCGGGTGGGGAGACATTTTTGACGTCACTGTCGTTGGCGTTGGCGTTATCGGCGCAAATTCAGCTGCGCGGCGAGTATCCGCTCCGCTTTTTCTTCTTGGACGAAGGGTTTGGCACCCTCGATGCTGAGCTGCTTGAGACGGTCATTTCCGCCTTGGAAAAGCTGCATACCGAGCGGCTGGCGGTCGGCGTCATCAGTCATGTACAAGAAATTCGCCACCGTCTGCCGCGACGGCTCATCGTCGAACCGGCTGAACCGTCCGGACGCGGCACGCGCGTCTGGCTGGAAATGATGTGAATGGCTCGCCCGTTGAGCTGAACGGGCTTTAGGGGAATAATGGAGAGAGGCGGTCGCAAAAGGTTGGTTTCCTTTCGATCAAGCACAATGTATGGTTTTTTAGATATAGAGGTAAATAAGCAAAGGTGTCCGGATCCTTTTGGGACACCTTCTCTTTTTGGTTTCGGCAGCGTTCGGCTGATAAGGTTGATGTTGGCAAATGAAAGGTGAGGGGATTCGTTTTCTGCAACGTTCAGTTGTTGGCGGCCACGTTTTGGTCGGATACATCCGGATCAAACGCGTTTGTAAAGCTGATCGCGTTGTTCGTCATCACAAAATCGCCGGTGTTGAACCCGCCGGATCCGGCTTGCGTTTTCGTGGCGACTTTCGGCGCGATGTACAGACAGTCGCCCATTTGGACGACAGCTCCGCTGCTGACGTTGTTGATTTTAATCGGGCCGACAAACGAAGGCATTATAAATCCCTCCCTCTTGTTGGCGCGCTCGACTCAGAGCCGGCCAGCTGGCGGATATGTTTAATTCTTGCCTCTGCCTCCGCTGTCGAGGTCGAGCCGATATGGACGATGGCGGACGAAGAAATGGCGAGCACGCGCACAGACTGAACGGAAATGACCGGGGACTCATGGAGCGTTTGGCGTGCGGCTACCGGCGGTGGAGAAGTCCAGCGCGGGATCGGCTTCGCAAAAACAGGGAATATTTGTTCTCCTTCTGGGCCAAAAAACAGTTCATATTGCCGCTGAACGGCAAAGGCGCGCGTGCGGGCGGAAATTCGCTCTGAGTCGCCGATTTGCAGCACAGAGCTAATGATGAGCGTTTCGGCATGGAACGTTTGCACAACTGACGTTCGTTTCACGGCGTATCCCCTCGGGCCGGCACAAGCGGGACGAACGGGCCGATGATAAGCGATTCAGGCGGTGTGTCAAACGCTGATGACAAGTGAATCGCATCGGCGTCGCCGATTAAAAACAGCGAGGCACTGGCGACGGCCACGAGGCGGATGTCGCCAACATGCAGATGACGATTGATCACTGTATAATTCACGTCTATCCCTCCTTTGAAGGCAAATGTTTCAAAAACGCATCGAGCGATTGTTCGATATCGGCTTTCACTTTTTGAAAAATTTCATTTTCGACTGCTTCATCGCGGTCGCCGGACGGAACGTAGCCATGGTTGGCTTTCTCTTGCAAATAGAAGCGGATGCGTTCGTCTGTTTGCCGGGCGATGTCTTGCAAAATGAACTGGCGGTACGTATCGTCGAGGCGGCGGCCGTATTGCTGCTCAAGGCGTTTTAACGTTTCCGACGCTTCCCCGTTGAGATAGGCGGCTACTTTTTCTTGAATCGGGCGCATCAGCACCGGTTCCGGCTTTGGAATTACGGTTTTGACCGGTTCGACGGCAAAGTCTTCAATTGTACCGCCGGCTCCGGACGGAGCGATCCCGATGTTTAGCGTTCCTTCGAGCGTTTCCACTTTGAGCTGGTCAAATTTATATTCAATTCGTTCGATCGATGTGCGCGGCTGAGCCTCCATTTCCCGAAGCCGGGCTTCGAGTGCGTGGAGACGGCGTTCCAGAGCCCGTATTTTTTTTGTTTGCCATAATAAATAGCGGTGCAGCTTGACGAAATACTCGTAAATGCTCATTGTGCACCATCATCCTCTCCAAAGAGCCCTCTTACTTCAATATATGGACGGCCTTTCGCTCTCATCACTTTTTTTCGCTGAATTTAGCGGGTGGCTGAATGGAGAGGAACGAGAGGAGCGGATGCACCGGGCGGCACGGTCGCCTGTGGGGCCGAACCGGTGAATCCGCCGGTGTTGGCAAGCGTTGAGAGCGCTTGAATGCTTCCGGCGCTGCCGATTTGCAAAACGGATGAATTGGTGACCGAGCCGATCCGCAACTGGTGGATGCAGATGCTTTGGCTGATGTAAACGTGCACCCTCCTTCTCCTCCTTCAAACGTTTCCGACGACATTTTCATCGGCGACATCGGCGTCATTCGTATTGGTATTGCTGTAATAGTTATAGATATGAAGCCCGTCGCCGGTGTTAAACGAACCGGCGCCAGCGAACGTTTTCGTCACGCTTTGCGGGGAAATCGCAAACACATCGCCAATATGGAACACGCCGCTGCTTCCGATGCTGTTCAGTTTGACGACTCCGACAAAAGCCGGCATGTGGGCATGCTCCCTTCCTTGTTTTCTTCGTTGATACTAGTGTATGGGCGCAAGCTGCGAAACGTTCGCTTTAATTGTTGGCGGCATTATTTGAGTCGAACACATCCGGATCGCCGGTGTTTGTAAAGCTGACGAACGTATTCGTCTGCAGGAAGTCCCCGTTGTTGCCGCCGCCTGAGCCGGTATTGGATTTCAACGTGCTCTTTGGTGTGATTTGCAAGACGTCGCCGAAATTCACCGTGCCGTCGCCGCTGACATGGGTGATTTTAATTGGACCGCTGATAAATGAAGGCATGAAGAGCCCCCTCCTTTTTCGTCGTGTCGCTATCGTTATTGTATGAAAACGGAGAAAAAACGGTTCAATGCGGGGTGAGAGTCCAATTGAGGAAAGCAGCTCCCGCGTATGATAAAGAAAGGGAACGGGCAGAAAGGAAGGGGAAAGGGGATGCCAGCGATCGTCATCGGTGGGATTAAAGTGACGAGTGTAGGCGGCAACGGCACGGTGAACATGGGCGACGTGCTGCAAATCGCTCCCAAAAGCACCTCAAAGACGAATTCAGGCGCCGGCGGCGGCAATACTGGCGATTTCTTGCAAACGAATACGTTTTGCAGCGTCACGAATACGGTCGATCCGGATGTCTTGGACGCCGGGGTGAAAGGAAATAACTAGCTATTGTCGAGACGACTCCCCTAGCGTTCGTTTTTGGAAAAAAGAAGAAACCAGGTTCTTTTTTGGCGCAATGGAGTGGACTATCCAAGAAAGAGGGCTGACTTCAAAAGTCATTTTACGACTTTTGGGACGGCCCTCCATAGCCATCAAGTTAAGAAAACAGGAATAAATATATGCCTGATTTGACCATCCTTTTGAAGACCTCATAATGTCTTAGAAAGGGTGGTTTTTTTGAAGACGTCCTTATCTCTCCGAGAAGAATGGCATTGTTTTTTAGACGGATTAAGAAGCGTGTTATCGTGCGAAGAACTTGAACATATGGCCCGAGATCATCAATTTATTCAACGAAAGGGGAAATTACGCGCCCATGATTTTGTGGCACTTTGCACATTTCTCCAGGAAGGAGGCGGTCAAAAATCATTGGTGCAGCTTTGCAGTGCTCTAGCTCTCAAGCAAAACACCTTTCTGAGTGCGGAAGGGCTCAATCAACGGTTTAATGAAAAAGCGGTGAGTTTCCTCAAAGCGGTGTTTGAAAAACTGCTCATTCATCAGACTCAGGAAGCCCGTCACTTATGTCAAAGACATTCGCTGTTTCGCCGGATTCGCATTCTCGATTCCACGTCGTTTCAACTGCCTCCTGAAATCCGGGGGATTTACGAGGGATGTACGGGGCCTGGGGTGAAAATTCAGCTAGAATATGAATGGCTAGAAGGGAAGTTTCTCCATGCGGATGTCGAAGATGCCCGTCATCACGACGCCGCCTACGGAGCGTCCCTTCTATCGACCATCCAAGAGGGAGACCTTTGTTTGAAAGACTTAGGCTATTTTTCGCTTGAGGGATTGCAAGCCATTCATGACGCCGGAGCCTTTTATATTTCCCGGCTCAAACACAATGTAGGGATTTACCAAAAAGAAGGAGACCGATTTCGAAAATGGGAACCAGAGGATTTCCTTGCGGTGTTACAACCCGGAGAAACCATGGAACTGGAACATGCGTATGTCAGTGGAAAGAAAGTTCATCAACCGCGGCTCATTGTGTATCGGCTGACCGAAGAACAGGAGCGACAGAAGGAAGGACAATGGAAACAGAAGGCGAAACGAAAAGGGGCCGCGTACGTGACGCGACGCCCCCACTCAATATATGTATATATCACCAATATTCCAGCGATTTATACCTCTTTGCACGAAATTCATACGCTGTATTCTCTTCGCTGGCAAATTGAAGTGGTATTTAAGACATGGAAATCCCTGTTTCACATTCATCGATTCAAACCGATGAAAGGGGCTCGCTTTCAGTGCCACCTGTATGGAACGTTGATTGCCTTATTGATCAGCTCCACTGTCATGTTTAAAATGCGGGAATGGCTCTATCGAAAACAGAAAAAGGAATTGAGCGAATATAAGGCGATGAGTATGATCAAGGAGTTCGGTATGGATTTCTTTCAAGCCTTATGGTGTTCTGAGGAGTTAGTTGTCCAACTCCTTTTAAAACTGTGTGACATCATCGCTCAACACGGAAAAAAATCAAGGCGTTATACAAAAAAGAGCGCTTTAGACATTATCGAGAGTTTGGTCATCATGCCGGTGTCATAAGAAATTCCCGCCTCATATACCATGAAAAAAACCTTCTATAGGGAAGGTGTATTTGGCATGCCTATCTTTATATATTCTCACGGTCACAGCCTCCAAAGATGAAAAGTGAAGCCTTGGAGCTACTCGCTCCAAGGCTTCACTTGATGGCTATGGGGACGGCCCTCTTTTTCTTTATGCCATCTTTGTTATATAATACAATTGTGAATTTTCTAAAACATAAAACAGGGGGATGGGAGAATGAACGCACCGCTTGTTCTGACCCATTTTTTAGACCGCGCTGTCGCTCTGTACGGGGACAAGCCGGCGATGATTTGTTCCGGACGGACGGTGACATACAGGCAGCTTGGCGAACGAGTGCGGAGGCTCGCCAATGGGTTGCGTGAGCTCGGCATCCGCAAAGGGGATCGCGTGGCGTATCTCGCGCCGAACACGCTCGAGATGCTCGAAGGGTTTTACGGTGTATTTGAGATGGGAGGGGTGATGGTGCCGCTGAATACGCGGCTGAAACCGGATGATTACGTTTTTATTTTGAATCATAGCGAAACGAAAGTGTTGTTTGTGGATCAGGAGCTGTACGGGCTGATTGCACCGGTCAAAAACAAGCTTGAAACGGTCGAGGAGATCATTGTCCACCATAAAACAGAGGCGGCGATTGATGAAACCGCTTACGAAGAATGGCTCGCCGCCCAGTCGTCAGCGCCGGTTCCGCGCCCGATGATCGATGAGAACGATATATGCAGCTTGCTATATACAAGCGGGACGACAGGCAACCCAAAAGGAGTCATGCTGACGCATCGGAACAACTATTTGCATGCGCTTGTGACGATGCACCATTTGCGTGTGTCCGACCGCGATACGTATTTGCATGTGTTGCCGATGTTCCACGTCAACGGCTGGGGGGCTCCGTTTTATTACACCGCCAACGGAGCAACGCAAATCGGTTTGCGTAAAGTCGATCCGAAAGTCATTTTTGATCTTGTCAAGGAACATCAGGTGACGGTTATGCATATGGCTCCGACTGTGCTCAATATGTTGCTGCAATATTATGAGCAATATCAACCAGATGTCCCGGAAGGCGTGCGGGTCGTCATCGCCGGTTCTGCGCCGCCGCCGGCGTTTGTCGCACGCGTTGAGGAAAAGCTCGGCTGGGAGTTTATCCAGGTGTACGGCATGACCGAATCGTCTCCGCTCAGCACGATTTCGCTCATTCGTCCACAGCTTGACGGACTGCCTGCCGAACAAAAGCAGCGGCTGAAAGCGAAAGCCGGCTATCCGATGATCGGCTGCGAGGTGAAAGTCGTCGACGAGAATGGAGAGGAAGTGCCGAAGAATGGACGGGCGATCGGTGAGGTGATTGTCCGCAGCCATGGCGTCATGAAAGGATATTGGAAAAACGAAGAAGCGACCGCCGCAACGATCCGCGACGGCTGGCTGTATACCGGCGATATGGCGACCGTCGATGAATACGGGCATATTGATATCGTCGACCGGAAAAAGGATATTATTATTAGCGGAGGGGAAAATATTTCGTCGATTGAAGTCGAAGGAGCGCTTTATGAGCATCCGGCTGTGCTTGAAGCGGCCGTCATCGCCGTGCCACATGAAAAATGGGGGGAAACGCCGCATGCGTTCGTCGTCGTTCGACCCGGGCATACGGTGAGCGAAGAGGAGCTGATCGCCTTTTCGCGGGAAAAATTGGCCCACTTCAAAGCGATCACGGGTGTAACGTTTGTGGATGAGCTGCCGAAAACAGCCTCCGGAAAAATTCAGAAAGTACACTTGCGCCGCCAATATTGGGATGCAATTGGAAAATCGGGCCGCTATGTCAACTGATGATACAGGCATGCGCCTTCAGACGGGCAGAGGAGAGCGCATCGAATGAAATGGATAAGGCGGCGGGCGTGCCGACAAGGTCGTAAGGCGTCGCCGATTGCGCAGACGGCTAGGCGGTAGAAAGAAGGGAGAAAGCGATGATCAGATCGACCGAGCGAATCGCCGCGGCGGATGTGTTGCGTGGATTCGCCTTGCTCGGCATTTTGCTTGTCAACATGCGTTATTTTTCCTCGCCGGCGTTATACGACGACGGCGTCAAGGGCAGTGATTTTGACCGAGTTTTCGTTGCCGTCGTGGATGTGTTGTTTGAAGCGAGCGCCTATCCGTTGTTTGCGTTTTTATTCGGGTTCGGGGCGATGACCATGTTCCGCCGGCTCCAAAGCCGCGGAAAGCGGCCGATTCCGATTCTGTTGCGCCGCTTCTTTCTTTTGCTTGGGACCGGCATGGCTCATGCGTTTGGCCTTTGGTTTGGCGATATTTTAATCCCCTACGCCCTCGCCGGGTTCATCATGCTTTTCTTTTTCGCCGCCCCGCCTCGTTGGTGGCGGACGGCGGCTGTTGCCGTCTTTTTTCTTTTTCACGGCCTCATGGCGCTGTTGTTAACTCTCAATGTATTGGCCGGAGAAATGGAGACAGCCGGCGGCCACGAGACCGCGGCGGCCGCGGCGGTTCGCCATTATCGAAACGGAACGTTTCGTGACGTGTTTTGGCAACGTTGGCATGACTGGGCCTATGTCAACAGCGATGGCGGGCTGCTGTTTACGGTGTTGACCGTATTGCCCTTTTGTTTCCTCGGCGGCTATGCCTCTTGCAAACGTTGGCTTGAACCCGACCGTCACTCGCCCGCCAAGCTGCGCCGCCTGATGAGGTGGGCGCTATGTTTTGGTTTAGCGCTGAAAACCATTCCGTATTGGGCTGGGGTCAACGACTTGACCATGTACATCCAAAACAGCTTTGGAGGCGCCGCATTGGCGGTGTTCTACGCGGCGGCCGCCGTGTTCGTCTGCGGGAAACGAAGTTGGCAGCGCGCTTGGCGGTGGTGGCAAGACGTTGGCAAAATGTCGCTCACTCATTATCTCGCGCAATCGCTCGTTTGCACGTCGCTGTTTTATGGTTATGGGCTTGGGTGGTACGGACGCACAAGCGCATGGCAGGAGATGTTGATTGCGTTTGCCTTGTATGCGACTCAAGTGTGGATAAGCCGCTTTTGGTTTGCGCGTTTTCATTATGGCCCGGTTGAGTGGATGTGGAGGTGGGGGACATACGGAACGCGGCCGCCGTTTCGCCGCCGGCCGGGGCAATAAAAACCCCGCTTACTGAACGGACGGGGAAGGCGATTCAAAAATCCTCGTTTGCTGCAAATATTGATTGATCAATTGGTCAAGCTCTTGGCTGCATTCGATCGTCTCTTTGGCCGTGAACCCATACGTGAGCGCCAATTCAATCATTTGTTGTCGTTTTTCTTCAATTTGCAACAGAACCATTTCCTTCACCATCAATCGTTTGAAATGTTGGTTGAGGCATGCCGCGTCGATGCAAGACGTTTGTTGCATGACGAAAGTCGCAATCGACGCCCTAGTGGAAACTAAACATTATTATACATATCCCGACGAAAAAAGGAAGCGATTCGGGAAAATAAGTGATAAATTTCCTAATTTAGACAAAATTCTACAAAAGCAGGACTTTTTCGCCTCGATGGCGAATATCATCCTCAACGCGCCAAAATGATGAAGACGGGTGGAAGAGAAGAGTTCACGAAGCGTCCGCTGCATAACAAAGAAAGGGAGAGAGGCACGATGAAACTGATCACCGCACTTTTCGATGGAGAAACGTTTGTTGGAGCCGTGCCGCAAGGAGACGACCGGGCGGTTCATTTGCGCCGCGCCGAACGGGCGATGGATGGAACGGAGACGATGCCGACGACTATGCTTGAGGCGATTGCCCAAGGGGAGGCGTTTTTCACCCGAGCACAAGAAGTAGTTGACTGGGCGCTGCGCCACCCGGCACCGGAGTACGTTTATCGCCTCAGTGATGTCCGTCTTTTGGCCCCGATCCCACGGCCGGCGAAAAACATTTTTTGCATCGGCAAAAACTATGTTGATCACGCGCTGGAGCTCGGCGGCGCCGATGTGCCGGAGCATTTGATCGTCTTCACGAAAGCGCCGACAACGGTCATCGGTCATGAGGAAACGATTTTGTGCCATGCCGATGTCACGGATGAAATGGACTATGAAGGGGAGCTGGCGGTGGTCATCGGCAAACAAGGGCGGGCGATCCGCCGCGAAGACGCGCTTGATTACGTATTTGGATACACGATCATCAACGATGTGACGGCAAGAGATTTGCAGGAGCGGCACCAACAATATTTTCTCGGCAAAAGCTTGGATACATTTTGCCCGATGGGGCCATGGATCGTGCCAAGCAAATTTGTGCCAAATCCAAACGATTTGCGCATCGAGACACGGGTCAACGGCGAAGTGCGCCAGCAAGCCAACACGAAACAATTGATTTTTTCCATTGAATCGATCATCGAGACGATCTCAAAAGGCATTACGCTTGAGCCGGGCGACATCATCGCGACAGGAACGCCGGCTGGAGTCGGCAAAGGGATGAACCCGCCGCGCTTTTTGCAGACGGGTGATGTCATTGAGGTGACGGTGGAAGGCATCGGCATGTTGCGCAACAAAGTGGGAGAGTAAACGGCGAAAGTGAGGAAGCCCCCATTGATGCTCAAAAGGCGTCCTCTTGAAAGAAAGGGCGTCTTTCGTTTTCGTGAAGTTTGTCAACCGTCCGCCCGCCGTGCTATGATGGGAAGGAACAAGGAATGATTGGAGGGATGGATGTTGACGCATGCCCATATTACGAGCTGGCTCATCACGATTGTTTTGTTTTTCCTTGCGGTGTCGATGGAGCGGCAAGGGGCGGGCAAAGCCAAGATCGTGCAAATGGTGTTGCGGCTGTTTTACATTCTCACGATCGCGACGGGGGGGCTTTTGCTGCATAGCATTGCTTCGATATCCGCGCTTTATTGGCTAAAAGCGCTTGCCGGGCTGTGGGTGATCGGAGCGATGGAAATGGTTTTAGCAGCTGTAAAAAAAGGAAAAAGCGCGGCGGCAGGATGGACGCAATGGGTCATTGCCCTTGTGGTGACGCTGTTCCTTGGCCTGCTGCTGCCACTTGGTTTTGACTTATTCTAAAGCGAAGCGGCAGCCTTCTATTGGTTGCCGCTTTTGTCGAAGGCGAAAATATGATATGGTAAAACAAACAATGTTTTTTGAATTTTTCGACCTCGTTGGTCAGCGGGAGGGGGCATGATCGTTTATGCGTTGGTTCTGCTGCCGCCGTGCTGAGGAATTGGATCGTCTGTTCAGTGAGCATTGTTCTTCCTTGGACGAGCCGCAGTTTATCCAAATCGCCGGCCGCGATGTGGGTGAAGTGGATCGAATGGTTGCTGAACTGGCCCGCCGTTGGCCGCGCGCCCATATGATCGGAATGGCAGGACCGCTGCCAATGGCCGGAGAGGCGAATCTCGCTGTTGGCGTCGCGTCGATGACGTCTTCAACCGTTTCGTCGTTGGCGCTGCCAGCTGATGAGTTTGACCGCCCGGATGGATTGGCGGCGTTGATCGCGGAGGCGGTCGTTCGTCACGATACGACGTTGCTTTTGTTGTTTACGAATCACCGCTCGGCTTTGCCGCCCTTGCTTCGCCATTTGCCGCTTGCAAACGAACGAATGGTTATCATCGGCTGCGCGCTTCCCGAGGGCAGCGTGTTATTTTCGCCCGACGGTCGGCTTGAGCGCGGAGGAATCGCCGTCTCTTTCAGTGGAACTGCGCTTCGCAGCCACTGTATGGCCCCGTTTTTATGGGAGCCTGTCGGACGATCCTTCTCCATTACGAAAAGCAGTGGCCAACAAATTGATGAGCTTGATGGACAAAAGCCGTCATGGTATTTGGAACGATATTTAGGCAAAGAATTTATGGACCGTCTGCCGCTTTCCGGAGTGGAATTCCCGTTTCTTATCGAACGAAACGGGCGCGATGTCTGTCTGCCGATTGTCGCTCTCCATTCAGACGGTTCCGTTGCCGTAAGAGGTCACGTCCATGATGGGGAAAAGGTTCGTTTTTCCTATGTTCATGCCCCGTCCCTTTACTGGAGCGCGCGCGACGCCGCCATGCATGCGGCCAAGCAATCGGCTGAGGGGATGTTCTTTTACTACAGCGCGGCGCTCAGTGGGTATACGCGTCCGCTATTTGACGGGGTTATGTCTGCTTTTGGACAGGCTGCATTCTTTCCGGCTGTCGAAGTATTCGTGAAAGACGCACATACAGCTACAGCGGTGCGGACGGCTGCGTTTGCCGCTGTGTCGCTGACGGAGACAGCGGCATCAGCGGAGAACAGTTTGTCGTCGCCATTGCCGGCGCCGCCGGAAGGAATCATGACGCTCGCCCAGCTCATGTCCACGTCCTCACGCGATATGGGGCGCCTGCATGTTCGCCTGCAAATGTCGGAGCAACGCTACAAATCGTTGTTTGAGCATAACACGGACATTGTCTATTCCACAGATTTGCACGGCCGTTTGACAAGCGTCAACCCCGCTTTTGAGCAAGTGCTCGGTTACAAGAAAGAAGAGATTTTGTATACGAATTCGCTCAAGTATATTCATCCGAACGATATCCCCCGTGTTACCCGCTACTTTTATCGGGCGCTGCGGGGGAATATCCAAACGTATAACTTGGAAATTCCGACGAAATCGGGAGAACGGCTTTTGTTTCAAATGAAAAACATTCCCATCATTGTGGATGGCAAAAAGGTCGGCATTTACGGAATCGGACGCAACATTACCGAGCAAAAAAAGGCGGAAGAGAAAATCTCTTATTTAGCATATTACGACATCGATACGAACTTGCCCAACCGGACAAAGTGGATGGAATTGTTTTCCAAACAGCTGGACAAAGCCAAGCAGAAGCGACGAACGATGGCGGTTGCTTTGATCGATTTGGACCGGTTTAAATGGATTAACGACAGCGTCGGCCATTACGCCGGCGACGGCATTTTGCGCCAGCTTGTCGAGCGCATTCGCCGCGTCTTGCCGCCTAGTGCGGAGCTTGGCCGATTTCATGGCGACAAGTTTTGCTTGCTTTTTCCGCTCAAAACAGAGGCCCAGGCGGCGACGGAAGCGGCGCTCCGCATCGTGCGCGAAGTGGCGCGGCCGATTGTGTACGATGGAAAGGAATTTTTCGTTACAGCAAGCGTTGGTCTAGCGATGTTTCCAGATGACGGAGAGGACGAACATGCGCTGCTTCGGCACGCTGATATGGCGGTCAATATGGCGAAAAAAGGCGGCGGCAACCGAGTGGAGCGCTACTGCCCCGAAATGAATGCCGAAATGATGCACCGGCTTGAAATGGACGGCTATTTGCGAAAGGCGATCGAGGAAAACGAACTATTCCTCTGCTACCAGCCGATTGTCGACGTACATACCGGCGCGGTCATCGCGACGGAAGCGCTGGTCCGTTGGCGGAATCCGAAGCTTGGGCTTGTGCGTCCGGACGAGTTTATTCCGTTGGCGGAAGAGACGGGCTTGATTCATGAAATCGGCCGTTGGGTGCTGCAAACCGCTTGCCGGCAGACAAAGCAATGGCAAAGGGAGACAGGAAACGATAAACTAGCCATTTTCGTCAACGTTTCTGCTGTGCAATTTCAGCACGAACGGTTCGTTGACGACGTGAAGCAAGCGCTCAAGCAGTCGAATTTGTTGCCATCATGTTTGCGTCTTGAACTGACTGAACATTCCATGCTCCGTCATCTATCGAGCACGATGCGCACTTTGGATGAGTTGAAGCGGCTTGGGGTCGGCATCGCCGTCGACGATTTCGGCAGCGGGTATTCTTCGTTTCATTATTTAAAGCAGCTGCCGGCGACGATTTTGAAGATTGACCGGGCGTTTATCGAACGTCTCCATACAAATGCGTCCGACGCCGCCATTGTCAAAGCAATCATCACCATGGGACGCGGGCTCGGACTGGAAACGATCGCCGAGGGAGTCGAGGCATTGGAGCAGCTCGAGCGGCTTCGCGATTTGCAATGCAGTTATGCCCAAGGATATGCGCTCTGCCCGCCGCTTGTCGCTGAGGAGATTGCCGCATACATGACCGGACGCCAGATGAATCAGTTGTAAAGATGCTTGCCCACCGCCTTGAAAAAAGGAGGCGGCAGCCTGTGGCACGAGGCGGAGACGTTCGGTCAACAGCGGGAACCCGCCCGGCCGCTTTTGTCCTCAGCCTATTTGGGCGCAAATCGCCCGTTCGCCGCTGTTGAATGTTATTTCAAATCGGTCGGCCGGCATCGGCCCGCGTTCATAGTAATGATGGACGCTGGCGATTTGCTCTGTATTGTCATAGATCATAAAATTGACGCCGGATGATTTGGCAAACAATAAGCCGTTGTAGCAGTACAGGCAGTCGTAAAGCGAAAACCCAAGATGGTTCAGCCATTGGACGTATTGAAAAAAGGACGGATTGGGAAGTGAGGCAATCCATTGCCGGTACGCGTATGTCAGCTGTTTGCGGAAGCGGATGCGGTCGCCGTCAGTGAGGGGGAAGATGCCGAGGTCGGTCGCGATCGTGCCGTTTTCCTGCCACCGTCCGGACAGCCAATGCCCATAGCGGAACAGTTCAATCCCTTGCTGGGCCATCTCCTCGACTAACGCCGCTTCCTCTGCTTCCTCATCAAAAAACACCCATTCATTGTTGACAAACTCCGCTGTTCCTTGCACGTAAGCCCGCGGCTGTTCAGCAATGTACTGCAGGCGCTCTTCAATATTCAATGTCTCTCATCCTCCTTGTACTTCTCTTTTTTTCCACCTTTTCGTCCGTTTATTCACGTTATTGTTGACATCGGACAATTCATCGAAATGACCCGTGGTGCATAAAATGGAATCATGCCGACGTGGAGAACCATCGTGAATCAAAGGAGCGATCGCTGGAAACGATCGTGAAAAAGAACGGACGAAATGATGGAAACGGGTGAGAACTTGCCATCTTTGATAAAAAGAAAGGATTGGTTTGTATGTGTGGCATTACTGGCTGGGTGCATTTCGGGCGCGATTTGCGCCGTGAGCGGAAAACGATTGCCGAGATGACAGAGACGCTCGCGAAACGCGGGCCGGATGATACAAATACATGGCTTGACGTCCATGCCGCGTTCGGGCATAAGCGGCTCGTTGTGGTTGACCCGGCTGGCGGCAAACAACCGATGATCCGGAACAAAAACGGACGGCGTTACACAATCGTTTACAATGGCGAGCTGTACAATACGGAAGACATCCGGAAGGAGCTGTTGCATAAAGGTTACCGGTTTGACGGCCACTCCGATACGGAAGTGCTGCTCGCCGCTTATATCGAATGGAAAGAACAATGTGTTGACTGGCTCAACGGCATTTTTGCCTTTGCCGTTTGGGATGAAGAACGGGAGCAGCTATTTATGGCGCGCGACCGTCTCGGAGTAAAACCTTTGTTTTATCGAGAAGATGGCGGGGGGCTGCTGTTCGGCTCGGAAGTGAAAGCCATTTTGGCCCATCCCGATGTAAAGGCAGAAGTCAATTATGAAGGACTCGCCGAAGTGTTCGGCCTCGGGCCGTCGCGCACACCGGGGCACGGTGTGTTTGACGACATTCGAGAGCTGCGCCCGGCACATGCGCTCACGTTCTCTCGCAGCGGGCTTCGCATTTGGCGGTATTGGAATGTCGAAAGCGACGTCCACCGCGATTCGTTCGAGGAAACGGTCGAAAAGCTGCGCTTTCTATTGACGGATGCGGTCACGCGCCAACTCGTTTCCGATGTGCCGGTCTGCACATTTCTATCCGGTGGAGTCGATTCAAGCGCCATTACAGGGATTGCCGCCAATGCTTTCGCGGCAGATGGAAAAGGGCCGCTGCACACCTACTCGATCGATTATGAAGGAAACGACCAGTATTTCAAAGCCAACGATTTTCAACCAAACACGGATGCGCCATTTATCGAACAGGTGTCAAACCAATTTCAAACGGTTCATCATCGCTGTGTGATCACGCAAGAAGAACTGTTCCGCCATTTGCATGAAGCCGTCATCGTCCGCGACGTTCCGGGCATGGCTGATGTCGATTCGTCGCTTCTTTGGTTTTGCAAACAAATTCGCGAGCAGTTTGTCGTCAGTTTGTCTGGAGAATGCGCCGATGAGATTTTTGGCGGCTACCCATGGTTTCATCGCCCGGACGATTTGGCGCGCAAAGGATTTCCATGGATGCGCTCGATTGAGGCGCGTATCGGGTTGTTAAAGGAAGAATGGCGGCAAAAGCTCCGCCTCGACGATTACGTGCAAATGCGCTATGAACAGACGATTGCCGAAGTGCCGCGCCTGGAAGGGGAAAGTGCGGAAGCAGCGAAGCGGCGCGAGCTGTTTTATTTAAATATGATTTGGTTTATGACGACGCTCCTTGACCGAAAAGACCGGATGAGCATGGGAGCAAGCTTGGAAGTGCGTGTGCCGTTCGCTGACCATCGCATTGTCGAATACGTTTGGAACATTCCGTGGGATATGAAAATGTATGGAGGACGAGAAAAAGGCCTTTTGCGAAAAGCGCTCGAGGGATTGCTTCCCGAAGAGGTGCTCTACCGGAAAAAAAGCCCATATCCGAAAACGCACCATCCTCTATATACGAAACTTGTCAAGCAATGGCTTGAGCAGTTGCTCCATGACCGCTCTTCGGTTTTGCACGAGTTTTTCGACCGGGAAAAATTGTTGGCGCTCATTGAAACAGAAGGGAAGTCGTTCCAAGTGCCTTGGTTTGGGCAGCTCATGACCGGTCCGCAACTGCTTGCCTACCTTGGCCAAGTGCACGTTTGGTTTGACCATTACGGCATTCATATTAAAGAATAAGGGGCTGACCCAAAAGTCCGCCAAAAAGCGGACTTTTGGAGTCAGCCCTCTCTGGTTTTTGTATATTTTACCAAACGGAACAAAATTCCGACTCTGTTCTCCCCCTCATTTACGCCACCAAGGACAATTGCTTGTCCCTAGCGGCTTTTTTGAGAAGATTGTGGGCAGCACAAACCAGCCCCCATTCGATGGAAACTTTTTGGAGGCCTCGCAGGACAAAGCGACGAAACCCGCGATTTTGTTTGATTTGCCCAAATACACTCTCAATGTCGGTTTGGCGTTGGCGGTATCGGGCTTGCCCTTCTTCACTCTCCAACCGTTCGCGGGCTTTCTGTTTTTGTTCATGATAGACGGGGTTCCATTGCGTGGTTCGTCCATACTTGGAAGTCGTGCAGGCCGAACGGAACGGACATCCTTCGCATTCATGGCATTGGTAGTGTCGGGTGACCGAGGTGTATCCTGATTCCGTGGTCTGTTTCGAAGTTCCGGTGCGAACCAGCTTTTTCCCATTGGCGCAAATCCAAACGTCTTCTTCTTCCACATAGGTCCAATTCTGCTGATGATGCGGATTTTTCTTGACCTTGCGCGTGTTCTCCTTCTCATACGTATGGTACTTGATCAAGGCCGATATGTGCTTCTCTTCCAGCTTCACGTAGTTCTCTTCCGAGCCATAAGTCGCGTCAGCGATCAAACGTTCGGGTTCCACGCCGTACTTCTCTCGAACGGTCTCCAAATGCGGGAGAAGACAACGAGTGTCGCCCGGCCTCTGATGAAGGGAATACCCCAAAATAAATTGGCCGGAAGAACCCACCTGTACGTTATAGGCCGGCTTGAGCTGGCCGTTTCGCATGTGATCCTCCTTCAACCGCATGAAGGTGGCATCCACATCGGTCTTGGAATAGCTGTTGCGATCCCCGCATACATGGAGTTGGTGTTCATACTTTTCACTGCGGGGCAAGTAGTCCTCCTTCATCTTCTTGATGGCCTTCTTCAACGATTGGTTGTCCGGCTCGGCCTCCAACCGTTTTTCCCACTCCTCGGTTTTCTTTCGGATTTCTTCTGACGTAAAGGCCGGCGAAGGGTCGATGTCTTCCGCCTTTTCTTCTTCCACGATCGCCTCGATCTGGGCAATCAGCCGATCGACATTGGCTTGGAGTTTCTCCTGGTACTTCTCAGCCGATTTGCGCCAAACGAAGGTGTACCGGTTGGCATTCGCTTCAATTTTCGTTCCATCCACAAAATAATCTTCCATCTTGACATAGCCGTCGGCCACGAGCAGCGTGATCATTTCCCGGAACAGGTCGTCAATCAGGTCTTTCATCCGCTCCGAACGAAACCGATTGATGGAGCGGAAGTCCGGCTTTTGAAATCCACTTAGCCACATGTGGGGAAGGTGGACTTCGAGCTGCCGTGCAATCTCACGGCCATGATACATTTTTTGGGTGTAAGCGTAAAGGAGAATTTTGGTCATCATTTTCGGATGATAGGCGGAGGCGCCCCCTCCTTTGTAGTAAGCAAGAAACGTCTCCATCGGGATGCGTTCAACCATCTCATGAACCACGTGGGCCATGTTATCCCGTGGAATGAGATCGGCGATGTTGCTTGGCAAAGAGAGGTTGTCCATGGTATACTCTTTAAAGGAAATATGATCATGTTTCATAAAAGAATCGCCCTTCTTTCGGTGGTAGTGGTTTTGGTGACTCTATTCTACCAGAAAAAAGGGCGATTCTTCTATATTTGAGGCAAAAAAGTGGGGGCTGATCCCAAAACGCATTCGCGTTTTGGGTCAGCCCCTTATTTTCGTGGCGGGAGGCTTCATGCCATTTTCGCTTGCGGCGCCACCGTCTTTTTCATCCAGACGCGCGACCGCCAGCGCCGAAGCATCAACAGTCCGCGCAACCATTCGTCGGCGATGAACGACAGCCAAATGCCGACAAGGCCAAACCCAAGGGCAATGCCGAAGATGTATGCCACTGTGACCCCGACGCCCCACATCGACAAAATGCCCATATAGACCGGAAATTGCACATCTCCGGCTGCCCGCAACGAGCCGATGATGACGAGATTAAACGACCGCCCCGGCTCAAGGATGATGGTTAAAAGCAACAGTTTGCGCCCAAGCCCAATCATCGACGCGTCATCAGTAAAGAAGGAGAGCAGCGGTTCGGCGAACCAATAGGCGGCTGTAGCAAGCAACACGGACATGCCAATGGCGCTGTACAAACTTTTTAAACAACGGGCGTACGCTTCCTCATACCGCCCGGCGCCAACAAAATGGCCGACAAGGATTTGCGTCCCTTGGCTGATGGCGATGCCGAACAAAAAGACGAACATCATAATGTTTTGCGTATACACTCGTACCGTTAGCGCCTCGGCGCCCAGCCACGTAATCAAATAGGTGATCACCATTTGCGCTGTATTGTAGGAAAGGTGCTCGCCGGCTGACGGCACACCGATTTTCAATAGCGAACGAAAGTGGCGAAACGGCAGGGCGCAAAAGGCACGCGGCGCGAGTGCAATACCTGTTCGTTTGCGCAATAAGGCAACGAGCACAACAAAGCCGGCCAACCGGCTGGCTGCTGTTGAAATAGCAGCTCCTTCCGCCCCAAGAGGAGGAAGAGCAAATGAGCCGAAAATAAGGAAGTAGTTTCCGATGACATTGAGTACATTCATGCCGATCGTGACATACATCGTATCACGTGTAAAGCCGTAGCTTTTTAAGATGGCGCCGACCGTCATCATCAGCGCTTGGATGAACAAAAACCCGCCGACAATCGCCAAATAGCTGCTCCCCTCGTCAAACAGCTCAGCCGGCAGCCCCATCAGCCGCAAAATCGGCCGGCTAAACGCGGCGAGAACGGCGCTTAGCAGCAACCCAAACAGCAAATTGGCGGCAAGGGATACGCGCGACACGTCAATGGCTTCTTGCTCCCGCCGGGCGCCTAAGTATTGGGCGACAAGTACGGCGGTCGCCAAGGCAACGAAGTTGAACAGCACGATCGTTAACGCGATGATTTGGTTCGCCACCCCGACGGCGGCGACCGCATGATCCGAGTACTGGCTGAGCATAAGTGTATCAGCGTTGCCCATGACCATATAAAGCAACGTTTCAATAAAAATCGGCCACGTTAACGAGAACAGTGACCATGTTTTTGCCTCTTGGCGCATATTGAGACAACTCCTTTTTCAAATTCCGACTTGAACGATATACTCAGTTTAGCTAGTTTGCTGCATAATGGAAAGAGAAAGAAGCGATTTCACTTGCACATTTCCGACAAGGAGAGAGGGGACAATGCATTATGTTACGTTTTCGCTGCCACCGCTGCCGGTGTTTATTAAAGGGGCGGAAAGCGTATTTCCAAAAGGAAAACGGCATTTTCGCCGCACGTTTACCGTATTTGACTTGCTGTATGTGAAACAAGGCTGTTTGTATATGACGGAAAACGGGCGCGAGTTTGCCATCGGCAGCGGGCAATATTTGCTGTTGATCCCCGGCCGCGAACATTACGGACACCGCCCGTGTGAAGAGAAAACGGAGCTTGTTTGGCTGCACTTTTTGCTGCCGGACTACACGGTTGCTCCGGACTGCCCGGCGAGCCGGCAAACGGTGATGGAAAAAGAGGCGACGTACACTGAGCCAATCCAATACCGGCTTTCGATCCGTCAATATGGGGAGCTGAAACAACGGGAGCGCGCCGAACAGCTGCTCGCCCAACTTGTCGAGCCGAACGTGGAGCGGGATATGGACCGGCCGCTCCGACAGCTGCTTTTGTTTGTGGAATTTCTTTGGCACTTGCAAAAGCAGGAGCTGTCCGTCCCAAGTGCAGCGGAACAAGTCAGTGCGGCGGCGGTGGCGTACATCGAACGACATTTCAACGAGCCGATTACGCTCGAAATGCTTGCGAAAGGGCTCCGTTTTCATCCCGATTACATCACCCGCTGTATGCAAAAAACGATGGGCATGGGATTTAGCCGTTATTTGACGTATTACCGCCTGTCGAAAGCCAAGCAATGGCTTGCGGAAACGAATGAAACAGTCGAGGCGGTTGCCAAGCGGGTCGGCATTGATGATGGCGCGTATTTTTCGCGTGTATTCAAAAAGATGGAAGGGATGACCCCGACCGAATACCGGCGCATGGCTAGGCGTACATAAAACCGGCGCAGCGAACCGCTGCACCGGTTTGTGATCAAAGCAACACATGGCTGCGCCATCTTACCAGCTTTCAACTTTATAGAGCACAAACCCATACGGAGGCAAAGAGGCGCAAAGCGTTTCCGCCTCGGCCGCAAACCGCTCTCCGGTCAAGAGGTCAACAAGCCATTTTCCGCGAAGGTCGAGCGGGAGCGGAATGTCGGCGGCATCATTGCTTCGGTTGATGATGACGAGCACGGTTTCAGCGCCGTCAATTTTTTCATACACGAGATGGTTAGGGTTGTCGTCGGCGGAAAGAAAGGAGACATCTCCGCGCCGGAGCGCCCGGTGCTGCTTCCTTAGCGCAATCAGCCGCTTGACATGCGCCAACAGTTCGCGGTTTTGGTGCTCCGGATCCCACACCATACATTTCCGGCATTCCGGATCGTTTCCACCCGTCATGCCGATCTCATCGCCATAGTAAATACACGGCGAACCAGTGAACGTCAGCTGGAACAAAAACAACAACTTCGCTTTGCGGACGTCGCCGCCGCAAACCGTAAGCAGCCTTGGTGTATCATGGCTGCCAAGCAAGTTGAATGCCGCTTCGTTCACCTGTTTCGGATACGAATGAAGAAGTCGGATCATGATATCGGCAAACTGGCGGGCGCTGATTTCCTCTTTCGCGAAAAAGCGAAGCGCCCCGTCCGTGAACGGGTAGTTCATGACGGCGTCAAACTGGTCGCCGCGCAGCCAAGGCATGGCGTCATGCCAAATCTCGCCGAGAATGTACACATCGGGCTTTAGCGCCTTCACTGCCTGCCGGAATTCGCGCCAAAATTGATGATCGATTTCGTTCGCCACATCGAGCCGCCAGCCGTCAATATCAAACTCGCGAATCCAGTATGTCGCGACATCAAGCAAGTAGCGCTTCACTTCCGGATGAGCGGTGTTGAGTTTCGGCATGTGCGGCACGAACGCAAATGTGTCGTAGTTCGGGCGCGGCTCGGTTTGGAGCGGAAACTCGCGAATATGGAACCAATCTTTATACCGAGAGGCTGCGCCGTTTTTCAGCACATCTTGAAACGGGGCAAACTCATAGCCGCAATGGTTGAAGACTGCATCGAGCATGACGCGGATCCCTTTTTCATGGCAGCGCTTGACAAGTGTTTTCAACGTCTCTTTGTCCCCAAAGTGCGGGTCGATTTCAAAATAATCAGCGGTGTCGTATTTATGGTTCGACGGCGCGCGGAAAATCGGCGTCAAGTAAAGGCCGGTGATGCCAAGGTCAGCCAAGTAATCGAGATGGTCGATAATTCCTTGCAAATCCCCCCCAAAAAAACTTGTCGGCGTTGGGTCTTCGCTTCCCCACGGCCGCGCTCCTTCCGGACTGATGGCCGGGTTGCCGTTGGCGAACCGCTCAGGGAAAATTTGATACCATACGGTGTCTTTTACCCAGCCCGGCGCTTGGAACAGGTCGACCCGATGAAGAAAGGGAAAGCAAAAGTAGTAAGCGGTGTCGTCGCTCGGAGCTTCATGGTAAAATCCTTTTTCCGTATAGACCAGTTGTTCGCCCCCAGCTCGAAGCACAAACCCATAGCGCAGCCGCCGATATGGCGGTCTGACCTCGGCGAACCAATAGTCAAATCGTTCGTCGCTTCCCGTTTTCTGCATCGGCATCGTTTGAAACTGCCAGGCGCCGTCTTGCCACTCGTACGGGTCGCCGTGCAACAGCTCCACCCGATCAACATCATCTTTTTTTGTCCGAAGCCGAAGATGAAGCGTTTCGCCATCATAGGCATAGGCGAAGTTGTCAGTCGGGCGGTGGTGAATGGCTTCTTTTTGCATCATCGTTCCCCCTCTTGAATCCAATTTGGGTAAAAGCAATCGTTTGCATGATAGACTTCCGTTAAACAAAGCGTACGCCAATGTAAAAAAAAAGTCAAATTTCATAGAAAATAAGCTTGTAAAACCCGTGGTGCTAGTTGAGCGTCAGCGCTCAACCAGCCCTAGTGTGACCAAGGAATAAGCCAACAAGATGCCATCGAGTGCCACTTCAAACCCGGCAATGGAATTCGCTCGAATGTCGGTGATCCGGTATTGGTCTACGAGAATCGAAAACACCGTCTCGATGACTTTGCGTTTTTTCCTGATCCATTCTTCCCATGCCTTGGATGGGCCGTGCTTTTGATTGTGTCGAGACGGTGTCCAGAACGCGGCTTGGTGTTCTTCGTACAGCTTTTCTCGAAGAGCGTGGCTGATGTACCCTTTGTCCCCAAAGTTGTAGGGATGAGGGATTTGAGTCATCACCGTTTCAGCGGCTTTGACGTCGTGGCAGGACGCTTCCGTCACGACATAGCCCATGGCCAGCCCTTGATTGGTCACTTGAAGATGCAGCTTGAAACCGTAGTACCATTGCTTTTTGGAAGCACAATACCCCATATCCGCGATCCCTCGAAACCGCTTGACGCGCTGCATTCTTGCGGGATGGCACAACGGAAGAGGCAAGCTGTCGACGACCGCATAAGCATGGTGTTGGCCACGTTTCGCCAGCTCATGACGGATCCATTTGATGGCGAAACCAAGCGCTCGGCAGCGGCGGTTGTATCGGGAGCGTTCAAGAAACGAGCCGTTTGTGAACAAATTTCCCGTGACAAAACGATGCCAGGCTCGTTCGGAAGAAAAGCCCAGCAGCTTCCCCAAAAGGTGAACCGCCATGACCACTTCGTCTTCTTGCTTGACCAAGTGACGGTTGCGGCGATGAAGATACATTTGAATCAACGACAGTTGGGCAGAAACAAAACAGAAAATAGCGGCATATTGTTTTTGAAGTTTGGCTGGATCTGTAGTAAAATGAAAGTGCTCTTGCATGGGGGATCTCTCCTTTCGAATGTTGGGTGACACTTTCATTCTACTGGAGATCCGCCAGCAAGGGCTATTTTTATGCTTGTCTGAGTTTTATCTAGCACCACGGGTCTTGTAAAATGAAAAATAGACGATATAATAGAGTTGAAAGGTGCAATCGTTTTCATTGGAGTGATTGCGATTTTAATGCGCAAACGGTTTCGCTATGGTTGCACTGAAAAAGAGTCGATCAAAAGAGGAGGGAGAGCATGAAGAAAACATTGTCTTTGTTTCTCATGGCTGTGCTGCTCGTGGGCGTGCTCGCTGCCTGCGGACCGAAACGGGACGTTCAACAGCCGAAAGAAAGTCAAGGAACGACCGAAAAGGCGGAAAAACCGGACAAACTGGTCGTTTGGGTGAACGACGACGAAAAGCAGAAACAAGCATTAAAAGATATTTTCCAAAAGTACACAGAAAAAACCGGAATCAAAATCGAGATGGTTGGGGTCAACATGCTCGATCAAACGAAAAAACTAGCGCTCGACGGACCGGCTGGCAAAGGGCCGGATGTGTTCTACCAGCCGCATGACCGCATCGGCGACATTGTGCTGCAAGGATTGGCCGATCCAGTCGACCTTGGCGATGCGAAAGGCGAGTACAGTCCGACGGCCATCAACGCGGTAACATATGACGGGAAAACGTATGGCGTGCCGATGGTCGTTGAAACATACGGCGTGTTCTACAATAAAAATTTAGTGCCGGAAGCGCCGAAAACGATGGATGACTTGATGAAGATCGCCAAGGAAAAAACGAATGCGGCCAAAGACCAATACGGCTTTTTAATGGAAGCGGCGAATTTCTATTTCGTTTATCCGTTCTTCGCCGGCTATGGCGGCTATGTGTTTAAAAATGAAAACGGCAAATACGACATAAGCGACATTGGGCTCGCGAATGATGGAGCCGTCAAAGGAGCCGAGCTCGTCCAATCGTGGTTTAAAAACGGCTACATTCCGAAAGAAATCACCGGCGATATTATGAACGGGCTGTTTACGAAAGGAAATGTGGCCGTTGCCATCACCGGACCATGGAACATCCCGTCGTATAAAGAAGCGTTGGGCGACAAATTGGCGACGGCGCCGCTGCCGGTCTTAGACAACGGCGAGCATCCGAAATCGTTCGTCGGCGTGAAAACATGGATGTTATCAGCCTATTCGCAAAACAAAGAATGGGCGGTCGACTTCATGAAGTTTGTCACGAACGAAGAAAATTCGCTTCATTACTATGAAGTGGCGGGCGAAATGCCAGCAAACCAAAAAGCGTTGACGAACGAAAAAATCACGAACGACCCGCTGATCGCCGGTTTTGCGGAGCAAATCCAATACGGCGAGCCGATGCCGAACGTGCCGGAAATGTCGCAAGTGTGGGAGCCGATGGGCAATGCGTTGCAATTTATCGCGAAAGGCGACAACCCGAAAGCGGTGCTCGGTGAGGCAGTGAAAACGATTCAAGATAAAATCGCCGCCAGCGGCGCTGGAAAATAACGAGTGATGTCGTGGTGGATAGGATCAGCCCTATCCACTATTCTTATCCATATGATAGGGGGGATTGGAATGCCGGAAGCAAACGTCCGCCATCGGCCGGCGGTGGCGATGGCGCTGTCTTTGTTGTTTGCCGGCCTTGGGCAGTTGTACAACCGCCGGTATGTCAAAGGCATCTTGTTCATCATCATTGAAGCTTCGTTTTTGCTGACGTTTTACAACTTTTTAAACATCGGGCTGTGGGGGCTTGTGACGCTTGGCGAAATCCCGATGTTGGATCATTCGATTTTTCTGTTGATTCAAGGGTTGATGTCGGTCATCATCATCGCATTTGCCGCCGCCCTGCATATTGCGAACATCATTGATGCACGCAACGACGCCCGCCGCCGGCAAAGGGGCGAACCGTTTCCAACGCTGATTGAATCGTGCCGTCATGCGTGGGATCGGGGGTTTCCGTACATCTTTGTGACGCCCGGGCTTGTGATGCTGTTGTTTATCGTTGTGCTGCCGCTGTTGTTTATGGTGTCGCTCGCGTTCACCGATTACAACTTGTACCACTCGCCGCCGCGGCATTTATTGAATTGGGTTGGATTGGAAAATTTCAAAAACTTAGTGTCGATTCCGATTTGGAAAAGCACGTTTTTTAGCGTCCTCGCGTGGACAATCGTTTGGACAGTTGTCGCGACAACGATGCAAATCGCCCTTGGACTGTTTTTGGCGTTGCTTGTCAACGACCCGCGCATCAAGTTCAAGCGTTTCATCCGCACGGTGCTCATTTTGCCGTGGGCCGTGCCGGCGTTTGTTACAATTTTAGTGTTTGCGGCGATGTTTAACGACAAATTCGGCGCCATCAACCGTGAAGTGTTGAGTTTGTTCGGATTGTCGATCCCATGGATGACCGACCCGTTTTGGACGAAAGTCGCGCTCATTTTGATTCAGACGTGGCTTGGCTTTCCGTTCGTCTTTGCGCTGTTTACCGGCGTTTTGCAAAGCATTTCCCGCGACTGGTACGAAGCGGCCGACATCGACGGGGCGACGCGCTGGCAAAAGTTCAAATCGATCACTTTGCCGCACGTCCTGTATGCGACCGCACCGCTGTTGATTATGCAATACGCCGGCAATTTCAACAACTTTAACATCATCTATTTGTTCAACGACGGGGGGCCTGCGGTGCGCGGGCAAAACGCCGGCGGAACGGACATTCTCATTTCATGGGTGTACGATTTGACGTTCACGACGAACAACTACAATATGGCAGCGGCGATCTCGCTCATCATCGGCTTGATCGTCAGCGGGTTTGCCATTTACCAGTTCCGGCGCACCCGTTCCTTTAAAGAGGAGGGGAACATTTGATGAACCGCAAATGGAAATCGCACGTGGAAGTAGCGCTTATTTATTTGTTTATCGCTTTCATGTTTATCGTCATCGCCTATCCGCTCCTTTGGACGATCAGTATGTCGCTCAATCCAGGAACGAGCCTGTATTCGGCGTCGCTCATCCCGGAGAAGTGGTCGTTTGAGCACTATAAGTGGTTGTTTACCAGTCCGAACAGCGATTATTTGCTTTGGTATAAAAACAGCTTGTTTGTCGCTGCGGCCAATGCGGTGTTATCTGTCTTTTTCACGGCGCTCATCGCCTATGCGTTTTCGCGCTACAAATTCGTCGGGCGGAAAACGGGGCTGTATTTGTTTTTAGTGTTGCAAATGTTTCCGTCGCTCATGGCGATGGTCGCGATCTATATTTTGCTCAATATGCTCCATTTGCTCGATTCGCTTTGGGGGCTCATTCTTATTTACGTCGGGGGGCAAATCCCGTTTAACGCGTGGCTGGTCAAAGGCTACTTTGATACGATTCCGCGCGAGCTGGATGAGGCGGCGCGCATCGACGGTGCCGGCCACTTCGGCGTCTTTTTCCGCATTATGCTGCCCTTAGCCAAGCCAATTTTAGCCGTTGTCGCCTTGTTTAACTTCATGGCGCCGTTCACCGACTTTTTGCTGCCGTCGATCGTCTTGCGCGATCCGGACAAATTTACGCTGGCGGTCGGGCTGTTCAACTTTATCAGCGACCGGTTCGCGAACAACTTCACCCGCTTTGCCGCCGGCTCGATTTTGATTGCCGCGCCGATCGCCGTCGTCTTTTTGTTCCTGCAACGGTATTTGATTTCCGGCTTAACGGCCGGTGGCACAAAAGGGTAAGAACCGCTATCATAAATAGTGGGCTTACCCGTTTCCGAATGAGCAAATGAATCGGGAAGGGAGGAATGGAAATGGGGAACCGGCTCTTTATGCTGCTCGTCCTTCCGTTCCTTCTTTTTTATGCATGGCCGGTGCAGGCGGCGGAGAAAGAAGAACGGACGTGGCAAGATGAAGCGATTTATTTCATTATGGTCGACCGGTTTAACAATATGGATCCGACGAATGACAAGGGCGTCAATGTCAACGATCCGAAAGGGTATTTCGGCGGCGACTTGAAAGGGGTGACGGCGAAACTCGATTACATCAAGGAGATGGGATTTACGGCCATTTGGCTGACGCCGATTTTCGAAAACATGCCGGGCGGATACCACGGGTATTGGATCAAAGATTTTTATCGCGTCGATCCGCATTTCGGCACGCTGGATGATTTGAAGACGCTTGTCAAAGAAGCGCACAAGCGCCATATGAAAGTCATCTTGGACTTTGTCGCCAACCATGTCGGCTACGACCATCCATGGCTTCGCGACCCGGCGAAAAAAGATTGGTTCCATCCGAAAAAAGAGATTTTCGACTGGAATGATCAAACACAACTAGAAAACGGATGGGTGTATGGGCTGCCGGATTTAGCGCAGGAAAATCCAGAAGTCAAGAAATATTTAATCGATGCGGCCAAATGGTGGATCAAAGAAACGGACATTGACGGCTATCGCCTCGATACGGTGCGCCATGTGCCAAAATCATTTTGGCAGGAGTTTGCCAAAGAAGTGAAATCGGTGAAACAAGACTTTTTCCTTCTTGGCGAAGTGTGGAGCGACGATCCGCGCTATATTGCCGAGTACGGCCAATACGGCATCGACGGTTTTGTCGATTATCCGCTGTATGGCGCGGTGAAGCAGTCGCTTGCTAGGCGCGATGCATCGCTCCGGCCGTTGTATGACGTCTGGGAATACAACAAAACGTTTTACGACCGCCCGTACTTGCTCGGGACGTTTTTGGACAATCACGATACCGTGCGGTTTACGAAACTTTCGATTGACAACCGCAACAATCCGATTTCACGCATCAAGCTGGCGATGACGTATTTGTTCACCGCCCCCGGCATCCCGATCATGTATTACGGAACGGAAATCGCCATGAACGGCGGCCAAGATCCGGACAACCGCCGCTTGATGGATTTCCGCGCCGATCCGGAGATCATCGATTACTTGAAAAAAATCGGCCCGCTCCGCCAACAGCTGCCGTCTTTGCGGCGCGGCGATTTTACGCTCCTGTATGAAAAAGACGGCATGGCGGTGTGGAAACGGCAATATGAAGATGAAACAACGGTTATCGCCATCAACAACACGGGCGAAACGCAGCACGTTCACCTAACGAACGACCAGCTGCCAAAAAACAAGGAACTGCGCGGCTTTTTATTGGACGATCTCGTCCGCGGCGATGGCGACGGATACGATCTTGTGCTCGACCGCGAAACGGCGGAAGTGTACAAACTGCGGGAAAAAACAGGGATCAACGTTCCGTTTATCGCCGCCATCGTATCGGTTTACGTATTGTTTCTTTTGTTTTTGTATTTGGTGAAAAAACGGGCGAAGCGGATGCCGGAATAGAGGGAAAGGAGGGACCTTATGACCGTTACGATTAAAGATGTGGCGAAACGAGCGAACGTTGCGCCGTCAACCGTCTCGCGCGTCATCGCCGACAGCCCGCGCATCAGCGAGAAGACGAAGCAGCGGGTGCGCGAGGCGATGAAAGAGCTCGGCTATCATCCGAACTTTATCGCCCGCAGCCTCGCGAGCCAAATGACGCAAGTGATCGGCATCGTCATGCCGAGCTCCGCCGACCAGGCGTTACAAAACCCGTTTTTCCCGGAAGTCATCCGCGGCATCAGCAAAGCCGCCCATGAAAAGCGATATGCTTTGCAAATGTCGACCGGAGAGAAAGAGAACGACATTTACGAGCGAGTCGTGGAGATGCTGCAAGGACGGCGCGTGGACGGCGTCATTTTGCTTTACTCGCGGCAAAACGATAAGCTCATGAAGTACTTGTTAAAGCATGGCTTTCCGTTCGTCGTCATCGGCAAACCGCACCAAAAAGCGGAACAAGTGACCCATGTCGACAACGACAACGTCCAGGCGGGGAAAGATGCGGCAAACTGGTTGATCGCCCGCGGGCACGAACGCATCGCGTTTGTCGGCGGCAATCCGCAATATTTGGTGACCGTCGACCGCCAAACCGGCTACGCCGCGGCCTTGCAGGAGGCGGGGCTTCCGTACCGGCCGGAATATGTCGTCCATGCAGAATTTTTGCAGGAAGGCGGCCAAGAGGCGATGAAGGAGCTTCTTTCGTTGCCTGAGCCGCCGACCGGGCTTGTCGTCGCCGATGATCTCATGGCGCTCGGCATCTTGAAAACGCTTGATGAAATGGGGCTTGGCGTCCCGGAAGATGTTTCGATCGTCAGCTTCAACAACACGCTGCTCGCCGAAATGTCGCGTCCGCCGCTCACGTCGGTTGACATCGGCATTTTTCAGCTCGGCTACGAAGCGGCGAAAAGTTTAATTGAGAAAATCACCAACCCGAATGAACCGATCAAACGCATCATCATCCCGCACCGGCTCGTGGAGCGTGGGTCGTGTGCGAGGCGGTAGTGGATAAGAACGATGTTTACGGAGAGACGTCCATCATGTCAATGGACGTCTTTTTGTATTTTGGGTTGTTTTTTCTTTGATGACACTCTTGGGCGCGTTGGGGTTGGACAAAAGGTTAGGGGAAAATGAAGCAATCCCCTAGATAATCAGATGGTGGATGAGCATAAGGAACGGGGAAAGGGGAATGCAAAGCGAAGTCGGAAAAAGATCTGCTTTCAGGTAATTTTTCAACGGTGACATGGAAATATAAGTGGTTAGGGGAGTGAATGGTTTGACATTTCATAATCTTTTTGTATACATTTGTATACAAATATAATTGGGAAGAGGGAGTAGGATGGAACCGAATCGGTCGTATGCACATCAGGAAGGCTTAGAGTTTTTTCGGCAATTAAACCGTTACATGAATGAACAGTTTGCACCACAAGACGAAGTGCTGGCCGACGTTCGACGTTCGATTGAGGAGAATGGGCTACCGTCGATTTCCGTCTCACCGGCGACCGGGAAGCTGTTGACGATGTTGGTGGCGATTTCTGGAGCGAAAAGGGTGCTGGAAATCGGGGCGCTTGGCGGTTATAGCGGCATTTGCCTCGCACGCGGATTTGGCAAGGAAGGAACGTTAACGTCGCTTGAATTGGTGGAGGAATACGCGCGCTTGGCGCGGCAAAATCTCAAAAAAGCCGGTTTTGGCAGCCAAGTCACTTACATGATTGGCCCTGCTTTGGAAAGTCTTGAAACGCTTGCAGCGAATGGTGAACGATTTGACTTTTTCTTTATTGACGCTGACAAAGAAAACTATATCCGTTATCTCGACTATTGCATCCGCCTTGCCAATCCTGGTGCGATCATCGCCGCCGACAACACGCTAGCTGGGAGCGGTGTCGGCGCATCGGACGCGCTTCGGCGGCGCGGGGAGATCATGAAACAGTTTAACGAAACCGTTGCCTGCCATCCTCAGCTTGATGCCATGTTCATTCCCATTGGAGATGGCGTGACGGTAGCAAGAGTGAAAAAAACCGCTTGAAAGGAGAGGGGACGATCAGATGCACGGACACTTTTTTCCCGGACATGAGCATCCATTTGAGGATCATCCCCCTTTGGAAGGGAGGCCATATGCACAGAGGGTCTCACCGCGGCGCCAAAACGTTCCGTCGCGGGCGGGCGCTGGAGTTTTTAGAGCGGTTGTATGTTAAGCGGGTAACATTGAAACAACAACTGCAGTCGCCAGAGCTCCAATCGATCCATGCCATACTGACGGGGGAACTGAAAGCGATCGAAATGGTCATCAACGAGTTTGTTCAGTCGTTTGAGATTCATGAAGACGAGCTTAAAACGAGGTTGAAGTTTGAAAAACGAGATAACGATGATCCAACAAACGGACATTCCGGCGATGAGTCAAATGCGGAAGAGTAAGAGGAATGATCATAAACAAAAGAAGGGAGAGGGATGATGTTTGTTCAAATACGCAAATCACCGCAGCGAAAGGATATGCTGATCAAGTGGTCGAACGGTTTAAGCGTCCGGGAATCATCGAGCAACAAGATGGATTTGAACATTTTAAGTCAAAAAAACGCGTCATGGCGATAATGAAGTTGTCATTTTGATCACATGGGAATCAGAGGAATACTGAAAAAAATAGGGCTCTTCACCAAAAGTTGTGCTTGATTTTTTCATAACATGCCCCACTTACGCTTGTGAGGAAAAATCAGTAAATCAATGATTTTTGCACATCCTTGTTCAGGAGAACGTATCGCTTGTCAAGTACATGTTGTGGTGATGAACCAAAAATAGGGAAAAGCGACGCCCATATCGCAGGTCATAAAGCAAGACGAAATGAACTGGATAAGGAATTTGTTTCCAATATCAAGGTGAGGCATGATGAAGTCAAAGTGGTGAAAAAAGCCATATCATCGTCTGCTGATTGATGAAATTGGACACAGATGGTGAAACCAAAAATGCTCATGAATGTCATCGATGGAGCGATGGCCCAACACGCCTTAAACGAATGTCAAACGTACTTGTCTGAACCGGATTGGCTGCTTGTTATGTGACAAAAAACCCCGCCCCCATTCCGGGGTGGGGTGAGAGAAGAGGGGCACCTTGTAAAGAAGTAGAGGAACATCGTAGCTTTATCGTACTCGTTTTTTTACAATCACGCCATATTTTTGTGAGAAAAGGTAACGCGATTTTGTTAAAAATGATTGGCAACAGCGGTGGCTGCGGTCAATCGCTGATGAACTTGCCGCCATTTACATGAAGCATTTGCCCGGTCATGTACGACGATTCGTCGCTCGCCAAAAAGACGTAGCACGGGGCGACTTCGCACGGTTGGCCGGGCCGTTTCATCGGGGTGTTGGCGCCGAATGTGGCGACTTGCTCGCTTTTGAACGTCGACGGGATGAGCGGCGTCCAAATCGGGCCTGGGGCGACGCCATTGACGCGAATGCCTTGGCCGACGAGCGCTTTGGCGAGCGAGCGGGTGAGGGTGACGATTGCGCCTTTTGTCGCCGAGTAGTCGATGAGCTGTTCGTTTCCTTCGTAGGCGGTGACCGAAGCGGTGTTGATAATGGCGCTTCCGTTCTTTAAGTGCGGGAGCGCCGCTTTCGTTAGGAAAAAGCAGCCGAATACGTTCGTGCGAAACGTTTTTTCCAGCTGCGCGGCAGTGATGTTGAGAAAATTCGGCTGCGGGTGCTGCTCGGCGGCGTTGTTGACGACGATGTCAAGCTTGCCGAACGCTTCGATCGTCTGTTTCACCGCCTCTTTGCAAAACGCTTCATCGCCAATGTCTCCCGCAATGGCCAGACACCGTCTTCCTTCCTGCTCGACGAGCCGTTTCGTTTCGTCGGCATCTTCATGTTCGTTGAGATAGAGAATCGCCACATCGGCCCCTTCTTTGGCGAAATGAACCGCGACCGCGCGGCCGATGCCGCTGTCGCCGCCGCTGATGATGGCGGTTTTGTTTTTGAGCTTGCCGCTTCCTTTATAGGTGTCTTTGATGGTGACCGGCTGCGGGTTCATCTCCGTTTGCAGGCCGGGCTGGCGCGTCTGGTGCTGCGGGGGCAGCGTGGCTTGTTGCTTTGTAACCATCATTTTTCCTCCTTGGCGGGTATTGTCATCGTTAGTATGGAACGGAGGGGCGGAAATATGTGCAAAGAGGCGATGAAGGGGTCGACAGTGATCATTTTTTTGCCCACGTTTCCGTCGAGATCGTTTGCCGGTCACAACCCATGGTATATGCTTTTTTCTGAAGCGGTGAGGCGATAGCCGTTGAGCCAAAGGAACGGGTTCAAGGCGGCGAATCTTGTTCGTTGATTGGCGTGATGAAACGGATCATTTTGTAAGAGGCTGGCATCTAACGCTGCCGCCTTCAGCCAAAGGGGAAGCGTCCTGCCCGAAAGCGCTTTGTTTCGGGATGTTGACCGCACTGTTCAGCAGATCTGGAAATTTACGGAACGTGCTTTTTCTCTTCTGGTTTTTCGTGTCTAGCCATAAACGTCTTGGGTAATGAGATGGTCTTTACTTTTTGATTAAGTAAAGATAAAATAGTGAGCAAAGAGGAAAGGAGGAATCGTGATGAAGCGATCCTCACATGAAACGTATACGTATTACTCCACACTTTCTTCGAAACATCAAGTGACGATTCCAATGAAGATCAGAGAAGTGCTTGGGGCAGAACCGGGAGACCAAGTCGCATTTGTTTATCTTAATTAGGCGAGAAGACTCCCACTTCAACGAAGCGAAGCGGAGTAAGTGGGAGATGAATCGCCTTAACTATATTTTGCTGAAAATAGGATAGATTCAGTAAAATATGGTATAATATAGTTAGATGGGAGGTGAAAAAATGTATTTTTGTATCAAACAACAGCTAAATGGTTTGACCAAAGAAGAATACTTGACTCTTCGAGGAACTGTGCCATATTGCCAAGAACATGTACAACGTCGGATTGTACAATGTCAGACAATACTATTTTGAACACAAGGAATTTCTTAATTATGAGAAAAACGATCATCTTGCAAAAACTAACGAAAACTATAAGCTGTTAAACAGCAACATGGCACAGCAAATTTTAAAAAAGGTCAATGAAGCCTTTAAATCTTTCTTTGGTTTGATCAGTCTTGCCAAACAAGGAAAATATGACCACAAGGCTATCAGTATTCCAAAATATCTTAAAAAAGATGGCTTTCATTCACTGATCATTGGCCAGATTCGTATAGACGGCAACAAATTCACGATACCGTATTCTCGCCTATTTAAAAAGACTCACAAGCCTATCACGATAACGATTCCGCCTGTGTTACTGGACAAAAAGATTAAGCAGATTGAAATCATTCCTAAGCATCATGCCAGGTTCTTTGAGATTCAGTACAAATATGAAATGCCTGAACTAATTAATGCTGATGTCAATGGCGCATTAAACATCTTAAAGAAAAGTAAAGCTGTAGACCTGAGTGTCTTATGCTCTAGCGGCGAAGTGGACACGCCTCAAAGAATAAGGATTGCTTGAAGCAGTCAAACTTCTTTGGAAGCCCCCACTTCAAATTTTCGCTAGAAAATTAAGTGAGGGTAGTTCACGGGGAAAATCAAGAGGTGACGTTAAAGGTGAAAAAGAAAGATGCGTTGCTATCTTTGTTCGGCACCATGCCGCCTAGGGGAGACAGCCGTCCGATGAGATGGGAGGATATTCGCAAACAAGCGAAAGAGGAACGGATGTCCAAGAGGGAAAAGAACGCAGAGTAGATGATAGGGAGAAGAGGATGAAACGTGTATATTTTAGATACGAACATCATCATTCGTTTTTTAACGGATTTCCGAAAGAAGTCTCCCACCTCAAGGAACGCGAAGGGTGTAACCCAGTGAGTCGGTGGGAGATGAATGTCGGTTGGCGTTAGCCAACGAATAGGATAGAATATGGCTAGAACGCTGTTGCAGCGTCGATTTTGCTGACGCGTATCTTTCGGCGCTGGCGCAGCACACTGCATCCATCCAAGGGATCATCACTTGGAACGAAAAAGATTTTCGTCGGCTTGGCGTGGAATGCTATATGCCTGAATCCATCATTTGAATCAATGATGGTTGACACTTGAACAAACATCGCGATTTTCCTAGATCGCCAATTCCTCGTCTTTTTTTGCTAAAAAACGGGAAACATCTCCGCGGCCGAGGGTTGGTGCGTAAAAAGCAAACGAGCTGGTTCACATAGCCCAGCTCGTTTCTCATTTTGCTTATAACACATTGAAATACCGCGCTTCCGGATGGGCGAAGACGATCGCGGAAACCGATGCCTCGGGTTCCATCATATAGCCGTCGGTGAGACGGATGCCGATGTCTTCTGGATGAAGCAGGCGGAACAGCTTTTCTTGATCTTCCAAGTTCGGACAGGCCGGGTAGCCGAACGAGTAGCGCTGGCCTTGGTATTTGGCGGCGAAGCGCTCTTCCATCGTGAAATCCGGGTCGTCCGGGAAGCCCCAACGGTCGCGCATAATTTGGTGGATTCGTTCGGCGAATCCTTCGGCAATCTCGAGCGCCAACGCTTGGATGGCATGGCTTTTCAAAAATTCGCCTTCGTCTTTCCACTGTTGGGCGAGTTCGCGGACGCCATGCCCGGCGGTGACGGCGAACAAGCCGACGTAATCCATTTCGCCGCTTTCTTTCGATTTCAAATAATCGGCGAGGCAAAGATGCGGCGCCCGCGGTTGGCGCGGAAAGTTGAACATCTCGAGCACTGTTTTGCCGTCAGTCGGATCGTAAATGTAAACCCGGTTGCCGTCGCTTTGTGCAGGGAAGAAGCGGTAGACGCCGGCGGGTTGAATCCAGCCGCGTTCTTTCGCTTCGGCGAGCAGTTCGTCGACGACCGCTTTTAACGCCAACGCTTTTTCGTCTTTCTCTTCAAGCAGCCGTTTCACTTTTCCTTTCAAGCCGAGGTGGTGGCCGAGCACCATTTGCCAGTTGACGTACGGCAACACATGGTCAAGCGGCACGTTTCGCAGCACGTGGCGCTCGAGGTCGGCCGGGATGTAGACGGGAACGTCGGTCGAGACGTTCGATTTGAACGCGGTGGCGACCGCCGTTGGCCGCGTCGGCTCGTTTTCGGTCGCTTCTTTTTTCTTGTAGTCAATTTCGCCTTGCTGGAGTTGGTTGGCGAGCGCGAGCCCGTCCATGGCGTCTTTCGCGTACAAGACGATGCCGTCGTATTCGGGTGCGATTTTGTTTTCGGTAAATTTGCGCGTCAAGGCGGCGCCGCCGACTAAAATGGGCGTTGAGATGCCGGCTTGCCGCAAATCTTGGGCGGTGACGACCATCTGTTGGGCCGATTTGACAAGCAAGCCCGACAACCCGATGATGTCGGGCTGATGTTCGCGCACCGCTTCAATGAGTTGCTGCGGAGCGACTTTAATGCCGAGGTCGATCACCTCGTAGCCGTTGTTGCTTAAAATGATGTCGACCAAGTTTTTGCCGATGTCATGGACATCGCCTTTGACGGTGGCGAGAATGACTTTTCCTTTTGTGCTTCCTTCTTTCTTTTCCATATACGGCTCTAAAAAGGCGACGGCCGCTTTCATCACTTCCGCGCTTTGCAATACTTCGGCGACGATGAGCTGGTTGTTGTTGAACAGCCGCCCGACTTCATCCATGCCGGCCATAAGCGGACCGTTGATGATCGACAGCGGATCGGAGTAGGTCTCAAGCGCCTTCTCTAAATCGGGAATGAGCCCGTCTTTCGACCCTTCAATGACGTAGCGGGCGAGCCGCTCTTCCAAGCTCAAGTTCTCCTCAGCCGGCTTGGCGGCGGTGATTTTGCTTCGGTAAAATTCGATAAAGGTGTTTAATGTTTCATCGCTCGTGTCAAACAAAAGCGCTTCGGCCATCCGCACTTCCTCTTCCGGAATCGAGGCGAACCGCTCAAGCTTCTCAGTGTTGACGATCGCATAATCGAGCCCAGCTTGCGTGCAATGGTACAAAAAGACGGAGTTGAGCACCTCGCGCCCGGCCGGCGGCAAGCCGAACGAGACGTTGCTGATGCCGAGCATCGTCAAGCACTCCGGCAGTTGCTCTTTAATGAGGCGAATGCCTTTGATCGTTTCGTTCGCCGCGCCGATGTATTGCTCATCACCGGTGCCGACCGGGAAGACGAGCGGATCGAAAATGATGTCGCGCGCCGGCACGCCGTAGCGGTTCACGAGCAAGTCATACGAACGCAAGGCAATTTCCAGCTTTCGTTCGGCGGTGACCGCCATCCCTTGTTCATCGATCGTGCCGACGACGACAGCGGCGCCGTATTTGTGCAAGAGAGGAACGACTTTCGCAAACCGCTCCTCGCCGTCTTCCAAGTTGATCGAATTGATGATCGCTTTTCCTTGCGAGTAGGTGAGGGCGCGTTCAATGACGCGCTCGTCGGTTGAATCGATGACAAGCGGCACTTTCACTTTTTTCACGACTTCGCGGACGAACTGCTCCATGTCATGGAGTTCGTCGCGGTCTGGGTCGGCGAGGCAAATGTCGATGACATGGGCGCCGTTTTTCACTTGGGCGCGGGCGATTTCCGCCGCTTCTTCGTATTTCCCTTCGGCGATGAGGCGCTTGAATTTGCGCGAGCCGATGACGTTTGTCCGCTCGCCGACAAAGAGCGGGCGCATCGTTTCCTCATAAATGAGCGCCTCGATGCCGGAGACGGCGTGGACGTCAAACGAAGACGGGATCGCCCGCGGCGGGATGCCGCGCACCGCTTCGGCGATGGCGCGAATATGGTCCGGCGTCGTGCCGCAACACCCGCCGACGATGTTGATCCATCCCTTTTCGGCAAAGCGGCGGATTTTCTCTGCCAACATCTCCGGCGTTTCATGGTAGCGGCCTTCTTCATCCGGCAGCCCGGCGTTCGGATAGCAGCTGACCGCCGTATCCGCAAGCGAGGCGAGCGTCCGCAAATGGTCGGTCATAAACTCCGGGCCGGTCGCGCAGTTTAAGCCGACGGCGATCGGCTTCATATGGCGCACCGAGATGAAAAACGCATCGATCGCCTGGCCGGCGAGCGTCGTGCCCATCGGCTCGATCGTGCCGGAAATCATGAGCGGCACGCGGCGGCCGACCGCCTCAAACGCCTTGGAAATGCCGAGAAATCCGGCTTTTACGTTCAACGTATCTTGGCACGTCTCCAGCAACAGAAGATCGACGCCGCCCAACAGCAGCCCGCGCGCTTGTTCTTCATAGGCGGCGACGAGTTCCTCAAAGGTCGCGCCGCCTGTCACCGACAACGTCTTCGTCGTCGGCCCCATCGACCCGGCGACAAAGCGCGGCCAGTCGGGAGTTGAGAACGCCTCCGCCGCTTGTTTGGCGAGCTTGGCCGCTTCGATGTTCAACTCGAGCGCCAAATGCCCGAGGTTGTATTCATCGAGCACAATGCGCGTCGCCCCGAACGTGTTCGTTTCAATGATATCAGCACCGGCTTCTAGGTACGCTTCGTGAATGCGGCGGATAACATGCGGGGCGGTGAGGGTCAAATATTCGTTGCACCCTTCATACGCCTCGCCGCCAAAGTCGGCGGCCGATAGGTTGGCGTTTTGGATCATCGTGCCCATGGCGCCATCGATGACAAGAATTTTTCTTTGCAGTTGCTGTTCTAAGGTGACGTTAGCCATGAACAACCTTCCTTTCTTTGGCGGCCGCTTCTTTTTCGTGAATGTAGCGGACGAGCTCGACCGTCATGTCGTAGCGCAAAAACGGCGTGATCAAATAAATGCCGTTAAACAAATCAAACGCCGCGTCAATGAGCGATTTGGCGATAGCGATGCCTTCCTTGGCTGCTTGCACCGGGTCGCCGCTGCAGGCGGCCATGCGGGCGCGAATCTCGTCCGACAGAGTGATCCCCGGCACTTCATGGTGCAAAAACTCGGCGTTGCGCGCGCTTACCAGCGGCATAATGCCAATGTAGATCGGCGTGGCGAGATGTTTCGTTGCTTCATATATTTGCACGATTTTTTCTTCCGAGTAAACCGGTTGGGTCAAGAAATAGTGGGCGCCGCATTGAATTTTTTTCTCCATTCGCTCAACTGCTTTATCCAAATGGCGGACGTTCGGGTTGAACGCAGCGCCGATCGAGAAGTTCGTTTTTTGCCCAAGCGGTTTGCCCGAGTACGATAATCCCTCGTTGAATTGGCTGATCAAGCGGATGAGATCGAATGACGACACATCATACACGGACGTCGCTCCCGGGAAATCGCCGATTTTCGACGGGTCGCCGGTAATAGCGAGCACGTCGGTGATGCCGAGCGTATGCAACCCCATCAAATGCGACTGCAGGCCGATCAAGTTGCGGTCGCGGCACGTAATATGCACGAGCGGGCGGACGCCGAGCCGCTCTTTCACGATCGTGGCGACGGCGGCGTTGCTGATGCGCGGCGTAGCAAGCGAGTTGTCGGCCAACGTCAGCGCGTCGATGCCAGCGTCATGGAGCGCTTTCGCCCCAGCAAGAAACTTGTCAATCCCCAATTTTTTCGGCGGATCCAGCTCCACAATGACCGAGCGGCGCGTGCGGGCGAGCTCGGGAAGCGGAGTCGGCGCGGGCCGATCGGCTTGCACCGATACAGATGCCGCGCGCCGTTTCACCGTTTTTTCCGTCACCGGCGTCCGGTCGGCGAGCGCCTTTGCCATTGCCTCAATATGTTTCGGCGTCGTGCCGCAGCACCCGCCGATCAAGCGCACCCCTTGATCGCGGAACGCTTTGGCCGCCTCTTCAAAATATTCCGCGTTCGTTTCATAGACAAGCCGGCCATCGCGGTAATCCGGGAGGCTCGCGTTCGGATACGCCGACAAAAACGCCTGCTTCGGCAGCGGCACTTCCTCGAGCGACCGAAGCATATGATATGGACCGAGACGACAGTTCAGTCCGACGACATCGGCCCCGAGCGCCTCTAGGCGGGCAAGGGCGTCCGCGAGCGGCGTGCCGTCTTGCAAAACGCCGACTTCATGGAGCGACACATGGGCGATAATCGGCAAGTCCGTCTCTTTGCGCGCGATGGCAAGCACCGTCTCCAACTCTTCCAAATCGTAATACGTCTCCAGCAGCACACCATCAACCCCTTCGGCAAGCAGCACAAACAGCTGCTCGCGAAACGTCCGTTTCACTTCTTCGAGCGTGACGACGCTTTTGTTTAACGTGCGCAGCCCTCCGATCGTTCCGAGCACGTACGCCCCCCCATTGGCTGCTTGCTTCGCCAGTCTTACAGCGGCGCGATTGATCGCCGGCACCTCGTCTTGCAAGCCGTAGCGCGCGAGTTTCACATAGTTGGCGCCGTATGTATTCGTCTGAATGACATCGGCGCCCGCCGCGATATACGCCTCGTGAATATGAACGATTTCATCTGGATTGGATAGATTCAATTCTTCAAAACAACGGTCAATGCCGTGCGAATATAGAAGCGTCCCCATCGCTCCGTCAGCGATGAGAATGCGTTCTTTCAACTCATCCAGCAATCCCACGTTCGATTCCCCCGTTTCTCCGTAGTAAAAGAAAAAAGCCTTCTATAAGAAGAAGACTTTTCATTCGCTTCTTCTTATCTTCCAGGCTGTTGCCTGTCTGGATTTAGCACCTTGGCCGCGGCCAGGTTGCTGAGGGTTCACCGGGCCAGTCCCTCCCCCTCTCTTGATAAGAATGTCCGTATGCGGTTGTTTATTTCGTCTTGACTATTACTATATAATTTAATGTATTTTTTGAAATTATTCAATACGGTGAAGCGAGGAAATTTCAAAAAGAATTTCTTGGATCAACGCTTACCTTGTACCAAGCTCTTAAAAGCATCTCTGTTTCATTTCAATAGCATGAAATATGTCGAAATATGTAAAAAAAGACAAAATTGTCGAACGATTTCTCTCTTTTTTTTTTTAGAGTCAAGGTGTATGATTAAAATGGATGATATTAACAAGGAATTTACTAGAAACCGCATCGCAGACAGGAGTGAAGTGGGTGAAACAATGGTCGTGGCCGTATTTTATTCTGATTAGCCTGCCGCTTGTTGTGTTGATTGGAGTTGCTTTTCGCCTAAAAGCGGCCAGCATGCCCATCAAAATAGGATTTATTGTATTGGTGCTGCTTTACGGCGGGGTTTATTCTCGTTTAGTGCGAAGGATGAGATAGACACAGAATGTTTTTGAAAAAAGTTTTGATCGATTATCATTTACTGGAAGGAGGTGATAGGTTATGAGTTTGCTGGCGCTTGTTGCCGGGACGCTCGGCGTGTCACAGTCAATCGCGACGACGGTTGTTTCGATTGTGTTGACCGGCTCCACTCTCATTTCTATTATTCTTGGGATCACCGCTATTTTGTCAGGTGGAGTCGACGCCATTTTGGAAATTGGGTGGTCAGCTTTTGTCGCGACGGTGAAAAAAATAGTGGCGGAACGAGGAAAAGCGGCAGCGATTGCATGGTAAAAGGCAAAACGGCAGGGGAAAAACTCCCTGCCGTTCCTAATGAGTAAATCAATGTGGGGGAAGAGAAGTGAAACTCGTATGGCTGTTATATCAACAACGACAACGAAGTAGTTTGGCCCCATTGCAGAAAAAATCGCCTTTTTCTCCGAAGATGACCATGTTCTTGGTGGAAGCGGCGAAATGGCTTGTTTCGGGGATATTGGTTGTGATCATTTGCACTCGATCATTTATCATGTTTCGTCCTTCTGCGATTATGGCGTTTCTCTTTTTTATGTCTGTCAGTCCTTTAATAGGAGTTTTGCTTGAGTCCAAAGAGGCATTGCAACGTCAATACCATTATCATTATGTGCGTCTGTCTGGGGTGCGGGATGACGAGGTATGGCGGCGATTGCTCAAAATCCACTATGCTGTGTCGCTTTTGCGGCTATTGCCGATTTGGTTGCCTCCTTCAATTGGGTTGATGGTGATGTTCGGGATCACAGGCGCATCATTAGTATGGTTTGGACATACGATGTTGTTGCTTCTTTATGTGACATCGCATATAGTGCGTGGCTCAACTTTTAGAGCGATGGGCGCATTTTCTGCCTTTTTCTTTCGAATGGCATCATTGGCGATTGGTTATGTCGTGCTTGCGGCGATTGTGCCGTTGCTGCAATTGTCCCGCCAAGCGGTTCGAATGTATGGGTTGTCGCTCTCTTATCTTGTGTATATGGATGGTTATGTTGCTCATTGGCAACAGCTGTTTTATGAATGCATGACAAGTTGGGGGGAAGGGTGGTCATTTTCAAGTACAGCTTTATCATTCATCGGTGCTGGATTCGCTCTGTTGGCTTTGATTTGTTTTTCTTTCACTCGTGCGTCTCATTCTGACAAGGCAGCGTACATGCTATATTCATGGCATCAACGTGTCATAGAGTCGTTAAAAATTCGCAGCACGAATAATGCAATTTTATATAAAGATCTTTGTCTGTTAACACGCCAAGCCCGTGAGTTGACGAAACCGCCTTGGTCGCTATTTTTGCCGGGGGAATGGTTTCTGGTTGCGGGAGCGAATTTGGCGCTGTTGCCGATCGTTCATAATGGGTTGATCATTTTGTTTTTGTTTATGTTTGAAATGTATATCGTCATGACAGGCACGTTGCGAGCCATTACCGACGTCTTTCGCGACATTTTTCAGTTTGAAAGCGAGATGGAGCGTCTCACTGTGTTTCGTCTTCTTTCTCCACCTCCTCTTGTACCGTTAATCGAAGCGAAATGGACGCTGCTTGAGCGATTAGGCGTCTACCCATGCATGACGGCAGTAGGATTGCTGCTTCTCGAATACATAGGATTATTGGGGATGAGTGGAGGGCTTTGGGCAGCAATGGGAGCTGTGGTGATGATGCCCGCCTATTCGCTTGTTGTCAAACGGATTTTGCGCACCGATTATGAAGTGTTCTGTCTCGTTTTAGCTAGCGGCGAGCAGGCGGCATTGACATCTCCACGTGATTATGCGGGGTATATGGTGATTGCGGCTGGAAATCATTCGTTTCATCGCTTATTGATTTACATAACCGTTTTTTCATCGCTTCTTTCTGCCTTTTTTATGCTCTTGAAAGGTTGGAGTTGGGCATGTTACAGCGTTTTGTTTGTCTTGATGCTGTACCTTGTATTATGGAATAGTTCTCAATATGCTCGGCGCACGTGAGGAGGCATTTGCGGTGATCAGACGAGCGATTCACACTCATTTGCCGTATATGTTATTGTCGTTAGGTGTGTACATTGTATGTTTTGCTTTTGGAGCAGTGATTTTTTCACAAAAGCTTACGATTCATCCGACTTCCATGGCGTTTTGGACCACTTTAGGCCACAACTTGATGGTTGGAGCCATTTTGATGGTTGGCGGATGGCTGACGCTAGGAATGGCCAATACCCTTTATCTCGGTTACAACGCAGCAATGCTAGGCGTGATCGTGAGAGGAGTCGCCACAGGATATGGCATGCAGCCGTTGATGACCGGTGTCTTTCCTCACGCGATTCCTGAAATCATCGGCCATATCTTGTTTTGTACATTAGGGTACGAGACATGGCGGTTTCTTCAAATCGTCAAAAAAAGAGCAAGAGGAGAAGAAGAAACGCTCTATATACGGGATATCCTCTTTTTACTAGTGCTGGCGGTCGCGCTGCTCATCATCTCAGCATGGTTGGAATCAACGGTGTCTCATGTATAAAAATAGACGGTCTAAAAAGCAGGAGGCTCTTCACCACAACATGTACTTGACAAGCAATACAGCTTCCTGCACAAAGATTTGAAAAAATCACTGATTTGTTGATTTTCCCTTACAAGCGTAAATAGAGTTCAGAAAAAATCAAGTACAACTTTTGGTGAAGAGCCAAGCAGGAAAAGGGGAAGAAATAGATGGAACCGTTATTTTCATTGCAAAACTTGACGTATCGCTATGATGGGGGAGCCACGATTTTTCAGCAATTCTCATTTTCCATTTTTTCAGGGGAGACCGTGCTTCTCACCGGCCCCAATGGAGTGGGGAAAACGACTCTTTTGCATATTATTTCGGGATTGCTCGATAAAGGAGAGCTGCATTATCAAGCCTTTTATAAAGGCAATCCGATTCAGCTTCCCGACATGCGCGCTCATTTGTCTTATGTGACATCCGAGACTGTCATGTTTTCAAAATTGACGGGTTATGAAAATATCGAATGTTTCCGGCTTTTATGGAAGCTGGATCAACAGTACGTCCGCAAAGCGAACGAATTATGCAGTCTGCTTGGAATGGAGGAGATGCTCCCGCTCCCGGTGGATCAGTATTCATTAGGAACAAAACAAAAACTGCATATTGCGATTGCTTTAGCCCGCCCGGTCGAATTGTATTTGATGGATGAACCGTTCAATTCCCTTGATAGGCTAAGTCGCGATCGGTTGGCGGAGTGGATTCAAGGCGACCGTCAACATGCTTATCTCATTGCTTCTCACGTTCATCAAGAGCGCTTCCCTGGCTCCCGCATAATCTCGCTTACACGTCCAAACAATGAAGATAAAATAGAAAAATGACGGCGGGATCTTCAGGAAAAATTCAGTTTTCATACGTGTGATCAAGGATTTTTCCGTTGCACTTTCTACTCTCCTATGTTCTAATTAGGAATAGTGAACATCAAGAAGATGGGGGGCTGAAAGTGAACGGAGAAATCATCCGCTTCGAGCGAGTGACGAAGGAATACGACGGCGCAGCCGTACTGGATGATGTCAGTTTTGCGATGGAGCGCGGGAAGTTTTATACGCTGCTTGGACCGTCGGGTTGTGGGAAGACAACGATTTTGCGGCTGATTGCCGGGTTTATCGAACCGACGCAAGGAACGATTTATTTCCATGGAAAGCCGATTCAAAACGTCCCGCCGAACAAACGGCAAGTCAACACTGTCTTTCAAGACTATGCGTTGTTTCCTCACCTCGATGTGTTTGAAAACGTGGCATTTGGCTTGCGCGTGAAAAAGATGAAAGAAGCGGACATCCGCCAAAAAGTGAGCGAAGCGCTCCGGTTTGTCAACTTGGAAGGCTATGAGCGCCGGCGCATTCAAGAGATGTCCGGCGGCCAACGCCAGCGCGTCGCGATTGCGCGGGCGATTGTGAATGAGCCAGAAGTTTTGCTCTTGGATGAGCCGCTATCGGCCTTGGATTTGAAGCTGCGCACGGAAATGCAGTATGAACTTCGTGAATTGCAGCGCCGCTTAGGGATTACGTTCATTTTTGTCACGCATGATCAAGAAGAAGCATTGGCGATGTCCGATTACATTTTTGTTCTGAATAAAGGAAAAATTCAGCAGTTTGGGACGCCGAAAGACATTTATGACGAGCCTGTCAATCGATTCGTCGCCGATTTCATTGGCGAATCGAACATTTTGTCAGGGCGCATGATCGACGATTTCCTCGTCGAATTTGCCGGCAAACAGTTTGCGTGTGTTGACCGCGGCTTCGCGCCAAACGAACCGGTCGATGTCGTCATCCGCCCGGAAGATTTGGAGCTCGCGGCGCCGGAAGACGGGCAGATCGTCATCCGCGTCGATTCGCTCTTATTCCGCGGTGTCCATTATGAAATTTGCGGCTATGACGAAAACGGCAACGAATGGCTTGTCCATTCGACGAAAAAGGCCGAAGTCGGGGAAACGGTCGGCCTCCGTTTTGAACCGGAAGCGATTCACGTCATGCGACTCGAAAAGGAGGATGAGGACGCATGACGGAACGGGCGTGGCGGAACTGGTATTTAATCCCTTATGGCATTTGGCTTGTGCTGTTTGTCGTGGCCCCGATTGTCTTTTTGGTGTATGAATCGTTTTTGGATCTTGACGGCCATTGGACGTTGTCCAACTACAAATCCGTGTGGACGCCCATTTATTTGAAAATGATGGCGTATTCGTTTTGGTATGCGTTTTTAATCACGCTTGTGTCGCTGCTCATCGGCTATCCGACCGCCTATTGGCTGACGAAGACGCGGCACAAGCAGTTATGGCTGTTGTTGCTTATTTTGCCGATGTGGGTGAATTTGCTGCTGAAGGTGTATGCGTTTTTAGGGCTGTTCGGCACGTACGGGCTGGCCAACGCTTTGTTGAAAGCGCTGGGCGTCGGGCCGCGGCAGCTGTTGTTCACCGATTTCAGTTTTGTCTTTGTGTCGGTGTACATTTTTATTCCGTTTATGGTGCTGCCGATTTTCAACGCGCTGGAGGAGCTGCCGCCATCGCTGGTCGATGCCGCCCGCGATTTGGGCGCTTCGGCTTGGACGACGTTCCGCCGCGTCGTCTTCCCGCTCACGCTTGGCGGGGTGAAGGCCGGCTGCCAGGCGGTGTTTATCCCGGCGTTGTCGCTGTTTATGATTACGCGCCTCATTGCGGGCAACCGCGTCATTACGCTCGGCACGGCCATTGAGCAGCATTTTCTTGTCACCCAAAACTGGGGAATGGGGGCGACGATCGCTGTTGTGTTAATGATCGCGATGGCGGTCATCGTCGTCCTGACAGGAAGCGGAAGAAAAGAGGGAAGCCGATGAAACGGACGCATTGGTGGGGACGTGTGTACTTGTTAGTCGTGTTTGCCGTGATGTATACGCCGATTGTGTATTTGATGTATTATTCGTTCAACAGCGGCGGGGCGATGCACGATTTTCAATCGTTCACGTTTAAATGGTACCGCGACGTGCTGTCCGACGACCGCTTGCTCATCATCGTTTTGAATACAATCGTCATTGCGCTGCTGTCGGCGGCGGTTGCGACGATACTTGGGGTCATCGGAGCGCTCGCCATTTACTATGTCAAGCGGCAGCGGACGAAAAACGCCCTTCTTGCTCTCAACAACGTACTGATCGTCAGCCCCGATGTCATCATCGGCGCTTCGTTTTTGCTGCTGTTTACAATCGCTGGCATCAAGCTCGGCTTTACGTCCGTGCTGTTGTCTCATATCGCGTTCAGCGTGCCGATTGTCGTGTTGATGGTGCTGCCGAAACTGGAAGAAATGAGCCCGACGCTGATTGATGCGGCTAGAGATTTAGGAGCCAGTCATTGGCAAGTGCTGTCCGGTGTGGTGCTGCCGTTTTTGGCTCCGAGCATATGGGCGGGCTTTTTCATGGCGCTCACGTATTCGCTCGATGACTTTGCCGTGACCTTTTTTGTCACGGGAAATGGGTTCTCGACGCTGTCGGTGGAAATTTATTCGCGGGCGCGCCAGGGCATTTCCTTATCGATCAATGCGCTGTCGACGCTGCTATTTTTATTTACGATGCTGCTTGTCATCGGTTATTATGTGCTCAGCCAAAAAGGCGGCCGAATGTACGGGATAGGGGGGCGAAAGTAGGTGAAACGGCTTGTCCAAGGGTTTGCGGCCGTGTTCATCGCGGCGTTCGTCCTCATGTTCATCACCCACCGGTTGAACGAAGCGGAAGGGTACGGCGGAGGCAAAACGGTGACGGTCTACAACTGGGGCGATTACATCGACCCAGCGCTCATTCGGGAGTTTGAAAAAGAGACAGGGTGGAAAGTGATTTACCAAACATTCGATTCCAACGAAGCGATGATGGCGAAAATCGCCCAAGGCGGGGCAACGTTTGACGTCGCCGTTCCGTCCGATTACGCCATCAGCAAAATGATCGAAGAAAAGCTGCTTCTGCCGCTTGATCACCGAAAGCTTCCCAATTTGCAATATATCGAACCGCGGTTTCTCAACTTGCCGTTTGATCCGCACAACCGGTATTCCGTGCCGTATTTTTGGGGGACGGTCGGCATCGTCTACAACCGCGAGATGCTTGGCGGCAAGACCATCACAAGCTGGAACGACTTATGGAACCCGGACTTGCGCAATCAAATTTTGCTTGTCGACGGAGCGCGCGAAGTGATGGGGATGGCGTTAAACAGCCTCGGCTATTCCCTCAATGACACGAACAAAGCCCACTTGCAAGAAGCCAAGCGGAAGCTCGATCGGCTCATGCCGAACGTGAAGGCGATTGTCGGCGATGAAATCAAGCTGCTGCTTGCCAATGAAGAAGCAGCCATCGGCATCGTCTGGTCAGGCGACGCGGCCGAAATCATTGCCAAAAACGACAAGCTCGACTATGTCGTGCCGAAAGAAGGATCCAACTTATGGTTTGACAACATGGTCATTCCGAAAACAGCGAAAAACATCGAAGGGGCGCACGCGTTCATCAACTTTATGCTCGACCCGAAACACGCGGCGCAAAACGCCGAGTATGTCGGCTATTCGACGCCGAATAAAAAGGCGCTTCGCTATTTGCCAAAAGACATCGCGGGCGATCGGCGCTTTTACCCCGATTTGGATTCAGCAGGGCATCTCGAAGTGTACGAAAACTTAGGAAAACACATGCTCGCCTACTACAACGAACTGTTTTTGCAGTTTAAGATGCAGCAAAAGTGAACAAGCGATGCCCCCTTTACCAACGAAGCGAGCGCCGTCTTCATTCATGAGGACTGGCGCTCGCTTTTTTGGCAGAAGGGCTGAGCGGCTTCTTTTTTTCGGGATGGTCAGTGTCTCCCAGCGATCGGCGTTCAGATGTTTGGTAATATAGACGATTTGTCTGATATGATATGAATAATGGTGTGCTACAGGTGGTGCGGTAACGGTAAAAGTGAGAAAGCCGTTGCGATGTACTAAAATGATGTGTCGGTGAATGTAGACGAGATTGTATTGGAACGACATTGAGAAGAACGAACATATCCGGGGCGTTGCGTCCTATAAAGGTCGGACAGTGTCAGGATTTTTGTTTGCAGGAAGTGCTCACCATGTTTGCCAAGTGTGTCATTAATCATAGAGGGATTTTCGTCTTGATCTCTCATTTCTCCTTCTCCTGCAGAAAATCAGGAGGATTTCTCATCCGGGATGTCGAATGAGTGCTTAAAACATAAGGTTGTTGAGCAATAAAATGCAGATGGCCAATAAGGGGGCACGAGGATGAACATTCATAAGTTCGTGATGCCCGAAGTGATTTTTGGTAACGGTTCCATTCATCAAGTAGGGGAAAGTTGTCTAAGGCTTGGTGCGACAAATGTGTTGATTGTCAGCGATCCAGGTGTTACGGAAGCTGGTTGGCTCGATGTTGTCATTAAGAGTTGCAGGCAAGTAGGATTAAAATACACGACATTTTGTGATGTAACAATAAATCCAAAGGACGAAGAAGTAAAAAAAGGCTGTGAAGCATATCTTGAGAATGAATGCGATGCTATCATTGGAATCGGTGGAGGCAGTTCTATTGATGCCGCAAAGGCTGTCGCCATTCTTGCTACAAACGGGGGACAAATTCATGAATATGAGGGAGTGGATAAAATTCAATTGCCCCTTCCTCCTCAAGTGATGGTTCCAACAACAGCAGGGTCAGGATCAGAAGTATCCCAATTTTCTGTTATTGTTAATACAAAAGAGAAAAAAAAGATGACGATCATTTCCCGATCTCTTATTCCTGATATTGCAATTATTGATCCAGAAACATTGTCGACAAAAAGCGCTCATTTAACTGCCTCAACAGGATTAGATGTTTTAACGCATGGCATTGAGGCGTATGTAAGTCTAGCAGCTACACCGCTTACAGACGTTCAAGCTCAAAACGCTATTTCTTTAGTAGGAAAATATTTGCGCCCTTCTGTCGCCTCTAAAATCAACCAAGAGGCAAAAACCAATATGGCAATGGCGAGTTTGCAGGCAGGATTGGCTTTTTCTAACGCGATTTTAGGCGCTGTTCATGCAATGTCCCATGCTGTCGGGGGAAGGTATCCTCTTCTTCATGGGGATATAAACTCTATATTGCTTCCGCATGTGATGGAGTTCAATCTGTTGGCGAATCCGAAAAAATTTGCTGATATTGCTTGTTTTCTCGGAATGGATACTCGTGGCATGTCTTATATGGAAGCGGGAAGAAAAACAATTGAATATGTAAAACAATTGGCAGAGGATATTGGGGTGCCACAGCGATTATCTGATATAGGAGTGAAACAAGAAGAAATACGGAAAATGAGTTTGGTTGCCTTTCATGACGCATGTATGATCACCAACCCTCGTGATATCACTGTAGAAGAAATTGAAGGAATATTCAGAAAGGCGTGGTAAACAAAATGAATGACCGGCAACAGCTCATTAGCCTTTTAACAGGAGTTCAATCTTCGAAAAAAAGTTATTACACAGAATTAAAAAAGATGGTGATAGAGTTAAAAAAGAAAAATATGCAGTTGGAGATTATTAACGATATTACCAAAAGTTTTAATATTGATATGTCAATGGATGAAATGTTAAAAAATAGTATGGATAAATTGAAAGCAATTTTCCCAGTGGAACGAATCAGCTTATCGTTATGTGAAAATCATAAATTAGTGTTAACAAATGTATATCCCGCTCACTCTTTGTATTTTCCTATTGGTTTTGTTTTTCCAAAAGAGCGATCGCTCTATTGGCAAGTCATACAATCGCTCGAAAAAATTTTTTATCAAATAGAAGAAGACGAAGATTTGTATGTTGAAGCAGCTGTATATAACGTCTTAGGAGTCCGCAGTGTATTATTGATCCCACTTATTAGCAAAGGAAAGGTGATCGGGGTACTGAGTATAGGAAGCAAGGAAAAAGTGGTGTATGATGAAGATGATCTGTCCTTTTTTCAGCAATTTTGCGACCAACTGGCGGTTTGTATTGAAAATGTCCGTCTTTATAATGAGGTACTTACCAGTAAAAAAGAATGGGAAGAGACATTCCGAGCTGTTTCAGAAATGATATTCCTCGTCGACCTAGAAGGGAATATTTTACGGTATAATGATGCAGCTAACGAGTTTTTTCAAGTTGACTTGTATAAAAAAGATATATGTAAATTGTTATCAATTAATCCAAAGGAAAGCCCGATCGTGGAAATTTTAGAAACAAAAAAATCTGTTCATCGGCGTATTCATATCCAGCAGAGGGTATGCGAATTGCGTTCTTATCCCGTCTTGAATGAAAAACAAAATATGTACGCTGTGATTATGTATCTCAATGACATTACTGAAAAATTGCAGATTGAAGCCCAACTTGTTCAATCAGGAAAGTTAGCTGCAATTGGGGAAATGGCTGCTGGAATTGCGCACGAATTGAATAACCCTCTCACCGCCATTCTTGGCAATGCCCAGCTGTTGTTGAGGTCTTTTTCAAAAGATGATCGTATATATAAACTGCTATTTGATATTTATTCATGCGGGAAACGCTGCAAAACCATTATTCAAAATTTATTGACATTTTCAAGACAAGATGAATATAGGTTTGAAGATTGTTCTATAAATGATGCCGTTGAACAAGTATTAGGGTTAATTGGTGATCAAATTTGCAAACAAAATATTAGTATTCAAAAAAGATTAGACGCTTCCATTGAATTGATTGAAGGAAACCTTCAACAGATAAGCCAGGTTATTTTAAATTTATTAATAAACGCTAAAGATGCGCTTGAAGAGATGGATATTCCAGAGAAAATCATTGTCATAGAAACAAAGTCGATCGTTGAAGCCGGAGAACATTGGGTTGTTCTATCGGTCCGTGACAACGGAAAAGGAATAGAAGAACAACATTTGCAGGAAATTTTTAATCCATTTTTTACAACGAAGAGGCCAGGTAAGGGAACCGGGCTTGGGCTGTCTGTTAGTTTAGGGATTGCTGAGGCGCACGGTGGAACGATTGAGGTGGTCAGCGAACTTGGTAAAGGAAGTGAGTTTATATTAAAACTTCCAAAAAAGAAATAAGGGGGGAGATGAGTGGGGAATATTTTAGTTATTGATGACGAAAGGGAAGTTGGAACGTTTTTTCAACATTTATTAGAAGGGAAAGGGAACAAGGTCAAGCTTGGATTTAGCGGGAAAGATTTTTTTCAGTTGATTCAACAATACAAGTTTGATCTTGCTTTCATCGATGTGAAACTTCCAGATGCAAACGGTTTAAATTTATTAAAACAGTTAAAACGCTCATATCCTTCTTGTAAAGCGGTTGTAATGACAGGCTATAGCACAATAAAGACAGCAGTTGAAGCGATTAAACATGGAGCAAACGACTATATTGAAAAACCGTTTGACGATATTGAACAGTTAGAGCGATTAATCGATGAATTATTAAGTGATGGTCCTCTTTCATCCCAAGATGATATGTATAAGTTGGCTGAGACGCTCGGTTTCATCGTTGGAACAAATAAAGAGATGAATGATTTGCTTAAATTAGCTTATAAAATTGCGAAAAAAAATGTGAATGTGTTGATTGAAGGAGAGACTGGGACTGGAAAAGAAGTGCTCGCTCATTTTATCCACAACGCGAGCATGCGCTATGATCAGCCTTTTATTGGGGTGAATTGTGGCGCTGTTTCGGAAACACTGTTAGAAAGCGAATTGTTCGGACATGAAAAAGGGGCGTTCACAGGAGCGGTAAAAGAAAAAAAGGGGATTTTTGAAATTGCTAACCGTGGCACGTTATTTTTAGATGAAATTGGAGAAGCGTCTCTTGCAACGCAAGTAAAACTGTTAAGAGTGCTAGAAACAGGGGAGTATATTCGCGTCGGGGGTGAAACGATCCGCAAAACGAATACACGCATTATTGCTGCTTCGCATGTCAATCTGGCAAAAGCGGTCGAGGAGAAGACGTTTAGAGAGGATTTATTATACAGATTAGATGTTGTGAAACTTACCATTCCTCCGCTTCGAGAGCGGCTCGAAGATCTTCCAATTTTGATTGATTATTTTTTAAAAAAACTAAATACACCTCTATCGTTTTCAGAGGACTGTATTTCCCGTATGAAACAGTATCATTGGCCGGGGAATGTGAGAGAATTGTTTAATGTTGTTAAAAGGGCGATAACTCTAGCGGAAGGAGAAACAGAGGTGATCACCGTTGATTATTTGCCGGAGAAGCTTAAGGTTCCGTTGCATTTAGGGCAAGTGTCGAATAACAAGCGAAGTACAAAAGATGAAGTAGAAGACTTAGAAGCTTATTTGCAAAAATGGATGAATGGTGTGCTAGCACTATGGAAAAACAGTGATCGATTAGATCTTGAACAAGTAATATCTTCAGTGAAAGAACTAGAAACGAAAATCGGCCGATCTTTTGTAATGAAAATGTTAAAAGAAACGTTAGGAAATCGTAAAGAAGCAGCAGAGCGATTAAATATCAGCGTACGAACATTGAGATATTTATTAAAAGAAAAAGGAGCTGATCCAAAAGCGTAAACGACTTTCGGATCAGCTTTTTGTTGCTTGATTGATCAGAAAAATCCTAATGGTTTTGGATTGTAGCTAACGAGTAAATTTTTCGTTTGTTGATAGTGCGCTAACATCATATGATGGGTTTCACGGCCGATCCCAGATTGTTTATATCCTCCAAAAGCAGCATGGGCCGGATAAGCATGGTAGCAATTTGTCCAAACTCTTCCTGCCTGAATGCCTCTTCCGAAACGGTAAGCCAAGTTGATGTTTCTCGTCCATACCCCGGCACCAAGGCCGTACAACGTATCATTAGCGATCTCCAAAGCTTCCTGTTCATCTTTAAATGTTGTCACTGAGACTACTGGACCGAAAATTTCTTCTTGGAAAATACGCATTTTATTATGTCCTTTAAATACGGTTGGCTTGATATAATACCCGTTTTCGAATCCAGGGATTATGTTTTTTTCGCCGCCAATTAGGCATTCGGCGCCCTCTTGTTTTCCAATATCAATGTATGCAAGAATTTTTTCCATTTGTTCTGCTGAAGCTTGTGCTCCCATCATTGTGCTTGTATCAAGTGGATTTCCTGTTCGAATCTTTTTCACGCGTTCAAGAGCGCGCTCCATAAATTCGTCATAAATGGACTCATGGATGAGAGCACGAGAAGGGCACGTACAAACCTCGCCCTGGTTTAAAGCGAACATGACAAATCCTTCAATCGCTTTATCTAAAAAGTCATCGTCTTTTTCCATTACATCAGGAAAGAAGATGTTTGGGGATTTGCCGCCCAATTCCAGTGTAACAGGAATAATATTTTGTGAAGCGTACTGCATAATCAGCCGCCCTGTCGTTGTTTCACCGGTAAATGCGATTTTGGCGATACGTGGACTAGAAGCTAATGGTTTGCCAGCTTCTAATCCGAACCCGTTGACAACATTGAGCACTCCAGGCGGCAACAGATCACCAATCAACTCCATAAGCACCATAATCGATGCTGGAGTTTGTTCAGCTGGTTTTAGCACAATGCAGTTTCCGGCAGCAAGCGCAGGAGCAATTTTCCATGCTGCCATCAATAATGGAAAATTCCATGGGATAATTTGCCCGACAACGCCGAGTGGTTCATAAAAATGGTACGCGATCGTATCGTCGTCAATTTGGCTGATTGTTCCTTCTTGAGCGCGTATGGCTCCAGCGAAATAACGAAAATGATCGATGGCTAAAGGAAGGTCAGCGTTTAATGTTTCACGGATTGGTTTGCCGTTATCCCATGTTTCGGCAACCGCTAACATTTCTAAGTTTTCTTCCATTCGATCAGCGATTTTATTTAAAATCAACGCTCTGTCAGCCGGTGATGTTTTTCCCCAAGCTTCTTTTGCCGCGTGTGCTGCATCTAACGCCAATTCAATATCCTCAGCCTGCGAGCGTGCTACTTCACAAAATACTTCTCCTGTTATGGGTGTAATATTTTGGAAATATCGACCCGAAATAGGCGGTATCCATTCTCCGTTAATATAGTTATCGTATCTTGTTTTGAATTGAACTTTTGCGTCTCTTTCGCCTGGTTTGCTGTAAATCATTTGCATCCTCCTTGTGTAATAAGGTTTCAGAAAGATGTTTAAATTAAGCTATTTTCCATTCAGATATGCTCTTAGGGGAAGGGGAATCTTCCCCTAAGAGTTTGACATAATCGGATAGCACTTTTCGTAATACTAGAAAGCAGGTGATTTATTAGGCACTGGTGGTTGAACCGGTCGATTTCTCAAAATGAGAAACTTTATGATATCGATCTGTGCCTAAACTAAAAACAGGCAATGCTGAAAAAATCGCCATTTTTCTCCGTTCCCCTAGAAAATTTAGGATTGTTCTTCTGCTGCTTTGTGTTACATTGTTAAAACAACGCGGCCATTGATTTGACCTTTTTCCATCCGTTCAAATACTTCGTTAATTTTTTCTAATGGTACCGCTTCCACAATAGGGCGAACTTTTCCGCGTGCGGCGAAATCTAGAGCTTCTTGCATATCTTTTCGTGTACCGACGATCGAACCTTTTATCGTAACGCCATTTAATACAGTGTCAAAAATAGGAATCGGCAGTTCATCGTGAGGCAGTCCAACTATGACAAGGCAGCCGCCGCGTCGCACGGATTGATAAGCTTGTTCGAACGCTTTTTTCGTTACAGCAACGCTAATAGCTGCATGCACTCCGCCTACTTTTTCACGAATGGCTGCTACAGGGTCTTCTTGCAATCCATTGATCGTAATATCAGCACCCAACTTTGCCGCAAGTTCTGCCTTTTCATCACTGATATCAACAGCAACAACATTTAATCCCATTGCCTTGGCATATTGAAGAGCAATATGGCCCAATCCCCCGATTCCATAAATAGCGACCCATTCGCCAGGCTTGGCATTTGAAACTTTTAATGCTTTATACGTTGTGACTCCAGCACAAAGAATAGGAGCAACTTGTACAGGATCGAGATTTTTAGGAATTCGTGCGACATAATTGGCCGGGGCTTTGCAATATTCTGCATAACTGCCATCGACAGAGTATCCACCATTTAATTGATGTGGACAAAGTGTTTCTTGACCGCTTAAACAATATTCACATTCACCGCATGCCGAGTATAACCATGGAATGCCAACACGGTCGCCAATTTGGATTGATTTCACTCCCTCGCCGACCTCAACAACGATTCCTACTCCTTCATGACCAGGAATAAGCGGAAGTTTCGGTTTTACCGGCCAATCCCCATGAGCCGCATGCAAATCGGTATGGCAGACGCCACAAGCTTCAATTTTCACAAGCACTTCGCCATATCCTAGTTTTGGTTTCTCCACTTCTTCAATTTGAAGTTTTTGCTTGAATTTGTGAACAACGGCGGCTTTCATTTCTCACCATCTCCTTATAAAGTTTTTTGGTTTCGCCTACTATGAAACGCAAAAATCGTGCCAAGTAATAATGGTGAAGAAGAGGGGGTGGTGATAAAGTGAAAGAACATTTAAAACAAGCAAGTTCTCAATTTGAAAAGTCGACTTCCTCAGAATTTGCGAATAAACGGTTGGAAGAAATAAACATGCTTCAACAGCTCCTAAAGAGATTTGATAGGGGAAGCGTGCCAAGATTTCGTCCATTTTCTCCAAATGTTCGGCAATTTTGTTCGAAAATTCGAACTTATCAAATGAGTGTCCCAAAAGAGATAGGACACCTTTTCTTATTGCCGAATAACGCATGAACTCTCTGCTCGAAGATGATTGTGATGAGTGTTTGAATATTTGGAAAAAGGAAGAGGGGGAATGGAAAGAGAAGTATAAAATATTACCTCACCTTGATGAAAGGGGTCGAAAACATGCATAAACACTTGCCCATGGAAGAAGATGTGATGGATTTGCTCATTGGTGGTTTTTCCGGCGTGATGTTGGTCGCCATCATAACGGTTGTTTTTCTTTGGCGGAAGGACCGGCCACGTCGTTCCGCATGGCATTGGATTTTTGCTCATTTTCTGCTGTTCTCTATTGCCGCCTACTTTGCATTGAGAGCAATCAAGTTTGATCTTACCCATGTGCAGGCATCTGAAGAAATCTCCCTCCTTCTTGGCAAGGCGGGGCTGGCGTGGGGAGTGGGGATGGTTTGTTTGTTGGTCGGCATTGTGAAACTTTCCAGACGATGACCACGATTTAGATCGGTATGATTGTAGAGAAACGCCAAGCTGCAAAAAAAAGCCATCCGCCTTTATCGACTGACGGTTCTGAGGGGCGGATGGCGTTTGCATGATCATTCGAATCAGAAGCTGCTTATGTTGTTTTTCGATTTCTTGGTATGGTCAGTGTTTTCCAGTTGTTTGCGTTCAGCTGTTTCGCGATATAGACGATTTGCCCGATATGATACGAATAATGGTACATTTGCCGCTCAATGGCTTCGATGACGGAATGGGGTTCGCCGCGGATCGTGACTGTCCGCAACAAATCCGTTTTCGCCGAAAGGGTGCGAAATGTGAGGGATAACGTCCGCTCTTTTATACGTAGCTTCCGATTTTTCCGTTTTTTCTCGCCCAATGCCATTGTTGCTTCAAGACCAATGAGCCCATGGCCAGCCATAATAGCGAGATGCCGAGAGCAGGAAAGAATACGGGCCATCCTTCATTCACTCCTTGCACGGCCCAAGAAAGGGGAGAAAAGTAGTTGAGAATATGAAACGCTGTCGGCAATAAATTTGAAGATAGAAAAAAACCTGAGAAGATTAATAAATAATAAAGCAGCACCTCGGTAACGGCTCCGACTTGTTTTAAGCGAAGGGACAGTCCTAAAATGAACACACCGATTCCCGTCATCCCGATTAGGCTTACGCTGCCAAATACGACGATCTCCGTTATCATGGATAATATTCCCGAGAGAATTTCGGAAAATCCAATCATCAAAGCCGCACAGATGAAAAAGAGCACTACCCACACGGATGATAATGCGATTTCCGCGATCACTACGCCCATTAAAACTTGCCATGGGGGAGTCTTGGTGGAAAGTACCTGCTCTGCCGTGCCGAGATATGCTTCTTCGATCACCGTGTTGCCGAGCTTCGAGATCAAATGAGCACTTAAGTACCAAAGGCTGAAACCGAATAGTTTGACCGTCGCTTCCTTTCCGGTCTGTATCGGGCTTGCGTACAGCGTGCCGAGAAAAAAGACAAATTTAATGATCAGCCCAACGGTAAAATCGAACCAATACCGACGATACTCTGCCCTTTTTTTCAAAAAGGAAGCCAATACTACATTCAAGATTTGCAGGGGCAACCGACTCACCTCCTTAGACGGATAGGTTGGAACGAACAGCGGCCAAAAAATGAGTTTCAAGGTCGGCTGGAGTTGAAAAATGTTCTTTCGTGCCGCTCCAAACGATTTTTCCGCCTTGAATAAAGACAAACTTATTTCCAACGGCGTGGGCAAAAGGAATGTCGTGGGTGGTGATGAGAACGGCTTTCCACCATTGGTTTTCTTCCGTTAACATGGTTCGGATATGATGTTGCGACTCAACATCAAGGCCAAGAGTTGGCTCATCAAGGAACAAAAACGGCGCTCCTTTCATTAAGGCGATCGCAAATGCCAGTTTTTGTTTCATCCCACGTGAAAGGGTTTGGGTAAGACACTCAGCGTATGGGGTTAGATTCAACACGGCCATCATTCGTTCGGCTCTTCGTTTTGCTTCAGCACGACTCCATTTGTTCAGCAAGCCGAAGTATAAGAGATTTTCCAAAACAGTTAAATAGGAATAGGAGTTGTCAGCTTCTTCAAATACGACCGCAATCGACTCGCGCGCTTCATCTGGATGGCGGACAACATCTACTCCATTGACATAGATGCTGCCGCTGTCTGGTGCAGTAAGCCCGATGATGCATCTTATTAAAGTAGTTTTTCCGGCTCCATTCGGCCCTAAAAGAATAAGTCGATCCCCTTCAACCAGTTCAAGGGAAACATTATGTAATACTTGGCGGTTTGGCGGATAGATTTTGTTTACGTCTTGCACGGCAATCATTTTTTTCTACCCTTTCCATTTAATAAGCTAGGGTGGTCTTGAAAAATCTTGAGGACCACCCGAAAGGATTATTACCAACTCGCTGGGACTTGAGACGGAGCATGTTTTAGTATGTCGTCACTTGTTGGAATAGGAGGGACCACCGTAAGAGAACCATGTCCTTCCAGTCGATAGAAAAGCTTTGTAGAAATACTGGTGGAAAGTTCAATAGCTATATCAATTTTGCACCACATATTAAATGGTCTATGATTTTTTCCACCCATATTCTCTTTCCCCTTTACCTGAATCCGTGATAAAGACGCGTTCAAAGCTGCCAAGAAAACTGGATCAATCAACAAAATATTGCACTCGGGGTTCTTCACCTAATAGGTGAACATTCGAAATGGAGTCGAAGTCTCGACACGATTGGGTTTCCCAGCATTTTTGATACACTTCTGTCACGGATTCAGGCTTTAGTGTATTATACAAAAAAACAAAAAAATGTAAATATTTAAAATTAACGTGACATTAGAAACCGATCAAAAATACACGCCAAGACAGGGATTCCATGAGCCTGTGTAAAAAGAGATCGTTTTCCGTGAAGTCGTCGTCAACACCATGCTTTTTTGAGCAGTTGGACTCCAAGCTCAATATCCTCGAGCGACAAGCCGCTAAAACCGAGCTTGATCATGGGTCGGTCTGGCCGTTGGTTCACAAAATAGCGCGAAGTGGGATACACTTTTACCCCACACGATAGGGCGCGTTGAAGTAGCTGTTCTTCTGAACAATCGGAATGAACTTTGATTAACACGTATAAACCGGACTGTTCGCCAATAATGGAGATCATATCCCCAAATGCTTTTCGCAGTAGTGATGTTAAATGCTCCATTTTTCGTTTGTACACGAGGCGCATGCGTTTAATATGGCGGCCCCATTCCCCCTCCTCCATAAATTTGGCCATCGCCAATTGGCTGAGGATGGACGCAGTGCTTTCGAAAAGGCGAAACTGCTGCTGATAACGGTACAAAAGTGACGGCGGCAACACCATGTAGCTTAAGCGAATCCCAGGCAGAAACGATTTTGAGAAATTGCCCAGATAAATGACTCTTGACGAATCAATGGAGGCAAGAGCCGGAAACGGCTTTTGCGTGTAACGGAATTCGCTGTCGTAATCGTCCTCGATAATATAGCCATCGACGTTGTTCACCCATTGAATGAGCCTGTGCCGTTGCTGGATCGGCATGCTGACTCCCATCGGGCTTTGATGTGAAGGGGTGACATAGATGAGCCGCGATCGCCTGTTCTCGAGCGGTGAAAGATCGATGCCGGTTTCGGAAACAGGCACCGTTTCCAGCTGAAAGCGGTGAAACAAAAACGCTTCTCTGGCGCCGTCATAACCAGGGTCTTCGACGATCATGCTGTTGAATTCATCTTTTAGAATATAGCCAAGGGAGAGAAGCATTTGCTGTGTGCTGCTTCCAATGATGATGGCGTTTGGCTCTGTGATCACCCCGCGGGATTCGAGAAGATAGATGGAGATTTGTTTGCGCAAGCATAATTCCCCAAACGGATCCCCATAGCGAAAACATCCTTTGGCTGCCAATACTTGATTGGAAATTCTTCTCCATGCTTTAACGGGGAAATGATCGGCATCGACGGTATCGGCGCGAAAATCGACAACAACGGACGTTGCTGCTTCCCTTGCCGATTGGCGTGCAGAAATGCGGGCTTTTGGAATGAAAAGAGGTTCCACTTCATTGGCAAAATACCCTTTTCGTTTTTCCGCGCGAATATATCCTTCCGCTACTAGCTGTTCGTAAGCCATTAAAGTTGTGTTCCGGCTGACATTTAATGATTCGGCGAGTTGGCGAATGGAAGGAAGCGGCTCATTAGCTCGAATGTCGCCTTGTTCAATCAATGATTTCAATTTTTCGTAGATTTGCTTGTATTTAGGCGAGCCGTCCTTCAAGTCAAAAATGATCGTCTTCATGTTCATCCTCCTGACATGTTTATTTTTTTGTTATTGTCACTTTTTTTATGTCAGTTTTGATTATATTATACATTGTGAACAATGGAATGCTGTAATTGAAAAGATGGGGGGAGAGGACTGATGTATATTCCGAAGTATTTTGTCATCAACGATATGTCTGTCGTCTATGAGGTGATCGAGGAGAACAGTTTTGCCACCTTGGTGTCGATGCATCAAGGGGAGCTGTTTGCCACCCATTTGCCGCTGTTGCTCAATCGGGAGAAAACGTGTTTGTACGGCCATTTTGCCCGTTCGAATCCGCAATGGAACGACATTCAACATCAGACGGTCTTGGCGATTTTCCACGGTCCACATTGTTACATTTCTCCTTCTTGGTATGAAACGAACCAGGCGGTGCCAACATGGAATTATGTGGCCGTCCATGTGTATGGGAACGTGGAGTTGATCGACGATGAAGAAGAAATCATGCAGTCGCTGCACGATATGGTAGAAAAATACGAAGCACCGGGCAGCCGTTACCAGCTGTCAGAGGTCGATGCTAAGTTGCTTTCCAAGATGAGAAGCGGAATTCAAGCTTTTAAAATCCATATCGAGCGAATAGAGGGAAAAGCCAAATTAAGTCAAAACCATTCTGTACATCGGCAAGAGAGGATCATCAAGCAGCTCGAGCAAATGCCATTTGAAAACGAAAAGCAAATCGCTTTCTTGATGAAAAAGCAACAGCAGTGAAATAGAAAATGAAGGAGTGAGATGTGATGGATCTTGCGGCGATCGGTGTGTTTATAGTGGCAGCCACGGCGCTGCTCATCGTCCCCGGACCGGCGGTATTGTACATCATGGCTAGGAGCATGAGCCAAGGAACGAAAGCAGGGGTTGTATCGGTGTTCGGCGTAGCTTTTGGGGGCGATATTTGTTGTTCTCGCCTTGCTAAATGACAGCTTGTATGCCATGTTGGCCGCGGACATCCGCAAACGGCTGGCTGCCAAGAAAGGAAGTATGAAGGTGATGAACCGGGTGGCGGGCTGTTGTTATATCTTGTTAGGACTATTCTCCGCCTTGGCGAACCCTTCGAAACCGTAAGGAAATGGAGGAGTGAATGATGACACGTTTTGTTGTTGAAGACGATGTTTGGGCCATATTTCCCCATGCCAAAATCGGTGTGGTCGTTGCCCAAGGGATTGACAACAGCATCAAGAATGCCAGTGTTTACGAACAAATGCTGCGGGAGGCGGAGAAAGAGGCGCGGAAATTCCTGGAGTTTGAAGAATTGAGCCGCAACCCCGTCATCGTTGTTTGGCGAGAGGCGTTTCACTAAACAAGAAAAGCGGATGGAGGCTTGCCTCATCCGCTTATCGATAATTCACAAACTGCACCTCAATCGGCAAATCCGCTTCGCGAATGGCGGCGATCACCTTTTGCAAGTCGTCTTTGCTTTTGCCGCTGACGCGAATTTGGTCATCTTGCACTTGGCTTTTCACTTTCAAGCCGGTGTTCTTGATGATCGTGGTGATTTTTTTCGCGTTTTCTTTGTCGATCCCTTGGACGAGCTTGGCGCGCTGGCGCACTGTGCCGCCTGATGCCGGCTCGATTTTGCCGTATTGGATGTTTTTCGTCGCCACCCCGCGCTTAATGAGCTTGCCGATGAGCACATCTTTCAGCTGCTCAAGCTTAAACTCGTCGTCGGAGATGAGAACGAGCTCGTCTTTCTCGAGCGAAATGTCGCTTTTGCTTCCTTTGAAGTCGTAGCGCGTCTTGATTTCTTTCATGGCGATGTTAATCGCGTTCGCCACTTCCGACAAATCGACTTTGGATACGATATCAAACGAACTTTCTTTGGACATAAGCAACCTCCCGGGCGTGTGATGTACTTTCATTATAGAAAAAGGTGGGAGGAAAGACAACAATGATCAAAGGGGCAAGAAGGTTAGTTTCGTCCTTTATCCGGAAGAGGCCGGCATGTAGCACCATGCTGAAAGCGGGACTTGATGCAGGGGGAACAATGTGAAAAAGGCGGTGTTTTCGGCCGCCTTTTTTGTCATTTTGCTCACAAATGATCCGTCTTCTTCGAATACGCGAACTTCCCGGCTTCGCGGTTTTTTTCGCGCATCATGTTTTTCTCATGGCGTTTCGCCTGGTTGTCGCGCGCTTTTTTGTCGTTGTCGCTTGTGTTTGGCATCGGTAGCCCTCCCTTGTTTCGATCGTCCATCATTAGTATGCGGTAAATGGAAATGAACTATATGGAAATAGGGGAAGGTAGTTTGTGGAAAGATAAATTGAGAATTTTTCTTAACAAATGGTTCGCTTCAGAGTATAATTAAGTACAAAAATAGAGATAAATGTTTGTAATAGGGTAAATATAGGTGTTTAACGATCATTTTTTATCTAAAATGTTCGTAAAGGGGAATGAAAAATGAAACGAAAACCGTTTGTCCCCTTCAAGCTTCCTCTTAGCGAAGATGTCGTGAATCAAATGCGTTTTCTTTTTTGTCAGCGATGTGCTTGAACGGGATAAGCACAAGTATTACCGCTATTTGAATGATACCCGCTACAAAGGCGACTGGACGCAATGGATTCAGTTTTTCTTGCAATGCGTCCATTTACAAGCGAAACAAAATGTTCGCTTGATTCAAAAAGTAAACGATTTGTATGAAGAGGATTTGGAAAAGGCAAGTGCGCTTGTGAACAGCCATAATATTCGAACCGTTGTCAATGTCATGTTCCAGCACCCGATTTTTACCGCGAACATGATGGCGGAGTTGACCGGTTTGCCGGAAGCAACGGTTCGGCGCTATTTGAATCGGTTTGAGGAACAGCAACTCATTTTCTCGGATGGCCGGATGCGGTCCAAAACGTACTACTACTACAACCTTCTTGATCAACTTCGGTGATGAGGACAGGCGCCTGTGTTGTGCAGGCGCCCGTGTTTCGTCCGGCGGGAAAGGCGTCAGATCTCAATATATTTGTTCAGAAAAAAGAGGGCAATCGTCCCCGGTCCGGCGTGTGCGCCGATGGCGCTGCCGATGTCGGAGAGGAAAAAGCGCGTGCAGCCGTGCGTTTCTTCGATCATTTGTTTCAGCTCCAAGGCGGTTTCTTCGTCATCGGCATGGCTGATGCCGATCGTTTGTTTTTGAAGATCGTTGCCGCGTTCGCCCATCAACTCGACCATGCGCTTTAACACTTTTTTTCGCCCGCGCCATTTTTCGAGCGGAATAAGCGCCCCGTCTTCGACATGGAGAAGCGGTTTAATGTTCAGCAGCCCGCCGAACGCCGCGGCGGCTTTACTGATGCGGCCGCCGCGCGCCAAGTAATCCAAGTTGTCAACGGTGAAAATGTGTTCCATATGGCGGCAATACGCCTCGATCGTTTCACAAAGCAAGTTGTACGGTGTGTTTTGTTTCGCCAGCTCGACTGCCTTCATGACGGCGAGCCCTTGGCCAAGAGAGGCGCATTTCGAGTCGATGATCGTCAGGCGAAATTCCGGATATTCACCAAGCAGTTCGCTGCGCACGGCCATCGCTGTTTGGTATGTACCGGATAATTTCGATGAAAAGGCGATGTAAAGGCATGGCCGGTTTTCTTTGGCGTATGGCAAAAACAGTTCCTTCATCGCCAGCGGGCTTGGCTGTGCCGTTTTCACCGTATGCCCTTGGCGCATGGCGTCATATACTTGCTTCGGCTCGATCGTGATGCCATCTTCGTAATCTTGGCCGTTCCAATGAACGACAAGCGGCAAAAAGGCGATTTGATGCTCGCGGATGTATGCTTGCGGCAAATCCGCGCCGCTGTCGGTAATGATTTGAATGGACATCTTTCGTCCTCCTCTTTTCTCCTTCCGTGTTCCCCACGGCTCGGTCGGATGAACCAACCGTTTTCGCAGGTGAACGGTGATTCATGTTTCTATGTTCAGTGTAGCGGTTTTTAGCTCGGAATACAACGGAAAATCGGGAGCGGGCGAAAAAAAGAGCTGCGGGAAGCCCGCAGCGGTTATTGAGTGAGCTCATCAAGCTCGGCTTGAAATTGACGCAACTGCGCTTTTTCCGCCGTGTTGGAATGCGCATAGGCAGATGACAAGGCGTTTTTGGCGATGGCAATGGCGCGGTCGACGTTCATGTCGATTTCGCCGTTAGCCGCTTGTTTGGCCTGCGCGACCGCTTTGCGCGCCTCTTGGAACAGGCGGTTGCCCATCGCTACGCTCCTCCAAGCGACGTTTCCATCGCTTTTTCCGCTTTGCGCGCTTCCGCCTCGGCGTACGTTAAATGATAAGGGATTCGCTTGTCATGCCGTTCAACCGCATCGACGCTTTGTTGGACGAAACGCTTCGATTTGTTTCGTTTGCCCATGACGGATTCCCCCTTTAAAATATGAAGACGCGCGTTGCGTCACGTATAGTGTAACCGCACGGGGGGAACAGTAGTAAGGAAATTCGTTACAACACAAGTCGCTCTACAAAGCGGCAAGGCGGTTGGAGCAAGGTGAAAAGAGAAGCATCAGCCAGCGTTTAGATTGTAGGAAGCAGATAAGGCTGGTGATGGAACGCGGAAAACGCTCCAGCAAAGCGTTCGCCAACGGAGCAGCATCGAAACAGTTCTTTTTTCTGTTCATGAACATTTTGGAGAAACGCGCTTTTTCATCCATCTTAATGGACGGCGCCAAAAAAGGCGGCTCGGAAGCCGCCGCGATGGAAACTACAAACGAAGCAAATCCTGCAAATATGCACCGACGCCGTCTTCTTCATTGGTTTTTGCCACATCGTCGGCAATGGTTTTCAACGGTTCGATGGCGTTGCCCATCGCAACACCGAGACCGGCCCAGTCGATCATCTCGAGGTCGTTGTCTTCATCGCCAAAAGCAATGACGCGCTCCCTTGGGATGCCGAAATAGTCGGCGACTTGTTTTAAGCCTGCAGCCTTATGGACGCCATGGCGGATGATTTCAATGACATGCCATGGTTCGCTCCAGCGCCGTTGGTGAATGACGTTGGCGTACACATTCGCTAAGTGTGATTGAATCCGCTCGATATGATCATCGTCCGTGTACACGAGCACGCTCGTCGGGTCTTTGCCAAGCGAGCGGCGCAAATCACCGATTTCCACGGTCGGGTTGCCAAGGCGGACGATGTCAAGCAACACCTCGTCATGTTGGTGGAAATAGACATCGTCTAACACTTCGGCCATCATATTCTTGATTCCATAGGATTCGCTGATTTCAACAATGTCTTTGACGATCGCAAGCGGCAGCGGGTAATGGTGCATGCCCCACGACGGCTGGCGCGGATGGTGGACAAACGCGCCGTTGAAATTGACGATCGGCGTTGCAAGGCCAAGTTCTTCGTAGTACATGGAGCTTGCCCGGTACGGGCGGCCGGTGGCGATGACAACAAAATGGCCGGTGTCGATGGCGCGGCGGATGACGTCTTTGGTAAATGGAGAAATCGTTTTATCCCCTTTGAGCAACGTTCCATCCAAATCCAACGCGATTAAATACGGCTTCATGTCCGACTCCTTTGCCCTCGTTATTCTTTACACTACATAGTGTAACTCTTTTCCAAAATCGCTGTCCATATGGTAAACTATACAGCGATGAAAAAAGAAAAGGGGTTTGTGCAACCATGGTGATCATTGAACAGGAACAGTTGGCCGGCGTGCCGGTTCTTCACGTTGTCAAGCCGGAAAAGCGGGACGAACGGCTGCCGCTGATTTTCTTTATCCACGGCTTTACGAGCGCCAAAGAACATAATTTGCATTTCGGCTACTTGCTCGCCGAGGCGGGCTACCGCGCTGTGCTTCCCGACGCGCTGTTTCACGGTGAACGGGACGAAGGCTTGAGCGAACGGAAATTGCAGCTGTCGTTTTGGGACATTGTTGTGCGCACGATCACCGAAATCGAGGAGATGAAAAACGACCTTGTAAGCCGCGGATTGGCGGATCCCGAACGGATCGGGCTCGCTGGGACATCGATGGGCGGCATCGTCACATTCGGCGCGCTCGCCGTCTATCCGTGGGTGAAGGCGGCGGTGGCGCTCATGGGCTGCCCGAACTACAGCGCCTTTTTTGACGCGATGATGGAAGAAGCGAAGCGGCGTCAAATCGACATTCCGCTGCCGCCGACGCTGCTGGCGCTCGAAAGAGAAAAGCTCGCCCGCTATGATCTATCGAAACAGCCGGAAAAACTTGCGGGCCGGCCTTTGTTCATCTGGCACGGGAAAGCCGACCAAGTCGTCCCGTATGCTTATACATATGAGTTTTACAAGCAAATTAAACCACTTTATGAAGGAAACGAAGACCGGCTGCAATTCATCGCCGACCCGCACGCCGGCCATAAAGTGACGCGTGAAGCGTTTTTGGAGACGGTGCGCTGGTTTCGCGAGCATGTGTAAGCAAAATCGGCAATGAGGAAACGAACATGTTTGTGGTCAGCTAAAGCGTGCTTCACAAGAGGGAATCCGCCTTTTAAAAACAAAAAAGGCGGATTTTTCGTTTGAGCACATTTTTTATTCAAATAACGGATGGATGACCGGGTGTTTTCGCCGGTCGAAGAGTTGGATCGGATCGCCGCGGGAGGGGCGATGAAGCGGGAAGCCCTCGATTGGCGAGGATTTCCCCGGTGGATTCGATATGTCGGATACATCGCCTTCGCCTTTTTTGTCATCGTTCCTTTGATGGCATGGTTGTGAAATGCCCAAGCTGCCGGAGCGCGTCTTCGCTCATTCGCTCCGGCGTCCATGGCGGGTTCCATGTCACTTGGACGCGCACGTCACGGATGCCGTCAATGTGCTCAAGCGCCCGTTTGACGCCGCCGGCGATCGAGTCGTGAAGCGGGCAGCCGGGGGTCGTGAGCGTCATCAGGACATTGATATGCCCATCTTCGATTTTTAAGTCATAAATCAACCCTAAATCGACGACGTTAATGCCGAGCTCCGGATCAAGGACCGTTTTCAGCTGTTGAATGGCAAGTTCGCGGACATCCATCGTTCTTTTCCTCCTCATTCGCTTATTTTCGGAAGACCGTTAAAATCGTTCCGGCAAAGGCAACGCTTAATCCAGCCAACAGCACTTGAGTGATGGCGAACAGCGGCACGCTCGCGACAGCAAGCGCAACGGCCGCCAGCGCGAGGGCGATGAGCCATAGGCGGCATTGGACGGTGACGGCTCGCTCATTCATCATTTGCTTTAACGTCGGCACGTTTTGTTGACCGACTTTTTCACTGTAGCGATGCGTCCACCATAAAAACGGCACGATTTTGAACAAATAGCCGACGATGCTGAAGAGAATCCAGCCGACAATGAATAAATAAACAATGATGCCAAGCAGCCGTCCGCTGCCGACGACGATGGCGACAAAGGCCGCAACGTGCAGCACAAGGCCGATGACGATGGCCGAAAGCGAAAAGCGGAACGGGCGGTCAAGCGTTTTTTTCATCCGCTTTTGCAAAATGGCGCGGATATGCCAGGCGAAAACAACGAATCCGCTCATGAGCAAGGCTGCACCGGCTGCAAGCCATGCGTGGCTTCGCAAGAATAAGCTGGCGAACGCCACAGCAATCCCGCTGATGTACAGCGCATAGACGTAACGCGCCGGCCGCAGCGAAAAGCCGTGGGCGAGCGAGAACATCGGCGCCATTTTGTACGAAAAGCCTATGATGAGCAGTGTGAACCAGCCGCACAGCCCGAACAGCACATGCAAGCCGAACACCGTTTCATGACTGTTGGCGCCTGTGGCGGCGAAAAAGTGAAAGGCAAGCAGCCCTCCGGCGGCGCCCGTCAGCAGCAAAAACAACAAGGAAGTCGCGACAAACAGCGTCATGATCGTTTTGTTTTTTTGTTGTTTTAATGTCATCGCCATTTGCCAGACAAACAGCACGATGCCGAACAGCAGAAGCAAGCCAGGGAGAAACGCCTGGTTTGGCGTAAACGCTAAACTGGCGGCAAAGGCGACGATGCCGAGAGCGGTGATCGCAAACTGCCAAAAACCGAGCCGCTCGCTCCAAATCGGCGTCAAAAAGGCGACCGGAACGAGCTGGTACATCGCCCCCATGGCCGTCATCAATGCAAAGCCAAGCAACGCCAGGTGGGCCGCCGCCCACACGAACGGCAGCCGGAACGCGCCGCTGCTAAGTGAGGGAATCGCTCCAAGCAACATAAGCTGCGACGCGGCGAACGCCAACACGGCGAACATGATAAACGAGAACGGAAGACGGACGTCTGTTTCCGTCCCCGTGCGAGTAGGAAACACGTTGCTCATCCTTTCGTAATGCGGATTTCAAAACTGCCGTCTTCGCGTGCGACCGTCTCGTGCCGGTAGCCAAGCTCGTCAAGCTGCTCGTACAAAAACATCGGGCGGCGATCGTTAATGATCGTCAGCGTCTCCCCAGGATTCAGCTTAGCGAGGGCAGCGAGCGTCCGCATCATTGGCTGCGGCGGCTCGAGTCCGCGGTTATCGAGGATCATCGGTCATCCCCCCTGTTTGACAAACGTTACTCTCCAATGTTTTTTCTCGATTTGTTCGGCCTCGTACGTAAATCCTTTCGCTTTCATAATCGGAAACAACGGCAGCGGCTTGAACGGGGCGTGTAAAATGAACGTATCGCCCGGCTGCAGCGGCTTGATGGCGTTCATAATTTTTTCAAACGGTTCCCGCTTTTGCCGCAAATCTTCGCGTACATCGAGTTCAATCGTCACACCCATGCGCTTTCCCTCCTTTTTGACTATCATGATAATCATTTTCACTGTGGAATGTTGTGATATAGCTCACATCTTTCGGCCGAAACATGACATATTCCACTTTGGAAAAAAGGTTTCGTTTTCGTTTGAAAGGGCGGAATAGCATGTTCCAGAAAGATGGGCTTGCCGAAATGTTTGAAAGGAAACCCCATCAGCTCCATTGCGCATCCCGACCGGTGCCGGACGATGGGGAAAAAGGAGTTAGAAAAAGATTTCTTGTTCGAGCCCTTCGCGGTCAATCAAATAAAAGCCGTGTTCGTCGACGTCAACCAGCCCTTTCCGTTTCAGTTGGCTCAACGTGCGGCTCACCGTTTCCCGGGCGGTGCCGATCATGTTGGCCAGCTCGCGGTTTGTCACATGGGCGGTGAGGCGGTGCCACTTCCCTTGTTTGACGGCGTTCGTGCGCGTCAGCCGCAACAAAAGCAACACGATTTGTTCGTACGTATTATGGAGCACTTGCGCTTCGAGCCGGTTTTGCAAATCAACGATTTTTTCGCCCATGACGCGAAACAGTTTTATGCAAAGTTCAGGGCTCGCCATCAGCACTTGTTCGAAATCGTGGATCGGGATCGCGATCAATGTCGCTTCCTCGACCACTTCGGCGTGGGCCGGATAGGTGCCTTTTAAGAAAAAGCCGGCATGCGGAAACATTTCTCCCGTCTGCAAAATCGAAACGATTTGTTCTTTCCCGCTGAAGTCCGTTTTATAAATTTTTACCGTGCCGGAATGAATGAAATAGACTCGCTCGAGCGGGTCGCCTTGCATAAAGACAAACGTCCGCGGCTTGTAAACGCGCACGTGGGAAATGGCAACCAGCGAATCAAGCTCGTAATCGGACAGTTCACGAAACAACGGAACAGCTTTTAAGCGGTCTTTCATCCAATGGTTCGCCATGGCGTTCTCTCCTTTGGAAATGTGACAAAAGTGTGGCGGCTGTCAACAGAGCATCGATGCTTTTCTCTTTTTGAACATCCGCGCCGTTTGGCCTTTTCTGCCTTCATTGTATACATTCTCACGCCATAAAGCTGTGATATAAATCATAACGGACATTTGCCCCGGCTCACAAACCGCCGAACGATCAGCGCGCTACAATGGGGGCGAACAAACGAGAAGGAGGTTGGCTCATATGGAAGTTCATCGATCCGTTCGCCCCAACATGCGGCCGGGGCGGCAAACGACCAACAGTTTTCTCAAATCGATTCTCATTTTCACTATTGTGATCAGCTTTACCGTCCTGCTTGTCGGCGGATATTGGATTTTTAAAGAAATGGCGCCGAGGCCGAAGGAAGTGCGCAGTGAAGACGGCCAAGTGTTGATGACGAAAGAAACGATCATCGGCGGGCAGGCCGTCTTCCAAAAATACGGGCTGATGGATTACGGAACCGTGCTTGGGCATGGGTCGTATATGGGGCCGGACTATACGGCGGAAGCGTTGAAAATTTATACGGAAGGCATGCAAGATTACAAAGCAAAAGAGCGGTATCACAAACCGTTTGCCGATTTAACCGCCGATGAGAAAACGATCATCCGCGAACAAGTCATCAAGGAAATGCGAAAAAATCGCTACAACCCGGTTACGGATGTTCTCGTCCTGACAGATGCGCAAGTATACGGGTTGGAAAAAGTGCGCGACTATTACCGCGACGTGTTCACCAATGGCGATGGTTGGGGATTGAAAAAAGGATTGATCAAAGAAAGCGACATGCCAAAATCAGGCCGTGCTTGGGTCGCGGACGGCGACCAAATCAAGCAAATTGCCGACTTTTTCTTCTGGACCGCTTGGCTGTCAAGCACGCCAAGACTTGGCGACCACATCACCTATACGAACAACTGGCCGTACTATGAGGACGCCGGCAATACGATGTCGTTTTCCGCGGTATGGTGGAGCGGCGCGAGCGTCACGATTTTGATTTTGTTCATCGGGATCATTTTGTATGTGTTCCACCGCTATCAGTTAAGCATGCAAGAAGCGTATGCAGAAGGGAAGTTTCCAGTCATCGATTTGCGGCGGCAGCCGCTGACTCCGTCGCAAGTGAAAGCGGGCAAATATTTCGTCGTTGTATCGGCGCTCTTTTTCGTCCAAACGATGTTCGGGGCGCTGCTCGCCCACTACTATACAGAACCAGACAGCTTCTTTGGCATCAAATGGATCCATGACCTATTGCCGTTTAACATCGCCAAAGGGTATCATTTGCAGCTGGCGATTTTCTGGATTGCGACCGCATGGCTTGGCATGGGGATTTTCATCGCCCCGCTTGTCGGCGGGCAAGAGCCGAAAAAGCAAGGGCTGCTCGTCGATCTGCTCTTTTGGGCGCTTGTCGTCCTTGTCGCCGGCAGCATGATCGGCCAATGGCTCGGCGTCAACGGCTATTTAGGAAACGAATGGTTCCTGTTTGGCCACCAAGGTTGGGAATACATTGAGCTAGGCCGCGTTTGGCAAATCATTTTAGTCGTGGGCATGCTGCTTTGGCTGGTCATCGTCTTCCGCGGCGTCAAACGCGGGCTGAAGCAAGAAAGCGACAAAGGCGGGCTCATTCACTTGCTGTTTTATTCGGCCATCGCCGTTCCGTTCTTTTACATCTTCGCGTTCTTTATCGAGCCGGATACGAACTTTACGATGGCTGACTTCTGGCGCTGGTGGATCATCCACTTGTGGGTGGAAGGCATTTTTGAAGTGTTCGCCGTTGTTGTCATCGGGTTCTTGCTCGTTCAATTGCGGCTCGTAACGAAAAAATCGACGGTCCGGGCTCTCTATTTTCAATTTACGATTTTACTAGGCAGCGGTGTCATCGGCATCGGCCACCACTATTACTACAACGGTTCACCGGAAATTTGGATCGCCCTTGGCGCGGTGTTCTCGGCGCTCGAAGTGATTCCGCTCACGCTCCTTATTTTGGAAGCGTATGAGCAGTACAAAATGATGCGCGACGGCGGGGTCAACTTCCCGTACAAGGCCACATTCTGGTTCTTGATTTCAACCGCCATTTGGAATTTGGTCGGCGCTGGCGTGTTCGGTTTCCTCATCAACTTGCCGGCGGTCAGCTACTTTGAACACGGGCAGTTTTTAACGCCGACCCACGGCCATGCGGCGATGATGGGCGTGTATGGCATGTTTGCGATCGCCGTGCTCCTTTATTCGCTGCGCAACATCGTCAAACCGGAAGCATGGAACGACAAATGGCTGAAATTCTCTTGCTGGATGCTGAACATCGGCCTGGCTGGCATGGTTCTCATCACGCTTCTCCCGGTTGGGGTGCTGCAAATCAAAGAAGCGTTTGAACACGGCTATTGGGCGTCCCGTTCGCCTTCGTTCTTGCAACAAGACGTCGTACAAAACTTGCTGCTTGTCCGCTTTGTTCCGGATACGATCTTTTTGATCGGCGTCGCCGCCTTGCTTGTCTTTGCCATCAAAGCGATGTTCCATTTGCGCAAACCAACTCACGGCGAAGGGGAAGAGCTGCCGGTGGCGAATTTGGCGGAGGAAGAATAACAAAAACGGGCTGACCCAAAACGCGAATGCGTTTTGGGATTAGCCCGTTTTTACACGAAATATAGAAGAGAATCGTTCGTTTTCTGGCAGAATAGAGTCACCATAAACCACTATCACCGAAAAAGGAGCGATTCTTTTATGACACATCATCATATTTTTGAAGAGTGTACCGTGGATCACCTCACGTTGCCAAGCGATATCATTCCATTGGATCATATGGCTCATGTAGTTTACGAAATCGCCAAGCGCATTCCGATGGAGACGTTTCTTCCTTACTATAAAAGGCGGCCACACCTAAGAAAGGTAGGGAGGGATGCTCTCTCCTTGCTTATGGTGCCTTAATAAGACGAATGCTGGAAATTGCCGCTTCTTGTTCAATCGAACGCCTAGAAAGAAGATCTAAAATCCGTTCGTGCTTTTCCATGTTTTGTTCTATTTTCTTAACGATTTCATTTGTTTCAAGCACTGCTTGTTGGACGAAAACAAACTCTTGCTTCGTGACCATATTGGCTTTGACATGATCTAATTCTTTCATTAGGTTGTTCTTTACGTCCTCAAGCTCCTGTTTGGTAGCCATGTTGGCTTTGATGTCTTCAAGTTCTTGTTTGGTAGCCATGTTGGCTTTGATGTCTTCAAGTTCTTGCTTGGTAGCCATGTTGGCTTTGATGTCTTCAAGTTCTTGCTTGGTAGCCATGTTGGCTTTGATGTCTTCGATCTCTTTTGTGAAACTATGCTTCACTTCTTCAAGTTCTTGTTTCGTTGCCATGTTGGCTTTAATATCCTCAAGCTCTGTTGTGAAGTTTTGCTTCACTTCTTCGAGCTCCTGTTTCGTTGCCATGTTTGTTTTGACGTCGCTTACTTCATGTTCGATAATTTGGAGCTTGTCCAAAATTTGTTTCAATATCTCTTCCAAGGAAAATCCTCCCTTCTAATAAGATATATAGCAGCCCTGGAAAAGCGAGTGATGATGAATCGCTCCTTTCTTTTGAGGACTGGGGAAACGAGCGTGTAGAGTAAGTGGTTGAGGAAAGGGATGGGATTGTAGCGCAGAACAAATGAGGACAATCGTTCCCCATTCATATTATAAATGATTCGTAGAAATTTGAAAATAACGTTTTGTGTCATTGTCGCTTTGTATCCGTCCAGGAAAAGGAGTGCGTTTTAGCCCGTACGGTCATGTTAATCCCGGCAGCGACATTGTTTTTAAGAAAATCGAACTTCCTTTCTTTAATAATAAGGAGAAACAAGGGATTTAATCGGAATCGTTCATGATCAATATCAATGTACGATTTAAAAAAGAAAGAGCTGGCTCCAAAAGTCCACTTGTTAGTGGATTTTTGGGTCAGCCCCCCTTTCATTTGTGAACGTTTTCAATCACTTGTGGCATTTGTCCGGCGTGGTGTGTTCGGTTTCCTTTTGCTTGTCATAGCATGGAAAGCAGTACAACGTCTCTGTTTCTCGGCTGACGACGCCGTTTAAAAACCCATGCAGACAATGGATCGGCTTGCCGCATTGCGCGCAAAAGCCAACAAGCTCTTCCAACCGCCATTTCTCCTTTCATGGGGATTGAACATGTTCACCTTCGGGCTGTGACGCTCGTCACTACCCCCCAAGGTTCAAGCGGTTATGATAAAGTATATAATTCATTATACTACAAAGGAGGCCAATGTTATGAACCAATTTGCCGCCAAAATCCACGCCCCGGACTATCCGCCGCGCGACCGCCATCCGGCAATTTTTCGGCTGTTTGACAGTTTGAAGCCGGGGGAAGTGATGGAGCTGACGAATGACCATGACCCGCGTCCGCTGCAATACCAATTCATGATGGAGCGTCCGGATCAGTTTACATGGGAGTACTTAGAGGAAGGGCCGGACGTATGGCGGGTGGCCATCGGCAAAAAATAAATCATCCGCTCCATTGGGATTTCCGTCTGCAGGCGGAAATCTTTTTTTTTCGCCGGTTGGTATGGTACGGTAAAAACAAACGATGGATGTCCGGAAAGGGGAAGCATGATGAAACAAACGATTGCCGGAGCGGTGCTCGCCGGCGGCCAGTCGCGCCGGTTTGGGCGGCCGAAGGCGTTTGCGTTGCACGAAGGAGCTCCGTTTTTCACTTGGTCCGTCGCGGCGCTGCGATCCGTCGCCGATGAATTGTACATCGTCAGCCACCCGTCGCTTATCGATGAATTCCGCCGGCAAACGGACATCCCGGTGCTGCTCGATGTGGAGCGCTGCCGCGGCTGTGGGCCGCTTGCCGGCCTTTACACCGTCATGGAACAGAGCCGAGCCGACTGGGTGTTCGTCCTGCCGTGCGACATGCCGTACATGCGGCGGGAAGTGGCGGAGCGGCTTGCTTCCTATATCGATCCGACGTTTGACGCCATCGTTCCACTCCATGGCGGCCGCCCAGAGCCATTGGTCGCTCTATACCATCGTCGGCTTCGTTCCGTGATCGCCGAGCTGCTTGACGCCGGCGAACGGCGGATGATCTCGCTTATTGACGGCGCCCGCGTCCGCTATGTTGACGCCCAACAGCTTGCCGCGGATGAAACCGTATGGCGCAATGTCAATACGGAGGGAGAGTACCGGTGAAGGGGGAATTGTGGCCGAAGGAGACACAGCATATACTTTTTTTCAATCAGAAGAGCCATCCTTGACCACGAAATGGTTCTTTTTCCCGGCTTTTCACCATAAAATGCACTTGATGCAGGAAGACGCTCATGATACGCAAGTGAAAAATGATTTCGCCTGTACAATAACTGTCAATAAAAGGTCAAGTGCACCTTTTGATGATGACCTTGAATTTTATGAAACGGCAACAGTGCGAAAAAAAAGAACCGTACGGCCTCGGCTCTTTTGCGTCATTGGACTGGGGGTTGATTTTGGTCCATTTCCTTCGCCAGGTCCGCTACTTCGGCGACGGTCAGCCCCGTTCGTTTCGCGACTTCGTGAATAGGCAGAACGTCAAGCAAGTTTTTCGCGATTTCGATGGCTTTTTGTTTTTCGGCTTGTTTGACCGCCTTCTCTTTTTCCTGTTCTAGATCTTCTACGCGCAAACGAAAGACTTTATTCATTTTCATCCACTCCTTTACTTTTTGGGCGTATGGCGGGTCAATATATTATACCGCCTGTTCAGATGGCTGTCATCTTCGCCCATGGTACGATCGCCCTCTGTTGTGGCTTTGCTGTGGATGTGATCGATATCACATAACGCGCCTGAATGTTGCGGTACAATGGAGGCCAAGGAGGGAATTGGATGCACGATTTCAATAAAAACCCGTTTATCGTCATTTGGGAGTTGACACGGGCGTGCCAACTCAAGTGCCTTCATTGCCGCGCTGAAGCGCAATACCATCGCGATCCGCGCGAGTTGACGTTTGAGGAAGGGAAAAAACTGATCGATGAGATTTACGAGATGGATCAGCCGATGCTCGTCTTTACGGGCGGCGATCCGCTCATGCGTCCGGATGTGTACGATTTAGCGAAATATGCGATCGATAAAGGGCTGCGCGTGTCAATGACGCCAAGCGCGACGCCGAACGTGACGAAAGAGGCGATCCGCAAAGCAAAAGAGGTCGGTCTGTCGCGCTGGGCGTTCAGCCTTGACGGGCCGAACGCCGAGATTCACGACCATTTCCGCGGCGTGAGCGGCTCGTTTGATTTGACGATCCGTGCGATTCAATACTTGCATGAGCTCGACATTCCCGTGCAAATCAACACCGTCATTTCGCGATACAACGTTCATGTGCTTGATGAAATGGCGGAATTGGTTGAGAAGCTGAAATGCGTCCTTTGGAGCGTCTTTTTCCTTGTGCCGACAGGCAGGGGGAAGGAGGAGGACATGATTTCCCCCATCGAGCATGAGCGGGTGTTCCGCTGGTTGTATGAAACGAGCAAGCGCGTTCCGTTTGACATTAAAACGACAGCCGGCCAGCATTACCGCCGCGTTGTGCTGCAGGCGAAAATGCGCGAAGGAAAAGCGACAAAAGGCGGCATCCGTTACGAAGATGTGTTGAACCAAGGGTTGACCGGACAAGTCGACGGGCTCGGCCGCGCGCCGAAAGGAGTAAACGACGGCAACGGTTTCGTCTTTATTTCCCATATTGGCGACGTCTATCCGAGCGGGCTGCTGCCGGTCAAAGCCGGGAACGTCCGGGAAACGCCGCTGGCGGACATTTACCGACACTCGCCGATTTTCCAAGACTTGCGCAATCCGGACAAATATAAAGGAAAATGCGGCGTCTGCGAGTTCCGATATGTGTGCGGCGGCTCTCGTTCACGCGCTTACGCTGTAACGGGCGACTATTTGGAAAGCGAGCCGTATTGTGTTTACATTCCAAAGGCGCTGCGGACAAAAGAGCGAAGCCAACGGTAAGAGGGCGGTGAAAAACGGCCGCTTAAAATGACGGCGCTACGGCGTTCGTGAGACGGTTGCCCGGGCGCATGCGGCGGATGTTGGATGTGTGTTCAAAACATACGGGGGAGGAGCAGGCGCCCTTCCCCATTTTTGTTGAAAGATCATTCGTGGTTCAACTCGACTATAAAGGTCTCGGGCCCGGTCGGCGCCGCGCTTCCCCCTTTTGGTTCGAGGCTCGCTTTAATTTGCTTGAACTGTTTGACATCCTCGCCGGTGATCAAAATGCGCGCCGCTCCGTGGCGGATCGTCAACAGTTCCCCTTTGACCTCGTTGTTGGTGTAAATGATCCACAATTGATAATCGCGGGCCGCAAACGGCGGCAGCCCTTCAATTTCCATCAACATTTCCTTCGTATCGTCATTGAGCCAAATCGTGCCGTCCATCTGTTGAAAGAGCGCCGATGGCTCAATCGGAATTTGTTTCGTTTTGGGATTATGGATGATTCGCTCGATCGGAATGTCGGTATGTTGTTCGACAATCTGGTATCGATATGGCTCATCCGATCGGTCATGGGAAGCGGCTGGTCCGTCGCTGGGAGCGGAAAGGCGCAAGGTGAAAAGGAAAACGGCCAAAGCTGCACCGATCCACCCGCCTGCCATGCGGAGACCGCGCCGCATCCGCTTCGTTTGTTTTTGCGCTTCTGCTTGGGCCCAAATTCGCTCTTTATGAGAAAGGGGAGGTGCTTTATATTGAGCTTCCTCCTTAAGCCCGATGTTTTTCCACGCTTCAAGCAAGCGTTGGCATTCAAGGCACTGCTTTAGATGGTTGGACACGTCTTCTTTTTCTTGCTCTGGCAGCATGCCTAACAGCCAGTCCACGATTTTTGCTTCCGAAATATGGCTATGCTTCATGCTGTTCTTCACCTCTGCCAGCCCCCATCCAGTGGAACAGCTCTTTTTGTTTCCGCAAATTGCGCAAGCCGTAGCGGATGAGCGACTTGACGGAGCCTAACGGTTTGTTCATCGCGGCGGCGATTTCCCGCTGTGTTTCCCCATGAAAGTAAAAGTGAATGATCGCTTGCCGCTGCTCCTCGGGGAGATGGGTTAAAGCGTCTATGATGACTTGTTGTTCCAGTTGGCGGAGAAAATCAAATTCCGCCCCCTTTTCTGTTAAAGCTGCTTCCTCAAGGCGGCTCACTAAAAGATCCCGTTTCTTGCGCAGGCGGTCGAGCGACCGGCTTTTCGTTTTCACGGCAAGAAAGGCTTGAACGGTTCCCCGTTTCGGGTCGAATTGATGCGGTTTTTGCAAGATTTCGAGAAACACATCGTGGCTGACATCTTCCGCCTCCACCTCGTCGCCGACGATCCGAAGAGCGATATGATAGACCATCGGAGCGTATTTTTCGTAAAAACGGTCAAAGGCGGCGCGCGAGCCTTCGGCGATCTTCTCGAGCAGTTCGAGGTCTTCCCGTCGGTCTTCCATCTTGCCCACCTCCCGACGCATGCTTGGAATGGTTGCTCTGCATCTATTCTACAACTGAATTTTTCTCCTGCAAAACAAATCCATTGATCCATTTCTGGCGTATACGAAGTGAAAACAGAAGGAGGGAGTGAATGTCGTGCAAAGCAGGATCATCATGATGTTCGCCATGATCTTGACTCTCTTTTCGCTTCTTCTTCCGATCCGCCCGGCAGCGGCGACAAGCGGTGTTGTTCTCTTCACGCCATACACCGGGCTTTCGGTGACACCCGGGGAAACGATCGACTATACGGTCAATGTCATCAACAACGGCTCGGCGATTGAAAATGTCACGTTCTCGTTTGACAGTCTGCCGAAAGGATGGTCGACGTCGATGACCGCTGAGGGGAGAACAATTGAGCAGCTGTCCGTAAGAGGCGGAAAAGAAGAACAGGTCACGTTGGAAGTGACCGTGCCGCTGGATGTCGACAAGGGGGATTACCGCTTTTGGCTCGTCGCGAAAGGGGACAGTGGTTCATCGAAATTGCCGCTGCTTGTCCGCGTGACGGAACAAGGATCGTTTAAAACGGAACTGACGTCGGAACAAACGAACCTCGAGGGGCACGGGGATTCGAGCTTCACGTATGATGTCACGCTGAAAAACCGAACCGCCAAGACGCAAAATTACGCGTTAAGTTCGGCAGCCGAAAAAGGATGGCAAGTCACGTTCAAATCGGAAGGCAATTCCGTTACGTCGGTGAAACTCGAGCCGAACGAATCAAGAGACATTACCGTCGAGGTCAAACCGCCGGAAAATGTGAAAGCGGGCACGTACAAAATCCCGATCAAAGCGCAAACGAGCGATACGTCGGCTGAGCTGACGTTAGAAGCGGTTATTACGGGCACGTATGAGCTCAAGCTGACGACGCCGTCAGGAAATTTGAGCACCGATGTGACGGCGGGGCATGAACGGGTGATCGATCTTGTCGTCAAAAACACCGGAAGCGCTCCGCTTTTGAACATCAATATGACGGCTGACGCTCCGCCTAATTGGGAAGTGGAATTCGATCAAAGCACGATCGCCCAGCTGAACCCGGGCGATTCCAAAACAGTCAAGGCGAAAGTGAAAGCGTCGGATGAAGCGATCGCCGGGGATTATGTCGTCAACTTCCAGGCGCAAACGGCGGAAACATCGGCGGAGGCGGCGTTCCGCGTCTCTGTCAAAACGTCAACGCTTTGGGGGATTGTCGCCCTGCTGATCATTGCAGGGGTGGCCGGAGGGCTGTACTATTTAATCAAAACATACGGGAGGAGGTAAGCATGGCAGCACCCGCTGTCATCGAGCTTGACAACTTGTGCAAAACGTATGGCGACCATCGGGCGGTTGACCATTTGTCGCTTTCCATTCAAAAAGGGGAAATTTTTGGGCTTCTTGGCCCGAACGGGGCCGGAAAGACGACGACGATTTTGATGATGCTCGGGCTCACCGAGCCGACGTCCGGCATGGTTAGGGTATGCGGGATCGATCCAGTGCGAAATCCCATTGACGTTAAACGGAAAGTCGGGTACTTGCCGGATGATGTCGGGTTTTACCATCACATGACAGGCTTGGAGAACTTGCTGTATACGGCGGCGTTAAACGGCATTCCTCGCGCCGAGGCGGAAAAGCGAGCGTGGGAGCTGCTCGAGAAGGTGAATTTGACCGATGCGGCCCATAAAAAAGCGGGGAAATACTCGCGGGGAATGAGGCAGCGGCTCGGCTTGGCCGATGTGTTGATGAAGCGCCCGGAAGTGATCATTTTGGATGAGCCGACGTTGGGCATCGACCCTGAGGGAGTGCGCGAGCTGCTTCGGCTGATCCGCGATTTGAGCCGCCATGAAGGCATCACGGTCCTGCTGTCCTCGCACCAATTGCACCATGTGCAGAAAATTTGCGACCGAGTCGGCTTGTTCGTGGGCGGCCGATTGTTGGCCGAAGGGAATATCGAACGCCTGGCGCAACAGCTGTTTTTGCAGGATGCCTATGTCATCCATGTGGTTGCTTCGCCGCTTGACGCTTCCTTACGGTCCAAAATCGAGGCGATTCCGGGCGTCAATAAAGTGGAGCAAACGGAAGATGGATGGGATGTGTATTGCCAAACGGATGTGAGCGCCGCCATCAGCCAGACGATCATCGAATCAGGATCTTCGCTGTTCCATCTCAGCCGGCGGGATTTTGGACTTGATGAGATTTATCACCGCTATTTTGAAGGGAGGGATGTACGTGAAGGCCAGTAAGGAAGAGCGATGGGCAAACGATGTTTTTTCATATGTGAAAAGATGGAGCGAACGGCTGAAGGTGGGTGCGCTTGATGAGAAGAAACGAGCAAGAGGGGCAAACAGCGCCTTTTCGGCCATTGTCAAAAAAGAACTGGCCGATTATTTGACGAGTTGGCGCATGATCATTTTAATCGCCCTCATCTTGCTTACTTGCTTCGGCTCGCTGTATACGGCGATGACGACAATCCGGGACGCGTTGGATTCCTCGGAAGAGGCCAAGGAAATCGCGAAAGGCGCCTACTTGTTTCTAAAATTATTCACCGTCTCGGACGGAACGTTGCCTTCGTTTCTGACGTTTGTCAGCTTTCTCGGGCCGCTGCTCGGCATCGCCCTTGGATTTGACGCCATCAATTCGGAGCGGAATCGGGGGACGTTAAGCCGGCTCATGGCCCAGCCGATTCCGCGCGATTATGTGATCAACGGCAAGTTTGTCGCTGCGCTGTTGTTGAATGCTGTTTTGTTTCTTTCGCTCGGCCTGCTCGTGATGGCGTTGGGCATTTTGGTCTTGGGGATTCCGCCTACTTTCGAAGAGTTTGCCCGCATGGTCTGCTTTTTGTTGTTATGTCTTGTGTATATCGCCTTTTGGCTGAATCTCGGCATTTTGTTTTCCGTCGTCTTCCGCCAGGCGGCGACATCCGCGTTGTCGTCGATGGCCGTTTGGCTGTTTTTCAATCTTTTCTACTCGATGATCGTGGAAGTATTTGCGAAATCGTTTTTGCAGTCTGACGCCATTACGTCCGTCGAGCAGGCGGTCGGCCGTCAAGAGTTGGTGCTTGGTCTCATGAGATTGTCGCCGAGCTACTTGTTCAATGAATCAACAACCGCCTTGCTTTCGCCGGACGTCCGAACGCTAGGGATCGTCACGGTGGAGCAAACGGCCGGCGCTGTTGCGGCCCCCTTGCCGTTCTCGCAAAGTTTGCTGCTCATTTGGCCGCAGGCGACCGCGCTCATTGCCGCCACCCTCATCTGCTTTGCGATCGCGTATTGGTTGTTTATGAGGCAGGAGATACGGGCGAGTGGGTGAGAAAACAAGTTGTTTGCCGTAGACGGGGCGGAAGAGATGTGTGCGCCCAACAGCGTTTCTTATCGTTCGTATGTGAAAAACGTTCTGCCAAATCGTGTCCGTTCCTTTTGGGGACGGGCTTTTTCTTTTTTTGGATGTGACAAAACCGTGACAACGCTTGTGGCAAAATGGTGACAACAGGCAAGAATGTGATCAACCTCACAAATCCGTTTCCTTCTCCTGCGTATGATGGAAGTACAAACAACGTCACAAATTTTGAAAGTTTGGGAGGGGCTTTTCATGAATAAACAAAAGGCGCTGCTGCCGATTACGACGTTCGCCATGATGTTTTCATTCGCCGTGTGGGCCGTGTTTTCGCCGCTTGCGAGTACGTTTCAGCAAATGTACGGGCTGACATCGACGCAAAAAAGCATTTTGGTCGCCATTCCGGTGCTGCTTGGCTCGATCATGCGTTTGCCGCTTGGCATTTGGACGGACCGGATCGGCGGGCGCAGGCTGTTTTCGCTGCTGCTCTTGTTTCTTGTCATTCCGCTTGTTGGCGCAGGGTTTGCAGATTCGTATGCGATGCTTCTGTTTTGGGCGTTTTTCATCGGCATGGCCGGAACGTCGTTCGCCATTTCGGTGACGTTCGTTTCCCGCTTGACTCCGCCGGAAAAGCAAGGGACGGCGCTTGGGATTAACGCGATGGGCAACTTCGGCACGGCGGTTGCTGCGTTTTCCGTTCCATCGATTGCCGCAGCGTTTGGTGTGCCTTGGGCTTTTTGGGGGATGATCATTCCGGTTGTCGTCATGCTCGTTCTCGTTTGGTTTTTCACACCGGATATGCCGAAACCGAAACAACAAAAAACGGTGCGTGAATCGCTGTCGGTATTGAAATATAAACATACGTGGACGTTGTCGCTCTTTTACTTTGTTACGTTCGGGGCGTTTGTCGCTTTCGGCATTTACTTGCCGTCGCTGCTCGTTGACTTGTATGGGTTGACGCCAGTGGATGCTGGGATGCGCGCGGCTGGGTTTACTGTACTCGCTACGCTCGCGCGGCCAGTCGGCGGCTATCTTGGCGATAAAATCGGAGCTGAACGGGTGTTGACGTTCGTCTACGCTGGAATGACAATCGGCGCGTTGGTGATCGCGTTTGGAATGGAAAATATTTGGGTGATGACAGCGGCTTGTTTGTTTGTGGCCGTGATGTCTGGGCTGGGCAACGGTGCGGTGTTCAAACTCGTGCCGCAGCTGTTCCCAGCCGAAACGGGCGCCGTCACCGGCCTTGTCGGCGCCTGGGGCGGACTTGGCGGCTTTTTTCCGCCGATTGTCATGGGGATCATTAAAGATGCAACAGGTTCGTACGTGCTCGGTTTTCTGCTCCTTAGCTTGTTTACCCTTATTTGCTTCTTGCTGAACCGGCTCGTATTTGGCAAAAAAGCCGGCGAACCGGCGAACCGGTTCGCTTCTTGAATGGAATACCGTATAGAGAGGCTGAAAGCTTGTTTGCTTTTAGCCTCTTTTTTTATTTGGGCGTGTTTTTCTGTTATTCAATGTGAGTATGCGTTTCACTATTGTTACATGATTAAAATATATTGCTCATTATTTCACAAATCATTCAAACATGGCTGTCTGTTGGTGATACAAATCACCAGGGAAGAAGTGAAAATGCCGTACGTTAAAGGTGTAAATCAAATCATCTAAGGGGGGAGAACGATGAAACGAAGGATGTCTTCGTTATTGTCCGCCGCGTTAGCCGCTTCGCTTCTGGCCGCATGCAGCAACGGGGGAGGAGGAGAGGCAAAGGCGGAAAATAAAAACGGAACAGCGGCAACTACGCAACAGTCTGCTACGAACATGTCAGCGGCGCATAAAGGAGTGAACCAAGCACCGGTGCCGTTGAAAATGGAGCGGATCGGCCCGCATGATGTCCGCGTTGAAATGACGGCGCAAATCGGGAACATACCCGATCGTCACTCATCAGTTTAACCATGCACAAAAAGGAGCCGTCGCCATGCTGAAAGTGACCGAAACGGGCGAAGACGACGGCTCAGAAACAAGCGGACATTAATGTTTCCCCATTTCCCTAAACGGGAGATAGCCGCCTAAAGCCCTATAGCTCTTATTATACGGCGGTGAAAAGAAAAAGAAGTGATTCGCATCACAATCGAAAAAAAGAGAGCGTCCGGCAGGCCGCGAACAACGGTCGGTCGGGCGCTCTTCTAATCAGCGCGCCAAAATGGCTTGGTCGTTGCTGTGTATCGAAGGGGAACGATCAGACAGACTCCTAACTACGGTGCGCCGCTCACTCAATGCAACAAATATCCGGCGGACAGTCTTCGCATTGGATTTCCGCTTTCAAATAGTTTAAATCATGAACCGTAATTTTCCCCCGCCCCATCGAGATGATCCCTTTCTGTTTCAAGGCGTTGAGCATCCGATTAACGCTTTCGCGCGTTGTGCCGCAAAAGTTGGCTAAATCTTGGTTTTTCAATGCGACGTCGATCAAAATGCTTCCATCTTCAAGCGAGACGCCATAACTGTTGCAAAGGCGAATGAGCGTCGAATAGAGCGCCCCTTTTTTTCCGTTCATAATCAAATCGCGGAATTTCGTCTGTGTCCGCCGGGCATGCTTGCTCATCCAGCGCATATATTCAAAGGTAAGGGGCGGATTGATCAGCAGCTGCTGTTCCAGTTCCTCTTTGTTTATGACTGCCGCTTCGCCTGGCTCTATTACCTTGGCTGTCAACAAGTAGTGTGCATCGTTCGTAAACAGTGTCAATTCACCAACGATTTCCCCGCTTCCGCAAATGCGGAAGCACATTTCTTTTCCGTCCGGACAAATTTTGCTTACTTGCACTTTGCCAGAGAGGATCAAATACAATTCATTGGCCGGCATCCCTTCTTGGAACAAAAAGGAGTGCTTGCGCAACGGAATCACTTTTTTCGACGATTGCAGCCATGAGCGCAAGAGGGAAAAATCGCGTTTCTCCACTAGTTGGCTTTGCCGTTCCATGATTGACACCTCCATTTGTTCGGCTACTTCTATTGTAAAAAACATCACAGTAAGGACAGAGTGAAAAAAATCACCGTTTGTCACTTTTTTTGTGCAGGTTGTCACAAATTTTTCTAACCCGGATTTCCCCTCCCATATGATACAATCAATGTGAGCAGTGTCACAGCGTTTGCCTGCTCGTTTTCGTATAGTAGGATGGAGATGGAACAAAGAGAGGCTGACCTATGACATCGTTTTGGTCACCGGTTTGGTTATCGATCAAAGTATCGCTCCTCGCCGGCTTGATTGTCGCGGTCTTAGGGACAGCGGCGGCGAGGCGGATGGCGCGCCGCCGGTTTCGCGGCAAGACAGTGGTGGAGACGGTGTTTATGTTGCCGCTCGTGTTGCCGCCGTCGGTCGTCGGTTTTTTGCTCGTCGTCTTGTTTGGCCGACATAGCCCCATCGGCCAGTGGATCGAAACGTCATTTCATACGACCGTACTGTTTACGCCCGGTGCCGCGGTGATGGCCGCCGTGGTCGTGTCATTCCCGCTCATGTATCAGGCGGCCAAAACCGGGCTCGAAGCGGTCGATCCAACCATTGAAGGGGCGGCGCGCATCGATGGGGCGAATGAGCGCCAAGTGTTTTGGCATATTTCGCTGCCGCTTGCCAGACACGCGTTATTATCCGGGGCAGTGCTGTCGTTTGCCCGCAGCCTCGGGGAGTTTGGCGCAACACTCATGTTTGCCGGCAATATTCCAGGAAAAACGCAAACGATCCCGACCGCCGTCTATATGGCCATGGAATCGGGGCGAATGGAGTTAGCGTGGGCATGGGTGGCGGTCACGATCGGATTGTCATTCAGTTTATTGGTCTTTGCGACGAAACTCGGTCGTTTACGGGAATAAAAAAAGCCGCCTGGCAACATCATGAGGCGAACGAAACAGAAAGGAGGGAGCGCGATGAGCGAGCGCAACCGAACGAACGTCATGGACCGCCTGTCCCGCCCGCTTCGCGACTTGCGGTTATCAGTGATCGACCAATGCAATTTTCGCTGCGTCTATTGCATGCCGGCCGAAGTGTTCGGGCCGAATTTTCGCTTTTTGGCGGAAGGCGAGCTGTTGACGGTCGAGGAAATGGCGCTTCTATCGGAATGCTTTGTCGAGCTGGGCGTCGAAAAAATCCGCCTGACAGGGGGCGAGCCGCTCTTAAGGCGCGATTTGGACGCGCTTGTTGCGCGGCTGTCTGCGATTCCCGGCCTGCGCGATATCGGCTTGACGACCAATGGCGTCCATTTAGTGAAATGGGCGCAGCGGCTGAAAGAAGCCGGGTTGAAGCGCGTCAACGTCAGCTTGGATGCGTTGGATGATGACATTTTCCGAAAAATGAACGGCATCGGCGTCGGCGTCACCCCGGTGTTGAAAGGCATCGAAGCCGCCCGGGCGGCGGGGCTCGGCGTCAAGGTGAACATGGTCGTCAAAAAAGGGTGGAACGACTCGCAAATCGTGCCGATGGCGGCCTATTTCAAAGAACAAGGCATTCCGCTCCGCTTGATTGAATTTATGGATGTCGGCACCACGAACGGCTGGGATTACTCCCATGTCGTGACGAAAAAAGAGATGTATGAACAAATCAACGCCATGCACCCTCTTGAACCGGTTGAAAAAGCGTACTTCGGCGAAGTGGCGAGCCGCTACCGGTACGCGGGCACGAACGTAGAAGTCGGCTTTATCGCCTCGGTGACGGAAACGTTTTGCCGGAGCTGCACGAGGGCGCGCATTTCCGCCGATGGCAAGCTGTACACGTGTTTGTTTGCTTCTGAGGGCGTGTCGTTGAAAGACAAACTGCGCGCCGGCGCGGGGAAAGAAGAGCTGAAGGCGCTGATCGCCGCCATCTGGAGCGAGCGGACAGACCGCTATTCAGAAGAACGGACGGCAGAGACAGCGAAACAGCGCCCGAAAATTGAAATGTCGTATATTGGGGGATGAAGAAAAACGGGAGCGCTCTTTTCATAGAAGAAGCGATCCCGTTTTTGGTTTATGTTTTCGGAAGTGCGAATCGGCGTCTTTCTTCCTTTAAACCTTCACCGCCGCCAACACGCGCGGGAAGAGGATATTGTTTTCCAAATGGATGTGCGTAAATAAGTCGTCTTCAAGCGCCGCGAGCCGGCTGTAGACGAGCCGATACGTGCCGCACGCATCTTCCGGCGGGGTGAAGTCGTTGGTGATGTCGCGAATTTCTTTCATCAAATCGCCGGCTGCGTCATGTTCATTGACCAGTTCGCGGACGGCTCGCTCGACCGCTTCCCGGTTTTCCGGCGATGGGTTGTCGGCAAATTGCAAAATGAGCGGGAATGCGCCCGTTTCCTCTTTAATCAAGTGTTGCTCAAGCTCCGTTTTTAACTCATGGAACCGTTTATGCACTTGGGACAGATGTGGATGGTGCATGCCGTGCACGCGCAACACTTTCGTGACATATGGGCTGAGCTGCGGCAGTTCCTCGTTCAAATAGCGGTGATGCGTTCTTACAATATGATCGACGAGTTCGTCGAGCGGCGCTTCGTTCCAGTTTCCCGTCGGCTTGTTTTGCGCCTCCGCGTAAAGGGTGTTCAGCTCGCGAAGGAGCGCTTCGCCATCCAGTCCACGCTCTTCGATGGCCTCTTTTAACGGGCGCTGTCCGCCGCAGCAAAAATCGATGCGCCGCGCTTTAAACAAATCAGCTGCTTTCGGAAATTGAGTAACAATATCGCCAATCAATGATTGTTCAGTAAACCGCTGTTCCATTCATCCATCCCTCCATTGATCCAATCGTTACAGCTTCAGCATACCGTGTTTTCCGCGAAGGTGTTGTGACGGATCTCACATACGTAAAAAAAAGTGGACATCGATCCATGTGATAAACGTCACAACAGCACGTTTCTTCTTTATCGTACAATGAAAAAAAGCAGACTTCTGCTGACTCTTTGCAGAGGCGGTGTCTGCTTTCGTGGATGAGAACGGACATGTTCAGCAGATAACATACAACGTGTTGACAACAGAAGCCAATCAAGAGAAGGAAAAGGGGAGACGGATATGTGGGCGTTGGTGAAGGGAAGGCAGTGGGAGGAGGAAAAAACAGAACTGGAGCGGCAACTCGCTGAGATGAAAGAAGAGCTCACGAGACAAAAGGAAGCCATTCATGAGACGGTGGCAGGATTGCTCGGGGAGTTGCAGGAAATCGTTCACCAGCATGAGGTGGTCAACGGGCAACACCATGTATTAGGCCAGCTGGTTGACCGAACGAAAGAAAAGGTTGATAATGTCAGTACGCTCAGCAAGTCATCATATGCGATTTCCGACCGTTTATGCGAACAAGGGAACGCGTTGGTGGAGACGGCGGGTCAGATGGTCGCAGCCGCAAAAGAAGGTATCCGCATGTCGGAAGAAATGGAGCAGGCGATGGGGCGGCTCGGCAGTGAGATGGAAACGACATCGGCCGCGATGCATCGGTTGCGCGGCCGCTCGCAAGAAATTGAACAAATTGTGAAAGTGATCAAAGAAATCGCTGGCCAGACGAATTTGATCGCGTTAAACGCCTCGATCGAAGCCGCTCGCGCCGGGGAGCATGGCAAAGGGTTTTCCGTCGTCGCCGCTGAAGTGAGGAAATTGGCTGAGCATACGGCGGACAGCACGGAAACGATTCACCAGCTAACCGATGCCGTGCAGCAGGAAATCGAGCGGTCGCTAGAGCAAACGGAAGCCATTTCATCTTTGATCGAAACGGTTGTCCAAATGAGCATCCATACAGCTCGCAAATGGTCGGCGATGATGGAGCTGATCGATCAAGTCGAAAATCGAGCCCAAGACGTGCTAAACTATATTCAGGAACAATACCGCTATGCGGATAAAGTGAGGAAAGAGCTCGAACAGTCCGCCGCTTTGTTTGGCGAAACGCGGGAGATGATTTTGCGGCATATTGCCGATGCGAGCGTCGTTGATGAAAAGTTGGCAGAAGGCATAAAACAGCTGCAACAATGGCAACAACGTTGAAAGAACGATATGGTTGCCGCCAGCCGTATGATCGAAAGGAGAGAGAGAGATGGTCGAAAGACGAACCCCGATTCCTGTATCGGAAGCGATCGATCGGGTGATGCGTTATGCCGGAGTGGGAGAAGAGGAAACAGTGCCGCTTCGCCAGTCGTATGGCCGCTATTTGGCCGAAGATTTGCGTGCTGACCATGACGTGCCGCCGTTTGACCGCTCGCCGTATGACGGATTTGCCATTCGCGCCGCCGACTCGGAAGGAGCGGGACTTGACCATCCGGTCGAGTTTGAAGTCATTGAAACGATCGGCGCCGGGCAAGTGGCGAAGCAGCCCGTCGGCCCGTTTCAAGCGGTGCGCTTGATGACCGGGGCGCAAATTCCCCAAGGATGCGATGCGGTCGTCATGTTGGAGCTCGCCAAACAGTACGAGCGGGATGGAAAAACGTATATGGCCATTAAACGCCCGTTCCGCCCTGGCGACAACATTTCGTTTCAAGGGGAAGATGCGAAAAAAGGGCAGCCGCTTGTCGAAAAAGGAACGCGCATCAATCCCGGGGTGGCGGCGCTCTTGGCGACGTTCGGCTACGCCGAAGTGAAGGTGGCGAAAAAGCCGCGGATTGGCATTTTTGCGACTGGAAGCGAACTGCTCGACGTCTCTGAACCGCTTGTGCCGGGAAAAATCCGCAACAGCAACGCCTACATGATCGAGGCGCAGGTGTTCAAAAGCGGCGCCGAGCCGATTTATTTCGGCCAGCTGGCCGACGACCTCGACGCGTGCTTTCACGCCGTGCGCCAGGCGCTCGACCAAGTGGACATGCTCATTACGACCGGCGGCGTCTCGGTCGGGGATTTCGATTATTTGCCCGCCATTTACAAGCGGCTCGGAGCGAACGTGTTGTTTAACAAAATCGCCATGCGCCCGGGGAGCGTGACGACCGTCGCCGAGATTGATGGCAAGCTGCTGTTCGGTCTATCCGGAAACCCGTCGGCGTGCTACGTCGGCTATGAACTGTTTGTCCGCCCGGTCGTGCGCACGCGGCTGTTTTCGGCCAAGCCGTATTTGAAAAAAGCGAAAGCCACCCTTGGCGCCGATTTTCCGAAGCCGAACCCGTTCACCCGCTTCGTGCGCAGCCGGGTCGAGGCGGTTGACGGTCGGCTTGTCGTGAAGCCGGTCGGCATGGACAAGTCGAACATCGTCACCTCGCTTGCCTTTGCGAACGCCTTGATGGTGCTGCCGGGCGGAACGAGAGGGTTTGCGGTTGGCGATGAGGTGGAAGTGTGGCTTTTGGATGACGATGAGGGGTCAAGCGAATGAACGTCTGGCAAGTCGTCGGCTATAAACATAGCGGCAAAACGACGCTTATGGAAAAATGGGTGGCGGCCGCTGTCCGGGAAGGATGGCGCGTCGGGACGGTGAAGCACCACGGCCATGGCGGCGAGCCCGCGCGGCCGGAAGGCGTCGATTCCGTCCGCCATGAGCGGGCCGGGGCGGTGGCAACGGCGGTGGAAGGAGACGGGCTTTTGCAGCTTCATCTCCGCCGCCCGTTGTGGCGGTTGGATGATGTGTTGGCGCTTTATGCGCCGCTTCGGCTCGATCTCGTGTTGGTCGAAGGCTACAAACAAGAGCGGCACCCGAAAGTCGTGCTCGTCCGCACTTGGGAAGATTGGGCGTCGCTTCAGCACCTCGCCAACATCCGCGCCGTCATCGCCTGGGAGCCGCTCGAAGGGCCGCTAGCGCACCCGGTGTTTTCGCTGGCCGATGATGACGAATATATTCCATGGCTCATGAACGAGGTGAGAACACGAACATGACAGAACCGTTGTTTGCCATTACCGACCGGCCGATTTCGGTCGAGGATGTGATGAAAAAAGTGATGCGTCCGGAAGCGGGGGCGGTCGCTGTCTTTGCCGGCACGGTGCGCGAATGGACGAACGGCAAGAGGACGCTCTTTTTGCAATATGAGGCGTACGTGTCGATGGCCGAGAAAATGCTCGCGCAAATCGGGGCGGAAATTGCGGAGAAATGGCCAGGGGCGAAAACCGCCATCACCCACCGGATCGGGCGGCTTAAGATCGGCGACATCGCCGTCGTCATCGCGGTTTCCTCGCCGCACCGCGCCGAAGCGTATGAGGCGAACCGCTATGCCATTGAGCGGATCAAGCAAATCGTGCCGATTTGGAAAAAAGAGCAATGGGAGGACGGAAGCGCCTGGGTGGGCGACCAGTTGGAAACAACGGCGTATCCGTCCGGAAAACCGGAGGTGAAAGAGGAATGATCCGTCTATTGTTTTTCGCCCATTTGGGCGAGCAAATCGGCGAGCGGGAAGTGATGTGGCCGAATGTTCCGGAAACGGTGAAAAAACTGAAAGACGAAGTGGAAGAGCGCTATGGCGTCTCGCTCGGGCGCGTCATGACCGCGGTCAATGAGGAGTATGTCCGCGACGAAGCGCCGCTTCACGCCGGCGACACGGTCGCCTTTATTCCACCGGTAAGCGGAGGATGAGACGGATGGCGAACAAAAGCAAATGGGTGATGCCAAAACAACACGGCGCCTGGGCGATGCTCATCATCCCGTTTTGGCTCGGGGCGTACGCCGGTGGGCTTTCGTGGATTCACGCGCCGCTCTTTGTCGCCTGGCTTGCGCTCTATTTGGCGACGTATCCGCTCTTGATGGCGGTGAAAACGAAGCGGAAAGAGCCGTACGTGCCCGCCGCCGCCCGCTATGGTGCCATCGCCGCCGCGGCGCTTGCCGTCTCTCTTTGGCAACAGCCGGCGCTTTTCTACTTCGGGCTCGCCATGGTGCCGTTTTTCTTGGTGAACACGTACTACAGCAAGAAAAAGAACGATCGCGCCTTTTGGAATGATGTAGCCGCCATCGCAGCGTTTTGCATCGGCGGCCTCGCCGCCTTTTACGCCGGACGCGGGGCGTTGACGATCGAAGCGTTTGAACTCGCCCTGTTTTCCTTCCTCTTTTTCATCGGCAGCACGTTTTACGTAAAAACGATGATTCGCGAAAAGAAAAACGAGCGGTACAAATGGCTGTCATGGGGCTACCACGCCCTGTTGATCGTCGGCCTCATCGCCATCGGCGAGCCGTTCGCCGTCTTGGCCTACGCGCCGAGCGTCATCCGCGCCGTCTATTTATATGGCAAGTCGCTGCCGATCATGAAACTTGGCATGCTGGAAATCGCCAACGCGGCGTACTTTTTCATCGCGATGATCGTGCTCTACTCTTGAGCGAACCCCAAACGGGAGGCATCCATGACCGTTTGGGGTTTTTTCTTTTGGTTAGGCGGTATTGCTTTTTCATTGCACAAGCATGATGTGAAATGGGCATGAATTCCTTGTAACGGTTTTGCAAAGGGTCGTTTCAAAAGCCTACCTCTTCTTCTATGCTCGCTCTCAAATAAATAAAAATTAGAACATGTCGATCCACTTCAAGTAGACATTCGCCAAGTGTTCGACTTCCCAGTGGTTCGCATGGAAGTCACTCAACATGAGTGGGAAATCAATCGTTTTCAATTCTAGCAATCCTAGTGGTATCGAAAGCCCTTACGAGACTTCCTTAATGTTGATTTCACCGCTAACATTATGGCCAGGATCTCGTCAGTGCTTTCTCTTTTTTGTCACTAAATCACAAAATTTGGTGATGAGCCAAAAAACAACTCGATAAAGCTTAAAAATCTTACTTTATGTGACAAAAAAAACAAACAATTCAAATTTTTATTGACAATTTTAGTAAAGGCGAAATATAATCTAATTGTAAAATAAAGGTTAAAAAAAGGGGGTGCGAATAGTTGCCGTCAAAATGTTTCGCGCTTAGAGATAGTGGGCAGATCGCGTTGCTTGGCTGCTTTTGGAGGACATAATTTTTGTAATTGGAGAGAGGTTATAATGATAAAAGATCTTCTCAAATCAATCCTTTCTTTTTCGTTAGTTTTCGGTCTGTTGCTGGGTGGCAGTATCATCGCTTCTGCCGAAGAAGGGACTTCAAATGCAGGATGTTCACTCAGTAGCAAGACGAATGTGACAGTAAATGGGTTTTTAGATAGAGCGAAAGAATCGAGTGTGGTCGTATCTCAAAGCGGGAACAAGGTGGTTGAAATAACAGACCTAGAATTTCTTAAAAGATTAGAAACTTCTGTTCCTGGACCAAAAGGGAAAAAACTAGTTGGGGTTTCAATCGCATACACTCAAGCACAAGAGTCATCCCTTCCAGGGGATCGTCCTGTGGTGACTCCACAATTAGGAACGGGTTATTATCTAAAAAACATTACTACTAGTGAAGCATGTGGAACAGAAATAATAAGACAATCTACTTTTAAAGGACCATCAACAGCTACCATGTCTATAAAACAAGGGGTTTCTGCCACATGGTCATCGAACACAAATATAAGCGCTGAAACAGTTTCGGCAGCGTTGGGATTTAACGTAACAAAATCTTATGAAGTTACAGACACTTATCAAATTCAAGTTCCAGCAGGAAAAACCTATACCATAATAGCTAGACCGTATTACAAAGTTTATAACTTTGAAGTTTGGTACGACCCACTTATTGGATGGGATTCTAAAGTAGGGTATGGATATGCTGCTAAGCCTGTAGGGGTATGTTTTTATTACTATGAGTAATGTTCTGTGTTCCGTTATTTATAGAAATATTGAAGCAAGTTTCCTGATGGAACTTGCTTCTGTTTTTTGTGTTTCGTTTAAGCATAACGGATAGTTAAAAAGGGGGATGCAAAATGAATATTTTAAAAAGTCCAAACAAAATGAAGTTTGTTTCACTCGTTCTTTCTCTCATCGGATTGTGGTTGATGTTAAATAGTCCTGAATTAGGGAGTCGTTTTGCTTCATCCTGGGTTCGATCCATGGGGGGATCTGTGGATTCTCAAGAATATTTGCAAATGTTAAAAGAATATATAAGCACTTATAAAACGCTAGGGGGGATTTTTTTGTTTGTGGGCTTGTTTTCTTTTCTTAACGATCATCATCAGTAAACATCGTATTTGCCTACAGGGCAGCGAGAGGTGTGTATTTGCGCATTTTTTGTTATCTTTTTTAATGGAGACGATGGCCGTCTGAGTTGGATGGATCGCGATATAGTGAAGTAAGGTGCGGTGTGAATGATTGCTCCGAAAAGAGCAAAAAGGGGCTGACTCAAAAGCCCCCTTTTTGGTGAAATTTAACCGAAGTATGTGAAAGAGACCACCTCTGAAACCCTTGGTTTTACCGGGTTTTTCGTGGTGGCCTGTTTTTCCATGTCGCCCTAAATAGGAACATTACCGCTCTTTTGGGTCAGCTCCTTTTTTTGCCGCACCCGCCCGTCAGTCAATGCGGCACAGCTCGGGCGGGCAGCCTTCGCAGGCGATTTCGTCACGCAAATATTGCAAGTTGTGGACGCAAATTTTTCCTTTTTGCACGGAGATGACTCCTTTTTTCCGCAAGTCGCCGAGCATGCGGTTGACGACTTCACGGGCGGTGCCGCAAAAGTTGGCGAGCTCTTGGTTCGTCAGCGGCACGTTGATCAAAATGCCGTCTTCTTTCATCACGCCGTAGCTGTTGCACAGACGGATGAGCGTTGAATAGAGCGCTCCTTTTTTGCCGTGTAAAATCAAGTCGCGGAATTTCGTCTGCGTTTTGCGGAAATGGACGCTCATCCATTTCATGAGCTCGATCGCCAGCGTCGGATTGTTGGCGAGCTCTTGTTCGAGCCTTTCGCGCGGAATGGCGGAAACGACGCTGTCTTCGAGCGCTTTCGCCGTCAGCATGTAGCGGGCGCCAGGGCAAAACAGCGTCAGCTCGCCGATCAAATCGCCCTCGCTGCAAATGCGCAGCGCGAGCTCCCGTCCGTCCATGTCCATTTTGCTGATTTGGATTTTCCCCGATTGGATATAGTAAATGTCGTCTGCTTTTTCCCCTTCTTGAAACAAGTACGTTCCCTTCTCAAGGTGAAGATCGCGCCCAAGCGGTGTAAGCCACTTCTGCCATTCACGAGATTCAATCTCGTTCATTCGATCACAACCTTACGTAAAATGTATCGCTATATAAAAGTGTACAGGAAAAAAGAGGGAAGTCAATATAAGGATAGTGGAAAGATTGAAAACTTGTTGAACATCGATGGAATCGTTTGTGAAAGTCTTTGCATCCCGAGAACATGAGGGTGATGGAGTCAAGGATGCACCTTGGCTGCCGGGACAAATCGGTATTCGTTTCCCATAGACTTAGGGAGGGGCAAGAAAAAAATCCTCGAAAATTATTAAATATACATTTGATTTTATTTTTATACAGTATTATAATGAGAACTACATGAGGCATACGGGTGAGGGGGAACATGATGAACGTAGCCATTATCGGGGCGACGGGGTACAGCGGCGCGGAGTTGTTCCGCTTGTTGCACGGGCATCCGCATGTGAGCCGCTGCGACGTTTTCTCGTCGTCGCAGGACGGGGTTCATGTATCGGAAAGTTTCCCGCACGTCGGTTCGGTCGATGGTGCGGTGTTGCATAAACTTGAAATCGAGGCGCTTTCCCGTTACGATGCGGTCTTTTTCGCCACGCCGCCCGGGGTGTCCGGGGAGTGGGCGCCGGCGCTCGTGGATCGGGGAGTGAAAGTGATCGATTTATCCGGGGATTTCCGTTTGAAAGACGGAGCGGTGTACGAACAATGGTACGGACGCGAGGCGGCGCCAGCGGAATATTTGCAAAAGGCGGTGTACGGGCTGACCGAGTGGAATCGGGAGGCGGTGCGCGAGGCCGTGCTCCTATCCAACCCGGGCTGTTATCCGACGGCGACGCTGCTTGGCTTGGCGCCGCTTGTCAAAGAAGGATTGATTCAGGAAGATTCGATCATCGTTGACGCCAAGTCCGGCGTATCGGGCGCGGGGCGGAAAGCAGGGCTTGGGACGCATTTTTCCGAAGTGAACGAAAACGTGAAAATTTATAAAGTGAACGTCCATCAGCACATTCCGGAAATTGAGCAAACGCTGCAAACGTGGAATGAAGCGATGGAGCCGATTACGTTCAGCACCCATTTGATTCCGATGACACGGGGCATTATGGCGACGATCTATGCGAAGGCGAAACAACCGATTTCGCCAAACGATTTGGTAGATTTATATAAAACAAGTTATGAAGGTTCGCCGTTTATCCGCGTTCGCAAGGTCGGGCAATTTCCGGCGACGAAAGAAGTGTACGGCTCAAATTATTGCGACATCGGCCTCGCCTACGATGAACGGACGGGACGGGTGACGGTCGTGTCGGTGATCGACAACTTAATGAAAGGCGCTGCCGGGCAGGCGGTGCAAAACTTCAATTTGATGATGGGGTGGGATGAGGCCGAGGGCCTCCAATCCTTGCCGATCTATCCGTGAGGGAAGGGGAACGAACAATGACAGCGACGAAACAAACGGCGCAAGTAACGGCGGTCGCCGATGGAACGGTCGTCACGCCGAAAGGATTTCAAGCGGCTGGGGTGCACGCCGGGCTGCGCTATTCGAAAAAAGATTTAGGGGTTATTCTATGCGACGTGCCAGCTTCAGCCGCCGCTGTGTATACCCAAAGCCATTTCCAGGCGGCGCCGCTCAAAGTGACGCAGGCGAGCCTCGCTGTAGAACAAAAATTGCAGGCGGTCATCGTCAACAGTGCATGCGCGAACGCCTGCACCGGCGAGCAGGGGCTTCGCGACGCCTATGAAATGCGCGAGCTGTGCGCGAAACAGTTTGGCCTGGCGCTGCACCATGTGGCCGTCGCTTCAACGGGCGTGATCGGGGAATATTTGCCGATGGAAAAAATTCGCGCGGGCATCGAAAAGCTTGTTCCAGGGGCGACGATGGCGGATGCTGAGGCGTTTCAAACGGCGATTTTAACGACGGATACGGTGATGAAGCGCGCCTGTTACCAAACGACCGTCGATGGGAAAACGGTCACCGTCGGCGGGGCGGCGAAAGGATCGGGGATGATCCATCCGAACATGGCGACGATGCTCGCGTTCATTACGACCGATGCCAACATTTCTTCGGCGGTGCTGCATGATGCGCTCCGGTCGATTACCGATGTATCGTTCAATCAAATTACCGTCGATGGCGATACGTCGACGAATGACATGGTTGTGGTGATGGCAAGCGGTCTTGCCGGAAATGACGAGCTGACGCCGAATCATCCGGATTGGGAACACTTTTACGAGGCGCTGCGGAAAACGTGCGAAGACTTGGCGAAGCAAATCGCCAGAGATGGCGAGGGGGCGACGAAGCTCATTGAAGTGCGCGTGCGCGGCGCGAAAACGGACGATGAGGCGAAAAAAGTCGCGAAGCAAATCGTTGGCTCCAACTTAGTGAAAACGGCCGTTTACGGCGCGGATGCCAACTGGGGGCGGATCATCGGCGCGATCGGCTATGCGGACGCTGACGTTGATCCGGACAATGTTGATGTCGCGATCGGGCCGATTGTGATGCTGAAAGGAAGCGAGCCGCAGCCGTTCTCGGAAGAAGAAGCGACGGCGTATTTGCAACAAGAGACGGTCGTCATTGAGGTGGATTTGCACTTGGGCGATGGCTTCGGCGTCGCGTGGGGCTGCGACTTGACGTACGATTATGTGAAAATCAACGCCAGCTATCGGACGTAAGGAGAGAGAAAGATGGGGAAAACGGTCGTCATCAAATGCGGCGGCAGCGTGCTCGATGAGCTGTCTCCCGCCTTTTTTGCCAGCGTGAATATGATGCGGGAACAAGGGATGGATGTCGTCATCGTCCACGGTGGCGGGCCGGAAATCGGGCAAATGTTGAAAAAACTGGCGGTGCCGAGCGAGTTTGTCAACGGCTTGCGGAAAACGACGAAAGAGGTGCTTGCCGTTGTGGAAATGGTGCTCTCCGGCAAAGTGAACAAACAGCTTGTGGCGATGCTCAGGCAGAACGGCTTGCCGGCGGTCGGCGTTTCCGGTGTGGACGGGGGGCTGCTCGAAGCTGAACCGATTGACTTTGCTAAACTTGGCTATGTCGGCCGTGTGAAAACGGTTCGCTCCCGTCTTTTGCGCACGCTGCTTGAGGCGGGCTACATTCCGGTCGTTTCGCCGCTTGGCATCGATCAAAACGGGCAAACATACAACATTAACGCCGACACGGCGGCTGGGGCGGTCGCGGCCGCTATCGGCGCCAGCCAGCTCGCGTTTGTGACGAACGTGCCCGGCATTTTGCGAGACGGCGCGCTCGTGGCCGAGGCGACGGCGGAAACGATTGAACGACTGATCGAAGACGGCGTCATCACGGGCGGGATGATTCCGAAAGTGAAAGCGGCGCTGTCCGCCCTGTCCGATGCGCTGCCCGAGGTGATGATCGTCAGCGGCAAAACGACGTTTTACCAGAACGGAACATGGCACGGCACAACGATTCGCAAAGAAGTGGGGGTATATTTATGAGCGCGCTGTTTCCGACATACAACCGTTGGAAGATCGCCGCCCAAGCCGCGGAAGGGACGGTTGTGACCGATGTAAACGGAAAACAATATCTCGACTTTGTCTCCGGCATTGCCGTCTGCAATCTCGGCCATCGCCATCCGCACGTCCAAAAGGCGATTGAAAAGCAGCTGAATCAATATTGGCACGTATCGAACTTGTTTACGATTCCCATTCAAGAAGAGGTCGCGTCCTTGCTTGTCGCCCACAGCGCCGGCGACTGCGTCTTTTTCTGCAATAGCGGAGCCGAGGCGAACGAAGCGGCGCTGAAGCTGGCGCGCAAACATACCGGACGACACAAAGTGATCACGTTTTCCCAATCGTTTCACGGCCGGACGTTTGCGACGATGGCGGCGACCGGGCAGGAGAAAGTGCATAGCGGTTTTGGTCCGCTGCTTCCGGAATTCATTCACTTGCCGCTGAATGATGTCGACGCTCTCAAGCAGGCAATGAACGAAGAAGTGGCCGCGGTGATGCTTGAGGTCGTCCAAGGGGAAGGCGGCGTCCGCCCGGTGGATCCGGCGTTTTTGCAAATAGCGTCGGAGCTGTGTCAACAGCACGGGGCGCTTCTGATCATCGACGAAGTGCAAACCGGCATCGGCCGGACCGGAAAGCCGTTTGCTTACCAGCATTTCGGCGTGGAGCCCGACATCATCACCGTGGCGAAAGGACTTGGAAGCGGCATTCCGGTTGGTGCGATGATCGGCAAAGCGTTTTTGAAAGAGTCGTTTGGGCCTGGCGTGCACGGGTCGACGTTTGGCGGCAACCCGATCGCGATGGCCGCTGCCAAGGCGACGTTAGAAGTGGTGTTCGATCCGGTATTTTTGCAAGAAGTGCAGGAGAAAGGCCGCTATTTGCTTGAGCGCCTCCATGACGCGCTCGCCCCGCTTGACATCGTCAAGGACGTGCGCGGGCTCGGGCTGCTTGTCGGGGTCGAGTGCCAAACGGACGTCGCGCCGCTGTTGCCATTGATTCATGAAAACGGCTTGCTTGTCCTCTCGGCGGGGCCGAAGGTGATCCGCCTGCTGCCGCCGCTTGTGGTGACGAAAGCGGAAATCGATGAAGCGGTGGACATTTTAACAAACGTGTTGAACAACGCCAACGCCTCAGCTGTCTTGTAAACGGACGGCCGATGGCTTAATTTTTATTCCTGTTCATGCATAAAAATTCTTGAACGGTTATAAAAACTCAAACGATGAGGTGGCGCCAATGAAAGCGTACTTGCATGTGGCGAGCGGAAAAACGTTCAGCGGCGAGCTCGCCGCTCCGCTTGAAGAAAAGGTGAGCGGGGAGATCGTTTTTTTCACCGGCATGACCGGTTATCAAGAAGTGTTGACCGACCCGTCGTATAAAAACCAAATCATCGTTTTTACGTACCCGCTGATCGGCAATTATGGCATTAATGAAGACGATTTTGAAAGCAAGCGGCCGCACGTCGAAGCGGTCGTCGTCTACGAAGCGAGCGGCACAGGATTTCATTACGGGGCGAAATACAGCTTGGCAGAATACTTGCAGCATTGGAACATTCCGCTTCTCACGCACGTGGACACGCGCGCCCTTGTGAAAGAAATCCGCACCGCTGGGACGATGATGGCGGAATTAAGTTTGTCGCCGATTCCAGCAGTTGCTGATGAGGAAGCGGCGTTTCCAGTGCGCGCGGTGTCAACGAAAACGGTCGAAACATACGGCGAAGCCGGGCCGCATTTGGTGCTCATCGATTTCGGCTATAAAAAGTCGATTTTGCAGTCGCTCCTTGCACGCGGCTGCCGGGTGACGGTCGTGCCGCATGATACGGCGCCGGAAGCGATTGACGCGCTGAAACCGGACGGGCTTGTCCTCTCGAACGGCCCGGGCGATCCGAAACAGTTAAGCCATCAGCTTCCCGCTATCCGTCAGCTGATCGACCGGTATCCGACGCTTGCGATCTGCCTTGGCCATCAGCTTGTCGCCTTAGCGTACGGAGCGGATACGGAAAAACTCCGCTTCGGGCACCGCGGCGCCAATCAGCCGGTGTGGGACGCCGGGAAGCAAAAAGTGATGATGACATCGCAAAATCATAGTTACGTCGTCAAAGAGGAAAGCTTGGCGGGCAAGCCGTTTGACATCCGCTTCATCAACGTCAACGACGGCTCGGTCGAAGGCATCGTCCATCGCCATAAACCGATTTTGTCGGTGCAATATCACCCGGAGGCGCATCCGGGGCCGCAAGATACCGGCTATATTTTCGACGAATTTTTGCAAACCGTGTTCAAGGGAGAGAACGTGTATGCCTAAAGATTCTTCGCTTCAGTCGATTCTCCTGATCGGGTCGGGGCCGATTGTCATCGGCCAGGCCGCCGAGTTTGATTATTCCGGCACACAAGCGTGCATCGCCTTAAAGGAAGAAGGATACCGCGTCATTTTAGTGAACAACAATCCGGCGACGATCATGACCGATGAAGTTCATGCCGATGCCGTGTATTTTGAACCGCTCACCGTCGATGCGGTCGAAGCGATTATTGCCAAAGAACGCCCGGACGGGCTGCTCGCCACGTTCGGCGGCCAGACAGGGCTCAACTTGGCGTTTCAGCTGCATGAAGCCGGCGTGCTTGAAAAGTATGGGGTGAGACTGCTCGGAACACCGATTGAAGCGATCAAGCGCGGGGAAGACCGCGAAGCGTTCCGCGCGTTAATGCATGAGCTTGGCGAACCGGTGCCGGAGAGCGAAATTGTCACAAGCGTTGAGGAAGCGGTCGCGTTTGCCGAACAAATCGGTTTTCCGATCATTATTCGTCCTGCGTATACGCTCGGCGGGACGGGCGGCGGCATTGCCGAAAACATGGAGCAGTTTCTCGCGCTCGTGGAGAAAGGGCTGGCCGAAAGCCCGATCCGCCAATGTTTGATCGAACGGAGCGTCGCCGGGTTTAAAGAAATTGAATACGAAGTGATGCGCGACCAGTCGAATACGTGCATCACGGTTTGCAATATGGAAAACGTCGATCCAGTCGGCATCCACACGGGCGATTCGATCGTCGTCGCACCGTCGCAGACGTTGACCGATGAGGAGTACCAAATGCTCCGTTCGTCGGCGGTGAAGATCATTTCCGCATTAGGGATCATCGGCGGCTGCAACATTCAGTTCGCCCTTGACCCGAACAGCAAACAATATTACTTAATCGAAGTCAACCCGCGCGTCAGCCGCTCGTCAGCGCTCGCCTCGAAAGCGACCGGCTACCCAATCGCCCGCATTGCGGCGAAGCTGGCGGTTGGCTATACGCTCGCGGAACTCGTCAATCCGGTGACGAAAACGACGTACGCCAGCTTCGAGCCGGCCTTGGACTACGTCGTCGTCAAGTTTCCGCGCTTGCCGTTTGACAAGTTCCCGCACGCGGACCGGAAGCTCGGTACGCAAATGAAAGCGACCGGAGAAGTGATGGCGATCGATCGCAATATGGAGCGGGCGTTCCAAAAAGCGGTGCAGTCGCTCGAAGGAAAAAACAACGGACTGTTTTTGCCGGAGCTTTCGACGAAAACGAATGACGAGCTGAAACAGCTGCTTGTCGACAAAGACGACCGCCGCTTTTTCGCCATGTTGGAACTGCTCCGCCGCGGGGTGGCGGTCGAAGCCATTCACGAATGGACGAAAATCGACCGCTTTTTCCTTGCTTCGTTCGAACGGCTCGTGGCGCTCGAAAAACAGGCGGCAGCCACCACGATCGATACGATCGATGAGCCGACGTTGCGCTTCTTGAAAGAAAAAGGGGCAAGCGACGCCTTTTTGGCCGAAACGTGGGGCGTGACGGAGCTTGATGTGCGCAACAAGCGGAAGGAACTTGGCATCGTGCCGTCATACAAAATGGTCGACACGTGCGCGGCCGAATTTCATTCGGAAACGGATTATTACTACTCAACCTATTTCGGCGAAGACGAGCGGAAGAAAGCGAGCGGCAAGGAGAAAGTGCTGATCATTGGAGCTGGACCCATTCGCATCGGCCAAGGCATTGAGTTTGACTACAGCTCCGTTCATAGCGTGTTCGCCTTGCAAAAAGAAGGCTATGAAACGGTGATGATCAACAACAATCCGGAAACCGTCAGCACGGACTTTGCCGTCGCCGACCGCCTTTACTTTGAGCCACTTACCTTAGAGAGCGTCTTGGATGTCATTGAAGCGGAACAAATCAAGCATGTCATCGTTCAGTTTGGCGGACAGACGGCAATCAATTTGGTCAAAGGACTCGAAGAAGCAGGTGTGCCGCTGTTGGGCGTCACGTACGATATGATTGACCAGCTTGAGGATCGCGATCGTTTTTACCAGTTGCTTGAGGAGCTTGACATCCCGCACGTACCGGGCTTGATGGCGAACAACGCCGAGGAGCTCGCCGCCAAAGCGGCCGAGATCGGCTGCCCGGTGCTGCTTCGCCCGTCGTATGTCATCGGCGGCCGCGGCATGTTTATCGTCCATAGCGAGGCGCAGCTCGCCGCTTTGATTGAGCAAGGCGAGTTGACATATCCGATTTTGATCGATGCGTATTTGGACGGGAAAGAGGCGGAGGCCGACATCGCCACGGATGGGACGGACATTTTACTGCCGACGATTATCGAACATGTCGAAAAAGCCGGCGTCCACTCCGGCGACAGCTATGCTTGGCTGCCGGCGCAGACGCTCACAGACGAAGAAAAAGCGAAAATCATCGACTATGCGGGTCGGATTGCGAAAAAACTTGGCTTTAAAGGAATCATGAACATTCAATACGTCATTGCGGACGGCAATGTATACGTCCTGGAAGTGAATCCGCGCGCCAGCCGGACGGTGCCGATCGTCAGCAAAACGACCGGCGTGCCATTGGCGCAAATTGCGACAAAGTTATTGCTTGGGAAATCACTCGTCGACATCGTTGACGAAAAAGCTCGCGGATTGGAGGTCATGCCGTACGCCGTGTTAAAGTATCCGGTCTTTTCGACCCATAAGCTGCCGGGGGTTGACCCGATGGTTGGACCGGAGATGAAATCGACCGGTGAAGGCATCAGCATCGCCGCGACGAAGGAAGAAGCGGCGTACAAAGCGTTTTACGCGTACTTGCGAAAGAAAGCAAACGCCAATGAAATGTATGTGATTGGCGGCATCGATGAGACGCTGGCCGCGGAAATCGAAGCGAAACAGCTTGTGATCGTGTCAGATGTCCCGTTTGCCGATTGGGTGAAGCGCGACACGGCGCTCGCGGTGATCAACTTGGGCAAAGAGGAAGACGAGGCAAACAAACGAATGACTGCGTTGTCCCGACAATTGCTCGTCTTCACGGAACGTGAGACATTGAAGCTCTTCTTGCAGGCGCTCGATGTGGATCATCTTGATGTGCAGCCGATCCACGGCTGGTTGGAAAAGAAAAAACAGGCAGAACAGGCGGTGATCGCATGAATGCAGTGATGTCATTAAAAGGGAGAGATTTTTTAACGCTGCTCGATTTTTCAACAGACGAAATTATGGACTTGTTGGCGCTAGCAGCCGATTTAAAAGCGAAACAAAAAGCCGGCGTGCCGTATGCGCCGCTTTCCGGCAAAACAATGGCGATGATTTTTGAAAAGCCCTCAACGCGCACGCGCGTGTCGTTTGAAGTCGGCATGATCCAGCTTGGCGGCCAGGCGATGTATTTAAACGGCAACGATTTGCAGCTTGGCCGCGGTGAAACGATTGCGGATACGGCGCGCGTCTTGTCGCAATACGTCGATGTCATGATGATTCGGACGTTTGCCCATCAAAAAGTCGAGGAATTGGCCGAGTATGCGTCCGTTCCGGTCATCAACGGCTTGACGGACGATGATCATCCGTGCCAGGCGCTGGCGGATTTGCTGACGATTTACGAAGCGAAGAAAACGTTCCAAGGCGTCAAACTCGCCTATGTCGGCGACGGCAACAACGTCGCCAACGCCTTGCTTGCGGCCGCAGCCAAAGTGGGAATGGATATTTTCATTGCCTGTCCGCCAGGCTATGAGCCGAAGGAGGAATACGTCGAGGCAGCGCGCCAGATCGGCGAGAAAACCGGAGCAACAGTTGTTGTGACGCACGACCCGCTTGAGGCAGTGGCCGGAGCGGATGCGATTTATACGGACGTATGGACGAGCATGGGCCAAGAAAGCGAAAGCGCCGAGCGGCTTCAAGTGTTCCAGCCGTACCAAGTGAATGAAGAGCTCGCCAAAGCGGCCAAACCCGATTACCTCTTTTTGCATTGCCTGCCGGCCCATCGCGGCGAAGAAGTGACGGCCGGCGTCATGGACGGCCCGAACTCGGTCGTATTTGAGCAGGCCGGCAACCGGCTTCATGCCCAAAAAGCGATTTTAGTGTCGATCCTATAGGAAAAAGGAATTCCCGTTTCGGGAGTTCCTTTTTCGTTCTTTGCAAGGAAAAGGATTTTCATGAGAAAAAACGTTTTTATTGTGAAGGCTTGACGCTCCGTGTGCGGCGGCCCCATCATTTCCCTTCTTATGAACAGCGGCAAAACCGGGAATGCTAACAAATGCAATCGAAGCAAGGGGGATGAAACAAATGGGCCAACCGCGCCATTTCAAACCAGGGGATAAAGCGCCGAACAACGGCGTGTACATTGAAATCGGCGAAACGGGCGACAATGTAAAACACCCGAAAAAGCTGAAACTGAAAGCCGGCGATACGTTCCCGGAAACGTCGAACCATAATCGGCATTGGACGTATTTGCGCAAACCGTGAAGCACAACAAAAGCCATTCCAAGTATGGAGTGGCTTTTGATTTGCCGTGTGCTTCGCGATCGGCTATAATGATTTATGGTCAAAGAAGGTCAAATGGAGGGAACGGCATGGACGCAAGCCGTTTGACGGAAAAACTGCAAGAGGCGCTGATGGCGGCGCAGTCGCTCGCCAAAGAACGACATCATCAACAGCTTGATGTCGAGCATCTCCTGATTGCGCTGCTCGAACAAGAAGGCGGCCTGGCGCCGCGGCTCGTGGAGCTTTCCGGCGCCGACAAGGAAAAGGCCGCTGACTGGCTTCGCAGCCAGCTTCGCCAAAAGCCTGAAGTGCATGGGGCGGACGGGCAGCTGTATGTTGCGCCCGCCTTAGCGCGGCTGCTTGAGGAGGCGGAAAACGAAGCGAAGCGAATGCAAGACGAGTACATATCGGTCGAACATGTGCTGCTCGCGTTGCCTCATGGCGCCGAGCCGGTCGCTCGGCAGCTGGCGTCGTTTGGACTGACGAAGGAAGCACTATTAGCGGCAGTGAGAAACGTAAGGGGGAATCAACGCGTGACGAGTCCACATCCGGAAGCAACCTATGAAGCGTTGGCAAAATACGGGCGCGACCTTGTCGCGGAAGCGAAAGCGGGAAAAATCGACCCGGTCATCGGCCGCGACAGTGAAATTCGCCGCATCATCCGCATTTTGTCGCGGAAGACGAAAAACAACCCGGTGTTGATCGGCGAGCCGGGCGTCGGGAAGACCGCTATTGTCGAAGGGCTCGCTCAACGCATCGTGCGCAAAGATGTCCCGGAAGGGCTGAAAGACAAAACGATTTTCGCTCTTGATATGAGCGCGCTCGTCGCCGGAGCAAAGTTTCGCGGTGAATTTGAAGAACGGCTGAAAGCGGTGTTAAACGAAATCAAAAAAAGCGACGGCCGCATCATTTTATTTATTGACGAGCTGCATACGATCGTCGGCGCCGGCAGAGCGGAAGGGGCGATTGACGCCGGCAATATGCTCAAGCCGATGCTTGCCCGCGGCGAGCTGCGCTGCATCGGGGCGACGACGCTTGATGAGTACCGGCAATACATCGAAAAAGACCCGGCGCTCGAGCGCCGCTTCCAACAAGTGCTTGTCCAAGAGCCGAGTGTCGAGGACACGATTTCGATTTTGCGCGGATTGAAAGAACGGTATGAAGTGCACCATGGAGTGAAAATCCACGATCGCGCGCTCGTCGCGGCCGCCGTTTTGTCCGACCGTTACATCTCTGACCGCTTTTTGCCTGACAAAGCGATCGATTTGGTCGATGAAGCGTGCGCGACGATCCGGACGGAAATGGAATCGATGCCGTCGGAGCTGGACGAAGTGATGCGCCGCGTCATGCAGCTTGAAATTGAAGAGGCGGCCTTAAGCAAAGAAACGGATGAAGCGAGCCGCGAGCGGCTTGCGGCATTGCAAAAAGAACTTGCCGATTTGCGTGAAAAGGCGAACGCCATGAAAGCGCAATGGCAAAAAGAAAAAGAGGCGCTTGACCGCGTCCGCCGTTTGCGCGAGGCGCTCGAGCGGGCAAAACGCGAACTGGAAGAGGCGGAAAACGAGTATGATTTAAACAAGGCGGCGGAGCTTCGCCATGGCCGCATTCCGCAGTTGGAAAAGCAACTCAAACAGCTCGAGCAAGAAATCAGTGAGCAAAGTGAAGGGAAATTGCTGCGCGAGGAAGTGACGGAAGAAGAGATTGCCGAAATCGTGTCACGCTGGACTGGCATTCCGCTCACCCGCCTCGTCGAGGGAGAGAGGGAAAAGCTGCTTCGCCTTCATGAATTGCTGCATAGACGGGTCATCGGTCAAGACGAAGCGGTCGAGCTTGTCGCTGACGCCGTCTTGCGGGCGCGGGCCGGCATGAAAGACCCGAACCGCCCGATCGGATCGTTTTTGTTCCTCGGACCGACCGGCGTCGGCAAAACGGAACTGGCCAAAGCGCTCGCCGAGGCGCTGTTTGACAGTGAGGAGCAGCTCATCCGTCTTGACATGTCCGAGTATATGGAAAAACACGCCGTCTCCCGCTTGATCGGAGCGCCGCCCGGCTATGTCGGCTATGAGGAAGGCGGCCAGCTGACCGAGGCGGTGCGGCGCAAGCCGTATTCCGTTCTGTTGTTCGATGAAATCGAAAAAGCTCATCCGGAAGTGTTCAACATCCTGTTGCAGCTGCTGGATGACGGACGGCTCACCGATTCGCAAGGGCGGACGGTCGACTTTAAAAACACGGTCGTCATTATGACATCGAACATCGGATCGCCGCTGTTGTTAGAAAACAAACATGGCGACATCGATGAAGAAACGCGCAAACAAGTGTTCGAACAACTGCGCGCCCATTTCCGCCCAGAATTTTTAAACCGGATCGACGATATCGTCTTATTTAAGCCATTGTCGATGAATGAAGTGAAAGGCATCGTCGAAAAGTTCGCCCGCGAGCTGTCGGCCCGTTTGGCCGATCGGCATATCGAACTCGTGCTGACCGAAGCGGCGAAGCAATACATCGCCGAAGCGGGCTTCGACCCAGTATACGGCGCCCGCCCGCTCAAACGGTTTATGCAAAAGCAAATCGAAACGCCGCTTGCGAAAGAGCTGATCGCTGGGCGGGTGAAAGATTACAGCACCGTCACGGTCGATGTTGACAACGGGCAGATCGCCATTCGTCCGTCGGCGTAAACGAGCTGAAGGGGGCGCCGACGACGCGGAGAGACGTGCTTCTTGTCTGCCGGGGTTGGTCGCATTGTTTGAGCATGGGCGGAAAACACAAGCCCAGATCAATATGGATGGAATGCTCCTCCACTTACACCTATATAGATGCAACGAAAAAGTTTAACATATCCTTGATGGAAAAGTCGCTTGTCCATTTTTCGACTGTCGAAGGCAAGCCACAGGCTTGCCTCCGTCACGCCAAGGCGTGACGGAAGACCGAACAACCACCCGCTTCACAGACCCATACATGGGTCTGAAAGCGGCGTTGTTCGGTCGCCCGACAGTCGATCAAATGCTCGGTAAAAGCTACAAATGTTAAAGCTTCAAATTGCATCTATTATATAGGTGTTGAAGTGGGAGGATTCTCGGTTAAAGATGACAAAAAACAACGCCTTGGGACTTTCACCCCAAGGCGTTGTCTTATGAAGCGAATGATCAATGATGGTGATCCCCGGCCGGCTCGTCCGGAATCAAGGCTGCAATCACGAAGACTAAGATCGTCACGATCACGCCAAGCAAGGCGCCGGTTGCGAAATCATAGCCGATCCCTTGCATCGAGCCCATGACGTACGTTGCCATTTGCACGAGCAAAAACGTCCAAAAAAACGTCCAAAACAAGCGCATCTTTGTTCCTCCCATCTTCTCGTCATTCCTTTTCTTATCTTATCACAATTTGTCACGTAGGCATATACCCGGACGTTTTTTTTGGCCGCGCATATCGTATACTGTACCATTATGCATTGCCAAACAAGGGTGAATGGAAACGATGGCAGGACAACGGCGGTTTTTTCAACTCGATGAGCAATGGTGCATCGTTCACGTGCCGGAGCGCCCAAATGGGTTTGCCCTTTTTTTAATGGGCGACGGCGACCATTTTGTGAACGAACAGACGAGTTTTTGGCTCGAGCATCCGGGGCGGCGCCAATGGCTGGAAGATTGGTTGGAACGTGGGTATACGGTCTTTTCGTCCCATTTGTACGGCCGGCATTGGGGAAGTCCGAAAGCGGTCCGGCTGGCGCGCCAACTCATTTACTCGGTGTTGAAAAGCGAAATTGTGAACCAGCGCATCTATATCGTTGCCGAAGGAATGGGCGCGCTCGTTGCCTTGCAACTGCTTGGCGCCATGCCAAGTCAAATCCGCGCCGTCGCCATGATCAACCCTTGCCTTGATGTTCGCGCCCAGCTTGACTATGAACAGGAACATCCATTCGTGTACCGGCGGATGGTGAGGGAAATCGCGACTGCCTATGGCTTGAAAGAAGAGGAGGTGCCCGAGGCTGTTCCGTCCCTCTTTCTCAGTCCTCATGACGTTCCGGTGACGATTTGGCAGCTGGCCGGAGTGAGCCCGTATCCATCCGCCTTGCATAGCCGTAAATATGAACAATGGATGAAAACGACAAACAACCGGGTGCGCGTCGTTTACGAGCTGCCGGAGAAACGGCGCCAACTGGCTCGACAAATCGGGCAATTTTTCTGCCAATACAATGAACTCCCGTAAACGACAAGGGCAGACGCATCGACCGGTGCGTCTGCTATTTTTTCAATAAGTCGACGAGCGAGGTGATCTTTTTCACGAGCGGTTTTAATTGTTGCAATGAGTCGGCTAGCGTATTGACGTTTTCAAACAGCTTCATGAAATCGATGTTCGGCAGTAAAGGCGGTTCTGCCCCGCTCCCTTGATCTTCGCGCTCGCCGGTTGCGCGAGAAGGAAAAGATCCGAACATTAGGCGGGAAAAACGGTCTTGCCGTTCGCGATGTTGTTCTTGTGCTTCGCCGTTGGCCATGGGCGATCCTCCCTTTCATGCGATGGTTGCTCGTATTTGTATTGTATGGCAGAAGGGAAAAAGCGGTTTGGACAAATGCCTTAGGGGTACGGAAAGCGCTGGTTCAACTTTCGTTTTCTATTGCGCATCCACGCTCTTTCGGCTAAAATTAGTACCAAGTAATAATAATTGGTGATGTAGACTGATTGTACATTCAAGTTTGGTTGTCAGCGTGAGCGTTTTTTTGCCATTTTGGGAAAGAAAGAGGAGATGAATGATATGGGAGCAGGAATTATCGGGGTCGGCCGCTATGTGCCGGAAAAAGTGTTGACCAACTTTGATTTGGAAAAAATGATGGATACATCGGATGAATGGATCCGGACGCGCACCGGGATCGAGGAGCGCCGCATCGCTCCGGATGACATCGATACGTCCCATATGGCGTATTTTGCCGCAGAAAGGGCGCTTCAAGACGCTGGCATGGAGGCGAAGGATATTGATCTCATTTTAGTTGCCACCGTCACTCCGGACCGTCCGTTTCCGTCGGTCGCTTGCATGCTGCAAGAGCGGCTTGGCGCCGTCAACGCCGCTGCGCTTGATATCAGCGCTGCCTGTGCGGGGTTTATGTACGGGATGGTCACGGCCGCCCAATTTATTGACACAGGCGCCTACAAGTATATATTAGTAGTGGGGGCAGACAAACTATCGAAAATCACCGATTGGACCGACCGCAACACGGCGGTGCTGTTCGGCGACGGCGCCGGAGCGGTCGTCATGGGTCCGGTGTCGCCCGGGCGCGGGATTTTATCTTTCGAGTTGGGAGCTGACGGAACAGGAGGAAAACATTTATACAAAGACGAATATATCGTCATGAACGGCCGTGAAGTATTCAAGTTCGCCGTCCGGCAAATGGGAGAATCAAGCGTGCGTGTGCTTGAAAAAGCCGGGCTCACGAAAGACGATGTCGACTTTCTCATTCCGCATCAAGCGAACATTCGCATCGTCGAAGCGGCCAGACAGCGGCTCGAGCTGCCAGAAGAGAAAATATCGACAACCATCCGTCGATATGGCAACACGTCGGCCGCATCCATTCCGATTTCGCTTGTAGAAGAGTTGGAAGCGGGCAAAATCCATGACGATGATCTCATCATTATGGTCGGATTCGGCGGCGGGCTGACGTGGGGCGCGATCGCTTTGCGCTGGGGCCGTTAACGGCACGTATATTATCGAAATAAAAGGAGAGACGGAAACGATGGAAAAAAGACGAGTCGTCGTGACAGGCATAGGCGCCGTCACCCCGCTTGGGAATGACGCAGAAACGACGTGGAAAAACATTATCGCCGGCCAGTCCGGCATCGACATTGTCACTCGCGTCAATCCGGACGACTTTCCGGCGAAAGTGGCGGCGGAAGTGAAAGACTTCGATCCGTCGCTGTTTATCGACCGCCGCGAGGCGCGGAAGATGGACCGATTTACCCAATTCGCCGTCGCTGCGGCGCTCATGGCGGTCAAAGATGCCAATCTCGACATTAATGAAAGCAACGCTGAACGGGTCGGTGTTTGGATTGGTTCTGGCATCGGCGGCATGGAGACGTTTGAACAGCAGTTTGAGATTTTCCAGCAGCGCGGTTATCGCCGAGTGAGCCCGTTTTTCGTGCCAATGATGATCCCGGATATGGCCGCTGGGCAAGTATCGATCATCCTCGGAGCGAAAGGGATCAATTCGTGCACGGTGACCGCTTGCGCGACCGGGGCGAACTCGATCGGTGATGCGTTTAAAGTCATTCAGCGCGGCGACGCCGATGTCATGATCACCGGCGGGACGGAAGCGCCGATTACGAAAATGTCGTTCGCCGGTTTTTGCGCCAATACGGCTCTTTCAACCAATCCAGATCCAAAAACGGCGAGCCGCCCATTTGACAAAAAACGCGACGGTTTCGTCATGGGTGAGGGAGCAGGCATCGTTGTTCTTGAGGAATTGGAGCACGCGTTGCGCCGCGGCGCGAAGATTTACGCAGAAATTGTCGGTTACGGTGCGACCGCCGATGCGTACCATATCACCGCGCCGGCTCCGGGCGGCGAAGGCGGCGTGCGGGCGATGCGCCAAGCGCTTCATGACGCTGGCCTGAAGCCGGAGGAGATCGATTACATCAACGCCCACGGCACGAGCACCGAGTACAATGATAAGTATGAGACGGCGGCGATCAAAGAAGTATTCGGCGATCATGCCTATAAGCTCGCCGTCAGCTCGACGAAGTCGATGACTGGGCATTTGCTCGGGGCGACCGGCGCGGTGGAAGCGATTTTCTCCGTGCTGGCGATCCGCGACGGCATCATTCCGCCGACGATCAACTACGAAACACCGGATCCGGAATGCGACCTCGACTATGTGCCGAATGAAGCGCGCAAGCAAGACGTGCGTGCGGTCTTAAGCAACTCATTTGGATTTGGCGGCCATAATGCGACATTGATTTTTAAAAAATATGTGTAATGGATGAAAAGGAGAGCCTTGGTTGAGCAGAGCTGAAAACGCGTGACTAACGGCGGGTTCGGTTCAGCGTCAGGCTCTCTTTTTTGTTTTGTTTCACCGTCTTTTCCCTGCCGACATAACGTAAGAGAAAAGGAGGGAAAAGCGATGGGATTGCTTCCGACCGATCGATGGCTTGAAGAGGATGAAGGCGATCCGCTCCGGTTGTGCGCACGGTTGGCGCCGCTTTTTGGCAAGATGCCGGCGCGTGAGATTTACAGCTATTTACGGCTGTATGGCATGTACCGAAGCACTCGGCAGGCCGAGCGGCTTTTGCCGGAGATGAAAGAGCGCCGTCTTTGGGAACGTCTTGGCCGTTTGTATGAACGGCAACGGGGGATATGGAAGGGACCGGACGTTCCGGTATTTTTGCTGCCGGCCGATGACGAAAACCGGAAGCTTGTGCGCGAATTCCAAGGAAAAGGCGGGGTGGCGTTTGCTGATAAATTGTTTTTCTTCTTGCTGCCGGATCATGGCGACGAGGAGATCGCCGCGTTGGTGGCGCATGAATACAACCATGTATGCCGTCTCAAGCAGTTGCCGAACGAAGGCGAAGATGCGACGTTGCTGGATGCAGTCGTTATGGAAGGATTGGCGGAGCATGCCGTCGCCGAGACAGTCGGCGTCAAGCAGTGTGCGGGATGGACGAAGTATTACACCGATCGGGAGATGGAACGGTTTTGGCGGCGTTATATTGTCCCGAACCAACATTTGCCCGTTTCGCATCCGCATACTTCCCGCATTTTGTACGGGCTTGGATGGCATCCGAAAATGGGGGGCTATGCCGTTGGGTATGCCATCATCCGTCGTTGCCTAGAAAGAGGCTATTCGCTCGCCCAATTGATGAAGATGGAAGCGAAAGACATCGCGGAGTTGGCGGGCTTTTCAGGCAAACAGCAAGGAGCGTCTTAGCTCGAAACCGCATGGCGACCGCCGCTGTCCGGTTATCACAAGAATCTTAGGGGCATCGGGCGCAAACAGGCATGTTGTCCAGGGCGCCGACATATATGTAGAACAAGGACGTGGACAAGAAGGAAGGGAAAGCCCGGTGGTCCGCCTGTTTTTTTATTTGGTCGGTTTCGGTTTTTCAGTCGTCGGCGGCATGATGGTGATCGCCTATTTGAACATCATCACTCCAGAGCGTGGTTTTAGCGAATACTTATCTTATATTTCGACAAGGGTGGAATGTTATTTATTCCCTATTGGCCTTCTTTTGATGTGGGGGAGCTTGACGTTTCCAAGCCGCAGCCCCTAGAGGGGAAAAGAGGACGAAATGGAATAAAATTCTCCCCCTCTGCCTATACTGATGGACAAACACGTCTGGAAGTGAGGGGTCTCGCATGCTTTATCTGCACGACATTTGGGTCAACTGGTTTGAAGGAGAAGAGAACGGATACAACGTCTGCCATTTCCATGAATGGCGCAAGGACGATCAAATCGAGCTGCTCGACCAAGTGCCGCTGTTAAAAGTATCCCCGGCCCTGTTTCATTACATTGAAAACAGCTTGTCCGATCTTCCAAAACCGCTGCTAGACGATGTACATCAGAAGGCGTATGTCCGCAAAAACCATGAACGCATTCAGCTGGACTATTGTTTCGTTGTCACGGACGGCGCCGGCGTTTTGGCTGTCGATACAATCGGTTATCAAATCCCGATTCGCAAAAGCCGTCTCATTCCGCGTCAGGAACAACTCGTCTACGAAATGGCGGCCGAAGCGGAGGAACGGGACTATCCGCTGCCGAGGTATGAAAAAGAATACCACATTTTATCGCCGGCTCCGGAACTGATGTGCGGACTCACGCGCAAAGAGCGGCAGTTGAAACAGCTGTTGTTTATGGCGCTTGACCAGCTTTATTCGACAAAAAATACTGCCCAGATGCGCTATTGGTATACGGAATGGGCGCCGGAAAAATACGCCGCTATTCAAAAAATGTCTTTTGATGAAGCGTGGGAACAATTGTATAACGAGACGAAATACGGGTGGTCCGAACGGCATGAGCAGCTGTGCGAAAACTTGATCAAAGGGCAGCCATTTTTCGAAAAACTGTGGGAAATGGAGCAAGAACCAAAAGTCAATTAAAAAACGGGCCAAGGCGATAGGCGCCTGCCCGTTTTTGTATGGCTTCGCTGGATGCGGCTATTTACCGCCGCCGCCCGAGCCCCATGGCTTGCTCCATTTTGCGCACCATTTCCGATGCAACCCGATTTGCTTTTTCCGCCCCTTCATCCAACACGCGGTCAAGCTCCTCGCTTTCCATCCAATGGTGATACCGCTCTTGAATCGGTCGAAGCGTTTCGATGACGACTTGAGCGAGGTCTGCTTTGAAGACGCCGTATCCTTTTCCTTCGTATTGCCGCTCCAACTCCTCGATCGATTGACCGGATAGCGTCGAATAAATATTGAGCAAGTTCGAAATGCCTGGCTTCGCTTCTTTGTCGTAGCGAATCGTTCCTTCCGAGTCGGTGACCGCGCTTTTGATCTTCTTCTCGATCGTTTTCGCATCGTCAAGCAGTGTGATGTACGCTTTCGGGTTGGGGTCGGATTTGCTCATTTTTTTCGTCGGGTCGACAAGCGACATGATGCGGGCGCCGACTTTCGGAATGCGCGCCTCAGGGATCGTGAACAGCTCGCCATACCGTTTGTTGAAGCGCTCGGCCAGATCCCGCGTCAATTCGATATGCTGCTTTTGATCATCGCCGACCGGGACGATGTCGGTGTTATAAAGCAAAATGTCAGCGGCCATCAGCGGCGGGTACGTGAGCAGTCCGGCGCTGACCGCCTCTTTGCCGGCCGATTTTTCTTTAAATTGCGTCATCCGCTCAAGTTCGCCGATATAAACGATGCACTGCAGCATCCAAGCGGCTTGAGCGTGCGCCGGCACTTCTGACTGGATGAACAACGTCGCTTGCGTCGGGTCGATGCCGACTGCTAAATACAAAGCGGCGAGGCGGCGGATGTTTTGCCGCAGTTCGTGTGGGTCTTGCCAAACGGTAATGGCGTGTTGGTCAACGATGCAAAAATAGCAGTTGTATTCATGCTGCAGCTCGACAAACTGCCGCAGCGCCCCGATGTAGTTGCCAAGGGTGATGACGCCGCTTGGCTGAATGCCGGAAAAAATGGTTTTCATCGATCTTCACTCCCTCAAGCAAAAAATAAAAAAGGCCCTGCCAGCCCTCTGATAGGGACGGTAGGACCGCGGTGCCACCCTACTTATTGCGCCGACAAGCGCAATCGCTCAGCCCATGCTTAGCGCATGGCCCCCTGTAACGCGGGGAAACGTCCTCGCCTACTGCGTCGCCGGTTCGGCGGGAAGCTCGAAAGCCCATTCCATATGGCTAGCCGCTTGTTCGCACCGTCCACAAGCTCTCTGAAGGCATCGCCAATATGTACTCTTCTTTCTCATCGCTCGGTTGATCCTAGATTTGCCTTATATTATACGGAAAACATTCAGCTGTTGCAACCTTATTGCACGGCATATCCGGCGGCAATCATCGCCAGAAACAGAAGCAGACCAGAAAAGAGAAGCGGATACGTGATGGCGAAACGCCGCGGACCGAGCAGCTCATCCGATTCATGTTCTGCTGCCGCTTCCTCAAGATACCGCTCCACCTTCGTTCGATTCCTGCGCAATCGGCGAAACCCGTATGCGAATCCGCTGAAAAACCCGCGTTCATAAACAAACAAAAGCCCGCCAAGCGACAGAGGCAAAAGGGAGAGCAAAAACGAAACGTTAATAAAGGCCACCGTACTCCATGCTCCTTGCCCTATTACGATGAGTGCGCTTGCCGCCAGCATCGCGGCGACGAGCCATCCAGTCCGCACAGCCGTTTGTTTCATATCGTCTGTTCCCGCCTTTCCCTTCTCACTGCTTATTTTATCATAAATCATGTGGGCGGGAAGATTGTCAAAATTATTAACAAAATTATATTGAAAAATATAGAAGAAACCTGGAAGTTCAGGAGAGATTTGCTTCGAAGCTGAAAGGAAGGGCAAAAAAATTATATTGTAAGCGTTTTCTTTTTTCTGTAGGCAGAAATTTTTTGTTTACAATTGTGGCAAAAGTCGTTACAATGCAGGTGTAAATGCAATCCGATCCTCATCCCGTTTGTAAGTAGTTTGAAATTTTTTTATTTAAGAAAATAAAAAAATCCTTTTCAAATATACTAACACAGGATATAATAAGCGATGTAAGTACAATCTTCTGAAATCAAATGGTTCAGAAGATTTGTAATACGCTACATAAATTTTAAGGGGGGTTTTTTAGTGAAGAAGCGATTCTCTTTCTTCCTCGTCCTGCTTCTCGCGCTGTCGACGTTTTTAGCGGCGTGCGGCGGAGGCAAGGACAACAACAACGCTCAAGGCGGCCAGGGCGGCGAAAAGCCGGCGGAGAAGAAGGAGCAGGTGCTAAACTTGCTTGAAAGCCAAGAGATCCCGTCGCTTGATTCGGCGCTCGCTACCGACCAAGTATCGTTTATCGTGCTGAACAACGTCATGGAAGGTTTGTACCGTTTAGGGAAAGACAACAAGCCGGTGCCAGGGATCGCGGAAAGCTATGAAGTGAGCCAAGACGGCAAAACGTATACATTCAAGCTTCGCAAAGATGCGAAATGGTCCAACGGCGATCCGGTGACGGCGCACGATTTCGAATTCGCTTGGAAGCGCGTGCTTGATCCGAAGACGAAATCGGAATATGCGTACATCATGTACGACATTAAAAACGCGGAAGAAGCCAACACAGGCAAGGTGCCGCTTGACCAAGTCGGCGTCAAAGCCCTTGATGACTACACCCTTAAAGTCGAGCTGAAAAACCCAGTTCCGTATTTCGTCGGCTTGACAGCGTTTGGCACGTTTATGCCGCAAAACGAAAAATTTGTCAAAGCTCAAGGCGACAAATATGGATTGGAAGCGAATACAACATTGTACAACGGCCCGTTCGTGTTGAGCGAGTGGAAGCACGAACAAGGTTGGGTATATACGAAAAACCCGAACTACTGGGACAAAGACAACGTCAAGCTGGAAAAAGTCAATGTGAAAGTCGTAAAAGACACGGCGACAGCCGTCAACTTGTATGAAACAAAACAAGCGGACCGCGTCGGCTTGACGGCGGAGTTCGTGGATAAGTACAAAAACGACAAAAACTTCCATACGAAATTGGATCCGTCGCTCTACTGGCTGCGCATGAACACGAAAAAAGAACCGTTGAACAACGTCAACGCCCGCAAAGCGATTGCGATGGCCATCGACACGCAAGCGATGGTCGATACGCTCTTGAACAACGGTTCGATTCCGGCGAAGTTCACCGTTCCGAAAGACTTCGTCACCGGTCCGGATGGCAAAGACTTCCGCGATGTGAATGGCGATTTGGTCAATTACAATCCGGATGAAGCGAAAAAACTGTGGGAGCAAGCGAAAAAAGAGCTGGGCAAAGACAAATTTACGCTTGAACTGCTGAACTATGACACCGACAGCGCGAAGAAAATCGGCGAGTATGTGAAAGCGCAGCTTGAACAAAACTTGCCGGGCTTGACGATCAACATTAAGCAACAACCGTTTGCACAAAAACTGAAGCTCGAAAGCAACATGCAATATGATTTGTCGTTCTCCGGCTGGGGTCCGGACTATCAAGACCCAATGACGTTCCTGCAGCTTTGGACGTCGACAAGCCCGCACAACGAAACAGGCTGGTCGAATCCTGAGTACGACAAGCTGATCAAAGACGCGCAAACGACGCTTGCCAACGATCAGCAAGCTCGTTGGGATGCGATGCTGAAAGCAGAAAAAATCGTCTTTGAAGGAATGCCGATCGCTCCGCTGTACCAACGCGGCGCTGCGTATTTGCAACGTGAATACGTCAAAGATTTCGTCACGCACACGTTTGGCGCCGACTACAGCTTGAAATGGGCGTATGTCGAGTAATCCGTTGTTCTCTTGAAAATGCGGAGGAGAGTATATGCCTAGGCATATACTCTCCTTTTGCCTGCCAAGGCGAAAAATGTCGAAAAACAACGAAGATTGTAGAAAAGCAGAGGAGGTGCGGTCATGGCGCGGTATACGCTTCAGCGGTTCGTTTATATGATCATCACGTTGTTTATCATTGCGACGTTGACGTTCTTTTTAATGAAGCTGCTGCCTGGTTCGCCGCTGCAAAACCAAGAGAAATTAACGCCGGAACAGAAGGCGCTTATTTTAAAAGAGTACGGATTGGATAAGCCCGTGCCTGTTCAATACATTCAATATTTAGGGAATTTGTTGAAAGGAGACTTGGGGGTATCGTTCCAATATGACAACCGCCCAGTGACAGAGCTCATCAGCGATCGAATCGGCCCGTCGGCCCAGCTCGGGTTTCAGGCGATTGTTTTTGGGACGATCGTTGGGTTGATTCTCGGAATTGTCGCGGCGATTCGACATAATCATTGGGAAGATTACACAGCTACGGTCATTGCGGTGTTGGGCGCCTCGATCCCGTCGTTTGTGTTAGGGGGGTTTTTGCAATATTTTATCGCTGTGAAACTGCAATGGCTTCCGGTCGCCTTTTGGGAAGGCTTCAAATATACGATTCTCCCGACATTGGCGCTGTCTGTCGGAGTCATCGCCAGCATCGCCCGCTTTATGCGCACGGAAATGCTTGAAGTGTTAAGCTCTGACTACATTTTGACGGCTCGGGCGAAAGGGATCAGCCAGGCGGGGGTTATCATCAAGCACGCCATCCGCAACTCGCTTATCCCCGTCATTACCATTTTAGGACCGATGACCGTCAATTTAATGACGGGAACGCTTGTCATTGAGAAACTGTTTGCTGTCCCTGGTCTTGGAGAGCAGTTTGTCCGTTCGATTGAACTGAACGATTACCCTGTTATTATGGGAACGACGTTGTTTTATTCCGCCTTGTTGATTTTGGCAGTCTTTATCGTTGATGTGTTGTACGGGGTTGTCGACCCACGCATCCGGTTAGCGGGAGGGAAAAAATGATGGCGAAACAACAATACGAACAACTTTCACCGGAATGGTTTCAGCCCGCCCCGCCGAACGTCGGTGAGCAGGAAAAAATCAATCGTCCGAGCTTGACGTTTTGGCAGGATGCTTGGCTTCGCCTTCGGGAAAACAAGGCAGCGATCGTGGGGCTCGTGATGATTATCATTTTGACGCTCATGGCGATCATCGCCCCGATGGCGAGCGACCGGACGTATAAAGATCAAAACTTGCGGCATGCGAAACTTCCGCCGAAAATCCCGGTGCTCGAGCATGTTCATTGGCTTCCGTTTGACGGCCGGGATGCGAACGGCGTTGATGTATATAAACAGCGCGGCGTGAAAGAGTACTATTGGTTTGGCACGGATGACTTAGGACGCGACTTGTGGGTGAGAACGTGGTATGGCACGCGCATCTCACTTTACATTGGTTTGCTCGCGGCGTTGATCGACTTATTGATCGGGATTGCGTACGGCGGCATTTCCGGCTACTATGGCGGCCGCGTCGACAATGTGATGCAGCGGATCATCGAAATTTTAAACGGCATTCCGTATTTAATTATGGTCATTTTGTTCATTTTGATTTTTGAGCCTGGAATCATTTCCATCACGTTGGCGATGGTCATTACCGGTTGGACGACGATGGCGCGGATCGTGCGCGGACAAGTGTTGAAATTAAAGAACATGGAATATGTGTTGGCGGCAAGGACGCTCGGAGCGCCGACATCACGGCTCATTTTCAAACATTTGATCCCGAACGTCATCGGCCCGATCATTATTACGACGATGTTCACGATTCCATCGGCCATCTTCACTGAGGCGTTTTTGAGCTTTATCGGCCTTGGCATCCGTCCGCCGGAAGCGTCGCTTGGCTCGCTTGTCAATGATGGATACAAATCGATCCAAACATATCCGCATTTGATGATTATTCCGGCCGTTGTCATCAGCTTGCTCATTTTAAGCTTCAACTTGGTGGCAGACGGAATTCGCGATGCGCTTGACCCGAAAATGCGCAAATAACCGACGGAAGGGGTGAAACCGATGGAGAAAATTTTGCAGGTGAACGATTTGCATATTTCCTTTGACATCCACGCCGGTGAAGTGCAGGCGGTTCGCGGCGTCACGTTCGACTTGTATAAGGGAGAAACGCTGGCAATCGTCGGCGAGTCAGGGTCTGGGAAATCAGTGACTTCAAAAGCGTTGATGCGCCTGTTGCCGACACCGCCGAGCCGGATTAAGCAAGGGGAAATTTTATTTGAAGGCAAAGACTTGACCAAGCTGTCGGAGAAAGAGATGCAATCGATCCGCGGTGCGGAAATTTCAATGATTTTCCAAGATCCGATGACGTCGCTCAATCCGACGATGACGATTGGGAAACAAATTATGGAAGCGATTTTAAAGCATCAAAAGCTGTCGAAAGATGAAGCGCGCAAACGGGCGATTGAACTATTGCAGCTGGTCGGCATTAAAAACGCCGAGCTGCGCATGAAGCAATACCCGCACCAATTTTCCGGCGGGATGCGCCAGCGTGTTGTCATCGCCATCGCCTTGGCGTGCAATCCGAAAATTTTGATCGCCGATGAACCGACGACAGCGCTTGATGTGACGATTCAGGCGCAAATTTTGGAGTTGATGAAAGACATTCAGAAAAAGCTCGGCATGTCGATTATTTTCATCACCCATGATTTAGGGGTCGTCGCCAACATGGCCGACCGAGTGGCCGTGATGTATGCCGGGAAAATCGTGGAGATCGGCACGGTGGATGAAATTTTTTACAATCCGAAACATCCGTACACGTGGGGATTGCTGGCCTCGATGCCGAGCCTTGATCATAAAGATACGGAGCTGTATTCGATTCCGGGTTCGCCGCCGGATTTGTTAAATCCGCCAAAAGGCGATGCGTTTGCGCCGCGCAATCCGTATGCGCTCAAAATTGACTATGAGCTCGAGCCGCCGATGTTCCAAGTGTCTGATACGCACTATGCGGCGACATGGCTGTTGCATGAAATGGCGCCGAAAGTGGAACCGCCGGCTATCGTGCGTGAACGGATGAAACGGTTTGCTGACATCGTCGCCCGGAAAGGAGGAAAACCGCGTGGCTAGACAAAAGCTGCTTGAGGTCAAAAATTTGAAACAGTATTTCCCAGCTGGACGCGGTCAGGTGGTGAAAGCAGTCGACGGCGTCACCTTTGACATTTATAAAGGTGAAACGTTCGGCCTTGTCGGCGAGTCGGGCTGCGGCAAGTCGACAACGGGGCGGACGATCATTCGGCTGTATGAGGCGACAGACGGAGAAGTACTGTTTAACGGCGTTAACGTACACGGCAAAAAATCAAAAAAAGAGCTGAAAGAGTTAAACCGAAAAATGCAAATGATTTTCCAAGATCCGTATGCGTCGCTCAATCCGCGGATGACGGTCGCCGACATTATCGCTGAGGGCATCGACATCCACGGATTGGCGAAAACGAAAGAGGAGCGGATGCAACGCGTGTATGAATTGCTTGAGACGGTTGGCTTGAACCGCGAGCATGCCAGCCGCTACCCGCATGAGTTTTCCGGCGGTCAGCGCCAGCGGATCGGCATCGCCCGGGCGCTTGCCGTCGAGCCGGAATTCATCATCGCCGATGAGCCGATTTCGGCGCTTGACGTTTCCATTCAGGCGCAAGTCGTGAACTTATTGAAGCGCCTGCAGCGTGAAAAAGGGTTGACGTACTTGTTTATTGCCCATGACTTGTCGATGGTCAAATACATCAGCGACCGGATCGGCGTCATGTATTTCGGGAAAATGGTCGAGCTCGCTGAATCGGAAGAGCTGTACCGCAATCCGATCCACCCATACACGAAGGCGCTCTTGTCGGCCATTCCGCTTCCTGATCCGGAAACGGAGCGGACGCGCAAGCGGATCGTTTACGACCCGGCGCAACATGGCTACAAAGATGGAGAGGAACTTGAATTCCGTGAAATTACGCCTGGCCATTTTGTGCTTTGTTCAGAGGAAGAATATAAGCGGTATCGGGCGATGTATGCCTAGCCGAATCGAAAAAAGCGCCGCTCTTTCACCGCCGCATGGTGCGAACGGCGAAAGAGGCGGCACCCACCTATGCGCCTGTTTTGGCGCGTTATTTTTTTCCCCCGACGACTTTCCATCCTTGTTGGATGCGGCGGGAGGCCTCGACATGCTTTCCACTTTTGTTTCGGCCGAACATCCGCTCTCCGATCGTGTTGCTGATGTTCCCCATCAATGCGGTGAGGACGACGATCAATGCCGAAGCAATGGCAAAGTCGATGAAATAGCCGGCCATCGGTTCTTCCTCCCTTTTCCTTTTCTACTTTGATTGTAGAGGATTTGCCTTCACTTTGGAAGAGGAAAGAAAGAAAATTGCATTTATCATCGAAAAACTATATCTTTCTTGGCCGATGTATTGTATAATATATCATGTTAAAGTCATTTCAATTTGCAAACGATTGGCAAAGCGGCTGATCGCCAGACTGGCGTCCAGGCCGTGTCGCTATGCTGTCAGACGTCAAACCGGCATAGCGGTGCACGTCTGTCGTCTGACGGACGAGGGAAGCAAGGGATTCCTTGTCAAAAGGAGTGATCGAAGTGGTCAAGCTATACACATCACCGAGCTGCACGTCATGCCGGAAGGCGAAGGCGTGGCTCGAGAAGCACAATATTCCTTATGTCGAGCGCAATATTTTCTCCGAGCCGCTCACGGTCGAGGAGATTAAAGAGATTTTGCGGATGACGGAAACGGGAACGGATGAGATCATTTCGACCCGTTCGAAAGTGTTCCAGAAGCTGAACATTAACTTGGAAGCTCTGCCGCTGCAAGATTTGTACGAACTCATTCAAAAAAACCCAGGCATTTTGCGCCGGCCGATCATCATTGATGAAAAGCGGCTTCAAGTCGGCTACAACGAAGATGAAATCCGCCGCTTTCTGCCGCGCAAAGTGCGGGCGTATCAGCTTCGTGAAGCGCAGCGGCTGGTGAACGGGTAATAAAAAAACTTCTACATGGTCTGCCATGTAGAAGTTTTTTATCATTTGCTTTATGCGGCGCGCGACCGGCGGTGGGCCGCCAAGCCGAGCAAAACGGCAAGAACGGCCGCCGCCATTGGAAACAGCGCCTCCCCATTCGGGGGGTAAAACGGGCGCAACCGCTCTTCGGCAGCGATCATCTTTCCAGCGGTGTACGCCAAGAGGGCGCCGCCGGCATAAATGAGAATCGGGAACCGTTCCATGGCATAAAGGATGATTTTGCTGCCTAAAATGATGATAGGAACGGAACAGAGAAAACCGAACACAACAAGTCCGATATGGCCTTGAGCCGCTCCAGCGATGGCGATGACGTTGTCAAGACCCATGGCGACATCGGCGGCGACGATCGTCTGGATGGCTTTCCAAAGCGACGGTTCGGCTTTGATCATAGTCGGTTTTTCGTCTTTTTGCCCGATCAGTTTCAAGGCGATCCAAAAGAGGACGACGCCTCCAGCGAGCTGCAAGAACGGAATCGTCAACAGCCAAACGACGGCCACCGTCAAGACAATGCGAACAGCGATCGCCAGCGCGGTGCCGACAATGATGGCCACATTCCGCTTTTGTTCCGGCAAGTTGCGGCTTGCCAGCGCAATGACAACCGCATTGTCCCCGCCAAGAATGACATCAATGCCGATAATCAGCAAGATGGAAACGATGTATTCATCCACCATAGGCGTCCCTCATTCCGTCCGTGTTCATCATCATTATAGTAGGGCATGGCCGGTTTCATAACCAATTTTTAAAAATGCGTTTTTTTATTTCCCTTCTTTCGCTTTTTATCATAAAATAAAAGTACAAGATCATAAGTTTTGATTTAAATAGTTTCAGGGGCACAATCCCTTCCTTTTTTATTTCTCTGTTTTAGAAGGGAGAGTTGAGAAATGGAAATCGAACGCATCAATGAACATACGGTGAAGTTCTACATTTCCTATGTTGATATAGAGGAGCGCGGCTTTGACCGCGAGGAAATTTGGTACAATCGGGAACGAAGCGAAGAATTATTTTGGGAAATGATGGATGAAGTTCACGGGGAAAGCGATTTTTCGCTCGATGGCCCGCTTTGGATCCAAGTGCAGGCGCTCGAAAAAGGGCTTGAAGTCGTCGTGACGAAAGCGCAGTTGTCCAAAGACGGAAGCAAGCTCGAGCTGCCGCTTCCAGAAGAGAAATGGCGCGAGTTTTCGCTGTCAGCTGGTGAAAAGGTGGAATCGCTGTTCGGCCACCATTTCCACTTTGGTCAAAACGGGGACGCCGAGGAGAGAGAAGAGCAAGATGTCCTTCAATTCATCCTTTCGTTCAAGGATATCGAGGATGTCATTTCCTTGGCCCATCGCGCTGACTTCTCTCGGTTGTCGAATCGCCTGTTCCAATTTGAAGGCCGCTATTACTTGTTCGTGGAGTTTGACGAGCGCTACACCGAGCAGGAAGTGGACAATATGCTCAGCCTTCTGTTGGAATACGGAAGCGATTCCCAGCTGACGATTTATCGACTTGAAGAATACGGGACTGAAATTATGGGCGACAATGCACTCGAAACGATCAAAACGTATTTTCCAGCCTTATAATGTTTCCATTCCGCCGATTTCGCCGCCAGAAATCGGCGTTTTCTACGTTAGCGGAAGAAAAACGGCCATCATGAAGAGCCGGGTGGAGGGGTTTTGTTGCGAAACACATCGAGAGTGGCGATTCTCGTCGTCATTGTCGGCGCGTTGCTGGCATTGACGAACGGGTTTTGGGAAGGGAAGCTGCTTGGTCTTTTCAGCGTATTGATGTCTTGTTCCGTCATCTTTATTGCGCTGGTCATTTCTCTTGAGAATCGAAAGCCGGCGCAGACGATCGCTTGGCTGGCGGTGCTGGGGAGCTTTCCGATTGTCGGCTTTTTGTTTTATTTATTGTTCGGACGCAACTATTGGCAACAACGGCGCTATAAAAAGAAAGCCGATTTTGATGAGGCGGTGCTGCTCAAGTTTCAAGAGCCGTCGCCGATTGCCGTCGAACGGCTGCCGATGGCGCCCCATCAGCGTCCGCTTTTGCGCCTTGCTTATCGCATCGGCCAGCATCCGGTTTCACTTGCTTCGCAGACGGCGGTGTTGACGAACGGAGAGGAGACATTTTCTTCTATTTTTGCTGAACTGGAAAAAGCGGAACACCATATTCATTTAGAATATTATATTGTCCGTCATGATGAAATCGGCCAACAGTTGAAGCGCGTCTTGATGGAAAAAGCGCGTCAAGGTGTGCGCGTCCGTTTTTTGTACGACGCCGTTGGAAGTTGGAAGTTGTCAAACGCCTATATCGAGGAGCTGCGCGCGGCTGGAGTCGAGATGATCCCGTTTTCACCAGTGCGCCTCCCGTTTTTAAGCAACCAAATCAATTTCCGCAATCACCGAAAGATCATTGTCATCGATGGAGGCGTCGGCTTTGTCGGCGGGCTGAACATCGGAGATGAGTATTTAGGAAAAAACAAATATTTCGGATTTTGGCGCGATACGCACTTATTGATCCGCGGTGAAGCCGTCCGGACGCTCCAGCTCATTTTTTTGCAAGATTGGTATTACATGACGGGAGAACGCTTGTTGACGCCGGACTATTTGTCGCCGCCGCTCATCGTCGAGGAAGGGCAAGGCGGGGTGCAGCTCATTGCCGGCGGTCCGGACCAAAAGTGGGAAGTGATCAAACAGCTGTATTTTGCCATGATTACGTCGGCCAAACGGTCGATTTGGGTTGCCTCGCCGTACTTTGTGCCGGATGAAGACATTTTGACGGCGCTCAAAGTGGCGGCGTTAAGCGGCATCGATGTTCGCCTGCTGGCGCCAAAGCGTCCGGATAAAAAAATTGTCTTTTACGCTTCGCGCTCGTATTTTCCCGAGCTGCTCGAGGCTGGGGTGAAAATTTACGAGTATGAGAAAGGGTTTTTGCACAGCAAAGTCATCGTCGTCGATGGCGAGCTCGCCTCGATCGGCACGGCGAACATGGATATGCGCAGTTTCCATTTAAACTTTGAAGTGAACGCCTTTTTGTATTATACCGACAGCATTCATAAACTCGTCCGCGACTTTTTGGAAGATTTTCGCCACGCTTCCATGATCGACTACGAACAGTTTCAACAGCGCCCGTTCCGGGTGCGTATCGCTGAATCGGTCTCCCGGCTGTTGTCGCCTCTGTTGTAACCAACCGCTTGTAAACGCCAGTCCGCCGAATCGGCGGACTTTTTTCGACGCAGTTTGGCTTTGGGCAGGAAAACCGGCGATGGTCAACGAATAAAAGGGAAGAACCGAACGGTGAAGGGGGGCAGCAGAGAACAATTCCAGCTGTTCCCGCTCACGGACAACTATTTTTTACTGGAAAGGAAGTGATCATGTTGTTTGTCGCTCTCGCCGCTGATGGCAGGACGGTTTCGCTTGCCGGGGCGGAAAGATGGGAACGAGAGGGGCTGATGCGCCTGAAACGACAGGAACCGTTTTTTTGTCCCGCGTGCCGTCAAGAAGTGGTGCTCCGGTCGGGCCGCTACCGTTTGCCGCATTTCGCCCATCGAAAAGGGGCGGCCTGCCCGGTCGAGCACGAACCGGAGTCGGAGCGTCACTTAACTGGGAAGCGAGACTTGTTCGCGTGGCTCATTCGCCAAGGCATGGAGGCGAAGCTCGAGCCGTATTTGCCCGCCATCAAGCAGCGTCCTGACGTATTGTTCCGCCATGGCCCACACCTTTATGCCCTCGAATACCAATGTTCCACGATCGATGAATCGCTGTTTCGCGAACGCAATGACGGCTACCGTCTCCTTGGCATCCGCCCGTTGTGGGTGTTAGGAGCCCATCATTTGCGGCGTTCGCCAAAATATTCGGGGGAAGTGCAGCTCTCCCGGTTTCAATGGTTGTTTGCCCATCGCGCTCCACATTCAGTCGTTCCACATATATGGTACTACAGTCCAGAGACGAAACGCTTCATCCGTCTTTTTCGCCCGTTGCCGCTATCGGTGCAGCGAACATTGGCCGCGGTCGATTCGATTCCGCTTTCGTCGTTTTCGTTCCCCGATTGGATGGCCCCCTGCCCGCTGCCGCTTCCATCCGAGTTTTGGGAGCGATGGCTCGAACGAAAAAAACAATGGCGGCGGACGTTTCCGCTTTATCCGAACCAAACCGTGCGCCGCATTTGTGCTGATTTTTACCAGGCGGGCATCGTTCCGTCACTGTTTCCGACCGAAGCAGGCTGGCCAGTGCCGCGGGGGTATTTATGGGAGACGGCGCCGTTCATTTGGCAAACGTATGTCCTTTTGTTTCTTCTTGGAAAGACCGGACGGCCGGCAACGGCAGTATCTTTATTTCAGTGGCTCGACGACAAAATCCGCACCGGCCGCCTCGTTCCGCGCCGGCTGCCGCTTGTCGGCCGGGATACGTATCGTGAGGCCGTCGGCGAGTATTTGCATTGGTTGAGCCTGCTCGGCTATCTCCGCCGCGAAGAGGGCGACCAGCTTCATTTGGTGAAGCCGCTGTCGTTTCCGTCGACCGTCGATCAGATGATTCATCAAGATGCTGCGCTTCTTGAGCAAATTCACCAAACGTCGGCGCTTAGCTGCTATTGGTCAACACTTGAGTTCGGGAGAGTGGAAAAAATGAGCAGAAAACAGGAAAAGATGAACGGAATGGTGAATAATAATTCGTGTATCGATTATTTGTATAAGGAGGAATGATGACGGTGGAGGAAAAGAAAGCGAAAAAGTCGCTGCCGCTGCGAAGCGAGATTCCTGTGGAAGAAACGTGGCGGCTTGAGGACATTTTTCCCACCGATGACGCCTGGGAAGAAGAATTCAAACAAGTGAAGGCAATGATTCCAAAGCTTGGCGAATACAAAGGGCGGCTTGGCGAATCGCCGGAAGTGCTGTATGAAGCATTGCAATGCCAAGATGACGTATCGATGCGCCTCGGCAAGCTGTATACATACGCCCATATGCGCTATGATCAAGATACGACTAACTCGTTTTACCAAGGGCTCGACGCCCGGGCGAAAAGCTTGTACAGCGAAGCATCGAGCGCGATGGCGTTTATCGTGCCGGAAATTTTGGCGATCGATGAAGCGGTGCTGCGCTCGTTTTTGGAACAATACGAGCCGCTTCGCTTGTATGCGCACGCGTTAGACGAAATTACGCGCCAGCGCCCGCACGTGCTGTCGGCGGAAGAGGAGGCGATCTTGGCGCAGGCAGCCGAGGTGATGCAGGCGACATCCGACACGTTCAGCGCGTTGAACAACGCTGATTTGACGTTTCCGACGATCATCGATGAAAACGGCGAGGAAGTCGAAGTCACGCACGGCCGGTTCATTCGCTTTTTAGAAAGCACGGACCGCCGCGTCCGCCGCGATGCGTTTTACGCCGTATACCATACGTATGAGAAGTTTCAAAATACGTTCGCCAATACGCTTGCCGGCACGGTGAAAAAAGACAACTTTTTCGCCCGCATCCGCCGCTACCGTTCGGCGCGGGAAGCGGCGTTGGATGCAAACAACATTCCGGAGAGCGTCTATGACAACCTAATTGCTACGATTCATGAACATTTGCCGCTGTTGCATCGGTACGTGCGGCTGCGCAAACGAGTGCTTGGGCTTGATGAGCTGCATATGTACGATTTGTACACGCCGCTTGTGCAAGAAGTGAAAATGGAAGTGACGTACGAGGAAGCGAAGCAATATATGCTTGAAGGGCTCGCGCCGCTTGGCGAGGAATATGTGGCGATCGTGAAAGAAGGTCTTGACAACCGTTGGGTCGATGTGCGCGAAAACAAAGGAAAGCGAAGCGGCGCCTATTCGTCGGGAGCGTACGGCACCCATCCGTACATTTTGCTCAACTGGCAGGACAATGTGAACAATTTGTTTACACTTGTGCATGAGTTTGGCCATTCGGTGCACAGCTACTATACGCGCAAAACGCAGCCGTATCCGTATGCGCATTATTCAATTTTCGTCGCCGAAGTGGCGTCGACGTGCAATGAGGCGCTGTTGAACGACTATTTGCTGAGAACGATCGATGATGAGAAAAAGCGGCTCTATTTGCTCAACCATTATCTTGAGGGGTTCCGCGGCACGGTTTTTCGCCAGACGATGTTCGCGGAGTTTGAGCATTTGATCCATTTGAAGGCGCAACAAGGCGAGGCATTGACGGCCGAGACGTTGACGTCCCTTTATTACGACTTAAATAAAACGTATTTTGGCGATGATATTGTCGTGGACAAAGAAATCGGCCTCGAGTGGGCGCGCATTCCGCATTTTTATTACAACTACTATGTGTACCAATACGCAACCGGCTTCAGCGCGGCGACTGCACTTAGCAAACAAATTTTGGAAGAAGGCGAACCGGCGGTGAGACGGTACATCGACTTTTTAAAAGCCGGCAGTTCTGATTACCCGATTGAAGTATTGAAAAAAGCCGGCGTCGACATGACGAGCGCCGAGCCGATCCGCCAAGCGTGCCAAGTGTTTGCGGAGAAGCTTGATGAGATGGAGCGGCTGCTTGAGAAATGAAACGAATGCGGCGCTACAGCCGCATTCGTTTGGACGGAAATCCACGAAACTGATGGCGGCGGTTCCATGTTGCTGCCAATCCAAGCAAGGAGAGAAACAAAAGCGGCATGGTCGCCCAAAGCGGAAGGAGCTGCATGAGGCCCAACAAGTTCAGAATAAAGGCGGCAGTGGATGCCGCCGCCCAAAGGGATAAGACGATGCGCTGCTTCATGGCGATGGCCACCTCTTCCCATTTGCTTTAGTTGATGGCTCTTCACCACAACATGTACTTGACAAGCAATGCGGTTTCCTGCGTAAGGATAGGCAAAAAGTGCTGATTTTCCCTCACAAGCGTAAATAGGGTATGTTCAGAAAAAATCAAGTACAACTTTTGGTGAAGAGCCTAGTTGATTATATGCTGTTTGTCTGCCTGATCATGACGCAGGGCGAATTATGACAATAATGTGAACAAACGAGCAAACGGGTTGCCAATTTGATCGGCCGTTTGTTAAGATATAGATGTGAACGGAAGACAAAACCTGATACCCCTTTGTTTGACCGTGAACAATTTCTCCCATCCCCTTTGTTGTCTTGGCAACAAGAAAAAGCCCGGCGTCAGCCGGGCTTTTTCTTGCGCCCATCCCTGCTGCTAGGGACGGGAATCATCGATATAGCGCCAAAATGTTCCGTGTTTGACGGGCACCCGCTCCACTTTTTGCTTTAGCTGCAGCTTTTTCATTTCCGTTTCCGCTTCTTGGATCGTCCAGTTGTACACAACGGCAACTTCCTTTGTGGCGACGAATTTAAAATGGCTTAAAAATGATTCCAGCGGAGGAGGAGAGGACGGTTCAGGATGGAAGCCGAGCATTTCAGCGATCAATTCGACGTAGATGTCGTACGGATAGCATCCGGAAATTTTAATGCCTTCGTCTTCAATGTTTTCATTAAACAACACAAGCGTCGGAATTTCGTCAACGTCCATTTCCGAGGTGATTTTTAAATCGCATTGGAACGCTTTCGCCGCTCCCGGCGAGTGCATGTCGCGCAAAAATTCATCGACATCCAAGCCCGCTTTGACGGCGCATTCGGCGAGCACCGACAAATCGGCGACATTTTGTTTTTCGAGAAAGAGCTGTTCTTGCAGCTTGCGCAAAAAGCGAAGGCCAGCCCGCTTTCCTTGCATTTCCGCCGCTTTAATGGCGAGCGATGGGGCGAACGGGCTCGAAATCGGGTTTTCGAGCCAAACGCTGCCGTCGCATGACATGCCGGTGCGGTTCGCCGCCCACTCCCACGCTTTGGCCATTGCCTCCGGCTTCGTTCCTTTGCGCGCGCTCCATGTCGCCCATGTTCCGCTCAATATGTGCCTTAAGGTAAAAAAACGGCCGTATTCGATCGTCAGTTTTTTGATGACTGGTTCAAGCCCCCAGCATTCCGGGCATAAAGGATCGATAAACAAATACAGCTCGAGCGGTTTGTTCGTGTTGCCTAGCGGCTGGGAAGGGTAGCAAGTTGATGTCGTCTTCCCAGCAAACTTCTCACTCAAGGGTATGCTCCTTTCTGTCCAGATGATCTGGGGTATTGACCATATGATGGGCGGTGAGTACGAGCCGGTGATAAAACTGTTCGCGCGCCGGCCCGGACAAGCCGATTTCATCCATGGCTGCCCGCATGCAGGCAAGCCACGCTTCCGCCCGCTTCGGCGTGATTTCAAAGCGGAGATGGCGCGCCCTCAGCATGGGGTGTCCATGCTCTGCCGTGTAAAGAGGGGGGCCGCCTAAATATTGTGTTAAAAACTGTTTTTGCTTGCGGGCGGTTTCCGTCAAATCGTCAGGGAAAATGGGCCGCAAGTCCGGATGCGCGGCCACGCGACGGTAAAATGCTTCGACAAGTTTCGCAACCGTCTCCTCTCCGCCGATCGCCTCATAAAGAGTTTGCCATTGTTCACCCATCGCGGATGCTCCTTTTGTTTGAAAATCATTCGTTGTCGTTTGATTGCTATTTTATCAACAGCACGCATGGATCTCAAACAAAGTGACTCGAGCGCCGCTCGTTTATGTGCGGTAGCTTTTCAACACGCGTTCGACATACGCCCGCGTTTCGGCAAATGGCGGCACGCCCCCATAGCGGTCGACGTGCCCGGGCCCGGCGTTGTAGGCGGCTAAGGCGAGAGTGATATTGCCGCTGTACCGGTCAAGGAGCTGGCGCAAATATTTTACGCCGCCGTCGATGTTTTGCGCCGGATCAAGCGGGTTGTTGACGCCGAGCATTTTTGCCGTGCTTGGCATGAGCTGCATGAGTCCAAGCGCTCCAGCCGGGCTTTTCGCATCGGGACGGAAATTTGACTCATGGCGAATGACGGCGCGGATGAGCTGCGGGTCAACATCGTATTTTTCCGCTGCCGCCGCGATGAAAGCATCGATGGAAGAAGATGAGTTGGTTGCAGCACCCGCTTCATGTTCGAGCGGGGCGCTGCGATGGCCGGCGGGCGCCGGGGGCTGACCGCTTAGGGCAGCTTGAGGCGCCTCGGCAGAAGATTCCTCACCGCGGCTGAGAGATTCGGCAAGCAAGCTTGAAAACAAGGATGGCACCGGCGATGGCAACAGGCTGGAGCGTCCGGGTGAGAACGCATTGAGCGCCTGCCATTCGATGAGTAGCTTTAATGGCGAAACGGTCATCGTCTTTCCTCCATTTCCTTCATGCGGGCGTAAAAGCGGGCGATTTTGTTTGGCGCCGGGCGGCGCGGGATGCCGAGCGCCTCAAGCAGGCGCAAAAACCGCTTTTCACCCGCTTCCACGTGATCCACTTCATACTCAAGTTCGTAATCTTCGCTTTGCAAGTAACAGTTATGGTCAAGGCATAGCGTGCCGCCTTCATGCGGCCATTCGGCTCGGTCGGTGACAAGGGAGCCAAAGCAGCGCACCTCGTGTGGGTTGATGCCCAGTTCTGCAAGCAAATCGGCGATCGCCCCGCGCGGCGCCGCTATACCAGCAAGCAACGCTTCCGCTTCAGACAGCGAAAGCGGCTCATGGATTTCCAAAATGGTCCCGTCCGCCCGCGTTTGTTTCAGCGTCAAGGTCAGGCGTCCCTCTTTCGCCCGGATGCGCAGCGCTGCCGCTCGTTCTTTCAGGGCGAATGACGGGGTGTCAAAGTAATGGTTTTCCTGGCGGAAGAAAGCGCCATCATCAAGGCGGAAGGCGGCGCGGACGGCAGCAAACTCCGCTGCCGTTAACAAGTTTTTTAATTCGATTTCGATTTCTTGATGCATCGTGAATCCCCTTCAGACAGGATAGTCGTCTCCTTCTATTATCAGCTGTTTTCCGGCGAATATCAATTATTTCGCCTGTATAGGGTGAATATGGTAAAATAAAGGGCGGATGGTTGATGCGGAAGGAGAGAAAACATGAACGAAAAATGGATCGTCGAGCGGGCGGAGCGGGAAGGCGGCCGGCTTTGGCTGTATGTCAATGATGCTCCGGTTCCGCTTGCCCGCGTAACGCCGAAACGCCATATGCTTGTCGATTCGGATGCGTTGGCGTTTGCGTACATTTTGGAAACCGATGACCGCTTTCTATATGTCATGATTCCGAAGCCGTGGTGGCCTGAGCTAAAGGCGGCGCTTGACGCCAAGGAGCCGGTCTGGCTTCGATGTGGAGAGAGGACGCTTGAGCTTGAACAGTTTCACGATGAACTGTCTTATTTGCTTGAAAATATTCGCGGCAACGCCAACTATGGCGAGGCGCTTGAACAGGCGGTGCAAGACGTGTTTTTTGAGCAATAAGCCGGGGGTTTTCCCTTTCCGGCGCGTTCGAACAGGGAGCGGCCCGGTGAATTCGCATCGTGCAGCAAGAAAGAGGCGCGGTTGCGCCCTCTTGACGTAAGCCGCGGGAGATCGAAAACATGTAGGCAGGTGGTACGATGGTCAACCATTGGGATTTGTTTTTAGCCCCGTATAAGCAGGCGGTTGAGGAGCTGAAAGTGAAGCTAAGGGGCATTCGCGCCCAATTTGAGATGATTGAAGCGCACTCGCCGATTGAGTTTGTCACCGGACGGGTGAAACCCGTCGCCAGCATTTTGGATAAGGCGCAAAAGAAAAACATCCCGCTCGACCGTCTTGAGGAAGAGATGCAAGATATTGCGGGGCTGCGCATCATGTGCCAGTTTGTCGATGACATTAAGACCGTCGTCGAGCTATTGCGCCAGCGCAACGATTTTACGATTGTTGAAGAACGCGATTACATCACGCAAAAAAAAGAGAGCGGCTACCGCTCGTACCATGTCGTCATCCGCTATCCAGTGCAGACGATCCGCGGTGAAAAAAACATTTTGGCGGAGATTCAAATTCGAACGTTGGCGATGAACTTTTGGGCGACGATTGAGCATTCGTTGAACTATAAGTACAGCGGGCGTTTCCCCGAAGATATCAAAGTTCGGCTGCAGCGCGCCGCGGAGGCGGCCTATCGCCTCGATGAGGAGATGTCGAAAATCCGCTTTGAAATTCAAGAAGCGCAGGCTGCTTTTTCTCGAAAACAAGAAGCAAAAGGAGAAGGGCAATGAAACGGACGGACGCGCCGCTCGTGTTCGCCATCACGTCCAAAGGCGACGACATATCAAACGCTCTGGCGCAAAAAATGAAAACGTATTTGCTTGACTTTGACTTGCGTTACGATGAAGAGGAACCTGATCTCGTCATTTCGGTTGGCGGTGATGGAACGCTGTTGTATGCGTTCCATCGCTATTGCCATCGGTTGGACAAGACGGCGTTTGTCGGAGTCCATACTGGCCATCTCGGCTTTTACGCGGACTGGGTGCCGGAGGAACTCGAAAAGCTCGTCATCGCCATCGCTAAGACGCCGTACCAAGTGGTCGAATACCCGCTCCTTGAGGTGACGATCCGCTATCTCAACGGCGGAAGCGAGGCAAAGTATTTAGCGCTCAATGAATGCACAGTCAAGTGCGTCAGCGGGACGCTCGTGATGGATGTCGAGATTCGCGGCGACTTGTTTGAGCGGTTCCGCGGCGACGGGTTGTGCATTTCGACGCCGACCGGCAGCACGGCTTACAATAAAGCGCTCGGCGGCGCGATTTTGCATCCTTCGCTTGAGGCGATTCAAGTGACCGAGATGGCGTCGATCAACAACCGCGTGTTTCGGACAATCGGTTCGCCGCTCGTGCTGCCGGCGCACCATACGTGTTTACTCAAGCCGGTCAACCACGTCGATTTTCAAATTACGATCGACCATTTGTCACTGTTGCATAAAGAAGTGAAGTCGATTCAATGCCGGGTGGCCGATGAAAAGGTGCGTTTCGCCCGCTTTCGGCCGTTTCCGTTTTGGCGGCGGGTGCGCGACTCGTTTATCGCCGACTGAGGGAAAACCCGCCTCCTTGGTTAGGCAACGCTTCCCGTTTGCGGCGAGGTGATGGTCTTTTGGCGCGGATGCCGATTCCGTTTTAGCGGCGCCAAAGGAAAGTGGATGGAACACGATGAGCAAGACGGAGATTTTTGATCAGAAAGGTGACGAACATTGCCGCCGTTTACCATGACCTTTTCCATCGATGAACAGCACGACGGAAAGCTGCTGCGCCAGTTTTTGCAAGAGAACGGCATTTCGCGGACGGCGCTTACCGATATTAAATTCCATGGCGGGGCGCTGTTGGTTGACGGTCGGCCCGTCACCGTCCGCCATGTGCTGCGCGCCGGCGAGACGCTGTCGGTTGTCTTTCCGCCGGAGCGGACAAGCGATTGGATGGACGCAGAAGCGATGCCGCTTGACATTCTGTATGAAGACGATTACGTCCTTGTTGTCAACAAACCAGCGGGATTGGCGACGATTCCGTCGCGCCACCATCCGGGCGGGACGCTCGCCAATGGCTTGCTTCACCATTATCGAAAGCAGCAGCTCGACTCGACCGTCCATATCGTCACCCGGCTTGACCGCGACACGTCCGGGCTCGTGCTCGTCGCCAAGCACCGCCACGTTCATCATTTGTTGTCGGCATTGCAGCAAAAAGGGCACGTTGTGCGCACGTATGAGGCCATTTGCCATGGCGTCATCGTCGAGGATGAAGGGACGATTGACGCCCCCATCGGCCGCCAAAGCGACAGCATCATTGCCCGCGAAGTGCGGGAAGACGGGAAGCCGGCTGTCACTCATTTTCGTGTACTTGAGCGGCTTTATGGCTATACATACGTTTCGCTCCGGCTGGAGACGGGGCGCACGCACCAAATCCGCGTCCATTTGGCTTATCTCGGCCACCCGCTCGCCGGCGATGAACTGTACGGCGGGAGCCGGGAGATGATCGGCCGCCAGGCGCTTCATAGCCGGCAGCTGTCGTTTTTTCACCCGTTTGCCGGGCGCTGGTATACATGTTCCGCCCCGCTTCCTGACGATATGGAGCTCCTCATCGAGGCAACGCGCAGACGGTGCGCTGATGATTAGGAGAACGTGCGGAATTTTTCCAGAACGAACGGCATCGAGGAAGGAACGGAGACCGTTTCCATTTCCGGATAGCGCAAGGCGGTCAGCGCGCCGCCGAATACGCAGCCGGTGTCGATGTTGACCGTCCGCCCGACAAACCGCGGTTTTTCGACCGGCGTGTGGCCATATACAACCCATGCGCTGCCGTGATACCGTTTCGCCCAGTCGCGGCGCACCGGCGTCCCGTCCTGGTTCATTTCGCCGGTGATGTCCCCGTACAGGACGAACGTCTTGACTTTTTTGTCCGTCCGCCCGATATAGTCGTGACGGATGCCGGCGTGGGCGATGACAAGGCGCCCCTCATCGAGCACCGCATACAGCGGCGCCTGTTCATACAGGCGGATGAACTTGCGGCGGATCATCTCCTGTTCGCTTGGAGGCAAGGTGCGGTACTCGGAGACGGTCGTCTCAAGCCCGTGGGCGATTTGCACGTTTCGTCCTAAAAAAAAGCGGTACAGTTTATTGCAATGGTTGCCTGGCACGTAGTAAGCCAAATTTCGCTCAACAAGGGCGCAGACGATCTCGATCATGTTCAGCGATTCAGGACCGCGGTCGGTCAAATCGCCGACGAAGCCGAGCTTTCGTCCGTCGGGATGAATCGGCACCCCTTCGTCCCAATGGTAGCCGAGTGTTTCCGTCAATGCGGCGAATTCACGGAAGCAGCCATGAATGTCGCCGATGATGTCCACTTGCATCGAATGTGCTCCTTTCTCGCCATAATGGTTGTACTACCAGTATGTCCGTTCAGTCAGGAAAAGAAAAGATGCGGCGGTTTTGCCCGTCTCATCGCGGCTTTTGCGGGGGCAACGCCCAAACGGCGGAGCCCGCGGCCAGGAAACAAAGAAGTGGAGTTGAGCTTGATGGCGACAAAAAACGCCGCCTGCGGACACAGCAAGCGGCTTTATTCATCGCTTGCGAACATAAACTTCCGCGTTCGCGAATGAACGTTTAAGACGAGGCCGATCGCCAGCATATAAGTCGCCAGCGAGCTTCCTCCATAGCTGATGAACGGAAGCGGCAACCCCGTGATCGGCAAAAGTCCAATCGTCATGCCAATGTTTTGGAACACTTGGAACGTAATCATGCCCGCGACGCCGGCGCATAAATAGCTGCCATATAAATCGTTGCTCTCCAAGGCAATATGGATCATGCGATAAATGAGCAGGAAAAAGAGAGACACGACGATGCTTGAGCCGACAAATCCGAACTGTTCTGAGATGACGCCAAACACAAAGTCTGTGTGCGCCTCCGGCAAATAGACTTGTAAGTTGCCCAATCCTTTCCCATACAGTTCCCCTGACCCAATGGCCATAAGCGAACGAATGAGCTGGAAGCCTTGTTCGTTGGAATATTCATATGGAGCCAGCCAGCCGTAAAACCGGTTCAACTGGTAATCTTCTTTAATAATGTACTTATGGAAGAAATCAGGAAAATAAAAGAAAATGAACACAACGACTGCCACCATTGTTACACCGGAAAGGACAATGCCGAAAATGATGCGCCAGCGGATGCCGGAAACGAGCACCAAGGTGGCGGTGATGGCCATAAACACCATCGACATGCCCATGTCCGGCTGCTTGGCGAGCAAAATAAGCGGCGGCAAGACGGTCAAAGCGATTTTGCCAAGCAATTTAAAATCATCGCTGATCGTCGGTTCGGGATATTTTTCCCGATGGTTGACGATGATGCGACTTAGGACGATGATCATAAAAATTTTCATCAGCTCGGATGGTTGAAAGTTGCCTCCAGGTAGATGGTACCAGCTCGTCGCCCCCTTAATGGTTACTGATCCTGGGACATTCAATTCCAGCCCAAGCAACAGCAACATCCCGAATCCATACAAATACCAAGCGATTTGAAACAGCCGATCATAGTCAATGATCATCGTCAAGGCGATCACGACAGCGCCGATGGCGTACCATTGCAGCTGTTTCGAAGCGAAGTTGACGTTTTGCAGTTTCTCCGGCAGCATCGGTTCTGCGCTATGGATGGCGATGGCGCTGATGACGGCCATCAAGAATAAAAGGAACAGCATATGGTAATCAAGCTTCGATTTGGAAAAACGATCATGATCCATGGAACGATCCTCTCCATTCAAATGTGCCATATACCATATTAGCGAATCGCGCCGGTTTTGCAAAGTGGGAAAAACCGCCGCCAGCATGAAGGAATCGGAAGGCAAAAGGGAAGCGTGCATTTACATCGCCCGCCGCATCGCCTATAATAGAATTAACACCTGGTGCTAAGAATAAATGATAATTGGGAGGATGAACGAATGGTCTTATCGTTGGAAGGACGTACATATGTCGTGATGGGGGTGGCGAACAAACGAAGCATCGCCTGGGGCATCGCTCGTTCGCTTCACGCTGCCGGCGCTCGGTTGGTGTTTACGTATGCCGGAGAGCGGTTTGAAAAAGAGGTGCGGGCGCTTGTGGATACGCTTGGGGACGAACGTTCGCTTCTGCTGCCATGCGATGTGGCAAAAGATGAAGACATCGTTCAATGTTTTGCGCAAATCAAACAACAAGTCGGCGTCATCCACGGCGTCGCTCATTGCATCGCCTACGCCAATAAAGAAGACTTGAGCGGGGAATATATGAACGTCAGCCGCGAAGGCTTTTTGCTCGCCCACAATATCAGCGCATATTCGCTCACCGCGGTTGCGCGCGAGGCGAAAGAGCTGATGACGGAAGGCGGCAGCATCGTCACCCTCACGTACTTAGGCGGCGAGCGCGTCGTGCAAAACTACAACATTATGGGTGTGGCGAAAGCGTCGCTTGATGCGAGCGTGAAATATTTGGCGAACGATTTAGGCAAATACGGCATCCGCGTCAATGCCATTTCCGCTGGACCGATTCGCACACTGTCGGCCAAAGGGGTGAGCGATTTCAACTCGATTTTAAAGCAAATCGAAGAACGCGCTCCGCTCCGCCGGACGACGACCCAAGAAGAAGTCGGCGATGCGGCGCTGTTTTTGTTCAGCGACTTGTCGCGCGGCATCACCGGGGAAATTATTCACGTCGACTCGGGATACCACATTTTAGGATATTAAAAACGTGCGAGCAGCCGTTCCTGTTGATGGAGCGGCTGTTTTTTGCTTGACTTGGGCAATTATTGAGATCACGGGCATACATATATAAGGTAAGGCAAGCATGGAAAAGGGGGATCGACGTGCGGAAACAAAACGTTGTGGAGACGGAGCCGTTGCTTTACATTGTGCAGCCAAAAGCGATGCGGGCGGCGGCGCATATGCAAGAAACGTTTATGTGGACTAGCCGAACGCAACAGGAAGAGGAAGGAAGTTCCAGCGATGAACGAGGCGGCGAGGAGGAACCGACTGAATTTTTTGCCAAAAAAGAATTCCAAGCGATGGCGCTCGACGAGCGGCTGGCCTTTTTGGCGGAGCTGCCCGGCCATTTGCCGCCGCTGAAATGCCAATTTGTCATGAAGGATAAGAGCTATGAAGGCATATTAAAGAAGTGCACGGCGACCGAGTTGACGATCGCCGATGAACAGGGAAACGAAACGGTCATCGGGCGCGCGCAGCTTCTCGCGGTGACGATGATCGGGTTTGTGCAGTAACGCATTTCCTTGCGTTGAAACGCATCTTTGCCTGAATGCGTTGCGGCGCCAGGAAAGGATGATGAGGGTTTGTTTCCTTCATTTGCTGTGGGAGTGTATTCTCATTTTTATTTTGGATGTCCGTCATTTTCTTCGTTGGCGATTTTCGATTCGTGTTAGTGTGAGCTTGCAATCGTAAAATGTTTGGTGTCATGTTTCGCTTGAGCCAATTTGCGGTTCAAATGCGTTTTAGGCGACGCGTCCAGCGTTTGTTGGTTGCCGCTTGCAATGGTAAAAGGTTTTATGTGGCGGCCGGTTTGGGGCTGTTTAGGAGCTGGGGCGCTTTTCGCGAGTTCAGTTCGCTCTGCCGCAGCTTCTTTTTGTTTGGCTGTTTGTTGATGGTCTTCCATTGATATGGCACGCTCTTTTTTGGTTTTTCCCTTTTTCGTTTTGTCGGATGACGCTGCCGCGTTCTTTTTCGAGTGGACTTTTTCTTTTGCATCCGCTTTAGGGGTTGGCCGGTTCCGTTGTTCTGTTGCATCTTCTTTCAGCGGTTCTATTGTCATGCCGGCTGCTTGTTCTTCACTCACTACAGCTTGTTCTGTTTTCTCCGCCTGCTCCCAAACTTCCAATAACTCGGAAGCGACTCGCTCCCAATGATAGATCGAAATCGCAAGCTGCCGGCCTTTTTCTCCCATTCTTCTCATCAATGATTGATCCGATAATATTTGGGCAATCTTGTTGGCAAAATCACTTGGGTCCTCCGGATTTTCTACGATAAGGCCGTTTTCATTGGCGAAAATGACTTCCGGATTGCCGCCTCTCGCGGTCGTTACGATCGGAAGGCCTGCTGCCATGGCCTCGTAGTGGACGCGCGCCAACGGTTCCTGCCATTGCGAGGTGCATACAAACAAATCAGCCGCCGCAAACCAATTTTGGATTTCATTCGGTGGGACAAAGCCTGTCGTGACAACGGGGACAGGCATTCGTTTCGCCAGTGCTCTTACATATGCGACATAATCAGTAATGTCATTTTCGCTAAACCAGTTGCTCCCGACAATCACCAGGGCTAAGTTTTTAAATTTTTTTGCCAGCTCCGGCAATGCTAGAATGAGTTTATCGACCCCTTTATTGCGCGACAGCCTTCCGGCGAACAAAATGACCGTTTTGTTTTCCAACCCATGTGCCCGCCGAATGTCGTTGCGTATTTTCTGCATTTTTGGATGATTTCCCGGCAAAAATCGTTCGCTGTCTACTCCAGAATAAATCGTGCGCAATTTTGGCGATGCCTGCGGATATAGACTGCGGATGACATTGCCAATATAATCGCTCACGGTTACGATGTAGGCCACTTCTGCGATGGCCGCCGTTGCTTCTTCTGGATCGATTTTTTCCGGTTGAAACATATCATTGTGCATACTTAACGTCATTTTGGCGTCGGGCGCTGCCTGCCGGATGGGCAGAACAAGGCGGGGGCGGTTAAAGATATGGATGAGATCGAACTTGTTCGCTTCCACATAACGAACAACGTTTTCCCGGTATATTTCAAATATTTTTCCCGGTACGCGCACGTAGTGAACGCCATAGATCGTTTCTTGCTCGGGAAGCGACGAATCGCTGATGCCTAAAACGGTAATATTATGGAATTGGCTTACATGTGGAAGAATGCCGGAAATATACGTTTGAATGGCCCCGCCTAATAAAGGGGGAACGGGGAGTTTTTCTGTACAAACCATCAAAATCCTCATATTTATCCCACTCCTTTCCAGTCATTTTCGATTTCTGCCAATACAGGCCACTTTGACTGGTCGGTTTCGACAATCGTTTGAATTAACTGTGCTGTTTGTTCATTGAGAAAGATTTCCGGTTCATAGACGACTTCTTTCATATTTTTATAAAATTCGTTTGGCATGGCCAAGTCAATCATCAAAAGCTCGTATAATTCAGGTGTGATTGGATTTGCTTCGTGGTACGCTAGAATCATTTCCCGCACCCATGTTGCATCCCATTTGTATAAATCCGCCATTGTGCCGCTAATGAGTTTTCGTAAATCACGAATCGGAAGGTCAAAGGCAACTCCGTCGAGATCAATAATCCACATTCCGTCCGCGCCCATTTGGCCGTTGGACCAACCGTAGTCTTGGTGAACCAACCCCCAATGAGCCGTTCCTTGCTTGACGAATTCAACATAGCTGGATTGCAGAAATCGTTCCATGCCTTTTCGCGCCTGTTCTTCAAATCGGTCAACTACCTCTAATAATGGTGGGCTTGCCGGCATTTCAGGGTAGTATTTGGCAATGTTCCGAAACCAGCTCATTTTCGTAATCATTTTTTCATAGTTTTTTGGCCATTTGTGCAGCCGCGAAGCCATTTCCGCCTGTTTTGGGGGGACATACCCTTTGCTTAGCCGATGAAATTCACCAAGGGCATAACAAAGTTTTCTTGCTCCTTCCAAATCCTTTGTAACTGGCGTCAACGGTTCAATCCATTCCGCCACAAACCATAGTTTTCCTCCTGCCTCGACATAACTTTTTCCATCCTTTGTTTTTACAATTGGCGGCACTCTTGCCTTGCGCACTTCCACTAAATATTCTTGTGCTCCTAGGCTGAATAGGCTCCTTGTCGGCCTCCGGTGCAGCAGCTTCAAACTTTTCGGGCCTGATTTCGTTTCGAGCTTCCAAATCGCTCCTCCCTTGTCCGGTTTTGTCGTAACGATTTGCATGTTTTGAACGGATAAATCGTAGTTTTTCAGCACTTCCTCTGCCAGCTGGATGATATACTCAGGGATAAAAAATTCATGGGTCGTTTCATCGACGAGCCATGGTTCAATAACGATGTCTTTCATGCTATCCCTCCTGTCAGGTATTTGGGAATGGACGAAGTGAAATATGTGTGATTGCTACTAGGATATGTATGGAGAACGAAATTGGACTGGGTAAGCTCATTAAATAGAGGATATTTCCCGAAGCCTCTGCAGTTTGACGAACTGGGGGGCGGCGAAAGTGTGACGAGTGGGGATAGATGCACAAGGAGCGGCATGGTTGATTTCATCGGAGAAAGAGAAAAAGGCTGTCCCGAAAACATTTCTCTTAGACAGCCCTTATTGGTTTGGGGAAAGAGAGGAACATGCTTCGATATAAACCGTTTCAAACCGCTTGGCCACATGGTGGAATTGAAATTGCTGTTCAACGAGCGTTCTTGCCTTTTTCGCCATGGTTTCCGCTTCATGTTTGTTCACAAGCATGTAATCAATCGCTTCAAAAAAAGCGTGCGGGTTTTGGTAGTCATCGATGACAAAGCCGGTTTCGCCGTGGCGGACGATTTCGGTGTTGCCGCCGCGGTTGGTTGTCACGACCGGAATGCCGGCGGCCATCGCTTCGTAATGAACGCGGGCGAGCGGCTCGTGCCATTGCGAGCTGCATACAAACACATCGGCCATTAAGAGCAGTTTGGGGATATGACTGTGCGGAACGTAATTCGTAAACAGAACGCGATCGGCCATCGGCGCCGCGAGCTCATGAAGCCAGTCGATGTATTCGCTTCGGCCGGTGTCGCCGAACCATTTTCCGCCGACGATGACAAGCGCTGCCTCGGGATGGCGGATCAAAAGGGATGGCAGGCATTGAATCAGCAAATGCGGTCCTTTTGTTTTGCTGAGTCGGCCGAGAAAGAGAACGACTTTTTTATCGGTGAGTCCGTACGCTTCGCGTTCCGCTTGGCGGATGCGCCTGCCTTCTTCCGTCCAGACGGGGATGTATTGGGAAGCATCGACTCCGGAATAAACGACTTTTACTTTCTGAGGATCGATTGGGTAACGGTTTGTCACCGTCCGTTTGATGTATTCACTGACGGCGGTCAGCAAGGTGCAGGCGTCGAGCGCCCGCTTCGCCTGTTCTGCTGTAATTTTCAGCGGGGAAAACATGTCGTTATGCAGGCTTAGCACAAAGGCGCTTTGCGGAGCCGCCGCTTGGTAATCGATGAGCGGAACAGGACGATTGAAGACGTGGACGACATCGAATTTGTGCGCGGCCAACGCACGTGCCACATCCGTTTCATACGTGGCTTTTGGAAAACGGATGTAGCGGATGTCTCCGTCTGTCTCTTCAGGCGGCAAAAGCGGATCAGCGATTGAAAAAATCGTCAGTTCGTGGCGTCGGGCGATCAATGGAGCAATCCCATCGATCATCATTTGAATGGCCCCGCCCCGCACTGCCGGGGCGGGCAGTTTTTCTGTGCAAACGTAAGCGATGTTCATGAACGTTCATCCCCATACAATGAACGGATGTATTCGATTTCTTTTTGCAGGCCGTTCTCAAGTGTCACAACCGGCTTGTACCCGAGCAGCTGCTCCGCTTTCGTTAAGTCGGCCCACGTTTGTTTCGGCTCCCCGCGGGCGGCCGGCGCATAGTGGATGGTCGCCTGTTTTCCCGTCAGCGACTCCAGCAGGTGAATCACGTCATGAACCGATGCCCGTTCTTTCCCGCCGATATTGATCGTTTGCCCGACAGCTTCCTTGCGCTCGAGGGCGGCTGCCGTTCCATCAACGCAGTCAGAAATATAGGTGAAATCGCGCGATTGTGTTCCGTCGCCGAACACGGTGAGCGGTTGTCCAGCGAGCAGCTGGCGGATGAAGCGGTGAAACGACATGTCCGGGCGCTGGCGCGGGCCATAGACGGTGAAATAGCGCAAAATGACGATCGGTACGGCGAACTCGCGAAAATAGACGCGGCATAAATGTTCGCCGGTGAGCTTCGTAATGCCATATGGGGAGAGCGGGGCCGGTTCAAGCGTTTCCGACAACGGGCCGCTCCGCTCGCCGTAGACGGATGAGGTTGAAGCGTAGATGAACCGTTTGAGTGGCCGGTCTTTGCATGCCTCAAGCAACCGCTGGGTAGTGGAAATGTTGTGTGCAGCATAGGCGGCAAACTCCGTCCCCCAGCTCGTTCGCACACCGGGCATGCCGGCTAAGTGGTAGACCGCTTCGACGTTTTGCAGCAAGGACGGCAAATCGGCTGTCAACAAATCCAGCTCAAGAAAGGTAAACCGTGGATGAGACTGCAAATGGGCAATGTTCTTCGCTTTTAGCGGCGCCGGCGTCGGTCCGAGAAAGCCGTCGACGCCAATCACATGATGCTCGTCGTTTTCCAGCAGTTTTTCGCATAAATGGGAGCCGATAAATCCGGCCGCACCGGTGACGAGAATGTTCACGGGCGCCCCACCCCCATGTAGCGCAAACCGCTTTGTTCGACTGCATGGCGATCCAAACAGTTTCGACCGTCAAACACGAGCGTCCCATTCATCGCCGCTTTCACTTGCCCCCAGTCAAGCGTGCGGAATTCGTCCCAATCGGTGGCGATGACCAAGCCATCCGCCCCTTGGATCGCTTCGTGCACCGACTGGACTTGTGTGACGCGGGTGAGCGGCTCCGAGAGCGTTGCCTTCGGGTCGTAGGCGGCAACCGTACAGCCGTTTTCACTCAATCGGCGGATGAGCGCTTCAGCGGGGGAAAAACGCGTATCGTCTGTATTCGGCTTGAAGGAGATGCCAAGCACGGCGATCTTTTTGTCCGTCAATGGGGCAAGTTGCTCATTGAGTTTTTGGAAGCAAACGTCAAGCTGGGTGGCGTTGATGGTCTGCACCGCCTTCAGCAAATGCGGCTCCACTTGGCGCGAGCGCGCCGCATGTTCGAGCGCTTTGACGTCCTTTGGAAAACAGGAGCCACCATAGCCGAGGCCGGCCCGCAAAAAGTGTGGGCCGATGCGCGGGTCGAGGCCGATCCCGCGGGCGATGTCATTGACATCGACGGCAAACGCGTCACAGATGCGCGCCATTTCGTTAATAAAGGAAATTTTGGTCGCCAAAAACGCGTTGGCGGCGTATTTGATCAGTTCCGCGCCGGTCAGGCTCGTTGTGAGGTAAGGGGCATTGATGCCGGCATACACCGCCTGCATGACGGCAAGCGATTGGTCATCATCCGGTTCGAGTCCGACGACGATTTTGTCTGGGTGAAACATATCGTAGACAGCCGACCCTTCCCGCAAAAACTCTGGGTTGGATACGATGCGGAACAACTGCGGTTTCACTCCTTTGCGGATGAGCTCGGCACGCATCCATTCATTCGTCCCCGGAGGGACGGTGCTTTTCGTGACGATCGTTTTGTACGATTTGATCGTCGTTGCCAAGCGGTCGAGCACCGCTTCGATATAGCGTAAGTCGGTGCCGCCGTCGGGCCGCGGCGGGGTGCCGACACAAATGACAACGACGGCCGCCCGTTTGATATCATCCCAGCGGCCGCTGAACGTCAAATAATTATCATTTTTGGCAATCAATTCTTCGAGCCCTGGCTCATAAAACGGAACTTCCCCGTTATTGAGCAGGCGGATTTTCCGTTCATCATGATCAATGCAATGCACTTCATGCCCAAGTTCAGCAAGGACGGCAGCGGTGGTTAGTCCGACGTAGCCAGCGCCAATGATGCAAATGTTCATCCTATTTCGCGCAGGAGACTCCCACTTCAACGACCAAAGGAAGTAAGTGGGAGAGGAATGCGCGTTCCCCCTTTCTTTTGTGTATGATAGAATAAAGGCGTGGAGAAAACCGTTAAATAAAGGCACTCCAATAAACTGCTGCTCGATGTATGGAGTTGGTTGCAGGAAACGTTGCAACCGTAAAACATCGAGCGTAGGTCTGTCTGTTGTGTGTGGAAGCCAAGTACTGCCAACAGACACACCGAGAGAATCGGTAACGATGCAGGCATGACCTGTGTCGTTGGGTAGTCGTCAACCTGCCCCCTGATGCAACCCCAAGTCAAGGAAGGAGGACGAAGTCCGTTTGCACTTCTGGGGAGTTGCAAGCCCCCACTTCAAGCGTTAGCTAAGTGGGGGTAGTTGACGCTAATAGGCCTCCTTCGTGAAATCTCCGGCTTTTATAGCGTATTAACAGACAAGCGTGGTTTGCTACATGACAAGCGCCTAAAACACTGGAAATGGTGCGGTCTATTTTCGGCGGACAACCTTTCTGCTGTTTGGAAAGGAAAGGGGAAGAATTAAGCAACAAAGGGGGTGTCCCAAAAGGATCGGGACACCCTCTTTCGTCTCTATATATACGTACTGACCGCTTCTTTCGCACTATATTTTGTGTCTATCCTGAAGGCAGACAGCCTTTTGGGTCAGCCCCTTTTGATGAATTCATCATACAGCCGCTCCTGCACCTTGATTTGTTTCGTGATATCAAACCGCTGTTCAATCACTTTGCGCGCTTTTTTCGTGAAGGATGGAATTCGTTCCGGATGTTCCAGAAAAAAGCGAATGCCGTTCGCTAGCTCAAGATCGTCTCTTTCTGGTGCGAGATAGCCGGTGCGTTTGTGTTCGATCAATTCGGGGATGCCGGCGTGATTCGTTGAGATGACCGGCAGCCCGCTTGCCATCGCTTCTTTCAATACGTTGGGGATGCCTTCAATGTCTCCGTCTGAAGCGGTCTCGCTCGCCAGGCAAAATAGATGGGCGCGTTCCATTTCGCGGGCGATTGAAGCGGCATCCATGGCACCCAGCAGGTCGACAAACGGATCGAGCTTCAGCTCGCTGACAAGCCGGCGGATGTTTTCTTCCTCTTTGCCGCTGCCGATGATGCGGAGGCGGCAGCGCGGATGAACCGCATGCACGCGCCAAAAGGCGCGCACGAGCGTTAAAAACCCTTTTTTCTCGACGAGCCGGCCGATCGAGAGAATGATGATGTCTCCGTTCTCCGGAATCGTCCGTTCCCGGTACGGAAATAAATCGAGCTCGATGCCGCCGTAGAGAACTTGGATTTTTTCCGGCGGAAAGCCTAGCGTGATCAGTTCATTGGCAAGATAGCGGCAGACAGGAAGAAAGAGCGCCCCATGCTGTTTGAGCAAATTGTACCGTTTTTGATTGCGCCGCAAACTTTGATGCTTCGCCGATCCATCGCGGCCGCGGATGCTGACGACAAGCGGAATGCGATGGGCGATGCAAAGCGGAAGAATTTCGACGGCATGCTTTCCATGGTGAGCGTGAATGGCGACAATATTTTGTTCTTTGGCGAAGCGGCCGAAATCGTCGATGTCGTTGAGGCGGTAATAGTTGATGAGAGGAAACGGATGGATGCCGTCATCAGCGAATGACCCGATCATGATCGGGCGGTATTTTTTTAAATGAACCATTTGGTTGTAAATAAAACGTTGATTGATTTTCATTTTTTCATGAAGAAAGTGGGCGATCGTTTGTTTCATTTTTCTCTATCCCTCGCTTTTGAAAAAATCGGACAAGAATGCGAATTTTTTTGTTTCCTGTTCGGCGAGGCGGGTGAGCAAGTCCAAGGACGATGGGCTGTGCAACGCTTGCTTTTGTTTTTCACGGCCGACCGCTTCGCTGTAAAACACGTGAGGAAACATAGCATCAGCGACATAGACGCTCTTGTACGGAGCGTACAGCGGGCAAATGGAGAAATAAAGGTCAAATAGCAGCTTCGTTCGCTTTACCGCATCGTTTTTCGGGTTTTTCATCAATGAAACAAGCAGAAAGCGAAAATCATCAAGCGGGAGGCCATAGTAGGCGCGGTCAAAGTCAATCATCATGACTTCGTGGTTTTCCGCCAATAAAAGGTTGTTGCTGTTGTAATCCCCGTGGCAAATGGCCTTTCGTTCTTTCGCTGTGCGGCAAAAATCAGCTAGATTGCTTTTTTCAAGCCATGCATAACTTTGATTAGCGATCCGGGCCATCTGTTCCATTATATGAGAAAGAGTGTCACCATGATCGATGGCCTTTGCCTGCTCCTCTAACTGTGCTGCTTTTTGCCGATGTGCGCTCAGCACGTCTTTTGGCTCCGGAAACGATGAAGGGCAGGGGCCGATCCAATCGGCAAACAGACTGTGAGCATGAAAGCGGGCGAGCCCTTCGATCCGTTGTTGGAAAGAGGGCTTCGTTCCGCTTGGGACGATGTAGTCCATCAAATAGTAGTAATGGCCTTTTCGGTGGATGTAATATTGGTCTGTTTTCGTTTGGAAGATTTTTGGGACATGAAATCCTTCTTGGTACAGCTTTGAATGAAGCAAAATCGGAAAATTCGTTTTGTCTTCGCTCAGCCGTTTCAGCACGTACCGTTCCCTCGTTTTTTTGTTTCGCACAAGCCATACTTTGTCGTTTTTCAGTTCCTTCATGATATCGACTTCAGTTCCAGTCAGGTCGTAACTGCTTAAAATGTCAAACAACAAGCGAGATCGTTTCGAAGCCAAGATCAGTTCCTCCTAGCATCTATTGTCGATTAGTAAAAGTGTATGTAATACGAGAAGCGAATGTATAGACAAGCGCACTAGTCAATGAGAAAACGGCGCCGCCAAAAAAATAAGCGCCGACCGCGCTGGTTGGCGTCAGCCGGCTGTGCCTTCTTTTCTAGCTATTCTTCCTCTTCATCTGTGTCGGCGGATGGAGCTGGCCTCATGGAGGCAGGGAGATCGATTGAGGTGATCGTGGCAGCATCGATCGTAAGCGAGCGCCCCCCCTCTTTATAAAAGCGGTCAACCAATAGCGAGACGCTGTTCGTCCGCGGCTCGAAGCCGAGAAAAAGCGCATTGTAATGCGTCTCGTTGGTGGTGTGCACGTTAACCTCAGTGTTGAGTGGAAGCGCGGCCAGCTGTTCGTAAAGAGCACGGGGAAGGCGGGGGCGGGTTGGGCGTCGGTTGAAAAAGACATGGTACATCGCGTCGCCTCCTTTCTAGTCTCTTGTGTTAAAAACCTATACTCCATCATATGATTGGCGTAGGAGAGCGTTTGGGTAAACGTCTGTACCAAAGAGAATTCGCTAGCTGCCAAATGGGAACGACAGAAGGCAATCGGTTTTTTGCGGTCATAATCATGGAAAGGGGAGGGGAGCATGGACGATCCGTTTTCATTTGTCCTTCTTTGTTTAGCCAGCTTTCGCCTGACACGGCTCATCGTATATGACGCGATCACCGCCTGGATTCGCCGTCCCTTTCACGAATGGACGGAGCAGGAGCTTCCGGACGGAAGCAAACAAGTGTTTCTTTCTTTCAAGGGAGGCGGGCTGCGTCGCTGGTTTGGCGAACTGCTGAGCTGCTACTGGTGCACGGGGATCTGGTGTGCGGCGTTTTGTTATATTGGCCTAATGCTTTGGCCGAATGTTTTTGAGCCGCTCATTATGCTTCTAGCGATTGCCGGCGGGGCGGCGATCATGGAGACGATCGTTAGTAAATGGTTGTCGTAAGGAGAAAGGCGGCTATTGAGGTCATGACACAGCCAATGAGGGATGCCGGCGGGCGTCGTTTTGGTCAAAAAATGGACAGCGAATCGCTGATGCTGGTTGGGCAACGTTCGCTGAAGGAATGGCCGGCGGTGTGGATGGAAGTCGTCGTCAGCCGGTGATGCAAAAACAGCCGCGCAGCTTGTCGGGATGACGTTGATGGAAGGAAACGTCCAACTCCTATTGTTTGAAATAGGAAATAGCGGAGCCGGCTCAAAACGGCCGGCCCAAACAGCAGGTGCGCCGCTGGTCGGCATGAAGGCGGAAAACGAGCGGGTCACCATTGAATGGCAATATGGTTGGCGGCAGGAACGCCCTTTGGCAGTTCTGCGCAATACACGAATCCATCAACCGTCAATGAGCGGGCATTGCTGGACGGGGGAACAGTGATTTCGAACTGGGAAAAGCGCCGCTCCTCGCTTGGTTCAAGCGGGGCGTCATAAAGCGGGGCAAGCCAGTATTCCCCGCTTTGCCGCACTTTTTCCCGCCAGTTTTCGTGGGTGAACGTCCAGCTTTCCGCGCTATTGGAGATCAGCGTTTCCTGCTCGGCCCGTCCGCTGTTTGGCAAAACAATTTTCCCGCTGAGCACCGCCGTTTTTGGAGGCGAAAGGCGGAGACAGACAATCAAATGGTGAAGCGGCGCTGTTCCGTGATTGCGAATGATGAAATCGCCGATGATGGTCAGCTCCTCCTCATCAAGATGCGTCGGAACGACGACAGAATAGTGAAACAACGCTGACACGGCAGCAGCTCGTTCAAACGCTGGTGTCTGTGTCTCTTTTGAGGTGTTATATCGCGTTTCTTCCAGTGCAATTTCACACAACAGAAGCTGGCGTTCCAAGGCGGCGATTTTTTTCTTGTACGTTTCAACGTTGGTTGTTTCTGCTTCACGCAGCTTCTCTTTCAAATAGGCGCTGCGCATTTTTTCCTTGGCCAACTCGGCCTCCAGTTGCTGCACTTGTTGCCGGCATGAGGCTGCTTCTGACCGGTAGTGGATGATTTGCTGCTGCAGACGGAGATGTTGGTCGTTTTTGTTTTTCATACGGTTTCCACCCCTTCCATTCTCATCTTATGTATCCATTGCGGGTGCATGCCATATAAAAAAGGCTGTTGTTGGAACAACAGCCTGAACGGTGCAGGACGCTACATGGCCGGGAATACGTCCGGGCATTGCGGCGGGAATTTGGTTGTCGGGCAAAGCACGGCTTCGGCCAATTCTTCGCGCGGTTGGCAGAAACGAGCTTCGACTTCGATTTTGACATCAGCTTCCACTTGGACTTCAAGGCATAAGGTGATGGAAACATCAAGTTGTGCAAAGTTGTCTGTGCAGACTAGGCTCGTGTCGCATTCGAAGAACGAAATATGGCAGTTGAGCTGCGTGCCTTCTGGGGCGCACAAGATGAACGTTTGTGCTGTAGCGAACGGAATTGGTTTCGATTGGCAAATGACCGTGCCGGCTGGGCTGACAATTTGCACGACGACATGCCCTTTGATGAGCGCTTTGACTTTTTGCAGCGTCACCGTTTCCCCAGAAGGAAGGGTGACGTTTACGGACTGCCGGCCGTTTGGCTGCGTAATTTCCTGGCAAATCAATGCGTCCTGGTCAACGACCGAGTCGATCGGGTTTCCGTCGGCGTCTGTCAGGAAGCAACGGATCGTCAAGTGTTGCGGGTTTGTATGTTGCGCTCCCAAAAAATCGCAAATCGTTCCTTCCCGCTGGCAGTGGTCCATCGGGAAAATCGCTTCCAAATCCTCGCCGCTGAAGCTTCGCAATGGCACATCGACTTGGCGCGTCACCCAGTCGTAAATTTTGCGCGTTCTGATGCATACTCTTTCTGTATCGCGACGGTGATGATGACCCATTTTCTTCGTTCCTCCTATCGTTCAGTTGTTCCCCAACGCCTGGTGGTTTGGGACTACTGTATACTATGGAACGGCTTAGGTAAATGTGTTGGGACAGATGCGGATTTTTTGCTGGTGGGTGCAGACAACGATGAATCAAAGGAGGAGATGTCGAATGATGAAAGACAAACATGGGGCGATGAATGAAGAGAGAAGGGGGACAGGTGAACAGCGGCTTGCTGAGCGAATGGCTGAACTGGAGCGCCGGCTGAAAGAGGTGGAAGCCGAAAACATTGTGTTAAAGGAACTGGCTTACCAAAGCGCCAAGCGCTACGAGCAGCTCAAACAGCTGGCGAAGGAAAATGACGAGCTTCGCCGCCAGCTGCTGCAATCGCCATGGAGCGAAAAAACGGGCAAGGCAGATGAGGACGAACGGCCGGACAGCTGGTTTTTCCGCACACTGAGGCAAGAAAATGCCATCATGCCACACCCGGAGCGAAACGAAAAATGAGAGGCACCCTTGGCTCGCCAAGCCATACAATAGCAGTAGCCGCTCGCTTTTTCTCTCGCCGTTAGACATTGTTTGTTTTTATGCCGTTTCGATTAGAGACGAATCGTACGGAAATGGACTTGAACATAAATTGGTTGATCGGCGAGGGCTACACTTTTTCGGGATGGAGGGATGAGGAATGAAGAAGCCTACTCCGTCGAAACCGGTGACAAGGGTGCTTTCTTCGACAACGCAGCCTGTGCGGCGTCCGAGCGGATGCGGATGCGGATGCGGTCGGCCAGCCGTCATCAAGAAGAAATAACGGAAATCTGTGAGAGATGCCTATACTTCGCTTCGCCTCCTTGCATAGTCTAACAGTGCAACTAGGCGAAAGGAAGGGGGGAAGGGCATGTCGGATCGGAAAAAAGCGAAAGTGATTCATGTCGATAAATTGATCATTCATGCCGATGACATCGTCATTATGCCGCGCGGCCGCATCCGCGATCCATGGTTGTTCCCGCACCGCGATGATACGGAAATGGAAGCCGTTGAAGATGTGCGGGACCGGGATAAGGAAGAACATGGTGAAGGAGGCCATGATCGAAACGAAGGAGAACGGAGACCGTTCTCGTGGATCTAGCCATAAAGCAAATGGGGGACGCAAACGGTGGAGCGTTTTAAAAATTACGGGCTTTGGCTGGCAATCGGATCGTTTGCCGTGATTGCGCTTGAGACATTCGGCGTCGACATTGATCTTGGCAAATATGAACAACTGTACCATGCCTTCTTAAGCATTTTGGTGATGGCCGGTATTTTAAACAACCCGTCGCTCGGCCGCGGTTATTCCGATAAAGTTGATAACAAGTCGTAAACCGTATGGGCGCCTGCAGAAGGCGCCCTTTTCGTGCCCGGAAAGGCTGGAAAGGCGGGAGAACGTTTTGCAGAAAATGACAATTATAATTTGGCGGCGAAAAACCATTCTAAACATTGTCACCACCAATCTTACACCATATAAGGAGGACATGAATCATGACGGTTGCAACACAAGTGAAACAAACATTGGCGGGGTTAAAATCGGCTCAAGCGAGCTTCGAAACGTTTGCTTTGCAAACCGAAAACCAAGCCGCGAAACAGCTTTACCAACAAGCTGCCCAACAAACGCAGGCGGTCATTGATTTGGTGAACTCGCGCATGCAAGAAATTCAAAACGAAGAGCCACAATATAAACAACAATAACCTTCGCAGAAGCGAATGGGATGGTTCAGGCGGAAAGGTTGGCACAGCACGCCAACCTTTCCCGACTTGGCGGAAATACATAAAAACGAATGGGTTGATGAAGATGAAAAAATGGTGGTTGGCGGCCGTCGTTGCGATGATCGCGGTCGGCGGCTGCGCCAAAGAAGAAACGGAACAAAAGCAATCGCTGCAAGGGACAAACCTGCTGAGAACCCAAACGTCCGGGACGGCGAAACATGCGGAGCTGAACCAAGGTCCGGCCGAGCGGGCGGCCAGCTATTTGCGCGGGCGCGACGATGTTCGGGACGTGGTGGCGGTCAACAGCGGGGATCGGTTGCTCATTGCTTATCAAATTCCCCATATGAAGCGGTGGAGTCGAAAACAAATTGAGAAAGACATTGACCAAAAACTGCGCGACCTGTTTCCTGGCTATGACGTTGTTTCCTCGAGCGATTTGAAAATTTTTTGGAAGACGAAGGAATTAAAAGCTAACATGGACAATCGACGCTGGGATGAACGAAAAGTCAATCGGGAAATCAGGCGCATTGAAAAGCTAAGCAAAGAGCAAACATAAGAGGTGTCATTATGGCGAATGAAAAACGGAAAAAGCTGACCCCGGTTCAGCAGGAATATCATTTATTCGAAAAAGAGCGGGAAACGAAGCGCCCTATCGTTCGCAACTGTGTTTGCGCGTTTCTCGTTGGCGGAATCATTTGCGTGATTGGACAGGCGATCTCTTATTTTTACATGTATTTTTTTGACTTTACCGAGCAAACGGCAGGCAATCCGACGGTGGCGACGATGGTCTTTTTGTCGATGATTTTAACTGGGCTTGGCGTTTATGACCGGATCGCCCAATTCGCTGGGGCGGGAAGCGCCGTGCCGGTGACAGGGTTTGGCAACGCCGTCATCTCGGCGGCGATTGAGCACCGGACGGAAGGATTTGTGTTAGGCGTCGGCTCGAACATGTTCAAGCTCGCCGGATCGGTCATCTTGTTCGGTACGTTTGCCGCCTTTGTTATCGCCCTTGTCAAAACGATTGCGACCCAGTGGGGGGGATTGTAATGCTGAAAGGGCACCGAACATGGGTGTTTGCCAACAAGCCGGCGATTATCGCGACCGCTGCCGTCGGCGGGCCGTTTGAAGCGAACGGCCGCCTCGCTGATGATTTCGATCTTTTGCATGAAGATTTATGGCTTGGCGAGGAATCGTATGAGAAGGCGCACCGCGTGTTGCTTGAGGAGGCGGCGTTTCAGGCGATGGAAAAGGCCGGGTTAGAGAAGGAAAACGTGCAGTTTCTCATCGCCGGCGATTTGATCAACCAGATGACGCCGACAAGTTTTGCCGCCCGAACGCTCGGCATGCCGCACCTTGGCATTTTTGGCGCCTGCTCAACCTCCATGGAAGGGCTTGCGCTCAGCGCTTTTATTGCCAACTATGGCGGGGCAGACTATATCTTAACCGGTGCGTCAAGCCATAACACCGCTGTCGAAAAGCAGTTCCGCTATCCAACCGAATACGGCGGGCAAAAGCCGCCGACAGCGCAGTGGACGGTAACGGGAGCTGGCGTGGCGATCGTCAGCCCGAAAGGGGACGGGCCGCGCGTGACGGCAGCGACGATCGGCCGCGTTGTGGATATGGGGATCGCCGATCCGTTCAACATGGGCGGGGCGATGGCGCCGGCGGCGGTCGATACGATTGAGGCGCATTTGCGCGACATGCAAATCGATGCATCGTATTACGATTTGATCGTCACCGGCGATCTAGGGCGAATCGGACGCCAAGTCTCCCTTGACTTGCTGCGTCAGCACGGCATTGACATCGATGAAGAGCGCTACCAAGATTGCGGACTGCTCATTTACCGCGATGGGCAGCCGGTTTTGTCCGGCGCAAGTGGGGCGGCTTGTTCCGCCGTTGTCGTTTACGGGCATCTCATCAAACGGATGCGGCGCGGCGAGCTGAAGCGCATTTTGGCAGTCGCGACAGGAGCGCTATTGTCGCCGCTATCGTTCCAGCAAAACGAGACGATTCCATGCATCGCCCACGCGGTGGCGATCGAGTATGGAGGTGAGGCGTAGCGTGTTGGCTATGTTTTTTTGGGCGTTTGTCGTCGGCGGGCTGATTTGCGTGATCGGGCAAATTTTGATGGATGTGTTTAAACTGACACCTGCGCATACGTTGACGATTCTCGTCGTCGTCGGGGCGATTTTGGATGGATTCGGTTTGTATGAGCCACTCATTGATTTTGCCGGCGCCGGGGCGACGATTCCGATTACGAGCTTTGGAAACGCGCTCGTTCACGGCGCGATGCAAGAGGCGGAAAAACACGGCATTATCGGCGTATTGACCGGCATGTTTGAAGTGACGAGCGCCGGCATCTCCGCGGCGATCGTCTTTGGGTTTATCGGGGCGCTCTTGTTCCGCCCGAAAGGATAGGAGGGATCTTCCATGACCGTTGCTTCGCAGGTGAAACAAACGTTGGCGAGCTTAAAAGGCATTCACGCTGGGCTGCAACAGCTGGCGCTCACTTCCCAGGATGAAACGGCGCAACGGACGTTTCATGAAGCGATGCTTGCGACAGAGGAGATCATCGCGGACATCAAAGACCGGATCGGCCGGCTCGAGTTCGAAGAGCCGCAATACCACGGAAAGTAAGGAGCATGATCGATGCCTATATGGTTAGAAACCGCCATTCGTTCGATTTGCATTTTAATCGGGTTGTTTGTGATCACCCGCATTCTCGGCAAAAAGCAATTATCAAAATTGTCGTTTTTTGAATACATCGTCGGCATTACCGTCGGCGATATCGCTGGAACGATGTCGGTCGATTTAGGAATTTCGTTGCAAGAAGGCATCACCAGCATTTTGATTTGGTCGCTGTTTCCAGTGGCTGTCGCTCGTCTCTCGCTGCGCAACAAGAAATTTCGCGATTTTGTCGAGGGCAATTCCACGGTTTTTATTAAAAACGGCAAAATTTTAGAGGAAAACTTGAAACGGGAGAAATATACGGTTGACGAGCTGCTCGAACAGCTGCGCAAAAAAGATGTGTTCCGCGTCGCCGACGTCGAGTTTGCGGTGCTTGAGCCAAACGGCGACTTGAACGTGTTGCTGAAGCGGGAAAAGCAGCCGCTCACCGTCGGAGATGTGTTCCCAAACCCACCGCGGGAAAAAGAGCCGCAAACGGTCATTATGGACGGCATGATTTTGGATGAGCCACTCGCTACGATGGGGCTTGGCCGCGGCTGGCTGAAGGAACAGCTTGACAAACAAGGAGTGGCGATTGAAAATGTGTTTCTCGCCCAAGTCGATTCATACGGACAGCTGACGATCGATTTGTACGATGATAAGATCCAAATTGCCGAGCCGCAGGAGAAAAAGCTGCTCTTGGCCGCGATGAAAAAAGTGCAGGCTGATCTGGAGCTGTATGCGTTGCAGACGAATTCCGAAGAGGCGAAGGCGCTGTATGAACGAAACGCCGCAAAAATGGCAGAGCTTGTGCAAAAAGTCGAACCGCTCTTGCGAAACTGATGACACAGGAGGAAAAGACGATGGAAGACAAACGGATAAAAACGACGGATGAGGAAATTCAAGTCCAATTGAAACCAAACGACCGCTCCGAGCGGACGCGGACGACCGATGAGGAAATTTCGATTGAATTGATGTTTGACAGCCCGCAGCTGACGCGCCAGCCGAAAGACTACGACGAAATTGAATATTGACGGCTTCCGTTTCCACAATCGGCGATCCATAAGGAGCTGTCTGTTCATTCGCATGGCTGTCCGAGAAGGAAAGCTTCCTTCTCGGACAGCCTCTTTTTGTTGCCCTTCTTCTCTGGCGAGGCAAGGATGCCGCCCCGTCTTACTCCGGCAGGGACTGCAAAAAGGCGCGCACCTCTTCCGGCGTTTTGGCGTCAGCGCTGTGCAGATGAGCAATTTTTTTTCCGTTGCGGAAGACAAGCAGGCTCGGGATGCCAAGTACCTGGTATTTCTCGCCAAGTTCCGGAAACTGGTCACGGTCGATTTCAAACCAATCATATTGTCTATAGTCGCGAACGATGTCATCGATGAACATATTGAGGCGCACGCAGTCCGGACACCAAGTTGTGTAAAACTTGATGATCGTTGGTTTATCACCGGAAATGACCGCCTCGAATTGCTCCACTGTTTCAATGCGTTTCACATTCGTTTCCTCCCTTTCATGTTGACGTTCATCTTTACTTTATCATATGGCAAGGCAAAAAAAGAACGGGGATGCCTTCACCTCGGGCAGTCGTTTTTGCATACAACAGTAAGAAAGGGGGGGAAAGTGTGAGCAAAGAACTGGAAAAGGCGCTCGAAGGTTGGGTTGCGTCACGCAAAGAAGGGCATGAAACGTTCATCCGCCTGTTTGAACAATGGGGAAAGGACTTTAACAAACAGTTGCAAGAAATCGAAAAATTGAACAATGGATTTTTAAAAAGTGTGCAAGGCAACTTAGACTACATCGAGCAATGGTTTGCGAAAAAGGAGCGGGAATTTGCCGAGCTGTTCCGCCGATTTGGATGACAAAATGGCCTTTGCGCCCATACGCCCCGCTAAGCCGGTGAATACGATACAGTAAACGGAGAAGGAGGTGCACATTATGATGGGCTTCTGCGGTTATGGTTATCCTTACGGCTACGGCTATGGCGGTGGCTATGGCGGTGGCTTTGTGCTGATTGTCGTGTTGTTCATTTTGTTGATTATTGTCGGCGCGGCATTTGTCGCCTAACGGAAAAAGCGAAAGGGGTACGGGCCGTTTCGGCGCCACGGAGCGGCTCGTATTTTTCTTTCCCTAATTTGATGCACGCCGAGGCGGGAGCATCATACGATATAGCAGGGAGAAGGAGGCGGAACGATGGATCAGCAATTTTTTAAAAACATCGAAAAGAAAACAGGTGTCAATATGAAAGACGTTTTTGAGCTCGCCAACTCGCTGCAAAACGCCAATTTCAGCGATGAAAAAACGGTGCGCCAAGTGGTGAAGCGGGTGGCGCAAATTGCCAACCGGAAAGTGCCAAAAGAACTTGAGGATCAAATCGTCAAGGCGATCGTCCATAACGGCAAGCAAATTGATTTCAATACGATCGCCAATATGCTGAACAACAAAAAGTAAGCAAAAGGGAGCTTGCGTGCGCACAGCTCCCTTTTGCTCTGCTTGGCTCAGGAGAGCGAAACGATGTTCGATGATCCCAAGCCTTGGATCAGTGTAGACGAGGCTGTTCTATGGCCATCATTCGAGCGATTTCACCATCGTGACATGTGGGATGCCGGCGTCCATAAAGACGCCGGAGACGGTCGTATAGCCGAGCTTTTGGTAAAACGGTTCTGCGTGCGTCTGGGCGTTCAGTTTCGCCGTTTTCGCCCCTTTTGTTTTCGCCAGCTGTTCGATCGCTTCCATCACCATCCGTCCGGCGCCGCGGCCGCGGTAGGACGGCAGGACGCAAATGCGCTCGATTTTGCCGACGCCTTCGTCAATGAAACGGAGTCGCCCAGCACCCACCGGTGTTTGGCCATCATACAGGACGAGGTGGAACGAGTCGTCCTCGAATGCGTCGATTTCCTCGTCTTCCGGCACGTTTTGCTCCTCAATGAATACGAGCCGGCGGACGCGCAAGGCGTCTTCGTACAAAGCGCGATCTTGCGTTGTGCCAATCGCAATGTTCATCTCAGACCGTTTCCTTTCCTCCGACGATAAACGTTTCATAGACGGTCCACGAGCCGTTTTCCAGCTGATAGAGAAGATGGAAGCGGTCGACGGTCTCCTCGAAGTGCACATCTTGCAGCTTCAGCTGGCTGTAGACGTCCGCATATTCTGCGCCCGGCAAATCGCGGCCGATCGTAATGTGAGGCACGAACACAAACTCCGGCTTTCCGGCGAACAAGCCGCTGTGCAGTTGTTCATGAAGGCGCTCGAGCACGTCGTTTGGTTCCACCTTCAAATAAATGATGTTGCTTGTCGGGTAAAACGAGCTGAATTTCGTCACTTTGATCGGAATGGGAGGTGTTTCCGCCGCAATGCGGCGCAACTCTTTCGCCATTTTTTTTATTTGCTCCTCATCCGCTTCAAATGGGTATTTCAGCGTAATATGCGGCGGGATGAGGGCGTAATGGCTGTCGTACCGTTTCCGGTACGAGTTGGCGAAGTCCTGAATCCGTTTTGGCGGAAAGATCACAATGCCGTACTTCATTTTGTTTTCCCTCCTTGAACCAGTTCTTTTTCCATGCACAGGAAACGCACGGAATGGATGCGGCGGCTTCGACATCTTTGAAGTTGCTCCGTTTTGTCCTATAATGATAAAACAGCGGCTACGGCTCGGGGGACATCCGGCTGCCAATACGTCCACGCATGACCGCCTTCGAACTCATGGTACGTATAAGCAAACCGTTTTTCCATAAACAAGTCCCGCGCCATTCGATTCGGGGTGATAAAATCGCGCACATGGCCATCCGTCGTTTTCACCGCTGTTTCCTCTGTGCCAACAGAATGGTAAAGCGAAAGGAGCGATGGATCGCGGAATGAGCGGATGCGCGCCAATACCGAGTCATCGATATAGGGGGACTGCATGGCGATTTTCCCAAATGTATGCGGATACAACAACCCGGCTAGAAGCGACACCGTTCCGCCGAGCGAATCGCCGATCAGCGCCCGGCCTTTGCCCATTTGGTATGTCGGCAGTTCGCGGTCCAAAAACGGGACGAGTTCATGGGCTAAAAAACGAAGGTATGCTTCGTGCTTTCGGCCTTCCGGGTGGTATTTCTCGTAGCGGTCGTTGACGTTCCGATACGGGATGCCGACGACGATCGTCCGGTCGATTGTTCCTTCTGCCATCAGCGTTTCGATGACGGTTTTCATTTTTCCATACATAAAATAATCTTTGCCATCTTGCGCGATTAATAAAGAATATTTGTAAAGCGGCGAAAAATTGCTTGGCAAGTAGACGAGCAGTTCGATTTCTTCTTGCAGCTCTCCGCTGTACAACTTGCAGTCGCGCATCGTTCCTGTTGCTGTCGCCATGACCATCCTCCATGAAAGCGTAAGTTCATCTGTTATTGTAACATATTTGCGCCAAAAGATGTTAACGAAGGGCTCGAATTTTTTGCGAATTTGCCGAATCGTGCCATTCACAAAAAAATGGCTTGCAAAAACGGGGGGAATGCGCTACATTTTTTATTAAAATTAGAAAAATTGAATACGCGTCTCATTCTTATCAAGAGAAGCGGAGGGAACTGGCCCAATGAAGCTTCAGCAACCAGCCGCCCGGCGGCCAGGTGCTAAATCCAGCGAATTGAGCATTCAATTCGGCAGATAAGAAGAAGCATGACCATGTGCGTATGGAAAAGTCTTCTTCTTAGAAGACTTTTTTTATTTACTCAAGCGGCCGCTCCCTCAACCGAGGGGCGTCGAGGATCAAGGCCCTCGGCCGCTGCCCGACAGACAGCGGCGCTTCGTTGGGCGTCAAATGGTCGGCCGTTGATCCATGATGGAATTTTCAGCAGAAGGAGAGAGATGAGATGGAGAAACTAGAGACGTTGTTAGCGCAAATTGGCAATCGGAGCGAAACGGTGACGGGGACGGTCAACCCGCCCGTCTATTTCTCGACCGCCTACCGCCATGCTGGCATCGGAGAGTCGACCGGGTTTGACTACATCCGCACCGGCAACCCAACGCGCAAAATCGTCGAAGAAGCGATCGCGAGACTGGAAGGCGGCGACCAAGGCTATGCGTTCAGCTCCGGCATGGCCGCCATTCAGACGGTGCTCGCCTTGTTTGAGAGCGGAGACGAGTTTCTCGTATCGGCCGACCTTTACGGCGGCACGTACCGCCTGTTTGAGCGCGGCTGGCGCAAGTACGGTCTTGGGTTTCATTACGTTGACTTTGCTGACCTCGATGCAGTGGAAGAAACGATAACGGAAAAAACGAAAGCCATTTTCTTGGAAACGCCGACGAACCCATTGATGCAGGAGACGGATATTGCCGCTGTCTCCGCGCTTGCCAAACGGCATGGGCTTTTGTTGATCGTTGACAACACGTTTTATACACCGGTGCTTCAACGCCCGATCGAACAAGGCGCCGATATTGTCATCCACAGCGCCACGAAATATTTAGGCGGCCATAACGATGTGCTGGCTGGCCTTGTCGTCGCCAAGGGCGAGGATCTCTGTCAACGCTTGGCCGAGTACCAGAACGCCATCGGCGCGGTGTTGTCGCCGTTTGATTCATGGCTGCTCATTCGCGGGATGAAAACGTTGGCTCTCCGGATGCGTCAACATGAAGAAAACGCCAAGCGCATCAGCGCCTTTTTGCGCGAACATGAAGATGTGACTGACGTCCTGTACCCAGGGCGAGGAGGGATGCTGTCATTCCGGATTGCCGATGAAAAGTGGGTGAACGGGTTTTTAAAAAGCTTGCGCCTCATTACGTTCGCGGAAAGCTTAGGCGGAGTTGAAAGCTTCATCACGTACCCGGCGACGCAGACGCATGCGGACATTCCAGAGGAAATCCGCATCCAAAACGGCGTCTGCAACCGACTGCTCCGCTTCTCGGTCGGCATCGAACATGCGGATGATTTAATCGCCGACTTGGCGCAAGCGTTCAAACACATGAAAGAGGTGTAAGCGATGGAACGGGAATGGTCGTTTTCAACGAAACTGCTCCATAATGAATGGAAAGTCGATCGCCACACGGGAGCGGTGAGCGTGCCGATCCAGCATGCCTCCACGTTCCATCAGTTCGATTTCGATTCATTCGGCAAATACGACTACAGCCGCTCCGGCAACCCGACGCGCGAGGCGCTCGAGGAAACGATCGCGGCGTTAGAAGGCGGCGTGCGCGGATTCGCCTTCGCTTCTGGCATGGCGGCCATTTCGACGGCGTTTTTGCTCTTGTCCCGAGGCGACCACGTCCTCGTGACTGAAGACGTCTACGGCGGCACGTACCGGATGATCACGGAAGTGTTGACCCGCTTTGGCATCGAGCATACGTTTGTCGATATGACCGATTTAAACGCAGTGGCCGAAAACATCCGACCGAACACGAAAGTCATTTATATGGAAACGCCGTCCAACCCATTGTTAAAAGTGACCGATATTCAAGGCGTCGTCAAACTGGCGAAAGCGCACGGCTGTTTGACGTTCTTGGATAATACGTTCATGACGCCGGCGCTGCAGCGGCCGCTTGACCTTGGCGTCGATATTGTCCTTCACAGCGCCACGAAATTTTTAGCCGGCCATAGCGACGTCGTCGCCGGGCTGGCGGTCGTGAAAGATGAAGAGTTGGGAAAAGAGCTGTACAAACTGCAAAACGCATTTGGCGCTGTCCTTGGCGTCCAAGATGCGTGGCTTGTGCTGCGCGGATTAAAAACGCTCCACGTCCGGCTGAAGCAGTCATCTGAATCAGCGGCCGCCATCGCCCAATATTTGGCTTGTCACCCAAAGGTCGAAGAAGTGTATTATCCGGGGCTCGAGAACCACCCAGGCCATGACATCCAGCGCCATCAAGCGGACGGGTTTGGCGCCGTGCTGTCGTTCCGCTTGGCCGATGAAGAAGCGGCCCGGACGTTCGTCCGCAACGTCCGCCTGCCCGTGTTCGCCGTCAGCCTTGGCGCGGTCGAGTCAATTTTATCGCACCCGGCGAAAATGTCGCATGCGGCCATGCCGAAAGACGAGCGGCTTCGTCGCGGCATTACCGACGGCTTGCTGCGGCTGAGCGTCGGACTTGAGGATGTGAACGATTTGATCGCCGATTTCGAGCGGGCGCTGTCGTTTGTGAAAGAGCGGCCGTCAGTTTCAACGCCATAGCCATCAGCCCGCCAAGCCTTCACAGCTCGGCGGGCGGGTCAAGATGCCGCTGAGGTTGACAACAGCTTCTCCTCTTGTAAGTGTTTCAAAAAGAGGTCGACGAGTTCGCTGTCCCACTGCGTTCCCTTTCCTTTTCTCAAGATGTCCGCCGCTTGACGAATATCCATGCCTTTTCGGTACGGGCGATCGGAAGTCATGGCGTCAAACGCATCGGCCACGGCGATGATTTTGCCAAACAACGGAATCTCGTCGCCTGTTAAACCGTCTGGATATCCTTTCCCATCGATGCGTTCGTGATGGGAGCGTATGCCGGCTAGAAGCGGTTCGATCGGTTCGATCGGCCTGACTTCCCGCAAAATGGCCTCCCCAAGGGCGGGGTGTTTTTTGATCCGGGCAAATTCATCATCGCTTAGCTTTCCCACTTTAAGCAAAATGGCATCGGGAACGCCGATCTTTCCGATGTCATGCAGTAGAGCGGAACGATACAAGGCATCAAGCTGTTCATTCGGAAGGGAAAGCTTTTCCCCAATCGCGAGTGCGTAACGGGCCACGCGCAGCGAGTGCCCAGCTGTATAAGGATCGCGGGCGTCAAGCGCCGCTGTCAAGACGGTGATGAAACTGTTAAGCAGTTCTTTGTTCGTTCGGTCGCGGCGATGCACAGCATCGATCATATGATTGAATCCGCGAAGCAAATCGGCAAATTCATCAGTATACACATTGTGGGCGACGGGTTTATACGTTTCGTTTTCCGCCCGTTTCATATGACTTAACAGCACACTGACCGGCTCATGGATCTCATCGACCAACAAGCGAGTCAAGAAAACGGAAAATGCGATCGAAAACAGCAAAATCACGGTTGCCCAGGGCCAATACGACCAATGGGATGCGCTCGGTCCGGCGAGCGACCATTTGATTTCCGTCGCTAAGCTGAACAATAAGACAGGAAATGTGCTGCTGAACAAGACCGTCAGCTGCAGTTTCATTTTGAGCGGCACCGGAAGCGGCGGGCGTTTTTCATCAATTCCGCCAGCCTTCGTAAGCAAATGCGCCATCAGCGGCCGGCACGCCTTCGTTGTCAAGAAAAATTCAATCAACGCATGGAGCGACGCGATCAAAATAGCGCCGATAAAGGCGTACAAAATGTATCGATAGGGAAGCGACAGCACACGGTAGTGGATGCATAAAGCCGTCAGCCCCATGCCGGGAATTGACAATCCAAACAGATGCGGGCCGAAAATGCGGCGCACCGCCAATAACGGCAAGCGGCGCGTTTGTTCTAGCGCCTTTGCCGCCAATTCCTCGTCCGGCTCTTTGGCGGCAAAAAAACGGCGAATCGGCGCCAAATCGCGGCGAAACACGATCCACTCGGCTGCTCCCATGACCATGGCTGAGAACAACAAAATGCCGATCAGCCATTTCGCTTCTTCCCATGAGATGGCGAGCGTCGTCAACATTAACGTCGAGCCGACGCCCATCACCGCAATCGCTGAACCGGTAACATAATGACGCAACAACTGGTGCACGAATGAACGATACATGGTTTTCCGCCTTTCTTTTAACATCTTTCCGAAAGAAGTCTCCCACTTCGAAACGAAGGGAAAGTGGGAGATGAATTTCGGTTAGGTATAGCCTAAAGTTGTCTCTTTTTTGTGTGTTATGATATAGTCAGTTTTAGAAAAATGAAAGGCTGTTGTATCAATGAAATTAGACAATAATAACCATTCAGTGTTCCTGTTGTATGATCATCTTGTTCTGGTTGTAAAATATCGCAGACCAGTGATTGATGATACCATATCTGACTATGCAAAAGATATGTTTGTGAGATTGGGTAAAAATTACAATATTTCCTTGGTCGAATGGAATCACGATATGGACCATGTGCATATTTTGTTCAAAGCACACCCAAATCGTGAATGATCAAAGTTCATCAATGCCTATAAAAGTTCAAGTTCTCGACTGATCAAAAAGCATTTTCCGCAAGTGAAAAGAAAACTGTGGAAAGAATATTTTTGGTCAAGAAGCTTTTGCCTGCTTACAACGGGTGGTGCGCCCATTGAAGGAATAAAAAAATATATAGAAAATCAAGGTATGAAGTGATGTGGCGTCGATATGGCAAACAAAGCCTATCAGTTCCGTATGTACCCAACAAAAGAACAAGAACAACGGCTCGCCAAAACCTTCGGCTGTGTCCGTTTTGTGTATAACAAAATGCTTGAAGAGCGCATACAAATGTTTGAAAAGTTCAAGGACGATCAAGAATCCTTGAAACAGCAAACATTTCCGACCCCTGCCAAGTACAAAAAGGAGTTTCCTTGGCTAAAAGAAGTGGACAGCCTTGCGCTGGCAAACGCCCAATTGAATTTGCAGAAAGCGTTTCAACACTTCTTTTCTGGCCGCGCTGGATTTCCCAAGTTCAAAAACCGCAAGGCGAAACAGTCGTACACCACAAATGTGGTAAATGGCAACATCAAGCTTTCAGATGGCTATATCAAGCTGCCCAAACTGAAATGGATCAAGCTCAAGCAACACCGGGAGATTCCTGCCCACCATATCATCAAGGCTTGTACGATCACGAAAACCAAAACAGGAAAATACTATATTTCTATCCTCACAGAGTACGAACATCAACCTGCCCCAAAAGAAGTACAAACGGTGGTTGGGCTTGACTTTTCCATGAGTACGCTGTATGTCGATAGCGAGGGTAAGAGAGCCAATTATCCTCGATTCTATCGCAAAGCATTGGAAACATTAGCGAAAGAACAGCGTAAATGGTCTCGTAAAAAGAAAGGCTCGAATCGTTGGCATAAACAGCGTCTGAAAGTGGCAAAGCTGCATGAAAAAATTGCGAACCAACGAAAAGACTTTCTGCATAAGGAGTCGCACAAATTAGCGAAACGGTATGATTGCGTGGTCATCGAAGACCTCAACATGAAGGGAATGTCCCAAGCCCTCCATTTCGGTCAACGCGTTCATGACAACGGCTGGGGCATGTTCACCTCTTTCCTTCGGTACAAATTGGAAGAACAGGGGAAGAAACTGATCAAAATCGACAAATGGTTCCCCTCGTCCAAAACGTGTTCGTGCTGCGGTCGAGTCAAGGAGTCTCTATCGCTTTCTGAGCGTACATTCCGCTGTGAATGTGGATTCGAGAGCGACAGGGACGTCAATGCGGCCATCAATATCAAACATGAGTGCATGAAACGATTCGCGATCGTCTAACTTGTCCTCGAACCGTGGGGCACACGGGGATCGCTCGGTCAACTTCCCATCATGAGATGGGATTACCCGAGAAGCCCCCACCTCTAAGCGAAGCGTAGGTGGTGGGAGTATGTCACGGCTATGGGCTTATTTCTAATATACTAATTCTCGTTTGATAGAACAATCAGAATATAGAAAAAATACGATGTCGAACCGTTCCAACACGGATTATTCCTTTGGGAGGAAGTCACCTTTCCTTTTTTCATCATGAACAGCGATTTTTTTAAAAAAGTTGTTGACAAACAACTTGCCCGTTTATATAATTAAAAATGTGTTCGATAGCGGACAATAAAATATGATTCCGTAGCTCAGCTGGGAGAGCGCCACCTTGACAGGGTGGAGGTCGCTGGTTCGAGCCCAGTCGGAATCATCGAAAACCCCTTGCGAGTCAAGGGGTTTTTTATTTATCCATGCACATAAAAGAGAAAAGAAAAGGTAGTTGGGGACAAATTGGGGACAGTCATTACGACTGTCCCTTTTAATGTTTTTCTTAAGCTCCAAATTGATTGTCGAAACACTCGGCAGCGGATCTATCTGCTTCCTTTGTTCTGTGAACATAAAAGTCGAACGTAATGCGTGTGCTCGAGTGACCCAAACGTTCACTTACTGTTTTATAGTTCACTCCGTTGTTCAGCATAATTGTTGCTGAAGTATGACGTAAATCATGTGGTCGAATATAACGAAGATTGTTTCGTTTTAGAAAACGTTCCCATTTGGTACGAGGGTAAGAGTGATGATGTGGTTTTCCATTCCATGTGGCAAAAACGAAGTTGTAATTTCCGCCTTCCCACTCATCTTGCAGTTTCTCTTTTTCTCGCAATCTCACATTTTTGTATTTTTTTAATAGAGGTAGTACGAAAGATGGGATAGCAATTTCACGTTTTGATCTTTTTGTCTTCGGTTCTTTTAGAAAAAAACCTTTTTCTTTTGTATACGACAACGAATGTCTTACATATAAAGTGCCAGACTCAAGATCAATATCTTCCCACTGTAACGCCAAAAGCTCGCCTTTTCGCAGTCCGCAAGTGAGTGCAAGTGTAAAATATAGTCTCCATTTTAGATCCTCTTTCTCGAGGCATTTTAATAGTAATCTTGTTTCATTTTCATCGTAAACGTTCCCTTTTCCGATACTTTCTTTCTCCTTTGGGAGTTTTTCTGCGGGATTTACTTGTAAGAATTTCCATTCCACAGCACGACTAAAGATGTTCTTGAGTATACGGCGATAGTAGTTAATCGTAGCTTCACTTAAACTACTATTTTTTCCATCTAACCTAGTTCCATTTTTCTTTAAATTATTGAGAAATCGAATAAGGTGGATAGGCTTTATATCTGCAAGTTGTAGATGTCCTAGCTGGGGAATAATTCTTGTGTTGATATAGTTGTTATAAGTTTCGAAGGTTTTTGGGGAAAGTTGCTTTTCAGCGTAATTATCTCTCCATAGTTGAATGAAGTCAGAAAGAGACATTTTAGCAGGCTTTATATACTCACCTGCTTCTATTTCAGCAATAAACTTTGCCAATTCTTTTTCAGCTTCTTTCTTCGTTTTGACATGCACAGTTTTTGTACGTTTAATTCTTTTGCCATTCGCATCAAATCCCATGCTGTATACAAGTCTGTAGCTGTTTTTTCCATGTTTTTCGATACTTCCTGCCATTTTTCTCTTCACCTCTTGTTGCTATTTTGATCTTTTTGTTATCTGTAGATTTTATTGGTTCTTAAAAAGAACTACTGTTTATTTCGCTTTCTTCTGGTGAATTAGATTCGGTTATTTTTTTCTTTTTGTCTTTGTCTTCTTTTACGAACTCGGTAAGTGTTTTCACAAGTGCTTCTCTTGCGACCAAGTCGGGGTGGGCAAAACTTTTGTGATTCGTGTACGACCTCAAAAATGGAGTTACATTCTTCGCATCTTCTAAGAGGTTTTTTATTTAATACAGCATTCATAAGTTGAAAGTATGCCACTTCGAACAGATTTTTAAAGCGAATGCATAATGATATTTTTTCGCCATACGACTCTATGCTTTCAGTCCAGCTACGTTTACTGTTCAGTACAGTTGCGATTATCTGCTTAGGATCTTTTGTTTCAGTAGATACTACTTTTCCATCAACAATAAAGGAAAAGTTGCGTTGTATTGGTTCATTGTTTAAGATGTAATACCATAATGAAAGCAAATCGCTAAATTGAGCCAATTCCTCAAAAAAATCTAATGTGTCCATCTCAGTTATGGCTATCAATTCTTCCGTACAATTAGTAGAAGTTGACTTACTTATTCCTAGAGGTAATCCGTAAATTTCGATGAATTTCATTAGGTCTTTCTCATTTTGTATTTTGGCTAATTCAACGTACAGATTAGGAGTATGGAGTAAAGGATTGAATGAAGAAAATTGATGTAGAGATATGTTTGTGTCCTTTACACGAATCATAACTGTGTCGAATGGCGAATAGAGAACAGGTTCAGACTGAAGACGACCCAACTCCTCGGTCGAAAGTTGTTTAAGTGACAGTGCTTCATACATTTTAGGAAGAACAGCAAACTTTGTTAAACATACAACATTTTGCATACAGAATCTCCTTTCGTATGTGGACAATCAGAAAAAGGGATTGTCAAATAATTTTTTGTTTGCTATGATAATTACATAATAACAATTGTACTCCACAAAATCAATATTTTATGGAGTATATATATTATATTTACGGAAGGAGTTGATTCTAATGGCGTTAAACAAACCACTAACTGTAAAAGATGTTGCGGAGCTATTGGGGGTGTCCACTGACGTTGTGTACGATATGGTACGAAAAAAGAAGATCCCACATTTCAAAGTAGGGAATAGGTTAATCCGTTTTCAGGCTTCTTCAATTCAGCAGTGGATGAATGAACAAGAACAAAAAAGCTATCATGCCTCTTAAAACACCTCGAAATAATTCCTCCATTAAAACAACATCCACAACTGTTCAATTCAACTTTTATAATTCCCAAACTATTACAAAAGTAAAGCGTTAAACCTACAATAGATTTACCGCTGTATGAAATTGTTGTTTAAAACTTTCATAATTTCTTTACAACCATCTATGATATAAAAGTTCAAAAATTCATCGCATTATAGCAACGGGCTTTCAATGCGAATTGTAAATAAATAAATATAATGGGGCTGGGAACAAAAAATTGAAGTGAAGCCTTTGTCGTGTAAAGAAAAATCTGTTCCCAGGTCCCAATGTTAAAGAAGGGGAGATATAGGTATGATTCACACATTTAAAGTGTATTTTCCACTTGATTATGAAGAGGTACGAGATTTGCAAAAACGATTTAATATTTCGTACAAGGATGTAAATAAACTATTTGAGGGAAAATTTAGAGGAGTCACGATTGCTATTAGCAATAGAGGAAACGGAAAATGGAAGTTATACATGGTTGTAGATGCTATAAAACTGTTAAACAAAACAGATTTAACAGATAGCGATTATTCGCAATTAGAAAAACAGATAAGATTTATTCTGTGGAATATCCTTGGGCATTCGTCTTGCTATAAGGAACACGTGTTACTGAGGATCGATTATCGTTATGATGTTGTTGTACCCAATGAACATACACGGCAATTGTTGTTAGACCTTTACAAAAAATTGACAAGATGCTATCGTTTTCAAAAAAAGCACTTGGGATTTCTTGATGATAAAGGTGCATACCACCCTTATAAGACAACGGTTTATCATTCGTCAAATTCCGTTGAATCAATTGTATACTTGAAAGATGAAGAGAGAAAAGCAAAAAACGAAGAACCAGAATGGTATGAAAAAAATGTAATTAGATTCGAAGTACGTTTGCTGGAGGGTCATCTCAATTATATGTCAAATAAAAGTATCAGTCCCCGTCCTAAAAAAATTGCAGAGTATTTTAAAATTGACTTATATAAAGAATACTTTGAGAAGTATCTTTTTTCCATTTATCCCCAAGAGGATTTTTATAAACTAGATGAGTCAAGAAAAATCATCAGGAGCTCCTCACTTTCCCCAAAAAATAAAGAAAAACTCATTGATTTCCTCAAAAAGGTTTCTTCATTTGATATAGATACACCGCTCAAATATATGTCAAAGGGCACATACAAAAAGCGTTTAAAGTCTTTAAAGAAACTGGGTATTAATCCTATTCCTATCCCCAAAAATTACCCTGGTGCTCCTAGTGTCGTTAAAAATCCCCTCAGTCGATTTCCACTGTAGAACAAGTAAATGCTGTGTAAAAACATAAAAGGAGACTATATGGTCAAACTATTCGATCACATAGTCTCCTCTTTTTGGAAAATAATAAGGTGTAAATCTTTTCCCAATTGGGATATATACTTTCTTGAATCGTTTATCTATATCAGACTGTAATTGTATTTTTGCAATTCTTCTTAATCGGTTGGCGGAAATTCCTTTATATTTTTCGTCTTGTTTCAAACCGTCATAACGTGTTTGGAGTTCGCTTTTTTGTAAATTACTAACTATTTGTTTATACTCTTTCTTTGTTACATATCTTTTTTCTACATTGTCGTAGTATTCGTATTTCCCATTTTTTATAGCTAACTTCTTCCCTGTTGTATTGTATATCTTACCATCTATTGTATTAAAATAAAGCGTTTTTCCCTCCTCATCAGTAGCATAGTGATACCAATCTTCTGGTTTTAGAGGAAATAACTTTTCTACTGGATAATTAAGTACATAAGCAATTTTTAAAGCTTTATCAATACTTGGATTTGATTCACCATATATGATTTCATTCAAATTTTGTTTTGAAATACCAGTGATCTTTTGTAAATCCGATACACTTATGCCAACTTGTCTTATTAGGAGTTGGAGATTATTTTCTTTTACTTTGCTTTCCACCAAAAAATAATCTCGTTCTTTAAAAAATTCTTCAATGTTTTCTATCCAAAGTCCTTCGTCATAAGGGTTATTCAAGATAAACATAACGACCTCCTAAGATGTTAGTGACAATCAGGAAATGTACAGTTTGACAATTAGGTATATGCATCTATTTTTCATATAGATGTGTAATAGCGGTCATGATGGGGCATGATAGGCTATCTTGCTTGCAAAATGATACAGCTTGCTCTTTTGCGTAGGATCATGCCCCATAAGACTTCCGTCCAAGTAACCGTGATGTATGAGTTATGGATACTCTACGTTTTTTAATGTCGAAAACACCAAAGATAAGATATGTTTTTTACTTCTCTGCTTCTTTGATTGTGTTATTATTCTGCATGATCATAATGAAATTTTTTTTCAACCATTTATCTAATGCATTGTTGTTATAGGCTTCAATAAAGGTTTTAAAATCTTCTGGAATATCATTGTCCTGTGGATATAAACGTTCAGCCCCAAAATACAAGAAAAATTCTTTATAAAAAATTCCATATCTTTCAAATATATTAAGGTTCATTGCATAGAAGACGATGGATAATTTATTTCTAAGGTATTGCAAAAGCTTTTCTCTTTGTGCACAGTGCGCCTCAGTCACACGTATTATTGGGATGCAATATTTTACTTGGAATTTCCATTTAATATACTCATTTATCCTGATAAGCCGAGTTATCCGATTATCCACAGTACGATGAAATTTAGCACGCTCATTTGGGAAAGCAAAGTGATGTTTTTCTTCCACTTCGATTAATGCTATTGGATTACTACGTTCCAAGACAGCATAATCAAATTGAAGCACATTAATATTCCTGCAATTTTGGTTTGTATAGCATGCTCTAATTGTGACATCACCATAAGGATGAACAACTTCTTGAAGTATTTCTCCTACAATATATTCCAATCTTTTGTTCATAGCTGTTTCCTCCTTCAAATATTTTTGTGTTATCCATATTTAACCTTAAATAACATTTTTATACTACATTTTTAAAAATTTATGTATAAAGGTCAGAATTATGGTCAACAATAATAGGTTTGTTGACTATAGACAACAAATTTATTACTATTTGACCATTTAATAAATAATGGCATAATCAATCAACTACCTTGAACAATAAGTCATTCAACATTATCATGACCGCCATAACAAAGGATGCTTTATATGAAGTACTAAAAAATATGTATAAAAACAAAGAGCCGATAGCGGCTCTTTTGTTGTCTCATCGTCTATATTTGTTCATGAAATCAATCAACGCTTGGGAGATCAAGTCTTGCAATTTGTATTGAGGATAGTTTTCTGGGTACCGTCAAGAATTTTGTGTAATGTAAATGGGGTAGGGTTTCTCTGAAATGGATTTGAATTGATAGGGGACTGATTTTCTCCACACAAGAGACTGAATATTCAGTCTCTTGTGTGGAAAGGGAGAATCCCCTTATTTTGTTTATTTACAATATTTGGTTAACAATAACGTTCTTCAAACATTCGTTGAAGAGCTTCATGCGCTTCGGCAAATCCTCGTAACTTTCTTCCTGCCCATTTCTCGTTAAAATCTTGAATCGTCAAATACACGATTTTTTCAGCGGCTTCTAAACTGCTCAAACTGTTCATCGGCTTTAGACGTTTCCGAATTTCCTTGATCGTTCGTTCGATGGCATTGGTCGTATAAATCACACTTCGAATACTGCTTGGATAATCCATAAATGTAAGGAGGACATCCAACTCATTGGCCCAAGATTGAACTTCTCTTGGATATTTGCTGGACCATTTCGACTCAAACTGTTGAAACATTTGTAACGCCATCTCCTTATTCGGCGCGCGATAAATCAGCTTGAGATCCTCGGCCACTTCGAATTGGTCTTTTTTCCGAACACGATGGAGCGTGTTGCGGACTTTGTGAACGACACAACGCTGCACATCGGCTTTCGGATAAACCGCCTTAAAGGCTTCCTCCAACCCCGGTAGTCCATCGAAGACGCCCAGAAGCACTTCCTTTACGCCCCTGTTGTATAGTTGTTGAAGAATCTCCTGCCATACATAGGCGCTTTCTTGTCCTCCCACGAAGAAATCCAGAATTTCTCGATACCCTTCTTCATTCACTCCTAACACCACATAAATGACTTCTTTCTCTACCGTATCGCGGCGAAGTTTCACGTACAAGCCGTCCAAATATAAGACAGAATAACGTTTGGATAGTGGACGATGGTGCCATTTCTCGATGTCTTCTTTCACGACATCGGTAATACGGCTGATCGTCGCTGGAGAATAAGCATTTCCTAGAATTCGTTCGATAAACTTGCCAATTTCCCGTGTACTCATGCCACTTTGATACATCCTAATGATGGCTTCCTCCAGCCAGCCGGTGTGGCGTTGATAAGGGGCAAACAACTGTGTTTGAAATTCCCCGTTTCGGTCTCTTGGAACCAAAAGACCCTCAATCCGGCCATATTGCGTATCTAGATTTCGCTGATAGTAGCCGTTTCTCATATTCGGCGTTCCAGCCTGTTCGATTTCGAGGAAATGTTTGATTTCTTCCCGCATAATCAGCTCTAATTTTTCCTTCACAAACTGACGAATGACACTTTCCAGTTGATTTGCCCAGTCGGCATTCGGTATACTTCTTTTAGACATAGGTAGGGTACTCCTTTCTCTAAGATTTTTGGTCCAATCAGAGAATACCCTACCTTTTTTCTTTTGTTCTAGCAAAATGCTTTACACAAACTTTTATACATCATCAGCTTGGTAGAAAAATATAAATTTGAATTGGAATTAATAGAAAATAAAATCGAACAAATTCGTATAGACTTATTTCAATTGAATAATCAGGAAGCACAAACTGGGGTAGAGATGACTTAAGTACCTTAGATAAACGAAGGCTGGACGGCGTATTGGTATCAACGGATTTTACGGAAAATGGAATCTAACGAGCGACGAGACGATTGAATTTGCGAAATTAAATGCCAAAGTCGTTCAGCCATCTCGTACAGGTTTTTATTGTTTAACCAAAGAAACATAGAAAATCATCAAAAGTTCATATCGATTAATAGAGATTAACAGAATGTATGAAAAAAGTTTCAGTTTTAAATGAGATGAAATAGATTTATGATGCGATGTGGCATGAAATGCATTTCTCTATACATAAAACGAACAACTAACAACGACAGAAATACAGGAATTTATCAGTTGGGGACACGTTGGGGACACAATCTTACATTTTACCTCTGAATTGCTCAAGTTACATCCTAAATCAAAAAGGTAAATACTTGATATATAAAAGTTTCTCCGACTGATTGAATCTAAACTTAAAATACTATCGCACCTTGACAGGGTGGAGGTCGCTGGTTCGAGCCCAGTCGGAATCACTAAAGTGAGAGGCTTGAAATCCTTGTGTATCAAGGGTTTCAAGCTTTTTCGTTTTATTGGCAATTGTATTAAAATCTCCGTGATTTAAAAACTTGCACAAAACTTGCACCTTTAGTTAACTAAAGGTTTTTGACTCTGTTTTAAGAAGGGCATTTTCAAATTTCTCTGCCGCTTGTTCTTGTAAATCATCACTGACATGTGAGTATAAATCTAAAGTTATACCGACGCGGGAATGCCCCAAGCGCTCGCTAACCACTTTTGGATTTTCGCCTTGCTGCATTAAGATGGTTGCATGTGTATGCCGCAAATCATGGAAACTTATACGTGGCACATTTGCTTCTTCGATCAAGCGATAAAATTGTCGCAACAAGTTTCGTGGATCAAGAGGTTTTCCGTCATCAGTGCAGACAATTAAATTGTTATCTTGGTATTGAATACCCAATTTCTCCTTCTGAAATTCTTGTTTTTGTTTATGTTTTTTGGGTCTTCACCATTTTCTGTGATTTCTACTCAATCCTAGAGACATGTTAGCTGGATGAAATAGGTTCATCAGTCAGGATCCTTCTTCCGCATACAGACCACGAAGTTGGTAGAATGGAAACAGTCAAGTGCTTTCCTTGACGGGTTCCATTCTACCAACTATCATACCGATAGCGGAAGAAGGGAGCGCTTAGGCAGCCTGACTACCTGTAGTGTTCCCTGTACACTCCAGAAATACACGCAAACGAAACCGTTCTAGATTTCGATAGCCATATGCCCGGCGTTTGATGTTTTTGATCTTGTGATTCGTCCCCTCGATTCGGGCATTCGTATATGGGCACAAAAAGTAGGAAAGAATAGGCTCCTTCCACCTTTCAAGCGTGTTGGCTGCTTCCTGAAAAGAAGCAAAAGGGCTCTGTTTGGCTAACTGAATCCATTCTTCCAAGCGTTCCTTTGCTTCATTATATCCATCGGTTCGGTAAAAATCCCGAAACAACTCTTTCAGATCATAAGTGTAAATTATCATTTTATTTCAGCACAAAACGCCCATTTTTTTGCACATTCTTTCAGAAAGCCCTCTCCCCTTTTCTGAAGGAATGTGCTAAATTTTTTGTGAATTGTTTCGGACAAAGATTTCCATTCGTTTCAATGAGGGGGAGGAAGTGTGATCCAGTTTCACGACTTTGGCATTGACATTCAAACGTATACGGATCGTGGGAAAGGGAACGATTTTCCCGACGTGAACCAATGCCCCCACTGTCCATCCCGCCGCCCCTTGCATCGTCACGGATACTACCAACGCTATGCGTTGACGGCAGAGGGGGAGTATCACCTTTGGATCGCACGATATCGCTGTCAAGAGTGTCGCAAAACCGTGAGTGTGCTGCCTTCTTTCCTCCTCCCGTATGTTCAATATACACGATCGGTTATTTGGCAAGCGGTCAAAGCATGGTTCGAAACGCCAAGGCAAGGAGCGAAGACCAAACAGGTTGTTTTTCCCACCAAGGAGGTCATCTTGTTTTATGTCCGACGATTTTTACGGAATCTCTCTCGCTTGCATCACGCGGCGGCGAGAAGGTGGGGGATCATCGGCCCTGTAGGGAACGCAAGAACAGAACGGGCGGTTTGGTGGATGCAGACCTTGGAGGGACGGGGGGTGGGCTCGATCATCCAAGACCTGTGGACAAACGAGAGGTGGCATCCGTTTGCGGATCAAATTACTTCCTGATTTTCTACTTAACACCAAAAATGGAGATGGTTGATGTTCCCACAAACCCTTCCTCTCGACGAATCTCGAGCCGTTTCGTAAGATAGGGGGTAGAGGGGACCGGGACGGTCCAACATCACAGGGAGACAGGGAGGAGATCCGGATGGATGAATCGATGAGACACGACATCGCGCTGTTTCGGTACGGGCTGATCGCTCCGTTGGTGAATGGCCAGGTGGAGCCCAAAGCGTATTTGAATGAGGTGGGCGGGCGAGTGCACTCGATTCCCCATCAAGGGGACAAACCCATTGCGGCGAAGACGATTCTGGATTGGTGCGCCCGATACAAAAAAGGGGGCTTCGACGCCTTGAAGCCGAAGCGCCGTTCGGACCGCGGCCGCTCCAGACGTCTGTCCCCCGATGATGAGGATCATATTCTAGCATTGAGGAAGGAACATCCCACCATGCCCGTGACCCTATTCTACGAACAACTCACCAAGCAGGGGGACATTCCCACCACCCTCTCATACTTTACTATATACCGATTGTTGAAAAAACACAACCTGGTGGGAAAAGAAGAGTCAGTCAAGACTTTGTGGAGAACATTTTTTCGGTTCACTACGGGCGTTGTCAATCACTAGTTAGCGAACCATTTTCAGGAATTGATATCGTAAGCGCTTTCGGACTCTCATCCCTCATCTTGAAGTGATGATATTGTATTCCATTTTTTTACACCCAACCAAAATCCCGAAGCGCCGACAACGCTTGATGGATCGGCGTCCCGGATGACCGCTGCAGACACGGTAGATTCTGACGCACCACATCTGCCCACAACCGTCCTGCCTTCCGTTTGGCCTGTTCAACCCGCTTGGACTTCGTCGAGGCCGAGGCTGCCGTTCGGGTCTCTTCTTCCTCCACCAACTGCCCATTTCTCCGCCAAATCCCGTCGATTCGGGCTGCCATCGCCCTCAGAAACGCCCGAAGCCCTTGGTCTTTCCAGCTGCGGCGGGATTTCACCCGATGCGCAAACCGGCTCATCACGCTCTCGGCGTGGCCCATCGGACGCATGCCGGTCGTCTCCACCCCTTGCTCCGACAGCCACTCCCGATAGTCCCGGATGCATCCCGGCATCGACTCGATCCGACGGATCATGGCAACCATCTGCTTCTCTTTCGCTTCGTCCTCCAACGTGCCGACCGCGCTGTTCAGCTCCACGAGAAGCCCCTCTTCGTCTTGTTTCGCCAGCTTCTTCCGCACCTCCCGCCAACGCGGATGGCCGGACAGACACTGACGCAGCTCCCGCGCCACATGAAATCGATCCAGCTGAAAGCAGGCTCGCTTTCCAAAATACTCCCGGCAGGCTGTGATCCACGACGCCGCGTCGCCGTTGATGATCAAAAGGTCCCGGCACGGGTCATAGGCATATTCGTTCATCAGCCACTCTTCAAACCGTTCCCACACGTCTCCCGCCCCTTCATGGAGGTAGTGGCGCCGGTTCACGAGCTCGAGCTGCGAACCGTTTCGTTTCCATCCCTCGTGAACCGCCAGGATTTTCTCTTCTTTCGCCCGTTTCCCTTTCCCCTGGCGGGAAATGAACAGCCCATCCGCCTCCACAAATAGCACTCGGCCGTGCCGTTGGGAAACAGGGTGGTGCAGCGAGACAGGGGCCTCCAGCACCAGTTGGCGAATCGCCTCGTGGCTTAGGACCGCATACCCCACGATCGACTCCAACGTACGGGCCGCTTTGCGGTAGGAAGAGCACTCTACGGCCAACTCGACCGCCGTTTCCTCGAGGCAAGGGCTGATCGACTGCGCTCCATCAAAGCCCAGTTCGGCATCCAGCAAGAAGGTATAGTTCCCCGTTTGCCGGTCATAGTAGTCGTTCCGTCGAAACGTCACTTCTCCAAACAGCGTTTGGATCGTAGTCGGCCGTTTGTCTTTCAGCTGATACCGGCGCTTGTCCCGCGCTTCCGCCAGTTGTTGATCAATCTCCTCCAAAAGGGCCGCCAACAAGACAGCGAACACCTTTTGAAGAGTTCTGACTAATTGTTCCTCCAGCTCTTTTAATAAAGGCCATTCTGTGGTAAGATGTTTCATGGACTCTCTCCCTCCTGTTTTCGGTTGATGTTGACAATCACCATCATAGCAGGGAGAGAGTCCTTTTTGCATGACATTTGCTTTTTTCTACCGCGCTTCGCTTGGTGGCCCCGACGAGCGTCGCGAACAAAAGTTCGCAACCCTCGTCGGGGAATCATTCCTGAATGTCACCCACAAATATTTTACTCACACGGAAAAGAAATCTTGCCGATGCCGGAGCGAAAGCGTTTTGCGTATGACCAGATCAATGAGCTATGGCAAGGGGACTTATCCCATGGACCCACGATTCGCGTCCATGGGAAAGCCCAGAAAACGTTTTTGATCGCGTATATCGATGACTGCTCGCGGTTAGTGCCATATGCCCAATTTTTCCCTTCGGAGAAGTTTGACGGGCTGCGGATCGTCACGAAGGAAGCGGTGCTTCGTTGCGGGAAGCCGAAACGCATTTACTCGGACAACGGGAAAATTTATCGGTCCGAGGTGCTGCAGTATGCGTGCGCCGAGATGGGGATTACACTCATCCACACCCAGCCGTATGACCCGCAAAGCAAGGGAAAAATCGAACGGTTCTTCCGCACCGTACAGACACGGTTTTATCCACTGTTGGAGCTGAATCCGCCGAAATCGCTTGACGAGTTGAACGAGCGTTTTTGGAAGTGGCTTGAAGAGGAGTATCATCGAAAACCGCACGCCTCACTGGACGGAAAAACGCCGCATGAGGTGTTTCAATCGCAAGTGCATCTCGTGTCGTTCATCGAAGATGGCGATTGGCTGGATGCGATTTTTCTGAAGCGGGAGCAACGCAAGGTCAAAGCCGATGGAACGATCACCTTGAACAAGCAGCTGTATGAAGTGCCGCCCCGGTTCATTGGGCAATCGATTGAACTCCGCTATGACGAACGGGGCGTCTATGTGTACGAAGATGGAAGGAAGGTGGCGGAGGCCGTTCGGGTTCGTTTGGAGGACAACGCCTATGTAAAACGCCATCGGTCCCCGTTTGCGGCGATTCCGGCGAAGGAGGGAGAACACGGTGTATAAATCGTTTTACTCCCTTTCGCGGGAGCCGTTTGCGAAAGAAACAGACCCGTCCGAGGCGTATCAAGGGGCGCCGTTTCAGGAAGCGTTGCGGGCGCTGGAGTACGTGAAACGAACCCGGGGGATCGGGCTGTTGATCGGAGAGCCAGGGGCGGGCAAGACGTTCGCCCTTCGGGCGCTGAAAGAGTCATTGAATCCATCATTGTATCATGTCGTCTACTTTCCGTTATCCACCGGAGGCGTGATGGATTTTTACCGTGGTTTGGCCTTGGGATTAGGAGAGGAACCGAAGTACCGCAAGGTAGACCTCTTCCGCCAAATCCAGCAGGCGATCGAGCGATTGTATCATGAACGGCGGATCACGCCGGTGTTCATTTTGGACGAGATGCATTTAGCGAAGGATGCATTTTTACAGGACATCGCGATCTTGTTCAACTTTGAGATGGATTCGACCAACCCATTTGTCTTGATTTTGGCCGGGCTGCCCCATTTACAGGGGAAGCTGCGGCTCAATCAGCACCACCCTCTCGATCAGCGGATCATCATGCGATACCGGATGGGGCCGCTGGAGAGGGAAGAGGTGGCGGGCTACATCGAGCATCGGATGAAACAGGCCGGGGCGAAGCATCCGATCTTCACTCCATCGGCGTTAGAGGCGATTGCCCTGCAGTCGCGGGGATGGCCTCGGGTGATCAACACGTTGGCCACGACGTGCCTGTTATACGGGTATCAGCTGAAAAAGGACGCCATTGACGAAGAAGTGGTGCGCATGGCCGCAGAGGAAATGGGGTATTAGCACGAAAGGGGCCGAATCGGCCTCTTTTGTGCTTTCACTTTTCCATTTTCCATCGGTCCATCAGGCGCGCTGGAAATCTTCATCTGAAAGAGCGTGCAAACGTTCCGAAAGAATGTGCAAAATCCGGAACAATCCGCAAAAATTTTGCACATTATTTCAGAATCCATCTGAAATAATTTGAAAAAGTGATTCTGAAATAATGTGCTAATTTACACATAAGCAATGGAAAGTGCTGGATACTCCTCCAAGATATCGTCTAATCGAAGCCGTTGGTCCTTACGAAGCTTTTCACAGCCTTTTAAGAGAAGATATCGAGCCTTTTTCAATGGAGAAAATTCCTTTCTTGCTTGATCCAAGGCTTGTGTCACTTTTTGAACCACATGGTACTTATCGATGACAATCGAAGCAGATGGAAACAGGGCGCGAACCGCCTTATGATAAGGTCCCCACATGTCAAGAATCACCGTTTGGACCATTTCTTTCGACAGGATATTTTGGCTCAACAAGTTGATGGCGGAGTCACATTGGCGATCGGCATGCATTCCCATGACCGATCCGGCTCTGGCATCCATCAATACAGTTTCATACTGATGTCCCTTTTTTACCGCGATTTCATCTAAACTAAGCACCATTCCTTCTTGAGAAGATGCTTCTATCGCTGTTTGACGCTCTTTTGCTTTTTTCGATGCGATGGAGTAATAAATGCGTTCCAATGTTGTATATGGGATGCGGTGCTTTCGACTAACCTCTTGAATGGTGGTGCCTTCGCAAAGTTCATACAAATACTCACAAAATCGATTGGTGTAATGTTGATTGGGTGGAATCGATTCCAAAGAGGCGGAAAACACTTGAGAACAATTTCAACACCGATAGCGCTTTACCTTTACGAACAAGTACACCGGTTGATGGAAAATCGCCAAATCCCGTACTTTTCTTGTCCGTCTGTCGTGGACAGAGGAAGTGGCAAACCCACAATGAGGGCAACGTTCCTGTGTCTCTGTTTTCTCTACATGAATCGCATAACCATAGGAAAGAAGTTCTTGTTTAATCACTTTAAATTCTGGCAATCCTAGTGGTATAGAAAGCACTTACGAGACCTCCTTAATGTTGATTTCACCGCTAACATTATTGCCAGGATCTCGTCAGTGCTTTCTCTTTTTTGTCACTAAATAACAAAATTTGGTGATGAACCTCTTTTAATTTTTTCCATCTTTGGGTATGATAAAAGTGTAAGTAAAAATAAATAAGGAGGCATGATCATGAGCAAAAAAGTATTGATTGTAACCGGAGATGCGGTAGAAGCGCTAGAAGTATATTACCCATATTATCGTTTACTAGAAGAAGGATATGACGTAACGATTGCCGCGCCGAAGAAAAAGAAATTACAGACGGTTGTGCATGACTTTACTGGCTGGGATACATATGAGGAAAAACAAGCATACCTGATTGAGGCGCATGCGGCGTTTGCCGATATCGATCCAACGCAATACGACGCAATCGTCATTCCAGGAGGACGCGCACCAGAATACATTCGTCTTGATGCGGACCTTCAACGCATTGTTAGACATTTCTTTGAAGCGAATAAACCGATCGCTGCGATTTGCCATGCGTCCCTCATTTTCGAAACAATGCCAGATTTGTTGAAAGGCCGCAGCTTGACTGCTTACATCGCTTGCAAGCCAGGCGTGGAAGCACTAGGGGCAACGTATGTGTCTGACAGCACAGTACATGTCGACCAAAACCTCGTTTCTGCACATGCTTGGCCGGACTTGCCTGGTTTCATGCGCGAATTCATTCGCTTGCTTCAAAAATAATGATCAAATCCCCTCAAGGCAACTTGAGGGGATTTTTATTTACATGCTCGCATCTTTTGCCGGCGATGCTTCCGTTTTTCGAACATTGGTTGCCAAATAAACCCCAATCAACACGAATGCACCGCCAATCAGTTGTGGCGCGGAAATTTTTCCTCCTAACAAAAACGTGATTATCGCGGTAAATACAGCGATTAAGTTTAAATAAATGCCTGCGTAGCTCGGTCCAACCTTTTTTACAGACAGATTCCAAAACAAAAACGAAAAAACGGACGGAAACAGACAAATGTAGCTGATGCCAATCCACTCTTTTCCGCTTAACCCGGCGAGCGGAAACGGCTGCAATAAAAGAAACGGAAGCAGCAAAATAACGCTGAAAAACACGGAACAAGTAGTCGCAGTAATCGGAGGAACGGCTAATTTTTTCCCGATGATCGAATAAAGCGCCCACACCACGCCGGCGATTAACATCATCAAATCGCCGCGGTTATAGCTCGTTTGGAAAATCCACTGCAGATGTCCGTTGGTTAAAATAAACAATACGCCGACGAGCGAAAGGATAAAGCCAACCACATTGACAAACGTCATGCGTTCTTTTAACAGAAAATACGACAAGATCACGATAACGGCCGGATTCAACGCGTTCACAATCGCCGCATTCATCGGTGATGTATATTCCAATGCTCCGTAAAGAAGCAGGTTATAGCCAATAATGCCAAGAATACCGGCGATGCTTAATGGCAGCCAAAATTGCTTCATGATTTCTCCGTAGCGCGGCCGTTCCAAAAAATAGGAGATGGGAAGAAGGAACAAAAACGCGACACTCCAACGAATGAATGTGAGCCATAAAGGACCAATTTCTGCGACGACGTATTTTCCGATTAAGTAATTGCCAGCCCAAAATAAGTTGGCCAACACTAAAAAGATTTTCTCTTTCATCTAATTTCTCTCCTGTCTCGTCTCTTGATATCTATATATACTTCTTGGCGTGTGTAATATCCTTTTTTTTGAACGTTGTTTGACTGCCGTTGTTTCTTTCTCTTCTGCACGTGCATCTAGTCGAATGGGAGTATGCATAATAAAAAAGATTTATAAGTGTGTAATGTGGGATTTTTTAGATAAATACGAAACAGATGTGATAATATTATGATAAATGCAACCAGCACTTTAGTAAATGAAATAAAGGAAGTGATGACAGTGACATTAACGATAAAAGTATATTCGGATTATGTATGTCCATTCTGTTTTTTGGCGGAAAGACCGTTGCAAGAAGCAGCTGCGGGAAAAAACGTGCAAATTGAGTGGATGCCGTTTGAATTGCGTCCATACCCAAATGAAACGCTTCGTCCGGAAGGAGACTATCTACAAAAAACATGGGAACAGTATGTATATCCTATGGCGAAACAGATGGGAATTCCGATCGTACTTCCGAGAGTATCGCCACAGCCGTACACTCACCTTGCTTTCGAAGGATATCAGTATGCAAAAGAAAAGGGAAAAGCAAATGAATACAATCACCGTATGTTTACCGCCTTTTTCCAAGAAGAGCAGGACATTGGCGATATCGATGTGTTAACAAAGCTGGCAGGGGAAGTAGGACTCGATGAAAAAGAGTTTCGCCAAGCTCTTGAGACGCGCAAATACAAAGAAGCGCACCAACGCGCACTCAAGCATGCGTATGAAGAAGCGAACATCACCGCTGTTCCGACGTTTGTCATTGGGGATACGGTTCTTACCGGTGTCCGTTCGAAAGAAACGTTAGAAAAGATTATTGAAGAAGAAATGAAAAAACAATCATTTCGTGATTTTGGAGAAGGAATGGCTTGTGGCGTAGATGGATGTTAATGTCCCTGCGGATGCGTATCGTTTTCTTTTTCTGATAGGATAAGGGTTGTTTTTTTGGTTCATCACCAAAAGATGTACTTGACTTTTAAAGACAAACATGATAGCAATGTTGCTCAAAGAGATGTGTGGTATAAAAAGGAAAAATGCTGTTTTGATTTTCTTTATCATAATCGTCTTTCTTTGTCAAGTACACTTTGTGGTGAAGAGCCTTCTTTTTGTTTCTCTTCATCGGCATTGGCTAGTGTATAGGTCGGTTTCGTATAGCTTAGCCCTAACCGATGCAGAATGTCACTTGTTCCGCGAAGCGTGTATGTTGGCCCCCACTTTTGTTGAATGAGTTCAGCGATTATCGCAAGCGTCCAATTATATTTTGCTTCGAATCCCACATCTACGGGGAGCTGATGTTCAATGATCAAAGCCAGCTCTTTTTCCTGCTCAGGGGTCAATCGACGTGGGGCGCCAGGTGAGTATTTCATCTCCAGTCCATCAAGACCGCGCTGGGCGTAGGCATGAATATAGTTATAAATAGTTTTCTTGGATCGACCAATAATCGTTGCGATTTCTCCTTTGGTATATCCCTGCAAATGAAGATAAATCGCTTGGTAGCGTTCATATGCTCGTTTACTTTTTGCTTCTTTCATGGCAGTGGACAACTTTTCGATCTCGTCTTTGTGATTTGGCATCATATTTTCTCTCCGTTCCCCTATTTTCTCTTTTATTTATTCGCCGTGGAACGGGAGAAAACCTTTATTTCAATTTATATAGCAAAGTTATTTTTGGTAAACTAATGAGGAGGGGTGTTTATTGCAAAATAAAAATACAGAGTTCTGCAACGAAAAGTGCAGAGCTGAAGGCAAAGAAAAAAAGGCTTGCCAGCCTCTAACATTTCCTCTACTGTGGAAGTTGTGAACACATAACCAAACAGTGGAGGAGCGAAAGGATGCTGGCAATGCCCGAAATTAATCGTATCAGAAAACTGCGTGAAAAGAAAGGGTTATCGATTGCGGAAATTTCCCGTGAAACGGGATATAACTGGAGAACGGTCAAGAAATACGCAGATGAAGACATTTCTGTCCAACCAACCATCAAACGCAAAAAGGGGATGATGGAGGAAGAAGGGTACGGGCAAATCATTGATGACTGGTTGGAGGAGGATGCCAAGCTGCCGAGAAAACAACGGCGAACGAACAAGACGATGTTTGAAGCGCTTTGTCGTGACCATGGATTTCAAGGCTCGTATCGCACCGTTTGCGCGTACGTGCAAAAACGAAGACCGCAGCTCAAGCTCGAGAAAGAACAGCGCTATGAACGACTGGAGCACCCGCCAGGCGAGGCGCAGGTGGATTTCGGGAAGATGACGGTGGTGACGAAGGAGGGGAAGGAAGAAGAGCGATCGGTTTTGATCATGAGCTTTCCCTATAGCAACGCTGCGTTTGCTTATCCGCTGCCGGCGGAAAACAGTGAATGCTTCCTCCACGGGTTGACGCAGCTGTTTCGTCAGGCTGGGGGAGTGCCAAAGGCATTGCGCATTGACAATTTGTCCGCGGCCATTGTGTCGATTCGAAAAGGGGGAGAACGCCGATTCACCGAGGCTTTTGAGAAATTCCAACTCTACTATCGGTTTGATGTACAAGTGTGCAATCCATACAGTGGACATGAGAAAGGAAATGCGGAGCGAAAAGTCTATTACACTCGCAACCTTTGTTTCATCCCCGCTCCATTGATGGAGTCGGATCCGGAGCTGGTGGAGTGGCTGCATCGCAAGATGGTCGAGGACCGAAACCGTCCTCATTATGAAAAGGGGCGGTGGATCGAGGAACTATGGCAGGAAGAACAACCAGAGCTGTTGGCGTTGCCGGAACAAGATCTTCCGATCTTCTCCCTCGATCACGCTTACGTGAATAAATACGGAGAAGTGATGGTGGATGGGAAGGCGTTCGTCGTCCATGGCCTGTCCGTCCCCAACCGGGTGTTGGTGAAGAAAGAATGGAATCGTTTCGTTGTGTTCTCTTCCGATGGAGACGTCCATCTTGAAGCGCCAAGGCCGTATACGAACGTGAAACGCGAAATCCCTTGGAAAGAGATTTTCGCTGAGTGGGAGACCAAACCCCGGGTTGTCGGACATTCCCGCTACCGGACGTACTTGCCGGAGGCGATCCGAATGTATCTGGCTGGCCCCCCGCCCCAGGTGGTGGCCCGTTTGAAAGGACTGCGAGCGCTGTTGGATCGGCACACGCTTTACGAAATCGCCCAGTGGCTCGAGGAGAGTCAGCGATGGGACTTGACTCCTCATGAAATCGGCGTGTTGATGGAAGCGAAGCACTCCTATTACCCGGACAAGTGGGAAGAATCATACACCCCTTCCGTTCTAATCGACTATGAAACGGATTTAACGGTGTATGATCAACGTCTTCATCCCGCTCGGGAAGGGAGTGTCCAGAAATGAGAGCAGAGGTGAAAGAGATTTGTAAAGCGCTGCATTTGGCCTATATCGCAGATCGATTCGAGGAGGTGAGATTCGAAACGAAAGAACAGTTTTTGCGGGATGTATTGGCGCTGGAACTGTCGTGCCGCCAAGAAGCGAAACAGGCTCGGCTGATCAAGAAAGCCAAGTTTCGGGAGTTGAAATGGCTGAAGGATTACGAATGGTCGGGTCATATCCATTGGCCAGCCACGACATCGAGGGAGGAACTGTGTGACCTTCGCTTTTTGGAGCGAAAGCAAAACGTTCTGCTTTTAGGTTCACCTGGAACGGGGAAAACCCATCTCGCCACAGCACTTGGCATTCAGGCGTGCCAACAAGGCCATGAGGTTCGGTTTTTCCGCGTCGCGGATCTTGTCGCCCAGCTGGAAGAGGCGTTGAAAAACGGCACGCTCGGACGGCTGAAACGAAGCCTCGACCCATGCGAACTGTTGATTTTGGATGAACTCGGCTATGTGCCGTTTCAAAAGCAAGGATCGGAACTGTTGTTTCATATTATCGCCGACTGTTACGAGCGAAAAAGCGTCATGGTGACATCGAATCTAGAATTTGGACAGTGGAATCGGGTGTTTGGGGACAACCGTTTGACGGCAGCGTTAGTGGATCGCTTGGTTCACCACGCCCACATCTTGGCCTTTACGGGAGAGAGCTATCGACTGCGGAACGCTCTCTCCGCGATCCAGCCGTCCTCTGCCCCCGGTCTGGAACCTTAAGTCTTGAGCTGGCAAGCCTATGTATTTTTTCTTGCACTTCTCTGCATTTTTTGCTTGCAAAAAACAGAGGGGGAGCACTGGGGAGGTGCTCTTCTTGTTTATTATGTGCCTATAGAGAAGGAGCATTCCCGTTAGGAGCTTTTCCGGGGACTTGATCAAAAAAAGCCCTCTTGGTATGTGAACATATCCCTGTCAAGTAGACAGTGTGAAAAATACCCACCTTCTTCAGCTGCTTGTTAGGATAGTGGAATGAGGAAACGTTGTCAAGGAAAGCACTTGACAACGTCTCCTTCATTCCACTTCATCGTTGGCAAGCTGAAGAAGGAGACATTCTCAGCCGTTCGTCTGCTAGGCTGCTTGGGCAATTCGGTATTCCACTGGGCTGAGGTAGTCTAGTTTTTTCTGGCACCGTTCATAATTATAAAAATACATGTACTGATCGATCGCCTCGATCATTTCCTCTTCCGTTTCAAAGGTGGGAAGGTCCACCATTTCCGATTTCAAATGCCCGAAAAAATTTTCCATGCAGGCATTGTCTAAACAGTTTCCTCTTCTGGACATACTAGGAATGATATGATGAGCCTTCAGCAGTTGATGGTACTGGCGGGATGTGTACTGGGAGCCTTGATCGCTATGGAGAAGGACTCCTCGCGCATCCCGTTTTTTGATGGCATCCTTGACCGTTTCGATCACCAATTTTAAGTCATTCGAACGACTGATGCGATACGCAATGATTTCATTGTTGTACAAATCTTTAATAGCAGACAGATACAAATAGGTTCCTTGAAATGGCACATAGGTAATATCCGTCACCCATTTTTGGTTGGCTGCAGTGGCCGCAAAATCACGGTTTAACACGTTCGACGCTACGATATTCTCCTTTCCCGCTTTATACTTCGGCTTTTTTCGACGGATTTTGGCCTGAACCCCCAACTCTTTCATCAGTCGGTACACTCGCTTATGATTCACGGTCTTCCCATAATTTCGTTTGATCCATGCCTTCACGCGGTAGTATCCATAGATCCCATTGACCTTTTGATGGCATTCGAGGATCATTTGTTTGATTTGTTCATTTTCCTTTTGCTTCTCTGTGACGATTCCCTGCCGGTTCACCCATCGATAGTATCCACTTCTTGACACACCGGCCAGTTGGCATAGCCAGGCAATCGGATAGGTGTTGGATAACTCCTGAATGATCGAGAACCGCTCTTTCGGTTTCACCTCCTTGCCAGCTCTCGTAACTTTTTTAAATAATCATTCTCTGCTTTCAGTCTTCGATTCTCTTCCTCTAAACTGCACTCTTTTTTTCGAGGCCTTCCCTTGAATGGAGACTTGGATGTCCCGCGCCGTTCTTCGAGCCCTTTTAGACCATGTTCATGGTAACGTTTTACCCAAAGTCTGATCGTTTTCGTGCAGGGAATCCCTAACTCTTGGCATATCCGCTTATATCCCCATCCTTCTTCGATGTACATCTGGACAGCCCTCCATTTAAACTCCACGGAATAAGTGGTCTTCCCTTTCGGTGTTTGCTTGGTCTCGAACATAAACAAATCCCTCCAGTGTTTTTAATGACAGTATGGGCATTTTCCCAACTGTCTACACTAGAGGGATAATATCAATGATGCAGGGGTGTCAAACACATCACTCACCATACCAAGGAGGACTTCAGATGAATTGTACACAAAACTATAAAATTGATCAAGTCACCGAACAAACGCTTGTCGTGGGCATCGATATCGCGAAACGAACCCACTACGCCTGCTTCGTGGATGACCGGGGGCGTGTCCTTCGCAAATCGTTCCCGATCTTCCAGTCGAAAGAGGGCTTTCGCCAGCTGTATGAAGCGATTCAGGAGGCGATGCAAGCGTTCGGGAAGTCAGAGGTGATCGTCGCGGTGGAGCCGACCGGGCACTACTGGTTGAACCTGGCCTACTTCCTCGAGGAGCACGGGATCCCGTTGGTCATGGTCAACCCGGCGCATGTGTGCCGGTCGAAAGAACTCGATGACAACCTGCCGACGAAACATGACGCCAAAGATGCCCTAGTCATCGCCAGACTGGCGAAAGACGGACGATTCCTCGTCCCCCGGCTGCTGCACGAGATCGAAGCCGATTTGCGCGTGGGAAGCACGCTCAAAGAGAAGCTCCGCAAGGAACAGACGGCGGTGAAAAATGCGATCATCCGCTGGACCGACCGGTATTTTCCGGAGTTTTGGATGGTGTTTCGCGATCTGGGAAAAACGGCGCTTTCGGTGTTGGAGTGGACGCCGTTTCCGGCCGATATGGCGGGTCGGACCGCCGAGGAGCTCATCGAGGTGTACCGGCAAAGCGAAGGGCTGAAATGCCCGCAGAAGGCCAAAATTCAGGCGTTGATCAACGCCGCGAAGGACTCGATTGGGGTGACGGAAGGGACGACGATGGCCCGGTTTGAGATCGCCGCGCTCGTCCGCCGATACCGCCAATTGGAGGCGGAGATCGCCGCACTGGACGCCGAGTTGAAGGCATTGGTTCAAACGACGATGGAGTATCAATGGTTGAAAACGGTCGACGGGTTGGGAGACGCCACGATTATCGATCTTCTGGCGGAGATCGGCAGCTTCGCCCATTATCGGGACCCGCGTCAATTGGTGAAGTTGGCGGGCCTGACGCTCAAGGAGAACTCCTCCGGCCAGCGCAAAGGGCAAAAGCACATCTCCAAACGGGGACGGAAACGGCTGCGATCGGTGCTGTTTCGGGCGATGATTCCGCTGATTCGGCACAACGAGGCGTTTCGCGAGCTGCATGAATATTACACGACCCGATCCGTCAACCCGCTGACCGGAAAGCAATCCATCGTCGCCTTGTGCCGGAAGCTGTTGAATGTGCTGTTTGCGATTTGTACGAAGAAACAAGCCTTTGACGCGGAGCGAATGAAACAGGACGTCTTGTCCCAGGTGCAACGGGCGGCCTAAGGCCTCCCCCTGCGAACGGAAGAATCGTTGGACAACCAGATGACACCGGAGAAGCTGGCGTGATTTTATCCATTCGACCTTGAGTCCCCAAAGGAGCTTGGCCGGCCTCCGCCTGATGACGAGACCGAACGAGGGAATGTTGGCGCGAAGACGCCCGGAGACATGGGAGGGTTCGTCCTCATCAGCGACGCGGAGATCCAAAGGGTGCATCGAATACGCTTCTCCCCACGGAAGGAAAATATCCCCAGCCGTGGCCGCGAAGCGCACCCTAGGTCTGTAAGATATCCACAAAACTGAAAAAGGATGTAAGGGATTTTGTCGAAAAATATTTTTTGGACACCCCTGAGAGGCCGAAAAGCCTTGATACATCAACATTTCTAGAGGGAGGAATAAACCGATGAATAAAAAGTTTCCAGAAGGCTTTTTATGGGGAGGAGCGACGGCGGCCAACCAGATCGAAGGAGGATTTGGCGAAGGAAACAAAGGGGTAAGCATTGCCGATGTGCTTCCGGGAGGGAAAATACGACAGCAGCTGCTGAAAGAGAAAGGACTAAAGTTTGCCATTGATAAAGAGAAGTATACATACCCGAACCATGAAGCGATCGACTTTTACCATCGGTATAAAGAGGACATTGCCTTGTTTGCCGAGATGGGGTTTAAAGCGTTCCGCCTATCGATCGCCTGGACGCGCATCTTCCCGAACGGTACGGAATCGGAACCGAATGAAGAAGGGCTTGCCTTCTATGATCAGGTGTTCGATGAGTTACATAAGTACGGGATTGAGCCGGTGGTGACGATTTCCCACTATGAAATGCCGCTCCATTTGGCCAAAGAATACGGCGGCTGGCGCAACCGAGAGCTCGTGGCGTTGTTTGAACGTTACGCGAGAGCGATTTTTGAGCGTTACAAGGAGAAAGTGAAATATTGGCTGACGTTTAACGAAATAAACGGTGCGCTCCATTTTCCGCTCATGAGCATGGGATTTGTGCCGGAAAGCGAAGAGACGAAATATCAAGAGTTGTTTCAAGCGTTCCATCATCAATTTGTCGCCAGCAGCTTGGCGGTGAAAGCGTGCCGCGAGATCATTCCGGACGCAAAAATCGGCTGCATGATTCTCGCCGCCCCCGTGTACCCGTACGACTGCAATCCAGAAAACGTCATGCATGCACTTGAAGAGGAGCGGCTGTTGAATTTCTTTTGCGCCGACGTTCAAGTGCGCGGCGAGTATCCATCCTTTATGAAACGCGTGTTCGACGAGCGCGGGGTGAAACTCGATATTCGCGACGGGGATTTGGAACTGATCAAGAAGCATACGGTCGACTATATCGGTTTAAGCTACTATATGTCCGTCACCCAGAAAAAAGACAAGATGGATGATGAGCTCATCCCCGGCAGCGTATTTGATGGGGTGAAAAACCCGTTCCTTAAAGCGAGCGACTGGGGCTGGGAGATCGACCCTATAGGGCTGCGCATCATTTTAAACCGGTTGTACGATCGGTATCGCGTACCGCTTTTTATTGTGGAAAACGGGCTTGGGGCGCATGACAAAGTGGAAGAAGACGGCTCGATTCACGACGATTACCGCATTGACTATTTGCGCCGTCATATCGAAGCAGCGCGTGAAGCGATCGCCGATGGCGTCGAATTGATTGGCTATCTCGTATGGGGCTGCATTGACCTCGTGAGCGCCTCGACCGGCGAGTTTTCAAAACGGTACGGGTTGATTTACGTCGATAAACACGATGACGGCAGCGGCACGCTCGAGCGGAGAAAGAAAAAGTCGTTTGATTGGTATCAAAACGTCATCGCGACGAACGGGGAAGAGTTATAATGGGAATGACCGCAAGGGGAATTTGAAGCAAAAGGCAGCTGATGGAATCGAATGGCAAAATAGTAAGGGAATGCGCGCTCGCCTTGCGCTGCGGGGGAAATTGACCATCAACCCCATTTGAAGGAGGACGAAAATGATGAACATTGTGGCTCTTGTCGGAAGCTTGCGAAAAGACTCATATAACCGGAAATTAGCGGAGTTTATGCGAGAACGGTACAAAGACAAATTCCAATTGGACATTGCCGATATCGGCGCTCTGCCGCATTACAATCAAGACGATGAACTCGATCCGCCCGAAGTCGTGGCGGCATTCAAGCGGCAAGTGGCGGATGCGGACGGGGTTTTGATCGTGACACCGGAGTACAATTGGTCCGTTCCCGGCGTGCTGAAAAACGCGCTAGATTGGCTGTCGCGTGTGGACAAAGTGTTGGTCAATAAACCCGTGATGATTGTCGGAGTATCGACAGGGATGATGGGAACAATCCGAGCCCAGCTTCATTTGCGCCAAATCTTGCAAAGCCCGGGGCTGGCTGCGAAAGTGTTGCCGCCTGCCGGGAACGAGGTATTGATTAATTTTGTGAACCAAAAGTTCGATGAATCGGGGCAATTGACGGACGCAGCAACGATCCAATTGTTGGATCAGGTGATCGAACGGTTTGTTCAATGGATTGCCCAAAGCGGACGGTGAGCACCGTTCGCTTTTTCTTTCGGTAGGCAATGAGTCCGAGTCAGCTGAACAATTGGCTTGATGATGGTGGGCATGATTTGTATTAAGGAGCTTATGTTGCGTTTTATACCCATTACCGGTATAATGTAATGAAAAGAGGTGATGTTTGATGAACCATTATGAAGATCATCATGTGGATAAAAAAATGGTTCCACGAACGGAACAGGAAATCGAACGCATCATCAAGCGCTTGAAGCGCATTGAAGGGCAAGTGCGCGGGGTGCAAAAAATGGTGGAGGACAATCGGTATTGCATCGATATTTTAGTGCAAATTTCTGCGATCAGAGCGGCGTTGAACCAAGTCGGGCTGCAGCTGCTTGAACGCCACGTGAGCCATTGCGTGGCGAAAGCGATCCGTGAAGGGAGCGGAGACGAATCGATTCGCGAATTGATGGATGTGATGAAACAATTTTCGAAGTAAGGGGGGAAACGGGAAATGGGGGAGCCGAAAACCGTGACGCTGAAGGTGACCGGCATGACATGCGCCGCGTGCGCCAATCGGATTGAGAAAGTATTGAATAAGATGGAAGGCGTCAAAGCCCATGTCAATTTGGCCATGGAAAAAGCCACGATTCAATACGATCCATCGAAGCAAACGATCGCCGATATCGAAACGAAAATTGAGAATTTGGGGTATGGCGTTGCGACGGAAAAAGTGACGCTTGATATTGAAGGAATGACATGTGCGGCCTGTGCGACGCGGATTGAAAAAGGGTTAAATCGGATGGAAGGTGTGACAAGCGCTGCTGTCAACTTGGCGACAAACAGCGCGGTGGTCGAATACAAGGAGGGTGTTACATCTGTCGAAGACATTTTAGAGAAAATCAAAAAGCTTGGGTATAAGGGGCAAATTCGAAACGAAGAACAAGACGATGCTGGCCGGAAAGAAGAGCGGTTGAAACAAAAACAACGGCAACTTGCCATTTCTATCATCTTATCGTTGCCGCTGCTTTATACGATGCTGGCTCATATGCCGTTTGATATGGGCTTGCCGATGCCGCAGCTCTTGATGAATCCGTGGTTCCAGCTTCTTTTCGCTACACCGGTTCAGTTCTACATCGGCGGTCCTTTCTATGTCGGGGCGTACCGGGCGTTGCGAAACAAGAGCGCGAACATGGACGTCCTAGTAGCGCTTGGAACATCGGCCGCGTACGTTTACAGCTTGTACGAAGCTTTTCGGACACTTGGGAATCCTGACTATATGCCGAGACTGTATTTTGAAACAAGCGCCGTCTTGATTACGCTTGTGCTTGTCGGAAAATACGTTGAGGCTCTTGCGAAAGGGCGAACAACCGAAGCGATCTCGAAGCTAGTCAGCCTGCAGGCAAAGGAAGCTACTGTCATCCGTAATGGGGAAGAAAGAAAAGTTCCGCTCGAGGAAGTGGTGATCGGCGATACGATCCTTGTCAAGCCAGGAGAAAAAATCCCGGTGGACGGTACAGTCATCTCCGGCGCCTCTTCCGTAGACGAATCGATGATTACCGGTGAATCGATTCCGGTTGATAAGAAGGAAGGCGACTATGTGATCGGAGCGACCATTAATACAAATGGGGTGCTGACCATTCGAGCAGAAAAAGTAGGAAAAGATACAGCACTTGCCAATATCATTAAAATCGTCGAAGAGGCACAAGGTTCGAAAGCTCCGATTCAGCGGATGGCGGATGTCATTTCGGGTATTTTCGTACCAATTGTTGTCGGAATTGCGGTTGTTGCATTTATGATCTGGTACTTCTTTGCTGCGCCGGGTGATTTGGCGAAAGCGCTTGAGGCGGCCATCGCCGTTCTTGTCATCGCGTGCCCTTGTGCGCTCGGTTTGGCCACACCGACATCGATTATGGTCGGCACCGGCAAAGGGGCAGAACAGGGAATTCTCTTTAAAGGAGGTGAGTACCTAGAGAGAACGCATCAAATCAATGCCGTATTACTCGATAAAACAGGAACCGTGACAAAAGGAAAACCGGAAGTCACCGATGTGCTGGCCTTCCGCGAGGACATGCTCGATTATGCGGTTTCCGCCGAGAGCGCTTCGGAGCATCCGCTGGCTCATGCGATTGTTGAATACGGGAAGAAACAAGCGATTTCGATGAAGCCATTGGAGCACTTCTCCGCCATTACCGGCCACGGAATTGAAGCTGTCATTGACGGAAAAAGCATCCTTATTGGGACGCGAAAATTGATGAAGGAACGCTCTGTAGCGATTTCTGTGCATGAAGATAAAATGGTAGAGCTTGAAAAACAAGGGAAAACAGTGATGCTCGTTGCCATCGATGGACAGCTTGCCGGCATCATTGCGGTCGCGGATACGGTAAAAGAAAGCTCCAAAGAAGCCATTCAAACATTAAAACAAATGGGTATCGATGTCTATATGGCAACAGGGGACAATCAACGGACAGCGGAAGCGATCGCCAATGAAGTAGGCATTGAGCATGTGTACGCCGAGGTGCTCCCGGAAAACAAAGCGAACATCGTCGAGGAATTGCAAAAGCAAGGAAAACGTGTGGCGATGGTCGGCGATGGGATTAACGACGCTCCAGCTCTGGCCAAAGCGGATATTGGGATGGCGATTGGCACAGGAGCTGATGTCGCCATCGAGACCGCGGACGTGACCTTGGTCGGCGGCGATTTGCGCCATATCCCGAAAGCCATTGAGTTGAGCCGCCAAACGATGAAAAACATTCGGCAAAATCTGTTCTGGGCGTTGTTTTATAATACGATCGGCATTCCGGTCGCCGCATTCGGATTATTAGAACCATGGATCGCGGGGGCAGCGATGGCGTTCAGCTCGGTGTCGGTTGTTACCAATGCGCTTCGTTTGAAACGCGTGAAACTATAAACATTTAAGGAGCATTCCCGTTAGGAGCTTTTCCGGGGACTTGATCAAAAAAAGCCCTCTTGGTATGATGCAGGGGTGTCAAACACATCACTCACCATACCAAGGAGGACTTCAGATGAATTGTACACAAAACTATAAAATTGATCAAGTCACCGAACAAACGCTTGTCGTGGGCATCGATATCGCGAAACGAACCCACTACGCCTGCTTCGTGGATGACCGGGGGCGTGTCCTTCGCAAATCGTTCCCGATCTTCCAGTCGAAAGAGGGCTTTCGCCAGCTGTATGAAGCGATTCAGGAGGCGATGCAAGCGTTCGGGAAGTCAGAGGTGATCGTCGCGGTGGAGCCGACCGGGCACTACTGGTTGAACCTGGCCTACTTCCTCGAGGAGCACGGGATCCCGTTGGTCATGGTCAACCCGGCGCATGTGTGCCGGTCGAAAGAACTCGATGACAACCTGCCGACGAAACATGACGCCAAAGATGCCCTAGTCATCGCCAGACTGGCGAAAGACGGACGATTCCTCGTCCCCCGGCTGCTGCACGAGATCGAAGCCGATTTGCGCGTGGGAAGCACGCTCAAAGAGAAGCTCCGCAAGGAACAGACGGCGGTGAAAAATGCGATCATCCGCTGGACCGACCGGTATTTTCCGGAGTTTTGGATGGTGTTTCGCGATCTGGGAAAAACGGCGCTTTCGGTGTTGGAGTGGACGCCGTTTCCGGCCGATATGGCGGGTCGGACCGCCGAGGAGCTCATCGAGGTGTACCGGCAAAGCGAAGGGCTGAAATGCCCGCAGAAGGCCAAAATTCAGGCGTTGATCAACGCCGCGAAGGACTCGATTGGGGTGACGGAAGGGACGACGATGGCCCGGTTTGAGATCGCCGCGCTCGTCCGCCGATACCGCCAATTGGAGGCGGAGATCGCCGCACTGGACGCCGAGTTGAAGGCATTGGTTCAAACGACGATGGAGTATCAATGGTTGAAAACGGTCGACGGGTTGGGAGACGCCACGATTATCGATCTTCTGGCGGAGATCGGCAGCTTCGCCCATTATCGGGACCCGCGTCAATTGGTGAAGTTGGCGGGCCTGACGCTCAAGGAGAACTCCTCCGGCCAGCGCAAAGGGCAAAAGCACATCTCCAAACGGGGACGGAAACGGCTGCGATCGGTGCTGTTTCGGGCGATGATTCCGCTGATTCGGCACAACGAGGCGTTTCGCGAGCTGCATGAATATTACACGACCCGATCCGTCAACCCGCTGACCGGAAAGCAATCCATCGTCGCCTTGTGCCGGAAGCTGTTGAATGTGCTGTTTGCGATTTGTACGAAGAAACAAGCCTTTGACGCGGAGCGAATGAAACAGGACGTCTTGTCCCAGGTGCAACGGGCGGCCTAAGGCCTCCCCCTGCGAACGGAAGAATCGTTGGACAACCAGATGACACCGGAGAAGCTGGCGTGATTTTATCCATTCGACCTTGAGTCCCCAAAGGAGCTTGGCCGGCCTCCGCCTGATGACGAGACCGAACGAGGGAATGTTGGCGCGAAGACGCCCGGAGACATGGGAGGGTTCGTCCTCATCAGCGACGCGGAGATCCAAAGGGTGCATCGAATACGCTTCTCCCCACGGAAGGAAAATATCCCCAGCCGTGGCCGCGAAGCGCACCCTAGGTCTGTAAGATATCCACAAAACTGAAAAAGGATGTAAGGGATTTTGTCGAAAAATATTTTTTGGACACCCCTGAGAGGCCGAAAAGCCTTGATACATCAACATTTCTAGAGGGAGGAATGGATGATGACGATTACATTACAAGTACAAGGAATGACATGCGGACATTGCAAAGCGGCGGTGACCAATGCCCTTCAAGCGTTGGATGGCGTCAGCCGTGTAGAGGTGCATTTGCAAGAAGGTACGGTTGATGTGGAGTATGATGAAACAAAGGTCAGCGTAGAAAAACTGAAAGAAGCGATTGAAGAGCAAGGATATGATGTGAAATAATATACGGAAGGTGCCCCGAAGTGATGACGGGGCACTTTTCATTCATCGAATACAAGCGTGTAATCTCGATCGACTTTTTCTTCATTTTTCGGTTCTACGATTAATGTTCCGTACAGTCCTTTGTCCACTTGTTCGGCGCTTTTTTGATGGGAATGATACCAATACGTTCCCGGCACGGTTGCGGTAAATTCAAAAAAGGCAAGCGATTCGGATTCACCGATGTCTAACGGTGGTAGGTAATCGCCTGCCGTCCCATTTGAACCCAAGCGTCGATAAAGTCTTGTTTCGGCGCTTTTTGGTTTTTGACAGCGGTCAATGGATCATTGAAATAAATGTACTGCTCATCGTATCCCGTAATGAGCACCGCGTGTTCCCGGTACGTGATTTTGATCGGGCCTTGCGGGGTTTGCCATTCCCGAAAGGCAGAGGGAGGAAGAGGACGAAAGGTGGTGTTGGTGATCACCCAAACCGGTGTGCCTTTGGCCAAGTATGTATAGATGTTCTCAAACGATTGCCCTGTTAAGTCGATGATTTGGTTCGGCAAGTACCGCTCAGCCAACTGCTTGATCGGCTTATGGTACACGCCGTATCCAGGCTTCGATAACGTATACATATCGCCGACAAACCCTTCATTTGGGTGGCCGTAAAACACTTGGCCATTTCGCACTTGATACGGAGTAGGATTTTTCTTGATTTGTTTCGCCAACGTCATCTTATCGACGCGAATGCCGGCATGATTCAAGAGCATGGCCAAGCTGGTTACTTCGCATCCCCTCGGCAGTTCCGGAAGCTGAGACAAAAGGGGGGCGTCAATCAGGACGGATGTCCTTAGCGCTTGTTTCTTTGAAGAGGCAACTGATCGATTCGCCTCCTTTGCTTGATTGCTGGGGGACGGATTGGTTTCTCTGCTGTTTCTGTTCTGTATGAAGGCTTTGATGGCATCGCCTGTCTGGGCCGAACTTGCATAATAGGATAATGAGGCGGCCAATAGCAAGAAACAGGAAATATACAATCCGAGCGACAGTTGATCCATCCTCCCGTTTAGAGGTCTTCTCAAGAGAACAAAACAAAGGGAAACGATGAGAAAAGTCAAAAAAAGGATAAACGCTAACAAGCCATTCTCAACTCCTTTATAACACGTGTGTGTTTTTATAGTAACAGATCGATGTGCAAAAATGGTGAAATTCACACTTTCTCCATATTTTATCGTTAATATTATGAGAAACTGAAAATCTTGCAAGCAGTTTTCCTGAAAAAATGGAAACAGATTGTTTTTGAAACTTGATGTTGTGTACGATAGAATGAAAGTGTCTTTGTATAAATCATTTTAGTTTTAAACAAAAAGGTTTTTGGTGTTGTTTTTGGATTCTTCTTAGCAAAGTGGGGGGACAATCATCGCCATGTGCGGTTTTATTGGCTGTATTCATGATCGCCCAAGAGCGATTGAGCAAACATGGAAAACAACGTTGGTGGAGATGAACCGCCTGATTACCCATCGCGGCCCCGACGATGAGGGGTATTTTTTTGATGACTACGTGAGTTTTGGTTTTCGGCGTTTGAGCATCATCGATCTGGAGGCGGGACATCAGCCGCTGTCTTATGAAAACGATCGATATTGGATCATTTTTAACGGGGAAATTTACAACTATCTTGAATTGCGGGAAGAGCTGGCGGCGAAAGGATATTCGTTTGCGACGCATTCGGATACCGAGGTGATTGTTGCCCTTTACAGCGCGGAAAAAGAAAAAGCGGTCGAAAAGCTGCGCGGGATGTTTGCGTTTGTCATTTGGGACAAGCAAGAGAAAACGGTGTTTGCGGCGCGGGATCCGTTCGGCATTAAGCCGTTTTTTTATGCGGAGCAAGGAGATCGCACGTTTTTCGCTTCGGAAAAGAAAAGCATCTTGCTGGCCCTCAGACAGGAATCGCCAAACGGTGATTCCCTGCAGCATTATTTAACGTTCCAATATGTCCCTGAGCCGCTGACGATGTCGGCCGGCATTTACAAGCTGGAGCCGGGGCATTATCTCAAGAAAAAAGTCGGAAAACCGCTCACCATTCATCGTTATTGGAAGGCATCCTTCGAGCCCATTCGCCAATCGGAAGAGGAGCTTGTAAAGAAAATCCGCGATGCGCTGTTTGATTCGGTCAACGTCCATATGCGCAGCGATGTGCCGGTCGGTGCGTTTTTGTCGGGAGGCATTGATTCATCGTTCATCGTCGCCATCGCGAAACAATTCCATCCGCACTTGAAGACTTTTTCCGTCGGGTTTGAGCGGGAAGGGTTCAGCGAAATCGATGTCGCAAAAGAAACCGCAGAGAAGCTTGGGGTAGACAACATAAGCTATGTCATTTCGCCGCAGGAGTATATGGAGGAGTTGCCGAAAATCATGTGGCATATGGACGATCCGCTTGCCGATCCTGCGGCTGTGCCGCTGTATTTTGTCGCTCGTGAGGCGAGAAAGCATGTCACGGTGGTGCTTTCCGGCGAGGGGGCGGACGAGCTGTTTGGCGGCTACAACATTTACCGCGAACCAGAGTCGTTGCGGCTGTTTGCGCGCATGCCAAACATCGTAAAAGCGGTGTTGCGGGTGATCGCGAAGATGCTTCCGGACGGAATGAAAGGAAAAAGCTTTTTGGAGCGCGGAACGACGCCGCTTGAAGAACGGTATGTCGGCAATGCGAAAATCTATAGCGAAAAGGAAAAAGCGGCGTTGCTCAAAACGTACCAAGAGGGGCGCGAATATACGGCGGTGACGGCTCCTTTTTACCGCGAAACGCTTCATTACCCACCCGTCAACCGGATGCAGTATATTGATCTTCATACATGGCTAAGGGGCGATATTTTAGTCAAAGCGGACAAAATGACGATGGCCCATTCGCTTGAGCTGCGCGTTCCCTTTTTAGACAAAAAGGTATTTGAGGTTGCTAGGCAAATCGCCCCTGACATGAAAACAGCCAACGGCACGACGAAATATATTTTGCGCAAAGCGGCCGAGGGCATCGTACCGGATCATGTGTTAAACCGGAAAAAATTAGGGTTTCCCGTGCCGATTCGCCACTGGCTGAAAAACGAAATGTATGACTGGGCGAGACAGCTCATCAACGAAAGCGAAACTGATCATCTGTTCCATAAGGACGTGCTCTATCGGCTGCTGGATGAACATGCCCGCCACAAGGCGGATCATAGCCGCAAGCTGTGGACGGTCTTGGCGTTTATGGTTTGGCATCAAGTCTATGTGGAAAAGAAGTACGATTTTGCTCAATCCGTACAAAACGAGAAGCGGCCAGCGTCTGTTTTGGAGGCGTAGCAGGGAAACGACAGGGCGTTCTAAGGGAGACACCTAGAACGCCTTTTTCGATGGTGCGGACAGTTTCCTTGCCTTTGGCGAAGCGAAAGAGAAAATTTGCTTTCTCCCGCTCTTGCAATTTTCCCGGTTTTGGTATATGCTTGTTCCATCAGGATACTAAACTACTATATATTGGTTTTGAGGTCTTTTTTTACAACTACATATTGTTATGCTAAGCAACGGTGTCCATCAGGACTTAATAGGGAATCCGGTGTGAATCCGGAACTGCCCCCGCAACTGTATGTGCGGACGAAATGGGATGGCCACTGGCGGCAAGAGCCATTCGGCGCGCCGCTGGGAAGGCCCCAAAGTAGGACGATGCACGAGTCAGGAGACCTGCCTTGCTTGGAACGTTTCATGTTCTTCGGGGTGTGAGAAGATGAAACGATAGGGGAAAAGAAAAAGGGTTTCGTATGCCTTTTTTCCGTCTGTCGTTTCATCCGCTCGCCTGCCCGAGCGGATTTTTTATTGAAGGAGTGGGGAAACGAATGACCGCATTGACGAAAATGATCATCATCGATGACCAAGGGAAGCCGGTTTCTTTTTCACGTGAAGAGTTTGCGTCGCTGATTGGGCAAGCCGCCGCTGGATTCGGCCGTCTGTCGCTTGATGAATACGTCGAGCGTGTTTGGCAGCTTCTCAGTCGAAAGGAGTCCGTCACGGTAGAACAGCTGCACCAAACGGCTATTTTGGAAGGACTTTCTTACATTGATAAAGATGAGCCGGACTGGACATTTGTGTGCGCCCGGCTGTATTTGCGGCAATTGTACCGTGAAGCGGCGCGGCAGCGTGGGTATGACGAGCGCGAGCGGTATGGCGATTTCTACTCGCTGCTTGTTGCGCTGACAGAACAAGGGGTGTACAGTCCGCTGCTGCTTGAACGTTATACGAAAGAAGAAATTGATGCCATCGGTGCGTTTCTTGATCCGGAGAAGGACAAGCTGTTTACGTACATCGGGCTGCGCACGCTCGCGGATCGGTATTTGGCCCGCGATTATGAGCGGCGGCTGTATGAATTGCCGCAGGAGCGGTTTCTTGTCATCGCCATGACGCTAATGGCGAATGAACCACCCAAGCGGCGCCTTGAGCTCGTGAAGGAAGCGTATTGGGCGTTGAGCAACTTATACATGACCGTGGCGACGCCGACGCTTGCCAATGCCGGAAAGTCATACGGCCAGCTGTCGAGCTGCTTTGTCGATACGGTCGATGACAGCTTGCAAGGAATTTATGACAGCAACACCGACATCGCCAATTTGTCGAAATCGGGCGGCGGCATCGGCGTCTATTTAGGCAAAATCCGTTCGCGTGGCAGCGACATCAAAGGATTTAAAGGGGTTTCCTCCGGCGTCATCCCGTGGATGAAGCAGTTGAACAATACAGCGGTGAGCGTCGATCAGCTGGGGCAGCGCAAAGGGGCCATTTCCGTCTATTTGGATGTATGGCATAAAGACATTTTTGCGTTTCTCGATGCGCGGCTCAACAACGGCGACGAACGGCTGCGGACGCATGATTTGTTCACCGGCGTGTGCATCCCGGACTTGTTCATGGAGCAAGTCGAACAGCGCGGCGACTGGTATTTGTTTGATCCGCATGAAGTGCGGAAGGTGATGGGGTTTAGCTTGGAAGATTTTTATGATGAGGAAAAAGGGCGCGGGAGTTTCCGCGAGAAATATTGGCAATGCGTCAACGAACCAAGGCTGTCGAAAGAAAAAGTGCCGGCGATCGACGTGATGAAAAGCATTATGCGCAGCCAGCTCGAGTCGGGGACGCCGTTTATGTTTTACCGCGATGAAGTGAACCGGCAAAACCCCAACCGCCATCTCGGGATGATCTACTGCAGCAACCTTTGCACGGAAATCGCGCAAAACCAAAGCCCGACAGTGACGAAGCGGCAATATGTGAAAGACGGGACGATCATCATTGAGAAAATCCCAGGCGATTTTGTCGTCTGCAACTTATCGTCGATCAACTTGGCGCGGGCGGTGACCGACGGCGTTTTGGCGCGGCTCATCCCGATTCAAATGCGGATGCTCGATAATGTCATTGATTTAAACAATATCCCTGTGCTGCAAGCCGGCCTGACGAACGAAAAATACCGCGCTGTCGGGCTTGGAACCTTTGGCTGGCATCATTTGTTGGCGTTAAAAGGCATTCGCTGGGAGTCGGACGAAGCGGTCCGCTATGCCGACGAGCTGTATGAAACGATCGCGTATTTGGCGATTCAAGCGAGCATGGAGCTCGCCAAAGAGAAAGGGAGCTACCCGGCGTTTCCAGGATCGGATTGGCAGACAGGCGCTTATTTTGAGCGGCGCGGCTACCAAAGCCACGGTGAACTCGATTGGGATCGGCTGAAGCAAGATGTGGCCCGCTACGGGATGCGCAACGGTTATATCATGGCCATCGCCCCGAACGCCTCGACGTCGATCATCGCTGGCAGCACGGCGAGCATTGATCCCATTTTCTTAAAAGTATACGCCGAGGAAAAGAAAGATTATAAGATTCCCGTTACGGTGCCGGATTTAAACGAACAGACGACATGGTATTACAAATCGGCGTACCATATCGACCAGCGCTGGAGCATCAAGCAAAACGCCGCCCGCCAGCGCCATGTCGACCAAGCCATCTCCTTTAACTTCTACGTCGTGAACACGATTAAGGCAAAAGAGCTGCTCGATTTGCATTTGACGGCGTGGAAGTCGGGGTTGAAAACGACGTATTACGTGCGTTCGACATCGGGGACGATCGACGAGTGCGATTCTTGTGCGAGCTGACCATGGGGCGCAACAAACGCCTTTGGTCGGGCTTTCCCTTCCTTGTGCGGGAGGGGCGTCCGCGGTTGGTCGCGCATCATGATACTTGAAAGAGAAAGGAAGGAATCGACACCATGACGATCAGCTTAGTCAAACGGCCGATTATGGATCCAGAGGCGCCGAACCGTTCGACGGGCATCATCAACGGCCGCTGCTCGAATGTGTTGAACTGGGACGATATCGCCTACCCATGGGCGTATGCGAAATATAAGCGAATGCTCGCCAACTTTTGGACGCCGTTTGAAATCAATATGTCGCAAGATGTGAAGCAGTTTCCGCAGCTGACCGACCGCGAGCAGGAGGCGTTTTTGAAAATCATCGGACTCTTGGCGCTGCTTGACAGCATCCAAACCGACTACGCTGGGCGCGTCGCCGATTACATTACGGACCCGAGCATCAATGCGCTCATGATCATGCTCGCCCAGCAGGAGGTCATTCACAACCATTCCTATTCGTACGTGCTCTCGAGCCTTGTGCCGAAAGCGAAGCAAGATGAAGTATTCGACTTTTGGCGGAACGAACCGACGCTGCGCAAGCGGAACGATTTTGTGACGAACGGCTACAAGGCGTTTGCCGAAGAGCCGAATGTGGAGAACTTGCTGCGGTCGATCGTCTTTGACGTTATTTTAGAAGGATTGTTTTTCTACTCGGGGTTCGCCTTTTTCTACAACCTCGCGCGCCAGCAAAAAATGGTGGCGACGAGCACGATGATCAATTACATCAACCGTGACGAGCACATTCATGTTGATTTGTTTACAAAAATTTTCAAGGAAGTGTTGAACGAATACCCAGAGTATCGGACGCCGGAGCTTGCCGATTTCGTCCGGAACACGTTTATGAAAGCGGCAGAGCTGGAAATCGAATGGGCTCGGGAAATCATTGGGAATGACATCGATGGCATCGACTTGGCTGATTTGGAAGCGTACATTAAGTTTTACGCCAACGTCCGCGCCCACCAGCTCGGATTTGACCGCCCGTTTGACGGCTATCGGACGAACCCGCTCCGCTGGATTAAAGCGTATGAAGAAGTTGACCTTGGCAAATCAGACTTCTTCGAGCAAAAACCACGCCAGTATACGAAAGTACAAGTCGATAATGGGTTTGATGAGCTGTAAGGAAACCCGCGTTGGGGCATCGTCCAACGCGGTTTTTTACCGGAAAACATGATTAACGGAGGGATTCTCGCTGCATTATACAATGGGGAAGAGAAAAGGAAAAGAGATGTTGCGGCTTGTTGTCGGACGGTAGGCTTGGGCGCCTTACCTTGGTATAATGAGAAAAAACTTGCTTTTGAATGCGAAAGGGGACGGGAGAAGTGGGGAAAAAACAGGAAATCGAACGGCTGCGCGAGCAATTGAATCAGTGGCTCGTGGAAGAGGAGCACGACAATGACGAGGTATGGCTGAAGAGGGGGGGAAGCGATTTTTCAACGTTTCGCTCAGCTGGGTTCAAGCGCCATCGCCTATAACCAGCTTGGCGACCCGGAAACGGCGCTTGCCATACTTGACCAGCTTGAAGGGTATCACGGCCCGGGACAGCCTAACCATTATGAACGGATCACCGTGACCGCCATAGATGCTGATGGCGAGAAGTACACGTGTTACACGTACGTGTACCCATTAGAACGAAAAGAGTGGCTTGAGCAACACGCCAAACAAGTTTTTGGAGGTGATTGGATGGTGTTTCTCCATTCCAAAGATGAAGTGATGTACTTTGCCTATGGCTCTTGCATGAGCGAACGCGATTTTCGCTGCACTGTCCCGCATTTTGAGGTGATGGGCCGAGCGGTGCTTGACGATCACCGGTTGGCGTTCACCCGGTATTCCCGCGGTCGGCAAGGAGGGGTCGCAGATATCGTCCCTTCTCCGGGCGACCGGGTCGAAGGCGTGCTGTACAAAATTCCGGCGCGCTATGTGACGGAACTTGATTGGCGCGAGGGCGTCCCAGCCGGCGTGTACCGTCGTGAATACGTCGATGTGCAGTGTAAGGGACAGCTTGTTTCCGCCCTCACGTACGTTGTCGTCGAGAAACAGTTGGATGAAATCGCGCCAAGCGAATCGTACGCTTCGATTATTCTTGATGAAGGGGCATCTCTTTTAAGCACGCATTACACCGAGCGGGTGCGGCGTCATATTGAACATTTACGGAGAAGAGAGCGGTAAGTGCAGGAAAACGGTGCGTTGCGGCGGTGCTCCAAGGCTTGCCGTTTTTTTTGGGAAGAACGGCGGCGGGCGTTTTGGCGGGACAGATGGTGCCAAGCAGTCTTAAAGCGTGAGTGGACGATGAGGATATAAGAGGGCATTCGATGGTGTGTATCGTTCTGTGTCGCTGGCGCGCGAGCAGCCCACCTGATGAAAGGGTGAGCTGTTTCCGTTCAGAGCATACATTGTTCGTGGCGATGTTTCGCGTCTGTTCAAGGGGAATGGCGACATCAAGGCAAGCGGTCAAACAATATCCCCGAGTCGCTCTTTTCCGTGCTGACGGCTGACGAGTTCGTCGAGCTGGCGGATTTTTTTCCACGCTAAGTCGTCGCTGATCGTTCGATAATGGTGGCGGCCGCCGGGCTCCTCGTCGGCTTCGTCGGCCCATTTGACGATGGCTTGGAGCGGCGTTCGTTTCCATTCTCCTTCTGGAAGGTAGGAATCGGTATGAAGCAAAATCGCCAGGGCAATTTCCTTAGCGTTTTGCGGATGTTCGCCAAGGCGGATCAGCAGCTTATGGGCGCGCTCGGCCCCTTTGATGGCATGGATGTCGTTTTGCCGGTATTGTTCGTAGTCCCAACGGCCGTTTTTGTACCATGTGTAATGGCCGATATCATGAAGCAGTGCCGCTTTTGTCGCCAAGTCGACGTTCACTCCGTGGCGGAGGGCAAGGTGGTAGGCATGGTACGCCGCGGTGATGGCATGGGCGAGGCCGGATCGTTTTAAATATTTTTGCGCAATCGGATGGGCAAAGACGTCGGTTAAGGTGACCGTTCTCATAGGCATCCCCTCCGTTTTTTGTATTTCTCACCATCATACCATGGCGTAAAGAGTCAGGCAATGAGAGAAAGTAGGTGGGAGCGGTTGCATGGGAAAAAATAAGCCGATCGTGCTAAAATAGCGCTCGGCTTATTGGATTTGTGTTTGGCAGGCAAGCCGTTTGGCTGGTTGATCCGTTTTTTCGCGCTCGCGCCGCGTTTTCGGAGCGAGAAGGTGAGCGCCGGCCAGAACGGTGACCATGCAACGGCCACACGTTCCTTTTTTGCATTTGTGATCGAGCAGAACACCTTGTCCTAGGGCGGCGTCAAGAAGCGAAACGCCGGGGGCTGGCTGCACGGTGAACGTTTTCCCTTTTTGTTCGATTTGAATGACAGACGGCCGCACGGCGGACGGCCCATCGGGCTTAGGCGGCGCGGCAGAAATGGAGCGCTCCGATGGCCGGACGGCAGGCTTCAGTGAGCCGACCGTGAATGTTTTACCCATTTTTTTACACATCTCCTTTAAATTACATGGTTAGTTTGAAAATGAATCTCATTTACATCCGAATGAATGATTGGTATCATAATAGTAAAAGGAATTGCGAAAACGCCATCTTGGCTAGGGACAAGGGGGAGACACCATGGGCATTCCGATGAACGGACTGCGCGATATGAAAGCGATTTTGGCCAACGAGCGAAAAGTCGGCGGCGCGGTGGAAGCGGCGCTTCTCCGCCTCCGTTCCGGCGAAGAATATCGAAACGTCTGCATCGTTCATATCGATCAACTAGGCGCCCAATACTATTCGGTCGGTTTTGTGACCGAACAAGGGGAACGGCTCATCGTCAACGTTCATGACATCAGCGTCATCTCTGCGCCTGAACATAAAAAAATTCGTGAGCTGAACAACGCCGCTTATAAACGGGAAGCCATCAACAACAAGCGGCGCTATTTAAAACGCCTCTTTGAGATTTATGAAGGCAGTTATACCGTTCATTTTTGGCGGGAAGCGAAAATGATTATCGATGACATCGGTGTTGAGGCGCTCAGCCCCGAATTGTCGCTGCTCGTCTCCAACGTTCAAGGACAAACGGCCCGCACCGCTTAATGGGAAAATCAAGAAACCGCCCGGCGATCTCCCCTATCGTCCGGGCGCGTCTTCGTTAAAGGGAATTTGCTGTGCCTCGTTTTCATGGCGCGGATCGCTGGCCATATGCCGTTCTTGCTGTTTGATGGCAAGGGAAGCCCGCGTGCCGCTTCTCCGGATTAGGCGCTGCTCATGCTGACTCGTTCGGATCCTCGAGCGTGCAGATGGCGCTTGGACGTTTGATGCGCGGTACGACGGACTCATAGACGCGGAATAGGTAGTTCATATTTTCTGTGTCTAAAAACGCAGTTTGCATGTCGGCCGCGACAGCGAGGTCGATGTTTTGCCGGCCGGTGTCAATGACGACCCCGCGTTTGCCTTTAATGACCGGAGTTTGGTAAATGCCGGCGGTCATCAGCTCGCGGATGTGCTCAATTTCAAGCACGTGCGTTCCTTCATGGACGCGGTGGATCAACGCATACAATTCCGGCGACAAGACGAGCGCGTATGGGCCGGTATGGCCGAGCTGAAGCAGCTTGTTGCGTGCTTCGACGACGTCAGTAAAGGCGTTGCCCGATTTCATCCAATCGCTGCGAATGTGGGCGATTTTTCCTTTGACGTTCATAATGCCCGGCACATCAAATTCAGTTGAACCATTGAAAATCAAATCGTCCTCAAGCAGCGAGCACTGCTGGGCGGCGTTGGCGGCGGCGGAAAAGTCGATCGGGCTGCCGAGCTGTTTCGCCTGTTCAATGTCACGCCAGTACAAAATAAAGTCTTTATACAAAAGCGGGATCGTTAAATGCACGCGGCGCGCCGGCTCGGAAAGGCTCAGCTCTTTGCCGTGGAAGCTCATGTCCCCCTGTTCCGGGTTCATATAAATATCGTTGGCGACCGACTGGACACCTTCGCCGAGCGGACCGTACAAATCGATAAATCGGCGGCCGACGAGCTGGCGCCGCGCCGTTTCAATGACCAGTTCGTCAAGCTCGCCCCATTGGCTGCTTGTGAGCGGGGCTTCTGGATACAGCTTCGTTTTATCCATGTTTACTCTCCTTTCTTATCCGTGTTTTAAGCTGCCGACTGTCAGCTGCCGTCTTGTTCCGATCGATGGGCGGACAGGCGCCGGGTCGGAAGGCGGGACGGCGTACTGCGCCAGTTTCAAATGGTCTTTTTGATGCTCTTTTTCGTCAGTCGGCACCGAAGCGGCGAGGGAAACCGGCGCGTCCAGCGCGCGATTGAGCGTTTCGAGAGCGGCTTTCATCCGCTGGTAGTCCGCAGCGGTCATGTCGCGCAGTGCCGTAATGGGTGGTTCATGTTCCGTCCCTTTATAGTGGAAGAGGGACAAATCGAGATGCTCCAAAAAGTTGTGCAAGCCGAATTTTTCAAGGCTGATGTCTTGCAACAGGCGCAAAAAGTCGCCGTTTTCCCGCGATAAGAATGCTTCGTCCGCCAATGCCTCCTCCAACTTTGGAAGCAAGGCGGTCAAACGGTCAAACCGGTGTTCCTCTTCTTCGTAAATATGATGCCAATACAGCCGTTCATGGTCGTCCGCGGCCTTTTCAATCGTCGGCTCTAAAATCGCTTGAAACTGGCTGAGCGCCTCTTTCGACCGGCCGAGAATGGCGCTGACTTCCGCTAACGTGTCGTACAATGGACTCCCTCCTACACTATGATTGATTGTTATCATCTTTTCCATATTGAAAGAGGCATAAACATCTCGTCTTCCTTCGAACGTCACCTTTCCGCCCAGTCCCGAATAAAACAGAATTAAGGAACATTGCCCACTTGATATGCGGCGCGATTCCGGCGATAATGGAAACGATGTGGAATGAATGCCGCCAAGCGGCATGGAATGAGCGAAGAAGGTGAGACAGAACGATGAAACGTGCGGAACATATTTATCAAAGACTCGTAGAGATTTGTGGGGAAAGAAACGTCCTGCGCGATGAGCCGATGAAAAACCATACATTAGTGCGGATCGGCGGCAAGGCTGATTTTCTCGTTTGGCCGGAAACGTACGAGCAAGTCATCGAGGTGTTGCGGCTGAAAGAGGAGTACGGCCTGCCGTTTACCCTTCTTGGCAACGGTTCGAACGTCATCATCCGCGACGGCGGGCTGCGCGGCATTGTCATGCAGCTGAAGCATCTCAACCGCATTTGGCGTGAAGGAAACAACGTGATCGCCCAAAGCGGAGCGGATATTAAAGCGGTGTCGCGGTTCGCGCTCGAACAACATCTCACCGGGTTGGAGTTTGCCTGCGGCATTCCGGGGTCGGTCGGCGGGGCGATTATGATGAACGCCGGAGCGTACGGCGGGGAAGTGAAAGATGTGCTTGACCATGTCAAGGTGGCGACGCTCGCCGGTGAGTTGAAAACATTGACAAACGAGGAACTGGAGCTCGGTTATCGAACAAGCATCATCAGCCGGACGCATGATATTGTGCTTGAAGTCGTCTTTTCCCTGCAGCCGGGCGACTATGCACAAATCAAGGCGAAAATGGATGATTTAACATTTCAGCGCGAATCGAAACAGCCGCTTGAGTATCCGTCGGTCGGCAGCGTGTTTAAGCGGCCGCCGGGCTATTTTGCCGGCAAGCTCATTCAAGACAGCGGCCTTCAGGGAAAAGGATTCGGCGGTGCGGAAGTGTCGACGAAGCACGCCGGATTCATCATTAACAAAAACAATGCGACGGCTGCCGATTACATCGCGACGATCGACATGGTGCGCAAAACCGTGAAGGAAAAATTCGGGGTCGATCTCGAATTGGAAGTCAAAATTATTGGCGAGGAATGACGGAGAATCCGAATCCGGTTTGCGGGTTCGGATTTTTCTCATTTCGATGAGAGGAAATAATGAAGCAAACCGCCAATAGGTAAGAAAAGGGATTATGAATGGGGGAAGAGGATGAACCTTTATTTCATGATCAATCCAGCCGCCAAAAACGGCCGGTCCGTGTTCATTTGGAAGCAGCTGCAGCCGCTGCTGGATCGGGAAGGAATCGCCTATCAGGCATATTGGACGAGCCGAAAGGGAGAAGGAAAGGAAATCGCCCGACGAATTGGCGAGGAAAGCGCTGAGCCGACGGTGATCGCGGCGGTCGGGGGCGACGGGACCGTGCATGAAGTGGTGAACGGAGCGAGTTCGTTTCCGCACGTTGCGATTGGCTGCATTCCGGCCGGAACGGGAAACGACTTTGTCCGCGGCTTCCGTCTTGCCCGAACATCGAAACAGGCGCTCCAACGGCTGTTGAGTGACGTTCGGCTAGGCAGGGTTTTGTCTTTCGATCTCGGCCGTTTTGCCAGCAGCGCCGTGCCCGACGGCGCGTTTGCCAACAGCGTCGGCTGCGGTTTTGACGCCCATATTGCCCGCATGGCCAACCGTTCGGCATGGAAAGGGCGGTTCAATCGTTTTGGGCTTGGCTCGCTTATTTACGTGCTTTATTTAGTGACAGAGCTATTCCGCTACCGACCCGTCGATCTTGACATTTGCATTGACGGGCGAAACTATTCATTTCAGCAAGCTTGGATGGCGACTGTGTCCAATCATCCGTACTACGGCGGAGGTATGCGCATCGCCCCGTCCGCCCGGGGTGATGACGGCTTGCTTCATGTGACGGTCGTCGGGCCGATGCCTCGTTGGAAAATTCTTGCGCTGTTTTTAACAACCCATACGCCGTAAGTCCCCCACCTCTAAGCGAAGCGTAGGTGGGGGATACACGGCGTTCTTTTTTTTACTTTTGATCAAAAAAAAGAAAAAAATGGGTAAATCAATGAAAAAGAATATATATATAAGTTGCAATTTTGTTTTACATGGCATTGTTCGCTCTTCTTGTCACCGTGCCAGCTTGTTAGGTGATAAAGTAAAGACGGGACATGGAGGTCAGAAATTCTTTATTACAACCTATATATATATTTTCGAAAATAAATACTTCAGGCGTGTTGATTATCCAATAAAATCCAAAGGGTATAGAAAAAAGAGCACCTTTCCTGTAGAATGTGAGTAGCGACACAAACAAACCCAGGAGGTGCTCTCTATGAACAAGCATACCACACTCCCGAATTTGATGCAAAAACTTGTTTCGGATGAAGAGATTCAACTGATTGCCGAAGCGGTTGGGTATCGTGATTCGTCTCGAACCTTTACGTTGCGCGAGTTGATTCACTTCTTCCTGCTGGCCGCCATGCATCAATGGAAAAGCTTTCGCCACGGAGCCGATGTGGGGCCTCTGTATGGATTGCCGCGATTCCATTATTCAACTGTATCCAAGAAAGCGAAAGAAGTTCCCTATGACATCATGAAACGCTTGTTGGCGTTGATCATTTCCAAGTGCAACCGCCAAACCCGCCGCTCGCTTCGGTTTCCCAAACCGCTTCGGGTGGTGGATTCGACGACCGTCACGGTCGGGAAAAACCGCCTGCCATGGGCGCCGTATCACGGCGAACGCGCCGGAGTGAAGCTGCACGTCGCGTATTCGCCGGAATCCTCGTTGCCGGCAGACGTGGTGGAAACGACCGGGCTGCGTCACGATGGCCCAGTGGGAGAACAGTTGACGAACCCTCAACAAGTGCTCGTGGAAGACCGGGCGTATTTCAAAATCGAACGCCTCGATCGATTTGTAGAGCAGCATCAGCTGTTTGTCATTCGGATGAAGGACAACATCGAACTTCATCAGAAAAAAAGCTTGAACCGCCTTCCGAGCGCATCTTCATCGGTTCAAGCCGACTTCACGTGCCAGTTGGGAACGAAACAATGCCGCTCCACCAAGCGTCACCGGGTGGTGATCTTTCGAGATGCGAATGGCCGCGACATTCGGGTCGTGACGAACCTCTTCCATGCGTCTGCGGAAACCATTGCCGACATGTACCAACAACGTTGGACTGTTGAGATCTTTTTCCGTTGGGTGAAGCAATATCTGAATGTCCCGACCTTGTTTGGCACGACGGAAAATGCGGTATACAACCAACTGTTTGCGGCATTCATCGCGTATGTGCTGTTGCGATGGCTGTATGATCAAACCAAAAAACGGACGAACGTCTCTCTTTCCTTCATTTCGTTCGTTCGCCGTTTTTTCTCTGGGCAGCTTCCTCTCGATTGGAAATCCGGGATGGCCGCTGCTTTGTTTGAGTATGCCCAAATTTATGGAAGGCGTATGTCTAATTTTGGATAATCAACACTCGTGTAAATACTTTATATTAGTAAGTAAGGAGGTGAAAATATGTACCGAACCGTAAAAACAAGCTTTTCTGCGAACAAAGAAACTATAGAGAAATTATCCCACATCCGACGGATTTGTGGGGTGATTTGGAATGATTGTGTGCAATTAGCCCGTTATTATTATCGTTTAGGGAATCATTGGATCACCCAAACCGAATTACAAAAAGAGCTAAAAGGCAAATACCCTATTCACAGTCAAACCATCCAAGCCGTCGCTCATAAATTTTTGCAAGCAAGGGATTCTGCCAAAGAAGCAAGAAAAAGTGATAAAAACATCCGTTTCCCTTACAAAATGAAGAAAACCTTCAACCCAAAATGGGTCGATCAAGCTTTTTCGATAGAAAAAAACACCCTTTACTTAAGTCTCGGCAACACGAAAGGACCGGATGGAAAGCGCCTTCCTAAATTAAAAATAAAACTCCACCATGTTCCGGAAGGGGAAGTCAAAGAAGTCGAACTCGTCTATGACCGAGGACTCAAGTTTTGTTTGTCTTATGAGGACGGAAAACAAGCATCTTCTTCTACTGGAACCAACATCGCCGCTGTTGACCAAGGAGAGATTCACGCCATCAGTGCCGTCAGTGAAAACGGAAGCAGCATCATCATCACCGGAAGAAAAATGCGTTCCATTCATCGATTGAGAAATAAAAAATTGGCAGAACTGCAAAAACTGATGTCCCGCTGCAAAAAAGGATCAAGGAAATGGAAAACATATAACCGTGCGAAGCAATATATTTTATCGAAAAGCGAAGCACAACTGAAAGACTGTTTGCATAAAACGACGAAAGAATTTGTGGACTGGTGTTTGGAGCAACAAATCAAACATGTCGTTGTTGGTGATGTCGAAGGAGTACAGCGCAATACCAAAAAGAAACGAAATAAAAATACGAATCAGAAATTGTCCAACTGGAGTTTTGGCAAACTCTATGACTATTTGAAATACAAATTAGAAGCCAAAGGCATTACCATTGAAAAGGTGGATGAATCTTACACGTCACAAACATGCCCTGTTTGTGGAAAACGAAACAAAGTGAAAAATCGCAATTATCGTTGTGCTTGCGGTTACGAGCAGCATCGCGACATTCACGGCGCAAGCAATATCTTAACAAAATATTTATACGGGAAAATGATCCCGATTTCCATTCAACCGCCAACGTATCTACGGATCACGTAAGTGAGAAGTAGTAGATGGGTCGGACCGCCCCTATGGGAGGAGAAATCCGTTCGCACCATAGTTGCTTACGGTGGGAGGCAAGATGTCGGGAGATATCTGCCGTTATGACCACTAGGGATTGAGTTCCCTGTCTAAAACTAATCAAGAAGATGGTGTTGCGCGTTGCGGACACCAAGAAACGTTGTTTCGCTTCTTCTTGGTTGGTTTTCGACAAGAAACCCCCACTTCGACGCCTACAGGCGTAAGTGGGGGAGGTTCATCCGTATTTTGGGGCGGGCATGTGCGAATGAAAGAAGTTTCCGTGTTTGCCGGGCGGAACGTGCACATTCGCCCCGCCGCTCCCGTCCCCGTTCACGCTGATGGAGAGGAAGCGGGGGTGGGAGAGGTGTCGGCTTGGATTGAGGCTAAAAGGATGCGAGTCATTGGCGCGGAACTCGGTGAATGATGAGGGCGTATGTGAAAAGAGAAAGGGGGAGTGAGGAGACAAGTGGTGGGGAAGCGGATGGTCATGTTTGATGTCGTATTCTATGTGGTGTTTCCGATCGTGCTCTGGCATGCATTGCGCAGCCCGGTTGGGGAGTACGGGGCGATGTTGATTTGTACCGTGCCGGGAGCGGTTTATACCGTTTATCGCTATTGGCGTATTCGCAAAGTGCAATGGTTCGGCACGTTTTTGATTGTTAATCTGGCCGTTAGTACGCTGTTGAACATATTCGCTGGCTCTGCGTTGCAGATGTTATGGAATGACGTCTGGTACTCGATTGTTTTGTCTGTCTTTTTTTTGGTGACGGTCGTTGTCAAGCGCCCGTTGTTGCTTTATTTTTCTCTTGATTTTGTGGAAATGCAGGGGGCTCCGCGCTCGGTCATGAAAAGACGGTTTTTGGAACGTGATGTCTTTTCACTTTTTCAATGGATCACTGTTGGTTTTGCTTTGCGCGACGGGCTGTTGGCGGCGATTAAGGCGTACTTGATCGTTCGCTACGACGTCGAAGCGTTTGACCGTGCGATTGTCATTCGCGAAGGCATTGGTTGGGGGATCACGATTCTCTGTATGTTGGGGTTTGTCCGTATTTCGAAAATCATCTCGGAGCGGGAGAACCGCCATCATTCGACGTGAGCGTAAAGGAGAGAAGCGGTCGAAAGCAAAACGGGCAACTGAAGAAACAGGGAAAAGGGAGCGGCGTTGCACATGGCCAAACGCCAAGAGGGTGTCCCAAAAGGATCAGGACACCCCCTTTCGTCTCTCTATATACGGCATTGACCGCTTCTTCCGCACTATATTTCGTGTCTATCTTGAAGTCAGACAGCCTTTTGGGTCAGCCCCCATAGCCATCAAGTGAAGCCTTGGAGCGAGTAGCTCCAAGGCTTCACTTTTCATCTTTGGAGGCTGTGACCGTGAGAATATATAAAGATAGGCATGCCAAATACACCTTCCCTATAGAAGGTTTTTTTCATGGTATATGAGGCGGGAATTTCTTATGACACCGGCATGATGACCAAACTCTCGATAATGTCTAAAGCGCTCTTTTTTGTATAACGCCTTGATTTTTTTCCGTGTTGAGCGATGATGTCACACAGTTTTAAAAGGAGTTGGACAACTAACGCCTCAGAACACCATAAGGCTTGAAAGAAATCCATACCGAACTCCTTGATCATACTCATCGCCTTATATTCGCTCAATTCCTTTTTCTGTTTTCGATAGAGCCATTCCCGCATTTTAAACATGACAGTGGAGCTGATCAATAAGGCAATCAACGTTCCATACAGGTGGCACTGAAAGCGAGCCCCTTTCATCGGTTTGAATCGATGAATGTGAAACAGGGATTTCCATGTCTTAAATACCACTTCAATTTGCCAGCGAAGAGAATACAGCGTATGAATTTCGTGCAAAGAGGTATAAATCGCTGGAATATTGGTGATATATACATATATTGAGTGGGGGCGTCGCGTCACGTACGCGGCCCCTTTTCGTTTCGCCTTCTGTTTCCATTGTCCTTCCTTCTGTCGCTCCTGTTCTTCGGTCAGCCGATACACAATGAGCCGCGGTTGATGAACTTTCTTTCCACTGACATACGCATGTTCCAGTTCCATGGTTTCTCCGGGTTGTAACACCGCAAGGAAATCCTCTGGTTCCCATTTTCGAAATCGGTCTCCTTCTTTTTGGTAAATCCCTACATTGTGTTTGAGCCGGGAAATATAAAAGGCTCCGGCGTCATGAATGGCTTGCAATCCCTCAAGCGAAAAATAGCCTAAGTCTTTCAAACAAAGGTCTCCCTCTTGGATGGTCGATAGGAGGGACGCTCCGTAGGCGGCGTCGTGATGACGGGCATCTTCGACATCCGCATGGAGAAACTTCCCTTCTAGCCATTCATATTCTAGCTGAATTTTCACCCCAGGCCCCGTACATCCCTCGTAAATCCCCCGGATTTCAGGAGGCAGTTGAAACGACGTGGAATCGAGAATGCGAATCCGGCGAAACAGCGAATGTCTTTGACATAAGTGACGGGCTTCCTGAGTCTGATGAATGAGCAGTTTTTCAAACACCGCTTTGAGGAAACTCACCGCTTTTTCATTAAACCGTTGATTGAGCCCTTCCGCACTCAGAAAGGTGTTTTGCTTGAGAGCTAGAGCACTGCAAAGCTGCACCAATGATTTTTGACCGCCTCCTTCCTGGAGAAATGTGCAAAGTGCCACAAAATCATGGGCGCGTAATTTCCCCTTTCGTTGAATAAATTGATGATCTCGGGCCATATGTTCAAGTTCTTCGCACGATAACACGCTTCTTAATCCGTCTAAAAAACAATGCCATTCTTCTCGGAGAGATAAGGACGTCTTCAAAAAAACCACCCTTTCTAAGACATTATGAGGTCTTCAAAAGGATGGTCAAATCAGGCATATATTTATTCCTGTTTTCTTAACTTGATGGCTATGGGGTCAGCCCCTTTCTCATCTTAAATGAAGAACTCATAATACGCAGGTGGCGGGAGTATGTCATTCGGAACTCATTTTCTATTGTTTTCTTGCTTGTTCTGTTTCCCTTGGCCTGCCGGATGGTCGGCTTTCACTTGCGGTGCAGCTGCCTGCTTCAGTTGTTGTGAATGGGAACCCGAGACACGAGACTCTGTTTGTTTGTTCACAGCAATCGCCGCTTGGTGTTTTTGACCGTTTGCTTTGGCGCTGGCAGCAGTTTTATGGTACATATTCCCTTTTGTTTCTATCTTGATCGCTTGCGTGGGGGACGAGTTCGTTTCTATTTTTGTGCTGGTGTTCGTTTGTTCATTTTGTTGAACCGCTGTCTCGTCTTCCGCCGGTGCGCTATTTTTCGACTGTGAGAGCGAAAAATCAGGCGAAAGAAACAGAAAAATAGGAAAGAAAGGGAAATGGTGAGAGTTCCTTCACGGTTTGGCAGTCAACCGCTTGTTTGCTATAATGGAAACAAGTTTGACAAAGACGATATCCGAGGCGGCTCCTGCCAATTTGTTTGGTGGGAGTTTGTTTTTGCGATGAGCGCCCGGCAGGGGAAAACGGGATGGCCAATGCCATGCCGAGCGAAAACGAAAGGAGCAAACCGGTTATGACGGAGCGGGTGGATGATATTGTTGAGGTTTGTTTATTAGCGGGAAAATTGATGCTTGAAAGCGGCGGAGAGACGTATCGGGTGGAAGATACAATGACGCGCATCGCTGCTTCGTTTGGCATGCCGCGCTCCCATGGTTATGTCACACCAACGGCCATTATTTTTTCTGTTGAAGGGACAGACTCAACCAGATTGATCCGCATTTCCGAGCGTTCGACTGATTTAGCGAAAGTGGCGGTCGTGAACGATATTTCCCGGCGCATTAGCCGCGGTGAATTGACGCTTGAAAAGGCGCGAAAGGAGCTCGAGGATATCGGGCGCGCCCCGATGGGTTACCCTCTTTGGCAGCAAACCGCCGCCGCAGCGTTAGCGAGTGCTTGTTTTGCGTCATTGATTGGAGGGATGGTTCACTTTTTCCCATCGCTTTTTTCCGGAGGGGTGGCATTTTGGTGTTTTGAGATGGTGCATCGGTTTGTGAAAATCCGGTTTTTCGCGGAATTTTTTGCTTCTTTTGTCGCCGGGGGGCTCGTATTGTTAATGGTGCAGGCCGGATTTGGCGGGGACGTCGGGAACATGATCATCGGCTCGGTGTTGCCGCTCGTGCCGGGGCTGGCCATTACGAACGCGGTGCGTGACTTAATGGCCGGCCATCTCATCGCCGGATTGTCGCGCGGGGCCGAGGCGTTTTTGACGGCGTTTGCGATCGGCACTGGCATCGCCTTTGTTTTATCTATTCGATGATAGGGAGCACAGGTCATGATTGTTATGCAGTTGCTGCTTAGCTTTGTGGCGTCAACGTTGTTTGGCATGATTTTTAATGTTCCGCCGCGGCTGTTGCCGCATAGCGGATTTGTCGGGATGAGCGGATGGGCGGCCTATACGTTTGCTGTACGTTCGAGCGTAGACAGTGTGATTGCGACGTTTATAGCCGCGTTTTTCGTCGCCTTTTTAAGCAATGCGTTTGCTCGGCGCTATCGGGCGCCGGCAACCATTTTTATTGTTCCTGGCATTCTCCCGCTCGTTCCAGGTGGGACGGCATTTGAAGCGATGCGTCATGTCGTCATGAACGACTACAATGCAGCGATTCCGTTGGCGGCAAAAGCGTTCATGATTTCCGGGGCGATTGCGATGGGGCTCATTTTTTCTGAGGTCGTCAACCAGCTGGTAAAGCGCCGCCCGTAATGGCACGTGTCTGTTTTTTCCAATCATTTGCCTATCGTTGTATTTGTTTGTCTGAATATTATAATGAATATAACGATGTTTTTTCTATCGATTTTGAAACAGCGGGGGAGAGCGGAATGAAAGACATTATCGAGCAGATGAAAGCGGAGCTATGGGAGGTTTTCGATCACCTTCACCGCCATCCAGAAATCAGCTGGGAAGAGTGGCAAACGACTGAATTTCTCCGCCGAGAGTTGGAGCGCGAAGGATATCGGGTGCGGACGTTTGCCGATTGCCCGGGTGTGGTGGCGGAAATCGGCGCCGGGCCGTTTACGGTTGGGGTGCGCAGCGATATGGATGCGCTTTGGCAAGAAGTGAACGGCGTTTGGCAGCCGAACCATGCGTGCGGGCATGATGCCCACATGACGATCGTGCTCGGGGTGGCGAAGCTGCTTCGCCGCATCGGCTATGAGCCGCCGGGGACGCTCCGGTTTTTGTTCCAGCCGGCCGAGGAGAAAGGAACAGGGGCGTTAAAGCTGATCGAAAAAGGAGCGGTCGACGGCGTGTCGTTTTTATACGGCGTTCACCTGCGGCCGATTCAAGAAGTGAAAGGCGGATATGCGGCGCCGGCGATCATCCATGGGGCGGCGCAATGCATCGAAGGGCGGATCCGCGGTGTGGCGGCGCACGCGGCGCGGCCGCATTTAGGCGTCAATGTCATTGAAGTCGGCAGCGCCATTGTGCAAGAGCTCGGCAAAATTCATGTCGATCCCCAAGTGCCGGCGTCGATCAAAATGACGAAGTTTCACGCCGGTGAAAAAGATGCGAACACGATCCCGGACTACGCGGAATTCGCCCTTGATTTGCGGGCGCAAACGAACGAGGCGATGGAGCGGCTCGTTGAAGGGCTGCGTCATGTGATCAACGGGGTCGCTGCCATTTATGGGGCGGAGATTGAACTGGTGGAACGGACGCGCATCGTGGCCGCTCATCCTGATCCAGATGCGGTGCGGCTGATGGAGGAGGCGATTATCGCGGCCTTGGGGACGGAAAAATGCGTTCCGCCGGTTGTGACGTCGGGAGGAGAGGATTTCCATTTTTATTCCTTTCAAAAACCGGAGCTGAAGACAACGATGCTCGGGTTAGGCTGTGACTTGCGTCCGGGGCTCCATCACCCGAACATGACGTTCCGGCGCGATGATTTGCTTTCCGGTGTGGAAATTTTGGCGCGAACGGTCATCAATACGTTTGCGCTGCAGGGGGAGAACGAGCGTGTCTCTGTCACTGCAAATCATTGAGACGATCGAACAGTTGAAAGAGATGGCCAAGCTTGAGGAGGAGATTTGGAAAACAGCGCCGGTTCCGCTCCATCAAACGTTGACGGCGGCAAAAAACGGCGGCATTGTGATCGGCGCGTATATGGACGGGAAACTCGTCGGCTTTGTGTATAGCTTCCCTGGGTTTCGAAACGGGGAAGTGTATCTTTGTTCCCATATGATGGGGATTGATGCTTCCTTTCGCGACCGAGGAATCGGCTGCCGTCTGAAAAGGAAGCAGGCGGAAGAAGCGCGGCGGCGCGGCTACCGAGTCATCCGCTGGACGTATGATCCGCTGCAAAGCCGCAACGGCTATTTGAACTTGGCGAAGCTTGGGGCTGTTGGCGTCGAGTATGTGGAAAACTGCTACGGCGAAATGAATGACGCGTTGAACGGTCAACTGCCGTCTGACCGCTTCATCGTCGAATGGCGGCTTGATGAGCGTCCGACCGGGGAGCGGAGCTTGGCTAAAGCTGATCTTCTCAAGGCCAGAAGCCTGACGGTGCTCGAGGCAGGGCAAAGGGCTGACGGTCTGTTGCAGCCGGTGCGGAGAGACATCGATGGAACAGCGGCGCCGTTGCTGTTGACAGCCATCCCGCTTGACTTTCCGCAGCTGAAAGAGCAGGATTTCGCGCTGGCGCTTGAGTGGCGGCTGGCGACGCGCGCCTTGTTTCAGCGGCTACTTGTGGAAGGATGGATTGCCGCCGGCGCTTGGCGCTGCCTGGAGGAAGGGGTGCTTTATTACATATGGAAGCGGCGGAGTGAACGATGGCAGCAGAAAGGGGAAGAAGAATGACGATCAACATCGAGTACGTCATATTGCGCCATTTGCAAATGGAGTTGAAGGCGCCGTTTACGACGAGCTTCGGCACGTTTCAAAGGAAAGAGTTGATTTTAGTGGAAGTTGTCGATCGCGACGGCGTTTCCGGCTGGGGTGAATCGGTCGCATTTTCCGCCCCGTGGTACAGCGAGGAAACGGTGAAAACGAACTGGCATATGCTCGAGGATTTCCTTGTGCCGCTTGCGTTGGCTGAGCCGATTCACCACCCGGAGGAGCTGTCAAAGCGCTTTTCTGCCATCCGCCAAAACAACATGGCGAAAGCGGCGCTTGAGGGGGCGGTATGGGATTTGTACGCCAAGCGGCTCGGCGTTCCGCTTTCTCAAGCTCTCGGAGGAACGAAAAAGGACATTGAAGTCGGCGTCAGCATCGGCATCCAGCCGACGGTTGCCGATCTGCTTCAGGTGATGGAACGGTATGTGGTGCAAGGGTACCGGCGGATCAAGGTGAAAATCAAGCCGGGATGGGACGTTGATGTCATCCGCGACGTGCGGCGCGCGTTTCCTGACGTGCCGCTTATGGCCGATGCCAATTCAGCATATACGCTTGCCGATGCGGATCGGCTGAAAGCGCTCGATGAATTCGGGTTGCTGATGATCGAGCAGCCGCTCGCCGCTGACGATCTTGTCGATCACGCTCGGCTGCAGCCGCTTCTTCAGACGCCGATTTGCCTTGATGAAAGCATTCGTTCCTATGACGATGCGCGCAAGGCGCTTGACCTTGGCAGCTGCCGCATCATCAACATCAAAATCGGGCGCGTTGGCGGGCTTGGCGAGGCGAAGCGCATCCACGATCTTTGCGCTGAGCGCGGTGCGCCGGTCTGGTGCGGGGGGATGCTGGAGGCAGGCGTCGGGCGCGCCCACAACATCGCGATCACGACGTTGGAAAACTTCACCCTTCCCGGCGACACTGCCGCGTCGTCGCATTATTGGGAGCGGGATATCATCACGCCGGAAGTTGAGGTGCACGGCGGCTTGATCCGCGTGCCGGACGCCCCGGGCATCGGCTATGACGTCGACCGCCGCCAAGTGGAGCGGTATACGCAGTTTGCGAAGGTGTTTCACCGTACGGCGACGGCATAAAGGATGATAAAGGGAGAAAGAAAAAATGATGATCAGACCGATTGAAGTTCGCGATGCGGAACATTTCTTGGAGTTGTGCAAAAAAATTGATGAATCTGGTTTTATGTTATTTGAGCCTGGCGAACGGCAAACAACGGTTGAACAACAAAGCAAATCGATTGAAAGAATGTTGTCTGAGCCGAATAAAATGATCTTTGTTGCTGAAACGGAAAACAAGCTTGTCGGGTTCCTTGCTGTCATAGGAGGTGATGTAAAACGAAATCGACATTCTGCCAATGTTGTTTTGGGAGTTCTTGAAGACTATCAAGGACAGGGCATTGCCACTAAACTATTCAACAAAGCGTTTGAGTGGGCAAAGAAAGTTGGAATTTTGAGATTAGGACTTACGGTCATGAAAGGGAACGATAAGGCGTTTAACTTATATAGGAAGATGGGGTTCGTATTAGAAGGCGAGAGGGTTCAATCGTTAAGAGTGAATGGGGAATTTGTAAATGAATATTACCTATACAAACTGTTATAATGCTAATTGGGGCTGGCCCAAACGCAAGTGTAAATTATCATTTTATTTCAGCACAAAACGCCCTTTTTTTTTGCACATTCTTTCAGAAAGCCCTCTCCCCTTTTCTGAAGGAATGTGCTAATTTTTTTGTGAATTGTTTCGGACGAAGATTTCCATTCGTTTCAAGGAGAGGGGGAGGAAGTGTGATCCAGTTTCACGACTTTGGCATTGACATTCAAACGTATACGGATCGTGGGAAAGGGAACGATGATTTTCCCGACGTGAACCAATGCCCCCACTGTCCATCCCGCCGCCCCTTGCATCGTCACGGATACGACCAACGCTATGCGTTGACGGCAGAGGGGGAGTATCGCCTTTGGATCGCACGATATCGCTGTCAAGAGTGCCGTAAAACCGTGAGTGTGCTGCCTTCTTTTCTCCTCCCGTATGTTCAATATACACGGCCGGTCATCTGGCAAGCGGTCAAAACGTGGCTCGAAACGCCAAGGCGAGGAGCGAAGACCAAACAGGTTGTTTTTCCCACCAAGGAGGTCATCTTGTTTTATGTCCGACGATTTTTACGGAATCTTTCCCGCTTGCATCACGCGGCGGTGAGAAGGTGAGGGATCATCGGCCCTGTGGGGAACGCAAGAACAGAACGGGCGGTTTGGTGGATGCAGACCTTGGAGGGACGGGAGGTTGGCTCGATCATCCAAGACCTGTGGACAAACGAGAGGTGGCATCCGTTTGCGGATCAAATTGCTTCCTGATTTTCTACTTAACACCAAAAACGGAGATGGTTGATGTTCCCACAAACCCTTCCTCTCGACGAATCTCGAGCCGTTTCGTAAGATAGGAGGTAGAGGGACCGGGACGGTCCAACATCACAGGGGGACAGGGAGGAGATCCAGATGGATGAATCGATGAGACACGACATCGCGCTGTTTCGGTACGGGCTAATCGCTCCGTTGGTGAATGGGCAGGTGGAACCGAAGACGTATCTGAAAGAGGTGAGCGAGCGAGTGCACCATGTTCCCCACCAGGGCGACAAGCGAATCGCAGCCAAGACGATCCTCGATTGGTGCACCCGATACAAAAAAGGGGGCTTTGACGCCTTAAAGCCAAAGCGCCGTTCGGACCGCGGCCACTCAAGGCGTCTGTCGCCCGATGATGAGGATCATATTTTAGCCCTAAGAAAAGAACATCCCACCATGCCCGTGACGGTGTTCTACGAACACCTGATCGAGCAGGGGGGAAATCCCAGAAAACCATACCTCTTACTTTACTATATACCACCCGTGGTGCTAGTTGAACTTTAACGCTCAACTAGCCCAAGAATGACGAGTGAATAAGCGAGTAAAATGCCATCCAAAGCTGATTCAAATCCAGAAACAGAGTTGGCTCGAATCTCCGTGATCCGGTACTGATCAATGAGAACGGAAAACACGGTTTCAATGACTTTGCGCTTTCGTTTCATCCACCGTTTCCATGCTTTCGATTGGTGGATCTTCTGGTTTTTCCGAACGGGCGTCCAAAAAGCGATCTTGTATTCATCATACAGCTTCTTTTGCAAGTCTTGGCTCATATATCCTTTATCACCAAGTGCGTACGGATGAGGAAGTTGGGTCATCACGGTTTATGCAGCTGTCCGGTCGTGGCAGGATGCTTCGGTGACGACATATCCCATCGGAAGCGCTTGGTCGGTGATCTGAAGATGAAGCTTCAACCCATAGTAAGCCATCTTTTTGGATGCACAATACCCAATATCGGCGATTCCTTGAAACCGTTTGACACGATACATTCGTGCGTGGTGGCAGAGTTCAATGGGTAAGCTGTCCACTACTGCATAAGCGTGATGTTGTCCGCGTTTGGCTAGTTGATGTCGTATCCATTTGATGGCAAAGCCAAGATCTCGACAGCGACGGTTATATCGAGAGCGTTCAGGAAATAAATCTTTCGAAAATAAGTTTCCGATCACAAATCGGTGCCAAGCTCGTTCGGATGTAAAACCTAACAACTTTCCAAGAACATGGACGGCGATGATGACCTCATCTTCTTGCTTCAACAAATGGCGATTTCGGCGTTGTAAATACATCTGAATTAAAGACAATTGTCCAGATACAAAGAATAAAATCGCTGCATATTGTTTTTGAATTTTCGCTTCGTCTGTTGTAAAATGAAAGTGCTCTTGCATGTGAACTCTCCTTTTGAATGTTTGGTAGCACTTTCATTTCAAAGGAGATCCTTCATGCAAGGGCTATTTTTATACTTATCTCATTTTATCTAGCACCACGGGTTTTAAAAAATATATATAATATGGTATATTGAGGAAGTGGGATATAAGTCCATTATTCAATGTGTAAACCTAGGAGGTTGTTTAAATGGAAATTATAATGATTACTTTTGTTTTTATAATTGTGCTGCTAATTAGTTCTATTATAAATATTCTTTTTAAAATGACAGAAAAGAAACATTGGATTATTTCATTATTATTAAGTGTCGTATTGGCAATAATCATTGTTGCAATTTTAGGAGTGTAAACTGTTTATTGCAAAATAAAAATACAGAGTTCTGCAACGAAAAGTGCAGAGCTGAAGGCAAAGAAAAAAAGGCTTGCCAGCCTCTAACATTTCCTCTACTGTGGAAGTTGTGAACACATAACCAAACAGTGGAGGAGCGAAAGGATGCTGGCAATGCCCGAAATTAATCGTATCAGAAAACTGCGTGAAAAGAAAGGGTTATCGATTGCGGAAATTTCCCGTGAAACGGGATATAACTGGAGAACGGTCAAGAAATACGCAGATGAAGACATTTCTGTCCAACCAACCATCAAACGCAAAAAGGGGATGATGGAGGAAGAAGGGTACGGGCAAATCATTGATGACTGGTTGGAGGAGGATGCCAAGCTGCCGAGAAAACAACGGCGAACGAACAAGACGATGTTTGAAGCGCTTTGTCGTGACCATGGATTTCAAGGCTCGTATCGCACCGTTTGCGCGTACGTGCAAAAACGAAGACCGCAGCTCAAGCTCGAGAAAGAACAGCGCTATGAACGACTGGAGCACCCGCCAGGCGAGGCGCAGGTGGATTTCGGGAAGATGACGGTGGTGACGAAGGAGGGGAAGGAAGAAGAGCGATCGGTTTTGATCATGAGCTTTCCCTATAGCAACGCTGCGTTTGCTTATCCGCTGCCGGCGGAAAACAGTGAATGCTTCCTCCACGGGTTGACGCAGCTGTTTCGTCAGGCTGGGGGAGTGCCAAAGGCATTGCGCATTGACAATTTGTCCGCGGCCATTGTGTCGATTCGAAAAGGGGGAGAACGCCGATTCACCGAGGCTTTTGAGAAATTCCAACTCTACTATCGGTTTGATGTACAAGTGTGCAATCCATACAGTGGACATGAGAAAGGAAATGCGGAGCGAAAAGTCTATTACACTCGCAACCTTTGTTTCATCCCCGCTCCATTGATGGAGTCGGATCCGGAGCTGGTGGAGTGGCTGCATCGCAAGATGGTCGAGGACCGAAACCGTCCTCATTATGAAAAGGGGCGGTGGATCGAGGAACTATGGCAGGAAGAACAACCAGAGCTGTTGGCGTTGCCGGAACAAGATCTTCCGATCTTCTCCCTCGATCACGCTTACGTGAATAAATACGGAGAAGTGATGGTGGATGGGAAGGCGTTCGTCGTCCATGGCCTGTCCGTCCCCAACCGGGTGTTGGTGAAGAAAGAATGGAATCGTTTCGTTGTGTTCTCTTCCGATGGAGACGTCCATCTTGAAGCGCCAAGGCCGTATACGAACGTGAAACGCGAAATCCCTTGGAAAGAGATTTTCGCTGAGTGGGAGACCAAACCCCGGGTTGTCGGACATTCCCGCTACCGGACGTACTTGCCGGAGGCGATCCGAATGTATCTGGCTGGCCCCCCGCCCCAGGTGGTGGCCCGTTTGAAAGGACTGCGAGCGCTGTTGGATCGGCACACGCTTTACGAAATCGCCCAGTGGCTCGAGGAGAGTCAGCGATGGGACTTGACTCCTCATGAAATCGGCGTGTTGATGGAAGCGAAGCACTCCTATTACCCGGACAAGTGGGAAGAATCATACACCCCTTCCGTTCTAATCGACTATGAAACGGATTTAACGGTGTATGATCAACGTCTTCATCCCGCTCGGGAAGGGAGTGTCCAGAAATGAGAGCAGAGGTGAAAGAGATTTGTAAAGCGCTGCATTTGGCCTATATCGCAGATCGATTCGAGGAGGTGAGATTCGAAACGAAAGAACAGTTTTTGCGGGATGTATTGGCGCTGGAACTGTCGTGCCGCCAAGAAGCGAAACAGGCTCGGCTGATCAAGAAAGCCAAGTTTCGGGAGTTGAAATGGCTGAAGGATTACGAATGGTCGGGTCATATCCATTGGCCAGCCACGACATCGAGGGAGGAACTGTGTGACCTTCGCTTTTTGGAGCGAAAGCAAAACGTTCTGCTTTTAGGTTCACCTGGAACGGGGAAAACCCATCTCGCCACAGCACTTGGCATTCAGGCGTGCCAACAAGGCCATGAGGTTCGGTTTTTCCGCGTCGCGGATCTTGTCGCCCAGCTGGAAGAGGCGTTGAAAAACGGCACGCTCGGACGGCTGAAACGAAGCCTCGACCCATGCGAACTGTTGATTTTGGATGAACTCGGCTATGTGCCGTTTCAAAAGCAAGGATCGGAACTGTTGTTTCATATTATCGCCGACTGTTACGAGCGAAAAAGCGTCATGGTGACATCGAATCTAGAATTTGGACAGTGGAATCGGGTGTTTGGGGACAACCGTTTGACGGCAGCGTTAGTGGATCGCTTGGTTCACCACGCCCACATCTTGGCCTTTACGGGAGAGAGCTATCGACTGCGGAACGCTCTCTCCGCGATCCAGCCGTCCTCTGCCCCCGGTCTGGAACCTTAAGTCTTGAGCTGGCAAGCCTATGTATTTTTTCTTGCACTTCTCTGCATTTTTTGCTTGCAAAAAACAGTGTAAACCCGTGGTGCTAGTTGAGCGCTAGCGCTCAACTAGCCCGAGTGTTACAAGCGAATACACCAACAATATGCCATCTAGTGCCACTTCAAACCCTGAAATCGAATGAGCACGAATTTCTGTGATACGATACTGGTCGACGAGGACAGAGAACACCGTTTCAATGACTTTCCGTTTTTGTTTGAGCCATCTCTCCCATGATGCCGATGGGCGATGTTTCTGGTTTTTGCGAGATGGAGTCCAAAAGGCGATTTGGTACGCTTCATACAACTTTTTTTGCAATTCGCTACTGATAAATCCCTTGTCTCCCAAATTAAAGGGATGAGGAATTTGAGTCATGACGGTTTCAGCTGCAGTTCGATCGTGACAGGACGCCTCCGTTACCACGTATCCCATGGGCAGTCCTTGGTCGGTCACTTGAAGATGAAGCTTAAATCCGTAGTACCACTGGAAGACCGCATCCGGGCGCATGTGCTGCTCAGTTGGCTGGCCCTCTTGTTAGTTCGGATCGTAGAGATCCGGACTCATGAATCGTGGCCGAACGTAAGAGACGAATGTGAGCGTCTTATGCTTGGACATTTTTCTTCCAAAAACGGCGACCTTTTTCAACGAACCGAGCTGACGGCCAAACAAGCGCAACTCTTTACGGCTCTAGGGCTGGAGCCTCCTCCAAAGATCCTAAGCATCCATCCTCGCACCTAGATACACGCCCGAAGTGTGCCCAAATGCCTCCGATCCCTTTTGTATCAAGGGACGAGAGGCATTTTGTTTGCCTAGTGACTGTCGAACTCGGGTACGTAATTTAAATTCAAAACTATAGCTTTTGTATTTTGCATTTGATTTATCCAAAAAAATCCCTCCTGTATAGCAGTGTGTCCTTTTTCTACACTGTCTACACAAGAGGGATAATATCAACTTTAAGTAGCACCCTTCTTTTTGAAGTTCTATTATTAATCTATTCCCCAAATATCAACGGAATATCTTGTTGATTTCGGATAATAAAGAGGAGGTTTAGCCCATCCTGTTGGTTCAGGTTCATCCCAAACAACTAATCTATAGTCTCCACTCCCAGCATTCACACTAAACGTAATAGAACTTGTACTTGTTACACTTTTTGTCGTTTTAGTTGACCACCAAAGTCCATTACTTTTTTGTAATTGAACATTAACTTTTTTAATATTGCGAGTTTTAATCCACTCATCGACTTTGAATGTTACTTTTACCGTATCCTTGGTTGAATAGAAATAATGATAATTTTTAGGAACTGAAGTCGTACTTTCTTTTGTAGTACTAGTAAACGATGTGATTAATACAGTATCTGCTAATGCAGCACTTGAAAAGAAACTGAGCAGAAAACATGTTGTTAATAGTAGAGAAGATATCTTAATTGGTAAACTTTTCACCATATTGTTCCCCCTCAATTAAAATCAATAAGTAATTTTAGCTTCTACAATTCTATAACTTTGTGTTGGAGCATAAACATCGACCATTAATGTTGTATGATACGTTACAAAATATTTCAATGCCTTAAATGTTCCTTTGCTAGTTACTCTTGCAATTTTAGCATCTCTACCTATTATTCCATCTAACCCAGTTACAGTTGTATTTGACGATTTATCATACATTATCCCTGTTAGATCTGCATCTGCTGAAACTCCTGTTAAATAGTCTCCATTCCATGAAAAAATACCACTTACCGCATGGGTAAAATTAAAACCCGCAGTATTCGTTACATATGCTTGATAACTTTTTGATCCTATTGAACTAGCATTTACACCCATAGTATTTAACTGATTGGTCATTATATTTTCTGAACCTAGTGAGTTGTTTTCTTTAAAAACTAGTTTTAAATTCTTAGACGTTAATTCAATATTTTTTTCTCCATTAGATAATCTTTCATTTGCTTCATCTACTAATTCTTGTAATTCCTGATTCAATGCTTCAATTTCTGTTTTAGTAGGGTAGTAATTTTTCTTATACTCAGCTGCACTAGTTTCATGATTAAACATCAAAAACATAAAACTAAATGCTAATAGGTATAACATCTTTTTCAAGTTAAGTCACCTCGTTTTCATACTAAAACCCATTTGTATTGTTAAGGTATACCTTAATTAGAAATAAATGCGAGCGCTCGTATAATATTATCTTGTTAACTACTAAAAAAGTCAATACAATATTTATAATTTTTTAAAAAAATAGGTTCATCACCAAATTTTGTGATTTAGTGACAAAAAAGAGAAAGCACTGACGAGATCCTGGCAATAATGTTAGCGGTGAAATAAACATTAAGGAGGTCTCGTAAGTGCTTTCTATACCACTAGGATTGCCAGAATTTAAAGTGATTAAACAAGAACTTCTTTCCTATGGTTATGCGATTCATGTAGAGAAAACAGAGACCCAGGAGCGCTGCCCTCATTGTGGATTTGCCACTTCCTCTGTCCACGACAGACGGACAAGAAAAGTACGGGATTTGGCGATTTTCCATCAACCGGTGTACTTGTTCGTGAAGGTAAAGCGCTATCGGTGCCGGAATTGTTCCCAAGTGTTTTCTGCCTCTTTGGAATCGATTGAACCCAATCAACATTACACTAGTCGATTTTGTGAGCACTTGTATGAACTTTGTGAAGGCTCCACCATTCAAGAGGTTAGTCGAAAGCAGCGCATCCCCTATACGACATTGGAACGCATCTACTACTCCATCGCATCAAAAAAAACAAAAGAGCGTCAAAACACAATGGAGGCATCTTGTCAGGAAGGGATGGTGCTTAGCTTAGATGAAATCGCGGTAAAAAAGGGACATCAGTATGAAACCGTATTGATGGATGCCAAAGCTGGATCGGTCATGGGAATGCATGCCGATCGCCAATGTAACTCCGCCATCCACTTGTTGAGCCAAAATGTCCTGTCGAAAGAAAGGGTTCAAACGGTGATTCTGGACATGTGGGAACCTTATCATAAGGCGGTTCGCGCCCTGTTTCCATCTGCTTCGATTGTCATCGATCAGTACCATGTGGTTCAAAAAGTGACACAAGCCTTGGATCAAGCAAGAAAGGAATGTTCTCCATTGAAAAAGGCTCGATATCTTCTCTTAAAAGGCTGTGAAAAGCTTCGTAAGGACCAACGGCGTCGATTAGACGATATCTTGGAGGAGTATCCGGTACTCTCCATTGCTTATTATCTCAAAGAGTTGTTTCGGGATTTTTACCGAACCGATGGATATCACGAAGCAAAGGAACGCTTGGAAGAATGAATTCAGTTAGCTAAACAGAGCCCTTTCACTTCTTTTCAGGAAGCAGCCAACACGCTTGAAAGGTGGAAGGAGCCGATTCTTTCCTACTTTTTGTGCCCATATACCAATGCCCGAATCGAGTGGACGAATCACAAGATCAAAAACATCAAACGCCGGGCATATGGCTATCGAAATCTAGAACGGTTTCGTTTGCGTGTATTTCTGGAGTGTACAGGGAACACTACAGGCAGTCAGGCTGCTTAAGCGCTCCCTTCTTCCGCTATCGGTATGATAGTTGGTAGAATGGAACCCGTCAAGGAAAGCACTTGACTGTTTCCATTCTACCAACTTCGTGGTCTGTATGCGGAAGAAGGATCCTGACTGATGAACCTATTTCATCCAGCTAACATGTATCTAGGATTGAGTAGAAATCACAGAAAATGGTGAAGACCCAAAAAATATATATAACCCATGGTGCTAGTTGAACTTTAACGCTCAACTAACCCAAGAATGACGAGTGAATAAGCGAGTAAAATGCCATCCAAAGATGATTCAAATCCAGAAACAGAGTTGGATCGAATCTCTGTGATCCGGTACTGATCAATGAGAACGGAAAACACGGTTTCAATGACTTTGCGCTTTCGTTTCATCCATCGTTTCCATGCTTTCGATTGATGGATTTTCTGGTTTTTCCGAACGGGCGTCCAAAAAGTGATCTTGTATTCATCATACAGCTTCTTTTGCAAGTCTTGGCTCACATATCCTTTGTTACCAAGTGTATACGGATGAGGAAGTTGGACCATCACGGTTTCCGCAGCTGTCCGGTCGTGACAGGATGCTTCGGTGACGACATATCCCATCGGAAGCGCTTGGTCAGTGATCTGGAGATGAAGCTTCAATCCATAGTAAGCCATCTTTTTGGATGCACAATACCCAATATCAGCGATTCCTTGAAACCGTTTGACGCGATATATTCGTGCGTGGTGGCAGAGTTCAATGGGTAAGCTATCCACTACCGCATAAGCATGATGTTGCCCACGTTTGGCTAGTTGATATCGGATCCATTTGACGGCAAAGCCAAGGTTTCGACAACGACGGTTATATCGAGAGCGTTCAGGAAATAAATCTTTCGAAAATAAGTTTCCGATCACAAATCGGTGCCAAGCTCGTTCGGATGTAAAACCTAACAACTTTCCAAGAACATGGACGGCGATGATGGCCTCATCTTCTTGCTTCAACAAATGGCGATTTCGGCGTTGTAAATACATCTGAATTAAAGACAATTGTCCAGATACAAAGAATAAAATCGCTGCATATTGTTTTTGAATTTTCGCTTCGTCTGTTGTAAAATGAAAGTGCTCTTGCATGTGAACTCTCCTTTTGAATGTTTGGTAGCACTTTCATTTTAAAGGAGATCCTTCATGCAAGGGCTATTTTTATACTTATCTCATTTTATCTAGCACCACGGGTATATACCGATTATTGAAAAAACACAACCTTGTCGGAAAAGAAATTTTGCCCATGCCGGAGCGAAAACGATTTGCGTATGACCAGATCAATGAGCTTTGGCAAGGGGACTTATCCCATGGACCAACGATTCGAGTCAATGGGAAAGCCCAGAAAACGTTCTTGATCGCCTATATCGATGACTGCTCGCGGTTGGTGCCGTACGTATAGTTTCCCTTCGGAGAAGTTTGACGGGCTGCGGATCGTCACAAAGGAAGCGGTGCTTCGTTGCGGGAAGCCGAAGCGCATTTACTCGGACAACGGGAAAATTTATCGATCCGAGGTGCTGCAGTATGCGTGCGCCGAGATGGGGATTACGCTCATCCACACTCAGCCGTATGACCCGCAAAGCAAGGGAAAAATCGAACGGTTCTTCCGCACCGTACAGACACGATTTTATCCGCTGTTGGAGCTGAATCCGCCGAAGTCGCTTGACGAGTTGAACGAGCGTTTTGGGAAGTGGCTTGAAGAAGAGTATCATCGAAAACCGCACGCCTCGCTGGATGGGAAAACGCCGCATGAGGTGTTTCAGTCTCAGGTGGAACAAGTGGTGTGGATCGAAGACATCGATTGGCTGGATGCGATTTTTCTGAAACGGGAGCACCGCAAGGTGAAAGCCGATGGCACGGTCACTCTGAATAAACAGCTATACGAGGTGCCGCCTCGGTTCATTGGATAATCGATTGAGCTCCGCTATGACGAACGAGGCGTCTATGTGTACGAAGATGGCAAACGGGTGGCGGAGGCCGTTCGGGTGCGTTTGGAAGATAACGCCTATGTCAAGCGCCACCGGTCGCCGTTTGCGGCGATTTCGGCGAAGGAGGGCGAACGGGATGTATAAAACGTTTTATTCCCTCTCGCGGGAGCCGTTTGCGAAAGAAACCGACCCGTCCGAGGCGTATCAAGGGGCGGCGTTTCAAGAAGCGCTGCGGGCGCTGGAGTACGTGAAACGAACCCGGGGGATCGGGCTGTTGATCGGAGAGCCGGGGGCGGGCAAGACGTTCGCCCTTCGGGCGCTGAAAGAGTCATTGAATCCATCATTGTATCATGTCGTCTACTTTCCGTTATCCACCGGAGGCGTGATGGATTTTTACCGTGGACTGGCCTTGGGATTAGGAGAGGAACCGAAGTACCGCAAGGTAGACCTCTTCCGCCAAATCCAGCAGGCGATCGAGCGATTGTATCATGAACGGCGGATCACGCCGGTATTCATTTTGGACGAGATGCATTTAGCAAAGGATGCATTTTTACAGGACATCGCCATCTTGTTCAACTTTGAGATGGATTCGACCAACCCATTTGTCTTGATGTTGGCCGGGCTGCCCCATTTACAAGGGAAGCTGCGGCTCAATCAGCACCGCCCTCTCGATCAGCGGATCATCATGCGATACCGGATGGGGCCGCTGGAGAAGGAAGAGGTGGCGGGCTACATCGAGCATCGGATGAAAGGCCGGAGCGAAGCATCCGATCTTCACTCCATCGGCGTTAGAGGCGATTGCCCTGCAATCACGTGGTTGGCCCCGTGTCATCAACACGTTGGCCACGACGTGCCTGTTATACGGGCATCAGCTGAAAAAGGACGCCATTGACGAAGAAGTGGTGCGCAGGGCCGCAGAGGAAATGGGGTATTAGCACGAAAGGGGCCGAATCGGCCTCTTTTGTTCTTTCTCTTTTCCATCGGTCCATCAGGCGCGCTGGAAATCTTCATCTGAAAGAGCGTGCAAACGTTCCGAAAGAATGTGCAAAATCCGGAACAATCCGCAAAAATTTTGCACATTATTTCCGAATCCGCCTGAAATAATTTGAAAAAGGGATTCTGAAATAATGTGCTAATTTACAGCAAGCACGTTTTGGGCCAGCCCCTTCTTTGTTGTGTTACACGCGTCCTATCCCAGTATTTGCCTTGACGACAATTTCCGTATATTTCTTTTCATCCGATTTTTTCGACGAGACGAGCGTGCCAACGATCGCACCGATAAAGCCGAGCGGAATCGAGATGATGCCCGGGTTGGCGAGCTTAAAGAGCGGTTCGCCGACGAAAATGGCGGCGCCCGGCTGCGGCGACCAGACGTTCGGGCTGAAGAAGACGAGCACCAAGGCGCTGATCAGGCCGACAAGCATCCCCGTAATCGCTCCAGTCGTGTTAAAGCGGCGCCAGAAAATGGTGAATACGATCGTCGGCAAGTTGGCGCTGGCGGCGACCGCAAATGCGAGCGATACGAGGAACGCGACGTTCATTTTTTGTGCAAACAGCGCTAACAAAATCGACAACACCGAGACGCCGACGGATGCCCAGCGGGCGGCGAGCATTTGTTCTTTTTCCGTCGCCTGGCCGCGCCGCAAAATATGGCTGTAAAAGTCATGGGCAAACGCCGAGGCGGCTGACAACACAAGTCCGGCGACAACGGCCAAAATCGTCGCAAAGGCGACGGCAGAGACGAAAGCGAACAAGAAATCTCCGCCAAGCGCTTCCGCCAACAGCGGGGCGGCCATATTGCCGGCCGGGTTGGCGGCGACGATTTTGTCATAGCCGACAAACGCGGCGGCGCCAAAGCCTAAAAAGATCGTCATGACGTAGAAAAGCCCAATGATCCATGTCGCATACACGACCGATTTGCGCGCAGTCGGGGCGTCTTTGACCGTAAAGAAGCGGATCAAAATGTGCGGCAGCCCGGCCGTCCCCAACACGAGCGCCAAGTTGAGTGAAATCGTATCGAGTGGATCCTTAAACTTGTTGCCTGGGTTTAAAAACGCTTCGCCAAGCGGCGTCGCTGTTTTCATTTCGTAGAACATTTTGGTGATGCTGAAATCGAATTTGGCAAAGACGATGATGGAAATGATAAACGTACCGACCATCAGCAAGACGGCTTTGACGATTTGCACCCAACTCGTTGCTGTCATGCCCCCGAAGACGACGTACACCGTCATCAAAATGCCGACGATCAAGACGGAATAAATGTAGTCTAGACCCAACAGAAGCTTAATGAGGCCGCCGGCGCCGACAAGCTGGGCGATCATATAGAAAATCGAGATGGCGATCGTATTTAACGCCGCGACGCCGCGCACTTTCTTATCGTCAAAACGGGCGGCGATCATATCGGCCATCGTGTATTTGCCGAGGTTGCGAAGCGGTTCGGCGACGATATACAAGACGACAAGATAAGCGACAAGGAAGCCGATGCTATAAAAGAAGCCGTCAAATCCCGTCAGTGCGATCATGCCAGCGATTCCTAAGAAGGATGCGGCGGACATATAATCGCCTGCGATGGCGAGCCCGTTTTGCCAGCCGGTGAGGCTGCTGTCCGCGGTGTAAAATTCGCTTGTCGTTTTCGTCCGTTTCGAGGCGTAGTACGTAATGACAAGCGTCAAGGCGACGATAATGAGGAAGAGGAAAAAGGCGAGCCCGTTCATTACGTGTTTCCTCCTTCCGCTGTTTCTTGCTTCACTTGCTCGACGATGGCATCAAATTGTGCTGCGCGTTTCGAATAAAGGATGCATAAGGCCCATGTCATAATAAACTGCGCAAAGGCAAACAGCCACGCCCAGCTGACCGGCCCAATCGCTGGTGCGTTGAGCGCTTTCGAATACGACGTCAACACCGGAAGGGCGAAGTAAAAGACGAAGAAAAAGATGGTGGCTGGGATGATGAAGCGCTTCTTCGCCTGAATGAGCCCGCGGAACGAAGCGGATTGAGCGATGGCATCATAGTTGATGCCGCCTTGGTCGACCCTTGATTGTTTTTTCACTGCCATTGTAATCCCTCCTCGTCTGTATTAAAGCGTTTTCAAAAAGGACTATGAACTGTTCTGCCGCAAACGGTGGATGTGCCCCCCTTTCTGACACAAATTTGTCACACATTCATTATACATTTATCTGAAAAATTTGTAAATTAATGTTTTTTATTATTTTTAAAAACTTTTTTTTACTTTGCCGCACAAAATGGAGAAAATTTTTTGCTGTTTTTCTTATTTTCACACTTTACACAAAAACGAGGATCATGTAGAATGTCAACTGTATTCGACAATAAAATTCAACAATTTTCTACAAAAAACGACAAGGGGAGACATCTATGAATTTGTTTCGTAAAAAACCGATTCAATCGTTGCTTAAGGAGTCGGGGACGAAAGGAGCTTCGCTGCGAAAAGAGTTAGGTGCATTCGACTTGACGATGCTCGGCATCGGTGCCATTATCGGGACAGGCATTTTCGTCCTGACCGGGGTGGCGGCGGCGGAACATGCTGGTCCGGCTCTCGTTCTTTCGTTCGTTTTGTCTGGGTTGGCGTGCGTGTTTGCGGCGCTTTGCTACGCCGAGTTCGCCTCGACGGTGCCGGTGTCAGGGAGCGCATACACATATAGCTATGCGACATTCGGTGAATTATTCGCTTGGATTTTAGGCTGGGATTTGATTTTGGAATATGGAATTGCTTCGTCGGCGGTTGCCGTCGGTTGGTCCGGTTATTTCCAAGGGTTGCTTGCCGGTTTTGGCATCGAACTCCCGAAAGCATTGACGAGCGCGTATGATCCGGAGAAAGGGACGTTCATCGATTTGCCAGCGATTTTAATTATTCTGTTCATTACGTTTTTGTTGAACTTAGGCGCCAAAAAATCGGCGCGTTTTAACGCGGTGATCGTTGCCATTAAAGTGGCGGTCGTGCTGCTCTTTTTGGCGGTCGGTGTTTGGTACGTCAAGCCGGAAAACTGGACGCCGTTTATGCCGTATGGCTTCTCTGGCGTAGCGACCGGCGCGGCGACGGTGTTTTTCGCTTACATCGGCTTTGATGCGGTGTCGACGGCGGCGGAAGAAGTGCGCAATCCGCAGCGCGATATGCCGATTGGCATTATCGTCTCGTTGCTTGTGTGCACATTGTTGTATATTGCGGTTTCGCTCGTATTGACAGGCATCGTTCCGTACGAGCAGCTCAACGTGAAAAACCCAGTGGCGTTTGCGTTAAACTATATCCACCAAGACTGGGTGGCGGGCTTTATTTCGCTCGGGGCGATCGCCGGCATTACGACCGTGCTCCTTGTGATGATGTATGGGCAGACGCGTCTCTTCTACGCCATCAGCCGCGACGGTTTGCTGCCGAAAGTGTTTGCCCGCATCAGCCCGACGCGCCAAGTGCCGTATGTCAATACGTGGCTGACGGGAGCGGCTGTAGCGGTATTTGCCGGCATCATTCCGCTCAACAAATTGGCGGAACTGACGAACATCGGCACGCTCTTTGCCTTTATCACCGTCTCGATCGGCGTGTTGGTGCTGCGTAAAACGCAGCCGGACTTAAAGCGGGCATTCCGCGTTCCGTTTGTCCCAGTCATCCCGATTTTGGCTGTCTTATTCTGCGGCTACCTCGTTCTTCAGCTTCCGGCGACGACATGGATCGGTTTTGTCTCGTGGCTGCTGATCGGTTTAGTGATTTACTTTATCTACGGCCGCAAGCATAGTGAGCTGAATGAAATGGCACGGACGGAAGAAAAGGCCGGATGAACGGCCAAACAATGAAAAAGGGGCTGACCCAAATGGGGAAACAGCCCCTTTTTCCATTATGTCAAATTTTTCGGCAACACCGCGTTTCACCACTTTTTCATTTTCACGATTTAGTCGAACAATTGCCAAAACATAAAGACGCCCGCCTCAATGCCATTCGCGTCGCCGAGTTGCTTGTGGCGAACGAGGAATGGCTCGCCCTGTTGTTTCGAAAAAAGCAGCTGCCAATCAAACAGCTGGAAACGATGGCGTCGGTCAGCCGCAAGACGATTGAGAGAAATAGAAAATACATTATTGCGGTCGCGGTTATTTTGGCAGGCGATTACATTTACCTAAAGGACTATTTGAACGCTCTCCCGCCCGTATTTCGAGATGGGAGATTCTTGGGAACACCCGCCCCACGGCAGGCTGTCCACCAAGCCATCCCCGTGCGTCCCACGGTTGTGCTGTCTTACAACGACAGCAAACGAAGCCCTTCATTCAGGATATTCCGAGCGGCGTTGTGGTCCCGGTCATGTTCGGCCCCGCAGCTCGGGCACACCCACTCGCGGATGCCGAGCGACTTCACCTCAACCTGCCGGTGCCCGCAGCACGAGCACAATTGACTCGAGGGAAACGTGCTCGCAACACGAACCACCGTCCGCCCGTACCATGTCGCTTTATACTCAAGCATGTTGAGAAAACGCCCCCACGCGGAATCAGAAATGGATTTGGCCAGCTTGCGGTTCTTTTGCATGTTCCTAACACGCAAGTCCTCCACGCACACCACTTGGTTTTCGCGGATGAGGCGGGTGGACAGTTTGTGCAGGAAATCGTTCCGGCAGTTGGCGATTTTTTCATGAAGCTTGGCCACTTTCAAACGGGCTTTCTCCCAGTTCGAACCGCCCGGCTTCCGACGAGCCATCACCCGCTGCCAGTAGGCGAGCTTTTCTTCATACCGGCGCCAATACCGGGGGTGTTCGATCGTTTCGCCTGTGGAAAGCACCACGATCTGTTTCAACCCCAAATCGACGCCCACTTTCTTGTCGGTTTGGGGCAATGGGGGAATATCCGTTTCCACGAGAATGGAGACGAAATACTTCCCCGCTCGATTTCGACGAATCGTGGCGGAGAGAATGCGGCCTTCCATCTCACGGCTTTTGGCGAACTTCACCCATCCGAGCTTGGGAAGTTTCAATCGATGGCCGTCCACTTCGATCGTAGGGCGTCCGTTCTTTGGGTAGTTGCACTGGGCGGTGTACGATTGGTTCGGGTGTTTTTTGCTTTTGAAGCGGGGAGCGTTCGCCGTTCCCTCGAAGAACCGGTCAAACGCCTCGGACAGCTGTTGCAACGCGTTTTGCAAGGCGGTCGAATCGGGAGTCTTCAGCCACGGGATCGTTTGTTTCAATGCCGTCAGCCTTTTGGAACATTCGTTGTAGCCGAGCCCTCTTCCGGTGGTTTCATACGCCTCATTCCACTCGGCCAAAAAGTGGTTGTACACAAATCGGCAGCACCCGATCGTTTGGTTGATGAGCTTCGCTTGTGTTGAGGTGGGATACAACCGAAAGCGGTAGGCTCTATGCATGATCTTCCCTCCTACATACAGGAACGTGTGTTCTATCACTATCCATTTTACACCTTCTGTTCTGTGAAAGCAAGAGGAAGAGCGACGGCAAATCTCGATTCATCCCCCACTTACGCTCACGCATGGAAGTGGGGACTTCTCGGTTCATGGTGATAAAAGGGGTGCTTTCATTGTGAAAAAGGGAATTGTGCTGGAGTTAGGTGAAGAGTTCGTCACGGTATTGACGCCGGAAGGGGAATTTCTTCGATTGAAAAAAGAAAAAGAAAGATCGCCGCCAAGCCGACGTCCACCGCCATTTGAAAGCGATGGATGCCAAAACGAAAAAAGCCGAGTGATTCCGCTCGGCTTTATTCCGTTTTTCGGCCTGCCAGTTCGCTTTGCGCTTGGGCGACAAGCCGTTTCGTAATTTCTCCGCCGACGGAGCCGTTGGCGCGCGAAACCGTGCCAGCCCCGAGCTGTACGCCAAACTCTTGGGCGATTTCGTATTTGATTTGTTCCAACGCTTGTTCGATGCCTGGAACAAGCAGTTTGTTGCTTGAACGAGCCATATGAAATTCCTCCTTGATGGTTTTTTGATGAGGTATGATTAGTATGGACGATCGAACAAAGAGATATGGTTGGGAATTACAGGAGGAATTTTTCATCCTATTTCGCGCAGGAGACTCCCACTTCAACGACCAAAGGGAGTAAGTGGGAGAGGAATGCGCGTTCCCCTTTTCTTTTGTGTATGATATAATAAAGGCATGGAGAAAACCGTTTAATAAAGGCACTCCAATAACGGCTACTCGATGTATGGAGTTGGTTACAGGAAACGTTGTAACCGTAAAACATCGAGCGTAGATCCGTCTGTTGTGTGTGGAAGCCAAGTACTGCCAACAGACACACCGAGAGAATCGGTAACGATGCAGGCATGACCTGCGTCGTTGGGTAGTTGTCAACCTGCCCTGATGCAACCCCAAGTCAAGGAAGGAGGACGAAGTCCGCTTGTACTTCTGGGGAGTTGCAAGCCCCCACTTCAAGCGTTAGCTAAGTGGGGGTAGTTGACGCGCCCACTCATTATTTTGTCCGATCCACAGCTGTTTACGTTGCTGCTTGGCCTCAATCGCTTCAAAGGACAGTACATCAGCTATTGGAACTACATTATGGCGGCATCCATGGTGTTTACGCTGCCGGTGTTGGTCATTTACGTCTTTTTCAACCGCTACTTCATCAAAGGAATTTCGTTCACGGGCGGAAAATAACGGACGTTTTGTACAACGGTTTTCCGGTCATGACAAGAAGGGGCTGTTCGCCAAACGGAGGGTTGTCCTCCTTTGGTGGCAGCTTTTTTTTTCGCGCGGCATATCCATGAAAAAAACGCACATCATATAAGTGGAAATATCGACTTCATAAGAAAGGGACCGAAGCGATGGAATGGACGGTGCAGCTGTCAAAACCGGCAGGGAGGCAGGCTGGTCGGGGGTGGGCGGTCGCTGCGCTTGCCTCGATTCCGCTTGTCATGACGCTGGGCAATTCGATGCTCATCCCGGTGCTGCCGGCGATGGAACGGCATCTCGACATCACGCTGCTGCAGTCGAGCCTGCTGATCACGATGTATTCCGTTGTGGCGATTTTGTTCATTCCGCTGGCCGGATATATAAGCGACCGCATCGGGAGAAAAATGGTCATCGTTCCAAGCCTGTTGCTGGCGGCGGTGGGAGGGGGGCTGGCGGGATGGGCTGCTTGGCGGGTGAGCGACCCGTACGGCTGGATGATCGCCGGGCGCATGTTGCAAGGGCTCGGGGCGGCCGGGGCGTTTCCGATCGTTTTGCCGCTTGTCGGGGATTTGTTTCCGGATGAGGAGGAGGCAAGCCGCTGTTTAGGGACGGTTGAAACGGCGAACACGTTCGGCAAAGTGCTAAGCCCGATTCTCGGGGCGATGCTGGCTGGCATCATTTGGTTTTTTCCATTTTTTTCGTTCCCTGTCTTTTGCCTGCTATCGGCAGCAATGATGGTTTGGTCCATCCAGGTGCCGGCGCGTCGGGAGCGGCCGTTGCCGTTTCGGGATTTTATTGCGGTGGTGGCGGCGATTTTCCGCCGCGAAGGGCGTTGGCTGATCGGGGTGTTTGTCATCGGCGGTTTGTTGATGCTTGTGTTGTTTGCGTTTTTATTTTTCCTTTCAAGCCGTCTTGAAGATGTGTATGGCATTGATGGAATGAGGAAAGGATGGGTGCTCGCCATCCCGCTCGGGGCGCTCTGCCTCGCTTCATTTGCGGCCGGGAAAGCGATTGGCGACCGGAAACAGCGGATGAAATGGGGCGCTGCAGCCGGCTCCGTTCTATTGGCGGCTGCGTTGGCCCTCGTTCCCCTTCATTCATCCCTTTCCGTTTGGCTGGCGTTGTTCTCGGTAGCCGGCATCGGCATCGGCGCTGCGCTGCCGTGTTTAGATGCGCTTATCACGGAAGGAATTGAGAAAAGCGAGCGCGGGACGGTGACATCGTTTTACAGTTCGCTTCGTTTTATCGGCGTGGCTGCCGGACCGCCGTTGGCAGCCTGGCTGATGAAAGGCGGCGCCGGTCCGCTTTTGTTCTTGCTCAGCGGGCTGGCGTTGCTTGGCGGAGCTCTTGCCGTTTGGCTGATCCGTCCGGAAGGAGAGAAAGGAGGAAGAGGATGAGAGCCGTCACATACCAAGGCATAACTTTGGCTATTCTGACACGTTTGGCGGCTACCCGGGCGGGCAAGCTGAATATTTGCGCGTGCTTTCGCGCAACATTACGCTGAAAATGGGGCAGGCGCCGGTCATTCATTACATTCCGACGTTATACGAGTGGATCGTGGAAGGGAAGTTCGATCCGACCGATATCATTACCCATCGCCTGCCGCTTGATGAGGCGCAATACGCATACGAAATTTTCGACGAAAAGAAAGACGGCTGTATTAAAGTCGTGCTCAAGCCGTAACGTTCTAGCGATGCATAAAGGCAGTGCGGCCGAGACACGATAAGAAAAAATGTGGGAAGGAGGATGCGGGTGAACAATGTAGCGTTCCCGGTCGCCCGTCTCCATGACGGGACGCTCCGCCAGCTGCAGCAGCTTGAACAGCGGCTGCGTGAAGAAACAGGAGAAGAAATTGTGCTTGTCGCTTATGAGCGGAAAACGGTTGATGAGGAGGAGACGAAACGATGATGAAGCGAAAAGTGAAATTTGACGCAGCGAAAAACAACAATAAAACGCCAACGGAAAGCTTGCCGGATACCGAATTTGCGGCACAATATGCCGGCGAGGAGGACATGATCCGCGGCGCGAACCGCAATTCGAAAAAAGGGCGGCAAGGAGGCGGGGATGGGGAAAGAGCATAAGAAGCGGCCCGCTCGAACGAATGAAGAAACGGCGTTTGAATGGGGCGATTTCGCTGCCCACGAGCCGCTTTGGATCATGGAGGAACAAAAACGGGCGAAAGAAAATGAAAAGGAACGAAAAAAGCAGGGATAACGCTCCCTGCTTTTTCACGTGGTGCACAAAAAAGCCGTGCCTCCGGCGTTTGGCCGTTAGGCGGATGCCGAAGCGGACAAGGCGGACAGCGGCGCGGAAAACAGCGTTGCGCCGGTTCCGGACGGATCAAAATAGGCGACGATGACGGTTGGCGCAAACGAGAGCTGCTTCGCGGCGATATAGCGGCCGACATCAACCGGCACGATTTCCACGACCGTATGTTTAAACAATTCCTTTTCCCCGAGCCCAAGGGCGGCAAAATCCGCTCCGAGCGCCTCGGGCCGTTCGAGCAGCGCACGGTAGACGGCCGTGCGCGCCGTTTTGTCCGTTTTCTCATTCCACCACGGCTTGCGCGGTTTGTATTTTTGGTTGCGCAAGTAGTCGTATTTCATGAGCGATTCGGCGACAGGCAGGGCATCTGGCGCACACGTACGTAAAAACTCATGCAGGCGGCGGAACAAGTCTTCCAGTTGGTGGCCGATGCGCGCCCAGCCGCGCTCATCCCAATACGTGCCAAACTGCTGGAAGAAGTCAAACGGCGACGGGAACACATCGGTCACCAAGTACTCGATCGTTTCGTCCATTCGATGGGCGTTCCAATATTTTTCAAGCACGTCTTCCACTTGCTTGATGCGGATGACGTCATCAAACGACAAGACGTTGTTGGCGAGCACTTCATACGGCGCATGATCCATATAGACGTAGCCGTATTCATGGGCGCGCAGGCGCAACCCAGTGCCGCGCAGCAGTTTCAAAAAGCCAAGCTGCAGTTCTTCCGGACGGAGGGCGAATACGTCGTTAAACGTCTTTCGGAACGAGTTGTAGTCTTCTTCGGGAAGACCGGCGATCAAATCCAAATGTTGGGCGATTTTCCCGCCCTCTTTAATCATCGTTACCGTTCGCGAAAGTTTGGCGAAGTTTTGTTTGCGCATAATGAGCCGATTCACTTCGTCGTTCGTCGACTGGACGCCGATTTCAAAGCGGAACAGGCCGGGCGGCGCTTCGCGGTTTAAAAACTCGATCACCTCGGGACGCATGATGTCGGCGGTAATTTCAAATTGAAATACTGTTCCGGGCACATGTTCATCAATTAAAAAGCGAAACATGTCCATCGCATAGCTGCGGCTGATGTTGAACGTCCGGTCGACGAACTTGATCGTCCGCGCCCCGTGCCGCATTAAGTAGCGCAAGTCGTCTTTGATTTTTTCGCGGTCAAAGTAGCGGACGCCGACTTCGATCGAGGACAGGCAAAATTGGCAGCTGAATGGGCAGCCGCGGCTCGTTTCAACATACACGACCCGGTTCGGAAGATGGGGAATGTCTTCCGGAAAGCGAAACGGCGACGGCATGTCGGCAAGGCGGACTTTGTTTCGCTGCGGATTGATGACAATGCGGCCCCCGTCGCGAAACGCGAGCCCGGCGACATCACGGACGTCTCCATGGCCGTCTAAAGCGAAAAGCAGCTGTTTAAACGTTTCTTCCCCTTCACCGATGACGATAAAATCCAATTCCGGCACCCGCTCCATCCATTCACGCACATCGTACGACACTTCCGGTCCGCCGGCGACGATGACAATATTCGGCGCTGCTTTTTTCAACAGCTTGACGACTTTGATCGTTTCTTCAATGTTCCAAATGTAGCAGCTGAAGCCGATGACATCCGGACGGCGTTGGTACAAATCAGTCACAATGTTCAGCACCGGGTCTTTGATCGTATACTCAACAAGCTTGACGTCAAATTCGGGCTGAGCGTATGCTTTTAAATAGCGGATGGCTAAATTCATATGAATGTATTTGGCATTCAATGTCGCACAGACGATGTTCATCGCAACAAAACCCCTTTGTCTATAATATAGCAGCAAAACTCCTTTGTCTATAATTTATAGATGCAATTGGAAGCTTTCATTTGGCTTTAAGCGAGGGGGGAGAGTTGACTATCATGCAGTTTAGCCAAATGAAAAAGCAGAAAAACTTGTCGAACATTGTGGAAAAGAATTTTAAAAAATCTTCGTAAATCAAGGGAGGAGTAAATTTTTCCACATCGAATATATATTTCGTTGAATGGTTTGAATAGACAAGGAGAGATGGATATGGCCCAAAGCCTTTCTCCTCGGGAAGGACAAAATGCGACGCCGGATGTGCGGCTGCTTGAAGAGGAAAATCGTCGCCTAAAGGAGCGGCTCAACAGTTATTCCGTCATTTTCGAGCGATCGCTCGACGCCATTGTCATTTTAAATAAAAACGGCGAGTTTGTCGATGTGAACGAAGCGGCGTGCAAGCTGTTTGAGATGGATAAGTTTGACTTGATCGGCCGTTCGCTTTCCTCGTTTTTGGAGCTCGTGCCGCCGGATATTTTGCTGTTTCAGCAGTCGATGCTTCAAAAGTTCGGCTCGTTCAGCGACGAGCTGCTCATTAAGCTGCCGGACGGCAAAGTGAAGCATATCGAATTTTCGATAAAAAAAGACGTGTTTCATGAATTTGACCTCGTGATGATGCGCGACGTTTCGGCTCATAAGGCGCTTGAGCGCGAACGAATCATTCATGAGTTTTTGTTTCGCGACGTATTCAACCGCGCCGTCGACGGCATCGTCATTTTCGATGAATTTGGGTGGTTTATCGATGTCAATCCGGCGTTTTCGATGAGCTTGAACTTGGAAAAAGGAAAACTGCTCAATTTGTCGTTTCAGCAGTTCGTCGCCCGCGAATGCGCCAATGAGTTCGCTCGGCTGCTCGCGGAAGTGAAAGAAAAGGGAACGGCCAAAGGCGAGTTGTCGCTTGTCCGCCCGGACGGAACGGTGAAAATGTTTGAGCTGACGGCGACTTCCAACGTCTATAGCGGGTTTTACATGGCCATTATGCGCGATGTGACAGAAAGAAAAAATATGGAAATCAAGTTGCAAAAAAGCGAAGAACGGTTCCGGGCTATTTTCGAACAAGCGCATGAGGCGATTCTCATTTGGGATGATTTTGGCTACATATTGAACGCCAATCCGGCCGCGAGCCGGACGTTTGAGCTGCCTTTGAATTTGCTTGTGCGCCGCAATTTGTTTGATTTTGTCGACTATGGGGACGAAAAGGTGAAACGCATTTTCAGCGAGTTCCGCCAAAAAGGGGAAATTCGCGATGAGCTGACGTTCCATATGCCAAACGGCGAACAGAAACAGCTTGAGTTTACGATGAAAAAAGGGGCGATTGACGGCTACCATTTGACAATTTTCCGCAACGTGAGCGAGCTGCGGAAAATCGAGCGCGAGCTGCGCGAAAGCGAGCAAAAGTTCCGGAGCATTTTCGATCATGCGATGGATGGTATTTTGCTTTGGGATGCCAAGCATCGGATCATCGACGCCAATCCGGTTGTCTGCGGCATTTTTTCCGTCGAAAAGGAGGCGCTGCTTGGCCAAATGGTGGTCGAGCTCGTTCCGGAGCGGGCGCGCCGCCAGCTCAACAAGCTGCTTCAACAATGCCAACGCACCGGCGAAGCGAGCGGCGAGGTCGAATTTTTCGACGAGGGAAAAGGGAGAATTATTGAGTTTTCACTGAAAAAGGAAGTGATTCCCGGCGTCGGGATGATGATGCTGCGCGATGTGACCGAGCGCAAGGAGATGGAGCTGCAGCTGCGCAAGTCGGATACGCTCAACGTCGTCGGGGAATTGGCCGCCGGCATCGCCCATGAAATCCGCAATCCGATGACGGCGCTAAAGGGTTTCATTCAGCTGTTGCAAGGAAGCATTGACGGCGACTATTCGATGTATTTTAATGTCATTATGTCGGAATTGAAACGGATTGAGTCGATCATCACCGAGTTTCTGGTCCTGGCGAAGCCCCAGGCGGTGCAGTACAAACAAAATGATATCTGCAAAATTATGCAAGACACGATCGATTTGATCAGCGCCCAAGCGATGATGCACAACGTGCAAATCATCGCCGACTTCGAGCGCGGGCTGCCGCCGGTGTATTGCGAGCCGAATCAGTTGAAGCAAGTGTTCATCAATATTTTGAAAAACGCCATCGAAGTGATGCCAAAAGGCGGGGACATTACGGTGCGCATCACCCGCGCCGGGTGCTATGTGCGCATCTCCATCACCGACCAGGGATGCGGCATTCCAAAAGATAAAATCAAAAAGCTTGGCGAGCCGTTTTATACGACGAAAGAACGCGGCACCGGCCTCGGCTTGATGGTCAGCTATAAAATCATAGAAGAGCACCAAGGGAAAATTGAAGTGGAAAGCGAAGTCGGCGTCGGCACGACGTTCCATATCACGCTGCCGATCGAACGAATGGAAAGGGAGGACGACGATGACGATTGAATATGCAGTATACCGCTCAGAGCTGCTCGGCGACATTTACATCGCCTCCGACGGCGATGCGATTGTCAAAGTCGAGCTGTTTCCAGAAGAATGGCGCGCGTTCGCCGGCGAACATCCGGCTGTCAAAAGCTGGTCGCCGCTTCTTGAACGCGCGCTTAGGCAGCTGGATGAGTATTTCCACGGTCGACGCCAAGCATTTGACTTGCCGCTGAAGTGGAAGGGAACTGCCTTCCAAGAAGAGGTGTGGGCGGCGCTTTGCCGCATTCCGTACGGCGAGACGGCGACATACGCTGACATCGCCGCGCAAATCGGCCGCCCGAAAGCGGTGCGCGCCGTCGGTCAGGCAAACCGGGCGAATGAACTGTCGATTCTCGTTCCGTGCCACCGCGTTGTCGGCAAAAACGGCGCTCTCATTGGCTATGCTGGAAGCCGCACCGATGTGAAGGCGAAGCTGTTGGAGCTTGAGCGCCGCTTACGTAGATGACGCTCTTGCGTTCGTGGAACAGGCAAAGGGTTTGGAAGGCGTTGTATGCGGATGCTGCAATGAAGCAGGCGGAAAAAGAGGCTGACGGCTTGCCTAGAAAAACGCGTCTGCCCCCGAGGATTGCCATCCACGGGGGCAGAGATCGGGCGTTATTTTTTTTGCCAATGCGACAAGGCGAGGGCGCCGACTAAAATGGCGCCTTTTATAATGTCTTGGGCGTAATACGGAACGTTTGCCATCGTCAAGCCGTTCAGCAACACGCCCATTAAAATCGAGCCGAACAATGTGCCGATGACGTTCGGCTTGCCGGCGCCAAAGACGGAAAAGCCGATGTAGGCGGCGGCGACGCTGTCCATTAAAAGCGAGGCGCCGGCCGACACTTGCCCGGTGCCGATGCGCGAGGCGAGCACGATGCCCCCCAAGGCGGCGAAAAAGCCGCTGATGACGTACGCATACGTCCGGTAACGGTTGACTGGGATGCCAGAGAGCCGTGCCGCTTCCCGGTTTTCACCCGTTAAATAAAAGAGACGGCCAGGTTTGGTGTATGTTAAAAACAAGTGGGCGGCCATGACGACAACGAGCATGAGCAAGACCGAAAACGGCACGCCAAACAGCTCCCCTTGGCCGATAAATAAAAAGGAAGGAATAAATTTGCCCGGCGCCGTGCCGCCATCAGGCAGCGGCATGTCGTTATAAATCGAAAATCCTTTTGTATACGTAAGCTGCACGCCGTTGATCGCGTACATCGTCGCCAACGTGGCGAGCAAATCGGGCAGTTTGAATTTGACGATCAATAACGAATTAAGCAGCCCGACGGCGACGCCGAGCAACAGCGGCACGAGCAAGGTGACGAAAATTTCTTGGCGATGCAAGACAAGCGCCGCTGCACTGGCAATCGTCGCCAAGCTCACTGTCGAACCGACCGACAAATCGAAGCCGTCGACGATGAGCGAAAATGTAATGCCAATGGCCACCAAGGTGACGATGGAAATGGAACGCAAAATGTCGCTGAAGTTTTCATAGGTGAAAAACCGGTCTTGTGTCAGGCCAAAATAGGCGATTACAGCCAAAATGGCAAGCAGTGTGCCATGTTTATACAAAAATTCAAGAATGAACGGCGCCGCTTTTTTCGACGGCGCTGTGGAAACGGCTGGCTGGCTCATCGATCTCACCTCCGCTGCAATAGTACACAAGCTGTTCATAGGTTAGTTCTGCGGCCGGCAGGCGGGTGAGCAGCCGGCCGTCAGCCATGATGTAGATGGTGTCGCACACCTCAAGAAGCTCGTGAAATTCACTCGAAAAATATAGTACTGTTTTTCCTTCATCGGCGAGAGCACGGATGATGGAAAACACCTCTTGTTTGGCGTGGACATCGATTCCTTTCGTAGGCTCGTCGAATAGAAAAACACGCGCGTTTGTGTTCAGCCATTTGCCGATGACGACTTTCTGCTGGTTGCCGCCGCTTAAGTGGCGGACAGCGGTCGAAGGCGACGGCGGATGGATGCCGAGCGAGCGGACAAGTTCGTCGGCGGCGTCCGTTTCCTTCCTCCGGCTGATCCATTGCCAGCGCGACAGCCGGGAAAGGAGGCGGACGGTGATGTTGGTTTTCACTGACTCGGGCAAGAACAGCCCTTGTTTGCGCCGTTCTTCCGGAATGAGACAAAGGCCGGCGTCGATGGCTTCATAAGGCGATGAGAACACATAGCGTCTGCCATCAATTTCCCACTCGCCGGATGTGTTCCGGTGGGCGATGAGGCTTTCGGCAAGCTCCGTCTTGCCGGCGCCGACCAAGCCGGCGATGCCGACGATTTCGCCGCGGTGGGCGTATAGGTCGACTGTTGTCCCGGTTTTGTCGATCAAAATTCCGCGGGCGGCAAACGCGATGTCGCTTCCATGCGCGCGCGTTTGTTTCATGGCGGCGGCTCGCCTTGTTCCGGTCATATGAAGGACGATGTCTTCAAGCGGCAAACCGCGGGCGGAACCATGGTAGACGACGCGGCCGTCGCGCAAAATCGTCAGCCGGTCGGCGATTTCCTGCACTTCTTTCAGTTTATGAGAGATGTAAATAAAGCCGACGCCTTGCTGTTTCAGTTCCGTGATGATGGCAAACAGCCGCTTCGTTTCGGCTTCGCTCAAGGCGGCGGTCGGTTCGTCCAAAATGATGTAGCGCGCATTCGATGACAACACTTTGGCGAGCACGATCAGCTGTTTTTCATGGAGCGAGCAGTCGCGCACGAGCTTTGCCGGCGAAATGGCAAGGCCGACGCGGCGAAGCAGAGCAGCGGCCCGTTCTTTTTCCCGGCGCAGCGAGCGGATCGGCTGTTTCTTCACATCAGCGAGCTCATCGGCCGCCAAGTTTTCGTAAACGGGCAATCCTGGGAAAAGCGCCGTGTCGACCTCTTGGACGACGAAGCCGATGCCGGCTCGTTTCGCGTCAAGCGGCGACGAAAAGGTGCAGTTGACGCCATCGATCGTGATCGTGCCGGCGTCGGGAGGAATGGCGCCGGCCAAAATGTTCATGAGCGTGCTTTTGCCGGCGCCGTTCATGCCCAAAAGGGCGTGGACTTCGCCTGGACGGACGGAAAAGTCCACGCCGTCAAGCACGCGCACCGCGCCAAACGATTTTTCAATGCCTCGCATTGACAGCCTGTTCATTTTTTGTTCACCTGAGCTTCCAACGTTTTCATCCATGGCGAGATGGCGACGTTCGATTGCCCCCAGCCCAGGATGTATTGCGAAAGCTCGTTCATCGATACTTGCTTATCGGGCAAGTCGGTCCGTTTTACTAAATGCGGCTCGAGCGAGTAAATGTTCGGCGTTTTCTCGCCGGCGATTTTTTGATAGGCGAACCGCACCTGAACGCGGCCGACTTCCGCCGGATCCGTCGCTGTTGTCGCCACCCACGGACTGTTCGGTTTTTGGATCATTTGCAAGTCTTCGTCACTCAAATCGATGCCGTATACTTTGATTTCCGTACGCCCGGCTTGCTCGATGGCGCGCGTCGCTCCTTTGGCGAACTCGTCCCAAGTTGCGAAGACGGCGTCAATGTCGCCTTTGTTCGGATATTTTTTCAAAATGGCCTCCATTTGCGTTTGCGTGTCCAAAGCCGTGTTGGCGCTCGCCGTACCGAACTTGGCGACTTCTTTTATGTTCGGATAGCGTTTTTTGAACGCCTCATAAATGACGTGGCGCCGCTCCATTGGAGTAAAACCGCCGACCCAAATCGTGACGATGTTGCCCTCTCCATTTAAATCTTCGGCGAGTGTTTTTAACGTTTTCCAGGCGAGGCTGTAGTCGTCTTGGTCGATGACGGTGACGCCGGGAACGTTCAAATCGTTGTCAAAGGCGACGACCGGGATGCCTTTTTCAACCGCTTTTTTCACCGGGCCTTCGAGCGCATCAGCGCGGCCGTGATCAAGCAGAATGGCATCAACGTTTTGCGTGATGGCCGTTTCTACGTATGAGGCCATTTTCGTCAAGTCGTTGTCGGCGTTGTAAATTTGCACTTCGCCGCCGAACTTTTGCACTTGTTCTTTAACGCCGGCGATGTATTGCGACGAGAACGTGCCGATGGACATTTGCATAATGGCGGCGATCTTCACCGGTTTTTTCAGCTTCTCCGGGATGGCCGCCTGTTCGCTGCTCGATGCGGTTTGGCTGTTGGATGAGACGGTGTCGCCTTGGATGGCCGTTTGCTTCGTTTCGTTGGCCGGCTTAGAGCTCACGGCGTCTTGCTCGTTCGTGCAGCCGGCCAAGACGGAGAACACGGCAAAGAAAAGAAGAGAAAGGAACGATAAGGCCTTAAATCGTTTCATGCTGCTCCTCCTTTGCAAATAACGCTGGCAGTGCCGCGCTGTAGCTGCCGCGGACGATGCCTTTTTCGGTAATGATCGCGGTAATCAGTTCGTTTGGCGTCACGTCAAACGCCGGGTTATACACGTTGACGCCTTCCGGGGCGACGCGCACGCCGGCCAGATGGGTCACTTCATCCGGATGGCGCTCTTCAATCGGGATGTCTGCCCCTGTCTTTGTCGCCAAATCGATGGTGGACAACGGTGCGGCGACGTAAAACGGAATGCCAAACGATTTGGCGAGCAAGGCGAGGCCGAACGTGCCGATTTTGTTCGCTGTATCGCCGTTTTGTGCGATCCGGTCGGCGCCGACGATAATGGCGCGAATCCCTTTCGCTTTGATCGTTTGCGCCGCCATGTTGTCCGTAATAAGCGTGACGTCGACGCCTGCTTGCATCAGCTCCCAGGCGGTCAGACGCGCTCCTTGCAAAACGGGGCGCGTCTCAAGGGCGTACACGGATAACTCGATCCCTTTCTCTTTCGCCAAATAAAACGGGGCGAGCGCCGTGCCGTAGCGGGCGGTGGCGATCGAGCCGGCGTTGCAAATCGTCATCACCCGGTCGCCTGGGCGAAAAAGCGATAACGCATGTTCGCCGATGCGGCGGCAGACATCTTCGTCCTCGATTTGGATGCGGATCGCCTCGTGAATAAGCGCCGTTTTCGCTTCGTTGACCGAGGCGGCGTCTTTGGCGGCGGCAGTGAGCCGGTCAAGCGCCCAAACCAAATTGACGGCCGTCGGGCGGGCGCTTGCCAAATAATCGCGGTCTTGCTTTAGGCGGCTATGGAACTCGTGGACCGTTTCCGCTTTATAATGCGAGGCGGCGAGCGCCAGACCATAAGCGGCGGTGATGCCGATCGCCGGCGCTCCGCGCACTTTCAGCGAGGCGATCGCATCGTACACGTCTTCAAGCGTATGCAGGTCGATATATTCTGTTGCTAATGGCAATTTTTGTTGGTTTAAAATCGTGATATGCGTCTCGCGCCACTCGACAGAGCGCGGGATGGCAAAGGTGTCCATCGTCGTCTTCCTTTCTTTTCACATTTTCCGTTGATCCGGGCCGGCACTGGGCCGGTCGTCGCCGTGTTACTATTCGGTTTCTGCAAACACTCGGCGGAAGCCGTCCGTTCCGGTCAGCTCGTTGCGCTCGACAATTAGGCGGCGGCCGAGGCGGAGCGCGTGTCGTTTGGCGGCAAGGCGGGCTTCTTTCTGCTCGATGCCGTCAAGGTCGGCCACATGGGCGAGGCCGATCGTCCGGCGGATGACTTCGCAGCCGGCAAAGCCGACAGCATCGATGAACGCATGCCGGAGCACTTCGTCAAGCAAGCCCGGTGTTGCGGCGTACGTCTCGATGCTTTTGGTGCGCCAAAGCTCCGAGAATATGGACGCAAAGACGTCCCAGGTCCGGTCGATGTGATCAAAGAGCGGTTGGCGCTCAACGTCAGGGCGGGACAACGCATTTAACAGCAAGTTGGCGAAAAACTGCCCAAGGTCAAAGCCGATCGGGCCGTAAAAGGCGAATTCCGGGTCGATTACTTTCGTTTCGTCGGTGCTTGCGAAAATGCTGCCGGTATGCAAATCGCCATGCAGAAGCACATCGGCTTCGGTTAAAAACTTGCGCTTCAACTTCGCCGCTTCCAAACGGAGGCGGTCGTCATTCCAAAGCGTTTCGACGTCCGGCCGCAGCTCGTCTTCGAAGTTGTTCGTGTCATGGTCGAAAAATGGATCGGTGAAGACGAGATCTTCGGTGATTTTGCACAGCTCCGGATTGACGAAGCTTTGCGCCAATTTCTTTTTCTCTTGCTGGTTCATGCCGAAATCGGATGTGTAAAACGCTGTTTTGGCGATAAATTCGCCGATATGCCGGGACAAAAGCGGGAATGTTTTCCCTTCGATCAACCCTTTGCGGGCGATTTGCAGACGGGACAAGTCTTCCATCACGGTAATGGCAAGCGATTCGTCAGAATAGTAGACGTTCGGCACGTATTGCGGTACATAGCTGGCAAACGTGCGCAACGCGTTGCTTTCAATAACCGCGCGCTTTAACGTGAGCGGCCAGCTTTCGCCGACGACTTTCGCGTACGGGAGCGCCTGTTTGATGATGACGCCTTGCTTCGTTTCCTGATCGACGATATGAAAGACTAAGTTTAAGTTTCCGTCGCCGATTTCGCGGCACACAAGCGGCGCCCCGTCTCGGAATAGGCCGAGGCGGACGGCGAGGGCGGTCGCTTTTTGTTCGGTGAGCGGTTCGTAAACAGTGGATTGGACAATCGTCATTTTCACGTTCCCCCTTTAGGTTTTGGCAAATGAAAAAGCCTCTTTCGCATACGGAAAGAGGCTCGAAGATGCATCGTCTTCGCGCCTCTTATCTTTCAGAAAGACATCGGTCTTTCTGTTGGACTTAGCACCGTGCCCTGCGGAAGCGGTTCGCTTCCGGCGCCGCCTTTGGCGTGCGCCCTATCTCACGATAGCATTACGGTCGGTTGCTGGGCTTCATTGGGCCAATTCCCTCAGCCAACTCTTGATAAGAGTACCGATTTCTCGTATTCAGTTTTTGCAATTTTCACGATGTTGTCAATCGTTTGGTTGTTTGATTCGAATGATACATGGTCGATCAATCGATTGTCAATACGTTTTGAAAAAATTTTTTGCCGTTTCATAGTCGTGCGGCCGGCGGTCGGCAAACACCGGGATGCGCGTACGGACGTCCGCAACGAGTGCGGGATCGATGTCGGCCGAGAGAATGCCCGGCTTCTCGTCCGCCTCGGCGATCACTTCGCCCCATGGGTCGATGACGAGCGAATGGCCGGCAAAGACGTTGTTCGGGTCGCGGCCAGCCCGGTTGCAGGCGACGACGTAGCATTGGTTTTCAATCGCCCGCGCCATCAAGAGCGTCCGCCAATGGTGCAGGCGGGGAAGCGGCCATTCGGCGACGACAAACAGCACTTCCGCCCCAGCCAAAGCATGGGCGCGAATCCACTCCGGAAAGCGGATGTCATAGCAAATGACCCCGGCGCATGCAAGCCCGTCGAGCGAAAACAAGCCTAAGCTGCTTCCCGGCTGCAAATACAAATGTTCATCCATTAATTGGAACAGATGGAGTTTGCTGTATTCGCCGACGATTTGACCGCTCCGGTCGGCCACGATCATCGTGTTCGTCACGCCGGTTGTTGTTTTTTTAGCGACCGAGCCGGCGACGAGATGGATGTTGTGTGCTTGCGCTAGGCGGGAGGCGAACGCTTTCGCCCGTTCGGCGCCTTCGTCGGCAATCTCATCTAGGCGCGTCAAATCGTAGCCGGTCGTCCATAATTCCGGCAGCACGATGATATTCGCGCCGTCCTTGACGGCCGATTCAATGGCGCTTTCCGCGCACCGTTCGTTTTCGTTCGGGTCGCCAAACGCAATATCAAGCTGGAGGCAGGCGATGCGGATCGTCATGAGTTTTCACCTCGAAAAAATTTTGCTTTACATTTTGCTTTTTACGATATATGATGTTGCACTAGAATTTCAAGAATTTTTTAAGAAGGTGTGGGCGATGACGATGGAAATTCCTTTTTCCGAGCTGCTTGAGCAGCTGCCAAAGCAATTTTTCGCCTCGCTTGTCGCAAAAGTCGGGGAGAAAATCAAGGCCGGATGCGACGTGATCAATTTAGGGCAAGGCAACCCGGATCAGCCGACGCCAAAGCATATCGTCGAGGCGATGCAGCGGGCGGCGGCCAATCCGAAATACCATAAATATTCGCCATTTCAAGGCTACTTCTTTTTGAAAGAAGCCATTGCCGCGTTTTACGCGCGTGAATACGGGGTGAACGTCGATCCAGACCGCGAAGTCGCCATTTTGTTCGGCGGCAAGGCCGGGCTTGTCGAGCTGCCGCTTTGCCTCGTCAACCCGGGCGATGTGGTGCTTGTCCCGGACCCGGGCTATCCGGACTATTGGTCGGGGATCGCGCTTGCCCGCGCGCGGATGGAAATGATGCCGCTTTCTTCGGAAAACGGATTCTTACCGGATTACGAAGCCATTCCGGAGTCGGTCGCCGACCGAGCGAAGCTCATGTTTTTAAACTATCCGAACAATCCGACCGGTGCGACGGCGACAAAGGAATTTTTCGCGGAGACGGTGGCGTTTGCCGCCAAGCACGGCATTGCCGTCGTGCACGATTTCGCTTATGGAGCGATCGGCTTTGACGGCCGGAAACCGGTCAGCTTCCTGGAAGCCGATGGGGCGAAAGACGTCGGCGTCGAAATTTATACGTTTTCGAAAACATACAATATGGCCGGCTGGCGTGTGGCGTTTGCCGTCGGCAACGAGCGGATCATTCGGGCGCTTGAGCTTTTGCAGGATCATTTGTATGTCAGCTTGTTCGGCGCCATCCAGGAAGCGGCCGCCGCGGCGCTCCTTGGTCCGCAAGATTGTGTCACGGAGTTGGTCGCATTGTATGAGGCGCGCCGCAATGCGTTCATCGCTGCGCTCTGCGAGATCGGTTGGGAAGCGCCGGCGCCATATGGGTCGTTTTTCGCCTGGCTTCCGCTGCCAAAAGGCATATCATCCGCTGAGTTTGCCGACATGCTGCTTGAGCGGGCGCATGTCGCCGTCGCCCCAGGCATCGGGTTCGGCGAGCACGGCGAAGGGTATGTGCGCGTCGGCCTCTTGACCGATGAAGCGCGGCTTCGCGAAGCAGCGGAGCGGATCGGCCGCCTTGGATTGTTCGAAAAAAATTTTTGAAAAATGATTGACAACGCCAATCGGCGATGTCATAATTCAAAGTAAATTTGCCAATTGTTTGATAAGTGCATAAACGAGCAGGCTTTCTTATCAAGAGCAGGCGGAGGGACGAGCCCAATGAAGCCCGGCAACCGGCTTGGCGCGCGCCAAGCACGGTGCTAATTCTTGCAGCGGAAACGCTGAGAGATAAGAAGAGCGCCATGGATGAGTGACGCCTCTTCTTATGAAGAGGCGTTTTTATTTCGAGATTGAGAGGGATGAACGATGAGTGCAGTGATGGCAACGTATTTGCTTCATGATGAAACAGACATTCGGAAAAAGGCGGAAGGGATCGCGCTCGGCTTGACGATCGGCACGTGGACCGACTTGCCGGCGTTGGAGCAGGAGCAGCTTCGCAAACATAAAGGGGAAGTCGTCGCTATTGACGAGCTTGGCGAAAGCGAGCGGGTAAACGCCTATTTCGGCAAGCGGCTGAAGCGGGCGATCGTCAAAATCGCCTACCCGACAGTCAACTTCAGCGCCGATTTGCCGGCATTGTTGGTCACGACGTTCGGCAAGCTGTCGCTCGACGGTGAAGTGCGGCTGCTTGATTTAGAGTTTCCGGATGAATGGAAGCGACAGTTTCCTGGGCCGCGCTTTGGCATCGACGGCATTCGCGACCGAGTCGGGGTGCATAACCGCCCACTGTTGATGAGCATTTTTAAAGGCATGATCGGCCGCGATTTGGCGTACTTGACGTCGGAATTGAAAAAACAGGCGCTCGGCGGCGTTGACCTGGTCAAAGACGATGAAATTTTGTTTGACAGCGAACTTCTTCCGTTTGAAAAGCGGATCACCGAGGGCAAGGCGGCGCTTCAGGAAGTGTACGAACAAACAGGCAAGCGGACGTTGTATGCCGTCAACTTGACCGGCAAAACGTTTGCGTTAAAGGACAAAGCGAAACGAGCCGCCGAGCTTGGCGCTGATGTGCTGTTGTTTAACGTCTTCGCTTATGGGCTTGACGTGTTGCAGGCGTTGCGCGAGGATGAGGAGATTGTGGTGCCGATTATGGCTCACCCGGCGTTCAGCGGCGCTGTTACGCCGTCTGAATTTTATGGGGTGGCGCCTTCGCTTTGGCTTGGAAAGCTTTTGCGGCTCGCCGGCGCCGACTTTGTCCTGTTCCCGTCGCCGTATGGCAGCGTGGCCTTGGAGCGTGAGCAGGCGCTTGGCATCGCAAGGGCGCTCACCGACGACCAAGAGCCGTTTGCCCGGGCGTTTCCGGTGCCGTCGGCCGGCATTCACCCGGGATTGGTGCCGCTCATCATCCGCGATTTCGGCCTTGACACCATCGTCAACGCCGGCGGCGGCATTCACGGCCATCCGGACGGGGCGATCGGGGGCGGCCGGGCGTTTCGCGCGGCGATCGACGCGGTGCTGGCCGGCCGTCCGCTTCGTGAGGCGGCTGCAGAAAACGAAGCGCTGCAAAAAGCGATCGACCGCTGGGGCGTCGTTGAGGTGGAAGCATGACGAAACAGCTCGTTCTCTTTTGTGATTTTGACGGCACCATTACGGAAAACGACAACATCATCGCTATTATGAAACAGTTCGCCCCGCCGGAGTGGGAGGCGTTAAAAGACGACATTCTCGCTGAGCGCATTTCTGTTCAGGAAGGAGTGGGGAAGATGTTTTCCCTCCTTCCGTCCACGTTGAAGGATGAAATTGTGGATTTCCTGCGGCGCACCGCTCGGTTGCGCGCGGGATTCCGAGAGTTTGTCGCGTTTACGAAAGAGCGAGGCATTCCGCTTTATATCGTCAGCGGCGGCATCGACTTTTTTGTCTATCCGCTGCTTGAAGGGCTCATTGAACCGGAGCGCATTTTTTGCAACGGCTCCGATTTCAGCGGTGAGACGATCCGCATCACATGGCCGCATGCATGCGACGGTGAGTGCCAAAACGGCTGCGGCTGCTGCAAGCCATCGCTCCTTCGCAAGCTTGCCCGCCCGGACGGATACCATGTCGTCATCGGCGATTCGATTACGGATTTAGCGGTGGCGAAGCAAGCGGATTACGTGATGGCGCGCGATTTTCTGCTCCAAAAATGCCAAGAGCTCGGCTTGCCGCATGCGCCGTTTGCAACGTTTTTTGACGTGATTGATGCGTTGCAGCGAATGGAGGTGATCGTATGAGCATCGTCGTGAAAAAGTGGAACGAGCTTGCGGAAGTGAAAGCCGAGCTCGCCGCCCGCGATTGGTTTTTCGCAACAAGCGGCAATTTGTCGATCAAAGTGACGGACGACCCGTTGACGTTTTTGGTGACAGCGAGCGGCAAGGATAAGCGGAAGCAAACGGATGAGGACTTCTTGCTCGTTGACGCTGCCGGCCGACCAGCGGAGAAAACACATTTAAAGCCATCAGCGGAGACGCTGCTGCATGTGGAAATTTACAACCGCACAAACGCCGGTTGCGTCTTGCACGTTCATACCGTGGACAACAATTTGATTTCTGAACTGTATGCGTCAAACGGGGAAGCAGTCTTTTCCGGCCAGGAAATCATCAAGGCGTTTGGCATTTGGGAAGAAAACGCCGCAGTGCGCATCCCGATCATTAACAATGACGCCGACATCCCGACGCTGGCTCGGGAGTTTGCGAACCATGTTCATGGCGACGCCGGCGCCGTGTTGATCCACAACCACGGCATTACCGTCTGGGGACGAACGGCGTTTGAAGCGAAAAAACATTTGGAAGCGTGGGAGTTTTTGTTCAGCTGGCAGGTGAAGCGGCTGCTTTTGCAACGGGCCGGCCTGCCGGTTGGTTAATATACATCTTTTAGAAGGGGGATTTTGACATGGCCGTCATCAAAGTGAGAAAAACAGGTGAAGTGATTACAGGAGAGGAGAATGTGCGCGCCTTTTTAAACAGCCAAGGCGTCCTGTACGAGCATTGGGACATTGCCAAACTGCCGGAGCATTTGCGCGACAAATACGTGCTCACCGATGAAGAGAAAAATGAAATTTTGGCGGCATTCAAAGATGAAATTGAAGACTTGGCGGCGCGCCGCGGCTACAAAACATGGGATATCGTCGCTCTGTCCGATGCGACGCCGAACTTGGATGAACTGCTGAAAAAATTTGAACAAGTGCACATCCATACAGAAGACGAAGTGCGCGCCATTACGGCCGGCCATGGCATTTTCATTATCAAAGGCGACAAAGAGACCGGCTATTTTGACGTCGAGCTGGAAGCCGGCGATGTCATTTCCGTGCCGGAAGGGAATCCGCACTACTTTACGCTCATGGACGACCGCCAAGTCGTAGCCGTCCGCCTGTTCATCGACCCGTCCGGTTGGGTCGCCCATCCGTATGAAGAGAAAGAAGAGGCTGTCCAATAATGAGAACACCCCGTTGCCAGGCAAGGCAGCGGGGTGTTTCGGTCTGTATGGAGAGGAGCGCTTGCCTCGATGACGGAAGGAGAGACCGCTAAAACGATTCGGTTAACAAAATCATAAACAAAATGCCGATAATAAAGGCGTACGTCGAGATCCGTTCGTTGCCGTCGCCATGGCTTTCGGGAATGAGCTCTTTGTAAATGATGAACAGCATCGCCCCGGCGGCAAACGCCAACCCGTATGGAACGAGGCCGCGGAAGAGAGAGGTTAAATAAAAGCCGAGCAAAGACGTCACAATTTCGACCGCGCCGGTTAACGTGGCAATGACAAACGCTTTAAAGCGGCCAATCTGCTGATTGACTAAAAACAAGGCGACCAAAAATCCTTCCGGCGCGTTTTGCAAGCCGATGGCCAATGCGATCAAATTGCCGGTTTGCGAAGCGCCGTCTGAGGCGTAGCTCACCCCGACTGACAGCCCTTCGGGGAGATTGTGCATCGCAATGGCGGCGATGATGAGCATCGCCTTTTCGTCGAATTGCAAGCCGCTTTTCGTATGCTCCAAGTCGATATGGGGGACGGTCATCTCAAGCAACGTTAACACGAGCACCCCCGCCGCCAATCCGATGGCGAGCGCCTCAAAACCGCCGGACCGCAGGGCCTCGGGAATAAGACTTGTCATCGAGGCCGCCATCATAATGCCGGCTGAAAACGCGAGGAGCACATCGCGCCAGCGGTGAGTGAGCGATTTGGCCATAAACAAAATCGGCACAGCGCCAAGTCCGGTCGATAAGGCGGACAGCACACTGCCGGTCAATACCCCGTTCATCCAATTCCCCCTTCATCAGCCTTTATTTTTTCATATGCGCCGTTTCCACAAATGTGACAATCGCCCAAGCGCTGCCCTATCACAAAATTATCATAGCGAAAGGAACGGCCGCTGGCGAGAAAAATGGACCAGCGCCTGGCAAAAACGGTTGCCTGCCTGTTTGCTGTTCAAGTATAATGCAAGTAAGAAATGGTTAAATGCAAAGGGTTGGATGGCATGGAACAAAAAGAGCAAGAACTCGAGCAATCGCTAAAGTTGTTTATCGTATTGTCGCGGGCTTACCGCGCCGTAAGCGACCAAGTGAACAAATCAATCCACTCATTCGGGGTCAATCCGACCGAATTTGCCGTGTTAGAATTGTTATACCATAAAGGGGATCAGCCGCTCCAGCAAATTGGCGAAAAAATTTTGCTGGCGAGCGGGAGCATCACCTACGTCATTGACAAACTGGAAAACAAAGGATTGATCGTCCGCCGCGCCTGCGAAAAGGACCGGCGCGTCACGTACGCGTCCATTACAGAAGAGGGGCGGCGGTTTATTGAGCGCGTATTTCCCGAGCATGCGGAAAAAATTCACGAAACGGTTTCGGCGCTGACGGCGGCAGAAAAAGAGCAGGCGATTGCGCTGCTGAAAAAATTAGGATATGGGGCAAAAACAAGGGGCTGACGCGAGGTCGGCCTCTTTAATTTTGCCGGAAATGGATACGTTATATGAAAGAACATACCATAGCCAGCAAAAAAGGAGAGATCACCATTGATGGTTCCAGTAGGGGTATCGAATCGCCACATTCATTTATCAAAAGAACACATGGCGGCGCTGTTTGGCGAAGGCGCCGAGCTGACGGTGCTCAAGCCGTTGTCGCAGCCTGGCCAGTTCGCCGCCAAGGAAACGGTGACGGTCGAAGGGCCGAAAGGGAAAATTGAAAACGTCCGCGTCCTCGGACCGATTCGTTCGCTCACCCAGCTTGAAATTTCGAAAACCGACAGCTTCAAGCTCGGCGTCGCGCCCCCGGTCCGCTTATCCGGCGATATTGACGGAACGCCGGGCATTACGATTCACGGACCGAAGGGGACGGTGACCGTCGACAAAGGGGTGATCATTGCCAAGCGCCACATTCATATGACGCCGAAAGATGCCGAGACGTTTGGCGTCCGCGATAAACAAGTTGTGAAAGTGAAAACGCAAGGGGAGCGGGCGCTCATTTTTGACGAAGTGATCGTCCGCGTCAGCGAAGATTTTGCGTTAGATATGCACATTGACACCGATGAAGCGAACGCGGCCGGCTTGAAAACGGGCGATTATGTCGAACTGCTTCCATCGTGAAACCATCCGCGCCAAAGGCGGACAAAGCACCCTCTCGGTACAAACGAGAGGGCGCTTCCCATTAATGCGGCCGCTTCTTCTCTGATGCTAGTGTGCCGACAAGATGAAACGGCGCATCACGCCGAATGGCGTCAATGACGCCGCTGCTGATTTCTTGATGGGTGAGCCAACGCGTGCTGTGCTCTTCGATCACGAAGCCAAGCTGAATTTGCCGGTACAGGCAAGCGGAAGACAAACGGAGTTCCCGCTTTGCCTCGGCCGGATGGGCCCGGCTGCCGAGCACGTGGAACAGACGCCAAGGACCGGGATGTCTGCTATTTTCCCGGATGATGGCCGGAAACGCCTGTTTCCCGTCGGTGTGCACCCATGCGACAACAAGGTCGAAGGCTCTGTTTTCATTGATTGTTTGGTGAATCAAGGAACATAGTACATCATGATCGCGATAATCGACCAAAAGCGGGGTAATGGCCTCCAGATGTGCGGCGCGGGCGATGAGCCGTTCCATCCGTTCCCTGTTCCGGGCGACGATGGATACATGGTACCCTTCTCGCACGAGCCAAAGCGACACGTCGGTTAACATGCCTGTCCCACCGATGACGAGTGCGTGCATGGTGTTTCTCCTTTCGGATTAATGCGATGCTCCTTTCAAATAGCGGTCAAACCAGTCGACGATATGGCGAAGACGCTCAAGCCGAAGAGCAGGGTTGCCGGTGCGCGACAAATCGTGGTTGGCGTCCGGAAAGCGGACGAGCTTTGTTTCCCGCCCGAGCTGCTTTAAGGCGACAAACAGCTGTTCGGCCTGCTCAATCGGGCAGCGGTAATCGTGCTCGCTATGCAAAATTAACAGCGGTGTGCGCACGTGTTTGACGTATTTGAGCGGCGAATGATGCCAAAGCCGCTCAGCGTCTTCCCAAACGTCGCAGCCGACTTCCCATTTCGTGAAAAAGTAGCCGATGTCGCTCACGCCAGAGAAGCTGAGCCAGTTGGAAATCGAACGTTGAGTGACAGCCGCTTTGAATCGGTCGGTATGCCCAACGATCCAGTTCGTCATAAATCCGCCGTAGCTGCCGCCGGTGACGCCAAGCCGTTCTTTGTCAATAAAGTCGAACTTGCTGATGGCGGCGTCGACGCCAGCCATAATGTCTTCATAATCCATGCCGCCATAGTCGCCGCGCACCGCATTGACAAACGACTGGCCGTATCCGTGGCTGCCGCGCGGGTTCGTAAACAGCACGGCATAACCGGATGAAGCGAGCAGCTGCAATTCATGGAAAAACGTAAATCCATACATCGCATGCGGCCCGCCGTGAATTTCGACGACAAGCGGCGCCTTTTCCCCTTCGTCAAGCTCAGGCGGTTTCATGATCCAGCCTTGAATCTCCAAACCGTCCGCCGATCGATACGTAAACGGTTCGGCATCGGCGAACACCACTTCGTTTTCGAGCGCTTCATTGGCACGCGTAAGCCGCGTTTTCGTTCCATCGGCAAGCGAGACCGCATATAAATCGCCAACGGACGTAGGCGAGCTGATGGCGGCGATGGCTTGCCGTCCATTCGGATGGACGGTGAATCCGTATAGATGAAAATCTCCTTCGACCACTGGAACGATCGGGCCGGCGAGCGAGACGAAATACAAGTTGACGCGTCCGCGCTCTGAGGCGGTGACATACAGGCCGCTTCCGTCGCTCGCCCAAATCGGTCCCGGGCCTTTCGCATCAGCGTGCATGTCGCCGACCATGGCATCGCCGAGATGGACATCCCAATCGGCGGTCAACACCCGCTTCGTTCCACGCTCCGGCTCAAAGACGTAAAGCCGGTGAAGCGTCGCCCCAAGATAAGCCAAATCATGGCCGATGGCCGCGAGCTTCGTTCCGTCCGGCGACCAGGCGAGCGAAGCGAACGCGCCGCAGCCGTTCGTCAAGTTCGTTTCTGTTTTTTTCTCGAGATCGAGCAAAATGATGTCGCGGGTAAAGGTGGTGTCCGGATCCTCGTTTCGGTTGGCGACAAAGGCGAGCGTCCGTCCGTTTGGCGAAATCGCAAACGAACCGATTTCCTCCTCGCGGCCCGTCAACGCTTCGCTTTTTCCTGACAGCACATCGATGCGCGTGAGCACCGCCCGTTTGCCGTCAAGAAAACCCGACGCGTCTGATTTGTAATACAGCCGCTCGACCACGCGCGGTTTCAGGTCGGCTCGCTTCACTTCTGCCTTTTCCGGTTCTTCGCGGTCTTCAATCGTTTCATCATCGCCAAGCGTCGTTAGGGCGATGAGAAACGTCCCGTCCGGCGACCAAACGTAATCGCGCACACCGTTTTTGAAAAACGTCAGTTGGCGCGCTTCGCCGCCATTGGCAGGCAACAGCCAAAGCTGTGTGCGTCCGGAGCGGTCAGATAAAAAGGCGATTATTTCACCTCTTGGGGAAAAACGCGGCTTCATGTCGCGCCAGCGGCCGAACGTCCATGGACGGACGGAGCCGTCTGCCGCCCATATCCATAAATGGGAGCGGTATTGTTTTTCCTCATCAATCGATTTTTCCACAAACACGGCGCGCGTTCCGTCCGGCGCGTAGTGCGGGTCGCGCACCGAGCGGAGGCGAAGCAAATCTTCCGCCGTTATGCCGCGGTGTTTTGTCGGTTGTTCGTTGTTGTTCATCAGTTGGCCCCCTCTTTCTTTTAAGTAAAATGGAACTACATTGTATATTTCGTCTTCCGAAAGACAAGATCCTGCCTAAAACAGAAAAAACGAACGCCCCCATAATGGACGTTCGCTTTTTGGCTATGCCGATAATTTTTGTTTTTCTTTCGCCTGCTGTGCCGCTTTTTTTACTTGCGGATAGAAGATTAGGCCGCTAGCGAGCAGGACAACACCGAGTAGGAAGGTTTTGATGTCTGCCGTGCCAGCGATAACGACCCAGATCGAATACACCGTCGCTAAGGCTGCAATGATTCCGTCAACCATCCGCTCGCGCGCCTCCATGTACGTTTCGCCGGTGAGCGTGAGTTTCAACTGAAAGACGGAAGAGATCAAATACGGGATGAGGTAGGCGAGCGTAGCGATGTAAATGACAAAATCGAACGCTGCCGCCATCGAATGGGAAATGGTCGAGAAAATGAACAGCTGGGCTAATGCATTCGATAGCGTCAACGAGAAGCTTGGCACGTTTTTCTTGTTTTCTCTCAAAAAGGCCGGCAGAAACAGCCCTTGTTTCGCCGCCTGGTACGGCACTTCGGCGCTCAACAAGATCCAGCCGAGCGTCGAGCCGAGCAGGCTAATGAGCCCAAGACCAGCCAACACGTAGCCGCCCACCGGTCCGACGATGGCATTGATGGCGTCCACGAGCGGTTTTTCCGATTGAATCAGTTCGCGTTGCGGCAAGACGCCCATCACCAAAAAGCTGATGCCGATGTAAATGGCTAAGGCGATGAGCAGGCCGGCGATCGTCGCCCGTTTTACGTCCGCTTGTTTGCGCGCGCGGGAAGCGAACACCATCGCCGATTCAACGCCGACAAACGCCCAGAGTGTCGATAAAGCGGCGTTGTTGATTTGTCCAAGCAAACCGATCGGCTGTCCGTTCCCGTCATAGCGAGGGGCATCAAGCGGGCCGATGACCGCTTTGTCAAAGGCAAACAAGGCGATAACGATAAATAGGAAAAAGCCAAGCACTTTGGCCGCGGTGGCGACAAAATTCAGCTTGCCAGCGCCTTCTACACCGCGCAAAATGATGATATGCATCCCCCAAAGGAGCGCCGTGCAGACGAGAAAGGTAAGCAAATTCCCAAGCTTTAGCGTAAACGAGCCCATCGTGAGAACGGTTTTGTCGCTCGTTAATACAGGAAAAAATGTCGACAAGTAGCTCGCAAACGTCGTGATGATGGCGACGTTGCCGGCAAAGTTGCCGACCCAGTAGCCCCATGATGACATAAAGCCGGATAAAATCGACAAGTTCGAACCTTTCGGAAACAGCTCCTTCGCGTAAATTTGCGGTCCGCCGCCTAAGTCGGGCTTGCGGATTGCCAAGTTGCCAAACACAAGCGCCGTCATGAGGACACCGGCTCCGGTCAGCAGCCAGGCGAACATGACGCCGATGGGGCTCGCCGCCTCCGCCAACGAGCGCGGCAGCATGAAAATGCCGGATCCGACCATATTGCCCACGACAAGCGCGGTTAACACCCAAATGCCAAGTTTTCGTTGCTGATCCAAGGTCAAAACGCTCCTTTCGAAAAAAGAAAGCACCCGCGCCTTTTCAGCGGGTGCATGATCGATTCGCATCCAACTGAATGGCGATAGCGCTCCATCGCCCAAGGGCGATGGCAGTCCTGCGCCTGTTCGGACGCAGGCCCAGCTTGCGCCGCCGGAGCGCGCCGCAAACTTCGGCGGTGAACCCTTTCCCGCTGCGTCATGGACCGCTCCGAGCCTCGGCAGCGCTACTTTTGTTCACCGCAACCTCTATCCCATTGAAGTGGAGAGGGGGTATATGGTTGCCGACACTATCTTACCTGATTCGACAAAAATCGTCAATATGTTTTTGGGAAATACAGAAGATGGGACGAGATTCCCAATCCATGGCCGCTATTTCTAGGGGGAAGAGGGCGCGAATGGGAATATGATTTGTTTTTGAAAAATAGAAATGGTTGCGAAGATCAAGATCATGATAGTTGCCTTCTTTTTCTATGAGGAAATAAAATGGAAATTTGTTCAGAGAATGGTTCATCACTAAAAACTAAAAGATGTACTTGCACTAGCCATTAAAGTATGTTAGCTGTTTCTAACCGAACCCGAAATGCAAAACGTTGGATATTTCTGTATCCGTATTCCCGACGTTTGATCCGCTTAATCTTGTTATTCGTTTCCTCCATTTTCCCATTCGAATAAGACGATAAAATGCATGATATGATTTCGTCTGTTCGTTTGACGAGTGATTTTGCGATGGCTCGCACAACTGAACAAGGACAAAACGAATAACGATGAATCCAAGCCTCCAATTGTTCCAGATTTTGCACATTCTTTCGGAACGTTTGCACGCTCTCTCAGATAAAGATTTCCAACGCGCCTGATGGACCGATGGAAAAGAGAAAGCGCAAAATTTTGGTGAAGAGCCTTTTTATGCGCATATATGGATTGTTTTTTGTATATGATGCAAAGGTTGCGAAATATGAGTGAAATGATTAGTATAATTTGTGGTGATGAACCCAGAGAATGGGAAATCGAGAAGGATTTTGAGGATTCATGGCGAATAAACAGTAGGTCAGCTGAGTGATGAAAAAATATAAAAATGAAAGGAAAGAAGGGACAGAGCATGAAGTTTTCCGAATTTCGTTACGAGCGGCCGGACATCGCTCAATTGCAAGCATCGTTTCAAGAAGCGCTTGATTCGTTCCGCCGCGCCGGGAGCGCCGCCTTGCAACACGAGGCGATGAAGCGGATCAATGAGCTGCGCCGCCGCTACAGCACGATGGCGAACCTTTGCCATATTCGCCATACGATCGATACAAACGATGAGTTCTATAAGAAAGAACAAGACTTTTTCGATGAAACGGAGCCGATCGTCAAGGGGCTTGTCAACGATTATTACCGCGCGCTTGTTTCCTCGTCGTTCCGCGCTGAATTGGAACAAGTATGGGGGAAACAGCTGTTTGCGTTGGCCGAAACACAGCTGAAAACATACGCGCCGGCGATTGTAGAGGACTTGCAAAAAGAAAACAAGCTGGCAAGCGAATATACGAAGCTCATCGCATCGGCGAAAATCATGTTTGAAGGGGAAGAGCGGACGCTTGCCCAGCTGCAGCCGTTTGTCGAGTCGCCGGACCGCACGATGCGTCAACGGGCGAGCGAAGCGCGGTTTTCGTTTTTCACGGACCACGAAAAAGAGCTCGATGAGCTGTATGATGAGCTCGTCCACGTCCGCACGGCGATCGCCCGCAAGCTCGGTTTCCAAAACTTTGTGGAACTCGGCTATGCCCGTTTAGGCCGGACCGATTACAATGCCGATATGGTCGCAGGCTACCGCCGGCAAGTGAAAACGCACATCGTCCCACTCGCGTCCAAGCTGCGCGAGCGCCAGCGGCAGCGCATCAAGGTCGAGAAGCTCTACTATTACGACGAACCGTTTATGTTTCCAACCGGCAACCCGGCGCCAAAAGGCGATGCCAGCTGGATTGTCGAAAACGGCCGGCGCATGTATGAAGAGCTGTCGCCGGAAACCGGCGAGTTTTTCCGCTATATGGTCGAACACGAATTGATGGACCTCGTCGCCAAAAAAGGAAAGGCGGGCGGCGGCTATTGCACGTATATCGATGATTACAAGGCGCCGTTTATTTTCTCGAACTTTACCGGAACGTCCGGCGACATTGACGTATTGACCCATGAAGCCGGACATGCGTTCCAAGTGTATGAAAGCCGTCATTACGACATTCCGGAATACAACTGGCCGACGCTTGAGGCGTGTGAAATCCATTCGATGAGCATGGAATTTTTCACATGGCCGTGGATGGAGCTCTTTTTCGGCGAAGACGCCGACAAATACCGGTTCGCCCATTTGAGCGACGCACTTTTGTTTTTGCCGTACGGCGTTGCAGTCGATGAATTTCAGCACGCTGTCTACGAGAACCCGGATATGACGCCGGCTGAGCGGAAGAGTGTCTGGCGCAACATCGAAAAAGCGTATTTGCCGACAAGAGACTACGCCGGCCATGACTACCTTGAGCGCGGCGGATTTTGGCAGCGGCAAGGGCACATTTACACCGACCCGTTTTATTACATTGATTATACATTGGCGCAAGTGTGCGCGTTCCAGTTTTGGAAGCGGGCGCAGGAAGACCGGGAATCAGCCTGGCGCGACTATGTGGCGCTTTGCCGATTGGGCGGCTGCCGGCCGTTTACTGAGCTCGTCAAAAGCGCCAACCTAAAGTCGCCGTTTGCTGACGGGGCGGTCGCTTCGGTCGTCGGCCATATCGAGCGGTGGTTGGACAGCGTCGATGACAAAGCTTTGTAAAAAGAAGCAAAGAAGGCGGGCGGGAACAGCACCGCCCTGCTTTTCTTTATCATCTCGCGCCGAGAAGACCCCCACTTCCACGTGTTGGGCGGGGATGGCTTGGTTGACAGCCTGCTGTGGGGCGGGTGTTTCCAACAATCTCTCACCTCAAAGCTCAAGCGTAGGTGGGAGAGCGTTCAATTTGAAAACTTCTATCAAACTGGGGAAAAGGGGGAAAACGATGATCCGTAAAGCCACATGGGTCGACGCACTGGCCATCGCTTCGGTCCACGTCGAAAGTTGGAAGACGACGTACAGCGGCATCGTGCCGGACGCGTACTTGGAGACGTTGGCAGTGGGAGAAAAACAAACGTTATGGGAGAAGGTGCTCAGCCAATCGGACCATTCCGTGTTTGTCGCCGAGGAAAACGGACGCGTCGTTGGATTCGTCTCCGGCGGACCAAATCGGGCAGCCGACGGTCTGATAGCGAAGTATGACGGGGAGCTGTATGCGATTTATTTGCTTAAAGAGGTGCAAGGAAAAGGGCTCGGCCGGCAACTCGTTCAAGCGTTGATCCGCCATTTGGCGCAAAAAGGCATTCATTCGCTGGTCGTCTGGGTGCTTGCCGACAATCCGTCACGCGGTTTTTACGAACGGCTTGGCGGTGAAAAACTGGCCGAGGAAAGGGTGGAAATCGGTGGAAAAGCATTATGGGAGTGGTGCTACGGCTGGCGAGACGTCCAATTGATGGAACAGTAGGTGGACTGCCGAACCGTCGGCAGCTTAAAAAATGTATTTTGTGAGTGATTACTCACTTCACAAAAAGGTTTATCTTTTTATACTATATATGAGTGATTACTCACTACTATGCAAAGGGGAGAAAAGCAATGACCGCCAATCCATGTATTCAAGTCGAGCGTGTCTCCAAGCGGTTTGGAAAAAAAGTAGTCATCCACGATGTGTCGTTGGATGTCCGCGCGGGAGAAATTTTCGGTCTGCTCGGCCCGTCGGGTGCAGGAAAAACGACGTTGGTGCGCATGATCGCCGGCATTGATGCGGCGAGCGAAGGGACGATTCGCGTGCTCGGCGTGAATATGCCCAATCTTGGCGCCATGAAGCGGATCGGCTTTATGGCCCAGTCGGATGCCCTGTACGGAGAATTGACTGCGCTGGAGAACATGCAATTTTTTGCTTCCATCTACGGGTTGCGAGGGAAAAAACAAAAAGAGCGGATCGATGACATGTTGGCGCTTGTCAACTTAACGAATGATCGAAAAAAGCCGGTGCACCAATATTCAGGAGGGATGAAGCGTCGGTTGTCGCTGGCGATCGCCTTGCTTCATGAACCGGACGTGCTTATTTTGGATGAGCCGACGGTCGGCATCGATCCGGTGCTGCGCCAATCGATTTGGGCGGAGCTTGAGCGGATTCGCCAGCGCGGCACAACCATTGTCGTCACGACCCATGTGATGGATGAAGCGGAAAAGTGCGGGCGGCTTGGCATGATTCGCGAAGGCCGTCTGATCGCCGTCGGCCGCCCGGATGAATTGAAACAGGAAGCAGGCGCGGAAACGATTGAGCAAGCGTTTTTGACGTTTGGAGGTGTCCGTCGATGAGAGTGTTGGCCATTGTCGTCCGCATCATCCGCCAGTTTTTCCGCGACAAGCGCACGCTGGCGCTCATGATTGTCGCGCCGATGTTCGTCTTGTTGTTAATGGATTTGGTGTTTAATGGCGAAGAATACAAACCAGCCATTGCCGTCAGCGAACACGTGCCTGAGGTGGTTGTTGACAAGTTGAAAGAAGCAGGAGCGAACGTGAAAGAGCTGTCAGCAAAACAAGCGCGAAAGCAGCTGGACGATCAAGACATTGACGCGTGGCTTGACATGAGCGGAAGCGCTCCGCACCTTACGCTGGAAGGAAGCGACCCGACGGCCAATCAGGCGGTGATGGCCGCGGTGCAAAAGGCGTTTCAGTCCATGGCGCCCAAGCCCCCGTTTCAGCTGAAAACAACGTATTGGCACGGATCAAGCGACATGGCGTCATTTGATTATTTCGGCCCCGTGCTGATCGGCTTTTTCGTCTTCTTTTTTGTCTTTTTGATTGCTGGAGTGTCATTTTTGCGCGAGCGGACGAACGGGACGCTCGAGCGGCTGATGGCGACGCCGCTCAGGCGCTGGGAAATGGTCGCCGGCTACATGATCGGGTTCGGATTGTTTACGACGATTCAGGCAAGCTTAATTTCATGGTTTGCCATTGATGTGCTCGACATGATGATGGAAGGTTCGTTCGGGTATGTGCTGCTCATTACGTTTTTGTTGGCGATGACGGCGCTTGCGCTTGGGATGCTGCTGTCGGCGTTCGCCAACAACGAGCTGCAAATGGTGCAGTTTATCCCGCTTGTCGTCGTGCCGCAAGTGTTTTTCTCCGGCTTGTTCAATCTTGACACGATGGAAGAATGGCTTCGCTCGCTGAGCGTCATCATGCCGCTCACCTACGGGGCGGATGCGCTGCGCGATATTATGGTGCGGGGAGAGGGCTTTGGCGCCATCGCCGTGGATGTGTACGTGCTGCTTGGCTTTACGTTGCTGTTTATGCTATTAAATGTAGTAGCGCTGAAAAAATACCGCAAGCTGTAAGGAGTATAGCCATGAGTGAGCATCCATGGATTCAAGAGCTGCTGCAAATCGGCGGCAAGGAAGGGCAGTTCAGTGAAAAGCAGCTGAAAATTTTGGAAGCCGCAGTGGAAATGTTTGCCGAAAAAGGCTATGCGGCGACCTCGACGAGCGAAATCGCCAAAAAGGCCGGGGTGGCGGAAGGCACGATCTTCCGCCACTATAAGACGAAAAAAGACTTATTGTTGGCGATCGTCACGCCGACATTGTTTCAGTCCGTCGCCCCGTTTTTGGCGAAAGAGTTTGTCCGTGAAGTGTTTGACAACGAATATGAGACGTACGAACAGTTTTTGCGCGCGGTGTTTTCCAATCGCTACGCCTTTGTGAAAAAGTATTTGCCAGCGATTCGTGTGCTTTGGCAGGAGCTCGCCTTTCATTCCGAGATTAAACAGTGCTTTCAACGCGTGTTTACAGAGCACGTGTATCCAAAATTCGCCCGCATTGTCCGCCATTTTCAAGAGAAAGGGGAGTTGGCCGAGTGGCCGGTTGATTCGGTCATTCGTTTGACGATCACATCGCTCGCCGGCTTTTTGGCCGCTCGTTTTCTCCTTTTGCCTGACCACAATTGGGACGATGAGGCGGAGATGGAGCGGACGATTCACGTGTTGATGAACGGTCTGCGGCGCTAAACGGCCGGCTTCCGCACTGAAGCCGGCCTAGCTGTTTTTCTTGGCATAATCGAGGATGGCTTTCGTAAATTGTTTGAAATCATCAAGATGGTGTTCGACGATGGCTTGCAAGATGCCAAGGTTCAGTTGTTGGTAGTCGTGAACGGCGATGTTGCGGAATCCGACCATCGCCTTCATCTTTTTGCTTACAGCGGAAGAGATCACGCCGTGTTCTTCAAGAAGGGAGAACGCATCGCGGCTATGCTGCGGCAGTCCGAATTTCTGCTCGGCCACGATATGCATGGCCAAATCGATGCAGGCCTCGCACGCCCGCTGCAAATTCAGAACGATCGAATCTTGTTTTGTGTCATTTTGTAAATTTTTGGGTCGTGGTCATATTCCTCGTCAATTCGTTTTAGGCATCGTTCAATGATGCTGATCTTATTCAAAATCACATCATTTTTCATACACCGACCCACTTTCCGCAATTCGTTTTAACACCGGCTCCCTCTCTTCATTCAGCTTTGCATACATTTTCAACGTTTTCATTTCAAACTCCATTCGTTTCCGTTCGTCGCCACAATCGATCACCTTTGCGCTTGAGACGACTTGCGCTTGAAACACGGTGCTGGCTTGGCGCAAATCGACAAGATCGACATCGCGCCCTAACTTGTCAGCCAACTCCCCGGCGAGCCGAAACAGCTCATACGGATCATGCGGTTCGCCGTCGCTGACAAAGGCGATGTCGACATCGCTGTCTGGGCGCAGCGTCCCACGGGCGGCTGAACCGAACAGGTAGATGACGAACGGGTGAAGAGCCGGGCGGAGCGTCTGAATGATGATCGTCTCCATTTCGTTTGGCAATCGCGATGCCCCCTTGCGTTTTTCTTCATTATAGCAAAATTTTTTCGTTCCTGGAGAAAAGACGGAAAAAGAAAAAGAGGCGATGGCGACCGCCCCTTTTTACAGCGAAAATCCTTTATTCGTGCGAAAGAGTCTGACCTCAAGAAACGGACGTGCGGTCGATGAAAACGTTTGACCGAACGGCCGTCATTTTCTTGCACCACCGTCTTCCGAAATGACGCTGGATCCTTTGTTTGGGTCGAACGATTGGTACCATTGAACATCATTGAAAATATGCACGGGGAACCGTTCTTTGTCCAAAATGAGAAGATTGTACCGCAAGTCTCCATGATTGATTCGATTGATCAAATCTTTTGGTATATCATTTGTCCAAGTGGAAGAAATGGTGATGGTATATGATAACTGTCCGTTTGCCGGCAAAGGGCCTTTGACAGCGTTGGAACGGTCAACATGGGTCAGACGCGAGAGTTCCTCTGGATATTGAATGACGAAATAGTAATCTCGATACTGTTCAAGCAAACGGTACAGCTGTTCCGAGATGGTGTAATGAATCGTCAGCTCGATCGATCGACTTGTCGCCTTTGCAATAAATTGATTGACTAGAAAATGCGGAGGGAGAAATTTCTGTTCCAACGATAACGGCTTTTGTTCCGTCTCCGCTTTTTCATGTTCCTGCTTCGCTTTCTCCAACGGATGCAGCGCAACAGGGGCGGGGTCGTGTCCGCGTTCGCACGCCGCCAGCAAGAGAAAGCAGATGAAAAGGGGATGGAAAAATTTTTTGCTCATAAAATCACCATTCATGAGTGTTTAGTTTTGTTTAATGCTGTCGGAATATCCCTCATATGTCCATTGTCCGCTGACGGTTTTCGAGCTGATGAGAGTTCCTCTGCTGTAGTAATTTTCTTTACCGGTCGCTTTCACCCAACGGCTTCCATATCGAAGGGTATAGGTGGAATAAGGAGGGATCGTCCAAGTAACAGTTGTTGTTTTTTCCACCCGCGCTCCTAAACTTACTTCCGTACTAATTCCTACTTCCAGGACCATCTCGTTAAATGTGGACGACGAAGAAACAGTAGCGGTTGCATACGCTTCTCTCTTGACTGTGTGGGAAACAGTGTCAGTAGTAGATTTGTTGTTTACGTGGGTATGAGTCCAATAAATGGTCAGCCCTCTTGTATCTGTGCTGTGAACGTATTCATATCCATCATAAGGGATATAGGTTGGATTGATTTCTGCTTCTGTCTTATTTAAATGGGGTAAGAGAAAGCAATCCAGCCAAAAGAATCGGACTAATGGTTTGAATCATCTTTCTTTTGAACATCACAATCCCTCCTAATATTTAGAATTTATAACTTATTTTTAGCAAAAAAAAAAAGTAAGTGTCAATAATATTTCCAAAAAAATTATTTTATAAAATATTCACCCCTTCACTAAAAGTGTGCTTGACTGAATCGAGGTGAAAAATCGGTTTGATAAACGGTCCATTGGAAAGAAAGATCCGCCGAAAGCAAAATTGATGTTCGGCGGATCCTCTGTTGTAAGTTATGATTCGATTTTCGCCACAATGGCGTCCCCTTCGGCGTCGATGCGGATTGCGCGCACGGGACTGCTTGCGTCAAGCAGGCAGTCGGCGATGTTGTCTTCGACATGCTCTTGGATGACGCGGCGGAGCGGGCGGGCGCCGAAGGCCGGATGGTAGCCGAGTTCGGCCAGTTTTTCTTTCGCCGCTTCGGTCACTTCGAGTTCGATGCCTTGTTCGCGCATCGCTGCTTTGACGTCAGCGAGCATTAAGTCGACGATCTCAAGCAAGTGTGCTTTTTCGAGCGGCTTGAACTCGATGATGGCGTCGAAGCGGTTCAAAAATTCCGGCTTGAAGTAGGCGCTCAAAGAGTCAAGGACGCTTGTTTGCCCGTTGCCCTCTTTTTCAAAGCCGACGGTGATTTTTTTGTCGGTCGCACCGGCGTTGCTTGTCGCGATGATGACCGTGTCTTTGAAGCTGACGGTGCGGCCTTGGCTGTCGGTTAGGCGGCCATCTTCTAAAATTTGCAAGAAAATGTGCTGCACATCCGGGTGCGCTTTTTCAATCTCGTCAAGCAAGATGATGCTGTACGGATTGCGGCGTACTTTTTCCGTCAGCTGGCCGGCTTCTTCAAAGCCGACATAGCCCGGCGGCGAACCGATCAGCTTCGAGACGGAATGTTTCTCCATGTATTCGCTCATATCGAGGCGAATCATGGCGTCTTTTGTGCCAAACAGCTCTTCAGCGAGCGTTTTGGCGAGCTCCGTTTTCCCGACGCCGGTCGGGCCGACGAACAAGAACGAACCGATCGGGCGGTGTTTCGCTTTCAAGCCGGCGCGGCTGCGGCGAATGGCTTTGGCGACTTTTTTCACCGCTTCCGCTTGGCCGATCACTTTTTTCGCCAAGTGTTCTTCAAGATGTTTCATTTTTTCTTTTTCATCGGCTTGCAGCTTGCCGACCGGGATGCCGGTTTTCTCGGCGATGATTTGTTCGATGTCGGCGGCATCGACGACAGGGCGTTCTTGGTTGACGCCTTGCTCGAGTTGTTTTTCGAGCTTCAGCTCTTCATCGCGCAGTTTCGCCGCCAATTCGTAGTTTTCTTCTTTCGCCGCTTGTTCTTTTTCTTTCGCGATTTGGATCAACCGCTCTTGCAGTTGTTTTTCATCGGTCGGACCGAGGCGCAAGTTCGCTTTCGAGCCGGCCTCGTCAAGCAAGTCGATGGCTTTGTCCGGGAGGAAGCGGTCTTGAATGTAGCGGTGCGACAGTTTCACGCACGCTTCGATCGCTTCATCCGTATAGCGGACATGGTGGAATTGTTCGTATTTCGGCTGGATGCCTTTTAAGATGGCGATCGCTTCCTCAACGGTCGGCTCGTGGACGATGACCGGTTGGAAGCGGCGCTCAAGAGCCGCGTCTTTTTCAATTTGCCGGTATTCTTTGAGCGTCGTCGCCCCAACGACTTGCAGTTCCCCGCGGGCGAGCGCCGGTTTTAAAATATTGCCGGCGTCCATCGAGCCTTCAGCGGCGCCAGCGCCGACGAGCAGGTGGATTTCGTCAATGAACAAGATGATGTTTTTCCGCTCTTGCAATTCGGCGATGAGCCGTTTCATCCGCTCTTCAAACTGGCCGCGGATGCCGGTGTTGGCAACAAGCGAAGCGACGTCAAGCAAGTACACTTCTTTGTTCAACAGTTTTTCTGGCACTTGCCCTTCGGCAATTTTCAGCGCCAGCCCTTCAACGATGGCCGTTTTCCCGACGCCCGGCTCCCCGATCAACACCGGGTTGTTTTTGTTGCGGCGGTTTAAAATTTCCATGACGCGCGCAATTTCTTTGTCGCGGCCGATGACCGGATCGATCAAGCCCGCTTTGGCCATTTGCGTCAAGTTGCGGCCAAACTGATCCAAAAATCCGCCGCTATGGCTTTGCGGGCGTTTCGCCATCGTTTCTGGCGAGCTCATCCCCGCGTTGGCGGCTGTGAACGGGCTAGTAAAGAAGTCATCAAAGGAAAACGGCGAAAAGCCGAAGTTCATCATCGGAATCGACAATTGTTGTTTTTGTTTTTCATAGCATTCATGGCACAGGTGAAGTTGTTGTTTTTCACCGTTCCATTGCAAGTTGACAAACACCGTTGCTTCACGTTGTTGGCATGCTTGGCAGCGCATGAAGCATACCCCCTTTTCCATTATTCAGGTTTTGACTTTGACTTTCTTTGACTTTCTGACTTTATTATACTTTGACCTTTTTTGACTTTCAAGTGTTTTGTACAAAAAAATTGTGATAACGATGAAATGTTTTTGAAAAAATGGTGAATACTAATGTAGGTGCGGCAAAGCTATGATAAAGTGAAAAACAGAAAAAGAGGCGGAAAAGACTCCGTCTTTGGTGCTGACGATGATCATGAATTTGAAGGAAAAAGGAGAAAGGTGAAGATGAGAAGACATGTTGGTTTCGCGTTTGCTGTTGTACTTTTGGGGATGATGATCATGGCTGCTTGTACAAATCACAACAAGCAAGCCGAGACGCCGGCCGTGCTTGACGTGAAAATCGATGCGCCGGATCATATCGATTTGAACAAACCGACCAAGCTCGCCTGCGTCGTGACGTACGGCGGCGAAAAAGTAGACGATGCGAACGAAGTCAAGTTTGAAGTATGGAAGCATGGAAGCGACGAGCGGGAAATGCTTGAAGCGAAGCATGACGGCGACGGCCGATACTCGGTGGAAAAAACGTTCACCGAAGCGGGAACATATTCGGTGGTCGCCCATGTGACGGCGCGCGACATGCATAACATGCCGAAGAAAGATATTGTCGCCGGCAGCCCGGAACAGGCGGCGACGGCTGACGGTGCGCGCGAAAATTCCCAAGGCAGTGCTGAAGAACACCATCATGGCGCCGTCGCCATTTCGCTGTCGTCCCGTTCGTTCGAAGCCGGAAAACCGGCGGCATTGACCGTTCACCTCACCAAAGATGGGAAGCCGTTTACGAACGCCACCGTTCGCTTTGAGATTTGGCAGGCGGACAATAAGCATGAATTTGTGGATGCAGATGAAAAAGGAAACGGCGAATACGAAGCCATGGCCACGTTTGCCAACAAAGGAACGTATTCGGTGAAAGTGCACGTCGAAGGAAGCGGCGGGCTGCACGAACATCAAGTCGAACAAGTGACGGTTCAGTAACGAAGGATGCCGAGGGAGGCATCCTTTTTTTCTACTCGTCTTTCTTGTCCGCTGCGGACATATATATGGAAGTAAAGCAACGGACAAGGAGAAGGAGAGGGCAGTCAGTGAAGAAGAAAGCGGAATGGTCGGAAGCATGGCAAATCGCCGCTGTTTACGTCGGCACGGTGATTGGAGCGGGATTTGCGACTGGCAGGGAAATTATTGAATTTTTTACCCGCTACGGAATGGCTGGGACGATCGGGGTGGCGGTCAGCGGCGTTTTGTTCACATGGGGCGGCGCGCGCCTGATGGTGATGGCGCGCCGCATTGGAGCCGCGTCCTATGATGAATTGAATCGCTATTTGTTCGGAAGAATGTTGAGTCCGTTTGTGACGCTTGTGATGACGGTGATGATCGCGGGGGTGACGGCGGTGATGATCGCCGGGGCGGGTGCGGTGTTTGAAGAGCAGATCGGCTGGCCGAGGCAGGCGGGCGTCACGCTGACGCTCGGTTTGGCGCTTCTTGTCATGTTGTTTGACCGCAAAGGGCTGTTTGGCGTCAACGTGTTCGTCGCGCCGATGATGGTGCTGTTCAGCGCCATCGCCTTTGTGAAAACAATCGTGGCTGGCGATTTGTGCCGTCCGGACATGGCTGCGGTGGACTATTCCCTCAAGGCGATGTTGTCCCCGTTTTCCTATGCGGCCTTTAACTTGGCGATGGCCCAAGCGGTGCTTGTCCCCATCGCCCGCGAAGCGACCGATGAGCGAGCGGTGAGGCGCGGAGCGATGTTAGGCGGAATGGTGTTGACGGTTTTGCTGCTGTTGAACCATATGGTGCTGCTGTCGTTTCCACACAAGGACGATTATGATATTCCAATGGCCGAAGTCGTTCATACGTTTTTTACTGTGTTGTATTGGCTTTATGTCGTCGTCATTTACGGAGAAATTTTTACATCGGTCATCGGCGGCATGTTTGGGCTCGCACGTCAAGTGTGCGTTTGGGCGCCGCTTGGCGGGAAATGGATGGGCGTGCTGCTCGTTTTGCTGTTTGCGGCGGTCAGCCCGTTTCATTACGGGGAGCTGCTGTCATTCATCTATCCGCTGTTTGGTTATATGAGTCTTGTGCTGTTGTGGCTTCTTTGGCGCCGGCAGCTGCCGCGCCGGTAAATGAGCCCTTTCGTTCCCCAAAGTTTTTTGGTGAAGGGGGACGAAAGGGCTTCGTTTCGTTATGAGTGGAAGCGGGCGATCATTTTTTCTAAATCGCGCGCTGCTGCAGCCAACGTGTCGGCTTCCCGAGCCAGCTGGTGAAGGGCGAGCGTTTGTTGCTCAAGTCCAGCCGCCGTTTCTTGCACCATATTTGAAAAATCGGCGGCGACGGTGCGTACGTCTTCCATCAGTCCGCCGAGCTGCTCGCCATCGGCGGTGATGGCGTTAACATACGCTTCGTTTTGCTGAAGCAAGTCGTTCAGTTGGGCGAACATGCCTTGAAACGATGTGAACGTTTCCCCTGTTTTCCAAAGAGAGTCTTTCGTTGTTTCAACGCGGAGGCCGCTTCCTTGTACAGCTTGCACCGTTTCTTTGAGCGCGTTCGTCATGGCGTCGAGCGAAGCAAAAATTTCAGCGGCGAACGCGTTTGTATCTTCAGCGAGCTTTCGGACTTCTTCGGCGACGATCGAAAAACCGCGGCCCGCTTCACCGGCCCGCGCCGCTTCGATCGAGGCGTTTAGGGCGAGCAAGTTCGTTTGTTTGGCGATCGTGCGAATGGCGGCGATCATCTCATGAACGCGCGCTGCTTCATTGGCTGCTTTGTCGATGAGGGCAGTCATTTCGCCGATGCCGCGCTGCATCGCGTCCATGTTTGTTTTCGTTTCCTCAATGAGGCGGATGCCTTCTGCTGCTGACGACCAAGCGTCGCCCGCTTGCCGTACGACGCGTTCAACGGCGGCCCGCATGAGTTGCACGCGTTCCACCATCTGCCCGATGACGTCACCCGCTTGTTCGACAGCGGTCGTTTGTTGTTTCGCCCCTTCGCGGAACGTTTCAACAGCAGCGGCGATTTCGTCAAACGATTCAGAGAGGCGGCGCATTTCCATTTGTTGCTCATGGCTGACATCATGCACCGTTTTGGCCGCTTTGCCAAGCTCATTGATGATCGTGCGGATGCCGAGAATCATTTTGTTGATTTCGTAGGCGATTTGATGAAATTCATCCCGTTTTCCCGTCGTTTTCACTTCTGTCCGCAATTGACCCGAGGAGACAGTGCGGGTGACGCTGTACCAATGGCGAAGCTGGGCGGCAATGGCCCGATGCCAGGCGGCGCCAAGCCCAAGCCCAACCGCAGCGGCGCACAGCGCGGCAAAAACGGGCGGCGCCCCTGCGATGGAAGCGGCCAGCCCAACGGCTGCGGGCGCGATGGCGATGCTTGCTAACGCCCATTGCAAATACGGACGGTGCATGAGCCGCCCCATCCGCAAATTGATCCGCCTTCCGCCCGGCTCCGTCCAAAGCGGGCAACTGGCGTCAATCAACACTTCGCCTGTATCGCGTTCGTACACTTGCAAGAGCGGCTCGTTCGTGCGGGCGGCAGCCAGCCCGACCGGGTCGGCAAACACCCTTCCCTCGCGGAGGCGGTTCGTATGAACGAGTCCGTATCCGTTTTCATCGACAAGAACAAAATATTCATCATGGCCAAGCTGTTCATCCAACAAGGCGCGGATGCGGTCGAGCTGCTCTTCAAGCGGGCGCGTTCGGTCGATGGACCGCCGCAGTGCTTCCGCCGTTGCTGTTACTTTTTTTAACGCCTGTTTTGCCCGGCGCCGTTTCGTCAATTTGTTCATAGACGATTCTCCTTTTTTTATTTGTCTATTTTCAATAATATATAGAAGATTTTGTCGAATCAATAGGATGAAAGGGGGATGCATAAAAATATCGATCGATTGGAAGACTATGCCGTAAACGGAAAGGCGAGGGGATCATCGTGGGTTGGTTCTCGTTTTGGAAGAAAAAGAAAAAGCGCCCCGCACAGAGGAATCTTTCGCAACTTTGGGAAAAGCTTCGGCAATCGAGCGATTTTGTCGAAGTGTCGTTTGTTGTCGGAGGCAAGGAGCTGTCGATTTACTATTTCGATTCGCTCGTTGATCCGCAAGTGCTGCAAGAGCGGATTTTTTGCCATTTGCAAAACGACATTCCCCAGCATCCGAACGTCCGATTGGAAGACTTGCAGCAAATCGTGCCGATTCAGCGCATTGAGGTGAGTGAAGACACGGCACTGATTGAAGAGAAGGTGCTGAAAGGGTTTGTCGCGGTCACCTTCCGCGAGCAACCGAACAAAGCGGCGCTCATGGGCGCCGCGGCTGAAAATTTGGGGCTTCGGGAAAACAATGATTCGGAAAACGAATTCAGCGTCGTTGGGCCCAAAGTCGGATTTGTGGAAAATGTCGGCGTCAACTTGCATCTCATCCGCCGGCAAGTGGTGACGCCAAATCTTGTGTTTCGGGAAATGTCGATCGGTTCGATGTCGAAAACGAAAGTGGTCATCGCCTACATCGACGGTGTCGCTAATCCGGAAGTCATTCAAACGGTGACGCAGCGGCTTGAGTCCATTCATTTTGACCTCGTGTTTGACAACGCTATTTTGGATCAGCTGCTCGCGGACAATTCGCGGACACCGTTTCCTCTTTTTATCTCGACCGAGCGGATCGACCGGGCCATTTATGCGCTTGTGTCGGGGCAGGTGGCCATTTTTTGCGACGGCTCCCCGTATGCCGTGATTGGCCCCGCCGCTCTCTTCGATTTTTTTACGTCGCCGGAAGACTATTATTTGCCATGGGTGCTCGGTACGTTTTTCCGGCTCATCCGGTTTTTCGGCGTTGCGTTTTCGGTGTTGGCGTCGCCGATTTATGTGGCGGTGCTGACGTATCATTATGAAATGATTCCCGAAGACTTGCTTGGACCGATCATTTATTCACGCTCGAACGTGCCATTTCCGCCGATGCTCGAGGTGCTGTTTTTGGAAATTACGATTGAGCTGTTGCGCGAGGCCGGGGCGCGGCTGCCGACGAAAGTCGCGCAAACGCTCGGAATTGTCGGTGGGATTGTCATCGGGCAAGCAACCGTTGATGCCGGGCTGACGAGTACGATTTTGTTGATTGTCGTCGCGTTGGCGGCGCTCGCTTCGTTTACAACGCCGATTTTCAAAATGTCCAACACGATCCGGTTTATCCGGTTCCCGTTTATTTTGTTTGCCGCTTTCTGGGGCGGGATCGGCATCATCTTTGCTGTCTGTGGACTGCTCATTCATTTAGGGCGGCTGCAGTCGTTTGGTTATCCGTATTTGCTGCCGTTTTATCCATTTCGTGTTCGCAGCTTCCGCGATACATTCATTCGTTCGCCATACAGTGAAACGGCGGAGCGGCCGATGTTTCTTCGTCCGCGGTCGCGGTTTCGTTACGATCCGAATGCGGCGAAGCAAAAACGCGATATTGATGAGTAAGGGGGATCATGATGAGGCGTGGGCTCGCATGGGTCGGTGCGCTGCTGTTGCTTGGCGGCTGCGTCAGTTCGCGGCCGATTGACGAAATTCAAATTATTCAACAGATGGGGTATGATTTCGAGAACGGCCGCTACACGGGCACTGCGGTGTACCCGACGTTCAAGCAAGGGCCGATGACAAAGCCGAATATGCTGACGACGACGTCGCCGACGATCTACGACTTGATTCCGCGCCTGTCATCGAAATCAGCGCTGCCGATTGAGGAAGGGCAGCTGCGCCTTATTTTGTTCGGCAAGGAGTTTGCTCGGCGGGGGGTGACGCAAATTACGCACAGCCTCGCGCGCAACAACAAAGTCGGCAGCCATTTGCTGCTTGGCGTAGCGGAAGAAAGCGCTAAGGAGCTGCTGAAAATCACGGCGAAAACGACGCTGAGCGATACGTTGTATTTGCCGAATCTTGTGGAGCAGAACGAGCAGTCGATGAACTTGCCGAAAACGAATTTGCACTTGTTTTTGTATCGCTATTTTTCCCCGGGGAGCGACCCTTTTTTGCCGTATTTTGAGAAAAAAGGAGATTTCGTCAAGCTTGAAGGGGTCGCGTTGTTTCGCGATGACCAATATGTCGGGCATGTAAGTTTGCGTGATTCGTTTTTAATGAAAATTTTGCTCGGGGAAACGAAAAACGGCGTCTACCAGCTGAAGGTTGGGAATCGCGGAAAACAGGGGGAGGATCGGGTGATGCTGCAAAACTTATGGGCGAAGCCGAAATATGAATGGAAGCGTGATGGAAGACGCCATGTGCTTGACGTGTTCGTCCATATCCATGCGTCGGTGAGGGATTACCCGTCATGGCTCGATCAGCCGGGAGGTGATTTGTTTGCCGATGTGAAGAAAAAGATGCAAAACGAATTGGAGCATAATATGCGCCGGTTATTCCACTATTTTCAGAAAAAACGGATTGACCCGCTCGGCATTGGCGATTTTGTTCGCAGCGTGACAAGACATTGGGATTCCGACGCGTTTTACCGCGAATACCCGGATCTAGACATCCGCCCGCACGTCACGGTGGATATCGTCCATACAGGCATTGGCGAATAAGACGGGGAACATGAGGAGGGATTAGGATGAAGCAGGCCATTCAGGAACGGTTTCTCATCTCCCCGTTTCTTGTGTTTTTTGTCATTCACGCTACGCAAGTTGGGGTCGGGGCACTCAATTTTCAGCGTCCTCTGATGAAAGAGGCGGGGCAGGATGCCTGGATGGCAGTCTTAATGGCCGGGCTGGCGGCGCACGTGTTGATTTGGCTGATGTATCGGCTGCTGTCGCATTCTCCATCAGGCGGAGACCTCGTGTCGCTTCATGAACAGTACTTCGGGCGGTGGATCGGCGGGGTGCTGAGCCTTGGACTTCTTTTTTACTACGCGTTGGCGGCGTTTATGGTGCTTCAATCATACATTGAAATCATTAAAGTATGGGTGTTCCCGTTGATTGGGGTGTGGCAGTTCAGCCTCGTGTTTTTGCTGCTGACGTATTATGCCGTCTCCGGCGGGTTTCGCGTCGTTGTCGGCTTATGCGTTTGGGGGGTGGTGATTCCGCTGTTGACGATTTTTCCGATGGTTTTCTTTCCGCTTGAGTATGCTCAATACCGGAACTTATTGCCGGTGTTCGACCATTCGTTTGGGCAATTGGCAAAAGCATCGAAAGAGATGGTGCTGCAATATTTAGGGTTTGAAATGCTGCTTATGTATTACCCGTTTTTAAAAAATGCTCCGTCCTCGCAAAAGTGGGCGCATGCGGCCAACGCGTTTACGATGTTCATTTATTTTGTTTTGATCCTCATTTCCGTCGTGTTTTATAACAAAGAGCAAATCCAGCATATTACATGGCCGACGCTGACGCTGGCCAAAATTCCAGAAGTGCCGTTTATCGAGCGGATGGAATACATCGTCATCTCGATTTATGTGCTTGTCGTGGTTCCGATCATCACGCTCTCGGTTTGGGCGGCGACGCGGGTTGTGAAACAGCTGTTTGCCGTTCAGCAACGCCGTTCGCTTCCAGTGTTGCTCGCTTGCTTGTTTGCCGGGACGCTGTTTTTCCAAGAGAAGACAGACATTGAGCAGTTGACGCAATGGACAGCGAAGGCAGGGTTTTATCTTGTCGCGGTGTATGTTCCGCTCCTGTATGTGTACGTATGGATGGCGGAAAAAGTGAAAAAGGCGCTACAACAAAAGCCATAAGTATGGTATAGTAAATAAAGAAAACAGAAGAATCACAATTCCGTACGCTTGTACGGGAGAGGTTTCTAGCAAAACCCTCTATAAAAAACTAGGGACGGCTGTATCCTAGGGGTATGGCCTTTTTTGTTTTGGAAACCTCTTCTTCTGCTGATTCAGAAGGAGGTTGATCATGATGAAGATGAATGAAGAAAAGGCGGTCGTCGTCTTTAGCGGCGGCCAAGACAGCACGACGTGTTTGTTTTGGGCGAAAAAACAGTTTGGTGAAGTGGAAGCGGTGACGTTTGACTACGGCCAGCGCCATCGCCGGGAAATTGACGTCGCTCAAGCGATCGCTGACGAGCTTGGCGTCCGCCATACAGTGCTTGATTTGTCGCTTCTCGGGCAGTTGGCGCCGAACGCCTTGACGCGGCGCGACATTGCCATTGAACAAAAGAAAGGCGAGCTGCCGACGACGTTTGTGGACGGACGCAATTTATTGTTTTTATCATTCGCTGCCGTGTTCGCCAAACAGCGGGGCGCGCGCCATATTGTGACGGGAGTGTGCGAAACAGATTTCAGCGGCTATCCGGACTGCCGCGATGTGTTTATCAAATCATTGAACGTCACGCTGAATTTAGCGATGGATTACGAATTTGTCATTCATACGCCGCTCATGTGGCTGACGAAAGCGGAGACGTGGAAGCTCGCTGATGAGCTCGGGGCGCTCGAGTTCATTCGCACGAAGACGCTGACGTGCTATAACGGCATCATCGCCGACGGCTGCGGCGAATGCCCAGCATGTGCGCTGCGCAAGCGCGGGTTGGATGAATATTTGCGGGAAAAAGCGGAGGTGGAGTCGCGATGATGCATCAGCTCTATCCGCAGGTGGCGCATCATTACCGCTATGAGTTGAACAAAGATATGCACATCGCCGCCGCCCATTTCATCCCGCACGAAGCGGCCGGGAGTTGCGCAAACGTGCACGGCCACACGTACATCGTCAATGTGACGGTCGCCGGCGATGAGCTCGATGAGAGCGGTTTTTTAGTCAATTTTCAAACGTTAAAACAGCTCGTTCATCGCAAGCTGGACCATACGCTGCTCAACGACCATAGCGATTGGTTTGACGGTCATGACCCGAATCGGTTTCCGACGTCGGAAGTGGTGGCGCGCACGATTTATGAAACGATTCAGCGCTATTTGGATACGCTGCCGCACAAGCCGAAATGTTTGCAAGTGTTTGTCCGCGAAACGCCGACAAGTTATGTCGTCTACCGTCCGAAAGCGGGGGAGCGGTAATGGCGCGCACGATTCCGGTGTTGGAGATTTTTGGTCCGACCATCCAAGGAGAGGGAATGGTGATCGGCCAAAAGACGATGTTCGTCCGCACAGCCGGCTGCGACTACCGCTGCCGCTGGTGCGATTCGGCGTTTACGTGGGACGGATCAGCAAAAGACGAGATCGAGCAGCTGACGGCAGACGAAATTTGGCGGCGGCTTGAAGCCATTGGCGGCCGCCGCTTCCGCCACGTGACGATTTCAGGCGGCAACCCGCTTCTGATTGCGGCTCTTGGGGAGCTCATCGCGCTTCTTCATGAAAAAGGGATGCGGGTCGCGGTTGAAACGCAAGGGAGCCGTTGGCAGGATTGGCTGCTTGACATTGACGACGTCACTCTTTCCCCGAAGCCGCCAAGCTCGGGGATGGACACCGACTGGGCGGCGCTCGATCAAATCATTGAACGGTTGCAGGCTGACCAAAGCCGAGTGCGGCGCATCAGCTTGAAAGTCGTCGTCTTTGATGACGCCGATTTGGCGTATGCGAAAGAGGTGCACTGCCGCTACCCAAGTGTTCCGTTTTATTTGCAGGCAGGAAACGCCGATGTGGCCGATTCGGATGTGGATGCACTCCGTGCGAAGCTTTTCAGTCGGTTGGAATGGCTGGTGGAACAAGCCGCCGATTCGGAGGAGCTGGCAGACGTCCACATCCTGCCGCAGCTGCACACGCTTCTTTGGGGAAACAAGCGCGGCGTGTAAAGCGGGGTGCGGCGATTCGCCCGGCAATGAATAATGAGGGAGGAATGAACGAATGGCAGGAAGAAAAGAGGAAGAATTGAAAGACTTGACGCTGCTTGGCAATCAAGGGACAACGTATTCGTTTACGTACAATCCCAATCTGCTTGAAGTGTTTGACAACAAACATCCTGACCGGGATTATTTCGTGAAGTTCAATTGTCCGGAGTTTACGACGTTGTGTCCAAAAACCGGACAACCGGACTTCGCAACGATTTACATCAGCTACATCCCGGACAAAAAATGCGTCGAAAGCAAATCGTTGAAGCTGTATTTGTTCAGCTTCCGCAATCATGGCGACTTTCACGAAGACTGCGTCAACATCATTATGAACGATTTGATTAAAGTTATGGAACCGCGCTATATCGAAGTGTGGGGCAAATTCACCCCGCGCGGCGGCATTTCCATCGATCCGTACTGCAACTGGGGACGCCCGGGGACGAAATACGAAAAAATGGCGGAATACCGGCTGCTCAATCATGACTTGTATCCAGAAAAAGTCGACAACCGCTAGAGATAAAAAAAGAGGTAGTTTTTTCGCTCCAACTCCTATATAATGAACAATGAATGTTTGCCTTGGAGGTTTTGGCGTTGGAGCGAAGAACAGCTCTTTTGCTTGGAGCGAGCGGTTTGGTCGGCGGAGAGTTGCTGAAGCTGTTGCTGCAGTCGGATTTGTACCGCTGTGTGACGATTTTCGTCCGCACTCCGCTGCCGGTGGAACATGAAAAGCTGCAGCAAGTCGTCGTCGATTTTGCTCGGCTTGAATCGTATGAGCGGCATTTTTATGTCGATGATGTGTTTTGCTGCCTCGGAACGACGCGGAAAAAGGCGAAAACGAAGCAGCAGTTCATTCAAGTCGATTATGAATATACGCTGCGCGCGGCGGCGTTGGCGGAAAAGTGCCGCGTGAAAAGCTTTTTGACCGTCTCTTCGGTTGGCGCCAACCCGTGTTCGCCGTTTTTTTACCAGCGCGTCAAAGGAGAGGTGGAAGAGGCGTTGCAGCGGCTTTCCATCCCATCGCTTCATATTTTCCGTCCATCGTTGCTCGTCGGCAAGCGTCGGGAGTTCCGCCTTGGCGAGATGCTCGCCGGGTGGCTGTTATGCCGGCTGCCGTTTTTGTTCGTCGGCAAATGGAAAAAATATAAGCCGGTTGACGCCCATCAGCTTGCTTTGGCGATGTTTTACCGGGCGGCGTCAGCAACGAGCGGCGTCCATATCTATGAATGTGATGAACTCGCCCGCATTTCGTAAACAAAAAAGAGGCTCTTGGCAGCCTCTTTTTTATTCGATGATCTTATAGTTTTTATGATTGACGACTGTCCGTTCTTGCAAATCGAGTTCACGGTAGTTTTCCATATACGTTAAATCCACGATGACGGAGTTTTCATTCACCTTCTCCACAATGCCGCGCAGCCCATTTTTAAATTCGATAATATCTCCGACTTTCGCTTTTTTGATCATCATCATTCTCCTTTAATCAAAATGATGGACGGACCGCTCAAGCGAACGGCCGCGGGAATCGAGGCTTGCCTGATTCCGTCGCCGCTCCCCGGTCGGCGGGGATTAGGCGCTTTTTTACTAGTGTGCCTTATTTTTATGCGCAAGTAAAGAGATTTATTTCCTAAATATTTAAAAAAGGTGCCCTGAAAAAGAGTTTGGGCACCTTCCTTATGGGTGCATATATGCATCCAATATGCTCAAAAGACCATATATGGCGCCTCGCTTAGGAGAAAACGGTCTTTTGAGGCAGCCTATCCTTCTTTTACTTGGCGAAGACGTGGTTGCCGATGACGACGGTCACTGGACGCGAGCGCAGCCATTTGCTTTTCGCCGTTTTCGGATTATAGAAATAGAGCGAGCCGTTTCCTAAACCGCGAAAAGCAAGTGCTTCTTCAACGGCGCGGTATGATTCACGGTCGGCCGGTTCGTTGATCGATCCGTTTGCGACCGGCGTGAATGCATAATGGCCGCCAGAGCGCTCATAAATGACAGCGCGGATCGTATCCGGAAAATCCGGATGGTCGACGCGGTTGAGCACGACCGTTGCCACGGCCACTTTCCCGGCGTACGGTTCCCCTTTCGCCTCGGCATGGACGAGGCGAGCGAGCAAATCTTTCTCCGCCGCCGTGATGCCGGCATCAGGGATGACGAGTTTTTCACCAGGATATAGCCAATCGCCTTTGCGGTTTGTCTGCTGCAGTTGTTTCAGCGGCACACCGTATTGTTTCGCGATTTTCCAAAGCGTATCGCCGCGCTTGACGGTGTGGATCATCGCCGCATCGGCATGGCCGGCAAAGAAAAATATGCCGCACAACATAGCCGTCACCCATGCTTTTGCTTGTTTCATCCACATCCCTCCTTTTGTCTTGCAAACTCGCTACTAGAGTAACAAGGATCACGCGATGAGTCATTATCGAAATGATGGAAAAAACGCGCGAGGCATTGAAATGACTAGTTTCATAGAGAGGGATGGAAAATTCTCCGCGAGCAAAAACACCCGGCTTCCAGGACGGAAAGCCGGGTGTGAAGCCATGGGGACAGGAGCTTTTAGCTGCGTGGAGCATCCATATAGTGGTAAATAACGTGGCCGCCGCGCTGGGCGATGCCGCGAAATCGTTTGAAGTCGGGCTGTTTGACGAGCACGGCACGAAAAACAGGGAAGTCCTCTTTTTTCACCAACAGTTCGGAGATGATTCCGTTGCGCAATTCATCGATTTGCTTGGCCGCCAGTGCTTCATCCATCGCATGTCCCCCCAAGCGTTGATTCGGCATCGTCACCGTTATTTATCGTATCACAGACGCCTGTTGGGTTAAATACCTATATTTTGGCCGGGCAAACACCCTTTGCTTGTTCTGACATACAATATGGGTGGGTACGCGCCCCGAGAATATAAGCAAGAAAGGGAGAGAACAATGAATCATTGGGATCCGTATATGAATGGTCCGTTTTCAACCTCTTCCGGCCATGACAATGAAGCCGGGTGGATGGAGAATAACGTGCCGCCGATGGCTCCGCTATCGGCAACGACGCCAAATGAAGCGACGCCGACTCAAGTGATGCCGATGGCGTATTATCCGCCGGCAGCGCCTTATGGCTATTGGTGTCCACCGGTTGCGCCGCCAGCGCCGCTTGTCAGTCCGGTCCATCTTGACAGTCCAGACAGTCCGGACAGCTCCGATATGATGCTGCCGGCGCCGCCGCTCGGTTTAGGAGCCGGGCCGAATATGGCCCATGCTTCCGTTTGGCCGATGGGTGGGAAAGAAAACACGCCGCCGATGACGCCTGATGACGCCGCTATTCCGTATGGCATGACGGCCCCGTATGCAGAAAACGTCCCCCCGGCTGGCAGCACGGCTCCCGTGGCCGTTCCTGGCACGCTGTCTGGAATGGCTGCTGGTGCAACACCAGGTTTCGTTCCTGGCGCACATCCGTATGCGCCGCTGTACTATCCACCGATGGCGCCGCAGCCGTATGCCCCGGTGATGCCGTATGGCTATGGCTATCCCGCTGCGCCGCTGCCTCCATATTATGGCGGAGGAACCCCGTATGCGCCTGGCTTTCCAATCTCGTATGGCCCCTATCGGTAAGATGCCAAAAAAGACCGCCGAATGGCGGTCTTTTTTACATCTGGAGCCGAGAAAATCCTCACTTCCATGCGTGAGCGCAAGTGGGGGATGAATCGGTATCTTTCCTCATCCGCCTTTCTCTTGCATCAAGAAAACGAAAGGTATAAAATGGTCATGAATAGAACAAACGTTCCTTATCGTAGGAGGGAAGGCCATGCATAAAGCCTACCTCTTTCGGTTGGATCCCACCCGAAAGCAAACGGAGCAAAGGAAGGGAGAAGAGATTGCACATGAGCATGGAACAGAAAACAGCCATTGTCACCGGTGGAGCGAATGGGATCGGCAAGGCGATTGCTAGAGCATTCGCAAAACAGGGAGCGAACGTCGTGATCATCGACCGCGATATTCAAAACGGTGAAGCGTTCGCCGCGCAATTGCAATCGGACGGGTTCAAGGCGATCTTTGTGGCGGCGGATGTGCGGAAGGTGGACGATATTGAACGGTTTGTACAAGAAGCTGCCGGCCGCTTCGGCCGCATTGACTATTTGATCAACAATGCTGGCGTCTCACGCTGGAAGTCGCCGTATGAGCTGACGGTTGAGGAGTGGGATGACGTGCTGTCAACGAATTTGCGCAGCGCTTTTTTTGCTTCTCGAGAAGCAGCTAAATATATGCGCCGCAATGCAAAAGGCGGAGCCATCGTCAACATTGCCTCGACAAGGGCGCTCATGTCCGAGCCGAATTCCGAGGCGTACGCTGCATCGAAAGGCGGCCTTGTCGCTTTGACCCATGCGCTGGCGGTGTCGTTTGCGGATGATCGCATTCGCGTCAATTGCATCAGCCCCGGTTGGATTGAAACGGGCGATTATGGGCAACTGCGAGACATTGACCACCGGCAACACCCGGCCGGCCGCGTCGGCAAACCGGACGATATCGCCCGCGCTTGTCTGTATTTATGCGATGAGGAAAACGATTTTATCACCGGGGTAAATTTGGTCATCGACGGGGGAATGACCAGGAAAATGATTTATATTGAGTAGGGAGCGGGCGTTTGTTAAAATAAACAAAATGGAGACGGTTTCAAAGGAAAAGGTGGGACGGAAAAATGAAAATCCGCAAAACGCCGGTGATGGACGGACAAGCTCCGGCTAATGTCTACATTTACGAAAATCGAAAAGAAGAATATATCGTGATTGCCATTCCGGCGCTTGAGTGGTCATTTTCGTTCGCCTATGAGGAAGAGGCGGAGGCGGTGGCCGAGCGGCTTGAGGCATCGCTAAAAAAGCGGCTTGACCATGAGCGCGCCGCCCTCTTGGCCGTGCGGTTGCTCGGCTGGGCGCGGGAAATGTAGCCTAGAGGGCGACCGTGGCTGCCGCGACTTTGCATGTTAGGGGTTCGATGACAACGTGGTCAACAAAACAAAAGTAATCGCAGTATATATCATAGGCAGCATTTTATGGATTGCCGCCACCGACACCCTGCTCAATATGCTGTCGATCAGCCGCGATGTATATATGGCGCTTGGCGCCGCCAAAGGGGCCGTGTTTATTTTGCTCTCGGCCATTTTTTTGTACCAGCTGTTAAAAAAGCGCGAGCAGCTGGAAAAGACCGAGGAAAATGAACAGCAGCTGCTTACGCTCATCAATTCGATGCCAGATTTCGTTTGCTTTAAAGACAGCGAGGGGCGATGGCTGCGCGTCAACGATTTTGGCCGGCGGCTGTACCGCCTCGAACAGATCGATTATATCGGGAAGACGGACCGCGAGCTTGGCGAGCTTGTCCCGTTTTTTAAAGAAGCGTTTGCGCAGTGCATTGCATCAGACCGCGAGGCGTGGGAGAGCGGAAAGGTGACGCGCCGCGAGGAGTCGTTTGCGACGCCGGATGGGGAAGTGAAGACGTTTGACGTCATTAAAGTGCCGCTCTTTGACGAAAACGGAGCGCGCAAAGGGTTGTTGACGATCGGCCGCGACATTACCCAGCAAAAGCTTGCCGAGGAGCTGCTCTTGAAAAAAGAAAAGCTGTCCGTCCTTGGCGAGCTGGCCGCCGGCATTGCCCATGAAATCCGCAATCCGCTCACCTCCATGAAAGGATTTATTCAGATGATGCAAGAAACGCGCGAAGTGAATGATCATTATATGCGCATTATGTTAAGTGAACTCGGCCGCATCAACCAAATTGTCAGCGAGCTGCTGGTGCTCGCCAAGCCGCAAAGCCACGATTATCGGCCGTTTTTGCTAGACGAGGCCATTTCGTATGTCATCAGCTTGATTGGCCATGAGGCGACGTTGAACAACGTTTCCATTTCCGTCCATAACACCGCTCCGAAAGCTTGTGTGTACGGCGATCAAAACCAAATTGTTCAAGTGTTGTTGAACGTTATGAAAAATGCCGTCGAAGCGATGCCTGATGGAGGAATTTTATACGTCCACGTTGCGGAAGGGGACGGGAAGATCTATGTCGATGTTGCCGACACCGGCGTCGGCATTTCGAAAGAGCGGCTGCAGAAAATCGGTGAACCGTTTTTCACTTTGAAAGAAAAAGGAATGGGGCTCGGGCTGACGACAAGCATGAAAATCGTTCAAGAACATAAAGGAACGATGCGGATCGAAAGCGAGGTTGGGAAGGGAACGACTGTTCATTTGACGTTTCCGTCCGGCGGCGTCAAAGCCGCAAACGGCCGGCAAAATGCGCTGTCATAACAACAGGCGTCCACGCAGAGCGAGGATGTCTGTTTTTTTTTTGGCTAACGTCTCAATCGATGGCTGATAGACAGTCGAGTTGCACGGCGGGCAGAGGCCGATGCTTTGCCGATCACCATAGGCAATGTCGGCACATAGCGGTTTGGAACATGAAACGCTTCTTTGTTTGCCGGCTTGGCCCGGCGCGGCGTCGATAGCGGTAAGACAACTAAGGGAGATGTTTCGTTTTGGCCTGAATTCGGGAAATGATAAAAGTGAAACCTTCCACGCATGATAAACGTAATTCGAAAAAGAGACTTAAAGCGAAGGAGTGTGAAGGGATGTTGATTGCCCAACTGGCGGTCATTTTGTTCGCCGCCAAACTTGCCGGTGATGCGGCCGTGCGCCTTGGCCAGCCCGCCGTGCTCGGCAAGCTGCTCATCGGCATTGTGCTTGGCCCGAGCGTGTTCGGTGTGATCGAGGATACGGATCTTTTGCAGGAGTTAAGTCAAATCGGCGTCATTTTGCTTATGTTTATCGCCGGCCTTGAGACGGATATGGACCAGTTTCGGCGCACTGGAAAAGCTGCTGTGGCGGTCGGAGTGCTTGGCATTCTCGTTCCGCTGCTCGCCGGGTATGCGGCCGGCGCAGCGTTCGGCATGGAAACCGGCACGGCTCTTTTCCTCGGACTTTTGCTGTCCGCAACGAGCGTCAGCATTTCCGTGCAGGCGCTCAAAGAGATGGGACAGCTGCAATCGAAGGAAGGATCAGCGATTCTTGGCGCGGCGGTCATCGACGACGTGCTGGTCGTCATTGCCTTGGCGTTTTTATTAAGCCTAACTGGCGGCGACGTCGAGCTTGGTGCGGTCGTGCTGAAAAAAGCTGTTTTTTTTGCCGTCGCCATTTTGCTCGCTTGGAAAGCCATCCCGCTCGTATTAAAGTGGTTTGCCCCGTTGCGTGTGACAGAGGCGGTTGTCTCGGCCGGGCTGGTCATCTGTTTTGCATTTGCCTATTTTGCTGAGGCGATGGGGGTGGCGGCGATCATCGGCGCCTATATGGCCGGGCTTGGCGCGAGTTTTACGGACTATCGGGAAGAAGTATTTGAGAAAGTGGAAACGATCGCCTATTCTTTGTTTGTCCCTGTCTTTTTTACCTCCATCGGGGTTGCGGCCGACTTTTCCGGCATCGTCGAGCATTGGCCGCTGATTGTCGGTTGGAGTGCGCTCGCGATTTTGACAAAGCTTGTCGGCGCCGCGCTGGGGGCAAAATGGGCCGGATTTTCGTGGGGAAGCTCGCTGGCGGTCGGCGCTGGCATGGTGTCGCGCGGTGAGGTGGCGCTCATCATCGCCGGCATCGGCTTGGAAGCCGGCCTGCTTGATGGGAACATGTTTGCGGTCATGATCATCGTCGTATTGGTAACGACTGTTGTGACGCCGCCGTTATTGAAGATGATTTTCAGCCGTCTTCATCCGGTGCGCCGGACGGCCTAGTCGCCGTCGAAGTGGGCAGCCGGGCCGATGGCCGGCGCTATAGCGGCAAAACAGCGGGGCTGTCCCCAAAAAAGGGCAGCCTCGCTGTCGCTACGAGCGGTTCTTTTTCGCTTGCTTGGCCGTATCCACGCTGTCTTTGGCCATTTCTGCCTCCGCCTTGGAGACGGTCGGGTTGGCTACTTCTTGGCTCACCTTGTTTTGTCTTCCTTTGTTCGACATGCGATCCCCTCCTTTCGGCCAGTTTCGCTCCGCTTGCCGTATGCCCGCAAAATGCTGTTTAGTTCGCTGCTATGTTTCGTCGGAATTTGATGGCGGGCCTGGTCAATAAACACAATATCTGCATGCGGCACATAACGTTGGAACATAGCGATATACGGATGGATGTAACGATCGCGTGCTCCATAAATAAGGAGCACGGGCAAGCGGAGGGAAGACAGTTGTTTTGTGCATCCATAAACAAGCCCAGCCTGGTACATGGCGTTTAAATCCCGTTTATGGGTCAGCCGGGCGTACCGCCGCAACAGCTGCCATTCGCGCCAGTTCGTTTTGTGCCCCCAAGCAAGAGCCGCCGCAAGCAGCGGGATGGCCCCAAGTTTTGCGGCGGAGATGCCGAGCAAAAACTCGCTGAACAAAAGCGGGGTGCACACTTCCGGAAACCCGCCGATCAAAACGAGCTGTTCGACATGCTCGGGATAGCGGAGCGCGAAATCAAGCGCAATGGATCCGCCGTTTGAGTAGCCGCAAATGATGGCGCGCCGAACGCCGAGGGCGCGGAGCAATACGGAAATGTCGTCGGCAAGCAGCGGTACGGTGATCGGTGCATCTGACGAACTGCTTCGCCCGTTTCCACGCATATCATACAAAATAAGGCGAAAATGGCGGGCGAGCGGTTCTTGGCGGCAAAAAACGGCATGCCCCATTCCTGGGGGATGGATGAACAAAAGCGGTGTTCCTTCTCCTTTTTCCTCATAGTAAAGGCGGACTCGTTGGTTGATCGATACGTATGGCATATTCTTTCCTCCCTCCCATTAGTATGTCGAGAAGAGCGGCGTCCCATCCAAAAAACGTCATTGAGAGCGATGGCCCATCCGGTTTATAATGTAGTCTGCATAGACTAGCGGCAGACGATGGGTGCGGAAAGGAGGGAGGCTGATGGAACAGCCGTTTCGCGTCGAAAAAACGCTCAACAACAACGTGTTAATCGCTTCCCATCCGGCATATGGCGAAGTCGTTTTGCTCGGCAAAGGAATCGGCTTCGGCAAAAAACGGGGGGACGAGATTGCCAAGAGCGCTGTGGAAAAATGTTTCGTTCTGAAAAACGAACGCGAACAAGAGCAATACAAAAAGCTGCTTCCGGAATTGAGCGAAGAATTCATCGCCCTCATGAGCGAGGTGGTTCAACATATTCAGCAACGCGTGGGCGCGCCGCTCGACGAGCACATCCATGTGGCGCTGACGGACCATATCGCTTTTACATTAAAGCGGCTTGAACAAGGATTGGATGTCAAAAACCCGTTTTTGGCTGAGACGAAAAGCTTGTATCCGTTGGAATATGAAATTGCCAATGAAGTGGCCCGCATGATTGAACAAAAGCTCGGGATTGTGCTGCCTGAAGGAGAGGCAGGCTTTATTGCCCTTCATATTCATAGCGCGATTTCCAAGCAAAGCGTGTCGGAAGCGAATCGATATTCCCAGCTCATTGCTGATCTTGTCAAGATCGTCGAGCAACAGCTTGGCGTTGACATCGACCGCGAGAGCGTTCATTATTTGCGGTTTGTCCGTCACTTGCGCTATGCGATTGAGCGGATGAAAAAAGGCGAAAAAGTCGAAGAACCAAAAAATTTGTCGAAAATCTTGAAGGAAGCGTATCCATTATGCTATAATCTAGCATGGAAGTTGGTCAAAGTCATGCAGCAAACGCTTCATCTGCCGGCGGACGATGCCGAGGCGGTCTATTTGACGTTGCATTTGCAACGGCTGGCGGAGAAAAAGAACAATACAACTGCATAGGTTGTCTCGCTTTACGTGTTACTGACTCGATCAGGCATGAGTAAAGAGGGCAAATAAGGCGGCAACAGCTGCGAATTCATCTTTGCGCTGTTGTAAGCGTTCTTTTTGTCTCTCTTTAGTCATGCCTTTTTTATTGCGCCGGCTCCCTCGGAAACGCCCGCTTCATTTTCGGTACATGAATCGGTCGTTTGCTGTAAAACTTAAGAAAAGGAAACTAAAGGAGGTTATGAAGATGAAACGAGCGTTTGGCACGCTGCAAAAGGTCGGGAAAGCGCTCATGCTGCCGGTGGCGATCTTGCCGGCGGCCGGGATTTTGTTGGCGCTTGGCAACGCCTTGAAAAACCCGGCGCTCACGGATAAAATTCCCGCATTAAAAGCCGATTGGGTCGTGCTCATCTCCAATGTGATGGAGCAAGCAGGCGGCATCGTCTTCTCCAACTTGTCGCTCTTGTTTGCGGTTGGTGTGGCGATCGGCCTTGCCGGCGGGGACGGAGTCGCGGGCTTGGCGGCGATCATCGGCTACTTGATTATGAATGTGACGATGAGCGTCATCTTAGGTGTAACGGCCGATATGGTCGGCGCCGACCCGTCGTACGCCAACATTCTCGGCATCCCGACGCTGCAAACCGGCGTATTTGGGGGGATTATCGTCGGGATTTTGGCAGCGTACATGTACAACAAATACTTCAATATCGAACTTCCGCAATATCTCGGCTTTTTCGCCGGCAAGCGGTTCGTGCCGATCGTGACGGCGGCGTCCGCAGTCGTGCTTGGCATTCTCATGACATTCGTTTGGCCGCCGATTCAGCACGGGCTCAATGCGTTTTCGCACAATATGATCGATGCGAACAAAACGTTGGCCGCGTTCATTTTCGGCGTCATCGAACGGGCGCTCATTCCGTTTGGTTTGCATCATATTTTCTATGCACCGTTTTGGTTTGAATTTGGCGAGTACGTCAATAAAGCCGGGCAAGTGGTCCATGGCGATCAAAAAATCTTTTTCGAGCAACTGAAAGACGGGGTCAAATTGACGGCCGGCACGTTCATGACCGGGAAATTCCCGTTTATGATGTTCGGTCTCCCGGCAGCGGCGCTCGCGATCTACCACGAAGCGCGACCGGAAAACAAAAAAGTCGTTGCCGGCATCATGGGGTCGGCCGCGTTGACATCGTTTTTGACCGGGATTACCGAACCGATCGAATTTTCGTTCTTGTTCGTCGCCCCGGCGCTGTTTGCCATTCACTGCGTCTTTGCCGGCTTGTCGTTTATGATCATGCACCTGTTGAACGTCAAAATCGGGATGACCTTCTCCGGCGGGGTCATTGACTTCTTGCTGTTTGGCGTTCTGCCAAACCGGACGGCATGGTGGCTTGTCATTCCGGTCGGCTTGGTGTTTGCCGTGATTTATTATTTCGGATTCCGCTTTGCGATCCGCAAATGGGATTTGGCGACGCCGGGCCGGGAAAAAACGGTCGAGGAAGCACCGAAAGCCGAGGCAGCCGCCGCTGGCGATCTGCCGTACGAAGTGCTCGCCGCCCTTGGCGGAAAGGAAAACATCGAACATTTGGACGCATGCATTACGCGTTTGCGCGTTTCGGTCCATGATATCGGCCGGGTCGATAAAGACCGGTTGAAAGCGCTCGGCGCCGCAGGGGTGCTTGAAGTCGGCAACAACGTGCAAGCGATTTTCGGTCCGAAATCGGATATGTTAAAAGGGCAAATTCAAGACATCATGCAAGGAAAAGCGCCGGCCCGGGCGGAAGAGAAACCGAAAGCAGCGGCCTCGGAAGCCGCGAAGTCCGAAACGATTGCTTCGCCGATGTCAGGAGAGGTCGTTCCGCTCGCTGAAGTGCCGGACCAAGTGTTTTCGCAAAAAATGATGGGCGACGGCTTCGCGGTCATGCCGACGGACGGCACGGTCGTCTCTCCGGTTGATGGCAAAATCATCAACGTATTTCCGACGAAGCACGCCATTGGCATTCAGTCGGCCGGCGGGCATGAAATGTTAATCCACGTCGGCATCGACACGGTGAAGCTGAACGGCCAAGGGTTTGAAGCGCTTGTCAAGGAAGGCGACGAAGTGAAAAAAGGGCAGCCGATTTTGCGCGTCGACCTTGATTATGTAAAACAGAACGCGCCATCGATCGTCACGCCGGTGATTTTCACGAATCTCGAAGCCGGCGAAACGGTTCACATCAACAAGCAAGGCCCGGTTGCTCGAGGAGAAGACGCTGTTGTTACGCTCAGCTAAACTGCTTATTCGCGGCGGGGCGGGGCCAAGCATTTTCCGTTGCCTCCCCGCCCCTGCATTTGATATGATGGCAAAGAAAAAATTGAAGAAAAGGGGAATGATGGACATGGCAGAAAAAACGTTTAAAGTCGTTTCTGATTCCGGCATCCACGCTCGTCCGGCGACGATTTTGGTGCAAACAGCGAGCAAATTCAACAGCGAAATCCAGCTTGAGTACAACGGCAAAACGGTGAACTTGAAATCGATCATGGGCGTCATGTCGTTAGGAATTCCGAAAGGGGCGACGATCAAAATCACGGCAGAAGGGGCCGATGCGGCAGAAGCAATGGCGGCGTTAACCGATACGTTGGCAAAGGAAGGCCTTGCGGAATAATGGAAAAGACGATTCATGGCATCGCCGCTTCAAGCGGCATCGCCATCGCCAAGGCATACCGCTTGGAAACGCCTCATTTGGCGGCCGAAAAACGGACGGTCGCCGACGTCGAGGCGGAAATTGCGCGGCTTGAGGCGGCGGTCGCGAAAGCGAAAGAAGAGCTGGAAGCCATCAAACAGCATGCCTTGGAAAAGATTGGTGAAGACAAAGCCGCCATTTTTGCCGCCCACTTGCTTGTGCTTGACGACCCAGAATTGCTGAACCCGATTAAGGAAAAAATCAAAACAGAACAAGTGAATGCGGAATATGCGCTCCATGAAACGGCATCGTTTTTCATTTCCATGTTTGAAGGCATGAACAATGAGTATATGAAAGAGCGGGCCGCCGATATCCGCGATGTGACGAAGCGCGTCCTCGCCCATTTGCTTGGCGTGACGATCTCCAATCCGAGCCTCATTTCCGAAGAGGTCGTCATTATCGCTGAGGATTTGACGCCATCCGATACGGCGCAGCTGAACCGCCAATATGTGAAAGGATTTGCCACCGACATCGGCGGGCGAACGTCGCACTCGGCCATTATGGCCCGCTCGCTCGAAATTCCGGCTGTCGTCGGCACGAAGGCGGTAACGGCGGAAGTAAAAAACGGCGACATGGTCATCGTCGATGGGCTCGACGGTCAAGTCGTCGTCAATCCGTCTCCGGAGCTGCTTGCGCGTTATGAGGAGAAGCGGGCTCGCTATGAGGAGCAAAAAGCGGAATGGGCGAAGCTTGTCGATCAACCGACGGTCACCGCTGATGGCGTGCACGTTGAGCTGGCGGCCAATATCGGCACGCCGGACGATGTGAAAGGAGCGTTGGCCAACGGGGCGGAAGGGATCGGATTGTATCGCACGGAATTTTTATACATGGGACGATCCGAGCTGCCTACGGAAGACGAACAGTTTGCGGCTTACAAAACGGTGCTTGAACAAATGAATGGCAAGCCGGTCGTTGTGCGTACGCTTGACATTGGCGGCGACAAAGAGCTCCCGTATTTACACTTGCCAAAAGAGATGAACCCGTTTTTAGGGTTTCGAGCCATTCGCCTTTGCCTGGAAATGCAAGACATGTTCCGCACGCAGCTGCGCGCCTTGCTGCGGGCGAGCGTGCACGGCAATTTGAAAATCATGTTCCCGATGATTGCGACGCTCGATGAATTCCGCCAAGCGAAAGCGATTTTACTCGAAGAAAAAGAAGCGCTCCTCCGCCAAGGCGTCCCGGTCGCCGATGACATTGAAGTCGGCATGATGGTGGAAATCCCGGCTGCCGCCGTCATGGCCGATCAGTTTGCCAGGGAAGTCGATTTCTTCAGCATCGGCACAAACGATTTAATCCAATATACGATGGCGGCCGACCGGATGAATGAGAGGGTGTCGTATCTATATCAACCGTACAACCCGGCCATTTTGCGGCTCATCAGCTATGTCATTGACGCCGCTCACCGCGAAGGGAAATGGGTTGGGATGTGCGGGGAAATGGCCGGCGACCCGATCGCCATTCCGATTTTGCTTGCCCTTGGCCTTGATGAGTTCAGCATGAGCGCCACCTCGATTTTGCCGGCGCGCGCCCAGTTGAAGCGGCTGTCAAAAGAGGATGCGGTCTGCGTGAAAGAGACAGTGTTGTCGCTCGGCACGGCTGAGGAAGTCGTGTCGTTTGTCAAACGAACGTTCCATATGGCTTGATCATAGCGAAAGGTGCAACGGCATGAATCGGCCGCTGCGCCTTTTTTTGCCTTTAAAGGCAAGACATATGTTTCCGCGCTCTGTTCAAGCCAACAACGGTGTCGATGATTCATAGCCATACCGCTGCCGGATCGTAAGTGAAAGGCCTAAAGCGATGACTTTCGCCATTTGGTAAACAATGTGCAAATTCGTGTACGGAAGTGCGCTCATATCGGCGGTATCTTCCATCACGACGCCCATCATGCTGATGTCGCCAATCGATGGCAGCGATTTGCCAAGCGCAGTGCCAGGGGAAAGGGCGCCAGGGCGGATGGCGATCGTATGGACAAACGGCTGCGGCCCGACAATGCTGTCGATCGCCACTACATATGCTCCGTGTTCGTTTTGCAATTGCTCGGAAACGCGTCGGATGTTTGTCGCATCGACAGGTTGCCTGAGTGTGCCGATTACGGTTAGATGATCCGGATAGGCGTTTTCAAGCAGCGTGCCGACGAACGGCCCTAGGCTGTCGCCGTTGATACGGTTGCTGCCGATGCAAACGACGGTCAAACGGGAAATGTGCGCTGGCAGCAGGGAAAACAATTCATTGCGAATAAGCAAAGGAGCAAGCGGATCACTATACAAAATCGATTTCATCGGCCGCGATTCCTTTCTGTCGGTCGTTCTCCTTTTCTTAGTTCGCGGCCGATGCTGGTGATTCCTTTTTTTCGTTTCTGTCAATTGTGTCCTTGTTTTTGCTTGAACGGATTGCGCCATTCCATCAGGACGGCATAGTTGCGCGATTCCTCATCTTCCAAATAATTGTGAACGACCGCCAGCGGGGTGCGCCCGCAACGGAGCAAAAATGTAATGACCGGATCGTTCAGCTCGCCAGCAACGACTTTGTCGATGTAGGCTTCCGGCGATAGTTCAGCCGCATGTCGATGGTAGCCAGGCATCCGCCCGCCGCCGAGCAGCCGGTCAAGGCCGAGATGGACGACGACTTCATACATCGACTGCATGAGCCACTTGCCGAGGCCGAGCTTCCGGTATGGCGGCGAGACGCAAATGTCGACGACATACAGCGTGTTGCCATCCGGGCGGTGGTTGCGGATGTAGCCGCCGTCGGTGATCTCTTCCCATGTATGATCGGCATGGGCTGGATCAAAATCAACGATCAAGCCGGTCATCGATCCGACGATGCGCCCTTCGACTTCGACGCAAAGCGCTCCTTCGGGAAACAAGGTGACATGGTTGGTTAATTGTTCCTCGTTCCACCATAACTCCGATGGAAACGGGGGCGGAAAACTTTCTTGCTGCACGCGGATGAGATCAGCGAAGTCGTCTGTCGTATAGTTGCGGATGACTGCTTCGCGCGGGGTGTTGCCGTCAAAGACGTATAAACGTTTATCGTACATGCCGATCCCCCTTGCTTTTTTACCTTCATCATAACGGAAAACGCGAAAAAATGGCAAGAAAAGCCTCCGACAACTAACAGCGGCCGGAGGTTTTTTGCTCGACATACTCGCTCACAAGCGCTTCGATTTGCTGTTCATCGGGCTTTTCGCCGCAAAATGCAAACTCAATTTCCTCAATCAATTCACCGTCGCGATAAACGTGCAGCGCCCCTTTTTGCAGCAAGACGCTGTATTCGATCTCAAATCGATATCCTTCGTGTTCGATGGCGCCCAATTGTCATTCACCTTCCTCTCGTTTATTGTCTCATGTGCGTCGATTCGTTATGTATGAATTAAGAAGGTCCTCCTATAGACGGGGGCCGATCGTCCTTTGTATAATGAAAATTAGTGCGACAAAAAGAGGAAACAGAGGGGAGAAATAGCGAGTGTTCCGGACATTGCGCAGCAAATTGATCGTCTTGATGGCTTTATTGTTAGTGATTTCATTGGCAGCAACACAACTCGTTGGGGTTGTGCAAATGCGGAAGATGGTGGATGCTGACGTGAAACAGCGGGCGCAGACGGCGCTTGACGGACTGCTCGGCGATATTCGCGACAGTTTTCAAAGTGAGGAGAATAGCTTAGTGCAATTCAGTGAATCGCCGTTGGCTTTGCAAATGGTTCAAGATGAAAAAATGTGGCTGCAGCTTGAGAAACAGTTCCGCACGTTTTTGCGCCTGCATGAGAATGTGCAATTCATCTATATTGGCACGGAGCAGAAGAAAATGTATATATCGCCGATGACAGAGCTCCCGGACGGATACGATCCGACGAGCCGCCCGTGGTATAAAGAAGCGATGAAGCGGCCGGATGAAGTCGTGTGGACCGAACCTTATGTCGATGCCATTACCGGCAAGCACGTTGTGACGTTGGCCAAAGCAGTGAGCGAAAACGGCCGCATTGTTGCGGTCATTGGCATCGATATGACGCTCGATGCGGTGACGAGAATCGTCAATGCGAGCGACGTCGGCTATCACGGCTATCCGGTGCTGTTTGACGCGAAGGGGACGGCGGTCGTCCACCCACAATACAAGGGGAAAAACATGGCGAAAAACGCGACGGTCCGCTATATGCTCGAGCATGAAAAAGGAATGCACGAATATGAGCAAGACGGCGAACGGCGGGTGATTTACTTCACTACGATTCCAGAGCTCGGCTGGAAAGTCGGCGCTGTCTATAGAGAAAGCGATTTATCCGCGATGAGCCGCTCACTTGGGATGACGATGCTTGTCATTACGGTGATTGCGTTCATCATCGCTTTGGTCGTCGTTTATTTCTTGGCGCGCTCGATCACAAGGCCGATTGTGGCGCTGCAAGAGCAAGTCGAAAAGGCAGCGGGCGGTGATTTGACCGTGCAAGTGCGCACCGTTGGCAAAGATGAAATCGGCCGCCTCGCCCGCCATTTTAACGAGATGATCGATCATATGCGCGCGCTGATCGGCGAAGTGAACCGATCGGTCAACGAGCTGGCCGCCTCGGCTGATCATTTAAGCGCCGTCTCAGAGGAAACGATGGCGACAAGCGAACAAGTGGCCAAAGCGATCGGCGAAATCGCCAAAGGAACGACCGATCAAGCAGGAAGCCTTGATACGATCAATGAGCGGACGACGGCGCTGTCGCAGCAAATCGAAGCGGTCACGAATGCGACGGCTGGCATGGAGTCGCTGTCCGATGAAACGAAAACCGCGAGCTACGACGGCTTGGAGCATTTAAACATTTTGCAGAAAAAATCGGAGGAAGCGAAAAATGAACTCGAGTCTGTAGAAAATGTCATTAGCGACCTTGTGAAAAAGATGGATGAAATTGACGGTGTCATTCAAACGATCACGGCCATTTCCGGACAGACGAATTTGCTGGCGTTAAACGCCAGCATCGAGGCGGCGCGGGCTGGCGAGCATGGGAAAGGGTTTGCCGTTGTCGCCGATGAGGTGCGCAAGCTGGCCGAACAATCCGCGAAAGCGACGGAGATGATCCGCGCGACGATCGCCGCCATCCAGCAGCAAGCCGGGCTGGTGATGGAGGCGGTCCGCCGCTCCAAGCAGGCGTACGACGAACAGCGGGAAGCGGTGCACACGACCGGCGATTCATTTGTCAAAATCACTGGCATGATGGAGCAAGTGGCAACAGCGCTCGCTGGGATTATGGAGGAAGCAAAGCGGATGAACGCGAGCAAAGACGATGTCGTCGGGGCGATGCAAAACATCGCCGCCATCGCCCAACAAGCAGCGGCAGCGGCGGAAGAAGTGGCTGCTTCGGCTGATGATCAGTTGCAGGCGCTTTCGACGGTGACCGAATCGGCGGAGGCGTTAAGCGAAATGAGCCGGCAGTTGAAACAACTGGTTGAGAAGTTTAAGATTTCATAAAAAATGGAAGGCGTCCTAGCGGCAACGGGGCGCCTTTTTTATCATCTCCAGCCGAGAAGGCTCCCATTTCCGCGTGCGTAAGTGGGGGATGAAGCATCAAGGATGTTCCCTAACGCCGCCCAAAATAAAGAAGGATTTCGCTTGCTGTCTTCGTAAGACAACGGAACCGTGGGACACACGAGGATGGCTTGGCTGGCAAGCCTGTCGTGGAGCGGTTATTCCAAAGAATCTCCCACCGCTAAACGTTTGCGCAGGCAAGAGGCGTTCAATCATTTTCGAATAGGAGACTTTCACTTTCGCTTTGTACAGGGTGCAGTCCAAAATAAGCGGGAGATGAATGTCGGTCGGCGTTTACTTAAAATCATGAATGTCCCGCCGCCGTGCAGTCACGATCTTTTTTGTATTCATACAATGATAATAAGTGAAATTTTTTCAGCTTCTTCGTCGATTTTAGTGAGCGATAGTGCTAAAATAAATAGTGAAAACGTTTATACCGTTATTTTGCTGTACGTTTGGGGATGCTGGCAGCGCAATGAGGACTTTTATGCATAGCTGTTGCCAGCCCAAACGATGCGAAAACAAGGTGGAGGTTTTTTCACGATGGCAAAACAGACGAACTACGCTCAACCGTGGAGCCAGTTTTACGGGCCGAACCTCGGTTATGTCATCGACATGTATGAACAGTATCTCGATGACCCGGACAGTGTCGACCCGGAACTGAAACGATTATTCGAACAGTGGGGGGCGCCGGTTGTCGAAGAGCCGGTTTCACCGGCAGACGGCGGTGTGGCACAAACACACCAAACATTTCGGCTGCCGGAAACGCCGAACGCCTTCAGCAAGCTTGTCGCCGCTGTCAAGCTGGCGGACAGCATTCGCCATTATGGTCATCTGGCTGCCGACACGAATCCGCTCGTCAAAGAAGAGAAAAAGCTGCGCCGTCTCGAGCTTGACGAGTACGATTTGACGGAAGAGGACTTAAAGCGCATTCCAGTTGCGTTCCTTTGCCCGCATGCTCCGGCCCATGTTCAAAACGGCTGGGATGCCATCTTGCACTTGCGCAAAGTTTATACCGATAAAATCGCGTTTGAATTCTCGCAAGTACATAATCTAGAAGAAAGGAACTGGCTCATCCAGCAAATTGAGTCCGGAGCGTACTATCCGAGCCTGGCGAACAAAGAGCGGGTCGCCTTGTTGCGTCGCTTGACGGAAGTCGAAGGGTTTGAAAAATTCATCCATCGGACGTACGTCGGGCAAAAGCGGTTTTCGATTGAGGGGCTTGACGCCATGGTGCCGCTTTTGGATGAGCTTGTCAGGCAGGCGATCGAACATGAAATCGATGCCGTCAACATCGGCATGGCGCACCGCGGCCGGCTGAATGTGCTGGCTCACGTGCTCGGCAAGCCGTACGAAATGATTTTCGCTGAGTTTCAGCATGCGGAAAGCAAAAATTTCATTCCGTCTGAAGGGTCAGTGGCGATCACGTACGGGTGGACGGGCGATGTCAAATACCACTTAGGGGCGGCGCGCCGCCTTCGCAATAAAAGCGCGCATACGATGCGGATTACGCTCGCTAACAACCCAAGCCATCTCGAAGTGGTCAATCCGGTTGTGCTTGGCTACACGCGCGCCGCGCAAGAAGATCGGACAAAACCAGGCGTGCCGGTGCAAAATACTGATGCGTCGTTTGCCATCTTGATTCACGGCGATGCCGCGTTCCCGGGACAAGGGATCGTCGCGGAAACGCTCAACTTAAGCCAGCTGCGCGGCTATACGACCGGCGGGACGATCCATATCATCGCCAACAACATGATTGGCTTTACGACGGAGAGTTACGATTCACGCTCGACGACGTATGCTTCCGATATGGCGAAAGGGTTTGAGGTGCCGATTGTGCACGTCAATGCCGACGACCCGGAGGCTTGTTTGGCGGCCGCATGCTTGGCGTTTGCCTACCGCCAGCGGTTTAAAAAAGACTTTGTCATTGACCTAATCGGTTACCGCCGTTTCGGTCATAATGAAATGGATGAGCCGATGGCGACGAACCCGACGATGTACGCGATCATCAACCAACATCCGACCGTACGCCGGCTGTATGCGCAAAAATTGATGGAAAAAGGGATCATCACCGAGCGGGAAGTCGACGAAATGGAGCAAGAGGTGGCGGAACGGCTGAAAATCGCCTATGAGCGGGTGCCGAAAAACGAAGACGAGCTTGATTTCATCATGGATCCGCCCAAACCGGTCGTCGATCGGCTGCCGGAAGTGAAAACAAGCGTGGCGAAAGACGTGCTCCATCGTGTGAACGAAGAATTGTTGCAGTTTCCGGACGGATTCAACGTCTTTAACAAGCTTGAGCGCATTTTAAAACGGCGAAGCGGCGTGTTTGCGCAAAACGGCAAAGTCGATTGGGCGCACGCGGAAATTTTGGCGTTCGCCACGATTTTGCAAGACGGGGTGCCGATCCGTCTGACTGGTCAAGATTCGCAGCGCGGCACGTTCGCACAGCGCCATTTAGTGCTGCATGACGTCAAAACCGGCAAAGAGTATGTGCCGCTTCACCATATCAGCGGCGCCAAAGCGTCATTTGTCGTGTACAACAGCCCGCTGACGGAAGCCGCCGTGCTCGGCTATGAATACGGATACAACGTGTACGCGCCGGAGACGCTCGTGCTGTGGGAAGCGCAATTTGGCGACTTCGCCAACATGGCGCAAGTAATGTTTGATCAATTCATTTCATCCGGCCGGGCGAAATGGGGGCAAAAATCTGGGCTTGTCATGCTCTTGCCGCACGGCTACGAAGGGCAGGGCCCGGAACATTCAAGCGGCCGCGTCGAGCGCTTTTTGCAGCTGGCGGCGGAAAACAACTGGACGGTTGCCAACTTATCGACGGCCGCGCAATATTTCCATATTTTGCGGCGGCAGGCGGCGCTGTTGACAAGGGAAGAAGTGCGTCCGCTCATCATTATGACGCCAAAAAGCTTGCTCCGTCATCCGCTGGCGGCATCGGATGCGGAAGCGTTCGTTGACGGTGCGTTCTCGCCGGTGCTGGAACAGCCGGGATTGGGCGCTGACGCTGGCAAAGTGGAACGCATCGTGTTTGGCACCGGAAAATTGATGATCGATTTAGCCGAACAGATCGGCAAAACCGAAGGGCTCGATTGGCTGCACGTCGTGCGCATTGAAGAGCTGTACCCATTCCCGGAAGAAGCAGTGAGAGACATCATCGCCCGCTATCCGAACGTCAAAGAGCTCGTCTGGGTGCAGGAAGAACCGAAAAACATGGGCGCGTGGACGTATATGGAGCCGCACCTGCGGGCGTTGGCTCCAGAGGGTGTCGATGTCAGCTACATTGGGCGGCGCCGGCGGGCCAGCCCGGCGGAAGGCGATCCGGTCGTCCACCGAAAAGAGCAAGAGCGCATCATCCGCTGTGCATTGACGAAGCATGAATGATGACTACGGAACATTTGAGGAGGGCATCAACGTGGCTGAGATCAAAGTCCCAGAGTTAGCAGAATCCATCACGGAGGGAACGATCGCCCAATGGCTGAAAAAACCGGGCGACTACGTGGAAAAAGGAGAATCGATTTGCGAGCTTGAAACGGATAAAGTGAACGTGGAAATTATGGCGGAAGAGTCGGGTGTTTTGCAACAGCTGCTTGCCAATGAAGGCGATACGGTTGCGGTCGGTCAAGCGATCGCCATTATCGGAGAAGGAGCGGCGTCGGCACCGCCTGCACCAGAGAAGGCGCCGCAGCTGGCCGAGGAACCAAAACCGGCTGTGCCGGTCGACCGTGCTGAGCAGCCAGCGCCGCAGCCGGTTGCGGTTGCCCAGGCGCCGAGCCAGCGGCCAATCGCCTCTCCGGCCGCCCGGAAAATGGCGCGTGAAAAAGGGATCGACTTGACGCAAGTGCCGACCGTTGATCCGCTTGGACGCGTGCGCAAACAAGACGTCGCCTCGTTTGCCGCCCAGCCGGCCGCCGCTCCGCAGCCGGCGCCGCAAGCCGCGCCGACGTCGACGCCGGCCGCCGTTCCAACCGCTGAGGCCGGCAAGCCGGTCATCCGCGAAAAAATGTCGCGCCGTCGGCAAACGATCGCCAAACGGCTGCTTGAAGTGACACAAACGACCGCCATGTTGACGACATTTAACGAAATTGACATGTCGGCGGTCATCGATCTGCGCAAGCGGAAAAAAGATAAATTTTTCGAAGAGCATGACGTCCGCCTCGGCTTTATGTCATTTTTCGTCAAAGCGGCTGTCGCCGCGCTGAAAAAATATCCGTACGTCAATGCGGAAATTCAAGGCGACGAAATTTTGTTGAAAAAATATTATGATATCGGCGTCGCCGTGTCGACGGACGAAGGGCTTGTCGTTCCGGTTGTGCGCGACTGCGACCGGAAAAACTTCGCTGAAATTGAGCGCGACATTGCCGAATTGGCCGCAAAAGCGCGCAGCAACAAGTTGTCGCTCGCCGATTTGCAAGGCGGCACGTTTACGATCACGAACGGCGGTGTGTTCGGTTCGCTTCTGTCGACCCCGCTTCTCAACGGGCCGCAAGTCGGCATTTTAGGGATGCATTCGATCAAACTGCGTCCGGTCGCCGTCGATGAAGAGCGGATCGAAAACCGTCCCATGATGTACGTCGCCTTGTCGTACGACCACCGCATCATCGATGGCAAAGAGGCCGTAGGGTTCTTAAAAACGGTGAAAGACTTGATCGAAAATCCGGAAGATTTGCTGCTTGAAAGTTGATTAGGAAGGAAAAGGGGAGCCTGCGATGCGCGGGCTCTTTCTTTTTCCCGCCTTTCCCTGATCGGTGAATGATTTTCCATGTCTTACGGAACACTACCGGAAAAAAGGGGGGAATTTGATGCCAGAGCGTGGACGAAACGATCACCCGCACATGTTTTACCGCGACGGCGCGCGTGAAAGCGTCATCAACGATCCGACCGCCGACGGCGCCGAGGCGATTGGGGTGCGGACTGATGCTGATCCGATGAAGGCTGCCAATCCGAATCCGTTTCACGTTGATCGCCTTGACGTCGAGGAAGAGATGAAACGGTTTCAGTCGCTTTTCGAAGAGAGGTGATCCGCCCAGCGGATCACTTTTTTCGCTGATCGAAAGAAGGAAAATGACGAATGAGCGCGAATATGGTTACGTAACACCCATTCTTTTGTTGGAGGGATGACGATGGAACTTGGATTGGCGGGAAAAACGGCGCTTGTCGCTGCCTCGAGCCAAGGGCTTGGCAAGGCGATCGCCCGGGCGCTTGTGCTTGAAGGAGCAAACGTGATGATCACGAGCCGAAACGAAGAAAAGTTGCACGAAGTGGCGGAAGAATTGAACAGTTTACATAAGGGACGCGTCGCTTATACGCGCACAGATGTCACCAACGCCGACGACATTCGCCAGCTTGTCGCCAAAACGGTCGAGACGTTTGGGACGATCGATTTGCTCGTCAACAACGCCGGCGGCCCTCCGGCGGGAACGTTTGAAACGGTGAGCGACGAAGACTGGCAATATGCGTTTGAGCTCAATTTGTTGAGCTATATTCGCCTCATTCGCGAAGCGCTCCCTTACTTAAAGAAAAAGGGAGGAAAAATTGTCAACATCGCCTCATCATCGATTAAAGAGCCGATTCCGGGACTTATTTTATCCAACACGTTCCGCACTGGCATCGTTGGGCTGACGAAAACGCTTGCTGTTGAGCTGGCTTCGGATGGCATTTTAATCAATACGGTGGCTCCTGGTCGGATCGCGACGGAGCGCGTCGCCTTTTTGGACAAAGTGAATGCCGAGAAACTCGGCATTACGAAAGAAGAAATGGAAGCGCGCATGAAAAGCGCCATTCCGCTCGGCCGCTACGGGACGCCGGAAGAATTTGCGAACGTCGTCGTCTTTCTATTGTCCGAAGCGAACTCGTACGTCACCGGACAAGCGTTGATCGTCGACGGCGGCATGGTCAAAGCGATTTAACGATTTTCGAAAGAAGCCTCCGCTGCTAAGCGAAGCGCAGGTGGTGGGCAGATCGCTGGGCGCTTGCGGCCAAACGGACAAGAAGGGAGAGGACAGCGTTGAAAACGATCGGGTTTATCGGCCTTGGCGTCATGGGAAAAAGCATGGCGCGCCATTTGCTGAAGGCGGGCTATCCGCTTCTCGTCTATACACGCACAAAAGAAAAGGCGGAAGACTTGCTTCAGGAAGGGGCGGTTTGGAAGGAAACGGTCGCTGATTTGGCGCGGGAGGCGGATGTCGTCATCACGATGGTTGGCGATCCTCACGATGTCGAGCAAGTGTATTTCGGCGAAGGCGGCATTTTGGAGAATGCGCGGCCGGGAACGTATGTCATCGATATGACGACGTCAACGCCGACGCTTGCAAAGTCCATTTATGAAGCAGCCAAGCAAAAAGGGATTCACGCGTTGGACGCCCCGGTGTCCGGCGGTGACATCGGTGCGCGCGAAGGAACGTTGACGATTATGGTCGGCGGTGATGAGGACGTCTTTTTGGCGTGCAAGCCGATTCTCGAGCGGCTTGGCACGAACATCGTGCGGCAAGGAGGAGCTGGAGCCGGCCAGCATACGAAAATGTGCAACCAAATTGCCATCGCCACCAATATGATCGGCGTTTGCGAGGCCATGGCGTATGCGAAGCGGGCTGGTCTTGATCCATTCAAAGTGTTGGAAAGCATCGCCAAAGGGGCGGCGGGCAGCTGGTCGCTGAGCAACTTGGCGCCGCGCATGTTGTCAGGCGATTTTGCTCCGGGGTTTTACGTCAAGCATTTCATTAAAGATATGAAAATTGCGCTTGAGGAAGCCGAGCGGATGAACTTGCCGCTGCCAGGGCTGGCGCTCGCCAAACAAATGTATGAGGAGCTGGCGCAAGCCGGTGAGGAAAACAGCGGCACGCAAGCATTGTACAAACGCTATATCAGACAGTGACATGGGGGGCGGATTCGTCCTCTCTTTTTTTGAATGTGAGATATATTTATCAAAAAATATTGAATATTTCTTTTGGTCGAGGTATAGTAGAAATAAAGGGCACATACTAACCGGTTAGTATACAGGGAGGGGATGACATGGACTTTTCCTATTCGCCGAAAGTCCAAGAGTTGATCAAAAAATTAAGCGCTTTCATGGAAGAGTACATTTATCCGAACGAAAGGGTGTATGAGGAGCAGCTGAACGCCCAAGAGTCAAGATGGTCAGGGGTGCCGCCCATCATCGAAGAGCTGAAGGAAAAAGCGAAAAAAGAAGGGCTCTGGAACTTGTTTTTGCCGGACAGCGAATACGGCGCCGGCTTAACGAACGTCGAATACGCGCCGCTTTGCGAAATTATGGGCCGTTCGCTCATCGCTCCGGAAGTGTTCAACTGCAATGCGCCGGATACCGGCAACATGGAAGTACTCGTCCGCTATGGAACAGAAGAACAAAAGCGGAAATGGCTCATCCCGCTCTTGAACGGAGAAATCCGCTCCTGCTTTTCGATGACCGAACCGGACGTCGCGTCAAGCGATGCGACGAACATTCGCGCTTCCATCGTCCGCGACGGGGACGAATACGTCATCAACGGGCGGAAATGGTGGTCGTCCGGCGCCGGCGACCCGCGCTGCAAAGTCGCCATTGTGATGGGGAAAACGAATCCGGATGCCCCGAAGCATGAGCAGCAGTCGATGATCATCGTTCCGCTTGATACGCCGGGGGTGAAAATCGAACGGATGCTGCCGGTGTTCGGTTTTGACCATGCGCCGCACGGGCATGCGGAGATTACGTATGACAACGTGCGAGTGCCGAAAGAGAACATCATTTGGGGAGAAGGGAAAGGATTTGCCATCGCCCAAGGGCGGCTTGGACCGGGGCGAATCCATCATTGCATGCGCCTCATCGGAGCGGCGGAGCGAGCGCTTGAACTCATGTGCCGGCGCGTACAGTCGCGGGTGGCGTTCGGCAAGCCGCTCGCTGAACACGGCGTCATCCGCGAGTGGATCGCCCAGTCGCGCATTGAGATCGAGCAGGCGCGCCTGTTGACAATGAAGGCGGCGTACATGATGGATACGGTCGGCAACAAAGCGGCGCGCAAAGAAATTGCGATGATTAAAGTGGTGGCGCCCAATGTCGCTTTGAAGGTCATCGACCGTGCCATTCAGGCGTTCGGCGCCGCCGGGGTGAGCAACGATTTTCCGCTTGCTGCCATGTGGGCGAACTCGCGCACGCTTCGGTTGGCCGACGGGCCGGATGAGGTGCATAAAGAGCAAGTAGCCAAGCTTGAGTTGCGTCCATATGAACAATAAAGGGAGAGGAAGTGGCGTTTATGCATGTGTTGGACTTGTTTAAAATCGAAGGAAAAACCGCCATCGTCACCGGCGGCGGGCGCGGGCTCGGCGAGCAAATCGCCGTCGGCCTCGCCGAAGCGGGGGCGAACGTTGTCGTCTGCTCGCGCAAAGTGGAGGCGTGCGAGCAAGTGAAAGAAAAGTTGGAACAGCTGGGCGTCCGTTCATTGGCGCTAAAGTGTGATGTGACGAACCCGGATGATGTCCAACATGTCGTCGAAACGACGGTGAAGGAGTTTGGCGGCATCGATATTTTGGTGAACAACAGCGGAGCGACGTGGGGAGCGCCGGTCGAAGAGATGCCGCTTGAAGCATGGCAAAAGGTGATGAACGTCAATGTAACCGGCACGTTTCTCATGAGCCAGGCGGCCGGCAAGGTGATGATTGAGAAGCAAACGGGCGGCGCCATCATCAACATCGCTTCCGTCGCCGGCCTTGGCGGCACGCACCCGGACATTTTAAATACGATCGGCTACAACACGAGCAAAGGGGCGGTTATTACGTTTACGAGGGACCTAGCAGCCAAATGGGGGAAGCACGGCATTCGCGTCAACGCGGTGGCGCCGGGCTTTTTCCCGACGAAAATGTCAAAAGTCGTTCTTGAACGCGTTGGGAAAAAAGTGCTCGAGCATACGCCGCTCGGCCGCTTTGGCGGCGAAGATGACTTGAAAGGGGCCGTCTTGTTTCTCGCTTCCCCGGCGTCCGCCTTTGTCACGGGCGCGCTCCTCGTCGTTGACGGCGGCAGCCACGCGACCGGCATTTAATTAAAAAAGGAGGAAACGCAAATGAGCGAAAAACGGGCGTTGTCTCTTTATCCGGAACACATTTCGTTCTATATGGATATTCCCGACAAAACGGTATGCGATGTACTGCATGAACGGGCGGCGGAATTCGGCTCCCAGCCGGCGCTGACGTTTTATGACCAAACGATCACCTATGCCGAGCTCGCTGCAGCAGTCAACCGTTTCACCTCGAGGCTGCAGGCGCGCGGCGTGCAAAAAGGCGACCGCGTCGCGATTATGCTGCCGAACTGCCCACAGTATGTCATCGCTTACTACGGCATTTTGCAGGCGGGCGCGATCGTCACACAAGTGAACCCGATGCTTGTTGAGCGCGAACTTGCCTATTTGCTCAAAGACTCCGGCGCCGAGACGATCGTCATTTATGAACCGCTTTATCCGCGCCTTGCCGCTGTCAGAGGGGAGACAGCCGTCAAACAAGCGATCACTGTCAGCTTCGGAGCGCCGCCATCCGTTTCGCTGGCTGAAGGAGATGTCACGTTTGACGAATTTCTTGCTGCAGGAAGCGGAGCTGTGCGCCCGGTGTCGATCGAATCAACGCATGACGTCGCTGTGTTGCAATATACTGGCGGGACGACAGGGCGCTCAAAAGGGGCGATGCTCACCCATCGCAACATTTTCGCCAACGTCTTGCAATGCGCCGAATTTTTCAAAGGGACATTTGAGTTCGGGAAAGAGCGATATTTAACCGTCATCCCGTTGTTCCACGTGTTCGCGATGACGTCGGGAATGAACTTGGCCATTTACCAAGGAGCGGAAAACATTTTGCTGCCGCGCTTTGAGCTGAAAGAAGTGTTGGAGACGATTCGCGACAAGCAACCGACCGTGTTTCCGGGAGTGCCGACGATGTACGTCGCGATTACCAATACGCCGGGCGTCGAACAGTACGGCATCAGCAGCATCAAAACGTGCAACAGCGGCAGCGCGCCGATGCCGCTTGAATTGATGCGCGACTTCGAAGCGAAAACGGGAGCGGTTATCCTTGAAGGATACGGCTTGTCGGAAGCATCGCCCGTGACGCATTGCAATCCGCCGTTTGCGGCGCGCAAGCCGGGCACGGTCGGCATCGGCATGCCGCTCACCGAATACAAAGTCGTCGATGTGGCGACCGGCACGCAGGAATTGCCGCCGGGTGAAGTCGGCGAGCTGATTATCCGTGGACCGCAAGTGATGAAAGGCTATTGGAACATGCCGGAAGAAACGGCGGCGGCGCTGCGCGACGGATGGCTGTACACTGGCGATTTGGCTTCGATTGACGAGGAAGGGTATGTGACGATTGTCGACCGGAAAAAAGATCTGATCATCGCCGGCGGCTATAACATTTATCCGCGTGAAATCGAAGAAGTGCTGTACGAACATCCAGCGGTGAAAGAGGCGGCGGCAGTTGGTGTGCCTGATCCGTACCGCGGCGAAACGGTGAAGGCGATCATCGTCCTGAAAGAGGGGATGCAAGCAAGCGAGGAAGAGATCATCGCCCATTGCCGAAAAAACTTAGCGGCGTACAAAGTGCCGCGCATTGTCGAGTTCCGTGCCGAACTGCCAAAGACGAACGTCGGGAAAATTTTGCGCCGCGCCTTGCGTGAAGAGGCGTCCCGCCCGCAATAACAGAGGGCTTTCGGCGTGTGAGTAAAATATTTGTGGGTGACATTCCGAAATGATCCCCGACGAGGGTTGCGAACTTTTGTTCGCGACGCTCGTCGGGGCCACCAAGCGAAGCGCGGTAGAAAAAAGCAAATGTCATGCAAAAAGGACTCTCTCCCTGCTATGATGGTGATTGTCAACATCAACCGAAAACAGGAGGGAGAGAGTCCATGAAACATCTTACCACAGAATGGCCTTTATTAAAAGAGCTGGAGGAACAATTAGTCAGAACTCTTCAAAAGGTGTTCGCTGTCTTGTTGGCGGCCCTTTTGGAGGAGATTGATCAACAACTGGCGGAAGCGCGGGACAAGCGCCGGTATCAGCTGAAAGACAAACGGCCGACTACGATCCAAACGCTGTTTGGAGAAGTGACGTTTCGACGGAACTACTACTATGACCGGCAAACGGGGAACTATACCTTCTTGCTGGATGCCGAATTAGGCTTTGATGGGGCCCGATCGATCAGTCCTTGCCTCGAGGAAACGGCGGTCGAGTTGGCCGTCGAGTGCTCTTCCTACCGCAAAGCGGCCCGTACGTTGGAGTCGATCGTGGGGTATGCGGTCATGAGCCACGAGGCGATTCGCCAACTGGTGCTGGAGGCCCCTGTCTCGCTGCACCGCCCTGTTTCCCAACGGCACGGCCGGGTGCTGTTTGTGGAGGCGGATGGACTGTTTATTTCCCGCCAGGGGAAAGGGAAACGGGCGAAAGAAGAGAAAATCCTGGCGGTTCACGAGGGATGGAAACGAAACGGTTCGCAGCTCGAGCTCGTGAACCGGCGCCACTACCTCCATGAAGGGGAGGGAGACGTGTGGGAACGGTTCGAAGAGTGGCTGATGAACGAATATGCCTATGATCCGTGCCGGGACCTGTTGATCATCAACGGCGACGCGGCGTCGTGGATCACGGCCTGCCGGGAGTATTTTGGGAAGCGGGCGTGCTTTCAGCTGGATCGATTTCATGTGGCGCGGGAGCTGCGTCAGTGTCTGTCCGGCCATCCGCGTTGGCGGGAGGTGCGGAAGAAGCTGGCGAAACAAGACGAAGAGGGGCTTCTCGTGGAGCTGAACAGCGCGGTCGGCACGTTGGAGGACGAAGCGAAAGAGAAGCAGATGGCTGCCATGATCCGCCGGATCGAGTCGATGCCGGGATGCATCCGGGACTATCGGGAGTGGCTGTCGGAGCAAGGGGTGGAGACGACCGGCATGCGTCCGATGGGCCACGCCGAGAGCGTGATGAGCCGGTTTGCGCATCGGGTGAAATCCCGCCGCAGCTGGAAAGACCAAGGGCTTCGGGCGTTTCTGAGGGCGATGGCGGCCCGAATCGACGGGATTTGGCGGAGAAATGGGCAGTTGGTGGAGGAAGAAGAGACCCGAACGGCGGCCTCGGCCTCAACAAAGTCCAAGCGGATCGAACAGGCCAAACGGAAGGCCGGACGGTTATGGGCAGATGTGGTGCGTCAGAATCTACCGTGTCTGCAGCGGTCATCCGGGACACCGATCCATCAAGCGTTGTCGGCGCTCCGGGATGGTGGTTGGGTGTAAAAAAATGGAATATCGTATCATCGCCTCAAGATGAGGGATGAGAGTCCGAAAGCGCTTACGATATTAATTCCTGAAAATGGTTCGCTAACTAGTGATTGACAACGCCCGTAGTGAACCGAAAAAATGTTCTCCACAAAGTCTTGACTGACTCCTTTCGGCCAAGTCCGAAGCAGGCTTGGCCGTTTTATGGTACAATAGCTGGCAGCGACTACATTTTAGGCAAGAGGTGTAAAAACATGAAGGAGAAAATTATGGCTGCCAGCATTGAGCTGTTTGAACAAAATGGGTTCAGCGAAACATCGATCCAAGACATCGTTGACGCCCTCGGGGTGACAAAAGGGACGTTTTATTACTATTTTACAAGCAAAGAAGAACTGTTGATGGATATTCACCTTCGCTACATTGAAAGGCTGCTTGACGAAGAGGAGCGCATTATAAGCGATAAACGGCGCCCGTTGCGGGAGAAGCTGTATGACATTATCTTCATGCTCATTCATAATGTCGAGCGGCAAGGAAGGGAAGCTCGCATTTTTTTTCGTGAAATGAAGCATTTGAGTGAGGAGCATTTACAAAAAGTAAAAGAAAAGCGCGATTTGTTCCGCTATCGGCTGCAGTCGTTGATTGAGGAAGGAATGAAAAGCGGTGAACTGCGCTGCGATTTGTCACCATCGATCGCCACGCTTACCGTTCTTGGGGCGGCCAATTGGAGCTACCAATGGTTTCGTCCGGACGGAGAGCTGACCGATGCCGAGGTGGCGAAGCAAATGGTGGAGATCCTGCTTGATGGCATGAGCGCGCCGTCTGTCTCGAAAGCCGAGTGAAAAGAGAGACAAACAAGTTTGATCCGAGGTGTGTCGATGGATGCTGTTCGTGCGGCGGCAATGGCGCGCTTGAATTGTTGACCAAGGGGGAGAGGGAGATGACAGCGATTATTCCAGTGCGCAAGGGGGAAGAACTGCCGGCAGGGAAGCTGGCCAAGTTTTTGCGCACGGTGCTGCCGGACATGCCGGACGGGGAGCTTGAGATTCAGCAGTTTTCTGCCGGCCGGTCGAATTTGACCTATTTGCTTCGCTGTGGGGAGTGGGAGGCGGTGCTGCGCCGGCCGCCGTTTGGCCCGGTGCCGCCGAAAGCGCACGACATGAAGCGGGAGAGCACGTGGCTTGCGGAAATTCATCCGCTCTTCCCGCTAGCGCCGAAGCCGTTTTATTTTTGTGAAGATGAGTCTGTGATTGGCAGCCCGTTTTTCGTCATGGAACGGCGCCATGGTGTTGTGATTGACAGTGATTTTCCAGATGACATTCATCCGACGGAAGACGTCTGCCGCGGCATTTCCGAGACGATGGTCGAAACGCTTGTACAAATTCATCAAATTGACTATACGAAAACACGGCTCGTGCAGATGGTGAAGCCGGAAGGATTTATGGAGCGGCAAGTGCACGGCTGGATCCAACGTTACGAACGGGCGAAAACGGATGATATCCCGGAGGCCGAAGCGCTTATGAAATGGCTGGCGTCCCATATTCCGCCGCAGCGAGAGGCGACGGTCATCCATTACGACTTTAAGCTGAACAACGCTTTGTTTGCCAAAGACGATGTGACGAAAATGGTCGGCTTGTTCGATTGGGAAATGTCGACCGTTGGCGATCCGCTGGCCGATTTGGCGGTGGCCATGAGTTATTGGATTGAGGAAGACGATCCTCCACTCATTAAAAGTGGGTTTGGCCGCGCGCCGGTCACCGTCCGTCCCGGTTTTTATACGCGCGAACAGTTTATTGAGGCATATGCCAAAAAAAGCGGCCGTGATGTGTCCGATATACACGTTTATTTAACGTTTGCCTACTTTAAATTAGCGGTCATTTGCCAGCAAATTTATTACCGCTACCGCCGCGGACAGACGAACGATGAGCGGTTTCGCCATTTTGGCCAGTTTGTCGAAGCGCTCATTGAGCATGCATGGCAGCTGGCGACAGGACGGTGAGGCGGCGTGATGACGAAAGTGCATGTCGTGCTGCGCAAAGAAGACATTGATGAGATGGCGCTTGCTGATCGAAAGGTGGCTGTCGTGTTCGATGTTTTGCTTGCCACCTCGTCGATTACAGCAGTTCTCTCTGCCGGCGCTCGTTCGGTGATCCCGGTGCGCGATGCCGAGGAGGCCAAGGAGATCGCGCTTCGCTTGCCAGAGGGCAGCTATGAGCTCGTCGGCGAATACGAAGGGCGGACGATCGCCGGTTTTCATCCGCCGGCGCCGCTGTTTTTGCAAACGGTTTGTCCAGGGAAAACAGTCGTGCTATCGACGACCAATGGCACGGTGGCGATTCGCAGAGCTCAGCCAGCCCGTGCGGTGTACGCGGCGAGCTTGCTGAACAGCCCGGCGGTCAGCGAGCATATTTGCCGTTTGCATCAGGAAGAGACGATCATTGTGATTTGTTCCGGCTCGTCGGGCCGTTTTTGCCTAGAAGACTTTTATGGCGCCGGCTACTTTGTGCACTGCTTGATCGAGCAAGGGATCAACGCGGCGGAGCTGTCCGACAGCGCGACGGCCGCATGGTTCTTTTACCGGCAATATTCAGATGAAGGAAAGGCGAAAGAAGTGTTGTCTGCCTCGCGCGTCGGCCGTTGGATGACGGCGTACGGCTTGGAAAAAGAAATCGACTACATCAACCGGCACGGGTCGCTTTCTGCCGTTCCAAAACTTGAGCTGGGGCCGTTCGGCCTGGAACTGCGCAATATGGCGTCGACAAAAGTAACGAAAGAGGGGATATCGCCATGAAATTTGTCCAATTCGTTGAATACGGTGGACCGGATGTCTTGCGTGTTTGCGAAGGCGAACGTCCGAAACCCACGGGGCGGCAAGTCGTGATTGAAGCTGAAGCGATCGGCGTCAACTATGCGGATACAGCCCGACGGGAAGGCCGCTATGTTGTGCCGACGCCGCTTCCGTTCATCCCTGGGACGGAAGTGGCCGGCGTTGTCCGTGAAGTTGGTCCGGAGGTGCAAACGGTCCTCCCGGGGCAACGCGTCGTCGCGTTGATCGAATCCGGCGGCTACGCTGAGTTTGTCGCCGTCGATGAACGGGCGGTCGTGCCGCTTCCGGATGGAATGGATGCCCGGCAGGCGGCGGCCTTGCCGGTGCAAGGGCTAAGCGCCTACCATATTCTCAAAACGATGGGCCGCTTGGAAGAAGGAGAGACGGTGCTCGTTCATGCCGCAGCCGGCGGCGTTGGGACGATTGCCGTCCAATTGGCGAAACGGTTCGGCGCCAAAATGGTCATCGCCACGGCAAGCACGGAGGAAAAACGAGCGCTCGCCAAACAGCTTGGCGCTGATGTCACCATTGATTATACAAAAGACAGCTGGGCGGCGGCCGTGATGGAGGCGACCGGTGGGCGCGGCGTCGATGTCGCTTTGGAAATGGCGGGCGGCGATGTCTTTCATCAGACGCTCGATTGCCTTGCTCCGTTCGGCCGCCTGGTCGTATATGGGGCGGCGAGCGGGGAAATGACGCGTCTCAATCCAGTCCGGCTGATGGCGAAAAACTGGTCAGTGATCGGCTTTTTCTTGCCGCAAATCATGAAAAAGCGGGCGTTGTACGAACAAAGTTTGCGGGAATTGCTCGCGTGGGTGCAGGAAGGAAGCCTGAAGCTGATGATCGGCGGCGTCTACCCGCTTGAGCAGGCTTCTGAAGTGCATCGGCTGCTGCAGGGGCGGAAAACGCATGGCAAGCTATTGCTTGTGCCATAAGTAAAGAAGAGGGGGCTGACCCAAAAGGCTGTCTGCCTTCAGGGTAGACACAAAATATAGTGCGGAAGAATCGATTGCGGAAATGAGAGTGAAAACAAGGAAAATTCGTAGACACAAAATATAGTGCGGAAGAATCGGTCAGTGCGTATATATAGAGACGAAAGAGGGTGTCCCGATCCTTTTGGGACACCCTTTTCTTGTATATTCCCCTAAAGCCAATGGTGAACAAAAGTCGAAAGAAAAGCAGCCTTTTTCTTATGGGGGCATGGCGGCCTAAACCGATACGATTTTTGAAAACCGTTACGGTCTGCGGCGCTTCGTTTGGATATACCGCTCGAGCCGGTCGAGCCCTTCTTTGAGCACATCGAGCGAATAAGCGTACGACAGGCGGACATGGCCTTCACCGTATTCGGAAAAGGCGCTGCCGGGAACGAGGGCGACCCCGGCGTTTTCGACGACATCGAGGGCAAAATCAAACGAAGACATGCCAAAGGCGGCGATTGACGGAAACAAGTAAAAGGCTCCATCCGGCTTCTCAACCGGCAGCCCCATGGCGGTGAGACGATGATAGGCATACTCAAGCCGTTCGGCGTAAGCGGCGCGCATCGCCTCGGCGTCGTGTTTGCCGGCGGTCAGCGCCTCCACCGCCGCTTTTTGGCTGATCGATGACGTGCACGAGACGCTGTATTGGTGCACTTTCACCATTTGTTCAACGGCGAACGCTGGAGCGAAGACAAACCCGATGCGCCAACCGGTCATGGAGTGCGATTTGCTTAAACCGTTGATGACGATCGTCTGCTCCGGCAGCCACTCGGCGATCGAGTGATGGCGTCCGTGGTAAACGAGCTCGCTGTAAATTTCATCGGAAACGATCCAAATCGGCCGTCCTTTCAAAAGGGAAGCGATGTTCTCAAGCTCTTCGGCTGACAGCGCCGTCCCGGTTGGATTTGATGGGTATGGAAGAACGAGGCAGCGCGTCTTTTCCGTCAAATAAGGCGCAATGAGCTCAGCCGACAGACGGAAACCGTTTGGCCTTGTGTCGATGTACACCGGTTTCGCCCCGCACAGGCGAATGAGCGGTTCATAGCCGGGATAGACTGGTGCGGGAAGAAGCACTTCTGTCCCTTCTTCTAAAATGGTGCGAAACGTAATATCAAGCGCCTGGCTGGCGCCGACGGTGGCGATGACTTCATCCGGCGTGTAGCGAAGGCCGTACTTGTCAGCGACGAATTGGCAAGCCGCCTGGCGCAGTTCCAGCAGGCCGGCGTTCGCTGTATACGTCGTGAAATCGGCGGCGATCGCCTCCTGAGCGGCTGCTTTGACATGATCGGGCGTTGGGAAATCAGGCTGGCCGATCGTCAAGGAAACAAGTCCCGGCCGGTCGGCGACAAGGTTGAAAAATTGGCGGATGCCTGATAACTGAATGGCTTGAACACGTGGTTGAATGAGGTGTTTCACGGTTGTCCACCTTTCTTTTTTGTTTCTATTGTACCATTGGCGAGGAAAACGAAAAAACAAAAATGAGCCCCTTTCCGTCCAGATTGTTCCCACAAACGGAAATGGGGCTCACTTGGTCATCGACGATTCACTTTCCAACTTCGTTCGCTCCTTTTACGCGCCGTATTTTTTCAACAGGTCGTTATATTGGGCGGAAAGCTTGAAAAACAACGGCTTGTTGCCGGCCGCGAGCGCTTCATCAATTTGTTCCATCAGTTTTTTTCTTTGAAACTGGAAGATCGCTTCTTTCAGCACTTGTTCGGCCATCGGCCCGTAGCTGCTTTTTTCTTCCGGCTGGTTGAACAAAACGGCGCCTTCATTCGGGTATTGTTTTTCGTACATGATTCAGTCCCTCCCATATGGGAACGAAACAGTTCCCTTTCTTATATTATCGTCGTTTTTGATGCTAATGTAAAGAAAATTTAGATAAATATTTTTTGTCAATTTTTTCTCTACATGATTTTTATACCCGTTTTTTGTTGGGACTTAACAGTTTTTCGGTTATGATAAGAGGAGAACAAGGCAAAGGTGATGGCGATGATTCGCACGTGTGTCGTGACAAAAGAATTTGAGATTTTGTATGATGTTGACTTAACGCTTGTCAACAGCCCGGACGTCTCATGGTATTGGGTTGACTTTCATGAGCCGACGGATGAGGAATCGGCGCTGCTCGCCTCCTTTTTCCGTTTTCACCCACTGGCGATTGAAGACTGTCTCGAATATGTGCAGCGGCCGAAGCTCGATTTTTATGACCGCTACTTGTTTGTTGTGCTTCATGCCATTGCCGGAATGACGCTGGAGGCTGAGGAAGTCGATTTGTTTGTCGGGCAAAATTTCATCGTTTCGTTTCATAAGTCGGCCATTCACGCGGTCGATGAGGTGTGGGAGCGATTGAAGCATGAAGAAGATGTTCAGCAGGGGCCGTTTCACGTCATGTACCGGCTGATCGACAAGCTTGTGGATGATTATTTTCCACCGCTTTACCATATTGAAGACGTGCTGAACGATTTAGAGGAGAATACGAACAATGAACCGATTCACGACATTATTGAAAAAGTGTTTGACATCCGCGGCGATTTATCGAAGCTGCGCCGAACGATCGTGCCGATGCGCGACTTGTTGTACCGCATCATCCATTCCGACCGGCTGCAGCGCATGAAAGAACGGCAACTGTACTTTCATGACATTTATGATCATTTGCTGAAGCTGTCGGAAATGATTGAGACAAACCGAGAAATTACCGCGGATATCCGCGACAGCTATTTATCGCTCAACTCGAATCGAATGAACAATATTATGATGACATTTACAGCCATTACGACCATTTTCATGCCGCTCTCCTTTATTGCCGGCATTTATGGGATGAACTTTGATTATATGCCTGAATTGCACTGGAAGTACGGATACTTTGTTGTATTGGCTGCCATGGCGGTGATCGGCATGACGATGTTCGTCTGGTTTAAGCGCAACGGCTGGTTTCAGTTGTTGAAAGGCGACTGGGCGAAGGAGGAGCGGGAGCGCCGCCAGTAGCCGTATAAAACGGGCTGTTCCCCTCATATATATAATTACATAATGACGGCAGCGTAAGCGCGAAGGAGGGGAACCGATGGCAAGAGGAATTTGGGGAGTCGACTCGGCGCAAGCCGTAACGGATCAGCTGTTTCAATGCGTGCGGACGGAGCTTGGCTATCCGAAATTTTGGGGCCGTTATTTGTCGGAAGTGCCGAACGTGTCCGAAGGGTTGACACGCGACGAGATCGCCCGCATCCGCAGCTATGGCGTGAAGGTGCTGCCGATTTATAACGCCTTCCGCGAAGCGGTCGGCTATGCGAACGGTCAGGTGGCGGCGCGCAACGCGGTGTTCCATGCGCGGCGGCTCGGCATTCCGAAAAATAAACTGCTGTTTGCCAACATCGAAGACTTTTTCGCTGTGGATGCCGCTTGGATCGCTGCTTGGGTGGAAACGCTCTATCCGACCGGATACCGGCCGGGGCTGTACGCGGACCCGACGAAAGGGGATTTCGCCGCTGCCTATTGCGAGGCGGTCAGCCGGAACAACCAAGTGGCGGTGCAGGCGGTCATTTGGAGCGCCGCACCAAGGCCGGGAACGACGAAAGAGCAGAAAGCGCCGCGCTATCAGCCGGCTGCCCCGCCTTGCAGCGCGAATGTCTGGGTGTGGCAGTACGGGCGTGATGCAGAAGTCTGCCCGGTTGACACGAATTTAGCTGACCGACGCCTATTGGACTTTTTGTATTGAACAAAGCCGTTGCAAAAAAAGGCAGCGGCTTTTTTATGCGGCTGGGAAATTGTTGGCTGTTGCGCGTCTTTTCTTTTAATTTTTTTGCTTGGATCGATTATATTAGTAATAGGAAAAAAGGAGGATGTCAGTCGGTTGGGGAAAACGGAACGATGATCGAAAGGAGAGGGAATATGGATCGATCTGTCGCCTCACTGTTGGATCGCATCCATGAACAATACGAACGATGGAGGACGGGACCGCCGCTTGACGGTGTGGAATTGGCCCGATTTTTCAATGCTGTCGGCCGGACGGCGGCGGTGATTGGCCTTAGCGACATCGCTGCTGAAGCAGAGCGGCTCATTCACCGGTTGAACGGCCAAACGGAACGGCAATGGACAGCGGAGGAGGCGCTGATGGAGATGGTTCCTCTCCTTCGCTGCTTCTATGAAGCCGGGGAAGCGGCTTCTGCCACCATTCCCTCTTCGCACCGCCAAGGGCCGAAAGCAGCGATTCTCCTCTGTGGAAATGATCCCCTGTTTTTTGCTTACGTCCGCGGCGCCCTGCAAACCGTGCCATGGCGTTTCACGACGATTCCCTCCCTTGAGCAGGCGGCCGCGTCGATGTTTCGTCTCAGCCCGGATTGCATCATCGTCAGCGTGAAGGAGGGAGAGTGGGAGAATCCGGACTTGACGGTTTTGCTTGAGCGCGCCGGACAGCGCCCCTATCTTCCTGTTGTCATTGTGAGGAGAGACGAGGGCAAAGAGGGGCGGTTGAAAGGTTATGAGCTTGGCGCGGATGATGTCATCACCACCCCAGCGGCAGATGAGCTGTTCGTTCGCGTTCGCCGGCTCATTGAAAAAAAACGAAAAATCGATGACCTTGTGCTCATTGACGAATTGACAGGTGTGTACAACCGGAAGTATTTGCCGCGGGTATACGCCCGCCTTCGGAGCGACCTCGAGCGTTACGGAGCGCCAAGCTGTTTGGCGTTGCTTGATTTGGACCATTTCAAACAAGTCAATGACCGTTTCGGCCACCTTGCAGGCGATGCGGTATTGCAAAAGCTGGCTGCCTTTTTGCGCCAACATACACGTGGAGTGGATACCGTCGTTCGCTTTGGGGGCGAAGAGTTTGTCGTTTGGCTGGCCAAAACGTCCAAAAGCGAGGCTCGTGCAGTGCTTGAGCGGCTGCAACGCCAGTTCGCCGCCGAAAAAATCGAGGCGGATGGCGCACTTCTATCATGTACGTTTTCCGCCGGCCTGGTTGAGTGCGATGAACCGGATCGGCCGCTTGACTATTGGCTGCGTCTGGCCGACAAGGCGCTGTATGCGGCGAAACGAGGCGGCGGCAATCGGATCGAAGAGGCGGCGCGTGAGAAAAGCGGTTCTTCGGATGAGGCCCCAAGCCAAGCATCAACGGATCGGCGGCGATGGGCGATTGCCATCGTAGACGACGATGAACTCGTGCGGATGATGATTGCTGATCTTGTCCGCAAGCTCGTCAATGAGCAGGGGAGGAAAGCAGACATTTACGAGTTTGGCGACGGCCTTTCGTTTCTCGAATCTCCGTTTTATCAAAGCGGGCGGCAATCTGTCGTCATTTTGGATCGGGTGATGCCAAAAATGGACGGCCTTGAGGTGCTGAACCGCCTCCGTCAAGAGCGAAAGCCATACAAGGTGATGCTGCTAACGTCGCGCCAAGATGAGCGGGATATTGCCCATGCGCTGAACCGAGGAGCGGACGAATATGTGACAAAGCCGTTCAAATGGTTTGAACTTGAGGCGCGGCTGCGCCGGCTGCTGAAGGAGCTGGATGAGTGATGGCGCTGTTGGTCGTCTTCACGGCAGCAATCGCTTTGTTTGCGGTGTTGATCGTTTTGTTCCTCTATCTCGTGGTGCGCAAATGGCGGGAAAACCGGCGCCAAGCCCGGCTGCGAGCTTATAAGGAACGGCATCGGCTTTGGTTGCTTCGGTATCTGCTCGGCGAGGAGGAACAGATGCTTTTGCCGGCTTCCCCTCTTGAGCGTGAAGCGATGATGGAGCTTCTTGACCATTTTGCTTCACTCTTGAACGGAGAGCAAGTGCAGGAGCGAATTCGAACATTGGCGGAGATGCATTTCCAAGGATGGCTGCATCGAAGGCTGTCAAGCCGTCATTGGAGCGAGCGGATGAACGCGCTGTTTTTGATCGAGGATTTGCAGGTGAAGGCGATGCTGCCGGAGATGGAGCGGCTGTATCGCTCCAACCGGGTGACGAAAGGTGAGGCGGCGAAACTATTGGCCATTTTCGCCCAATTTGATTACAGCCCAGTGATTGCATATGTGCTCGAACCGAAATATAAGTTAACGGAGTTTTCCTATCGGGTCATTTTTGGCCATATGAGCGAGCGGCTTCTTCGACAGGTGGAACAGCGATTTGATGAACTGACGCGGGCGGGGAAGTGCGCGTTCGTGGATATGATCGGCATCCGCCGGCGCGAGGAGCGGTCGTTTTTGCTGGAGCTGTTGGCATCCGATGAGTCGGAACTTCGCGTTCGCGCGCTCAAGGCGATGGCGGAAATCGGCATGCCGCTTGAAGCGGAGAGGCTCAAGCAGCATTTGTGCTCCTCCCATTGGCAAGAGCGGCTGATGGCTGCCCGCCTGGCGGGAAAATGCCGCGAAGAGCGGCTTCTTCCGTTGCTGTATGAGCGGCTTAGCGACCGTTCATTTGTTGTTCGTTCCGAAGCCGCCGCGGCCATCGCGCGTCTGCCGGGAGGCCGAACGGCGTTGCGCGCCGCGGCGCGCACAGCATCGGATCGTTATGCTCGTGATATGGCGAGGCAGTGGCTTGGAGGAGGAGAATGATAGTGGAAGCGTGGCGTTCGTTTCTTTGGGTCGCAGGACATATTGTACTGATTTACATGGTCATCGTTCTTCTTTTTTATGCCTTTTTGCTTGTTGTCTCGTTCATCCATTTGCGCCGCATTCATCGTCTTGATGACTGGGAGCCGTATGAAGAGCTGCTCGATGCGAGCTATGCCAAACCGGTGTCCATTCTTGTTCCCGCTTATAATGAGGAAGCGGGCATCGTCGGCTCGGTGCGGTCGCTGCTGGCTATTGAATATCCTGAGTACGAGGTCATTGTCATTAACGATGGATCGACTGACAAAACGCTTGAACGGCTGATTGAGCATTTTCATTTGCAGCTGGTCTATCGCGTCATTCGCCGCCAGCTGGACGCAAAGGAAATTAAGGCGGTTTATCAGTCCCTTGATTATCCTCATTTGTTTGTGCTGGATAAAGAAAACGGTGGGAAAGCGGATGCGTTGAACGCGGGAATCAACGCTTCTCGCTATCCATACATTTGCTCGATTGACGGCGATTCGGTTTTGGAGCGGCGCGCGTTTTTGAAAGTGATGAAACCAATGCTTGAGTCCGACGGGGAGATCATCGCTTCTGGAGGAAGCGTCCGCATCGCCAATGGCTGCCGGATTGAACGCGGGGAGATCGTCCAGGTTGGGTTGTCGCGGCGGCCGCTCGTCATTATGCAAACGATTGAATATTTGCGTGCGTTTTTGCTCGGCCGTCTCGGCTTAAGCCGCCACAACTTGCTGCTGATTGTGTCTGGGGCGTTCGGCGTCTTTTCCAAGCCTTGGGTGATTGAAGCAGGGGGATATGCTGATACAGTTGGCGAAGATATGGAGCTCGTCGTGCGTCTGCATCGACTGGCGCGGGAAAAAAACGAGGCGAAAAAAATCATCTACATCCCCGACCCGGTTTGCTGGACGGAAGCACCGGAAACGTATGGCGATTTGCGGAGGCAGCGGCGGCGCTGGCATCGCGGGCTTTTGGAAAGCTTATGGATGCATCGATCGATGCTGTTCAATCCAAAATATGGCTCAATCGGCCTTCTTTCGCTGCCGTATTTTTGGTTCATTGAGCTTCTTGGTCCGATCGTTGAATTGATGGGCTATATTGTCGTTGTTTTCTCCTTATTTCTCGGAAACTTGTACGTCGAATTCGCTCTTTTGTTGCTGACGGTTTCGGTTTTGTACGGTTCGCTGTTATCAGCAGTAGCCGTCTTGCTTGAAGAGTGGACTGAGCGGAAGTTCCCGAGCATCTCTGATTTGGTGAAGCTGTTTTTCTTCGCGTTGACCGAGACGTTTTGGTACCGTCCGCTTACCGCTTGGTGGCGGTGCGAAGGGGTGATCGATGCCATTCGTCGAAAAAAACAATGGGGAAGCATAAAGAGGAAAGGGGTCTCAGCGTAGCCGACAGAACAGCGGCTGGCTTATTTGTTTTAGAAGGCCGGTGATTGAACAGGAAAGGCGGCCCAATCATGTTTCTCCTCAAATGGAGAAGCCTTACGGATATTGTTCTCCTCTTCATTCGAGAATCATCAATTTAGGGAAAATGGTTGCTTTTCACCGGCCTCTTAGTGCAGCGAAAACGAGAGGGGACTTTCATTGCAAGACAGGGTGGGCGAAAAAGCAGGTTGAAGCAAAAGAGACATCGATGCCCCTGTTGCCGACCCGGCGCTAAGATGTGCCCACTGTTGAAAAAAACCGGCGTCCGCTTAATAGCGGTCGCCGAGCCGTTTAAATACGGGTCTTGTCAGCCGTTTCGGCTTTTGTTCCGGCTTTTCCTTCAGTCCGGTGTAGGCGATGAGAATGGCTTTTGCCTCTGACAGCGGCATCCGAGCTGGAGGGTTGCGGTATGAATCGTTGAGAGAGCCAAGGTGCGGAAGGGCGGCGAAATCTTGTTTTGTCGGTGGGATGTGGAAGTAGTAGTCGCCGACGGCGACAAGCACGTCGGATTGCTGTTGGCTGTATCTCGGATTGCGGGAAAAATGGAGGCCCACTTTTTTCGCCTTGCCCTCCTCAAGCAGCTTCTCGATCGCTTTTTTCTTCAGAAGATAAAGAAACGAAGGGTTCAATGCTGTTTTGGCATGGCGGTTGACGGTAAAAATCGCTTTGGCAATATTGTCGACCGTCAATTGCACCGGTTTCATCGGCATGTCTCCTTTTTTCTTTTTTCTTTCTATTATAACATAGGAAGCAGCGTTGTTGCCCGGTTTGTCCTACTTCTATCCGGGGGTAAGCGAAAAAACGGTCAACTCCGGCGGAGCGAAGAAGCGAAGCGGCACCCTTGTTGTGCCAAGGCCGCGGTTGACGTACAACAAGAGTCCGCCGACGTGGTAAAACCCTTCATAATACCGCTCAGACAACGGCGGCGTGATGAGCGGTCCGATAAACGGCAACTGAATTTGCCCGCCGTGGCTATGGCCGGAGAGTTGAACGTGAATAGGGAAGCGGCGAGCCTCAATGGCACCGTCCGGCTCATGAACGAGGGCGATCGTATATGTCGCCCGCGGAATGCCGTTCGTCATTTTCGACCAGTCCGGGCGTCCGAGCATCATATCGTCGCTGCCGGCGATAGCGATCGCGTCATGGCCGCGCCGGACGAGTGCATGCTCATTGACGAGAACGCGGAACCCGGCTCGTTCCATCAATCGACGGTAAATATCTGTCCCGTAGCCGCCGTGATCATGGTTTCCGTAAATGCAAAATTTTCCAAGAGGAGCACGGACGCCAGCCAACGCCTCAGCGACCGCGTTGACGTGCGGATACCGGTTCGCCTCATGGAGCAGATCACCTGTGAATACGACGAGATCGGGCCCGAGTTCGTTGATGCGGCCGATAATGCGGTAAAAGCGTTTCAAGCCGTAATAATGGCCGAGATGGAGATCACTGAACTGCAGCAACTTGACGCCGGCAAACGACTTTGGGATCAGCGGATGCGACAGCGCATGGTGCGTCACGGTCAGCTCGGCTGGCTCAATCCAGCGGGCGTATCCAGAGGCGGCTGCCATCGCCAGCGCTGCGCTGAAACTTGTGCGCGCCAGCTTTTTCAAAAAGGCGCGCCGGCTTAGTTTGGTTGTTTCGATATGGTGCATCGTTTCGCCGTCCTTTCACAAGCAGCTTTATTATAACGAAAAGAGAGGGAAAAGGACAATAGGAGGACTAAGATGTTCGAATATTCCACTATTTTATGATATGATAAAAATGAATGAGTAATCAGTCATAGGAGGAGAAATGGATGAACGGAAAAGTGATCATTGTGACCGGCGGGTCGAGCGGAATGGGGAAATATATGGCGAAGCGGTTTGTTTCTGAGGGGGCCAACGTCGTCATTACGGGAAGGCGGGCCGAGGCGCTCGAAGAGGCCAAGCGGGAAATCGCCGCGCCGGATGGAGGGAAAGTGCTTACGATCCCGATGGATGTGCGCAACCCGGAACAAGTGGCGCACATGGTGGAGCGGACTGATGCGGAATTCGGCCGCATCGATGCCCTCATCAACAACGCGGCTGGCAATTTCATTTGCCCGGCGGAAAAGTTGTCGATCAACGGCTGGAACAGCGTCATTAACATTGTGTTAAACGGCACGTTTTACTGCAGCCGGGAAGTCGGCAACTACTGGATTCAGCGCGGCTTGAAAGGGAACATTATCAACATCGTTGCGACATATGCCTGGCATGCCGGCGCCGGGGTCATTCATTCAGCGAGCGCCAAGGCTGGAGTGCTGGCAATGACGCGCACGCTTGCTGTGGAATGGGGGAAAAAGTACGGCTTCCGCGTCAATGCGATCGCTCCCGGACCGATTGAGCGGACCGGCGGGGCGGAGCGGCTTTGGGAATCAGAGGAAGCGGAGCGGATGACGTTGGAAAGCGTGCCGCTCGGGCGGCTCGGGACGCCGGAAGAAATCGCGGCGGTCGCTTCGTTTTTGCTTTCGGATGAAGCCGCTTACATTAACGGCGCTTGCATCACAGTCGACGGCGGCCAATGGCTGAACCGGCGGCCGTTTTAATCAAATTTGCCATAAAGCAAGATGGTCCTCACCCAAAAGGGATTGCAGGCGGTATTTCTTCATTTATCGCGGGCAACCGGCTCATTGCACGCAACGGCCTTTGTCACAAGCGGATTCCCTGCTGTCAGGGGAGCCGCTTTTTTTACGAGTCAGGAACGATTGGGCAATTATGCTATAATAAAGGCAAAGATGGTCGATGGGGATGAGGTGAACACGATGGATGCATTAGACGTGATGGCCAACTTGCCGCAAGTGATTCCGCACTATCAACCGATTTTCAGCGCCGATGAGCATGGGGTCGTCGGCTATGAAGTGCTCGGTCGGTTTCAAACGGAAACAGGGCCGGTCAGCCTTGGGCCGTTTTTTCACGATGAAACCATTCCAGAAGAATTTCGCATCGAAGTGGATGATGTGATCACGAAAAAAGCGCTCGACTATTTTCTGTCGCTTGATGATCAAACGCTGCTCATTTTTTTAAACCGCGACGCCAACTTGCTGATGCTTGACCGCGGCGAGTCGTTTTTGCAGCTGCTTCTCTCCTATGAAGCGAAAGGGTTGGCCCCAAGCCGCATCGTTTTGGAAATCAACGAGCAGCATTTCAAGGGAGACGTCGATCAGCTCAGCCATTTATTGACGTATCTTCGTACATACGGCGTTAAAGTGGCGGTCGACAACATCGCCGAACATAGCATTCATCTTGAGCGAATCGGCGTCTTGTCGCCTGACATTTTAAAAATCGATTTGCGTGAATTGCGGAAAACGTCCGTTCATCAAGCATACCAGGAAATCGTTCACTCGATTTCGCTGTTGGCGCGCAAAATCGGAGCGACGCTCCTGTATGAGGACATCGAAACGTCATTTCAGCTTCAGTATGCTTGGCGGCATGGCGGCCGCTATTATCAAGGGTATTATTTGGCCAAGCCGGCGCCAGAGGTTGTGCCGCGCGATTTGTTGAAAGACTTGCTCCGCCAAGAGTGCCATCGCTTCATCCAGCAGGAAAAGAAAAAGCTTGAAACGCTGTATCAAATTGCTGAGCAGTTTCAGCAGCGGATCAGCGCGCTGCTTGGCAAATACAAAAAAGCCGCCGATTTTAACGAGCTCATTTCCCTGTTGGCCGGCGAGCTCGACGATGTTTGCTTCCGCATTTATGTTTGTGATGAGGACGGCTTCCAGCAGTCGGGCAATATGTTCAAGCGCGGCGGCCGGTGGGAGCTTCAGCCGCAATATTATATGAAAAACTGGAGCTGGCGCCCGTATTTTTTGGAAAACATTATTCGCATGCGCTCGCGCCGAAGAGGGATTTTGTCCGATTTATACACGGATATTGAAACAGGGGAAACGATCCGGACGTATTCGTATCCGATCGATGAGCGCCATTACTTGTTTATTGACTTGTCGTACAGCTATTTGTTTGAGCATGACGCCCATTATTGACTGCATAAAATCGCCTCATTGCGGCAAAGTAAACATGAGGTGAAACTTATGGCACAGTTAACTTTTGTGTTATCCGCCCTCTCTGTATTGATCGCGGTCATTGGGTTCGTCTATACGGTTCGCCTCGGACGCCAACAGCGTTGGCAAGGGGAGCTTGACGGGCCGATTCCGAAAACGGTCGAGGAGCATGCCTACTTGCGCAACCCGGTGTTCCTCGCTTACGTACTCGCTGTCTTGCTCGCCATTTTTGCCATTGGTTATTTGGCGTTGCGCTATTATTGAAAAAAAGGCCATTCCATTCATATGGGTGGCCTTTTTGCCTGTCCGCAAATGACGCTTTTTTCCACGACTTTTTTCCTTTGCCGGCGAATATATATGGAAGCGGAAGAGGCAAAGGGGGAATGGAGATGACGAAGCGGCTGCCGACAAGGCTGTCGGGCGAGGAAGCGGCGTTATTGCTTGACGTTTTGTTCAGCCAGCAATATGCACTCGAGCTCATCCGCTCCGAGCTGGCGGATATCGAAAACGGAGACAAGGAGGTCGATGAACACCGGTACCGGCAGCTGTTGCGTTTATACGACCGACTGTTGACAGAGGAAGAGGAAGGATAAAAATTGTTGTGCACTATCGCTATCGCAGGAAGCGATAGTCTTTTTTATGGTATGATAACAATGTGGAGAGGAGAAGATGCAGAAGAAAGGCGGAACATCGGCATGACATGGGAACACAATGAATTCATGCAAATGACTGTCAAGCCATTTCTGATTCCGGCGGATAAAGTGGCGCATGTGCAGCCGGGAAATTATTTGGATCATGCGCTGCTCGTCCTGACGAAAACCGGCTATTCGGCGATTCCGGTATTGGACACATCTTATAAGCTTCACGGGCTCATCAGCATGACGATGATGATGGATGCAATTTTAGGATTGGAGCGCATCGAATTTGAACGTCTCGAGACGATGAAGGTCGAAGAAGTGATGAACCGAAACATTCCGCGCCTGCGGCTTGACGACAGCCTGATGAAGGCAGTGGGGCTTATTGTCAACCATCCGTTCGTGTGTGTGGAAAATGACGACGGATATTTTGCAGGCATTTTCACTCGACGGGAAGTACTGAAGCAACTGAATAAACAGCTGCACAGGCCTAATGGCGGCCGGAAGCTAGGCCGAAAAGAGGCTGAACAATGAGCAGAAAGATAATCGTGTGCAATAACAAGAGCAGCTGGCTTTGGCTGATCAGTTCGGAAGCTGCGTGGCAACTTCCGCAAGTGCAAGCCTTCGAGAAGATATTTACAGCATTTTGCTCGATGAATTTGTGCTTGTCACAATGATCTCTGTTTTGCTAAAGTAAAAAAGAATACAGGTGTAAAGGAGGATATCGCCCATGAAGATGATGGACGCCAATGAAATCATTTCCTTTATTCAAAACAGCAAAAAATCGACACCAGTCAAAGTATACATAAAAGGGGATCTCGAAGGCATCGATTTCGGCTCAAGCGCCAAAACATTTATCACGGGCAACGTCGGCGTCGTGTTTGGCGAATGGCAAGACATTCAAGCGGCAATCGAAGCGAATCAAGACAAAATCGAGGACTATGTCGTCGAGAACGACCGCCGCAACTCGGCCATTCCGCTCCTGGATTTGAAAGGCATCAAGGCGCGCATTGAGCCGGGCGCCATCATCCGCGACCATGTCGAAATCGGCGACAACGCCGTCATTATGATGGGAGCGGTCATCAATATCGGCGCCGTCGTCGGCGAAGGAACGATGATCGACATGAATGCGGTGCTCGGCGGCCGGGCGACGGTCGGGAAAAACTGCCATATCGGCGCCGGCGCGGTGTTGGCAGGCGTGATCGAGCCGCCATCAGCCAAGCCGGTCGTCATTGAAGACGATGTGCTCGTCGGGGCGAATGCCGTTATTTTGGAAGGCGTCACGGTCGGCAAAGGAGCGGTTGTGGCTGCCGGCGCCGTTGTTGTCGAAGACGTGCCGCCGTATACGGTCGTGGCCGGCGTGCCGGCGCGCGTCATTAAGCAGATCGACGAGCAAACGCGGGCGAAAACGGAGATTAAGCAGGAGCTTCGCCAATTATAATCATCATAAAAGCTGTCCCTTCACACGAGGACAGCTTTTTTGCCCATGGAGGAGAGACGATGTCTGCGATCAGCCCATTTGTCGCCATTCGCCGCGACTTGCATCAAATTCCGGAGCTTGGGTTTCAGGAGTTTAAGACGCAGCAATATTTGCTTCGCTATATCCAGTCCCTGCCGCAAGAGCGGCTTCAAGTCCGGACGTGGAAAACGGGGATTTTCGTCAAAGTCAACGGAACATCGCCGCGCAAAACGATCGGCTACCGCGCCGATATGGACGGGCTGCCGATTCGCGAGGAGACCGGCTTGCCGTATCGGTCGAAACATGAAGGGCGCATGCACGCGTGCGGCCACGATGTGCATATGAGCATCGCTCTTGGTGTGCTCACCCATTTTGCTCATCATCCACTGAAAGACGATTTGCTGTTTGTATTCCAGCCGGCCGAGGAAGGACCGGGCGGAGCAAAGCCGATGTTAGAAAGCGACATCATGCGGGAATGGAAGCCGGATATCATCGTCGCCTTGCATATTGCGCCGGAATATCCCGTCGGCACGATTGCAACGAAAGAAGGGTTGCTGTTTGCCAATACGTCGGAGCTGTTTATCGATCTGAAGGGGAAAGGTGGCCACGCGGCGTTTCCGCATTTAGCGAATGACATGGTCGTCGCCGCCTGCGCATTGGTGACGCAGCTGCAGTCGATCGTCGCCCGCAACGTCGATCCGCTCGACAGCGCGGTCATTACGATCGGAAAAATTGCCGGCGGGACGGTGCAGAACGTCATTGCGGAGCACGCCCGGCTCGAAGGAACGATTCGGACGCTGTCGACTGCAGCGATGCAGAAGGTGAAGCGGCGGATTGAAGCGATCGTGCATGGCATTGAAGTCGCGTACGAATGTGAAGCATCCATCGATTACGGTGCCATGTACCATGAAGTGTATAATGATCCGGATCTGACAGCGGAATTTATGAAGTTTGCCAAGGCGCACGGCGGCGTGAATGTGATCCGTTGCAAAGAAGCGATGACTGGCGAAGATTTCGGCTATATGCTGGCGGACATCCCGGGTTTTATGTTTTGGCTTGGCGTCGCCTCACCATATGGGCTGCACCATGCAAAACTGGCTCCGAACGAGGAAGCGATCGACCGCGCCATCGCGTTTTTAATCGACTATTTTTCATGGAAAGGAAACGCAGAATGAAGTATAGTTCCGCCTCTAGCAACACACATTAATGAGTGTGAGGAGGTGGATTGTGATGGCGAAAATTGGTGTTGAGCCATCGTTGACGGACGTACAGGAAGCGTTGAAAGAGCGAGGATATGACGTTGTGCCGCTCCGAGGGGAGCAAGACGCAAGAGGCTGCGACTGCTGCGTCATTACCGGCCTGGACGCCAATATCGCCGGCATTCACAACATCGTGACGTCCGGTCCGGTCATTGAAGCGAGCGGGCTCACCGCAGAAGAGATTTGCCAAAAAGTCGAAGAAAAACTTCGCTGATGACGAACGTTCGGACTGTGTGCGCTGGCAGCCCGCTTTTGGGCGAAATGGCAAAATCGCATAGCGTAAAGGAATGGTGGAAAAGGAACGAAGAACGTTTTCGTTCCTTTTTCTTTTTTGCTAAAATAAGGGGAAGAAACAATGCTTGATCAACGATGGAGGAGTGTCAATGAAAAAGAAACAGTTTGCCGTCATCGGCCTCGGGCGCTTTGGCGGCAGCATCTGCCGGACGCTGAGCGAACAAGGGATGGAAGTATTGGCCATCGATATTGATGAAGACCGGGTAAACGAATTTGCGTCGATCGCTTCGCACGCCGTCGTCGGCGACACGACCGATGAAAACGTGCTGAAAAGTTTAGGCATCCGCAACTTCGACCATGTCATTGTCGCGATCGGCGACAACATCCAGGCGAGCATTTTGACGACCCTGATTTTAAAAGAGCTCGGCGTCAACCATATTACGGTCAAGGCAACGAACGATTACCATGAGAAAGTGCTGAAAAAAATCGGCGCTGACCAAATCGTGCATCCAGAACGGGACATGGGCGAGCGGATCGCCCACAACTTGATTTCCAACAACGTCCTAGATTATCTGGAGCTGTCGGACAAATACAGCATTGTCGAAATCGTGGCAAGCGAGCGGCTTGACGGCCATTCGCTTTTGGAGCTTGACATCCGCGCCCGCTATGGCATCAACATCGTCGCCATCAAGCGTGGAACAAGCGTCATCGTCTCCCCGCTCGCCTCGGAAATCATCCGCAAAGGCGACGTGTTGGTCGTCATCGGCGCTGACAGCGACATTGACCGGTTTGAGGAAAAAGTGGTCGGTTGACGGCTGGCAGGCGGCCTGTGCATGATGATGACGGAAAAAGGGCATCCTTTTACAAGGACGCCCTTTTTTCTTTAGATTTCCATGATGATCGGCAAAATCATTGGCCGCCGTTTCGTCCGCTCGTACAAGAACGGAGCGAGCGTTTCCGTAATTTCGTTTTTGATCTCCGACCATTGGTTCGTTTTCCGTTCCAGCACTTTTTCGAGATGCTTGGAGATCAACACTTGCGCTTCGCTGATTAAGTCACCTGACTCACGCATATAGACGAAGCCGCGAGAAATAATGTCCGGGCCGGCGGCGATTTTGAACTCTTTCATGTTGATGCTGACGACGACAATCACGAGCCCTTCCTCAGACAAAATGCGGCGGTCGCGCAAGACGATGTTGCCGATGTCGCCGACACCGCTGCCGTCGATGTAGACGGAGCCGGACGGGATCTTGCCGACGATGCGCGCTTCTTTGTCGCTGATGCCAAGCACTTCGCCGTTGTCCATAATAAAGCAGTTTTCCTCCGGCACGCCGCAGTCGATGGCGAGCTTGGCGTGCATTTTTTGCATGCGGTATTCGCCGTGGATCGGCATGAAATATTTCGGCTTCATCAGCCGGATCATCAATTTTTGTTCTTCCTGCCCACCGTGGCCGGACGTATGGATGTCGTTGAGCGGGCCATGGATGACTTCTGCGCCGGCGCGGTACAGCATGTTGATTGTCCGGTTGACGCTCACCGTGTTGCCCGGAATCGGCGATGAGGAAAAGACGACCGTGTCGCCCGGGATGATTTGAATTTGCCGGTGCGTGCCGTTGGCGATGCGCGACAAGGCGGCCATCGGCTCCCCTTGGCTGCCGGTGCATAAAATCGTCACCCGGTTGGCCGGCAGGCGGTTGATTTCGTTCGCGTCGACGAACGTGCCTTTCGGACATTTGATATAGCCGAGGTCTTGTCCGATCTCAATCGCCGCTTCCATGCTTCGACCGAAGACAGCGATTTTTCGGTTGTTGGCGACGGCTGCTTCCGTCACCTGTTGGAGACGGTGGATGTTTGATGCAAATGTGGCGAAAATGATGCGTCCTTCCACCTTGCGGAAAATGTCGTGAATGCTTTCACCGACGCGCCGCTCCGACATCGTAAAATGCGGGATCTCGCTGTTCGTGCTGTCCGACAGCAGGCAAAGAACTCCTTCTTTCCCAATTTCGGCCATTTTTGTCAAATTGGCCGGCTCGCCGACCGGCGTAAAGTCGAATTTAAAATCCCCAGTGTGAACGATTTGCCCGACTGGCGTTTTCACAACAATACCGTAGCTGTCCGGAATGCTGTGTGTCGTCCGGAAAAAGGTGACGGCCGTTTTTTGAAAGCGGATGACATCGTCTTCGCGAATCTCAATGAGTTTCGCTTGGCGCAACAATCCATGTTCCTCAAGCTTATTGCGAATCAGCCCAAGCGCTAATTTGCCGCCGTAAATCGGGATGTTCACCTGCCGGAGCAAATACGGAATGCCGCCGATATGGTCTTCGTGCCCGTGGGTGATGAACAGTCCTTTCACTTTGTCCGCGTGCTTCACTAAATAGGAGTAGTCTGGAATGACATAGTCGATCCCGAGCAGCTCATCTTCCGGAAACTTAATGCCTGCGTCAATGACAATGATTTCGTCTTGGAATTGTACGCCGTATGTATTTTTTCCAATTTCACCCAGTCCGCCGAGGGCAAAAACGCCAACTTGCTGATCTGTCAACAGCTTCATGATGAAATCTCCAATACTTGAAAGTTCGGGCTTTTCTTTTCGTATTCTAGATGCGCTCCCTCTAACGGCTGAATATACTCAATATTGATCGGACGGCCTTCGAGTTTTCGGCGTACATCCCGCTCTGATTCTGCTTCGATGTAGAGTGTTTTCGTTTTTTCTCTCACGGGCGCCTCGTCTGCGTTTTCTTGGTAAAACACTTTGAAAATCATCGTGAAATCTCTCCTTATCGTACAATGGTTGCTCTATCTATTATATAAGAATGTAACTTTCTTTTCATGTATTTTGTTGCCAAAAGCAAAAAACAGGCGTGAGATGTGCCGACGATATGCATCATCTTTGACGAATGTTGCCCGCTTTATTCGCCAAAGTGGGAAAGAAGCCCTTCGAATGGAAGGGCTGTTGTTGTAACGGTCAGGCGATCAATTTTTTCCGGAGCAGGTCTTTCCACTGTTGAAGCAGCTTTTTTTTCAGCTTTTTCAACATGTTTCATCACTCCTTACCTTTTATTGTACTCATTTTGCGGCGAAAGTAAATGTTCTATTATATATGATATGTAGGCGGAGGTTTGTTTTTCATGGGTAAAAATGGAACAGATCGTGCCTCTTGGTTGACATTCCGGGCGTTTTTCAGTACGGTAGACAATGAACAATTTTTTAACAAGGGGAAGTGAACGTGGGCAGAAAAATCGTCTTTTTCGACATCGACGGCACGCTTCTTGATGAGCAAAAGCAGCTGCCGCTGTCAACGATCGAAGCGGTTCGCCGCCTGAAGCAGTCGGGCGTTTATGTCGCCATCGCCACCGGACGCGCTCCGTTTATGTTTGAGCATGTGCGCAAACAGCTTGGCATCGATTCGTTCGTCAGCTTCAACGGTCAGTACGTCGTTTTTGAAGGGAACGTGTTATACAAGCAGCCGCTCCGGCGCGAGAAAGTCAGGGCGCTGACAGAGGAAGCCCACAAAAACGGCCATCCGCTCGTCTTTATGGATGCGGAGAAAATGAGAGCGAGCATCGGCGACCATCCGCACATCCACGTCAGCATGGCGAGTCTAAAATTCGCCCACCCGCCTGTCGACCCTCTTTATTATGAGAACAAAGACATTTATCAAGCGCTTCTGTTTTGCCGCGCCGAGGAAGAAGAACCGTATGTGCGCAACTATCCCGAATTTCGCTTCGTCCGTTGGCATGACGTCTCGACGGATGTGCTGCCGGCAGGGGGCTCGAAGGCGGAAGGCATCCGCATGATGATCGAAAAGCTCGGGATCGATAAGAAGGATGTGTACGCGTTCGGCGACGGATTGAATGACATTGAAATGCTCTCGTTCGTCGGAACCGGGGTGGCGATGGGCAACGCCCATGAGGAAGTGAAAAGGGTCGCCGACTTCGTTACGAAACCGGTCGATAAGGAAGGCATTTGGTACGGATTGAAACAGCTGCAGCTCATCCGATAAAAAGCGGCCTTGGCCTTTTCGGCGAGGCCGCTCGCCATTGACAGCGGGCTTTTTAGCGCCCGATTGGAATCGCCCCGTCCGGCACTTGAAACGGGTCATCGGGGTTGATGCGGTCATAGAACATAATGCCGTTTAAATGATCGATTTCATGTTGGAAGACGATGGCCGGCAGCCCTTTCAAGCGCAGTGTGACTTCTTCGCCGTCGATCGTCGTCCCAGTGACCGTGATGCGGGCATAGCGCGGCACATACCCTGGCACGTCGCGGTCGACCGACAGGCAGCCTTCCCCGGTCGTCAAGTAACATTGCTGGACGGAATGGCTGACGATTTTCGGATTGAACAAGGCGTAGCTGTACAGCGTCCCGTTTTCATCGGTGACATGGACGGCGATCATCCGCTTTGAGACGTTGATTTGCGGGGCGGCAAGGCCAATGCCGGGCCGCAGGCCGTATTTAGCTGCCAGCTCCGGGTCTTGGCTCATTTTCACGTAGTCAAGCAAGCTTTGCAAAATGCGCTTATCTTCCTCTGAAGGCGGCAACGGAACGGGTTCGGCGATTTTCCGCAATGTCGGGTGCCCCTCTTTGATGATGTCCTTCATCGTGATCATTCGCTTCGTTCACTCCCTACGTTTGGCATCGCTGTCTATCGTTTAGTCTAACAAAATGAGCATCGATCGTAAATAAAAACGCAACCGCACGAATATATTATTCGAGTATAAGGAAAACAATAAGACAAATTCGAGAAAACGTTTTCATTATCTTGTCAAGCCACTGTGTGTTTTATATTTTGTGAAAATATAATACAGAACTCATACAGATGGTGAGGAATGTAATATAACAGTTTGTGGGCGGAATATTGCCAATTCCAATTTCACCCAAAAAATAAAGCAAAAAAACATGAGAAATCAAAGTCGTTGACGGTTGATCCAAGAACGTGTAAACTAAAACTTGCAAATGCATATTGTACTAATTCAGTCTTGAAAAATAGTGAAACAGATTTCGGCGCCTTTGTTGCTTGTGTTGGCGCCGGATGGCGGCCGTTTTTTATTTCTCTTTCATTTTGGGTACATTAATAGTATATGGGCGAATGTATTCTCATTTCTAAAATTTCTAATGAAAGGCAGAGGTGAATAACATGGGTGTGAAAACCTCCCAGTTTCGATTTGCGGAGCAGCTCGAGAAAGTAGCCGAGCAGTTCCCGACGTTTCAAATTTTGAATGAAGAAGGCGAAATCGTCAACGAAGAGGCGATGCCGGAGTTAAGCGATGAGCAGCTGAAAGAGCTGATGCGCCGCATGGTGTATACGCGCATACTCGACCAGCGCTCCATTTCGTTGAACCGCCAAGGCCGACTCGGGTTTTACGCGCCGACCGCCGGGCAAGAAGCGAGCCAAATCGCCAGCCATTTTGCGCTTGAGAAAGAAGATTTCATTTTGCCGGGATATCGCGACGTTCCGCAAATCATTTGGCACGGGCTTCCGCTTTATCAAGCGTTTTTGTTCTCGCGCGGCCACTTTCATGGCAACCAAATTCCTGAAGGCGTCAACGTCTTGCCGCCGCAAATCATCATCGGCGCCCAATACATTCAAGCGGCCGGCGTGGCGCTCGGCTTGAAAATGCGGGGCAAAAAGGCGGTGGCCATTACATATACCGGCGATGGGGGCACATCGCAAGGCGACTTTTATGAAGGGATCAACTTCGCGGGGGCGTTTAAGGCACCGGCCATCTTTGTTGTGCAAAACAACCGCTTTGCCATCTCGACGCCAGTGGAGAAGCAAACGATCGCCAAAACATTGGCGCAAAAAGCGGTCGCTGCCGGCATTCCGGGCATTCAAGTCGACGGCATGGATCCGCTTGCGGTCTACGCCGCGGTGAAAGCAGCCCGCGAACGCGCCATTAACGGCGAAGGGCCGACGCTCATCGAAACGCTTTGCTTCCGCTACGGTCCGCACACGATGTCCGGCGACGATCCGACGCGCTATCGTTCGAAAGAACTCGAAAACGAATGGGCGAAAAAAGACCCGCTTGTCCGCTTCCGCAAGTTTTTAGAAGCGAAAGGTTTATGGAGCGAAGAGGAAGAAAACCGCGTCATCGAGCAGGCGAAAGAGGACATCAAGGAAGCGATCAAAAAAGCGGACGAAACGCCGAAACAAAAAGTGACCGACTTAATCAGCATCATGTTCGAAGAGCTGCCGGCGAACTTAAAAGAGCAGTATGAAATTTATAAAGAGAAGGAGTCGAAGTAAGCCATGGCGCAAATGACAATGGTTCAAGCGATCACCGATGCGCTGCGCATCGAGATGAGAAACGATCCGAACGTGCTGGTGTTTGGCGAAGACGTTGGGGTCAACGGCGGCGTATTCCGGGTGACCGAAGGGTTGCAAGCTGAGTTTGGCGAAGAACGTGTGTTTGATACGCCGCTGGCCGAATCGGGGATCGGCGGTTTGGCGATCGGCTTGGCCTTGCAAGGGTTTCGCCCAGTGCCGGAAATTCAGTTTTTCGGGTTCGTCTATGAGGCGATGGATGCGATTTGCGGACAAATGGCGCGCATCCGCTACCGCACTGGCGGCCGCTACCATGTTCCGATTACGATTCGTTCGCCGTTTGGCGGCGGCGTCCATACGCCAGAATTGCACTCAGACAGCTTAGAAGGACTCGTCGTCCAACAGCCGGGCTTGAAAGTCGTCATCCCGTCGACGCCGTATGATGCGAAAGGATTGCTCATCTCGGCGATCCGCGACAACGACCCGGTTATTTTCCTTGAGCATTTGAAACTGTACCGTTCGTTCCGACAAGAGGTGCCCGAAGGAGAGTACACAATTCCGATCGGCAAAGCAGACATTAAGCGTGAAGGGAAAGACATTACGATTATCGCGTACGGGGCCATGGTGCATGAATCGTTAAAGGCGGCGGCAGAATTAGAGAAAGAAGGCATTTCTGCCGAAGTCGTCGACTTGCGCACCGTGCAGCCGCTCGATATTGAGACGATCATTGGTTCGGTCGAAAAAACGGGCCGCGCCATCGTCGTTCAAGAAGCGCAACGGCAAGCCGGCATCGCCGCCAACGTCGTTGCTGAAATTAACGAGCGCGCGATTTTAAGCCTTGAGGCGCCTGTATTGCGCGTCGCCGCGCCGGATACCGTCTATCCGTTCGCTCAAGCAGAATCGGTGTGGCTGCCGAACTTTAAAGACGTGATCGAGACGGCGAAAAAAGTGATCAACTTCTAATGTGGACAAGTCCGGGGGAGCGAAGCGCCTTCCCCCGCTCATTTTCGGCAAACGATAGGAGGTCGACCTACAGTGGCATTTGAATTTAAGCTGCCGGACATTGGCGAAGGCATTCACGAAGGCGAGATCGTCAAATGGTTCGTCAAGCCGGGCGATGAAGTGAACGAAGACGACGTGTTGTGCGAAGTGCAAAACGACAAAGCGGTCGTCGAGATCCCATCTCCTGTCAAGGGGAAAGTGCTTGAGATTCTCGTCCCGGAAGGAACGGTGGCGACGGTCGGGCAAACGCTCATTACGCTCGATGCGCCGGGCTATGAAAACATGACGTTTAAAGGACAAGAACACGAAGAAGTGAAAAAAGAGGAAAAAGCGGAAACGGTGTCGAAAAAGGAAATGGTTGAGACCGCTGCTCCGAGCGCACCGGCGGCCGAAGCGGAAGCCGACCCGAACCGCCGCGTCATCGCGATGCCGTCTGTGCGCAAATATGCGCGTGAAAAAGGCGTCGATATCCGCCTCGTCCAAGGCACGGGGAAAAACGGCCGCATTTTGAAAGAAGATATTGATGCCTTCCTCGCCGGCGGCGCGAAAGCCGCGGCTGAGCCGACGCCGCAAGCGGCGGAAGAGAAGGCAGCGCCGCAAGCGCCAGCGGCGAAACCGGTTGTGCCGGAAGGCGAATTCCCGGAAACGCGCGAGAAAATGAGCGGCATCCGTCGGGCGATCGCCAAGGCCATGGTGCATTCGAAACATACGGCCCCGCACGTGACGCTGATGGACGAAGCCGATGTGACGAAGCTTGTTGCTCACCGAAAAAAATTCAAGGCCATTGCCGCGGAAAAAGGCATCAAGCTGACGTTCTTGCCGTATGTCGTCAAAGCGCTTGTTTCCGCGCTGCGTGAATATCCGGTGCTGAATACGTCGATCGACGATGCGACGGAGGAAATTATTCATAAGCATTACTACAACATCGGCATCGCCGCTGATACGGATCGAGGGTTGCTCGTGCCGGTCATTAAACATGCCGACCGGAAGCCGATTTTCGCGCTGGCGAAGGAAATCAACGAACTCGCTGAAAAAGCGCGCGAAGGCAAACTGATGCCAAACGAAATGAAAGGCGCATCGTGCACGATCACGAACATCGGCTCAGCCGGCGGGCAATGGTTTACGCCGGTCATCAACCATCCGGAAGTGGCGATTCTTGGCATCGGCCGCATTGCCGAAAAACCGATCGTCCGCGACGGTGAAATTGTCGCTGCTCCGGTCTTGGCGCTCTCGTTGAGCTTTGACCATCGGATGATCGACGGAGCGACGGCGCAAAAAGCGCTCAACCATATCAAGCAGCTGTTAAGCGATCCAGAATTATTATTAATGGAGGCGTAAAACGATGGTAGTTGGCGATTTTGCAATTGAAACAGAAACGCTCGTCGTTGGCGCCGGCCCTGGCGGCTATGTCGCCGCCATCCGCGCCGCACAGCTCGGCCAAAAAGTGACGATTGTGGAAAAAGGAAATTTGGGCGGCGTCTGCTTAAACGTCGGTTGCATCCCGTCCAAGGCGCTGATCTCGGCAAGCCATCGCTACGAGCAGGCGAAGCATTCCGAAGAGATGGGCATCAAGGCGGAAAACGTCACGGTTGATTTCTCGAAAGTGCAAGAATGGAAAGCGAGCATCGTCAAAAAATTGACGGGCGGCGTCGAAGGACTTCTCAAAGGCAACAAAGTCGACATCGTCAAGGGGGAAGCGTACTTCGTCGACGCCAATACGGTGCGCGTGGTCAACGGCGATAGCGCGCAGACGTATACGTTTAAAAACGCGATTCTGGCCACCGGTTCGCGTCCGATCGAGCTGCCGAACTTCAAGTTTTCCGGCCGCATTCTCGACTCGACCGGTGCGCTCAACCTCGGGGAAATCCCGAAATCGCTCGTTGTCATCGGCGGCGGCTACATCGGCATCGAACTCGGTACGGCTTACGCCAATTTTGGTGCGAAAGTGACGATTCTTGAAGGGGCCGGTGAGATTTTATCCGGCTTTGAAAAGCAAATGGTGTCCATCATTAAGCGCCGTCTGAAGAACAAAGGGGTCGAAGTTGTGACGAATGCGCTCGCAAAAGGAGCCGAAGAGCGTGCAGACGGCGTGACGGTCACGTATGAGGCGAACGGCGAAACGAAAACGATCGACGCCGACTATGTGTTGGTGACGGTCGGCCGCCGACCGAATACAGATGAACTTGGTCTTGAACAAATCGGCATCAAAATGAACAACCGCGGCTTGATTGAAGTGGACCAACAATGCCGGACAAGCGTGCCGAACATTTTCGCCATCGGCGACATCGTTCCAGGCCCGGCGCTTGCTCATAAAGCGTCGTATGAAGGGAAAGTGGCGGCGGAAGCCATCGCCGGCCATCCGTCGGTAGTGGATTACATCGCCATTCCGGCTGTGGTCTTCTCCGATCCGGAATGCGCCTCGGTCGGCTACTTTGAACAACAGGCGAAAGAGGAAGGCATCGACGTCATTACGGCGAAATTCCCGTTTGCCGCCAACGGCCGCGCTCTGTCACTCAACGATACGGACGGTTTCCTGAAGCTTGTCGTCCGCAAAGAAGACGGCGTTGTGATTGGAGCGCAAATCATCGGCCCGAACGCCTCAGATATGATTGCTGAGCTTGGGCTGGCCATTGAAGCCGGCATGACGGCGGAAGATATCGCGTTGACGATCCATGCCCACCCGACGCTTGGCGAAATCGCCATGGAAGCGGCGGAAGTGGCGCTTGGCACGCCGATTCATATCATTGCGAAGTAACGGAAAACGAAGGTGCCCCAAACACAGCGGGGCACCTTTTTCCTGCGGTGCAATAAGCAGGAAACATCATCCAGAAGCAAGATGATTGGCAGAAAAGAAATGAATCTGCGGCGACAGCTGTATGTTCGCCTGTTGCTGCGCCCGGTCGACAGTCTTTTGTCCAATGGAGCGGCCTGGTCCATTTCTTGTCCAATTTCCCATACTATTTTCCGCTCTCGCTTCATATCGTTATGGTAAAGAACAAGCGGGAGATGGAGTTGAAATGAAAGCTTACGTTGCATTTTTGATGCAGATGATGATTTGGAGCAGTTTCTCATTGATCGAGTGGCTGTCAGGAAGAGACCGCCTGTTTTTCCGCGGGCTGATGCTGTGCATCTTTATGTACATCGCGTTTTTGCTGGCCCGCCAGCTCGGCTTGGCGACGCGCAAGGCGGCGCTGACGACGATTGGGACGGCGGCGGTGTACTTTGCCGGTCAGCATGTCATTTGGCAGGCCGTTCAATAAAAAACAGCGGTCGAATGCCCGCTGTTTACGCGCTGCCAAACACCATTGTCCGGCCGCTGAACAAGTGCAGTTCACCGCCGAGCGTTTTCGCCAGCCATTTGCTGAATTCATTGGCCTTCCCTTTATCCCCATGCGTCGCCCCCGGCGGCAGTGCGATGTCAATGAATGTCTCTTCTCCAGCTGTTCGCACGGAAATCGCCATCCCTTTGTACAAACGGCCGTCGCCTTGCAAGTAGAGAACGGATTCGTGTATGCGGACCGTATACGGGAAAGCGGCCTGTTCGTACGCCCAACCAAGCTGTTCCCCTGTCTTTTTGAGCGCCATCTGGTAGCGCTCGAGCAGCTGTTTGACGTCCTCGATGGTCATCGTTTTCCCCGCAGGCAGCTTTAGATCGGTGTTCATCATTCCTTCCCCTCCCACCATTTCCATTGCGTCTTTATCCTTATTGTACCATATGTTGGCGGACAATAAATGGAAAAAGAGCGGTTTCAAAAAAGTTCTTTTTTATTAAATGTGATATACAAATTAGGATTGACAATTGAAATGTGATATATTATTATGAAATCAACAAGCGAATTTATCATCACAAAGGGGTTTTGGGGATGGGCACGATCGTATGTCAAACGTGTGATGCGACGATTGCGTATTTCGAAGATGAAAAAGTGACAACGCTTTATGGGAAATGTGATTGCTGCGAGCATGACCATGAGGGCGGAGAAAAAGAATAAAACGGTCAAACCGATGGGGGAAAGGAACGGATAGAGGCGCGCATGTCGACAAGTCACATGCGCGCCGTTTATTTTTGGCAAACAAGCACAAGCCAGGCAAACCGGCTTGTGCGGTCAGCGGATCGGTTTATATTCCTTAATGACACGCAACGTCTGCAGCGTGTCGTCTTCCGGCCCTTGGACAGGGAGGCCGGCAGCCAAGTTCGTCTCAATATACTTCAAGTTTTCTTCCGTGATGATTTCGCCTGGAATAAAAATTGGAATGCCAGGCGGATACACCATCACAAATTCGGCGATGATTCGGCCGGCCGATTCGTGAAACGGCACGACTTCCGTTTCGGCGTAAAACGCATCGCGCGGCGTCAAGGCGAGCGCCGGGATGTCCGGAAGGAGCACTTTCGGCTTGATCCCTTTCTCTGCCTGATGGCTGAACTGCTTCGACAAGCGGCGGAGCGCTTCAACGAGCAGGCTCGCCTCCCGTTCGGTATCGCCCGGGGTGATGATGCACAAAATGTTGTATAAATCGGAAAGCTCGACTTCAATGTTGTACGTTTCGCGCAGCCACCGTTCGACGTCATGGCCGGTCAGCCCGAGCTCTTTAACCGAAATGATGAGCTTTGTCGGATCGTAGTCGTACGTTGCTTCCGTGCCTAAAATCTCTTCGCCGACGCAGTACAAATATGGAATCTCGTTGATTTGCCGGCGCGTCCAGTCGGCGAGTCGAATGGCTTTGTCGATGAGTTCACGCCCTTTCGTCGCCAACTGTTTGCGGGCGACATCAAGCGAAGCGAGCAACAAGTACGACGTTGAAGTCGTCGTCAGCATGCTTAAAATCGCCTGCACGTGTTTCGCGGAGACGAGTCCTTCGCGCACATTCAAAATCGAGCTTTGCGTCAGCGATCCGCCGAGCTTATGGACGCTTGTCGCCGCCATATCGGCGCCCGCTTGCATCGCTGAGAGCGGCAAGTCCTCATGAAAATGAATGTGCACGCCGTGCGCTTCGTCGACAAGCACCGGAACGTTGTACGAGTGGGCGATATCGACGATTTTTTTCAAATCGCCGGCAATGCCAAAGTACGTCGGGTTGATGACGAGCACCCCTTTGGCGTCCGGGTGCTGGCGGAGCGCTTTTTCCACTGCTTGCGGCGTAATGCCATGGGAAATGCCAAGCTCCTTGTCGATTTCGGGATGAATGAAAATCGGCGTCGCTCCAGAAAAGACAATGGCCGACATGACCGATTTATGGACGTTGCGCGGCACGATGATTTTATCGCCCGGCCCGGCGACCGACATGACCATCGTCATGATGGCGCCGCTCGTTCCTTGCACGGAAAAAAACGTATAATCGGCGCCGAACGCTTCGGCAGCGAGCTCCTGCGCCCGTTTGATCATCCCTTTTGGATGGTGCAAGTCATCGAGCGGGCTGATGTTGATTAAATCAATCGCCAAGGCGTTGTCTCCGATGAAAGCGCGAAACTCCGGATCCATGCCGGCCCCTTTTTTATGGCCGGGAATGTGAAATTGAACCGGATTTTTTTTCATATGCTCCAACAAACCGGTAAACAATGGTGTCTCGAGTTGCGACAATGGTTTTTCACACCTCTTTATCTCGAGGATAAAACAAGTGCATTATAGCATGGATTTTTCCGTTTGCAAAGAAGAAATGAATGGACGCTGAAAAAGGAAAACAGCGGTTCAAGAGAGAAATAAAAGAAAGACAAAACAAAAAGGGGGCGTTATCGAAATGAAATGGAGAACGAGGGTGACAGAGCTGCTCGGCATTACATATCCGATCATTCAAGGGGGACTCGCTTACTTGGCGTACGCTGATTTGGCCGCAGCGGTCTCGAACGCCGGTGGGCTCGGACAAATTACGGCGATGTCGCTCGATGGACCGGAGCAACTGCGCGAGGAAATCCGCAAGGTGAAGGAAAAAACCGATCGGCCGTTCGGCGTCAATTTCGCCATTGGCCAGCACGGCCGCCCGTTTGCTCATATGCTTGAAGCAGCGCTTGATGAGGGGGTGCCGGTCGTTTCGGTCACCGGCGGCAATCCAGCGCCGTTTTTTGAACAATTGAAAGGAACGAACGTGAAAAAGCTCGTGCTCGTTGCCGCCGTCCGCCAAGCAGTGAAAGCAGAGGAGCTCGGTGCTGATGCGGTGATGGTCGTCGGTCAGGAAGGGGGCGGGCATCTCGGCAAATACGATACTGGCACGTTCGTCCTTATTCCGAAAGTCGTTGACTCCGTATCGATTCCGGTCATCGCCTTGGGCGGCATCGCCGATGGACGCGGGTTGATGGCGGCATTGGCGCTTGGAGCGGAAGGGATTGAGATGGGAACGCGGTTTATCGCCACGAAAGAATGCGTTCATGCTCATCCCGCATATAAAGAAATGATTCTCAACGCCACCGAAAACGATACGGTCATCATTAAACGGTCGCTCGGGGCGCCAGGGCGGGTGCTGGCCAACGCCTGGGCGGAAAAAATATTGGAAATCGAGCGCCAAGGCGGTACGTATGATGATTTAAAAGAATATATTAGCGGAGAAGCGAACCGGCGCTTCATTTACGAAGGAAAGGTGGACGAAGGATTCGCTTGGGCCGGGCAGGCGATCGGGCTCATTCACGACGTTCCGTCCGTCGCTGAGTTGTTTGCCCGCATGATTGAAGAGGCGGAACAAATTCGGCGCCGTTGGGCAAACTAACGGTGGAGGTGGAACAATGGGTTATTCCTATCCATTTTCCTACGACTGGTCAACACAAGAAATCATTGATGGTCATAGTTCCCCTTGGATTATCGCTGTGGTATCATTCGAGCCACAACGGAAGCGCGGTAGGTAAACGCACAAATTAGTTGCATACACCCCTTTTTCCACATAATATAATATAAAACAAAATGAAGCAGCACATTCGTGACGGGCGCCGGAAGTTTAGCGGATGATCGAGAAAGGGGTGCGGACGAATATGAAAAAAACCGCCAATTCGCTGAAGCGGCCAGATGGAGACAAACGCATGGCGGTGTTGCGGCTCGAACTCGATTACGAATTAGCGACGCTGTACGAGGCCATGATGGAAAACGATGAAGAAAAGAAAAAAGAGTGCAAACGGCGGCTTGAAAAGCTGCGCCAAGAACTGATGCGCCTTCAAGTATGATTCTGATTCAAGGCGAACCATCTTTCCGGTTCGTTTTTTTCTTGAGCGGTGTCCGCCCCCGTTCCGGTTGCGATCTATACATAACCGAAGGCAGGAGGAATCAATATGGCAGAAAAATGGGAAGAAATCGACCGATACGCCCGGCAATGGATCGACGAAGCAGGAAAGCGCATCCGCGCCTCGTTTGCAAAACAGCTGACGGTGGAAGCGAAAGAGAACCCGAACGACTTAGTGACGAACGTTGACCGCGCCATTGAGCAATTTTTCGCCGAGCACATCCGCCGCCAGTTCCCTAGCCACCGCCTGTTGGGGGAAGAAGGATTTGGCGACCGGATCGATGCCTTGGACGGCGTTGTTTGGGTGATTGACCCGATCGACGGCACGATGAATTTCGTTCATCAGCGGCGCCATTTTGCTGTATCGATCGGCATTTTTGAAGATGGCATCGGACAGCTCGGCTACGTGTATGACGTCGTGTTTGACGAACTGTATGCGGCGCAAAAAGGGCGAGGGGTGTTTTTGAACGGGGAGCCGCTTGGCCTCCTGCAGCCCGCGCCAGTGACGGAGTCGATCATTGCCATCAACGGGACATGGCTCATGGAAAACAAGCGCCTCGACCATCGCCCGCTCATGAGGCTGGCGAAAGAGGCGCGCGGCACGCGCTCGTATGGTTCAGCGGCGCTTGAGCTCGCGTATGTTGCCGCCGGCCGTTTGGACGCCTACATTTCGCCGCGCCTGTCGCCGTGGGATTTCGCCGGCGGGATGATTTTGATTGAAGAAGCGGGCGGGATGGTGACGACCCTTGACGGGAAGCCGCTGGATCTGCTTGGCCGCAATTCGGTGCTTGCTGCGAAACCTGGGGTGCACGAAGAAATTTTGCGGCGCTATCTTCACGATTGATGAGGCGCGAAATCGCGAAAACGGGACAAGCATCCAGCTTGTCCCGTTTTTCAACGCGTCCGTTTTTTATGGGCGAACCCGGCGCCCATGGCGGCGATCAAGATGACCGTGGAAGCGGCGATGCCGATCAAACTTTGCTCGGCGATGAAGACGCCGATCGCCATGATGGCGGCGACGGCAAGAATGGCGAGCAACAGCGGTACAGGCTCGATCCGTTTCATCCTATTTCGCGCAGGAGACTCCCACTTCAACGACCAAAGGGAGTAAGTGGGAGAGGAATGCGCGTTCCCCCTTTCTTTTGTATATGATAGAATAAAGGCGTGGAGAAAACCGTTCAATAAAGGCACTCCAATAGCTGCTACTCGATGTATGGAGTTGGTTGCAGGAAACGTTGCAACGTAAAACATCGAGCGTAGGTCCGTCTGTTGTGTGTGGAAGCCAAGTACTGCCAACAGACACACCGAGAGAATCGGTAACGATGCAGGCATGACCTGCGTCGTTGGGTAGTCGTCAACCTGCCCCCTGATGCAACCCCAAGTCAAGGAAGGAGGACGAAGTCCGTTTGCACTTCTGGGGAGTGGCAAGCCCCCACTTCAAGCGTTAGCTAAGTGGGGGTAGTTGACTGGGTTGACTCCTTTCTGGCAAAGTGGGCGTCTTTTTCTAGTGTACAGGAAAACATGCCGATTTTCTATCGGTTGTGATATAATAGACAAGCAGTTTGCCGAACAGGAGTGACCGACATTGACGAACAAACGAATCGATCTTCGCAATATCGCGATCATCGCTCACGTCGACCATGGGAAAACGACGCTCGTTGACCAGCTGCTTCGGCAGTCAGGGACGTTCCGCGAAAACGAACAAGTCGCGGAGCGGGCGCTTGACCGCAACGATTTGGAGCGGGAGCGCGGCATTACGATTTTGGCAAAAAACACTGCTGTCTTGTATAAAGGAACGCGCATCAACATTTTGGATACGCCGGGACACGCTGATTTCGGAGGGGAAGTGGAGCGGATCATGCGCCTTGTCGACGGCGTCTTGCTTGTCGTCGATGCGTATGAAGGCTGCATGCCGCAGACGCGGTTTGTGCTGAAAAAGGCGCTTGAGCAGCAGCTTGTGCCGATCGTCGTCGTCAACAAAATCGACCGCGAATTTGCTCGGCCGGCGGAAGTCGTTGATGAGGTGCTCGACCTGTTTATCGAACTTGGTGCTTCTGAGGAGCAGCTCGAGTTTCCAGTCGTGTACACATCAGCGCTGCGCGGGACGGCAAGCCTCGATCCGGATCGCCAGGACGGTGACATGACCGCCTTGTTTGAGACGATCATCGAGCATATTCCGGCGCCGGCGGACAACCGCAGCGAACCGTTGCAGTTTCAAGTGGCGCTGCTCGACTATAATGAATATGTCGGACGCATCGGCATCGGCCGCATTTTCCGCGGCACGATGAAAACAGGCCAGCAAGTCGCTCTCTTAAAGCGCGACGGTGCCGTCAAGATGTTTCGTGTCACGAAGCTGTTTGGTTTTATTGGGTTGAAGCGGATTGAGATTGAAGAAGCGCACGCTGGCGACATCGTCGCGGTCGCCGGGATGGAGGACATCAATGTCGGTGAAACGGTTTGCCCGCCCGATCATCAAGAGCCGCTGCCGCCGCTTCGCATCGATGAGCCGACGTTGAAAATGACGTTTCTCGTCAACAACAGCCCGTTTGCGGGGCGCGAAGGCAAATACGTGACGGCGAGAAAGCTGGAGGAGCGGCTTCGCACCCAGCTGGAGACGGATGTCAGTCTGCGCGTTGAGCCGACCGAGTCGCCGGATGCGTGGATTGTCTCCGGCCGCGGGGAGCTTCATTTGGCGATTTTGATTGAAAGCATGCGCCGCGAAGGATACGAACTGCAAGTATCGAAGCCGGAAGTCATTCTAAAAGAGATTGACGGTGTCACGTGCGAGCCGATCGAGCGGGTCGTCATTGACATCCCGGAGGAATATACGGGAGCGATCATGGAGTCGCTCGGCAGCCGCAAGGGCGAGCTCGTCGATATGGTGCACGGCGACAACGGGCAGGTGCGTCTCGTCTTCCTTGTGCCGTCGCGTGGCTTGATCGGCTATCGGAGTGAATTTATGTCGTTGACGCGCGGATATGGAATTTTAAACCATTCGTTTGACCATTATGCCCCCGTGCAGCCTGGCGCCATCGGCGGCCGCCGCCAAGGGGTGCTCGTCTCGATGGAAACCGGAAAGGCGACGGCTTACAGCATCATGCAACTTGAGGATCGCGGCGCCATTTTTGTTGAGCCGGGCACTGAAGTGTACGAAGGGATGATCGTCGGCGAGCATAACCGCGAAAACGACCTGGTCGTCAACATTTGCCGCGAAAAACATGTCACCAACATGCGTTCATCGACGAAAGAACAGACGGCGACGATGAAAAAGCCGCGTCTGTTGACGCTTGAAGAAGCGCTCGAGTATTTGAATGATGATGAATATTGTGAAGTGACGCCAGCCTCGATCCGGTTGCGCAAAAAAATCTTGAATAAAAGCGAGCGTGAAAAGGCGGAGAAGAAAAAGAAAGCGGTTGAGCAGGCGAAATAGCCGGAAGCGCCATGCGCGCGTCTTTAGTTTGCGAACAATCGAAAACGCCTTGGAGAAGGGCGCTATTAGGATGAACGGGAGGGGAATGATGTGAATGTGCTCGAACGGCTCACGTTTTTCGCCTCGCTTTATAAGGTGCACGATAATCCCGAGCGAGGTATGTGGCTATTGTATGTGACAGTGTTGTTGCTTGCCGCGCTTGTGTATCGACTCGGTTTTGCCCGCCGCCTGCCGCTGTTGAAAAACGTCATCATTTACGTCTTGCTGGCGCTTGGCTGCACGGTTTTGACCTTTTTTGCCGTCTTTTTGCCGGTGGCAGAAGGATTGGCCGTCGCCGCCCTCGTATTAATCATTTATAAAGTGCGCCTGAAGCAGGCGAAAGAGGGAGAAAAGTCATGAAATCCGTGCAGGATGCCCTTTATAACTGGCTGACGATCCACATCGTCGCCAAAGCCCGTCCGCACGATGCGGCGGCGCGCGATACGGCCTCGTTTTTCCGCGCCATCTTGGAAAACGACTTTGGTGTGACGGCCGTAGACGCCGTCAAAGATGAAACGAATGGGCAATACATCGTCGAATATGTGCGCGGCGGGGAAACAAAGGCGGCGTGTTTCCCGCTTGAGCTGGCTGAGGCGATGTGGCGGCAGATCGAAGCCGAACCGGAAAAGTATGGATGATGACAACCAAAAAGGCGCGGAAAAGCGATCGCTCTTCCGCACCGTTTTTTTTTTGCAGGATCACCAATCATCGTCTGCGCGGCGGCCGCGATAGAAGCGGAACTTTCCTGTTGCCAGCCGCTGTTTCGTTTTTTCGGCGATGCGGTCGTGGCATTCGCGGCACATGTACGTGTGGATCGGGCGGTTGCGCAGCCGCTTGGCGAGCGGCGATTCATCGTCGATCGTATCGATTTGGTCGCAAAGCACGCATTTGACTCTCATTGTTCACCTCAATACATCCAAACGCGAAATGGTAGAGTGTTCTTTCGTTCCCATTATACCACATTTCCCGCGATCGTTTGTTGATTCAAATGCATTTCACTCCCGCTTTCCTCGGAAATGAGCCGCGCTTTCTGTTCCATTATAACCCACACAGAAACCGTTTATCGATTTAAATGTTCATTCGATTGCTTGTTTTGCTGTTCGTTCAGTTGCCGCTCCTCCCGTTCGTTCAGCTGTCCGTCATTTTCTTCGGTGGGCTTCGGCGTCGTTTCAAACAAGTCGCTCGGCACTTCCGGCATCACTCGTCCGACGATGTCGGCGATTTCGTTCATGAACGCTTGCACCGGCCTCCCCTCATCGATTTGCCGGCCGATGTTGCGCACGCGGGTGTAAAGATCTGGGTCAGCGACAATAATAGCGTTCGCGCCGTACGGATCTTTTTGCAATGCTTCGGCGACGGAATATTTGATGGTGCCGACGCGTGAGGCATCCATATTGGCGCCGACGTCAATGCCGACGATGGCATATTTGCCGACGACGATCGCGGCGGCATTGTGAACGTTTGGAACACGGTCGGCGATTTCTGCAAGCCGGCGGGCGATCTCTTGCCCGGATTTGTTCTCGACGCGTTCATCGACCGTATTTTTGACACGCACGAGTGAACGATTGGGCTCGTTCGCTTCATGATCGTTTCCAAACGTGCAGCCGCTGAAAATCAAAAGGGGAAGGAAGAAAACGGCGAGCCAGCAGTTTCTCTTCATAATGGGCCACCTCGACTTTTTTTCTTTAGTTTGCAAATGTCCTTCTATCTTTATACATGTTTTCATATGTTGTATTACAGCCATTCCCATCCAACGGAAAAACGTGAAAAACTCACATGGGGGGAAGCGGAATTTGGGAAAAAAAATTTACGTGCTCGATACGAACGTGCTGTTGCAAGATCCGTATTCGATTTTCGCGTTTGAGGATAATGAGGTCGTCATTCCAGCGGTCGTGCTTGAGGAAGTGGATTCGAAAAAGCGGTATATGGATGAAATTGGTAGAAATGCCCGCCAAGTGTCAAAGCTCATCGACCGTCTGCGCGAAAACGGCAAGCTGCATGAAAAAATTCCGCTTGAAAACGGAGGGGCGCTTCGCATTGAGTTGAACCATCGTTCGTTTCATCAACTGCAAGAAATTTTTGTCGAAAAAACAAATGACAACCGCATTCTGGCGGTGGCGAAAAATTTATCGCTTGAAGAGCAGGCGAAGGAAGATGGACGCTCTGTCATTTTGGTGAGCAAGGATGCGCTCGTGCGCGTCAAAGCGGATGCCATCGGGCTGCAGGCAGAAGACTTTTTAAGCGACCGCGTCGTTGATGTCGACCATATTTACAGCGGATTTTTGGAGCTGTACATAGGAAAGGACCACCTGCAGCGGTTTTACGACAAAGGGGAGCTCGTGCTCGCTGATATCGCCGACCACCCGTTTTATCCGAACCAGTTCATCATTATGAAAGACGCGTTTGGCAGCTCGGCGTCAGCGATTGGCATTGTCGACCAAAACGGCAAAAAAGTGAAAAAGCTCATCTTCCATCACGAACATATATGGGGCATTCGCCCGCGCAACGTGCAGCAGACGATGGCGTTTGAGCTTCTCATGCGCGACGACATTCCGCTTGTGACGCTAATCGGCAAAGCCGGAACGGGCAAGACGTTGCTTGCCCTTGCCGCGGGGTTGATGCAAACGGAAGATTTGCGCACATACAAAAAATTGCTCGTCGCTCGGCCGATTGTGCCGATGGGGAAAGATCTCGGCTTTCTGCCGGGAGAAAAGGAAGAAAAGCTGCGCCCGTGGATGCAGCCGATTTTTGACAACTTGGAATACTTGTTCAACACGAAAAAACCGGGGGAGCTCGATGCGATTTTAGCCGGCATGAGCTCGATTGAAGTGGAGGCGCTCACGTACATCCGCGGCCGGAGCCTGCCGGAGCAGTTTATCATCATTGATGAGGCGCAAAATTTAACGAAGCATGAAGTGAAGACGATTTTGACACGCGTTGGGGAGAAAAGTAAAATCATTTTAATGGGCGATCCGGAACAGATCGACCATCCGTATTTGGATGAATATAACAACGGGTTGACGTACGTCGTCGAAAAGTTTAAAGACCAAAAAATCGCCGGCCATATCCGGCTCGTCAAAGGGGAGCGTTCGGCGCTCGCACAGCTTGCCGCTGATTTGCTGTAGCTAGGCGTTCCTCAGAGCATCCGCCGTTAAAGAACGGGTGCCAGGCGCGCGGCCCGACGCCGCGAACGTTTCGAAAGGCGCCCGCCGCCTGGGGCGCTGTGGAAAACATCTGGGGTCAAAGCGCTTAAGGCGGTTGAAGGCGTCAAAAGCTCAAACACCGGGCCGCCCCTTCATGGGGCGCCCGGTCATCGGACGACGAGCCGACGCACATGAGTAATCGGCGCCTCGCGGTTGGAGCCGTCGCCAAAATAAATGTGCACCGGACCGTCGTCGCGCAACGGTTTTCCGTTTTGGGAAAAAGCGAAAATCAGGTCGTACGCCTTTTCCAGAGGGATCACGGTTTCTCCATGTTCCGTCTCAATGACAAGTTCAGACGCGTCTTCATGCGGCTCAGCGTTTCGCAAAAATGGGGCGAACGGCATGCCGAACGAGCCGGTGATGATTTTCTCCTTCAAAAAGCGCCGCTCCGTTTTCAACGTCGGCGGAAAAACCGCGCCCTCTTGAATTTCCCGGTCCCAAAATGCCGACAGCTTTTTGATTTCCTCGTCCTCTTGCTCCGCTTCCGTCGGCTGTGGAGCCGGCTCCGAAAAATACGCATCCATGTCCACTTTCCGGTCGTCGAAAATCCAGACGCCGGGGTCAAGCGTGATCGTAAACTTCACCTTTCCTGTCAGCACAATAATATCGTTCATGAAACACCTCTCCTCTGCATGTTCCCACCGTTTTTAGTATAATAATAATGAAAGAGCTTGTCATGTTCCAGGCCCGGTTGCTGTCAACGGTTTCAACTTGCAAAATGGCTTGTTTCACGTTAAGATGTAAAGAAGGATAGGGGAGAGAACGGAGGGATCGATGTGACGGACGAATCGATGAGCTATCGGGAGAAGGCGTACGCGCTTTTACAAGCGGATGCAGAGAAAATCATCCAACTCATCCGCGTGCAAATGGACCATTTGACGATGCCGCAATGTCCGGTGTATGAAGAAGTGCTTGACACGCAAATGTTCGGGTTGTCACGGGAAATTGATTTTGCGGTGCGCCTCGGGCTTGTGGAGGCGAAAGACGGAAAGGCGCTCCTTGACCGGCTTGAGCGCGAACTTTCCACGTTGCACGAGGCCGTGGCCAAAAAGCGCGTGCGATAAAGGATATATAAAACAACTCAAACGATTGGTTTCCCGTCGTTTGAGTTTTTCTGTTTTTCGGCAGGAAAACAGCGCGCCGCTGCGAATGATTTTAAGTACATACATGTTCACAGGGAAGAGGAACGATGGAACGACAATTATGGAAAAAAGTATTGAAGTGCTATGATTATCCGCTGATCACCGCGGTCATCATGCTGTCGTTGTTCGGATTGATTATGGTGTACAGCTCAAGCATGGTCACCGCTGTCATCCGCTTTGAAGTGCCAAGCGACTATTTTTACGAGCGGCAAAAACTGTGGCTGATTGCCGGATTCATCGCGTTCGCCATCACGATGGCGATTCCGTATAAAGTGTGGCGGGCGGAGCGATGGGTGAAACTCGTCTTTTTTGCTTCTCCATTGATGCTGATCGCCGTCGCTTTTCTCGGCCATACGGCCAACAACGCAACAAGCTGGTTTCGCGTCGGGGCGCTTTCGATCCAACCGGCGGAGCTCGCGAAGCTCGGTCTGATTTTATACTTGGCCGCAGCGTTTGCCAACAAGCGGAAGCGGCTGGCCGAGCCGGCGAAAAGCAATTTGTTCCCCATTTATTATACATTGGTGATTTGTTTCCTGATTGCCATACAGCCTGACTTCGGAACGGCGGCGATCGTGTTTGCCATCGCGATGTGCATCATTGTTTCGTCCGGTTTGCGCCTCGTGTTGCTTCTAAAGCAGCTGCTTTTTTTTACATTGATCGGGACGGTGCTGTCACCGTTTTGGCTCCCGGTTGCTGGCAAAAAAATTTTTTCTCCTGAACGGGTATCGCGTCTTTACAGCTTTTTGGATCCATTTCAATACGCAAACGGCGATGGCTACCAGCTCGTTAATTCGTATTTGGCGATCGGGCTTGGCGGGCTGAAAGGAGTGGGGCTTGGCAAAGGCATTCAAAAATACGGCTACCTGCCAGAGTCGCACACCGATTTTATTATGGCGGTCATCGCCGAAGAGCTCGGCTTATTTGGTGTAGCGTTCACGCTTGGGTTATTGGCGTTTATCGTGCTGCGCGGGCTTTGGATTGCCCGCCGCTCCCACGATGCGTTTGGGAGTCTGCTTGCGATCGGCATCTCCGTCATGATCGGCTTTCAAACGTTCATTAACGTTGGTGGGGTCGTTGGCCTTATTCCGATTACAGGGGTGCCGCTGCCGCTCGTCAGCTATGGGGGAACGTCGCTTGTCCTGACCATGGCTTCGCTCGGTCTGCTTGTGAACATTTCTATGTTTGCAAAGTACGAACAACGGTATAAAAAAGCGGAAAAAACGATGGTCAGCAAACAGAAAAGAGGTCTGACTTTTTAGAAAGTGTATTTACAAATCGGCAAAACTTTTATACTTTTATTAAATAAAGGAGGAGGGACAGAATGAGGACAAGACGAATTCGCAAAGTGCTGGTAGCCAACCGCGGAGAGATCGCCATTCGCGTTTTCCGCGCCTGCACGGAGCTTGATATCCGCACCGTGGCGATTTATTCGAAGGAAGACGCCGGATCGTACCACCGCTACAAAGCGGATGAGGCGTATTTAGTCGGGGAAGGGAAAAAACCGATCGAAGCGTACTTGGACATCGAAGGCATCATTGAGATCGCCAAAGCCCACGATGTTGATGCCATCCACCCGGGATATGGGTTTTTGTCGGAAAACATTCAATTTGCCAAACGGTGCCGCGAAGAGGGGATTATTTTCATCGGCCCGAATGAAGAACATTTGGATATGTTCGGCGATAAAGTGAAAGCGCGGCATGCGGCCATGAAGGCGGGCATTCCGGTCATCCCGGGCAGCGACGGACCGGTCGGCGGCCTTGAGGATGTCGTCCGCTTTGCCGAGACGCACGGATACCCGATCATCATTAAAGCGGCGCTTGGCGGCGGCGGCCGGGGCATGCGCATCGTCCGCTCAAAGTCGGAAGTGAAGGAAGCGTTTGAGCGGGCTAAGTCGGAAGCGAAAGCGGCGTTTGGCAGCGATGACGTTTATGTCGAAAAGCTGATTGAAAAGCCGAAGCATATTGAAGTGCAAATTTTGGGCGACCACGAAGGAAACATCGTTCACCTTTATGAACGCGACTGCTCGGTGCAGCGCCGCCATCAAAAAGTCGTGGAAGTCGCGCCGAGCGTCTCGTTGTCGGACGAGCTGCGCGAGCGCATTTGCGAGGCGGCGGTCCGGCTCATGAGAAGCGTCGGCTACGTCAACGCTGGCACGGTTGAGTTTCTCGTCTCCGGGGATGAGTTTTATTTCATCGAAGTCAATCCGCGCATTCAAGTTGAGCATACGATCACCGAAATGATCACCGGGATTGACATCGTCCAGTCGCAAATTTTAATCGCCGACGGATTTTCGCTCCACAGCCCGGAAGTCGGCATTCCCAAGCAGGAGGACATCCGCATCAACGGCTACGCCATTCAGTCGCGGGTGACGACGGAAGACCCGCTCAACAACTTTATGCCGGATACGGGAAAAATTATGGCGTACCGTTCCGGCGGCGGTTTTGGCGTGCGCTTGGACGCCGGCAATGGCTTCCAAGGGGCGGTCATTACGCCGTATTACGATTCGCTGCTCGTGAAAGTGTCGACATGGGCGTTGACGTTTGAGCAGGCGGCAAGAAAAATGTTGCGCAACTTGCGCGAATTCCGCATCCGCGGCATTAAAACGAACATCCCGTTTTTGGAAAACGTCGTGCAGCATCCGAAATTTTTGTCAGGGGAATACGATACGTCATTTATCGATACGACGCCGGAATTGTTTGTATTCCCGCGCCGAAAAGACCGCGGGACGAAAATGCTTACGTACATCGGCACCGTGACGGTCAACGGCTTCCCTGGCATCGGCAAAAAGAAAAAGCCGGTGTTTGACAAACCGCGCGTGCCGAAGGTGAGCCAAACGGAACCGATCCCAGCGGGAACGAAGCAAATTTTGGATGAACGCGGACCTGAAGGGCTTGTTCGCTGGATCCAGGAGCAGCCGCGCGTGCTCTTGACCGATACGACGTTCCGTGACGCTCATCAGTCGTTGTTGGCGACCCGCGTCCGCACGATCGACTTGTTGCGGATCGCTGAGCCGACGGCGCGTTTGCTGCCCAACTTATTCTCGCTTGAGATGTGGGGCGGGGCGACGTTTGATGTGGCGTACCGCTTTTTGAAAGAAGATCCGTGGGACCGGCTGCTCAAGCTGCGCGAGCGCATCCCGAACGTGCTGTTCCAGATGCTTCTTCGCTCGGCCAACGCCGTGGGGTATAAAAACTATCCCGACAACGTCATCCGCGAGTTCGTTGAAAAATCGGCGCAAGCCGGCATTGATGTGTTCCGCATTTTCGACAGCCTAAACTGGGTGAAAGGGATGACGGTGGCGATCGATGCCGTCCGGCAAAGCGGCAAAATCGCCGAGGCGGCTATTTGCTATACAGGCGATATTTTGGACCCGAACCGGCCGAAGTACAATTTGGATTATTACAAAGCCTTGGCGAAAGAGCTCGAGCAAGCCGGTGCGCACATTTTAGGCATTAAGGATATGGCCGGCCTGTTGAAGCCGCAGGCGGCGTACGTGCTCATTTCCGCGCTCAAGGAAACGGTCGACATTCCGATCCATTTGCATACGCACGATACGAGCGGCAACGGCATTTACACGTACGCCAAAGCGATCGAAGCCGGCGTCGATATCGTCGATGTCGCCGTCAGCTCGATGGCCGGCTTGACGTCGCAGCCGAGCGCCAATACGCTCTACTATGCCCTTGAAGGAACGGAGCGGGCGCCGGAGGTTGATATTTACGGCCTTGAGCAGTTGGCCCGCTATTGGGAAGACGTGCGCAAATTTTATCAGGAGTTTGAAAGCGGCATGAACGCGCCGCATACGGAAGTATACATGCATGAGATGCCAGGCGGCCAGTACAGCAACCTGCAGCAGCAGGCAAAAGCGGTCGGCCTCGGCGATCGGTGGGATGAAGTGAAAGAAATGTATCGCCGCGTCAACGACTTGTTCGGCGACATCGTCAAAGTGACGCCATCATCGAAAGTTGTCGGCGACATGGCGCTTTACATGGTGCAAAACAATTTGACGGAGCAAGACATTTTTGAACGCGGCGAAACGCTCAATTTCCCAGACTCGGTCGTGGAGTTTTTCGAAGGCTATTTAGGCCAGCCGCATGGCGGGTTCCCGAAAGAGTTGCAGCGCATTATTTTGAAAGGGCGCGAACCGATCACCGTTCGTCCGGGCGAGCTGCTTGAGCCGGTTGATTTCGAGCAAATCAAGCGGGAGCTGTATGACAAGCTCGGCCGCGAAGTGACCGACTTTGACGCCATTGCCTATGCGCTTTATCCGAAAGTGTTTTTGGAATATGCCGAAACGGTCGAAAAATACGGCGATATTTCAGTGCTCGATACACCGACGTTCCTGTACGGCATGCGCCTCGGCGAAGAGATCGAAGTGGAGATTGAGCGCGGGAAAACGCTCATCGTCAAACTCGTCTCCATCGGCCAGCCGCAGGCGGACGGCACACGCGTCGTTTACTTCGAGCTGAACGGCCAGCCGCGCGAAGTCATCATCCGCGATGAAAGCATCAAAGCCGCTGTCGCTGAGCGCATCAAGGCCGATCGGACGAATCCGAACCACATTGCCGCCACGATGCCGGGCACGGTTGTGAAAGTGCTCGTGGAGAAAGGGGAAAAAGTTGACAAAGGCGACCATTTGATGGTTACGGAAGCGATGAAGATGGAAACGACGGTGCAGGCGCCGTTTGCCGGCATTGTCAAAGATATTTACGTCAAAAGCGGCGATGCCATTCAAGCGGGGGATTTGCTAATTGAGCTGTCCAAATGAAACTGTCCATCGCGCGCAAAAAGAGGGTGTCCCAAAAGGATCGGGATACCCTCTTTCGTTGCTCTATATACGTGCTGACTGCTTCTGCTGCACGATAGGTTGTGCCTATCTTGAAGACAGACAACCTTTTGGGTCAGCCCCTTTTGGTTTGCTGACCGACGAACGTCATTTCAACGTCGCCGGCGCCGCTTCCCCAGCTGAATGGTCGGCGGCTTTTACCGGCGCGCGGCGGGTGCGGAGCGCCAAAAGCAATAAATAGCTGAGCACACCGAACAGGCAGGAAATGAAAAAGGCATGCGCCAAGGCAATGTATAAATTCAGCTGCGTAAAAACGACAAGCGCTCCAGTCGTCATTTGCGCGAGCACGAGCAAAAGGGCGATGAGCCATCCGTAGTAGATGACCGGCTGCCTGCGGTAATGGCGGACGGCATGTATTGCGGCGGCGGCGATCCAAATGATGATGACAGCAGCGGCCAATCGATGGCCCATCTGCACCCATTCATGAAACTGAACCGGGAGGAGGCGCGTTTTCGCGCAAAGCGGCCAGCTCGGACAAGCGAGGCTGGCGTTCGTATGGCGCACGAGCGCTCCGGTGTAGACGACGATGTATGAGTATATGGTGATGCCGTAAATATGAAACCGCATTTTGCCGTCAAGCGAAAGGGAAGCGGCGGAAAACGTTTTGTCGATTTCAAAAATCAATAGCGTCAATAGCAGCACAGCGGCAAACGAAATGAGCGAAATGCCGAAATGCAAGGCGAGGACGAAATCGGACTGCCCCCACACGACCGCGGCGGCGCCGATCAGCCCTTGCAAGACGAGAAAGACAAACGATATGACCGCTAAAAACTTTGTCTCCTGCACATGGCCAATGGCTCTCCACGCCCAGATGGAAAGGATGAGCACCATGATGCCGGCAAGGCCGGAAACGAGTCGATGGCTCAGCTCGATGATGAGCTCAGGCGTAATGTGATCCGGCACCCATTGGCCGTTGCACAGCGGCCATGATCGGCCGCACCCCATGCCGGATCCGGTTTTGGTCACAAGCGCTCCGCCAATTAAAACAAACAACATTGCCAACGTGGTTGCCGAGGCAAACCATTTCAGTGAACGTTGCAAAATCTTCACCTTCTTGTATTGAGAAACTGTGATTTTGTCCATATTAGTAAAGTGATGGATTTTATTGCAGCCAACCGTGTCGCCAAGCCAAATCTATTTTACACGATGGCGGCCGGAAACACAAAATGACGTTTGCATATTGAATAAGTCGATTAAGTTTGCTAGAAATATTAATGGGACAAGCGAATGAACCGTTTGGGGCATACGGATTCAAAAATTTGACACAAATTATTCAAAAAAAGTTCACATGATGAGGAAAAAATGTGATTTAATATAAAGAGGAAACAGCCCGTTTTTGCTATTTGGCGTTGGAAAGAATTTCAGGCAACATCACGGCGCCGGCCGGGCAAGGAGCGGCGCAGCGAGGAGGAACAGGAGACATGGCCGAATTGAAAGCGGTGCACCAGGATGCGGCCGATGCCGGGCATCGCTCGCATGTGAGCGTCAAGGCAGTTTGGAGAGAGTTGTCGTCTGTTGTGAAAATCGGAATCGTCAATTCCAATTTGATTACGACGTTCGCCGGAATGTGGCTGGCGTTTTATTTTACTGGGGAACACTTTTTGGAGAACCTGCATCTTGTCTTTTTCACACTGTTTGGAGCAGCGCTTGTCATTGCGGGTTCATGCGCCATCAACAACTACATTGACCGCGACATTGATCAATATATGGAGCGGACGAAAGCACGCCCGACCGTCACCGGGACGATGGATCCGCGGCGGGTGCTTTGGCTTGGGATTGGTCTTGTCGCAATCGGCGAGATGGGCCTGCTTATGACAACGGTTACGGCTGCCGTCGTTGGATTGATCGGTATGGCGACGTACGTCTTTTTATACACCCTTTGGACGAAGCGCCATTACACGATCAACACCGTTGTCGGCAGCATTTCCGGCGCGGTGCCGCCGGTTATCGGCTGGACGGCGGTCGATCCGGAGTTTCATATTGTTCCGCTCATCTTGTTTTTGATCATGTTTTTATGGCAGCCGCCGCACTTTTTGGCGTTGGCGATGAAGCGATGCGAAGAATATCGTGCAGCCGGCATCCCGATGTTGCCGGTCGTCCATGGATTCGCCATGACGAAGCGGCAAATCATCGTTTGGGTGGCATGTTTGCTGCCGTTGCCGTTTTACTTGTTCTCGCTTGGCGTTCCATTTTTAATCGTGGCCACGCTGCTCAATGTCGGCTGGCTGATGCTGGGATTGGCAGGTTTGAAAATGAAAGATGACATCAAATGGGCGAAGTGGATGTTCGTCTATTCGCTCAATTACTTGACGATTTTGTTCGTGGCGATGGTCATCGCGACGCTTTGGTGAATTAAGATAAAATTCTTTCTTTAGTGAAAGAATTTATATACATTTATCCATCAAAGAAAGAGGGGTTTGATTAGGCTATGAACAAGGGGCTCTGTAACTGGCGCTTATTTTCCCTGTTCGGGATGATGGCGCTGTTGCTCGCCGGTTGCGGCAAACCGTTTTTATCGACGCTCCAGCCCGCCGGTGAAGTAGCGGACATGCAGTATTCGCTCATGCTGTTGAGCACATCGATCATGGTGCTCGTCATTGTCGTCGTGGCGATCATCTTCGTTTACGTTGTCATCCGCTTCCGGCGGCGCAAGGGGGAAGAAAATAAAATCCCGAAGCAAGTGGAAGGGAACCATAAACTGGAAATTATCTGGACTGTCATTCCGATCATCCTCTTGCTCATTTTGGCCGTGCCGACGGTATCAACCACGTTTAAACTGGCCGATGTCAAGGCGATGAACGACAAAAAACGAGATAAGGATACAGTTGTCGTCAATGTTCGCGCCAACCAATACTGGTGGGAGTTTGAATATCCGGATTACGGCATTATCACGAGCCAAGATTTGGTCGTGCCGACGAATGAAAAAGTGTATTTCAACTTGATTGCGTCGGATGTCAAACATTCGTTCTGGATTCCGGCGGTCGGCGGCAAAATGGATACGAACACCGACAACAAAAACCAATTTTGGCTTGTTTTTGACCAAAAGGCGACCGATAAAGCCGGCGGCGTCTTTTACGGCAAATGTGCGGAGCTTTGCGGTCCGTCCCATGCGCTGATGGATTTTAAAGTTCGGCCGTTGCCGCGCGACCAATTTGACGCCTGGGTGAAAAAGATGCAAAATGCGAAAAAACCGGTTGTCACCGATCCGGTCGCCAAAGAAGGGGAAGCGATTTTCAATAAAAGCTGTATTGGCTGCCATGCGGTGACGCCTGTGGACAAGCGTCCGGTGCAAGCGCGCACGGCGCCGAACTTGGCGAACTTTGGCGATCGCGAACGAATCGCCGGTATTTTGGAGCATAATGAAGAAAATCTGAAAAAATGGCTGAGAGACCCGAACAGCGTGAAGCCTGGAAATAAAATGGCGGGTACATATGGCCACTTGACGGAAGAGCAAATTGATGCATTGACGAAATATTTGATGAGCTTAAAAGTGGAATAAAGCATGAGAAGGAGGTTTCACCGTGAGTACAATCGCGCGCAAAAAGGGTGTTGGCGCCGTTTTGTGGGATTATTTGACAACGGTCGACCATAAAAAAATCGCCCATCTGTACTTGATTGCCGGCGGGTTTTTCTTCCTGCTCGGCGGTCTCGAGGCGTTGTTCATCCGCATTCAGCTCGCCAAGCCGAACAACGATTTCCTTGTCGGCGGGTTGTATAACGAAGTGTTGACGATGCATGGGACGACGATGATTTTCTTGGCTGCGATGCCGCTTGTTTTCGCCTTTATGAACGCAGTCGTGCCGCTGCAGATCGGCGCGCGCGACGTCGCGTTCCCGTTTTTGAACGCTCTTGGATTCTGGATGTTTTTCTTCGGTGGTTTGTTTTTGAACTGTTCATGGTTTTTAGGCGGCGCACCGGACGCTGGTTGGACGTCGTATGCGTCGCTGTCGCTTGACTCAAAAGCGCATCATGGCATCGACTTTTATACGCTCGGGCTGCAAATTTCCGGCTTCGGAACGATCATGGGTGCCATTAACTTTCTTGTGACGATCATCAACATGCGCGCTCCGGGCATGACGTTTATGCGCATGCCGATGTTCACATGGGCGACGTTTGTGACGTCGGCGCTCATCTTGTTTGCGTTTCCGCCGCTTACGGTCGGCTTGATTTTCATGATGATGGATCGATTGTTTGGCGGCAACTTCTTTAACCCCGCTGCCGGCGGCAATACGATCATCTGGGAGCACTTGTTCTGGGTGTTCGGCCATCCGGAAGTATACATCCTTGTCTTGCCGGCGTTCGGCATTTTCTCGGAAATTTTCGCGACGTTCTCGCGCAAACGCCTATTCGGTTATTCGTCAATGGTGTTTGCGACGGTGCTTATTGCTTTCTTAGGGTTCATGGTATGGGCGCACCATATGTTCACGGTCGGGATGGGGCCGATTGCGAACGCCATCTTTGCCGTCGCGACGATGACGATCGCCGTTCCGACAGGAGTCAAAATTTTCAACTGGCTGTTTACGATGTGGGGCGGAAGCATCAAATTCACAACGCCGATGCATTATGCCGTCGCCTTCATCCCGTCGTTCGTCATGGGCGGGGTGACCGGGGTCATGTTGGCGTCGGCGGCGGCGGACTATCAATACCATGACAGCTATTTCGTCGTTGCGCACTTCCATTACGTCATCGTCGGCGGGGTTGTGTTCGCTTTGCTCGCGGGCACGCATTATTGGTGGCCGAAAATGTTTGGCCGCATGCTGAATGAAACGCTCGGCAAAATTACGTTCTGGCTGTTCTTTATCGGGTTCCATTTAACGTTCTTTATTCAGCACTTCCTTGGTTTGACAGGGATGCCGCGGCGCGTGTTTACGTATTTGCCGCATCAAGGATGGGAGACTGGCAACTTGATCAGTACGATCGGCGCGTTCTTTATGGCGGCCGCCACGGTCATTTTGCTCATTAACATCGTGATTACAACCGCAAAAGGAGAAAAAGTGGCGGGCGATGCGTGGGGCGACGGCCGCACGCTCGAATGGGCGATCGCTTCGCCGCCGCCGGTGTACAATTTTGCCCAACTGCCGCTCGTCCGCGGGCTGGACGCTTTCTGGCTCGAAAAAATGGAAGGCAAAAACGAATTGACGCCAGCCGAACCGCTTGGCGACATCCATATGCCGAATTCGTCGTTCCTGCCGTTTGTCATTGCGTTCGGTCTGTTTGTCGCCGCCTTCGGCTTTACGTATCATAACGATGCTGGATGGGGCTTGCCGGTCGGCATTCTTGGCCTGCTCATTACGCTCGGTTCGATGTTCTTGCGCTCGGTGATCGATGATCACGGCTTCCACATCCATAAAGAAGAAGTGCTTGAACTTGAGAAGAAGGGGGCGAACGCCTGATGCATGCAGAGGAAAAATTGACGGCCGAGACGTTTCCGGCCGCGCCGGAACGCGCCACCCTTGAGGGGAAAAATAAGTTTCTTGGCTTCTGGCTCTTTTTAGGCGGAGAGACGGTGCTGTTCGCCTCTCTCTTCGCCACCTATTTGGCGCTCAAAGATAAAACGAACGGCGGCCCTTCGGCGGAAGAACTGTTCCAAATGCCGGTCGTGTTCATGGCGACGATGCTGCTGCTAACCAGCAGCTTGACGAGCGTGTATGCCATTTATCATATGAAAAACTTTGACTTTAAAAAGATGCAGCTCTGGTTTGGCATTACCGTTTTGCTTGGCGCCGGCTTTTTGGGCTTGGAAATTTACGAGTTCAATGAATATGTGCATGAAGGCCATAAGTTTACGACCAGCGCTTTCGCTTCAGCGTTCTACACGCTCGTTGGCACGCACGGAAGCCACGTCGCGTTCGGGTTGCTTTGGATTTTGACGCTCATGATTCGCAACGCTAAGCGTGGGTTGAATTTATACAACGCCCCGAAGTTTTACGTCGCGAGCCTTTATTGGCACTTCATCGATGTTGTCTGGGTGTTCATTTTTACCGTTGTATACTTGATGGGAATGGTGGGGTGAACGTATGGCGAACCAAACGAATTCAGGAAATGAGCGCATCGACTTAGCGTATCGCCGCCGGAAAAATGCGGAAGAAATGCGCCATCAAATGATTGCATTCGTTTTGATGATTTTGTTGACGCTCATTGCCTTCGCCGCCGTTGGTTACGAAGAGTTTTCCCATTGGTTTGTCGTTCCGTTTATTTTGCTTTTAGCCGCCGTGCAGGTCGCATTTCAGCTGTATTATTTCATGCACATGAGCCATAAAGGCCACGAATTCCCGGCGATGTTTATTTACGGCGGTGTGGCGGTTATGCTTCTACTTGTTTGGGCGTTTACAACAGTCGTTTGGTGGTAAGAAAAGGGGGAATCGGTTTTTGCACCGGTTTCCCCTTTTTCAATAGCCTTGGCGCGGCGTCGTATAGTATAATGGGAAAGGACAAATCAGGAGGGGATTCGTATGTTTCAATCGCTGCAAATGTTTGGCCCCGTTGCCCTTTGGAGTCCGTTTTTTTTGCTTATGTTAGCGGCGGTTGCGTTGCTGTACATTGGGATCACCGGGCCATGGCGGCAGCGTTTCGGCCTCGGTGATGCCGTTTCGGAGAAGCAGAAAGCGTATTTTTTGACCGGGATTGCGCTTCTTTATATATGCAAAGGGTCTCCGTTGGATTTGATGGGCCATTTGACGTTCACCGCCCATATGGTGCAAATGGCAGTGCTGTATTTGATCGTGCCGCAATGTTTTATTTTAGGCATTCCGGCGCCGCTTTATGAGCGCGCATTCCGCATCACAGCAGTGCGCCGCGTGTTTCGGCTGTTGACAAAGCCAATTGTGGCGTTGCTGCTGTTTAACGGCTTGTTTTCGCTTTATCACGTTCCATTCATTTTTGACGCTGTGAAAATGAATATGTGGCTGCATGCGTTTGTTACCTCGGTCATTTTCGTTGCCGCGTTTTGCATGTGGTGGCCGCTTGTCAACAAGCTGCCCGATTGGCAAACGTTGTCCGGCCTAAAAAAAATGGGTTACATTTTCGCTGACGGCATGCTGTTGACCCCGGCTTGCGCGCTCATCATTTTTACCGATACGCCGCTTTATGCGACGTATACTGACCCGAAAGCATGGATGGCCGCGCTGGCTCTATGCGTTCCTCAAGGGACGCTGGCTTCGCTTGATTTGACCGGGCCGCAAATGTTTTTATCGATGTCGCCGCTCCATGATCAGCAGCTCGGCGGAGTGTTGATGAAAATCATCCAGGAAATCGTGTACGGGACGATGCTGTTCTTCATCTTCACCGAATGGTATCGGAAGGAGCGGGAGAAAGAGCCAAGCATGGATATGGAGCCGCGGCCGACCAAACTGTAAAGCGCGGTTGGCCGCCAACGATGAACAAAGAAGAAAGGGAGAGAAGCGATGGCCGTTTTACCGACAATCAGCACGAGCTGCATCGTGATCAGCGCTTTGCTTGTTGCTTATGGGTGGTATTTGATCAGCCGCAGGCGGATCGAAGCGCATAAAAAGGTGATGCTGACGGCAGCGGTGTTTGCTTTGCTGTTTTTCACCATTTACATGTCGCGGACGTTGTTTATCGGCAATACGAGCTTTGGCGGGCCGGAGAACGTCAAAGTGTACTATACGCTGTTTCTTATTTTCCATATTGTGCTGGCGACAGTTGGCGCCGTATTTGGCCTTGTCACGATTTGGACGGGATTGAAAGACAAGAGGGCCCGCCATCGTCGGCTTGGGCCGATCACCAGCATCATTTGGTTTGGCAGCGCCTCAACCGGGGTCGTCGTCTATTGGCTGCTTTATGTCCTCTATCCAGGGGGCCAAACGACGTCGCTCATCAAGGCGGTGCTCGGTTTTTAACCGGCGGGCAAGGAGCAAGGGCAGCGGCGGTTGCATAGCATAGAATACAACACGCCTATATAGACGTGATTTTGTGCAGCGGGGGGGAAGGCGGTGAACACGTTTCGCTATCGGAAACGGAGCGCCGTAGAGGCGACGCTATTGACAATTGTCATGATGTGTGTGCGCGGCCAGACGGAGGTCGCCCTTGACGATTGTGAGGTGTTCATCACCGTTGCTCAAGGCGGGCGGTGCCGCGTCACGGTAAAGATGTCCATTCGATATGGGGCGCCGGTGATGGAAGTTTGCCGCCAGCTGCAACAGCATATTGCCGAGGAGATCGCCGCGATGACGCCATATGTCGCCGAGGCGGTCGACATTGTTGTCAAACGGCTTGTCATGCCGGAAAAAAACGCATGAGAACCGCGCTCTCATGCGTTTTTTGATTATTCTTTGATTTTTTCAAGCTCGCTTTTGACCTGCGCCAACACGTTTTGGCATTGGCTGACAAGAGAGGACGGAAAATGCTCATCATCGCCGTATTCGACGCCGTGTGGATAGTAATGTTTCCCTAAAATCGGCGTGAGCAGCTTAATGAGTGCATAGCGCGAATCGACGTTTCCCTCAATGGCGTATCCTTGAACGCGCAAATAGTAGGTGCCTTCTTTCACGACGTATTTCCGGTCGTATGTGACCCGTTCATAATCCCATTGCGCCGCGCGTACAAAGCCGAGGCGCTCCATAATGTCATCAAGGCGGGATAGTTCGACCGTCTGATTTTCCAGTCCGGTATTTTCAAACTTCATCCTTCTTCCTCCTAACAACACAGTATGTAAAAGCGCCAAACAGGAAATCATCCCCTCATTTATAATAGTACGAAAACGGTTTGCTTTTCAACGAATTGTTTGCCGTTGTTTCCGTTTCGCACGCATTTTTTTGTGTGATCCGGCGCACAATACGGGTAGAAAGGAGAGACGAAGAATGCAAACGGTACGGGACGTCATGTCAACGGATGTGCAATATTGCACCCCCCTTGACAATCTCTACGAAGCGGCGGTAAAAATGCGCGATTTCAACGTCGGGGCGATTCCGATTGTCGATGACGGCCGCCTTGTCGGAATGATTACCGACCGCGATATTGTCGTGCGCGGCATGGCTGAAAAACGTCCTGGTTCGACTGCGGTGACGGAAGTGATGAGCCGCGATCTCGTCACGCTTTCTCCGGACGATTCGGTGCAAAAGGCAGCAGATATGATGGCACGTCACCAAATTCGCCGCCTCCCGGTCGTAGAAAACGGGCGTTTGGTCGGCATCATCTCGCTCGGCGATTTGGCGACGAACCGCTATTCTGATGAACGCGCGGGTCGTGCGTTAAGCGAGATTTCCGAACAAGGCGCCATCCATTGACAAATGCAACGGACACGGCTTCTTTCGAGGAGGAGCGCTCTTTTTGGGTGTCCTCTTTTTTTTGCCTCTAAAAAACGGCTATAATGGCAATAAGGAGATTGCGCAGAAAGCGGGAGTTGCCGTGTGAAATGGTTTTTCCTTTTTTTGTTTTTCTTGATTGGATTGTATTATTTTGTGCCGAGTCCGCCGCCCCCGAGCCCCCCGGAGCAGCCAGAGACGAATCGATACATGTTGAAAGAGCCGAAGGCGACGGCCGGCATCGTTGCGTTGATCGGGCAATCGGCGCAAGAGGCGAAAAAACTGTTTGGCGCCCCAGACCGAATCGACCCGTCAGCTTACGGATATGACTGGTGGGTGTACAGCCGTCGACCCGAGTCGTACGTGCAGATTGGCATCTTGCGCGGTCGCGTCGTCACCGCCCTTGTCGGCGGAGAGAAGGTGAACGTTGAACCGTTTGCGGTCGGCCAGCGGTTGCAGACGATTTTTCAAACGATGCCGGTGCTATCGAACATTGAGATTAAGCTAGGCAACGGGACATACCGGTTTGAGCTGTCTGAACAAGATTACTCATCAAGGCCGGTTGTCAAAGTTGGCAGCGTCTACGCTCAGCTGTATGTTGACCGCTTTACCGGCGAGGTGGCGGCGATCCGCCTGATGGATGCAGAAACGTTCGTCAAGTTGCGGCCGTACGAGCTCGTTTACCGCGGCAGCCTGCCGGCGGCCGCGCCGCTGTCGGAAGAAAAGCGACAGGCTGTTGATGCGGCCAACGCGAAGCAAATTTTTGACTGGACGAATTTGATCCGCCGTCGCCATGGGCTTTCCTCTCTCATGTGGGATGACAAGGCCGCTGCCGCTGCGGAAAAACATAGCCGAGATATGCATGATCACCGGTTTTTCTCCCACGAGTCGCCGCAGTATGGCGATTTATCGAAGCGGCTTGGCGCGCTTCACATTCCGTTCCAGCTTGCCGGGGAAAATATCGCCGCCCATCAAGTCGATGGCGTTGAGGCGACCATCGGATGGCTGAACAGCCAAAACCATCGGAAAATTATGTTGAACGAAGAGTTCACCCGCTTGGGCGTTGGCGTCTACGCCGATTACTATACGCAAAACTTCTTTACGCCGCTCTAAAAATTGGGCGCACCTCTCTTTGTTGGATGCGATATGATATGGCAGATAGGCATGAGTGGACGAAAGGGATGAGAACCGCCATGGTCAAGCCTCTGCATCCTTCCGTTGAACAGTTTAAACAGTTTGTGAAAAAACATCCAAAAATCATCCAAGAGGTGCGCAGTGGCAAAAAGACGTGGAAACAAGTGTATGAGGATTGGTATTTGTTCGGGGAAGACGATGACATATGGGAGCCGTATCGGGAAACAAACGGTGCGGCAAAAGAGGAGGAAAAAGGAACGAACAAATGGCTCGATAAGCTCGCGTCTATGCTTGGACAGATCGATGCAGCCGATGTGCAAAAACATTTGGCGAACGTCCAGCAGGCGATCGCGGCGATCCAAAGCATTCTTTCCGAATTTCAAGGGGCCGGTCAAGAACAAAGAAACAAAGAAGCGCATCCGTTTTCGTTCCGCAAAGATTAAAGGGTGGTGGCGATGAGGAAAGATGTATGGCAATATGTGCAAGGAACACCGATGTTGCGCGCGTTTTTGCGCGAACAGCCGCGCTGGTACCGGCTCCTTGCCCGCCGTCCGCATGAACTGTCGACGTTCCAATTGGCCGCCTTGCGCCACTATGAGCTGACGATCCCTGACAAAGTGGAAAGAATCTCCCAATCGTTGCAAATGGCGTCGCTTATGTGGCAAATGTTTAAAGCCATGCGCGACTAATCGGGCGGCCAATGGCAAAGACTAGTTTCGAAAGGGAGTGATGTCTTTGCCAAAGTGGTTTGCATGGTTTGCGGCTGTCATATTGCTTGCGGCGTATGCCTTCTTTGAGCCGGCGCCGTCGTCCTCCGCTCACGCCGAAGCAGTGGGCGGTCCGCTTCAGGTGAAGCATGAAGTGAAAGGAAGCGACGTATTCATTGAATGTGTTGCCGTCCACTTTCCGTTCCGCAAAGGGAGCGGCGGCGGACACATTAATGTCTATGTCAACGGGCAAAAAATGACGGAAGTATACACGGCCGCCTTTATCGTGCGCGGTTTGCCGAGCGGGAAACATACCATCCGTCTTGAGCTCGTCTACAATGATGGGAAAGCAACCGGCATGACGCACGAATTTGACGTCGCCATCCGATAGAGATGACGACGATCGTTTAAAAGGCGAACAGAGGCGATTCGGCACAGTCTGGATCGCCTTTTTTGTTTGCTTCTTTGCTATCTCTTTCCTTTTCATTTTCTTTTCGTTCATGGTATGATGGATAATGGAGGTGCCATTTGGTGAAGATTGCGACTCTCGAGCGCATCGAGATTTTAGATAAAGCAGAAGCGTTGGCCAAAATGATTGTCGAGTCGGACGTGGCGGACGAATACCGCCGCGCCTTTTGGCGGCTGAAGCAAGACCGCCGCGCCCAGCAGCTGATCGCTCGCTTTGTCAAGCTGAAGGAGCGCTACGAAGAAGTGCAGCGCTTCGGAAAATACCATCCTGATTACCGCGACGTGATGAAAGAAGTGCGCGAAGCGAAGCGGGAGCTCGATTTGCATGAGACGGTCGCCGCCTTTAAGGAGGCGGAGAAGGTGATGCAAGAGTTGCTTGATGAGATCAGCGTGCTGATCGGCAAAGCGGTGTCCGAACATGTGAAAGTGCCGACCGGAAATCCGTACTTTTTGTCGGCGGGCTGTTCCGGTGGCTGCGGGGCGGGCGGAAGCTGCGGCTGCCGCACATAAAAAAGGGGAAGGGACTATGTTTCCAAAACGGCAAGGGATTATCGTTTGGCTTCATTCGCTGAAATATGGGAAACAGTTGCGCAAGTTCGGCAACATTCATTACATTTCCAAACGGCTGAAGTATGCTGTTCTGTATTGTGATATGGAGCAAGTCGACCATGTAATGAAAAAGCTCGCCTCGCTTCCGTTCGTCAAGCGGGTCGAGCCGTCGTACCGCCCATTTTTAAAACTGGAATTTGAATCGAAAGGGGAGAAGGAAAAAGACTCCCCGTATCCGCTTGGATGAAGGAAAACAGCGGGTCGAAAAAAAGCCGGCACCGGCTTTTCGACCCGCTGTTTCTTTGTTTACTGCAGCGGCGGGATGAAGCGATTCATCCGCATAATGCCGATCAAATGTTGGTAATATAAATCGGGTTCAGCGAACATCGTCGATGGCTTAACATCAAGGTGAATGACGTCCATGCCCAGTTCCTTTGCGGTTTCCATAAATAGTTCGTACCGTTTGTTTGGCTTGACGGACGGATCGGGAATGCCTTCACGGCAAATGTAAAGTGGTTGGAAATCGCCGGGATCCGTCGGATGAAGGACAACGGCCAAGGAGACGACCGCCTGGCCTTTTTTCACCGTATGAAAGACAAAGAATCCGGACAAACGATGGCGGTTGGCCTTCGCCAATGCAATCAGCTCATATATATCGGAATATCCTTCGCCAAGTTCGATAAATCGTTGGATCATGAATCGTTCCCCCTTGCAAGCATCGTCCACCCTTAACTTTACCGGCCATCCTCGCGAATTGCAATCAAAAAAAACCTTGCGGAAATGAACCCGCAAGGCCCTTTCCAGTTCCTTGCCTCCGCGCAGGGCGGAACAAGGATCGGAAAGAATAAAGAAAAGGGAGAGGAGAAACCGGAGGAAGAACTTATGGGGAAACGTAAGTCTTCTCCGTCACTGGCAACAACGCGTCAAGCGTGTTGCCATTACTCATTATGGACCGTTTGCCGATTTCTATACATGAATGGCGAAAAAATTCCGTAGTTTGACGATCATCAACTTTATGGTAAGATTACCATGAAAACAACGAATCAAATGGATGACAAGGCCACCTTGAAACGGTGAATTGGGTGAAGGCGATGAGAGTCATTTCCGGGACATGCAAAGGACGGCGTCTGCAAGCGGTTCCAGGGATGTCGACGCGGCCGACGACCGATAAAGTCAAAGAAGCGATATTTAATATGATCGGGCCATATTTCTCAGGCGGCAACGGTCTTGATTTGTTTGCTGGCAGCGGCGGCTTGGGCATCGAGGCGCTCAGCCGAGGAATCGAGCGCGTCATTTTCGTCGATCAAGACAGGAAAGCGGTGCAGACGGTCCGAAAAAACGTGGCGGCCTGCGGGCTTGAGAAGCGGGCGGAAATTTACTGCAACGACGCCGAGCGGGCGCTGAAGGCGGTAGCGAAGCGCGGCCTCCGCTTTGCGGTTATTTTCCTTGATCCGCCGTACAAAGAGAAACAGTGGCCGACGTTGCTGTCGTCGATCGCCGGGCGTCAGTTGCTGGAACCGCACGGCGTCGTCGTCGCTGAACACTCGGCGGAGGCGGAGCTGCCGGAGGAGGTCGGCGGCCTGACACGATGGAAGCGGGAAACATACGGTATCACCGGTGTGACGATTTATAGATGGGAAGGGGATGGAAGCGATGGCGAGCATTGCGGTTTGCCCCGGGAGCTTTGACCCTGTGACGTACGGGCATTTGGATATTATTAAACGAGGGGCGAAAGTGTTTGATCAAGTGTATGTGGCGGTGTTGAACAACTCGTCGAAAAAGCCGCTGTTTACTGTCGAGGAGCGGATCGAGCTGCTTCGTGAGGTGACGCGGACGCTTCCGAACGTCCATGTCGAAGCGTTTCACGGCCTGCTTGTTGATTACGCCCGCAGCAAAAAAGCGAATGCCATTTTGCGCGGCTTGCGCGCTGTGTCCGATTTCGAATACGAAATGCAAATTACGTCGATGAACCGCGTTCTTGATGAAAACATTGAAACGTTTTTTATGATGACGAACAGCCAGTATGCGTTTTTAAGCTCGAGCATCGTCAAAGAAGTGGCGAAATACAACGGCGATATTTCCGAGCTCGTGCCCCCGGTTGTTGAGCAGGCGCTGAAGCGGAAATTTGCGTCCACGGCCGCTGATTGACGCTTCCTTATGAAAGCCGCTTAAGCGAACATTGCAGTCGGCGCCGGCCCGGTTTTGCCGTCAAGGGCGGCTCACGGCTGAGACGACGCGAACCGCCCCGATGGCTTTTTGCTGCCAAAAAGCTGGGCGCTCAAGCGTCTTATGAGCGCCCGCGCGATTTACTGACCGCCTTGATGACGAGCCATATATAAAGGCAAAGGAACAACAGTGTCAGGAGCGGCCCGTATTGCTGCAGCAACCGCCAGCCTTCATTCCAAGCGCTGTCTTTTGCGGCGTGAAGAAACGCTGGGATGTGGGTCGGCATCCCGCCGGCTGTTTTGATGTACAACGGTTTCCAAAGCAAGTATGTAAAGGAAGCGGCAAACACTCCGTGCAGCAAGCGCGCGATGAAAAACGGCTGAAAGCGGATGTTCGCTTCGGCGAGAATGCTGGCGACTTGCGCTTGGACGGAAAAACCGCCAAAAGCGAGGACGAAGCTTGTTGCCACTGCTTTTTCCATCAGCATCGCCTCATCGGTCTGACTGATCATTTGGCTGCCGAGTGTAATTTCAAACAAGCCGGAAAACACTGGGATGTCAAGCTGCTCCGGCAGCTGGGCAAGGCGGAGCAGATGGCGCAGCAATGGGGCAAGCTGTTCGGTCAAATGCATCATATACAGAAGTTTATTCATAACCGAAAAGAGAATAATAAAACCGCCGATCATTAACAGTGTTTGGACAGAAGAGCGCACGGCGTCGCCAAGAAGTTTGCCAAGCGGCTGTTCGTTTTTCAGTCGCGTGCGGTGCAGTGTGCGCAGCGCATACGGGAGCGAAAATGAGCGTGGCTGCCGCTTCGATTGCCTCCGTTCTTTTCGGATGCCGTGAAAGCGCATGATCAGCCCAACGCTAATGTTTCCTAAATAGTGGGAAACGGCCAGCACAAGGCCGAGTTGCGGGTTGTTGAAAAATCCCGCTGATACAGCTCCAAAAATAAAAAGTGGGTTGGATGAATTGGTGAACGACGAGAGCCGTTCGGCTTCAATCGTCGTCAGCTGTTTTTCCTGGTACAGGCGGGCGGTCAGCTTGGCTCCAGACGGGTAGCCGGACGCCATTCCCATGGCCCAGGCGAATCCGCCGACGCCCGGGACGCGAAACAACGGGCGCATGAGCGGCTCGAGCAAGACGCCAAGGAAGCTGACGACGCCGAAGCTGATGAGCAGCTCCGAGACGATAAAAAACGGCAAAAGCGATGGAAAGACGACCTCCCACCACATATTTAAACCGCGAATGGACGCTTCAAGCGACTGTTTTGGATAGCAAATGAGCGAAAACGCAAACAAGGTGGCGGCGGAAGCGAGCAATACGGTTTTCCATTTCGCCCCCCAATTTTGTTTCACTTTTCCCCCCCCTTTTTTTGCCGTGCGGTTTCTTGTAGTACAACCTCATATAACCTAATATACGAGCATAGGGGGGCGTTTTAGACCATAAGATGAAAGCGGATAGCGCTGCGACAAAGGGGGGAGGAGGCGTGCCGCCAAAAGTCGGATTGGCGCTCGGGTCGGGAGGAGCGCGCGGGTTCGCCCATCTTGGGGTATTGAAAGTGCTCGAGGAGGAGCATATTCCGATTTCCTATTTGGCCGGCAGCAGCATCGGCGCGCTCGTCGCCGTCCTTTACGCAAGCGGCCATGGCCTCCATCGTCTCTATCGGTTGGCTCAATCGTTTCGACGCAACGATTTTCTTGACTGGACGGTGCCGAAAATGGGACTGATCGCTGGCGAGCGCATCACGCAGTTTATTCGCTTGTTGACGAAAGGGAAACGAATCGAGGAGATGTCCCCGCCTGTGGCTGTTGTCGCCGCTGATTTGCAGACAGGGGAGAAAGTCGTGTTTCGGCAAGGGGAAGCAGCCCAGGCGGTGCGGGCGAGCATCTCGATTCCTGGCATTTTTGTGCCGGCGGAGGTGAATGGCAGACTGCTTGTCGACGGCGGCGTCGTTGACCGGGTGCCAGTGTCGGTCGTCCGAGCGATGGGAGCGGATATTGTCATCGCCGTCGATGTCTCTCCGCTCAACACAAAGGCGGAAATTGCGTCGATCGCCGATGTCATTTGGCAGAGTCTCGATATTTTGCAAGCGGAACTGGTAGCTCACCGTCAGCTCGCCTCAGACGTTATGATCCGGCCGCGAGTCGAACAGTATAGCTCGCGGGCGTTCAAGGATATTGAGGAAATCATCGCTCGCGGGGAAGAGGAGGCGCGGAAGCAAGTGGGAGCGATCCGTCAAGCGATCGAACAGTGGAAGGAGCCATCACACGAATGAAAAAACGGACGTATATTGCCCTGTTTTTCTTTGGCGCCGCCCTCACCTTTCTGCTTATTTTTATGAAGCTGCCGTATTATGTGACGATGCCGGGAAGCGCGCAAAGTTTAAAGCCGCTCGTTCACGTGGAAAACGGCGACCGCGATAAGGGAACGTTTATGCTTACGACGGTGCGGATGGGGCGGGCGAATGTGATAGCGTATTTGTTTGCCCATATCCGCCCTTTTTATGAGCTTCATCCGGTCGAGGAAATCAAGCAGGAAGGGGAGAGCGACAAGGAATATACGATGCGCCAGCTTGAGCTCATGGAACAGTCGAAGGAAGCGGCGATCGTCGTCGCTTATCGCCACGCCGGAAAGCCGGTGTCGTATGAACCTCATGGCGTTTATGTCATGAGCGTCCTCCCTGATATGCCGGCCGCCGGCCGTCTAGAGACCGGCGATCGCATCGTCGCGATCGACGGAAAGCCGCTCGGCACATCGGAGCAGATGGTCAACTACATTCGCGGAAAACAAGCGGGTGATCGCGTCCGCGTCGCATTCATTCGCGGCCGGAAGCGGCAGGAAACAGAGCTCGAGCTGAAGCCGTTTCGACAGCACCCGAACCAAGTCGGCCTTGGGGTGACACTCATGACCGATTATGACGTCCGCACCGACCCGCCGGTTGACGTGGAGTCGGAACAAATCGGCGGACCGTCGGCTGGGCTCATGTTTTCACTTGAAATTTACAACCAACTTGTCGATGAAGATATTACAAAAGGTCATAAAATCGCTGGCACCGGAACGATTGATCTTGACGGAAACGTCGGGCCGATCGGCGGTGTTTCGCAAAAAGTCGTGGCCGCTGACCGCGAAGGAGCCGAGGTGTTTTTCGCTCCGAACGAACATGGTGCGCCGACGTCGAACTATCGCGAGGCGGTGCGGACGGCGAAAAAAATCGGGACGCATATGAAAATCGTCCCGGTCGATACGTTCGACGAGGCAGTTCGTTATTTGCGTTCGATGCCGGAAACGTAAATCGGCGCCGTGGCGTATTCTTCTTTCAGCGCGGCGCTGTAGAGCGGCTCCGGAAAAGCGGCGGCGTACACAGCTGCCGCTCTTTTTTCTTGCTCATAAAGAGAGTCGCCGTTGAGTTTGGATGCTCTGGCGACGAGCGGGAGCGCAGCGCTTTTTTTCACCTGCTTTAAGTAGCGGCGGCCGGCTTCACTCATGCCGAGCAGCCGGATATAGGTCGGGTTGGCCGCTTTGGCTTGCTCCTCCTTTGTGAAATTCGTCAACACATGCGCACATAGGCGTTGCAGCCTTGTCCAGGTGTATCGCTTCGTTTTGACGGCGGCAATGAAGGCGGCAAACGTTTCGGCGTGGGCGATGTGTTGCTTCAGCCGGTGTTCGATCCCTTCCTCCACGCCGGCGATGCGGCGCAAGTCGGCCTCTGTGGCGGTCAACAGCCGATATTTTAGGAGCGGAAAATACACTTCCCAATCGTGAAAGCGCCCGTATGTCTCCCGATATTGGCGGAGTTGTTCGAGCGCAGCGGGCGGAACGTACGCCGCGATCGACTCGAGACGACCGGTTTGTCGCAATGTTTTCCGCAGGCTGGTGGCGCTCGCAATCGACGGGTGGGAAAATGATTCGTCATGATAGCCGGCGGCCAGCCGCGGAATCGTGCGCGGCATCATCGCCAGCTTGTTTTGCCAAATGGCTTTCACATACGCAAAACCAAGCACGTTGTTTGGCTTGGACAAATCAAGCGGAGCGGCGCCGAACTTTTGCCACGCTTCAGCGGCGGCTTTCGGAAAGCTTTGTCCGCGCGCCAGCCCGGTGCGGATGAGGGAATCGAACGTTTCCTTCTGTTCAAGCCATGTTTTGGCCGCGGATAAAAAAGCGGAAATTTCCCCCGATTCGCTGCCAAAGCAAAGCTCTTGGCAGCCGATCGCCGCAAGCAGCTGCACCGCCCCATGTGCGAACTGTTCAGCCGCTTGCACAGCGAAGGCGTACGGCAGCTCGATGACCACATCTACGCCGGCGGCGAGCGCCATTTTTGCCCGCGCCCATTTGGAGACGATGGCCGGCTCACCGCGCTGCAAGAAGTTTCCGCTCATGACGGCGATCAAACAGTCCGCATCTGTCTTTTGTCTCGTTTCGTTCAAATGGTGGAAATGACCGTTGTGAAACGGGTTGTATTCCACGATCACGCCGACGGCTTTCACCTTTTTTCGCTCCTTTCATGGCGATTCGCGCGGCTTGGCCGCAACGAAATGGCTGTCTATTCTATCTGAACTTAGTATGGAATAGAAAGCGGCGAAGATCAACGGCAACATGCGGTGAGGACAGCAAAAGAAACGAAGCGGTCGACCGTTTTCCGATGTCCGCGCGCCGACCGTGCATGTTCAAAATGGCATTTGGAAATGATGGGAGTATGCCGTTCTTTTCCCAAGGAATGAGTGGTTGTAAAGAAAAAACATTGACAAAACTAGAAACGAAACGTATAATTTTATTCGTTGCCTTGAGGTGATGATATGAAATGGACGGTCCAACAGCTTCGCCGTTTTCAACATAAGGAAATGGCGATTGATGAGACGGTCGATGTGTCCGATTTAAAACAAATTGACACGTTGATCCGCGATATTTCGCCGGTGCACGTCCGAGGAAAAGCGGATGTCGGGTCGACGAAATTCACGTTTCATTTGACGTTGTCTGGAACGATGGTGTTGCCTTGTTCGCGGACGCTTGTCGATGTGGCGTATCCGTTTTCCATTCAGACGACAGAGACGTTTTTTGCGGATGGCAGCGGCATCGTGGAGACCGATGAGGACACCCATATGGTGGCGGGGGACACGATTGATTTGAATCCCATCATCCGCGAGTTGATTTTGCTTGAAATCCCGTTGCAGCTTATCGCCGAAGGACCGGTTGCCGGCGGAGCGCCGCAACATGGGGAAGGATGGGACGTTCTGTCGGAAGAAGAATGGGAGAAAGCGATGCAAGAGCGGGAAAAGAAAGTAGATCCTCGCCTTGCAGGGCTGGCCAAGTTTTTCGAGGAAAAACGAGAGGAATGATCGTGAGTCGGCGTTGCCGGCCGATGGCGCCGAATATTGCGCACCGTCCGGCAGCCGCCTTGTGTGCCGGCGGACGGCGGCCTCGAGGTTGACTGATCCGCCGGCATGGATATGCCAAAATGCGCCCGACAAGGAGGTGGGAATGATGGCAGTACCTTTTAGAAGAACATCGAAAACGAGAAAACGGCTGCGCCGCACACACTTTAAACTGCAAGTGCCAGGCATGGTGCAATGCCCGAACTGCGGCGAATGGAAATTGGCGCACCGCGTCTGCAAAGCATGCGGAACATACAAAGGAAGAGATGTCGTCAACAAATAATGGCCGACATCGAACGACAGGCTGTCCGAAAAGAGGACAGCCTTTTTGATTGTCTGCAAAAAATCAACGCTGTTCGTCTAGGCGGCAGTTTTTTTCGTCGTGAGGCAGGAAATTGAAGAGAACGCGCCCAATTCATTGATGTGATGAAGAAAGGAGAGACGTGCTGATGGAAGCAATGTTGGAGCATCATGACGGCATTGCACTGTTTACGATTTGCCGTCCAGAGAAACGGAATGCGATCAATTTTGCCGTGATGGGGGCGCTTGAGGAGGCGATGGAACAGGCGGCGGCTGATCCACAGGTGAAAGTGTTCGCCATTACCGGCGCCGGCAGCGAGGCGTTTTGCTCCGGCGGCGATTTGAGCGAGTTTGGGCATTTGCGCGGCACGGAGGCAAGACAGATGCTCATGCGCATGGGAGAGCTGCTGTACAGGCTGCTGACGTTTCCGAAGCCGACGGCCGCCCTTGTCAACGGAACAGCGATGGGGGGCGGCTGCGAGCTGGCGACCGCTTGCGATTTTCGCTTTGCCAAAGAAGGAAGCCGGATCGGATTTGTGCAAGGCCGGCTTGGCATTACAACCGGCTGGGGAGGAGCGTCGATGCTGTTTGCCAAACTTCCGTACGGGCGGGCGCTTGACTTATTGCTGCGCGCCGAGCCGATGACGGCGGAGGCGATGGAAGCGTGCGGTTGGGTTGACGCCATCCTGCCAGCCGAACATTGGCGCGAACAATGGCGTGAACGGCTGGCGCCTTATGCGGAGCGGTCGCTTTCCGTCTTGCAGGCATATAAGGCCGCAGCCGGCGAAAAATGGCGAACAGCTTGGTTTCGAGAGCGGTTTTTCGCCGAGATCGCCCGTTGCGCCGAGCTGTGGGGGTCGGCTGAACATGAACAGGCATTGCGTCCTTTTTTGTGTAAGAAGTAATTTTTTCCTTCTACCGTTTCTACTAGCCGCATACATATAATGACAAAGCGGCGATAAGGGGGGAAGGGGATGACGGGAGTACGTCAAGATGCATGGACGAAAGAAGAGGATGAGTTGTTGGCGAATGTTGTGCTTCAGTATATTCGCGAAGGCGGCACCCAGCTGGAGGCGTTTGCCGAAGTCGGGCGGCGCTTGTCGCGGACGGCGGCAGCGTGCGGATTTCGCTGGAATTCGTGCGTTCGCAAGCAGTACAAGGAGGAGATCGAGCAAGCCAAGCAAGAACGGAAGATGCGAAAAAAAGAAACCCCATCAACAAAGGAAAGCGAGGGGCAGGAGAAGGTGGAAGCGGCAGTCAAAAGCCATTTGTCATGGGCGGAAGTGCTGGCCTTTTTGCAAGCTGAGGAGCAAAAGGCGCGCGACGCTCGACGGACGGCCGATGAAAACCGGGCGCTCAAAAACGATATGGAGCAGCTGCAGCAAATGGTAACGAAGTTGCAAATGGAAAAAGAATCGCTGCAAAAACAACTAGCTGCGATCCAGGAGGAGTATAAAACGCTGCTTTCCATTATGGAGCGGGCGCGCAAAATGGTGACAGACAGCGGGAAACCGGCGCCGAATGCAGTGGCTGAAGGCGTCGACGAAGGGTAAAGGCTGGCTTTTCGCCGGCTTTTTTTCTTAACGGAAGAAGAAGATCTCTGCTAAAATAAGGCTAACGCCATGTTGCAAGAAAGCGGGGGAGAAGGATTGAACATTGGGATTGTCGGCGGCGGAGCAGTCGGATTGCTGCTCGCCGCTTATCTTGGGCGGCGCCATGGGGTGACGGTCTATACGAGGCGTCCGTCCCAAGCAAGGCAGCTTGCCGAGCATGGTGTGGCGCTAAAAAAAGATGGCGAGACATCGGTCGTGGCGGTGCGCGCGCAGCCGTTTGCTGGAGCGGAGCTGGACGAGCCGCTCGTGTTTGTGACCGTCAAACAGTACGATCTCGCTTCCGTCTGTGCGCAAATCGACGCGTTTCGCCGCGTTCGCACGCTCGTTTTTTTGCAAAACGGCATGGGACATCTCGAGCAGTTGACGATGTTTGCCGACAAAAATGTCCTCGTCGGCGTCGTGGAGCATGGCGCAATGAAGCTAGATGACCGGACGGTGGCGCATACGGGCGCCGGAAAGCTGACACTTGCTTCCCGCTACGGTTCACTTGGCGACGCCCGGGAGCTTCGGGAAGGGGAGCGCGGCTTTCCGATCGAATGGGCCGATGATTGGGAGCGCATTCTTGTGGACAAGCTTGTCGTCAACGCCGTCATCAATCCGCTCACCGCTCTATTGCAAGTGAAAAACGGGGCGCTGCTAGAAACGGCTCCGTACCGCGATATGATGAGGCAGCTGTTTGATGAGGTGCGGAACGTGCTGCCGCTTGAAGACGCCAATCGGGCGTGGGAGCGCGTCGTCCGCATATGCCAAAAAACAGCGGACAACTATTCGTCGATGTATATGGACTTGGCGAACGGGCGCCGGACGGAGATTGACGCCATTTTGGGCTATGTGTTGAAACAAGGGGAGGCGCGCGGCGCTATGCTGCCGGTCGTCCGCTTTGTCTTTTGCGCGGTGAAAGGGAAGGAAGGGAGAGAGACGGATGGGTGATTGGCTCGCTTCAACGCTGGCGACGTTTGTGACCGCGCCGCTTCTGCTGTTTTTGCTCGTCTACTTCGGAGCACGCTTGGTCGGCAGGCGGAGGCGGGCAGCGTTTTACGCCGCGGTCAACGCTGCGACTGTTTTTTTCATCGCCGCTGTCTATTTTTTGCTGACAGTGCTGTTTGGGAAATCGTACTTCGTTCCTCTTCTTCTCTTTTTGTTTGGTCTGCACGCGGCGATCGCGCTTGGCTATTGGCGGAAAAAGGCGGACTTTCGGTTGCGGACGGTGTTCCGCGTCTTTTGGCGGGCGAGTTTTCTCATTTTTGCCTCCCTTTACGCCGGGCTGCTTGTATACGGAATGGCCATTCGCGTTGCGATGAGCCTTTAGTGTGGCCGAGCAAGCCTTTTTTCTCTTGGCAATAAACGTGCTATACTCATGAAAGAATACATAAGAAAGGGAGTTTTTAGCCATGGAAGTTCGCGAAATTCCGTTGCCAGCAGCGACGAAATTGGCGGCTGATTACATAACCGGCGCGTTTCCAGCAGAGAGCGGCTTCGCTTATGCCCAGGCGGACGATGAAGCGTTTTGTCGGCGGTTGGCCTATTTGCAAGGAAGAACCTATGACCGAGAAGGGCTTGCCGACTATTTGCGTGCTTATCACCGGCGCTTCTCGGCGAGTGTGGCTACGATGGCAAACATTGAGAAACTGCGCAATGAGCGAAGCGTCGTCATTGTCGGCGGGCAGCAAGCCGGGCTGTTGACTGGGCCGCTGTATACGATTTATAAGATCATCACCATCATCCAGCTTGCCAAAGAGCAGGAACGAAAATTGGGCGTGCCGGTCGTGCCGCTGTTTTGGATCGCCGGCGAAGATCATGACATCGCGGAAATCGATCATGTCTATGTCGTTGAGGAAGGAGAAGTAAAAAAAGCAGCGTACCCACACAAAACGAACGAAAAACGGATGGCCGCCGATGTGCTGCTGGACCGGATGGCTGCGAAAGAGTGGATCGAGCGCGTCGTCAAAACATATGGGGAAACGGACGTGACGAATGAGCTGCTCTTCTTTTTGTCATCGTGTCTTGATGAGGCGCGCACGTTTGTCGACTTTTTTGCCGCCATTGTGCTCCGGTTGTTCGCTGATCACGGTTTAGTTGTTTTGAACGCTGGCGATGCGGCGGTGCGGCCGCTTGAGCGCCGCTTTTTCGCTGCGCTCATTGAACGCCATCGCGATGTGACGGCCGCGGTGCTCGCTCAGCAAGAGGCGTTGCGCACGCTCGGATATGCGCCGCTGATTGAAATCGGTCGTGACGCGGCCAACTTGTTTTATTACGACGGCCGTGAACGTTCGCTTTTGCAGTATGATGAGGAACGCGGCCTGTTTCACAATAAAGCGGGAACTCTCGTTTGGACAAGAGAAGAGCTGCTTGAGCTTGCCGAAACGAATCCGGCCCGTTTAAGCAACAATGTCGTCACCCGTCCGCTCATGCAAGAGCATTTGCTGCCGACGCTCGCTTTCGTTGCCGGACCGGGGGAGATCGCTTATTGGGCGGAATTGAAAGAGGCGTTCCCGCTTTTCGACCTAGAAATGCCTCCAGTCGTGCCGCGTCTGCAGGCGACGATTGTCAGCCGTTCGCTGCAAACCGACCTGTCCGATATCGGCCTTGAGGTGGCTGATGTATTGACTGGGCGGCTCGATGAAGCAAAGCGGGAGTGGCGGGAGGCGACCGCTCAAGCGCCGCTTGCTTCGGCGTTTGCCAAAGCGAAGGCGGACATTGACGCGGCGCACCGGCCGCTTCGTGAGCTTGGGGTGGCGATTGACCGCGGATTGGAGGGATTGGTGGCGAAAAATGCCGCCATCCTTCAGGCGCAAATCGAGTTTCTTCAGCACGCGCTCGAGCGGGCGCTGTTGCGCAAACATGAGACGGAGTGGCGGAAATTTTGGCGCATCGAGACGTCGCTTCGGCCGAACGGCGCGCTCCAGGAGCGGGTTTGGAACGTGTTTTATTACATCAACCGCTACGGATTTGATTTTGTAGAAAAACTTTTGGCCATTCGCAGTCCTGGCAATGGAATGCATAAAATTGTATATATGTGAGGCTTTTTCAAAGAAAAAGTCGAAAAGAAACATCCTGCTTTGAGCAGGATTTTCTTTTTTGTGAAATGAATTGTAAAAAAACAACATTCATTAAATGGAAATAAAAGTAAAGGGGTGAAGCCGCCAGGATGGCTGTGATTGGCCCGTCCGACAAAAAGAAACAAAAAAGGACGTTTTTTTACAAAAAAAGCTAAAATTTTGTCCATCTTTGCGATATAATAAGGAGGCGGCCACTGGCCGATGTGAGTGTGGCTTTACGCAACGAAGGTGGTGGACATGTGTTTCAACATACAACAGTGTTGCTGAAAGAGGCAGTCGATGGGCTGAACATCCGCCCTGACGGCATTTACGTCGATTGTACGCTGGGCAGCGGCGGCCATAGCGAATATTTGCTCTCCCGTTTGTCGGAACATGGGAAGCTGTTTGCCTTTGACCAAGACGAAGCCGCCATCATGCATGCGCGCGAACGGCTCGCCCGCTACGGCCGGCAAGTGCAGTTTGTGCACCGGAACTTCCGGTTTTTGCAAGAGGAGCTTTCGGTGCTTGGCGTCAAGTCCGTCGACGGCGTCTTGTTTGATTTGGGTGTTTCTTCACCGCAGCTTGACGAACCCGAGCGCGGCTTCAGTTATCAGCACGATGCGCCGCTTGATATGCGGATGAACCGCAAGCAGCGGCTGACGGCGGCGGAGATTGTCAACTGCTGGCCATACGAGGAGCTCGTCCGCATCTTTTTCCGTTACGGCGAAGAGAGGTTTTCGAAGCAAGTGGCGCGCAAAATCGAGGAAGTGCGCCGCACGAGGCCGATTAAAACGACGGGGGAGCTCGTTGATGTGATCAAGGCGGCGATTCCCGCCCCGGCTCGCCGCAGCGGCGGACACCCGGCCAAACGCATTTTTCAGGCGCTCCGCATCGCGGTCAACGACGAACTTGAGGCGTTTCGCGAGGCGCTCGAGCAGGCGATCGAACTGCTTGCACCCGGTGGACGGGTGAGCGTCATTACGTTTCATTCGCTTGAAGATCGCATTTGCAAAGAAACGTTTAAAAAGGCGAGCGAAAGTCCGCCATTGCCTCCGGGGCTTCCGGTTCTCCCCGACGACTACCGCCCCGTGCTGAAAATCATTACAAAAAAACCGATCGTTCCTTCCGAGGAAGAGCTCGAACGAAACCACCGCGCCCGTTCGGCCAAACTCCGCATTGCCGAAAAGCTAAAGCTGTAGATGACGAAAATAGCGGGGAAACACAACCAATTTCAATGTGGGCGCCGCCCATTGCGGCGAAAAACGAATGCATGGAGAAACAGGAGGGGAAAAATGTGAACGATGCAGCAGTCAAAGTCGCGCGTGAACAACGACATCCGGCGGCACCGCCAAGCCCGAAGACGCGGCGGAAGCAGCGCTTTCGCCTGTCGCTGGCTGAAAAGATGCTATTTGTGTTGTTTTTCTTGTTTGTCTTCTATGCGGCGGTTCATATCGTCTCGAACCAAGTGCGCATTTACGAATTGAACAAAGGGGTGCAAAAGCTCGAGGCGTCGATTGACGAGCAGAAAAAGGAGAACAATGACCTATATGTCGAGGTGCAACGGCTGAGCGCGTACGAACGCATTTTGCAAAAGGCAAAAGAGCTCGGTTTGTCGCTCAACGAAAACCATGTGAAAGTTGTGCAGGAATGATCGGTGATGGAGGCAAGAAAGCATCGCAACACCCATCAGGGAGCGTTCATCCTGTTTTGCCTGTTCGGCTTTCTCTTTTCTCTGTTGTTCGCCCGCTTTGTGCAGCTTGAATGGACCGGCAAAGCGGACGGCCAAACGCTGGCTGTGATCGCGGAGCGGCAGCATCAACAAACGCGGACGATCAAGGCGAAGCGCGGAACGATTTTCGACCGCAACGGCGCCATTTTGGCTGAAGATGTACCGTCGTATACGGTTGTGGCCATTTTGGATCCGAAGATGACAACCGATCCAGATCATCCGCACCATGTGGTCGATCCGAAAAAAACAGCGGAACAACTCGCCCCGTTGCTTGGCATGGACGTCGAGGCGATGGAACGCATTTTGACCAAAAAAGCGAAGCAAGTCGAGTTTGGGGCCTACGGCCGCAACATCAGTTTTGAGCTGAAGCGAAAAATCGAAGCGCTCCATTTGCCAGGCATCGCTTTCATCCGCGACACGAGCCGGTTTTATCCGAACGGCATGTTTGCGTCGCACGTCATCGGCTATGCGCAAAAAAATGCAGCCAACGAAACGGTCGGCAAAATGGGAGTGGAAAAAGAGCTTGACCGGTATTTGCGTGAAGAAGACGGCTATGTGTCGTTTGCCGGCGACATAAACGGCTTCCGCCTCCCCGGGGGGAAAGAGCGCATTGTCAAGCCGGACAATGGGGCAAACGTCTATTTGACGATTGACGGAAAGATTCAATCGTTTTTGGAAGATGCGATGAACAGCGTCGAGAAGCAATACAAGCCGAAAAAAATGATCGCCATCGTCGCTGATCCAAAAACAGGGAAAATTTTGGCGATGGCGACGCGTCCGAGCTTTGACCCAAACAAGCGTGATATTACGAACTTTTTAAATGACGCCATTTCCTATCCGTATGAGCCGGGATCGACGATGAAAGTGTTCACGCTCGCGGCGGCCATCAACGAAGGAGTGTATAACGGCAACGAAACGTATCGCTCCGGTTCCTACAAAGTGGGGCCGAACACGATCCGCGACCATAACGATGTCGGCTGGGGGACGATCACGTTTAATGAAGGGGTGCAGCGCTCTTCAAACGTCGCCTTTTCGATTTTAGTGAAAGAAAAGCTTGGTGAAGATCGGTTTTTGCAATATTTGCACCGTTTCCATTTTGACCGGAAAACGGGCATCGATTTGCCGAACGAAGCGGTCGGACAAATCCGCTATCGCTACCCGATTGAACGAATTACGACCGGATTCGGCCAAGGGACATCGGTGACGCCAATCCAGCAAATCCAAGCGGCGACGGCGATCGCCAACGATGGGAAAATGATGAAGCCGTATGTCATCGAGAAAGTCGTCGACCCAGACAGCGGCAAAGTCGTGCTCGATCATGGGCCGACCGTGGTCGGCGAGCCGATTACGGCGGAAACCGCGCGCAAAGTGCGCGCCATTTTAGAGACGGTCGTCACGTCCGAGCACGGCACCGGCCGTCCGTACCAAATCAACGGCTACCGCGTCGCCGGCAAAACGGGGACGGCGCAAATTCCGTCGGCTTCCGGGGGCTATTTGACCGGACGGGAAAACTACATTTTTTCGTTTTTAGGCATGGCGCCGACGGATGATCCGAAGCTTCTCATGTATGTCGCGGTCCAACAGCCGCACCTCGATGTGACTGAAACCGGAGCGGCGCCGGTGTCGCAAATTTTTACGACGGTGATGAAAAGCAGTTTGCAATATTTGCATATTGAACCGAACGGGGAAAAACGAATGAAAGCAAAGACTGCCCAACCGCAGGCGCTTGATTCATGGATCGGCCAGCCGGCGGCTTCGGCAGCAGAGCAGCTGAAGGAAAAGGGATATGTGCCGGTCGTGATCGGCCGCGGCAAATATGTTGAGCAGCAGCTTCCGCAAGGCGGCGATCACGTTCTTTTGGGCGAACGGGTCGTGTTGAAAACGGACGGGGCGGCAACGATGCCGGATTTGCGCGGCTTCTCGCTGCGCGACGCTATGAAAGTGGCTCATATACTCGGCTTGCGGCCGAGCACGAAAGGGACCGGCTATGTCGTCAGCCAAAACATTCGTCCGGGAGCGGAGGTGCGCAAAGGCGATTATTTAATTGTTGAATTGGCTCCGCCGCGCCAATGGGAGAAAGAGGCGGCGGAGAAGGAGAAAGAGGCGGCTTTACGGAAAGAAGCCGAGCCGCATGAATGATTTTTGCCGTTCTATAACGGGGCGTACAAGCATATAGTGGAACGAGCCCACCATGAAGGAGGTTCCGCCATATGCGCGTATCGTACGTTACCGTGCGCAAGCGGTTGACGATCGTGTTTTTGATCGGGATTTTGATCTTTGCCATTATCGATCTCCGTCTCGGCTACGTCCAATTTTGGCTCGGCGATCTATTAGCGGAACGGGCGAAAGGGCTATGGGGCCGGAACATTCCGTTTGAGCCGAAGCGAGGCGAAATTTTGGACCGCAACGGCGTCCCGCTGGCGACGAACATGAGCGCGCCGACGGTGTATGTCATTCCGCGGCAAGTCAAAAACCCGGCAGAGGCGGCGAAAAAGCTGGCCGGGGTGCTGGGTGGTTCGATCGAATCCATCTATAAACAAATCACGCAAAAAACGTCGATCGTCCGCCTGAAAGAAGGGCGGAAAATTTCCGATGAAAAAGCGGCGAATGTGCGCTCCCTCGACTTGGATGGGGTGTATATCGCGGAAGATACGAAGCGCTACTATCCGTTTGGCAGCTATTTGTCGCACGTGCTCGGCTTCACCGGCATTGACAACCAAGGGCTCACCGGGTTGGAGCTGTATTATGACAAGGAACTGAGGGGCGAGCGCGGCTCCGTGCAGTTTTATTCCGATGCGAAAGGGCGGCGCATGCCCGATATCGCTGATGACTATACGCCGCCGACTGACGGCTTGAATTTGGTGTTGACGATCGATTCGCGCATTCAGACGATCATTGAGCGCGAACTTGACATCGCGGAGGCGAAATACAATCCGGACGGCATCATCGCGATCGCCATGGACCCGAACACCGGTGAAATTTTGGCGATGGCGAGCCGGCCGACGTTCAATCCAGCGGATTACCGGAGCGTTCCTCCGGAAATTTACAACCGCAACTTGCCGATTTGGAGCACGTACGAACCGGGATCGACGTTTAAAATCATTACGCTGGCCGCAGCGCTTGAGGAACATAAGGTGAATTTGCTGAAAGACCATTTCTTTGACCCGGGCTACGCCAAAGTAGCCGGCGCTACGCTTCGCTGCTGGAAAAAAGGCGGCCACGGAGATCAGACGTTTTTGGAAGTCGTGCAAAACTCGTGCAACCCGGGGTTTGTCGAGCTTGGCGAGCGGCTTGGAAAGGAGACGTTGTTTCGTTACATTAAGCAATTCGGTTTTGGTGAGAAAACGGGCATCGACTTGCAAGGCGAAGGAACAGGCATTTTGTTTGATTTGAAACGGGTCGGGCCGGTGGAACTGGCAACGACGGCGTTTGGCCAAGGAGTGTCGGTGACGCCGATCCAGCAAGTCGCTGCCGTGTCGGCGGCAATCAATGGCGGCATTTTGTACACTCCATACATTGCCAAGCAGTGGGTCGACCCGGAAACAGGAGAGATCGTCCGCCGCAACACGCCAAAAGCGAAACGGCGCGTCATTTCCGAGGAAACATCGAAACAAGTCCGTTACGCACTTGAGAGCGTCGTCGCTCAAGGAACAGGGAAAAAGGCGTATGTCGAAGGGTACCGCGTCGGCGGCAAAACGGGAACGGCGCAAAAGGCGCAAGGCGGCCGCTATTTGCAAAACAACCATATCGTTTCGTTCATCGGCTTCGCTCCGGCGGATGACCCGAAGCTTGTCGTGTACGTCGCCGTCGACAACCCGAAAGGAACGGTTCAGTTCGGCGGCACGGTCGCTGCCCCGATTGTAGGAAAAATTATGGAAGATAGTTTGCGCACGTTGGGCGTGAAGCCCCGCAAAGACCAGCTCGAGAAGGAGCGCGACTGGAACGAGCCGAAAGTCATTGAAGTGCCAAACTTGATCGGAATGACAAAAAATGATTTGCAAGAGCAGCTTTTTGACTTAAAATTAGATGTTAGTGGCGAGGGAGATGTCGTTGTTGAACAATCCCCGAAGCCAGGGGCGAAAGTGAAAGAAGGTTCAACGGTCCGCATTTATTTGGCGAAACGCGAAGCGGTAGAAGAACGGTAAGACGAACGCGCAAGGGGCGACCGATGCGATGACACATCGGGTTGGTTGTGCCCCTTTTTCCGCTGTCTGCCTAACGGAGCGGACGATTTCGAAGCGAAAGGGATGAACGAAATATGAAACTGCTGACGCTGCTGTCACACTTGCCCGGTTTTTGGGTGCACCATGGAGGCAATCCCGATATCGTGGCGCTCGAAATGGACTCGCGCCGCGTTGCCCCCGGTTCTCTCTTTTTTTGCCTTAAAGGGTTTACAGTAGACGGACACGACTTTGCCGAGGAAGCGGTGGCGCGCGGAGCGGCGGCGATCGTGGCCGAGCGGCCGCTTTCCGTTGATGTTCCCGTCGTTCTTGTGTCGGACAGCCGGCGGACGATGGCGATTTTAGCGGACGCGTTTTACGGGCGGCCGACCCACCGCCTACATTTAATCGGAGTGACAGGCACAAACGGCAAGACGACGACAACGTCGATCATCGAACAAATCGCGAGAAAAGCCGGCAAGAAAACAGGGCTCATTGGCACGGTTCACATCAAGGTCGGCGACCGCTCCTATCCGGCGGCCAATACGACGCCGGAGTCGCTCATTTTGCAGCGCATGTTTAAACAGATGGTCGATGAAGGAGTGGAGTTTGTCGCCATGGAAGTGTCGTCGCACGCGCTGCACCAAGGGCGGGTGCATGGCTGCGATTACGATGTGGCCGTCTTTACGAACTTAACGCAAGACCATTTGGATTATCACGGGACAATGGAAGAATATCGGAACGCCAAAGGGCTTTTGTTTGCCCAGCTCGGCAACCGCTACGACGAACGGCGGCCGAAATTTGCCGTTCTCAATCATGACGATCCGGTTTCGCAGTATTATAAACATATGACGGCCGCGCCGATCGTCACATACGGGATGAGGGAAAAAAGCGATGTGATGGCGGAACAGATCCGCATGACCGCAGGCGGCATGGCGTTTCGGCTTTGCACGCCGCACGGATCGGCGGCGGTCGAAACGAAACTTGTCGGCTCGTTCAATGTCTATAACATTCTCGCCGCTGCCGCTGCCTGCCTTGCCTCTGGCTTTTCGCTTGAAACGATCGCCGCGGCGCTTGCGGATGTCGAGCCGGTGCCGGGGCGGTTTGAAACGGTTGATGAAGGGCAAAACTTTACGATCATCGTCGATTACGCCCACACGCCGGACAGTTTAGAAAATGCCTTAAAAACGGTGCGCCAATTGGCGAAGCGAAACGTGTATGTCGTCATCGGCTGCGGCGGCGACCGCGACCCGTCGAAACGGCCGCTCATGGCGCAGGTGGCGGTGCGGTATGCGGATGTCGCTATTTTTACCTCCGACAATCCGCGTTCGGAAGACCCGAAGCAAATTTTGCGCGACATGGAAGCGGGAGTAAGCGCTGAGATCGGAAAGCATGTGACGATTCCTGACCGTGAAGAGGCGATCCGCTACGCCATTGGCCAGGCGCAGGAAGGCGATGTTGTGTTGATTGCCGGCAAAGGGCATGAAACGTATCAAATCATTGGCAACGATGTGATTGAGTTTGACGATCGCGCTGTTGCCCGAGCGGCAGTGAAGGAGAGAGGATGACCATGATCGCATACAGGACGGTGCAATCGATGGCGGTGGAGGCGCGCGGCATTGTTGATGAAACGATCCGCTTTCACGCCGTGTTCGTCAACCCAGCCAAACAAGTGAAAAAAGGGTTGTTCGTTCCGCTCGAAAACGGGGCGGAAACATTGAAAACGGCGATTGAACACGGAGCGATCGCTTCATTTTGGCGTCTGGGAGAGCCGTTGCCGCGCTACATTCCAAATCAATTTCCGATCTTTTTCGTTCCGTCGCCGCTCGAGGCGGCAGCGGCATTGTTCGAGCGATACTTGGAGCAAGACCGTGCAGAGGGTGTGCAGTTTTTCTTCGCTCTTCCTGAAGACAGCCCCCTTGCTGGCGAGGCTGTGCGCCGCCGACTGGCGGAATTGGAGAAGCGATGGCTGGACGCTCGGCCGTTTAAAGGATGTGACGATGCATGCCAGAACAAGCGATCGTGATTGCCATGGCGGTTTCCTTTCTCATCACTGTCGTTTTGTCGCCGCTGTTCATCCCGTTTTTGCGGCGGTTGAAATTCGGACAAAGCATCCGCGAGGAAGGGCCGAAGTCGCATCAAAAAAAATCAGGCACGCCGACGATGGGCGGCATCATGATTTTGTTGGCGATTGTGGCGACGACCTTATGGATCACACCAAAAATCGCCGGCTTGTCGACGAGGACGTATTTGCTGTTGTTGGTCACCGTCGGCTATGGGGTGCTCGGCTTCCTCGACGATATGATCAAAGTCGTGATGAAGCGAAATCTTGGCTTGACGAGCCGGCAAAAATTTATCGGCCAGCTCCTTATCGCAGCCATCTTTTTTGCCGTCTACCGCCAAAGCGGCTTTTCGACGGTGTTACATATTCCCGGCGCCGATTGGTCGGTCGACCTCGGATGGGCGTACGGCGTGCTCTTGTTGTTCATGCTTGTCGGCGGTTCGAACGCTGTCAACTTGACCGACGGGCTTGACGGGCTGCTTGCCGGAACGGCGGCGATCGCCTTTGGCGCTTATGCCGTCTTGGCTTGGAATCAAGGCCAGTACGATGTCGCTGTATTTTGCGTCGCTGTTGTTGGCGCCGTGCTTGGCTTTTTAGTGTTTAACGCCCACCCAGCGAAAGTGTTTATGGGCGACACCGGCTCGCTCGCACTTGGCGGGGCGATCGCCGCTGTCGCTGTCCTGACGAAGCTTGAGCTGTTGCTTGTCATCATCGGCGGTGTGTTTGTCATCGAGACGCTGTCGGTCATCATTCAAGTGGCTTCGTTCAAAACGACGGGACGGCGCGTGTTCCGCATGAGTCCGCTTCATCATCATTATGAGCTTGTCGGCTGGTCAGAATGGCGGATCGTTGTGACGTTTTGGGCCGTCGGCCTTTTATTTGCGATGCTAGGAATTTATATCGAGGTGTGGATGTAATTGAAACCGACTCGTTTTTATCAACATCGTCGTGTGCTTGTCATTGGATTGGCGAAAAGCGGAGCGGCGGCAGCTCGGCTTCTTGCGGAGTTAGGCGCTAAGGTCGTCGTCAATGATCAAAAGCCGCTTTCGGAAAACATGGAGGCCAAGCAGCTTGAACCGCTGGGCATTCGCGTCGTTTGCGGCGGTCATCCGCTTGAACTGCTTGATGAGCCGTTTGACCTTGTCGTGAAAAACCCGGGCATTCCGTACACGAACCCGATGGTGAAAAAGGCGCTTGAGAAGGGGCTTCCGGTTGTGACCGAAGTGGAGCTTGCTTATCACATTTCCGAAGGGCCGTTTATCGGCATCACCGGGTCCAACGGAAAAACGACGACGACGACGCTCATTTACGAAATGTTAAAAGCGGACGGCCAAGATCCGCTGCTTGCCGGCAACATCGGCCTTGTCGCCTGCGAGGTGGCGAGGGAAGCGAAGCCGGGGCAATGGCTTGTCACGGAACTGTCTTCGTTCCAGCTTGCCGGCATTGACAAGTTTCGCCCAGCCATTGCGGTTTTGCTCAATATTTTCGACGCCCACTTGGACTACCACGGAACGAAAGAGGCGTATGCAGCGGCAAAGGCGAACATTTTCCGCAATCAAACGGAGCGCGATTATGCCGTCGTCAATGCCGACGATCCGCTCGTGATGAACATTGCCTCCTCGGTTCGATCGCAAAAAGTGCTGTTTTCGGCGACGAAGCTTCTTGGCGAAGGGGCGTACGTTCAAGATGGCGCCATCTATTGGAACGGTGATCCAGTTATCAGAATCGCTGACATCGTTCTTCCTGGACAGCACAATTTGGAAAACATTTTAGCGGCGGTGGCGGCCGCCAAGCTGGCCGGCGCCAGTGATGAGGCGATCCGCCAGGTGCTGGCGACGTTTTCCGGCGTGAAACATCGGCTTCAGTATGTGGCGGAAATTGACGGCCGGCGGTTTTACAACGACTCGAAAGCGACGAACATCTTAGCGACGCAAAAGGCGCTTTCAGCGTTTGCCGGCGAGCCGGTCATTTTGCTCGCTGGCGGGCTTGACCGCGGCAATGAGTTTGATGATCTTCTCCCGTATTTGCAACAGGTGAAGGCGGTCGTACTGTTCGGCCAGACGGCGGATAAAATCGGCCGCATCGCCCAAAAAGCGGGAATAGAAACGATCCGATATGTCGATAATGTGGAAAAAGCCGTCCCGGTTGCTTTCGAGCTTTCCGAACCGGGCGACGTCATTTTGCTCTCTCCAGCATGCGCCAGCTGGGATCAATACAAAACTTTCGAGGAGAGAGGGGACATTTTTATCAATGCCGTGCATAAGTTGAAATAGAGGGAAAGGGACAGCCCTTCCCCTCTAGTTTACAAAAATAGAGGTGTTGGGCATTGCCGCGGAAAAAGTCTGCGCCGGATTTTTTGCTCATTCTTTTGACGTTTTCGCTCTTGGCCATCGGACTTATTATGGTGTACAGCGCGAGCGCCATTTGGGCGGAATACAAATTCAACGATTCGTTTTTCTTCGCCAAGCGCCAGCTATTGTTTGCGGGCGTCGGCATTATCGCTATGTTTTTTGTCATGAACATCGATTATTGGGTGTGGCGCGACTGGTCGAAAGTGCTGCTTGGCGTCTGTTTTGTGCTGCTCGTTCTTGTGCTCATTCCCGGCATCGGCATGGTTCGCAACGGGTCGCGCAGCTGGATCGGCGTCGGGGCGTTTTCGATCCAGCCGTCCGAGTTTATGAAGCTGGCTATGATCGCTTTTTTGGCCAAATATTTATCGGAAAACCAAAAAAAAATTACGTCATTTAAACAAGGACTGTTGCCGGCGCTTTTGCTTGTGTTTGCCGCGTTCGGCATGATTATGCTGCAGCCGGACTTAGGAACGGGCACCGTTATGGTTGGTACGTGCGTGACGATGATTTTCGTCGCCGGCGCCCGTCTCAGCCATTTTGCCGGGCTTGGCGTTTTGGGGCTCGCTGGGCTTGCCGCCCTCATCCTGTCGGCTCCATATCGAATCAAGCGGATTACATCGTTTTTAAACCCATGGGAAGATCCACTTGGAAGCGGATTTCAAATCATCCAGTCGCTGTACGCCATTGGGCCGGGCGGCTTGTTCGGCCTTGGGCTCGGGCAGAGCAGACAAAAGTTTTTTTACTTGCCGGAGCCGCAAACCGACTTTATTTTCGCCATTTTAGCTGAAGAGCTCGGCTTTATCGGTGGTTCACTCGTTCTCCTGCTCTTTGCTCTTCTTCTTTGGCGCGGTGTGCGCATTGCCCTTGGCGCCCCTGACTTGTACGGAAGTTTTTTGGCGCTTGGCATTATTTCGATGATCGCGATTCAAGTGATGATCAATATCGGCGTTGTGACGGGACTGATGCCCGTTACCGGCATCACGCTCCCGTTTTTAAGCTACGGCGGATCGTCGCTGACGTTGATGTTGATGGCCATCGGCGTGCTGCTTAATATCAGCAGGCATGCCCGGTATTAGGCAAGCGGCGGATGTCCGCCGTTTTTTTGGCGTCTCTCGAACGCAGCCCATCGTCGAACGGTGCCGGCAAATGCGATAAAAACAGGCTCTCTCTTGCATTCATTTGTGATATAATGAAAATAAGTGCAAAAACAAAGAAACGGCAGCGGATGCCGTTTGTTTTTATACCGGTCGTTTCAGCGCGGGCTTTGAAGAAGAAAGCGGGGAATGCGATGGAAAAGGGAAAAGTCGTCGTCTTGGAGGACCGCGTGCCGAAACTGAAGGAGCGGCGCCGCCAGAAAGCGAACCGCCGGCTCATTGCGTACTTATCTTTCTTTTTTCTATTTATTTTGTGCGTCCTTTACTTCCAGTCGCCGCTTGGCGCTGTCGGGCATGTGGAAGTGAGCGGCAACCGTCATCTCACAGCGGAGCGCATCATCAGCTTAAGCGGCATTACGAAGCGGACAAGCTTTTGGAAAGTGAATGAACAAAACGTGGAAAAAAAGCTCACTCGCCATCCAGAAATTAAGGAGGCCACAGTGGAAAAACAGCTGCCGAACACGATCGCCATCCACGTCCGCGAATGGCGGCGAATCGCTTATGTGTATGACCGGCAAACGTTTTTTCCATTGCTTGAAAACGGGCGGCTGTTAAAGCAAGAAGGGACGAAGACGGCGCCAAGCGATGCGCCGGTGCTTGTCGGCTGGAAAGACGGCGACGCCATTGCTGAAATGACGGGGCAGCTCGCCGAACTGCCCGCGGCCGTGCTGGGCGCCATGTCGGAAATTCACTACAAGCCGACGAGGGAATATGAAGACCGCGTCATCGTCTACATGAATGACGGTTATGAAGTAAGCGCGACAATCCGGCAATTTGCGGACAAGCTGTCGCATTATCCTGCGATTGCCGCCGCGCTTGACCGAAACGTCAAAGGAGTCATTCATTTGGAAGTCGGCAGCTATTTTGTTCCTTACTCCCCCCCGAAAAAGGAGGATGGCGATGAAACGACAAGCCCGTAGCCGCCTCCTGCTGACGTTGATCTGCTTGATCTTCGGCGCCATGCTCGGGTTCTCGTACCAACATGCGAAAAACGAAGCATCCCGCCGCGAATGGAGCGACAGCGAGTGGAAAAAAGAGTACGAATATCGCTCGGCGCTTCTTGCTTTGCAAAAAGAAAACCGGTCGCTCAAGCAGCAGCTTGTCAAAAAGCAGGAGGAGCTGGCTGCGTGGGAGAAGAAGCTGGCCGAGGAGCAGGAGAACGAGGCCGGATTGGCAAAAGAAGCGGAACAGCTGCGCATGCATGTCGGAAAAGCGAGGGTGAAAGGGAAAGGTGTAGCAGTCACCCTTTCCGATTCCTCTTATATCCTCTCTGAAGCGAGCGCTACCAATTATATCGTTCATGAACAGCACGTATGGAAAGTTGTTCACGAGTTGCTCATTTCCGGCGCCGAAGCGGTCGCTATTAATGGGCAGCGCATTTCCCACCGTTCATACATCGTCTGCAACGGCCCAGTCATTGAGGTCGATGGAACGCAGCATGCCGCTCCGTTTGTCATTTCGGCCATTGGCAATCCGGACGTGCTCATGTCCGCTCTAGAGCTTCCCGGCGGCATCGTCGACGAACTTGTCGAAGACCATATCGACGTAAAAGTGGAAAAGCAAGGAGCGATCGTGTTGGATCCGGTGTTTGCGCCCGAGCCGTAAAACGGGCGGAAAGGGGCGGTGAAGCGCATTGGAACGGAAAAATCGATTCTATTTTGCCGGCGTAGCTGCCATATTCGGTGTGATGCTGGCCGTCGGGCTTCGGACGACGCTGCATCCGGAAGGACGCGACACGCGCGACATTTGGGAGTTGCGCGCCGATTTGACAAAAGAGCAGAAGCTTGAACAACGGCTGCTTGAGGAGCTAGAGAGTTACGAGGAAACATTGCGCCGCTACCGGCGGGAACACGAGGCGGGCGGCGCGACAGAGCTTGAAGCGACAGTCGCGAAGCTGAGGGAAGAAGCCGGGCTGACAGAAGTGAGAGGAAGCGGTCTCGTGTTGACGATCGCGCCGCTTTCGGCGGCCGGCTACGTTGGTCCGGCCGTTGCCGCCGTATCGCCCGAGCTATTGCAACGGTTAGTGAATGAGTTGAACAAATACGGGGCGAAAGAAATCGCCATCGACGGTGAGCGACTGACGAACCGGACGGCCATTCGCGATGTCAATGGCGCAACGAAAGTCGGGAGCCGCTCAGTGAGGCTGCCAGTCGAAGTGAGAGCAATCGCCGATGATGCGGACAAGCTGTACAGCGGGCTCGCCGTTTCGCCGATCCGCGATGATTTCGCCGTGGAAAACTTGGAGCTGTCAATATCCAAGCCCCAGCCGCTCGTTGTCATTCCGCCCGCGGCTAGCCGCCCTGATGTGAAATACATGGAGACAGCGAACGGCGGCAAGGAGGAGAAATAGCATGTGGCTTCCGCTTCTCGGATTGCTTCTTGGGTTTGCCATCGGCGTTCTCGCCGGCTGGGAAGTTCCCGATGAATATTCCAATTATTTGTCGATTGCCATTTTGGCCGCCTTTGATACATTAATCGGAGGATGGCGCGCCCACCTGCAGCGGACGTACGACGAAACCGTATTTATAACCGGGTTTTTTTTCAACATTGTTCTGGCCGCAACTTTAACTTTTCTTGGGGTGCATCTTGGTGTAGACTTGTATTTAGCGGCTGTGTTCGCCTTCGGCGTCCGCTTGTTTCAAAACATTGCCATCATCCGCCGCCTTTGGCTTGCTGAGTGGGCCAAGCGGCGGTACAATCGCGAAAAAAGTTAGGCAAAAGACAGGGAAAGTGTTTTCGCGTGTTGAATTATATAGGGTAAAACAAAATATAGTGTTGTTGCGAAACTCGCAAACTAGACATAGACCAATAGACAAAGAGATGGGAAATTTCAGCCGAAAAAGGAGGTGTCGCTGCTTACTGAAACGCCGGCCGGCACCGGCGCGTTTTTAGTAGGCAGATGCCAAAAAATGAGCAGCAATGAGATCGTCGTTAGCCTGGATGTCGGAACATCGAGCGTGAAAGTCATCATCGGGGAAATGCTAGGCAGCTCCATCAATATTATCGGGGTGGGCAATGTCAAAGCGGAAGGGCTCAAAAAAGGGGCGATTGTTGATATAGATAAAACGGTGCAGTCGATCAGACGGGCCGTCGAGCAAGCGGAGCGGATGGTCGGTTTATCGATCCGCCGTGTGATCGTCGGGGTGGCCGGCAGCCATATTCAGCTCCATGACTGCCACGGCATTGTCGCCGTCGCGAGCGAAAACCGGGAAATCAGCGATGAAGATGTCGCCCGCGTCATCGATGCCGCGCAAGTTGTCTCTATTCCTCCCGATCGGGAAATCATCGGCGTCGTTCCGCGCCAGTTTATCGTCGACGGGTTGGACGGCATTCATGATCCGCGCGGCATGCTCGGCGTCCGCTTGGAAATGGAAGGCACTATGGTGACTGGTGCGAAGACGGTATTACATAATCTTCTTCGCTGTGTGGAGCGGGCAGGCTTGGAAATCAGCGATATTTGTCTTCAGCCGCTGGCGGCCGGTTCGCTCGTGCTGTCCGATGACGAACGGCATTTGGGGGCGGCGCTCGTTGACCTGGGAGGCGGCTCGACAACGGTCGCTGTCTTTGAGCAAGGGACGTTGCAAGCTGTCTCTTCGCTGCCGGTCGGCGGGGAGCACATTACGAAAGACTTGGCCATCGGATTGCGGACGACAACGGACGATGCCGAAAAAATCAAACTGAAGCACGGACATGCATTTTACGACTACGCTTCGGAGGAAGAAGTGTTCAGCGTGCCGATCATGGGCACCGATCAACACCAGCAGTTCAGCCAGCTGGAGATCGCCGATATTATTGAGGCGAGACTGGAAGAAATTTTGCAAATGGTTCAGCAGGAAGTGCGTCGTCTCGGGTTTCGCGATCTCCCCGGCGGCTATGTGCTGACCGGCGGCGTCGCCAATATGCCAGGGTTGCTTGAGCTGGCCCACGTCGTTTTAGGGACGAGCGTCCGCATTGCCATGCCGGATTATATCGGTGTGCGCGACCCGCAGTATACGATCGGCGTTGGCTTGCTCAAGTTCGCCTACCGGCAGGCGCAGCTGCAAGGGAAAACGGTCCCGGTTGCCGCTGCGGTGGAGCCGGTCGAGCGCTCCTCGCCAAAACAGCAGTCGAAACCGAAAAAGAAAGAAGACCATTTTGGGAAGAAGGTCAAGAGATTTTTTGGTTCTTTCTTTGAATAGAGATTGAAATTTTAGGAGGATTTGGCCATGTTGGAGTTTGAGACAACAGTCGATCAGTTGGCAACGATCAAGGTGATTGGAGTCGGGGGCGGCGGCAACAACGCCGTCAATCGGATGATTGAGCATGGGGTGCAAGGTGTAGAGTTTATTGCGGTCAATACGGATGCACAGGCGCTCAACTTGTCGAAGGCGCCGATCAAGCTGCAAATCGGGGCGAAGCTGACACGCGGCTTGGGCGCGGGGGCGAACCCAGAAGTTGGAAAAAAAGCAGCTGAGGAGAGCAAAGAGCAAATTGAAGAAGCGCTTCGCGGCGCCGATATGGTGTTTGTCACCGCTGGCATGGGCGGCGGCACGGGAACTGGCGCTGCCCCGGTCATCGCCCAAATTGCGCGCGAGTTAGGGGCGCTTACGGTCGGCGTTGTTACACGCCCGTTTACGTTTGAGGGGCGGAAGCGGGCGACGCAGGCCGCAAGCGGCATCGCCGCCATGAAAGAGGCGGTCGATACGCTCATCGTCATTCCGAACGACCGGTTGCTTGAGATTGTCGACAAAAATACGCCGATGCTTGAGGCGTTCCGCGAAGCGGACAATGTGCTGCGCCAAGGGGTGCAAGGCATTTCCGATTTGATCGCCGTGCCGGGGTTGATCAACCTTGACTTCGCTGATGTGAAGACGATCATGTCGAATAAAGGTTCGGCATTGATGGGGATTGGCATCGCCAGCGGCGAAAACCGAGCTGCTGAGGCAGCAAAAAAAGCCATTTCCAGCCCGCTGTTGGAGACGTCGATCGACGGCGCGCAAGGGGTGCTCATGAACATCACCGGCGGCATGAACTTAAGTTTGTACGAAGTGCAGGAGGCTGCCGACATCGTCGCTTCGGCGGCCGACCAAGAAGTGAACATGATCTTCGGCTCCGTTATTAATGAGAACTTAAAGGACGAGATCATCGTGACGGTCATTGCGACCGGATTCAACGAAAACGTCGCTTCGCAGCCGCGGCCGCCGCGCATTGGCATCGGCACTGTGCCGAAAGCGGCGCCGGCGCCAAAGCGGGAAAAGCGCGAAGAGCCGATACAAGACTATGCGGCGCTCCGCTCGGGGCAAGCAGAAGATCCGCTTGACATTCCCGCTTTCTTGCGCAACCGCAACCGCCGCCGCTAGATGGCGAAACGAGGGTGTCCCAAAAGCAACGGGACACCCTTTCTTCATCACAAGATGCATGCACGAACGTGCACGAAGCACTTTGGTGAAACAATATATTGTATCTCTCTTAAAGAAAGACGATCTTTTGAGACAGCCTCGCTTTTCCGATTAGGACCAAAAACTTCTCGCGTTGGCCGCCCGCTCTCTCGCAACGAAAGGGCGAAAAAGAGAAGGCGGGCTAGGCTTTCGTGCCGGCCGATTTGATCCGCCGTGGTTCCCCCTGTTTTGACAAAACATCTCCTTTTTCACCGCCACCGATTGACAGACTTTCCCTCGCAAGGTGCTATATACTTGTTTCAGACAAAGCCGATATGGGCGGGGGAGGGGCTTGACGGTTGGTCGTCTATCTCGATGTGATTTGGCTGTTGAACGTCTGTTTTGACGCGTTGCTTCTTTGGCTGACGGCGCTCATGCTCAAGCGGCCGATCGTCTGGTGGCGTCTGTTGGCTGGGGCGTTGATCGGTTCGCTGCTTGTCATATTGCTGTTTACCCCGTTTTCCGCCATCGCCCAGCACCCGTTGGTAAAAGTAGCTGTTTCCGTGTTGATCGTGTGGGCCGCCTTCGGGTTTAAGCGCCCGCGCTATTTGCTTGAGAATATGCTGGCGTTTTACTTTGCCACGTTCGCCGTCGGCGGCGGCATGCTGGCGGTTCATTATGTTTTCGCGCACCAACTGTCCGTCCGCCAAGGAATGCTTCTCATGCATCATCCCGGAGCGGGCGATCCGGTCAGTTGGCTGTTTGTTGTCATCGGGTTTCCGGTTTTATGGCTTTTTTCTCGCCGAAGGGTGGAGGCGATTCGCGAAAAAAAACTGCGGTTTGAATATATCATTGAGGTCAAGATCGTATGGGACGGGCGGCCGCTTATGCTGCGCGGCTTGATTGACAGCGGCAACCAGCTCGTCGATCCGTTGACAAAAACGCCGGTGATGGTAGTCGAACAGGAAAAAGCAAAGGCCGTGCTTCCTGAGGAGCTACTGGGTTGTCTCAGCTCTCCCATGATGCTGGCTTCCCCGCCGGAGCGGTGGGTCCATCGCCTCCGTCTCATTCCGTACCGTGCGGTCGGCAGCGGTCCACAAATGATGGCGGCGGTTAAGCCAGACCGCATTATGCTGCGGTACGAAAACGAATGGTTGGAAGTAGCGCAAGGGCTTGTGGCGCTAAGCGCTGATCCGCTGTCGACGGATGGGGAGTACGACTGCATCGTCCATCCGAAAATGGTGCAGGCGGGAAGAAAGCTGACCGCTTCGTAGGTTTTGTTAGTATATCATACTCACTTTTGATCCGTTTAGAAGGGGGATTTTCATGAGAAAATGGAAACTTCGCTTCATGAACTGGCTGTATAAGCTTTTGGCCAAGCTTGGCCTGAAGGCGGATGAAATTTATTATATCGGAGGCAGCGAAGCCCTCCCGCCGCCGCTGACAAAAGAAGAAGAGGAGCAGCTGATTGCCAGGCTCGCCGCCGGTGATGACACGGCAAGATCGCTTTTGATCGAACGCAATTTGCGTCTTGTCGTCTACATTGCGCGCAAGTTTGAAAACACCGGCATTCACATTGAAGATTTGATCAGCATTGGAACGATCGGCCTCATTAAGGCGGTCAACACGTTCAACCCAGAGAAGAAGATCAAGCTGGCGACATACGCGTCGCGCTGCATTGAAAACGAAATTTTAATGTATTTGCGCCGCAACAACAAAGTGCGGGCGGAAGTGTCGTTTGATGAACCGCTCAATATCGACTGGGATGGCAACGAGCTGTTGCTTTCCGACGTGTTGGGAACGGATGACGACGTGATTACGAAAGATTTGGAAGCGGATGTCGACCGGCGCTTGCTCTTAAACGCCTTGCGCCAGCTGAGCGACCGCGAGAAGCAAATTATGGAATTGCGTTTTGGCCTCTCCGGCGGCGAAGAAAAGACGCAAAAAGACGTCGCTGATTTGCTCGGTATTTCGCAATCGTACATATCGCGGCTCGAGAAGCGGATCATTAAACGGTTGCGCAAAGAATTCAATAAAATGATGTAGCGGGCGGCGGGAGCGAAATTCCGCCGCTTTTTCCGCGTCGGACAGGCTGTGCATATTTTTCCCTTCCAAGGAGATACTGAAAACTGACGACTTAGCATCTCCTGATGGGAGGGAACAACTTGACGAGGAACAAAGTCGAGATTTGCGGCGTAGACACTTCGAAGCTTCCCGTCCTCAAAAATGAGGAAATGCGTGAACTGTTTCGACGGATGCATGAGGGGGATTTGGAGGCAAGAGAAAAATTAGTAAACGGCAACTTGCGCCTCGTGTTGAGCGTCATTCAGCGCTTCAACAACCGAGGCGAATTTGTCGATGATTTGTTTCAAGTCGGCTGCATCGGACTTATGAAATCGATTGATAATTTTGACCTCAATCAAAACGTGAAGTTTTCCACTTACGCCGTGCCGATGATCATCGGCGAAATCCGCCGCTATTTGCGCGACAACAACCCGATCCGCGTTTCGCGCTCGCTGCGCGACATCGCCTACAAAGCGTTGCAAGTGCGAGAGCGGCTCATGAGCGAGACGGCGAAAGAACCGTCAACCGAGGAAATTGCCAAAGAACTCGGCGTCGCCCATGAGGAAGTGGTTTTTGCCCTCGATGCCATTCAAGATCCTGTTTCGTTGTTTGAGCCGATTTACAACGACGGCGGCGACCCGATTTATGTGATGGACCAGCTGAGCGATGAGCGCAACCGTGACAGCCAATGGATCGAAGAAATCGCCTTGAAGGAAGGGCTTCGGCGGTTGAATGAGCGGGAAAAAATGATCATCCGTAAACGCTTTTTCCAAGGAAAGACGCAAATGGAAGTGGCCGAGGAAATCGGCATTTCCCAAGCGCAAGTGTCGAGGCTCGAAAAAGCGGCGATCCGGCAAATGAATAAAAACATCCAAGTATGACAGGCTGCAGGTGCAGCCTTTTTCTTTGGCACATAACTGCACATTTGGCTTCATATAGATGAAAAAGAGGGAGAGAGGAAAGGCGGGGAGAAAAACCGTGATGAGAATTTCCGAATTTCAGACGAAAGATGTCGTCAATGTAGCCAATGGGAAGAAGCTTGGCAATATTGGGGACATTGATATTGATTTAGATACTGGAAAAATCCGCTCGCTCATTATTTTAGGCGCCGGAAAGATGCTCGGGCTGTTCGGCCGCGAAGAGGCGGTCGTCATTCCATGGCAGAACATCGTCAAAATCGGAGCCGATGTTATTTTAGTCCGCCTTCATGATTCCGATTAAACGGCTGGTGCAACGATTGGCCCCGTCGCTTGCAACGCGGCAGGACGATGTTGCAGACCTTTCCGCTTTTCGTGGGCAGATCGGCTATGCCGCCAGCGCGGTTTTCGGGCGGCAATAAGGGTTGGACAATTTCTGCGGCAATGTTTCGACAAAATCATAAATAAAGGTTATCATGGACAAACAAACTATGATAAAATAGGAAAAAAAGTGATAAAAAACTACAAAAAACAGCGTGAGGTTGACGCGAATGCCGGACATTTTTCAACAAGAAGCCCGCGGCTGGCTCCGCTGCGGTGCGCCTCCGTTTGCTGGAGCCGTCGCTGGATTGACGACGAAACATGGCGGGGAGAGCAAAGGGCCGTTCGCTTCGCTGAATATGGGGCTGCACGTCGGCGACGATCGCACGGTTGTTGTCGCCAACCGCGGGCGTTTGGCGCAATGGCTCTCATTCCCGCTTGAGCGATGGGTATGTTGTGAACAAGTGCATGGCGCCGACATTCGGAAGGTGACGAAAAACGAACGGGGGAACGGAGCGCAAGATTTCGCCACGGCGGTTCCAGGGGTCGACGGGTTGTATACAGACGAAGCGGAGGTGTTGCTCGCGCTTTGTTTTGCCGATTGTCTGCCCATTTATTTTGTGGCGCCATCTGCTGGGTTAGTCGGCCTTGCTCATGCCGGGTGGCGGGGAACGGCCGGCGGCATCGCTGGTCACATGGTGCGGCTTTGGCAAACGCGCGAACACATCGCGCCGAGCGACATCTATGTTGCCATCGGACCTGCCATCGGTCCGTGCTGTTATACGGTTGACGACCGTGTCGTGGACAGTCTGCGCCCGACGCTTCCTCCGGAAAGCCCGTTGCCATGGCGGGAAACAAGCCCAGGGCAATATGCGCTCGACTTAAAGGAAGCCAATCGGCTTCAGTTGATCGCGGCTGGCGTTCCGAACAGCCATATTTATGTGTCAGAACGCTGTACAAGCTGTGAGGAAGCGTTGTTTTTTTCCCATCGCCGCGACCGCGGAACGACTGGAAGGATGTTGGCGTTTATCGGCCGAAGGGAGGAGACGGCATGACGGTGCGCGACAACTTGGCGGCCATTCGCCGAGAAATCGAGGCGGCCTGCGCTCGCGTCGGCCGCGATCCGGCCGGCGTGCGCATCGTGGCGGTCACTAAATATGTCGATGCCGAGCGGGCGATGGAGGTGCTTGACGCCGGCATTGCCGATCTCGGCGAAAACCGCTCCGACCAATTGATTGAAAAGCATGCACGGATCGGAAATCAAGCGACGTGGCATTTCATTGGGACGCTTCAGTCGCGCAAAGTCAAAGACATTATTGATAAAGTCGATTACATTCATTCACTCGACCGCTTGTCGCTCGCGAAAGAAATTGAAAAACGGGCGGTGCGGCCAGTAAAATGTTTTGTGCAAGTGAACGTGTCGGGGGAAGTGACCAAACACGGGCTCGCCCCCGAAGAAACGATTCCGTTTATTGAACAACTTCGCGCCTTTTCGCGCATCGAAGTCGTCGGATTGATGACGATGGCGCCGCACACGGACGACGAAGCGGTATTGCGCGCTTGCTTCCGCCGATTGCGAGTGCTGAAGGAACACGTTCAGGCGATGGGAATGGCCCATGCGCCATGCACCGAACTGTCAATGGGCATGTCAAACGATTACACGATCGCCATCGAGGAAGGAGCGACGTTTGTGCGCATAGGCAGCGCGCTTGTTGGATCATTGTAGGAGGTGAAACCGGATGGGATTGATGAAAAAATTCCGTGATTATTTTTTAGAAGAAGACTACGAAGACTATGAAGAAGAATATGAGGCGCCACAGCCGGAAGAAGAGGCGCTGCCGAAGACGGCAGGCAAGGCGAACGTCGTCAGCCTGCAAAGCGTGCAAAAATCGGCGAAAGTCGTGCTTGCTGAGCCGAGGGTGTATGCGGAGGCGCAGGAGATCGCCGACCATTTGAAAAGCCGGCGCGCGGTCATCGTCAACTTGCAGCGCATCCAGCATGAGCAGGCGAAGCGGATCGTCGACTTTTTAAGCGGCACGGTGTACGCCATTGGCGGCGACATTCAGCAAGTCGGCACAAAAATTTTTTTATGCACCCCGGAAAACGTCGACGTCAGCGGCTCGATTTCGCTCGACGGCGAGGATGACAGACCGATGAAGAGGTGGTAGCTGTTGGATTATGTACTCACGTTTTTGACGACAGTGATTCAAGTGTACTCGTATGCGCTGATCATTTATATTTTAATGTCATGGTTTCCCAATGCGCGCGAAACGCGGTTCGGACAGATGTTGGCCGCTATTTGCGAGCCGTATTTAGAGCCGTTTCGGCGGGTCATTCCGCCGCTTGGCATCATTGACGTCTCCCCAATCGTCGCGTTTATCGTTCTTGAATTCGCGACGAGAGGGCTTCACGCCCTGTTCGACATTCTTCAGTCGCAGTTTTAACTTCGTTTTGCGCGCACGGCGCCGCCGCTCTCCGCCCGGCAGGCAAAAAGGCGGAAGGGCGAAACTCGCAGAGAGGAATCCGTTGTGGGTTCCTTTCTTCCATGAAAGCAAGGTGACGTCGAGTGGAGCTGTATCAGCATTTTCGCAAAGAGGAACATCCGTTCATTGATCAAGTGCTCGAGTGGAAGGAGATGGTGAGCCGTCAGTACGCTCCGAAGCTGACCGATTTTCTCGATCCGCGCGAGCAGCAAATCGTGCAAAGCATCGCCGGCGGTGCGGAAGATGTGCGCGCGTTCTTTTTCGGCGGCGCCCCGTTTGTCGAGCGGAAGCGGGTGTTTCTCGCTCCGCCGTATATCGACCCTGAGGAAGAGGATTATGGCATTGTACTGTTTGCCGTCCGCTATCCGGCGAAATTCGTTTCCCTTGAACATCGCGATGTGTTGGGGGCGCTGATGTCGCTTGGCTTGCGGCGCGGCAAGTTTGGCGATATTCTCATTCGGGATGGGGAAATTCAGTTTTTTGTTGCTGCTGAAGTCGCCGACTACGTCCGCTTGCATGTCGAAACGATCGGCAAAGCTCCGGTTGCGCTTGAGCCGCTTCCGTTGTCGGCAGCCATGCCGCTTGCCGAAACGTGGGAGGAAGGAACGGTCACGGTGTCTTCTCTAAGGCTCGATGCTGTGCTCGCTCAGGCGTTTCGCCTTGCGCGCGAGAAAGCGCGTGCGCTTGTTGAAAGCGGGCTTGTCAAAGTCAACTGGAAGGTGGTGGACAAGCCGGATTTCCTCTGCGGACCGGGCGATGTCCTGTCGGCGCGCGGTTTTGGCCGCTGCAAGCTGTTTTCGGTGGAAGGGCCGACGAAAAAAGAGCGCTGGCTCGTTCAGATTGGCCGACAAAAATAAGCAAATGACGGCAGGAAATCGGCAAACCATGTCGAATGAAAGTGAAGAAAAGGAATGATGGAGACGGAGGTGGCCGTTGTGCCGTTGACGCCATTGGATATTCACAACAAGGAATTCAGCCGCGGGTTTCGTGGGTACGATGAAGACGAAGTGAACGAGTTTCTCGATCAAGTCATTAAAGACTATGAAATGCTCATCCGTGAAAAAAAGCAGCTGGAAGAAAAAGTGGCCGAACTGACGGAAAAGCTGAACTACTTTGCGAACATTGAAGAGACGCTCAATAAGTCGATTCTTGTTGCACAGGAAGCAGCGGAAGAAGTGAAGCGGAATGCGCAAAAAGAGGCGAAGCTGATCATTAAAGAGGCGGAAAAAAACGCCGAGCGCATCATCAGCGATGCATTAGCGAAATCGCGGAAAATCGCCCTCGAGATCGAGGAGCTGAAGCGGCAGTCGAAAGTGTTCCGCGCCCGTTTCCGCATGCTTGTCGAGGCCCAGCTCGATATGATCAACAGCCGCGATTGGGACGAGTTGATGGAGTATGAGGCGCCGGATTTGGAAGAAGGGGCGAGAGAACCGCTGTCACAGCCTTGACGAACCGAAGACGTTTCGGTTATAATAATTGGCAAAAATCGCCGCATCAGCCGCCGTGGGAGGCGGTTGGCTTTTTTCAGGATGAATAGCGAAATAGCCATCGACGATGAAAGGGACAGTAGCTCTTGTACGACCGGTCGCAGCGAGCCGGGGATGGTGGAAGCCTGGCATCGGCGCAAGAGTGAACATCACCCTGGAGTTCCATGCCGAACATCAAGTAGGCCATGGCGCGTCATTCCCGTTACGAATGAAAAGAGGGCTGTGCGTCGTTTGCATGGCCAAGAAGGGTGGTACCGCGAGACCGTTCTCGTCCCTTGCCGGGGGGAGAACGGTTTTTTATTTGGAATCTATCGTTCGAAGGAGGAGCAAGGATGGATTACAAAGAAACGCTGCTCATGCCGAAGACCGACTTCCCGATGCGCGGCAACTTGCCGAAGCGGGAGCCGGAAATGCAAAAAAAATGGGAGGAAATGGACATTTACCGGAAAGTGCAGGAGCGGACGAAAGGACGGCCGCTGTTTGTTCTGCATGACGGCCCGCCGTATGCCAACGGCGACATTCATATGGGTCATGCGCTGAACAAAATTTTAAAAGATATCATCGTCCGCTACAAATCCATGAGCGGCTATTGCGCCCCATACGTGCCGGGCTGGGATACGCACGGCTTGCCGATCGAAACGGCCCTTGCCAAGCAAGGAGTTGACCGCAAATCGATGAGCGTCGCCGAGTTCCGCAAGCGGTGCGAGCAATATGCGTATGAACAAATCGACAACCAGCGCCGGCAATTCAAGCGGCTCGGTGTGCGCGGCGACTGGGACAACCCATACATTACGCTCAAACCGGAGTACGAAGCCCAGCAAATTAAAGTGTTTGGCGAAATGGCGAAAAAAGGGCTCATCTACAAAGGGTTGAAGCCGGTCTATTGGTCGCCGTCAAGCGAATCGGCGCTCGCCGAAGCGGAAATCGAATATAAAGACAAGCGCTCGCCGTCGATTTATGTCGCCTTCCCGGTGAAAAACGGCAAAGGCGTGCTTGAGGGCGATGAGCGAATCGTCATTTGGACGACGACGCCGTGGACGATTCCGGCGAACTTGGCGATCGCGGTTCATCCGGATTTGGATTACCATGTTGTCGATGTCAGCGGAAAACGGTATGTCGTCGCCGCCGCCTTGGCGGAATCGGTGGCGAAAGAAATCGGTTGGGACGCATGGTCGGTCGTCAAAACGGTCAAAGGAAAAGAGCTTGAATACGTCGTGGCGAGACATCCGTTTTATGAGCGCGACTCGCTTGTTGTGTGCGGCGAACACGTCACGACCGACGCCGGCACGGGCTGCGTCCATACGGCGCCGGGCCACGGGGAAGACGACTTTCTCGTTGGGCAAAAATATGGGCTTCCGGTCCTTTGTCCGGTTGATGAACGCGGCTACATGACCGAGGAAGCGCCGGGATTTGCCGGGATGTTTTACGAAGACGCCAACAAGGCGATTACACAGAAGCTTGAGGAAGTCGGCGCTTTGTTGAAGCTTGGGTTTATCACCCACTCGTATCCGCACGACTGGCGGACAAAGCAGCCGACGATTTTCCGGGCGACAACGCAATGGTTTGCATCGATCGATAAAATCCGCAACGAGCTGCTTCAAGCGATTAAGGAAACGAAATGGATTCCGGAGTGGGGGGAAATCCGCATCCACAACATGGTGCGCGACCGCGGCGACTGGTGCATTTCCCGCCAACGCGCCTGGGGGGTGCCGATTCCGGTCTTTTACGGCGAAAACGGTGAACCGATCATCACCGATGAGACGATTGAGCATGTGTCGAACCTGTTCCGCCAATACGGGTCGAACGTCTGGTTTGAACGCGAGGCGAAAGACTTGCTGCCGGAAGGATTCACCCATCCGTCGAGCCCGAACGGCATCTTTACGAAAGAAACGGACATTATGGATGTCTGGTTTGACTCCGGTTCGTCGCACCAAGCCGTGTTGGTCGAACGCGACGATCTCGTGCGTCCGGCTGATTTGTACTTGGAAGGCTCCGACCAATACCGCGGCTGGTTCAACTCATCGCTGTCCACCGCCGTTGCCGTCACCGGCAAAGCGCCGTATAAAGGCGTGTTGAGCCACGGCTTTGTCTTGGACGGCGAAGGGCGGAAAATGAGCAAGTCGCTCGGCAACGTCGTCGTGCCGGCGAAAGTGATGGAACAGTTTGGCGCCGACATTTTGCGCCTTTGGGTCGCTTCGGTTGACTACCAAGCGGACGTGCGCATCTCCGACCATATTTTAAAACAAGTGTCGGAAGTGTACCGGAAAATCCGCAACACGTTCCGGTTTATGCTCGGCAACTTGTTCGATTTCGATCCGAACCAAAACGCCGTGCCGGTTGGGGAGCTTGGCGAAGTCGACCGCTATATGCTGGCGAAGTTGAACAAGCTGATCGCCAAAGTGAAAAAGGCCTATGACAGCTACGATTTCGCCGCGGTTTACCATGAGATGAACCATTTCTGCACCGTCGAGCTGAGCGCGTTTTACTTGGATATGGCGAAAGACATTTTGTACATCGAAGCGGCCGACTCGCGCGCCCGCCGCGCCGTGCAGACGGTGCTCTATGAAACGGTCGTCGCGTTGGCGAAGCTCATCGCGCCGATTTTGCCGCATACCGCCGATGAAGTGTGGGAGCATATCCCGAATCGAAGAGAAAACGTCGAAAGCGTCCAGCTCACCGATATGCCGGAGCCGATCGCGATCGACGGCGAAGAAGCGCTGCTGGCGAAATGGGATGCGTTTATGGACGTGCGCGATGACATGTTAAAAGCGCTCGAGAACGCACGCAATGAAAAAGTGATCGGCAAATCGCTGACGGCCAGCGTCATCGTCTACCCGAAAGACGAGGCGCGGAAGCTATTGGCGTCGCTTGATGCCGACTTGCGCCAGCTTCTCATCGTTTCCGCCTTTTCGATCGCCGATGAGCCGTATGACGCCGCGCCGGCCGAAGCCGAGCGGCTCGACCACGTGGCCGTCATCGTCCGCCCGGCGGAAGGCGAGACGTGCGAGCGGTGCTGGACGGTGACTCCAGCTGTCGGACAAGATCCGTCCCACCCGACGCTTTGCCCGCGCTGCGCGCACATTGTGAACGAACATTATTCCGCATAACGAAAAGCGGCAAGGCTGCCCCAAGGTAGCCTTGCCGCTTCATTTGTTTGCCATGGCGAATTATGCTACAATGCAAAAAGGATGAATGAGAAGGACAGGGGGACTTGGCACGGTGGCATACTATTGGATTGCGGCGGCGGTCGTCATCCTCGATCAATGGACGAAATGGCTTGTCGTCCGCTATATGCAGCTTGGGGAAAGCATCCCGATCATTGACAATGTGCTCTATATTACGTCGCACCGCAATCGCGGCGCGGCGTGGGGCATGCTGGAAGGGCAGTTTTGGCTCTTTTATTTGATTACGGTTATTGTCGTGGCGGCGATCGTGATCTACATCCGCCGCCTGAAGCCTTCTGAACGCCTGGCGGGCGTAGGGCTTGGGCTGATGCTCGGTGGGGCGATTGGCAATTTTCTCGACCGCGTCTTTCGCAAGGAAGTGGTCGATTTCATCCACGCGTACATCGGCACGTACAGTTTTCCGGTGTTCAACGTGGCTGACTCGGCGCTGACGGTCGGCGTCATCTTGCTGTTTGTCCATATGTTTTTTTTCGCGACACCAGAGAAAGGGAATGAGTAGATGGACACGATCACATTTCACATTGAAGACGAATATGACGGCGAACGAATTGATAAAGTGATCGCGGCGTTAAATGAGGAATGGTCGCGTTCGCAAGTGCAGCAATGGATCAAAAGCGGGCTTGTGACCGTGAACGGCCAAACGGTGAAGGCGAACTACAAATGCGAGGCAGGCGACGCGGTCGCCGTTTCACCGCCGGAGCCGGAGCCGCTCGAGGTCGAGCCGGAGCCGATTCCGCTTGACATTTATTATGAGGATGAGGATGTCCTTGTCGTCAACAAACCGCGCGGCATGGTCGTCCATCCGGCGCCCGGGCATATGCACGGCACGCTTGTCAACGCGCTTCTCGCCCATTGCCGCGACCTGTCTGGGATCAACGGCGTGCTTCGCCCCGGCATCGTCCATCGGATTGACAAAGACACATCAGGACTATTGATGGTGGCGAAAAACGACGCCGCCCACCGCTCGCTCGTCGAGCAGCTTGTGAACAAAACGGTGACGCGCCGCTACAAGGCGATCGTCCACGGCGTCATTCCACACGATTACGGGACGATCGACGCGCCGATCGGCCGCGACAAGCGCGATCGAAAGAAAATGGCCGTCACCGAGGAAAACGGCAAGGAAGCCGTCACCCATTTCCGCGTGCTCGAGCGGTTTCGCCATTATACGTATGTGGAGTGCCAGCTGGAAACGGGGCGGACGCACCAAATTCGCGTCCATATGAAATACATCGGCTATCCGCTCGCTGGCGACCCGCAATACGGGCCGAAAAAAACGCTCGCCATCGACGGCCAGGCGCTTCACGCCGGGGTGCTCGGCTTCCGTCATCCGAGAAGCGGCGAGTATTTGGAATTCGAAGCGCCGTTGCCGCCGGAGTTTGCCGAGCTGCTTGACTGGCTGCGAAAAAACGATTGACAAACGAACACGCCCCCTTTACAATGAAAACAGGTGAACAGGAACCTTTAAGTTCAGTCCTGTGAGGCTGAAAAGGGGTCGGAATGACAAAGAAGGGCGATGTATGCCCATCTTGTTTGGTGATAAGCGCGCCATCCCCCGCTTCACAGGCGGGGGATTTTTTGTGCCAACGGAGGTGGCTTGTATGCAAAAGGCGGTCGTGATGGACGAACAGGCGATTCGCCGCGCTTTGACGCGCATCGCCCACGAAATCATCGAACGAAACAAAGGCATTGACGGCTGCGTGCTTGTCGGAATTAAAACGCGCGGCATTTACTTGGCGCGCCGCTTGGCGGAGCGGATCGAGCAAATTGAAGGGGCGTCCGTTCCCGTCGGTGAGCTTGACATCACCTTGTACCGCGACGATTTGACCGTGAAGACGGACGACCATGAACCGCTTGTGAAAGGAACGAATGTGCCGTTTCCGGTGACCGAGCGGAATGTCATTTTAGTTGATGACGTGCTCTTCACCGGCCGGACGGTGCGGGCGGCGATGGATGCGGTCATGGATTTGGGCCGCCCGGCGCGCATCCAGCTCGCCGTGCTTGTTGACCGCGGCCACAGGGAACTCCCGATCCGCGCTGATTTCGTCGGCAAAAACGTGCCGACCTCTCGTTCGGAACTGATCGTCGTGGAGCTTTCGGAAGTGGACGGCATCGATCAAGTCTCCATTCATGAAAAATAGCGAAGCACCCTTTTAAGCGCAGTCCCGTGAGGCTGCAAAAGGGGCGGAATCGTTTCGGCTGTTTCTGCACCCTCTTTGCGTCTTCGCGGGCAAAGAGGGATTTTTTTGTGCACACTAGAAAGCAAGCCTCGCTCATTTGATCAAAGGAGTGACGAAAGATGAACAAACCGGTGTTGGACATTCAAGACCGCCCGACTGTTGGGCAATGGATCACCTTAAGCCTTCAGCATTTATTCGCCATGTTCGGGGCGACGATTTTAGTGCCGTACTTAGTCGGCTTAGATCCGTCGATCGCCTTGCTGACAAGCGGGCTTGGAACATTGGCGTTTTTGCTCATTACGAAATGGCAAGTGCCGGCGTATCTTGGCTCGTCGTTCGCCTACATTGCGCCGATCATCGCGGCGAAAACGGCTGGCGGCCCGGGAGCGGCCATGATCGGCAGCTTCCTCGCCGGATTGGTGTACGGGGTTGTCGCCCTCATCATTAAAAAAGCCGGCTACCGCTGGGTGATGAAACTGTTGCCGCCGGTTGTGGTCGGCCCGGTCATCATCGTCATCGGCCTCGGCTTGGCCGGGACGGCGGTCGGGATGGCGATGAACGGCCCGGACGGCAAATACAGCTTGCTCCATTTCTCGGTGGCGCTCGTGACGCTCGCGGCCACGATCGTCTGCTCCGTGCTCGCGCGCGGCATGTTGAGCTTGATTCCGGTGCTTGTCGGCATTGTCGTCGGCTATCTCTACGCGTTGGCGGTCGGGCTCGTCGATTTGTCGAAAGTGGCGGCGGCGAAATGGTTCGAATGGCCGGATTTCTTGATCCCGTTTGCCGATTATCCGGTGCGCGTCACATGGGAGATCGTGATGCTCATGGTGCCGGTGGCGATCGTCACCTTGTCCGAGCATATCGGCCACCAGCTCGTCTTAAGCAAAGTCGTCGGCCGCGACCTCATTCAAAAACCGGGGCTGCACCGCTCGATTTTAGGGGACGGAACGGCGACGATGATCTCCGCCTTGCTTGGCGGTCCGCCGAAAACGACGTACGGGGAAAACATCGGTGTGCTGGCGATCACCCGCGTCTACAGTGTCTACGTGCTGGCCGGCGCGGCGGTCATCGCGATCGCTTTCGGCTTCGTCGGCAAAATCACGGCGCTGATCAGCTCGATTCCGACGCCGGTCATGGGCGGTGTGTCGATCTTGCTGTTTGGCATCATCGCCTCGTCCGGACTGCGCATGTTGATCGACAGCCGCGTCGATTTCGGCCAGACGCGCAATTTAGTCATCGCCTCGGTCATCTTGGTCATCGGCATCGGCGGAGCGGTGCTGAAAATCAGCGACAGCTTCCAAATTACCGGGATGGCGCTCTCGGCCATTGTCGGCGTCCTCCTCAACTTGATTTTGCCGGGGCGTCCGCAAGCCGCGGAAAACCTATTTGAAGAAAACCAGAGCGACCATGTCGCCTAATAGGAGAAAGCACCTTTTAATTAAGTCCCGCGAGGCTTAAAAAGGTGTGAAAACAGGCGCATCCAGGGCCGGAGTGCACCTTCTTCGGCTCTGCCATGCGCCGATCGTCACACCTTGCCTGGCCGGCAAGGTGTTTTTTTTCGCGAAAAAACGAAAAGGAGCGAGACCGATGACCCATCTTTTCGCATTAAGTGAACTGCCGCTTGATGAAATCCACCGTTTGCTCGATGAAGCGGAAGCGTTCCGCAGCGGGCGCATCTGGCGCCCGGCGGCGCCGATGTACGTCGCCAACTTGTTTTTCGAACCGAGCACGCGCACGAAATGCAGCTTCGAGATGGCGGAACGGAAGCTTGGGCTTCATGTCATTCCATTTGACCCGGAACGCTCGAGCGTGCAAAAAGGGGAGACGCTGTACGATACCGTACGGACGCTTGAGGCGATCGGCGTCGATGCGGTTGTCATCCGCCATCACGAAGATGCGTATTTCGAAGCGCTCCGCCATGCGGTCGGCATTCCGATCATCAACGCCGGCGACGGCTGCGGGCACCATCCGACCCAGTCGCTCTTGGATTTATTGACGATCCGCCAAGAGTTTGGCGCCTTCACTGGCTTGACGGTGGCGATCATCGGCGACATCCGTCATAGCCGCGTCGCCCGCTCCAATGCGGAAGTGTTGACAAGGCTGGGGGCAAACGTCCTGTTTTCCGGACCGGCGGAGTGGAAAGATGAAACGAATCCGTACGGGACGTACGTCGAAGTCGACGAGGCCATCGCCCGCGCCGATGTCGTGATGCTTTTGCGCATCCAACATGAACGCCATGCGGAAACGATGGGGCTGACAAAAGAAGAGTACCATGCGCGGTACGGGCTGACGCTTGAGCGGGCGCGGCGGATGAAATCGGGCGCCATCATCTTGCACCCGGCGCCGGTCAACCGCGGGGTCGAAATCGCAAGCGAACTTGTCGAAGCGAAGGCATCGCGCATTTTTAAACAAATGGAAAACGGCGTCTACGTCCGGATGGCTGTCTTAAAACGGGCAATGGAAGGGAGAATGGAGCATGGGCGTATGGCTGAAAAATGGCATGTTGTTCAATAAAGATGGGGAATTGATGCGGACACATATCAAAATCGAACACGGAACCATTGCAGCGATCCTCTATGAACAGCCGCTGGAAGCGAATGAGGAGGACGTTATCGACGTTGGCGGCCGTCTCATCGTTCCTGGCCTGATCGACTTGCACGTTCATTTGCGCGAACCGGGCGGCGAAGCGAAAGAAACGATTGAAACGGGCACGCTCGCCGCGGCGAAAGGCGGATTTACGACGGTTGCTGCCATGCCGAACACGAACCCAGCGCCGGATCGGAAAGAGCAGATGGAATGGCTGCAAGCCCGCATCCGCGAAACGGCGCGCGTCAACGTGCTTCCGTACGCGGCGATCACGATTGGGCAAAAAGGGGAGGAGCTGACCGATTTTGCGGCGCTAAAAGAAGCAGGGGCGTTCGCCTTTACCGATGACGGCGTCGGCGTCCAGTCGGCCGGGATGATGTTTGAAGCGATGAAACAGGCGGCGGCGCTCGATATGGCGATCGTTGCCCATTGCGAGGACGACACGCTGACAAACGGCGGAGCGGTGCATGACGGCGAGTTCGCCCGGCGCTATGGACTTCGCGGCATTCCATCCGTCTGCGAGGCGGTGCACATCGCCCGCGACGTCTTGCTTGCCGAGGCAGCCGGATGCCATTATCACGTCTGCCATATCAGCACGAAAGAATCGGTGCGCGTCGTCCGCGACGCGAAGCGGGCCGGCATCCGCGTCACCGCCGAAGTGACGCCGCACCATCTGCTCTTGTGCGATGAAGACATTCCGGGGCTTGATGCGAACTACAAAATGAACCCGCCGCTGCGCAGCCGAGAGGACCGTGACGCATTAATTGAAGGACTGCTCGACGGCACGATCGACTTTATCGCCACGGACCACGCGCCGCATACGGCTGCGGAAAAAGCGAAAGGCATCGAGGCGGCGCCGTTTGGCATCGTTGGGCTCGAAACGGCGTTTCCGCTCTTATATACCCATTTCGTCAAAACAGGCGTGTTTACATTAAAGCAGCTTGTCGATTGGCTGACGATCAAGCCGGCGCAATGTTTCGGCCTCAAGGCCGGGCGGCTTGCCGTCGGGGCGCCGGCGGATATTGCGGTCATTGATTTGGAAACAGAAGAAGCGATTGATCCCGAGACGTTTGCGTCCAAAGGGAAAAATACGCCGTTTGCCGGCTGGGTGTGCCAAGGCTGGCCGGTGATGACGTTTGTCGGCGGTACACTCGTATGGGAGAAAGGAAGGGCGTAAAGATGAAACGGCAGCTGATTTTAGAAGATGGTTCGTTTTTTGTCGGCGAAGCGTTTGGCAGCTTGAAAGAGACGACCGGGGAAGTCGTCTTTAACACCGGCATGACCGGATACCAAGAAATTTTGACCGATCCATCGTATTGCGGGCAAATCGTGACGATGACATATCCATTGATCGGCAACTACGGCATCAACCGCGACGACTTTGAAGCGATCCGCCCGCATGTGCACGGGTTCATCGTCAAAGAAGCGTGCGTGAAGCCGTCCAACTGGCGCGGAGAACTGACGTTGGACGAGTATTTGAAAGAAAAAGGCATCCCTGGCCTTTCCGGCATCGACACGCGCAAACTGACGCGCCTTATCCGCCAATACGGAACGTTAAAAGGGATGATCTGTGGGCTAGATGTCGATCCGGTGGAAGCAGCAGCCAAGCTGCGGGCGATGGAGTGGCCGCGCGACCAAGTGCGGCGCGTCTCAACGAAAAGCGCCTACCCAAGCCCGGGGCGCGGTGAGCGCATCGTCTTGATTGATTTCGGGATGAAACACGGCATTTTGCGCGAACTGAACAAGCGAAATTGCGATGTGATCGTCTTGCCGTACAACGCCACCGCTGAAGAGGTGCTCGGCTGGCATCCGGATGGGGTCATGCTTTCCAATGGACCGGGCGACCCGAAAGACGTGCCGGAAGCGATCGAGATGATCCGCGGGATTCTCGGCAAAGTGCCGCTCTTTGGCATCTGCCTCGGCCATCAGCTGTTCGCGTTGGCGTGCGGCGGGAATACGGAGAAAATGAAATTCGGCCATCGCGGCTCGAACCATCCGGTCAAAGACTTGCGCACCGGCAAAGTCGCCATCACGTCGCAAAACCATGGCTATACCGTCACGCACGAGTCGCTTTCTGGCACCCGGCTTGAGGTGACGCATATCGCCTTAAATGACGGCACGGTCGAAGGGCTCCGTCATTTGGACGTTCCGGCGTTTACGGTGCAGTATCATCCGGAAGCGTCGCCGGGGCCAGAAGATGCCAATCCGCTGTTTGACGAGTTTTTGGCGCTCATCCGCGAGTTCAACAAGAAAGGAGAAGTCATCCATGCCTAAGCGCCGCGACATTGAAACGATTTTAGTCATCGGCTCGGGGCCGATCGTCATCGGCCAGGCGGCCGAGTTCGACTACGCAGGGACGCAAGCGTGCTTAGCCCTAAAAGAAGAAGGATACAAAGTCATTCTGGTGAACTCAAACCCGGCGACGATCATGACCGATACGGAAATCGCCGATAAAGTCTATATGGAGCCGCTGACGCTCGATTTTGTCGCCCGCATCATCCGCAAAGAGCGGCCGGACGCGATTTTGCCGACGCTTGGCGGCCAAACGGGCCTCAACTTGGCGGTTGAGCTCGCCAAGGCCGGCGTGCTTGAAGAGTGCGGCGTGGAAATTCTCGGCACGAAGCTCGAGGCGATCGAAAAGGCGGAAGACCGCGAACAGTTCCGCGCCCTCATGAACGAGCTTGGCGAGCCGGTGCCGGAAAGCGCGATTATTCACAGCCTGGAAGAGGCGTATGCGTTTGTCGAACAAATCGGCTATCCGGTCATCGTCCGCCCCGCGTTCACGCTCGGCGGCACGGGCGGCGGCATTTGCACGAACGAAGAAGAGCTTGTCGAGATTGTGTCAACCGGCTTGAAGATGAGCCCGGTGCACCAATGCTTGCTCGAGCGGAGCATCGCCGGCTACAAGGAGATTGAATACGAAGTGATGCGCGACGCCAACGACAACGCGATCGTCGTCTGCAACATGGAAAACATCGACCCGGTCGGCATTCATACGGGTGACTCAATCGTCGTCGCCCCGAGCCAGACGTTAAGCGACCGCGAATATCAGCTTTTGCGGAACGCGTCCTTGAAAATCATCCGCGCCCTTGGCATCGAAGGCGGTTGCAACGTCCAGCTCGCGCTCGACCCGGACAGCTTCCGCTATTACGTCATTGAAGTGAACCCGCGCGTCAGCCGCTCGTCGGCGCTGGCGTCAAAAGCGACGGGGTATCCGATCGCGAAACTGGCGGCGAAAATCGCCGTCGGGCTGACGCTTGACGAAATGATCAACCCGGTCACCGGGAAAACGTACGCCTGCTTCGAGCCGGCGCTCGACTATGTGGTGACGAAAATTCCGCGCTTTCCGTTTGACAAATTTGAATCGGCGAACCGCCGGTTGGGCACGCAAATGAAAGCGACCGGCGAAGTGATGGCGATCGGCCGGACGTTCGAAGAATCACTGTTAAAAGCCGTTCGTTCGCTCGAGATCGGGGTGCATCATCTGGAATTGAACGAGGCGAAAACGGCCGCCGACGACGTGATGGAAAAACGGATCCGCAAGGCGGGCGATGAACGGCTCTTTTACATCGCCGAGGCGCTCCGCCGCGGGGTGACGGTGGAGACGCTGCATGAATGGAGCCAAATCGACCGCTTTTTCCTGCATAAGATTCAAAACATTATTGAGATGGAAACGGTCTTGAAAAACCACCCGGGCGACCTTGACGTGTTAAAAAAAGCGAAGGGGCTCGGCTTCTCCGATGCGGCGATAGCGGCGTTATGGAACAAAACGGAGCGCGACATTTACGCGCTGCGCCGCCAACGAGGCATCATGCCGGTGTACAAAATGGTCGATACGTGCGCAGCCGAATTCACGTCGGAAACGCCGTACTACTACAGCACGTACGAGGAAGAAAACGAATCGATCGTGACGGAAAAACCGAGCGTCATCGTGCTTGGCTCCGGCCCGATCCGCATCGGCCAAGGGATCGAATTTGACTATGCGACCGTCCATTGCGTCTGGGCCATTAAGCAGGCCGGCTATGAGGCGATCATCATCAACAACAACCCGGAAACGGTCTCGACCGACTTCAGCACGTCGGACAAACTGTATTTCGAGCCGCTGACGGCCGAAGACGTGATGCATGTCATCGACCTCGAGCAGCCGATCGGCGTCATCGTCCAATTCGGCGGTCAGACGGCCATCAACTTGGCGGCGGAACTCGAGGCGCGCGGCGTCCGCTTGCTTGGGACAACGCTTGAGGATTTGGACCGCGCCGAAGACCGCGACAAATTTGAACAGGCGCTCTCGGAACTCGGCATTCCCAAACCGGCCGGCAAAACCGCCGTTTCGGTCGAAGAAGCGGTCGCCATCGCCGAAGAAATCGGCTACCCGGTGCTCGTCCGTCCTTCGTACGTGCTCGGCGGCCGGGCGATGGAAATCGTGTACAATCGCGGCGAGCTGCTTCATTACATGGAACACGCCGTGCGCGTCAATCCACAGCACCCAGTGCTTGTCGACCGCTACATCACTGGCAAGGAAGTCGAAGTCGATGCCATCGCCGACGGCGAGACGGTCGTCATCCCCGGGATCATGGAACATATCGAGCGGGCCGGCGTCCATTCCGGCGATTCGATTGCCGTCTACCCGCCCCAGACATTAAGCGCGGAAGTGATCGACAAGATCGCGGATTACACGATCCGACTGGCGCGCGGGCTGCATATTGTCGGGCTGTTGAACATTCAGTTTGTCGTCTCGGGAAGCGATGTCTACGTCTTGGAAGTGAACCCGCGCTCAAGCCGCACGGTGCCGTTTTTAAGCAAAATCACCGGCGTGCCGATGGCGAATCTCGCCACGAAAGCCATTTTAGGGACGAAGCTCGCCGAGATGGGCTATGAGACGGGCGTCTGCCCGGTGCGCCCTGGCGTGTACGTGAAAGTGCCGGTGTTCTCGTTTGCGAAATTGCGCAACGTCGACATTTCGCTCGGCCCGGAAATGAAATCGACCGGCGAAGTGATCGGCAAGGACGTGACGTTTGAAAAAGCGCTCTATAAGGGGCTTGTCGCCTCGGGCATCCATATCCAGCCGCATGGGGCGGTGCTGTTGACGGTGGCCGACAAAGACAAAGAAGAAGCGGTCGAGCTGGCGCGCCGCTTTGCCGACATCGGCTACCAGCTGTTGGCGACGAACGGCACGGCGGAAACGTTGAAAGCGGCCGGCATTCCGGTGACGGTCGTCAATAAAATCCACTCGGCGTCACCGAACATTTTGGATGTCATCCGCCAAGGGAGGGCGCAAGTCGTCATCAATACGCTGACGAAAGGAAAGCAGCCGGAAAGCGACGGCTTCCGCATCCGCCGCGAAGCGGTCGAAAACGGCATCCCGTGCTTGACGTCGCTCGATACGGCCCGGGCGATGCTGCAAGTGCTCGAATCGATGACGTTTTCAACGACGGCGATGACGGAAGGGCTGGTGCGGTCATGATCGGCCGCGAACGAATGACGGTCGCAAGCCAGCGGTTGATCGCCGAGCGGACGTATGAATTGACGCTTTCAGGCCGCCTCGTGCAAGAGATGCGCCAACCGGGCCAGTTCGTTCATGTGAAAGTGGCCGCATCCGCCGATCCGCTCCTGCGCCGCCCGCTCAGCCTTTGCCATATCGACCACAAGCAGGGGCAATGCACGATCATTTACCGCCAGGAAGGGAAAGGCACGGCGCTGTTGGCGCAAAAACAGCCGGGCGACACGGTCGATGTGCTCGGCCCGCTCGGCAACGGCTTTCCGCTCGAGGCCGCGCCGGCGGGCAGCCGGGCGCTGCTAGTCGGCGGCGGCATCGGCGTCCCGCCGCTCTATGAACTGGCGAAACAGCTCACAAAGCGCGGCGTCAAAGTGGTGAGCGTGCTCGGGTTTCAAACGAAAGCGGCGGTCTTTTACGAAGAGGAATTTGCCCCGTTCGGCGAGACGCATGTCGCGACCGATGACGGCTCGCACGGAACGGCCGGGCGCGTCACCGATGTGATCGAAGCGCGCTCGCTCGAGTTTGACGTCTTGTACGCCTGCGGTCCGAAGCCGATGCTTCGGGCGCTTGCGGAACGGTTTCCGAACCGGCCGGTGTACTTGTCGCTCGAGGAGCGGATGGGCTGCGGCGTCGGGGCGTGTTTCGCCTGCGTCTGCCATGTGCCAGGGAGCGAGACGGCGTATAAAAAAGTATGCAGCGACGGCCCGGTGTTTCGGGCCGGGGAGGTGGTGCTATGAACCGGCTTGCGGTCGAACTGCCGGGTCTTTCGCTCAAAAACCCGATCATGCCGGCGTCCGGCTGTTTTGGATTTGGCCGCGAGTACGCCCGGTTTTACGATTTAAGCGTGTTAGGCGCCATTATGATCAAGGCGACGACAAAAGAGCCGCGCTTTGGCAACCCGACACCAAGGGTGGCAGAAACGCCGGGCGGGATGTTAAACGCCATCGGCCTGCAAAACCCCGGCCTTGACAAAGTGCTCGAAGAAGAACTGCCGTGGCTTGAACAGTTTGACGTACCGATCATCGCCAACATCGCTGGCTCGACGGTGGAAGAGTACGTCGAGGTAGCCGAAGCGATTTCCAAAGCGCCCAATGTCCATGCGTTAGAGCTCAACATTTCCTGCCCAAACGTGAAAAAAGGCGGGATTGCGTTCGGCACCGTGCCGGACGTGGCCGCGGAACTGACGCGGCTTGTCAAAGAAGTGTCCGCCGTGCCGGTTTACGTGAAGCTGTCTCCGAACGTCACCGACATCGTCGCGATGGCGAAGGCCATTGAACAAGCGGGCGCCGATGGCTTGACGATGATCAACACGCTCGTTGGCATGCGCATCGACGTGAAAACAGGCCGGCCGATTTTGGCCAACGGCACCGGGGGCTTATCCGGCCCGGCGGTCAAACCAATCGCCATTCGCATGATTTATGAAGTGAGCCAGGCGGTGTCGATTCCGATCATCGGCATGGGCGGCATTCAAACGGCGGAAGACGTGCTCGAGTTTTTCTACGCCGGCGCGAGCGCGGTTGCGGTCGGCACGGCCAACTTCGTCGATCCGTTCGTCTGCCCGACGATCATCGCCGACCTGCCGGCGCTGTTGGACGACCTCGGGATCGGCCACATTTCCGAATGCATAGGAAGGAGCTGGAAGACCGGTGCACACGCCGTTCATTGTCGCGCTTGATTTCCCATCAAAACAAGAGGTGGAGCGGTTTTTGCGGCCGTTTGCCGGAACGCCGCTGTTCGTCAAAGTCGGCATGGAGCTGTACTATCAGGAAGGTCCAGCCATCGTCGCGTTTCTCAAAGAACAAGGACATGCCGTCTTTTTAGACTTAAAACTGCACGACATTCCGAATACGGTGAAACAGGCGATGAAAGGGCTCGCCCGTGTCGGCGCCGATTTGGTGAACGTTCACGCCGCCGGCGGCCGGCGCATGATGGAAGCGGCGATCGAGGGGCTTGACGCCGGCACGCCAAGCGGAAGAATGCGGCCGCGCTGCATCGCTGTCACCCAGCTGACAAGCACGGACGAGCGAATGCTTCATGAGGAGCTGTGGATTTCCCGCCCGCTTGTGGAAACAGTCGCCCATTACGCCGCCTTGGCGAAAGAAAGCGGCCTTGACGGCGTCGTCTGCTCAGCGAACGAAGCGCCGCTCATCAAAGAACGGTGCGGCGCCTCGTTCCTTGCCGTCACCCCGGGTATCCGCTTTGCTGATGATGCGGCGCACGACCAAGTGCGCGTCGTCACCCCAAGGAAAGCGCGTGCGCTTGGTTCTGACTACATCGTCATCGGCCGCAGCCTCACCCGCGCCGCCGATCCGCTCAGGACGTATGCCCGCCTGCAGCACGAATGGAACGGAGGAGAGAGAGAATGAAACACGACATCGCCGCCAAATTGCTTGAAATCGGGGCGGTCGCCCTGCAGCCGAACGAACCGTTTACCTGGTCCTCGGGCTTGAAATCGCCGATTTATTGCGACAACCGCCTGACGCTCGCTTACCCCGGCGTGCGCCGCCTGATCGCCGACGGCCTCGCCGAACTCATCCGCACCCATTTCCCTAAAGCGGACCTCATCGCCGGCACGGCGACCGCCGGCATCCCGCACGCCGCCTGGGTGAGCGAGCGGCTTGAGCTGCCGATGTGCTACGTCCGCAGCCAGGCGAAAGCACACGGCAAAGGAAAACAAATCGAAGGCCAAGCCGAACCGGGCCAGCGCGTCGTCGTCATCGAAGACTTGATCTCGACGGGCGGCAGCTCGCTTGCGGCCGTCCGCGCCTTGAAAGAGGCAGGCTGCGAGGTGCTGGGCGTCGCCGCCATTTTCACATACGGACTCGAAAAAGCGAAACAGGCGTTTGCCGCAGAGAATTTGCCTGCCTACACGCTTACGGACTACAACACCCTCATCGAAACGGCCGTCCGCCTTGGCGCCGTCAGCGAACACGATCTGGCGACATTGCGGCAATGGCGGGAGAATCCGGAGGAGTGGGGGAGCTAAAAGAGGAAAAGAGGAGCGCGGACCAAAGGATGGTTCGCGCTTTTGTCATGGACGAAGCGGGGAGATGACTCACTCGCCATCGGCGTCATTCCATGGGGAAAAACGGAGTGCGACAGCGTCTAATGTCGTCAATATTTCGTGGGTTTTCTGAACATGAGCAAGTTTCGCTCACCACCAAGCATGAACATAACCATTCGTGGATGGTTATGTTCACAGAAAAAACGGGTGGCTTGGCATTCAAATAAAATGATCATTTACAGCATTTCGCTTAGTGGTCACGATCATCATCACAAGCAACCATTCGCATTCTCCATTTCACCTACAAATATTTTACTCACACCTGCGGATTTCCCTGCTGGCAATCAAGATTGGAACCGTGCCGCCGTTTCGATTCAACCTTCCAAGCCAATTGATAAAATCGACATATCCGCTGTCTTCCGCGGCAATTACACGGGAACGGTATGGTTTGACGCGATCCGGCTCATGGAAGGAAACGTGGTGACGAAAAACAAATACGATGCCAGCGGAAATGATGTCACGGAAGAAGTGGATGAAGAAGGCTATGTGGCGAAAAAGAATTATGATGCCGTAGGAAACTTGTTAAGCGAGTACGATAAGAAAGGAAACAAGAAAGAGTACACGTATGATTTATCGAATCGCTTAAAACAGCTGTTGTTAGCAAATGGTACGTCCGTCAACTATGGGTATGACGCGAATGACAATATGACTTCAAAAGTCATTCGAACCAGCGACGGCCAGTCTCAAACATTTACTGCTTCCTAAAGAGCAATGGTCGGATGGAACGACGATCGCGTATACGTACGATGGTTTCAGGAACCATTTATGGAAGAGAGAAAGCTCTAAAGTGGGAGATAGGAAGAGCTTATGCAGTGAGAAAAGCTGGGGGTAATATGTATCTTCATGTCAGACCGTGATAACATAAACAAAGGGGGTAAGCTATGTTACTGAAAACATTTCTATTATTAGGAGAAGAAGGGATATCTGACGTTAAAAAAGTTTTTCTATCCTGAAAATACCCGAACTTCAAAATGTGCAAGGTTTCAGAGTTCGACATAGCGGCATTTTCATCCCTTCGATGGTGACGAAATCTTTTTGTCATGGGAGTCTATATAGATCGTAAAGTGAATTTTCATCTCATGATGTACAATGAACGGGTATAATATGTTTAAAAGGATCCATCTTCCTTGAAAGGAGTGAAAACGTTATGGATTTTGTAAGAGTAATCAAAAACAGCAATGACTTAGAAAAGATCATCGATTTGCCTCAATCATTAAAAAATAGAAAAGTGGAAGTCATTATTCTTCCTTATGCGGATAAAGAAGATTTGGAACAGCCAAAAAAAAGGAATCTAAGAGGGGCTCTGTCCAAATATAAAAATGAGACTTTGCAAGCCCGAGAAAGCGATGCTTGGTCTAAAGCTGTGGTGGATCAATATGAAAATCATTGATGCGAATATTATTTTAAGATATCTGCTTAATGACCATGATGAGTTGTCGGGCAAAGCCGCAACGATTATTGAAGATAACAAAGTATTGTTGCTAAGAGAAGTAATCGTTGAAGTTGTTTATGTTCTTGAAAAAGTGTACAACGTAAAAAATGACGAGATCAGCGATATTCTTTTAGAATTGCTCAAATACGATAATATCGAGGTGGATGATATCGAGGTCGTAGAGGAGGCGCTTGCTCTGTTTGGCAAAAGGCGCTTGGACTTTGTCGATACCCTTTTATACGCCTATAACAAAGTGAAGGGATATCAAGTGTATACTTTTGATAAGAAGCTGGATAAGATGCTTGAGGAATAGCCGGCCATTACGGCTGTTGCGTTCTTCTTTTGGGGAATATGTAAGCGACAAAGGAGAAGATGCCGATGTCCTTGCCTCGGTTTTCCAATGTGTCGTACGAGCAATATTGGGCGTTGCGGGAACAAAGCGATGAGTGGCTTGAATATATTGATGGCGCTGTGTATATGGCTCCGTCGCCAAGCATCAAGCATCAGCTTGTTTCGAGCAACCTTCATACCGAATTTGGCCTTTATTTTCGTGGGAAGCCGTGCAACGTGTTTGCGGCGCCGACCGATATCGAACTGGCTAGCGACAAGTTTCCCGATCGCAAAGTCGTCATTCCGGATTTAAGCGTTATTTGCGATTCAAAAGGGTTTACGGAAACGAAGTATGTCGGCGTGCCCACTCTTATCGTTGAGATCTTGAGCCCTTCCAACCAGGCGCACGATTTAGTGACCAAATTCAATTTGTATATGGCGTACGATGTGAAAGAGTATTGGATCGTCAATCCGATGAAAGAGGCGATTACCGTCTATACGCTGAACGAGGAAGGACTGTATGAGCAGGCGGATGTGAAAGCGGGAACGGGTGTGGTGCAGTCGGCATGCTTTCCTGGGCTTCAAGTGGCTCTTGAGGATATGTTTCGTTGAGACGGATGGCAGACGTGCATGGAGTTGCATTCGTGATGGCGGCTTGTGGTTGACTCGACAAGTTTGCAAAGCGGGCTGTCCGTAAGGCCAATGCAGCTGGTCTTACAGACAGCCCGCTGTCTTTTATGCGGCACTAGACCGTTTCGGTTTGCGGGAGTTCGCGCGGATCGCCCGATGCCGTGTTGGGCGGCCATTGGGGCGCGTTTACGATGGTTTCGCCGCTTGTTCTTTTTGCCTCTGTTTCATGGCGCGGACGAGTTCTTCATCCGGCGTGACGTAGAGCGTTTGCTCGTTTTCGTAAATGACAAATCCCGGCTTGGCGCCGCTCGGTTTTTTTACATAGCGGATGCGCGTGTAGTCGACAGGCACGGAGCCGGAGTGGCGGGCTTTGCTGAAGTAGGCGGCAAGATTCGCCGCTTCCAAGAGCGTCTCGTCAGACGGCTGCTTGTTCCGGATGACGACGTGCGAGCCGGGAATGTTTTTCACATGCAGCCAAACATCGTCCTTATGGGCCAGCTTTGTCGTGAGATAATCGTTTTGTTTGTTGTTTTTGCCAACGAGTATTTCCGTGCCGTCGCTTGCGACGTAGCGGTCAAGCTCGGGCGCGGTTGGTTTGCGCTTTTTTGCTCCTTTCGCCGCGCGCGGGCGCAAATAGCCTTGTTCAATGAGCTCGTCGCGGATTTCCTCGACATCTTTCGGCGAGGCGGTTTCAAGCTGGCTTAAAATCGTGTCGCAATAGGCGATGTCTTCTTTCGTCCGCTCGATTTGTTCTTGAACGACGGCGAACGAGTTTTTCGCTTTTTGGTATTTTTGAAAGTACTGTTGCGCGTTCTCGGACGGCGATTTTTGCGGGTCGAGCGGAATGGTGATGGTGCCTCCGTTTTCGTCGTAGTAGTTTGCGACCTCGATTTCCGTCATGCCGCGCTTTATGGCGTACAAATGGGCGGTGAGCAGTTCGCCGTACAGTCGATAAACGTCGGCTTTCTTTGCTTCTTCGAGCGTCTGTTCGAGCTTTAGGAGCTTTTTCTCGTTTTTCGCCTTTTCGTTCGCCATGAGACGCTCGATGTCATGAGCTTGCTGCTTGACGCGGTCGCGCTCGGCCTTGCCGAAATAAAAGCGGTCCAATAGCTCGCTTGCACTCGCAAACGGTTGGCCTTCGATTTTTAAGTGCTTAAGCGGCAAAACGTAAAACCATTCTTTTTCCCCGTTCGTGTACATCATCGGGGCAAAGCGGCGGTGCCGAACGTCATCGATGAGCGCGAGGAAGCTTTTCGGCAGCGTCGTCCGGTTGGCGAGTCCAGCGCGGAACACCGCCTCATTGGCAAATAGCGGCGAAATGCCGCTGAAGGCGGAAACAAGCTGATGGGCGAGCTTGCCGGCGTGAAAGTCGATTTTTTTCAGCACCATTTCTTCCGTCGCCTCAAGCGGGTTCAGCTTGCCGTGCGTCGGTGGGGCGACGTACGGATGCCCGGGAAGCACCGTCCGGTAGCGGTTGACCGACGGCGGCAAATGTTTCAAGCTGTCGATGATCGTGTCGGTCGATGCATCAACGAGGATGATGTTGCTATGGCGGCCCATCACTTCAATGATGAGCCGCTTTGTCTGCACGTCGCCGAGTTCGTCGCGGCCTTTTGTGTCCATGACGATGATGCGGTCAAAATCGACTTGGCGGACCGCTTCGATGACGCTTCCTTCCAACTGTTTGCGCAGCCGCATGCAAAACATCGGCGGCTCGGATGGGTTGTTGTACGTTTCGTTTGTCAAATGGACGCGGGCGTACGTCGGATGCGCCGACAGCATCACTTTATGGTTATGGCCCCGGGCGCGCACAAGCAGCACGATCTCATACGCCGACGGCTGGTGGATTTTCGTGATCCGCCCGCCCGCAAGCGCCTCTTCGAGTTCACCGACAATGGCGTACGTAAACACTCCGTCAAAGGACATGGAAAACACCTTTCTATTTCGTTTGTTTGCTATTTCGATCTTACCATACGACCCGCCGTTTTGAACATTTCTTTGAATATTACCTGAAGACGGACGAAGATGCCCGACGAACATGTTGCATAAAATGGGGAGGCCCGCTTTTTTGACACGATTTTTTCCCTTATGGGGGAGATGGCGTGGCAAAGGGCCCCACGACTCCTTATGTTTGTGTCGCTAAACATCATGGCGGGGACTATCATTTTTTGGGACATGTATGAATAAGCATAGAGAAGCGGGAACGGCGTGCGAAAAAAATGGAAGGACGGAGGGAGACAGATGCAATGGCATACGCTCGCGGCAAGCGATGTCGCGCACGAGACGAAGACGAATGTCAAGACCGGGCTTACTGCGGCGGAGGCGGAAAAACGGCTGCGGCAGTTCGGGTACAACGAGCTGGCGGAAGGGAAGAAGGAGTCGGCCATCGTTGTCTTTTTTCGCCAGTTTCAAGATTTTATGGTGCTTGTGTTGCTTTTGGCGACGGTGATTTCCGCGTTTTTAGGCGAGTATGTGGATGCGGTGGCGATTGTCGTCATCGTGATCATGAACGCCATCCTGGGGTTTATCCAGGAGCGGCGGGCGGAAAAGTCGCTTGCCGCCTTAAAACGGTTGTCCGCTCCGCAAGCGGTTGTGTTGCGCGGCGGGGAGTGGGTGAAAGTCCCCACGCGCGAGCTTGTTGTCGGCGATGTGGTGAGACTTGCAAGCGGCGACCGGGTCGGGGCCGACATCCGCTTGATTGAGGCGGCCGGCCTGGAAATCGAGGAGTCGGCGCTGACGGGCGAATCAGTGCCGGTGGCCAAATCCGCCGCCCCGCTTCATACAGAACAGGCGTCGTTGGGCGATTTGCACAATATGGCGTTTATGGGGACGCTCGTGACAAGAGGGAATGGGGTCGGGATTGTCATCGCCACTGGGATGAAAACAGCGATGGGACAAATCGCAACGATGCTCGAAGAGGCGGATGCGGGGGCAACCCCGCTCCAGCGCCGGCTCGAGCAGCTTGGGAAAATTTTGCTTGTCGTCGCATTGGCGCTGACGGCAGCGGTCGTGGCCGTAGGTGTCATTCAAGGGCACGACCTGTATGAAATGTTTTTGGCTGGTGTGTCGCTCGCGGTCGCCGCCATTCCGGAGGGGTTGCCGGCCATTGTGACGGTCGTCTTGGCGCTTGGCGTGCAGCGGATGATCAAACGAAACGCCATCGTCCGCAAGCTTCCGGCGGTGGAAACGCTCGGCTGCGCTTCGGTCATTTGTTCCGACAAAACGGGGACGATGACGGAAAACATGATGACCGTCACGCAAGTATGGGCAGGCGGGCGGACATTTGCGGTAAGCGGCGTTGGTCTTGAAACGGATGGCGAGTTTTCTGAACGCGGCCGGACGGTTGATCCGAACCGCGTTCCCCAGCTCGCTCGCCTGTTGACAATGGGGGTGCTTTGCAATAGTTCGGAGTTGAAAGAGGAAAACGGCCGGCGTTACGTCGACGGCGATCCGACGGAAGGAGCGCTGCTGGTCGCGGCGGCCAAAGCTGGATTGGCGAAAGGAATGCTTTTGCGTGAGTACACGATCGAACAGGAGTTTCCGTTTGATTCCGAGCGGAAAATGATGACGGTGATCGTCCGCGACCGAAACGGCCGTCGGTTTGTCGTGACGAAAGGGGCGCCCGATGTGCTGCTTGAGCGGGCGGACCGCCTTGAATGGAACGGCCGCGAGCAGATGCTGACCCCGGCGTGGAAAGAAACGATCGAGAAGGCGATTCGCCAGATGGCGTCTTCCGCCTTGCGCACGATCGCCGTCGCGTATCGGCTGCTTGCGGAAACGGAACGGATCGAGTCGGAGAAGGATGCGGAGACAAAGCTTCGGTTCCTCGGCGTCGCCGGCATGATCGATCCGCCGCGCCCTGAGGTGAAGCAAGCAGTGGCGCGATGCAAAGAGGCAGGCATGAAAACGGTGATGATCACCGGCGATCATGTGTTGACAGCCACCGCCATCGCCAAACAGCTTGGCGTGCTGCCGCCTGGCGGAAAAGTGATGGATGGTGCGGCGTTGTCGAAGCTGTCGGTCGATGAGCTCGAACGCGTAGTTGATGAGATTTACGTGTTTGCCCGCGTCGCTCCGGAGCATAAGTTAAAAATTGTCAACGCCCTCAAGCGTCGCGGCCATATTGTTGCCATGACCGGCGACGGGGTGAACGATGCGCCCGCTCTGAAAGCAGCCGATATTGGCGTCGCCATGGGCCGGTCGGGGACAGAGGTGGCGAAAGAGGCGGCGTCGCTCGTTTTGTTGGATGACAACTTTGCGACGATTGAGGCCGCGATCGAAGAGGGGCGCAACATTTACGAAAACATTCGCAAGTTTATCCGCTACTTGCTTGCCTCGAACGTCGGGGAAATTCTCGTCATGTTGTTTGCGATGCTGCTTGCCTTGCCGCTGCCGCTCGTGCCGATTCAAATTTTATGGGTCAATCTTGTCACCGATGGTTTGCCAGCCATGGCGCTCGGGCTCGACCAACCAGAAGAAAACGTGATGAAGCGGCCGCCGCGCCGTCCCGATGAAGGGGTGTTCGCCCGCGGGCTCGGCTGGAAAATCGTAAGCCGCGGCTTTTTGATCGGCGTTGTTACGCTGGCTGCGTTTCTGACCGCCTATGAACGGAGCGGCGAGGATCTCGTTTACGCCCAGACGGCGGCGTTTGCGACGCTTGTGTTGGCCCAATTGATCCATGTGTTCGACTGCCGTTGCGACCATTCGGTTTTTGACCGCAGTCCGTTCGGGAACATATACCTTGTCGCGGCGGTGATCGTGTCGCTGCTTTTGCTCATTGTCGTCATCTATTACCCACCGCTTGCCGCAGTGTTCCATACGAAGCCGCTCGCAGCGGTCGATTGGCTGCTCATCATTGGCTTGTCCGCCTTGCCGACATTTTTGTTTGCAGGCTCGCTTTTTACGAGAAAATAAAAGGATGGATATGTTATAATAAAAAGGGTGATAGAGGAACGCTCTATGACCTTTTCTTTTTCATCAAGGCAACGACGGATGTGATGATATGGTTTACAGCATGACCGGCTTCGGCGCAAGCACAAAAAAAACGGATCGTTTGATGGTGGCGGTGGAAATGAAATCGGTCAACCACCGGTTTTGCGAAATTTCCATTCGCCTCCCTAGACAATGGCTCGTGTTTGAGGATAAAATAAAGAAAGCAATTTTGCCGTACGTGCGGCGCGGAAAAGTGGAAGTGTTCGTCACGATCGCCGGCGAAGGACTTGTAAAGCGGAACGTACATATTGATTGGGATTTGCTCGGCCAATATTGGGCCGGGTTGCAGGAGGCTGCAAAGCGATTTGCTGTTGACGGCAGCGTGACGGCGGCCGAGCTGCTTCGGCTTGATGGGGCGGTCGAAGTTGTGGAAGAGGAAGGAGCGAACGAGGAGGTCGAGCCGCTGCTTTTGACCGCTGTCGATGAAGCGGCAAAGGCACTTGTTGCCATGCGCCGGCGCGAAGGGGAGGCGCTTGCCGCGGATTTGCGCGCCCGTCTTCATGAAGTCGAAGCCGGGGTGGAAGCCATTGAACAGCGGGCGCCGCTTGTTATTGAACAATACCGCGAGCGGCTTGCGCGCCGCCTGCGCGAATGGGCGCCCGCTCCGGTCGATGAGGCGCGCCTGCTCACAGAAGTGGCGGTGTTTGCCGAAAAGGCGGACATTCATGAGGAATTGAAACGCATCCGCAGCCATTTGGCGCAAATGGCAGACGCCTTAGAAATGGACGAACCGATCGGGAGGAAGCTGGACTTTTTGGTGCAAGAGTTGAACCGGGAAGTCAACACGATCGGCGCCAAGGCAAACGACAGCCTGATTGCCGCGCAAGTCGTTGAGATGAAAAGCGTGCTTGAGAAAATGCGCGAGCAAGTGCAAAACGTGGAATAACTGTTTAAAACGACTTATTGGCGGCAACAATATCGGATATGGCAGGTGGGCGTGTCATGATGATGAAATTTATCAATATCGGGTACGGAAACATGGTGTCAGCCGCCCGCATCATTACGATTGTCAGCCCTGATTCGGCGCCGATCAAACGAATCATTCAAGATGCGCGCGAAAGCGGCAAGCTTGTTGACGCGACGCACGGGCGGAGGACGCGCGCCGTCATCATTATGGACAGCGATCACGTCATTTTGTCGTCCGTGCAGCCGGAAACGGTGGCGAACCGCTTATATGGAAGCGACGATTTCTCCGAGGAAGGGTAGGGTTTTGGGCGTTGAAGAACGAACGTGGGTTGTTGATCGTCATGTCGGGTCCGTCTGGCGTTGGCAAAGGAACGGTGCGCAAGGCGCTGTTTTCGCAGCCGGACATCAATCTTCATTATTCGGTGTCGGTCACGACGCGCAAGCCGCGCGAAGGCGAAGTGGAAGGCGTCGACTACTTCTTCCGCACGCGCGAGCAGTTTGAACAAATGATTCGGGAAAACAAGCTGCTCGAGTGGGCGGAATACGTCGGCAACTACTATGGCACGCCGATCGACTACGTGGAGAAGACGCTTGCCGAAGGGAAAGATGTGTTTTTAGAGATCGAAGTGCAGGGAGCGATGAAAGTACGGCGGGCGTTTCCAGAGGCGCTCTTCATTTTCCTTGCTCCGCCAAGCCTCACGGAGCTTGAAAAGCGGATCATGGGACGCGGCACCGAGTCGAAAGAGCTGATTGAAAATCGGCTGCGGGCGGCGAAAGAGGAGCTTGAAATGATGGACGAGTACGACTATGTCGTGGAAAATGATGAAGTGGAGCTCGCCTGCGAGCGGATCAAGGCGATCGTCATCGCCGAACATTGCCGGCGCGAACGCGTCGCCGAGCGATATAAACGGATGTTGGGGGTGGAATGACGATGCTGTATCCTTCCATCGATTTGCTGATGCAAAAAGTCGATTCGAAATACAAGCTCGTCACGGTGGTGGCCAAACGGGCGCGCGAGCTGCAGGACGGTGCGGAGTTGATGGTGAAAAAGCCGGTGTCGAAAAAATTTGTCGGCCAGGCGCTCGAGGAAATCGCTGGTGACAAGGTCGAATTAGTGGAGGAGGAAAAATAACAACCTAGCTTTAGGTTGTTATTTTTTTCAATGTCGGGGGGTGGCCAACATGATCAAGGGAAAACATATTTTGCTTTGTGTGACCGGGGGGGTGGCGGCGTACAAGGCGGCGGCGCTCACCAGCCAGTTGACCCAGCGCGGCGCTGAAGTAAAAGTGATCATGACAGAAGGGGCGTGCCAGTTCATTACACCGCTCACGTTTCAAGCTTTGTCGCGCCAGGAAGTGTATGTCGATACGTTTGCCGAAAACAACCCGGCCGTCATCGCCCATATCGATTTGGCGGACTGGGCTGATCTCGTTTTGGTCGCACCGGCGACGGCCAATACGATGGCGAAGCTGGCCGCCGGCATCGCCGACAATATGGTGACGACGACGATTTTGGCGACGAAAGCGCCCGTCTGGATTGCTCCGGCGATGAACGTCCATATGTACGAGCATCCGGCCGTCCAGGCGAACATTGAGCGGCTCTGCCAATTCGGCTACCGGTTCATCGAGCCGTCGGAAGGCTATTTGGCGTGCGGCTACATCGGCAAAGGGCGGCTGGAGGAGCCGGAGAACATCATCGCCCATATCGAGCGCTTTTTTGCCGGTGATCCGCCGCTGTTTCGCGGGAAGCGTGTGCTTGTCACCGCTGGGCCGACGCGGGAGAGGCTTGATCCAGTCCGCTATTTCTCCAACTATTCGAGCGGCAAAATGGGCTACGCCATCGCCGAAGCGGCGGCCCGCTTCGGCGCTTCGGTGACGCTTGTCTCCGGACCGACGGCGCTTTCTTCGCCCGATGGCGTCGAGACGGTGGCGGTTGAATCGGCGGAAGAGATGTATGAAGCGGTGATGGCTCGGTTTGCGGAAACGGACATCGTGATCAAGGCGGCGGCGGTCGCCGATTATCGGCCGAAATATGTGGCGGCGTCCAAAATCAAAAAGCAACCGGGTGATTATGTGGTGGAGATGGAGCGGACGGTGGACATCTTGAAAGCGCTTGGTGAGCGGAAAACGGGACAGATTTTAGTTGGATTTGCCGCTGAGACGGACAACCTTGAACAGTATGCGTTAAAAAAGCTTGAAGAAAAGCGGCTTGATATGGTCGTCGCCAACAATGTCACCGAAGAAGGGGCAGGGTTTGCCGGCGATACGAACATCGTCACCATCTTCCGCCGCGACGGCGTCGTTCGGCCGCTGCCGCTCATGACGAAACGCGAGGCGGCCGAGGAAATTTTAAAAGAAATTCACGCGTATATCGAGGCGATTCGATGAAAGTAGCATCCGTGATTGTCGATGTCCCGTCCCGGCAGACGGACCGCCCGTTTGATTATTTGATTCCGGAACGCTGGCAAGGCATCATCCAGCCGGGCATGCGGGTGACGGTGCCGTTTGGGGCGCGGCGTTTGCAAGGGTTTGTCGTTGATGTGAAAGACCATTCCGACATCAAACAACTGAAACCGATTGAGCATGTGCTTGATGTCGTGCCGGTGTTAAACGAAGAGCTGCTTGATCTTGGCCGCTATTTAACGGAAACGACGCTTTGTTTTGCCATTTCGGCGTACCAGGCGATGCTGCCGGCAGCGATGCGGGCGAAATATGAAAAAACGCTCCGTTTGACAGATGAAGAGAAGAGAGAGAGGTTGCCGGATGAGGTAAAGCCGCTGTTTGCCGGGCGGACGGAAGCCGCTTGGAAAGAGGTTGAGGCGGCCGGTTTATGGCGGGCGGCGCAAAAAGCGGTGCAGCAGGGCGTGCTCGAGGCGGTCTACAAGGTGAAAGAAAAAGCGGGCAAGAAAACGGTGAAGCACGCCGCTCTTGCCATTCCATCGGAACAGGCGAAACAGGAGCTCGGGTCGCTGCCGGCAAGACAAAAAGAGGTGCTTTCATTTTTGCTTGAAAAAGGGAAGGCGGCGTCGGTTGCCGAACTGCAAGCGGTGCTTGGCGTCTCCTCAGCGCCGCTGAAAGCGCTCGTCGACAAAGGATTTGTGGTGCTGAACGATGTCGAGGTGTACCGCGACCCGTACGAGCATCGCACGTTTCAGCCGAGCGAGCCGCCGGCGCTCACCCAGGCGCAAGAGGCGGCGTTGGCGAAGATCGCCGCTTCGGTGCGCGCTGGGGAGCATCGCACGTTTTTGCTGTATGGCGTCACCGGCAGCGGGAAGACGGAAGTGTATATGCAGGCGATTGATGAAGCGTTGCGCCAAGGAAAGGAAGCGATCGTTCTCGTGCCGGAAATTTCGCTGACGCCGCAAATGGTCGAGCGCTTCAAAAGCCGGTTCGGCTCGAAAGTAGCGGTGCTTCACAGCGGGCTGTCGGTCGGCGAAAAATATGACGAATGGCGGAAAATTCACCGGAAAGAAGTGCAGCTTGTCGTCGGTGCGCGTTCGGCGGTGTTTGCCCCATTTGAAAACTTAGGGATGATCATCATCGATGAGGAGCATGAGACGAGCTACAAGCAAGAAGAAATGCCGCGCTATCATGCGCGCGATGTCGCCATTTACCGCGCTCGCCGCCACAGCTGCCCGGTCGTGCTTGGCAGCGCCACCCCCTCGCTTGAGACGTTCGCCCGCGCCGCCAAAGGGGTGTACGAGCTGCTCGAGCTGCCGGAGCGCATCAGCGACCGCGGCCTGCCGGACGTTCATGTCGTCGATATGCGCGAGGAGCTGCGAAGCGGCAACCGTTCGATGTTTTCACGCCGGTTGCTTGACGAATTGCGCCGCCGGCTTGAGCGCGGCGAGCAGGCAGTGTTGCTGTTGAATCGACGCGGTTATTCGACGTTTGTCATGTGCCGCAGCTGCGGCTATGTCATCCGCTGTCCGCACTGCGACATTTCGTTGACGTACCATCGCGCCGGCGAGCGGATGAAATGCCATTATTGCGGGCATGAAGAGCCGCTTGTCCCTCGCTGTCCATCGTGCGGAAGCGAACACATCCGCTTTTTTGGCACTGGCACGCAAAAAGTGGAAGAAGAACTGACGAGGTTGCTGCCGAAAGCGCGCGTCATCCGCATGGATGTCGACACGACCGGCCGCAAAGGGGCGCATGAAGAGCTGCTTTCCCGTTTTGCCGCCAAGGAAGCCGATATTTTGCTCGGCACGCAAATGATCGCCAAAGGACTTGATTTTCCGAACGTCACGCTTGTTGGTGTGCTGGCGGCCGACACGATGCTTCATTTGCCCGATTTCCGCGCCGCGGAAAAAACGTTCCAGCTGTTGACGCAAGTGAGCGGGCGCGCCGGGCGGCACGAGCTGCCCGGCGAAGTCATCATTCAGACGTATACGCCTGACCACTACAGCATTGAACTGGCCGCCCGCCACGACTACCGCGCCTTTTACCAGCGGGAGATGGCGCTGCGCAAAGCGCACGGCTATCCGCCGTACTATTATTTGACGCTCATTACCGCCGCCCACGAAGAGGCGCCGGCTGCGGCCAAAGCGGCGGAAAAGATCGCCGCCTATTTGCGCAAGCATCTGTCGCACGAAGCGGTCGTTCTCGGCCCGGTTGCCTCGCCAATCGCCCGTCTTCACGATAGATATCGCTACCAATGCATGATAAAATACAAACGGGAGCCGAATTTGACCGCGGCGCTCAAGGCGGTCATCGACCGCTACCAAGCCGATGCCGCCCATGGCGGAGTGACGATTACGGTCGACACGAATCCGTATATGATGATGTGAAGATGGAGGAATGACATTGGCCGTTTTGTCGATTGTGATGCATCCAAATCCAATTTTGGAACAGCCGTGCGCGCCGGTGACGATATTTGACCGTCGGCTCGGGCGGCTGCTTGACGATATGTATGAAACGATGCTTGCCGCTGACGGGGTGGGCCTAGCTGCCCCGCAAATCGGCGTCGCGGAACAGGTTGCGGTCGTTGATGTCGGAGATGAGCACGGACGCATTGAGCTCATCAACCCGGTCGTGATCGAGGCGCGCGGCGAACAAGTGGATGTTGAAGGCTGTTTGAGCTTTCCTGGTTTGTTTGGCGAAGTGCCGCGCGCGAAATTTGTGAAAGTGCGGGCGCAAAACCGGCGCGGCCGCCCGTTTACGCTTTCCGCGACCGGTTTTTTGGCGCGCGCCCTGCAGCATGAAATCGACCATTTGCACGGCGTGCTGTTTACGTCGAAAGTGATTCGATATTGCGATCTTGAAGAATTGGAAGGATAGATGCCAATGACGAACATTGTGTTTATGGGAACACCTGACTTTGCCGTGCCGATTTTGCGCCAGCTGCTTGATGACGGTTATCATGTTGCAGCGGTCGTCACCCAGCCGGATAAGCCAAAAGGGCGGAAGCGCGAGCCCGTTCCGCCCCCGGTGAAAGTGGAAGCGGAGCGCCGCGGCATCCCGGTGCTGCAGCCGACAAAAATTCGCGAGCCGGAGCAATACGAACAAGTGCTGGCGTTTGCGCCCGATTTGATTGTCACGGCTGCGTTCGGGCAAATTTTGCCGAAAGCGCTGCTTGATGCACCAAAATACGGCTGCATCAACGTCCATGCCTCGCTTCTGCCCGAGCTGCGCGGCGGGGCGCCGATCCATTACGCCATTTGGCAAGGGAAAACGAAAACGGGCGTCACGATCATGTATATGGTGGAGCGGTTGGACGCCGGCGACATGTTAGCGCAAGTCGAAGTGCCGATTGCCGAAACGGATACGGTCGGCACGCTCCATGATAAATTGAGCGCCGCCGGGGCTAAACTACTATCAGAAACGCTTCCACTTTTATTGGAAGGAAACATTGCGCCCGTTCCGCAAGATGAGGAGAAAGCGACGTATGCGCCGAACATTCGCCGCGAGCAGGAGCGGATCGATTGGACGCAGCCCGGCGAAGCCATTTACAACCATATTCGCGCCTTCCATCCGTGGCCGGTCACGTATACAACGCAGGATGGGCACATTTGGAAGGTTTGGTGGGGTGAAAAAGTGCCGGCGCCCCGTTCGGCGCCGCCGGGCACGATTTTGGCGCTCGAGGAAAACGGCATTGTCGTGGCCACCGGCAATGAGACAGCCATTCGCATCACCGAATTGCAGCCGGCCGGAAAAAAACGGATGGCGGCGGGCGAATTTTTGCGCGGCGCCGGCAGCCGGCTGGCGGTCGGCATGAAGCTAGGAGAGGATCATGAACGTACGTGAACTTGCTTTAGATACGCTGTTAGCCATTGAACAAAAAGGAGCGTACAGTCATTTGCAATTAAACGAAGCCATTCAAAAAGGACGCCTTGACGGGCGCGATGCGGCGCTGTTGACCGAGATTGTCTACGGCACGGTGCAACGGCGCGACACGCTCGATTATTATTTGGCGCCGTTTTTGCGCAAGGCGCGCCGGCTTGAGCCGTGGGTGCGCGTGCTTCTTCGGTTGACGCTGTATCAAATGGTGTATTTGGATCGTGTTCCCGACCGCGCCGCCGTCTTTGAAGCGGTTGAAATCGCCAAACGGCGCGGCCATCGCGGCATTGCTTCACTTGTCAACGGCGTATTGCGGGCCATCGGCCGCGAGGGGCTGCCGTCGATCGAGGCGGTTGATGACGCGGGCAAGCGGCTCGCCCTTGCCACCAGCCATCCCGAGTGGCTCGTTCGGCGCTGGATCCAGCAATATGGTTATGAAGAAGCGGCGCGCATGTGCGAGACGAATTTGCGCCCGCCGCAATCAACGGCCCGCGTCAACCGGCTGCGTGCGACTGTCGAAGAAGCGCTTGAGCGGCTGCGCGCTGAAGGGATGCAGGCAATCCCTGGCCATGTCGCTCCGGAGGCCATCCGGGCGGAAAAAGGGAATTTGGCTCATACGGAGACGTTTCGCGCCGGTTGGCTGACGATTCAAGATGAAAGCTCAATGCTTGTCGCTCGAGCGCTCGACCCAGCCCCCGGCGAGCGGGTGCTTGACTGCTGCGCGGCGCCGGGCGGGAAAACGACCCATATCGCCGAGCGGATGGACGGGCGCGGCGAGGTCGTTGCTGTTGATATCCACGAACGTAAGGTAATGATGATCGAACAGCAGGCCAAGCGGCTCGGGCTTGACAACGTTGCGACGCTCGCCCTTGACAGCCGCCGGCTCGGCGAGCGGTTTGCCCCGGAATCGTTTGACCGCGTTTTGGTCGATGCGCCGTGCACTGGATTCGGCGTCATTCGCCGCAAACCGGAGATCAAATATACGAAAGGGAAAGACGCCATCGCCGCGCTTGTCGAGATTCAGCAAGCCATTTTGCGGGCGGCCGCCCCGCTTTTGAAAAAAGGCGGTACGCTTGTCTACAGCACATGCACGGTGGAGCGCGAGGAAAATGAAGAAGCCATCGCCCGCTTTTTAGCGGATCATCCGGACTTTTTCCTCGACGCCAGCCTTGCCGAACGGATGCCGGAACCGGTGCGGCCGCATGTGAAAGGCGGCATGTTGCAGCTTTTGCCGCATCATTTTGACTCTGACGGGTTTTTTATCGCCCGACTGCGAAAGAAGGTGTAAAAGCATGGAAATGGTTCGTCCGGCTGCCCGCCGCTCTGTCGGCGAAACGCAGCCTCCGTTGCCATCGATTTATTCGCTCACGCTAGACGAATTGAAGGAATGGCTTGTCGCTCAAGGCGAAAAGCCGTTTCGGGCCACGCAAATTTACGAGTGGCTGTATCAAAACCGTGTCACCGATTTTGCCGACATGACGAATTTGCCGAAGCGGCTGCGCGAACAGCTAGCGTCATCGTTTTCGATCACGACGTTGAAAACCGTGGTCAAACAAACGTCTAAAGACGGAACGATCAAATTTTTGTTTGAGCTCCATGACGGCTATTCGATCGAGACGGTGCTCATGCGTCATAACTACGGCAATTCGGTGTGCGTCACGACGCAAGTCGGCTGCCGCATCGGCTGCACGTTTTGCGCTTCGACGCTCGGCGGACTGAAGCGTCATTTAGAGGCGGGCGAGATCGTCGCCCAAGTCGTGCAAGTGCAAAAGGCGCTCGATGACACGAATGAACGCGTCAGCAGCATCGTCGTCATGGGCATCGGCGAGCCGTTCGACAACTACGATGCGCTCATCAAGTTTTTGCGCATCGTCAATCACCCAAAAGGGTTGAACATTGGCGCCCGCCATATCACCGTTTCCACCAGCGGCATCATCCCAAAAATTTACCAATTTGCCGATGAAGGAATGCAAGTCAACTTCGCCATTTCGTTGCATGCACCGACGAATGAGCTGCGGACGAAACTCATGCCGATCAATAAAGCGTACCCGCTGCCCAAGTTGATGGAGGCGGTTCGGTATTACATTGAAAAAACCGGCCGGCGCGTGACGTTTGAATACGGATTGTTCGGCGGGGTGAACGACCAGCTTGAGCACGCCGAGCAGTTGGCCGAGCTGATTAAAGGGCTGAAATGCCATGTGAATTTGATTCCGGTTAACTACGTGCCGGAGCGCAACTATGTGCGCACGCCGCGCAGCCAAATTTTCGCCTTTGAACGGGCGTTGAAAAAACATGGAATCAATGTCACCATTCGCCGCGAACATGGACACGACATCGATGCCGCCTGCGGACAGCTTCGCGCGAAGGAGCGAAAAGAGGAGACGAGGTGAATCGGATGCGAGCCGTTTTCCGAACTGACATCGGCCAAATTCGCGAACATAACGAAGACAGCGGCGGCGTATTTGTCAATCAAAGCGGCCAATATTTAGCGGTCGTCGCTGACGGGATGGGCGGCCATCGCGCCGGTGATGTGGCCAGTTCCATGGCGGTGGCGTATTTGCAGGAGCGATGGGAGAAAGAGAGTGGCCTTGCTTCACCGGCTGAGGCGGAGCAATGGCTCAAGACGCAAATTGCGGCGGCGAACGAACAACTGTTTCGCCATGCCTGTTCCCACCCGGAATGTCAAGGAATGGGGACGACGGTCGTCGCCGCCGTTTGCGCTAATTCGTTTGCGACGGTTGCCCATATCGGCGACAGCCGCTGCTACGTGCTCAACAAAAGCGGAATTCAGCAGCTGACCGACGACCATTCGTTGGTCAATGAGCTCGTCAAAAGCGGGCAACTTTCGAAAGAAGCGGCTGAGCATCATCCGCGCAAAAACGTGCTGTTGCGGGCGCTTGGCACGGAACCGGCGGTGAAAATCGACGTGAAAACAGTGGCGCTCGACGAGGGCGACATGTTGTTGTTATGTTCGGACGGGTTGTCCAATAAAGTGCCGGAAGCGGACATGATACATATTTTGACGGGTGCCGGCACGCTGGAAGAGAAGGCGGAGGCGCTTATCCAGCTCGCCAACGGGCGGGGCGGAGAAGACAACATTTCGCTGGCGGTCATCGATGTTTCAGCGGAACGTGAAGGTGGGTGATCGGCGTGCTCATTGGAAAGCGATTGAATGACCGCTATAAAATCATCAGCCTCATCGGCGGCGGCGGCATGGCCAACGTGTATTTGGCCCGCGATATGATTTTGGAACGCGATGTTGCTGTCAAAGTGCTCCGCCTTGATTTTGCCAATGATGATCAGTTCATCAAACGGTTCCGCCGCGAGGCGCAAGCGGCGACGAGCTTAAACCATGAACATATCGTCTCCATTTATGACGTCGGCGAAGAGGAAGGCGTCTATTACATCGTCATGGAATATGTGCGCGGCGCGACGCTGAAGCAATACATCCAGCAGCACGCTCCGCTTCCGGTCGAACGGGCGCTTGGCATCATGGACCAGCTGACATCAGCGATCGCCCATGCCCATGAGAACGGCATCATCCATCGCGACATTAAACCGCAAAACATTTTGCTTGATGAGCACGGCAATGTGAAAGTGACCGACTTCGGCATCGCTGTGGCGATGAGCGGCACGACGATCACGCAGACCAACTCGGTGCTCGGTTCGGTTCATTATTTGTCGCCGGAGCAGGCGCGCGGGGGCATCGCTACTGAAAAATCAGACATTTATTCACTCGGCATTGTCATGTTTGAACTCGTCACCGGTCGGCTGCCGTTTTCCGGCGAATCAGCCGTTTCGATCGTGTTGAAGCACTTGCAGGCGGAAACGCCGTCGCCGAAGGCGTGGAATCCGGACATCCCGCAAAGTGTGGAAAACATTATTTTAAAAGCGACGGCGAAAGACCCGTTTTACCGCTACCAATCCGCGCGCGAAATGAACGAGGACATTCGGACAGCGCTGGATCCAAGGCGGCGCAATGAGCCGAAATTTACCATACCCGATGACGATGAGGAAGCGACGAAAGCCATTCCGATGATCAAACATGCGGAAAGCGCGGCGTTGGAGCAAGAGACGCTTGTGTACGAGGAAAAAACGAGCGAACCGGTTCATACGACGGGCGAACCGAAACCGAAGCGGAAACGGGTATGGATTGCCTGGCTTGTGGCTGCCTTGCTGTTCATTGGAGCTGTCGGCATCAGCGCGGTCACATGGATTCCGGACCTCATTTTTCCAAAAGAAGTGACGATGCCGAACGTGGTCAACAAAAACTATGATGACGCTGTTGAACAGCTGTCGTCGCTCGGTTTGGAAATCAAAGATACGATCGATGTAGAAGATGATCAAATCGAAGAAGGAAAAGTCGTGCGCACCGATCCAGAAGCCGGCATGACGGTGAAGAAAGGTGCCGGCGTCATTATTTATAAAAGCATTGGAAAAAAGAAAATCGAATTTCCAAGCTTCATTGGCGATGATATTGCTGCGGCGGAGGAGGAGCTGCGCGCCGAAGGATTTACCCGCATCACACGCAGCGGCCGCTACAGCGACAAGCCGGAAGGGACGATTTTGGATCAATACCCGTACGCCGGTGATGAAGTCGTGCCTGATGAAACGGAAGTGATGTTCACCGTCAGCCTCGGGCCGGAGAAGGTCACCGTTAAAGATTTGACTGGCTATACGGAAAAAAGCGTGCGCGACTACGGCGCGGATCAAGGGCTGCGCATTGACGTGAAGTACGAGTATTCGGACGAGGTGCCAGAAGGGCTTGTCATTTCGCAAACTCCAGCGGCGAACGAGCGGGTAAAAAAAGGGGAAACCATCACAGTCGTCATTTCCCGCGGGCCGGAGCCGAAGCCGTCCAAAACGGTAGTGAAAGAGATTATGATCCCATATGAACCGGCGATGCCGGGGCAAATGGTTGAAGCCCAGCTTTACATCCAAGATGCCACCCACAATATGTCAACGCCATACAAAACATACCGGCTGACGGCGCCAGCGACCGAGATGGTCGAGTTTGAAATTCCATATGGGGAGACCGCTTATTACCGCGTCATTGTCAACAATGTCGTCAAAGAGGAAGGATCGATCCCGTACCCAGAAAATAACGGAAAAAAGGGGTGAGGCTATGGCGGAAGGGCAAATCATTAAGGCGTTAAGCGGATTTTATTACGTCCTGTCCGAAGGCCGCGTGTTCCAATGCCGCGGGCGCGGTGTGTTCCGCAAGAAAAAAGTGACGCCGCTCGTCGGCGACCGCGTCGTTTTTCAGGCGACGAGCGAAACGGAAGGCTATATTTTGGAGATTGGCGAGCGGCAAAATGAGCTTGTGCGGCCGCCGATTGCCAACGTCGAACAGGCGATTTTAGTCTTTTCGGCTGTAAGCCCGGACTTCAGCGCCAAGCTGCTCGACCGCTTTCTTGTCTTGGTTGAATCGAAACGCATCACGCCGATCATTGTCATCAGCAAAATCGATTTGTTGGATGGCGAATCAAAAGAAGAGATTGCCCGCTACGTGCATGATTACCGGCGCATCGGCTACGACGTGATTGAAACGTCAGCAGTGACCAAGGGCGGCCTCGATGAACTGGCGTTGCGCCTTCGCGGCCGCGTCTCAGTCGTCGCCGGGCAGTCCGGCGTCGGCAAATCGTCCCTATTAAACGCGCTCCGTCCGGATTTGCGGTTGAAAACGGGCGACATTTCCACCCATTTAGGGCGCGGCAAGCATACGACCCGCCATGTCGAACTGCTTGAGGTCGCCGGTGGGCTTGTCGCCGACACCCCAGGGTTTAGTGCACTTGAGTTCGACCAGATCGAGCTTGACGAATTGCCGCATTATTTTCCTGAATTCCGAACGTACGGGGAAGGGTGCAAGTTCCGCGGCTGCCTTCATATCGCCGAGCCGAAATGCGCTGTGCGTGAGGCGGTCGAGGCCGGGGAGATTCCGTCGTACCGCTATGACCACTACGTTAGTTTTGTTGCCGAAATGAAAGAACGAAAGCCGAGGTATTGAACATGATTCGAATTGCGCCATCGATTTTATCAGCCGATTTCGCCCGCCTGGCTGAGGAGATTCGTTCGGTCGAGGAAGGCGGGGCGGATTGGATTCACGTCGATATCATGGACGGGCATTTCGTGCCGAATTTGACGTTCGGTCCGCCGGTCGTGGCCGCCATTCGACCGGTGACGAAGCTGCCGCTTGACGTCCATTTGATGATCGCCGACCCGGACCGATACATTCCGGCGTTTGCGAAAGCGGGCGCGGATGTGATTTCCGTCCATGTTGAGGCGTGCGTGCATTTGCATCGGACGATTCATTTTATCAAAGAACAAGGCGTCAAAGCCGGGGTGGTGCTCAATCCGCATACACCGGTCGAGATGATCCGCCATGTGATCGGTGATGTCGATCTCGTCTTGTTGATGACGGTCAATCCAGGGTTTGGCGGACAGGCGTTCATTCCGGCGGTCGTGCCAAAAATCCGTGAGGTCGCCCGGATGGCCAGCGAACAAAATAAAGAGGTCGATATTGAGGTCGACGGCGGCATCAATGCGGAAACGGCGCCGCTTTGCGTGGAAGCCGGGGCGAACGTGCTTGTCGCCGGCTCGGCCATCTACAATGAACGGGATCGAGCCGCCGCCATTCGCACGCTTCGCGAAGCGTGCGCCAACTAGCCAAAAAGGCAGCGCCGCTTTTGCCATCTTATCGAGCCGCAGGGTGATGAGAGCAAAGAAAAGGACGGAAGATGGCCGCCTCGGCCCTTGCTGAAAGGGGGAAACGCATGTGTTGATCCATATTGTCGGCGGCGGTCCGCGCCACCTTCTTCCCGATTTGCGCTCGTATGATGGGAGCGATGTGCAGTGGGTCGGCGTCGACCGCGGTACGAAAGCGCTGCTGGATTTCGGACTCCGTCCGGTGCGGGCGTTTGGCGATTTTGATTCGCTGCCGGCAGAGGAGGTCAAGCGGCTAAGGGAGATGCTGCCGGAGCTTGACATTTGGCCGGCGGAAAAAGATAAAACGGATATGGAGATCGCTCTTGACTGGGCGGTTAGGCAGACAGATGGGGCCATCCGTCTGTTTGGGGCGACCGGCGGGCGGCTTGACCATTTGTTTGGCAACGTTGAGCTGCTGTTAAAGTACGCCGGGCGGCCCATTGAACTCATCGACCGGCAAAACGTGCTCACCGTCCATCTGCCCGGCGTGCATACGGTTGCGCGCGACGATCGATACCGCTATGTGTCATACATCCCGATTTCCGAAACAGTGGCGGAGCTTACGCTTATCGGATTTAAATATCCGCTAACAAACTGTCATATTTCCCGCGGTTCGACATTATGTATTAGTAACGAACTTATCCAATCTTCCGGTACTTTTTCGTTTTCAGAAGGCATATTAATGATGATAAGGAGCAGCGATTTTGCCGGCTGCCCGTAGTCGCGCTTGGCTTATGACGGAATATAATGGATAAGGAAATGGCGGGAAGCTCGTTATGATCGGTGTGAGGAGGGAATCGGGATGAAGTTTTATACGATCAAGCTGCCGAGATTTTTAGGCGGAATCGTGCGGGCGGTGTTGAACGCATTTAAAAAAGGATAAGAAAAAAGCACCATTTTTGGTGCTTTTTTGTTGCCGCCGAACAAAAGGAGGGTTGCAACCTTTTGGGCGGCTTCTTTTCGTTAGGCCGTTAGACGCGTTTCACTTTTCCAGATTTCAGCGCGCGCGCCGAAACCCAAACGCGTTTCGGTTTGCCGTCAACTAAAATGCGCACTTTTTGCAAGTTGGCTTTCCATGTGCGGCGGCTGGCGTTCATGGCATGCGAACGCGAGTTGCCGAACGATTTCTTCTTGCCGGTAATGAAGCACTTCGCCATCGTTTTTCCCTCCTTGCTTTCACATCCCTCTAAAAACACTATTATAATTTACCATACAACTGTAGGGATTGCAATAGACGTGCGGTTTTCTTTCAAGAAACTGTCCTTGACATATATTTCAGTTTTCGGCTAAATAATACTAGTGGGCGGACGGGAAGCGCTTTGAAAACAGAAAGCGTTATAGTACAATAGGGGTAGCTGTGCGAGATACGCAAAGGGGGAACGAGCATGTCGATCGAATGGCAAACGAAATACGGGCGCATCGAAGTCGCCAATGAAGTCATTGCGATGATCGCGGGGGGAGCTGCCGTCGATTGCTACGGCATTGTCGGAATGGCGTCGAAAAACCAAATTCGCGATGGGCTGTCGGAAATTTTGCGCCGGGAGAATTTTTCCAAAGGGGTTATTGTCCGCGAAGAAAACGGCGAGGTACATATCGATATGTACATCATCGTCAGCTACGGAACGAAAATTTCCGAAGTCGCTCATAACGTGCAGTCGAAAGTGAAGTACACGCTCGATCAGACGCTCGGGCTGGCGGTTCAGTCGATCAATATTTACGTTCAAGGGGTTCGGGTGTCAAACCCGTAGTAAGGAGGAGTTAGCCGGTGACAATGAGGACGCTTGACGGAAGACGATTTGCCGATATGGTGCAGCAAGGGGCCGCACATTTGGCGAACAACGCCAAGACGGTCGATGCGCTGAACGTCTTTCCGGTTCCAGATGGCGATACAGGAACAAACATGAACTTGTCGATGACGTCCGGGGCGAAAGAAGTGAAGGCGAATGCCTCCGACCATATCGGCAACGTCGCCGCGGCGCTGGCAAAAGGGCTGTTGATGGGGGCGCGCGGCAATTCCGGCGTCATTTTGTCGCAGCTGTTCCGCGGATTTGCCAAGGCAGTCGAAGGCAAACAAGCGGTGAACAGCTTCGAATTCGCCGCCGCTTTGCAGGCGGGGGTGGACACAGCCTATAAGGCGGTGATGAAGCCGGTTGAGGGGACGATCCTCACCGTTGCCAAAGAAGCGGCGCGCAAGGCGGTGGAGGTGGCAAAAAAAGAACGCGACGTGATCGCCGTGATGGAAGCGGCGCTCGCCGAGGCGAAAGCGGCGCTGCAGCGCACACCCGAATTGCTCCCGATCTTAAAGGAAGTCGGTGTCGTCGACAGCGGCGGTCAAGGGCTCGTATACATCTATGAAGGGTTTCTTGCTGCTTTGAAAGGAGAAATCGTGAGCGCCGCACGCGCTGAGGCGCGGATGGACGATCTAGTGAAAATGGTGCACCATCAAAGCGCGCAAAGCCATATTCATGCCGATGAGATCGAGTTTGGCTACTGTACGGAATTTATGGTCCGTTTTGAGCCGGAAAAGCTGGCCGAGCACCCGTTTTCCGAAGAAACGTTCCGCCGCGAGTTAAGCCAGTTCGGCGACTCCTTGCTCGTTGTCGCGGATGAAGAGCTTGTTAAGGTGCACATCCATTCGGAAACGCCGGGTGAGGTGCTGACATACGGTCAACGCTACGGCAGCTTGATCAATATTAAAATTGAAAACATGCGCGAACAACATGCCAACATCGTCGGCAAGGAGGCAAAAACGCTTCCTGGCGTTGCCAAAGAGGAAGCAAAGCCGTACGGCATCGTCGCCGTCGCCATGGGCGCTGGCGTGGCTGAACTGTTTCGGAGCATCGGTGCACACGCCATCATTGAAGGTGGGCAAACGATGAACCCGAGCACGGAAGAAATCGCTGACGCCATCCGCCTCGCCAACGCGGAAACGGTGTTTGTGCTGCCAAACAACAAAAACATTGTGATGGCGGCAAAACAAGCGGCGGAGCTTTCCGAACAGCGGGTGATCGTCATCCCGTCGAAAACGGTTCCGCAAGGTCTGGCGGCGCTCTTGGCGTTCAATCCGGCGCAATCGGCCGAGCAAAATGAGCGGGCGATGACGGCGGCGCTGTCGCGAGTGAAAACGGGGCAAGTGACATTTTCCGTGCGCGATACGACGATTGACGGCATCGAAATTCAAAAGGGCGATTACATGGGGTTATGGGATGACCGCATTATTGCCGCTGACAAAGACAAACTCGCCGTAACGAAGCGGCTGCTTGATGCGCTCATTGATGAAGAAAGCGAAATCGTGACCATTTTGTACGGCGAAGACGCAACGGAGATCGATGTGGAAACAGTCGTTGCCTATTTGGAAACAAAACATGACGGGGTCGAAGTGGAAGTGCATAACGGAAAGCAGCCGCTGTATCCATTTATCATTTCCGTCGAATAATATGTTAGAATAATAGAAGGGAGCATTCCCTTCTATTTTTCTTATTTTTCTGTTTTGTGGAGGAATAGCGGAGATGAAATACAAAAGCGTCTTTGATATCATTGGCCCGGTGATGGTCGGGCCGTCAAGTTCACATACGGCCGGGGCGGTGCGCATCGGTTTGGTTGCGCGCAAGTTGTTTGGCCGAAAGCCGACGTGGGCGCGCATTTCGTTTTACGGCTCATTTGCCGAAACGTATCGGGGGCATGGCACCGACGTTGCCATTGTCGCCGGGCTGCTTGGGTTTGACACGTTCGATGAACGTCTTCCGAATGCGCTTGAGATCGCCCGAGCGGAAGGTGTAGATGTGTCGTTTTTCGCCGAGGAGGCGATTCCGCATCATCCGAATACGGCGCGCCTGCGGATTGGCGATGATGAAGGCGAGCTTGAGCTCGTCGGCATTTCGATCGGCGGCGGCAAAATCGAAATCGTCGAATTGAATGGGTTTGCCTTGAAGCTGTCTGGCCACCATCCGGCGCTGCTCATTATGCATAATGACCGGTATGGGACGATTGGGGCGGTGGCTTCGGTGTTGGCGAAACAGAAAATCAACATCGGCCATATGGAAGTGTCGCGCAAGGAGAAAGGGAAAGAGGCGCTCATGGCGATCGAAGTTGACCAGCCGTTGACCGATGATCTGATTCAAGAATTGGAGCAGCTGCCGAACATCATTCAAGTGGCGAAGCTTGCGGATTGAAAAGAAATCGGTTTCATGTTGATGTGCATCAAAGAAGATAAGCCATGATGGAGAGAGGACAGGTGGGAATCAAATGTTTCGCAATGTGGCTGAACTTGTGGCGTTGGCCGAAAAGGACAGCATCAAAATCGCTGAAGTGATGATTCGTCAGGAAGTGGAAGTGAGCGGGCGAAGCCGGGAAGAGGTGATCGCGCAAATGGATCACCATCTAGCCGTCATGGAGCGCGCCGTCGAGAGGGGACTCGAAGGGGTTGTGTCCCGCTCCGGATTGACGGGCGGAGATGCGGTGCGGATGCAGCGTTATATTGAGGGCGGCCGTTTTTTGTCCGGAGAGACGATTTTAGACGCCGTCAGCAAAGCCATGGCGACCAACGAAGTGAACGCAGCGATGGGCGTCATTTGCGCCACGCCGACGGCTGGGGCGGCCGGCGTCGTCCCGGGGACGCTGTTTGCCGTGAAAGAGAAGCTGCGGCCGACAAGAATGGAAATGATTGAGTTTTTGTTTACAGCCGGGGCGTTTGGCTACATTGTCGCCAACAACGCCTCGATTTCCGGCGCCGCCGGCGGCTGTCAAGCCGAAGTTGGGTCGGCGGCCGGCATGGCCGCCGCGGCGCTGGTTGAGCTGGCCGGTGGGACGCCTGCTCAAGCGGCCGAAGCGATGGCCATCGCCTTAAAAAATATGTTGGGATTAGTATGCGACCCGGTTGCTGGCCTGGTCGAAGTGCCGTGCGTCAAGCGGAACGCGATGGGGGCGGCGAACGCCATGATCGCTGCGGATATGGCGCTAGCCGGCATTAAAAGCCGCATCCCGTGCGATGAAGTGATTGAAGCGATGTATCGCATCGGTGCAGCCATGCCGGTGGCGCTCAAAGAAACGGCGCAAGGGGGGTTGGCCGCGACGCCGACTGGCCGCGCCATTGCGGCCCGCATTTTCGGCGCTTCTGCGGCATCGAAGTGAACGAAGCGATGCAGCAGCCGGTGACGGCGGTCAAAGGCATCGGTGAAGAGACGGCGGCGGCGCTTGCCGACATCGGCATCGCGACGGTCGGTGAGCTGCTTGCGTACGCCCCGTACCGCTATGATGATTACGAACAAAAAGATTTGGCCGCCGTCCGCCATGAAGAAAAAGTGACAGTGGAAGGAAAAGTATACAGCGCCCCGCTGTTGACGTATTACGGAAAGAAAAAATCGCGCCTTTCCTTCCGCATGCTGGCCGATCGCTACTTGATCACCGTCGTTTGTTTCAACCGTCCCTATTTGAAGGAAAAAATCGCCCTGAACGAGACGGTGACGGTGATCGGCAAATGGGACCGGCATCGGCAAACGATCAACGCCTACGAGCTTCGGTTCGGACCGGCTCCGGAGACCACGGGCATCGAGCCGGTTTACTCCGTGCGCAGCCCACTGACGGTGAAAACGATGCGCCGGTTGATGAAAGCGGCGTTCGAACAGTTTGGCGAGCACATCCCCGATCCGCTGCCGCCCGCTTTGCGCCGCGCTTATCGCCTTGTCGACAAACAAGAAGCGCTCCGCGCCCTTCATTTTCCGCGCACGCGCGAAGAATTGCATCAGGCGCGGCGCCGGCTCATCTATGAGGAGTTTTTGTTGTACCAGCTGAAAATGCAGGCGCTCCGTCGATTGATGCGCGATGAGCGGCGCGGCGTCGTTCATTCGTTTTCTGAAGAGCGGCTTTCGTCCTTTCTTTCCGGATTGCCGTTTGTCTTGACGAACGCCCAGCGCCGTGTCATCGGCGAAATTTTGGCGGACATGCGCTCGCCGCGGCAAATGAACCGGCTTTTGCAAGGCGACGTCGGTTCTGGCAAGACGGTCGTTGCCGCTGTCGCTCTTTACGCCGCCGCTTTGTCCGGATTTCAAGGAGCGCTGATGGTGCCGACGGAAATTCTGGCTGAACAGCACGCCCGCTCGCTCGCCGAACTGTTTGCCGATACGGATGTGACGATCGCGCTCTTGACAAGCTCAGTGAAGGGAAAGCAGCGCAAAGCAGTGCTTGCCGAACTGGAAGAAGGAACAATTGATATCGTCGTAGGCACGCACGCCTTGATTCAAGAAGGAGTGCAGTTTCGCCGGCTCGGCCTCGTTATTACGGACGAGCAGCACCGGTTTGGCGTCGAACAGCGCCGCGTTTTGCGTGAGAAAGGGCATGCACCGGATGTATTGATGATGACGGCGACGCCGATTCCGCGCACACTCGCCATTACGGCGTTCGGCGACATGGACGTATCGGTGCTCGATGAAATGCCGGCCGGACGAAAAAAAGTCGAGACGTATTGGGTGAAGCATCATCAGTTCTCCCGCGTGCTCGATTTTATCGAAAAGGAATTGCGCCGTGGTCATCAGGCGTATGTCATCTGTCCGCTCATTGAGGAGTCGGACAAATTGGATGTGCAAAACGCCATCGATGTCCATAGCCAGCTTGTCCATTATTATCGCGGGAAATATGAGATCGGCTTGATGCACGGCCGGCTGTCGGCCGACGAAAAAGAACGCGTCATGAGGGCGTTCAGCGAAAACCGCATCCATGTGCTCGTCTCGACGACGGTCGTTGAAGTCGGCGTGAATGTACCGAATGCGACGGTGATGGTCATTTACGACGCCGAACGGTTTGGCCTCGCCCAGCTCCATCAGCTGCGCGGGCGGGTCGGGCGCGGCGACGCCCAGTCGTACTGCATTTTGATCGCCGACCCGAAATCGGAAGTCGGCAAAGAACGAATGCGCATCATGACGGAAACGGCCGATGGGTTTGTGTTGGCCGAAAAAGATTTGGAGCTGCGCGGTCCGGGCGATTTTTTCGGTACAAAACAAAGCGGGCTCCCGGAATTCCGCTACGGCGATCCAGTGCATGATTACCGCATTTTGGAAGTCGCCCGCCGCGATGCCGCCAAGCTCGTTTCCTCGGCCGCGTTTTGGCGCGATGAGGCGTACGCCGGGCTGCGCGCCGAGCTGGAAACGTCCGGCATACTCGATGGGGAAAAGCTAGATTAATAGACAGGGGAGGAGGCGCCGGCGCATTCGCGCCCCGCTGTTTTTTATGGTAATTGATTTTTTGGCCAGTGAAAGCCTATATTTTTATTGTTCGGACGGAGGAGGCAGGAGATGCCTGTCCCACTATTTCGTTTGTGAGCCTCGAGGATGGAGCAGAAAGCCGTTTGGCGAGGGGGGCGTCGGATCCACAGCGGCCGACAGCATGTGGCGCTGTTCATTTTTTGTGCTTGCATTTCGTTTTTTGATATTATATATTACTTTTAGTACCTAGTCATAAAATCGGACGGTGTCACGAATCGATGAGAAAAAGCAAACGCGAACGGCAACGGTTGTTGCAGGAGACGATCCGGGAAAACCCGTTTATCACCGATGAAGAGCTCGCCGAAAAATTTTCGGTCAGCGTGCAGACGATCCGCCTTGATCGGCTTGAGCTGTCGATTCCCGAACTGCGTGAGCGCATCAAGAATGTCGCCCGCCAGTCGTTCGCTGATAAAGTGCGGGCGTTGCCGCTTGAAGAAGTGATCGGCGACATTATTGACATCGAGCCGGATGCGAGCGCCATTTCGATTTTCGATGTGAAAGAGGAGCACGTCTTTCGGCGCACCCGCATCGCCCGCGGCCATCATTTGTTCGCTCAGGCCAACTCGCTTGCCGTCGCTGTCATCCATGATGAACTGGCGCTGACAGCGAAAGCGACCATTCGTTTTGTGCGCCAAGTGAAAGAAGGGGAGCGGGTCGTAGCCAAAGCGAAAGTGACCGGAAAAACGGCGCACGGGCGCACAATCGTCGAGGTGAACAGCTACGTCGGCCAGGAGCTCGTCTTTTCTGGTACGTTTGAAATGTATCGTTCAAACATAGAGAAAAAGGATGGGGACAGCAATGAATATCGCGGTTGATGCCATGGGTGGAGACCATGCCCCGGGCGAAATCGTGCGCGGGGCGCTTATGGCCGCCGCCCATTTCCCTGACATCGAGATTACGCTGATTGGCGATGAAGAGAAAATTCGCCCGCATGTGACGGGTGAAGAGCGCATTTCGGTCATCCACACCGACGAAGTGATCGAAGCAGATGATGAGCCGGTGCGGGCAGTGCGGCGCAAAAAGAACTCGTCGATGGTGCGCATGGCGGAAGAAGTGAAAGAAGGGCGCGCCGCTGCCTGCATTTCCGCCGGCAATACCGGGGCGCTCATGGCAGCCGGACTGTTTGTCGTCGGGCGGGCAGCCGGCATCGACCGCCCGGCGCTCGCCCCGACGCTGCCGACGTTGGATGGGCGCGGCTTTGTCTTTCTGGATGTCGGCGCCAACGTCGATGCAAAGCCGGAACATTTGCAGCAATACGCTTTGATGGGACATGTGTACGCAAAGAACGTGCGCGGCGTCGAAAAACCGCGCATCGGCTTGCTGAACGTCGGAACGGAAGACCAAAAAGGAAACGAAACAACGAAACGGGCGTTTGCCTTGCTCAAGGAAACGAACCTTCATTTCATCGGCAATGTCGAAGCGCGCGATCTGCTGCAAGGAGTGGCTGATGTTGTTGTCGCCGACGGCTTTGCCGGCAATGTTGCGTTAAAAACGATTGAAGGGACGGCGATGGCGCTCTTTTCCTTGCTCAAGCAGACGCTGACAAGCGGCGTCGCGGCGAAGCTGGCCGCCGCCGTCCTCAAGCCAAAGCTCGCCGGGCTGAAAAAAATGATGGACTACTCGGAGTATGGCGGCGCGGCGCTGTTTGGCTTAAATGCTCCGGTCATTAAAGCGCACGGGTCGTCCGATGCGAACGCCATCTTCCACGCCATCCGCCAGGCGCGAGAGATGGTGGTTCATGATGTCATCGGCACGATCAGAGCGGAGCTGGAACGGGCATAATCGGTAAAGGAGGAATCAAAAATGGGGAAAATCGCCTTTTTATTTCCTGGCCAAGGATCGCAGACGGTCGGCATGGCGAAAGACGCTGCCGAGCATGACGACCGCGCCCGTGCCGTCATCGCGGAGGCTGACGAGCGGCTTGGATTCGCGCTTTCCAAGCTCATGTTCAACGGACCGCAAGAAGAGCTGACGTTGACATATAACGCCCAGCCGGCGCTCTTGACCGCCAGCATCGCCTTGCTCCAGCTTGTCGACGGCGCTGGGCTGAAAGCGGACTATGTCGCCGGCCACAGCTTAGGCGAATATACGGCGCTTGTCGCCGCCGGCGCCATGTCGTTTGCCGATGCCGTCTACGCGGTGCGCCGCCGCGGTGAGCTGATGGATGAAGCGGTGCCGGCCGGTGAAGGGACGATGGCGGCGGTGCTTGGGATGGACGCTGATGCGCTTGAAGCAGTGACAAATGAAATCGCCGCCCAAGGCGATCCGGTCGAGCCGGCCAACTTCAACTGCCCGGGGCAAATTGTCATCTCCGGCTCGAAAGCCGGAGTGGAAAAAGCGGCGCAGCTTTTGAAAGAACGCGGCGCCAAACGCGTCATTCCGCTTGAGGTGAGCGGTCCGTTCCACTCCGCTCTCATGAAGCCGGCGGCAGAAAAACTGAAAGCGGTTCTTGACAGTTTGGTGATTCGTGACGCCGTCATTCCGGTCGTCGCCAATGTGACTGCTGAGCCGGTGACGAAAAAAGAGGACATCGCCCGCCTTCTCATTGAACAACTGTACTCGCCGGTGCGTTGGGAGCAGTCGGTGCGCACGCTTCTTTCGCTTGGCGTCGACACGTTTGTCGAAATCGGTCCGGGAAAAGTGTTGTCCGGCCTTGTGAAAAAAATCGACCGCAACGCCCGCGTTTATGCGGTGAACGATCTTGCTTCCTTCGAAGCGACCGTTGCGGCGCTGAAAGGGGAATAAAGCGATGCTCGAAGGAAAAATTGCTCTTGTGACCGGGGCGTCGCGCGGCATTGGCCGGGCGGTCGCTCTGGAGCTTGCCCGCCAAGGGGCGAACGTTGCCGTCAATTACGCCGGCAGCGAGGCGAAAGCGAATGAAGTTGTCGAGGCCATCCGCTCCCTCGGCCGCGAAGCGATCGCCGTGCAGGCGGACGTCGCCCGCGCTGAAGATGTTGAGCGCATGGTGAAAACGACGATTGACCATTTTGGCCGCCTCGATATTTTGGTCAACAACGCCGGCATTACACGCGACAATTTATTGATGCGGATGAAAGAAGAAGAATGGGATGCCGTGATTAACACGAACTTAAAAGGGGTATTTCTTTGTACGAAGGCGGCAACGCGCCCGATGATGAAGCAGCGCTATGGGCGGATCGTCAACATTGCTTCGGTCGTCGGCGTGATCGGCAATCCGGGGCAGGCGAACTATGTCGCCGCCAAGGCCGGTGTCATCGGGCTGACGAAGACGGCGGCGCGCGAATTCGCCAGCCGCAACATCACCGTTAACGCCGTCGCACCAGGATTCATTACGACCGATATGACCGAAGCGCTCAGCCCGGAGCTGAAGGCGGAAATGTTAAAGCAAATTCCGCTCGCCCGCTTTGGCGAGCCGGATGATGTCGCCCGCGTCGTCGCTTTCCTCGCTTCCGACGCCGCGAGCTACATGACTGGACAGACGCTTCATGTTGACGGCGGCATGGTGATGCCGTAAGAAAAACAGCGCTAGTATTTTTTCTGCCAATCGACTATAATCATGAAGGGAGGTGAACGCAATGGCCGATGTATTGGAACGTGTAACGAAAATCATCGTTGACCGGCTGGGGGTTGACGAATCGCAAGTGACGCTCGAAGCGTCGTTTAAGGACGACCTGGGCGCTGACTCGCTCGACATCGTCGAACTCGTCATGGAACTTGAAGATGAATTCAACATGGAAATTTCCGATGAAGAGGCGGAAAAAATCGTCACAGTCGGAGACGCTGTGAACTACATAAAAAGTCGTCTGTAATGCTGCTTTTTTGCAAAGTCCCGTTGCTTCGAACGGGGCTTTCTCTGCTTTTTCAGGGATGCTCGGCGGGCCTTGCGGAAAAAAGCGCACGATTCCCGCTCGCGTAGCGGACCGGAGAACGGATATAATAGAAGAAGACACGGCCATTTTGTTCTGGAACGAAGTCGGAGGGCATTTTTATGTCAAAACAAAAAGATAAAGAGCGCATCCATGAAAAGAGGCGGGCGAAGTTTCAAGAGCTGCAAAACAAAATCGGCATCACCTTTCGAAACGAAAAGCTGTTGATTCAAGCGTTCACCCATTCATCGTATGTGAATGAGCATCGGCGGCGGCTTCACGAAGACAATGAACGGCTTGAGTTTTTAGGCGATGCCGTGCTGGAGCTGACCGTTTCTCAATATTTATTTCAAAAGTTCCCGCATATGAGCGAGGGGCAATTGACGAAGCTGAGGGCGGCCATCGTCTGCGAGCCGTCGCTTGTGAAATTTGCCAACGCCCTGTCGTTCGGCGAGCTCGTCTTGCTCGGCAAAGGCGAGGAGCTGACCGGCGGGCGGACGCGTCCGGCGCTCTTGGCAGACGTCTTTGAGGCGTTCATCGGCGCTTTGTATTTGGATCAAGGAATGGACGCGGTCATCCGCTTTTTGGAGAAAACGATGTTTCCGAAAATTGATGAAGGTGCTTTTTCTCATGTGATGGATTTTAAAAGCCAGCTGCAGGAATTGGTGCAGCGGGACGGCAGCGGAACGCTTGAATACGCCATTTTGGAGGAAAAAGGTCCGGCCCACAACAAGGAGTTTGTCGCCCGCGTAGCGTTAAACGGCCAAGAGCTTGGCATCGGCGTCGGCCGCTCGAAAAAGGAAGCCGAACAACATGCGGCGCAAATGGCGCTTGAAACGTTGCGGGCTGCCGATCAGCAGTGAAGGCTGGCGCTGTTACGTCAGTCTTTTTTCTGTGAACGTGCGAAGGGATGGAGAGCAAACGCTGCTCATGGGTGTTTCGATGAACATGCGCGCCTTGAGCGGGGGAAGAAAGGCGTTTTTTTCGATAGCTCATATGGTAGGATGAAAAGATCGAACGTCTCGGTTTCCAAAAAGGGCTCCGGGGTGTTTGTGGTGGATCACAGTGGAAAGATGGTGAGGCGTCATACCATGTTCCTGAAACGATTGGATGTGATCGGCTTTAAATCGTTCGCCGACCGTGTATCGATCGAGTTTGTCCCTGGTGTGACGGCGGTCGTCGGTCCGAACGGGAGCGGCAAAAGCAACATTACCGATGCGATCCGTTGGGTGCTCGGTGAGCAATCAGCAAAATCGTTGCGCGGGGCGAAAATGGAAGACGTCATCTTCGCCGGCAGCGAATCGCGCAAGCCGCTCAATGTGGCTGAAGTGACGATCACACTCGACAATGAAGACGGCTTTTTGCCGCTTGAGTACCAGGAAGTGAGCGTGACCCGGCGCGTCTATCGCTCGGGGGAGAGCGAGTTTTTCATCAACCGCCAGCCGTGCCGTTTGAAAGACATCGTCGATTTGTTTCTCGATTCCGGGCTCGGCAAGGAGGCGTTTTCCATCATCGGCCAAGGCCGGGTCGAAGAGATTTTAAGCAGCAAACCGGAAGAGCGGCGCACGATTTTTGAAGAAGCGGCCGGCGTGTTGAAGTACAAGCTGCGGAAAAAAAAGGCGGAGGCGAAGCTAGCGGAGACGCAAGACAACTTGCACCGCGTCAACGATATTTTGCACGAGCTCGAACAGCAGCTTGAGCCGCTCCGCATGCAGGCGTCGCTCGCCAAAGAGTTTTTGGAAAAACGCGAAGAGCTCGAGAGATTTGAAGTGGCGCTGATGGTTCACGACATCGAGCAGCTGCGCGGGCAATGGAATGAGTTGAAGGAAGCGCTTGATGGGCACCAGCGGGACGAAGTGGCGCTGGCGGCGGCGTTGCAGAAAATGGAAGCCCAAATCGAACAGCTCCGCGATCAAATGACCGCCATTGACGAATCGATCGACGGTTTGCAGCAAGTGCTTCTTTTAGCCAGCGAAGAGCTTGAGAAGCTCGAAGGGCGGAAAGAAGTATTGAAAGAGAGAAAAAAGCATGCCGCGAGGCGAAAAGCGCAGCTGGACGACATAACGGCTGCACTGGCTGCGAAACGGCGCCGCTTGACGGAGCAGCTGCATGCCGAGCGGGAGGAACTCGCCCGGCTTGAGGCGGGCGCCGCAGCGCTCGAGCGGGAGCTGAAAGAAAAACAGGCTTTGTTTTCGGCGCATGAAGCCGACATTGAAGAAGAAATCGAGCGGCGAAAAGGTGATTACATCGACCTTGTTCATGAACAGGCGGCGTTGAAAAACGAACGCGCACATGTGGAGCAGGCGCTTGGCAAGCTGCATGCCAAACGGACGGCGCTCGATGAAGCGAACCGCCGCCATCTCGCCGAACGTGAACAGCTCGAGCAGAAGCGGGCGGCTTTATGGGCCGAGCAGACCCGCCTCGAACAGGCGCTGACGGAAGCGCATAACAGACAAGCCGCTCTCGCCGCGGCGCTCGCAGCGCAAAAAACGGAGCTCGAGCAGCATGAAGCGTTGCTGCATCAGGCGCGCCAATACCGGCAGCAAACCAAAGCGCGCCAGCAATGGTTGGAAGAGATGCAACATGATTATTCCGGTTTTGTCCAAGGAGTAAAAGAAGTATTAAAGGCGCGCGACCTTCTGCCCGGCATTCATGGCGCCATTGTTGAGCTCATTCGCGTGCCGGACCGCTATGAGACGGCGATTGAAACGGCGCTCGGCGGGGCGATGCAGCATATCGTCGTTGACAGCGAACAGGCGGCGCGGCAAGCGATTCACTATTTGAAAACGAACGGCTACGGGCGCGCGACGTTTTTGCCGCTTGACGTCATCCAAGCGCGCGCGCTTTCCGAACGGGAGCGGGCGGCGATTGACCGCCATCCGGCGTTTGTCGGCATCGCAAGCGAGCTCGTCGAATACGACCGCGCCTATAGGGCGGCGATCGCCCATTTGCTCGGCCATGTCATCGTGACAGCCGATTTAAAAGGCGCGAATGAGCTGGCCAAGCTTCTTCACTATCGCTATCGCCTCGTGACATTGGACGGTGATGTCGTCAGCCCTGGCGGGGCGATGACCGGCGGCGGGGCGGCGAAAAAGACCGCGTCGTTGCTAAGTCGAAACCGCGAGCTTGAGACGCTTTCGGTCAAACTGCAGGAAATGGATGAAACGATCGCTCGGCTTGAGCGGGCTGTTGCCGCAAAACGACACGAGCTGGCGGAGCAGGAAGCGCAGGCGGCCGCGCTGCAAGAAGAGGTTGCGGCGCTTCGGGAGGCCCTGCAAAGACAAAAGGACGAGCAACGCGAGCTCGAATGGCAGAAAAAACGGATCGACGAGCGGCTCGCACTGTATGATGAAGAAAAGGCGAACGACGAGCGCGAAATGGCAGAGCTCAACCGCCGCCTCGGCTCCATTGACAGGCAGCTTGAGCAGCTTGCCGAGAAACTGCAGGCGATCGATGACGACATCAGCCGGCTGCAGGCGCAAAAACAGACGGAGCAAACGACGAAAGAGGCGCTCCAGGCAGCGATCACGGAGCAAAAAATCGCCTTGGCGGAAACGAAAGAGCGCGTGAAACATGCACGCCGGAAAGTGGAAGAATGGGAAGCGGAGCTTGCCGAAACGATCCGTGGGCTCAAAGAAGCAGAGCGCGAACGAGCCGCTTTGGATGCGGAAATGGAGGCGCCGGAATGGAACGAGGAAGAGATTGAGCAGCTGCGAAAGCAAAAGCTTGAGGACAAGCAAAAGACATTGGAGCTGATTGCGAGCCGTCGCGAACAGCGGCTCGATTTCCAACGCCGTCTTGAACATTTGGAACAGGAATGGAAAGAGACGAAGCGGCAGCATAAACAGCTCGCCGATGTCGTGAAAGACGAAGAAGTAAAGTTGAACCGGCTTGATGTGGAGCTTGAGAATTTGCTTGTCCGTCTGCGCGAAGAGTATGGGCTGTCGTTTGAAGCGGCTCGCTCCGCGTACCCGCTTGAGATCGGCGCCGATGAGGCGCGCAAGCGGGTGAAGCTGATCAAGCGCGCCATGGAGGAGCTCGGCACCGTCAACTTGGGGGCGATCGATGAATACGAACGAGTTTCCGAACGGCACCGCTTTTTAAGCGAGCAAAAAACCGATTTGGAAGAGGCGAAGGCGACGCTCCACCAAGTCATTGATGAAATGGACGATGAAATGAAAAAACGATTTTTCGCGACGTTTGAACAAATCCGCGCCCATTTTGGCGAGGTATTTGGCGAGCTGTTCGGCGGCGGGCGCGCCGATTTGCGGCTGACCGATCCGAACGACTTGCTTGAGACTGGGATCGACATCGTCGCTCAGCCTCCGGGGAAAAAGCTGCAACATTTAAGCTTGCTTTCCGGCGGCGAACGGGCGCTGACGGCGATCGCCCTCTTGTTTTCGATTTTAAAGGTGCGCCCGGTGCCGTTTTGCGTCCTTGATGAAGTCGAAGCGGCGCTTGATGAAGCGAACGTGCAGCGGTATGCCCAATATTTAAAACGGTTCAGCCGCGACACGCAGTTTATCGTCATCACCCATCGAAAAGGGACGATGGAAGAAGCGGACGTGCTGTACGGCGTCACGATGCAAGAATCGGGCGTCTCAAAGCTTGTTTCTGTCCGTTTGGAAGATTCGAAGGAGCTCGTGCGGTCATAATGGAAAGGAGGCGCTTTGGATGGGTTTTTTTCAAAAATGGAAAGAAAAATGGACAAAGCAAGCGGATGCCGTAACCGAAAAGTTTAAAGAAGGGCTGTCAAAAACGCGAAATTCGCTCGCCGGGAAAGTGAACGACCTCATCGCCCGTTATCGGAAAGTGGATGAAGAGTTTTTTGAAGAGCTTGAGGAAATTTTGATCGCCGCGGATGTGGGCGTCACGACCGTCATGGAACTTGTCGATGAGCTGAAAATGGAAGTGAAGCGCCGCAACATTCAAGACCCGGCGCAAATGCGCGACGTCATCGCCGAAAAGCTCGTTGACATTTACCGCGCCGGCGCCGATGACAAAGAACTTTCCGCTTTGAATATACAAGAAGGCGGGCTGACGGTCATTTTGTTCGTCGGTGTCAACGGCGTCGGCAAAACGACAACGATCGGCAAGCTCGCCCATAAGCTGAAATCGGAAGGGAAATCCGTCTTGTTGGCAGCTGGCGACACGTTCCGCGCCGGGGCGATCGAGCAGCTCGAAGCGTGGGGCGAGCGCGTTGGGGTCGACGTCATTAAGCAGGCGGCCGGCTCCGATCCAGCGGCGGTCATGTATGATGCGATTCAAGCGGCGAAAGCGCGCGGCGTTGACGTATTGTTATGCGACACGGCCGGGCGGCTGCAAAACAAAGTGAATTTAATGAAAGAGCTCGAAAAAGTGAAACGCGTCATCAGCCGCGAAATTCCGGGCGCTCCGCATGAAGTACTGCTTGTGTTGGATGCGACGACCGGGCAAAACGCGATGAGCCAAGCCAAGCTGTTTAAAGAAGCGACCGATGTGACCGGCATCGTGTTGACGAAGCTTGACGGCACGGCGAAAGGCGGCATCGTGCTTGCCATTCGCAACGAGATGGCCATCCCGGTGAAACTCGTCGGCCTCGGCGAGAAGATGGACGATTTGCAAGTGTTCGATCCAGAACAGTACGTCTACGGATTGTTTGCTGATTTGCTGGAATCATAAACAAGCCAACAGAGGGTGCTCCCAAAACAATGGAGCGCCCTTTGTTGTTACGTCCACGGGAGTGTAACCGATAAGCCCTTTGTTCGTTCCATCCCTTGACACCTTGCCGAAAAGACGGTACACTACATTTTTGTAAAGGTATTTTACTTAACAATGAGGGAGGGAGAGTCCGGTGCTGGAAAAAACGATGCGCATGAACTATTTATACGATTTTTACCAAGCGCTGTTGACGCCGAAACAGCGCAACTATATGGCGCTTTACTACTTGGACGACTACTCCCTCGGGGAAATTGCCGAACAATATGAGGTGAGCCGCCAGGCGGTGTACGATAACATCCGGCGTACAGAAGCGATGCTGGAGCAGTATGAAGAGAAGCTCGGGCTGCTGCGAAAATATGAACGGCGGCGGCAGATCATCGAGCGGCTGAAAGACTACATCAGCCGGCACTACGGTGCTGACGCCGAATTGGCGGCGCTAGTCCGCGAGCTTGACGAACTTGATTAAAAAAGGGGGTGGCCGCCATGGCGTTTGAAGGACTGTCTGAACGTTTGCAGCAGGTGATGAACCGCATCCGCGGCAAAGGGAAAGTCACCGAAGCGGATGTCAAAGAGATGATGCGCGAAGTGCGCCTTGCGCTTTTGGAAGCTGACGTCAACTTTAAAGTCGTCAAAGATTTCATCAGACAGGTGAGCGAGCGGGCTGTCGGGCAGGAAGTGATGAAAAGCTTAACGCCGGGCCAGCAAGTGATCAAAATCGTCAAGGAAGAGCTGACGGCGTTAATGGGCGGTGAGCAAAGCCAAATCGCTGTCGCGAAGAAACCGCCGACCGTTGTGATGATGGTCGGGTTGCAAGGGGCCGGGAAAACGACGACCACCGGGAAGCTGGCCAACTTGCTGCGCAAACGGCATAACCGGAAGCCGCTTCTGGTGGCTGCCGACGTTTACCGCCCGGCGGCGATCAAACAGCTTGAGACGCTTGGCAAGCAGCTCGACATGCCTGTCTTTTCGTTAGGCGAGCACGCCAATCCGGTTGAAATCGCGAAACAGGCGCTCGAGCGGGCGAAAGAAGAGCATTATGATTACGTGCTCATCGACACAGCCGGCCGCCTCCACATTGATGAAGCGCTCATGGATGAACTGAAGCAAATGAAAGAAGCGGTCAAGCCGGATGAAATTTTCCTCGTCGTTGACGCCATGACCGGGCAAGATGCCGTCAATGTCGCACAAAGCTTCCATGAGCAGCTCGGCATCACCGGGGTGATTTTGACGAAGCTGGACGGCGACACGCGCGGCGGGGCGGCGCTGTCGATTCGCGCCGTCACCGGAGCGCCGATCAAGTTTGCTGGGATGGGCGAAAAACTTGACGCTTTGGAGCCGTTCCATCCGGAGCGAATGGCGTCGCGCATTTTAGGCATGGGCGATGTCCTGACGCTCATCGAAAAAGCGCAGGCGGCCGTCGACGAAGAGAAGGCGAAGGAGCTCGAACAAAAAATGCGCACGGCCACCTTCACGCTTGACGACTTTTTGGAGCAGCTCGGCCAAGTGCGCAAGCTCGGACCGCTTGACGAACTGATTAAAATGCTGCCGGGCGCCAACAAAATCAAAGGGCTCGCCAACATCCAAGTCGATGAAAAGCAAATCGCCCGCGTTGAGGCGATCATCCGCTCGATGACGAAAGAAGAGAAAACGCATCCGGAAATCATCAACGCTAGCCGCAAAAAGCGGATCGCCAAAGGAAGCGGCACGACGGTGCAGGAAGTAAACCGGCTTTTGAAGCAATTTGACGAGATGAAAAAAATGATGAAAATGATGACGAATATGCCAAAAGGGAAAAAGAAAGGATTCCGTTTTCCATTTATGTAAATGAAGATCTGTTAAGCGAAAAACCTTTACAAACGGAAAAAGAATTGTTAATATACTATCTTGTGTGAACTCTATACGGAGGTGCGTACTGACTATGGCAGTAAAAATTCGTTTAAAACGCATGGGGACAAAGAAAAAACCATTCTATCGCATCGTGGTAGCTGATTCGCGCTCGCCGCGCGACGGTCGTTTTATCGAAACGATCGGCACGTACGATCCGGTCGCTGAGCCGGCGCAAGTGAAAATCGATGAGGAATTGGCGCTCAAATGGCTGCAAAACGGCGCCAAACCATCGGATACGGTGCGCAGCTTGCTGTCGAAGCAAGGCATTTTAGAGAAGTTCCATAACTTGAAATACGGCAAATAAGCGAGATGCACATGAAGCCGCTCATTGAAACGATCGTCAAGGCGCTTGTCGATCATCCGGAGGCGGTGGCGGTTGAACGCCGCGAAGAAGAGACGGCCGTCATCTATGAGCTGTCCGTGCATGAAGACGACACTGGCAAAGTGATCGGCAAACAAGGGCGGACGATCCAGGCGATTCGCACGGTCGTTGCCGCCGCCGCGGCCGGATCGCCAAAGCGGGTTGTTGTGCAAGTGAAAGACAAAGGGTGAGGATGTTCCTCTCCCTTTTTTGATATGATGCCAAAGGGCGCAAAAATGGCCCGGGTGCCGTTCATTCCGTGTCAAAAGGGGGAAGAGGATGAAGCTCATTCAAACGGTTGAGGTGCGGCAAATCGTCACCGAACGGAGCAAACAAGAGCTTGCCGCCGCGTTTTTGGCGCGCAAGCAGCAGCTCGAGCGCGAGTGCGACCAGCTTCGTTTTGAACAGAAACGAATGGAGAAAAGCGGAAACTATCCGCCCGCTTTAGTGAAACAATATTTTGCCAAAGAGATCGACGAGCGGATGGAGAAAATGAAACTGCTTGAGTTTCAGCTCGAACAATTACATATGCTACCGTTAGGGAGCGAATTGAAAGAGCGGGAAGTCGAGGCGCTCGTTGAGGTGAACGTCGGCGACCGTTGGGAAGAGGTGACAAAAACGCGCGCCATCATCATTGAAGACGGCGTCGTCAAAGAGATTCGCTAAGAAGGGATGAAAGCGATGGAACGATGGTTTAATGTCGGAAAAATTGTCAATACGCACGGCATTCGCGGCGAAGTGCGCGTCATTTCGCGCACCGACTTTCCTGAAGAACGGTATAAAAAAGGAAACAAGCTGTACATTTTCCGCGAACGGGACACGGAACCGATTGAAGTCACGGTGAAAAGCCACCGCGTCCATAAATCGTTTGACTTGTTGTCGTTTGAAGGCTATGACAGCATCAACGATGTGGAACGGTTTAAGGGAGCGATGCTGAAGGTGCCGGAAAGCCAGCTCGGCGAACTCGCGGAAGGGGAATATTATTTCCATGAGATCATCGGCTGCACTGTCGTGACAGAAGGCGGGGAGACCATCGGCGCGGTAAAGGAAATTTTGACTCCAGGGGCGAACGACGTCTGGGTCGTCCGGCGCGAAGACGGATCGGAAGCGCTCATTCCGTACATTGACGAGGTCGTTTTGCACGTCGATCCGGATCGGAAAACGATCATCATCCGGCCGATGGAAGGGCTGCTCGAGTGATGCGGATCGATATTTTAACGTTGTTTCCCGGCATGTTTTCCGGGGTGTTGAGCGAGTCGATTTTAAAGAAGGCGCAAGAAAAAGGGGCCGTCGACATCCGCCTTATTGATTTTCGCGAGTTTGCCGACAACAAGCATAAAACGGTCGACGATTATCCGTATGGCGGCGGCGCCGGCATGGTGCTCAAGCCGCAGCCGATTTTTGACGCGGTGGAACACGTGACGGCTGGATCGCCTGGCGCCCGCATCATTTTGCTTTGCCCGCAAGGCGAGCGCTACACGCAAAAAAAGGCGGAAGAGCTGGCGAAAGAAACGCATTTGGTGCTCATTTGCGGCCATTACGAAGGGTATGACGAACGCATTCGCCAATATTTAGCAACCGATGAAATTTCGATCGGCGACTATATTTTAACAGGCGGGGAACTCGGCGCCATGGTCATTGTCGACAGCGTCGTCCGTCTTCTCCCCGGGGTGCTCGGCAATGAGGCGTCGCCGGTCGATGACTCGTTCAGCTCCGGGCTGCTTGAGTATCCGCAATACACAAGACCGGCCGATTTCCGTGGCATGAAAGTGCCGGATATTCTGCTTTCTGGCAACCATCAGCTCATCGCCGAGTGGCGCGAGAAGGAATCGCTCCGGCGCACGTTTTTGCGCCGTCCGGACTTGCTCGATGAATATCCGCTTACAGACAAGCAAAAGCAATGGCTGAAAGAGTGGGAAAAGGAGCGCGAATAGCTATTGCCTGAGTCAACAGTTTATGCTATCATGTCTTTTGTGTGACCTTAAGCGATTGGCTTGAGGATGGAAAACGATGTTCCGCTGCAATGAAGAGATCATTGGCATGAACATCTGTGGAAGGAGTGGATCATGATGCATCATTTAATCCAAGAGATTACGAAAGAACAACTGCGGACGGATTTGCCGGATTTCCGCCCGGGCGACACGGTGCGCGTTCATGTGAAAGTCGTCGAAGGCAACCGCGAACGCATCCAAGTGTTTGAAGGTGTCGTCATTAAACGGCGCGGAGCGGGCATCAGCGAAACGTTCACGGTCCGCAAAGTGTCCTATGGCGTCGGCGTTGAGCGCACATTCCCGGTGCATACGCCGAAAATCGCCAAGCTGGAAGTCATCCGCCGCGGGAAAGTCCGCCGCGCGAAATTGTACTACTTGCGCGAACTTCGCGGCAAAGCGGCGCGCATCAAGGAAAATACGAACGCAGCGCAATAATGGACAACGGTGGATCACAGCGGAAAAGGAGCTTGCTTTCAAGCTCCTTTTTTCACTACCGCCAATGATGATTACGGTAGTGATCCACGACTGCAAACTTTGATTTAGGTGGGTGGACAATGGAACAGAAAAAAAGCGAATGGCGTGAATGGATGAAAGCGATCGTCGTTGCCGTCTTGCTCGCCGGGGGCATCCGCTACTTTATTTTCGCTCCGATCATCGTCGACGGTTATTCGATGATGCCGACATTACATAACCATGAGCGGATGATCGTCAATAAACTGGCGTATAAAATCGGCATGCCGCACCGTTTCGATATCATTGTTTTTCACGCCGAAGAAGGGAGAGACTATATTAAGCGAGTCATCGGCCTGCCGGGCGACCGAATTGAATACAAAAATGATACGCTCTATATCAATGGCAAGCCGTATGAAGAGCCGTATTTGGACGAGTATAAAAAGCAGTTGTCCGACGGCGGTCCACTGACGGAATCGTTCACTTTGGAGGAACTGACCGGGCGAAGCACGGTGCCGCCGGGGCATTTGTTTGTCATGGGCGACAATCGCCGTTTCAGCAAAGACAGCCGCCATATCGGCTTCATTCCGATGTCCAAAGTCGTTGGCAAGGCGAATCTTGTGTATTGGCCGTTGGCTGACGCCCGGATTGTGAAATAAACGAGGCAGGTGATGCCAATGACAGTGATTCAATGGTTCCCCGGCCATATGGCGAAGGCCAAGCGGGAAGTGCAAGAAAAATTAAAGTTGATCGACGTAGCGTTTGAGCTGCTTGACGCCCGTGTGCCGATGTCCTCGCGCAACCCGATGATCGACGAGATTCTCGGACAAAAGCCGCGCCTCATTTTGCTCAATAAGGCTGATATGGCCGATGAGGCGGTGACCGAACAGTGGATCCGCTATTTCCACGATCAAGGGCGGCTGGCTTTGCCCATCGATGCTCAAAGCGGAACAGGAGTCCGGCAAATCGCGGCGGCAGCGAAAGAGATGGTGAAAGACAAATTCGAGAAAATGCGGGCGAAAGGGATTAAAAACCCGCGCCCGGTTCGGGCGCTCATCGTCGGCATCCCGAACGTCGGCAAGTCGACGCTGATCAACCGGCTCGCCGGCCGCCATATCGCGAAAACCGGCGACAAGCCGGGGGTGACAAAAGCGCAGCAATGGATCAAAGTGGGCAAAGAAATGGAGCTGCTTGATACCCCAGGCATCCTATGGCCGAAATTTGAGGATGAGGACGTGGGCTACAAGTTGGCGGTGACCGGCGCCATTAAGGACGAAATTTTAAACTTGCAGGATGTCGCCGTCTATGCGCTCCGCTTTTTGTCGACTCACTATCCCAACCGGCTTGCGGAGCGCTACGGCCTTGATGACATTCCTGATGACATCGTCGCCTTGTTTGACACCATCGGAAGGCGGCGCGGCTGCTTGACGTCAGGCGGCGCTGTTGACTACGATAAAGTGGCTGACATCGTTTTGTATGACATCCGCACGGAAAAATTAGGCCGCTTAAGCTTTGAAACGCCCGCTTCACGGACGTAGCGCGTCCGGCGGGCGTTTTTTGCCGGCGGTGCTTTACGGTCGGCCAAACAGAGCCGATAGTAATAAGTAGAAGAGGGAGAGGAGCATGAAGCGGTATACGGTGAAAGACATTGAAGCGCTGCTTCCGAAGCTTGGCGCGGACGACCCGCGCTGGGAGATGCTGCGGCAGGATGAGCGAAAAAGCGTGCAGGCGCTTCTTGCCCGTTTTGAAAGGCAGAAAGCGCGCCGGCACGCCATCGAGCAGCGGTGGGAAGAACTAATGCGTTATGAGAGGGAACTATACGCCGCTGGCGTTAGACGGATCGCCGGCATTGATGAGGCCGGGCGCGGCCCGCTGGCCGGCCCGGTCGTCGCCGCCGCGGTCATCTTGCCGAAAGACGCCTATTTGCCGGGGCTTGACGACTCGAAGCGGCTGACGCCGGAAAAGCGCGAGGCATTGTTTGCGCAAATTGAAGCGTGCGCCGTCGCCATCGGCATCGGCATCGTCAGCGCGGCGGAGATCGATGAAAGGAATATTTACGAAGCGACAAGGCAAGCGATGGCGAAAGCGGTGAACGCCCTTTCCCCGCCGCCTGAACATTTGCTTGTTGATGCGATGGCGGTGCCGTGCCCACTGCCGCAACAGCGCCTCATAAAAGGAGACGCCAACAGCGCTTCAATCGCCGCTGCGTCGGTCATCGCCAAAGTGACGCGCGACCGGTGGATGAAAGAACTGGATCGCCGCTATCCACAATACGGGTTCGCGCGCCATATGGGCTACGGAACGCCGGAACATTTCGAGGCGATCCGCCGCTACGGCGTTACGCCTGAGCACCGTCGTTCGTTCGCACCGGTGAGGGAGGTGCTGAAGGCGAGCGAGCAGCTCTAGAAGAAGGGATGGGACGAAATGGTCGAGCGCATGGAGCGGACAATGCCAACGACCGCTGTCCGCGACGCGACATCCAGCCGGCGGTTTCAGCCGGGGCAGGCCGTCGTCGGCCGAGTGGAGCGGGTCGAGGAGATGGAAACCGGGGAGCGGGCGGCGCTCGTCCGCGCTGGCGGACAGCTTGTGCGCGCCCGTTTGGAGGCGCCGCTTGCCGTCGGACGTTTGTATTTGTTTGAAATTCACGAACGAAAAGGAACAATTTATTGGAAAGCCATTCCCCTTTCCGAACCGGCGTCTGCTCCGTCAGGTGAAGAGGCGGTGCGCCGGTGGCAAAAAGCGTGGAAACTGCCGGATGCGGCGCTGCCGGTGCTCCGCCAAGCGCTGAAAGCTGGCGCGGCTGCAACGAAAGAGGAAATTGCCGCACTGACTGAAGCGGTGAAAGAGACCGGCCAGCCGGACGCGGCCGAAGACGTGCTCGCCCATTTGTTTCGCCGCCGGCTGCCGTTCTCTTCAGCCGTGTTTCGCGCGCTATGGGCAGCCAAAACCGGGGTGCCGCTCGCTGAGGGGTTGGGGAAACTGAAAGCGGCCATTGCCTCCCTTTCCGCCCATCCGGCGGCGCTTGAGCTCAGCCGGGCGATGGAGAAGTTTCTTTCACCGCCGCTGTCCGCTTACGAGGCGGCCGTGCGTTTGTTGCTGTCAGGGGAGGAAGAGGCCGAAACGGCCCGCGCGCTTCTTGCCCGCCTTGGGCTCGCCCCGTTGCCGGAGGACCGCCGCTTGGCGCTTCGGGAGGCGGTGCAATGCCGCCGGTTTGTCGATATCATTCGGCAGCTCGGCTTGACGGACGAGGAGGCGTTTTTGGAACGGTGGGCAGCTCTTGATGCTGCCTATCAAAGCGGAGCGCTGCCCGCCGCGGAAGCGAAGTTGTGGGCGGCCGCTCGAGCGACGAGAGATCCGGCGCTGTCGCTGTTTTGCTGGCTGAGGCGAGCGGCCGTGCGGCTTGGGCTTGAGGACGAGGCGGCGCTCGTCCGTGTTGGGAAAATCGAGGATTTGCCTTCCGCCCCGTCGTTGAAACGGCTGCTTCTTCGCTTTCTTCATGAATCGGGGAGCGAAGGGGCCAAGAGGGCGGCCGAAGCGATTCTCGACCAGCTCGATGGCATGGCCATCGCTGCTGGCGGCGATGGGCTCATTGAGCACGTATGGATTTCGTTTCCATTGCCGCTTGGCGGCCGCAGCAGCGATTTTGCTGTGTGCTGGCAAGGAAGGAGGAAACAAGGCGGGCCGCTTGATGCCGATTACAACCGCATTGTTTGTTGCCTGACGCTTGAAGAGCTGGGAGAGGTGATCGTTGATATGCGCGTGCAACGACGGATCGTCCACATCTCCATTTTTCACGATGATCCGCGGTTGGCGGTTGCTGCCGCTCGGATGGCTCCGCTTGTCAAAGAGCGGTTTCAGGCGCACGGCTATGCGCTTTCAGGCATTGATGTAAAGGCAACGCGTTCCGCCCCTCCTCCGCCTTCCGTTTTTCTGTTTGCCGACAGTTGCAGCGAGGTGGATTGCCAAGCATGAACGAGGAGCGGAAAAAAGCAGTCGCCTTGTCTTACGATGCGGCACTTGACGCAGCTCCGATCGTCAAGGCGAAAGGGGTTGGCAAGGTCGCCGAAGCGATCATCGCCGCCGCCCGGCAGCACGGCGTGCCGATTCGCCAAGATCCGACGCTTGTTGAGCTGCTGGGGAAAGTGGAGATCAACGAAATGATCCCGGAGGAGCTGTACGCCTTAGTGGCTGAATTGTTCGCGTTTTTGTATCAGCTTGATCAGGAAGCGAAAGGAGAAAGAGCGGGGAAGGGGTAATTTTCCTATTCCCCGCTTTCTTAATTTTGCGGCGAAACGGTGGACAAGCGCGAAATGTTAGGTATAAAATGAAAGCGCTAAGACTTTTTTGATTTTATACATAGGAGGTTGGCGCATGAACATTCATGAATACCAAGCAAAAGAAATTTTGCGAAGCTATGGTGTGAGCGTGCCGAACGGCCGCGTCGCGTTCACGGTGGATGAAGCGGTCGAAGCGGCGAAAGAGCTCGGCGCGCCGGTGTGTGTCGTCAAAGCGCAAATTCATGCCGGCGGGCGCGGCAAAGCGGGCGGGGTGAAAGTGGCAAAAAGCCTCGAGGAAGTCCGTACATACGCCAGCGAATTGCTCGGCAAAGTGCTCGTCACCCATCAAACCGGCCCGGAAGGAAAAGAAGTGAAACGGCTGTTGATTGAAGAAGGGTGCGACATCCAAAAAGAATACTACATCGGCCTTGTCGTCGACCGCGCCACCTCGCGCGTCGTGTTAATGGGGTCGGAAGAAGGCGGAACGGAAATCGAAGAAGTGGCGGCGAAAACGCCGGAGAAAATTTTTAAAGAATACATCGATCCAGCCGTCGGGCTCCAAGCGTTCCAAGCGCGCCGATTGGCTTTCAACATCAACATTCCGAAGCATCTCGTCAACCAAGCGGTCAAATTTATGATGGGCTTGTACCAAGTGTTTGTCGATAAAGACTGCTCGATCGCCGAAATCAACCCGCTTGTCGTCACCGGCGACGGCAAAGTGATGGCGCTTGATGCGAAGCTGAATTTCGATTCAAACGCCTTATACCGCCATCCGGACATCCTTGAATACCGCGACTTGGATGAAGAAGACCCGAAAGAAGTCGAAGCGTCGAAATACGACTTGAACTACATCGCTCTTGACGGCAACATCGGTTGCATGGTCAACGGCGCCGGCTTGGCGATGGCGACAATGGACATCATCAAATATTACGGAGGCGAGCCGGCCAACTTCCTCGATGTCGGCGGCGGCGCCAGCGAGGAAAAAGTAAGGGAAGCGTTCAAAATCATTTTGTCCGACCCGAACGTCAAAGGCATTTTCGTCAACATTTTCGGCGGCATTATGAAATGCGATGTCATCGCGAGCGGCATCGTCGCGGCGACGAAGCAAGTCGGTTTGACGCTTCCGCTTGTCGTCCGGCTTGAAGGAACGAACGTTGAGCTTGGGAAAAAGATTTTGCAAGAGTCAGGCTTAAACATTATTGCGGCCGAATCGATGGCGGACGGAGCACAAAAAATCGTCGAGCTAGTACGTTAAGAAAGCGAGGGAGACACGTGAGCGTTTTTGTCAATAAAGACACGAAAGTGATCGTGCAAGGGATTACCGGTTCGCAAGGGCTGTTCCATACAAAGCAGATGATCGAGTACGGGACGAACATCGTCGGCGGCGTCACGCCGGGCAAAGGCGGCACGGAAGTCGAAGGCGTGCCGGTGTTTGACACTGTTTCGGAAGCGGTCGAAAGAACGGGAGCGAACGCCTCGGTCATTTACGTTCCGCCGGCCTTCGCTGCGGATGCCATCATGGAAGCGGTCGACGCGGGACTCGACCTTGTCGTTTGCATCACCGAAGGCATTCCGGTGCTTGATATGGTGAAAGTGAAACGGTACATGGAGGGCAAAAAGACGCGCCTCATCGGCCCGAACTGCCCGGGCGTCATTACGCCGGAAGAGTGCAAAATCGGCATTATGCCGGGCTACATCCATAAAAAAGGACATGTCGGCATTGTTTCCCGTTCCGGCACGCTGACGTACGAAGCCGTTCACCAACTGACGCAAGCCGGCATCGGCCAGTCGACGGCGGTCGGCATCGGCGGCGACCCGGTCAACGGCACAAACTTCATCGATGTGTTGAAGGCGTTTAATGAAGACGAAGAAACGTACGCGGTCATTATGATCGGTGAAATCGGCGGCACGGCGGAAGAAGAAGCGGCCGAATGGGTGAAAGCGAACATGACGAAACCGGTCGTCGGCTTTATCGGCGGGCAAACGGCGCCTCCGGGCAAACGGATGGGCCATGCCGGCGCGATCATTTCCGGCGGCAAAGGCACGGCCGCAGAGAAAATCAAAAAAATGACCGAATGCGGCATTAAAGTGGCGGAAACGCCGGCCGTCATCGGCGAAACGCTCATTTCTGTGCTGAAAGAACGCGGCTTGTACGAAAAATGCAAAACGCACTAATGGTTTGGCCCCGCACGTCCTCGTGCGGGGTGTTGCATATCATGCTATAGATGCAATTTGAAGCTTTACCATTTGCCGCTTTTACAGAGCAATTGGATCGACTGTCGGGCGACCGAACAACGCCGCTTAAAGACCCATGTATGGGTCTGTGAAGCGTGTGGCTGTTCGGTCTTCCGTCACGCCAAGGCGTGACGAGGAAGCCTGCGGCTTGCCTCCGACAGTCGAAAAAATAGACAGGCGGCTTTTCCGTCAAGGATATGTTAAACGTTTTCGTTGCACCTATAGATCCATATGCTGAAGGTGAAAAAAGAAAGGGGAGCAGTATGTACGATACGGTCCGCGACCGACTTATCCATCTCCATCATTGCCGCGGGGCGGGATGGAAGACGATTCATTCCTTGCTTAAGGCTGATCCGACGCTCACCGCTCCATTTTCTCTGCCTCCTCATGATCTCCGCCCGCTCGTTCCGCTTTCCGACGCTCAATGGACCGCTTTTTTTCATGATTTGCATTCCATCGATGTGCAACGTGTGATAAAAACATATAAGGGCCGGTGCATTCGTGTGATCACTGTATTTGATTCCGACTATCCACCGCTGCTTAAATATATATACGCCCCGCCGTGGGTGCTGTATGCAAAGGGGGACTCCGCTTTGCTTCAGGAGCGGAAACTGATCAGCATCGTCGGCACGAGGCGGCCGACGAAGGAAGGAATCGAAGCGTTGAACAAATTGGTGCCGCCGCTTGTTGCCGCCGGCTTTACGATCGTCAGCGGGCTCGCGTTTGGGATTGACGTGTGCGCCCACCAACTCGCCGTCCAGCATGGCGGGTCGACGATCGCCGTCATCGCCGGTGGGCTGGACCACATTTATCCGAAAGAACATCGACCGTTCGCCACCCGGCTGATGAACGAACAGTTGGTCATCGCTGAGCATCCGCCGGCAACGCGCCCACAGGCATGGCAGTTTCCCGCGCGCAATCGCATCATCAGCGGGCTGTCGCTCGGCACGCTTGTCGTGCAGGCGAAGCGAAAAAGCGGTTCGCTCATTACCGCCGCGTATGCGCTTGAGCAAGGGCGGGAAGTGTTCGCCGTCCCCGGCCCGATCGGTTTGGCGGAATCCGCCGGGCCGAATACGCTCATTCAGCACGGGGCAAAACTAGTGCAAGAAGCGGCGGACATTTTGGATGAATTCCCGTACGTGTAATGCACATGTTTGACAAATGCGGCAATAATCATTAATAATAATGAAGATTTCAATTTACCTCCTAGGGGTGGAAGATGGATGTCAGACTACTTAGTTATCGTCGAATCGCCAACGAAAGCGAAGACGATCGAACGATACTTGGGAAAAAAATATACAGTCAAAGCGTCGATGGGCCACGTCCGCGATTTGCCAAAAAGCCAAATGGGCGTTGATATAGACCACGGCTACGAGCCGAAATACATTACGATCCGCGGCAAAGGCCAGGTGATCAAAGAGTTGAAAACGGCGGCGAAAAAAGCGAAAAAAGTGTTTCTTGCCGCCGACCCCGATCGCGAAGGAGAGGCGATCGCCTGGCATTTGGCCCACATGCTCGATCTGGACATTCACTCTGATTGCCGCGTTGTCTTTCATGAGATCACGAAGGATGCTATTCAGCAATCGTTTCAGCAGCCGCGCGCGATCAATATGAATCTTGTTGACGCCCAGCAGGCGCGGCGCGTGCTCGACCGCCTCGTCGGCTATAACATCAGCCCGCTCTTATGGAAAAAGGTGAAAAAAGGATTAAGCGCCGGCCGCGTCCAATCGGTGGCGCTGCGCCTCATCATCGATCGGGAACGAGAAATTCGCGAGTTTCAGCCGGAAGAATATTGGACGATTCAAGCGACGTTTCAAAAAGAAGGAGAGACGTTTGCCGCCTCGTTTTACAGTATTGACGGACAAAAGCGCGATTTAAAGACGGAGGCGGATGTGAAAGCCGTGCTGGACCGCTTAAACGGAACGGCATTTGCGGTGAAAACGGTGACAAAACGAGAGCGCAAGCGCAGCCCCGTGCCGCCGTTTACGACGTCGTCGCTTCAGCAGGAAGCGGCGCGCAAACTGAATTTCCGGACGAAAAAGACGATGATGATCGCCCAGCAGCTGTACGAAGGAATCGATCTTGGCAGCGAAGGGACGGTCGGTTTGATCACGTATATGCGCACCGATTCAACGCGCGTCGCCGAGACGGCGCAGCAAGAGGCGGCGGCATATATCGAGGCGACGTTCGGCGCTATGTATGTCAACCAGGAAAAGCGGAAAGAGAAGAAAAGCACGAACGCCCAAGACGCCCACGAAGCGATTCGCCCGACATCGGCATTTCGCGATCCGGACAAAGTGAAACCGTATTTGACGCGCGACCAGTTTCGGTTGTATAAACTCATTTGGGAACGGTTCATCGCCAGTCAAATGGCGGCCGCCGTGCTTGACACCATGAGCGTCGAGTTGGAAAACAACGGTGTCGTGTTCCGCGCCAGCGGCTCGAAGGTGAAATTTCCAGGGTTTATGAAAGTGTATATTGAAGGAACGGACGATCAAACGGAAGAGCAGGACCGTATCCTCCCGGATTTGGAAGAAGAGGAAACGGTTGAGAGCGAAACGATCGAATCGAAGCAGCACTTTACTCAGCCGCCGCCGCGCTACACGGAAGCCCGCCTCGTCAAAACGTTGGAGGAACTCGGCATCGGCCGCCCGTCGACGTATGCCCCGACGCTTGATACGATCCAAAAACGCAACTATGTCGTCCTTGAGAACAAGCGGTTTGTCCCGACCGAGCTCGGCGAAATCGTTGTAGAGCTGATGCTCGAATTTTTCCCGGAAATTATCGATGTCGAGTTTACGGCGAAAATGGAAAAAGAATTGGACGAAATTGAAGAAGGGAAAGTGGAATGGATCAAAGTCGTCGACGAGTTTTACCGCGAATTTGAAAAACGGTTGAAAGTGGCGGAAAAAGAAATGCGCGCAGTTGAGATTAAGGATGAGCCGGCCGGCATTGACTGCGAGGTGTGCGGCAGTCCGATGGTGTACAAAATGGGCCGTTTCGGCAAGTTTATCGCCTGCTCGAATTTTCCGGAATGCCGCCATACGAAGCCGATTGTCAAAGAAATCGGCGTCAAGTGCCCGAAATGCCGCGAGGGCAACATCGTCGAGCGCAGCACGAAAAGAAAGCGGGTGTTTTACGGCTGCGACCGTTTCCCGGATTGCGACTTCGTCTCGTGGGATAAACCGCTCGCCCGCCCGTGTCCGAAATGCGCGGGGCTGCTTGTGGAGAAAGTGCTGAAAAAAGGTGTGCAAGTGCAATGCACGGCGTGCGACTATGAAGAGCGGCTAGAAGCTTGAATAGGCATCGGATACAATTCAGAATTTTATAAAAAAACAGTTGCATTCATGCGGATGAATATGGTACGATGTAGTAGCCGTTGCGGGGTGAGGCGATGGAGAATTCGAAACTTGCGTTACAATTATTCATGGAATATTTACAAATCGAGAAAAATTATTCACAATATACTATTGTGTGTTACCGGCGTGACATTGAGCAGTTTTTCCGGTTTATGGATGAGGAAGGAATCGGCGCGCTCAATGAAGTGTCCTACAGCGACGTTCGTTTATATTTGACGAAACTATACGAGCAACAGTTGGCCAGCCGTTCGGTCGCCCGCAAAATTTCGAGTCTGCGCAGCTTTTACAAGTTTTTGTTGCGCGAAGGGCGGGCGGCCGAAAACCCGTTTGCGCTCGCGACACTGCCGAAAAAAGAGCAAAAAATTCCTAATTTTTTATACCCAAAAGAATTAGAAGCATTGTTTCTTGTCAATGATGAAAATACGGCCCTAGGCCAGCGCAATGCGGCGCTGCTTGAGTTGTTGTACGCGACTGGCGCTCGGGTTAGTGAATGTTGTCACATACAGCTGTCTGATGTCGATTTTGTTGCGGAAACCGTGCTCATTCACGGCAAAGGAAACAAGCAGCGCTACGTTCCGTTCGGCCGTCCGGCCCGCGAAGCGCTTGAACGGTATATCCATAGGGGCCGACGCGAACTGACAAGAAAGCTGCCGGCGGACCACCGCTATTTATTTGTCAACGCCCGAGGCAATCCGCTCACGCCTCGGGGAGTGCGCCATATTTTGGATCGGATTGTCGAAGCCGCTGCGCTGACGCAAAACATCAGCCCGCACGTGCTTCGGCATACGTTTGCGACTCATTTGCTCAACGAAGGGGCCGATCTCCGTTCAGTGCAGGAACTGCTCGGTCATGCGCATTTGTCATCGACGCAAGTGTATACACATGTAACGAAAGACCGGCTGCGGCATATTTATTTGCAGGCGCATCCGCGGGCGTAACCCGCAGGCAAGGAGGGGAAATGATGGGAGCCTTTCATGCGACGACAATTTTTGCCATCCGCCATAACGGCGCATCCGCCATGGCTGGAGACGGCCAAGTGACGTTCGGCAATGCGGTCGTCATGAAGCATACAGCGAAAAAAGTGCGGCGGCTGTTCCAAGGAAACGTGCTCGCCGGTTTTGCCGGCTCCGTCGCTGACGCGTTTACGCTGTTTGAAATGTTTGAAGGCAAGCTCGAACAATGGAATGGCAACTTGCCGCGCGCGGCGGTTGAGCTGGCGAAAGAGTGGCGGAGCGATAAAGTGTTGCGCCGCCTCGAGGCGATGCTCATTGTTATGGACAAACAGCATTTGTTGCTTGTCTCCGGCACGGGCGAAGTGATTGAGCCGGATGATGGCATGCTTGCCATCGGCTCGGGCGGTCAGTATGCGTTGGCTGCTGGGCGTGCGTTGAAGAAGTACGCCGGCGGCTCGATGACCGCGAAAGAGATTGCCAAGGCGGCGCTCGAGATCGCTGCTGACATTTGCGTTTATACGAACGGCCATATTATTGTCGAAGAGCTGTAAAAAGGAGGAGGCCGATGATGGCGGAAACGTTGACTCCACGGCAGATTGTCGAAAAGCTCGATCAGTTCATCGTCGGGCAAAAAGAGGCAAAAAAGGCGGTGGCGATCGCGCTTCGCAACCGGTACCGCCGCAGTTTGCTCGATGAAAAATTGCGCGATGAAGTGATGCCGAAAAACATTTTAATGATCGGCCCGACCGGGGTCGGGAAGACCGAGATCGCCCGCCGGCTCGCCAAACTCGTCGGCGCCCCGTTCATCAAAGTCGAAGCGACGAAATTCACCGAAGTCGGTTATGTCGGGCGCGACGTCGAATCGATGGTGCGCGATTTGGTGGAAACGTCAGTTAGGCTCGTGAAAGAACGAAAAATGAACGAAGTGAAAGACAGGGCTGAACAGCAGGCGAACAAGCGGCTTGTTGAACTGCTTGTTCCGGGCAAGCCAAAGCAGACAATCAAAAATCCGCTTGAGCTGCTGTTTGGCGGCCAAGGAGCCCAAGCGGACAACAGCTACAGCCATGAGGATGAACAGGTGGAACAAAAGCGGCGCCAAGTTGCTTGGCAGTTGGCAAACGGGCAGTTGGAGAACGAGATGGTGACGATTGAAATCGAGGAACAGACGCCGTTATGGTTTGACTTTTTGCAAGGGGCAGGCATTGAGCAGATGGGGATGAACATGCAGGACGCCTTGAGCAGCCTCATGCCGAAGCGGCGCAAAAAGCGGCGTCTCAAAGTGAGTGAAGCGCGCAAAGTGCTCATCAACGAGGAAGCGCAAAAGCTGATCGACATGGATGAAGTGACGCAAGAGGCCGTCCGCCTGGCTGAACAGTCCGGCATCATTTTTATCGATGAAATCGACAAAATCGCCCGCAGCGGAGCGGTGTCCGGCTCGGCCGACGTCTCGCGCGAAGGGGTGCAGCGCGACATTTTGCCAATTGTCGAAGGGTCGACCGTCATGACGAAGTACGGACCGGTGAAAACAGACCATATTTTATTCATCGCCGCCGGCGCGTTCCATATGGCGAAACCGTCGGATTTGATCCCTGAGCTGCAAGGCCGTTTCCCGATCCGCGTCGAACTTGCGAAACTTTCGGTCGACGATTTCGTAAGAATATTAGTCGAGCCGAATAACGCGCTCATTAAACAATATCAAGCTCTTTTGGCAACAGAAGGTATAAGTCTTGAATTTTCTGACGATGCTATTCGTAAGATTGCCGAGGTGGCGTTTGAAGTAAACCAGACGACCGACAACATCGGTGCGCGCCGGTTGCACACGATTTTGGAAAAACTGCTGGAAGACTTGCTGTTTGAGGCGCCGGACATCGGAATCGACAAGGTCGTCATCACACCGCAATATGTCGAGCAAAAACTCGGCAGCATCGTCAAAAACAAAGATTTAAGCGAGTTTATTTTATGAGGAGGAGATGAAATCAATGAACTTGCTAGAGAAAACGCGGAAAATCAACGCCATGTTGCAAAAGGCGGCCGGGCGGCCGGTCAATTTTAAAGAAATGGCAGAAACGCTTTGCGAAGTGATTGAAGCCAATGTGTTTGTCGTCAGCCGCCGCGGCAAACTGCTTGGATTCGCCATTAAACAATCGATTGAAAACGAACGGATGAAGCGAATGCTGGAGGAGCGCCAGTTTCCGGAAGAATACACGAAAAACTTGTTCAACATTACGGAAACGTCTCCTAATATTGATATTAATAGCGAATATACGGCGTTTCCAGTGGAAAATCGTGACTTGTTCAAAACCGGCTTGACGACGATTGTTCCGATCAACGGCGGAGGCGAGCGGCTCGGCACGCTCATTTTATCGCGCCTTGACCGCGAGTTTGACAATGACGATCTCATTTTGGCTGAATACGGTGCGACGGTCGTCGGCATGGAAATTCTGCGTGAAAAGGCGGAAGAAATTGAAGAGGAAGCGCGCAGCAAGGCGGTCGTGCAAATGGCGATCAGCTCCCTTTCTTACAGCGAGCTTGAGGCGATCGAACACATTTTTGAGGAGCTTGACGGAACGGAAGGACTGCTTGTCGCGAGCAAAATCGCCGACCGCGTCGGCATCACCCGCTCGGTCATTGTCAATGCTCTGCGCAAACTAGAAAGCGCCGGCGTGATCGAATCGCGTTCACTCGGCATGAAAGGAACGTACATTAAAGTATTGAACGACAAGTTTTTAAGCGAACTTGAAAAATTGAAATCGAGCTGAACGGCGCAGCCGCCTAAGCCCGCTGGGTATTTTGGCCCGGCGGGTTTTTTGTTTTGACAAACATCCTTGGCATCGTTTTTCTGTAATGGCATCGTCGAAAAATAGTACCAAGTTCCGTCTATACATTGGGTTTTCTTTCCCGTAAAATGAAAACTAGCAGAAATTGTCGAAAAATAGGAGAAAAGAGGGGATTCCATTGGCGCTCTTTTCAGCGACGATCGGTTGGCTTGAACAAGGGCTTCGCTACGCTGCGCTTCGCCAACAGGCGATCGCCGACAACATCGCCAACGCCGATACGCCGGGCTATAAGGCGAAAGATGTGCGCTTTCAGGCTGAATTGGAACGGGCGTTTCGGCTTGAGGCCAAACGGACGAATCCGAAGCATTTTTCGTTTCCAAACGAACAAAATGGAAAAATCATCGTGACGACGGACACAACGGTGAGTTACAATCATAATGGAAACAGTGTCGATATCGATCAGGAAATGTCAAAACTAGCAGAAAACCAAATTTATTACAATGCCTTAATCGAGCGGCTCAACGGCAAATTTACAACGTTGAAAACAGTGATTAAAGGAGGGAAATAACGGGTGTCTTTGTTTTAAAGTCTAAACATTTCGGCTTCGGCGTTGACCGCCCAACGGTTGCGCATGGACGTGATCGCCTCCAACATCGCTAACGTCGATACGACGCGCGCCCGCCTTGTCAACGGCGAATGGGAGCCGTACCGCCGCAAAATGGTCATCATTGAACCGCGCAGCGGGTCGTTTTCGGGCTATTTGCAGGCTGCGCTCGGCCGTGCCGACGCGGTGGACGGCGGAGTGCGGGTGCGCGAAATTGTCGATGATCCGGCGCCGTTTAAACTCGTCTACGACCCGAATCACCCGGATGCGGGCGCCGACGGCTATGTGCGTCTGCCAAACGTCGACCCGCTGAAAGAAATGGTGGACTTGATCGGGGCGACGCGTTCGTATGAGGCGAACGTTACGGTGTTGAATGCTTCAAAAGGAATGCTCATGAAGGCGCTCGAGATCGGGAAATAGCATGCGAGGGGGATAAACGATGATTGATGGAGCAAGCCGCATTGGGCTGACGATGTCTTCCGCCGTTTCGCCCCCAGCGAAGCCGGCTGAGGCGCAAAAGCAATTCGCCGCATTTTTCAAAGAGGCGCTCAACCGCGTGAACGAAGCGCAAATTCAAGCCGATGCGCTGACGGAAAAGCTCGTTCGCGGGGAGAACGTTCAGTTGCATGATGTGATGATCGCCGCGCAAAAAGCGAGCATCACGCTGCAGCTGACGCTGGAGATCCGCAACAAAGCGATCGAGGCGTATCAAGAAATGATGCGCATGCCATTGTAGCAGCAATGAATCGCAATACATACGGAAGCCGCCGCCATTGTTGCGCTATGGCGGCAGGTATTGGATCATCGGGGGAATTGTATGAGAAGGAAATGGAAAGAGTGGTGGAGCCGCGCTCGCGCGTTTTGGCAGGAACGGACAAAAAAACAGAAATGGCTCGTGCTCACTGCGGCAGCGGCCGTGCTTTTGGCCGTTGGCGTCGGCGTCTTTTTCGCCACAAGGACGGAAATGGTGCCCCTCTACAGCAATTTGTCGCCGCAAGAAGCGGGGCAAATTAAAGCAACGCTTGACCAGCGCGGCGTTCCGGCCGAAGTGGCGGACGGCGGGACGACGATTAAAGTGCCGAAAGAGCAAGTGGACGCGCTGAAAGTCGAGCTCGCTGCTGAAGGCATCCCGAACAGTGGAGTCATTGACTATTCATTTTTCGGCCAAAACGCGAGCTTCGGCATGACGGATAACGAGTTCAATATGGTGAAGCTGAAGGCGATGCAAACGGAGCTCGCCAACTTGATCAAGACGATCGACGGCGTCGAGGACGCCAAAGTCATGATCAACCTTCCGCAGCCGAGCGTATTCGTTTCCGATGAGAAAGGGGAAGCCTCGGCTTCGATCGTGCTGAAGACGAAGCCGGGCTATCAATTCAGCGACGAGCAAATCAAAGCGCTCTATCATCTCGTCGCCAAAAGTGTTCCGAATCTCTCTACAGATAATATCGTCATTATGAATCAGTTTTTTGAGTATTACGATTTAAAAAACGACGGCGAAAATTCGACAGGAACGACATTCGCCTCGCAGCAGCAAATCAAAAAGCAGATCGAGCGCGACATTCAACGCCAAGTGCAGCAACTGCTCGGCACGATGATGGGGCAGGATAAAGTCGTCGTTTCCGTGACGGCCGACATTGACTTTACGCAAGAAAAGCGGGAAGAAAACTTAGTCGCCCCGGTTGATGAGAAAAATAATGAGGGCATTGCCGTCAGCGTTCAGCGCATTAAAGAGACGTACTCCGGGAGCGGTGCGCCGCCCGGAGGCGCCGCTGGAACGGGCGCGAACGAAGTGCCGGGCTACCAAAACGCAAACGGCGCAACAAACGGCAACTATGAACGAACCGAAGAGACGATCAACAATGAGGTAAACAAAATCAAAAAGCAAATCGTCGAAAGTCCATATAAAATCCGCGACCTAGGCATCCAAGTGATGGTCGAGCCGCCTGACCCTAATGATCCGAACTCGCTGCCGCCCGAGACGGTCAATGATATTCAAAAACTGCTAGGAACGATCGTTCGGACGTCAATTGACAAAAGCGAGGCGCAAACGCTCACTGATCAAGACATCAACAACCGCATCGTCGTTTCGGTGCAAAAATTCAACGGCAAGCCGACATTCACCCAATCAACGCCGGATCGGCCGGCGTGGTGGTGGTATGCGGCCGGTGCAGGAGCGCTGTTGCTCGTTGCCTTGCTGTTGTTCCTCTGGTTGCGCCGCCGCCGTGAAGACGAGGAAGAGGAAGAAGAACACTTGTTCACTCCGCCGCTTTCGACGGAGCCGGATTTGCCGGAGCCGCCGGAGACGGAGGCAGCGTTGCGCCGTCGACAGCTTGAGCGGCTGGCGAAAGAAAAGCCGGATGAGTTTGCAAAACTATTAAAAACGTGGCTATCGGAAGAGTAGGGGGAACGGCGTATGGCAAAGCGCGAACGAAAAGGCGGGCTGTCGGGCAGGCAAAAAGCAGCCATCCTGCTTATTTCCCTCGGCCCGGATGTGTCGGCCTCTGTCTATAAACATTTATCCGAGGAAGAGATTGAGAAGCTGACGCTAGAAATTTCCAACGTCCGTCAAGTGACGGCCGAACAAAAAGAGGAAGTGCTTGAAGAGTTTCGACAGCTCGCCTTGGCGCAAGATTACATTGCCCAAGGCGGCATCGCCTATGCGAAAGAAGTGCTTGAAAAAGCGCTCGGCCCGGATAAGGCGATGCAGATCATCAACCGCCTGACATCAGCGCTGATGGTGCGGCCGTTTGATTTCGTCCGCAAAGCCGACCCGATGCAGCTGTTAAACTTCATTCAAAATGAACATCCACAAACGATCGCTCTGATTCTTTCGTATTTGGAGCCGGCACAGGCAGGGCAAATTTTATCGGCGCTGCCGCAGGAAATGCAGGCGGATGTCGCCCGGCGCATCGCGCTGATGGACAGCACATCGCCGGAGATTATCAACGAAGTCGAGCAAATTTTGGAGCGGCGGCTGTCCGCGACCGTCGTGCAAGATTACACGCAAGCCGGCGGCATTGAGGCGGTCGTGGAAGTGCTGAACCAAGTCGATCGGAGCACGGAGCGGACGATTTTGGATGCCTTGGAAATCCAAGATCCGGAACTGGCCGAGGAAATCAAAAAACGGATGTTTGTCTTTGAAGATATCGTGACGCTCGATCACCGCGCCATTCAGCGCGTCATCCGCGAAGTGGATAACAATGACTTGATGCTGGCGCTTAAGGTGGCGAGCGATGAAGTGAAAGACATCGTCTTCCGCAACATGTCGACAAGAATGGCGGAGACGTTCAAAGAAGAAATGGAATATATGGGGCCAGTCCGGCTGCGTGATGTCGAGGAGGCGCAATCGCGCATCGTCGCCGTGATCCGACGTCTCGAAGAGGCTGGAGAAATCGTCATCGCGCGCGGGGGAGGAGATGATATTATTGTCTAACGTCATTAAAGCGCCAAAATTGGCGGTGCGCTCTGGGAAAAAGACGATCGTCGTGCAGCGCCATGTTTCCGATCTTCCATCGTCCGGCGACGATCGGCAACGGGAGATGGAAGCGGTCGCCGCCGCCAAGGAAGAAGCAGCCGAGCTTCGCCGCCAGGCAGAGCAATATTACGAATCGGTGCGCGAGCAGTTGGCCCGCGACAAAGAGGAATGGCAGCGTGAGAAAGAGCGCCTCATCGAGGAAGCGCGCGCCCGCGGGTATGAAGACGGCTATGCGGCTGGGCGCGAGGAGGCTTTGAGCGAGCACCGCGCGTTGATTGAGCAAGCCCGCCGCTTGGCGGAGCGAGCGAACACCGAATTTTACGCTCGCATCGAATCGACGGCTGAGGCGATGCTGGAGGTGGCGTTAAAAGCGGCCGAACGCATTCTCGGCGCCGCGCTTGAGGGCGATCGAAACGCTTTTTTGCCGCTCGTGCACCAAGCGTTGCAGGAAGTGCGCCAGCAAACGGAAGTGGCCGTTTATGTGCATCCGCACGGCTACGAAATCGTGGCAGAACAAAAAGAGCTGCTGAAATCTCTGTTTCCGCATCGCGTTGATCTATTCATCTACCCGGACGATGCGCTTCCTGAATATGGATGTGTCGTGGAGACGCCGTTTGGACGCATCGAGGCGGGCGTCGATGTACAGCTTGAGCGGCTGCGCGAGGCGCTCTACCGGCGATTGAAGGAGGGGGCGTTTTCTGAACTGGCAGGCGCTTCTTGATGAAATCAACGCTGTCGACTTGTATAAACGGTTTGGCAAAGTGTCGCGCGTCATCGGCTTGATGATGGAATCGAAAGGACCGAAAAGCTCGATTGGGGATCTTTGTTACATCCATGAACAGAGCGGATGCCGGAAAATTCCCGCCGAAGTCGTCGGCTTTCATGAACAGCACGTCTTGCTTATGCCGTTTTCCGCCACGACCCATATCGCTCCCGGCTGTTTTGTCGAAGCGACCGGCCGACCGCTTGAAGTGCACGTCGGCGATGCGCTCATTGGCATGGTTCTTGATCCGCTCGGCCAACCGCTTGACGGGAGCCCGTTGCCGCCCGGGCTGAAGCCGGTTTCGGTCGAACGCGATCCGCCCAATCCGCTCGTTCGGCCGCCGATTGTCGAACCGCTTGAAGTCGGCATCCGCGTCATCGACAGCCTGCTTGCCGTCGGCAAGGGGCAGCGCGTCGGCATTTTTGCTGGCTCGGGCGTCGGCAAAAGCACGCTCATGGGAATGATTGCCCGCCATACGTCGGCTGATGTGAACGTCATCGCCTTAATCGGCGAGCGTGGCCGCGAAGTGCGCGAGTTTTTAGAGCGCGACCTTGGCCCGGACGGCTTGGCCCGCTCGGTCGTCGTCGTCGCCACGTCCGACCAGCCGGCGCTGATGCGCGTCAAAGGCGCCTATACGGCAACGGCGATCGCCGAATATTTCCGCGACCAAGGGGCGGATGTTATGCTCATGATGGACTCGGTCACCCGCGTCGCTATGGCGCAACGGGAGATTGGCCTTGCCGTCGGTGAGCCGCCGACGACGAAAGGCTATACGCCATCGGTCTTCGCCCTCCTGCCAAAGCTGCTTGAACGGGCTGGAACGAACGCTTCCGGCACGATCACCGCGTTTTATACGGTGCTTGTTGACGGCGATGACATGAATGAGCCGATCGCTGATGCGGTGCGCGGCATTTTGGATGGCCATTTTGTGTTGGAACGCCAGCTGGCGAACAAAGGGCATTACCCGGCGATTAACGTGCTCAAAAGCGTCAGCCGCGTCATGCCCCACATGATCAGCGCAGAGCACCGCGAAGCGGCAAACCGGTTCCGCCGCCTTCTGTCCACTTATATCGATTCGGAGGATTTGATTCAAATCGGGGCGTACAAACGGGGGTCGTCCCAAGAAATTGATGAGGCGATCGAATTTTATCCGCAAATGATGGCGTTTTGCCGCCAAAACATCGATGAAAAAACGACGCGCGCCGAAAGCATTGATGCCCTGTTGCGCTTGTTGTCGGTTCGGTGAGAAATCGCGCGCCATGTTCAGACGATGAAAGGGTGAACAAATGTGACGCCGACGTTTCGGCTGCAAAAAGTGCTGGCGATGAAAGAAAAAGAAAAAGAAAAGGCGCTTGGCGAATACGAGGAGGCGGTCCGCCGGTTTGAGCAGGCAGCCGAAACGCTTTACCGCCTGCTCAAGGAAAAAGAAGAATGCGCGGCGGCTCGGGATGAACAGCTTCAAGCCGGCCTGTCCGTTGGAGACATTCGCCTTAGGCTGCAATATATGGCGAATTTAGAGCGGATGATCGACCATTATCAGCTTGTCGTCATGCAGGCGCGCGAGCAGATGCAGCGCCGGCAACAGCGTTTGATGGAATTGAATATCGAAGTGAAAAAATACGAAAAAATGCGCGAGCGCATTAAGCGGTGGGCCGAGCAGCTTGAGAGGGAAGCGGAACGCCGCCTGCTCGATGAAATGGCGGTTCAACGTTTTGCAAGGCAAGGAGAGGTATAGATGGCGGAGAGCAAAGTTGAACAGGAAATGCAGGCGAGTTGGTGGCAATGGCTGTTGTTTGTCATTGTCATTCCGAGTGCGTTTGCTGCCTCCTTTCTGTTGTTGATTTTAAACATTGCCGGCGTTGATGTGGCCAAGGCGGCAAAGCAGTGGACAATAAAGGCGCCGTTTGTCTCCGAGTGGATCAACTGGAGCAAAAGGGAGAAAGCTTTGCAAAAAACGATTGAAGCTCAGCAGCAGACGATCAACCAGCAAAAACGAACGATCGCCGACCAACAAAAGCAAATCAAGCAGTTGAAAAACGAATTGGCGGCAAAGGAAAAGGAAATCGCCCAGCTGTCTGCGCCAAGCGGGAAAACGGACGCTCAGGCTGAGCCTGTTGACGAGCCGGCCTTGACGGAAGAAGATGTCGTCGGCATGTATGACGCCATGTCGGAAAAACAGGCGGCGGCTATTTTAGCGGAACTGCCTGAGAGCGAAGCGCTCCGTGTACTGAGCCAGATTGACGGCGACAAAGCGGCAGCCATTTTGGAACAAATGCCGGCTGGGCAGGCGGCGAAACTGTTGGCATCGTTAAGCAAAAGGGCGATGGGGAAGGAGGCGGCCGAATGAAAGTAACGATCACAGCAAACGCGCCGCTATCGGCAGGCGCTATGGCGGTGAAAAAAGAGGCGGAAAACGCAAACGTGTTTGCGGCGTTGCTTGCGCACAAGCAACAAGAGTTATTGCCCGCTGGGGCAGAGACTAGCTTGTTTCAAGAGGAGTCGAACAAAAACAAAGAGCCAGATTGGCAAAATGGCGGAATGGAAACGGGCGCAGCCGGACAACCATCTTCAGCGGAAAAGAAGCCGGCGCAAATCGAATCATTGTGGCTTGCCCCTTCCATCGTGGCTGCTTGGGCTGTTGCTCCAATTTCGGCAGCTGCAGGCGCGCCGCTTTTGGCGGCGGATCAGCAGGCGGAAGGGAAAACGAGTGATCATTGGACATTTCCGTTTGTCGGTGCGATGAATGGTGAAGAAACGATTGCCGCTCAGCCGGCGGCCGATGAAGCGGGATTTGAACGTGCGTTCATAACCGACGGACGGAAAAGTGGTCATATCGATGCTGAATCTTTTTCGCCTTCCAGCGGAAAAACAGGGATGTTTCCACCGCTCCTGAGCGACGGCGACCAGCGTCCATTCCATGAGCAGGGAGGCAACAGGCCGGTTGTCGCGCTGCCTAACGGAGCTTCTTCCGTCCGTCCGGCTGGCGAAAAAGACGTTTCGCTGTCAAAAAGGGGGGACAAGGGGCATGGCGGCGAGGCCGCTCCTTCATTCACCACTCCCCCTGCGCTTTTATCACCCTCCTCTTCATCTGTCGGGCTGATCGGCGAGATGCCGGCGTCAGCTGGCGGAAGCGTCGCTGATCAAGTCGCCCACGCGCTAAGGTCGGCGCGGTGGATGAAGTTGCCAAACGGTGTCATGCAGCTTGTCATCCGTCTGCATCCGGAACATCTCGGGACGGTGACGGTGAAAATGACAGAGGAAGGTGGAAAGCTCGCCGCCAAGCTGCTCGTGGCGAACGACGCGGTGAAAGAGTTGCTCTACGCTCATTTGCCGCAGCTTGCTCAGCAGCTTGATGCGAGTTCCATCACGGTCGAAAAATGGACCGTTTGGTCGGATTATGACCGCTCCGCTATGCCGCCGTATTCCGGGAACCGCCAAGGAGGACAGCAGCAGGGCGAATCGCGGCAAAAACAAAAGCGGGAGCCATCATCTTCCTTCCCGTTTGCGCTAGACGGGATCGAAGCTGACGCATAAGGGGGAAAAGAACGAGGATGACAACGAATGCGATTGATGGAAGCTTATGGCTGGCAAACGCGGTTCAGCCGGAACGGAAAACGGGCAATCAAATTTTAGGAAAAGACGACTTTCTCAAAATTTTGCTCGCTCAGCTAGAAAACCAAGACCCGCTCAATCCGATGGAAGATAAAGACTTTATCGCGCAAATGGCGAGCTTCTCCTCGCTTGAGCAAATGATGAACATCGCCAATTTGATGCAGCAATGGATGCAAGCGTCAAGCCGCGATGCGCTTTTGCGCTACAGCGAATGGATCGGCAAAACGGTGCACTGGCAAGACGGCGAGACGATGATGAGCGCCGTCGTTCAATCGGTCATGCAAAAAGACGGCCAAGTGACTCTTGGGCTTGATAACGGGACAACGATTGCCGCGGATGCGGTCGTGAAAGTCGAACAAAAAGGATAAAAGGGGAGAGGGAACCGATGCTTCGTTCCATGTATTCCGGAATCGGCGCCATGCGCAACTTTCAAACGAAGTTGGATGTCATCGGCAACAACATTGCCAATGTCAATACGTACGGGTTTAAAAAAGGACGAACGATTTTCAAAGATTTGATGAGCCAGACGATTTCTGGAGCAAGCGGACCCAATGCCGGTGCCGGCCGCGGCGGGACGAATCCAAAGCAGGTCGGGCTCGGTTCGCAGCTGGCGGCGATCGACACCGTCCATACGCAAGGCAGCTTGCAAACGACCGGCCGCGTGCTTGATTTGGCAATTTCCGGCGACGGGTTTTTCGTCGTCGGCGACGCTTCCGGCAACAATCGCATGTATACGAGAGCCGGGAATTTTTATCTCGATTCGCAAGGCTATATTGTCAATGCCGATGGCCAATATTTGCTCGGTGTTGGAAATAGCCGCCTTCAAATTCCGACAGATGCGAAAAGCTTGAGCATCGGGGCGGACGGCAAAGTGACCATTGTGGATGCTTCTGGGACTTTAAGTACGATCGGCACAATTCAGCTGGCCAAATTTGCAAACAATGACGGATTAGAAAAAGCCGGCAACAACTTGTTCCGCGAAACGACCAACTCTGGAACGCCAACGACAGGGGCGCCGGGAGCGAACGGAACAGGAACGATCGTCTCCGGCGCGCTTGAGATGTCCAACGTCGACCTTGCCGAGGAATTCACGGAGATGATCGTCGCCCAGCGCGGCTTCCAGGCGAATACGCGCATCATTACGACATCGGATGAAATTTTGCAAGAGCTTGTCAACTTGAAAAAATAGAATAGGAGGTAGGGCGTGAGCGGCGTCTTGCGCCTGCTGGCCGATGATTTCGTTAACGAAGCTCAACGGGAAACGGTTTGTGCTCAATGCGTTGTACATCGAACAAATTGAAGCGTTTCCTGATACGACCGTGACGCTGACGAACGGAAAAAAATTCGTCGTGCGCGAAACGGTCGAGCAAGTGGCTGCACGAGCGAGCGAATTTTACCGGCAGCTTGGTGTGTTTCGCTTACCGAAAGCAGGAGGATTGGACAGTGAAAGGGAATAAAGCAATCAAAACGATGATCATTGTGCTGGCGGTCATCGCCTTGGCCGGAACGGCGGCGCTTGTCGCGGTGATGAAGATGGGGCATGCGGAAAAACAAGGGGCGCCAAGCGCCGATGAACTGGCGGAACGATCGATCGACATTCCGGAAATGACCACCAATTTAGCGGACGGGCGTTATATTAAAATCTCATTTAAAATTGAAACAGACAGCGATCAAGGAAAAGAAGAGGCGGAGAAACGCGATTTTCAGATGAAAGACGTGATCATCGAGCAACTTTCGCAGATGAAAGCGGCCGACTTTAAAGGAAAAGAAGGGCTGACGGCGCTGAAAGAGCGGCTGAAGCGCGAGATCAACGGATTGATGCAAGAAGGGAGAGTGGAGAACGTCTACATTACCTCTTTTATCCTCCAGTAGCCCTGTCATTGGAAGGGGGGAAGATGAAATGACGGCCGGGGAAGTATTGTCGCAAAGCGAAATTGACGCGTTGCTCGCTGCGCTTTCTGCAGGGGAGATGAGCGCGGAGGAGCTGAAAAAAGAGGAGGAAGGCCGACGCGTCAAAACGTATGATTTCCGGCGGGCGCTCCGGTTTTCCAAAGATCAAATCCGCAGCCTGACGCGCATTCATGAGAATTTCGCCCGTCTGCTGACAACGTTTTTTTCCGCCCAGTTGCGCACATATGTGCAAATTTCGGTCGCATCGGCCGACCAAATTCCATACGAAGAATTTGTCCGCTCCATCCCAAAAATGACGATCATCAATGTCTTTGAGGTGCCGCCGCTTGGCGGGCATGTCCTTTTGGAAGTCAACCCGAACATCGCTTACGCCATGCTTGACCGGGTGATGGGCGGGCGCGGCGTCGGCATGGATAAAGTGGAGCATTTGACTGAGATTGAAACACGCATCATGTCCAATTTGTTTGACAAGGCGTTTGTCCATTGGCGCGACGCTTGGGAATCGGTGGCGGAAGTCGACCCGCTCTTTGTCGATTTTGAAGTCAATCCGCAGTTTTTGCGCATGATTGCGCCGAACGACACCGTCGTCGTCATTTCGCTCAACACGCAAATCGGCGAAGCGCGCGGCATGATGAATGTGTGCATTCCGCATGTCGTCTTGGAGCCGATTATGCCGCGGCTGTCGGTGCATTACTGGATGCAGGCGCAAAAAAAGGAGCGTTCCCCCGAGGAAGCGAAACGGATCGAACAGCGCATCCGCGCGGCAAAATTGCCGATTATCGCTGAACTGGGAACGGCGGTCATCACGGTCAATGAATTTCTTCAACTCGAGGCCGGCGACGTCATTCAGCTCGAGCAGTCGATTCATGAGCCGCTCGTGGTCAAAATCGGCCATATTCCAAAGTTTATCGGCCAGCCGGGGAAGCGGAACAAAAAGCTGGCGGTGCAAATTTTAGCGATGATCGAGGGGGACGAAGACGACCATGATGAATGATGGGATGTTGTCGCAAGATGAAATCGATGCTTTACTGCGCGGAATGGACAATAGCGATCACGTTCCGGCGCTCCACGATATTTTCACCCCGCTCGAGCAAGATGCCCTTGGGAAAATTGGCAATATTTCATTCGGCAGTTCGGCCACTGCACTGTCGATGTTATTGAACCAAAAGGTGGAAATTACGACGCCAAGCGTGTCCATGATCGAGCGCACAAGCGTCGCGGATGAATTTCCGCAGCCATATGTCGCCATCCAAGTCAACTATACGGAAGGGCTGCTCGGGACAAATTTGTTGGTCATTAAACAGAAAGACGCGGCGATTATCGCTGATTTAATGCTTGGCGGCGACGGAACGGCGGCCGATGGTCCGCTCGGAGAGATTCAGCTGAGCGCTGTTCAAGAAGCGATGAACCAAATGATGGGCTCAGCGGCGACGTCGATGTCGACCGTCTTTGGCAAGCGGGTTGATATTTCCCCGCCGACGCTCCACCTGCTTGATTTGGCGGAAGGAAAAGGGATGGAATATTTGCCGGACGAAGATTTTCTCATTAAAGTGTCATTTCGGCTGAAAATCGGCGAGTTGATCGACTCAAGCATTATGCAGCTGCTGCCGGTCGATTTCGCGAAAGAATTGGTTGCCCAATTGCTCGGCTCGCCGCTTGAGGAGCCGGGGGCTGCGGAAGTTAACCTCAAGTCGTCGGCGGACGCGCGGCCGTTTAGCGAGCCGCAGCCTGTTCCGACTTACGCTCAGGCGAACGGCGGTGCGGCCGTTTCAGAAGCGGCGAGCCGCTCGACGGATGAACCGTCGGCTGGGCGCGCGGACAAGGATAGGGATGGTGCAACCGCTCGGCATATTCAAACCGCCGATTTCGTCGAGTTCGATGCCCCGCCGCTTGCGGCAACGGAGGCGCGCAATTTGGAGCTGCTGTTTGATGTGCCGCTGCAGGTGACGGTTGAACTCGGACGGACGAAGCGATCGGTGCAGGAAATTTTGCAGCTGTCGACTGGATCGATCATTGAGCTCGATAAGCTGGCCGGCGAACCGGTCGACGTGTTTGTCAACAACAAGCTGATCGCGAAAGGAGAGGTTGTCGTCATCGATGAAAATTTCGGCGTCCGCATCACGGACATCATCAGCCAAAGCGATCGGCTAACACGGCTAAAATAAACAGGCGTTTGGGAGGTAAGGGGACATGGCAAGAGTGCTTGTCGTTGATGATGTGGCATTTATGCGCATGATGATTAAAGACATTTTGACAAAAAACGGACATGAAGTCGTCGCCGAAGCGGCCGATGGGCGGCAGGCGATCGAGAAATACAAGGAAACGCAGCCCGATGTAGTGACAATGGATATTACGATGCCGGAGATGGATGGGATTACGGCGCTCAAGGAAATTAAAAAAATCGACAGCAACGCCAAAGTCATTATGTGCTCCGCGATGGGGCAGCAGGCAATGGTGATTGATGCCATTCAAGCCGGGGCGAAAGATTTTGTGGTCAAGCCGTTCCAAGCGGACCGCGTCATCGAAGCGATCAACAAAACGATCGGGTGAGCGATCAGAGGTGGAAACTATGGCAATTTGGCGCTGGGCGGCCGTTTTGCTGGCAGCAGCCATCGCTTTGGGGCCGGTGCCGGCATTGGCCGCCCAAAGCCCGACGGTCGCCGACTGCCTGCAACATCCCGATTCATGCGGGAAGTCAGCTCCTTCCGGGCAACAGACAAAACAGACAGCGAATCAAGCCGCTGATGCGGTTTCCGCTTTCGATGTGCTTCGGCTCATCGGCGCGACCGCCTTTGTTCTCTTCCTTCTTTATGCGCTGTTTCAATGGCTTTCCCGCCGTCAGTTGTTCGTTTCCGGCCAAAAAGGCGCCATTGAGCACCTTGGGGGAACAAGCGTCGGGGCGAACCGCTCTGTGCAGCTGATTAAAGTCGGCCGCCGGCTGCTCGTCATCGGCGTCGGCGATTCGATTCAGCTGCTTAAGGAAATTGAAGACGAAGATGAAATCCATGAGCTGTTAGCGCAGCATCGCGAACGGTTGGAACGGATGGCGGAGTTCGGCCGGCTTGGCTCCCTCCTTCGCGGTGAGTGGACGGCGAAATCAAAGCGGAAAAGCGGTTCGCTGTCATCGTTTTCGGCGCTGTTGGCTGAGGAGATGAAGCAAATGGCCGAAAAGCGAAACGAGTGGCTCAATCGGTTGAAGAAGAAAGGGACGGCGGGCGATGAGTGAATTTGTCCATATGTTTGATTCGATGGCTCCCGAGCACGTGTCGACAGCGGTGAAGCTTCTTCTGCTGCTCACCGTTTTGTCGATCGCTCCCGGCATTCTCATTATGATGACATGTTTTACGCGCATCGTCATCGTTTTGTCGTTTGTGCGCACGGCGCTCGGCACGCAGCAGATGCCGCCGAACCAAGTGCTCGTCGGGCTCGCGCTGTTTTTAACATTTTTCATTATGGCGCCAACCTGGAAAGAAATCAACGACCAGGCATTGCAGCCGCTGTTTGCCGACAAAATTGATTTGGAGGAGGCGTATGAACGGGCGGCTGTTCCGCTGAAGCAGTTTATGAGCCAATACACAAGGCAGGAAGATTTGGCGCTGTTTTTATCATACAGCGGCGCCAAACAGCCGAAAACGATCAACGACATCCCGATGACCGCGCTCGTGCCGGCGTTTGCCATCAGTGAGTTGAAAACGGCGTTTCAAATGGGCTTTATGATTTTTATTCCGTTTTTAGTCATCGACATGATCGTCGCCAGCGTCTTAATGTCGATGGGGATGATGATGCTGCCGCCTGTGATGATTTCGCTGCCGTTTAAAATTTTATTGTTTGTCCTTGTTGATGGCTGGCATTTGGTCGTCAAATCATTGTTGCAAAGTTTTCAATAAAGATAGGTGGCGTTTATGAGTGCCGATTTCATCATCCGCCTTGCTGAACAAGGCGTGTATATCGTGCTTGTCGTCTGCGGGCCGCTCTTGTTGTTGTCCCTTGCCGTCGGGCTTGTCGTCAGCATTTTTCAGGCGGCGACGCAAATTCAAGAGCAGACGCTCGCGTTTGTGCCGAAAATCGTCGCCGTCTTGCTTGGACTTGTGTTCTTTGGGCCGTGGATGCTCTCGAAAATGGTGTCGTACGCGCACGATATTTTCAACAATCTTGCTTCGTTTATAGGCTGATCGGCGATGGAACAAGTATGGACTTATTTTCCGGCGTTTTTGCTCGTCTTTGTCCGCGCTGCTTCGTTTTTCGCGGCGATGCCGTTGTTTTCCTACCGGACCGTGCCGGCTTCGTATAAAGCCGGATTGGCGTTTTTCCTGAATCCGTGATAAAGACGCGTTCAAAACTGCCAAGAAAACTTGATAAATCAACAAATATTGCACTCGGGGTTCTTCACCTAATAGGTGAACATTCGAAATTGAGTTGAAACCTCGGCATGATTGGGTTTTCCAGCATTTTTGATACACTTCTGTCACGGATTCAGGAAATTTAAATAAAGTTGTATAAAATGGGTTGACTTTGGGAAAATAAAAATGTTAAGATAAGAATGACTTAATTATCTTTTATGGAGCTTCGGGCTCGATTAAATAATCTTTTATGGAAAGGTTGCGATGTAACATCGCAACCTTTCGTCTTTTTTTATAATGAAAAATTCTCTAAGACTTTATTCATTATGTCATCATTAATGCCAATATATAACCCGAATGTCCAAAAATCTGTTGCAACATCGCGACATCCTTCGTTTGCTGGTAAAAGTCATATCCGAAGTTTTTTCTCATTGTATGTGTCCCAGTCGGTCCTTCCGCGCCACATGCTTTGACTGCTTCATTGATAATTCTCCACGGATAATTCTCCACGCTGTTTCTCGGCTAATCGGTCTGTTCCCTTTCCGAGAGGGAAATAAATAATCGGAATCGGACATTCTTCGAATGTATTGTAAACTAGCACATTATTTCAGACCTGAATCCGTGACAAAACATCTTTACAATGGTCGCAAACCGTTGATACGATAAGGGAAAACGACGTTGACGACTCTTCATCAAGTAGGTGAATGTGATGAAAGATTTCCCGATTCGGTTTGTATTGACAGATGAAGCGATTACCCCAAGTGCTGGGCTTGCTCTCGTTGGCTACTTACTCCATCGAACGAAACTGGATAAACGGGTAAACGCACTTCGGCTTCCAACGGTTCGTCGAGAAGTGCACATTTCCCATAGCGATGTCATTCGCTCGATGATTGGCTTGCTTGCCACAGGAAAAACGGATTTCGATCATATCGAAGCGTATCGTCAGGACGATATCTTTTCGGCATCGATGGGGATTCAGCACGTGCCTTCCTCTCCAACCTTGCGACAACGACTCGATCAGCTCGCTTGTCTTCCGATGACCGAAGCAATCATTTGGGAGGAATCGATGCGTCTGTTGGTTCGACAACACGCTACCTTGTCCCCTTGTTGGACCAAAGGGAAGACGACATGGCTCCCACTTGATGTAGACGGCTCCCCATTTGACAACTCCGATACGAAAAAAGAAGGAGTGAGTCGAACGTATAAAGGATTTGACGGTTTTACGCCGTTGTTTGCGTACGCAGGGAAGGAAGGGTATATCGTTCATGCCGAGCTGCGTCCAGGGAAACAACATGTACAAGACAACATGCCTTCGTTTTTAACTACCGCCATCCGTCGAGCTCGTCCGCTGACCTCGTCTCGTCTGCTTGTCCGCATGGATGCAGGAAACGATGCGGAAGCGAATGTGCACGTATGTCTAAAGGAAGACGTGGACTTTGTCATCAAGCGAAACTTACGCCGAGAATCGAAAGCGCTTTGGTTCCAGATCGCTTCGCAAAAGGGCAGACGCATCGATGATGGACAAACCGAAGGAGTACAAACGTATGAGTTATGCCTTCCACAGAAGGTAGCGATCGATGGAAACACGTATACGTACGTTCAAGTCACCCAAGTGACGGAACGAACGATGGAACGAAATGGACAGCTGATGCTCGTTCCTAATTACGAAGTCGAAAGCTACTGGGTGCGCCTCGAAGGATACGAGCATGTTCGAATGAGTGATGTGCTCGCATTGTATCACGATCATGCGACATGCGAACAGTTTCATAGCGAACTGAAAAGCGACTTAGATTTAGAGCGACTTCCATCAGGGAAGATGAAAACGAATGCGATCGTGTTAGTCATGGGAGCATTCGTGTACAACCTTCTTCGTCTGATTGGACAAGATCTATTAAGCGATCCGAGACATCCATTACATCATAAAGTGAAACGCCGCCGCATCAAGACGATCATTCAGACGGTGATCACGATGGCAGGGCTACTCGTCCGTCGATCACGACAGATCTGGATGAAACTGACGCGAAGGAGTGGCTATAGCGAGCCCTTACTGAACGTCTATCAGAAATGGAGAGAGGCAAGATAACGAACGAATGTTCGAGTGCTGATGTCCAACGTCACTCCCTGGGCTTTTTTGTCTATTTTTTTGGTTTGTATACCTAAAAAAAGAGATTTGTTCCATTTTCGGAAATAGAGATGATATAGGTCATAAGCATAAAAAGGGTTTTATGGATTATCAATCCATAAAAATTACAACAAAATCAAAGTCGATTTCAATTCATCACGGATTCAGGGTTTTTGTTCAGCTGGCTGTTGTTTTGGGCGATGCCCAAACCGGTGTTGGCGCTTGACGGTGTGTACGTTTTGCTCGTCGTGAAGGAAGCGCTCGTCGGCCTGGCGCTTGGGTTGCTGGCAGCGATTCTCATGGCGGCGGTGCAAATTGCTGGCGGCTTGATCGATTTTCAAATTGGGTTTGCCATTGCCAATGTCATCGATCCGCAAACAGGAGCGCAAAGCCCGCTGCTTGGCGAATATCTTCATTTGCTGGCGCTTTTGCTTTTGCTTATGCTTGACGGGCACCATTTGCTGCTTGACGGCATGTTTTACAGCTATCATTGGCTGCCGCTTGACCGCTTGCCGCACATTGCCGATGGGCCGGCGGTGGAGTACGTCGTGCGGGTGTTCGCTGCCATGTTTGCCGCCGCTGTGCAAATGGCCGCCCCGCTTGTCGGATCGCTCTTTTTAGTCGACGTGGCGCTTGGCATCATCGCTCGGGCGGTGCCGCAAATGAACATTTTCGCGGTCGGCTTTTCAGTTAAAACGGCAGCGGCGTTTTTGCTCCTGTTGGCGGGGATTGGGACGATATTGCTTGCGGCGCGCAGTGTATTTCACTTCATGTTTGCCTCGTTGCGCGAGTTGATGCGGCTGTTGGGGGGCGGATAAGATGGGCGAGTGGCGGCTCGATTTGCAATTTTTTGCTGGGGAAAAAACGGAAAAGGCGACGCCTCGCAAACGGCAAGAAGTGCGGGAAAAAGGACAGGTGGCCAAAAGCGGCGATGTCGTCTCCGCTTCTGTGTTGCTTGCTTCATTTCTTGCTTTGTTTTTGGCCGGGGAGTATGAACGGGACGGCCTGTTGCGATTGTTCACCCGCGCCTTGTCCGATTCTGCCTCCCCTTCGCTGACGATTGATTCGCTTCACCGGCTGTTTCTTGACTGGCTTTCTCATGCCGCTTTGCTTTTGGCGCCGCTGTTCGCCGCCGCCGTGCTGGCGGCTGGGTTGGCCAACTTTTTGCAAATCGGCGCCTTGTTCACCGTTGAACCGTTAAAAATGGATTGGAACCGCCTCAATCCCGTGCAAGGAATGAAACGGCTGTTTTCGTTGCGCGCCTTGGTCGAGCTGTTGAAATCCGTGTTAAAAGCTGGAATCATCGGTGCGGTCGTGTTCGCGGCGCTGTTGGCCGAACGAAGCGAGCTTGCGGCGCTCGTTTCCAAGACGCCGGGTGAGGCTTTGACTGTCGTCGGCGGCTTGACGGTGAAAATGGGGCTGTACGCCGCGGGGGCGCTCTTGTTTTTAGCGCTGTTTGATTACTTGTATCAGCGGTTTGAATTTGAAAAAAGCATCCGCATGTCCAAACAGGACATTAAAGATGAATACAAAAAGACGGAAGGCGATCCGCTCATCAAATCGCGCATCAAGCAAAAACAGCGCGAGATGGCGATGAGGCGGATGATGCAGGAAGTGCCGAACGCGGATGTCGTCATTACGAACCCGACGCATTACGCCGTTGCCCTCAAGTATGAAGACGGCAAGATGGAAGCGCCGGTCGTCGTCGCGAAAGGGGCGGATTATATGGCGATGAAAATCAAGGAAGTGGCGAAAACCCATGGCGTCGTGACTGTCGAAAATCGCCCGCTTGCGCAGGCGCTCTACCGCCAGACGGAAGTCGGCGATATGATTCCAGAGGCGTTTTTTAAGGCAGTGGCGGAAATTTTGGCGTACGTCTATCGGCTCAAAGGAAACGTGTAGCAACAAGGAGAGAAAACAATGCAAGCGCAAATCAAAGATTTATCCGTATTGTTTCTTGTCGTGCTCATCGTCGCCATGCTCGTCATCCCGCTGCCGACATGGCTGTTGAGCGTATTGATCATCATCAATATTTCCCTTGCCTTGCTTGTATTGCTGACGGCGATGAACACGAAAGAGCCGCTTGAGTTTTCCATTTTTCCGTCATTGCTTTTAGTGCTGACGCTGTTTCGGCTCGGGCTGAATGTGTCAACCACCCGCTCGATTTTAAGCAAAGGGGAGGCGGGCGGCGTCGTTGAAACGTTCGGAACGTTCGTCGTTGGCGGCGATGTCGTCGTTGGGTTTGTCGTGTTTTTGATTTTGGTCATCATCCAGTTTGTTGTCATCACCAAAGGGGCGGAGCGCGTCTCTGAAGTGGCGGCCCGCTTTACGCTCGATGCGATGCCCGGCAAACAGATGAGCATTGACGCCGATTTAAATGCCGGCATGATTTCGGAGCAAGAAGCCCGAAAGCGGCGGGAAAAAGTGGCGCAAGAAGCCGACTTTTACGGAGCAATGGACGGGGCGAGCAAGTTCGTGAAAGGCGACGCCATCGCCGGCATCATTATCGTCGTCATCAACATGTTGTTTGGCATGGTGATCGGCGTCGTTGAGCAAGGGATGGAGATGGCGGAGGCGGCGAAGCGCTACACGCTTTTGACGGTCGGCGACGGAATCGTCAGCCAAATTCCGGCGCTGTTGATTTCCACGGCGACCGGCATCATCGTCACCCGGGCGGCGTCGGACAGCAACTTGAGCGGCGATATTATGCGCCAGCTGTTCGCGTTTCCGAAAATGTTGTACGTGACGGCAGGAACGATTTTCCTGCTCGGCTTGTTTACGCCGATCAACGACTTGTTGACGATGCCGATTGCCGGGTTGCTGGCGCTTGGCGGCTACCGATTTATCGAGCGGCAAAAGCAAGAAGAAGCGGCATTGGCCGCTCCGGAAGAGGAGGCGGCGGCCGCCGACGAATTGAAAAGCCCGGAAAGCGTCATCCAACTGTTGCATATCGATCCTATTGAATTTGAGTTCGGCTATGCGCTCATTCCGCTCGCTGATGCCAATCAAGGCGGGGATTTGCTTGACCGGATCGTCATGATCCGTCGGCAGCTCGCGCTCGAGCTTGGCATTGTCATCCCGGTTGTGCGCATTCGCGACAACATCCAGTTGCAGCCGAATGAATACCGGATCAAAGTCAAAGGCGAGGAAGTGGCGCGCGGCGAGTTGCTGCTTGACCATTATTTGGCGATGAGCCCCGGGGTTGACGACGATTCGATTGATGGCATTGACACCATCGAGCCGGCGTTTGGTCTGCCAGCGAAATGGATTTCCGAGACCGTAAAAGACCGGGCGGAAATGCTTGGCTATACGGTCGTCGACCCGCCATCGGTCGTCTCGACACACTTAACGGAGGTGCTGAAAGCCCATGCCCACGAACTGCTGGGGCGCCAGGAAACAAAACAGCTGATCGATCATTTAAAAGAATCGTATCCGGTGCTTGTCGACGATGTGACGCCGAATCCGTTGTCTGTCGGCGACGTGCAAAAAGTGCTCGCCAAGCTATTGAAAGAGAAAGTGTCGATCCGCAACTTGCCGCTCATTTTTGAGGCGCTTGCCGATTTTGCCCGCCTGACCAGCGACACCGATTTGTTGACGGAATACGTCCGCCAAGCGTTGGCGCGGCAAATCACCTCGCAGTACGCCGTGCCGGGCGAGCCGCTGCGCGTCATTACGCTGTCGGGCAGAGCGGAAAAAACGATCGCCGACGCCGTGCAGCAAACAGAGCATGGCCGCTATTTGGCGCTCGAGCCGGCGCGGGCGCAGGCGTTTGTGGAAGCGGTCGCCGCGGCGCTTGAACGCTATCCGTTCGCCGGCCAGACGCCGATTTTGCTCTGCTCCCCGGCGGTGCGCATGTACGTCCGCCAGCTGACCGAGCGCCATTTTCCGACTGTTCCGGTGCTGTCGTACAACGAGCTTGAAGCGGATGTCGAAGTTCAAAGCGTGGGGATGGTGGAAATCGAATGAAAGTGAAAAAATTTGTCGCCCCGTCCATGAACGAAGCGATGAAAATGGTTCGCGCCGAACTTGGCCGCGACGCCGTCATTTTGCACTCGAAAGTCGTGCAGACCGGCGGATTTTTCGGTCTGTTTGCGAAAAAAAAGATCGAAGTGTTGGCCGGCGTTGATCCGGATCCACTGCCGCCGCGTCAGCCGGATGCCGCCGCGTCTTTGACGCGTCAGCCGGATGCCGCCGCGTCTTTGACGCGTCAGCCGGATGCCGCCGCGTCTTTGACGCGTCAGCCGGATGCCGCCGCGTCTTTGACGCGTCAGCCGAGTGCCGCCGCGTCTTTGACGCGTCAGCCGAGTGCCGCCGCGTCTTTGACGCGTCAGCCGAGTGCTGCGTCCTTTGCCCCTTTGCCGGCGGCCGAGCGGGAGGAAGACGGCTCGCTTGCCCGTGAGATCGAGGAAGTCAAGGCGCTCATCCGTCAGTTCAACGCCCGCTCGTCTTCGCTTTTGTATCCTCCGCCGCTTGCGGAAGCGGAACGGCGCCTCGTTCGGCAAGGGATGGCGGATGTGTACGTCCGCCAAGTGATGGATCGCCTGCTTGAACGGTGGTATGCCGACAAAGACAGCCGGTCGCCCGCTGCGGTCTCCGCCTGGACGAAAGAAGCGGTGCGCGATCTATTGTCGACGCTTCCGTTTGTCAAAACGGCGGAGCAAAAAAAGTATATGATTTTGCTTGGTCCGACCGGGGTTGGAAAAACGACGACGCTCGCCAAAATGGCAGGGCGCGCCGTCCTCGAGCAAGGGAAAAAAGTCGGGTTCATCACGGCCGACACGTACCGGATCGCCGCCATCGACCAACTGAAGACGTATGCCGACATTTTGCACGCTCCGTTGGAAGTATGCTACAATGCCGACGATTTTCGGACGGCGAAGCGGAAATTGGCCGGTTGCGATCTCGTGTTCGTCGATACGGCTGGCCGCAACTTCCGCAACCCGCAATACGTGGATGAACTGCAGCAAACGCTCGAGTTTGACAGCGAAACGGAAACGTTTCTTGTATTCGCCGCCACGGGAAAGTATGACGATATGAAAATGATTTACAACCACTTTTCCCGCCTGCCGATCGATCGGCTGATCGTGACGAAGCTCGATGAGACGGACTCGTTTGGAACGATCGTCAATGTGTTGCTTGACAGCCGGCTTGCCGCCGCCTATTTCACGAACGGGCAAAATGTGCCGGACGACATGGTGGAAGCGTCCGCAGACCGGCTCGTTCATCTGCTGTTTGGGGCGGAGCGATGGTGAGCGATCAAGCAGAACGGCTGCGCTATGAGCTGGGCCGCCGGCGCCAGCCGGCGGCGGGGCCGCGGACCATCGCGGTGACGAGCGGGAAAGGCGGAGTCGGCAAGTCAAACCTTTCGCTCAATTTTTCGCTGTCGCTCTCGAAGCTCGGGTTTCGCGTCTTGCTGCTTGATATGGACATCGGCATGGGCAACATCGACATTTTGCTCGGCCAGTCGTCGCCATTGACGCTTTCGGATTGGTTTTCCGCGCGGTTGCCGCTTTCCGAGCTGGTAAAAAGCGGACCGGAGCATCTATCGTATATTGCTGGGGGGACGGGCGCCGCGCAATGGTTGAGTGTCGATCGATCCGCTATCGACTATTTGTTGGCCGAGCTGCAGACGGTGGCGTCGCGATATGATTATCTCATTTTCGATATGGGGGCGGGTGCCTCAGAAGAACGATTGTATTTTTTAAAGTCCGTCGACGATGTGTTTATTGTCACGACGCCGGAGCCGACCGCGATGACGGATGCGTACGCCATGATGAAATATATGCACACCGCCGGCAGCGAGGCTCCGTTTTCCGTCATCGTCAACCGCGCCGGCAGCGAGCGGGAAGGATATGGCGTCTTTTCGCGCCTGCAGCATGCCGCCAGTCGGTTTTTCCATAAAGACATCGCCTTGCTTGGCGTCGTTCCTGAAGACCGGATGGTCGCGCGCTGTGTCGTCCGGCAAACGCCGTTTGTTCTCTTTGATCCAGCGGCGAAGGCGAGCCGGGCAGTGCGTCAAATGGCATGCCGCTATGCGGCGGGAGGAGAAAAAGAGCCGGAGCGGGCTCCCCGCTTTTTTGCGAAGCTGCGTCAACTTTTGCTAGAAAGGTAGAGACGGAACATGAAGACGATCAAGGTGCTTGTCGTCGATGACTCGGCGTTTATGCGCAAATGGATCAGTGATTTTTTGTCCGAACATCCGCGCCTCGAAGTCATCGGAACAGCTCGCAACGGCCGGGAGGCGCTCGAGAAAATCGCCGCCCTAAGGCCGGATGTCGTGACGCTTGATGTGGAAATGCCGGTCATGAACGGACTCGAAACGTTGCAGCGCATCATGCGGGACCATCCCGTGCCGGTCGTCATGGTGTCAAGCACGACGACCGAAGGGGCGGAAAACACGATCGCCGCCATGCAGTACGGGGCGGTCGACTTTGTCGCTAAGCCGTCCGGACCGATTTCGCTCGATTTGTACAAAGTGAAAGACGAGCTGATTGGCAAAGTGCTGCACGCGAGCGAAGCGAACGTGGCTGCCTTGACTGCCCCGCGCCGCCAACATCCGTCTTGGCGCCCATCGTTCAAAGCGGCGGCGCGGCCGCAACAGGCCATCGTCGCGATCGGCACTTCCACCGGCGGCCCGCGCGCGCTCGAGACGGTGCTGACGCAGCTTCCGCCCGATCTAGCCGCTCCGGTCGTCGCTGTCCAGCATATGCCCAAAGGATTTACGACATCGCTCGCCAACCGGCTTGATGCGCTTGCCGCGATCACGGTCAAGGAGGCGGAAGACGGGGAAGTGCTGCAAAATGGCACCGCCTATATCGCGCCAGGCGGCGTCCATCTCATCGTTCGCGAAGAAGGCGGCGCGCTTAAAGCCCGTTTCGACGAATCGCCGCCGCGCGCCGGCCATCGTCCGGCTGTTGACGTGTTGTTCGAGTCGCTCGCTGCCATTCGCCTCTGTCGGAAAATCGCGGTGATCATGACCGGGATGGGAAGCGACGGAACAGCGGGGTTGAAAAAGCTGAAGGAAAGCGGGAACACAAAAGCGATCGCGGAAGCGCGCGAGACAGCCGTTGTCTTTGGGATGCCAAGAGCGGCGATCGAGGCTGGCGTCGTTGATGTCATCGTTCCGCTTGACAGCATCGCCGCTGCCATCGTCCAATTGATCGGGGAGTGAGGGGGAAACGGCATGGACATGAGCCAATATTTGGATTTATTTATTGATGAAAGCAAAGAGCATTTGCAGGCGATCAACGAGCGGCTGTTGGAACTTGAAAAAACTCCGGAGGACATGTCTGTGGTGAATGATATTTTCCGTTCGGCCCATACGTTGAAAGGCATGTCCGCCACGATGGGGTTTGAAGATTTAGCCAATTTGACGCACCAAATGGAAAACGTGCTCGATGGCATCCGCAATCGGCGGCTTTCCGTTACCCCGGAATTGCTTGACGTCATTTTTGAGGCCGTCGACCATTTGGAGGCGATGATCAGTTCCATCGCTGCAGGCGGCGACGGAACGCGCGATGTAAGGAGAACAGTCGAACAGCTGAAACGAATCGAGCAAGGGGAGATGCCGAACAAGCAGGCAGCAAGAGAAGAACCGCCCCTTGAACATGCGTATGGGGAATTTGAATACCATGTGCTCGAGCAGGCGAAGGAGCAGGGATTTTCCGTCTACGAAATCCGCGTTCGGCTTCGCGATGATTGCTTGTTGAAAGCAGCGCGCGTCTATATGGTGTTTGAACAGCTGAATGAAGTCGGAGAAATTGTGAAAGCAACGCCGCCGGTCGAGATGCTGGAGGAAGAACAGTTTGACCGGGAGTTTCTCGTTACGGTTGTATCCAAAGCGCCAGCCGATGAGTTGCAAAAGCGGCTGATGGGCATTTCGGAAATTGATGACGTCAAGGTGTCTATGCTATCGAGCAATGAACCGTCGGCAGAAAGCGAGAAAGCGGCTGCGCCCCAACAACCGGCCGCTATGGAGCAGGCGGCGGCCGTTCAGGCCGAAGCGGAGGCGCCGGAAAAACAAACAGCGAAACAGGCGACGAAAACGATCCGCGTCAACATTGAACGGCTCGATCGGTTGATGAACTTATTTGAAGAATTGGTTGTCGACCGCGGTCGGCTTGAGCAAATTTCCCGCGAACTGAACCATGCCGAATTGACGGAAACGGTCGAGCGGATGTCTCGCATCTCGAGCGATTTGCAGACGATCATTTTAAATATGCGCATGGTGCCGGTCGAAACGGTGTTCAACCGCTTCCCGCGCATGGTGCGCCAGCTCGCCCGCGAGCTCGGCAAAAAGGTGCGCCTTGACATCATCGGCGCGGATACCGAGCTTGACCGGACGGTGATCGATGAAATCGGCGACCCGCTTGTCCATTTGATCCGCAATGCGCTCGACCACGGCATCGAAGCGCCGGACGTCCGGGTGGCGCGCGGAAAGCCGGAAGAAGGGACCGTTCAATTGCGAGCGTACCATAGCGGCAACCATGTCTTTATTGAAATCGAGGATGACGGCGCCGGCATTTCCCGGGAGAAGGTGCTGCAAAAGGCGAAAAGCCGCGGCATTGTCTCGCCGCAGGCGGCGGAGCATTTGAACGATCAGCAAATTTACGAGCTTATTTTCGCTCCCGGCTTTTCGACCGCTGAGCAAGTTTCTGACATTTCCGGCCGCGGCGTCGGTTTGGATGTCGTCAAAAGCACGATTGAGTCGCTCGGCGGCACCGTTTCGGTCGATTCGCAGCCTGGAAAAGGGTCGCTCTTTTCGATTCAGCTGCCGCTCACATTGTCGATCATTTCTGTGTTGCTCGTTCAAATCGCCGAGGAAACGTACGCGATTCCGCTGTCATCGATCATTGAGACGGCGCTGGTGAAAAAGGAAGAGATTTTTTCCGCCCACAACCAGCCGGTCATCGATTTTCGCGGCAAAATCGTGCCGCTCGTCCGCCTGAAAGACGTCTTCGCTGTTCCTGGAGCAGCCGATGACGGAGATGCGGTGGCGGTCGTGATCGTCCGGAAAGGGGAAAAACTGGCGGCGCTGGCGGTCGACTCGTTTATCGGGCAGCAAGAAGTCGTGTTGAAATCGCTAGGAAACTATTTATCTTCGGTTTTCGCCATCTCGGGGGCGACGATTTTGGGAGACGGCCGAGTGGCGCTGATTATCGACTGCAACGCGCTCGTGAAGTAGGAGATGGCCGTGTCGGTGCGGGGGCGCCTATGGCGTTGATCTGCCGTTTTCAGTGGCATGTCGAAAAAAAGGGGGAGGATTGGATGACGGCCAGCGTGCAAGCAGACTGGAAAGTGATTGCGTTTCGCCTGAAAGAAGAAGAATATGCTCTGCCGGTGCAGCATGTCCGTTCCATCGAGAAAATGCAGCCGATCACGCGCGTGCCGGGGACGGCCCATTATGTAAAAGGGGTCATCAACTTGCGCGGTGTTGTGACGCCGATCATCGATTTGCGCGAGCGGTTCGGGTTTGCCCCCGAACCATATGGGGAACAGACGCGGATCATTATCGTTGCTCTTGAGGATATGGAAGTTGGGCTCATCGTCGATGCCGCGAATGATGTCCTTGATCTGCCGGCGGAAAGCATCGAACCGCCGCCAGAGGCAATTGGCTCCGTTGAGGCAAGTTACATCGACGGCGTGGCGAAAGTGGAGAATCGGCTCCTCATTTTGCTCGATTTGGCGAAAGTGCTCGACCGATAATCCGTGGAGAGGAGCGTTGACATTGGACGATATTCGCAACTTGACGGGGATGCATATTGACATTTTGCGCGAAATCGGCAACATTGGCGCCGGCAACGCGGCGACGGCTTTGTCGACGTTGCTAAACAAAAAAATTGAAATGGCGGTGCCGCGCGTTCAAATTGCGACGTTTGCCGAAATGATGGAATCAATCGGTGGACCGGAACAAGTAGTGGCGTGCGTCTATTTGCGCATCGAAGGAGAAGCGCCGGGAAACATGTTTTTCGTGTTGCCGCCGGAACAGGCTGAGCGGTTTGTCCGTCGGATGATTGGCGATGACTCGTTTTCGTTTCAAGGAGAAGCCCATGAGCTTGGCTGCTCGGCGCTTCAGGAGCTCGGCAATATTTTAGCCGGCTCGTATTTGTCGGCATTGGCTGACTTTACGCGGCTCAACTTGCACCCGTCCGTGCCGGCATTGGCCATCGACATGATTGGAGCTGTGCTGTCGTTCGGATTGCTTGAGCTGTCGCGTGTTGGCGATTACGCCATTTTGATTGACACAGCCATTTACGATGAACGACGCCCGGACGAAAGCATCAACGGCCATTTCTTTCTTCTACCTGACCCCGAGTCGTTTTCCACCATCTTTCGAGCACTAGGTGTGGATGGTCTATGAGCACAGCGCAGGCTGTCAAAATCGGCATTGCGGAAATGGAGGTCGTCATAGCGCCGAATGTCATCCGCACGTGCGGGCTTGGGTCGTGCGTCGGTGTCGTCATTTACGATGCAGGCAAGGCGGTTGCTGGCATGGCGCATGTCATGCTTCCGCATTCCTCGATGGCGCGCGGCGGAGTCATCAATGCGGCCAAATACGCTGATACGGCGGTCGAGGCGCTCGTTCAGCTTGTCATTGCCGCTGGCGGGCGGAAAGGGATGCTGAAAGCGAAGCTGGCCGGCGGGGCGCAAATGTTTTCGTTTTCGACAGTTGGCGGCGATATGATGCGCATTGGCGCGCGCAATGTGGAGGAAGTGAAAAAGCAGCTCGAGCGGCTTCACATTCCGGTCGTCGCCGAAGATGTCGGGGGCCATAGCGGCCGCACGATCGAATTTAATCCGCAGACGGGTGTGCTCTCCATCCGCACCGCCGCTCAAGAAATAAAGGAAATATGACCGGGATGCGCCGTTTCCGCAAGGCAAGGGGGAGAATAATGGGAAGCGCGCTAAAAGGAGAAGAACGGAAATACTGGGATGAATGGATCCATGGCCGCGACCGTCACGCGGCCGAGGAGCTGGTGCAGCGCTATATGCCGCTTGTTTTCTACCACGTGCAGCGGCTTTCGGCGACGCTGCCGAGCTCCGTGCCGAAGGATGAGCTCGTCAGCCTTGGACTCGTCGGCTTATACGATGCGTTGGAGAAATTTGATCCATCGCGTGATTTGAAGTTCGACACGTACGCCTCGTTCCGCATCCGCGGCGCCATCTTAGACGGTTTGCGCAAAGAAGACTGGCTGCCGCGCAGCATGCGCGATAAGGCAAAAAAAATTGAGGAAGCGATCGAGCGGCTTGAACAGCGGCACATGCGATCGGTGACGGCGAAAGAGATCGCCGCTGAGCTCGGGATGACGGAAGAGGAAGTGCAGGCGGCGGCGAGTGAAACGTTTTTTTCCCATTGGCTGCCGCTCGGGCAGACGACCGTCGACGAAGATGAAGGACTGTTGGCGGTTCGCGACGACCGCGCTCCGCTTCCCGAGGAGCAAATCGTTAAGCAGGAAATGATCGAAAAGCTGGCTGAAGCCATCGGACAGCTGAATGAAAAAGAGCAGCTCGTCATCAGTTTGTTTTACAAAGAGGAGCTGACGTTTACAGAAATCGGGAGCCTTTTGCATTTGTCGACATCAAGAATTTCGCAAATTCATGCGAAAGCGCTTTGGAAACTGCGCCGCTTTTTTGAAAAAGAGCCATGAGGGGAGAGAAAACGCGATGGACATCCAGCTTCCAGCGTTGCAAAGCGTCATGCCGAAAGCGCCCGACGCGGAAAGGCTTCAAGCTTCGACGCAACAACACTCCTATGCAGTGCAGGCGCAAATGGCAACTGCCGGCCAAAAGCGGGCGGAGCGTGCGCGCCGTCGGGTGACGGATAAACGAACGAGCGCCCGTCTTGAGCAGGAGGCGTCCCGTTTTGGAGGACACCCTTATAAAGGAAAAACGATCGACATTCAAGGATAGTGAACATCATGATGGCATTTTGGCTAACGATCAGTTTGCTGCTGCACGCCTTGTCGTTTTGGTTGATCATTGTGCTTTTCCTTCGCCTGTCGCGGCTTGGCGAGGCGGAGAGGCGGGCCGAGGAGCTCGAGGAAGCCATGACCGCTTATCTCGCTGCTTGGAAGGAAGAAAACGAGCGCTTTTTGGCTGAACTTGACTCGTTGCTTGGCAGCGGAGCGGATCCATTCGTTTCTGCACCGGAAACGAACGATGCGCCCAGTGTGCAACGGGGCGCGAACGGGAAAGAGACGGCGTCCATGCTGGGGGCAGGAGGCGGTGAAATCGGAGCGGGGTTCGAAAAGCGAACAGCGGAAGCAAAAAAGGAGGAAAACGAGCCGGCGGAGCGGGGAGAAACCGAAAAACGCACAGAAACAAGCCGCCCAAGCGCCGCTCCGGGCTATTTCCCAGACATCGGAACGGTCAAGGATGTGCTCGAACTTTCACTCACCCGACCAGCGGACGCGAGTGAGCTTGCTCGCCGCCTATATGCGGAAGGGGCGACGGTCGAGGAAATTGCCAAACAGCTCGGCAAAGGGAAAACAGAAGTCGAGCTATGGCTCAAATTTGCGCAAAAAACGAATCAATAGGCGAATAACAGCTTGATTTGCCGCTTGCAGTTGTGATATATTTTTTCATGGTGTGAATACACACGCCTGGTGATTTCAGCAACGGTGCTGGCTCAGCCAGTCTTGCTGAAAGATGAGGCAGGCGGAGGACCAAAAACCACTAAGGAAACAGGAGGAGCATACATGTCGGTTATTTCGATGAAACAACTGCTTGAAGCTGGCGTCCACTTTGGACATCAGACGCGCCGTTGGAACCCGAAAATGAAAAAATACATTTTCACGGAGCGCAACGGCATCTATATCATCGACTTGCAAAAAACGGTGAAAAAAGTCGAGGAAGCATACAACTTCGTTCGCGAATTGGCGGCGAACGGCGGCAAAATTTTGTTCGTCGGCACGAAAAAGCAAGCGCAAGAGTCGGTGAAGGAAGAAGCGGAACGCTGCGGTATGTTTTACGTCAACCAACGCTGGCTCGGCGGCACGTTGACGAACTTCGCCACGATCCAAAAACGGATCAAACGGCTGCGCGAAATTGAAAAAATGGAAGAAGACGGCGTATTTGACGTTCTGCCGAAAAAAGAAGTCATCGGCTTGAAAAAAGAAAAAGAGCGTCTTGAGAAGTTTTTGGGCGGCATCAAAGACATGAAAGAGCTGCCGGATGCGTTGTTTGTCATCGACCCGCGCAAAGAGCGGATCGCGGTGGCGGAGGCGCGCAAGCTGAACATCCCGATCATCGGCATCGTCGACACGAACTGCGATCCGGATGAAATTGACTATGTCATTCCGGCCAACGACGACGCCATCCGCGCCGTCAAGCTGTTGACTTCAAAAATCGCCGATGCAGTGCTTGAAGCGAAACAAGGCGAAGAAGCGGCCGTCGCGGCAGAGTAACGATGCTCAAGAAAGGTGATAAGAGGGGAAAGCCTTTTATCACCTTTTTTTGAGACAGAAATGAGCAACTTTTGGCTATACTAACGAATAAGGGCAAAACGGGGAGCCGCTGCCGGCACCGATACATATACGGGACAATGAGAAGGAGGATTTTTTTATGGCGATTACAGCACAAATGGTGAAAGAACTGCGCGAAAAAACAGGCGCAGGCATGATGGACTGCAAAAAGGCGCTCACCGAAACAAACGGTGACATGGAGAAAGCGATCGACTGGCTGCGCGAAAAAGGAATTGCCAAAGCGGCGAAAAAAGCGGACCGCATCGCGGCCGAAGGGATGGCGTACATCGCGGTGGAAGGCAATACCGCCGTCATTTTGGAAGTGAACTCGGAAACGGACTTCGTTGCGAAAAACGAAGCATTCCAAACGCTTGTCAAAGAGCTGGCCGCCCACTTGCTGAAACAAAAGCCGGCTTCGCTTGATGAAGCGCTCGGTCAAACGATGGACAACGGCTCGACCGTCCAAGACTACATCAACGAAGCGATCGCCAAAATTGGTGAAAAAATTACGCTTCGCCGCTTTGCCGTCGTCAATAAAGCGGACGGCGAAACGTTCGGTGCGTACTTGCACATGGGCGGGCGCATCGGCGTATTAACGTTATTAGCCGGCAATGCGAGCGAAGACGTCGCCAAAGATGTCGCCATGCACATTGCCGCACTTCATCCGAAATACGTCTCGCGCGACGACGTGCCGCAGGAAGAGATTGCGCATGAGCGTGAAGTGTTGAAGCAGCAAGCCTTAAACGAAGGCAAGCCGGAGAAAATCGTTGAAAAAATGGTCGAAGGCCGGCTGAACAAGTTTTACGAAGACGTCTGCCTGCTCGAGCAAGCGTTCGTGAAAAACCCGGATGTGACGGTGCGCCAATACGTCGAATCGAACGGAGCAACAGTCAAGCAGTTCATCCGTTACGAAGTCGGCGAAGGGCTCGAAAAACGCCAAGACAATTTTGCAGAAGAAGTCATGAGCCAAGTCAGAAAACAATGACGGACCGCAACAGGGAACACGCGCGTGTTCCCTGTTTTTCAAAGTGATTCGCATCATGGAGGTTGGACATGGAACAGCCAAAATACAAACGCGTCGTGTTAAAGTTGAGCGGGGAAGCGCTCGCCGGAAAGCAAGGGTTTGGCATTCAACCGGCGGTCATTCAGTCGATCGCCAAACAAGTGAAAGAAGTTGTTGAACTGGGCGTCGAGGTCGCCATCGTCGTCGGCGGCGGCAACATTTGGCGTGGAAAAACGGGAAGCGAAATGGGCATGGACCGGGCGACGGCTGATTACATGGGCATGTTGGCGACGGTGATGAACGCCCTCGCCTTGCAGGACAGCCTTGAGCAGCTCGGTGTGGAAACGCGGGTGCAAACATCGATTGAAATGCGGCAAGTGGCCGAACCGTACATTCGCCGCCGGGCGATTCGCCATCTTGAGAAAAAACGAGTTGTCATTTTCGCCGCCGGCACAGGCAACCCGTACTTTTCGACCGATACGACCGCGGCGCTCAGGGCGGCGGAAATCGAGGCGGACGTCATTTTAATGGCGAAAAACAACGTCGATGGCGTCTACAGCGCCGACCCGAACGTCGACGCCAATGCGGTCAAATACGATGAGCTGTCGTACTTGGACGTCATCAAGCAAGGGCTCGGCGTCATGGATTCGACTGCTTCCTCGCTTTGCATGGACAACAACATTCCGCTCATCGTCTTCTCGATTATGGAAGAAGGCAATATTAAACGCGCTGTGTTAGGTGAAAACATCGGAACGATCGTAAGGGGGAAATAACGATGGCAAAGCAAGTGATCCAACAGGCGAAAGAAAAGATGGATAAAGCGGTGCAAGCGTTCACCCGCGAGCTGGCAAGCATTCGCGCCGGGCGGGCGAACGCAGGGCTGCTTGAGAAAGTAACCGTTGACTATTACGGCGTGCCGACGCCAATCAACCAACTGGCCTCCATCAGCGTGCCGGAAGCGCGGCTGCTTGTCATTCAGCCGTACGACAAATCGGCCATTAAAGAAATGGAAAAAGCGATTTTAGCATCGGATTTAGGGCTGACGCCATCGAATGATGGATCAGTCATTCGTCTTGTCATTCCGCCGCTCACCGAGGAACGGCGCCGCGAGCTCGCGAAGCTTGTCAAAAAGTATTCAGAAGACGCGAAAGTCGCGGTGCGCAACATCCGCCGCGATGCGAACGATGAATTGAAAAAACTCGAGAAAAACGGCGAAATTACGGAAGATGAGCTCCGCAGCTACACGGACGAAGTGCAAAAGCTGACCGATGACCACATCGCCAAAATTGACGCCATCACAAAAGAAAAAGAAAAAGAAGTGATGGAAGTATAGGCAAAACCATGCAAACCCTCTATGTTGATGGAGGGTTTTTTTGCTATAATGGAAAGGCAAAACACGATCCCGGAGGACTCGTATGTTCAATAAAATGCGAAAAACAAAAGAGAAAGACGTCCCGGTGACGAAAGAAGAGGTGCTCAGGCATCCGATGCCGAACCACGTCGCCATCATTATGGACGGAAACGGGAGATGGGCGAAAAAGCGGGCGCTGCCAAGGGCGGCCGGCCATTACGAAGGCATGCAAGTTGTGCGCAAAATCACTCGTTTTGCGAATGAGCTGGGGATTCAGATTTTGTCGCTTTACGCGTTTTCGACAGAAAACTGGAAACGTCCGAAAAGTGAAGTCGATTATTTGATGAAGCTGCCGGAACAGTTTTTGACGACGTTTCTTCCCGAGCTCGTCGCCGAAAATGTCAAAGTCCAAGTGATCGGTCATGCGGAGGCGCTGCCTGATCATACGCGCCGGGCGGTCGAGAAAGCCGTGAAGGAAACAAGCGGCAACACCGGCCTTGTGTTAAACTTTGCCCTTAATTATGGAAGCCGGGCGGAAATCACTGCCGCCGTAAAGCAGATCGCCAAAGACGTTGAACGCGGGATGCTCGCGCCGGAAGACATCACCGAGCCGCTCATTTCCTCGTACTTGATGACGAGCGGGCTCGCTGACCCTGACTTGCTCATCCGTACGAGCGGGGAGATTCGCTTGAGCAATTTCATGCTTTGGCAGTTGGCGTATACGGAACTTTGGTTTACGGATGTCTTATGGCCGGATTTTACGGAGCAACATTTCTTAGAGGCGATTGCCGCTTACCAGCGGCGCGACCGCCGATTTGGAGGAGTGTCAGCGCGATGAAGCAGCGAATCATCACCGGAGTCATAGCGGCGGCGCTCTTTTTGCCGATTGTTATTTTTGGCGGATTTCCGTTTATAATAGTAACATATATATTGGCCACGATTGGGCTGTTTGAATTGTTGCGGATGAAAGGGATGCACCCGTTGTCGTTTGTCGGGGCGGCTGGATTGATCGCCCTTTGGCTGTTGCTCGTTCCCGCCCGTTACGGCGGCGAGTGGTTGGCGTCTGGGACCGCCAAATTTGGCGTGCTCGCCGCTTTGGCTTTTTTGCTGCTTGTCGGCACAGTCGTGACGAAAAATGCGCTCTCGTTCGATGAGGCGGCGTTTGTCGTTTTGGCGGTCGTCTATGTCGGCGTAGGGTTTTTCTGTTTCGGCGCTGTTCGTTTGGTTGGGTTCGTGTACTTCGTTTATGCCTTGTTTGTCATTTGGGCGACTGACATTGGGGCGTATTTCTTTGGCCGCGCGTTTGGCCGGCGCAAGCTATGGCCGGAGATCAGCCCAAAAAAAACGGTGGAAGGCGCCATCGGCGGCATCGCTTCAGCGGCTGTTGTCGCCGCGATTTACGAGTGGGCGGCGGCGCCGTTTGGCAGTTTGGCGGCCGCGCTTGGCGTCGCGTTGCTGCTGTCGGCGTTCGGTCAGCTCGGCGATTTGATCGAATCGGCATTTAAGCGCCATTACGGCGTCAAAGATTCCGGGGCGATTTTGCCGGGACATGGCGGCATTTTAGATCGGTTTGACAGCTTGCTGTTCGTGCTGCCGATATTGTACATATTGCTTGAAATCGCACGATAAGCGGGTGAGGAGTGAAACGATTGAAATATATTAGTATATTAGGGGCGAGCGGATCGATCGGCACACAGACGCTCGATGTCATCCGCGCCCATCCGGACGAATTCCGCTTGGCCGCCGCATCGGTCGGGAAAAATATCGAGGCGGCGAGGCGGCTGATCGCTGAATTTTCCCCAAGTCTTGTCGCCGTCGCTGACCGTGATGCGTATGAAGTTCTTTATCACGAGTACCGCGGGCGGACGACGATCGTGTACGGAGAGGAAGGATTGATTGAAGCAGCCGTTTGCCCACAAGCCGATGTTGTCGTCACCGCTGTCGTCGGCAGCGTCGGCCTTGTGCCGACGCTGAAGGCGATTGAAGCGGGAAAAGCGATCGCCCTCGCCAACAAAGAGACGCTCGTTGTCGCCGGACATCTCGTCATGGCTGCAGCCAAGCGGCGCGGCGTGCCGCTGTTGCCAGTTGACAGTGAACATTCCGCCATTTTTCAATGTCTGCAAGGGGAAAGGATGGAACAAGTTGACAAACTCATTCTGACCGCATCCGGCGGCAGCTTCCGCGACAAGACGCGCCGAGAGCTCGCTCATGTGACGGTTGAGGAGGCGCTCCGCCATCCGAACTGGTCGATGGGGGCAAAAATTACGATTGATTCGGCGACCATGATGAATAAAGGATTTGAGGTCATTGAGGCTCATTGGCTGTTCGGGCTGCCGTATGAGCGAATTGAGGTTGTTTTGCATCGAGAAAGCATCATCCATTCGCTCGTTCAGTTCCGTGACACAAGTGTATTGGCGCAGCTTGGAACGCCGGATATGCGCGTTCCGATCCAATACGCGCTTGCGTATCCAAAGCGGTTGCCGCTCCCATCCGCCAAGCCGCTTGATTTAATCTCGCTTGGGGCGCTCCATTTCGCCCCGGTTGATTTCGACCGCTATCGCTGTTTGCGTCTCGCCTATGAGGCTGGCAAGCGCGGCGGCTCGCTGCCGACGGTGTTGAATGCGGCCAATGAGGAGGCGGTGGCGGCGTTTTTAGCCGGGCGCATTCCATTTTTGGCCATCGAGGAGTGGATTGAACGCGCGCTCGAGCGCCATCGGCCAGTGAGCGATCCGCAGCTTGAGGACATTCGTGAAATCGATGCGGACGCGCGCGCCTACGTCCGCTCACTACTATCATAAAGGTGGTTGAAACGTTGGAATCGATCATTTCATTTATCGTCGTCTTTGGTGCCCTCGTCTTTTTTCACGAGCTCGGCCACTTGCTGCTAGCAAAACGGGCCGGCATTTTGTGCCGCGAATTTGCCATCGGCTTCGGACCGAAAGTGTTTTCGTTCAAGAAAAACGAAACGGTGTACACGATCCGCCTGCTCCCGCTTGGCGGCTTCGTCCGCATGGCCGGTGAAGACCCGGAGACGATTGAATTGAAGCGTGGGCAAGTCGTCGGTCTTTTGCTTGATGAGAGCGGCCAAGTGGAAAAAATCGTCCTCAACCATAAGGACGATTATCCGAATATCCGCGTAGTGGAAGTGGAAGAGGCCGATTTAGAGCATGGCATGTATGTGACCGGCTATACGGACGGCGAGCGGTTCGAGCGGTTTACGGTCAAGGAGCCGGCGTTTTTCGTCGTCGACCGCCAAGAGATTCAAATTGCTCCGTACCATCGCCAATTTGCGGCAAAAACGCTCGGGCAGCGAACGATGACGATTTTGGCCGGACCGCTCGCCAACTTTCTCTTGTCGCTCGTTGTGTTTATCATCATCGGTCTTTTGCAAGGCTATCCGGTCGACAAGCCGGTGATCGGCGAGCTGACGCCGGAAGGAGCGGCGCGCGCCGCCGGCTTGAAGCAAGGGGATGAAGTGATCGCCATTAACGGCGAACGGATGGAAACATGGACGGAAATCGTCAACACGATTCGCGCCCATCCGGGAGAACCGCTTCAGTTTCAAATTGAGCGGAATGGGAAAAAACGGAGTGTGACGGTCACTCCGGAGGCGAAAACGGTGCAAGGGGAGACGATCGGCTTGATCGGCGTCTATCAGCCGATGGAAAAATCGGTGTTGGGCTCGATCAAGCAAGGGCTGGTTGAGACGTATTACTGGACGCGGGAAATTGTAACGGGGCTCGGCCAATTGATCACCGGCCAGTTTCAGCTTGACATGCTGTCCGGACCGGTCGGCATCGCCGTATCGACCGGCAAAGTGGCTGAGTCTGGGATCTACTACTTGATGAAATGGGGCGCGATTTTAAGCATCAACCTGGGGATTGTCAACTTGTTGCCATTGCCGGCGCTAGACGGCGGGCGGCTCCTCTTTTTCGCCATTGAAGCGGTGCGCGGCAAGCCGGTCGACCGGCAAAAAGAAGGAATGGTTCATTTTATCGGCTTTGCCTTGCTTATGTTGCTTATGCTTGTGGTGACATGGAATGACATTCAAAAATTTTTCCTATAGAGAGAAAACGAGGTGGCTAATGGATGAGACAAAGTCAAGCATTTATTCCGACGTTGCGTGAAGTGCCGGCGGATGCGGAAGTGAAAAGCCATCAGCTCCTGCTCCGGGCCGGCTTCATTCGTCAAAGCGCAAGCGGCGTCTATACGTTTTTGCCTCTTGGGCAGCGTGTTTTGCAAAAAGTGGAAGCCATCATTCGCGAGGAAATGAACCGGATTGGAGCGATGGAGCTCTTCATGCCGGCCTTGCAGCCAGCTGAGCTTTGGCAGCAGTCCGGCCGCTGGTACTCGTACGGGCCGGAGCTGATGCGCTTAAAAGACCGGCACGAGCGCGATTTCGCCCTCGGGCCGACGCATGAGGAAATGATCACGGCGATCGTCCGCGACGAGGTGAAAACGTACAAGCGGCTGCCGCTTGTCTTGTATCAAATCCAAACGAAATTCCGTGATGAAAAGCGTCCGCGTTTTGGGCTGTTGCGCGGCCGCGAGTTCATGATGAAAGACGCCTACTCGTTCCATACGTCGAAAGAAAGTTTGGATGAAACGTACAACAACATGTATGAGGCGTATGCGAACATTTTCCGCCGCTGCGGATTGAACTTCCGCGCCGTCATCGCCGACTCGGGGGCGATTGGCGGCAAAGATACGCATGAGTTTATGGTGCTCTCGGACATCGGCGAAGATACGATCGCCTACTCCGATGCGTCTGACTATGCCGCCAACATCGAGATGGCGCCGGTCGTGGCGACGTACGAAAAAAGCGATGAGCCGCCAGCCGAATTGAAAAAAGTGGCGACGCCGGGGCAAAAAACGATCGCTGAAGTCGCTTCGCACTTACAAATATCGCCGGAGCGCTGCATCAAATCGCTTTTGTTCAATGTGGACGGCCGCTATGTGCTCGTTCTCGTCCGCGGCGATCATGAAGCGAACGAGGTGAAGGTGAAAAACGTGCTCGACGCGACGGTCGTCGAATTGGCGACGCCGGAAGAAACGGAGCGGGTGATGAACGCTCCAATTGGTTCGCTCGGCCCGATCGGCGTCAGCGAAGACGTCACTGTGATCGCGGACCATGCTGTCGCCGCCATCGTCAACGGCGTTTGCGGCGCGAACGAGGAAGGATACCATTACATCGGAGTCAACCCGGGCCGCGATTTTGCCGTCAGTCAATACGCCGATTTGCGCTTCGTAAAAGAAGGCGACCCGTCTCCAGATGGCAAAGGGACGATCCGCTTTGCCCGCGGCATTGAAGTCGGGCATGTGTTTAAGCTGGGGACAAAATACAGCGAAGCGATGAACGCCGTCTATTTGGATGAAAACGGCCAAACGCAGACGATGATCATGGGTTGCTACGGCATCGGCGTATCAAGATTGGTGGCCGCAATCGCCGAACAGTTTGCTGACGAACACGGGCTTGTGTGGCCGGCTTCGGTCGCACCGTTTCACATCCATTTGCTTACAGCGAACGCAAAAAGCGATGAACAGCGCGCGTTGGCGGAAGAGTGGTATGAAAAGCTCGGACAGGCTGGGTTTGAAGTGTTGTATGACGACCGCCCCGAACGGGCTGGAGTGAAGTTTGCCGACAGCGATTTGATCGGCATTCCGCTCCGCGTCACCGTCGGCAAGCGAGCGGGCGAAGGCGTTGTGGAAGTAAAAGTGCGGAAAACAGGCGAGACGTTCGATGTGCCGGTCAGCGAGCTTGTCGACACTGCGCACCGTCTCCTTCAATCATGAGTGCCGGCGCTGGCGAAAAAGAATTCTGTCTTTTTCGCCGGCGCTTTTGTTATGGTATGATATAGAAAGAGAATGATGTTGAGAGGGGAACAAACGGACGTCATGGTGACAAAAGAGCAAAAAGAGCGGTTTCTCATCCTGCTTGAGCAGCTGAAGATGACGTCGGACGAATGGATGCCGCATTTTCGTGAGGCAGCCATTCGCAAAGTCGTGATCGATAAAGAGGAGAAAAGCTGGCATTTTTATTTTCAGTTCGACAATGTGCTGCCGGTTCATGTATACAAAACGTTTGCCGATCGGCTGCAGACGGCGTTCCGCCATATCGCCGCCGTCCGCCATACGATGGAGGTCGAAGCGCCGCGCGTAACTGAGGCGGATGTGCAGGCGTATTGGCCGCTTTGCCTTGCCGAGCTGCAAGAAGGCATGTCGCCGCTTGTCGATTGGCTCAGCCGGCAGACGCCCGAGCTGAAAGGAAACAAGCTGCTTGTCGTTGCCCGCCATGAAGCGGAAGCGCTGGCGATCAAACGGCGGTTCGCCAAAAAAATCGCTGATGTGTACGCTTCGTTTGGGTTTCCCCCCCTTCAGCTTGACGTCAGCGTCGAGCCGTCCAAGCAAGAAATGGAACAGTTTTTGGCGCAAAAACAGCAAGAGGACGAAGAGCGAGCGCTTGCTGTACTGACCGATTTAGCGAGGGAAGAAGAAAAGGCCGCGTCTGCGCCGCCGTCCGGTCCGCTTGTCATCGGCTATCCGATCCGCGACGAGGAGCCGGTGCGGCGGCTTGAAACGATCGTCGAAGAAGAACGGCGCGTCGTTGTGCAAGGCTATGTATTTGACGCCGAAGTGAGCGAATTAAAAAGCGGCCGCACGCTGTTGACCATGAAAATCACAGATTACACGAACTCGATTTTAGTCAAAATGTTCTCGCGCGACAAAGAGGACGCCGAGCTCATGAGCGGCGTCAAAAAAGGCATGTGGGTGAAAGTGCGCGGCAGCGTGCAAAACGATACGTTCGTCCGTGATTTGGTCATCATCGCCAACGATTTGAACGAAATCGCCGCAAACGAACGGCAAGATACGGCGCCGGAAGGGGAAAAGAGGGTCGAGCTCCATTTGCATACCCCGATGAGCCAAATGGACGCGGTCACCTCGGTGACAAAACTCATTGAGCAAGCGAAAAAATGGGGGCATCCGGCGATCGCCGTCACCGACCATGCCGTTGTTCAGTCGTTTCCGGAGGCCTACAGCGCGGCGAAAAAACACGGCATGAAGGTCATTTACGGCCTTGAGGCGAACATCGTCGACGATGGCGTGCCGATCGCCTACAATGAAACGCACCGCCGTCTTTCGGAGGAAACGTACGTCGTCTTTGACGTCGAGACGACGGGCCTGTCGGCTGTGTACAATACGATCATTGAGCTGGCGGCGGTGAAAGTGAAAGACGGCGAGATCATCGACCGGTTCATGTCGTTTGCCAACCCTGGACATCCGTTGTCAGTGACAACGATGGAGCTGACTGGGATCACCGATGAGATGGTGAAAGGCGCCCCGAAGCCGGACGAGGTGCTAGCCCGTTTTGTTGACTGGGCCGGCGATGCGACGCTTGTTGCCCACAACGCCAGCTTTGACATCGGTTTTTTAAACGCGGGCCTCGCTCGCATGGGGCGCGGCAAAATCGCGAATCCAGTCATCGATACGCTCGAGCTGGCCCGTTTTTTATACCCGGATTTGAAAAACCATCGGCTCAATACATTGTGCAAAAAATTTGACATTGAATTGACGCAGCATCACCGCGCCATCTACGACGCGGAGGCGACCGGGCATTTGCTTATGCGGCTGTTGAAGGAAGCGGAAGAGCGCGGCATACTGTTTCATGACGAATTAAACAGCCGCACGCACAGCGAAGCGTCCTATCGGCTTGCGCGCCCGTTCCATGTGACGCTGTTGGCGCAAAACGAGACTGGATTGAAAAATTTGTTCAAGCTTGTGTCATTGTCGCACATTCAATATTTTCACCGTGTGCCGCGCATCCCGCGCTCCGTGCTCGTCAAGCACCGCGACGGCCTGCTTGTCGGCTCGGGCTGCGACAAAGGAGAGCTGTTTGACAACTTGATCCAAAAGGCGCCGGAAGAAGTCGAAGACATCGCCCGTTTTTACGATTTTCTTGAAGTGCATCCGCCGGACGTGTACAAGCCGCTCATCGAGATGGATTATGTGAAAGACGAAGAGATGATCAAAAACATCATCCGCAGCATCGTCGCCCTTGGTGAGAAGCTTGACATCCCGGTTGTCGCCACTGGCAACGTCCATTACTTGAACCCAGAAGATAAAATTTACCGGAAAATCTTAATCCATTCGCAAGGCGGGGCGAATCCGCTCAACCGCCATGAACTGCCGGATGTATATTTCCGTACGACGAATGAAATGCTTGACTGCTTCTCGTTTTTAGGGCCGGAAAAAGCGAAGGAAATCGTCGTTGACAACACGCAAAAAATCGCTTCGTTAATCGGCGATGTCAAGCCGATCAAAGATGAGCTGTATACGCCGCGCATCGAAGGGGCGGACGAGGAAATCAGGGAAATGAGCTACCGGCGGGCGAAGGAAATTTACGGCGACCCGTTGCCGAAACTTGTTGAAGAGCGGCTTGAGAAGGAGCTAAAAAGCATCATCGGCCATGGCTTTGCCGTCATTTATTTGATCTCGCACAAGCTTGTGAAAAAATCGCTCGATGACGGCTACCTTGTCGGGTCGCGCGGATCGGTCGGCTCGTCGTTTGTCGCGACGATGACGGAAATCACCGAGGTCAATCCGCTGCCGCCGCATTACGTTTGCCCAAACTGCAAGCATTCGGAGTTCTTTAACGACGGTTCAGTCGGCTCAGGGTTTGATTTGCCGGATAAAAACTGCCCGCGATGTGGAACGAAATACAAGAAAGACGGGCACGACATCCCGTTTGAGACGTTTCTCGGCTTTAAAGGGGACAAAGTGCCGGATATCGACTTGAACTTTTCCGGCGAATACCAGCCGCGCGCCCACAACTATACGAAAGTGCTGTTTGGCGAAGACAACGTCTACCGCGCCGGGACGATTGGCACGGTCGCTGACAAAACGGCGTACGGATTTGTCAAAGCGTATGCGAGCGACCATAACTTAGAGCTGCGCGGCGCGGAAATCGACCGGCTCGCGGCTGGCTGCACCGGGGTGAAGCGGACGACCGGACAGCATCCGGGCGGCATCATCGTCGTCCCTGATTATATGGAAATTTACGATTTTACGCCGATTCAATATCCGGCCGATGACACGTCCTCTGAATGGCGGACGACCCATTTCGACTTCCATTCGATCCACGACAATTTGTTGAAGCTCGATATTCTCGGGCACGACGATCCGACGGTCATTCGCATGCTGCAAGATTTAAGCGGCATCGATCCGAAAACGATCCCGACCGACGACCCGGATGTGATGGGCATTTTCAGCAGCACCGAGCCGCTTGGCGTTACGCCGGAGCAAATCATGTGCAATGTCGGCACGATCGGCATTCCGGAGTTTGGCACGCGCTTCGTTCGACAAATGTTGGAAGAGACAAGGCCAAAAACGTTTTCCGAACTCGTGCAAATTTCCGGCTTGTCGCACGGCACCGATGTGTGGCTCGGCAACGCGCAAGAGCTCATTCAAAACGGCACGTGTACGTTATCGGAAGTCATCGGCTGCCGCGACGACATTATGGTCTATTTGATTTACCGCGGGCTCGAGCCGTCGCTCGCTTTTAAAATCATGGAATCCGTGCGCAAAGGAAAAGGCTTAACGCCGGAGTTTGAAGCAGAAATGCGCAAACATGACGTGCCGGAGTGGTACATCGATTCATGCAAAAAAATCAAGTACATGTTCCCGAAAGCGCACGCCGCCGCCTACGTGTTAATGGCGGTGCGCATCGCCTACTTTAAGGTGCACCATCCGCTTTTGTATTACGCGTCGTACTTTACGGTGCGGGCGGAGGACTTTGACCTTGACGCCATGATCAAAGGATCAGCCGCCATTCGCAAGCGGATTGAGGAAATCAACTCCAAAGGCATTCAGGCGACGGCGAAAGAAAAAAGCTTGCTCACGGTTCTTGAGGTGGCCTTAGAGATGTGCGAGCGCGGCTTTTCCTTTAAAAATATCGATTTGTACCGCTCGCAGGCGACGGAATTCGTCATTGACGGCAATTCTCTCATTCCGCCGTTCAACGCCATTCCGGGGCTTGGGACGAACGTGGCGCAGGCGATCGTGCGCGCTCGCGAGGAAGGTGAGTTTTTGTCGAAGGAGGATTTGCAACAGCGCGGCAAATTGTCGAAAACGCTGCTCGAGTATCTAGAAAGCCGCGGCTGCCTTGACTCGCTTCCAGACCATAACCAGCTGTCGCTGTTTTAGTGGAAACGCCGCCGCTGAAGGAAGCGGACAGCGCTCTTTCGCCCGAGCGGCAGTTTCCCGTTGCAATATATTTCCCAATGTGTTATAGTTTTAGTGGAATTGGCAAAGATAATGGCAAGCAGAGAGTGGGGAAACCCACTCTTTCGTCTTGAATGGGCACCCGTCTCTCGTTCATTCCCCGCCTTGTGCAGGGGATTTTCTCATTATGCCACGCATGCACGTTTGCTCGGTAAGGAGGAACACAATGAGCAAAAAGGTGACAGAAACGGTCGAACAACTCGTCACACCGATTTTGGACGAAATGGGGCTTGAACTCGTCGATATTGAATATGTGAAGGAAGGGAAAAATTGGTTTTTGCGCGTCTTCATTGACTCTGACGATGGCGTCGATATTGAACAATGCGGTGCTGTCAGCGAAAAATTGAGCGAAAAGCTGGATGAAGTCGATCCGATTCCGCATAACTATTTTTTGGAAGTATCATCGCCCGGAGCAGAGCGGCCGCTGAAAAAGGCAAAAGATTTTGCCAAGGCCATTGGGAAAAATGTATATATCAAAACGTATGAGCCCATTGAAGGAGAAAAGCAGTTTGAAGGCGAACTAACCGCTTTTGACGGAACGACCGTGACGCTGTTGGTCAAAGACCGCGGACGGCAAAAAACGGTCGCCATTCCGTATGAAAAAGTGGCAAGCGCCCGATTAGCCGTCATTTTCTTCTAATCGCAAAAGGGGGATTTTTGTTGCATGAACACGCAATTGCTTGAGGCGTTAGCCGATCTGATGCGGGAAAAAGGCATCAGCAAAGAAGTCGTGATGGAAGCGATCGAAGCGGCGATCGTTTCAGCGTATAAACGCAATTTCGGCCAGGCGCAAAACGTGCGCGTCGATCTCAATATGGACACCGGCACGATCCGCGTGTTCGCGCGCAAAGATGTCGTCGAAGAGGTGGCCGATCCGCGCCTTGAAATTTCACTTGAGGACGCGCAGCGGATCAATCCGAATTATCAAATCGGCGACGTCGTCGAGCTCGAAGTGACGCCGCGCGATTTCGGGCGCATCGCCGCACAGACGGCGAAGCAAGTCGTCACCCAGCGCGTGCGCGAGGCAGAGCGGAGCATCATCTACGCCGAATTTGTCGACCGTGAAGAGGACATTATGACCGGCATCGTTCAGCGCGTCGACCCGCGCTTTGTCTACGTCAGCCTCGGTAAGGCGGAGGCGCTCCTGCCGGCAAACGAACAAATGCCGAATGAAACCTATAAGCCGCACGACCGGTTGAAAGTATACATTACGAAAGTGGAAAAAACGACAAAAGGGCCGCAAATTTTCGTCTCCCGCACCCACCCGGGACTGTTGAAACGGCTGTTTGAGCTCGAAGTGCCGGAAATTTACGACGGAACGGTCGAGATTAAATCGATCGCCCGCGAAGCCGGCGACCGTTCGAAAATTTCCGTCCACTCCGACAACCCGGAAGTCGATCCGGTCGGCGCATGCGTCGGACCGAGAGGGCAACGCGTGCAGGCCATTGTTGATGAGCTGAACGGAGAAAAAATCGATATCGTCCGCTGGTCGGCCGATCCGGTGGAGTTTGTCGCCAACGCGTTAAGCCCGGCGAAAGTGTTGCGCGTCATTGTCAACGAGGAGCAAAAGGCGACGACGGTCATCGTTCCGGACTATCAGCTGTCGCTCGCCATCGGCAAACGCGGGCAAAACGCGCGGCTGGCGGCGAAATTGACCGGCTGGAAAATTGATATTAAAAGCGAATCGGAAGCGCGGGAGATGGGCATTGATCCGCATGCGCCATCCACTTCGCTTGATTTCAGCGATGCGGCGGCCGATAATGAAAATAGCGAAGAAAACGGCCCATCGTTTGATCAATCGGCGGAAATCGAGTGAGGGGGAATGAAAAATGGCAGCGCAAAAGAAAATTCCGTTGCGCAAATGCGTCGTCACTGGAGAGATGAAGCCGAAACGGGAGATGGTGCGCATCGTCCGCTCGAAAGAGGGGGAAGTGTCGATCGACCCAACCGGCAAAAAGGCGGGGCGCGGCGCGTATATTACCCTTGATCCGGAGTGCATTTTGCAGGCGAAAAAGAAAAACATTTTGGCCCGCCATTTAAAAGCAGACATCGATGATGCGATTTATGACGAATTGCTCGCCTTGGCGGAAAAGGAGAAACAGGCCGGACATGAAGCATAACCGTTGGGCATCGCTGCTTGGATTGGCGCAGCGGGCGGGCAAAGTCGTCTCCGGCGAGGAGCTTGTCGTCAAAGAAGTGCAGCGGGGCCGGGCGCGGCTCGTCTTGCTTTCGCAAGACGCATCGGTCAACACCGAAAAAAAAGTGACGGACAAATGCACGTTTTATGGCGTCCCGCTTTGCAAAGTGCCGGACCGGTATGTGCTTGGCGGCGCGATCGGCAAGGACGCCCGTGTCGTTGTCGCTGTCATCGACGAAGGGTTTGCGCGCCAATTGCAAACGATGCTCGACCGATCTTAATGGGGGTGAATGTATGTCGAAAATGCGTGTGTATGAATACGCGAAAAAACAGAACGTTCCAAGCAAGGACGTCATTCATAAATTGAAAGAAATGAACATTGAAGTGAACAACCATATGGCGATGCTGGAGGCTGATGTCGTCGAAAAACTCGACCATCAATATCGCCCGAACACCGGGAAAAAAGAAGAGAAAAAAGCGGAAAAGAAAACGGAGAAGCCGAAACGGCCGACGCCGGCGAAAGCGGCCGATTTTGCTGATGAGGAAATTTTTGACGACAGCAAAGAAGCGGCGAAAATGAAACCGGCGAAGAAAAAGGGAGCGCCAAAAGGGAAGGAAACGAAAAAAACCGAGGCGCAACAGCAAGAAAAGAAACTGCTCCAAGCGGCGAAAAAGAAAGGAAAAGGGCCGGCGAAAGGGAAAAAGCAGGCAGCACCAGCCGCAAAACAAGCGCCGCAGCCGGCGAAAAAAGAAAAAGAGCTGCCGAAAAAAATTACGTTTGAAGGCTCGCTTACCGTGGCCGAACTGGCGAAAAAGCTTGGCCGCGAACCGTCGGAAATTATTAAGAAGCTGTTTATGCTCGGCGTGATGGCGACAATCAACCAAGATTTAGACAAAGACGCCATCGAGCTCATCTGCTCAGATTACGGCGTTGAAGTCGAAGAAAAAGTGACGATCGATGAGACGAACTTTGAAGCGATCGAAATTGTCGATGCGCCGGAAGATTTGGTTGAACGGCCGCCGGTCGTGACGATCATGGGGCACGTCGACCACGGGAAAACGACGTTGCTTGATGCGATCCGCCACTCCAAAGTGACGGAGCAAGAAGCCGGCGGTATTACGCAACACATCGGTGCGTATCAAGTGACGGTCAATGACAAAAAAATTACGTTCCTCGATACGCCGGGGCATGAAGCGTTTACAACGATGCGGGCGCGCGGCGCGCAAGTGACCGATATCGTCATTCTTGTCGTTGCCGCGGATGACGGGGTGATGCCGCAGACGGTGGAAGCGATCAACCACGCCAAGGCGGCAAACGTGCCGATTATTGTCGCCATCAACAAAATCGATAAGCCGGAAGCGAACCCGGACCGCGTCATGCAAGAATTGATGGAATACAACCTCGTTCCGGAAGAATGGGGCGGCGATACGATTTTCTGCAAGTTGTCGGCGAAAACGAAAGAGGGTCTTGATCATCTTTTGGAAATGATTTTGCTTGTCAGTGAGATGGAAGAATTAAAAGCCAACCCGAACCGGCGTGCGGTCGGTACGGTGATCGAAGCGAAGCTTGATAAAGGGCGTGGCCCGGTGGCAACGCTTTTGATTCAAGCGGGAACGTTGCGTGTCGGCGATCCGATCGTCGTCGGCACAACATACGGGCGCGTGCGCGCGATGGTGAACGACAGCGGCCGGCGCGTCAAAGAGGCGACTCCGTCGATGCCAGTCGAAATTACTGGGCTGCATGAAGTGCCGCAAGCCGGCGACCGCTTCATGGTGTTTGAGGATGAGAAAAAGGCGCGGCAAATCGCGGAGGCGCGGGCGCAGCGGCAGCTGCAGGAGCAGCGAAGCGTCAAAACGCGCGTCAGCTTGGATGATTTGTTTGAACAAATTAAGCAAGGCGAAATGAAAGAGCTGAATTTGATCGTCAAAGCCGATGTTCAAGGATCGGTTGAGGCGCTTGTCGCCGCCTTGCAAAAAATCGATGTGGAAGGCGTGCGGGTGAAAATCATCCACGCGGCTGTCGGCGCCATCACCGAATCGGATATTTCGCTGGCGACGGCATCGAACGCCATCGTCATTGGATTTAACGTCCGTCCGGATGCAAACGCAAAGCGCGCCGCTGAATCGGAAAAAGTCGACATCCGCCTCCATCGCATCATTTACAATGTCATCGAGGAAATTGAAGCGGCGATGAAAGGGATGCTCGATCCGGAGTACGAAGAGAAAGTGATCGGTCAGGCGGAAGTGCGGCAAACGTTCAAAGTATCGAAAGTCGGCACGATCGCCGGTTGCTATGTCACGGACGGCAAAATCACCCGCGACAGCAAGGTGCGCCTCATTCGCCAAGGCATCGTCGTCTACGAAGGGGAAATCGATTCGCTCAAGCGGTATAAAGACGATGTGCGCGAAGTGGCGCAAGGGTATGAATGCGGGCTGACGATCAAAAACTTCAATGATATCAAAGAAGGAGATGTCATCGAAGCATACATCATGCAGGAAGTGGCCCGGGCATGATCGGCTTCGCCGCGTGCGAATGCATCATCTACAACGCCCGCTCGCTCAAGGATAAACGGGCCGTCCTGCAGCGGGTCATGACAAGAATCCGGCAAAAATATAACGTCTCTGTGGCCGAAATCGATCATCAAGACGCATGGCAACGAGCGACCATCGGCCTTGTTGCCATTACGTCCAGCCGCCGGGCGACCGAACGGGAGCTCGAGCGTGCGCTTGCTTTGATCGACTCGTTCCCTGAGCTGGAGCGGGCGGCCACATCATTCGAGTGGTTGTAACCGAGGTGATGGGTGATGAATATACGGGCAACTCGCGTTGGCGAGCAAATGAAAAAAGAGTTGAGCGACATCATCAGCCGCAGGCTGAAAGACCCGCGCATCGGCTTTGTCACGGTGACCGATGTGCGGGTCACCGGTGATTTGCAACAGGCGAAAGTGTACATCAGCGTCCTTGGCGATGACAAGCAGCAGGAAGAGACGTTGAAGGCGCTCGAGAAAGCGAAAGGGTTTATCCGTTCGGAAATCGGGCAGCGCATCCGCCTTCGCAAGACGCCGGAAATTTTCTTTGAAATCGATGAAACGATTGAATACGGCAGCCGCATCGAACAGCTGATTCGGCAAATTTCAAGCGATGACCACCCGGCGAAAGAGGCGGATGGGGAGCCGAACAATGGATAGACGAACCGTCTATCCATTTCCATTCATGATCATGGAAACGGAAAGGGTGCGTCGATGGACGGGGTATTGCTGCTGAATAAACCGAAAGGGATGACGTCTCACGACTGCGTGGCCAAAGTGCGCCGTCTGCTTGGCGTAAAAAAAGCGGGACACACCGGCACGCTTGACCCAAACGTGTCCGGTGTGCTGCCCATTTGCCTTGGCAAGGCGACGCGCATCGCCGAGTTTTTGACCGGGACGACGAAAACGTATGAAGGAAAAGTGACGCTTGGCGCCGCGACGACAACCGAAGATGCGGACGGCGACATCATCGCCGCCCGTCCGGTTGACCGGCCGATTGCGCGCGCGGAAATCGAAGCGGTGTTTGACAGCTTGACCGGAGAAATTGAGCAAACGCCGCCGATGTACTCCGCGGTGAAAGTGGGCGGCAAAAAACTGTATGAATACGCGCGCGCCGGCATCGAAGTCGAACGTCCGACGCGGCGCGTGACCATTTATGAGCTCGAACTGCTTGATGAACGTGAACAATTCTTTGGGGAAACGGTGTCATTTCGCTTTCGCGTCACGTGCAGCAAAGGCACGTACGTGCGTACGCTGGCGGTGATGATCGGCGAGCGGCTCGGCTATCCGGCGCATATGTCCGACCTCATCCGTACGGCGTCCGGGCCGTTTCGGCTTGAAGATTGCGTAACGTTTGAAGACGTTGAGCGCCGGGCGGCCGACGGGACGGCTGATGCCTTGCTCATCCCGATCGAGCGGGCGCTTTTTCATTTGCCGAAATATGAAATCAATGATAAAGTAGCAGAGAAGGTAAAAAACGGGGCGCTGCTCCGGCTTCCCGCTTTTTTAGAGAAGCTTGACGGGCCGGTCGTGCTTGTTTCGCCCGAGCGGGAAGCGCTGGCCCTGTACGTGAAGCATCCGACGCGCCCCGGCTTGATGAAACCGCTCAAAGTGTTTCGTTAACGCCGCGGGTGCAGCGCGGAAATAAAGAAGGTAGGTCATGGACATGGAAACGCTGTTTCTTTCGCATCCCCACCGTCTCGAACGCCAGGCGCTCCCTCCGACGGTGATGGCGCTGGGCTATTTCGACGGCATCCACCTCGGCCATCAAAAAGTGATCCGCACCGCGGTCGAGATCGCCAACGAGCGTGGGTACGAAAGCGCGGTGATGACGTTTCATCCTCATCCGTCCGTTGTGCTTGGCAAACAGTCCGAGCTGCGCTCGATCACGCCGCTTGGCAAAAAGGAGCAGCTGATTGCATCACTTGGCGTCAACCGGCTGTACATCGTTGAATTTACGCCGACGTTTGCTGCGCTGTCGCCAGAAGCGTTCGTTGACCAATATTTGGACGGGTTGCACGTGAAACATGTCGTCGCCGGCTTCGATTTCACTTATGGGCGGTTCGGAAAAGGAACGATGGAGACGATGCCGATTCATGCGCGCGGCCGCTTTGGACAGACGGTCATTCCGAAGCTCGCGGTCGACGGGGAAAAAGTGAGCTCGTCCCGGGTGCGGAAACTGCTCGAAGACGGGGCGGTCGAACAGCTTCCCCGCCTGCTCGGCCGCTTTTATGAGCTTGAAGGAACGGTCGTTGCCGGGGAACGGCGCGGGCGGATGATCGGCTTTCCAACGGCGAACATCGCTTTAAACAGCGATTATGCCTTGCCGGCAGTCGGCGTCTATGCAGTCAAGGCGGTGATCGGCGGGCAAGTATATGAAGGGGTGGCGAACGTCGGCTACAAACCGACGTTCCATAAAACGCGCGAAGGATTGCCGAATATTGAGGTGCACTTATTCGAGTTTTCCGGCGATATTTATGGACAAACGATGACAATTGAGTGGCACCGCCGTCTGCGGAGCGAGCAGAAGTTTACCAGTGTCGATGAACTGACGGCGCAAATCGCCCGCGACAAGAAAGAGGCGGAGCAGTATTTCCGCTGTTTCAGCGAAAAGACTTGCATTTTGCCGGAAAAAGAGGTATTCTAATCAATGTATGCGAACCATTGCTTGGCTAGGCGAGTCACCGACGCCCGCTCGGCAATCGGGGATCTAGGACTAGGGAGGTGAACAAGGATGGCATTGACGCAGGAGCGCAAACGCGAAATCATCGAGCAGTTTAAAATCCATGAGAACGACACTGGTTCTCCGGAAGTGCAAGTTGCGATCCTGACGGAGCAAATCAACAACTTGAACGAGCATTTGCGCATTCATAAAAAAGACCATCATTCACGGCGCGGCTTGCTGAAAATGGTCGGGAAGCGCCGCAACTTATTGGCCTACTTGCGCAAGAAAGATGTGGCGCGCTACCGTGAATTGATTGAGAAACTTGGATTACGTCGATAAAAAAGCGGGAGCATTCCCGCTTTTTTGCTAGTTTATAGGCGTGATTGACACGGCGATGATAACAATGGTGCCAATTCGTCTATACTAATCATCAGCGGATCTATAATTTCATCTGTACATAGAGAGGAGTACTCGTCTGTATGGAACAAGAGAAACGCGTGTTTTCCATCGATGTGGCCGGGCGGCCGCTCATCGTCGAAACCGGCGAGCTGGCGAAACAGGCGAATGGCGCGGCGCTCGTCCGCTACGGCGATACGGTCGTGTTGAGCACAGCCACCGCGTCGCGAGAGGCGAAAAACGTTGACTTTTTCCCGCTTACCGTCAACTACGAGGAACGGTTGTATGCGGTTGGAAAAATTCCTGGCGGGTTTATTAAGCGCGAAGGTCGCCCGAGCGAGAAAGCCATTTTGGTGAGCCGTCTCATCGACCGACCGATTCGCCCGCTGTTTGCCGAAGGATTCCGCAACGAAGTGCAAGTCGTCTCGATGGTCATGAGCGTTGATCAAGACTGCGCGCCGGAAGTAGCGGCCTTAATCGGTTCGTCGGTGGCGCTGACGATTTCCGACATTCCGTTTGAAGGGCCGATCGCCGGTGTCATCGTCGGCCGCGTTGACGGCCAGTTTGTCATCAATCCGACGGTCGAGCAAATGGAAAAAAGCGATCTGCATCTTGTCGTCGCCGGCACAAAAGATGCGATCAACATGGTGGAAGCCGGGGCGGATGAGGTGCCGGAAGAAGTGATTTTGGAAGCGATCATGTTCGGCCATGAGGAAGTGAAGCGGCTCATCGCCTTCCAAGAGGAAATCGCCGCCCAAGTCGGCAAAGAAAAAATGGAAGTCGTCCTTTACGAGCCGGATCCAGCGCTGGAGGCGGAAATCCGCCAGCTTGCCGAAGCGGACATTAAGCGAGCGGTGCAAGTGCCGGAGAAACTGGCGCGCGATGCTGCCATTGAAGATGTGAAAGCTGGCGTCATCGCCAAATATGAGGCGGAAGAAGCGGATGAGGAGAAGCTCAAGCAAGTACAGGAAATTTTGCATAAACTCGTAAAAGAGGAAGTGCGCCGTTTGATCACGGTCGAGAAAATCCGTCCGGACGGGCGCAAAGTCGATGAAATCCGTCCGCTTTCATCGGCGGTCGGCGTCCTGCCGCGCACGCACGGCTCCGGTTTGTTTACGCGCGGGCAGACGCAAGTGTTGAGCGTTTGTACGCTTGGGGCGCTTGGTGATGTGCAAATTTTGGACGGGCTTGACCTTGAAGAATCGAAGCGGTTTATGCACCATTACAACTTCCCGCCGTTTTCCGTCGGGGAAACCGGGCCGATGCGCGGGCCGGGGCGTCGTGAAATCGGACACGGGGCGCTTGGCGAACGGGCGCTCGAGCCGGTCGTGCCGTCGGAGCGCGAATTCCCGTATACGATCCGCCTCGTTTCCGAAGTGCTGGAGTCGAACGGCTCGACATCGCAGGCCAGCATTTGCGCCAGCACGCTGGCGATGATGGATGCTGGGGTGCCGATTAAAGCACCGGTCGCCGGCATTGCCATGGGGCTTGTGAAAAACGACGACCATTACACGATTTTGACAGACATTCAAGGCATCGAAGACCATCTTGGCGATATGGACTTTAAAGTCGCCGGCACGAGAAAAGGCGTGACGGCATTGCAAATGGACATTAAAATCAAAGGATTGACGCGCGAGATTTTGGAAGAGGCGCTCATGCAAGCGCGCAAAGGGCGGCTCGAGATTTTGGATCATATGATGCAAACGCTCAGCGAACCGCGCAAAGAGCTGTCCAAATATGCACCGAAAATTTTGATCATGCACATCAACCCGGACAAAATCCGGGAGGTGATCGGACCAAGCGGCAAGCAGATCAACAAAATCATCGACGAAACCGGCGTCAAAATCGACATCGAACAAGACGGCACGATTTTCATCTCGTCTGTGGATGAAGCGGCCAACCAAAAAGCGAAGCAAATCATCGAAGACATCGTCCGCGAAGTCGAAGTCGGCCAAGTGTACTTAGGCAAAGTGAAACGGATTGAAAAATTCGGCGCCTTCGTTGAGTTGTTCAACGGCAAAGACGGGCTTGTCCATATTTCCGAGCTCGCTGAAGGGCGGGTCGGCAAAGTCGAAGACGTCGTTTCGATTGGCGATGAAATTTTAGTGAAAGTAACGGAAATCGATAAGCAAGGGCGCGTCAACCTGTCGCGCAAAGCGGTGTTGCGCGATGCCCGCAACATTGGAGGGGAACTGCCGCGGGAATCTAGGGAAAAACGAGGAAGACGGCCGGAGCGCCATCGCATGAAGCCTTAGGAATTTGTTTCTTAAGGCTCTTTTGTTATGTTCTATCCTGTCCCCCTAAGACATATGTTGTAGTAGTAAAAAAGGAGGGGGACAAGGGTGAACAACGGAATTGCCCGCTATATGGCGCTAGCGGTCATGTTTCTTGCCGCCTGGGCGGCGGTTCATTGGCCTCCGGTTGGCGATTACATCGCGAGCTGGCGCCCGATGGAAACAACCGCGATGAAAGAGCGCGACAAGCTGTACGACACGATCGTCAAACAAGCGAAGCAATATGAAATTCCCGCCCAAGATGCGGTCATCGATAAAGTATGGAAGGCGACGCCCGGCTACAACGGGCTCGCCGTCGACATTGACGCCTCCTATCAAAACATGAAGAAAACGGGGATGTTTGATGAGCGAAAACTCGTGTTCCGTCAAGTGCCCCCGCGCGTCCATTTGGACGATTTGCCGCCGGCGCCGATTTACCGCGGCCATCCTGACAAGCCGATGGTGGCGTTTGCGGTCAATGTCGCTTGGGGGGAAGAATACCTCCCCGACATGCTTGAGACGATGAAAAAATACAATGTCAAGGCGACGTTCTTTTTGGAAGGACGATGGGTAAAAAAACACCCGGAGATGGCAAAAATGATAGCAGACGCCGGCCATGAAATCGGCAACCATTCCTACAGCCATCCCGATATGAAAACGCTCGCTGTCGACAACATCCGCCGCGAGCTCGAAAAAACAAACGAAGTGATTGAGGCGGCGACATCGGTTAAATGCAAATGGTTTGCCCCGCCAAGCGGCAGCTACCGCGACGAGGTCGTCGAGGTCGCCGCGGAACTCGGCATGAAAACGATTCTATGGAGCGTCGATACAATTGATTGGCAAAAACCGTCGCCATCTGTTATAGTGAAACGGGTGACATCGAAAGTTCATCCTGGCGCCATCATTTTGATGCACCCAACGATGCCGACGGCGGCTGCACTTGACGAGCTGATCATCTCGATTAAGCAAAAAGGCTACGCCCTAGGCAGCTTGACGGCCTTATTCGATGAGAAAAGACTGGCAAACAAACAGGAGGAACATGGAGTTGATTAACAAATATACGTGCAAAAACGGTGTGCGAATCGTGCTCGAGCAAATTCCGACTGTAAGGTCGGTGGCCATCGGCATATGGATCGGGACCGGCTCGCGCAATGAAACGGAGCAAACCAATGGCATTTCCCATTTTTTAGAGCATATGTTTTTCAAGGGGACAACGACGCGCACGGCCCGGGACATTGCGGAAGCATTCGACAGCATCGGCGGGCAAGTAAACGCCTTTACATCGAAGGAGTATACGTGTTACTACGCCAAAGTGTTGGATGAACACGCGCCGCTGGCGCTTGAAATGCTCGCCGATATGTTTTTCCACTCGACATTTGTGGAGGATGAGCTGCAAAAGGAGCGCAACGTCGTGCTCGAGGAAATCAAAATGTATGAAGATACACCGGATGACATCGTCCACGATTTGCTCGGCAAAGCGTGCTATGCGGGTCATCCGCTCGGCTATCCGATTTTGGGCACGGAAGAGACGCTGCGCACGTTTACTGGCGACACGCTGCGCCAATATATGGCGGACTACTATACACCGGATCGCGTCGTCATTTCGGTCGCCGGCAACGTCGACGAACGGTTTATTGATGAGGTCGAGCGCTATTTCGGCTCGTTTGCCGCAGAGAGCAAGCCGCCTTCTTCAGGGACGCCGGCGTTTGTGCCGCAAAAGATCGCGCGCAAAAAGGACACTGAGCAGGCGCACGTATGCATCGGATTCAACGGGTTGCCGATCGGCCATCCGGACGCGTACCCGCTCCTCATCTTGAACAATATTTTAGGCGGCAGCATGAGCAGCCGGCTGTTTCAGGAAGTGCGCGAACAGCGCGGATTGGCGTATTCGGTGTTCTCGTACCATTCCGCCTACCAAGACAGCGGCCTGCTCGCCATTTACGCCGGCACAGGAAGCAGCCAGCTTGATGTGCTGTTCGAAACGATCCAGCACACCATTCGCCAGCTGAAGGAGGACGGAGTGACCGAAAAAGAGTTGCATAACAGCAAAGAGCAGATGAAAGGAAGCCTGATGCTTGGGCTCGAGAGCACGAACAGCCGGATGAGCCGCAACGGCAAAAATGAACTCCTTCTCGGCCGCCACCGCTCGCTTGATGAGATCATTGAAGAGATTGAAAGTGTCACGGTGGAAAAAGTAAACGAACTGGCGCGCACGGTTTTCACGGACGATTACGCGCTCGCCTTAATCAGCCCGGACGGCGTGCTGCCGCGCCCGCTCCGTTCATAGACCGAGCCCAAAAAAGCTAACGACCTTTCGCTAGGTTGTTAGCTTTTTCGTTTCCGCCTCTTTCACCCTTCCTCGGGGACGTCGATCATCACCATATCGGCGCCGATTTTGCGAATATATTTCCACGGCACGCGAATTTCCTGTCCGTCTTTGCGAAACCCGAACCATTTTCCCGTTGGGATGAGCAGCGCCTCGATCTGCCCCGTTTGCTCGTTGATTTCCAAATCGGTCTGCCCGAGCACCCCGAGCCGCTCGGCTCGGCTTACATCGACAATTTCTTTTCCGCTTAACTCGCTCAGCCTCATGCTGGTTTCCTCCTTTTTCGCTTCTTTACTTTATATGTAAGGAACAAAAACAGAAAAAATGACTGCCTCTTGTCAGCTTTGGGCGCATATCGCCCATTTTTTCCCGCAAGGATATTCACCTATATTTTCCTTTCAACATAAGATGGGAAAGGAAACGGAGCAGTTTGCCAGAAAAGAAGGTGAGCGTACAACATGATGCTGACAGGAATGCATATCGCCATCATCGGCGGCGATGCTAGGCAGCTTGAAGTCATCCGCAAACTCGTTGAACTCGACGCGAAGTTGTCGCTTGTCGGCTTCGACCAGCTCGCCCATCATTTCACCGGGGCGATGAAGCTGCCGATTGGCGAAGTCGATTTTGCCGATTTGGATGCGATCATTTTGCCGGTTCACGGCACGACGCTGGACGGAAACGTCAACAGCGTGTTTGCCCACGAACCGATTCCGTTTACAGAAGAGATGGTGCAAAAAACGGCGCGGCAATGCACGATTTATTCCGGCATCAGCAACGCGTATTTGGACGAATTGGTGAAAAAAACAGGGCGCAAGCACGTGCAGTTGTTTGAGCGCGACGATGTCGCCATTTACAACTCCATTCCGACCGCGGAAGGCACGGTGATGATGGTCATTCAGCATACGGATTTTACGATCCACGGCTCATGCGTTGCCGTCTTGGGGCTTGGACGCGTTGGCATGACCGTCGCCCGGACGTTCGCCGCGTTGGGGGCGAAAGTGAAAGTCGGGGCGCGCCGGTCGGAGCATCTCGCCCGCATTACAGAAATGGGGCTCGTGCCGTTTCACTTAAACGATTTGGAAAAAGAAGTGCGTGACATTGACGTCTGCATCAACACCGTGCCTCATCTCATCGTGACGGCGAGCGTCATCGCCAAAATGCCGCCCCATACGCTGATTATCGATTTGGCGTCAAAACCGGGCGGCACTGACTTCCGCTATGCCGAAAAACGGGGAGTGAAAGCCATTTTGGCGCCCGGGCTGCCGGGGATTGTCGCGCCGAAGACAGCTGGGCAAATCATTGCCAACGTCTTGGCGCAACTATTATATGCAGATTTACAAAAACGGGAGGAGAATCATGCATGAGCGGAAACAGCTTGAAAGGAAAACGGATCGGCTTTGGCCTCACCGGGTCGCATTGCACATATGATGCGGTGTTCCCGGAGATCGAGAAGCTTGTCAACGAAGGAGCGGAGGTGCTGCCGATCGTCACCTATACGGTGAAAACGACGAACACCCGCTTTGGCGAAGGGGAAGAATGGGTGAAAAAACTCGAACAACTGACCGGACATGAAGTGATCGATACGATCGTCAAAGCGGAGCCTCTCGGGCCGAAAATTCCGCTCGACTGCATGGTGATCGCTCCGCTCACCGGCAACTCGATGAGCAAGCTGGCCAATGCCATGACGGATTCCCCCGTGCTGATGGCGGCGAAAGCGACGATGCGCAACCACCGCCCGGTCGTGCTTGGCATTTCGACGAACGATGCGCTCGGCTTAAACGGCGTCAATCTAATGCGGCTTATGGCAGCAAAAAACATTTATTTCATCCCGTTCGGCCAAGACGCCCCGCAGGCGAAGCCGAACTCCATGGTCGCCTACATGCCGCTTTTGCGCGATACGATTCTCGCCGCGCTTGAAGGGAAGCAGCTGCAGCCGGTCATTATCGAGCGGTTCCGCTACAACTGAATCGAAAATCCATGTTCCGCATAAAAATGTTCTCTCGTCCACAGCGGAATGTGATAAAATAAAGACTATGAATTCACTTCTTAGAGTGACGATGTGGAAGGAGAATGGTGGATGGCTCAAAAACAATATCATGTCGCTGTCGTCGGAGCAACGGGGGCCGTCGGGCAGCAAATGGTGCGGACGCTTGAAGACCGGAACTTCCCGGTTGGAAAATTGACTTTGTTGTCATCGGAGCGGTCAGCCGGCAAAAAAATGCGCTTTCGCAGCGAGGAGATCGAAGTGCAGGCGGCATCGCCCGAGCGCTTTGACGGGGTCGACATCGCCTTGTTCAGCGCCGGCGGCGCCGTATCGAAAGCGCTGGCGCCGGAAGCGGTGCGGCGCGGAGCGATCGTGATCGACAATACGAGCGCGTTTCGGATGGAGGAAAACGTGCCGCTTGTCGTTCCGGAAGTGAACGAAAGCGACTTGACGTGGCATAACGGCATTATCGCCAATCCGAACTGCTCGACGATTCAAATGGTTGTGGCGTTGGAGCCGATTCGGAAGGCGTTTGGCCTAGAGCGCGTCATTGTCTCGACGTACCAAGCCGTCTCCGGGGCGGGAGCGCAGGCCATTGAAGAGCTCAACGAGCAGACGAAAGCGGTGCTCGAAGGGAAGCCGGTGGAGGCGAACATTTTGCCAGTGAAATCGGACCGAAAGCATTACCCAATTGCGTTCAACGCCATTCCGCAAATCGATAAGTTTCAAGACAATGGATTTACGTTTGAAGAGATGAAAATGATCAATGAAACAAAAAAAATTATGCATATGCCTGAGCTGAAAGTGGCGGCGACGTGCGTGCGCATTCCGGTGGCGAGCGGCCATTCGGAATCGGTGTACATCGAAATTGAACAAGACGGCGTCACCGCCTCTGACTTGCAGGCGGTGCTCCGCGAAGCGCCGGGCGTCGTGCTTCAAGATGATCCGAGCGAACAGTTGTATCCGATGCCGGCCCATTGCGTCGGTAAGTACGACGTGTTTGTCGGCCGCATCCGCCGCGATTTGGACAACCGCCGCGGCTTCCATCTATGGATTGTCGCTGACAACTTGCTAAAAGGTGCAGCCTCGAACTCGGTGCAAATCGCAGAAAGTTTGTTGAAGCTCGGGCTCATTTGAAAAAGCATCGAGGTGTTAGCATGAAACTCATTGTTCAAAAGTTCGGCGGCACGTCCGTCCGCGACGAGCGCGGGCGGAACTTGGCGCGCCGCCATATTGAACGGGCGTTGGAAGATGGCTATAAAGTCGTGGCCGTCGTATCGGCTATGGGACGTTGCGGCGATCCATATGCGACCGATACGCTGCTTAGTTTGATCGGCGGCGTTCATCACCATGTCACAAAACGAGAGCAAGATATGCTTATGGCGTGCGGAGAAATCATCTCAAGCGTTGTGTTCAGCAACTTGTTGAACGAACACGGCATCAAAGCGACGGCGTTCACCGGCGCCCAGGCAGGATTTTGCACGAACAGCGATCATACGAACGCGAAAATTCTCGAAATGCGCTGCGACCGCCTCCTTGAGGCGCTTCGGCAATACGACGTCGTCGTTGTCGCCGGCTTTCAAGGCATGGCGGAAAACGGCGACATAACAACGCTCGGCCGCGGCGGGAGCGACACGTCGGCGGCAGCGCTCGGCGCGGCGTTAAACGCGGAGTGGGTTGATATTTTCACCGATGTCGACGGCGTCATGACCGCCGACCCGCGCATCGTTGAGAGCGCCCGGCCGCTTGACGTCGTTACGTATACGGAAATTTGCAACATGGCGTACCAAGGGGCGAAAGTGATCCATCCGCGCGCGGTGGAGATCGCCATGCAGGCGAAAGTGCCGCTGCGCATTCGCTCCACGTACTCCGATGCCCCCGGGACGCTCGTCACTTCATCGGTGCGCGGCCGAAAAGGAAGCGATGTGAAAGAGCGGCTTGTCACCGGCATTACGTACGTCGCCGACGTCACACAAATCAAAGTGCTGGCGAAAGAAGGCCACTATGAGCTGCAGTCTGACGTGTTTCAAGCGATGGCCCATGAAGGGATCAGCGTGGACTTTATCAACATTTCCCCGTACGGTGTTGTGTACACCGTGAGCGGCGACATGACGGAAAAAGCGGTGGCCGCCCTGCGCCGCATCGGCTACGAACCGGCCGTGACGCCCCGATGCGCCAAAGTGTCGGTCGTCGGCGCCGGCATTGCCGGCGTACCGGGGGTGACGGCGAAAATCGTCACTGCCTTGTCGGAGCAAGGCATTCAAATTTTGCAGTCCGCCGACAGCCATACGACGATTTGGGTGCTAGTGAAGCAAGACGATATGGAAAAGGCGGTCAACGCTCTGCATGACGCCTTCTGTTTATCCGAGGCGGATGCGGGCGAAGATGAAGCGATTTGGAGCGAGGAGTGAAAACCGTGGTTCAGTTCGGGAACATCATAACGGCGATGGTTACGCCATTTGACCGAAAAGGGAATCTCGACTTGGCAAAAACAACGGAGCTTGTCAACTATTTGCTTGACAATGGCACAGATGCGCTCGTTGTCGCCGGCACGACCGGCGAGTCGCCGACGTTGACGACCGAGGAAAAAATCGCGCTTTTTCGCCATGTCGTCTCCGTCGTCAACGGCCGGGCGCCGGTCATTGCTGGAACGGGCACGAACGATACGCGCGCGTCGATCGAGCTGACGAAAAAGGCGGAAGAGGCGGGCGTCGATGCTGTCATGCTTGTGGCGCCGTATTACAACAAGCCGAACCAAGAAGGGCTGTATCAACATTTCAAAGCGATTGCCGAAAGCACATCGCTGCCGGTGATGCTGTATAACGTTCCAGGGCGCACGTCGGTGAGTCTTGCTCCGGAGACGGTCATCCGGCTGTCCGAAGTTCCGAACATTGTCGCTGTCAAGGAAGCGGGCGGCAATTTGGACGCCATGGCGGAAATCATTGAGCGTACGCCGGACGACTTTTTGCTCTACAGCGGCGACGACAGCTTGACGCTTCCAGTGCTAGCGATCGGCGGCAATGGCGTCGTCTCGGTCGCTTCGCACATCATTGGCAATGAAATGCAGGAAATGATTCGTTCCTTTTTAGCGGGCGATCATCAGAAGGCGGCGGCGCTGCATCGAAAATGGCTGCCGCTCATGAAAGGCTTGTTTGCCGCCCCAAGCCCGGTGCCGGTGAAAACGGCGCTGCAGCTGCGCGGGCTGGACGTTGGTTCGGTGCGCCTTCCGCTTGTGCCGCTCACCGAACAAGAGCGGAAGGAGCTAAGCCGCCTGCTCGATGCGCTGTCGTAACGAAACGATTCCCCAACGCTTTGCTTGCGCGTTGGGGCCTTTTTTTGCCTTGGCTGTGAAATCCATTGGCTGGTGAATGAACCATCTTGTGTTTTTCAGCATCGATTCGTTATAATAAAAGCAAGTGACTTTGAGCGGGTTAGCATCACAATTGGGAGGACGCAGCCTTGAAATCGAAAATAAAGCCGGTAGAGAAAATACGCATTTTTGCCCTTGGGGGAGTCGGAGAAATCGGCAAAAACATGTATGTTGTCGAATTGGACGAGGACATTTTTGTCATCGACGCCGGGGTGATGTTTCCGGAAGACGAAATGCTCGGCATCGACAAAGTGATCCCGGACATCACCTATTTGATTGAACGGCAGCATCGCATTCAGGCAATTTTTCTCACCCACGGGCACGAGGAGCATATGGGGGCGATCGCCTACGTGCTCAAGCAGCTGTCTGTGCCGGTATACGGAACGAAGCTGACGCTCGGGTTGGCGGAGGCGCTGTTAAAAGAACAAGGGGTGTCGGGCGCGAAGCTCAATGAAGTTCATCCGGATGCGGAGCTCGTGTTTGACAAGGCGAAAGTGACGTTTTTCCGCACGATCCACAGCATCCCCGATTCGATCGGCATCAGTCTGCATACATCGCAAGGTGCGATCGTGTACACGAGCGATTTTAAATTTGACCAAACCCCGTACGGCAACAACCGCACCGACTTAGGGAAAATGGCGCAAATCGGCGAAGAAGGGGTGCTGTGTCTTTTGTCGGACAGCACAAACGCCGAACGCCCCGGCTACAGCGGCTCCGATACGGTAGTCGCCTATGAGATCGCTGACGTGATCGGCCATGCGAAAGGACGCGTGTTTGTTGCCTGCTACGCTTCCAACATCACCCGCATCCAGCAAGTGCTGTACGCCGCCCACCAATCCGGGCGTAAAGTGGCAGTCATCGGCAAAACGCTGCATAAAGTAATGGACATCGCCGTGCGCCTTGGCTATTTGCACGTTCCAGACAAGGTGACGATTTCTGCGCACGATATCGATCGCTACAATGACCGCGAGCTCGTCATTTTGACAACCGGCGGGCATGGCGAGCCGATGAGCGCGCTTTGGCGCATGGCGCGTCAAGCGAACAAACAAGTGAACATCAAAGAAGGGGATACCGTCATCGTCGCCGCATCCGTCATGCCGGGCTATGAGCTTGGGTTCGCGAAAACGATCGACGCCTTGTATCGGGCCGGCGCCAACGTGATTTACCGCGACCGGCAAGTGCACGTATCTGGGCACGGTTGCCAAGAAGAATTAAAGTTGATGCTCAATTTAATGAAGCCAAAATACTTTATTCCGGTGCATGGGGAATATCGGATGCAAAAAGCGCACGCCCGGTTGGCGAAGGCGGTCGGCATCTCGGAGGAGCGGACGTTTTTAATCGACAAAGGCGAAGTGATCGAGTTCCGCGCCGGTGCCGCCCGCCCCGGCGGCAAAGTGCCGTACGGCAATATTTTAATTGATGGCCTCGGCATTGGCGATGTCGGCAACATTGTGTTGCGTGACCGCCGCTTATTGTCCCAAGACGGCATTTTGATCGCCGTCGTCACGCTGAATAAAGAAGCGAAAACGATCGCCGCCGGCCCGGAAATCATTTCGCGGGGGTTCGTCTACATGCGCGAGTCTGAGACACTGCTGGAGGAAGCAGAGAAAATGGTGGCGGCAATCATCGAGCGCTGCCTTGAATCGTACATGCTTGAATGGTCGTCGTTGAAAGCGAACATCCGTGAAGCGTTAAGCCAGTTTTTATTTGAAAAAACGAAGCGCAGACCAATGATTTTGCCTATTATTATGGAAGTATAATGCAATCATGCTCAAAGTCAACTGGAAAATGCCGGGAACGGTCAGCCGTTGCCGGCATTTTTCTTTTTTCTTTCGGCCATACTAAGCGTATGATCGACAAGAAAGGAGACGAGAAATGGATGGAGAAGGAACGTTATTTTCAAGCGGAAACCGAGGGCGAACAGCCGGAAACAAAGGCCGAGGAAGCGACTGCGGCCATCACCCAGCTTGGGCAGACGAACGTCCCGCAAATGGATCCCGATACGAACATTCATTGTTTGACGATCGTCGGACAGATTGAAGGGCATATTCAGCTGCCTCTGCAAAATAAGGCGACGAAATACGAGCACGTCATTCCACAGATTGTGGCCATCGAGCAAAACCCGAAAATTGAAGGGCTGCTCGTCATTTTAAATACGGTCGGCGGTGATGTGGAAGCAGGGCTCGCCATTGCCGAAATGCTCGCCTCGCTCTCGAAACCGACTGTTTCCGTTGTGCTTGGCGGCGGCCATTCGATCGGCGTGCCGATCGCTGTGTCGTGCAACTATTCGTTCATCACCGAGACGGCGACGATGACGATTCATCCGATCCGTTTGACGGGGCTTGTCATCGGCGTGCCGCAGACGTTTGAGTACTTGGATAAAATGCAGGAGCGCGTCGTCCGCTTCGTGACGAAACATTCGAAGATCAGCGAGGAAAAGTTTAAAGAGCTCATGTTTTCCAAAGGCAATTTGACGCGCGACATCGGCACGAACGTCGTTGGGCCTGACGCCGTCCGGTACGGGCTCATCGATGAAGTCGGGGGCGTGTCCCAAGCGATGGCGAAGCTGCGCGAGCTGATCGCGATGAGGAAAAACGGGGAAGGGAAGATGATCCAATGATTTTGTATACGATCATGCCCGAACATTTGATTTTTCCGGTCGATGCCGCTGTTTATGAGAAGCGGAAAATGGTGTATTACGATGGCATTCCGTTTCTCGTCCAATCTGTAGAAACGGGAGAATATGAAATCGTGCAAAACTTAAGCACGAATCCGTTCCATTTTTTAAACGCCAAATATGCGCCTGGGGCGAGATTTCCGGCTTCTGCGGCAACATCGTAATGAATTGTTCAGCCGTTCATGATATAATAGTAAACAAACGGAAAAAAGCAGCCATTGTTGGCTGCTTTTTTCCGGCTTGCCAATTCATTCATGCTGGAGTGAACGATCATGGCGAAACGAAAGCGAAGAAGAAAAGGGAAGCCGTCAAAAACACAGCCATGGACGGAAACAATCCGCTTTGAATTGATCGGACTTGGCTTGCTCGCGGTCGCTGTCGTTGCGATGGCCCGCCTCGGGCTTGTCGGGGAGACGCTCGTGCTTGTGGGTCGCTTTTTTTTCGGCGAATGGTACATGCTATTAGTAGGCGGACTTTTCCTATTATCGCTCATCGTCATGTGGCGGCGGGAGTGGCCGTCATGGACGGGCCGCCCGTTTGTCGGCGCTTCGTCCATCGCCGCGGCGCTTCTGCTTTTGAGCCATGACAAGCTGTTTGAACTCATGTCGCGGCGCGGCGAGCTTGATCCGAGCATCATTCGGACGACGTGGGGGCTGTTTTGGAACGAAGCAAGCGGCAAGGCGGCCGATGTGGATTTAGGGGGCGGAATGGTCGGCGCCCTGTTATTTGCCGCCAGCTACCAGCTGTTCGATTCGCCCGGGACGAAATGGATTTGTTTCCTTCTGTTCATCGTCGGCTTTGTCGTGCTGACCGGGAAATCGCTGCGCGAGACGGCCGGCAAATGGGTTGCTTTTGCCGCAGCGTTTGTGCGAAAAGAATGGTTGGCGTTTGTCGAAGATATAAAGCAATGGCGGGCGGGGAGGAAGCGCAAGGAAAGCGGCGGCCGAAGCCGACGCTCGCGGCGGGCGGCCGCAAAGCGGGAAGACGAGCCGGCTGAAGCAAGCAGCGTCGAGCCGGATGAGGAACTGCTTTCCCCGCCGCCGATCATTTCCGATTTTGCCGCGGTCCGGTCGGCCGCTGAGCCGGAAGAAGAGAAGAATCCACTGGTGGAAGGCGACAGTGGGGGGGAGGAGGACAAACCGGCGCCGCCGCTTGCGTTTTCCGAGCATGAAAACACCAATTACGACCTGCCGCCGCTTGATTTGCTTCGCCTGCCGAAGCCGGCCGGGCAATCGGCCGATCATGCGAACATTTACGCCAACGCGCGAAAACTGGAGAAAACGTTCCAAAGCTTCGGCGTCAAGGCGAAAGTGACGCAAGTGCACCTCGGTCCGGCGGTGACGAAATATGAAGTGTATCCGGACGTCGGGGTGAAAGTGAGCAAAATTGTCAGTTTAAGCGACGATTTGGCGCTCGCTTTGGCGGCGAAAGACATCCGCATTGAAGCACCGATCCCCGGCAAGTCCGCGATCGGCATCGAAGTGCCAAATGAAGAGATCGCCACTGTTTCGCTGCGCGAAGTGCTGGAAGCCATTGAGCATACACGGGACAAGGCGAAGCTTTTGATTCCGCTTGGGCGCGACATCTCCGGTGAAGTCGTCGCTGCGGAACTAAACAAAATGCCGCATTTGTTGATCGCCGGCGCGACCGGCAGCGGCAAAAGCGTCTGCATCAACGGCATTATCGTCAGCCTGCTCATGCGCACGAAGCCGCATGAGGTGAAGCTGATGATGATCGATCCGAAAATGGTGGAGTTAAGTGTGTACAACGGTGTTCCTCATTTGTTGACACCGGTCGTCACCGACGCGAAAAAAGCGGCCCAGGCGCTGAAAAAAGTCGTCCAAGAAATGGAGCGGCGCTACGAGCTGTTCTCGCATACCGGCACGCGCAACATTGAAGGATATAACGAGCATATCCGCCACCATAACGAAACGGCGTCGGAACAGCAGCCGCTTTTGCCATACATCGTCGTGATCATCGACGAATTGGCCGACTTGATGATGGTGGCTTCCTCGGATGTGGAAGAGGCGATCACCCGTTTGGCGCAAATGGCGCGCGCCGCTGGCATCCATTTGATCATCGCCACCCAGCGCCCGTCGGTGGACGTCATCACCGGCGTCATCAAAGCGAACATTCCGTCGCGCATCGCCTTCAGTGTATCATCGCAAATCGACTCGCGCACCATTTTGGATATGGGCGGGGCGGAAAAACTGCTCGGCCGCGGCGATATGCTGTTTTTGCCGATGGGGGCCTCAAAACCAGTGCGCGTCCAAGGGGCGTTTGTCTCCGACCAAGAGGTGGAAGAAGTCGTTCGGTTTGTCATCGGACAGCAGCAGGCGCAATATTATGAGGAGATGTTCGTCGAAGACAGCGAACCCTCTTCCTCAGCCCTTGAAGACGAGTTGTACGATGAGGCGGTCCGTCTTGTCGTTGAAATGCAAAGCGCCTCCGTCTCGATGCTGCAACGCCGCTTCCGCATCGGTTACAATCGCGCCGCTCGGCTCATTGATGCCATGGAGGAGCGCGGCGTCGTCGGCCCGTATGAAGGAAGCAAGCCGCGCGCCGTTCTTTGGTCGAAGGAAGATTTAAAAAAGACATCATAAATGGGAAAAAGGGCGGGCGAAAAAAGCCTGCCCGCTCAATCATACATCTTATTGGAAGCGTTGCCAATCCTATTTCTTTTTCTTCGACAAAATTTGATATCACCTATTTATTTGCCCAGTAAAAAATGATATAGTAATCTCAAAAAGGTTATATGTCTAATGTCAGAGGTCTGATCTCAACGGAAATGCGTAACACGGAGGACGTTGTCATGTCAATCAAATCAGACAGCCGCCACCTTTACTTGCAAGTGATTGATCGCATCAAGCGCGATATTGAAACGGGAGTGTACAAAGAAAAGCAAAAACTGCCGTCCGAGTTTGAACTCGCCAAACAGCTTGGCGTCAGCCGGGCGACATTGAGGGAAGCGCTGCGGGTGCTGGAAGAAGAAAACATTATCATCCGCCGCCACGGCGTCGGAACGTTTGTCAACGCCCGTCCGCTGTTTACGTCCGGCATCGAGCAGCTCTCAAGCGTCACGGATATGATTCGTCAAGCGGGGCGCAAGCCAGGAACGATTTTTTTGTCTTCCTCCATCCAACAGCCGACGGAAGACGATATGCGCCGCTTCCAATGCCGGCCGGACGAGAATTTGTTGCTCATCGAGCGGGTGCGCACCGCCGATGGGGAGCCGGTCGTTTATTGCTTGGATAAAATTTTATGCAAATATTTGCCAAAGGGCATCTCCTATGAACAGGAGTCGCTGTTTGAAAACTTGCACAACCAAACGCATCGTGATATCGCCTATGCGGTCGCGCGCATCGTGCCGCTCGGCTATCATGAAAAAGTGTCGCCGATTTTGCAATGCGACCCGGAAACGGCGCTGCTTGTGCTCAAGCAAATGCATTTCGATAAAAACGATGAGCCGATTTTTTATTCCGTCAACTACTTCCGCTCCGACAAGTTCAGCTTCCATGTCATGCGGAAGCGGTTCAGCTTTTAAGGGGGGTGAAAATGGGTACATAGAAAGAGAGCGGAAGCTTTATACTAACTAATTAAAGAACAAATTTTCAAGCCAGGGGGTAGTGAATGTGAAAAAGCGAATCGGATTGGTGTTGTCCGTCCTGTTTGCCGCCGGCACGCTGCTTAGCGCCTGCGGACAAGCCGGCAACAATGCGGGAGGCGGCAATCAGAAAGATACGTTCAGTGTCGCCATGGTCACCGATGTCGGCGGCATTGACGACAAATCGTTCAACCAGTCGGCTTGGGAAGGGCTGCAAAAGTTCGGCAAAGACAACGGGCTTGAAAAAGGCCGCGGCGGCTACGACTACTTGCAGTCATCGAGCGACGCTGACTATGCCACGAACTTAAACAAGCTTGTGCGCAGCGACTTTGACTTGATTTTCGGCATCGGGTATTTGATGGGCGACGCGGTGAAAGAAGTCGCTAAGCAAAACCCGAAAAAACATTTCGCCATCGTCGACACTGTTGTTGACGAGCCAAATGTCGCCAGCATCACGTTCAAGGAGCATGAAGGCTCGTTCCTTGTCGGTGTTGTCGCCGGGCTAATGACGAAAACGAATAAAATCGGCTTTGTCGGTGGGATGGAGATTCCGTTGATCGAAAAATTCGAAAGCGGATTCCGCGCCGGCGTGAAAGCGGTCAATCCGAAGGCGACTGTGGAAGTGCAATACGCCGGGGCGTTCGACCAAGCGGATAAAGGGAAAGCGATCGCCTCGAGCATGTACGCATCTGGCATCGACATCATCTACCATGCAGCGGGCGCGACTGGGAACGGCGTCTTCTCGGAAGCGAAAGATTTGAAGAAGAAAGATCCGAACCGCGAAATTTGGGTCATCGGTGTTGACAAAGACCAAGCGCCGGAGGGAGAAGTGAAAGTCGGCGGCAAAACGTACAACGTAACGCTCACTTCGATGGTGAAGCGCGTCGACGTCGCTGTCTATGACACGGCGAAACGGGCGAAAGAGGGCGACTTCCCGGGCGGCAAAACGATTGAGTACGGGTTGCCGGAAAATGGGGTTGGCATTGCCCCGACGCAAGACAACATTCCGGAGAACGTGTTAAAAACCGTTGACGAATGGAAGCAAAAAATCATCAAAGGCGAAGTGAAAGTTCCGACAAACCGGAAAGAGTACGAGCAATTCGCTGCGACGATCAAGTGACGAACAACGGCGAAGAAGGCTAGCGCGAGCCGCTAGCCTTCTTCAAAATCGTCAACTACCCCCACTTCGCTAACGCTTGAAGTGGGGGCTTGCAACTCCCCAGAAGTGCAAACGGACTTCGTCCTCCTTCCTTGACTTGGGGTTGCATCAGGGGGCAGGTTGACCGCTGCCCAACGACGCAGGTCATGCCTGCATCGTTACCGATTCTCTCGGTGTGTCTGTTGGCAGTACTTGGCTTCCACACACAACAGACGGACCTACGCTCGATGTTTTACGGTTGCAGCGTTTCCTGCAACCAACTCCATACATCGAGCAGCCGTTATGGGAGTGCCTTTATTTAACAGTTTTCTCCACGTCTTTATTCTATCATACACAAAAGAAAGGGGGAACGAGCATTCCTCTCCCACTTACTCCCTTTGGTCGTTGAAGTGGGAGTCTCCTGCGCGAAATAGGATGAAGGGCGGCTGTTTCGCTGTCGCCTTTCATTTTGTGATTTTGACCTTGCTTGAGTAAGGAGTGAATCGCTTGGAATACGTGATTGAAATGCTCAATATCCGCAAGGTGTTTGGCACGTTTGTCGCCAATGACAACATTACGCTGCAAGTGAAAAAGGGGGAGATACACGCTCTGCTTGGCGAAAACGGGGCCGGCAAATCGACGCTCATGAACGTGCTGTTCGGTTTATACCAGCCGGACGGCGGCGAAATCCGCGTGAAAGGAAAGCCGGTGCGCATCACCGACCCGAACGTCGCCAATGATCTTGGCATCGGCATGGTGCATCAGCACTTTATGCTCGTCGATACGTTCACCGTGACGGAAAACATCATCTTAGGCAGCGAGCCGACGCGGGCCGGAACGATCGATATGAAGCGGGCGGAGCGGGAAGTGCGCGAATTGTCGGAACGATATGGACTCGCGGTCGATCCGACAGCGAAGATCGCCGACATTTCCGTCGGCATGCAGCAGCGCGTGGAAATTTTAAAGACGCTTTACCGCGGCGCCGATATTTTGATTTTTGACGAACCGACAGCGGTGTTGACGCCGCAGGAAATTCGCGAGCTCATGCAAATTATGCGCACGCTCGTCCGCGAAGGAAAATCCATCATTTTAATTACGCACAAACTTAAAGAAATTATGGAAGTGTGCGACCGCGTCACCGTCATCCGCCGCGGCAAAGGAATTGCGACGCTCAATGTGGCGGAGACGAATCCGAACGAACTGGCGGCGCTCATGGTCGGCCGCGAGGTGCAGTTTACGACCGCTAAGAAACCGGCTGAGCCGGGAAAACCGGTGTTGGAAATTAAAGACTTAGTCGTCAAGGACGCGCGCGGGATCAAAGCGGTCAACGGTTTGAACTTGACGGTGCACGCCGGCGAGATCGTCGGCATTGCTGGAGTCGACGGCAACGGCCAGACCGAGCTCATTGAAGCCATAACCGGCTTGATCAAAGCTGAATCAGGGACAATCCGCCTCAACGGCCGAGACATTACGAATTTGCCGCCGCGCAAAATCATCGAAGCCGGCGTCGGCCATATTCCGCAAGATCGGCATAAGCACGGGCTTGTCCTTGACTTTCCGATCGGCGAAAACATGGTGCTGCAAACGTACTATCAGCCGCCGTACTCGAAACGGGGTCTGTTGAATTTTCAAGCCATTTACGAAAAAGCGCGCCAGCTCATCCGCGAATTTGACGTGCGCACGCCGGATGAATATACGAAGGCGCGGGCGCTATCGGGCGGAAACCAGCAAAAAGCGATCATCGGCCGTGAAGTCGACCGCGACCCGGACTTGTTGATCGCCGCCCAGCCGACGAGGGGGCTTGATGTTGGAGCGATCGAATTTATTCATAAGCGGCTCATTGAACAGCGAGACCGCGGGAAAGCGGTGCTGCTCGTCTCGTTTGAGCTTGACGAAGTGATGAACGTCAGCGACCGGATCGCTGTCATTTATGAAGGAAACATCGTCGCCATCGTTGATCCGAAAGAAACAACCGAACAGGAGCTCGGGCTGTTGATGGCTGGAAGCAAACGGAAGGAAGCAGGTGTGTCGTGATGAAGTCGAATCGTCTCCAGCAATTTTTGATACCATTGTTGGCCGTTCTTCTTGGCATGATCGCCGGTTCGATCGTGATGCTTGCAAGCGGCTACAACCCGATCGCTGGGTTTTACGCTCTCGTGTACGGGGCGTTTGGCGATACGTACTATATCGGCGAAACGATCCGCCAGACGACGCCATACATTTTAACGGGCTTGGCGGTGGCGTTTGCCTTTCGCACCGGCTTGTTTAACATCGGGGTTGAAGGGCAGCTGATCGTCGGCTGGCTCGCTGCCGTCTGGGTCGGGGTGTCCTTTGATTTGCCCAAAATCATCCATTTGCCGCTTGCCTTGTTGGCCGCCGCGTTGGCCGGGGCGCTATGGGGCTTGATTCCGGGTGTGCTGAAGGCGTATTTAAAAGTGCACGAAGTCATTATTACGATCATGATGAACTATATTGCTTTGCATGTAACGAACGCCATCATCCGTTCCGTTTTGTCTGATGAGGGATTTAAATCAAAGCCGGTGAAAGAAAGCGCATCGCTTCACTCCGACTTTTTTGATGCCATTACGCATCATTCCACCATGCATTACGGCATTTTCATCGCTGTCGCCGCCGCATTTGTCATGTGGTTTTTGCTTGAGCGGACGACGAAAGGGTTTGAGCTGCGGGCGGTCGGGTTCAACCAGCATGCCTCCCAGTATGCCGGCATGAACGTGCGCGCCAACATCATTTTAGCGATGGTCATCTCCGGCGCTTTTGCCGGCGTCGCCGGGGCGATGGAGGGGCTTGGCACATTTGGAAACATCTCGACGAAAGCCGGCTTTACCGGCCTTGGATTTGATGGCATCGCGGTTGCCTTGATCGGAGGAAACAACGCGTTTGGCATTTTGCTCTCCGCCTTGTTGTTTGGCGCCTTAAAAGTCGGGGCGTTGGAAATGCCGTCAAGCGCCGGCGTGCCGACCGAACTCGTCGATATTATTATCGCGCTCATCATTTTCTTTGTTGCATCCAGCTACATGATCCGCTGGCTGTTATCTCGTTGGCAAAAGGGGGCGGAGTAAGTGAGCGTGTATGACGTCTTGCAAACGATTGTCCCGACAACGATTTTCTTTGCGGCTCCTCTCATTTTCACCGCCCTTGGCGGCGTGTTTAGCGAACGGTCCGGCGTCGTCAACATCGGGCTTGAAGGATTGATGACCATCGGCGCGTTTGTCGGCATCGTCTTTAATTTGACGTTTGCCGATCGGTTTGGCGAATGGACGCCGTGGCTTGCCTTATTGGCTGCCATGGTGGTCGGCGCTGTATTTTCCCTGCTGCACGCTGTCGCGTCGGTCACATTTCGCGCCGACCAAGTCGTAAGCGGGGTGGCGATCAACTTTTTGGCGCTTGGTCTGTCGCTGTTTTTAGTGAAGAAAATGTACGGCAAGGGGCAGACGGACCAAATTCAAGTTGGGTTTGACAAAATTGACGTGCCAGTGTTAAGCGACATTCCCGTCATCGGGCCGCTGTTGTTTTCCAACGCGTACGCGCCGTCGTATATCGCCATTGCGCTGGCGTTTGTATCATGGTATGTCATTTACAAAACGCCGTTTGGCCTGCGGCTGCGTGCGGTCGGCGAACATCCGATGGCGGCGGATACGATGGGGATTCATGTCGCCAAAATGCGCTACATCGCTGTCATGATCAGCGGCGCGCTCGGCGGCTTGGGCGGTGCGGTATACGCGACGATCATTTCCCGCGATTTCAGCCATGCGACGATTTCCGGGCACGGATTTATGGCGCTTGCGGCGATGATTTTCGGCAAGTGGCATCCGATCGGCGCGATGGGGGCGGCGCTCTTTTTCGGGTTGGCGCAAAGCTTAAGCATCGTCGGGCAAACGATTCCGTTCTTGAAAAACGTCCCGACCGTTTACTTGCTCATCGCCCCGTATGCACTCACGATTTTGGCGCTGGCGGGCTTCATCGGCCGCGCTGAGGCGCCGAAAGCGGCTGGCACGCCATACATCAAAGGAAAACGGTGATGAAAGCGGCTGTCCGAAAAACGGACGGCCGTTTTTGCTGAATGGAATGATTTGCATTTTTCCATTGGCAAAAGGTATATTGTTGATAAGACGCTTTACAATAAATGAAAGATAGTGCATATCTGCAAAGAGAAAAAGTAAGGAGGAGTTGGATTGGTCGACGAAAAAGTCACAGCGGTCGGACCGGTTCGCGTCCATACGATTTCGACCGATAAGTACAAAACGAACACGATCGTTTGGAAAATGAAGGCCCCTCTTGCTAAAGAAACGGTCACGCTGCGCGCGCTTTTGCCATACGTCTTGCAAAGCGGCACGGCCGACTATCCGAGCGTTAAGGCGCTGCGCACCTATTTGGATGAACTGTATGGGGCGACGCTGAACGTCGATTTAACGAAAAAAGGCGAACATCATATCATGACGATTCGCATCGATGTCGCCAATGAACGATTTTTGCCGGAGCAAACGCCGTTGCTTTCGAAAGCGCTTCAGCTCTTGGCCGATCTTCTGTTCCGCCCGGCTCTTGATGGCGGCCGGTTTGTCACCGACATTGTCGAGCAGGAAAAGCGGGCGCTCCGTCAACGCATTCAGGCGGTGTATGATGACAAAATGCGCTATGCGAACATGCGCCTTGTAGAAGAAATGTGCAAAGGCGAACCGTACGCCCTCTCGCCAAACGGCGAGCTTGAAGACGTGGACGGCATCACGGCGGAAGGGCTGTATCGCTATTATGAACGAGCGCTGGCTGAGGATGAGCTGGATCTATATGTCATTGGCGACGTGGCTGAAGAGGCGGTGCTCACAGCGGTGAAGCAGCGCTTCTCTTTGCCGGATCGTCCAAAGCGGGAGCGCGCATCGTCGGTTTCTGTCAAGCCGCAAGGGGAAGTTCGCGAAGTCATCGAGCGGCAAGACGTGAAGCAAGGAAAGCTCAACATCGGCTATCGGACAAATGTGACGTATGAAGATGACGATTATTACGCCTTGCAAATGTTTAACGGCATTTTTGGCGGTTTTTCCCATTCGAAGCTGTTCATCAACGTCCGCGAGAAGGCAAGCCTTGCCTATTATGCCGCCTCAAGGCTTGAGAGCCATAAAGGGCTTTTGATGGTCATGTCCGGCATTGAACCGGCCAACTATGAGAAGGCGCGCCGCATCATCGATGAGCAAATGCAGGCGATGAAAAACGGCGATTTCACAGATGAAGAAATGGCGCAGACGAAAGCGGTCATCCGCAACCAGCTGCTTGAGACGCTCGATACGCCGCGCGGGCTTGTGGAGGTGTTGTACCATAACGTCGTCTCAACGCGAAAGCGCCCGATCGATGAATGGATGGCCGGCACCGATCAAGTGACACGCGAGGATGTGGTGCGCGTCGCTGACAAGGTGGAGCTTGATACGGTGTACTTTTTGACCGGAATGGAGGCGACGGAAGATGGAAAAACGGGTGTATGAGACGCTGCACGAAGAGCTGTTTTATGAAAAAATGGACAACGGCCTTGACGTGTACATTTTGCCGAAAAAAGGATTCAACAAAACGTTTGCGACATTCACCACGAACTACGGTTCGGTCGACAACCAGTTCGTCCCGCTCGGTAAAACGGAGATGAAGCGCGTTCCGGACGGCATCGCCCATTTTTTGGAGCATAAGCTGTTTGAAAAAGAAGACGGCGACGTGTTTCAGCAGTTCAGCAAACAAGGCGCCTCGGCGAACGCCTTTACGACGTTCACCCGCACCGCCTATTTGTTCTCAAGCACCGACAACGTCGAGAAAAACTTGGAAACGTTGATCGATTTTGTGCAAAGCCCGTACTTTTCCGACAAGACAGTGGAAAAAGAAAAAGGGATCATCGGCCAGGAAATCCGGATGTACGACGACAACCCAGACTGGCGCGTCTATTTCGGCGCCATCGAAAGCATGTATCACAACCATCCGGTCAAAATCGACATCGCCGGCACAGTTGAATCGATCGCCCAAATTACGAAAGAGTTGCTGTATGAGTGCTACGAAACGTTTTACCACCCGAGCAACATGCTTTTGTTTGTCGTCGGCCCGGTCGATGAACAAAAAATCATGCAGCAAATCCGCGACAACCAGGCGAAAAAGTCGTTCCCGCAAGCCCCGGAAGTGAAGCGGTTTGCGTATGAAGAACCGAGCGCAGTAGCGGAAAAGAAAAAAGTGATTCCGATGCATGTGCAGACGAACAAATGCTTTGTCGGCATCAAAGCGCCGTCCGTTTCTGAAGCCGGCGAACAAAAGCTTCGGCATGAGCTTGCCTTCCACGTCGCATTGGACTATTTGTTTGGAAAAAGCTCGCCGCATTATGAACGGCTGTACCGCGAAGGATTGATCGATGATACATTTATGTACGATTATACAGAAGAGCGCGGGTTCGGCTTCGCGTTGATCGGCGGCGATACAAGGGACGCTGAACGGCTCGCTTCGGAAATTCAAACGGTGCTGCTGTCGTTTGCCGCGGAGACTATAAAAAAGGAAGAATTTGAACGGGTGAAAAAGAAAAAAATCGGCGCCTTTTTGCGCGCGCTCAACTCGCCGGAATACATCGCCAACCAGTTTACGCGCTACGCGTTTTACGGATCCAACTTGTTTGACATTTTGCCGGCGCTTTCATCCCTTGCCATGGACGATATCGCGGCGGTTGCCTCTTCTTGCTTCCGCGATTCGCAAATCGCGGTTTGCGAAGTCGTTCCAAAAGGGCAATAAGGCATCCTTCCTGAGAAGGATGCTTTTTTGCGGCAAAAAGGAGAGGATGGTTTCATGCGCTACGCCTTGATCACGGGAGCCTCTGGAGGCATCGGACAAAGCATCGCCCGTGTGCTCGCTCGGGAGGGGTACGGACTTTTTCTTCATTACTATCGGCGACGGGCGCCTGTTGAAGCGCTGAAAGAAGAGCTTAACGATGTGCATATTGTGCCGATTGAGGCCGATTTGTCGGCACCGGATGGGGTCGATCGGCTGCTTGCGCAAATCAACCGTCCGGTGGATGTCATCATTTATAACAGCGGAGCGAGCTATTATGGGTTGTTGACCGACATGAACGATGAATTAATCGAGCGGATGGTGCGGCTTCACATGACAAGCCCGGCGTTGCTCATCAAAAGGCTGATCCCATCAATGGTGGCGAGAAAGCGCGGTCATATTGTGTTCATTTCCTCGATTTGGGGATTGTGCGGCGCTTCATGCGAGGCGGTGTACTCGATGACAAAGGGAGGGCAGAACGCGTTTGCCAAGGCGCTGGCCAAGGAGCTTGCCCCAAGCGGCATTCGCGTCAACGCTGTTGCACCGGGGGCGATTGATACCGATATGCTGCGGGTGTTTCGTCCTGAGGAGCTGGAAGCGCTCACTGACGAAATTCCAGCCGGCCGGCTCGGCACCCCGGATGAGGTGGCGGAAACGGTGGCGTTTTTGCTGTCTGATGCCGCTTCGTATATCACCGGCCAAGTCATTTCCGTCAACGGCGGCTGGTATTGTTGAACGTATATTTTCCGGTTCGGCAGGCAAACTATCCTTGAAACATTCAACAAGGAGGGATTGACATGTCGGTACTGGATAACTTTGAACAATGGAAAGACTTTTTGGCGGAACGTTTAGAACAAGCGCAACAGCAAGGATTGACTCAGCAAGTGATCACAGATGTCGCTTACCAAATCGGGGATTATTTGGCGAAACACGTCGACCCGAAAAACCCGGAAGAACGGGTGCTCGCTGATCTTTGGAGCGTTGCGGATGAAAAAGAGCAGCACGCCCTTGCCAACATGATGGTCAAGCTGGTCCAACAAAAATAATCACCCGGTAAAAGAGAGGGGCCTCCCTCTCTTTTTTCTTCCTCCTTTTCGGTTGCTTTTCCATTTATAATTATAGTAGTATGAACTTAGCATAAGGCGTTCGTGCGGACACCGGCAAGGGAGGAGACGGGATGGGCAAGCAGGAATGGTATTTGGAATATGAAATTCATGTCAACCGCCCGGGGTTGCTCGGCGACGTTGCTTCGCTGCTCGGTATGTTGTCCATTAACATCGTGACGATCAACGGTGTCCGGGATTCGCGCCGCGGCATGTTGCTTTTGTGTGACAATAACGAGCAAATTGAACGGTTGGCGACGATCTTGCGGACGATGGACAACATTACGGTGACGAAGCTGCGCCAGCCGAAGCTGCTCGACCGCCTCGCCGTCCGCCACGGCCGTTATATCCAGCGCGATGCCGATGACAAAAAAACGTTCCGCTTCGTCCGTGATGAACTTGGACTGCTTGTCGATTTTATGGCGGAACTTTTTAAAGAAAAAGGGCATAAGCTCATCGGCATCCGCGGGATGCCGCGCGTCGGCAAGACAGAGTCGATCGTCGCCGCCAGCGTGTGCGCCAACAAACGATGGCTGTTTGTTTCATCGACGCTGATTAAACAGACGGTTCGCACGCAGTTGATGGAAGATGAGTATAGCGAGGACAACATTTTCATTATCGACGGCATCGTCTCAACGCGCCGCGGGAACGAGCAGCACTGGCAGCTCATCCGTGAGCTCATGCGCCTTGAGGCGACGAAAGTCGTCGAGCATCCGGACATGTTTGTTCGCCATACGGAATACACGCTCGATGATTTTGATTATATTATTGAGCTGCGCCATGAACCGGACGAAGATATTTCCTACGAAGCGATTGACCGCCCGTCATTGTTGGGCGATGACGGATTTTCCGAATTTGGGTTTTAATTTAAAAAAGTGGAAGGTGTTGGCCGTTGACGGAACTAGGAAAACGTTTGCGGGAAGCACGGGAAGAAAAAAATATGAGTTTGGACGAGCTGCAGGAGATGACGAAAATTCAAAAGCGGTATTTGATCGGCATCGAAGAAGGCAACTATGCCATCATGCCTGGAAATTTTTATGTGCGTGCCTTCATCCGGCAATATGCTGAAGCGGTCGGACTTGATCCGGATGAGCTGTTTGAACAGTATAAACAGGACATTCCCCAGTCTTATCAAGATGACATTCCGCAGACGCTGTCGCGCGTGAAGACGCGCCAGCAACTGTCTGCCGAGGGGGCGAAATGGCTCGATTGGCTGCCGAAAGTGATTGTCGCGGCGGTCGTCATCGGGGCGGCTGTCCTCGTTTGGGTGCTGCTCCAGCACGGCGCCGCAAATGAGCCGCCGACAAAGACAAGCCCAAAAACAGCGGAGGTCGAAAAGCCGAAACATTCGCCGCTTGAGCAGGCGAAACAAAAGCAGTCGGCGAAGGAAACGGACGAGAAGGCAACGAATGAAAACGGACAGCAAAATGAACAGCCAGCGCCGACTGGCGAAGAAGAACAGCCGGCTGCGGCGATGAATGTGACGGAAAAGCGCGGCAACACGGCGACGATTGAAGTCGCCAGCTCCGGCGCGTTTTCCATCGAGCTTTCATCCAAAGGAACGTCATGGGTCGAAGTATACAATACGAAAGGCCATACGTTTTACCGCGGCAACTTGACAAGCGGGCAGACGAAAACGTTCGATCTGTCGGCCGAAAGCGAAGTATGGGTGAAAATCGGGCGTACGCTGGACGTCGACATGAAGGTAAACGGCCAGCCGTTTGCCTATCCGTTTGCCCCGAAAGAGGAAGTATACCAAAAGCTGCATTTCGTGTTGAAGAAATGATGGAACAGGGCGCTTTTCCGCAGGAAGGCGCCTGCTTTTCGCACGGACTGAACTATGTTGAATGAGCGGAGGTATTTGTGGTGAACTTGCCGAATAAAATTACGGTAGCGCGCATTATGCTCATCCCGTTTTTCTTGATCGTGATGCTCGTTCCGTTCGGGTGGGGAAGCATCCAAATCGGCGGGACAGAGCTTCCGGTTGCCCATCTTGCCGGCGCGCTCATTTTCATCATCGCCTCAGCGACGGACTGGATCGATGGCTACTATGCCCGCAAATACGGGTTGGTGACGAATTTAGGAAAATTTTTAGATCCGCTTGCCGATAAATTGCTTGTGTCGGCGGCGCTTATCGTGCTTGTCGAGCTCGGGGCCGTTCCGGCGTGGATGGTGATTGTCATCATCAGCCGCGAGTTTGCCGTCACCGGCTTGCGGCTCGTGCTTGCCGGCGAGGGGGAAGTCGTCGCTGCCAACATGCTTGGCAAAATCAAGACATGGACGCAAATTGTCGCCATTTCCGCTTTATTGTTACATAACTTCCCTTTCTCGCTCATTTCGTTTCCGTTCGCTGAATTGGCGCTGTGGGTGGCGGTCATTTTCACGATTTGGTCTGGCTGGGATTATTTTGCGAAAAACAGACATGCGTTTTCCCATTCGAAATAGCCGGCCACAAAGGGGGAGAAAAGTCTGTTGAACGCGGAGATCATTGCCGTTGGCTCTGAGCTGTTGCTTGGGCAAATCGCCAATACGAACGCCCAGTTTTTGTCGCAGCAGCTGGCGATGCTTGGCATTAACGTCTATTTCCATACCGTCGTCGGCGACAACGCCGGCCGCCTTGAGCAGGCGGTGAAAACGGCGCAAACGAGAGCGAACCTCATCATTTTCACCGGCGGCCTCGGCCCGACGAAAGACGATTTGACGAAGGAGACGATCGCCCGTTTGCTTGGCCGCCGGCTCGTGATCGACGAGGAAGCGCTCCGAGCGATTGAGGTGTATTTTGCCCGCACAAACCGGCCGATGACAGAAAACAATAAAAAGCAGGCGCTCGTCTTGGAAGGATCGACGGTGCTGAAAAACGAGCACGGCATGGCGCCAGGGATGGCGCTTGTGGCAGACGGCATTACGTACATGCTGCTGCCCGGGCCGCCGAAAGAAATGCGGCCGATGTTCAAAAAATACGGAAACGCCTTTTTGCGCCGTACGTTTTCGCTTTCCGAGCGCATCGAGTCGCGCGTGCTCCGCTTTTTTGGCATCGGTGAATCAGCGCTCGAGACGGCGATTGCGGATTTGATCGACGCCCAGTCGAATCCGACGATCGCGCCGCTGGCCGGCGACGGTGAAGTGACGCTTCGTCTGACAGCGAAGCATCAGGATGAGGCGGAGGCGAAGCGGCTTCTTGACGAAGTGGAATCGGCCATTTTGGCGCGCGTCGGCCGCCACTGCTACGGATATAACGATGAAACGTTGTTTACAAAGACGCTCGAGCGGTTAAAAGAAAGAGGATGGACGATCGCGTCGGCCGAAAGTTTGACCGGCGGCCTTTTTCTCGAACAGCTCACCGCCCTCCCCGGCGCGTCGCAAGTCGTGCAGGGCGGTGTCGTCTGCTACACAAACGGCGTCAAAGAACAGGTGCTTGGCATACCGCGCCCGCTGCTTGAGGCAGAAGGGGCGGTGAGCGAGCCGTGCGCCCGTTTGCTTGCTGAAAACGTCCGCGCGATGTGCGATGCGGATATCGGCATCAGCTTCACCGGCGTCGCCGGACCCGATCCGCTTGAGGGCCACCCGCCCGGCACCGTGTATATCGGCATCGCCGTCCGCGGGCGCGATGCGACTGTCCACCGTCTGATGCTGTCCGGCACGCGTGATGCCATTCGCATCCGCACCGCCAAATACGGCTGTTTTTTTCTGCTTGAGATGCTCGCGGCCGACTGCTGATCGGCCGCCCCCTTCCTTGAACATTCTCCACCGCACATCGTTTTTTCCACCGCATGAGTATGGCGATTGTTGCTAGTTTCTCCACCGAAAAAACGAATGGACGTTCGTTTTTTGCTTGGCAATGGCCGCAAAACGCGGTATAGTATAAGTAGTCCTAGAATAAGGAGGAGTAGGTTAGTGAACCAAGATCGTCAAGCTGCATTGGAGCAGGCATTAAAACAAATTGAACGACAGTTTGGCAAGGGGGCCATCATGAAGCTCGGCGAGCAAGTCGACCGCAAAGTGTCGGTCGTGCCGAGCGGTTCGCTGGCGCTCGACATCGCGTTAGGAGTCGGCGGCTATCCGCGCGGGCGGATTGTGGAAATTTACGGCCCGGAATCGTCCGGGAAAACGACCGTTGCCCTTCACGCGATCGCTGAAGTGCAAAAGCGGGGCGGGCAAGCAGCTTTCATCGACGCAGAGCATGCGCTCGATCCGATTTACGCACAAAAATTAGGGGTCAATATCGATGAATTGCTGCTTTCCCAGCCTGACACGGGCGAGCAAGGTGCGTCACGTTTCCGTATAAGTGCGTAGGCACGAAAGCGGAGTCCGATGGGAACATCGGGACAACTCTACAGCCGAGTTGGAAGGTGAAATTCCTTCCCGTGGTGATAGTCCTATATCCACGAGCCTGAGACTCCTGCATGCATTCCGGTGCACCCTCACCGGGATGTATGAAGCCAGGTGAAGTCGTAACCCAAGTAGCCTAAGGCCGCAAAATGTGGCTATGGCGAAAGTGGTGCGGGGCTCCTTAAAAGACGCCTATGGTGACGAAAGGAACCTATGCGTGAAGCTCGGTTACCGGTGCTCCCTGAAAAGGGACCATACAGGACGAACCACCGTGTCTTGTTTGCGGTGTTTCCTTTAACCGGCTGGCTTAGTTCGGTTACTGCTCTGATGGGTAGCGGACGTTCCAATCAGAGGTCCTGCCGAGTAGAGTAGGCACCTAAGGGCGTTCAAAAGAAGGGATAGGCTGTAGGGAACGTGAGAGGCCCCCTAAGGAGGAGACAGGGCTGGTCGATGATATCTTAGGGGGAGTCAGCGGTTCCATAGTAATGATGAAGGAGCGCCGTTTGAACCCCAAAGGCAACGATGGGGGAGGAAAAAACGCTCTGGAGTGAAGGGAACCAGCCGGGGCGGCAAAGTATCTACATGTTACGGCAAGCAGGCTAATTCATGGCACTTCCACCCAGTATTATAAAAAGGGAGAAAGGAGCATGAAGGTAAACAAACTTGTCGTAAAAAGCGAACAGGACTTGAGAAACTGCTTGGATCTTCTTTATCAAGAAGCTAAAAAGGGAAAACATTTTTACGGCATGCTTGAGTTGCTTCAAAATGATGTTGTCATTTTAGAAGCTATTCGCAATATTAAAAGCAATAAAGGTAGCAAAACGGCGGGGATTGATCTATCCAACCGCTAAGGGCCTATACAGTATGCAACAGTATTCAAACAAGAAATGACCCCATACACTGCAGACGGCAGAAAAATGTATGAAGAAAAGCATAGAAAAATACGATTGCCGGATAAAATGAGTCTGTTCGATCACGATTCGATATTCATCTACATTTTATCTGAGCATAATGATGGGAAATATAATCTTGAATATTTCTTAAATAGGGTGAATGTATTTCACAGAGATAAAGGAAAATGCAAAATATGTGCCGTATACTTAAGTCCCGGTAACTTCCACTGCCATCATATTGACCCGAGTAAACCTTTAAGTGAGATCAATAAGACCGTTAATCTAATTAGCTTATGCAACCAATGCCATAGGCTTGTCCATAGCAACCAAGAACCGCCGTTTACAGAACGAAAAATGTTTGACAAACTAACGAAATATAGGAACAAGCTGAAAATATAAAAGTCCTGTTCGCTGGAAGAATTGTAGGTGCTGCTGCCATGTCATCGCGAGGTGATATGGTGGAGAGATAGCCCAAAGGGGCTATCGAAGCTGTCCCGGTGGAACGCCGTGTGCGGGGAAACTCGCACGCACGGTGTGGGGTGGGGGAAAAGCCGGAGATTGCATCAAAGGCTTACCTATCACTATCGCTCGAAATCGCGGAAGCGCTCGTGCGAAGCGGCGCGGTCGATATTATCGTCATCGACTCGGTGGCGGCGCTTGTGCCGAAAGCGGAAATTGAAGGGGAGATGGGCGACGCCCATGTCGGCTTGCAAGCGCGGCTTATGTCCCAGGCGCTTCGCAAGCTGTCTGGCGCCATTAACAAATCGAAAACGATCGCCATCTTCATCAACCAAATTCGCGAAAAAGTCGGCGTCATGTTTGGCAATCCGGAAACGACGCCGGGCGGGCGGGCGCTCAAGTTTTACGCTTCCGTCCGCCTAGAGGTGCGCCGCGCCGAGCAAATTAAGCAAGGCAATGATATGGTCGGCAACAAGACGAAAATTAAAGTCGTCAAAAACAAAGTTGCGCCGCCATTTAAAACGGCTGACGTCGACATTATGTACGGCGAAGGCATTTCCCGCGAAGGGGAAATTCTCGACATGGCGTCCGAATTGGACATCGTGCAAAAAAGCGGTTCGTGGTATTCGTACAAAGACGAGCGGCTTGGCCAAGGGCGGGAAAACGCGAAGCAATTTTTGAAGGAAAACCCGCACATCGCCGATGAGATCGCCCGCGCCATCCGCCAGCATTACGGCATCGACGTTGAAGAGGGAACGAGCGAACCGCAGCAAGACGGGTTCGGATTGCTTGAAGAATAACGGGACAAGGCGTCCTGGCAAGCTGCCGGGGCGCCTTTTTCCATCCGTTCGGCCTGCCAAGGAGAGCGATAAGCCTAAAAAAGGACGGCGTGCGGAACGGTCTTGTTCCGTTGTCATCCTCTAGGCGCGTCGGTGTAATATCTTGACAATTCCTATTGCCGCCTTTACAATGAACATGTATATTTGTCCATACGCGCGGCAGGGCCATACGCCCGCCCGCTGCGGCGGACCGCCTTCGTGCGGAAGGCTGCGCGGGTCGATTGTGATGCCAAGCGACTGAGCTAATGGATTGAAAACGGGAATGTCCATCTGCGCCGGTCATGGCGGTGAGAAGAGAGAGCGAAAGGAAACCGAACAGCAAGAGGAGGTGAAACGATGGGTTCGATCATCATCTCCGCTTTGCTTGCCTTAGTCATTGGTGCCGTTGTTGGCTTTTTTGTTCGCAAATCGATTGCCGAAGCGAAAATCGGCGGGGCGAAAGCCGCTGCCGAACAGCTGATTGAGGAGGCGAAACGCGAGGCGGACGCCTTGAAAAAAGAGGCGCTTCTCGAAGCGAAAGACGAGATTCATAAACTGCGTACGGAGGCGGAGCGTGATATCCGCGACCGGAGAAGCGAGCTCCAAAAACAAGAAAACCGCCTGATGCAAAAGGAGGAAAATCTCGACCGCAAAGATGAAGCGCTCAACAAACGTGAGGCGTTGCTTGAGGCAAAGGAAGAAGCGTTGAACGAAAGACAACAGCATATTGAACAAATGGAAAGCAAAGTGGAAGCGCTCGTCAAACAACAACAAGCCGAACTTGAACGCATTTCCGGCCTGACGCGCGACGATGCCCGCCAGCTCATTTTAGAGCGCGTCGAGAAAGAGCTGTCGCATGAGATTGCGATGATGATCAAAGAGGCGGAAACGCGGGCGAAAGAGGAGGCAGACAAACGGGCAAAGGCGATTTTGTCGCTTGCCATCCAACGTTGCGCCGCCGACCATGTCGCCGAAACGACTGTTTCCGTCGTCAATTTGCCAAACGACGAAATGAAAGGGCGGATCATCGGGCGCGAAGGGCGGAACATCCGCACGCTCGAGACGTTGACCGGCATCGATTTGATCATCGACGATACGCCGGAAGCGGTCATTTTGTCCGGATTTGACCCGATTCGCCGCGAGACGGCGCGCATCGCGCTCGATAAGCTTGTGCAAGATGGCCGCATCCATCCAGCGCGCATTGAGGAAATGGTCGAAAAGGCGCGCCGCGAAGTGGATGAGCATATCCGCGAAGTCGGCGAACAGACGACGTTTGAAGTCGGTGTTCACGGCTTGCATCCGGATTTGATCAAAATTTTAGGGCGGCTCAAGTTCCGAACGAGCTACGGACAAAACGTCTTAAAACACTCGGTGGAAGTGGCGTTTTTAGCCGGACTGATGGCGGCCGAGCTTGGGGAGGACGAAATGCTGGCGCGCCGGGCCGGCTTGCTTCATGACATTGGCAAAGCGATCGACCACGAAGTCGAAGGAAGCCATGTGGAAATCGGCGTTGAGCTGGCGACGAAGTATAAAGAACATCCGGTCGTCATCAACAGCATCGCTTCCCACCATGGCGATACGGAACCGACGTCGGTCATCGCTGTGCTCGTCGCGGCGGCCGATGCGCTGTCGGCGGCGCGGCCGGGAGCGCGCAGCGAAACGCTGGAAAACTATATCCGTCGTCTAGAGAAGCTTGAAGAAATCGCCGAATCGTACGAAGGCGTTGAAAAATCGTACGCCATTCAAGCTGGGCGTGAAGTGCGCATTATGGTCAAACCAGATATGATCGACGATTTGGAAGCGCACCGGCTGGCGCGTGACATCCGCAAACGAATCGAAGAAGAGCTCGATTACCCGGGCCATATTAAAGTGACGGTCATCCGCGAAACGCGGGCGGTCGAATACGCGAAATAAAGTGGCTATTGCCACTTTCTTTTTTTGTGCGTAAAATAGGAGGGTATAACGATGCGGAGATGGGCGCAAGGCGATATTTTTCGTTTAGAAAGGGATCAGGGATGAGAATTTTATTTATCGGCGACGTCGTCGGTTTGCCGGGGCAAAAAATGGTGGAGCACTATTTGCCAAGGCTGAAGGAAAAACATCGGCCGGACGTTGTTGTGATCAACGGCGAAAACGCCGCCGGCGGGAAAGGAATCACCGAACCGATTTACCGGGCGCTTCTCGCTTGGGGGGCTCATGTGATCACGTTGGGCAATCACGCATGGGACAAACGCGATATTTTTGAGTTTATCGATCAGGCGAAGGCGTTGATTCGCCCGGCGAATTACCCGCCCGGCACGCCGGGAAAAGGCATCGTCTTTGTGCCGACCGAGCATGGCGAAGCGGCGGTCATCAATTTGCAAGGGCGGGCGTTTTTGCCGGCGATTGACTGCCCATTTCAAAAGGCGGACGAGCTGATCGCCGCCGCCTCCGCGCGCACGCCGGTCATCATCGTCGATTTCCATGCCGAGGCGACGAGTGAAAAACAGGCGATGGGCTGGTACTTAGACGGCCGCGTATCCGCGGTCATCGGCACGCATACACACGTCCAGACGGCCGATAACCGCATTTTGCCAAGAGGGACGGCGTACATTACCGACGTTGGCATGACCGGTCCATACGACGGCATTTTAGGCGTCGATCGAGAGGCGGTGCTGCGCAAATTTTTAACCGGGCTGCCAGTTCGTTTCGACGTCAAGGAAGGACGAAGCCAATTGAATGCCGTCTTTGTTGATGTAGACGAAAAAAGCGGACGGGCGTTTCGCATTGAACGGTTGATCATTAACGATGACCACCCTTATTTTGAATAGTCCATCTTTTAAAAATTTTTTAAAATGTCCTCCTCCCATGCAGGAATAGTTGTCGAAACAGTGAATATAGTTACAATGAAGACCTTTTACCGAAATCATTTTCCAAGGAAACGAGGGAGGAGCTAGGAATGGAAATATTAAAAGTTTCAGCAAAATCGAATCCGAACTCTGTAGCTGGTGCACTTGCCGGGGTGTTGCGCGAGCGCGGCGCAGCGGAAATTCAAGCGATCGGCGCAGGTGCATTGAACCAAGCCGTTAAAGCAGTAGCGATCGCACGAGGGTTTGTGGCACCGAGCGGCATGGACTTGATTTGCATTCCGGCGTTTACGGATATTATCATCGACGGAGAAGAGCGGACAGCGATCAAATTGATTGTCGAACCTCGTTAACTGGATGATCAGACAATGGCGGCTATAACCTGTTGGCGCCTTCGGCTGCGAAGGCAGGCAGGTTATTTTTGCTTTTTCAAGGGGGGAACGGAATGATCTTCGATGCACATTGCGATGTGTTGATGAAGTTATGGCAAGATCGGTCTCTGTCGTTTTACGACGGAGCTTCGCTTCACGTCACTCTTTCCGGGATGGCGGAAGCAGGGGTGAAAGTGCAATGCTTTGCCATCTACATACCGGAAACGGTGCCGGAGGAAGCCCGGTTCACTGTTGCGCTGGAGATGGTGGACATCTTCTTTGCCCGCATTATCGATGCGTTTCCGTCTGTGAAGTTCGTGCGGACGAGACGGGATATCGCCGCCCTTAAAAAAGAGGAAGTCGGCGCCATGTTGACGCTGGAAGGGTGCGACGCCATCGGCGTCAACCTTGTCAAGCTAAAGACGCTCCTCCGCCTCGGCGTCGCTTCCGTAGGGTTGACATGGAACTTCCCGAACGCTGTCGCTGACGGAGCGTGGGAGAAGCGCGGCGCCGGGCTGACGGCGTTTGGCCGGCAAGTCGTTGCACTTCTTAATGAAGCAAAACGATGGGTCGATGTGTCCCACTTATCGGAGAAAGCGTTTTGGGATGTCATCGAGATGGCTCGGTTCCCCATCGCTTCCCATTCCAACGTGCATCGTCTATGCCCACATCCACGCAACTTAACCGATGAGCAGATCAAAGCGTTGATCGAAAAAGACGGCATGATCGGCATTAATTTCGTTCCGTATTTTTTGACGGCGAAGAAAAACGAGGCGATGATCGCTGATGTGCTTCGCCATCTCGACCATATATGCGCGCTCGGGGGGGAAAACAACGTCGGGTTTGGCTCCGACTTCGATGGCATCACGGAGACGGTCGCCGGCCTTGGAACGGTAAGGGAATATGCGCGGCTTGTCAACGAGTTGTACAAGCATTACTCCACCGAGCAAGTATCCCGCTTTTTATTCGGCAACTTCTACGCCCATTTGCCGGAGTGACGAATATCACTGAGTATCGGCTCTGCGTATCCTAGAATAGAAGACAGGGCATCCGCGGCGCCGGCTGAAAAAGGCGTTCAAAATGGTAGTTTCCTTGTCAGAAAAGTGGTACAATAGTAGCGAAAGGCTGGAGTGAATATAAAGGGGTGTAATTCATGATCGAACAGCTGTCATGGAAGGTAGGCGGCCAGCAAGGGGAAGGAATTGAAAGTACAGGGGAAATTTTTTCCACAGCGCTGAACCGCCTCGGATATTACTTATATGGATACCGCCATTTTTCTTCACGCATCAAAGGGGGTCATACGAACAACAAAATTCGCGTCAGCACGAAACCGGTGCGGGCGGTCGCTGATGATTTGGACATCTTGGTGGCGTTCGACCAAGAGACAATCGACTTCAACTTCCACGAGCTGCGTGACGGCGGCATCGTCATTGCGGACGCCAAATTCAATCCAGTGATTCCGGAAGGAAAAGGAGTGGCGCTTTACGCCGTTCCGTTCACCGATATCGCTACACAGCTTGGCAATCCGCTGATGAAAAACATGGTTGCCATCGGCGCGACAAGTGCGGTGCTCGATTTGGACGCCGCCGTGTTCGAAAGTGTTGTTGTGGATACATTTGGGCGCAAAGGGGCGCAAGTCGTTGAGAAAAACATGGAAGCGATTCGCGCTGGAGCGCAATATATGAAAGAGCAGCTCGATGGTTCGACGAAAACGATGAAACTAGCCAAAGCCGACGGCAAACGGCGAATGTTCATGATTGGCAACGACGCCATCGCCTTGGGCGCCATTGCCGGCGGGGCGCGCTTTATGGCCGCCTATCCGATCACCCCAGCTTCGGAGATTATGGAGTATTTGATTAAAAAGCTGCCGGATTTTGGGGGCGCGGTCATCCAGACAGAAGATGAAATCGCAGCCTGTACGATGGCGATCGGCGCCAACTATGCGGGCGTGCGGGCGTTCACCGCTTCCGCCGGACCCGGGTTGTCGCTTATGGCCGAAGCGATCGGACTAGCTGGGATGACGGAAACACCGCTTGTTGTGGTTGACACGCAACGAGGCGGTCCAAGCACCGGCTTGCCGACAAAGCAAGAGCAGTCGGATTTGCTCGCGATGATCTATGGCACGCACGGGGAAATTCCCAAAATTGTCATGGCGCCAAGCACGGTCGAAGAAGCGTTTTACGATATGGCGGAAGCGTTCAACTTAGCTGAGGAATACCAATGCCCGGTCATTTTCCTGTCGGATTTGCAGCTGTCGCTCGGCAAGCAGACGGTTGAGCCGCTTGATTACGATCGGATCGAGATCCGCCGCGGCAAGCTGATGAATGGTGAGCTGCCGCCGCTTCCGGACAAAGACAACTTCAAACGGTATGAAATCACGCCGGACGGTGTTTCGCCGCGGGTGCTGCCGGGAACAAAATACGGCATCCACCATGTCACCGGGGTCGAACACGCCGAAACAGGCCGCCCGTCAGAGACGGCGGCAAACCGCCGGGCGCAAATGGAAAAACGGATGCGCAAACTCGAGCACATCCACTTCCCGACGCCGGTGCACAAACAACTCCGCCACGAAGAACCGGATTTGCTCCTTGTTGGCTTTTTATCGACGCGCGGAGCCATTGAAGAAGCGATGGAGCGGCTCGAGCAAGATGGCGTCAAAGTCAACCATGCGCACATCCGTCTGCTTCATCCGTTCCCGGTTGACGACGTGCGGCCGCTTGTCGAGAAAGCGAAACGAGTCGTCGTCGTCGAGCAAAACGCCACCGGGCAGCTGGCGAACTTGTTGAAAATGAACGTCGGGCACGCTGATAAAATCGCCAGCGTCTTAAAATTCGACGGCAATCCGTTCTTGCCGGGCGACGTCTATACTAAATGCAAGGAGTTGTTAGCGCAATGGCCACCTTTAAAGATTTCCGCAATGATGTGAAACCGAACTGGTGTCCGGGGTGCGGCGACTTTTCCGTGCAGGCCGCCATCCAGCGCGCGGCCGCCAATCTCGGGTTGGAGCCGCACGAACTCGCGGTCATTTCCGGGATCGGCTGCTCGGGCCGCATTTCCGGCTACATTCACTCTTACGGCTTTCACGGCACGCACGGCCGCGTTTTGCCGCTGGCGCAAGGAGTGAAAATGGCGAACCGCGATTTGACGGTCATCGCCGCCGGCGGGGATGGCGACGGATTCGCGATCGGCATGGGGCACACGGTTCATGCCATTCGCCGCAACATCGACATCACATACATCGTCATGGACAACCAAATTTACGGGTTGACGAAAGGACAAACATCGCCGCGCAGTGCTGCCGGCTTCCAAACAAAAAGCACGCCGCACGGGTCGATCGAGCCGGCTTTGTCGCCGCTTGAGATCGCGTTAAGCGCCGGAGCGACGTTTGTCGCGCAAGGTTTCTCAAGCGATTTAAAAGAATTGACGAGCTTGATTGAGGAAGGCGTCAAGCATAAAGGCTTTGCGCTCATCAACGTCTTCAGCCCGTGCGTGACGTACAACAAAGTGAATACGTACGAGTGGTTCAAAGAGCGGCTCATCAAGGTGAGCGACATCGAAGGATACGACCCGTCCGACCGGGAGATGGCGATGCAGACGGTCATGAAATACGATGGGCTCGTCACCGGGATCATTTATCAAAACAAAGAACAAAAGTCGTACCAAGAGCTTGTGCCAGGCTACAGCGAGGCGCCGCTTGCCGAGGCGGAGCTGAAAATGAGCAAAGAAAAGTTCGCCGAACTCGTAGCAGAGTTTATGTAAAAATGGAAATAATTTGCACCCGATGGAGGCTTGCCTCATTGGGTGTTTTTTGTTATCATGACATGTTCCGGTCCTCCGGAACAAACCCCATTGTGTTTCCTTGCCGCTCGCGATATACTATGGTAGTGTGTGGTTGGAAGAAATTTGCCGAGGCGAGGCCGGCTGCACAGGAAACGGCGGCCGCTCGTCTCGGATGATCGAATGATTTTGTGAAGAAAGGAGATTGCTATGAACGAAAAACAACGTTTGGAGCAAACGGGACAAATCAAAACCGAAAGCCATCCAGCGGACAGAAAATCCGCCTTGGACCGGCTGAAAGAAAAAACGACGAAAGACTATGAGAAATATTTCACGAGCGTGTTTCTCCCGCCGAATTTAAAAGAGGCGAAGAAACGCGGCAAAGAGGAAGTCAAGTACGTCAAAGACTTTTCGATTCCTGAAGAGTTTCGCGGCATGGGGCGCGGACGGAAGTTTTACATCCGCACGTATGGCTGTCAAATGAACGAGCACGATACGGAAGTGATGGCCGGCATTTTCATGGCGCTCGGCTATGAGCCGACCGACCGTCCGGAAGAGGCAAACGTCATTTTGCTCAACACGTGCGCGATCCGTGAAAACGCGGAAAACAAAGTGTTTGGCGAGCTCGGCTACTTAAAGCCGCTCAAAACGACGAACCCGGACTTATTGCTCGGCGTGTGCGGCTGTATGTCGCAAGAAGAATCGGTTGTCAAGAAAATTTTAAAGCAATACCAATACGTCGACCTTATTTTCGGCACGCACAACATCCATCGCCTGCCGTACATTTTGCATGAGGCGTACATGTCGAAAGAAATGGTCGTCGAAGTATGGTCGAAAGAGGGCGACGTTGTTGAAAACTTGCCGAAAGTGCGCAAAGGGAAGATTAAAGCATGGGTCAACATTATGTACGGCTGTGACAAGTTTTGCACGTACTGCATCGTTCCGTACACGCGCGGCAAAGAGCGAAGCCGCCGTCCGGAAGACATCATCCAAGAAGTGCGCCAGCTCGCCGCCCAAGGCTATAAAGAAATTACGCTCCTTGGGCAAAACGTCAACGCTTACGGAAAAGATTTCACCGACATCCAGTACGGCCTTGGCGATTTAATGGATGAGCTGCGCAAAATTGACATTGCGCGCATCCGCTTCACAACGAGCCATCCGCGCGACTTTGACGACCGGCTCATCGAAGTGCTCGCCAAACGCGGCAACTTGGTTGAGCATATCCATTTGCCGGTGCAATCGGGCAGCACGGAAATTTTAAAAATGATGGGCCGCAAATATACGCGCGAGGAGTACTTGGAGCTCGTTCGCAAAATCAAAGCCGCCATTCCGGATGTCGCGTTGACGACGGATATTATCGTCGGCTTCCCGAACGAGACGGACGAGCAGTTTGAAGAAACGCTGTCGCTTTACCGTGAAGTCGAATTTGACTCGGCCTACACGTTCATCTATTCACCGCGCGAAGGCACGCCGGCGGCGAACATGAAGGACAACGTGCCGATGGAAGTGAAAAAAGAGCGGCTCAAGCGTCTCAACGACCTTGTTCAGGAAATCGCGGCCAAGAAAATGAAGCAATACGAAGGGCAAGTCGTCGAAGTGCTTGTGGAAGGCGAAAGCAAAACGAATCCGGACGTATTGGCGGGTTATACGCGCAAAAACAAGCTCGTCCACTTCGTCGGCCCCAAATCGCTCATTGGCCAATTGGTCAACGTGCGCATTACGCAGGCAAAGACGTGGACGCTGACGGGCGAGCTAGTCAATGAAGCGATCGAGGTGAACGAACATGGCAAAATATACGCGGGATGATATCTTGGCCCAGGCGAAGCAGCTGGCGAAAATGATCGCCGAAACGGAAGAAGTCGACTTTTTCAAACGAGCGGAAGAAAAAATCCACCAAAACGAAAAAGTGCGCACGTTGATCAACGAGCTGAAATCGTTGCAAAAGCAAGCGGTCAACCTTCAGCATTACGGAAAACATGAAGCGCTGAAACAGGTTGAGGCCAAAATTGACGCCATTTACGAAGAGTTGTCGCAAATTCCGATCGTCAGCGAATTCCAGCAGTCCCAATCCGATGTGAACGACCTGCTTCAGCTCGTCGCCTCGACGATTTCGAATACGGTGACCGATGAAATTCTCGCTTCGACGGGCGGCGACGTGCTGCGCGGCGAAACCGGCGCCGCGCTTCGCTACAACAAACACGGCGGCTGCCATTAATGGCATGCGGCTCAAAAGCGTCCTTCGGGGCGCTTTTTTTCTTATGGGCGCGCTCTCCCTTTCCCCGAACCGCGGGCGGCTGCCTGGCGGCAAAAAAGAAGGCACATCGAACGGAGCAGGCGCATACAATGAACTATACGGAATAATGATTCATTTGCTGTGCACATTAGCGGAGATGGCGCATAGGATGAAATGAAGATTCATTTGAGGAGGGTTCCGTTCGATGTCTGAATACAGAGAAATTATTACGAAAGCCGTTGTCGGCAAAGGCCGCAAGTTTACACAATCGACCCATACGGTGACGGCGCCGAACCGCCCGTCAAGCATTCTCGGCTGCTGGATCATCAACCACCGTTATGAAGCGAAAAAATGCGATAAAACGGTCGAAATTCACGGCCATTATGACATCAACGTCTGGTATTCGTACAACCACAATACAAAAACCGAAGTCGTCACCGAAACGGTGTCGTATACGGACGTCGTCAAATTAAAATATCGCGACAAAGATAATTTAATCAGCGATGACACCGATGTCATCGTCCGCGTCATCCAGCAGCCGAACTGCCTCGAATGCACGATTTCGCCAAACGGCAATAAAATCGTTGTCGATGTTGAGCGGGAGTTTGTCGCCGAAGTGATCGGCGAAACGAAGGTGTGCGTTGCCATCAATCCGGAAGGATGCGGCAAGGACGACGATTTTTGCGACGAGGATGACCTTGATGAAGAATTAGAAGATTTAAGCCCAGATTTGCTGCTTGGCGAAGAAGAATAAAACTAGGAAATTTCTTTCCTAGTTTTTTCTTTTGCCGCTTGTTATAATAGTAGCGCAATCAACGAGCCTTCGGGCCGAAAAGGTTGGGGAGAAGCGATGCCATCGTACACACCGATGATCCAGCAATATTTGCACATTAAAGCGCAATATCCGGACGCGTTTTTATTTTTCCGGCTTGGCGATTTTTACGAACTGTTTTTTGACGACGCCATCAAGGCGGCGCAAGAGCTGGAAATTACATTAACAAGCCGCGATGGCGGCGGCGATGAACGGGTGCCGATGTGCGGGGTACCGTACCATTCGGCGCAAGGATATATTGAACAGTTAATCGAAAAGGGATATAAAGTCGCCATTTGCGAACAAGTCGAAGACCCGAAAACGGCCAAAGGCGTCGTTCGCCGCGAAGTTGTGCAGCTCATCACCCCAGGGACGCTCATGGAAGGCAAAGGGCTCACCGAGAAGGAAAACCACTACTTGGCGGCGCTCACGCCGTTTGCTGATGGTACATACGGATTGGCTTACGCCGATTTGTCGACCGGCGAGGTCCGGTTGACGCTTCTTTCTTCGTGGGAGGAAGCGGCAAACGAATTGCACGCCGTTGGAGCGCGGGAGATCATCGTTGCCACAGACAGCGGCGAAGAGTGGGTGCGCGAGCTGAAAGAGCGGTACGGGGCGGCGGTCTCTTATGAGGACGACACATCTCTATGCGACGAATGGAACGGCGTCATCGGCCATGTGGCGCAAGAAAAGCTGCGGCAGGCCGCAGCCCGCTTGCTTCATTACCTCGTCCGCACGCAAAAGCGGCGGCTCGATCATTTGCAGCCGGCTGAGTTGTATCAAGTTGACCACTATATGAAAATGGACCGACATTCCAAGCTGCATTTGGAATTGGTCGAAACGGTGCGGTCAAAAGGAAGGAAAGGCTCGTTGTTATGGCTTTTGGATGAAACGGTGACAGCGATGGGCGGGCGGCTCTTAAAACAATGGCTGGACCGGCCGCTCATTGATCGGCGCGAAATCGAACGGCGCCTCGATTTTGTGGAAACGTTGAAAACGAGCTATTTTGAACGGCAGGAGCTGCGCGACAGGCTGCGCGGCGTTTACGACATTGAGCGCCTTGTCGGCCGTGTCTCCTACGGCAACGCCAATGCCCGCGATCTCGTGCAGCTGAAAAAGTCGCTTCTTCAAGTGCCGGCGCTCCGCCAGACGGTCGGCGCACTGCCGCTCGCTGAAGCGGACAAGCTGTGCGAGCGCCTTGACCCGTGCGAAGAGCTCGTCGATTTGCTCGAGCGCTCGATTCAAGAACAGCCGCCGCTTTCCGTCAAAGAAGGGAACCTCATCAAAGACGGATATGACAAGCAGCTCGACCGCTACCGCGATGCGAGCCGCAACGGCAAAGCGTGGATCGCTGAACTTGAGGCGAAGGAGCGGGAAGCGACCGGCATCAAATCGCTCAAAGTCGGCTACAACCGAGTGTTTGGCTACTATATTGAAGTGACAAAGCCCAATCTCCCCCTTGTTCCGGAAGAACGTTACGAGCGGAAGCAGACGCTCGCCAACGCCGAGCGGTTTATCACCCCGGAGTTGAAGGAAAAAGAGGCGCTCATTTTGGAGGCGGAAGAAAAAAGCATCGAACTCGAATATGAACTGTTTGTCGCCATTCGCGAGCAGGTGAAGCAATACATCCCGCGCCTGCAGACGTTGGCGAAAGCCATTGCCGAGCTTGATGTGCTTCAATCATTCGCAACGATCAGCGACGAGTATCGCTACGTGCGTCCGCAGTTTTCCACGGAGCGCGTCTTGGTGATTCAAGGCGGCCGCCACCCGGTTGTCGAAAAAGTGCTCGGCGCGCAAATGTACGTGCCGAATGACTGCTACATGAACCGCGAGCGGGAAATGCTGCTCATCACTGGACCGAACATGGCTGGAAAAAGCACGTACATGCGGCAAGTGGCGCTCACCGCCGTCATGGCGCAAATCGGCTGTTTCGTTCCCGCCGAGCGGGCGGTGCTGCCCATTTTTGACCAAGTGTTCACCCGCATCGGCGCTGCTGACGACCTGTCGGCAGGACAAAGCACGTTTATGGTCGAAATGTTGGAGGCGCGCCACGCCATCGCTCATGCGACACAAAACAGCCTCATTTTGTTTGATGAAATCGGGCGCGGCACATCGACGTACGACGGCATGGCGCTCGCCCAGGCGATCATTGAGTACATTCACGACCATATCGGCGCGAAAACACTATTTAGCACCCACTACCATGAACTCACCGCCTTGGAGCGTTCGCTCCCGCGGCTTTCGAACGTCCATGCCCGCGCCATCGAGGAAAACGGCAAAGTCGTCTTTTTGCATCAAATCGCCGACGGGCCGGCCGACAAGAGCTACGGCATTCACGTCGCCGAACTGGCCGGGCTGCCGGCTTCGCTCATTGAACGCGCGCGGGCCATTTTAGCGGAACTGGAGAAAGCGGCGGGAAAACAGGAAGCCGCCGCAGGCAGGATGGACGATGGCGCTTTGGCGGAAGCGGGTTTGGCTTTTCAGGGGAACGAAGCGTTAGACGTCGGCAGCAAGGTTGAGCGCGAGAAGGCCTCCCGTCCGTCAGCCGGCGCGGCGCGGGAGGGCGTTTTGGCGGAAGCGGCGTTTGAGCAGCTGAGTATGTTTCCTGACCTTGCCCCGGCGCCTGTGGAGCCGCCTCTTTCAAACAAAGAGAAAAAGGCGCTCGCGGCGCTGAAAGAGATCAATTTGCTCGAGATGACGCCGCTTGAGGCGCTCAACAAACTGTATGAACTGCAAAAGCTCCTCAAGTAAAGGAGGGAGGCCCGATGGGACGCATCCGCAAGCTCGATGACCTGCTGGCAAACAAAATCGCCGCCGGCGAGGTCGTCGAGCGGCCGGCTTCGGTCGTCAAGGAGTTGGTGGAAAACGCCATTGATGCCCATAGTACGGTCATCAACATCGAGCTTGAAGAGGCGGGAATGGCGAAAATCCGCGTCATCGACAACGGCGACGGCATGGAGGAAGACGACTGCTTGCTCGCTTTTGAACGCCATGCGACAAGCAAAATTCATGACGAGCACGATTTGTTCCGCATCCGCACGCTCGGGTTCCGCGGTGAGGCGCTGCCGAGCATCGCTTCTGTATCCGAAGTGGAGCTGACGACCGGCACGGGCAGCGGACCGGGAACGAAGCTTGTGCTTCAAGGCGGCGCACTCGTCTCCCGCGAGCGGGCGGCGGGGCGCAAAGGAACGGATATTACCGTATCGAACTTGTTTTTCAACACCCCAGCGCGCTTGAAATATATGAAAACGATCCACACCGAGCTCGGCCATGCGGCCGACGTCGTCAACCGGCTAGCGCTCGCCCATCCGGACGTATCATTTCGCCTCCGCCACCAGGGCAAAACATTGCTTGCCACCAATGGCAGCGGCGATGTCCGGCACGTGCTCGCCGCTATTTACGGCGCCGAGACGGCGAGACAAATGATCCCCATTGAAGCGGAATCGCTCGATTTTACTATTCGCGGTTACATTTCGCCGCCGGACGTGACGCGCGCCTCGCGCAACTACATCTCGCTTGTTGTCAACGGCCGCTATGTGCGCAGCGTGCCGCTCATGAAAGCGATTGAAGCCGGCTACCATACGCTCTTGCCGATCGGCCGCTATCCGATTGTGTTTTTATCCATTGAAATGGATCCGGTGCTTGTCGATGTCAACGTCCATCCGGCAAAGCTCGAAGTCCGCTTTAGCAAGGAAGCAGAGCTGAATGAGCTCGTCACAGACGCCATCCGCCAGGCATTTCGCAAGCGGACGCTCATTCCGTCCGTATCTGCCGACAGCAAGATGGCAAAACCAAAGGCGGAGCAGGCGGCTTGGACGTTCACTCATCGCGTCCGCGAGCCGTCTGTCTTATCGAGCGACATCGGCGGCGGGGAAGATGCGACCGCCCCTCTTGCGCCGCTAACCGGTGACGCACCGGCTGAGCGGCCATCCGCGGCTGTGCAGACGGATGAATGTGGAATACCGGACGAACATGGGCCCGCTTTCGAGCGAAAGCAGGAGGAAGAGGAGGGAGAAGAGCGGTGCTCTCCCCGCTTGCCGACAGATGGGCAAGCGGAGGATAAAGCGGCGGCCGATCGCCTGCCGCCGCTTTATCCGATTGGACAATTGCATGGGACGTACATTTTGGCGGAGAACGAACATGGGCTGTATATGATCGATCAGCATGCGGCTCAAGAGCGGATCAACTATGAATATTTCCGGGAAAAACTCGGCGAAGCCACGAAGGAAGTGCAGGAGCTGCTCGTTCCGTTGATGTTTGAATATCCAGCCGACGAGTACGAGCGGATCGCCGCCTGCCGCGATGAGCTGGCGCGCTGCGGCGTGTTTCTTGAGCCGTTTGGGCCGCGGGCGTTTCTCGTTCGCTCCCATCCGACGTGGTTTCCGAAAGGGAGAGAAAGGGAAATCATCGAGGAAATGATCGAACAAGTGTTGGCGGCCAAAACGGTCGACATCAAGCAATTGCGCGAACAAGCGGCGATCTTAATGAGCTGCAAGCGCGCCATTAAAGCAAACCAACATTTGCGCCAGGATGAACTGTTCGCTTTGCTTGAGGCGCTGCGGCAGACAACGGACCCATTTACTTGTCCCCACGGCCGGCCGATCATCGTTCATTTTTCGACATATGAAATTGAAAAACTATTTAAACGGGTGATGTAGCCTGCGCCCCCTTTGCGCGACAAAGGGGGCGCTTTTTGTAATCGTTTTGTAATCTACTTTTATTCTTTCTGTTACAGACGGATTGCTTTGATTTTACTATAATGGCTCATGTGTAGGAATACGTGGTGAATTTTGTAGAGTGATAGCGAATTTTGGCTAAGCGGCTGGATAGATAAAGATCCATATCGACGTCATAGGGGGATGCAGCATGAAAAAGACGGTTGTATTGACAAGCACGTTGATCGGCTCGCTGTTGGCCGGCCACGCGGCATCGGCGGCGAGCTATACGGTGCAAAAAGGCGATACGCTTTGGAAGATTGCCCGGCAATCCGGCACGACGGTCGCAGCGTTAAAGCAAGAAAACGGTTTGTCTTCGGATTTGATTTTTCCCGGACAAGTATTGCGCGTCAATGAACCAAATAAATCAAACGAAACTTCTTCGAATACATATACGGTCGAGCCTGGTGATACGCTAAGCGGAATCGCCCGCAAGTTTAGCACGACTGTGGATGCGTTGCTCAAGCTTAATCCAAGCATTACGAACCCAGACTTCATTCGCGCCGGGCAGAAGCTGCAAGTAGCAGGGGAACAGGAACGTTCCAATACATACAATGTGCAGCCGGCAGCCGTGCCGACAAGCGGCCGGTATATCGTGCAGGCGGGGGATACGCTGCTTGAGATTGCGAACAAGTTTCAAACGACGGTCGACCGTCTATTGGCACTGAATCCGCAAATTACAAACCCGAACACCATCCGCATTGGCCAAGCCATTAAAGTGGCGGGCGGAACGACTGATGTCCGGGAGGCCAAGCAGCAAGTATCGGCCGCCAACTCGGCTGCCACTGAGTCGTCCGCATCGCTTGCCGACCGAATCATCGATATTGCGGAAAAATATTTAGGGGCGCGTTATTTGTACGGAGCAAGCCCGTCGCGCACCGATGTGTTTGACTGCTCATCGTTTACGATGCGCGTCTTCAGCGAAGCCGGCATTTCGCTGCCGCGCACATCCACCGCTCAAGCGCAAGCCGGAAGAACGGTGTCGTTTAACCAATTGCAAAAAGGCGATCTCGTCTTTTTTGACACCGATTCAAATGGGACGATCAACCATGTCGGCATTTACGCTGGCAACGGGCAAATGATCAACGCGACCGTTTCGTTGGGTGTTGCGTATTCGTCGCTGACGTCATCCTATTGGAAAACGCGGTATGTAAAAGCGGTTCGGGTCATCAACTAAATGAAAGACGATTAACGCAGCTGTTCGTGCGAAGCCTTAGGCGCTTCGGTGAACAGCTTTTTTGTTGTTCGTGCGAGTGAAAGCCGAATCCAACAAAGATGCAGGATGATGCCGCGGAAAAACGGGTTAGCGGTTTTGAGGCTTTCTGCTTTTAAGGCAACAAAAAACAGCAACAAGTACAAATAGTCCGGCTTTCTGGCGCGTATCATTTGGTGCCATGATGATTCATCATGTAAAATAAGATATTCATAGATGATCAAAAAGGAGGGCATTGGTATGAACAGCCGTCTGTCCGTGATGGTGAGCATTGTGCTGGCCATGCTCGTCGCCTCGATGGATACGACGATCATGAACACGACGATGCCGATCATCGCCAAAGAACTTGGGGGATTCTCCCTTTATGCATGGGCGTTTGCGTCATACATGATTACGACAACCGTCCTGTCACCGATTGCCGGCCGTCTGTCCGACCTGTTTGGCCGCAAAAACGTATTCAGCTTTGGCATCATTTTATTTTTGATTGGCTCGCTTCTTTGCGGTTTGTCGCAAAATATGGTGCAACTCGTCCTGTTCCGCGCCGTACAAGGGGTCGGCGCCGGGTTTATGATGCCGTTTCCGGCCATTATCGCCGGCGATTTGTTTCCGGTGGAAAAGCGCGGAAAGATCCAGGCGTTTTTTACCGCCATGTGGGGGATTTCCGCCGTCTTGGCGCCGCTTTTAGGCTCGCTGTTTGTCGAATACGCGACATGGCGCTGGATTTTTTATGTCAACATTCCCATTTGCCTGCTCTCGCTTGTGACGTTGTTTCCATATAAAGAAGTATATGAACCGAAGCGGGCGGCGGTTGACTATATGGGGGCGGTGTTATTTGCCGCCGCAGTCAGCCTGCTTTTGCTCGTCACTGTTGCGAAGCGCGGACAATGGTGGTACGGGGCGGCCGGTGCGCTCTTGCTTGTTGCGTTTTACTTTTTCGAAAAACGGCAGCCGTCTCCGCTCGTGCCGCTTTCACTTGTTCATCACCGCACGCTCAAATGGATGAACATTAACGGCTTTGTCAGCTGCGTCGCGCTGTTTGGCACGTCAAGCTACATTCCGCTCTTTTTGCAAAATGTTGCTCATTTATCGGTATTTATCAGCGGCGTCGCTTTGCTCGGCTCGTCCGTTGGTTGGATGATCGCCGCCGTGCCGGCCGGGAAATGGATTTTGCGCTATGGCTACCGTCCGCTTCTCATCATCGGCAATGTGCTGCTGGTTGCGTCCGGCTTGCTTCTGGCGCTGCTGAACGAAAGTCACGGGTTTTGGTATGTGTTTTTCGTCATGTTTGTCCAAGGGCTGTCGTTTGGGTTGACCTCGACCGTCGGCGTCATCGGCTCGCAGCAGCTTGCGGACGTCCATGAAAAAGGAATCGCGACGTCCTTTTTTATGTTTTGCCGCAATATCGGCACGGCGATCGGCGTGACCGTCATGGGAGCGTTTTTGACGAAGGCGCCGACGTTTATGACCGGCATCCATCATTTGTTTTTATTCGGCCTCATTGGCAGCATCGCCGCGCTTGTCACCTCGCTTTTCATTCATGATGAAGCCGAAACCGGCCGAAACACGTGGCAGCCGGAAGGAACGGCGTAAGGCGGGGAAGCGGCATGGGGGCGGCCGGTTTGCTCTCCTTGCGAGTTTACGGTGAAAGAGGAGGCTCATTGAGAAAATCCAGTTGATTTTCTCAATGAAGCAGGCCTTTTCATCAAAGATGGCGAAAGAGCCAAAAAAAAATACTAAACATTGGCTGTTATCATCCGATAATGTAGATGGAACAACATACTGATTCACAGACGGAGGACTTGCCAATGAACATGAAAATGACCGTGCGCAAAAAACTGCTGGCTGGCTTCGGCCTCGTCTACGTGTTGATCGCGCTGCTAGTCGGGTTTTCTTATTACGAAATTTCGACTCTTGACCGTACATACACCGATGTGATCGACAAACGGGTGACGAAGCTTGTCAATGCCAAAGAGCTTGAAGTATTGATCCGCCGCGAGGTCGGCAGCATGCGCGGCTATTTGTTGACCGGCGATGAGACGTCAAGGAAAAATTTTGAAAAAGCGCATGGGGAGTACAAGAAAATAAGCGAAAAGCTTGCGGCGGAGCTGACGCGGGAAGAAACGAAACAGTTGCTTGCCGAGCTCGATTTGCTTGAACAGCAGTTTTACGAACTTGGGCAAAAAACGTTCGACCTAAAAGCGCAAAACAAACCGGAGCAGTACATCGCCCTTGTGACCACAACAGGGCGCGACTTAACAACCCAATTTGATGAAAAGGTGAATCAATTGGTCGCTCTCCAGCAGCGGGAAATGAAGGAAGCTAATGATGATGCGAGCGCATCGGCGGCTGCGGTCCAGCGGCTGATCATCATCGTCGGCTTGTTGACGGCGGCGGCTGGAGCGACCGTCAGCTATTACATCAGCCGCTCGCTTTCCCGCCCGCTATTGGCGCTGTCGGAAGCGGCGAAGCGGATCGCCGCCGGCGATTTGACGGACGGGCGGCTCTCGGTTCGCAACCGCGATGAAATTGGCGCACTCGCCGCTTCGTTTGAGCAAATGGCGAAAAACTTGCGCGAAGTGCTCCAAGAAGTGGCGCAAAACGCCGAGCAAGTCGCCGCTTCGTCGGAGGAGCTGGCAGCGAGCGCCGAACAGACGAGCAAGGCGACCGAGCAAATCGCCATGACGATTCAGGGCGTTGCTTCCGGCATGGACAAGCAAATGCAAAGCGTGGAAGAAACGTCCGCCGCCGTCGATTCGATGTCTGAGAGAATCGAGCAAATTTCCGGACGGGCGCAAAGCGTGTCCGCCATCGCTGCTGAGGCGTCAAGACAAGCGGCTGAGGGAGGGCAAACGATCGAGGCGGGCGTTGCGCAAATGAACAAAGTCAACGATACGGTCGAGCGGCTGGCTGACCTCATTAAAGGGCTTGGCCACCGTTCCGAGCAAATCGGCTCGATCATCGAAGCAATCCGCAGCATCGCGGCGCAGACGAACTTGCTCGCCTTAAACGCCGCCATTGAGGCGGCGCGCGCCGGCGAGCACGGGCGCGGCTTTGCCGTCGTTGCTGACGAAGTGCGGAAGCTCGCCGAGCAATCGGCCCAATCGGCCCAGCAAATCGCGGAATTGATCGCTGCCATTCAAGAAGAAACGGTCCATGCCGTCCAATCGATGGAGTCGGTCGTCAACGAAGTGACGGCCGGAACGAACGTCATTCGCGCCTCGGGAGAAATGTTCGCCCGCATTCGCGCCGCCGTGGACGAAGTTGCGGCGCAAATCCGCGACGTATCCACCGCGGTCAGCGACATGGTCTCTTCTTCGGAGCAAATGGTGCGCTCCGTCCGGCTTGTCGCCGACGTGGCCGAGTCGACATCGGCCGGTGCGCAGGAGGTGTCGGCGGCGACCGAGGAACAGCTGGCCTCGATGGAGGAAATTTCAGCTTCGGCCGCGTCGCTCTCGAAAATGGCGGACGATTTGCAGGCGATTGTCAACAAGTTTTCATTATGATGAGCGCCTTTTATGGCGTTCATTTTTTTCCATATGGTTATGGCGAAAGGGAAGAAAGGCGATTTTTCGCGCTGCCATGTATAAAACGATTTGTGGATGGCGAAAACGTATGAAAGAAATGGTTCCATGCACAGCTGTTTTTATGTATAATGATGGTTGACACAAGTCCCACAACAGAAAGCAGTGACGCGCTATGGCTGAAAAAGTCGCCGTCATCGTCGGGCCGACGGCGGTCGGCAAAACGAAGCTCGGCATCGCGTTGGCGAAAAAGCTGGGCGGAGAGGTCATCAGCGGCGATTCGATGCAAATTTATAAAGGGATGGACATTGGCACGGCGAAAGTGAAGCCCGATGAGATGGAAGGAATCCCGCATCATTTGCTGGACATCAAAGAGCCGTGCGAACCGTTTTCCGTCGTCGAATTTCAGCGGCTTTGCCGTGCGCTCATCACCGAGATTTCGGCGCGCGGCCGGCTGCCGATCATCGTCGGCGGCACCGGGCTGTACATTCAGGTAGCCCTTTACGATTACCAATTTTCCGCCGCCCCTTCCGACGAAGCGTACCGCCGGGCGCTCAAACAGCTGGCGGCCGAGCAAGGAGCCGAAGCGCTTCACCGGCGGCTTGAGGCGGTTGATCCAATAAGTGCGGCCCGCATTCATCCGCACAACATCCGCCGCGTCATCCGCGCCTTAGAAGTGTATCATTGCACTGGAAAGCCGTTCAGCGAGTGGCAGCAAGGGCAGTCAAAGCGGCTTTTGTATGAGGCGGCCATCGTTGGCTTGACGGCGGAGCGGGAGGCGCTTTACCGCCGCATCAACGAGCGGGTCGATGAGATGATCGCCGCAGGGTTGATCGAAGAGGCGAGGGCGCTTTATGACCGCGGCCTGCGCGACTGCCAGGCGGTGCAAGCCATCGGCTACAAGGAGCTGTACGACTATTTTGACGGCCGCGTTTCCCTTGATGAAGCGATCGAGCAGCTGAAACAAAATTCGCGCCGCTATGCGAAACGGCAACTCACTTGGTTTCGCAACCAAATGCCGGTGAAATGGTTTGACATGACCGACGCTGGGCAGTTCGCCGCCAAGGTGGAGGAAATTTCTCGCTATGTAGCAGGAAAGCTTCAACTTGAAGCGAATATATAATTATATCCTTAGAGAGAAAAGAGGAGGACGTTTGATGAAAAATACGATCAATATTCAAGACCAGTTTTTAAACCAGCTGCGCAAAGAGGGCATTCAAGTGACCGTCTTCTTATTGAACGGCTTCCAACTGCGCGGATACATTAAAGGGTTTGACAACTTCACCGTACTTTTGGAAGTGCAAGGAAAACAACAGCTCATTTACAAGCACGCCATTTCGACGTTTGCGCCGGAGCGGAACATCCATTTTGAAACCGAACAGTAAGACCGACGGTACATACGCCGCCGAAAAAAGGCGCCTTCCTTCGCGGAGGGCGCCTTTTGCCATTTCCCGTTTTCCTTCCGCGCCCGCTATTTGATCGACAAGCTCCTGCGTCACCCGAAGGGAAGTGAGGGACGAGGTGAATTCAGATGCGTAAACCGCCGCTTTTGTGAATAAACATATACAAACTTTTTCCGCTATAGCCGACCCGCTGTTCGTTTGGGCGATTGTCACGGATCGGCGGTGGCGTACGTATACTAGTAACGAAAAGGCAAGGCGTCAAAAGCCAAGTCGGAACGGGTGCGGATGGCAGAAAACGGGAAGCGAGGTGACGCCCCTTGTCAGAATTGACGATGAACAAGGCGAAAGGGCAAATCAACATCGTGTTGAACTCCAAAACGGTAAACCATTTAGTGAAAGAAGAGAGAAACGACTGGCTCGATGGCGAAGAGCATCAGGCGCTCCGCAATATTCAAAAGGAGCTTGATCAGCTGATCGGCCTTGATCATGTCAAAAAAATCATCAAGGAAATTTACGCCTGGCTGTACATCAACCGGCTGCGCAAGGAGAACGGCTTAAAGGCCAACCGCCAGGCGCTCCATATGATTTTCAAAGGCAATCCCGGCACCGGCAAAACGACGGTGGCGCGCTTGCTCGGCAAGCTGTTTTTTGAGATGAACGTGCTGTCCAAAGGGCATTTCATCGAGGCGGAGCGGGCCGATTTGGTCGGAGAGTACATCGGGCATACGGCGAGCAAAACGCGCGATTTGATCAAAAAAGCGCGCGGCGGAATTTTGTTCATCGATGAAGCGTATTCGCTCGCCCGCGGCGGGGAAAAAGATTTCGGCAAAGAAGCGATTGATACGCTTGTCAAAGGAATGGAAGACTATTGCGACGACTTGGTTGTGATTTTGGCCGGCTATCCGAAAGAAATGGACTATTTTTTGTCGTTAAATCCTGGCTTGCCGTCGCGCTTTCCTCTCACGATCGAGTTTCCCGATTACACGGTCGAGGAGCTTGTGCAAATCGCCAAGCAAATGCTGCGCGAACGCGAGTATGAAATGACGCCGGAAGCGGAGCGGAAACTGTACATTCATCTCGAAGGGACGCTGGAAGCGACCGGCCGCCTCAAGTTCAGCAACGGCCGCTATGTGCGCAACTTAATCGAAAAAGCGATCCGCAAGCAGGCGGTCCGCCTTCTTCATGAAGGGCGCTACGACAAAAAAGAGCTGATGACGATCCGTGACCGCGATTTAGTGATTCATGCTTGAACGCTCTCCCACCTACGCTCACGCGTGGAAGTGGGGGTCTTCTCGGCGCGAGATGATAAAAAAGCCAAGGAGGCTCCTCTTTCTTTTTCTTGTCGAAAGAAAGAGGTCTTCCTTTCTTTTTTGTGCCGCAAAAAAGAGGAATGCGATCAAAAAGAGCGAATACATAAACAGCGGGGGCATCATACACCTATTTATCTGAATTATCTGTCTAGTGGATCTGCACGCCCTGCGTCCATTCGGAGAAAAGGGGGAAAGGCGCTTGTACATGACGATTGGGGAGATGTTTTCCCAGACAGTGCGAAAGTTTCCAAACCGGGAGGCGGTCGTCGACGCGGCGACCGGACGCCGCTATACGTACGCCGAATGGGAGAGGGAAGTGAACCGGTGGGCGAACGCGTTTTTGGAAGCGGGCGTCCGCAAAGGAGATCGCGTTTCGACGGTGCTGTACAATACGCTTGAGCTCGCGACCGCCTTGTTTGCCTGCGCCAAAATCGGCGCGGTGTTCAATCCGATCAACTTTCGGCTGAGGGCGGAAGAAATCGCCTATATTTTGACGGACGCCGAGCCGAAAATCGTGCTGTTTGAACGGGCGGTGGAACCGGAACTTGCCGCGATTCACAGCCGTTTCCCGCACGTGTCATTTTGGTCGATCGACCGCGATCCGCCGCCGTTTGCCAAAAACGCTCACGAGCAGGCCGCGCGGGCCCTAGGGGAAGCGCCGCGTGTTCATGTGGATGAGAGCGATCTTTATGCCATTATGTATACAAGCGGCACAACTGGGCGTCCAAAAGGAGTGATGCACCGTCACCGCGACATGATCGAGCAAAGCGTCATTTGCCATGGCGTCATGCGCATCCGCGAGACGGATCGCGGGCTGGCGGCAGCGCCGCTGTTCCATTGCGCCGAGCTGCATTGCTGCTTGCTGCCGCGCGTGCATGCCGGAGCGGCGAGCGTCATTTTGCACCATTTTGACGCCAAGCTCGTGCTTGAAACGATCGAACGGGAGCGGATTACGATCATGTTTGGAGCCCCGACGATGTGGAACATGATCTTGCAGGAGAATGTAAGCGGTTACGATTTATCTTCGCTTCGCCTCGGCCTATACGGCGCCGCTCCGATGGCTCCAGCGCTTGTCAGGCAATGCCAAGAGCAGCTCGGCATCGAGCTGATTCAAGCGTACGGCATGACGGAAATGGGGCCGGCGGTGACGTTTTTGTTGGAAGACGAGCAGCTGAAAAAAGCCGGTTCCGCTGGACGCGCCTGCCTGAACCATGAGATCCGCGTCGTCCGTGCGCGTGAAGACGGGCCGTCCGACCCAGACGATGTGCTGCCGCCATATGAAGTCGGTGAAATTGTGATGCGCGGGCCGTGCATGATGGCTGGCTACTACAAGCGCGAGGAAGCGACGGAAAAAGCGTTGTACAAAGGTTGGTATCATTCCGGCGACCTCGGCTACCTTGATGAAGACGGCTACTTGTATGTCGCCGACCGGGTCGATGACATGGTGATCAGCGGCGGGGAAAACGTCTATCCGCGCGAAGTCGAGGACGTGTTGTACGAGCATCCGAAAGTGCTCGATGTCGCTGTGCTCGGTGAGCCGGACGAGTTGTGGGGCGAAAAAGTCGTCGCCTTCGTGGTCAAAAAAGATGACCTCCTGACCGCCGATGAGCTCGAGCAGTTTTGCAAAACGAGCGACCGCCTCGCTCCGTACAAACGTCCGCGCGCCTACTATTTCATCGATGCCCTGCCGCGCAACGCGAGCGGGAAAATCCAAAAGTTTTTGCTGCGCGAACAGCTGAAAAAACAGGCGACGGGCGGAACAGAGAAAAAGTGACCGAACAGAAGAGAGGGATGAACGGGTGACGGCTCGCTATTTGCGTGAGGAGCACCATATGTTCCGCGCGGCGTTTCGCAAGTTTTTGGAAAAAGAAGCGTACCCGCATTATAACGATTGGGAGAAGCGCGGCATCATTCCGCGTTCGTTTTGGGCGAAGATGGGCGAGAACGGCTTTCTTTGCCCGTGGGTCGATGAGAAGTATGGGGGTCTAAACGCCGATTTTGCCTACTCAGTCGTCATCAATGAAGAACTGGAAAAAGTCGGATCGAGCCTCGTCGGCATCGGCCTGCACAACGACATCGTCACGCCGTATATCGCATCGTACGGAACCGAGGAGCAAAAACAAAAATGGCTGCCAAAATGCGTCACCGGCGAGCTCATCACGGCGATCGCCATGACCGAGCCGGGGGCGGGTTCGGATTTGGCCAACATTTCGACAACGGCAGTAAAAGACGGTGACTACTACATCGTCAACGGACAAAAAACGTTTATCACGAACGGCATTCATGCCGACTTGATCGTCGTCGCCTGCAAAACCGACCCGCAGGCAAAGCCGCCGCACCGCGGCATCAGCCTGCTCGTCGTGGAGCGGGATACGCCGGGGTTTACGCGCGGTCGGAAGCTCGAGAAAGTCGGGCTGCACGCCCAAGATACCGCCGAACTGTTTTTCCAAGATGCGAAAGTGCCGGCATATAATTTGCTCGGCGAGGAAGGAAAAGGTTTTTACTATTTGATGGAAAAGCTCCAGCAGGAGCGGCTCGTTGTCGCCATTGCCGCACAAACGGCGGCGGAAGTGATGTTTTCCTTGACGAAGCAATATGTCAAACAGCGCACGGCGTTCGGCAAACGGGTGAGCGAGTTTCAGACCGTCCAGTTCCGCCTTGCCGAGATGGCGACGGAAATCGCCCTTGGCCGCACGTTTGTCGACCGCGTCATTGAAGAGCATATGGCGGGAAAACAGATCGTCACGGAAGTGTCGATGGCGAAATGGTGGATTACCGAGATGGCAAAACGTGTCGCAGCCGAGGCGATGCAGCTGCACGGCGGTTATGGTTATATGGAAGAATATGAGATCGCCCGGCGCTATCGCGACATTCCCGTAAGCGCCATTTACGCTGGGACGAACGAGATGATGAAAACAATCATCGCCCGGCAGCTAGATTTGTAGAGAGAGGGAAAGATATGCTTCGTGGCATTGTAGTCGTTGATTTTTCCCATTACTTGCCGGGCCCATTTGCCAGCTGGCGGCTCGCCCAGCTCGGAGCAGAAGTCATCAAAATTGAGCCCCCATCCGGCGATCGGCTGCGCCCGTTCGCCGAGGGCCGGTTGTTTGCCGCCTATAACGCCGGCAAAAAAAGCATCGGGTTGGATTTAAAAACGGACGCGGGTCGCGAGCAAGCCCGGCGGCTCGCCGCCCGCGCCGATGTAGTGATCGAAAGCTTCCGCCCCGGGGTGATGGCGCGGCTTGGGCTCGGTTATGACGATATGTGCCGCATGAACGAACAAATCATCTATTGCTCGATCAGCGGCTTCGGTCAACAGAGCAGCCGCTCATTGCTTGGCAGCCATGATTTAAACTATATGGCGCTCTCCGGCTTGCTTGCGCAGCTGGCCGATGAACGCGGCCGCCCGGTTCATCCGAAGATCACGCTTGCCGATTTTATCGGCGGCATGGCGGCGGCCGAGCGCATTTTGGCTGCCCTCTTTGCACGCGAGCGAACCGGCAAAGGCGCCCATCTTGATGTTTCGCTTGTCGATGGCTTGGCAGCGATGATGGCTGGCCATTTTGCCATTGAACACGGCGGTGGGCCGAAGACCGGTCTTTCCGAGTTGTCTGGGGAGGTGGTGTGCTACCAGCTGTATGAGACAAAAGACGGCCGTTATATGAGTTTAGCGGCGCTCGAGCCGCACTTTTGGCAGCGGTTTTGCGAGGCGGTCGGCCATCCGGAATGGACGGAGGCGCAATGGGCGCCGGCGCGATCGGGGGAAGCCGTATATGACGAGCTCGCCGCCTTGTTCCGTGAAAAGACATTGGATGAGTGGAGCGCGTTCGCCGAAGCGGTCGACGTCTGCCTTGCCCCGGTGCTGGAGACGGGTGAGGCGAAGGCGCTGTTTGCTGACAGCCGGCTCCGCCATCTCGTTCGGCTGCAGCCGGGCGGCGCATGGACGGCCGCACATGGGCCGGACGGCCAATGGGGCGGCGGGGAGCCGCCTAAAGTCAATGAACATGCGCATTTGGTAAAGGGGGAGGAATGACCGATGATGAAAACACCGTTAAACATTTCCATGATGCTTGAGCGGGCGGAGTTGTTTTTCCCAAAAAAGCAAGTCGTTTCGCGCATGAAAGGAGGCGTCGTCCGCCATACATACAAGGAGATCGGCGAGCGGACGCGCAGGCTGTCAAGCGTGTTGAAGCGGCTCGGGGTGGAAGTCGGCGACCGCGTTGGCACGTTCGCTTGGAACCATCACCGCCATTTGGAAGCGTATTTTGCCATTCCCGGCATCGGGGCGGTGCTCCATACGATCAACATCCGCCTCTCGCCGCAGCATATCTCTTACATCATCAACCACGCCGATGACCGTGTGCTGCTGATCGATGATGATTTGCTGCCGGCAATTGAAGCGATCAAGGACGAGATCCCGAACGTACGCGCTTTCATCGTCATGACCGATGCCGACGAGCTGCCGGAAACAACGTTGTCGCCAGTGTACCATTACGAGAAACTGCTTGCCGAGGGCGATCCAACATTTCCGTTCTTGAAAGACCTCGATGAATACCAACCGGCTGGTATGTGTTATACGTCGGCGACAACGGGAAATCCAAAAGGAGTTGTGTATACCCACCGCAGCACCGTTTTGCACGCGATGGCGTTAGGGCTGGCTGATACGCAAGGACTGTGCGAGCGCGATGTCGTCATGCCGGTCGTACCGATGTTCCATGTCAACGCGTGGGGGCTGCCGTTTGCCGCCACTTGGTTCGGTTCGACGATCGTTATGCCGGGACCGGCGTTTACGCCGAAAGTGCTTGCCGAGCTGATTGACTCCGAACGGGTGACGATCACCGCCGGCGTGCCGACGGTTTGGCTCGGGCTGTTGCAAGAGTTGGAGAAAGGAAACTATGACGTCAGCAGCCTGACGCGTGTCATTTGCGGCGGTTCAGCCGCGCCGAAAGGGATCATCCGTGCGTTTGAAGAAAAATACGGCATTCCGTTCATTCACGCGTACGGCATGACGGAAACGAGCCCGCTTGTGCTTGTCTCACGCCCGAAAAGCTATCAAGACGGGCTGTCGTACGAGGAGAAACTGGACATTCGCGCCAAGCAAGGGCTGCTTGCTCCAGGGCTTGAGATGAAAGTGATCGGCCAAAACGGGCCGGTTCGTTGGGACGGGCAGGAAATGGGCGAGCTTTGCTTGCGCGGGCCGTGGATTGCTGCCGAATACTACAACGACGACCGGACGAAAGACGCGTTCCGCGACGGTTGGCTGCATACCGGCGATGTCGTCACCGTGGACGAAGAAGGGTTTGTGAAAATTGTCGACCGGACGAAGGATGTCATTAAAAGCGGCGGCGAATGGATTTCATCGGTTGATTTGGAGAATGCGCTCATGGCCCATGAGGCGGTGTTCGAAGCGGCGGTCGTCGCTGTGCCGCATCCGAAATGGCAAGAGCGCCCGATTGCCTGCGTCGTGCTGAAAGAAGGCAAAAGCGTGACAAAAGAAGAGCTGTACGACTTTTTGCGCCCGCAGTTTACGAAATGGTGGCTGCCGGATGACATTGTGTTTCTCGATGAAATTCCGAAAACGAGCGTCGGCAAATTTTTAAAGAGAAAACTGCGCGATGAGATGGCAGCGCGCTATGCCGATGCGGCGAAGGAGTAAAGGAGGCGGACACCGTGGCAGAAACGATTGCAGTCATCGGCGCCGGGGTGATGGGAAGCGGCATCGCGCAAACGGCGGCGATGGCGGGAAAAACGGTGTATTTATATGACGTGTCCGAAGCGGCCTTGCAAAATGGGCTCGCTTCGGCGGAAAAAAGCTTGCGCCGCTTTGTCAAAACCGGCGGGCTGTCCGAGCCGGAAGCGCGAGCGGCGCTCGGGCGCATCCGCTCGACCGTCGATTTGGCCGAAGCGGTGCGCGGGGCGGATGTCGTCATCGAAGCCGTGCCGGAAAACTTGGCGCTGAAAAAAGACGTGTTTCAGCAGCTTGATCAATTGGCGAAGCCGGACGCCATTTTAGCGACCAACACATCCGAGCTGAGCGTCACGGCGCTTGCCGCCGCGACCAACCGGCCGGAGAACGTCATCGGCATGCATTGGTTCAATCCGGCGCCAGTGATGAAGTTGATCGAAATTGTGAAAGGTGAGACGACTTCCGACGACACAGTCGACGCCATCCGTCGGCTGTCTGTGGAGCTTGGCAAAGAAACGGTCGTCGTGAAAGACCGGCAAGGGTTTGTGACGACACGGGCGCTTGCCGCCCATATGATTGAATGCATCCGCATGTACGAAGAAGGAGTTGCTTCCGCTGAGGATATCGACAAAGCGGTGCGGCTTGGCCTCAATTATCCGATGGGGCCGCTGGAGCTGGCCGACATGGTCGGGCTTGATACGCTCTTGTTTGTGAGTGAAAACATGACGGAAGCATACGGCGACCGGTTCCGGGCGCCGCAGCTTTTGCGCAAGCTCGTTGAAGCCGGGCATTTAGGGCGGAAGACGGGGAAAGGGTTTTACACGTATTGAGCAGCGCTCGCCGTCCATCTGATGCCGCGCGCCAACAAGCGCTTAAAGAGCGCCCGCTTTCGCCCGTGCGGAAGCGCCCGAATAGGCAAGGCAACGAAGAAATCACGAAAGTAGAGCAAAAGGAGGAAGTTGCATGGTGCGTGAAGCGGTCATTGTCGAAGCGGTCAGGACGCCGGTCGGCAAGCGGAACGGCGTCTTCCGGGACGTTCATCCGGTCCATTTGGCCGCGGTGGTGCTCGATGAAGTCGTGCGCCGGGCCGGCATGGACAAAGGGGCGGTGGAAGACATCGTCATGGGCTGCGTGACGCCGGTCGCCGAACAAGGGTACAACATCGGCCGGCTGGCGGCGCTTGAGGCCGGATTCCCGATCGAAGTGCCGGCAGTGCAAATCAACCGAATGTGCGGCTCGGGGCAGCAGGCGATTCATTTCGCCGCCCAGGAAATCCGCTCCGGCGATATGGATGTCACGATCGCCGCCGGGGTCGAAAGCATGACGAAAGTGCCGATTTTAAGCGATGGCAACGAGCGGACGATTCCGCCGTCGCTGCATGAAAAATACGAATTCATCCACCAAGGCGTCTCGGCTGAGCGGATCGCCAAAAAATACGGCCTAACGCGCGAGGAGCTTGACGCCTACGCGTACGAAAGCCATCAACGCGCCTTGGCGGCCTTGCGCGAAGGGAAGTTTCGCGCGGAAATCGTCCCGGTGAAAGGGCTTGACCGCGATGGCCGCGAAATCCTTGTCACCGATGATGAAGGGCCGCGGGCCGATACATCGCCGGAAGCGCTCGCCGCGCTCAAGCCGGTGTTTCAAGAAGACGGTCTCATCACCGCTGGCAATGCGAGCCAAATGAGCGACGGGGCGGCCGCTGTGCTTTTGATGGAACGGGAGGCGGCGAGGCGGTTCGGACTGAAGCCGAAAGCGCGCATTGTCGCGCAAACGGTCGTCGGCTCCGACCCGACGTATATGCTCGATGGCGTCATTCCGGCGACGAGGCAAGTGCTGAAAAAAGCCGGCCTCTCGATCGATGACATCGACCTCATTGAAATCAACGAAGCGTTCGCCCCGGTCGTGCTCGCCTGGCAAAAAGAAATCGGCGCTCCGCTTGAGAAGGTGAATGTCAACGGCGGCGCCATTGCGCTTGGCCATCCGCTCGGCGCCACCGGTGCGAAGCTCATGACGTCGCTTGTTCATGAACTTGAACGGCGCGGCGGCCGCTATGGGCTATTGACGATTTGCATCGGCCACGGGATGGCGACGGCCACGATCATCGAGCGGGAGTAAGAGCAACGCGTGGAAAAAACATTTGTTTGACACACACTCGACAGCGGTGGCGGCCGCTGTTTTTTCTGTCATGACGAGAAAATAAAAATATGAGACGGAACTGGAGCGATGTGATAAGATGAAAGAAAAGCAAGTGAAAGGGGAAGCGCAGTGCAGAAGGAGAAGCCGTTTTACACGTATCGCGACATTGAAAATTGGGAAGGAAATTGGGAACTGATCGATGGTGTTCCCTATTTATTGGCGTCTCCGTCGTTTGAGCACCAGTATGTGGTCGGACAACTGCACCTTGCATTGGCTTTGTATTTTCAGGCGCGTGGCTGTCATGTCATTCTTGCCCCGTTTGATGTTCAGCTTGATCCTGAGGAGCCAGAACGGATGGCGAAAACGGTTGTTCAGCCGGATTTATCAGTTGTTTGTCGGGTTGAGCAAATCGGGAATCGGCGAATGAAAGGGGCTCCCGATCTCGTTGTGGAAGTGCTGTCACCAAGCACCGCCTTGCGTGATCGAAACCAGAAATACTATTTATACGAAAAATATGGTGTGCATGAATATTGGATTGTAGACCCCAGCAATCGAACGATCGAAGTGCTCAGCTGGCAAGATGGACGATTTCAACAGCGAGCGGTTTTCGGGCCAAGCGATGAGTTGGTTTCTTTTTGGCAACCGGATTTGACGGTTTCGCTCGCCCCCGTGTTTCCTCCGGAAGAAAGCGATGTGTAGCTGATGGAGAACAACCTTGTTTGGCTGCCATCTCTGGAAATAACGGCTTCGCTTTTGGTGTCAGCAGCAGAAAGAAGAAAGCAAAGGGGATCGATGTCATGAAGCAAGCCTTTCTCGCTTCCTTCTATTTATCCCTTGCCGCTGGCATTTGGGGCGGGATGTATGTGGTGAGCAAATACGTGTTGGACTACATTCCGCCGTTTACGCTCGTCTGGCTGCGCTACGCCGTCGCCTTGATCGTGCTGGGCGCCGTCGCCGTGGCGAAACGCGAGCGCCCCCCAAAGAACGGGCGTGACTGGGGAATGATTATCACGGTCGGGATCATCGGCTACGTCGTTTCCATTTCCTTGCAGTTTGTCGGCACGAAATGGTCGAACGCCCATACCGCTTCGCTCATCACCGCCTCGACGCCGGCGTTTGTCGTTTTGTTTGCCCGCTGGCTGATTGGTGAGGCGCTCACATGGCGGAAGCTTGGCGCGCTCCTATTGGCGACATTCGGCGTCATCGTCATCGTCGGCTTAGGAGGCGGAGAAGAATCAACGTTTCTTGGCAACGTTTGCTTAGTCGGCGCGGCGGTCACTTGGGCGCTGTTGTCGGTGCTCGTGAAAATCGCTTCGGCCCGCTTGTCCGTGTTTTCGATCACCACGTATGCCATTTTTGTGGCACTCATTGGCATGACGTCGATGATGCTCGCCGAAGGGCCGGGGCTTGCTGCGAGCCATTGGAGTGTTCCCGTCGCCCTTGGGGTGTTGTATCTTGGCGTTGTATCGACAGCGGGAGCATTTTTTCTTTGGAACAAAGGGATGGAAATGATCGATGCCGGCGTCGGCTCGCTCTTTTTCTTTTTCCAGCCGCTCGTCGGCTCGCTCTTTGGCCGGCTGTTTTTACAAGAGCAACTCGATGTCTCGTTTTGGCTCGGCGGGGCGCTCATTGCTGCCGGCGTGGCCGTGGCGGTGCGAAGCGAGCAAAGCGCGTAAGGAAGGCGTCAGCAAACCAAAAGCGAGGAGTCCGCGTTGGGCGCCTTCGCTTCCGTGCTTACGGTTTTGCTTCTTTTCGCTTCCTTCGTACCAAGAGGCAGGGGCAGAGAGGAGCCATACAACGGCTGTCAAACGGAATGGGACGATTTATATACAAAAGTCTATCTTTTCGTATAAATCAATGAGTAGTTGTTGCTTTTGCCGTTTGATCATTGCTCGCCCGCTTTTTCTCCGACCGCCCGCCGCGGCAGCTTCCAGCCGTACGTGTATGACAAAACGCGCAAAGCGGCGACGACAATCAACAGCACATACAGCTCCATGGGCGATTCGGCCCATTTCAGCCCAACGGCGAGGCCGGCGAGAATGGCCCAAGCGGCATAAATTTCTGCGCGCAACACGAGCGGCTTTCTTCCCGCCAACACGTCACGGATAATGCCGCCGCCGCTTCCGGTCAACACCGCGGCGACGATGACCGCGCTTAACGGATGACCCATGTTGACGGCATACAGTGCTCCTTGGATGGCGAACGCGGACAGCCCAAGGGCGTCAAAAAAGTTGCCCCACCGCTTCCACGGCGGCAGCATTTGCTTTGGGAACAAATACACAACTGTCATGGCCGCCAAAGCGACAAGAAAGAGCGGCTGCTGTTCCCATAACGCCGACACGGGAACCCCGATCAGCAAATTGCGCACCGCCCCGCCGCCAAAAGCGGTGACAATCCCTAAAATGTACACCCCAAGCAAATCGTACTCCTCTTCCATCGCGACAATCGCCCCGCTAATGGCAAAGGCGATCGTGCCGATGATGCTCAATACTTCCCACGTCATTCGTGCTGTTCCTTTCCGTACGGTGTTCTTGTATCATTGTAGGGGCAAAAGCGGCGGAAAATCAATCGTTTTTTTGGAACGAACTAGCAGACCGACGGTGGGATTTGGTATCATGAACATAGAGAACATGTTCGCCGCGAGGGAAAGGAAGGGGGATGCCATGAGCCGTGAACAAGCGATCCTTGTCGGCTGCCAGCTCGCTGGTGTCGATGATGAACGGTTTCGCTATTCGATGGAGGAGCTCGCTTCGCTCGTTGCGACGGCGAACGGCGAGGTTGTGGCAGAGGTGACGCAAAAACGTGAAGCGCCGCACCCGGCGACGTATATCGGCAAAGGGAAAACGGAAGAGCTCGCCGCCATAGTCAAGCAGCTGGAACCGGACGTGGTTATTTTCAACAGCGAGCTCTCTCCAAGCCAAGCGCGCAATTTGACGAAAATGCTTGGCGAGGTGAAAGTGATTGACCGGACGCAGCTGATTTTAGACATTTTTGCAAGACGCGCCCGCTCAAAAGAAGGAAAGCTGCAAGTCGAGCTCGCCCAGCTGGAGTATATGTTGCCGCGCCTTAGCGGTCAAGGAGAGGCGCTATCCCGCTTGGGCGGCGGCATCGGCACGCGCGGCCCGGGGGAGACGAAGCTCGAGACCGACCGCCGCCATATTCGCCGCCGCATTGACGACATTAAAGCTGAGCTTGTGCGCATTGCTGAGCATCGAGGGCGCTACCGCGAGCGCCGGCAAAAAAACCAAGCGTTTCAAGTGGCGCTCGTCGGCTATACAAACGCCGGCAAATCAACGATTTTCAATCGGCTGACCGCCGCCGATTCGTTGGAAGAAAACTTGTTGTTTGCCACGCTCGACCCGTTGACGCGCAAATGTGTCTTGCCATGCGGCTACACGGTGCTTGTCACCGATACGGTCGGGTTCATTCAAGACTTGCCGACGACACTTGTCGCCGCGTTCCGCTCGACGCTCGAGGAAGTGACGGAAGCCGAACTATTGCTTCACGTCGTCGATTCGTCTCATCCGGATTACGTTGCGCACGAGCGAACGGTGTCGCGGCTGCTCGCTGAATTAGGGGCTTCTTCCATTCCGATGGTCACGGTGTACAATAAAAGCGATCAAAAAGCGTCGGAATTCATTCCGACAACGACTGCTTCCATCATGATCAGCGCGCTTTCCGCCGCCGACATTGACCGGCTCCGCTATTTTCTTGAAGAGGCGGTGAAACAGCAAATGGCCCGTTACGACGTGTCGATCCCAAGCGGTGAAGGAAAATTGCTCGCTCGGTTAAAATCGGACACCATTTTGCACGAATGGCATTATAATGAACAGGGAGGCACGTACGACTGCCAAGGGTACGTGCTGCCGACGCACCCCTTGTATGGGGAGCTGCAATCATTCCAACGGTAGAAAGGGTTCATCTATGTTTTGGACACAATGGAGACACGGAGAAACCATCGCTCTTCTCATCGAGGAAATCGAAGCACAAATCGCGCCGATTCACCGCCGCATCGATGAACTGGTCGACGTCAACCAATACCGCGTGCTTGAGAGCTTCCGTCGCCATCAAGTGAGCGACGCCCACTTCATTCCGTCAACCGGTTATGGGTATGACGATGCGGGCCGCGATACGCTCGATCGCATTTTCGCTGATGTGTTTGGAGCGGAAGCGGGGCTTGTGCGCCCGCAAATCATTTCCGGCACGCATGCGATTGCGATCGCGCTGTTTGGCGTGTTGCGCCCGGGCGATGAGTTGCTTTACATCACGGGCGCTCCGTACGATACGCTTGAGGAAATCGTCGGCGTCCGCGGCCGCGGCGTCGGCTCGCTGAAAGAGTTTGGCATTCGTTATCGCAGCGTGCCGCTCACAGCGGAAGGGATGGTCGATTTTCCGGCCGTTCGCGAAGCGATCCATGAGCGGACGAAAATGATCGGCATTCAACGTTCGCGCGGCTATGCGGACCGGCCGTCGTTTACTGTCGAAGAGATCGGCGACATGATTGCATTCGTCAAGTCGATCAAACCGGATGTCGTCGTGTTTGTCGACAATTGCTACGGAGAATTCGTCGAGGAGAAAGAGCCATGCCATGTCGGCGCCGATTTGATGGCCGGCTCGCTCATTAAAAACCCGGGAGGGGGCTTGGCGAAAACGGGCGGCTACATTGTCGGCAAGCGGGAATATGTGGAGGCGTGCGCCTATCGGATGACCTCGCCGGGCATTGGAGCGGAAGTCGGTCCGTCGCTTTACAGCTTGCCGGATATGTATCAAGGCTTTTTCCTTGCGCCGCACACCGTGGGTCAGGCGCTCAAGGGGGCGGTTTTTACGGCGGCGATGCTCGAGCGGATCGGACTAAAAACCTCGCCATCGTGGAAGGCGAAGCGCACGGATTTGGTTCAGTCCGTCCGTTTTGACGATCCGGAACAAATGGTGGCGTTTTGCCAAGCGATTCAGGCTTCCTCCCCGGTCAACGCTCATTTCACTCCGTATCCGAGCGACATGCCCGGCTATGAAGACAAAGTGATCATGGCCGCCGGCACGTTCGTCCAAGGGGCAAGCATTGAGTTGACGGCCGACGGGCCGTTGCGCCCCCCATATGTCGCGTATGTGCAAGGCGGATTGACGTATTCGCATGTGAAAATCGCCGTCTGTTCCGCCATTCAGCGTTTGCTTGAACAGCGGTTGATTTGTTTGTGAGGAAACATCACGTTTCATTGACTCATTTCCTAACATTATGGTAAAATAAAGGTATCAAAAGCGAGGAGGAATTGGCATGAGCAGCCAAATTCGTCGTTCCATGCCATTGTTTCCGATTGGGATTGTGATGCAGCTGACCGACTTGTCGGCTCGGCAAATCCGCTATTATGAAGAGCACGGCCTCGTTTCGCCAGCGCGCACTGAAGGCAACCGGAGGCTGTTTTCGCTCAATGACATTGACCGCTTGCTGGAAATTAAAGATTTGATCGACCAAGGCGTCAACTTGGCGGGCATTAAGCAAATTTTTGCCGCGCGGGAGGAAGGACGCCACCAGCAGGCGGAGAAAGTCGAAAAAGTAGGAAAACCGAAGCTGTCGGACGAAGAACTGCGCGAAATTTTGCGGAATGAATTGCTGCAGGCCGGGCGGTTCCAGCGCGCATCGCTTCGCCAAGGAGATCTCGCTCGCTTCTTTCATTAATGACGGAAAATGATTTCCGAGCCGGGGAGGAGTTTGGACATGGCAAAATATACGCGTGACGACATTCTACACATCGTCAAAGAGGAAAATGTCAAGTACATCCGCCTGCAATTCACCGATATTTTGGGCACGATCAAAAACGTCGAAATTCCGATCAGCCAGCTGGAGAAAGCGCTTAACAACAAAATTATGTTTGACGGGTCGTCGATCGAAGGATTTGTCCGCATCGAAGAGTCGGATATGTATTTGTATCCGGACTTGGATACGTTCGTCATTTTCCCGTGGACTTCAGAAAAAGGAAAAGTCGCCCGCTTTATCTGCGACATTTACAACCCGGACGGCACGCCGTTTGAAGGCTGTCCGCGCTATAACTTGAAGCGGATGCTGAAAGAGATGGAGGCGCTTGGCTTCAACGCCTTTAACTTAGGAGCTGAGCCGGAATTCTTCCTCTTCAAGCTTGACGAAAAAGGACACCCGACGATGGAGCTGAACGATCGCGGCGGCTATTTCGATTTGGCGCCGACCGATCTTGGGGAAAACTGCCGGCGCGACATTGTGCTCGAGCTTGAGGAAATGGGGTTTGAAATCGAAGCGTCCCATCATGAAGTCGCCCCGGGCCAGCATGAGATCGATTTTAAATACGCTGATGCCGTAAAAGCGTGCGACGACATTCAAACGTTTAAGCTCGTCGTCAAAACGATCGCCCGCAAACACGGATTGCATGCGACCTTTATGCCGAAGCCGATTTTTGGGATTAACGGTTCAGGAATGCATTGCAACCTGTCGCTGTTCCGCAACGGTGAAAACGCCTTTTTCGATCCGAACGGCGACTTGCAGTTGAGCGATACGGCGCGGCAGTTTATCGCCGGTGTGCTGAAGCATGCGCCGAACTTTACGGCGGTGACGAACCCGACCGTCAACTCGTACAAGCGGCTTGTTCCAGGCTATGAAGCGCCGTGCTACGTCGCTTGGTCGGCGCGCAACCGCAGCCCGCTCATCCGCATTCCAGCTTCGCGCGGCATGAGCACGCGCATTGAGGTGCGCAGCGTCGACCCGTCGGCCAACCCATACTTGGCCATGGCGGTGCTTTTAGCCGCTGGGCTTGACGGCATTCGCAACAAGCTCACTCCTCCGGCGCCAGTGGATCGAAACATTTACGTCATGACGAAAGAAGAACGGCTCGAAGAAGGCATTGTCGATTTGCCGGCAACGCTGCATGAAGCGTTGGAAAACTTGAAGTCCGATGAAGTGATGATTCACGCGCTCGGCAAACATTTATTCGAGCATTTCGTCGAAGCGAAAGAAATTGAGTGGGATATGTATCGGACAACGGTTCATCAATGGGAATTGGACCAATATATGGAACTCTACTGATTCATAAAAAAGCTGCCCTGAAAAAAACGGGGCAGCTTTTTTATGGGCGCAGGCCGGCACGAGTCAGTCGAACAGGCGATAGACGCCGATCACTTTGCCGAGAATCGTGCAGTCGCGGACGATGATCGGCTCAAGATGGGCGTTTTCCGGCTGCAGGCGGATGTGGTCTTTTTCCTTGAAAAACCGCTTCACCGTCGCCTCGTTGTCTTCCGTCATGGCGACGACGATGTCGCCGTTGTTGGCCGATGACTGCTGGCGGACGATGACGTAGTCGCCGTCGAGAATGCCGGCTTCGATCATGCTGTCGCCCATCACTTCAAGCATAAACAGCTGCTCCTCGCCGGCGGCGAGCCGCTTCGGCAGCGGAAAGTAGCCTTCGATGTTTTCCACCGCTGTAATCGGTTGGCCGGCCGTCACCTTGCCGATGATCGGCACCGAGATGATCTCCTCTTTTTCTCTCTCCTTGGCCATATCGTTGTCCAAAATTTCAATGGCGCGCGGCTTTGTCGGGTCGCGGCGGATGTACCCTTTGCTTTCTAGGCGCGCGAGATGCCCGTGGACCGTCGAACTTGACGCCAGTCCAACCGCTTCCCCAATTTCCCGCACCGACGGAGGATAGCCTTTTGTTTTTACTTCCTGTTTAATAAACTCTAAAATTTGCTGTTGTCGTTTTGACAGTTTTGTCATTGTTTCACACCTCTCGCCACATCATTTGCCTTCATTATACCATGCGGAAGACGAAAAAACAAACATAAGTTCGAGTTTTTTATTGACACAAACAAATGTTCCTGGCTATAATGAAGGAAAGCGAACAAACATTCTAGAAAGGGTGGGAGGGAATGAGGAAAACGTTGCTGCACTATGTTTTGTTTTCATTTTTGTTTGCGCTCGTGTTGGCAGGGTTCGTTTACGCCAGCAGCCCGGTCGATAAAAAAGAATACGTGACGATCACGGTCGCTCCCGGCGATACGCTTTGGGGGCTGGCAAAACAGTACGAACAGGAACACCATATGCCGCCTGATGAGTTCATCCGCTGGGTCGTCGATGTCAACCATTTGCCGAGCCCGCGTCTTGCCGCCGGTGAACAAATTGTCATTCCTGTGTTAAAATCAAAGCAGGGCGGCTCGGTGGCCGTCAATCAGTGATGGAAAGAAGGGATTGGCCATGAGGGCGGTCATTTACTGCCGCGTCAGCACGGACAAAGCTGAACAGGAAACGTCGCTCGCGAGGCAACGAGATGAGCTCGAGCAGCTGGCGGCCGAGTGTGGATTTGAAGTCGTGAAAGTGATCGCCGAGCAGGCGAGCGGTTATGAAGCCGACCGCGACGGCGTGTTGGAGCTGCTTTCGCTTTGCGAGGAAGGCGAGGTCGATGTGCTGCTCATTCAAGATGAAACGCGGCTTGGGCGCGGCCATGCGCGCATGGCGGTGCTGCATTGCTTGAAAAAGCAAGGGGTGAAAATATACAGCGCCAGCCACCGCGGGGAGATGCCGCTGTCGGAGGCCGATGAGATGGTGTTATCCATCATCGCTATTGTCGAGGAGTACCAAAGAAAAATACATAACGCCAAAATTAAGCGTGGCATGCAGCGAGCCATCGCCAGCGGCTACCGACCGGAGCGGAACCTAAGGCGCCGGGGCGAAAACGCCGGGCGCGATCGAATCGATCTGCCGGTTGAGGAGATCGTCCGCTTGCGCGAGCGCGGACTGACGTTTGCCGATATCGCCGCGACGCTGCGAAGCTTTGGCTACGAGGCGTCCAAGGCGACCGTCCATCGCCGTTACCAGGAATATATGGACGAGCAACAAAGGCGGCGTTGATTGTGTGCCGCTCCTGGCCCTAAAGCGGCGAGCGGGCAAAGGAAGCCAAGATGTGTGAGTAAAATATTTGTGGGTGACATTCCGAAATGATCCCCGACGAGGGTTGCGAACTTTTGTTCGCGACGCTCGTCGGGGCCACCAAGCGAAGCGCGGTAGAAAAAGCAAATGTCGTGAAAAAAGGACTCTCTCCCTGCTATGATGGTGATTGTCAACATCAACCGAAAACAGGAGGGAGAGAGTCCATGAAACATCTTACCACAGAATGGCCTTTATTAAAAGAGCTGGAGGAACAATTAGTCAGAACTCTTCAAAAGGTGTTCGCTGTCTTGTTGGCGGCCCTTTTGGAGGAGATTGATCAACAACTGGCGGAAGCGCGGGACAAGCGCCGGTATCAGCTGAAAGACAAACGGCCGACCACGATCCAAACGCTGTTTGGAGAAGTGACGTTTCGACGGAACTACTACTATGATCGGCAGGCGGGGGCGTATACCTTCTTGCTGGATGCCGAACTGGGCTTTGATGGAGCGCAGTCGATCAGCCCTTGCCTCGAGGAAACGGCGGTCGAGTTGGCCGTAGAGTGCTCTTCCTACCGCAAAGCAGCCCGTACGTTGGAGTCGATCGTGGGGTATGCGGTCCTAAGCCACGAGGCGATTCGCCAACTGGTGCTGGAGGCCCCTGTCTCGCTGCACCACCCTGTTTCCCAACGGCACGGCCGAGTGCTATTTGTGGAGGCGGATGGGCTGTTTATTTCCCGCCAGGGGAAAGGGAAACGGGCGAAAGAAGAGAAAATCCTGGCGGTTCACGAGGGATGGAAACGAAACGGTTCGCAGCTCGAGCTCGTGAACCGGCGCCACTACCTCCATGAAGGGGAGGGAGACGTGTGGGAACGGTTTGAAGAGTGGCTGATGAACGAATATGCCTATGACCCGTGCCGGGACCTTTTGATCATCAACGGCGACGCGGCGTCGTGGATCACAGCCTGCCGGGAGTATTTTGGAAAGCGGGCCTGCTTTCAGCTGGATCGATTTCATGTGGCGCGGGAGCTGCGTCAGTGTCTGTCCGGCCATCCGCGTTGGCGGGAGGTGCGGAAGAAGCTGGCGAAACAAGACGAAGAAGGACTTTTGGTCGAGCTGAACAGCGCGGTCGGCACGTTGGAGGACGAAGCGAAAGAGAAGCAGATGGCTGCCATGATCCGCCGGATCGAGTCGATGCCGGGATGCATCCGGGACTATCGGGAGTGGCTGTCGGAGCAAGGGGTGGAGACGACCGGCATGCGTCCGATGGGCCACGCCGAGAGCGTGATGAGCCGGTTTGCGCATCGGGTGAAATCCCGCCGCAGCTGGAAAGACCAAGGGCTTCGGGCGTTTCTGAGGGCGATGGCAGCCCGAATCGACGGGATCGGGTGGAGAAAGGGACGGTGGGAGGAGCAAGAGCCCCAGTCGGCCGTCTCGGCCTCAACAAAGTCCAAGCGGATCGAACAGGCCAAACGGAAGGCCGGACGGTTATGGGCAGATGTGGTGCGTCAGAATCTACCGTGTCTGCAGCGGTCATCCGGGACGCCGATCCATCAAGCGTTGTCGGCGCTCCGGGATGGTGGTTGGGTGTAAAAAAATGGAATACAATATCATCACCTCAAGATGAGGGATGAGAGTCCGAAAGCGCTTACGATATTAATTCCTGAAAATGGTTCGCTAACTAGTGATTGACAACGCCCGTAGTGAACCGAAAAAATGTTCTCCACAAAGTCTTGACTGACTCAGCCAAGATGCCATCGTTGCCATCTTCCCGGTTGATCAGATAAGATAAAACAGAGTGAGAATATGGCAGATAGGAGAAGATGATCAATGATTGCCAAACATAAATTAGCCCGCATCAACGAACTGGCGAAAAAAGCGAAAACGTCCGGCTTGTCGGCCGAAGAGACGCTCGAGCAGGCGAAGCTGCGCCGCGAGTACATTCAAGCGTTCCGCAAAGCGATGACCGATATGCTCCATACGGTGACGATCATCGACCCGAACGGCAACGACGTGACGCCGAAAAAATTAAAGGAAAGCCAGCGGCGGCGCTTCCATTAAGTCGCGAAAAAAAGAGACGGCGCCTCGTTTGTCCTGAAGGAGAAAATAAACGTTGTACAAGGAAGCCGATTTTCTATATGATAGTAAATGACACCATGTTGATGAAAAGGAGGAAGACGATGGCGCATTCAATCGAGGAGTTGGCGATTACGACGATTCGAACGCTGTCGATTGACGCGATCGAAAAGGCCAAATCCGGACATCCGGGCATGCCGATGGGCGCGGCGCCGATGGCGTACACGCTTTGGACGAAATTTATGAACCATAATCCGGCAAATCCAGGTTGGTTCAACCGCGATCGGTTTGTCTTGTCAGCCGGGCACGGGTCGATGTTATTGTACAGCTTGCTTCATTTAAGCGGATATGATGTATCGATGGACGACTTGAAACAATTCCGTCAATGGGGAAGCAAAACGCCGGGCCATCCGGAATACGGCCATACGCCGGGCGTGGAAGCGACGACCGGACCGCTCGGCCAAGGGATTGCGATGGCGGTCGGCATGGCGATGGCGGAACGGCATTTGGCCGCTACATACAACCGCGACGGGTTTGAGATCATCAACCATTATACGTACGCCATTTGCGGCGACGGCGATTTGATGGAAGGAGTGGCGAGCGAAGCCGCGTCACTCGCCGGCCACTTAAAGTTGGGCCGCCTGATCGTCCTGTATGACTCGAACGACATTTCGCTAGACGGGGAGCTCAACTTGTCGTTCTCGGAAAACGTCGCCCAACGTTTCCAAGCGTACGGCTGGCAATATTTGCGCGTTGAGGACGGCAACAATATTGAAGAAATCGCCAAAGCGCTCGAGGAGGCGCGGGCGGACCTCAGCCGGCCGACGCTCATTGAAGTAAAAACGACGATTGGCTACGGCGCGCCAAATAAAGCGGGCACGTCCGGCGTCCATGGCGCTCCGCTCGGCGCGGAAGAGGCGAAGCTGACGAAGGAAGCGTACCGCTGGACGTTTGCCGAAGATTTTTATGTACCGGAAGAAGTATACGCCCATTTCCGGGAAAAGGTGCAAGAGCCGGGGGCGAAAAAAGAAGCGGAATGGAATGAACTGTTCGACGCTTATGAGCAGGCGCATCCGGAGCTGGCTGCCGAGCTGAAGCGGGCGATTGAAGGGAAGCTTCCGGATGGCTGGGAGACGGCGCTGCCGGTGTACGAAGCGGGCAAAAGCCTGGCGACCCGCTCATCGTCCGGGGAAGTGATCAACGCCATCGCCAAAGCGGTGCCGCAATTGTTTGGCGGTTCGGCGGACTTGGCAAGCTCGAATAAAACGCTCATCAAAGGCGGCGGCAACTTCTTGCCGGACAGCTACGAAGGGCGCAACATTTGGTTTGGCGTGCGCGAGTTTGCCATGGGGGCGGCGCTGAACGGCATGGCGCTTCACGGCGGGTTGAAAGTGTTCGGCGGCACGTTCTTCGTGTTCTCCGACTATTTGCGTCCGGCGATCCGCTTGGCAGCGCTGATGGGCTTGCCGGTCATCTACGTCTTGACGCACGACAGCATCGCCGTCGGCGAAGACGGACCGACGCACGAACCGATCGAACATCTCGCTTCGCTTCGGGCGATGCCGAACTTGTCGGTCATCCGTCCGGCTGACGCGAACGAAACGGCGGCAGCGTGGCGGATGGCGCTCGAATCGACGGACAAGCCGACCGCCCTCGTCTTGACGCGTCAAGATGTGCCGACATTGGCGACAACAGCTGAGTTGGCGTATGAAGGCGTGAAAAAAGGTGCGTACGTCGTTTCACCGGCGAAAAACGGCGCTCCGGAGGCGCTGTTGTTGGCGACTGGCTCGGAAGTCGGTCTGGCCGTCAAAGCGCAAGAAGCGCTCGCCGCTGAGGGCATCCATGTCTCCGTCATCAGCATGCCATCGTGGGACCGCTTCGAAGCGCAGCCAAAATCGTACCGCGATGAAGTGCTTCCGCCGGCCGTGACGAAGCGGCTCGCCATTGAAATGGGCGCGTCGCTCGGTTGGGAGCGCTACGTCGGCGCCGAGGGCGACATTTTGGCCATCGACCGATTCGGTGCTTCCGCTCCGGGAGAGAAAATCATGGCCGAGTATGGCTTTACGGTTGACAACGTCGTCCGCCGCACAAAAGCGCTGCTCGGCAAGTAACCGGGAAAGCTGCCCTTGCGTTGTTGCAGGGGCAGCTTGTTTTTGTGAAAGATGGCTGCGCATTGGTCAAGCATTTTCGGGGTTGGATCGAGGGCAAAGGCTTGTTTATGACATGTTGGCCTGTTTGCGGCGGCATGGCCACCGCAAACAAAAATCGACAATGTTAGTGAAAAAACTTGCCGTTAATAGACATATTTTTCCCCTTTCCTTTTCTATAATAGAAAATAGATGAACAGAAATGGGGGATGGGGCATGGTCCGCTATTGGATTTATTTGTTGAATGACGATGTGGCGTCGCATTACCGCCATCGGGCAGAAAAAATTGTCGAACTGCTTCGTGAGCATCAATACGCGAAAGCGCCGCTGAAGGCGATTTGCCGCAAGCAAGTCGAATTTATCACCGAACGGCTGTCATTTTCGCGCCTGGAACTTGGCTTAAAGCAATATTTTGCCGGCCGCGTCGGCAAAAATTTGGAGCGCAATATGTTTGTTTTGCAAAACGACGCCGGCGAGGAAGCGTTGCTTGTCGTGCAAAAGCGCCGCTTGCTTCTTGTCGCTGACAGCGCGCCGCTTGCCGCGGACATCGGGCGGGCGCTCGCTCGGCTTTCGCCGACGTTTTTGGCGGTCGACGCCGATTTTGTCGATTACTACTGGCTGTCTGCGCCTCGGCAAGGAAGAAAATTTGCGTAATGAAAAGATTTTTGTCGCGAAATATTGTCTAATGACGCATCGTTTAGTACACTGTTAGGGAGACAACAAGAAGGAGGAAAATCGCTGTTATGTGGGGTACGATTCTCGTTGGCGTGCTGGCGCTCATCGCCGGGGTGGCGATCGGATTTTTCGTCGCCCGCAAAACGATGATCAATTATTTGAAGAAAAACCCGCCGATCAATGAACAAATGATTCGCATGATGATGATGCAAATGGGCATGACTCCGTCGCAGAAGAAAATCAATCAGATGATGAAAATGATGAACAATCAACTGAAATAAGCGAAACGGACACTCGATCGAGAGTGTCTTTTTATTTTGCCAAAATGTTCTTTCAAAATTTTTCTAGTTTTGTTACAATAATATGGCGATTGTTCGTCAGCCAAATGAAAGGAGGGCGGGCCTTATGCGCGTGTTTCGCGATTTGTTTTGGTTTTTCCGTCAAGAAAAGAAGGCGTATATCACCGGCATTTTCGTGCTTGTCATCGTGGCGTTTTTGGAGACAGTCCCGCCGAAAGTGATCGGCTTGTTGGTCGATCATGTGAAAAACGGCACGATGACAAAAGAAGTGCTCATCCGCTGGATCGCCGTCCTCGCCGCCGTTGCGGCGGCGCTTTACGGGCTCCGCTACGCTTGGCGCATTTTCATTTTCGGTTCGGCGGTCAAGCTTGCCCGCCAGCTGCGCAACGAGCTGTATCAGCATTTTACGAACATGTCGCCGTCGTTTTACCAGCGGAAGCGGATCGGCGATTTAATGGCCCATGCGACCAACGATTTGCAAGCGATTCAGCAGACGGCCGGAAGCGGCATTTTGACGCTTGTTGACTCGGTGACGCTTGGCGGGTTTGTGTTGGCAACGATGGCGTTTTCGATCAGCTGGAAGCTGACGCTCATCAGCCTATTGCCGATGCCCGTGATGGCGGCGGCGACGAGCCGCTATGGGACGATGCTCCATCGTCGGTTTTTAACGGCGCAAGCGGCGTTTTCGTCGCTGAACGACAAGGTGCAGGAAAGCGTCAACGGCATCCGCGTCATCAAGGCGTTCGGCTATGAGGAACACGATGTCGAGGCGTTTCGCCGTCAATCGGAAGACGTCGTGGCGAAAAACGTTGCCGTCGCCAAAATTGACGCCTTGTTTGATCCGACGATCGGGCTGCTTGTTGGGCTGTCATTTTTTCTCGCTGTGGCGTTTGGCAGCCAAATGGTTTTGGCGGGCGAATTGACGATCGGCGAGCTTGTGTCGTTTACGACCTACCTTGGCCTGCTTATTTGGCCGATGTTGGCGTTCGGCTGGCTGTTTAACATTGTTGAGCGAGGGCGTGCTTCGTACGACCGGGTGCGGGCGCTGTTGGCTGAACAAGATGAAATCAACGAACGTCCGGATGCCCTTCACATCGCTCCGCAAGGCGACATTGAGTATGATGTTCGTCAATTTGCCTATCCGGGCGAGGCGAAGCCGGCGCTTCGGGGCATTCGTTTTCAGCTCAAGCGTGGGGCGACGCTTGGCGTCGTCGGCAAAACGGGGGCGGGAAAAACGACGTTGCTTCGCCTGCTGCTGCGCGAGTTTGACGGCTATGACGGCGAGATTCGCTTCGGCGGCCGCGACATCCGCGATTATACGCTTTTCGCGCTCCGTTCGGCGATCGGCTACGTGCCGCAAGACCATTTCTTGTTTTCTGCCTCCATCCGCGACAACATCGCCTTTGCCAAGCCGGAAGCCGGAGAGGACGAGGTCGTACGGGCGGCGCGGCTGGCCGACATTCATGATGACATTTTGCAGTTTCCCGACGGGTATGAGACGGTCATCGGAGAGCGCGGCGTTTCCCTATCCGGTGGGCAAAAACAGCGGCTGTCAATCGCCCGGGCGCTTCTCATTGACCCGGAAGTGCTCATTTTTGATGACGCGTTGTCGGCCGTGGATGCGAAGACCGAGGCGCGGATTTTAGCGGCGCTCAAACAGGAGCGGCGCGGAAAAACGACGATCATCGCCGCTCACCGTTTAAGCGCGGTTGAGCATGCCGATTGGATTCTCGTCCTTGACGGGGGGCGAATTGTGCAGGCCGGAACGCACGAGCAGCTGATGGCAGAAGGCGGCTGGTATCGTGACATGCACCGACGCCAGCAGCTTGAGGCGCTTGCGGAGTAACAACAGGTCTGAACGTTCGAGCTCTCGCCAAAAACGAGCGGAGCGAAAAGCCTGAAAATACAAGTTGTTTGTAAGATAGGGGGAAGTGGATGAACGACCGATGGTTGACAACAAAAGAGCAGCGGCGCGTCTTATGGCGGCTGCTCGCTTATATGGGAAGATACAAAAAAGAAACTGCGCTTGCGTTTGCGCTTCTTCTGTTGGCAACGGCCGGGGAGCTTTCCGGCCCGTATTTGGTGAAAGTGTTCATTGACGACTATTTGGTGCCGGGCCGCCTCGCTTTTGGACCGGTGGCGGCGCTGGCCGCCGCCTATCTCGGCGTGCTCGTCTTGAAAACGATCATTTCCTACTTCCAGCTTGTCGAGTTTCAGCGGCTCGCTTTGTACGTCATTCAAGCGCTGCGGATGGATGTGTTTGCGAAAGTGCACCGGCTCGGGATGAGCTATTTTGACCGGACGCCGGGCGGAAGCATCGTTTCGCGGGTGACGAACGATACAGAAGCGATCAAGGACATGTTCATCAGCGTCCTAGCGGCCTTTGTGCAAAACGGCTTGTTTGTCATCGGCGTGTTTGTCGCCATGTTTTCGCTTGACGCCAAGCTTGCGTTGTTTTGCCTGTTCATCCTCCCGGCGATCGCGTTCATCATGCACACATACCGCCGCTACAGCTCAGTGTTTTATCAAGAGATGCGCGAACGGCTGAGCGAACTGAACGCCAAATTGAACGAATCGCTGCAAGGAATGGCCGTCATTCAAGCGTTCCGCCAGCAGCGCCGTTTATATCAAGAGTTTGCCGCCGTCAATGAAGCGCATTACAAGGCGGGGATGAAAAACATCCGCCTCGATGGACTGCTGCTTCGGCCGGCGATCGATATGGTGTATATGTTGTCGATCATGGTCGTGCTCAGCTTTTTTGGCATCACGGCGCTTGATGGCCCAGTTGAGATCGGCGTGCTGTATGCGTTTGTCAACTATTTGGAGCGCTTTTTCGAACCGGTGACGCAAATGATGATGCGCCTGTCTCTTTACCAGCAGGCGATCGTTTCCGCCTCTCGCGTGTTTGCCCTTCTTGATCATCAAGAAGAGGCGCCGGCCAATCCAAATTGGTCGCCGCATGTGATCGAGCGCGGGGAAATCGAATTTCGTGATGTCAGCTTTTCCTACGACGGCAAACGGGATGTGCTGAAACGGCTGTCGTTTGTCATCCGTCCAGGGCAGACGGTCGCGTTTGTCGGCCATACCGGCAGCGGCAAAAGTTCGATCATCAACTTGCTCATGCGCTTTTATGAGTTTGACCGCGGCAATATTTTGCTTGACGGCCGGTCGATCCGCGATTACTCGCGCGCTGAGCTGCGCCGCCGCCTCGGCCTTGTCTTGCAAGATCCGTTTTTGTTTTACGGGACGGTCAAAGAGAACATTCGCATGTATAATCAGGAATTGGACGACGAAGCCATTAAGGAGGCCGCCCGGCTCGTGCAGGCCGATGCGTTTATTGAGCAATTGCCCGGCGGCTACGACCATGTGCTCGCCGAGCGCGGGGCGACGTTATCAAGCGGTCAGCGCCAGCTTCTTTCCTTTGCCCGCACGATCGCTGCTGATCCGAAAATTTTGGTGCTCGATGAGGCGACCGCCTATATTGACACCGAAACAGAGGAAGCGATTCAAGATGCGCTCATGCGCATGCGGAAAGGGCGGACAACAATCGCCATCGCCCACCGCCTATCGACGATCCAAGACGCCGATCAAATTTTCGTCCTCCACCGCGGCGAAATCATCGAGCGCGGCACGCATCAGCAACTGCTGGCGCAAAAAGGGCTTTACTACCAAATGTACTTGCTGCAAAACGGCCTTGTCGACGCCCATGCGTAAATGGCGGCGTTTTGCCGCCCCTGCTTGGAACAAAAAGAAGAAAGCGCCCTGTCCCGTCTAGCGGGAGGCGCTTTGCTTTCGCCGCTTGGTTTGTTCGCGTTGATAGGCGTTGAGCAACGTGTCAAGTTCTTTGCTGATTTTCATGGCCGCCGCCGAGTTTAACCCTGTTTTGGCCACCGTGTCGACAAGCTCCATCCGCTTTTGTTCAATCAAGGTCAACAATTTGCATTTCGGCACGAATCGACCGTCCTTTGCTTGAAGTATTGTGTATGGTGCTTTATACTATTTTATCAGTGAACGCAAAAATGGAAAATAGAAAAATTGACCAGGAACAATGAGAAACACGTTACGGGAAGAAGGAATTCTGCTAAAATAAAAAGTAAAAAAGCAGGGGCTGGTTCACCAATGAATGATCTCAATCTATTTTTAGCGTTCGGCGCCGGGTTTTTGTCGTTTATTTCCCCGTGCTGCTTGCCGCTTTATCCGGCGTTTTTATCGTATATCACCGGCGTGTCGGTCAGCGAGCTGAAAGAGGAAAACGCCATGCTCAACCGCCGCAGCTTATGGCATACGCTTTGCTTTTTGCTCGGCTTCTCGCTCATTTTTATCTCGCTTGGCTTTGGCACCTCGCTGCTTGGAAGGCTGTTTGTTGATTATCAAGATGCGATCCGGCAAATCGGCGCGGTCGTGATCGTCGCTCTCGGCCTCGTCGTCGCCGGGCTGTGGAAGCCGGCGTTTTTGCTGAAAGACCGGCGCATTTCGTTTCGTGAACGGCCACCGGGATATGTCGGCTCCGTGCTGATCGGCATGGCATTCGCCGCCGGTTGGACGCCGTGCATGGGGCCGATTTTAGTGGCGGTTGTCGCTCTAGCCGCCACCAACCCGGGCTCAGGAATGGTGTATATGCTTGCTTATACGCTCGGATTTGCCGTTCCGTTTTTCATTTTGTCGTTTTTTATCGGCAAGCTGCAATGGATCCGCCGCCATAGCGCATCCATCATGAAGGCGGGCGGCTATGTCATGGTGGCGATGGGCGTCGTTTTGTACTTTGACTGGATGACAAAGCTGATTGCTTATACGACAAGCTTGTTTGGCGGATTTACTGGCTTTTAGCGGCGATGGAGCCGCCCTTTGTGCGGCTGTTGTTGGAGGAATATCGTTGAGGAGAGGATGGTGGAAAGATGGCTGCCATTTTAATTGCTGACGATGCGAAGTTTATGCGGGTAACGCTGGCGCGCATACTGGAAAAAAAGGGTCACACCGTAGCCGGTGAGGCGGAAAACGGCAAAGAGGCGGTCGAGCTGTATCGCCGGCTGCGCCCCGATCTTGTCATCATGGACATTACGATGCCGGTCATGAATGGGATTGAAGCGGTGCGGGCGATTAAGGAGATCGATCCGGGGGCGAAAATCATCATCTGCTCGGCGCTCGGGCAGCAGCGTATGGTTGTTGAGGCAATTGAAGCCGGAGCGGCCGACTTCATCGTCAAGCCGTTTGAAGAAACCCGCGTGCTCGAGGCGATTGCCCGTCTTTTGTAAGCGGGCTTCGGCTCCGTACGGCATAGGAAGGCGCCGGCTTATGACCGCTGGAAGACAACTGGCTGCGTTCCTCTTGGCAAGCGAGAGGGATGAAGCGAGCGCGATGTTTGGCGAAGGCGGGGGCGGCTGGAGAGGACGGTAGGCAAGCGGAGCGGTTTTTGCTATAATAGCGTTGTCCGTGAATTTTGTCGGAAGAAGGTGATGGCTTTGGCGTTCATTACATCGCTCATCGCCGTTGTGATGGCGTTTTTCATCTTTTTTGTGCGCATGAAGGCGTCGGAAAAGCCGACGAATGCCAAAAAAATTATTTTGCCGCCGCTGTTTATGAGCACCGGGGCGCTGATGTTCATCGATCCGGTCTTTCGCGTTACGCGCGGGGAGCTCATCGAAGCGGTCATTCTCGGCCTGTTTTTCTCGCTGTTTCTCATTAAAACGTCAAAATTTGAAATCCGCGGCAACGATATTTATTTGAAACGCTCAAAATCCTTTATTTGGATTTTGCTCGGGCTGATTGTCATTCGCCTTGGCTTGAAAACGTATTTAGGACGAACGATCGACTACCGCCAGTTAAGCGGCATGTTTTATTTGCTCGCGTTTTCGATGATCGTCCCATGGCGGATTGCGATGTACGTTTCGTATAGAAAGCTGGCGGCGCAGCTGAAACCGCCAGTGCTAACATAAAGAGCTGTCCCGCTGATGGACAGCTCCCTTTTTTGTTGCGCCAAGCCACTTCACTTCGCTTCCCTGGAATTGTCCCGCAGACGGAGCTGAAGTCGTCGGTCCCGGCCTAAAAAGCTGCTTGTTTGGGCCGCTTTTTTCATGCTGAAACAGACGAAAGCCGCCGGCCAGCCTTAGACGAAAGGCGGAACGTCAGCGGCTTTCCAATAAATGTTTATAAGGGGCGAGATCGATGTTCTTCGCCTGCAATGTCCGGATTAAAAACTTATGGTCGCGCTTAGGGGTTGCGATGATGTAGCCGCGGATCAGCAAGTCGCGTGTGATGCGCGGCGCCTGCTCTTTGAGCGCAAGCTCGCCGATTTTGCCGGCGATCTTTTGCCGCGCGACGTCGCGGAACAATTCCGGCACAGGGCGAACCAATTCCTCAAGCAGCGCTTTTTCTTCTTCCCCCCATAAATGGCGCGTCTGTTCAATGTAATATTCCTGCCAGTCGAGCTCCGATTTCCCATCTTCTTTCGGCAGCCGCTTCAAAAACTTGCGGAACATGAAAAAGCCGCCGATCGACATCATGACAAGCAAAAAGACGACCCAAAGCAAAATAAACCAAAGAAACCATCCGGTCAGCACGATCCCCACCCCAACATGATGATCAACTGTTTTGCCATAGGCAAGATTCGTCTACTATTATGTCGAAAAGCTTGCTGTTTGGCAAGTTTCAAACGGCGGCTTGTTACGAACCGTAACGCAACTGTAATGCAACTGTAAAAAAGCTTGTCCCGCCTTACAGCGCCAATGGATTGAAAGCCGCCGGCCGCTTTGTATGGAAAAGATATACAGTGACGTTCCCTTCTTTGCCTGCTAATCTAGTAAACAAAGAAAAAAAGCCAAAAGGCAACGATGAGGGGGATGCGCAGAGTGAAAAAGACGATTGCAGCGCTCACGATCATTTGCTGTATGGCGTTAAGCTCTCATGAGCTGTCGGCGGAAGCGGCTGGCTCGTATACATACTATCAAGTGAAAAAAGGCGATACGTTGTCGAAGATCGCCAAACAATATCATACTTCGGTTGCTTCGTTAAAGTCGTTAAACGGGTTAAAAAGCGATGCTATTTATGTCGGCGAAAAGCTGAAAGTGCCGGCTGCGGCGAAGCGATCGGCTTCGGCGCCGGCAAAGAAGAAATCGATCTCATTAAGCGCCGCTGACCGGAAGCTGCTCGCCCAGCTTGTGCAAGCGGAGACCGGTTCGAGCGAGCCGTTTGCCGGCAAGGTGGAAGTGGCGCTTGTGGTTTTAAACCGCACAAAGCATCCGGAGTTTCCAAAGACGGTGCGCGGCGTCATTTATCAAAAAACGAAATCCGGCTACGCGTTTGTACCAGCCAAAACGGGGAAATTGACCCGCATTCAGCCGACAAAGCAGGATTACGAGGCGGTCGACAAGGCGCTAGCCTTATTCCCAAACGATCGCCGCGGCTCGCTTTATTTCTACAATCCGAAAATCACAAAAGACAAATGGATGTTGTCGCGTCCGGTGACGATTCGCATCGGGCACCATGTCTTCACGAGATGAACGGGGTCGAATAAGGCCTCGTTCTTTTGTTTTGTGCATAGCGGCGGGCAGCCGGTGGTGACGCTTCTGATGGTGCATGCCCAAGATCATTTAATGACGGCGATCACGGTCAAGGATTTAGCCGCTGAATTCGTGGAGCTGTATGAAGCGCTTAAGCGGCAAACAGCCGAATCATAATCGCCGTCGGCCGGCTTGTTGCCCGGGGAGGATGATTTGCTTCAACGGGAATGAACCCAAGGCGGGCGGCAACGGGCTGTTCTAGCGACCGCCCGCTTTGTTGATTTTACAATAATTTTATTATGTAAACATAATAGCACCAGCCGTTCAGCCCTCCCGGCTGCCGCCGGTCTCGGCTGAACGGAGAAGGAAAACTCCGCTTGTTTGCGTCACATATCGTGGCTTGTGTTGTGCTTTTGCCGCGTGTGATTGCGGTTCTTCACTTTTTTCGAACCGTCAAGCGGCTCCGGCTGCCCAGGATTGTCGCCTTTTGGGGCGTTTTTGCGCATATCTTTGCCGTCGTTTTTGTTCGTCATTTGTTGTCCCTCCTTTGTCCGTTAGCATGCGGCGTTGTGCTTTCGCTTATTCGGCGCATAATTTGCGCCCGGTTTGAAACGATAAGTAGTGAACGACCGCGATGACTGCGAAGGAGGGACGAGCCATGGTTTACCATAAAACGAAGCAAGAGGCGTTTCAAGCAGCGCAAAAGGCGACGATGGAAGCGAAAGAATGGCACGATCACTTGGTGCGTGATCAAGCCGACTACGGCCACCAGCTGACCCATCTTCGGCAAGAAGTAAACGAGGCGTTCGCCCAAATTGAAAACGCGCTCGAAGTTGCCTCGGAGACACAACGCGTGCAGCTCGAAAAATTCCGCAGCGATTTGCAGGCGATCGTTGACGAAGTCAATGAAAACGAGTAAGGGAATGCCGGCGGCGGACATTCCCTTTTTGCATGCTATGGCAGGCCGGGATGGCGAAATGGCCGCCACGCTATTGGTTCTTTTTTCGTTTTTTGTTGTTTTGGCGCTGCTCCTCGGTCAGCGGTTCATTGGAAAACTCTTCGTTGTATCCGGCGCCCATTCCTTGCGCTTTGGCGGCGTTCATGCCAGGGATCACGTGGTTTGCTTTTCGCTTCGCCATTCGTTTCACCTCCGCTTCTAGTTTGCGATGAAACGGGCGCCTTATTCCTCTTTTGCCGCGGTAAGGAAGTAATATGGCGAGACATTGGAAATCATTATTTACAACTTGTCCTGTTCTGTAATAAGATAAAGTCGTGCCGAACTTTATGGGGATTGGGAGAATTCATGCTATTTTTTCGACTTTTGTGCGAAAAAATAGTATAGTATTATTGTGAAGTGAAGGGGGTTATACATATGGCGAAACAAGATGTGTTCAACGCCCGCTCTTCGTTTGTTGTAAACGGCAAAACGTACAACTACTACCGTTTGCAAGCGCTTGAAGAAGCGGGCATCGGCCAGGTGAGCCGCCTGCCGTACTCGATCAAAGTATTGCTTGAATCGGTGCTTCGCCAAGTCGACGGCCGCGTCATCACGAAAGAGCACGTCGAAAACTTGGCGAAATGGGGAACGCCGGAAATGAAAGACATTGACGTGCCGTTTAAGCCGTCGCGCGTCATTTTGCAAGACTTCACCGGCGTGCCGGCGGTCGTCGATTTGGCTTCGATGCGCAAAGCGATGGCCGATTTGGGCGGCGATCCGTACGAAATCAACCCGGAAATTCCGGTCGATCTCGTCATCGACCACTCGGTGCAAGTCGACCGCTACGGGTCGGACGATGCGCTTGAGTACAACATGGATTTGGAATTCAAACGGAACGCCGAACGGTACAAGTTTTTGAAATGGGCGCAAAAAGCATTTGATAACTATCGCGCCGTTCCGCCGGCAACGGGGATCGTCCACCAAGTGAACTTGGAATATTTGGCAAGCGTCGTTCACGCGGTCGAAGGGGAAAACGGCGAGTACGAAGCGTTCCCGGATACGCTTGTCGGCACGGACTCGCATACGACGATGATCAACGGCCTCGGCGTCCTCGGCTGGGGGGTCGGCGGCATTGAAGCGGAAGCCGGCATGCTCGGCCAACCGTCGTACTTCCCGGTGCCGGAAGTCATCGGCGTCCGCCTGACAGGCAAGCTGCCGGACGGAGCGACGGCCACCGACTTGGCGCTTAAGGTGACGCAAGTGCTCCGGAAAAAAGGCGTCGTCGGCAAATTCGTCGAATTTTTCGGACCAGGAGTGGCGACTTTGCCGCTTGCGGACCGGGCGACGATCGCCAACATGGCGCCGGAATACGGGGCAACGTGCGGCTTCTTCCCGGTCGACGCCGAAGCGCTTGACTATTTGCGCTTGACCGGCCGCGACGAACATCACGTTCAAGTCGTCGAAGCGTATTGCAAAGCGAACGGTTTGTTCTACACGCCGGATGCACCGGAGCCGGTGTTTACGGATGTCGTTGAAATCAACTTGTCGGAAATCGAAACGAACTTGTCGGGGCCGAAACGGCCGCAAGACTTGATCCCGCTCTCGAAAATGAAACAGTCGTTCCGCGACGCGGTGAAAGCCCCGCAAGGCAACCAAGGCTTTGGCTTGACGGAAGCGGACTTAGAGCGGGAAATTACGGTCGAGCTGAACGGCGAACAAGTGAAATTGAAAACGGGCGCTGTCGTCATCGCGGCGATCACAAGCTGTACGAATACGTCGAACCCGTACGTCCTCGTCGCCGCTGGCTTAGTGGCGAAAAAAGCGGTTGAAAAAGGCTTGCAAGTGCCGAAATACGTGAAAACGTCGCTCGCGCCGGGCTCGAAAGTCGTCACCGGCTACTTGCGTGACTCGGGGCTGCTTCCGTATCTTGAACAGCTCGGCTTCAACGTCGTCGGCTACGGTTGCACGACATGCATCGGCAACTCGGGTCCGCTTGCGCCGGAGCTCGAAAAGGCGCTTGCGGAAAGCGATCTGCTTGTGACAAGCGTCCTATCCGGCAACCGGAACTTTGAAGGCCGCATCCACCCGCTTGTCAAAGGCAACTATTTGGCATCGCCGCCGCTTGTTGTCGCCTATGCGCTCGCCGGCACGGTCGACATTGACTTGTTGAACGAGCCGATTGGCAAAGACAAAGACGGCAATGACGTCTACTTCCGCGACATTTGGCCGTCGATGGAAGAGGTAAAAGCCGTCGTGAAACAAGCGGTCGATCCGGAACTGTTCCGCAAAGAATATGAGCGCGTGTTCGACGGCAATCCGCGCTGGAACGCCATCGAAACGACGGATGAGCCGCTTTATCAATGGGATGAAAACTCGACGTACATTCAAAATCCGCCGTTCTTTGAAGGCTTGTCGCCGGAAGTGCGCAAAGTCGAACCTCTCACCGGCTTGCGCGTCGTCGGCAAGTTCGGCGATTCGGTCACGACTGACCATATTTCGCCGGCTGGGTCGATCGGCAAAAACACGCCGGCAGGCCAATATTTGATCTCGAAAGGCGTCGAGCCGAAAGACTTCAACTCGTACGGTTCGCGGCGCGGCAACCATGAAGTGATGATGCGCGGCACGTTTGCCAACATCCGCATCCGCAACCAAATTGCGCCGGGCACGGAAGGCGGCTATACGACGTACTGGCCGACCGGCGAAGTGATGTCGATGTACGATGCGTGCATGAAATATAAACAAGACGGCACTGGGCTTGTCGTCATCGCCGGCAAAGACTACGGCATGGGCAGCTCGCGCGACTGGGCGGCGAAAGGGACGTTCTTGCTCGGCATTAAAACGGTCATCGCCGAAAGCTTTGAGCGCATCCACCGCTCGAACCTCGTTTTGATGGGCGTCCTGCCGCTGCAATTCAAAGAAGGCGAAAATGCGGAGACGCTCGGCTTGACGGGTAAAGAAGTGTTCGACATTCACATCGATGAAAACGTCAAACCGCGCGATCTCGTCAAAGTGACGGCGACGAACCCGGATACGGGTGAGAAGAAAGAATTTGAGGTCATCGTCCGCTTTGACAGTGAAGTCGAAATCGACTACTATCGCCACGGCGGCATTTTGCAAATGGTGTTGCGCGAAAAATTGGCGAAAGTGAAACAATAACGACAAAAAGCAGGCTCCCATATCGGGAAGCCTGCTTTTATTTTGTGTTGAGCTTTTTCGCTGCGTTCTCAAGCTTGCTTTTTGGATCCGGGGTGAACGTTCCGTCTTGGCCAAAGCCTTGCGGGTTGACGCCCGGCGCCTTCGTGCCGCGGTTTCGGCCGCCGTTTTTGGTCATTGCTCTCACCTCCGCTCTTTACGGATAGTATGGCCGCCCTTGGTCAAAATATAAGCAAAGGAGGAAAGCTTCACTGTTTTTCGCTAAGAGCAATCGTTGCGGCTACGATGGGATGTTCCGCTTTTCCCGCCACCGTCTGCCCCAGAGGCGCATGCTTGGCAGTTCGGCGAAAATCATGCCGGCCAAAATCGCAGCGCCGCCAAGCCAGGCCGATGGCGACAGCCGCTCTCCAGCCCAAAGGTAGGCGGTCAAAGCGGCGAACACCGGCTCCATGGCGAAAATCAGCGCGACATGGGCGGGAGTCGTATATTTTTGCACCGCCGTTTGGATGAGAAACGCCGCGGTCGTCGCCAACAACGATGTCACAGCGAGCGCCCCCCATACTTCCGGACGGCGGAGCACCGCCATATTCCACATTTGCGCGGCGTCTTCAAACCAAAAGGCAAAGAAGAAACAGAGGATGCCGACGGTAAAAATTTGCACCATGGTCAACAGCATCGTCGAATACTGAGAGGAATAGCGGCCGGTGACGATAATGTGCATGGCAAAGGAAACAGCACAAAGAAAGACAAAGAAATCGCCCTGATTGAACGACAGCTCCGCTCCCCCTGTCAGCCAATACAGGCCGAACGCGGCAAGTGCCGCTCCAACGACCGCATTCACAGACGGTTTTTGCTTTAAAATCAAAAAGGAAAACAATGGAACGAGCACAACGCTCAGTCCGGTAATAAAGCCGGCTTTCGAGGAAGTGGTATACAACAGTCCGATCGTTTGGAATGCGTAGCCGCAAAACAGCCATAGCCCCATCCACGCCCCAGCGCCGATGACTCGCCATGACAACTGGCCGAAGAGTGGGCGGGAAGCGGCAGCGATCCAAGCGAGAAGCAACAAGCCGGCCAAACTGAAGCGAACGGCGTTAAACGACAACGGCTCCAAAAACGAAATGGCATTTTGGACGACGACGAACGTCGCCCCCCAGACGAACGTCACCATTAGCAGACTCAGATCGGCTATGGTTTGACGCTTCAATTCGAATCCTCCCTCTTCATATGCTTGCGCCCCATCTCATTTTGGGTGCTAGCCGCTAGTGTACCACAAGTAGGCCGAAAAAGATAGATATTTTGGAAAAAAGATGGGCGCCTGCGGCAAAATGGTTGATACAAGAAGAAATTGCGCATAATATTAGGTAATGAACAAGGGCGCAAGTGTGGTAAAATAAAAACCAGCTCCGATCATCGCCACGCGGAAGGGTGACAATGCGTTGGACGTACAAATCCACTGGACGTATATCACGCCGAAAAAACAAGAGGCGTTTCTTGTCTCCGATTGGGTCGATGCCAAAAAGGCGCTCGCTTTGGCGGATGATTTTGAAAAAACCGGGCGGACGAAAACAGTGGAGTTCGTCGATCGAAACGGCACGGTGTGGTCAAAAAAAGAGCTGCAAAAGCTGCTTGAGGAGATCGCCGGCGAGCCGCATGAGATCGTTGTGTATTTCGACGGCGGCTTTGACCATGAGACGTCCCAAGGCGGCGCCGGCGCGGTCGTATACTATAAGCAAAACGATCATCGCTACCGGCTGCGCGCCAACCGCCGGCTCGGCGAAATCAAATCCAATAATGAGGCAGAGTATGCGGCGTTTTGGTTTGTCATGCAGCTGCTCGAGGAACTTGGCGTCCATCATTTGCCGGTGACGTTCCGCGGCGACTCCCACGTCGTGTTAAAGCAGCTGTCCGGCGATTGGCCGTGTTTTGAGGACGATTTCAACATCTGGCTTGACCGCATTGAAGCGAAAATGCGCGAGCTTCACATCGAACCGGCGTACGAGCCGATTTCGCGCAAACAAAATAAAGAGGCGGATTCGCTCGCCCGCCAGGCGCTTGAAGGGCGGATCATCACAAGCCGAACGGAATTGACGGAGAAAGGGTAAGGTCGTATGGGAAAGAAGCGGAACCGACGCAAAGAAATATTGGACCAAATCGCTTGGCTGGAGGAAACGTACTGCGATGGCTGCTTTTTAAAAAGCACGTTCCGGAAAGAGTACGGCAAAACGTACGCCCAATCGTTTTGCATCCAGCAATGCACGGTCGGGGAACAAATGCGGCAGTACGGGGAGATGCTTCTATCAGCGCCGCCGCGTTCGCGTCGGTAATGAAGGAATTTTTTTCAAGAGGCGGTTGGTGCGGGCGATAGGAGCCCCAATCTGCGCTTTCGCGGGCCTGGGGCGGTGCCGGCTGCGACCAGGCAAGCTTTGGCGTTTGAACGGAGGAAGCGGATGCGCTGCGAAGGCCGGTGATTGACAGAACATACGTTTTAACATGGAGAAACCTCAAAAGCAGTTCTTCTTTTCACTCCAAAAGGAAATCGCTGTTTGTCCTCCGCCTTAATAGATGCAATTTTTACTGAGCATTGGATCGACCGTCGAACGACCGAACAAACACCGCTTTCAGCCCCATGTATGGGTCTGAGAAGCGGGTGGTTGTTCGATCGTCCGTCACGCCAAGGCGTGACGGAGGCAAGCAAAGGCTTGCCCTCGACAGTCGAAAAATTGATAAGTGTCTTTTCTGTCAAAGAAAAGATATGTTAAACGTTTTGGTTGCATCTATATAGATGCAATTTAAAGCTTTAACATTTTTCGTTTTTACCGATCATTTCATCCGACTGTCGAGTGACCGAACAACACCGCTTCCAGACCCATGAATGGGTCTGGAAGCGAGTCGTTGTTCGGTCTTCCGTCACGCTAAAGCGTGACGGAGGCAAGCCATAGGCTTGCCTTCGACAGTCAAAAATGGATGAGCCACTTTTCCGTCAAGGATATGTTAAACGATTTCGTTGCATCTATATATATCGTTTTGCTGTTATTGCCGCGCCTCGCGAAGCTGGTGTTCGGCGCGGGCCAATGTTTGTTCGCAACGGGCGAGAAAATCACCGTCGACGCCCGTTGCTTCTTGGCGGGCGCGCGCAAGTTGGTCGCGGGCGTTTTTCACCGCTTGTTCGGCATGGCGAAGCATCTCGGGGTCGAGCTGCATCGTCGCCTGGCCGACCATTTTCTCCGCCGTCTCGACGAACATTTCCACTTGCTTTAAGTCGTTGTATCCCGTATGTACGTCGGCATCGCGTCTGGCCATATGAACACCTCCCTTTTTTTATTGTTCGCCGCTTGGTTGAATCTATGCAAATCGCAATGAAAAAGGCACCCTGCTTAAGCAGGGTGCCTCTCGTTCCGCTCCCGTTCTCTCGTCTATGTCAACGAAGTCTTATAATTTGACAACGTTCGCTGCTTGCGGTCCGCGGTTTCCTTGGACGATTTCAAACGAAACTTCTTGGCCTTCTTCTAACGTTTTGAACCCTTCACCTTGGATCGCCGTGAAGTGGACGAATACGTCGGAACCGCCTTCCACTTCGATGAAACCGTAGCCTTTTTCGTTGTTAAACCATTTTACTTTACCACGTTGCATAATACTGAATTCCTCCTAATACCTTTAGCCTGTTCGGCTAACCTCAAGATTTTTATCAAATAACAAAATATACTTCACAGCCATCCAAGATGCACCTTCATGTTGAATGCCTGAAATATATTCTGTTATATGATGACTTTACTATACACTACCGCGGGTGGCCGCGTCAAGCAAAAGAAAGGAAATTTCCGAAAAAATTGTTTGCCGGCCCGAAAAACAATGCGTTGAAAAGGAAAACGGGCCGCTGGGGGAGAAAATAGTCATGAGCGGGCCACAACGCCCATACATTGGAATAGGAACGACAAAAAGGGGGAGAGCGGATGTACCGCGGAAAAATCGCGGGAAAAGAAGTGATCGTCCGGTTAGGGAGCCGGGTCAGCCGCCGCTATTTCAGCGACAATAAAATTTACCACATGGTTCTTTCGTACGGAGAGTCGGCGTTTCGCAAAGGGCTGGATATGTTTTGCATCTATAATGACCGCGTCGGCTTGATTGTCGCGGAAGTCGAGCAACAGGACGTCCCGGTCATTCGAATCGATTACATTATCGAAAACGAAAATGTGTACGAATAACCAATTGACAGCGGAAGGCGAATGCGGTAATCTCGAATGTAAGCGGTAACAAAACAAGCCGCATTCGTCCCTGTTTCTCCCAGGGGCAGACGTGCCGCGCCAGCATCGTCTGTTTATTTTTTGGCTCGCGTTGAAACAAGCGGCTTCGTTTTTTCGTATGATGATATGACAAGAGAGACAAAGAGGTGACTACGGTGTTATTGCGCAAAATGATGTCAAGAGTCGGAGTCGGGTCGGCGCACGTCGACTTGATCTTAAATAAATCGTTATGGCGCCAGGGGGAAATGATTCAAGGGATCGTCCACATTTACGGCGGAACGGTGGAACAAAGGATCGAGCGGCTCGATGTGGAGCTCGTGCAAAAAACAATCGAAAACGGCAAGGAACTGGATGCCATTGTCGCCGTCATTCCGGCGGCCGGAGCGTTTTGGATCAAGCCGAGCGAGAAAAAGGAAATCCCGTTTTCCTACACGATTCCGGAAACCTTGCCGCCATCGCGCCCCGGCCGGTCGTACCGGTTCATCACCCGCCTTCATATCGAAGACGCGGTCGATACGCTCGACTTCGATTACGTGCAAATTTTGCCGAAGGTGTGAGTAAAATATTTGTGGGTGACATTCCGAAATGATCCCCGACGAGGGTTGCGAACTTTTGTTCGCGACGCTCGTCGGGGCCACCAAGCGAAGCGCGGTAGAAAAAGCAAATGTCGTGAAAAAAGGACTCTCTCCCTGCTATGATGGTGATTGTCAACATCAACCGAAAACAGGAGGGAGAGAGTCCATGAAACATCTTACCACAGAATGGCCTTTATTAAAAGAGCTGGAGGAACAATTAGTCAGAACTCTTCAAAAGGTGTTCGCTGTCTTGTTGGCGGCCCTTTTGGAGGAGATTGATCAACAACTGGCGGAAGCGCGGGACAAGCGCCGGTATCAGCTGAAAGACAAACGGCCGACCACGATCCAAACGCTGTTTGGAGAAGTGACGTTTCGACGGAACTACTACTATGATCGGCAGGCGGGGGCGTATACCTTCTTGCTGGATGCCGAACTGGGCTTTGATGGAGCGCAGTCGATCAGCCCTTGCCTCGAGGAAACGGCGGTCGAGTTGGCCGTAGAGTGCTCTTCCTACCGCAAAGCAGCCCGTACGTTGGAGTCGATCGTGGGGTATGCGGTCCTAAGCCACGAGGCGATTCGCCAACTGGTGCTGGAGGCCCCTGTCTCGCTGCACCACCCTGTTTCCCAACGGCACGGCCGAGTGCTATTTGTGGAGGCGGATGGGCTGTTTATTTCCCGCCAGGGGAAAGGGAAACGGGCGAAAGAAGAGAAAATCCTGGCGGTTCACGAGGGATGGAAACGAAACGGTTCGCAGCTCGAGCTCGTGAACCGGCGCCACTACCTCCATGAAGGGGAGGGAGACGTGTGGGAACGGTTTGAAGAGTGGCTGATGAACGAATATGCCTATGACCCGTGCCGGGACCTTTTGATCATCAACGGCGACGCGGCGTCGTGGATCACAGCCTGCCGGGAGTATTTTGGAAAGCGGGCCTGCTTTCAGCTGGATCGATTTCATGTGGCGCGGGAGCTGCGTCAGTGTCTGTCCGGCCATCCGCGTTGGCGGGAGGTGCGGAAGAAGCTGGCGAAACAAGACGAAGAAGGACTTTTGGTCGAGCTGAACAGCGCGGTCGGCACGTTGGAGGACGAAGCGAAAGAGAAGCAGATGGCTGCCATGATCCGCCGGATCGAGTCGATGCCGGGATGCATCCGGGACTATCGGGAGTGGCTGTCGGAGCAAGGGGTGGAGACGACCGGCATGCGTCCGATGGGCCACGCCGAGAGCGTGATGAGCCGGTTTGCGCATCGGGTGAAATCCCGCCGCAGCTGGAAAGACCAAGGGCTTCGGGCGTTTCTGAGGGCGATGGCAGCCCGAATCGACGGGATCGGGTGGAGAAAGGGACGGTGGGAGGAGCAAGAGCCCCAGTCGGCCGTCTCGGCCTCAACAAAGTCCAAGCGGATCGAACAGGCCAAACGGAAGGCCGGACGGTTATGGGCAGATGTGGTGCGTCAGAATCTACCGTGTCTGCAGCGGTCATCCGGGACGCCGATCCATCAAGCGTTGTCGGCGCTCCGGGATGGTGGTTGGGTGTAAAAAAATGGAATACAATATCATCACCTCAAGATGAGGGATGAGAGTCCGAAAGCGCTTACGATATTAATTCCTGAAAATGGTTCGCTAACTAGTGATTGACAACGCCCGTAGTGAACCGAAAAAATGTTCTCCACAAAGTCTTGACTGACTCTTGCCGAAGAAATAGGTTGACAGCGTTTTCAACAGATGATATGCTAAAAGCAAGTTAATAACGTTGTGGTGGAGAAGCGGAGACCCACACATATTCCTCGTTGCTTAGCGGGGAAGTGTGTGGGTTTTTGTTTTTCCACCCAACGGCTAACCCTCCGGAGGGGCCGCCCAAGCAGGAAATAGCAGAGGAAATCACGAATGAAAAGGGGGAAGAGAACAAATGTCGCCATTTTTAGGGGAATTCATCGGCACGGCACTGCTCATCATTTTCGGCGCTGGTGTGTGCGCCGGGGTCAATTTAAAGAAATCATATGCGGCCAATTCGGGCTGGATTGTCATTACGATGGGGTGGGGGCTGGCGGTGGCCGTGGCCGTATACGCTGTCGGCCGGTATAGCGGCGCCCATCTCAATCCAGCGCTGACAGTGGCATTGGCCATAAGCGGTGATTTTCCATGGAAAGATGTCCCTGGCTATGTGTTGGCACAAGTACTTGGCGCTATGGTTGGGGCTGCCGTCGTCTATCTCCACTATTGGCCGCATTGGAAGGAAACAGACGACCCGGGTGTCAAGCTTGGCGTGTTTGCGACGGGTCCGGCAGTGCCGAATACGGCTGCCAACTTGCTTAGCGAGATCATCGGAACGTTTGTGTTGGTTTTGGCCATCTTGGCCATTGGCGCCAACAAATTCGCTGATGGGCTCAATCCATTTATCGTTGGTTTTTTGATCGTGGCGATCGGCCTGTCGCTCGGCGGCACGACGGGATACGCCATTAATCCGGCCCGCGACTTTGGGCCTCGGTTAGCCCACTTTTTGCTGCCCATCCCAGGGAAAGGATCATCAAACTGGTCGTACGCATGGGTGCCGATCGTCGGACCGCTGCTTGGCGGCGCGTTAGGCAGTTTGGTCTATAAAGCCGTTTTCTTGGGAAAACCGACAGGCGCATTATGGGGAGTGCTGGCGGCAACCGCAGTCGTTTTGGCGGCGGCGAAGATGGCAAAAGGAAAAACAACCAGCGCCGCAAGCCGCCGTTCTCTCTAGTTGGCGTACCGGGTTTGTAAGCAAATAAAGGTGAAGGGGGAAGAATGTCATGAATCAATACATTTTAGCCATCGACCAAGGCACAACGAGTTCGCGCGCGATTTTGTTCAATCAAAAGGGCGAAATCGTCCATATGGCGCAAAAAGAGTTTACGCAATATTTTCCGCAGCCCGGCTGGGTCGAGCACAACGCCAATGAAATTTGGGGATCGGTGCTTGCGGTCATTGCCAGCGTCTTGTCCGAGGCGCAAGTGAAGCCGGAACAAGTGGCGGCGATCGGCATTACGAACCAGCGGGAAACGACGGTTGTGTGGGAGAAAGACACCGGCAACCCGATTTACAACGCCATCGTCTGGCAGTCGCGGCAGACGGCCGGCATTTGCGATGAACTGAAAGCGAAAGGGTATGACCCGCTATTCCGCGAAAAAACCGGCTTGCTTATTGACGCCTATTTTTCCGGGACAAAAGTGAAATGGATTTTGGACCATGTCGAGGGGGCGCGCGAACGGGCGGAGCGAGGAGAGCTGCTCTTTGGCACGATTGATACGTGGCTCATTTGGAAGCTGTCCGGCGGCCGCGCCCATGTAACCGATTACTCGAACGCGTCGCGCACATTAATGTTTAACATTCATACGCTCGAGTGGGATGACGAGCTGCTTGCGATTTTAAACGTGCCAAAGGCGATGCTTCCTGAGGTGCGCCCGTCCTCGGAAGTATACGCGAAAACGGTTCCGCATCATTTCTTCGGCGTGGAGGTGCCGATCGCGGGAGCCGCGGGCGACCAGCAGGCGGCTTTGTTCGGCCAGGCGTGCTTTACGGAAGGGATGGCGAAAAATACGTACGGCACCGGCTGCTTTATGCTGATGAATACGGGGGAAAAAGCGGTGCAATCGAAACACGGGCTGCTCACAACAATCGCCTGGGGGATTGACGGCAAGGTGGAATACGCCCTTGAAGGCAGCATCTTCGTTGCCGGCTCGGCCATTCAATGGCTGCGCGACGGCTTGCGGATGATCAAAACGGCGGCTGACAGCGAAGCGTACGCTGAAAAAGTCGAGTCGACTGACGGGGTGTATGTCGTCCCGGCGTTCGTCGGGCTTGGTACACCGTATTGGGACAGCGAGGTGCGCGGGGCGGTGTTTGGCCTCACGCGCGGCACAACGAAAGAGCATTTCATCCGGGCCACCTTGGAATCGCTCGCTTACCAGACAAAAGATGTGCTCGCCGCCATGGAAGCCGATTCCGGCATCTCGCTGACCACGTTGCGCGTTGACGGCGGGGCGGTGAAAAACAATTTCCTTATGCAATTCCAGAGCGATTTGCTTGCCGTTCCGGTCGAACGTCCGGTTGTGAATGAAACGACGGCCTTGGGTGCGGCGTATTTGGCCGGGCTGGCGGTCGGCTACTGGAACAGCCGAGATGACATCGCCGCCCAATGGCAGCTCGAGCGCCGGTTTGAGCCGAAGATGGATGACGACAAGCGAACGATGCTCTACGATGGCTGGAAAAAAGCGGTGCGGGCGGCGATGGCGTTTAAATAACTATAGGGAACAAAGCAATAATCGATCGTGAATGGGCGGCCGCGGTCAAGCTGTGTCCTTTTCCACTTTTTTGTTCATTGCTTAGGCAGATGTTCCTTTCGTGGAGCATCTGCTTATTTATTGTCCAAAAAATAGTGGTTGAAACTGAGCTGTAGTTCACAGTCATGTTTTTCTATGAGGTATAAGACTGGAAAGGAATCAAAAAATTTACTGATATTTTTTCTATAAATATTGAATTTACGAAAAAAAATGATAGAATATTATCTAAAAGGTTGGTGAAAAACAACGGATTCGCTCGATCCGTGAGAAATCACCTGGAATGAAAACAAGGTGTTGCAAAGTTTCTTAATTGGAGAAATACTGCTGTAAAGCTTTACATTCGTTAAATCACCGGCCTTCTAAATATTATAGTCTAAAATTTAGTAATACTAACAAAAGGGAGAAGGACACGAGTCAGTCAAGACTTTGTGGAGAACATTTTTTCGGTTCACTACGGGCGTTGTCAATCACTAGTTAGCGAACCATTTTCAGGAATTAATATCGTAAGCGCTTTCGGACTCTCATCCCTCATCTTGAGGCGATGATACGATATTCCATTTTTTTACACCCAACCACCATCCCGGAGCGCCGACAACGCTTGATGGATCGGTGTCCCGGATGACCGCTGCAGACACGGTAGATTCTGACGCACCACATCTGCCCATAACCGTCCGGCCTTCCGTTTGGCCTGTTCGATCCGCTTGGACTTTGTTGAGGCCGAGGCCGCCGTTCGGGTCTCTTCTTCCTCCACCAACTGCCCATTTCTCCGCCAAATCCCGTCGATTCGGGCCGCCATCGCCCTCAGAAACGCCCGAAGCCCTTGGTCTTTCCAGCTGCGGCGGGATTTCACCCGATGCGCAAACCGGCTCATCACGCTCTCGGCGTGGCCCATCGGACGCATGCCGGTCGTCTCCACCCCTTGCTCCGACAGCCACTCCCGATAGTCCCGGATGCATCCCGGCATCGACTCGATCCGGCGGATCATGGCAGCCATCTGCTTCTCTTTCGCTTCGTCCTCCAACGTGCCGACCGCGCTGTTCAGCTCCACGAGAAGCCCCTCTTCGTCTTGTTTCGCCAGCTTCTTCCGCACCTCCCGCCAACGCGGATGGCCGGACAGACACTGACGCAGCTCCCGCGCCACATGAAATCGATCCAGCTGAAAGCACGCCCGCTTCCCAAAATACTCCCGGCAGGCCGTGATCCACGACGCCGCGTCGCCGTTGATGATCAACAGGTCCCGGCACGGATCATAGGCATATTCGTTCATCAGCCACTCTTCGAACCGTTCCCACACGTCTCCCTCCCCTTCATGGAGGTAGTGGCGCCGGTTCACGAGCTCGAGCTGCGAACCGTTTCGTTTCCATCCCTCGTGAACCGCCAGGATTTTCTCTTCTTTCGCCCGTTTCCCTTTCCCCTGGCGGGAAATAAACAGTCCATCCGCCTCCACAAACAGCACCCGGCCGTGCCGTTGGGAAACAGGGCGGTGCAGCGAGACAGGGGCCTCCAGCACCAGTTGGCGAATCGCCTCGTGGCTCATGACCGCATACCCCACGATCGACTCCAACGTACGGGCCGCTTTGCGGTAGGAAGAGCACTCTACGGCCAACTCGACCGCCGTTTCCTCGAGGCAAGGACTGATCGATCGGGCCCCATCAAAGCCTAATTCGGCATCCAGCAAGAAGGTATAGTTCCCCGTTTGCCGGTCATAGTAGTAGTTCCGTCGAAACGTCACTTCTCCAAACAGCGTTTGGATCGTAGTCGGCCGTTTGTCTTTCAGCTGATACCGGCGCTTGTCCCGCGCTTCCGCCAGTTGTTGATCAATCTCCTCCAAAAGGGCCGCCAACAAGACAGCGAACACCTTTTGAAGAGTTCTGACTAATTGTTCCTCCAGCTCTTTTAATAAAGGCCATTCTGTGGTAAGATGTTTCATGGACTCTCTCCCTCCTGTTTTCGGTTGATGTTGACAATCACCATCATAGCAGGGAGAGAGTCCTTTTTGCATGACATTTGCTTTTTTCTACCGCGCTTCGCTTGGTGGCCCCGACGAGCGTCGCGAACAAAAGTTCGCAACCCTCGTCGGGGATCATTTCGGAATGTCACCCACAAATATTTTACTCACACGAAGGACACATTGGCAAAGCAAACGTTATTGGAAATTGAGGAGTTGCGAGTCTCTTTCCGCATCGGTGATGACTATTATGCGGCGGTCGACGACGTTTCGCTGGCGATCGGAGAGAACGAAGTCGTCGCTCTCGTCGGGGAGTCGGGTTGCGGCAAAAGCGCACTCGCTTTGTCGATCATGGGTCTCCACCCGCCCGAAAAGACAAAAATTGAGGGGCGCCTGCACTTTAAAGGGACAAATTTGCTGTCGCTCTCCGTTGCCGAACTCAATCGCATCCGCGGCAAAGAAATCGGGATGATCTTTCAGGATCCGTTAACGGCGCTCAATCCGCTCATGACGGTCGGCCGGCAGATCGAAGAAAGCATGGATTACCATCTGCGGCTGTCAGCAGCCGAAAAAAAGAAGCGAACGATCGTCTTGCTTCGCAAAGTCGGCATTCCGGAGCCGGAAAAGGTGTACCACCGTTATCCGCACGAGTTGTCCGGGGGGATGCGGCAGCGGGTCGTCATCGCGATCGCCATCGCCTGCGAGCCCGCCCTGCTCATCGCCGATGAACCGACAACGGCGCTTGATGTGACGATTCAGGCGCAGATCATAGGGCTGCTCAAAGAGTTGCAGCGGCAAATGAAAACGAGCATTATTTTAATCACGCATGATTTGGGGGTGGTGGCGGAAATGGCGGACCGTGTGGCGGTCATGTATGCTGGGGAAATCGTTGAGTTAGCGGACGTCGATACCATTTTTCACCGTCCGCTTCATCCATACACTCGCTCATTGTTGCAGTCGATCCCGTCTGCGCAGACGAAAAAGGAACGACTCCACGTCATCCAAGGGATCGTTCCCCCGCTGCATAAACTGCCGCGGCGCGGCTGCCGCTTCCAGCCGCGCATCAGCTGGATTGGGGCGGATAAGCACGAATCGGATCCGAAGTTGCGGGAAGTGGAGCCGGGGCACTGGGTGCGTTGCACATGTTACCAACATTTTTATTTTCCCGATGATCAAACGGTAGGTGGAATCGGCTATGGCGCTTCTTAACGTCAACCATTTGAAAGTATACTATCCGGTGCGCGGCGGTTTTTTTCGCCGGGTGGTCGACCATGTCCGCGCGGTGGATGATGTCAGTTTCACGCTGAACAAAGGGGAAACGTACGGGCTCGTCGGCGAGTCCGGCTGCGGCAAGACGACGACAGGGCGCACGATTATCGGTTTGATTCGCGCCACGGCCGGGGAAGTGCTGTTTGAAGGGACGGATTTGACAAAGCTTCGCCGCCGCGAGTTTCATCCGTATCGGAAAGACATCCAGATGATTTTCCAAGATCCGTATTCTTCGCTCAATCCGCGCAAACGTGTGCTCGACATTGTCGCCGAGCCGCTCCGCAATTTTGAACGCCTGTCCCCGCAAGAGGAGCGGCAGAAGGTGCAATACGTTTTAGAGCGGGTCGGCTTGAGCGCGGAGTCGATTTACAAATATCCGCATGAATTTTCCGGCGGACAGCGCCAACGCATCGGCATTGCGCGGGCGCTCACGCTCAATCCGAAGCTCATCATCGCCGATGAGCCGGTGTCGGCGCTTGATGTGTCGGTGCAGGCGCAAGTGTTGAATTTCATGAAAGAAATCCAGCAGGAGTACGGGCTGACGTATTTGTTCATCAGCCATGATTTAGGGATCATCCGGCATATGTGCGACCGCATCGGCATTATGTACCGCGGCCGGCTCGTGGAGGAAGGGACGAGCGAGGAGATTTTTACGAATCCTCAACATATTTATACGAAACGTCTGCTCTCCGCCATTCCGAACGCCGATCCGCGCGAACGCGGCCGGCAGGAGGCGCTTCGCCGCGAAGTGGAAAAAGAATATGAGCAGTCGTATTCCCGCTATTTTGATGAAAACGGCCGGGCTCACCCGCTCAAGCCGATTTCGCCGACGCACTCGGTGGCCATTCCGTAAAGAGGGGAAGACGGGAAGATGCTGAAATTTATTTTACGGCGAATCCTCATTATGATTCCGCAATTGTTTTTGCTGAGCGTCCTCATTTTCTTACTGGCGAAGGCGATGCCGGGCGATGCGCTGACGGGGCAGCTGGCGGCCAACCCGAAAATGGATCCGCAGACGCTTGAGGAAATGCGGGAAAAACTTGGCTTGAATGATCCGGTACATATTCAATACATCCGTTGGGTGAAAAACATGCTGCAAGGGGATCTCGGCCTTTCCTATACCCACCAGCAGCCGGTCACTGATCTGCTGGCCGGACGGATCGGGAATACGGTGTTGCTGTCGGCGGCGATTTTAATTTTGACGTACCTGATTGCCATTCCGCTTGGCATCGTGTCGGGGCGATGGACAGATACGTGGGCTGATAAGCTGATCGTCGGCTACAGCTATCTCGGGTTTGCCACGCCGCTGTTCATTTTTGCTTTGATCATGCTGTTTATTTTCGGCTTTCACCTTGGCTGGTTTCCAACCGGCGGCAGCGTGGACGTTCAGGTCGAGGAAGGGACGCTCGCTTACTATTTAAGCAAATTGAACCATCTCATGCTTCCGGCGTTGTCGGGAGCGCTCATCAACACGGTCGTTACGATTCAATATTTGCGCAGCGAAATCGTCGATACGAAAGTGAAAGATTTCGTGAAAACGGCGCGGGCGAAAGGCGTGCCGGAGCGGCACATCTATTGGCGCCATATTTTGCGCAATTCGTTTTTGCCGATCGCGGCGTTTTTAGGGTATGAGATCACCGGGCTTGTCGGCGGTTCCGTGTTTTTGGAGTCGATCTACAGCTATCCGGGGCTTGGCCAGCTGTTTTTGCAGTCGATTATGCAGCGGGATTACAGCGTCGTGACGGCGCTCGTCATGATTTCCGGCCTGGCGACGCTGGTGGGCACTCTGTTGTCGGACATCATTTTGAGTGCGGTCGACCCGCGCATCCGGATTGAGTAGGGAAGGAGGAAGGCAGCTGACATGAAAGCGGAAATCAGCGGCCCAACGCCGGCCGGAGCGAACATCGAGAAAAGCCCTTCCGCCTTTTCGATCATGTGGCGGGAGGTGGTTCGGGATCGGCTCGCGCTTGGTTCGCTCATCATTTTAGGAATCCTTTTGTCGATCGTCTATGGCGTGTCGCTCTTTTTGGATCAAGAGGAAATCGTGAAAGTGGATTTTCTTTCCATCTATTCTCCGCCGTCAGCGGAACACTGGCTTGGCACAGACTACGGAGGGCGCGACGTGTTTGGCCAGCTCATCATCGGCGCCCGCAATTCGTTTACGATCGGACTGGCCATTACGCTCATCACTGGGGCGATCGGCCTCATTGTCGGATTGGTGGCCGGCTATTTTGGCGGCTGGATTGACAATGTCATTATGCGCATCATCGATTTCATTCTCGTTCTGCCGTTTTTGATGCTCGTTATTGTTTTTGTCGCCATTGTGCCTAAATATAATGTATTGACGTTCATTTTGATCATGAGCGCGTTTTTGTGGACGGGCAAAGCCCGGCTGATCCGCGCCAAAACGCTGGCCGAGCGCGAGCTGGATTATGTCAGCGCGTCAAAAACGCTCGGCACGCCAGATTGGAAAATCATTATTTTTCAAATTTTGCCCAACCTCAGCTCGATCATTATCGTCAATTTGACGTTAAATTTGGCGGGCAACATCGGCATCGAGTCCGGGCTCACGTATCTTGGCTTCGGGCTGCCGGAGAGCACGCCGAGCTTAGGGACGTTGGTCAGCTATGCGACCAACCCGGATGTTTTGCAAAACAAATGGTGGGTTTGGTTGCCTGCGTCATTGCTTATTTTAGTGATGATGCTGTGCATAAATTTCATCGGCCAAGCGCTGAAACGTGCGGCTGATGCAAGACAACGACTAGGATAAGGGGGAAGAAAATGTGAAGAGAAAATGGCTGGCGGCTCTCGCCGCGCTCTTGCTCGTGCTCGCCGGGTGCACGGGCAAATCCGACACAACGAGCGGAAAGGGCAACAATAACGAAAAACCGGCGGCTCAGAAGGAAGACATCAGCAAATTCCCGATGACGGTGAAAAACGACGGGAAAATCATCGACGGCGGCGTGTTGAAATACGGCCTTGTGTCCGATACGCCGTTTGAAGGGACGCTCAGCTATGCATTCTACACCGGAGCGCCCGACGCAGAGATTTTGCAATTTTTTGACGAGTCGCTTTTCCGGACGAACGGTGACTATGAAATTACAAATGATGGGGCTGCCACGTATGAGTTGTCGGATGATAAAAAGACGATGACAATCCATATTAAAGACAATGTGAATTGGCATGACGGCCAGCCGGTGACCGCTGAAGACTTGGAGTATGCGTATTTGGTCATCGGCCATAAAGATTACACCGGCGTCCGCTATGGCGATGCGCTCATCCAAGGGATCGTCGGGATGGAAGAATATCACAGCGGCAAAGCGGATAAAATTTCCGGCATTAAAGTCATCGACAAAAAGACGTTGACGATCACATGGAAACAGGCCAATCCGTCGGTGTTGACCGGCATCTGGGCGTATCCGCTGCCGAAGCATTACTTGAAAGACATTCCGATCAAAGACTTGGCGAAATCGGATAAAATCCGGAAAAACCCGATCGGGTTCGGTCCGTTTAAAGTGAAGAAAATCGTTCCGGGCGAGTCGGTAGAGTTTGTTCGCAATGATGACTACTGGGCTGGCAAACCGAACTTGGAAGGCGTCATTTTGAAAGTCGTCAGCCCGCAAGTCGTCCTGCAAGCGCTGAAAAAAGGCGAAATTGACGTCGCTGAGTTCCCGACTGACCAATATTTGAACGCGAAAGGGACGAAAAACATTCAGTTTATCGGTAGAGTGGATTTGGCGTACAACTATATCGGCTTTAAACTCGGCCATTGGGATGCGAAAAAGCAGGAAAACGTAATGGACAATCCGAAATTCCAAAACAAAAAACTGCGCCAAGCGATGGCGTATGCCATCAACAACCAAGAGGTGGCTGACCGCCTGTATCATGGCTTGCGCTTCCCGGCGAACACGCTCATTCCGCCGTCGTTCCCGGGCTATCATGACAGCTCCATCAAAGGATATACGTACAATCCGGAAAAAGCGAAACAATTGCTGGATGAAGCGGGATATAAAGATGTGGATGGCGATGGCCTCCGCGAAGATCCAAACGGCAAAAAATTCAAGATCAACTTCTTGGCGATGAGCGGTGGGGACATCGCTGAACCGCTGGCCAAATTTTATATGCAATGCTGGAAAGATGTGGGCCTCGATGTTCAGCTTGTAGACGGACGCTTGGCGGAGTTCAACTCCTTCTACGATATGGTCGAAAAAGACGATCCGAAAGTGGATGTCTACGCCGCCGCTTGGGGAACTGGAACGGACGTCGACCCGTACGGATTGTACGGCCGCAACGTCATGTTCAACTACTCGCGCTGGGTGAATGAGAAAAACGATGAACTGTTGGAAAAAGGCCATTCCGAACAGGCGTTTGACAAAGAATATCGTCGGAAAATTTACAGTGAATGGCAAAAGCTGATGAACGAAGAAGTGCCGGTCATCCCGACGTTGTATCGTTCGGCCATTTATGCCGTCAACAACCGCGTCGCCAACTTCACGGTCGATCCGGGCTCGAAACTGACGTGGAAAGATGTCGGCGTCACGTCCGAGCAACCGGAAGTCGAACAATGACGATTGTTGCCTTTGATGATGTATGATAAGATAGAAGACAAATTGCATACGTCTTATCAAGAGTGGGCGAGAGAACGGGCTTGATGACCCCACAGCAACCTGCCGCAGGCAAGGTGCTAACACCCGCAAAGCGGTTTCGCTTTGGATGATAAGAACGGCTCATGGCCCCTTTCGCATCATTCCGAGGCGAAGGGGGTTTTTGTCGATGGGAGGTGAAGGAGAAACAGTGGAGGAGGCGGTTTCGCTCCGCGCTTGCATGGCCGCTCATCTCCCTGCCGCAGCGTTCGCCGTTTGTGTCATGCGCTGTGTGCAGGCGGAGCTCATCCGGTTTGACCCTAAGGCGGCGGTGCATGTCGACCGTGGGGACGGATACGTTCATTTGTATGGGGAAGCGCAAGGAACAGCCTTTTCGTTGTTGTTGACCAACAGTGAGGCGGACGAATGGAAGGCGGACGGACCGTACGCCCTTGACCGCTACATATGGACAGAGCTTGGGAAAAAAGGGATTTTCCCGATGCAGATGACGCCGTATTTACAAGCAGTATGGTTAACTGAGTCATAGAAAGGAAGAGGGACGAATGGCAGTCAAAAAATTTGAACATGTCGGCATTCAAGTGAAAGACATCGAAGCATCGAAAGAGTTTTATCAAAATGTTGTCGGCTTGGAGCTGCTCGACGAAATGATTCATACGAACGGCACGATGAAATTGGCGTTTTTAGGGATTGGCGGCTCGATCATTGTCGAGCTGATCGAAGGATACAATCCGGATTTGCCGACGGAAGGAAAAGTGCACCATGTGGCGTTTACGGTGGAAGGCATTGAGCAGGAGAAAGAACGGCTTCAGTCGCTCGGTGTGCCGCTTGTGTGGGAAGAAATAACGACACTTCCGAACGGAGCAAAATATTTGTTCTTCCTCGGGCCCGACGGCGAATGGATCGAGTTTTACGAGCCTGCTCGATAAATGGCGTCACGCTAGGCGGCCAGCTGTTTGGGCCGCCTATGAATTTGCCGTCTGGCGATTGGCGCTTCGTTCCATTTTTCTTCGTATGGCCTTGCCTGCCGCTAGACAACAACCGTCCATGTAGGAGTCGTCGTCTTCTCGATTCAATGGTATACTAGAAAAAGAGAGGGGGAGGATGACGTGGAAGAAATGATCGTGCACGCGATTCAAGACGACTACCCTGATGAATTCGCCTGGTGCTACGGCTGCGGGCGTCTGAATGAACAAGGCCACCATTTCCGCACCGGGTGGCGGGGCGACAAAACGGTGACGGTGTATACGCCGCGTCCGGAACATACGGCGATTCCAGGGTTTGTGTACGGCGGGCTGATCGCCTCGCTCATTGATTGCCACGGCACCGGTTCAGCGGCGCTTGCCTTGCATCGGAAAAACGGCCATGAACCAGGGAGCGGGGAAACGCCGCCGCGCTTTGTTACTGCGTCGCTTCACGTCGATTTCGTCAAGCCGACGCCGCATGGAGTGCCGCTTGTCGCCGTCGGCACTGTGACGGAGATTCATCCGAAAAAATGGAAAGTGGACACCGAAGTGTTCGCCAACGGCGAACTGTGCGCCCGCGGGCAAGTCGTCGCCGTCGTAATGCCGAAAACGTTTGTCCGTGGGTAACAAGCAACGAAAGGCGCCGGAGAGCGGCTGTTTTTGACAGCGCTTTCTCCGGCGCTTGGCAACTGGTCGAAAACGGCTGCGCCTCACCTCGTTTCGCCATTGAGGACTGATGATGTCATGAAAAAGGCAACTCGACAACGCCTCTTCTCAAGTGGGGAAACCTTGTGAAATTGGTTCTCCTTTTTCAACAAAACCACCGATTTGGCGAACATCATCGTTTTTCACCGGTTTTCTCGGATTCCTCTGATCATCGCTTTCCATGCGTTTCAAAACAACAACAGCAGCTGCTGTTTGGCCTCGTCGAATCCAAGGAGAACGAGCATGCGCAAAAACGCCTTTTGGAGATCCATCACCTTCACGGTTTGTCCATGATCAGCACCGACGACGTGGCGCTCGCCACCTCTTTGCCGTTTTGCCGCACGATGGCGGTTACATAGGCGACGGTTTTCCCGAACTTTTCCACCCGCGCCTCGATTTCGGCTTCTCCAGCCGCCGCTGGGCGGTGAAACGTCGTCTGCAAGTTGATGGAGGCGTGCATTTGGTCATCGCGAAGCAAGGTCGTCACTGCATACGCCATGAGAATGTCCGCCGCCGCCCCGACGAACCCGCCCATAATCACCCCGTTGCCGTTGAGCAGCGATTCGCTGATTGTCCATACGCCTTTCGCATAGCCGTCTCGGGCTTCCGTCAGGCGGACGCCGAGCGTTTCGTCGCATGGGGGCGGCGCGCTTTGACCGGCGATGACAGCGTGCAAGTTGGTCATTGGCTTCATGTGGAACACCCTTTCTGTTGTCAATCATGTTTTTTTATTCGCCAAACGGCGGCGATTTCCTCTTTTCGCGTGCATGAGGAGGAGAACGGCAAAGCTGTGGCGAAAGAAACAAGCAGCTGATGATGGAAAGGAGATGGTCTCATGTATCAACCGCCAGACGCCGGCCGTTGGACGGGACGGATTGACAGCGTGAGCGATGAGCAGGCGTTTCGTCTTCATCAGCGCATTCGCTTGCTCGATTTGTCGCAGCCATTGGAGACGGTGGAACGAGCGGCGGCATTCATCGGGTTTGCGTGCGACGAAGGAGTGCGCCGCAACCAAGGCCGCCAAGGGGCGAAAGAGGCGCCGGCCGCCGTCAAAGCGGCGCTGGCCCGGCTGCCTTGGCATCTTCCGGAAGGGGTCGTTGTCTATGACGCAGGCGATGTCGTTTGCGTCGATGAACGGCTCGAACAAAGCCAGACTGAACTTGGGAAGGCGGTCGCCCGCCTGCTGAAAAACGGGATGGCGTCTATCGTGATCGGCGGCGGCCATGAGACGGCGTACGGCCATTACTTGGGCGTTCGCGAAGCGCTCGGGCCCGAAGCCCGCCTTGGCATCCTCAACATTGACGCCCATTTCGACTTGCGCCCGTACGATGACGGGCCGACGTCCGGGACGATGTTTCGGCAAATATTGGATCAAGACGAACGGGTCCGTTACTTCTGCCTCGGCATTCAGCGGCTTGGCAACACGGCGGCGCTGTTTGCGGCGGCCGAGACGTACGGCTGCCGGTACATGCTTGAAGACGAGCTGACCGCAGGGCCGATCGAGGCCGCCTATGAACAAATCGAGGAATTTGCCGCTCATCACGATGCCGTGATGTTGACCATTTGCATGGACGCCATCAGCGCGGCTGCCGCGCCGGGGGTGAGCGCGCCGTCGCCGTTTGGACTCGCTCCGTCGCTAGTGCGCGCTCTCGTCCGCCGAATCGTTTCTCATCCGAAAACGATCAGCGTCGATCTTTGCGAAGTCAATCCACTCTGGGATGAAGGCGGAAAAACGGTGGCGTTGGCCGCCGCCTTTTGCATGGAAGCGCTCCTTCATTTTCGACGCTTGCAGCCAAGGCGGTGAGAACGTGAAATTGGTCATTGCCGAACGGGACGACAAGGAACGAGAAGCGATCCGCTGGCTCGTTTCCGCGTATTCCTTGCCGATTGAGCAAGTATATACGGCGGCTACGGTCGAGGAGATGATGGCGTTTCTTGAGCGGGAGGCGCCGGAGCTATTGTACGTCGAACTGGATATGATTCCGTATGAACGATGGTCGAAGGCGACATCCCACGTCCGCTTGTTTTGCCAACGCGTGATTGCCGCAACGGCCGAGGCGACGTTTGCGCGGGCGAAACAAGCCATCGACTGGCAATGCGTCGATTTGCTTGTGAAGCCGCTTGAGCCCGCCAAGCTGAAACAAGCGTTGAGGACGGCGGTTTCGCTTTCCTCCAACAGCCGCTCGAGCCTGACAGCGGGTTTTGACGGCCATGACGACTACCGCGCATTATTTTACGATGACCCCGCCGCAGCTTCCACCCATGTATGGCTTGTGCAGGCGGAACAGCCTGCCTTGTCTCGAGAAGTGATCCGCTTTTTAACGAGCTATCCGTTTCGCGGACGGGCGCGCGTATTGCCGCTCACCCATATGGCGGTTTGCCTGCTTCCCGATTTGCCGGGCGACGGGAAAGAAGAGGCGTGGAAGCTGTTGCGCGATTGGGAAGAGGAGCATCATGAGCCGCTCGCGGTTGTCGTGATGCCGCCTGATGGTCGGAAAACGGTGCGCGGGCAATACCAAGCGGCCCGCCGGTTGCTGGAGACGACGTTTTTCATTGGCTATCGCCAAGTGATCGCTCCCGCTTCGGAATACGAACAGTGGCGTGAGCTCGATCCGTTTTTGACGCCGGAGGAGCAGCGGCAATGGATCGAGATGCTCGAGCGGTTCGACCATGAAGGGGTGAAGCGATGGCTGCGGCGCGAATTCTCCCATTGGAAGCCGCCGTTTCCGAGCCCGGAGATGGTGCGGACGCGGCTGACGAGCATCTTGGCGCAAATCCGCCGGTTTATGAAAACATACGGCCTTGACCGCGGCGGAACCGAGCGGGAGTATATGCGCATTTTTCAAGACATTTTGTACAATCCCGTCTTGTATCGCATCGTTCAAGAATTGATTTTATTTTTATATCGATTGTTCCATGAGGCCAAGCAGGCCGAGGAAGACGCGCGCGTCGACGCCGTGGAGCGCGGCCTCCGCTATATGGAGGCGCATTTTCGCGATCCGTCGCTCACGCTTGAGCGGGTCGCGGCCGCCGCCGGGCGCAGCCCCGCGTATTTCAGCCATTTGTTGTCGAAAAAGCGCGGCGTGACGTTTCGCCAGTGGCTGACCAACCGGCGGCTTGAGGAAGCGAAACGGCTGCTTCGGCAGACGGATTTGTCGATTAAAGAAATCGCCGAACAAACCGGGTTTCGCACCGCCCATTATTTGATGCGCGTCTTTAAAGCCGAACTGAACCAGACGCCGACCGCCTACCGCGATGAACAACGGCTGAAACCGTCATCACCGCGGTAGGCGGTTTTTTCAAAAGAAATGAACATATATCAAAAGAAATGGATAGATGAAGCGAAAAGAAAAAAGAAATTTCAAAAAAAATGGATCATCTTGAAAAGACGAGAATCTATCTCCATCCTCTTGGCTTCCTTACAATAAAAAGCAAAGAGGAAAAAGGAGAGGATGACGATGGCAGAAAAACGGACCGTACGCCCGTTTGCGGGAACAGAGCGGCGGGCGAAAGGATGGATTCAAGAAGCGGCGTTGCGTATGTTAAACAACAATTTGCATCCCGATGTCGCCGAGCGGCCGGATGAGTTGATCGTCTACGGCGGCATCGGCAAGGCGGCGCGCAACTGGGAATGTTACGAGGCGATTGTGGACACCCTTCTTCGTTTAGAAAACGATGAAACGTTGCTCATTCAATCCGGCAAGCCGGTGGCGGTGTTTCGCACGCATCCGGACGCCCCTCGCGTGCTGATCGCCAACTCCAACCTCGTGCCCGCATGGGCGACGTGGGACCATTTCCACGAACTTGACAAAAAAGGGTTGATCATGTACGGACAAATGACGGCCGGGAGCTGGATTTACATCGGCAGCCAAGGGATCGTCCAAGGGACGTATGAAACGTTTGCCGAAGTGGCGCGCCAGCACTTTGGCGGCACGCTGGCCGGGACGATCACGCTAACCGCCGGCCTTGGCGGCATGGGCGGGGCGCAGCCGCTCGCCGTGACGATGAACGGCGGCGTCTGCCTCGCCATCGAAGTCGATCCGGCCCGCATCCAGCGCCGCATTGACACGAATTACTTGGATACGATGACCGACAGCCTAGACGCGGCGCTCGAGATGGCGAAACAAGCGAAGGAAGAGAAAAAAGCGCTGTCGATCGGCCTTGTCGGCAATGCGGCTGAAGTGTTGCCGCGTCTCGTCGAAATGGGCTTTGTTCCGGACGTCTTGACCGATCAAACGTCCGCCCACGATCCGTTAAACGGCTACATCCCGGCTGGCCTTACGCTTGATGAGGCCGCCGAACTCAGGGCGCGCGATCCGAAGCAGTACATCGCCCGTGCAAAACAGTCGATCGCCGCGCATGTTCGAGCGATGCTGGCGATGCAAAAGCAAGGGGCGGTGACGTTTGATTACGGCAACAACATCCGCCAAGTGGCAAAAGACGAAGGGGTGGACGACGCCTTTTCCTTCCCGGGTTTTGTGCCGGCCTACATCCGTCCGCTCTTTTGCGAAGGAAAAGGGCCGTTCCGCTGGGTGGCATTATCCGGCGACCCGGAAGACATTTATAAAACCGATGAAGTCATTTTGCGTGAATTCAGCGACAATGAGCGTCTTTGCCATTGGATTCGCATGGCGCAAAAACGCATTAAGTTCCAAGGGCTGCCGGCGCGCATTTGTTGGCTCGGCTACGGCGAGCGGGCGAAGTTCGGGAAAATCATCAACGACATGGTGGCCAAAGGCGAGCTGAAAGCGCCGATCGTCATCGGTCGCGATCATTTGGATTCGGGCTCCGTTGCTTCGCCGAACCGGGAGACGGAAGGAATGAAAGACGGAAGCGACGCCATCGCCGACTGGCCGATTTTAAACGCGCTGTTGAATGCGGTCGGCGGCGCAAGCTGGGTGTCGGTTCACCACGGCGGCGGCGTCGGCATGGGCTACTCCATTCACGCCGGCATGGTCATTGTCGCCGACGGCACGAAAGAGGCGGAAAAACGGCTGGAGCGCGTGTTGACGACCGACCCGGGGCTTGGTGTGGTCCGCCACGCCGACGCTGGGTATGAGCTCGCCATTCGGACAGCGAAAGAAAAAGGCATCGATATGCCGATGCTGAAGTAGAAAGGGGGATCCATATGCGCCCGCTTTTTGTCCGCCGCGCCCGCCAGCTCGTCACGCTGGCGGGAAGCTCCGCGGCTCCGCTTGTCAAGGAGAAGATGAGCGATCTTCACATCATCGAAAACGGCAGCGTCTGGATCGAACATGGCACGATCGTGGCGGTTGGTGCGGACGATGAACTGGCCCGCCAATTTGCCGATCGGCTCGCCGAAGCGGAAGTCATTGACGCTAAGGGCAAAACGGTGACGCCTGGGCTTGTCGATCCTCATACTCATCTCGTTTACGCCGGCAGCCGCGAACACGAATGGACGATGCGGCTCGGCGGGGCGACGTACATGGAAATCATGAACGCAGGCGGCGGCATTCATGCGACGACAAAAGCGACGCGCGAGGCGTCGGAAGAGATGTTGTATGAAGAAAGCAAGCGGCGGCTCGATCAGTTTTTGCTTCATGGGGTCACGACCGTCGAAGCAAAAAGCGGCTATGGTTTAAGCCTTGAGCACGAAATCAAGCAGCTTGAAGTCGCCAAGCGTCTCGATGACACCCACCCGGTCGATATCGTCTCCACGTTTCTTGGCGCTCATGCCGTTCCGCCGGAGTGGAAGCACGATCCGGATGAATACGTCCGCCTTGTCATCGACGAGATGATTCCCGAAGTGAGCCGGCGGGGGCTCGCCGAGTTCAACGACGTCTTTTGCGAGCGCGGCGTCTTTACCCCCGACCAGGCGCGCCTCATCCTCGAAGCAGGCAAAGAGCACGGCTTGACGCCGAAAATCCACGCCGATGAAATCGAGCCGTATGGCGGGGCGGAACTGGCAGCCGAAGTCGGCGCGATATCCGCCGACCACCTGCTTCGTGCGTCGGACGAAGGGCTTCGGCGCATGGCGGAGCGCGGCGTGATCGGCGTTCTCTTGCCGGGCACGGCATTTTTCTTAATGACAAAAGCCGCTGATGCCCGCCGTTTGATCGACGCCGGCGTTCCCGTCGCTTTGGCGACCGACTGCAACCCCGGTTCGTCGCCGACCGTCTCGCTGCCGCTTGTCATGAGCCTTGCCTGCCTGCATATGGGCATGACTCCCGCTGAAGCGATGGCCGCCGCCACGATCAATGCCGCCCACGCCATCGGCCGCGCGCATCTCGTCGGCAGCCTCGAGCCGGGGAAGAAGGCGGATTTGGTCATTTTCAATGTCCCGAATTATATGCAAATCATGTACTATTACGGCGTCAACCATGCGGAGACGGTGATCAAAGGTGGAAAGGTGGTGGTGAACGACGGCAAGGTGTACATCTGAAGGGGGAATGGTCTTCCGTCGAGGTGTTTAGCGACCGGGAGCGGTTATGCTTCCGGCCGTGCTGTCGTCTTTAGCCTGTAGAAGAACAAATGGGGGTGGAGGAAAATGAAAACGGATACAAACATGGCGCCATCCGTGCCGACACCAACGCCGGCAAGCGGGGCATGGAAGTTTTTCGTTTACAGTGCCATCGGGATTTTCGTGTTTTTCGTTCCGGTGTCAATTGGCGGCACATCGTCGATTTTGCTCGATCATATTGTGACATGGATCCGCACCCAGTTTTCGGCACTTGTTCCTTATTATGCTCTTATCGTGATCGCTCTCGGTGCCGTTTATCCGTTTTACAAAAAAACGTGGAACAAAGATGCTGTGACAACCGTTTTTTCACTGTTGAAAGTTCTAGGACTGATCACGGCGGTCATGCTTGTGTTTCACATCGGTCCGTCGTGGCTGTTTCAACCGAATATGGGGCCGTTTTTGTATGACAAACTCGTCATTTCCGTCGGTCTCCTTGTGCCGATTGGCTCGGTTTTTCTCGCTCTTCTTGTTGGTTACGGGCTGCTTGAATTTGTCGGTGTGTGGATGCAACCCGTCATGCGGCCGATTTGGAAAACGCCGGGCCGCTCGGCGATTGACGCCGTCGCTTCCTTTGTCGGCAGCTACTCCATTGGGTTATTGATCACTAATAAAGTGTTCAAAGAAGGCAAATATACCGTGAAAGAAGCGGCGATCATCGCCACCGGCTTTTCCACTGTATCCGTGACATTTATGGTCGTTGTTGCGAAAACATTGGGGCTCATGCCAATCTGGAATACGTATTTTTGGGTGACATTTCTTGTCACGTTTGCCGTTACAGCGTTCACCGCTCGGATTTGGCCGCTAAGCCGCATGAGCGATGAATACTACGACGGCAAGGGGGATCCCGAGCAAAAAGTAACGGGCAACTATATGAAACAAGCTTGGGCTGAAGCGATGAGGGCGGTAGAGCAGTCAAAAGGGATTGGGACAAACATATGGGAGAACTTGCGAGATGGCTTCATCATGACGATGGGCATTTTGCCGTCCATTATGTCAGTCGGACTGATCGGGCTGTTGCTCGCTGAATATACGCCGGTGTTTGACTGGTTGGGTTACCTGTTCTATCCATTCACCCTTCTGTTGCAAATCCCTGAACCGCTGTTGGCCGCGAAAGCTTCGGCCATCGAAATCGCAGAAATGTTTTTGCCGGCCTTGCTTGTCACCGAAGCACCGCTTGTCACGAAATTCATTATTGCTGTTGTATCCGTATCAGCGATCCTATTCTTTTCCGCTGTCATTCCATGCATTTTGTCTACGGAAATCCCGCTCAGCTTGCCGCGGCTTCTTGTCATTTGGTTTGAACGCACCGTCTTAACGCTCATCCTCACCGCGCCGCTTGCATATTGGCTGCTTTGACGGGAGTGCGGCGCTTCGATGAAAACGGACATCGATGGGGCGGCTGCGATTTTCAGGTTCGCCGCCATTCCATCAACCCGACTGAGAAGTTTCAGCGCCATGAAAGCCTGTCCATCTTCCAGACAGGCTTTCACGTCGTTTCCCGTTGCTGCTTTAACAAATCGCGAATTTCTGTCAATAGCTCCTCCTCTTTCGTCAGCGTCGGTGCGGTTTCCTTCACCTCTTCCTGCTTTTTCACCCGTTCATACAGCGTGTTGATCAATTTCACAAACAGGAAAATCGAAAACGCGATGATCAAAAAATCGACGACTGTTTGGATAAACGCCCCATATTTCACTTCCGCTTTGCCGACTTTCCAAGACAAATCGCTGAAATTGATGCCGCCTAGAATCAGCCCGACAAGCGGCATGATGATGTCATTGACGAGCGAGGAAACGATTTTGCCAAACGCCCCGCCGATGATCACCCCAACGGCTAAATCGATGACATTGCCGCGGATGGCGAATTTTTTAAATTCGTTCCACATGTGAATCTCCTTTCTCGAAATGTGATCCTCTACATTATACCATAAGTTCATACGTGAAATTTTTATATCTAAATCATAGAAAATCAATCTGTTTTATATTATTATAGAGTATATTAACAATGGGGAAAGAAAAGGGGGATATGCACCATGGAAATGACTGCGCAACAAGACGTTCGCGCGAAACAGGCGGCGAACGCCCCGAAAAATCCGACGGCATGGATCATTGCAGTCTCCTGCTTCGTGTTAATCGGTGGAGCATTGTTCTTATACAGCCGTGTGTCCTGGCAACAAGCGCTGTTATATTTGTTGGGAGCGTTCGGCGGTTTTGTGCTTTATCAGGCCCATTTCGGTTTTACTTCGGCCTGGCGGAAATTCATTTTGTACCGCCAAGGGGAAGGCATTCGGGCACAGATGATCATGATGGCTGTGGCCAGCGCGTTGTTTTTGCCGTTGCTCGTGAAAGGTTCGGCGCTCGGGCACCCGGTGTCAGGGTATGTATTTGGCGTGGGGGTATCAGTCATCGTCGGCGCCTTCCTGTTTGGCATCGGCATGCAGCTTGGCGACGGCTGCGCGTCCGGGACGTTGTACCATATCGGCGGAGGCGATGCGAACGGCATCGTGACGCTCATCGGGTTCATCGCTGGCTCAGTCATTGCGACGACCCACTTTGACGTGTGGGCGAAGATGCCGCAATGGAAGCCGTTCTCGTTCATTGGCGAGTTCGGCGCCTTGGGAGGGTTTTTGCTTCAGTTGGTTTTGTTGGCAGCGGTCTACTATGTGGTGACCGTGGCGGAAAAACGGCGCTATGGCCAACTCGTTGCTACATCGCTTGAGAACCGTCATGGCTGGAAAGCGATTTACAAAGGGCCATGGTCGCTTCTGGTCGGGGCGTTGCTCTTGGCTGTAACGAACGCGCTTGTGCTGATGATTAGCGGTAAGCCGTGGGGCATTACGTCCGCCTTCGCCCTTTGGGGGGCGAAGTTCGTGCAGCTGTTTGGCGTCGATCCGACTGCTTGGGCGTACTGGCAAGATGAAGCGAAACGGCAGGCGCTCGCGAATCCACTCTACTACGATACAACGACCGTGATGGACATCAGCTTGATGGTCGGCGCCTTATTGGCGGCAGCGCTTGCGGGCCGCTATACAAAACCGATTCAGTGGAAGCGTCCGACGCGCATGACGATCGGTGCGCTGATCGGCGGCCTGATGATGGGATACGGCGCCCGGCTGGCGTTCGGCTGCAATATCGGCGCGTATTTCGGCGGCATTGCGTCATTCAGCGCCCACGGCTGGGCGTGGTTTGTCTTTGCTTTCCTCGGCAGCCTGATCGGCGTCAAACTGCGTCCGTATTGCGCGTACAAAAACTAAGTGTCCGAAAGTTGGCATCCCGTCGTTTTGACGGGGTGCCTTCTTTATGCCGTTCTTGCCAGGCGGTATGTGGTACAATGGGTGGTGAGGCTTCGAAGCGTGCAGCTGTCCGCTTTTTTGAAATCGTTTTCTCCGTTTGGAAAGAGGCGGGAATCGCGCGGCTGCGATCATTGGAAGAGAGGGGGAAAGGCATGGGGAAAGCGGCCTCGATCGTCTGCATCGGCGGGGCGAATGTCGATCGGAAAGCGCGGTTGCTTGTGCCGTTTCAGCTTGGCACGTCCCATCCCGTCACCACGACGCAAACCGCGGGCGGGGTGGCGAGAAACGTGGCGGAAAACTTAGGGCGGCTTGCTCAACCTGTTTCGCTCGTCAGCGCCGTTGGCGATGATCACGATGGACAGTGGCTCATTGACGTGACGAGCCGATATGTCAATACGAGCTTCATCGTGCGAACGCCAAAAGCGAACACCGGGACGTATACAGCGGTGCTCGATGAACGCGGCGAGATGGTTCTCGCCTTGGCGGGTATGGCCATTTATCATCCTGAACCGAGAAGACCCCCACTTCCACGTGTGAGCGTAAGTGGGGGATGAATCGGTATTTGTCATCGCTCTTCCTCTTGCCTTAACAAAACAGAAGGTGTAAATGGGAGAGCGTTCAAGATACAGTGGGAAACGAGTGGATGAAGCAGCGATGGTTGAAATTCGGTCCGATTTCCACTGTCGTGCTCGATACGAATTTTCCGCCTGATGTCATCTCATGGGTGATCGAGCAGTGCCGCCAAGACCGCCTTCCGCTTTGCGTCGTGACTGTGTCCGTGCCCAAAGTGAAGCGATTGCCCAGCGATTTGTCTGGTGTGACGTGGTTTGTCACGAATGAAGCGGAGGCTAAGGAATTTGTGGGACGCAACGGGCATACGGACGACATAATGAAACCGATCCTTCAAGCCGGTGCCAAGAACGTTGTCGTCACGCGCGGCGCAAACGGCGTCGCGTACGCCACCAAGCAAGGGGAAACAGGAGCGATTGCGGCGCCGAAGGTTGAGGTCACCGACGCCACCGGAGCGGGCGACGCCTTTGCGGCTGGATTTTTGTACGGCGTCTTAGGCGGACATACGGTGGAAGACGCCTGCCGCTTTGGGATGAGCAGCGCGGCGCTTACGCTGCAAACGGCCGAAACGGTGCATCCCGCTTTGAATGAACACCTGTTGCAAGCCGCCTATGCGCGGTATTTTCGCGAAGGGGGAACGAAGTGATGAATGATTTTCTCGTCTTTTCCGAAGAAGTCGCTCAAGCGAAGGCCGAAAAAAAGCCGATTGTCGCTTTAGAATCAACGATCATCTCGCATGGCATGCCGTATCCGGAAAACGTGCAGACGGCGAAAGACGTCGAGCGGATCATCCGCGACCGCGGCGCCGTGCCGGCGACGATCGCGATCATCGATGGAAAGATTAAAATCGGGTTAACGGATGACGAACTTGAATTGTTAGGGACAAGCCACGATGTAGAAAAAGTGAGCCGCCGCGACTTGCCGTATGTCGTCGCCATGAAGAAACACGGGGCGACGACCGTGGCGGGGACGATGATTTGCGCTGAGATGGCGGGCATCCGCGTATTTGCGACCGGCGGCATCGGCGGCGTGCACCGCGGCGCCGAACAGACGATGGACATCTCGGCTGATTTGCAAGAGTTGGCGCGCACCAACGTCGCGGTCGTCTGCGCCGGGGCGAAATCAATTTTGGATTTAGGCTTGACGCTTGAATACCTCGAGACGCACGGCGTTCCGGTCGTCGGCTATCAGACGGACGTCCTGCCGGCGTTCTATTCGCGGACAAGCCCGTTTCGCGTCGGTTATCGCCTCGACAGCGTGGAAGAGATCGCCCAGTTCCTCGAAACGAAATGGAAGCTTGGGTTAAACGGCGGTGTTGTGATCGCCAATCCTGTCCCAAAAGAAGATGAGCTCGAGGAGTCGTATATCAACGCGATCATCGAACAAGCGCTCAACGAAGCAGAAAAGCAGCACATCACCGGCAAAGCGGTCACCCCGTTTTTGCTTGACCGTGTGAAAACGTTAACCGGAGGCAAAAGCTTAAAAGCAAACATCGCCTTAGTGAAAAACAACGCCGCCTTGGCGGCCGACCTTGCCCGAGAGCTTTCTTGATGCGAACGCCCCCGCCTTGATGGAAGGACGGGGGCATGATGGCGGTGGAGGATTTATCGAGCGTGAAGCAAATGGCGGATTTTTCGATCATGCTGGGCGATTTTGACGGAGTGGAAGTCGACTGTTTCTTGTGTTTCAACTGGTTCGACGCGGATGTGGCCGAGTTTCGCTTCGAGCCGTTCGAACCGTTCGTTCACGGTGCGCTCCAACTGGGCAATCTGCCGCTCAAACCGTCCATCCATCTCCTCGATGCGCTTGTCCATTTCATCCGTTTTTTCATTCAACGCTTGGACTTGGCGTTGAAGCGAGTCGAATTTCTCATGGAGCGCTTCGAACTGCTTGCGCATATCCGCCGCGTACAAATCAAGCACTTGCAAAATTTGCGCCAATATCGTTTTTTCTTCCACCCTCTTCACCTCCTTCCACTTCTAGCATATCAAACAAGCGAGTTTGCGAGAAGGAAAAACGGTTTCAAATCAAGCGGATTTTGTCTATGATAGAGGAGGAGATGCTGTGATGTTTGAAATGACCAAGAGCTCCTTTGGCTGCCCATTTCCATCGCATCGGCCGCTGCTTGTGTTCCATGTATGAAGGAAGAACCCGCAAACCCGTCGCGAGGAGGTTGAATGTCGATATTCTGTCAGCGACGGGGGGAAATTTCAGAAAAAAAGAAGGTGTGATCATGTCCTTTATTCAAACAATCGAGCCGCATTTGTTTAGCGACCATCCTGTCCTCCGCCAGTTTGCGTTTGACGCAATCGAAGAGTATCCGGATATTCCAGCCGCGCTTGTGGAGCGTTTGGTGGATGAGGCTGTAACGGCGGACAACGAAGAAACACGGAGGATGATTTTGCACGGCATCTCCAAACAGCCGTTGACCGACCGAGCGCTTGAGCAGTTGTTGAGCATGAAAGATGCAGCGAAGTACATCCGTTGGTTTTTCCCGTTTCCAGCCGCCCAGCTCGAAAAATACGGAGAACAGCTGCTCCCTCACTTCCCGCGGTCTTGGCAGCGAGCTGTCCGCCTTGCTTTAGAAGGAACGGAAGATGACGTATGGGAACACTATTTTTCAGTGCTTTCGCATTTGCACGAGGAAGAGTTTCACAATCACGATTGGTTTTTAGTAGCCAAGCAAGCCGTGCGCATTCTCGTTGAACGCGGATGGATGACGAAGGAAGATATCGGTCTGACATGGATGAAAAACGAGCAACAGCCTTGGTTTTCGTATGACGGCATTTTGGCGGTGTATGCGGTCTCGCTCGTCGACGCCGCTGAATATATTCCCCGCCTCGCCCGACTGTTGGAACAACAAGACGGTGATGTGCTTGTTGATCAAGCCGTTTCCACCTTATCGATGTTCCAACGTGAAGAAACGATCGAAGCGGTGCGCCCATATGCGTTTCAGGAAGACACGGCGCTGTCCGCTATTCATGTGCTCGCCAACATCAAATCTAAACAGGCCGTGCGTGTATTGCGAGAAGTCTTTTCCAAACAGCGCGATGATGACCTCCAAGCATTTTGCTTTGAGGCGCTTTGCCATCAGCTGGATAAAGAGGCGCTCCCAGAAGTAGAGCAGTATGTAAAAAGAGCGGAAAAACGAGGGCGTTCTTGGATGATTGATGTCGAACAGAACGCGTACGCCTATTATACGATTCTAGAGATCGATCACCCGAAGCTGGAAACGTGGAAAGCCATTGCCGAGCAGCGGTATCGCCATTTTCAAGCCGTGCTGCAAACACCTCCGCGGCCGACCAACATCCCATACCGCCGAAAAGAGCGAAAAATCGGCCGCAACGACCCATGTCCGTGCGGCAGCGGGAAAAAGTATAAAAAGTGCTGTGGCAAATGAGAACGCTGCTTTGTCTCAAAGAAATGGCCCGTCCCCACGCGGTGGCGTCGGAGGCGGGCCTTTTAAAAAGACACAGCCATGAGGCTTAAGCTTCCATATTGATATTCTCGGAACAACACGCGCGGCGCTTGGTCGCGATCGCCTGCGCCGTAAGCGATCCAATACGGCGCGAGGTGTTCGGGGGTCGGTACGGCCTGCTTGGCGTAAGGTGCTTTTTCTTCATAATGGAATACATCCTCACTGCGGGCGGCTGACTCGCGCAACAGCCAGTCATCAAAAGCGGCCGCCCAGCTTTCTGCCTCCGCATGCCCTTCCCAACGGAGCGCCATCAAATTGTGCACCGTCCCGCCGCTGCCGATGACCATCAATCCTTCGTCACGCAATGGACGCAGCGCCTCACCAAGCTGGAACAATTGCTTCGGCGTCCACCACGGCACGACCGACGCTTGCACAATCGGGATGTCAGCGTTGGGAAATAGGCGGTGCAACAACACCCAAGAACCGTGATCCAGCCCGCGCGTGGAATCAACGGCCACTTCCGCCACACCAGCGAGACGCTCGCGCACGCGCTCCGCCCACTCGACCGACCCGCGCGCCGGATAAACCACTTCATACAGCTCGCGCGGAAACCCGGAAAAATCATAAATCATGTCATACGTCCCCTCAACCGCCGAAACCGTCGGTTGGCGCGTCATCCAATGCGCTGTAAAGATGACGACCGCCTGCGGGCGAATTCCTTCCCCAAGCTTTTTCAAAAACGCCGTATACGCATTGTCTTCGATCGCCAACATCGGCGAACCGTGGGCGAGAAACAGGGCAGGGGGGTTCATCGTTCCATTCCTCCCTTGAGTCATATTGACGGATCAACACTTTGCAGCCTGATGCCGCCTCTAGAAGGTTGGTGAAAAACCACTGTTTGACTTGATCGATGATTGAACGCGCGAACATAGAGGCTGATGCAACAAGTTTTTTCTACTTGAGAACCGATTTCCAGAAGCGGTTGCGCAAGTAAATCACCAACCTCCTAGAGAGCTGGTGAAAAATTTGTTTTTTGCTTGAACCGGTGGCAGTTCATCAGAAAGAGGGACAGATCTGACAAGGCTTCCCTAATTGAAAAAAATAATGGGGATGAGCCGCCTTTTTCATTCCTCGTCGGCCTTTCTAGACGATTCGACGAAAAACGGTGTATGGGCCGCTTCCCTTGCCAATCCCCTTACCCTTAGTGTAGCATAAGCATCCTTTGCCATTCTATGCACTTGCAAAACTTTTCCTTGTCCATTTAACCTTTTAAAACAGCAAAAAATCAGTTATAATATACCCGTCTGACACGCCATAAACGGTATGCATCAACAAACATGACTAGAGCCTGCCCCCAGTTCACTGGCAACCAAACAATGAACATATTCTCAAACTGGCCGCGCGTTTGATCGGTTGCACAGCGCCAAAGGCAAGGAGCGGTCTCGTTTCGATGTTTTTCCTCAAAAAACCAGGAACGGATCAAACAATCGGAATTCTCGACGTCTCGAGGGGATGGAGTCTCTCCCCTAGCCGTCCCAGCGCTTAGGTGTACATTCTTATCATGGCCCCGTAGCTCAGTGGATAGAGCGTCGGTTTCCTAAACCGTGCGTCGGAGGTTCGAATCCTCTCGGGGCCGTTCCAACGATCCGACTAGTTCGGATTAAAATTCTTAAACCCCTTGATACGACTGCGTTTGCAGTCATTTTCTATTTTTTTGGAATCCGAAAAAATACGATAGAATTTGAAAAAATTTTGCACGAATTTTGCACGGCTATTTGGCATGATGCAGTTCCTCCATTGCCAGATCAACTTGGCGGAATCCTTTTTGCTTCATTCCCTTCTATTCTAGAAACAGTCAAGTACCACTTTTGGCGAAGATCCAAAATGATATGTATTTGGACATAAATGGTAACCCGGTGGCAAAGGGATCAAAAGCTTCGCATATTGTGATTAATAGGGGGAAGAAATGATGAGAATATCTGATTTTCTTAAAAGATATAATTTACATGGGAGTTTAATTAATAATGTGGAATATGATTCCACTACAAAAAGAGTATCTATTGAAACTGAGTTATGTAAATGGCAGCAATTTGATTATGACGAAACTAAAGATCCTGAAATGATTGAGGGATTCATTGTTTTTGAAGATGTAACATATTTTGAAACAGATTGCGTTAAAGACTTTGATGCTGATGAAATATTGGAAGCGGTGCTTATTTCCGAAACTCCATCGCTTGAAAAAGTTAAAATAGTAACCGATGGGGTGAACATCATCATTATTGAGGCAGGGAATGTAGAGTGGCACTCACTTTGAGTTCAATGCTTGAGGAAAAGAACATTAAAATGTATACAGCGCATACAGTTGTATCGAACGATATTGCTTCATACAGTTTCGAGAAACAAAGGGAGGATGACATCACATATGAAGATGAACCGCCTCGCGAAATAAAGCTGGTGAAGGTGGATGGTACGTATGGAACGTATCGCGTCGAGGAGAAGATGAAGCCGAGTGATGTGGTGGGGTGTGCTTTGTTATCGTTTTACTTATAGCTTATTTTAGCTAAACAAAAGGCGGATCTCTCCGCCTTTTCGCACGAGATAGCAACTCAAAAGAATTTTGCACAACACAAAAGAATGTTTCGCTCAAACATTGAAATATCAATACTTTTCGGTAAATGGTTATTATCCTCTCGGGCCGCTAGTGAAAACCCTTGCGATGCGGGGGTTTTTTCTTTATCTCCCGCCATATTCGCCGCAGCTCACCCCGATCGAGCGTTTGCGGAAATGGCGGAAAGATCCTGTCATGGCGAATGTATTTCATAAAGAACGAAACGATATCATGCAAGCCTTTGATCGATGGCTTATATCCATGAACATCCGGAGAAGGTGCTGCAGCGCTTGGGGGATGGGGCGTGATGAGAAGTCCACTCTTCATGTTGCATGTATATACATAAAGAACGCCTGCTCGTGACGAAAGAAGCGGCTCTCTCACTAGTTGAGAGAGCCGCTTTTTTAGTAGAATAGAAGAAAAATAGAAACGAAGAATAACATTTCTATACGAAGGAGTTATTCCCATGTCATTGCACGATCTTTTCCGCCAAGTGATGGCCATTTACGAACAAGAAAAACGCGAAAAACTGTCAAAAGAGCGACGGTCGTTTCAGCTGGTGACACGAGCGATTCCAGAGGCGTTGAAAACATTGCCTTTCTTACCGCCTGACCGGTATGTGGTGAAAGGTTCTGTCGGTCAAGGGGTGTGGACTGACGTGCCGTGGGTGGCGGTGATGGATCAAGAGGTGACGGATTCGACGCAACGCGGGTATTATATCGTCTACTTATTCAGTGAAGATAGGCGCCGGCTCTATTTGACGCTCGCCCAAGGAGTGACGGAGACGCCGAGAGACGAAATGGAGCGGGTGAAGCGGGACATCCGCCAACTCATTCCCGCTGAAGAACGCGTGCGGACCGATGATGACATCCGTCTTGGCGAAAGCAAACGGGCGAAAGACTACGAACGGTCGGTGGCGGCGTATATCGCCTATTCGTTTGACGATCTGCCATCCGATGAACAACTCGCGCGCGACCTCGAAACGATGATCGGTTATTACCGACAGTATGTGGAGCGAACAGAACCGATGGCACCGCCCGAGCAGGCCCTTTCCTATCGGGAGGCGGTTGAGCATATTCATTCATACATATCCGCCAAAGGGTTTTACTATACGAAAGAGGAAGTGGCCAACCTCTTTCTATCGTTAAAAACAAAACCGTTTGTCATCTTGTCCGGCATTTCTGGAACCGGGAAAACAAAAATTGTTCAATGGCTCGCCGAGAGCGTCGGCGCGACGGAAGACAACGGTCGCTTCACCTTAATTCCCGTCCGCCCGGATTGGCACGACGGCTCGGACTTGCTTGGCTATGTCGACATTAAAGGCGATTTCAAGCCCGGGCCGCTCACCAACGTCATCATCGAAGCGGGGAAGCATCCGGACAAGCCGTATTTCGTCGTGTTGGATGAGATGAACCTCGCCCGCGTTGAGCATTATTTCAGCGATGTCTTAAGCGTCATGGAAAGCCGCCGCTGGGAAGACGGGTGCATCACCTCGTCACGGCTGCTGCCGAGAGAAACAGCAGGGTGCGATCTTTTTCTCCCGCCGAACGTCTACATCATCGGCACGGTCAACATGGACGAGACGACCCACCCCTTCAGCAAAAAAGTGCTCGACCGGGCGAACACGATCGAGTTCAACCGCGTCCAGCTCGACCATCTCGATTTTTTGCGCGACTTGCCGACCGTCGCGCCCCTGTCAGTCGGACAGGAGCTGTTCGCGGCGCGGTATTTGCATTTGAAAGATGTGTACGCACGCTGCCCAGAGCTTGTTGAAACCGTGACGAACCAACTCGTGGAGATCAACCGCATCCTCATGCCGCTTAACGCTCATATCGGCTACCGCGTCCGCGATGAAATTTGCTTCTACCTTGCGTACAACGAAGAAGGAAAGCTGATGGAATTTGAAAACGCGTTTGATCATTGCCTCTTGCAAAAAATTTTACCGCGCGTCTCTGGAAGTGATGCGAGAGTGCAACGCGCCCTGGAGCAACTATTTACGTTCTGCACTGGCATTGAATTAAATGGGGAATACGATGCCTTGCTTGATTTTACATACGCTAAATATCCGAAAAGCGCGGATAAAATTTTACACATGTTAAGGAGGTTAGCGGACGATGGCTTTACCTCCTTCTGGATTGGCTCGTGAGGATGTAGAGCTGGTCCATATTGAAACGAAACATTTAACACTCGTAATCAAAGGAAAGCCATATCACGAGCAATACAAAGGACTCCAGCAATACCGCAAACTCGACTTTCACGAATCGATGGAGTTTTTTGTCAAAGGAGAAGACATTTTCGAAGTAAAGATATTTGATATTGATCAGCAAAGACTTGTAGAATGGTCTGCGGGCCACCGGCCAATCTTTTTTGAAAATGGCATTTATCAAATCATCGTTTCTCCGAAAAACGATGTTGAATTAACGTTTTATCATGAATATCCATCGTTAAGAAGAGCGGTCGACCGAGTCAACATCGGCAGTCAATACGTACTGATGGGAAACCTCCATTTTCAAAATGAAGTGGGATTATCGACATTTGAAATCCGGAATGGAGATAAAGTCATATTAGAAGTGACGATCGAAATTTTTCCAACGAAATTAAATTATAAGGAAGACTATCAAAAGCTTCTCCAAGAAGTAAGCGATGAAATTTATAATCTCGCCTTTCATTTTATTAAGAAAACGTATCAGCGGGCGAAAGTAAAACTAGACGGCACTCCTTCCCGAAGCGAATTTTTCCGGCTGATGGAGGCGCATTTTCACGACTTCCTCCAAGCCATTCGGCAAATCGAGCGGCAGCCGCACCATCAGCTTGTGACGACCCATGTAAAAGCGAGGGGAGATCAGCTTGGCCGCTTGGACCAAAAAGGAAGAAACTATTTGCGGAAAAGACCGCAATTATTTTGTGAAGTCCATAACGGAATAAAGATTCAACACCGTTCACTAATGCCGGTATCCGGCTTAAAAGCGAAAAAAGAATTGACGTATGATACGCTGGAAAACCGGTTTGTAAAATGGATGATGGCACGTCTAATCGATAAATTGCAAGATTTATGGCAAAAAGTGCAATCGAAAAACAAACGATATGAAGTGGAAGCCGATCCGGATTTACTTACGAAAATCATGAACATGAAACGAGCGCTCGAAGCGAAAACAAACAATGCGTTTTGGCGGACGATCGGGAAACTGGACCGTTCGATCATGAGCCTCGTCTTGCAAATGGCGCCGGGATATCGCGATGCGTATCAAATATTTTTAATCGTGACGCGGGGCCTTGCACTGCAAGGAAAACTGTATCAAATGTCCGTCAAAGACGTGGCGACATTGTACGAGTATTGGACGTTTCTGAAGCTCGGACAACTGTTGGGCAAAAAATATAAATTGATCAGCCAGGACATAATTCAAGTGAATCGAACGGGGCTGTTCGTCAACTTGGAAAAAAACCGTTCCGCAAAGCGGGTATACGAACATCCGCACACGGGTGAAAAAATTATTTTGACGTATCAAAAATACGAAGGAAGGCTGCCGACCATTCCGCAAATTCCGGATACGATGCTGTCGATCGAAAAGAAAGGGAAAGATTATACGTTCAATTACATTTTCGACGCGAAATATCGTATCGATTTCGCAGTGGAGGGAAGCAGCTACCAAAAACGCTATCAAATTCCTGGTCCAATGGAAGAAGACATCAATACGATGCATCGTTACCGCGATTCGCTTGTTGTCCGACACAACGGACCTTATGAAAGAACCGCTTTTGGCGCCTATGTGTTATTTCCATGGTACGATGAAGATAGCTATCAAGAGCACAAGCTATACAAAAGCATTAATGAAGTCAATATCGGCGGGCTGCCGTTTTTGCCAAACGCGACTCGGTTAGTCGAACAATTGATCGAGCGTCTGATCGAAAAAAGCCCAGAGGAATTGCAAAAAGAAGGAATTTTGCCGCAAGGAATTATGGAGGAATGGCGATCTTCTTTCGATGAAAAAGTGCTTGTCGGAATGGTCCCTAGCGCACGAAACTATCACGCTCATCTGAGACACCGATTTTATCATATTCCGGTAAAACGGCTGAAAAAAGGATGGCAAGAAGCGAAATACATCGCTCTTTATCCAAAACAAGGAGCGGCACCGGTCAATGGAGTTACTTGCTTTGGAAAGATCACCGATGTAAAGTTTGTAAAACGATACGAAATCAACGAACTGCCAAAAAACAGTTCAGAGGAGTACGTGAGATTCGAGATCGAAAGCTGGCATTTTTTAAAGGACATTATCCGACCGGTCGGCTATGGAATATCGGTCTATACGATGACGACGTTAAACACATTAAAAGAAGCGAAAGAACTTCCTGAATTGTTCATGAAATCAAAAGAAGAAATCACTTTATGGAGAATGCTGCGGAGACTGTCCGACCGCATCCGCTTTGACCTGGATGACCGATACTTGGATAAAGCGTCTAAAATTACAGCGTACCGAATCAAAGACATTGTCATAAAGATCGAAGGAGAGCAGCTAGCCATCACACGAGGAACTGAACGCAAAACACTTCCGATTGATGCTTTGCTCAAACAGCCATCGATGGTGTTTAAGGAGATGGTGAGATTGATGGATAGAGATAATACTTAAAAAATAGCACTAACGGAGGTAGTAATCATGAAACACTTGCAGCAAAAAATTATTGAATTTCGCGATGCGCGCAATTGGAAACAGTTTCACACCCCAAAAGACTTAGCGATTTCATTATGCCTGGAAGCAGGAGAGTTGCTGGAAAATTTTCAATGGAAAAGCAGCGAAGAAGCTGTAAAAACAAACTTGGAAAATATAAAAGACGAAATTGCCGATGTAGTCATTTATGCGCTCCTATTATCACACGAATTAGGGATTGACCTAGAAAAAGCTGTTGTTGATAAAATAAAGAAAAATGAACAAAAGTATCCAATTGAGAAATCGTTTGGGTCAAAAAAGAAATATACTGAGTTATAAAATTGAAATAAGTATTGGTAATTTGTTAGATGTCTGTTCGCTGTTCCAATTGGAATCATGATCGTGTTCACCCCTTGGAGAGTTGTTTTTTGAACACTGTATATGACTTCTAAGGTGGTGGGTTTTTTATGTGCATTTATGCATTCGTTATGCGTTTTGCAACACGTTCAGTATTACTTAAACTATAGATGTCAATCGTTATACTATCATTGAGTAAATCAAGAACAAAAAATTATTAGGAGAAATGAAAGAAGCGGATAAACATTTTTTAATAAATTGAAGATAACAGTGAGAGAACCATGGGACCTTAGGAGAATATTGTCATATGTTGTCAAATGTCTGTTATTGTAAGATAACGTCGAATATAATAGAAATATAGATAACGTCCGGCATGCGAGTAACGTTGGGACTTTATATTTGGGGGGCTAGTTAATGATAACGCCATACCAAAGCAAATACTTTGCTTACGAATTAACAAAACAAAACGCTTCAAATTCGATAGGACGGTTAAGCCAATCTCTCATCAATGCTACGGTCGATTTAAACCCGCATCAAGTGGAAGCTGCTTTATTTGCCTTTCGTGCTCCATTGGAGAGAGGAGCGATTTTAGCGGATGAAGTAGGATTGGGAAAAACAATTGAAGCGGGATTGATTATCAGTCAATTGTGGGCAGAACGGAAGCGAAATATTCTTATTATCGTACCGCCTCCGTTAAGAAAACAATGGCATCAGGAACTATGGGAAAAATTTTATATCCCATCCATTATACTAGAAAGTAAAAACTTCAACGAAATGGTACGTTCCGGTCACCGTAATCCTTTTTTGCAACAAGATCAAGTTGTGATTACTTCTTATCCGTACGCCCGAAATAAAGCGGATATGATACGAAAGGTCAACTGGAATCTAATCGTTTTTGATGAAGCGCATCGTATGCGGAATGTATACAAAAAATCAAATAAAATTGCTCGCACGTTAAGAGAAGCTACAGCTGGTTATCCCAAGATTTTATTGACGGCTACGCCGTTACAAAACTCGTTAATGGAATTATATGGACTCATTAGTTTTATTGACCCGCACATTTTTGGTGATGAAACGACGTTTAGACGTCAGTTTTCCCGCGGAACGAAAGAAATGTCGGAAATGGATTTTATTGATTTAAAACAACGAATTAAGCCTGTTTGCCATCGTACATTAAGACGGCAAGTGACTGAGTACGTGAATTATACACAGCGTATTCCGATCACTCAAGAGTTTATGCCAACGAATGAGGAATGGGAACTGTATGAAAAAGTATCGGCATATTTACAAAGAGAACATCTTTTTGCGTTACCGGCAAGCCAACGAGCATTAATGACGCTTGTTGTCCGTAAATTGTTAGCTTCTTCTTCGTTTGCTATTTCCGATACATTGCTTTCTCTCATCAAAAGGCTTGAGCAATTGTTAGAACAATTAGATAGCGGAAAAACGGAGATAACTGTAGGACACTCTGATGTTTACGCTGATGTTGACGAATTTGATGATACGGTGGAAGAGTGGGAAGAAGACGATCAGCCATCATACATAGACAAATTATCGCCAGATGAAATGAAGGGTCTTATTCAAGAGGAAAAAGAAGAATTAGAACAATATTATTCTCTAGCAAAATCAATTAAAGAAAATTCAAAAGCGGAAGCATTGCTTATTGCGCTTGAAAAAGGATTTGAAAAATTAAGAATGCTAGGCGCAAATGAAAAAGCGGTTATTTTCACAGAGTCACGTCGAACACAGATGTATTTACGTGAATTTCTTGAACGTAATGGCTACGCTGGCAAAATTGTTTTATTTAATGGCGAAAACCAAGATGAACAGGCAAAACAAATTTATGAGCAATGGTTAGAAAAGCATCGGCATGATGATAAAATTACTGGATCAAAAACAGCAGATATGCGCGCGGCGCTTGTTGAATATTTTAAAGAACAAGCGTCGATTATGATTGCGACTGAATCGGCATCGGAAGGAATTAACTTGCAATTTTGCAGCCTAGTCGTTAACTACGATTTACCTTGGAATCCGCAGCGGATTGAGCAGCGAATCGGACGTTGTCATCGTTACGGTCAAAAACATGATGTTGTTGTGATTAACTTTTTAAATTGTAAAAATGAAGCCGATAAAAAAGTGTATGAAATTCTCTCCGAAAAATTTAGGCTGTTTGAAGGGGTTTTTGGTTCTTCCGATGAGGTGCTAGGTTCGCTGGAGTCCGGTGTCGATTTTGAAAAACGGATTCAACAAATTTATCAGACGTGTCGCACGGCGGAGGAAATTGAACAAGCGTTTAAAAACTTGCAAGCGGAGTTAGATGAGCAAATTCAATTAAAAATGAAAGAAACACGTATGCATCTATTGGAAAACTTCGATGATGAAGTAAGAGAGAAACTAAGAGATCATTATCATCAAACAAGTTTACACCTCAATCGTATGGAACGTTATCTTTGGAATCTATCAAAATATGAAGGAGCAAGAGAGGCAATATTTGATGATGAAACATTAAGTTTTGTCAAAGATCATGAAACATATCAAATGATATCACAAGCGAAGAAGCAAAACAGCCCAAATGTTCATCATTTTCGTTTTTCTCATCCGCTTGCACAAAAGTGGATCGAGCAAGCAAAAAGTCGGGAACTGTTGCCAAAGGAAATTACGTTCCGTTATTCGGATTATAAAGGGAAAGTCAGTATTTTAGAGCAATTGATCGGAAAAGAAGGTTGGTTATCGCTTGATTTGCTTCATGTACAGTCATTAGAAAGCGAACAGCACCTTATTTTTTCAGCAATTGATACAGAAGGTGGACAGCTCGATCAGGAAATGTGCGAAAAAATGGTTGAACTGCCTGCCGTTGAAGGAGAAGAGGTGGAAATTTCCGATTCGATTCGCAATACGCTTCGCCGGATCAGCGAAGGGCAACAAGAAGCAATTTTAAATGAAATTATGGAGAGAGCATCGGCTTATCTTGATTCTGAATTAGAAAAGCTGGAAAAGTGGTCGCAAGACTTGAAAAATAAACTTGAAAAAGATATAGATGAAATGACGGTAGAAATTGAACATTTGAAGCGAGAAGCAAAACTTACACGTAACTTAGCTGAAAAGCTGGAAAAAAACAAGCAAATTAAGGAATTGGAAAAGAAGCGCAACGAGATGCGGAGAAATCTCTATGATCAGCAAGATGAAATTGATGAACAAAAAGATCGCTTGTTCGAGGAAGTAGAGAAAAAACTAGAACAGCGTACGGCAACTGAGCACCTTTTTACAATCAAATGGAGAATCGTGTAGCAACAGGAGGGATTACATTGGCACAAAAACAAAAACTAGAATTAACATGGATTGGCAAAGACGAACAACCAAAACTCGAACCGCGCATTCTTCTCGAAGACCCGGAACTTTCGTATCATGCAAAAGAACGGGTGTCGGAAAATGATATATTTGATAACCGCCTTATTTATGGGGACAATTTGTTAGCGCTGAAAGCATTGGAACAAGAGTTTACGGGAAAGATTAAGTGTATTTACATTGACCCGCCGTATAATACAGGAGCGGCTTTTGAGTATTATGATGACAGTTTAGAACATTCAATTTGGTTGACTTTAATGAAACAAAGATTAGAAATATTAAAGAAACTATTATCGAAAGATGGGGTTATTTTTGTTCAAATTGATGATAAAGAGATGGCGTATTTACGTATTTTAATGGATGAGATCTTTGGTAGAAGAAATTTTCTGAATATGATAGTTGTAAAAACCTCTGACCCTTCTGGTCACAAAACAGTTAATCCATCTCCATATTCGCAAACCGAATATATATTAATGTATGCAAAGGAGAGAAGCCAATATAACTACGAAATTCAGTATGTGGAATCGGAGTATGATCCTTCTTATAATAAATATATAGTAAATCGCAATGAAAGTTTTGAAAAGTGGAAAATCGTAAATTTAGAAGATATTGTGGCAAAAGAGCTAGGGTTTAATGATGCACAAGAAGCAAAACTAAAATATGGTAAATTGGATTTTCTCGAGAAAATAGCAGAATTTGCTCTTCATAATGCGGATAGCGTATTTCAATTGACTGCAATTAGTGATGCAGCAGGAAAAAATATTGTTAAGATTAGAGATGAGTCTAAGAAAAATAGAGGAGTAATCTACCATATTCCACGCGAAGGTTATGAGGATATCTATGTTCTTAATGGAAGACAAATTTATTTTTATAGTTCCAAAATTAAAGAAATCGATAATAAAAAAGTACCTGCTAAGCCTTTAACTAATCTTTGGACTGATATACCATGGAATGGGATTGCGAATGAGGGAGGCGTTAAATTTAAAAACGGTAAAAAACCTGAAAAATTGATAAGAAGATGTATTGAGATGTCGACAAAGAAAGGAGACTGGGTTCTCGATTCGTTTGCCGGTTCAGGGACGACTGGTGCGGTGGCGCATAAAATGGGACGACGCTGGATTATGATTGAGCTTGGCGAGCATTGCCATACGCATATTATTCCGCGAATGAAGCGAGTCATCGATGGAACAGATCAAAGCGGAATTAGTAAAGCGGTGAATTGGAAAGGTGGAGGGGGGTTCCGCTATTACAAATTGGCGCCAAGTTTGTTGAAGAAAGATAAGTTTGGTAATTGGATTATTAATCCAGAATACAACCCCGAAATGTTGGCGGAAGCGATGTGTAAACATGAAGGGTTTACGTACAATCCAGACCCGGAAGTGTTTTGGAAGCAAGGTCAATCTACGGAGAACGATTTTATCTATACAACCACACAGCTTGTCACGCAACAAATGGTGGAAAGTATTGTCGAGCAAATGAAAGAAAATGAAACATTGCTCATTTGTTGTAAAGCATATAACGTTAACGTTGAGGATTTCCCGCAAGTGACGATTAAAAAAATTCCGCAAGCTATTTTAAACAAATGTGAGTTTGGTCGCGACGATTACAGTTTAAATGTCAACAACTTACCAATGAAAGAAAAAGAACCAGAACAATTAGAGTTATTTTAGGGGGAAGAGGTCATGAATCGTATCGTTAACGTTATCTCATCTCGGCTTAGTCTCCGTAAACCGCAAAAAGAATCATTGGAAATTCTCACCGAAGTGATTGAACACTTCGGCTTAGATAAACAAAATGATCCACAATCGTTAAAAGAGAAGTTAGCGGCTGTTAATGCATTATTTCCTAGTGTTACTGATTTTGAACGAGAATTTCCGTCGCTCTGTTTTGCGTTAGCCACTGGCGTCGGTAAAACACGTCTGATGGGAGCGTTTATTGCTTACTTACATATGGCAAAAGGAATTCGTAATTTCTTTGTTTTAGCACCTAACTTAACAATTTATGAAAAATTAATCCAAGATTTTACGCCTAATACACCGAAATATGTATTTAAGGGGCTTTCCGAGTTTGCTAATAAACAACCGAACATTATTACAGGGGATAACTATGATCAGCAAGCCCTCTTTTTAGCTGATCCGTTAGCTGTAAACATTAACATCTTCAACATATCTAAGATTAACAGCGAAGTTAGAGGAGGAAAAGCGCCAAGAATTAAACGGTTAAGTGAATATTTAGGACAGAGTTATTATGATTATTTAAAATCCCTTCCTGATCTTGTTTTATTAATGGATGAATCGCATCGGTATCGAGCATCAGCTGGGGTGAAAGCGATCAATGAACTGAACCCGATTCTTGGTCTGGAGTTAACGGCTACGCCGCAAGTGGAAAGCGGAAACAGAACGATACCATTTAAAAATATAATCTATAGCTATCCTTTGTATAAAGCGATGGAAGACGGATATGTGAAAGAGCCAGCTGTAGCGACGAGAGAAAATTTTAATCCAGCAAAATTCACCGAACGAGAGTTAGAACGTTTAAAATTAGAAGACGGTATCCGTGTCCATGAAGAAACGAAATTAGAGCTAGAATTATACGCTCGGGAAAACAACGAAAAATTAGTAAAGCCGTTTATTCTTATCGTCGCTCAAGATACGAATCATGCGGAAGAGTTAATGAACATCATTGAAAGTGATGATTTTTTTGAAGGACGCTATAAAGGTAAAGTCATTACTGTTCATTCCAACCAGCGTGGCGAAGAAAAGGACGAAACAATTAAGCAATTGCTTGCTCTTGAGGATCCGAATTCAAAAATAGAGATTGTCATTCATGTGAACATGTTAAAAGAAGGATGGGACGTAACGAATTTATATACGATTATCCCACTTCGTGCGGCAAACTCCAAAACATTAGTGGAACAGTCCATCGGTCGAGGACTTCGTCTCCCATACGGAAAACGGACGGGAGTTCCAGCAGTCGATCGTTTAACGATTATTGCGCATGATAAATTCCAAGAAATTATTGATGAGGCGAATAATCCTACTTCTATTATTCGCCGTGGGGTTGTCATCGGTCGTGATGTGGCACAGACAGAGAAAAAAATAGTTACTGTTGAGTCAAACGTAGAACGTTCATTAATTGATGAACTAGTTGGAACGACGGAATCCACTTCTCCAGAAGACGAAAAGAAAATAGAAATGAAAAGAAACATTGCGGAAACAATAGTAAAAGCCATTTCTAAGCAGCGCACATTATATAGTTCTAAACAATTAAAAGATCCTGAAGTACAACAGCAAATTGTTAGCGATGTGAAAGGAACATACACAGTATCACAATTGTCTATATTTGAGGAAGAACCTGAAAAAATGATTGAGAGCATGGTTGCAAGAGCAGTTGATGTACTTCCTAATTTGACTATGGAAATTCCGAGAATTATCGTGCAACCTACAGGAGAAATCTCGTGGGGGTACCGCGATTTTGATTTAAACTGCGATTTAATTCCAAAATTTCAGCCTGTTGCTGAAAATATTCTAATTGAACATTTGCGTACACATCAAAGAGAAGTGTTGCGGATTCAAAAAGATACGAATATGACGGAAGAACGTTTAGAAGATTATCTTGTCTTTCATCTAATGGATTATCCAGATGTTTCCTATGAAGAACATGCTGAATTGTTGTATAAGTTATCAGGACAGTTAATTAATTATCTTCGAAGTTATTTAAAAACGGAAGATGATGTCAAAAATGTAGTAATTTACAATCAAAAACGTTTGGCAGAATTGATTTATAAGCAAATGAAAGAACATTATTATGAAGAGCAAACGAATTATGAAGTGACTGTTCGAATAGGGTTTGATACGTTAAAAGATACCAGTGTCACTGTAGATGCTAATGAAGAAGTGCGCGATTTTCGCCAACTAGTAGCAAATAAAGCGGCGATTCGAAACATGTGTTTTGGCGGATTTAAAAAATGTTTGTATCGAACACAAAAATTTGAATCTGATGCGGAGCGAAGATTTGTGGTCATTTGTGAAAATGATCCATCCGTTTTAAAATGGCTGAAGCCAACGAAAAACCATATTAAAATTTATTATAATCAAACACAAGCATATATCCCGGATTTTATTGTAGAAACAGAAGAGAAAATGTATTTATGTGAAATCAAAGCAACAAACAGAATCGAAGAAGATCGAGAAGTAGCGCAGAAAGCACAAGCGGCTATCACCTGGTGCAAATATGCATCCGATCATGCTCGTCAAAACAACGGAAAAGAATGGGTATATTTATTAATTCCACATGATGATGTAGATTCGAATAAGACGATTAAAGGGTTGGAGGCGCTGTATAGAAAGTATTAATTTTTTATCATGATGTAAATAACAGATAAGCAAGCCAAACAGGCTCGCTTATCTGTTATTTGGTTCATCACCAAAAGTTGTACTTGCACCTGTCATGAAAGTATGTTAGCTGTTTCTAGCCGAACCCGCAATGCAAAACGCTGGATATTTCTGTATCCGTATCCCCGACGTTTCATCAGCTTGATCTTGTTATTTGTTCCCTCCATTTTCCCATTTGAATAAGGGGATAAAATGCACGATATGATTTCGTCTGTTCGTTTGACGAGTGATTTTGCGATGGCGCGAACAGCAGAACAAGGACAAAACAAATACCGATGAACCCAGGCGTTCAAACGACGTTTCGCTTGTCGCTCGCTTTGGCTTTTGGATACATAACGAAAATGTTGAAGGGATTGATAGACAGCCTGCAAGGAATCGCTCTCTTTCTGCCACTCCCGCACCGTTTGGCGCTCCTCCTCGGTGAGTTTCTCGGGACACTGGGTCAATAAGCGGCAAACATACCGAACATGCCCGTGTTTCTTGTTCCCTTTTCCGAAGGATTGGCGGCATCGATCCAACGCTTCCGTAAACAATTGAATCACATGAAAATAATCGACCACATGCTTCGCTTCCGGACACCCCCCTTGAATGGCTTTTTTCATCGCTGGAGCCAAATCACTCACGACATACTGAACAGAACCAGACACAGGAGCCAACACACGTCCAATGGCTTCCTCGTTCTTTCCTGCTTTAACGGCATACACTTCTCCCGTTTCGGCATCCATGACTGCCACTCCGTAATCATGCCCTTTTCGAAACGCAAACTCATCGACACAAACTGCCTTTGGTTGGATGTCATTCGATAGGAAGGAAGGGGCATGGGTATAAAACCAGCGTTCAACGGTCGTGTACGGAAGCTTGAGCATACGAGCCACCGCCTGAATGGATGTTCCGATGCAAGATTGCGCCACCCATTGCTGAAACGCATCCGTCGCTGCACTTCGAGGGGAAATTCCGGGATAAGACGTGCTGAATGTCATGCCACATGTACAACAACGTCTACGCTCCACAGGGAGTTCCACCCAAAAGATGCCGATCCGTTGAGCATACCCATGCATCCATTGCTTCTTTTTTCCTGTCATTTTGATCGTGCGTTTCAAGCAAACAGGACATAACGGGCATTGTTCGGGAAGAGAAAGTTCGAAAATCCAACGTTCTTCTTCTTTTCGCACCTTTTGAATCAAAACATCTGGTAAATCGATGAGTTCTTTGATAAACTGAGCGTACATGCGAATTTTCCTCCAATGGTTTGGTTTGGACACCTTTACCATACAGGAAAATTCGCATTTTTTGTACCCTCTATTTTCTCTATGCACACCGATCTTCAATGATCAAGTACAACTTGTGGTGAAGAGCCTGTTATTTTTATATTTTCAATATATTTGGATCTCCAAAGTATTGTTTGTAAAGTTGTTCAGCGTAATGATCTGTCATTTCAGCAATATTACAAAGCGTGAGCTGGAACTGTTCTCAATATTGTTGGACGAATGAATAAGTCAAATAAGTCAAAAAATTTATATGGATTGGATTTGATTGGGCTAAATTATTTAAAAATAAAAAGTTAAGTAAGATTTTAAAATAATCTTTGGTTTTTCAAAAAAGAAATATCTGTTGCAAAGGGAGAAAAGTTGGTTACTTTTTGAGTTTGTTTTTTCAGGTGATGATTATTTTTATTATAAGCAAAGGACATATGTTTTTTTATAAAAAAGAAATACGGTTTTGATAAAAAGTCCTCAAAATATTCTTGAAATAAACTGTCGGCTTCTTCTCTATATTGATCGTGATTTGTATACCGCCCGTGTTTATATTCATGTAATGCTTGCATATTTAAAGCAGATCCTTTCAAGACACCTAATAAACTTTTGTGTTCTGTGTTATATGTTTTCATAACATAATCAATGTCTTGAATTATGTCGTCATATTTTTCAAGCATTAGATATAAAAATGATTTCCAAACGTACAGCATTACTTTTTGCTCATCGTAATTATTCATATTAATCACGTGAGCAAATTCACTATTAATGTCTGAATATATATTATATGGATTCACCTTTCTCTCCTTTATTTTAATAAAGTTTTTATAGAATGGTACAAGATAATTACCAGGGTATAAAGTCATAATCTCTTGTAAATATTGTTCACTTTGTACACCATCGGTATCTAATACTTCTAAAATCATATTGTAAGACATGATTTCATTCTTATTTATTAATGTTTTCAAACCAAAGTTGAAAGCATAGTCTTCACGAATATTCTTAGTATACCTAGATATTTTTCTTGTTTTTTGATGAAGACGATTGTATTCTGCACCTGGTATTCTTTTCTCTTCTATTAAATAAGAACGTAATAAGTTATTTAATGAATAGACTAGTTGCCCGTTTTGATACTCCTTATAGAGCATAGACTGAGAACATAAAGATTCTAAAACATTCTGAAGCTCAGTATGTTCAATCGATGTAACATATTTTAATTCATGAAAGCTTAGATGATTATTTTCTGATACCGCTAAGGAGTACATTAATAATAGCTCATTAGCTTCAAGATTATTTAGTGTTGAATCGAAACAATATGCTTTTAAAGGTTTTTCAGCTTCTAGGTTTCTTCTCTCTAAAATATCATTGATGCCTCTATTCCTAATCATTTGAGCAATAAAAAATTTTATATACAACGGATTTCCGTTTGTCAATTTATAAAACCGGTCGAAATTATCAGAAATTTGAATTTCGAATCTTTTTTGAGTTTCTTCATCTTGAACAAGATCTTTTATTAGCTCAGATATATAAATTTTGCTAATATCCTCTCCGAATTTTTCAATATGGATAAATTCTTGAACTCTAAGATCGTGTCTAGAGGTTAAAAGAAACTTATGTCCTAGAGGAGCATTTTTTATAAAACGATGAATATCGGCTATCTCCTCATTTGAAAAAACTTCTAAGTTATCCAACACAATAAAAAACTTAGCACTCTCTAAAGCTTGGTTCACATATTCTTCCTTTTTATAAAAATCTAAACTCTGGATGAAATTTTTATCGTAGAAAACTAATAAAATTTTATTATATAAGTCCTCTAATGAATTAAATTCTCTATGTAATTGCCTTCTTTCATCGAAATATATTCTCTGATCTTTAGCGCTAATCCAAATTACATCATCAAACTCGTTTTCTCCATTTTTTATACTTTCTTTGACTTGGTGTGCAACTTTATAAGCTATTGAAGTTTTGCCAATTCCTCCATCTCCAGTTAAGGATAATAAATAATTTTTGTGATGATAAATCAACTCTTCATAAATAAGATTGATTTCATCATCTCTTCCTAAAAATTTATAATAAGGAGGGGGTGGGAATTTTGAGTACTTATTGTACGTTGGGTCATTGGATATAGTGTTATTTGGATTTAATCTTGTAGAATTAGAGATAATTTTCTCAATTGTGACTAAATCTTTTGCAATATCGTTTGAAGAACCATTTCTAAAATAAATAGCACCTTGTCGTAACTTTTCTCCCTCGTCTTTTGTACAGATAACTGGTCGATGTTGGTCTTTAGAGATTTCAATAACTACTAAGGTACGGTTGTAAGTATCTAGTGTAAATTTTTCAATTTTAAAATTAACAGGGTGACTACTATATGATTTAAGGAGTTGTACCCAATTTGCATCATCCACTCTAGTGTTCTTATCTACACCTAATATTTGTTTTTCACCAGTGTAGTCAACTTTGACTCCACAGATAATATAACCTGGTTCGTTTATAGTGGAATTAGCGAAAGAAAGTATGTCTTTGACAAAATCAGTTTTACTTTTTCTATCTGATATATCATAAAAAGTGGTTTTAAAATCTAATAACCTATGCTCGGTTTCCTTTAATAATTTTTTAATAAATTTTTCATCCATTTTTCTCCTCCTAAATTCTTTTTTATACATAATATAACAAAAATGTACTTTGACCTACATTATAACTATTTATGGTTTAGGGTGTCAAGGCCGATTATTTTTTCCCAAAAATCGCCGGTTTAAAATTCCCTAGAAGGACCTCATTGATCCTTCTGTTTTTCTTGTTGGAGCCTTTTTTCCCGTAATCGATAGCTTTCCCCCTTTAGGTTGAACTCACATTTCGCACCCTCTCGACCAAAATCGAGAGGATTTTTTATCTCCATGTCGAATAAAACCTTGAAACACAAGGAACGCAAAGGAGTTTTCCCATCATGGACGTTCGAATTCGTGCGATTTATGAAAGTTCCTATTTGAATATAATAAGCGCCATCTTCAAGGATCTTGGCCTCTCCCAGCTGATTGACCGACTGGTTCCGGTGGATCGCCAATGCCAAACCCGAACCAGCGATATCGTCAGCCTAATCATTCTGGATATCTTGAGCGGCCGGCAAGCCCTAGTTCATTTGGAACGGTGGGCGCATGACATCGATTTGCCGAAGCTGATTCGGCCAGGGCTGAATCCGTCTTGGTTCAACGACGATGCCATCGCCCGTCATTTGAACCGGCTGTATGAGGCGAATATCCATCAAGTCCTGTCGTCTTGCCTCGTGCAGATCTACAAGAAAGAAGGCCTCTCTCTTCGCGCCTTCCATGCGGATACGACGGACAAGACCGTTTACGGCGCGTATGAATCCGATTCGTCGGATGTGTTGCACATCACCTATGGCTATAATCGCCACCATCGCTGGCAAAAACAGATCGGCTTCGGCCTGATCGGCAACGAGGACGGCATCCCGTTTTACGGCGACGTGCACGACGGCAACGAGCCGGACAAAACGTGGAATCCCGAGGTGCTGTCGCGAGTCCATGAACAGCTGAAGCAAGCGAAGATCGACGACGAATGGATTTACGTGGCCGATTCCGCCGCGATGACGAAAGACACCTTGGCGCAGACGAAAGCCGCCAACGCCTTTTTGATTACCAGAGGCCCTTCGTCGCTCCGGATCGTGAAACGGGCATTAGCGGAGGCCGATTCGCCTCACATCCCGTGGAGCGAACCCTTTACCCTAGCGGAGAGAAACGGCGCCACGTACCGGGTATGGGAAACGGCCTCGACCTATGAAGGCCACTCGGTTCGGCTGATCGTCGTCGAATCGAGCGCGCTCGACCAGCGCAAAGGAAAAACGCTTGAAAAAGAACGAACCAAAGAAGCGGAGCTTCTTCGTGAGGAACAAGTCCGTTGGGAGCGCCACCCCTTCTCCTGCCGCGAAGACGCCGAACAGCCTTGACGTCCCTCAAGGCGTCCCTTCGCCCTCGGTTTCATCGGGTGGAGGCCGCGGTCGAAGAGATCGTGCGTCCGAAAAAACGGCGCGGACGGCCGAAAAAAGGGGCGGAACCCGAGATGGAGACGCTGTACACCCTTCGCCTAAACGTCGAATTCGACCAACCGGCATGGGAACAGGCAAGACGGAAAGCGTCCCGGTTTGTTCTCGTCACGACCGTTCCGAAGGAATGGAAGGGCCAACAAATGGATGCCCAAGAAATCTTGAAGCCGTATAAAGGGCAAATCTCGGTGGAAATGAACTTCGCGTTTTTGAAAGATCCGTTTTTCACCGATGAGATTGATGTCAAAAAGCCAGAACGAGTGGCCGTATTAGGCTATCTATTTCTCTTGGCCCTAGCGATTTACCGCGTTTTTCAGCGCCGGGTGCGTCAGTTCATCACTCCGGAACACCCGTTAAAAGGGGCTGGAGGCCGCAAGCTGACCCGGCCAACGGGACAGGCGATTTTTCAGCTGTTTCCATATGTGAACGTCGTCCTGCTGGAGCTGCCAGACGGGCGCATCCAACGCGCACTCGATCGCTCCCTCAACCCGGACCAGCGAAGGATTCTGCAGGGATTGAGCATGGATGAGAGCATCTACGTGTAACGCGATACGGAACGACCAGTGATGGTAAAAAAGGATTGCCATCGCTCGTTGTGTTGGTCAAAACGTTATTCTGAAAAACTAAATAAAAAATCCTTCGTTTCGACCTTGTTAGGGTGCGAAATGTGAGTTCGACAGCAACGTTTTACAAAAGTTGATACAATCAAATCAACTGAATCTTTTTATCTATGACAAAGGGAGGGGTCACGGGATGGCAACGATTCGTAAAGCGGATTATTACTATGGAGCACTTCTTTCCGCGCTGGTCAACGGCGGGTTGGCGCCGGCGCTGTTTGAAAAGGAAAATGACAACCGACAAATTTATGAAGTCACGACGAATAAAGCGAGCTATATTATGTACACGAAATACAACACGAATCCATCCGGCTCCAAAGATTTCACTTGGTCGTTTGTATTCAGCGATCATGAGATTGCTGAAATTAACAAGATTGATCTCGAACACAGCCAGGAAAAAGAAATCGTGTTTGCATTTGTCTGCGCACAGAAACAGCCGAGTGACTCCAATCAAGTGATTGCCATCGTCCGTTGGAATGAGTTTCTCGAGTGTGTCGACCTGCAAAGACAACAAGTGCGGGGAACTCCGCGGCTTTCCATAAAAGCGGTGAAAGGCTCTCCCAAGCTTCGCCTCTACGGCAGCAAGCGCGCAGATGTATTGGATGGAAAAGATCATACGATCAAAATTGAACGAAATCGATTAAACCATTTGTAATTAGGTGAAGGAACACCGATGGATGGGCTTATGTTATACGGTTTGTTCGTTTTGGCACATCTTAAATGTAGTGCCTATAGCGGCGAGCTATAGGCTCATTGTTTCGGCTCCTGTTTTTAGAAGAATGGCTGCTTCACGGAGCGATTTCTTTTTGCCAAAAGGAGGAACCCGGATGTCAAAATGGTGGATGATCCGCGCGGGCGATCGCAATGAACTGATTCCGCTTTGGCTGGAAAAGGGCATCGCATCGATCGGTTGGGCGAGATTGGGCGATCCGAAGCGCTTTCGGTCGAAAGAACAGCTGCAGCGAAAGGCGGATGAAGTGTTTGCCGAGTCAAAACCAAAATCGAGAACGAGTTGGGTGAATCAAGTATGGCGGTTTGCCCATGAAATCAAAAAGGGCGATCGAGTGATCACATATTCAAAAGAGAAAAGGGAGTACATTGTTGGAACCGTGACAGAAGAGCATCGTTACGATCCCTCCATCGGGCATCCCTATTATCCGAACATCATCCGGGTAAAATGGGAAAATGCGACAGTTCCAAGGGATTCGCTGTCAGACGGAGCGAAGAACAGTTTAGGTTCGACGCTGACGGTGTTTCGAGTGGACGAATGGGGCGATGAAATCGAGCAGCGTTTACACAGTGAACCATTCTCAAAACCTCAACATGAAGAGGGGGAAACGGAAGAAATCGTTGAAGACCTTGTTGGAAAAGCGTTGATGATGATCCAGGACAAAGTGGACAAGCTTGATCCGTGGCAAATGCAAGATTTAGTGGCGGGCTTGCTTCAAGCAATGGGGTACAATGTGCAAGTGAGTCCGAAAGGCCCTGACGGCGGTGTGGATGTGCTCGCCTATAAGGACGCGTTTGGCTTTGAAAAACCTGTAATCAAGGTGCAAGTGAAGCATCGCAAAAGCGCCGCCTCGGCCCCGGAAATCCAGCAGCTTCTCGGAGCCAACCCGATTGATGCCAATTGCCTGTTCGTCTCCACAGGCGGTTTTACGTCCCACGCAGAGGCAGTCGCCAAACATAATTCCGTGAAACTGATTGATTTGGAAGAGCTGGTCAACTTGATTGTTCATTGGTATGAGAACATGCCTAGCGATGCGAGAGCGCTGCTTCCGCTGCAGAAAATGTATGTGCCTGAATAAAAGCCGTTTGGGGCCGATTTCCTAGTTGCTCGAGGTTTTCCCGATTAAGCGAGTTGATGTTTGTTGAGCCTTTATGCCAAGGCAGGGATTTCGTCGTATTGACTTGGATGGAACACACAAGCGAAAAACGGAGAGCTTTCCCCAGCTCTCCATTTTTTCATTCATGCAGGATTTCGACCTTATGTTCACGAATGGTATTCCTTATGTTGGTTTCTTTCGTGAGGAACCGTTCTTTCCACGTGGGGGACGATTCGGCCAAGGATGTTGATGATGATAAACGGCCAACCGTTCGTCGTGCGGATGGTGCTCCCTAAGAACGCTGATCAAGTTGCGGTGTTTGCAAGGGCGGTGGCGCGAGAAGGTCGTCTTGCCTGCGATCAGGGAAGCAGCGGTTCAAGGCTGCGGCGAATCCCATCGCTTCGCGTTGCCGTGCAGACGGGGCGCCTCGTAAAAATGCGGGGGCAATGGCGGTGTGTGGCTGTAAAGATGGTGTTTTTGAGAGGGGATGAATGTTGCGAATCGTCACCTATACGTTCTATTCCATTGCCTCGGAACGAAGCGGGATTCGGCTGATGGATGCGGATTGGAGCGATCAGTGGGGATGGATCGTTGTGCAAAGAAGCCGCCGACGGTTGAATTGCTGGGAACGAAGAGCGAACTTTGGAGGGATCGGGGTTGAAGTTCTCTATTTTGTTTTTCTATCAGCTATTGAATTTTTAGGTGCAGATGGATAGAATGAAAAAGGAGAGCCATATGGCCCCGTAGCTCAGTGGATAGAGCGTCGGTTTCCTAAACCGTGCGTCGGAGGTTCGAATCCTCTCGGGGCCGTTCCAATGATCCGACTAGTTCGGATGAAAATTCGTAAACTCCTTGATACGACTGCGTTTGCAGTCGTTTTTCATTTTTTGGGAATCCGATGGGGTGAATATCATTCTTATTGAGGCAAGGAATGTAGAGTGGCGCTCACGTTGAGTTCAATGCATGTGGAAAAGACATAAAAATATATACAGTACATACAGTGGCATCGAACGATATTGAAGCGGGGGGCAAACATGACATTATTTGAAGAGTGTGTTTATGCAATAGGCCATGAGAACTTGAGGATGTTAACGAGCGGGGAAACCGAAACATATTTTGATTATTTGTGCACATGATTCCCGATCTTGCCTTGGGGGAGAATCGATTGGGAAAAGGTATCGGAAAAGAAACACATAAAGCATGCATCGGAAGTAGTTGATTGGCTGCGGCAAAGGGGAATTGATCATTACGATGTGATTGTGCTATGGAATTATTCTGATAACCCTGGCATCCAGACGACATTAGAGAGAGTTCTGCATGCTATTGATGATGTGTGGCAGTAGGGTCAGACACTTTTATTCTTTGCCAACATGGAGAGTATGCAATCGAATGTTTTCATGATGGTGTTGTGACGATCGGTGTTCCTGAAAAGAAGAGGCATTTTCATGCTGGAGAGGAGGGGGAGTCAAATGATCATTGCCAACAACTATAAAGAAATCAAAGACCATTTTGACTTCACAGATAGCATTATAACGGATATCAAGTGGAACAATCCGTTAGATTTGTCTATCACAATCGACTATTATTGGGATGTACAGGAGAATAGAGAGGAAAATAGAACATTCGTGTTGCATTTTACGGATTGCTTGGCTGTAGAGTACAAAATGAGGAAGGAAGTCATAGGAATGTCGAGGGAGGATCTCCATTTTGACAGCTTGTTTACCATGATTCGCTTCGAACATGCAGCAGCAGATTCAAGCGGATTTCAGCATTTTCGTATCTATACCTTTGATTATACAGAGCCGTTGCTGCAAATTATTTGCAAGCAGGTTCAGCTGGAAGAAGTGTAGGTCATTGTTTGTTAGGGGGGTTAATACAATTACCATTACATCGTTCCAGAACTTGACGGCCTGTAACCAAGGCTTCGCGGAAAACCTTCTTTTGCATGTCGAGAAATTAAATCGCATGGCCTGCACATCAAACGGATGGGTGCAATCGCACGGATGTCCTCCCATTGTGTTTGCAGATATCACTTATCGACAGCCCATGACTGTGGAGGAAACGGTAAGTCGTTGACAGATAAACCGGAGAAAAGAATGCTGACTGAACCGGTCACTTTGTACCATCACACAAGTCCTTGCCTATTCGCAAGGACATTTCTCCGAACGTTGGCAAGGCTAGTCACCCAACCGTTCTCGAACGTCTTCTTCCATCATGTCAAGAATAGTTGCAATGTCTGCGATGCTCATTTCCTTTTCTCTCATTTTCCGAATCGTCTCTTTGATTCCTTCTTCCCCTCCTGAAAAAATTCCGCATTTTTTTGCCAGACGGTGGCGAAATATTCAACGATTTTGTAAAATTATTGTGAAGGGCGATTGCGGATGGTCGTGTTGATGTCATGAATATGCAACGGTGCATTGAATTATATTAATATATTTTTGTTAAAATCGATAATAGTGACATACTATTAATCAATTGTGTTATAATAAATTTTGTAATCGCCCTCAAAAACAAAAGGGGTATCGGTGGAATCATTTCGAGCGCTCGCTCGATGCTCTTTTACAACTATTCATGGATAGGGATGGTAAACATGGGCAACAAACAAGGAAAAACGGATGTCATCTTAATCGGCGCGGGCATTATGAGCGCGACGTTGGGGACGCTCTTGAAGGAATTGGCGCCCGAGTGGGACATTGTCGTCTTTGAAAGACTGGAAGAGGCAGGAGCGGAAAGCTCCAACGAGTGGAACAACGCCGGGACGGGGCATGCGGCGCTGTGTGAGTTGAACTATACGGTTGAGAAGGCCGATGGGTCGATCGACATCGGCAAAGCGATTAAAATCAATGAGCAGTTTTACGTCTCCTTGCAGTTTTGGGCTTATTTAGTCAACAGCGGTATTCTTCGTGACCCGAAAGATTTCGTCCGTCCGCTGCCACATATGAGCTTTGTGCAAGGGGAAGACAATGTGGCGTTTTTGAAAAAGCGCCACGAAACGATGGCGGCCAATCCGCTGTTTAAAGGGATGGAGTTCACAGATGATCCGAAAAAGTTGGCCGAATGGGTGCCGCTCATGATGGAAGATCGGGTCGTGACCGAACCGATTGCGGCGACGCGGATCGAATCGGGGACGGACGTGAACTTCGGGGCGTTGACGCGCCAACTGTTTGAACATTTGAAACGGAAGAACGTGGAGATCCGCTACCGCCATCATGTCGAGGATATCAAACGGACAAGCGACGGCTTATGGGAGCTGAAAGTGCGGAATTTGGACACGGGCGCGGTGGAGCTTCATGCGGCCAAGTTCGTCTTCATCGGGGCCGGGGGAGGCAGCCTCCATCTGTTGCAAAAGTCCGGCATTCCGGAAGGGAAGGGAATCGGCGGCTTCCCGGTGAGCGGGTTGTTTATGGTGTGCAACAATCCGGAGGTTGTGGAAAAGCACCACGCGAAAGTGTACGGCAAAGCGAAAGTCGGCGCGCCGCCGATGTCGGTGCCGCATTTGGACACGCGGTTTATCGACAATCAAAAGATGCTGCTGTTTGGGCCATTTGCCGGGTTTTCGCCGAAGTTTTTGAAAAACGGATCGATGCTCGACTTGTTCACCTCGATCAAGCCGCATAACGTCTTGACGATCTTGGCGGCGGGCGTGAAAAATATGTCCTTGACCAACTATTTAATCCAGCAAGTGCTGTTGTCGAAAGAACAGCGCATGCAAGAGCTGCGGGAATTCGTGCCGACGGCGAAAAGCGACGAATGGGACATCGTCGTCGCTGGTCAGCGCGTGCAAGTGATCAAAGACACGGAAGCTGGCGGCAAAGGAACGCTGCAGTTTGGCACGGAAGTCGTCCATGCGGCTGATGGTTCGATCGCGGCGTTGCTCGGCGCGTCGCCAGGGGCATCGACGGCGGTTCATGTCATGCTTGAAGTGATGGAGAAGTGCTTCCCAGAACGGATGAACGAATGGCGGGCGAAAGTGAAAGAGATGATTCCGTCTTACGGCGAGTCGTTGATGAAAAACGAAGCGCTGTTGCGGCAAGTGCAAGCGTCTACAGCGGAAGCGCTCGGATTGAACGGCCACTTTGCGATGCAGTTGGCGTAGGCCATAGGTCTTAGCAATGGAAAGGAAAGCCGAGAGCCCGTTGCTTAGAAGGAGCAGCCGCCTGGAAATGAAGGGCGGCTGTTTTTCTATTTCGTTTGCCGCTTGGTGTCGGAATGAAAGGGGCCTTGCCCTGCGGTTTTCAGATGCACGGCGGGGCGCAATCAAGTATACTGGAAAACAAAGACGTGAATGGAATAGCAATGGATCATCGAGGCTTGTTGAGACGATCCTGCGCTGCGGCCGCTGTTATCTTCCATGGAGAAGCAGTTGAAGGGGGTGAGGCTATGACGAGATGGGTGTCCTATTCAGAAAAGCGGCAGTTCTTAACAACGTTTTTGCAGCAGCATCGTTTGAAGCATCCCGATGCCCGATTTGTGCTGCAATACTTGCTTCAACACCCCCATTTGCTTGAGAACGTCCATTTTACGGAAACCGAGCAAAAGCAGGCGCGGTGGCTGATCATTTCGACTGCGATGGCGGAAGAGGAAGGGCTCGTCTTTTATCGGCGCGGTCAAAAAAGCACGAGTCTTGCCTCGATTATGGGTGATTTGGCGCTGCATCCGAACGAGCCGCTCTATTTGACGCTCCATTTTCCAGGAAAGGCAAGGAATTTTTCGTACCTTCGGCTTATTGATCACCAAGCGTTTGAAAATGTCAGGCGGCACGAGCGGCATGAGAAAATGGCGAAGGCGGCCGAGCAAGTGTTGGATGAGGCGCTGAAACGTCATGAACTATCGGTGTTGAAAATGCAAATTGACCAGGCGCTTGACCGAAAAGATATGGCGTTGTTTCAACAGCTGACGGAACAGTTGAAAAAATACGAAGGACAAAACAGCTAAACGGGCTGCGGGCCTGCATGGGGCAAGCCCGCAGCCGGCGCTGGCCGCTGAACGCGGCAGTTGGGCATCGGGTGGGAGTGCTAGTGTTGCACCGTGCGGCAGCGTCAGGAAAGCGGGATGATGGCCTCGGCGACGTTGTAGTCGAACGAATCAAGTTCGGTCGGGCGGCCGAGCACAAGCTTGGCAAGCTCTGCGCCTAAATATGGCCCGACGGTGAGCCCGGAAGAGCCAAGGCCGTTGGCTGCGTAAAGTCCGGTAAAACCGGGAAGCGACCCGAAGACAGGGAGAAATCCAAGCGTGCGCGGGCGAAACCCGACCCGTGTTTCCACGTAGGTGCACGCCGACAGCCCTGGCGCGACGGCGAGCGCTTTGTCCAGTATTTCGTGGATGCCGCCGGCGGTGGCGCGGACATCCATCCCCGCTTCATCTTCATGGGTCGTTCCGATGATGATTCGCCCTCTAGGGAAGGCGAGCATATACTGATTGTTCGGCGGCATGACGACCGGCCATCGGCCAGTCTCGCCTGCCAACCATTCGAGATGAACGATTTGTCCTTTTTGCGGAGTGACGGCAAACCGAACGCCCAGCGGTTCGAGCAGTTCGCCAGCCCATGCGCCGGCTGTGACGATGACCGCTTCGGCCGTGTATTTCGCTCCATTGACTTTCGCGCCGATGACGCGGGAGCCTTCAAACAGGATCTGGGCGTTTCCGCGGATGTAGGCGGCGCCAAGCTTTTGGGCCGCGTTTGTGAGGGCGTCCCGCACCGCCCGGCCGTTCACTCGGGCGGCGCCGCTCACATATAGGGCATGATGCTCACCGCCAAGCGGCGGAAACAGCTCCTTCGCCTCATGGGGATGAAGCCGCACGATCTCTCCCATTTCCGGCGCGTCTTCGCGCCGTTTGCGAGCGCGCTCCTCCATTTGTTTCAGTTTCTGTTCGTCCGTGTGCAGCCATAGGGCGCCGACGCGCGCATAACCGGTGTCCGTTTCCCCGAGCGCTTGCAGTTCTTCGATGAGGGAGGGGTAAAACTTCGCTCCGTTTTTGGCCAATCGGTACCATTTTTGGTTGCGGCGCTGCGACAGCCAAGGGCAGACAATCCCCGCCGCCGCACCGGTCGCCTGCCCTTTGTCGCCGCGGTCGATGATGATCACGTTTGCGCCTTCCTTGGCCAAATGGTAAGCGGTCGAGGCCCCTAAAATGCCGGCTCCGACGATGATGTACTTCATTCATGAACACCTTTTCCTTTTTTCTACTAGCATACCATAGACGGCGCCAATCGGGAACCGGTGTGGGCCGGCCCGAAAGCCGGCAGGCGTCAAAAAGGCGCCCACGTCAAACGGTGTTCGGCATATTTTTTCCGTAAAAGATCTCATCCATTTCCCTTCTCAGCTTGGCGGTTGTTTCATTCGCTTCTTGTTCGCTCAAATCCTCTTTTGCATAGCCAAACAAGTAGTTGTCCAAGTCAAACTGTTTCAACTTGCATTTTGTGTGAAAAATATTCTCTTGGTAAATGTTTACGTCGATCATATCGTACTTTTCGCGAATGTGCTCCGGGATATAATCTTGAATCGACGTAATGTCATGGTCGATAAACAGCTTGTATCCGTGAATGTCGCGCGTAAATCCGCGCACGCGGTAGTCGATGATCATAATGTCGGCGTCAAATGAATGAATCAAATAGTCGAGCGCTTTGAGCGGCGAAATTTCCCCGCATGTGACGACATCAATATCGGCGCGGAACGTGCTGATTCCGTCATTCGGGTGATATTCTGGGTATGTATGGACGGTGATATGGCTTTTGTCAAGGGAAAGCACCACCGCCTCCGGCAAAGGGCCGTCATCTTCGGGCACCTCGACGACCGGCCCCTCGGAAACGAGCATCGTCACGCTCGCGCCCTGCGGAACGTAATCTTGTTTGGCGATGTTTAACACATGGGCGCCGATCATGTCGGCGACACGTTTTAAAATATTCGTCAGCCGTTCGGCATTGTACACGTCGTCAATGTATTCGATATACGCCTCCCGCTCCTTCGCCGTTTTCGTATAGCAAATATCGTACATATTGAAGCTGAGCGATTTCGTCAAGTTGTTGAACCCGTGCAGCTTGACGCGCGGTGTTTCGTTCATCGACGGGACCCATCCTTTCGTTTTTTCTTAATTTGTCCCGTTGCTGGCGAAGATAGTAATTTTTCATTTGAAATGGAAGAAAACGGAATATGGGCTTGCTCTAATGGTCTATGGCCATTTCCGGGAAGCGTCCGCTTCAGCTTGCCCGTTTCGCTTGATATTCTTGAATGACCGACCGGACAATGTGAAGGGAGTCCCACTCCTTCGCCGAAAAAAAGACGATCGGATATTTTTTCGGGAAAAGCGTTTCTTGAATTTGTTTCGGCGGCATGCCTTTTTCATATAAATCGATGATGTTGCCTTGAAGTTCAAGCAAGTAATCGAGTTTTCGCTGCAAGGCCTCGCGCCCGTTTGGGAGATAGCCGGCATGGGCGCAGAAGACGTCGCCGAAATCGTATGTCAACGTGCGTTGCAAGGAGGCGATGATCGCCGGGATGTTTTCCTCGCGCAAGATGACTTTCGTTTTCTCCTGACAGTACAAGTCGCCGCTGAACAATTGCCCCGTTTCGCGGTTCAAAAACGCCACATGATCGATGGAATGGCCTGGCGTCGGGATGACGTCCCACGTTGCGCTTCGTGAGGAAAACGTCGCGCCGATCGGTTTGGCGGTGAATGGCTCGCGCTTGCCCCAAAACACTTTTCGGTATAGCGGATAGTCCGCCTTTTGCTGGCAATAATGGATCATCGGTTCGTGCATGTAGATGGGCAGGCCCATCTTTCGCTGCAAAAATGCCGCGCAGCCGGTATGGTCTTCGTGATAGTGGGTGATGACGACTTGATCGATGTCTTGGTGTTGAAAAAACGAGGTGAATTCGTGCTCCATTGATTTGGCGCCGGTGTCAATCAGCACCCCATCGATGACAAAGCAGCGGACGGTGAGGCGGACGCCTTGAAACGTCGCCGTTCCTTTGGCGATATGCACGTTTTGAACCACTTCCGTTTCAAACCGTTTTTTGATCACTTTCTCGATCAGCATGGCGAACGGGCCTCCTTATTGGTGTGAGGATGTTGTTACCATTATACCACAACAGAATGAATGTTCATTCATTTGTTATTGGCGTTTCACACCCATCATGTGCTTGATGGGATGGAGAAAAGCGATGCTACAGTTAAGCTTACTTCAATCAAGCGTCTGTGAATATCCCCTCTTTTGGGGGATTGAACGTTTGATCAAAAGGAACGATTCGGAAATATGCAGGGGATGGTTTTGCGCAACTTGTATGATAAAATGATAGAAGATCGTATCGGAATGCGGATGCAATGGATGGACATTTGCGCCGACGCCTCTAATGGAGGACCGTCCATATTTCCGACAGGTGAGAAGGGGATGTTCATGAAAACCGTTATTCACGCTTTCGTCATTTCGATCATCGTTCATGTCGTGTATTTGGCATCCACCATCGGCATAGGGTATTGGAAAACGAAGCTTTACAAGCCCGATGTGGAGAATGCTTGGGAGAAAGCGGCCATGCTGCAAAATGAAGTGGTGTTTGGCCACACGGGGTCGCCGATTTTGTATTTGGTGTCGTTTGTTGGAGTGGCGGCGGTCGTTGCTTTGGTAATGCATGTGTACCAAATGGTTCGCGGCTGACAAAAGGAAAAAAGCCGGTCTCGACGGGGAACGAAACGTGTTGGGGCGGCTTTTCCGATTTTAGACGTTAATAGCCGTCCATCCGGCATCAGCTACAATGACCGTGCCAATGACGAGGATTTCACTACTCTATGGGAATAACGAAGAAAAAGGAGAACAAGGGGATGGCCGTTCTCCTTTTTCATGACGCAGATAGTGGAGATCAGTATTCATCTCTGTGAACATTATGGAGCAGGATCATATCCCACCACCGTCCATATTCCCGTCGCGTCTTGCCGGATCAGCCGTTTCAAATATACTCGCTTGATTGGAGTGTTGTGGGCGTCCACTTCCACGATGGCCTCCTTTGGATAACGGTTTTCTATGCATGTCGCTATGCCGATCTTCAAGGTAAAACAAGGACGAAGGCTGTGATCATTTCGATCATGGTGCATATCCGCGTTGTTTTGCCCATACACTGAAAGAAGAGGGGAAACAGGGAGGGAAGAGCGTGCAATTTTACTACGGCCCACACATGCCGCTGCGCGTTTTGGATGAGATTGAATTCTGGAAGCACCAAGAGGAAGAACATACGGTCGTCATTCGCGAGCTTGCGTCTGGATTGGAAGCGCCATATGTAGAAGCGTTGAAAAAATGGGAGGAGGCGCTTTCGGCTGCGCATCAGCACGCGGTCCGTTATATCGAATCGGTGGTTCGGGCCGGCCATTATGTTCCTGAACAACTGCATCAACAAGTGCTCCATTTTGTGTCGTACTGCCTAGAGCAGAGCCTTCAGTTCATCGAATTATGCCGGCAAATCAAAACCCGCAGCAAAGCCGTCAGCCAAAACCCGACCGCCAAGGTGGTGCTCGATCACATCATTCGCGAATCGGAGTATTTTGTCGGCATCGCGCAGTTGTTGCTGTACGGTACTCATTCGGCATTGGCTGCACTGCGGACAGATTCATCGGCGACGTCATAGATGCAATGTAGTATAATGGAATTGGGTGCTTCCACCTATTATGATGAGCCACGAGGGGGACATAGCTGTGATTGTCACGACCACCAATACCATTGAGGGAAAAGAAATTGAAGAGTATTTGGGCATCGTAGCGGGAGAGGTCATTTTGGGCGCCAATGTCGTCCGTGATTTTCTCGCCAGCATCACCGACATCATCGGCGGGCGGAGCGGAACGTATGAAAGCAAGCTGGCCGAAGGGCGGGAGATGGCGATCAAGGAGATGGTCAATAAGGCGAGAAGCCTTGGCGCCAACGCCGTCATCGGGGTGGATCTCGATTTTGAAACGCTGCGCGACGGCATGATGATGTGCATTGCGACGGGGACGGCGGTGCGGCTGAAATCGTAATGGGAAAGCAGCGGGTCTATCGGCCCCTGCTTTTTTTTGCTTTGTCGGCTGCCGTTGTGGGGGTGTCAGTGCATCGGCTGTTGATGCTGATGGGGTTTTGCAGCTTGAAATAGGATTGACAGAAGAAAAAAAAGCGGTTTATGATTCGCATATATGAACAAATGCTCATATATTAAAATGTGAGGGAACAGCCATGAACGCAGAGGATCATTCGTTTTTAGATGAAAGTGTGATTGAGGAAGTGTCACGGATCTTTAAAGCCCTAGCGGATCCGACTCGGATGAAGATGTTGTATTTGTTGTCGCAGGAAGAATGCCATGTAGGCCATATTGCGGAAGTGCTCGGCATGTCGCAATCGGCGGTTTCCCATCAGTTGGCGCTGCTTCGGACGTTGCGGCTTGTGAAATATCGCCGTGAGGGGAAGATGTTGGTTTACTCATGTGATGACGAACATGTCATTTCGTTGCTAAAGCAGGCGATTGATCACGCACAACACCAATAAATAAGGAGAGAAGATGGATGCATCATCACGCGCACGGCCATTGTGATCACCATCACGGGCATCATCACGGCAGAGAAGGAAATCAAAAAGGGCTGGCGATTGCCCTCGGTGTAACGATCGGGATCATGGTGCTCGAGTTTGTCGGCGGGCTTGTGACGAACAGCCTTGCTCTTCTTTCGGATTCGGGGCATATGCTGAGTGATGCCATTTCGCTTCTGTTAAGCCTGGCGGCGGTTTGGCTGGCGGCGAAGCCCGCGTCGCCGAAGAGAACGTATGGATTTTACCGGTTCGAGATTTTAGCGGCGCTAGTAAATGGGGTCACGTTGGTGGTGATTGCCGCTTGGATTATTTGGGAAGCGGTCGGGAGGTTTGTGAATCCACCTGCTGTCGCGAGCGGGCCGATGATGGCGGTGGCCGCCGTCGGGTTGTTGGCAAATCTCGTGAGCGCTTGGGTGTTAATGCGCAAAGGGGATGTCAAAGAGAACGTCAATGTCCGCAGTGCGTATTTGCACGTGCTCGGCGATGCGTTAGGCTCGGTCGGGGCGATGGCGGCAGGGCTTGTCATCTGGCTGTTCGATTGGTACGCGGCCGATCCGCTCATTTCCATCGCGGTGGCGGTTTTGATTCTAAAAGGAGCATTTGCCGTAGTCAAGCAGACAGTGCATATTTTAATGGAAGGAACGCCGGCGGCGATTGACCATGCGGAAGTGAAGGCGGCGCTCTCGGGCATTGATGGGGTGATCGATGTCCACGATTTGCATATTTGGACGATCACCTCGGGGCTTGATTCGTTAAGCTGCCATTTGCTCATTGAGGAAGGATGCGATGGACAGGCGGTTTTGCAGCGGGCGATTGATTTGGTCGAAACGCGCTTTCACATTCGCCATGCGACGATTCAAATTGAAATGCCGCACATCCGCCATGGGGAGATGGAAGTGTGAGGGCGGGTCATCCATGACCACGCCCTTCTGTTATTGGCTGACGCCAGTCCAATTGGTTTGCAAGGCTTCAAGGAAAATGCGCACGTTTTGTTTGTTTTCCATAATCGGTGCATAGATGTAGGAAAACATTCGGTAAAACGGTGGATGGTTCAGGCGAACGATGGACAGGTGGCCGTGCTCGATGTCGCGGGCGACGACGCTGCGCGACAGCAAGGACAGGGCGTTGCCGTTGATCAACGTTTCTTTAATGCCTTGGTTGCTGCTGATGATCATGAGCGATTTGACTTTCAGCCCGTTCGAGCGGATGAAATGGTTGAAATATTCCCTTGTTCCCGACCCGACTTCGCGCGCCACCCATGCTTCGTTTTGCAGCTCGGCGATCGTGACCTCCTCTTTTTGCGCCAGTTCGTGGCGGTTGGAGGCGACGATGACAAGCTCGTCCTGCATGAACGGATGAACGGACAGTTCTTTTTCGTTCGTTTGCCCTTCGATCAAGCCGATGTCGACTTGATATGATCTGACGAGTTCGACAATTTCTTTTGTGTTGCCGATCATGACCTCAAGCTCCAACTCTGGGTAACGTTTTTGGAAATCGGGCAAAAGCGGCGGCAAAATATACTCTCCAATTGTAAAGCTCGCCCCGATTTTCAATTTTCCTTTGACGGAATGATGGTGTTCCAAAATGTCTTGTTTCGTTTGTTCATAAAGCGCCACCATTTGTTTGGCGCGGTCGTATAGGAGCTCGCCGGTCGGCGTCATGCGCAGCCGCTTCGGGGAGCGGATGAACAGTTTCGTTTGAAACTCTTTTTCTAAATTTTTGATGTGCAAGCTGACGCTTGGCTGCGACAAATGGAGAATTTCCGCAGTTTTGGTGAAGTTTTTTACTTCAGCTAAGGTGATGAACGTTTTTAACTCTTCATAGTACATGTCCGCCTCTCCTCCGTCCCCATGATGACCGTACTATTAGAAATACTAATAGTTTTAATAATTTATATTTATTTTACTAATGTTTTGTTTTGCGGTAAAGTGTAAATATGATACCCTCATTAAAGTATACTTGGCTTATAGGAATAATGGAATTTGGCGTTCGTCCTGTCGTTGAGACCGAAACGGCGCCAATCGTTCCATTTTATTTTATATTGTGAGGTGGACACCGTTGCAGCTGCAAGTAACCAACAGTCCGTTTACCCAGGAGCAGATTGAGCTTTTGAATCGTTTGTTGCCAACGTTGACGCCGTCGCAAAAGCTTTGGCTGAGCGGGTATTTGGCTGCTGCCGAGGCGGCGGTCGCCGTTTTGGATGCCGAAGCGCCGGCGCTGTTTGCTGGAAGCAGCAAACCGGTTTCGAAAGAAGTGACGGTATTGTACGGCTCGCAAACCGGCAATGCGCAAAAGTTGGCTGAGAAAGCCGGCAAAGCGCTCAAAGAGCGTGGGTTTGAAGCGAAAGTGTTGTCCATGCTTGATTTTAAGCCGAACGAATTAAAGAAAGTGGAGACGCTGCTCATTGTTGTGAGCACGCATGGGGAAGGCGATCCGCCGGACAATGCGGTATCGTTTTACGAATTTCTCCACAGCAAACGGGCGCCGAAGCTGAATCATTTACGCTTTTCCGTCTTGGCGCTTGGCGATACGTCGTATGAACATTTTTGCCAGACGGGGAAAGATTTTGACAAGCGGCTCGAGGAGCTCGGGGGAGAGCGGTTTTATCCGCGCGTCGACTGTGACGTCGACTACGAGGAAGCGGCGGCGAAATGGCTTGATGGCGTGCTTGGCGAGTTAAGCAAAGAAGCGAATGCCCATGTTGGGGCCACGCCGCTTTTGTCCGCTGCGGCCACGGCGCCAAAAATGGAACCAGCTGTCGTCTATTCGCGGAAAAACCCGTTCCCGGCTGAGGTGCTGGAAAACATCAACTTAAACGGCCGCGGATCGAACAAAGAAACGCGCCATCTCGAATTGTCTCTTGAAGGATCGGGGTTGAAGTATGAGCCGGGCGATGCGCTTGGCATCTTCCCGAAAAACGATCCGGAGCTTGTCGATCTCATCATTCAAGAAATGAAATGGAACCCGGAAGAAACGGTGACGATCGACAAAGACGGGGAAGTGCGGTCGCTCAAAGAAGCGCTCACGTCCCATTTTGAAATCACTGTGTTGACCAAAGCGCTGTTGCAAAAGCTTGCGCCGCTGTCGAAAAACAGCGAGCTTCAAGCGCTCGTTGCCCCAGGCAATGAGGCGAAGCTGAAAGAATACGCCAAAGGCCGCGACTTATTGGATGCGTTCCGCGACTTCGGCCCATGGGATGCGGCGCCGCAACAAGTCATCTCGATTTTGCGCAAAATGCCGCCGCGCCTGTACTCGATCGCGAGCAGCTTAGCGGCCTATCCAGATGAAGTGCACTTGACGATCGGCGCGGTCCGTTATGAGTCGCACGGCCGCCTGCGCAAAGGGGTGTGCTCGACGTTCTGCGCCGAACGCGTCCAAATCGGCGATACGTTGCCGGTCTTTGTGCAGCCGAACCCGAATTTTAAGCTGCCAAAAGACCCATCGACGCCAATCATTATGATCGGTCCAGGCACTGGGGTTGCGCCGTTCCGCGCTTTTATGCAAGAGCGTGAGGCGACAGGAGCCAACGGAAAATCGTGGCTCTTTTTCGGCGACCAACATTTTATGACCGACTTCCTGTATCAAACGGAATGGCTCGCCTGGCTGAAAAGCGGTGTGCTGACCAAAATGGATGTCGCCTTCTCGCGCGATACAGAACGAAAAATATACGTCCAACACCGGATGCTCGAGCGAAGCAAAGAGCTGTTCGGCTGGCTCGAGGATGGCGCCGTCGTCTACGTATGCGGCGACAAACAACACATGGCGCGCGACGTCCATCAGACGTTGATCGAGATTATCGAAAAAGAAGGCGGAATGAGCCGTGAACAGGCGGAAGCGTATGTCACGGAGATGCAAAAGCAAAAACGATACCAACGCGACGTCTATTAATCTCAAAGAAGGAGTGGAATCGGAAATGGCGAAAGTCGAGTTAAAAGCGCCGGACGGACCGCCAAGCGATGTGGAGCGCATCAAGCAGGAAAGCCGTTACTTGCGCGGCACGCTCGCGGAAACGATGGAAGACCCGCTCAGCGCAGGAATTCCAGAGGATGACAACCGGTTGATGAAATTCCACGGCAGCTATTTGCAAGACGACCGCGACGTGCGCACCGAGCGGCAAAAACAAAAACTGGAGCCTGCATACCAGTTCATGGTTCGCGTCCGCACGCCGGGCGGGGTGGCGACGCCGGAGCAGTGGCTTGTCATGGATGAGCTCGCCCGCAAGTATGCGAACGGCACGTTGAAGCTGACGACGCGCCAAGCGTTCCAATTGCACGGCGTCTTAAAATGGAACATGAAAAAAACGATGCAAGCCATTCACAATGCGCTGATGACGACGCTTGCGGCGTGTGGCGACGTCAACCGAAACGTCATGTGCAACCCGAATCCGTACCAGTCGGAAGTGCACGCGGAAGTGTACGAATGGGCGAAGCTGATCAGCGACCATTTGCTGCCGCGGACGAGGGCGTATTACGAAATTTGGCTGGACGACGAGAAAGTGGCGGGGACGCCGGCGGTTGACGGCGAAGAAGAGCCGATTTACGGACCGACGTATTTGCCGCGGAAGTTTAAAATCGGCATCGCCGTTCCGCCGTCGAACGACGTCGATGTGTTCTCGCAAGACATCGGGTTCATCGCCATTGTCGAAGACGGCAAGCTTGCCGGGTTTAATGTCGCCATCGGTGGCGGCATGGGGATGACCCATGGGGACAAAACGACGTATCCGCAACTGGCGAAAGTGATCGGCTTCTGCAAGCCGGATCAAGTCGTGGAAGTGGCGGAGAAAATTATGACCGTTCAGCGCGACTACGGCAACCGCTCATCGCGCAAACACGCCCGCTTCAAATACACGATCGATCGGCTTGGGCTGGAAGCGGTGAAAGAAGAAATTGAGCGCCGCCTCGGCTGGAGGCTCGGCGAAGCGCGCCCGTACCATTTCGAGCATAGCGGCGACCGCTACGGCTGGGTCGAAGGCGTCAATGGGACATGGCATTTCACGCTCTTTGTCGAAGGCGGCCGCGTCAAAGACTACGACGATTACAAGCTGATGACCGGCCTGCGCGAAATCGCGAAAGTCCATACCGGCGATTTCCGGTTGACGCCAAACCAAAACTTGATCATCGCCAATGTCACGAGCGAGAAAAAGCCGGAAATCGAGGCGCTCATCGCCAAATACGGCTTGACCGACGGCCGCCGGTACACCGCCTTGCGCCGCAACGCGCTCGCCTGTGTCGCCTTGCCGACGTGCGGTTTGGCGATGGCGGAAGCGGAGCGGTACTTGCCGAAACTGCTCGATAAAATCGAGGAAATTATCGATGAAAACGGTTTGCGCGACGAAGAAATCACGATCCGCATGACGGGCTGTCCGAACGGCTGCGCCCGCCACGTGCTCGCGGAAATCGCCTTCGTCGGCAAAGCGGTCGGCAAATACAACATGTACCTTGGAGCCGCGTTCAACGGCACGCGCTTAGGCAAACTGTACCGCGAAAACATCGGCGAGGAGGAAATTTTGCGCGAACTGCGCATGCTCCTATCCCGCTATGCGAAAGAGCGGCTTGACGGTGAACACTTCGGCGACTTCGTCATCCGCGCCGGCATCGTCAAAGAAGTGACGGATGGGACGAATTTCCATGATTAAAGTGGTCAGGGTGAAATGGAAACCAGCCTCTCCTTGTTTAGGGGAGGTTGGTTTTTTGTTGCTTTCATGCAATGGCTTCGGTGTTTTGTTCATTGTAGCCGCATTCAATCTATATTAGGTTGTAATAAAGGATTTCCGATCTCCATGTCCTATCTTTATCACTTGAAAAGCTGGCACGGTGACAAAAAGAGCGAACAATGCTATGTAAAAAAGTTGCAACTTATATAATTCACAAAATATTTCAACTATATTATAGTAGTGTTATGAACTTGTATTTTTCAGATCATGACCAGGGGCAAACATTTTTTCCAAGATCGTATGCAGCGATCACGTGAATGGAAAGGGGGAGAAGATATTATGAAGATGGGAACAGAAAAACAAACATACTTGAATTACATCAATGGCGAATGGATTCATTCCTCCACTGGAAAAATCGAAGCCAGCCTTAACCCAGCCAACATCGATGATATCGTCGGCTACGTTCAAGAGTCCGGCGCGGAAGATGTGAACGCCGCGGTGGAGGCGGCGCGAAGGGCGCAGGCGGCATGGCGGAAGCTGTCCGGCCCGAAACGCGGAGAGTATTTGTTCCGCGCGGCTGACGTTCTTGAGAAACGGCTTGACGAGATCGCCGAAACGATGACAAGAGAAATGGGAAAAACGCTCCCGGAAGCAAAAGGGGAAGTGCAGCGGGGAGTCAATATTTTGCGCTACTATGCTGGGGAGGGGATGCGGTCCATCGGCGAGGTCATTCCATCCATGGACGGCGAAGCGTTGATGTTTACCACGCGCGTGCCTCTTGGCGTGGTTGGGGTCATCACGCCGTGGAACTTTCCAGTCGCGATTCCGATTTGGAAAATCGCACCCGCCATCGTCTATGGAAACACCGTTGTGTTTAAGCCGGCGCAAGAAACAGCTGTCACCGCCGCGAAAATCGTGGAGTGCTTTGATCAAGCGGGGCTGCCGGCCGGGGTTGTGAATTTGGTGACGGGCAAAGGATCGGTCATCGGCAATGCGATCGCCGAACACCCCCATATTCACGGCATCACCTTCACCGGCTCCAATGAAGTCGGCAAAACGATCGCCCAAAAAGCGGTGGCCCGAGGGGCGAAATACCAGCTGGAAATGGGCGGAAAGAATCCGGTGATCGTGCTCGAGGACGCTGACCTTGATCGCGCCGTCGAAGCGACGATTAGCGGAGGACTGCGTTCGACGGGGCAAAAATGTACGGCGACAAGCCGTGTCTTCGTTCAGAGTTCCATCTATGAATCGTTTAAAGAACAATTATTAGCGAAGATTAAACAGTTGAAAATTGGCGACGGACTGAAAGAAGGCGTCTGGATGGGCCCGTGCGCCAGCCGGAAGCAGTTGGAGACGATTCTTTCTTATATCGAAAAAGGGATCGAAGAAGGGGCGACATTGCTTTGCGGCGGCCGCCGCTTGGTCGATGGAGAGCTCGGAAACGGGTTTTATATAGAGCCGACGGTGTTTGAGAACGTATCCCCGAACATGACGATCGCTCGCGAGGAAATTTTCGGGCCGGTGCTCGCCTTAATTAAAGTGGACACGTTTGAAGAAGCGTTAGCCTTAGCCAATGACACACCGTTTGGCCTTAGCGCCTCGATTTTCACGCAAAATATCGGCAAGATGCTCGCGTTCATCCAAGACATCGAGGCCGGACTCGTCCGGATTAATGAAGAAAGCGCCGGCGTCGAACTGCAAGCGCCGTTTGGCGGGATGAAGCAGTCCAGCTCCCACTCGCGGGAACAAGGACGGGCGGCCATCGAGTTTTTCACGGCGATTAAAACGGTGTTTGTAAAAGGATAAGAAGTTGAGGAAAGTGCGCTGCCGTTTGGGCAGGGCGCTTTTTTAGCGTGAGGGAATTGGCAAAGGCGATTGTCGGCGAGCAAACGGTTTGCTTACATATAGAGGAAATAGCATGTGCGGGAGGGAGAGCGGCATGAGCCAATCAGGCGAGCAACGCCGGTATACGCTCGGCGAGTTCTTTTCTTTAGCTGGAGACGAGCGGATGGAGCTGTACGAAGGAACGATTGTGTTGATGTCCCCAGCTCCTTATGAGCATGAAGGGGTGGTCGCCAATTTGATTGCCGAGTTTCGCATGGCGTTAAAAGGAAGTCCTTGCCTTGTGTTCGGCAGCAACCTCCAAGTCGTTCTTTTGTTTGAAGATGAACAAAAAGGAACGAAAAATGTAACGGTGCTGCCCGACCTATCTATTATTGGTGATCGAACGAAACTGCGCCAAGGTCGGTGTTACGGCGCCCCCGACCTAGTGGTGGAAGTGTTGTCGCCAAGCACGGCCCGCAACGACCGGCTGCTTAAGCGTCATTATTATGAGAAAGCAGGAGTCCGCGAGTACTGGCTTGTCGATTATCAGCACCAGGTGATGGAAAAATATGTTTGGCAATCGGGGACGTTTCAGCTAGAAGACGTGTACGATGCAGCCAACGGAGCGGCTGCATCGACCATGTTTCCCGAGGTGCATTTTTCCGTGAAGGAGATTTTTGCGTTTTTGTCGTCGTAAAGAGCGGCACAGGCACATACAAAATAACAACAAGCATAACGGCCGACTCAAAGAAATGATCCGTATCGCGAAACGGGCAGCAGAGTCGGACTTGCCAGTGTTCATTATGGGGGAAAGCGGAGCCGGCAAGGAGCTGTTCGCCTAGGCGATTCATCAGGAAAGCCCGCGGGCTGACCGCCCATTCGTTCCTGTAAACTGTGCGGCCATTCCTGACGCTTTGCTGGAAAGCGAATTGTTCGGCTATGTGGAGGGATCGTTTACACATGCGAAAAAAGGAGGAAAAATCGGGCTGTTTGAACTGACGGACGGGGGAAATGGTTAAATAAGTTGAACAAGAGCGTAGCTAACGGACAGGCGGGCTTAGGCGGCCCGCCTGCTTTATCGTCATAAAATGACATTCTTAATTTTGTAGATTTCCCGTTCGTGTTCGATGACTTTGTTCGAGAGGAAGGTGATGTCAAGCTTGATGTTGTTCAGCTGTTCGGTGAATGATTGGGCATGGGAATCGACTTTTTTCTCTAAGGCGTCGAGTCTTTGGTGGATGGAAGAGACTTCACCGTGAAGTTTATGCACGTCCATCGCGAGGGCGTCGAGTGCAGCGTCGGTTTCATCCTGGCGGTGAAGAAGAGCAGACATCAGATCATACAGCTCTTTTTGGCCGGCTTTGATATGGGCTTGTTCTTCTTCTAACCGCTTTTGGCCTTCAAGGAGAGCTTGCTGGATCCGTCGGAATTCTTCCTGTTCTTTTCGCATTTCTTGCTGTTCTCTTCGGATCTCCTGCTGCTCTTTCCGCATTTCTTGCTGTTCTCTTCGGATCTCCTGCTGTTCTTTTCGCATTTCTTGTTGTTCTCTTCGGATCTCCTGCTGCTCTTTCCGTATTTCTTGTTGTTCTCTTCGGATCTCCTGCTGCTCTTTGCGCATTTCTTGCTGTTCTCTTCGGATCTCCTGCTGCTCTTTCCGTATTTCTTGTTGTTCTCTTCGGATCTCCTGCTGCTCTTTTCGCATTTCTTGTTGTTCCGCTTCCAGCCGTTTGTGGCTTTCGACGAGGAGATGCAACGTGTTTTCGATATGACCGAGCCGGTCGAACAGTTGCAAGAGGATCTCTTCGCTCATGTTGGCCCCTCTTTCATCTTAATTTCCTTCATTATAGCACATATGTTCTTGTTAGACAAGCAGGAATGGTGTATATAGGAAAGCGTACAAACATATGATACAATGGATAAACAAACTGACAAATCTCAGTGCGGGCATCGGCCAGTACGTTTTAGAAAGGGATCGATGTATGCTTTACGTTTCTCCTGCCAAAATCGCAAGCTATTTTTATCATGAGTGCGAGCGGAATTTTTATTTTCAGTCGTTGGCGAAAGAGCGGCGCGGCGAGCTCGATGTGCCGGAAGAGCTGTTTGAGCGGCCCGCGGTTCATGAGGGAGTGCTGCGCCGAGGAGTTGAGTGGGAAGAGGAAGTGATCACGACCCATTTGGCCGGCCAAGTGAAGATGGGAGAGCGAGAGCCTGGCGTGCCGATTTCCCACTGCTATTTGGATGGCGAGGAAACGATCCGCGAGTTGAAGCGGCCGAGCAAGCGATATTTGTATCAGCCGACATTGATCGCGCCGCCGCGCTTTTACGAACGGTACGGGTTGGATCGGGACGACATCCATTTTGCGGCGTGCCGCCCGGATTTGATTGAGTGCATACCGGGACAAAACGGCTTTGTGTTTCGCATCATCGACATCAAATCATCAGACGTGTTGAAGCTTTCCCACCGCGTGCAAACGGCGTTGTACGCCTTGATTTTGTCTTCCGTTTTAGAGGAGCACGGCATTAGGGGCAATGTGGATTGGCGCGAAGCGGGGGTATGGACGTACAAAACCGAGCAGCCGCAAGCAGCGGATATCAGCCAGTTGCTCCCGTATCTCGAACAGTTTTTGGCTGGCGAACTGACGGCGCTGGCCGAGAAGCAACCCGATGAGCTGTTTTGGCACTTAGATTACCGGTGTGAATGGTGTCCGTTTTATGACTATTGTTTCGACAAAGCACGGCAACAGAAGCACATTTCCCTCGTTCCGTACTTATCGAACTACACGTCCCGCTTCATCCGTGAGCGGCAGCTGCCTGAGACGATCGGTGAGTTTCGCCAATTTCTTGAACGTCAAGAAAACAGGCATGTGCTGAAACAAAACGCCGGGCTGGCGCGCCAACTTCGGCGGCTTGAAGCGCAGCTTGAGGCCATCATGCAAGAAAAAGTCGTTCCTTATGATCGGGCGGTGACGCATATGCCGATATGGGAAGACATCCGTCTTATTCTCACCGCGCAACGCGACCCGTTGACGGGCAAGATCGCGGCGGCATCGCTGTACCGTGTTGGTGGAACAGACGTGTTTGGAACGGGATCGGAAATGCATCATGTTATCGCCGGTTCGTTTGAGGAATGTGACGAGGTCGGCCGAAAGTTGGCCGATGCGCTGGACCGCCTGCTTCATACGGTGCACGATTACAACCGAGAGCGAGAGTGGCGGGCGCAAAAGTCCGTGCAGGCGTATGTCGTCGACAACTATGAATGGGACAATGTGCAACAGTTGCTTCAAGAGCTTTTGCTGGATCCGGGGTATAACGAAAAAGCCGTTCGGTTGCTGTCGTATTTTCATAGCAGCGTGTTAGCAAGCGCCAGCGATCATCCGTCCGAAATCGTTCCGCTTCCTGTCGTTGTCCTGACAACGGCCGTGAGCCAGCTGTTCGCCTTGCCGGCGCATGTCGCGTACCGTCTTGAAGACTTGTCGCGATATATTGCGGCCTACAATGATTCGCCGTTTCTGTACTCGGCGAGTGAGCGTTTTTCATTTCGTTTGACAAACGCCATGAAACTGGATGTGCTGCACGACGCCTGGCAAACGGGGGACGAGGAAAAACGAAAAGCGGTCGAGAAGGAGCTAAGCCGGCGTCTTTGGGCCGCAAGCAGCATTATCCAAGGCATCCGCGTCTGGGCTGAGAGCGTCCATCCTTCGCCGCTTATTGTCTGGCCGGAAAAATTTGCTTTTCCCGATCTGGCTGATTACCGTGATCCGCTTGTGTCCAAGCTGGCGTTTATGGCGCGCTACGAGGCGCTATTAAACTACTTGGAAATTCGCCGAAGCCGCCTGCTCCCGCTTTCGGAGCGGCTTGAGAACGGAGTGACGCTTCATGTCACGTACCTTGGCGGCGATCGGTTCCGATTGAACAACCGGCAGGCGCTTGAAGCGATCGATCAAAAGGCGAGCTGGATTTTGACGGAGTGCAATGAGGAAGGGGAAAAGGCGCAACAGGCGTTTCCAGATTATAAGTATTCCAGCGAATGGAAGCCGCCCCAATGGGCCAATTTGTACTTTACCCGCATTCGCGCCATCGAAGATGATGGCAAGACAGCTGAACTCGAGCTCGAGTTGCCCAAATGGATCGACCGGTTCCCGCTTGTGGAAGGAGAGGAGTATCGGCTGTCGATCCGGCATGCCGATTTTACCACCCGGCGCGTCTTGCAGGCGTTGCAACAGTTGGATCAGGAAAATCATCGCATCTTGGACTTGATTCGCGATCCGATTCGCTATCGGAAAACGTTTCGTCCCAACTGGGATGTAGAGGAGGTGAAGGCGCTCCTCCGCCAAAGCGGGCTGACGAAAAGCCAGCGCCAGGCGTTTCTTCAATTTCTTCGTCATACGTTGACACTCGTCTGGGGGCCGCCTGGCACCGGAAAAACGCACTTTATCGCCGCCGCTCTTCAGTTGCTTATGGCGATTTACGAACATCAGGGGCGGAGGCTTGCCATTCTCATCTCCGGCTTCACTCACGCGGCGATTGAAAACTGCCTGCGCAAAATTCAGGAGCTTGCGCCGCGGCGCAGCGTCCATATCGCGAAACTCGGCGAGATTCAGACGGAAAACGCCAAAGGAATCGCCGAGGTGGCGGACCGTGACCTTCTCGGATGGCTTGGCAGCGGCGGCCATCGGGTGCTTGGCGCCACGCTGTACGGCATTCAAAGGGCATACGAAAAAGGCTATATAGAAGGGTTTGACGTCGTCGTCCTTGATGAGGCGTCGCAAATCCGCGTGGCCGATTCACTGTTGGCGTTACGCCATGTCAAAAAAGCAGGCAGGCTGCTCATTGTCGGCGACCATTTCCAGCTGCCGCCGATCATTCAAGGGACGTATGCGGCCGGCGAAGGGGAGCCGCACTTGTTCGACTCGATTTTCCGCCTGTTGTTTGACGCCGATGTCGAGAAGCGGTATACCCGCCAATTGACGGACAATTTCCGTATGAATGAGGCGCTTTGCCGCTACCCGGCCGATCGGATTTATGGACGTGACTATACAGCGTTCAACCGCCAAATTGCCGAGCAAACATTGGCGCTCGTCGACGCTCCAACTGCCGATGAATGGGTGGAAGCGGCGATCGACCCCGATTATCCGCTTGTTGTTTGCGTTTATGATGGTGCGCACGGCACGCAAGAAAATGAGGCCGAAGCGCGCTGGGTGGCCAACATAACGAGGGTGCTTCGGGAACGGCTCCTTGATGGTGATGGAAAACGGTATGATGACACGCCGGATGGCGATCAAGCGTTTTGGCGCCACGGGCTGTTTATCATCTCGCCACATCGGGCGCAAATCCGCGCCATTCGCCGTGAGCTTGAACGCCAAGAATTGCGCCCGCCGTTTTTCGTCGATACGGTTGATAAAATGCAAGGGCAAGAGGCGGATGCGGCGATCATTAGCTACGGCGTCGCCGACCCTGAACTGGCTGTGATGGAAGGGGAGTTCATCTACAGTTTGAACCGCCTCAACGTTTCGCTTACACGGGCGCGGAAAAAGACGATCCTCTTCCTCTCGCGCCAACTCATGTCGCCGTCGCTTCAGGTGATCGGCAACGAGGAATACCGTGAAGGAGTGAATTTTATGCTCGGGCTCGAGCACTACGCTTCACGGCGTGGGGAAGCGCAAACGTTTATGGTCGACGGTGTTGCGCTACAAATGTACCGAGTCCGTCATCCTTAACATAGAAAAGATGAGTTTTCGATGAAACGGCTGGGTTGAACAGGAAAAGAGGATGAATAAAGGCGCTTTTCAACTTGGGAAATTCTTTGGTGTCTCCGCGAATCACCCATTTTTCTATAAGAAAACCGCATAAGCAGTCGCCATCCGCCATGCCGCCTTCTCCATTTGTTGGCTCGTTTTGTTTCCATGCTGAGCGCAGCCGCGCACGGTTCGGAAGAGGGGGCATGGCGATTTTTTTGGGGACGGAATGGGGATTGATGTACGAACGGTGAATAGTTGATAAGAAAATTAAGGGAGGAAACCGCCGAGCCATGGAGAAATAATGGAAATAAGATTTGTCGATAAGAAGCACTGTGCTAGGAATACGCGACAAGAGAGGGGGCGTGCCATGGCAAACGTCGGCGGGAGAAGGAAACCGGCAGCGGATGCAAGGCTTGAGGCGATCAAAAAGCTCTTTCCGGAAGCGGTTGTGGATGGGGGCATCGATTGGGAGTTGCTGAAGAAAGTGTTTGGCGGTCACGAACGGCAAGAAGCATATGAGTTCACGTGGCCGGGGAAGGCGGAGGCGAGGCGGCTCGCTGAGCTGCCTGCGTCCGGAGTATTGCGGCCGGATCAGGCAGCGAGCAAACAGTGGGAGACGACGAACAATTGGTATATTGAAGGAGACAATTTAGAGGCGTTAAAGCTGCTGAGAACGTCGCATGCGGGAACCATTCAAATGATTTACATCGATCCGCCGTACAATACAGGAAAAGTGCTCACGTACAAAGACAATTGGCGCAAGGGGAAAGCCGTTGTTCCTAGCGGAATCCAGGAAGAAGCGCGTGCCCATGCCGGCTGGCTCAACATGATGTACCCGCGCCTTTGGGTGGCGAGGGAGCTGTTAGCCGAGACGGGGGCCATCTTTATCTCCATTGATGATACGGAGCAGGCGAATTTGAGAAAAATGTGCGATGAAATTTTTGGCGAGCGGAATTTTGTCGCCACGTTCATTTGGCAGCGGGCGTTTTCGCCCGTGAATATGAACAAGTTCGCCTCGCGCAACCATGATTTCATTTTATGTTATGCGAAAAACATCGATCGCCTGGCTTGGTACGGCTTGCCGCGCCATCCGGAAGCGGATGGGCGGTATGCCAACCCAGACAATGACCCACGCGGTCCATGGACGTCAGGCGATTTGTCGGTGGGTCCGCCGATTCCGGAAAAGATTTATGAGATTGTGACGCCAAGCGGTCGGGTCGTTTCCCCGCCGAATGGGTATTGCTGGCGGGTGACGAAGGAGCGCTTCGCCGAGCTGGCGGCGGATAACCGCATTTGGTTTGGCAAAGACGGAAACGGGGTGCCGCGCCTGAAGCGGTTTTTAAGCGAAGTGAAGTCGACGGTGACGCCGCTTACGATTTGGACGCATGACGAGGTGTCCCATTCGCAGGAGGCGAAAAAGGAGCTGAAGGAGCTGTTCGATGGGCTCGCGGTGATGGATTACCCGAAGCCGGTGAAGCTCATTCAGCGCATGGTGGCGTTGACAACGAGGGATGATGATCTCATCCTGGACTTTTTTTCCGGCTCGGCGACAACGGCTCATGCCGTCATGCAGCAAAACGCCGAAGACGGCGGCCGGCGGTCGTTTATAATGGTGCAGCTTCCCGAACGGCTTGCGGAAACGTCCGAGGCGTATCGGGTGGGGTTTCGGACGATTTGCGACATTGGCCGCGAGCGCATCCGCCGCGCGGGGGAGAAAATCGTTTATGAAACGGGGAAGACGGAGCTTGATATCGGCTTTAAAGTGTTTCGGATTGAGAGAACCAACCAGCCCGCTCGCTAGGCGAACGGGCTGTTCCTTGACTAGGTTGATGAAAGGCGCTTTGGTTGAGGTGATACCCGTGTTTTCCGAGTCTCTGATGTCCAACGTTTCGGGCGCTTTTTTTACAACGACGCCGCAGCCCAACGGTCGTTGACAAAGACGTCGTACTCCGCGGCAATCGTTTCTTTGAGCTCCGCTAAAGATGGGATGCCGTCGGCGAAAGTGTAGGTGTCAAGGCAAATGAGGGAGTATTCGTCGCCGGGATCAAATACGATGGTGACGACTTCTTCCGTTCCGGCGTCCACTTGCCGGACGGTGTCGCCGTCTTCCGGCTCAACGAGTACGTTTTGGTATGTTTCGCGAATGACATAATATCCTTCTTGCAATTGCTCGGCAAATAAGTGCTCCATGTCCATCAGTTCGTGGACGATCATGTTTAGTCCTCCTAGTTTGTGAATTTATTCTCAATGTAAGTATACAACGGAATGGCAGCTAATGTAATAGGAGCTGACGGAAGTTTAAAAAGTTGTCATTTTTACATGACAGCGCGATTTGGACGAGAGGGGTGGAAAAGATCTGTTCTACACAAAACGAACGCCCGTGTCGACGGGCGCCCGTTCATGTGATAGGGATCAATCTTTCGCTGTTGTGGATGCCGCCGGCTGGTAGTTTGGATTGAGGCGGCGCCGGGCGAAGACGAAGTAGCAAACGATGACGACGGCAGTGATGAGCAACGTCAGCAACAACTGTGAAACCATTGAGCGGATGAACAACATCGAGGCGAGAATGACGAGCAAAACGAGAATCGTAAAATAGGTCAAGTACGGAAACAACCACATTTTGATTTTTAAGGCGGCGCCGTTGTCCCGCTCGAGTTTTTGCCGCATGCGCAACTGCGAGACAGCAATGGCTAAATAAACGAGCAGCGCGATCGCTCCGGAAGAGTTAACAAGAAAGAGAAACACTTTATCAGGCGAAACGTAGTTCATGATGACGGCGATGTAGGCGAACAACGTGCTGGCGATGACCGCTCGAACTGGGACGCCGTTTTTACTTAGTTTTAAAAATAGTTGCGGTGCTTCTCCTTTTTGCGCTAAAGAGTACAGCATGCGCGATGTCGTGTACAGCCCCGAATTGAGGCAGGACAAAACGGCGGTCAATACGATAAAGTTCATGATTTGCGCGGCCGCAGGGACGCCGACATGTTCGAGCACAGCGACAAACGGACTTTTCAACACGCTCGCCGAGTTCCAAGGGAGCAATGTGACGACAACGGCGATGGAGCCGATGTAAAACACTAAAATCCGCCATGTGACCGATTTAGTGGCCTTCGACACGGCTTCTTGCGGTTCGGCTGATTCTCCGGCGGCAATCGTCACGATTTCCGTCCCGAAGAACGAGAAAATGACGATGACAATGCCGATAAGGATGGAACCGATCCCATGCGGCATCAATCCGCCATGGCCGGTCAAATTTTTCAAGCCGACCGGATCGCTGCCCGGGGCAAGGCCGAAAATGAACGCTAAGCCAATAATGAGAAAAAGAACGATGCTCGCTACTTTGATGAAGGCGAACCAATATTCAAACTCTCCGTAGGATTTTACTGACCAAATATTTGTAAGTGTCATCAAAACGGTCAGAACAAGGCTGAACAGCCATAACGGCACGTCAGGAAACCAATATTTGATGATTGCTGCTCCCGCATTGGCTTCAATGGCAACGACAATCACCCAGAAAAACCAGTAAAGCCATCCAACCGTAAATCCTGCCCATGGGCCGATGGCTTCATGGGCGTAGGCGGCAAATGATCCACTCGTCGGACGGGCCGCGGCCATCTCCCCGAGCATCCGCATAACGAGAACGACTAAGACACCCGCTAAGGCATACGAAAACACAGCTCCCGGCCCTGTTGAATGGATGACAGCTCCGCTTCCGACAAACAATCCGGCGCCAATGACCCCGGCGATGGCAATCATAGCCATATGGCGCTCTTTCAATCCTTTTTGCAGACCGGAATCATTCATCCCTATTCCCCCCTCTCAAAAAGAGTTTAAATTTTTCAAATAATCTCACTACGCGATTGTTTTTAGTGTATATGGAAAAATTCACTCTACACATTAGACAAAATGCCAACTAAAAATGGAGTTTCATTGGACGATTTGTCAATAGGCGTCTCGGCTATAGAAGGAGTTTAGTTATAAAGTTTCGAATATTTGTGATAATAAAGACAAAGCAAAAGGGGGAGAGGCAAGAATGGAATGCAGCTTTCCTCTTACGGTCGCTGACGTTTTAAGGAGAAAATATTTTGAAAGAGCCGTTGTTGCCGCTGGAAAAGGCGGGTTGTCCAGAATCGTCAAGTGGGTGCATGTCGTCGAGGTGACGAAAATCAGCAATTTGTTACGGGGCAAAGAGTTGATTTTATCCACTGGAGTCGGATGGCGGGAAGATGCTTCGTTGTTTTTATCGCTGCTTCGGCAACTGATCGAATGCGATGCCTCCGGGTTGTGCATCGAACTAGGAACATATGCTTCTTCCATCCCTGATGAAGCGTTAAAACTGGCGGATCAGCACGATTTCCCGATCGTCTTTTTCCTTGAAGAAGTCCCGTTCGTTGAAATCACCCATGACATCCATACGCATTTGATCAACCAACAGTATCAAATGATTTCCCAGCTTGAATCGTATTCCCAAGAGTTAAACAAAAAGCTGTTGACCGTTCATGACCATCGGGAGATTTTAACGTGTTTGCATGATTGTTTAGGCCATCACGTGGCTTTTAAAATGCAGGGCGGGGATGTGGAGTACATTCCATGTCGGCCGAGGCAGAAACGAGAGGCCAGCATCTGTTCGGGGAACAGCGGATGGCCCGTAGATGCGGTCGTCAAGCCGATTTCTTTGTTCGGCGCCGAGTATGCGGAGCTGGCCCTTCTCCCTGACGGCCGCGATGTCAATGAGTTTGACCTTCTCATTTTGGATCGCACTGCGACTGCTTTGGCGCAACACTTATTGCGGAACCTTTATGCTGAGGAGAAACGGCGCACGGAGGAAAACGAGTGGCTGAAAGGATGGCTTGAAGGGGAATACTCAGACCAAGAGATTTCTTCCTTTTTATTGGATCATCATCCCTCTTTTGACAGCTGTCGGGGAGTTGTGTGGGTTTGCAAGGTGGAAAGGGCTCATCAAAAAGGAAATTTTGATTTGACATATTTCAAGCTTTTATGCCGTTCGCTATTTGAGCAGCGAGGATTTTTCGTGTTTTCTGTGGAGATAGGCCGGCAGCTAGCGTTTATCGCCCTTGATTGGCGGGGTGAGTCCACGTGGAAAAAGCGGGTCGAAGATGGAATTGAATCCATTAAGGCGTCAGATTTTGTACGGACGCGTCTTCCCTCCTTATCCATAGGCGTTGGAACGTTTGTCAACTCTCTTTCTGCCATGAATCAAAGCTATCGAGCCGCGCTGGAGGCGCTGAAAATTCGAAACCGGTTGAAGGATCAAACGGTCAGTCCATTTTACGAGGATTTGCATTTGTATCGGATGATCATGGTTCTAGATAAATATAGCAATCTGCGCGAAACGGCCTGTCAATATTTAGGGCCGATTATCGAGTACGACAGGAAGTACAATGGGAAGCTGCTAGAAACGCTCAAGGTGTACTTGCAGTGCAACGGCTCGAAACAAGAGACAGCGAAGCGGCTGTTTATTGTCCGGCAAACGTTGTATCACCGTATAGAGAAGCTGGAAAGTTTCCTTGGCCCCGATTTCATGGCGCCTGATAAACGGCTGGCCATTGAGCTGATGATCAAAGCGTACGACTGCTTGATGGATGCGGACGAGATTTCGTACAGACATCGGAATGTGCAGCGTTGGGCTGATTGAGGAGGATCGGACAAGACGACGGATTCGTGAAAAAGCTTTTCGCTTAAAAATATCCTACGGTCGCGGTTGGGAGTGAACGCAGTGGTCAAACTGTGGAGCAAATGTGTTCACCGTTTTTACACTCTGTCTAATGAACAGCATGGTGAATTGAGCGATAATGGCTATAACATGAAACGATTCTAAATAGAGGGGAGTCAAGCGGCGATGAAAACGGAACAACCCCACCAACTGTGGCTCGAAAAAGACGACCGATATATCTGGCATTCGATGAAGCCGTATAACCCACAAGCAACGCTGATTGCGGCCGAAGCGAAAGGCTGCTGGGTGACGGATGCAGCTGGACACCAGTATTTGGATGCGATGGCTGGGCTCTGGTGCGTCAACGTCGGCTATGGGCGCGAGGAACTCGCCGAAGCGGCGTATGAGCAGCTGAAGACGCTGGCGTATTTCCCGCTCACGCAAAGCCACCTGCCGGCCATCGAGCTCGGGGAAAAGCTCAACGAACTGTTGGGCGATGAGTATGTCATCTTTTTCTCAAACAGCGGATCAGAGGCGAACGAAACGGCGTTTAAAATCGCCCGCCAATACCATCAGCAGCGCGGGGAGCATCACCGGTACAAAATCATTTCCCGCTACCGGGCGTACCATGGGAATTCGATGGGGGCGCTCTCAGCGACCGGGCAGGCGCAACGGAAATACAAATACGAACCGCTCGCGCCGGGCTTTATCCATGTGCCGCCGCCGGATGTGTACCGCGACCCGGATGCGGCGGATGACCCGCGCCGGTTGCGGGCGGTCAAGGCCATTGATGATGTCATGACGTGGGAGTTGAGTGAAACGATTGCGGCCGTCATTATGGAGCCGATCATCACCGGGGGCGGTGTGCTCATTCCTCCGGACGGGTATATGAAAGCGGTCAAAGACGTGTGTGAAAAACACGGGGCTTTGCTGATTGTCGATGAAGTCATCTGCGGCTTCGGCCGGACGGGAGCGGCGTTCGGATTTCAACACTACGGCGTCAAGCCGGACATCATCACGATGGCAAAAGGCATTACGAGCGCGTATTTGCCGCTGGCGGCAACGGCGGTGCGAAAAGAGATTTATGAAGCGTTCAAGGGAACGGATGAATACGACTACTTCCGCCATGTCAATACGTTTGGCGGCCACCCGGCTTCGTGCGCGGTGGCGCTGAAAAACATCGAGATCATGGAGACGGAGCGGCTGTTTGACCGCTCGCGCGAGGCAGGGGAATGGCTGCTTGATGAGCTCAAAACGAACCTAGCCGGCCACCCGTATGTCGGCGATGTGCGCGGCAAAGGGCTGCTTGTCGGCATTGAGCTTGTCGCTGACAAAGCGACGAAAGAGCCGCTCGATGTGTCGCTTGTCAATCAAGTGATCCATCGATGCAAAGAAAACGGCCTCATCATCGGCAAAAACGGAACGACAGTCGCCGGGTACAACAACGTGCTCACCTTATCGCCGCCGCTTTGCATCACGGATGATGAACTTTCGTTTGTGGTGCGTGTCTTGACCGGGGCGCTAGCGGCCATTCAATAAGAAGAAGGACAAACGCCAGCTTGGGTCGACAGGCTGGTGTTTTGTTTGCCTTCGTGCAGACATTCGGAAAAACATAGAAGCAGGCGGCTGTCGCTAGGGCTGAACGTTCTCCCGCCTATGCGCTTGTTCTTCGAGATGGGAGATTCTTAGACACCTGCCTCAGGGCAGGCTGCCCGATCATCGATTCCTGTGTGTTTGACGAAAGATCGATCATGAACACTGAATGGCCATTCCGAACAAGAGCCGTTTTAACCCCATTCAAATACATACGTTAATGGAATAGCTAAGTCCTTAAATTGTGCGGAATGCAGCGTGTCTTGTTGTCCGTATGTTGCATGTCGTTGATATGTACCTTCGTGCAAATAGTACACATGAATCATTTTATTAGCAGTATCAACAATCCAATATTCCGCAATTCCATAGTGTTGGTAAGTATAAAATTTTTCGTTGTAGTCTTTTAAAGCGGTTGAAGGTGACAAGACTTCAACAACCAGTGTAGGTGCCCCGTAACATCCTTTTTGGACAATCTGTTTTTTATTGCAAATCACGGCAATATCGGGTTGGACAATGTCATCAGGGGTTTCATACGTTTCATTTTTGCTAAGGAATACATCAAACGGCGCCATAAAAACATAACAATGTTTGTTTTGGAAAAAATGGCGCAAAGCAAAATACAATTCTCCGACTGCAAATTGATGTTCCGAAGATGGAGCAGGTGTCGTATTATATGCTTTTCCATTTATAAGTTCCCAGCGACCTTCCCATGTTTTCCAGTCAGCGTAAGTGTAAATTTTGTTCGAGTCAGGGATATTGCCCATTGTTTCACCCTCTTTCATTTTTAAGAATACGTTTGTTTACAGTTTAGCAAAAGAAATCAAGGAAGTGTAGGGAGGACTTTCATTAGACGTTTATTTATCACCCGCTTACGCTCACAAGCGGGAGTGAGGGTCTTCTTGGTTCAGGATGATAAAAAAGGAATCTGGCGTTTGTTTGTCGAATGACATGAGTGAAGAATGTATGGGGAAAGGGAGAGAATGATGTCCGCATTTCAAGCGTTTGTTGTCAACAAAACCGAAACAGAATTTACCGCCGGTGTGCAGACGATTTCCATGGATGATTTGCCGGAAGGCGATGTCCTTGTCCGCGTCCATTATTCAAGCGTCAACTACAAAGACGGATTGGCGTCCATTCCGGACGGCAAAATTGTGAAAACGTATCCGTTTGTGCCCGGAATTGATTTGGCCGGGGTGGTTGTTTCGTCGCAACATCCGCGTTTTCGCGAAGGGGATGAGGTGATTGCGACCGGTTATGAAATCGGCGTGACACATTTCGGAGGCTACAGTGAATATGCTCGCCTGCACGGCGAATGGCTCGTTCCGCTGCCGAAAGGGTTGACGTTGAAAGAAGCGATGGCGATCGGGACAGCTGGGTTTACAGCGGCGCTGTCCATTCACCGTCTTGAGGAGCACGGGCTGACGCCGGAACGCGGACCGGTGCTTGTCACGGGGGCGACGGGCGGAGTCGGGAGTCTGGCCGTGTCGATGCTCGCGAAGCGCGGCTACACGGTGGAAGCGAGCACAGGCAAAGCGGCGGAGCACGATTATTTGCGCGTTTTAGGGGCGAAAGAAGTGTTGACGCGAGAGGACGTCACGGCTGAGCGCATTCGTCCGCTTGATCGGCAGCGCTGGGCAGCGGCAGTCGATCCGGTCGGCGGCCGGACGCTGGCCACGGTGTTAAGCCGCATCCGCTACGGCGGAGCCGTGGCGGTGAGCGGACTGACCGGAGGGGCGGAAGTGCCGACGACGGTCCATCCGTTTATTTTGCGCGGTGTCAGCTTGCTTGGCATCGATTCTGTCTATTGTCCAATGGATGTGCGCCTCCGCATTTGGGAGCGGCTCGCTGGCGACTTAAAGCCGGATTTGGAGCGGATTGCTCAAGAGATTTCGCTCGCTGAATTGCCGCAAGCGCTTAAGCGCATTTTGCGCGGCGAACTGCGCGGCCGGATGGTGGTGCGGCTGGGATGACGTTTGGGACGCGGTCTGCTTGAAGCAACGCCAAAAGCTCGATGCTTCCACATTCCTTCTTGTTTTGTCCTTGACACGAACACTTCCTAAAAGGTCGGTGAAAAACGATCATTTTCGTCAAATGGGTGGTTTTTTTTGGAAAAGAAGAGACATTTTTACAAGGTTTCTTAACTTGAGAAGGGATATTGTTGAGCTGATTTTTTCATTAAATCACCAGTCTTCTAAAAGAGTGAAGGGGACGGGGGAGGCAGGCGTGCAGAAGAATAAGAGAAAGACGCAGGAAGCAGCGCCTGCGTCTTTTTTATCCCCGCAATTGGTACCGCTCCAGCTCGGAGAAAAAGTCTTTCACAAACCGGTAAAACACTTTCACCGACGGGGCGAGCTCGTGATGGTCGGAGACGATGATGCCGACATTTCGCTTCACTTGCGGCATTTCAATCGGCACTTTGGCGGCGTAGCGAAGCAAGCTTTCCGACAGGGCGCTCTCCGGCAAGAGGGTCACGCCGATGCCGGCGGAGACAAGCCCTTTAATGGCATCGAGATCTTCGCCTTCCGATGAGATGTTGGGCGAAAATCCGGCTTGGTGGCAAGCGTCAATGACGATTTGATGCAAAATGTATCCCTTTGGAAACGTAACAAACGGGTCGTGGCGCAGTTCGTTTAACACGATCCGGTCGCGGCGAGCGAGCGGATGGCTGTTCGGCAGGAGGGCCGCAAACGGTTCAGAAAATAAAATTTCCCCTTTGATGCCGATTTCGCGTGCGGGAATTGGTCCAAGAAAGGCCAAGTCAATTTCCCGTTTTTTCACCGCTTCGATTAAATAATAGTACGACCCTTGGCGGAGATGGAACGAGACGTTTGGGTGTTCCGCTTTAAAGGCGGAGATGACCATGGGCATCATGTGGCTTGCCAGGCTTGTCGGAAACCCGATTTTAATCGTCCCGCGCTCCGGGTCTAAATATTCTTCGATTTGTTGCTTTGCATCATCGACCGCCTTCAACACCGCTTCGGCGTGCGGCAAAAAATGACGGCCGATGGGGGTGAGCTTCACGTTCCGCCCTTCCCGTTCAAAAAGCTGCACGCCAAGCTCCGCTTCTAAGTTTGCGATTTGCCGGCTGATCGCCGACTGCGCGACATGGAGGGCATCGGCGGCTTCGGAGACGTGTTCGCGCCGGGCGACTTCCACGAAATATTGCAGCTGCCGCAGCTCCATTTTTCTCCCTCCTTTTGATTGATCGCAAAATGAGATGGATTTTATCTAAATTATATATTGTTTATATTAATTTTGAAAACTACAATGAATATTACAGACAATTCGGAACGGGAGGGGAAGGCAGCATGAAACACTACGGATTACCGGAAGCGCAAGGGTTATATCGCCCGGAATTTGAGCATGATGCATGCGGGATCGGGTTTTATGCGCATTTGAAAGGAAAACCGTCGCACGACATTATCAAAAAGGCACTTCATATGCTTCGCCAGCTTGAACACCGCGGCGGACAAGGGAGCGATCCGGAAACGGGCGATGGCGCGGGCATTATGACGCAAATTCCGCATGAGTATTTTCAAGCGGTGTGCGGCGGGATGAACTTGCCGGAAAAAGGGCGCTACGGGGTCGGGATGTTCTTTTTGCCGGAAGAGGAAGCGAAACGGGCGTACTATGAATCGATGTTCAATGAGATCGTCGCTCAAGAAGGGCAACGGCTGCTCGGATGGCGGACAGTTCCAGTTGATCGTGAAAAGCTTGGCAAACTGGCGCGGCAAAGCCAGCCGTTCATCCGCCAAGTGTTTGTCGCGGCAAGTGATGACGTGGCTGATGAGTTGGCGTTTGAACGGAAGCTGTATGTGATCCGCAAACAATTCGAAAAATGTGTGGAAAACAACGAGTGCTATGTAGCGAGCTTCTCGAGCCGGACGATCGTTTATAAAGGGTTGCTTACGCCGGAACAAATCGATGCGTTTTATTTGGATTTGCAAGATGAACGGTTCCGTTCGGCGTTTGCCCTCGTGCACTCGCGCTTCAGCACGAACACGTTCCCGAGCTGGGAGCGGGCCCATCCGAACCGCTATTTGATCCATAACGGCGAGATCAACACGCTGCGCGGCAATGTCAACTGGATGACGGCGCGCGAGAAGCAATTTGTGTCGGAAGCGTTCGGCGCGGATTTGGAAAAAGTCGTGCCGATTTTGGATACGAACGGCAGCGACTCGTCGATTTTGGACAATGCGTTCGAATTTTTCGTTCTTGCTGGCCGGAAGCCGGCCCATGTCGCGATGATGCTCATTCCGGAACCGTGGTTTTGGGATGAGCAGATGGACGGGGCGAAAAAGGCGTTTTACGAGTACCATAGCTGTCTCATGGAGCCGTGGGATGGACCGACGGCGATTTCGTTCACCGACGGCAAGCAAATCGGCGCCATTTTGGACCGGAACGGCTTGCGTCCGGCCCGCTATTACGTCACCAAAGACGACTACATTATTTTTTCATCCGAAGTCGGCGTCATTGATGTCGACCCGAACAACATTTTATATAAGGAACGGCTGAGCCCGGGGAAAATGCTTTTGGTTGACCTCGAGCAAGGGCGCATCATCTCCGACCAGGAAATCAAGGAAGAAATGGCTCATGAAAAGCCATATCGCCAATGGATCAACGAGCAAATGATCACGCTTGGCGATCTGGAAATTCCGGAGGACGTCGAAGCGCCGAAGCAACTCGTCAAACTGCAAAAAGCGTTCGGCTACACGTTTGAAGATGTGGAAAAAACGATTTTGCCGATGGCGGCGGAAGGAAAAGATCCGACCGGCGCTATGGGCATGGACGCGCCGCTTGCCGTGCTGTCGGAGCGGCCGCAAAGTTTGTTCAACTACTTCAAGCAGCTGTTCGCCCAAGTGACAAATCCGCCGATTGATGCGATCCGCGAATATGTCGTCACCTCGACGATGACGCTGCTTGGCAAAGAAGGGAACATTTTGCATCCGGACGCCAAAGCGGCGCGGCGCATCCGCTTGGAAACTCCGCTATTGACGAACGAAGAGCTCGCAGCGTTAAAAGCCAATCCGTACCCGGAATTTGCGTGCGCGGTGCTGCCTACGCTGTTTACTGATGATTTGAAACAGGCGCTTGATGAGCTGTTTGCCAAAGCGGATGAAGCGATCGAAAACGGGGCGGCGCTTCTTGTGCTGTCCGACCGCGGCGTTGATGAAACACATGTCGCCATTCCGGTTTTGTTGGCGACAAGCGGGCTTCACCAGCATCTTGTCCGCAAAGGGACGCGCACGAACGTCAGCCTGCTTGTCGAAAGCGGCGAAGCGCGTGAAGTGCATCATTTTGCGGCGCTCATCGGCTACGGGGCGGACGCCATCAACCCGTACTTGGCGCTGGAGACGATCCGCCAAGCGTCAGAAAACGGCACGATCGCCTTGTCTTACCGTGAAGCGGTGAAAACATATATCAAGGCGGCTGTTGACGGTGTCGTCAAAGTGATGTCGAAAATGGGCATTTCGACGGTGCAAAGCTACCGCGGCGCACAAATTTTTGAGGCCGTCGGCATCAGCAACGATGTCATTGATGAATACTTTACCGGCACGGCATCGCAAATTGGCGGCATCGGGCTTGCGGAAATCGCCAAAGAAGCGAAAATGCGCCATGAGTCCGCATTTGACGCACGGTACGAAGACGATGTGCTGGATACGGGCAGCGAGCTGCAATGGCGACGCAACGGCGAACATCACGCGTTCAACCCGAAGACGATCCATTTGCTGCAGTGGGCGTGCCGGAAAAACGATTACAACCTCTATAAACAATATTCGAAACTGGCCAATGAAGAACAGTTGACGTTCTTGCGCAATTTGTTCGATTTCGATTCGAGCCGGCAACCGGTGCCGATTGAGGAAGTCGAACCGGTCGAGTCGATCGTCCGCCGCTTTAAAACAGGGGCCATGTCGTTCGGTTCGATCAGCCAGGAAGCCCATGAGGCGCTGGCGATCGCCATGAACCGGATCGGCGGAAAAAGCAACAGCGGCGAGGGCGGCGAAGACCCGGCCCGCTATGTGAAAGATGAAAACGGCGACTGGCGCCGCAGCGCGATCAAACAAGTGGCGTCCGGACGTTTTGGCGTAAAAAGCCATTATTTGGTCAATGCCGATGAATTGCAAATCAAAATGGCCCAAGGAGCAAAACCGGGTGAAGGCGGGCAGCTTCCGGCCAACAAAGTGTATCCGTGGGTCGGCAAAGTGCGCGGCTCAACGCCAGGGGTGGAGCTCATCTCTCCGCCGCCGCACCATGACATTTACTCGATTGAAGATTTGGCCCAACTCATTTATGATTTGAAAAACGCCAACAAAGATGCGCGCATCAGCGTGAAGCTCGTCGCCAAAGCCGGCGTTGGCACGATCGCCGCTGGCGTGGCGAAAGGGAACGCCGATGTCATTGTCATCAGCGGCTATGACGGCGGCACGGGCGCTTCGCCGAAAACGAGTATTAAACATGCCGGCCTGCCGTGGGAGCTTGGTTTGGCGGAAACGCATCAGACGCTCATGCTCAATGGGTTGCGCGACCGCGTCGTTCTAGAAACCGACGGCAAATTGATGACCGGCCGTGACGTTGTGATGGCGGCGCTGTTTGGGGCCGAAGAATTCGGATTTGCGACGGCACCGCTCGTCGTTTTAGGCTGTGTCATGATGCGCGTCTGCCATTTGGATACATGCCCGGTCGGCGTGGCGACGCAAAATCCGGAACTGCGTAAAAAATTCACCGGGAAGCCAGAACATGTCGTCAACTTTATGTACTTTGTCGCTCAAGAAGTGCGGGAAATTATGGCGGAGCTCGGCTTCCGCACGATCGACGAAATGGTCGGCCGCGTCGATGTCTTGAAGGTAAGCGAGCGGGCGAAAGCGCATTGGAAAGCGAAACATCTCGATCTGTCGCGTCTTCTGTACCAAGTCGATGGACCGCGCACTTGCATCAAAGGGCAAAACCATCGTTTGGAAGAGACGCTTGATCATACAGAAATTTTGCCGGCGGTGCAGCCAGCGCTTGAACGGCAGGAGCCGGTCGAACTTCACCTCGCCATCCGCAACGTCCACCGCACGGTCGGGGCGATGACCGGCAGCGAGATTTCGAAACGCTACGGTGAGGAAGGGTTGCCGGATGATACGATCCGCCTCCATTTCACCGGATCGGCCGGGCAAAGTTTTGCGGCGTTTGTGCCGAAAGGGATGACGCTCGAGCTCGTCGGCGACGCGAACGACTACGTCGGCAAAGGGCTTTCCGGCGGCAAAGTGATCGTCCGTCCGCCGCATGAGGCGCCGTTTGCCGCAGCGGACAATGTCATTATCGGCAACGTCGCTTTCTACGGGGCGACGAGCGGCGAGGCGTACATTCGCGGCCGCGCCGGTGAACGGTTCTGTGTGCGCAACAGCGGCGTTCATGCCGTTGTTGAGGGAGTCGGCGATCACGGGTGTGAATATATGACCGGCGGCCGCGTCGTCATCCTCGGTTCGGTTGGCAAAAACTTCGCCGCTGGCATGTCCGGGGGCATCGCTTACGTTCTCGCTGACGAAGACAGCTGGCAGCAAACCGCCAACCTTGAGCTCGTCTCGTTTGAGCGGCTCGAAGACGAGGAAGAAATTCGCGACGTGCGTCGGATGATCGAAAACCATTACCGCTATACGGGAAGCCCGCGGGCGGCGTTAGTGCTCGAAGAGTGGGATGCGTATGTCCGCCGGTTTGTCAAAGTCATTCCACACAACTACAAACTGATGGTGGAAACGATTCAAGCGCTCGAACAATCCGGGTTTTCGTATGATGAAGCTGCCTTGGCGGCGTTTGAAACGGTGGCGAAACGGAAAAAAGCGGCTGCCGTCGGTGTCCATGTGTTGCAAGCGGCCGCGAAATAAGGTCTTCCTTTCGGGCGGCTGTGGCATGGCGGCGCCGCTTTGGCCCCGCGGCCGCGCGGGGCTCGCTTTTTGACTGGCCTAACAGGCGGGAAGGCCGCATCGGGGAGAAGAGAGGACGTGTACGGAAAGAAGGAGGGGGAACCATCGTGGGAAAAGCAACAGGGTTTATGGAATATGCACGCGAGGAGGAAAAAAAGCGCGACCCGCTTTCCCGTCTTGATGATTGGAAAGAATATACACAGCCGTTTTCGGAAGAGGTGCTGGCCCGCCAAGGCGCCCGCTGTATGGACTGTGGCACGCCGTTTTGTCATATGGGATTGGAGCTGAACGGCCTTACCTCGGGGTGTCCGGTGCACAACTTGATCCCAGAATGGAACGATTTGGTGTACCGAGGGCGCTGGAAAGAAGCGCTTGACCGACTTTTAAAGACCAATAATTTCCCGGAATTTACTGGACGCGTCTGTCCGGCGCCATGCGAAGGATCGTGCACGGTGGCCATTTCCGACCCAGCGGTTGCGATTAAAGGAATCGAACGGGCCATTATTGATAAAGGGTTTGCTGAAGGATGGGTGAAACCGCGCATCCCGAAGACGCGCACGGGGAAAAAGGTGGCCATCGTCGGCTCCGGCCCGGCCGGGTTGGCCTGCGCTGACCAACTCAACCAAGCCGGCCATTCGGTGACGGTGTATGAGCGGGCTGACCGCATCGGCGGCTTATTGATGTACGGCATTCCGAATATGAAGTTGGAAAAAGAAGTGGTCGAGCGGCGGGTGCGTCTGCTCGAAGAGGAAGGCATCACGTTTATTACGAACACCGAAGTCGGCAAAGATATTATGGCTGACGAACTTCGTGCTCAGTACGACGCCGTCGTCTTGTGCATCGGTGCGCAAAAGCAGCGCGATTTGGCCATTGAAGGCCGGGAGCTTGAGGGGGTCCATTTTGCGATGGATTATTTGACCGGCGTGACGAAAAGTTTATTGGATTCGAATTTTGCCGACGGCCAGTTTATCGATGCCAAGGGAAAACGTGTCATCGTGATCGGGGGCGGCGACACGGGGGCCGACTGCGTGGCGACCGCGCTGCGCCAAGGCTGCAAAAGCGTCGTCCAGTTTGGCAAACACCCGGCTTTGCCGGACAAGCGCCCAGACAATAACCCTTGGCCGCAATATCCGCTCGTTTTCACGCTTGATTATGCGTATGAGGAAGCGAAGGCGAAATTTGGGGCAGACCCGCGTCAATATTGCATTCAAACGAAAAAAATCGTAGGCGACGAGCACGGCCGCGTGAAAGAGCTGCATACGATTCAAATGGAAAAAATCATTGATGAAAACGGCAAAGCGATCTTTAAAGAAATTCCGGGGACGGAACAAGTATGGCCGTGTGATTTGGTGTTTATCGCCATCGGGTTTGAAGGGCCAGAGCAGCCGTTGTTGAAGCAGTTTGGCGTTGAAACGATCAACAACAAAGTGAAAGCCCCATACGGCAAATATACAACAAACATCGAGGGCGTGTTTGCGGCTGGCGACGCCCGCCGCGGCCAAAGCCTGATCGTTTGGGCGATCCACGAGGGCCGGGGGGCGGCCCGTGAAGTGGACCGGTTCCTGATGGGAGAGACGAAGCTGCCGTCGTAACGGTTGTTTCCTCCTTAAAAAGTGTTGCTTTTTAAGGAGGATTTTTCTTTTGTTCATGAAAATATATTAAGTTATAATGAGGAACTTTCAATGTTTCCTTTTGGTTTGATCTCCGTACAAATCGACTTTGATATCCAGTGGTGGGCAACCGACTGATGCGGTTGTGAGGAAGCATCAACAAGGAGTGAGTCAGAGTGAACCGACGATTATGGATGATAGCGGCTGTCGGCGCGGTCTTTTTTTTGGCTGTTTGGGCAAGCGTGGCAGCCGGGGTGACAAAGGCGGCTGACGAAGGTGGGCTGCAGCTGTTTGATTCATGGCAATGGCTCGATCCGTTTACGTTTCTCGGCAATGGGAAAACAATAGGCATCATCAGTGTGATGCTTGTCATTGGTTTATGGTTTTTCCGCCGCGATGTCTATGGAATGGTGTTGGTTGTCGTCGCTGTTGGTGGGGGGTATGGCATCAACGAATGGATCAAGCATGTTGTGGGGCGGGAGCGCCCGCCGCATGCCGAGATCGGGGGGTTCAGTTTTCCGAGCGGCCACGCGATGATCGGGACGATTTACTTGTTGCTTTTAGCGTATTTTTTGGCGCAAACGCGCACCAAGCGTGGAGAACGGGCGGCCATTTACGGCGTGTTTGCGGCGCTGGCGCTCTTAACTGGCTTAAGCCGGTTAAGCTTGCAAGTGCATTATCCGTCTGATGTGCTTGGCGGGTTTGTGCTTGGCGGTGCTTACTTGGCGGCCTGTCTTGCTCTTTATCGGATGTGGATTCATCGAGGCGGCCGTTTGTAGCTGATCATCAAAAAATCATTTTTTGCCCCATGTTGATTTGATGATGAAGCCGATTCATCGGTTTGATTTAGCGTCTGATCTTGTCGAAAAGGAGAAGAAAATCTCTTTTTCTATACTATGACGTTGTGTGGGACAATGATACAATGGGGGAAAGGAGGTGAGAAACGATGAGCCAAGCCGAACTCGTGCAACTAATGGCTGAATTGCTTGACCAAAAGTTGAATCCGATCCACATGCGGCTCGATCGGATCGAAGGCGATGTCCGGGCCCTTCAAGAAGGACAAGCGCGTTTGGAAGGCGAGATCCAAGCGCTGAAAGAAGGACAGGCGCGCTTGGAAGGTGAAGTGCAGTTGTTGCAAGAGGGGCAAGCCCGCTTGGAACAGCGGCTTCACCGGGTGGAAGAGGATGTGCGCACATTAAAAGCGGACATGGACATGGTCAAAGGCGACGTGCAAACGTTGAAAGCGGACATGGACGCGGTCAAAGGCGACGTGCAAACGTTGAAAGCGGACATGGACGCGGTCAAAGGTGACGTGCAAACGTTGAAAGCGGACATGGACGCGGTCAAAGGCGACGTGCAAACGTTGAAAGCGGACATGGACGCGGTCAAAGGCGACGTGCAAACGTTGAAAGCGGACATGGACGCGGTCAAAGGCGACGTGCAAACGTTGAAAGCGGACATGGACATGATCAAGGGCGACGTGCAAACGCTCAAAGAAGGGCAACAACGGCTTGAAGCGAAAGTTGAACGGGTCGAAGAAAAAGTTGACAACCTCGCAACAGAAATGCGGAGCCACTTTCGCCACATCGAGAACATGCTTCATAAGCATCAGGCCGCTCTTGATCTGGCTTCGCGCGAGTTCTCTTCCAAACAGGCATCCATCGATTATTTGATGAAAAAAGTGACAGAGCATGATATGGAAATTTTCCACTTAAAAAATTATCTCCAACCATAATGTTCTTCACCGCAACAAAGAAAAAAGTCTAAAAGGCCGGTGGTAACTAGGAAAATGCGATGGAATAAGGCGTGTTTTCACTGGTCTTCTAGACAGCTTTTTCAGCATATGCTTTATAGAGGAAAGATCTGAGTCACAGGGAGGAAGCGATATGGCGGCCCGGATCGTGAAAACGGGGTATGCGTTGGCGTTTTTGTGCATCATTGCCGGCATTGTGTATTTTTTTGCCGCCAACTGGCCGGGGATGGGGCGAGAGGTGAAAGTCGGAATCAGCATCGGCATGATGGCGGCATTTTACATCGCAAGCGCGGCGCTTTGGGGCCGCCATCGTTTCTTAGGGCGCTGGATGCTGATCGGCGGGGTGTTGTCATTTGGCATTGCGTTGGCGTTGCTTGGACAAATTTACAATTCGCATGCTGACAGTTATTGGCTGTTTCTTGCCTGGCTTGCGCCGACCGCTTTGTTGGCGCTGCTGACAAAAGAACGGGTGCTGTCCGTGATCGCGATTGGGTTGTTGCAGCTTGCGTGCTGGTTTTATTATTTTCCGTCCGCTTATCGGATTGAGTGGACGGAATGGTCGTCGTTTGGTTTGCTCTTATTGTTTGCAGCGATCAACGGCGTGCTGGTTGGTGTCAGCCGTACGCCGTTAGTCGCCCATCTCGCTTATATTGCCATGCAAGGTTGGCTGCTTGTGATTGACGTAACCGGTTTTTCCTATGGGCGCGACGCATGGTGGCCATACGTGTATACCGTGTTGCTCGCCGTGTTGCTTTATTATTTTCTTGTCATCGCCAAGCAGCGGCCGTACGTGTTGTTGACGAGTTTGTTTGCTGGACTGTTTTTGTTCATTCAATACATTCGCTTGCTCGCAGATCATTTTGAAACGTGGCTGCTTCTCATTGGGCTTATGGCGGCCGCTGCTGTGCTGTGCGGCGGCGTTGTGCTATTGCGGCGGGCTGGGCTGTTTTCAGCGGAGACGAAAGCTGGAAGGCGTTTTTTGGCGTCGTTTCAAGCGATTGTCACGCTTGCGGCTTCCGCGTTGGCCATACAAAGCCTGCTTGGCTTGTATTTCCTTTGGACAGAGTCATGGTCGCCTTACGTGCTCTTTTTCATTTCCATCTTTGGATTTGTCGTTCCCGCCTCATTTGGCCGGCATTGGAATCCGGTCGTTCGTTATACACTGCTTGCTATTGGTTACGGGCTCGGGGTGGCGATGGCGTGGGAGGTCTCGCGGTCGACTCTGTTCCTCTATGCCATTGGGCTTGCGATTGGCGTCATCCGATCATCAGACAGCGGAGTGCGCCGGTTGACGACGGCGGCGCTGACGGTCTATTTAGGGATCGCCTTAAGTTCGGTGATGGATGACGGCCGGATGGTGTTGCTCACCTTGGCTTTGGTCAACGGCGGGTTGTATGCGTATGGCCGCTTTCGCGAAACGCCGTTTCTCACTCCGCTTGTCTTGGCGTTCGGCGCGCTTGGGATTGCGACAAGCGTTGATGTGTTTGCGGCTGATGGACTGTACGTGACGTTGAATATCGCCATGATTTTGGCGCTTGCCTTCTTTCTTTTCCGCGGTCGGCAACTGGAGCGGAAGACCGCTTGGGTGTACACAGCGCTTTATCTCGTGCTGAAATATTATGAACTCGCATGGAATTTGCTTCATAAATCGGTCAGTTTGCTGGCGGCGGGAGCGGTGTTGCTCGCATGGGCGGTATGGCTTGAGAAACGAAATGGCTTCACATGGAGGCTGGGCGTGCGCTGGGGGCGGCGCGTTTCGTTGTTGACGCTCATAGTCGTGATCGCTCAATTTTCATTTTTAGGTTATACCGTGTGGCAAAAAGAACGATTGTTGCGATATGGTGATGTAGTAAAGTTGGAACTTGAACCGTTGGATCCACGCTCCATGTTGCAAGGGGATTATATTCAGCTTCGGTACGATATTTCCACCATTCCGTCGCTTGACGGAAGCGGACGGGTGCAAGTCGGGCTGCGAAAAGGAGAGGACGGGGTGCACCGTTTGGCTGGCGTATATATGGTCAATGGGGAAAAAAGGCCGGGATACACGCCGCAACCGGGGGATGTGATCATCACCGGTACGTTTCACGGCCCGCAAGTCGTGTATGGCATTGAATCGTATTTCATTCCGGAAAAAACGGGGATGAAACGGCAAGAGAATGTTCGGTTTGCCTATGTGCGCGTGAGCGAAAACGGTGATGCGCTGCTCGAAGCGATCCGTGCTGAATAAGGATGGCGGGGGAAGCAGGAAAAACTACTCCCCCGCGTAACGATCCAGCACGCGGTCAACCGCGCTGCCGTATGTTTCGCCAAATAAATTTAGATGAACGAGCAAGTAAAACAGCTGGTAGAGTGGTTTTCGGCCATGATAATCAGCCGAGAGCGGCATAAGCTCGCGATAGCTCTCATAAAACCGGACTGGGAAGCCGCCAAACAGCTCGGTAAACGCGATCTCAAACTCATGATGGCCATACAAAACAGACGGATCGATCAAATACGGCACTCCGTCTGGCCCTGGAATCCAGTTGCCGCTCCATAAATCGCCATGCAAAAGCGATGGAAAACAGTCATCCGGGAGCCATTGGTCAAGCCGCTCGAGCAGCCATTCGAGACGTTTGCGCCGCTTGACGGGCAGGAGGCCTCTCTCCGCCGCTCGCGTCATTTGTGGTCTAAGGCGGGCGTCGCGGTAATAGTCGGTCCAGCGGCCGTACCAGCCGTTGCGCTGCGGCAGCATGCCGATATAGGTATCGCGGTCAAGGCCAAACGCCGGCCCGCGGCATTGATGGAGGCGGGCAAGGCCGCGGCCGAGCTGTTCGGCCGTCTGTGTCGTTTCCGTTCCTTCGACCCATTCCAAGACGAGCCAGCCCCAGCCGTCCGCTTCCCCGAAGCCGAAGGTATGCGGAACGTCGATGGCGCGTGCTTGCCTGATCAGCTCGAGGCCCATCTGTTCGGCAGCGAAAAATCCACTCGGCGGGAAACGTTGCATTTTGATAAAGTACGTTTGTTTGCCGCTTTGGACGCGATAGACGTCATTGATGTCGCCGCCCGAGACGCGGCGCCAATGGCGGATGCGGGAGTGGTCGCCGATCGATTCGAGCGCCATTTGCAACATCGTTTCTTTGTTCATTCCGCCGCCTCCGTCAACTGCCGCTCCAGCTCGTTCAGCACCTCGCCGATTTTCCGGCCGTGAATGACAGCGTCGGCGAGATCGTCCAAGTCAGTCGGCTCCCAATTGATGATGACAAGCTTCGCACCGTTTCGTTTGGCGACAAGCGGCAGTTGATTGGCCGGCGACACTTGCAGGGAGGAGCCAAGCACGAGGAATAGATCAGCCTGTTGGGCAGCCTCCCATGCTTCCGTGATGGCTTTCTCCGGCAGCGGCTCGCCAAACAGCACGACCGACGGGCGCAAAACTCCGCCGCATTCGCACGTCAACACACCGTGCAAATAGACAAAGCTGGGTTTTGACTCCCCGCACCGCTGACAATGGACGGTGCGGAGCGAGCCATGAAGTTCGATGACGCGTCGGCTTCCCGCTTCTTGGTGAAAGCCATCGACATTTTGCGTCACAATCGTTTGCACGATCCCGCGCCGCTCCCAATCGGCCAATAAGCGGTGTCCGTCATGCGGTTGGCATTGTTGCAAGGTGCGAATGCGATATTGGTAAAACTCGACGAACGATTCACGGCGATGGTACAGCGCATCGATGGTAGCGAGTTCGCTCGGGTTAAAACGCGCCCACAGCCCGGTGCGCGGCGAGCGGAAATCGGGCAGCCCGCTTTCGGTTGACATGCCGGCGCCGGTCAGCACGACGGTGTGGCGCGAGGCGGCCAGCCATGAGGTGATGGTCATTCTGTTTCCCTCCTTACTGTCGCAACCATAGCGACTCTCGTTTCTGCTGCTTCATACCTTTCCACCAATCATTTTACTTTTCCTTTTCACTCGTTTCCAGTATGATAGAAATGAAAGAAAAAAATGGACAAGGAGGCGGGAATCCATGAGCAAAAAAGTGCTGATCATCACGGGTGATGCTGTTGAGGCGCTTGAAGTATACTATCCGTATTACCGCTTGCTTGAAGAAGGTTATGAAGCGACGATTGCCGCGCCGAAGAAAAAGAAACTGCATACGGTCGTTCACGATTTTGCCGACTGGGATACGTACGTGGAAAAGCAAGGCTATTTGATCGACGCCCATGCGTCGTTCGCCGAAGTCGATCCGGCGCAATACGACGGATTGGTCATTCCGGGCGGGCGCGCTCCGGAGTACATTCGCCTTGATGAGAACGTGCAGCGCATCGTTCGCCATTTCTTTGAGGCGAATAAGCCGATTGCCGCCATTTGCCACGCCTCGCTCATTTTTGAAACAATGCCGGATTTGCTGAAAGGACGGAGTTTGACAGCGTATATTGCCTGCAAGCCGGGGGTTGAGGCGCTAGGAGCGACGTATGTGTCTGACCATACAGTCCACGTTGACGGCAACCTCGTCTCCGCCCATGCGTGGCCGGATTTGCCGGCGTTTATGCGTGAGTTCCTTCGATTGCTCCAATAGCCAAAAAGCGGTCTCCCTTTGGGTGAGGGGAGACCGCTTGTGCATGCAACAGGGTTTTGGGTGCGGCGGGCGGCGCTGTTTTTCATGGCTAAAGGTTCCCGCTTGTGATGGCGGGTTTTATTTTTGATGATGCTGTCCGCCAAACGGCCCGGCCGTCATCCTGCGATATCCACTTGTTCCGTCTTCACTTTCGGCGCTTTTGTCGCCAAATAGACGCCGAACAAGACGATTGCGCCGCCGGCCAGCTGCAGGACGGATAGAGCACCGCCAAGCAAAAACGTGATCACAGCGGTAAATACGGCAATTAAGTTTAAATATACACCGGCATGGCTCGGACCGACTTTTTGCACTGAGATGTTCCAAAATAAGAAGGAAAGAATGGACGGAAACAAGCAAATATAGACCAATCCGGCGAGCCCAGCTGCACTTATGTGATCAGCTGGAAACGGATAAAAGAATGCGAACGGCCACAGCAGCAGCAAGCTAAAAAAAACGGAGCACGTTGTCGCTGTAATCGGTGGGACGGGTAGTTTTTTGCCGATGATCGAATAAAGCGCCCAGACGACACCGGCGGCGAGCATCATCAAATCACCGCGGTTGTAGTTCATTCGGAAGACGTGTGCTATATGCCCATCCGTTAAAATAAACAATACACCGGCCAGCGACAACAAAAAGCCGGCAATATTGGTTTTTGACAGCCGCTCCCGCAGCAGCGCATACGACAACACGACGATGATCGCCGGATTGAGCGAATTGACGATCGCTGCGTTCATCGGCGATGTATAGGCGAGCGCGCCGTATAAAAGCAAATTATAGCCGATGACGCCAAGAATTCCGGCTGCAGCGAGCGGCAGCCAATATTGTTTGATGATGTCCTGGTAGCGCGGCCGCTCAAGCCAGTACGATACGGGCGCCAACACGATAAAAGCGGCGCACCAACGGATCAACGTCAGCCAAAATGGGCCCGTTTCCGCAATGATGGACTTCCCGATGACGTAATTGCCGGCCCAAAACAAGTTGGCCAGCACGAGAAACAGCTTTTCTCTCATTCTTTTTCGCTCCTGTCTAGTTTTTCCTTTCTTTTACGTTTACTTCATTGCTGCTCTGATTTCCTTCTTGCATGTTGTTTTTCTGCCGTCAGCCACCCCTGTTGCTGTTTTGCCAACAGCGGAACATGAACGGTGGGAAGAAGGCTGCGCTGGCTCAGGACGCATGCTGTTTCACGTTCGGCGGAAAGATGCATGTGTTTGCCGAAAGGGGTGTACAATAAGGGTTGTCTTTTTCCGGTTCATAGGATAACATTTGTACCGTAAGATGATTTACTGATTTAAACAAAAATAGAGAAAAGGAAGGACGATTGTTATGGCATTACCAGGCGGGGCAGCGATGAACATTACGATTCGTCTCCAGTTCGAAAAAGATATCGTCTCGTTCAGCGATATCGCCGCCGCAATCGGCAAAGCGGGCGGGGACATTGTCGGAATTGACGTCATTTCATCAAGCAAAGTTCACACGGTGCGCGACATCACCGTCAGCGCCCTCGACACGAAGCAGTGCGATTTGATCATTGAGGCGCTGAAAAAAATTCGCGGTGTCAAAATCATCAACGTTTCCGACCGCACGTTTTTGATGCACATCGGGGGGAAAATTGAAACAAATTCAAAAATCCCAGTGAAAACGCGCGACGACTTGTCGCGGGTGTACACGCCGGGCGTGGCGCGCGTCTGCACGGCCATCGCTGAGGATCCGCGCAAGGCGTATTCGCTGACGATTAAACGGAATACGGTCGCCGTTGTCTCGGATGGCACGGCGGTGCTCGGGCTTGGCGACATCGGCCCGTATGCGGCGATGCCGGTCATGGAAGGGAAAGCGATGCTGTTTAAGGAATTTGCCGGAGTGGACGCGTTCCCGATTTGTTTGGATACGAAAGACACGGAAGAAATCATTCAAATTGTGAAAGCGATCGCCCCGGCGTTTGGCGGCATTAATCTCGAAGACATTTCCGCTCCGCGCTGCTTTGAGATTGAAAAGCGGTTGAAGGAAGAGCTTGACATCCCGGTGTTCCATGACGACCAACACGGCACGGCGGTCGTGCTCTTGGCCGGGTTGCTTAATGCGTTGAAAATCGTCGACAAAAAGCTCGAGGACATTAAAGTGGTTCTCACCGGCATTGGCGCCGCTGGCATCGCCTGCACGAAAATTTTGCTTGCGGCCGGCGTACGCAACATTATCGGGGTCGACCGCCACGGCGCCATCCATCGCGATGAAACGTATGAAAATCCGTATTGGCAAGAATATGCGCAAATCACGAACCCGGATAATCTGAAAGGAAGCTTGTCCGATGTCATCGCCGGCGCAGATGTGTTTATTGGCGTCTCAGCTCCCGGCATTTTAAAAGTGGAAGATGTGAAAAAAATGGCGCGCGACCCGATCGTGTTTGCGATGGCCAACCCGATTCCGGAAATTGATCCGGAGCTGGCCGAACCGTACGTGCGCGTTATGGCGACCGGACGTTCTGATTATCCGAACCAAATTAACAACGTCCTTTGCTTCCCGGGCATTTTCCGCGGGGCGCTCGACTGCCGGGCGAGAGAAATTAACGAGGAAATGAAGCTTGCCGCTGCGAAGGCGATTGCCTCTGTCGTGACGGAGGATGAATTGAACGAAACATACATCATCCCGAGCGTCTTCAACAGCAAAGTCGTTGAACGCGTCAGACAAGCGGTCATCGAAGCCGCTTACCGCACTGGGGTGGCGCGGAAGGACAATATCCCGGTTGGCGGATATACAGGGCAGTAAAGCAAGGAATGCGATGGAACCGACGGACGGCTTCCTTTATAGGGGAAGCCGTTTTTTTGGCTGCAGGAGCGGGTCTAACTGTGGCTGCGGCGGGCTAAATCTAGTTTAGGGATAGGAAATCAAGCGCTTAAGGGGCGAATGGCCGATGATCAATCAATATTTCCAAAAAATCAATGAACATCTGGAACTCGTTTTAAGCCATGAAAAGGACAATCCACGAGTGTTGATTATCCAAAATTAGACATACGCCTTCCATAAATTTGGGCATACTCAAACAAAGCAGCGGCCATCCCGGATTTCCAATCGAGAGGAAGCTGCCCAGAGAAAAAACGGCGAACGAACGAAATGAAGGAAAGAGAGACGTTCGTCTGTTTTTTGGTTTGATCATACAGCCATCGCAGCAACACATACGCGATGAACGCCGCAAACAGTTGGTTGTATACCGCATTTTCCGTCGTGCCAAACAAGGTCGGGACATTCAGATATTGCTTCACCCAACGGAAAAAGACCTCAACAGTCCAACGTTGTTGGTACATGTCGGCAATGGTTTCCGCAGACGCATGGAAGAGGTTCGTCACGACCCGAATGTCGCGGCCATTCGCATCTCGAAAGATCACCACCCGGTGACGCTTGGTGGAGCGGCATTGTTTCGTCCCCAACTGGCACGTGAAGTCGGCTTGAACCGATGAGGATGTGCTGGAAAGGCGTTTCAAGCTTTTTTTCTGATGAAGTTCGATGTTGTCCTTCATCCGAATGACAAAGAGCTGATGCTGCTCCACAAATCGATCGAGGCGTTCGATTTTGAAATACGCCCGGTCTTCCACCAGCACTTGTTGAGCGTTCGTCAACTGTTCTCCCACCGGGCCATCATGACGCAGTCCGATGGTTTCCACCACGTCTGCCGGCAACGAGGATTCCGGCGAATACGCGACGTGCAGCTTCACTCCGGCGCGTTCGCCGTGATACGGCGCCCATGGCAGGCGGTTTTTCCCGACCGTGACGGTCGTCGAATCCACCACCCGAAGCGGTTTGGGAAACCGAAGCGAACGGCGGGTTTGGCGGTTGCACTTGGAAATGATCAACGCCAACAAGCGTTTCATGATGTCATAGGGAACTTCTTTCGCTTTCTTGGATACAGTTGAATAATGGAATCGCGGCAATCCATACAGAGGCCCCACATCGGCTCCATGGCGAAAGCTTTTCCATTGATGCATGGCGGCCAGCAGGAAGAAGTGAATCAACTCGCGCAACGTAAAGGTTCGAGACGAATCACGATACCCAACCGCTTCGGCAATCCGTTGAATCTCTTCATCCGAAACAAGTTTTTGCATCAAATTCGGGAGTGTGGTATGCTTGTTCATAGAGAGCACCTCCTGGGTTTGTTTGTGTCGCTACTCACATTCTACAGGAAAGGTGCTCTTTTTTCTATACCCTTTGGATTTTATTGGATAATCAACACGCCTGAGGACAATCTAAAAAAGGCCGCCCATATGGTAAGCGAAGCGATTCAAAACGGCGGAATCGTTCAGTTATTCGGATGCGGCCACTCCCATATTTTGACAGAGGAAGTGTTTTACCGGGCGGGAGGGCTTGTTCCGGTGAAACCGATCTTTGTCGAGCCGCTGATGCTTCACGAAGGGGCGGTGCGGTCGTCCATGTTGGAGAGAATGAATGATTTGGCACAAAATTTTATCAATCATGAGGATATCCGTCCTGAAGATGTGTTTTTTGTTTTGTCCACATCGGGGCGCAATCCTGTTCCGATTGATGTGGCGTTGGCAGCAAAGGAGAAAGGGGCGTACACGATCGCGATTACATCTTTGGAATATTCGAAGAGTCAACCGTCGCGGCATAAGAGCGGTCGGTTATTGTATGAAGTGGTGGACTTGGTGATTGACAATCATTGTGTGAGAGGAGACGCGATTTTAGCTCATCCGAATGTTTCCGTTCCATTTGCCCCTACTTCGACCGTGATCGGCAGCGCGATTTTAAACGCCGTTTTCGCCGAGGCGATTGTCCTCATGGCGGAAAATGGAATAGAACCGCCGATCTTTTTAAGCGGCAACATTGAGGGGGCGGACGAACATAACCGCCGATGGGTGGAGAAATATAAAGAACGCATTCCGGTGTTGGTTAAGGGGCATCAACTATCGCAATAGAAGAGGCGCTCTATAGCCAACCGCCATCCGTTCTTGCTAAAATAGTAGCAAACGATGAGACGGTGGGGGATGGAGATCGATGCGCTTTGACGAACGGGTGCGGCTGTATGCCGATAAGCTCCTCTTTTACAATTCAACGCCAACGATAACGACGGCGGCGTTCCAATGGAACAAGCCGTTTTCGGGCGTTTTTCGCGCGAATCTCAACGAGGAGCCGCTTGACTCGCTCGCGGCGGACGAATGCGGGACGTTTGCCGTCGAGGTGAAGCCGAATGAAGTGCAAACGGTGCTCGTTGTCGACTAGGAACGAAAAAGATCATGACAGAAGCTGGGGCTGATCGCCACCAGCTTCTTTTTTAAAACAAGAATGTGAATATCTCCCCTGTTTTGTAACACAGCTGTAACAATTGTTAAACGAAATGGTCCAAAAAAGAGGCTGTCAACTCCCTTTTTCCTAGAAAAATGTGGGTGGCTAGAATAATAGAGGGGAAAAAGGAAGGGCAGTTAGTGAAAGGATGCCGCTTCCAATCGTTGCAACTGCCGTGATGGGCAGCCAACTGGCAATGAAAACAAGCGCTTGTTTTTCCGGGTGTTGCCAGCCTGCGTTTTTTTCCATTTTAGCCCAAAAATATTACAAAAAACCCGTGTTATAATGAGGGCGAAGGCGAGGGAACAACGAAACCGTTCCTCTTCGAATCTCATCGTGTAGGCATGACTGACGGACGCAATATCTCTGAAACTTTCAAATAGAGGATACAAGGAGGAATTCCGATGAAGAAAAAAATGGTAGCAACAATCGCAGCTTCGGTCGCACTCGCCGGCGCTTCGTTCGCGGCAACGAAAACGGAAGCAGCTGGGACGACGTGTCCGACAGCGAATGCGTATCAAGTAAAATATGTCAGCACAAACGTTCAAGATTTTGAGAAATGGCTGCAACAATACTTCCCGTTCGTGTCGTTCCAACCCGTAAAACCGGCAACACAACAACCGGCGGCAAAACAGCCAACGACAAAACCGCAAGCGCCGGCAACGGTCAAACAGCCAGCGACGAAACCGGCTGCGAATACGCCAGCACCGGCGAAAACGCCAGCGACGGCCCCAACAGCAGCACCGCAAAAAGCAACTGGCTTAAACGCCTATGAGCAACAAGTCGTTGAACTGACGAATAAAGAGCGGGCAAAATACGGCTTGCCGCCGCTTCAAGTTGACTTGGCCCTCAGCAAAGTCGCACGCGAAAAATCGCGCGATATGGCCGTGAACCACTACTTCTCGCACAACAGCCCGACGTACGGTTCTCCATTTGAGATGATGAAAAAATTCGGCATCTCGTACACGGCTGCCGGGGAAAACATCGCCAAAGGCCAACGCACACCACAGGAAGTCGTCAATGCGTGGATGAACAGTGAAGGCCACCGCGCGAACATTTTGAACAAAAACTTTACGCACATCGGCGTTGGTTTTGAAGAAAATGGATATATTTGGACGCAGCAATTCATCCGCAAGTAAGAGACAAAAGAAATGCAAGTCGAGGGTGTCCCAAAAGGATCGGGACACTTTTTCCGTGAAAATCCCCACCACTTGGTGAGTGCGGTATACGCTCCTGATCCGTGAGGGTATACTGAAAATGGCCAAAAAAGGCAATAGGAAAGCAGAGGTGCCCGATTTTAGGCATCTCGTATAACCTGTCTGCCTTTTGGCTAGACTAAATAAGTTGTGGTTGGCGGAACGGCTCTTTGCGGGAGATCATGCAAAAGATGATCACCAACATCCGCCGAGCAATGGCGATGAGGGCTTTTTTCTTCCCGCACCGGGCCGCCAACGACCAAAACTTTCGGGACAAGGGATGCGTCTTGGATCGAGCTGCTGACCATGCCGCCTCGCATAACGCCGATCGGAGATGGGGATTGCCTTTTGTCGTGCGCGTGCTCTTTCGCTTTCCGGCGCTTTCATGGTTGCCGGGGGACAATCCAGTCCATGAAGCCGCCCGTTCCGGCGTTTCAAAGACGCTCATGTCGGTTCCCATCTCGGCTATGATGACGGCGGCGGTTTGTTTTTTCACTCCGGGCATGGTCATCAGCAGGTTCACTTCCTCGCGATACGGCTCGAGCAGGCGGTCGATGTGTTGGTCGACTTCTTCGATGAGCCGCTCCAATTCCTCAACGTGTTTCCACAAGAGGCGAAGGAGACGGAGCTCGTGTTCGGTCAAGGTGCCCAGCAGTGAATCGTACACCGCCTGCTTTTTCGTTTTGAGCCTGCCGCGCAGGCATTCATCCAACTCGTCCTTGTCCACGTATCCCTTCTCCAGCAGCCGGGCAAGGATGTTTCTTCCGGAAACGCCGAAGAGATCGGAGAGGACCGAGCTGAGTTTGACATTGGAAGACTCGAGCACTTTTTGAATCCGGTTTTTCTCCGACGTCAGCTGTCCGACCCATTTTTTGCGGAGGCGGGTAAAATCCCGCAATTCGCGAATATCCGCCGGGGGGACGAAACTTTTTTCAACGAGTCCATGGCGGAGCAGCTTGGCGATCCACTCGGCGTCCGAGACATCGGTTTTTCTTCCCGGGACATTTTTGATCCGCTGCGGATTGGCCAGTGTCAAGTCGACATAGCCCTCGAGGAAGGCGAAGACCGGTTTCCAATACACGCCGGTGGATTCCATGGCGACATGGGTGACGCCATGTTCTTCGAGCCACTCGAGCAGGTCACCAAGTCCCTTCGAGAACGTGGAGAAGGTTTGAATGTCCTTTTGAATGTGTCCATCTTCTTCCCATAGCGCGCAGGCGACGATGGTTTCGGCATGAACATCCAATCCTGCGCAGCGAGGATAGATGACATCCATGATGAAAATCCTCCTTTTCGATGATCGAGTGCGCAAACAGCGAATCCACGGGAGAAATGCGGCAGTTTTCCGTTCGTCGTCACCTTTCCTCCGCATCGGGAAAGGGCGGACAATGGGTGGTGCACCCAGTGGATTCGAACGCTTTTCTGTACAGGGTCCAAGCCACCATTAAGTATAACGTCCTATTGAGCTGTTTGCGCCTACTCTTCATTATGGGAAGAAAAGGGGGATTTTCATGCCCGGGTGGAGAGCAAAAATTGCTCATGGAACTTTTCCGTGAAAATCCCCACCACTTGGTGAGTGCGGTATACGCTCCTGATCCGTGAGGGTATACTGAAAATGGCCAAAAAAGGCAATAGGAAAGCAGAGGTGCCCGATTTTAGGCATCTCGTATAACCTGTCTGCCTTTTGGCTAGACTAAATAAGTTGTGGTTGGCGGAACGGCTCTTTGCGGGAGATCATGCAAAAGATGATCACCAACATCCGCCGAGCAATGGCGATGAGGGCTTTTTTCTTCCCGCACCGGGCCGCCAACGACCAAAACTTTCGGGACAAGGGATGCGTCTTGGATCGAGCTGCTGACCATGCCGCCTCGCATAACGCCGATCGGAGATGGGGATTGCCTTTTGTCGTGCGCGTGCTCTTTCGCTTTCCGGCGCTTTCATGGTTGCCGGGGGACAATCCAGTCCATGAAGCCGCCCGTTCCGGCGTTTCAAAGACGCTCATGTCGGTTCCCATCTCGGCTATGATGACGGCGGCGGTTTGTTTTTTGATTCCAGGCATGGTCATCAGTAAGTCCACTTCCTCCCGATACGGCTCGAGCAGGCGGTCGATGTGCTGGTCGACTTCTTCGATTAACTGCTCCAATTCCTCAACGTGTTTCCACAAGAGACGAAGGAGACGGAGCTCGTGTTCGGTCAAGGTGCCGAGCAGCGAATCGTACACCGCTTGCTTTTTCTTTTTGAGCCTTCCGCGCAGGCATTGATCCAACTCGTCCTTGTCCACGTATCCCTTCTCAAGCAGCCGGGCGAGGATGTCTTTTCCGGAAACGCCGAAGAGATCGGAGAGGACCGAGCCGAGTTTGACATTGGAAGACTCGAGCACTTTTTGAATCCGGTTTTTCTCCGAAGTCAGCTGTCCGACCCACTTTTTGCGGAGGCGGGTAAAATCCCGCAATTCGCGAATATCCGCTGGGGGGACGAAACTTTTTTCAACGAGTCCATGGCGGAGCAGCTTGGCGATCCACTCGGCGTCAGAGACATCGGTTTTTCTTCCCGGGACATTTTTGATCCGCTGCGGATTGGCCAGTGTCAAGTCGACATAGCCCTCGAGGAAGGCGAAGACCGGTTTCCAATACACGCCGGTGGATTCCATGGCGACATGGGTGACCCCATGGTCTTCGAGCCACTCAAGCAGGTCGCCAAGTCCTTTCGAGAACGTGGAGAAGGTTTGAATGTCCTTTTGAATGTGTCCATCTTCTTCCCATAGCGCGCAGGCGACGATGGTTTCGGCATGAACATCCAATCCTGCGCAGCGAGGATAGATGACATCCATGATGAAAATCCTCCTTTTCGATGATCGAGTGCGCAAACAGCGAATCCACGGGAGAAATGCGGCAGTTTTCCGTTCGTCGTCACCTTTCCTCCGCATCGGGAAAGGGCGGACAATGGGTGGTGCACCCAGTGGATTCGAACGCTTTTCTGTACAGGGTCCAAGCCACCATTAAGTATAACGTCCTATTGAGCTGTTTGCGCCTACTCTTCATTATGGGAAGAAAAGGGGGATTTTCATGCCCGGGTGGAGAGCAAAAATTGCTCATGGAACTTTTCTGTGAAAATCCATAAAACCCGGTCAACTCTGTATATCCTGTGATCAGTTTGGATACACTACAAATGGCCAAAAAAGACAACAGGAAAGCAGAGGTGCCTTATTTTTAGGCATCTCGTATATTCTGTATTCATTTTGGCTATACTAACTTACTTGTGGTCCCCAAAACGGTTCTTTTCGGGAAAGCATGCAGTAAATGGTGACAAGCATTCGGTGCGCGATCGCAACGAGTGCTTTTTTCTTTCCCCGGCGAGCCGCCAATGACCAAAATTTCGCCGCCAACGGTTGATTCCTGCATCGGGATAACGCCCATGCCGCCTCGCATAACGCGGATTTAATATGAGGATTACCCTTTACCGTTCGTGTACTTTTGCGTTTTCCAGCGCTTTCGTGATTTCCCGGGGCCACCCCAGCCCAAGAAGCGAGGCGCTGCGGTGTCGGGAACTGTCCCATATCCACTCCGATTTCGGCGATGATGACGGCGGCGGTTTCCTTTTTCACTCCAGGAATCGTCATCAGAAGATCCACTTCCTGTTGATACGGTTGTAAGAGATGGTCGATGCGTTGGTCCATCTCCTGAATCAAGCTTTCCAAATACTCGATGTGCTTCCACGATTGGCGAATCATGAACAACTCATGTTCGGTTAATGTCCCAAAGAGCGATTCCTGAATTTGTTGCTTTTTCCCTTTCATTCTTCCGTGAAGGCAAGCGTCGATATCGGCTTCTTCGATGTACCCCTGTTCCATTAAACGGGTCAAGAGTTTTCGGCCCGATACTCCGAAGATGTCGGAAATCACCGTACCCAGCTTGATATTGGAACACTCCAATACTTTATGAATTCGGTTTTTTTCCGCAATCAATTGACCCACCCACTTTTTGCGTAAACGGGTCAAGTCCCGCAATTCTCGAATTGGCGCGGGTGGCACAAAACTCTTTTCAATCAGTCCATAACGCAATAATTTAGCGATCCATTCCGCATCGGATACATCCGTTTTTCTCCCTGGGACATTCTTGATTCGCTGAGCGTTGGCCAAGGTAATGTCAAAGTAGTCCTCTAAAATGTTAAAGACCGGTTTCCAGTAAACCCCCGTACTCTCCATCGCTAGATGAGTGATTTCTCGATCCTCGAGCCATTTCAGGAGGCGAAACAAGTCTTTGGTAAACGTCGAAAACGTTTCGATCTCCTTTTGAATGTGGTCTTCTTCTCCCCAAAGCGCACAAACGACAATCGTTTTGGCATGAACATCTAAACCTGCGCAACGATGATAAAGCACATCCATGATCCGGACTCCTTCCATTGATGAATTCGCAAACAGTGAGTCCACTTGTTCGTTAGGCATTTTTCTGTTCGTAGTCACCTTTTCCAAATGAAAAGGGCTTACAATGGGTGGAACACCAAATGGACTCAAACAGTTTTTTGTACAGGGTCGAACCACCATTAAAAAGCACGTCTTTCCAAACTGTTTGCGTTCATCCTCCATTATGGAAGGAGAGATAGATTTTCATGCCTGGGTGGGGAGTAAAATTTACTCATGGATGTTTATTATGTATATAGGCATGAAACAATATGTTGTGTTTGGTTTAAGGAAAAACACCCTTTTGGGTCAGCCCTTTTTTATTTGAAAAATATTTCTCCGATCCCCTATAAAAATATGATATAATTTCCAAAGAAATTCGAAAGACGAAAGATTAGGGGGACAGCGGATGCGAATACGCGATTGGGACCGCAACCTAAAAGTGCGCCTGTTTGGCGAGGCGCTCATGAATACGACCTTTTGGATGTTTTTTCCGTTTATATCGATTTATTTTGCCGATGCCTTTGGCAAAGAGACAGCGGGGTTGTTGTTGATTGTTTCGCAGTTGTTCTCGGTCATCACCAATTTAATGGGCGGCTATTGTGCTGATGTATTCGGACGCAAGCGGATGATGGTGTTATCCGCCTACGGACAGGGGGCGGCGTTTTTCGTTTTCGCCTTGGCCAGCTCCCCGTGGTGGTCGTCGCCGTTTGTTGGATTTCTTAGTTTTACAGAAAATGCCGTCTGAAAGCCCACGGTTTGAATCGTGGGATGAAAGACGGCGTTGCTCGGTAATCTCTTCATGGGATTGCTTAGAGCAACCATTTTTTATCTTTAATTGTTTGAGTATGACCATTAAACTGATACAATTAATAATATGGAACAAAAATATCGAAGAACGAAAACAACTGTATCTTTAATTAACTACCATTTTGTTTTTTGCCCGCGTTATCGAAGAAAAGTGTTAGTGAACAAAGTGGAAGAGCGATTCAGGCAGTTAGTAGAAGAAATTTGCCAAGAGAATGATTGGATTATTCTTGCTTTCTTGCTATGGAAGTGATGCCTGATCATTGTCATTTGTTCTTGAATGGCCTCCCTTCTGATTCTCCATCAGATATGATGACAAAAGTGAAAGGAGTGACTTCCCGACGATGAAGGGAAGAATTTCAACACTTGTCTCATCTGCCAAGTCTTTGGACACGCTCTTTCTTCGTGAGTACAGCAGGGAATGGATCAAGTGAAATCATCAAACGCTATGTGGAATCTCAAAAGAAAAGGGGGTGAATCCATGCCGACGATCACGCTAAGGCTGGAACTGCACAACCCAACGAAAGTCAAACAGGAAATGTATGAACGGATGACAGAAGTGAACACAGAGTTTGCGAATTGGCTGTTGGATCATCCAGAACTGAATCAAGCGACGAGTAAAATTTTTAAAGCGTTTTCGTCACAACGATTTCCTTCCGCCGTCGTGAATCAAACGATTCGAGAAGTGAAGTCCCAAAAGAAAAACCAGAAAACAAAGAGGTTTCGAACATTATGGTGTTGCTTTAACAATCAAAACGTGAAGGTGGAAAAGAAAGGAGAGTTCTACACCGTTTCATTCCCAACATTAGAGAAGCGAGTCGGTGTGCCGGTGGTCACGCGTCCCTATCAAGAAGCATGGCTGAATCGATTGTTGAACGGAACCGCCAAACAAGGGGCGGCCAAGCTCTACAAAAAGAGAAAGAAATGGTGCTTGGCGATCGCGATCACCTTTGAAGTCAAGCCGCGACACGAAACAAAGGTGATGGGGGTTGACCTTGGACTTCGCTATCTCGCTGTTGCCAGCGTGGGAACGAAATCGTGGTTTTTCAAAGGGAACCAATGCGCCTTTGTACGCCGACGATATGCGGCTTTGCGAAGGAGATTAGGAAAAGCCAAGAAGCTCCATATGATTCGCAAAATCGGCCGTAAAGAGTCCCGCTGGATGAAGGATCAAAATCACAAAATCAGCCGTCAAATCGTGAATTTTGCGCTCGCCAACGGTGTTGGCGTGATTCGAATGGAAGAGTTGACGGGCATTCGGAAACGGGCAACATCGGCCAAAGAAGCAGGACGAAGCCTTCATGCTTGGGCGTTTCATCAACTGCAAATGATGATTGCCTATAAAGCGGAAATGGCGGGTATTCGGGTGGAGTGGGTGAAGCCGACCTACACGAGCCAAACGTGTAAATGTGGACATCGGGAAAAGGGAAATCGCAATGGCATCCACTTTCAGTGTAAAAAATGCGGATACACCCTCCACGCCGACTTAAATGGCGCCATCAACATCGCCAAAGCAATTTCGGGCTTCGCCGCCTAACCTAGCGCACTGGTCACAGGTGCGCCGCCCATCGGGGTACATTCTAACCCGATGGGACGGGGTGATGACACACCCCTGATCTTGGGCGTGGTCCGAACCAGAAATGGATGAGGACGCGAATGACCCAAGAATCCCACGGCTTTAGCCGTGCGGAGTGTCAAACAGCTTGACTTGCTGATCCCGGTATATACAAAAGAAACGGTCGAAGCCGAAACATTGGCAGGATGGACGATTGACGGCGCGAGCGCCTTTAGTTGGCTCATTGCCGAAAACGGTCTGTTGGTCGCACTATGCACGGTGGCTGTGACGCGTTGGATGTCTCGCTACTCGGAGCGGCAGGCGTTTGTCGGTTCATCCGTCTTATACGGCATCTCGATGTGGCTGTTTAGTCAAACGTCTTCGCTGCTCGGATTGATCGCGGTCATGGCGCTGTTTACGCTGGCTGAGTTGATGACAGCTGGCTTGCAGCAGTCGTTCATTTCCCGCTTGGCTCCGGAGGCGATGCGCGGCCAATATTTTGCCGCCGCCAGTCTCCGTTTTACGATTGGGCGGATGTTGGCGCCGCTGTCGCTCGCCGCGGCGGAATGGATCGGCTATGCATGGACGTTTGTTGTCCTTGGGATGCTGGCGCTAGGAAGCGCGGCCTTATACGCCTGGATGTTTCAACAAGTCGGGCGGCGAATGGAGCAACCGAACGCTTCGTTTTCGCGATAATGGGCGGTGCAAACGGCTATCCGTTTTTCGCTCAGGCGGGTATAATAAAAAGCGCACCGTTGTTCGTGTAACATATATTCCCTGTCTCTGACATAAAGTGGAACTAGGCAGCGAGAAGGAGAGGGGAAGCGCTCATGAAACCGCGCGTGTTCGAACCGGATGCCATTGAGGGGGAAACGGGAAGCCGCGGCGGTCAGAACGGCGCCGCGGCGTTGGCGCGCAGCGAAAAGAGGCAGCAGGCGCGCGTTTTGTCTCGGGAAAAGAGGAGAAAAAAGCAATACCGTCTCATCGGCTGGCTGCTTGTCGCCATCGTCGTTCTGTGGGGGGCGAGCACGCTTCTTTGGAGCGGGTATGGGGCGTTGAAGACGGCCGCGAGCCGAGAAATGGCCATTATGCGTTTAAAAGATGCGATCGAAGACCGCGATGTGGCCGCTTTGCAGGCGATGCTGCGGGTGACGGAGGAAAGCGTGCCGATCAACGAGAAAACGTTGGCGCCGTTGTTCGCGTATGTGGAACGGCACCCAGAAGCGTATAAACAGCTAGATCGGGAGTTTGCCCGCCAGCGCAAGAGCGGCCACGTGTATATTAAAGGATTGACATCTTACCCGCCGGTGTTTACGATTCATGTGTTTGAGGACCGGTATGTGTTTGAGCCAGCCCTCTATTTTCTCCATGTGCGCGTCGATGATCCGGAGGCGTCGCTTGTCGTCAATGGGGTGAAAACGGAAGAGGAGGCGACGAAAGACCCATTTGTCAAAAAAATCGGCCCGTATTTGCCGGGCGCGTACGCTGTGACCATCGTCCATTCGAACGGGAAAAAGAAAACCACCCGCGTCGAGCTGTTTGGCGGCGCTCGTGTCCATGAAGTCGACATCACGAAATGAACGAATAAGCAAATACCGCTTCCACGACGGCGGTAATGACAACATCTTGCGTCTGCACAGGCGGCGCTGATGAGGGAACGCTGAGAACAGCCGGACCGTATGGCGTCGGCCGGATCGATGACTGTTCTTTCAGTTCAATCGGCGTGTCATAAAGAGGCAAGCTGAGAGCGCGGGCGATGGCCAGCGCTTTTTCTTTGGCGTTTTTCACGGCCAACGCCAATGCCTGCTGGTAATAGGCTTGTTCGTTTGCTAGACGGAATTCCAAGCCGCGGGCGAGGTTTGCTCCATGGGCAACGGCCGCCTCGTAAATGGCGCCGGCTTTTTTAGGGTCGCGGACGGTGATTTCAAGCCAATGTTCGACTCCATAGCTGGATAATACGTCGGCTCCATTGTGATGTTCGTATTGGGGATAGATGGAAAACGCCGTCGTCTCCAAATCTTCTGTTTGCACGCCAAGCGCCTTGAGTGCTCCAATGACTGCGTCGGTGCGTTTCGCGTTGTCAGCAAGCGCTTCTTGAATATGGACGTGTTCGGTGCGCACCCCGAGCGCAATGAGGACGGTGTCTGGCTTGGCGATGACTGTCCCTTGGCCGGTGACGGTCAGTGCGGCGCGGGAGGCGGTTGGCGGTGTGGGGCGGTGCCAAGGCTGCATCGTGTTCCCTCCTTCTGCTGTTAGGCAGTTTTTTTGTCATCATCCGCCGCCTGCCAATAGTAGACGCGCGGCAGTCCGGCATAGCACCAATATTCTTTCAACAGCGAGATCGCGACAAAGGAGACAAGCTGCCAATTGATCGCTTTCATCCCGATTCCCCTTTCGATGGCCCTGTTACTATAGCCTATTCGAAACGGCCATTGTCCTATGCGCGCCGTCCAGTTGGCGATGAAACTTCTTTGGGCGCTTGTACGTATCATGGAATGGACATGCTATAATGAAAGAAAAGATAAAGAAGGAGAGGGACAATGAAGCAGCTGCTTCGTACGATATGGCGTTGGTTTGTCTCATGGAACGCAGGGGTCATCGTCGCGGTGATCGTATTCATCACTGCTGATTTTCGCTTTTGGCCTTCGATTTTATCCGGAATGGGGGCGATGTGGGGGGTGTCCGCCATCATGAAAAGGCGGCATCATCGCCTGCCGGCTGATGTGTCCGCTGAGGAGCTTGTCTACGTTCGCAGCCAGCTTGGCGAAGCGCGCGCGTTATGGAAGCGGCTGCGTCGCGCTCGCTATCGGCTTCGTTCTGTGGTGATGTGGCAAACGGTTTCCCGGTTGAGTGCCATCGTCGATCGAATCATTCGCGCCATCGAGCAACAACCACATCAACTGCGCCTCGCCCAGCCATTTTTCTTAAACGAATGGCCGACGGCGGTGGAGATGGTGGAGAAATACGTTTATTTGGCGCAGCAGCCGGTGCAAAGCGCCGATATGGCAAAAGCGTTGCAGGAGACGGAAAGAGTGCTTGACGAGCTGACTTCAGCGGCTGAACGGCAGTTGCTTGAGGTGTTATCGAACGACATCTGGTCGCTGCAAACGGAAGCGAAATGGCTCGAGCGATCGCTCCGACAATCGGATGGGCTTCGTCTGCCGCTGTCAAAGAAAGGAGAATGACGATGGACGAACGGAATCACGGGATGGAATCGACGGATTGGCTGCAAGGGCTGGAACGGACAAGTTCCCTTGATGAGCTGCTTGCAAAGCCGTTTTCTTCGCCGGCCGAATCGCGGCTCAAGGAGGAAGAAAAGCCGGCGCGCGCGCTTGATGCGTTGAAGCCTGAGCATCGGGAAAAAGCGCTTGCGCTCGCCAAACAAATCGACCCGGCCAACCATCAGGCCGTCTTGCAATACGGTGTGGCGGCGCAAGCCGAGCTGTCGAAGTTTTCTCATGCGATTTTGCATCATGTGCAAACGAAAGACGCTGGGCCGGTCGGCGAAGTGATCAGCGAACTGATGGCCAAAATTAAGGAGGTCAACCCCGATGACCTAATGCCGGCGAAAAAAGGGTGGCTGTCCCGCTTGTTCGGCGCAGTGGCCAAGCCGCTGCAAGAGATGGTGGCGAAATACCAAAAAATCGGCGTTGAAATTGACAAAATCGCTGATCGGCTTGAGAAGCACCGGCATTTGTTGCTTCGCGACATCATGATGCTTGAGACGCTCTATGAAAAAAACAAAGACTATTTTGAAGCGCTCAATATTTATATTGCGGCAGCGGAATACAAACTCGAAGAGCTGCGGACGAAGACGATTCCAGAAAAGCAAGCGGAAGCGGAGCGCTCCGGCGACCAAATGGCATGGCAGGATGTACAGGATTTGCGGCAGTTTGCCGAGCGGCTTGAGAAGCGGGTGCATGACCTAAAGCTCAGCCGGCAAGTGACGATTCAAACGGCACCGCAAATCCGCATGATTCAGCATATGAACGAAACGCTTGTCGAGCGGATTCAATCGTCGATTTTGCATGCCATCCCCCTTTGGAAAAATCAAGTCGTGATTGCCTTGACGCTGTTTCGGCAGCAAAGGGCGGCTGCGGCGCAAAAGCAGGTCGCCGAAACGACGAATGAGCTGTTATTGCGCAATTCGGAGATGTTAAAAACAAACAGCATCGAAATCGCCAAGGAAAACGAGCGTGGCTTGGTTGATATCGAAACGTTGAAGCGAACACAAGAAAATTTGATCGCTACGCTCGAAGAAACGTTGAAAATCCAAGCGGAAGGCCGCTTAAAACGGCAGCAGGCCGAACGCGAGCTGGCGGCGATGGAAGCGGAATTGAAACAGACGCTGCTTGCGCTGAAGCGACCGGAGCAATAAGGGCGGATAGGAGATCGTCCTGTTTCGGCTTGCGGCCAAACGTCCGATGGATCCGCCCATGGCTGTAGAAGAAAGCGCCGAAAAACCAAAGATCCTCATGCGAAACGGGTGTCTAGCGAACGAGAAGACACCCGTTTTTTCGTTCGCCATCTGTGTTATGATTTCCCAATTGAAGCTCCCCCACTTCCCTTTTGTACAGGGCGCAACCCAAAACGAAGTGGAGATGCAGCCATTGAATGTTCCAAACAAAGGTGGAGTCATTCACGTTGAAGCCCTGTTTGGAAGGAAGGAGAAGCGGCTGGCGTCTCAGACTGCAGCCGCCAACATTTGTTCCTCCTTCATAGGATGGGGGGATGGGGAGGCTCTTGATGATGCTGTTCATCCTCTTGTTCCGCTCGTTCACGATCGTTGCCGTCCGGGCGGGCGGCGCGGACATCAAACTCTTCTGCCGCCTCCGTTTGCCATTGGCGGCCGATGAGCGGGGCGTCTTTTTCACCGTGCTCGACAGTGACAAATCGCAGCACATAGGCGTGAAACAGCAATTCTCCGAACGCTGTAAGCAGAGCAGAGAAAAACGCCGCGTTTAATATGGCGGCGCCGGCGATGTCATAAAACGCACCGATGCCGATCCATACCGCCACAAACACAAGTCCAAAGTCGGCAATCGTCGCTGAGACGTTGCCAAGGCGCCGCAGAACGTACAAGTCGCCGAGCGCATAGGCGACAAGCGTCAGCCAAAGGCTGAACCATAAAATCTCTGCCGATGAAATGCGCAAAAACAGCGGTAAAATGGCAAACATCACCGTGGCGGTCAGCAAATATTTCAGCACTAACGCAAGCAAATGTCTCATTGGGATTCGCCGCCTTTATTCTGCTGGATGGTTTGGACCTTCTAGTTTTTTATCGCCGCATCCCGGCTGTTTTTCCCTGTCTTTGTCCGGTTGCTGCTTTTTTTGTTGCTGTTCAACGCTGTCGTTTCGTGTTGGCTTTCTCATCGGGGCTATCATCCTCTCTTGATCGTTGTTTATTCGTTAGTTTGCCACGTTTGCCTTTCTATATGCATTCATCATCCATAAACTTCCTCTGTTCATTTTTCGCTCTTGTTTTCACACTAATCACGAAACAGCATTCATGTAGGAGGAATGGTGGATGACGAAAAAGAAACGGCCCGTTGCGATTGCGGGGCAGCAATACGATCCGGCAGATGGCGGGGACGAGTCGTTTGTGTATGAGGCGCTCTCTGAGACGCGCGAACAGGTAAGCGATGTGTATGCAGAAGGAACGATTGAGGCGGCAGTGAATCAAGAAAATGGTTCGAACATCCCCCTTTCGCAGTAGTAAGAAACGTCAAGGAGCTGTTCCTTGGCGTTTTGGTTTATGTTTGTGAAACGGGAGGGGAAAAAGGAAAGAAAAACAGTTCGTACTTTCCCCCATCGTCGTCTATACTAGTAGTGCGCACGGCGATTCACCGATATAAGGGGGATGATCATCGTGAGATGGCAGCGGGCTTTATTGGCGTTGCTCAAAGAGCGGAAAGACCATTCCATCGCGTTGGCGATCGACACATCAAACCGTCCGGAGCGGCCAATGCTCATTCAAAACATTGTGAAGCTGTTTGAAAAGCTGCGTCCGGATACGCTGCTCGTCCAAGCGGATTTTAAAATTCGCGATGTCTCTCCGGTTGGCGTGGCGACGATTAAATATTTCAAGCACGGGAAATCGTCGTACACCGAAGTGTTGGAATGGGCCGCTGCGCAAAAAATCGATACGTTGTTTTACATTACCGATGTAACCGGCTATTTTTATGAAGAACTCGAAGTCGACTATGAAGTGTTTTGGCTTGTGCCGGACGATTATATGCCGCGCGTGCCGTTTGGCAAGCCCATTCGTGTGGCGTAACACTGTGAGGAATGCCCCTCGTGATGAGGGGCATTCTTTTTTTGTTAAGAAATTTAACAAACTTTTTGTGTTTGAAACCGATTGCAACCAAAAACACGCGTTGCTTTTGGTCGGTTTATGTTATATATTATGACATATAAAAGGGATGATAAATGACAAAAGGGGGATGCGTAAAATGGATGAAAAAACGTTGACGCTTGGGCTGGATGCACTCTGGGTCATGCTTTCGGCGGTGCTCGTCATCGGCATGCAGGCAGGGTTTGCTTTGCTTGAGGCCGGATCAACGCGCATGAAAAACTCCGGGCATGTGGCTGGCAAACAAATTTTAAGCTTTGCCATCGCCTCATTGGCGTTTTGGGCGTTCGGCTTTGCGATTACGTTTGGGGCTGGGAATAGCTTCATCGGGACGGAAGGATGGTTTTTAAAAGAAGGAAAAGGAACGTTTGACTCGTTGTCGTGGGCGAATGTGCCGCTCGAGCTCAAATTTTTATTCCAGCTCGGCTTTGCCGGCGTGTCGCTGGCCATCGCTTGGGGCGGCTTCGCTGAGCGGGCGAAACTGTCTGTTTATTTTCTTTTCGGCACGATTTTTACGATCGCCATTTACCCGGTGATCGGCCATTGGGTGTGGGGCGGCGGCTGGCTTGGAAAAATGGGAATGCAAGATTTCGCCGGTTCGACCGTTGTTCACTTGCAAGGAGCGATTGCGGCGCTCGTGGCTACAATTTTGCTTGGGCCGCGCATCGGCAAGTTCAATAAAGATAAGACTCCAAACGTCATTCCTGGGCATAACCAAGTATATACGGTCATTGGCGGATTGATTTTATGGATCGGCTGGTTCGGCTTTAACGCTGGCAGCACGATGGCGGTTGGCGACGGATTTTTCGGCTATGTCGCGCTGACGACGAATTTGGCCGCCGCGGCGGGAGCGATCGCCGCGATTGTGACGGCGAAAATTTTGGTCGGCAAAGCGGACATTCCAGCGATGGTCAACGGCGTGCTCGCGGCTTTGGTTGCCATTACCGCCGCGTGCGCGTTCGTCGAACCGTGGGCGGCGGTTGTGATCGGTGCAGTGGCGGGGTCGTTTACGTTCTGGACATCCATCTACTTTGAACGCAAAGGGATTGACGATCCGATTTATGCTTTTTCCGTCCATGGTGTCGCTGGCATTATTGGCACGATTTCAACCGGGTTTTTCGCCTCGCCGCGTTTAGTCGAGATCACGGGCATCGGGAAGGCTGGACTGTTTTACGGCGGCGGATTTGATCAGCTGATTGTGCAAACGGTCGGGGTGCTCGGCGCTGCGGTGTATGTCGCTGCTGTTTCGTTTGTCATCTTATATGCCCTGAAGAAAACGATCGGGCTGCGTGTCACGGCGGAACAAGAAATTTCAGGTCTTGATATTAGCGAGCACGGTTCTTATGGCTATCCGGAACAGCTCGATCCGGCGTATCAGCCCAAGACCCTCGCCCAGCAGTAGCCAGGAGGGGAAAGGTGATGGAATCGTTGGCGGCAAAGGTGGTCGAGCGGCTAAACCGAGCCGAGTCGGCCGCCGAACTTCGTTTTTGCCACGATGAACTGGCGCGCGAACTGCGGCGCTGTCTAGCACCTGAACAAATGAAGCAGCTTGCAGGCGACGTCGTTTGTGTGCATGAAGCCATCCTTCGCCGCGCGTTCTTCCTTGCGGAGCGGGAGACGATGAAACGGTCGGTCGGCATTCGTCCCCCGGCGTGGTGCTGGTATGTGATGGGAAGCATCGGCCGGTGTGAGCCGACGATTTGGACGGACCAGGACCACGGCATTTTATTCAACTGTCCTGAGGAAGAGGAGGCGGCTTGTTATGAATTCATTCGCCATATGGCGGCGGTTGGGGTGGACATGTTGCATGAGGCCGGCTATCCGTACTGCTCCGGTTACGTGATGGCGACGAACAAGCGGTGGGCGCAGTCGGTCCGCGGTTGGGAGCAACAACTTTCTTCCTATTTAGACAGCGGGTGGCCGAACGACATTCGTTTTTTGTTGATTGCAATGGATATGCGGCCTCTTTATGGGGAAGCAGAATTGGCTGAGAAGGCAAGAAAGGCGCTGTTTGCGGCGTTGGCCAAACGGCCGCCGCTGTTGGCGCGCATGGGCGAGCACGTTCAATTTCCTCCGGTTCCGCTCGGTTGGCTGGGCAACGTGCAAACGGAGCGATGGGGGCCGTACAGCGGGGCCGTTCATATGAAACAAAGCGGCTACGTGCAACTCACTAACGCTCTGAAATGGTTGGCCTGTTTTGCGCACGTCCCGACGGCGGGCACAGCCGAGCGGCGGCGGGCGCTTGAAGCGAATGGCGTATTGACGGCGCCGCTTTCCGACGCCGTTTGCGAGGCGCTTTCTGTTTACTATTCGATTCGCCTTAAGTACAGCACTGAGGCGGGGGACGGACGTGAATATGTGTTATGGCGGGCGCTTGAGCGGACGGAACAAAAGCAGCTGAAACAAGCGATGCGCACCGCAAAACGGTTGCAGCGCTTTGTCGCCCGGCGGGTGGCTAACATTCATGCATGAGCGGCACCGGTTTTGGCAACGGGCGCTCCGCTTGTTGTCGCTCGGCGTTCCGCGCGAGGCATCATCCGCCTTATTTGGGCATGACCATTCGCTGCAACAGGAAACATGGCTTCGCTCGCTGCAAAAGGAAAAACAGCACATCATCGATTGGCATGACCGTTTGACTGACATCCCGTTTGTCATCATCGATATGGAAACGACCGGCTTTTCCCCGGAGCAAGGCGATGAAATTTTGGCCATGGCGGCAGCGAAAACGGTTGGAGGAGTCGTGACGGATGCGTACATGACGCTCGTCAAGCCGGAAAAGCCGATTCCGGAACATATTTCCGCCTTGACCGGGATTGAGGCGAAGGATGTGGTGTTCGCTCCGCCGCTTGCCGAGGCGCTGCGCACGTTTGTGCCGTTTATTGCCGCCGGCGTCTTAATTGGCTATCATATCGGCCATGATTTGGCGTTTTTGCGCCATGCCCTTTGGCGCCATTATCGGCAAAAATGGAGCGGACGTTTTGTCGACTTGCAGCCGATGATGACGCTGATCGGCCATTCGTGCCCGACGTTTGACGATGCGTTAGCTTGTTATGGCATCCGTTGCCCGCGCCGCCATACGGCGGATGGCGACGTCGAAGCGATGGCGAAGCTATGGGCGATCTTGCTTGATGAATTCCGCCAGCGCGGCATCGAAACATTGCATGACTTGTACGCCGCGCTCAGCCGGTGTTGATGTTGCCTGTGCGAAGCCTTTGTGAACTCTCCTTGAGAGGAGCGAAATCCAGTTTCAGCAGCCTTGTTTCTGTTGATCGAAAAGCAGTGGGCGCTCGGTGGGGCAAACGGGGGACTGGCTGCAATGAAAAAAGCGCCGGATTTGGCGCTTTTTTTCGTTCGTATTAGAGCGGCTTTGTCGGCGTCGGTTCGGCGTAGCCTTCTTTATATTTTTCATCGATCATATGCCGAATGTCTTTGATCGATTTCCCTTGATCGTAAGCGGCGATCGATTCAGCGGCGATGTCGAGGCAGACGCCGCATTTGGTCGCATGATCATCCCAGACGACCGAGCCGTCTTTTTTATTTTCATAGACAAAGCAGTCATAATTGTTCTTATGGCCAGCTGATTGCCCGCAGCCGCAATAGCAAGGGATATTCTCAAGCAGCTCGCGGTGTTCAGCAGCCTGTTGGTACAAGGCAGCCATCTCTTCTTCAAACGCACTCAAAAAGCTTGGCAAATGCTCGATCGATTTTGTCGTCTCCCGAATATCGCCGGTGGCGGTTTTCGTCATCTGCGAGTGGCTTTGTTCCTGAACGCCGTCATCGGTGCAGCTTGAGAGCAGAACGCTGAATGACAATACACATGCGGTGATGAAGGTAGAGCGTTTCACCATCTTTCTTCCTTTCCGTGCGAGGTTTGCATTTTGAATGTACCATACCGATGGATAAGCAGCAACTATATAGATGCAACAAAGAAGTTTAACATATCCTTGACAGAAAAGTGGTTTGCCCATTTTCGACTGTCGAAGGCAAGCGTGTGGCTTGCCTCCGTCACGCCTTAGCGTGACGGAAGACCGAACAACGACTCGCTTCACAGACCCATTCATGGGTCTGGAAGCGGCGTTGTTCGGTCACTCGACAGTCGGATGCAATGACCGGCAAAGACGAAAAATGTTAAAGCTTTAAATTGCATCTATATATTTTTGCCCTTGGGAAATGAAGTTAGCGTCGAGACGAGCCACAGGGCAGGAATGATGGAAGAGGGAAAAGGCAGAAGCAGCTGACCGCTTCTGCCTTTCGTTAGCGGGCGATTATTGCCTTTGCAAGAAATATTTCTCAATATCATCCAACATCAAATGAGCCGCGAGCACACCGCCGTGTGAGTAAAATATTTGTGGGTGACATTCCGAAATGATCCCCGACGAGGGTTGCGAACTTTTGTTCGCGACGCTCGTCGGGGCCACCAAGCGAAGCGCGGTAGAAAAAAGCAAATGTCATGCAAAAAGGACTCTCTCCCTGCTATGATGGTGATTGTCAACATCAACCGAAAACAGGAGGGAGAGAGTCCATGAAACATCTTACCACAGAATGGCCTTTATTAAAAGAGCTGGAGGAACAATTAGTCAGAACTCTTCAAAAGGTGTTCGCTGTCTTGTTGGCGGCCCTTTTGGAGGAGATTGATCAACAACTGGCGGAAGCGCGGGACAAGCGCCGGTATCAGCTGAAAGACAAACGGCCGACTACGATCCAAACGCTGTTTGGAGAAGTGACGTTTCGACGGAACTACTACTATGACCGGCAAACGGGGAACTATACCTTCTTGCTGGATGCCGAATTAGGCTTTGATGGGGCCCGATCGATCAGTCCTTGCCTCGAGGAAACGGCGGTCGAGTTGGCCGTAGAGTGCTCTTCCTACCGCAAAGCGGCCCGTACGTTGGAGTCGATCGTGGGGTATGCGGTCATGAGCCACGAGGCGATTCGCCAACTGGTGCTGGAGGCCCCTGTCTCGCTGCACCGCCCTGTTTCCCAACGGCACGGCCGGGTGCTGTTTGTGGAGGCGGATGGACTGTTTATTTCCCGCCAGGGGAAAGGGAAACGGGCGAAAGAAGAGAAAATCCTGGCGGTTCACGAGGGATGGAAACGAAACGGTTCGCAGCTCGAGCTCGTGAACCGGCGCCACTACCTCCATGAAGGGGAGGGAGACGTGTGGGAACGGTTCGAAGAGTGGCTGATGAACGAATATGCCTATGATCCGTGCCGGGACCTGTTGATCATCAACGGCGACGCGGCGTCGTGGATCACGGCCTGCCGGGAGTATTTTGGGAAGCGGGCGTGCTTTCAGCTGGATCGATTTCATGTGGCGCGGGAGCTGCGTCAGTGTCTGTCCGGCCATCCGCGTTGGCGGGAGGTGCGGAAGAAGCTGGCGAAACAAGACGAAGAGGGGCTTCTCGTGGAGCTGAACAGCGCGGTCGGCACGTTGGAGGACGAAGCGAAAGAGAAGCAGATGGCTGCCATGATCCGCCGGATCGAGTCGATGCCGGGATGCATCCGGGACTATCGGGAGTGGCTGTCGGAGCAAGGGGTGGAGACGACCGGCATGCGTCCGATGGGCCACGCCGAGAGCGTGATGAGCCGGTTTGCGCATCGGGTGAAATCCCGCCGCAGCTGGAAAGACCAAGGGCTTCGGGCGTTTCTGAGGGCGATGGCGGCCCGAATCGACGGGATTTGGCGGAGAAATGGGCAGTTGGTGGAGGAAGAAGAGACCCGAACGGCGGCCTCGGCCTCAACAAAGTCCAAGCGGATCGAACAGGCCAAACGGAAGGCCGGACGGTTATGGGCAGATGTGGTGCGTCAGAATCTACCGTGTCTGCAGCGGTCATCCGGGACACCGATCCATCAAGCGTTGTCGGCGCTCCGGGATGGTGGTTGGGTGTAAAAAAATGGAATATCGTATCATCGCCTCAAGATGAGGGATGAGAGTCCGAAAGCGCTTACGATATTAATTCCTGAAAATGGTTCGCTAACTAGTGATTGACAACGCCCGTAGTGAACCGAAAAAATGTTCTCCACAAAGTCTTGACTGACTCCACACCGCCAGCCGTGTTCCAAATCGTGTCGCTCACTTTGTATACTTTTCCTTGTTTAGCGACATTTAAGTTTTGAAAGAGCGGGTCGTTGATCCATTCTTTTTCAAGTTCGCTCGCTTTGCCGTCCCCCGTCTCATATGTAAAGTAGAACAGGATGTCGCCATCCATTGCTGGAATGCGTTCTCTCGTCACGCCGGTTTCCGCAAAGTCGTTTACGTTTTGCGATTCCGGGCGGGCGAAGCCAAGTTGATCCAAAATGACGCCGGAGAACGAGTCTTTATGGTAAATGCGCACGTCGCCGGCCATAAAGCGGACGATGGATACTTTCATCTTCAGCTTGTCACCGAGTTTTGCTTTTAAGTCTTCAATGCGTTTGTCATATTCTGCAATGACTTGTTTCCCTTTTGCCTCTTGGTTTACGGCTTTCGCATAGAGCATAAAGTTGTCTTTCCAGTTGCCGCGCAGCGTTTCAGAGAAAACGGTTGGAGCGATTTGTTTCAACTGTTCATAAATTTTTTCATGACGCAGTTTGTTGCCGATAATCAAATCTGGTTTCAAGGCGGCGATCGCTTCAACGTTCGGCTCTGATTCCAAACCGAGCTCTTTGACGCCGTCCATTTTGTCTTTAATATGGTCGTACCACGGATCGCCCGTCCACGATTTGACGGCGCCGACCGGCTTTATGCCTAGCGCCAGCAACGCTTCTGTTCCTTCGTTTGTCAATACAACAACCCGTTTGGGCGTGCCTTTGATTTCGGCCGTGCCCATGGCGTGTTCGACTGCGTAGCTTGCTTCTTTCGATTGATTGCTGTCCTTCGGTTTGGCCGTTTCTTCCTGTTTTCCGCCGCAGCCGGCAAGAAGCAGGAGGGAAAGGATGAAGGCGGAAAGAAGGGTGAGATGTCGTGATTTCACTAGCCAATCCCCCTTTGTATTTGATAATGAATTTCATTTCCGTGTTATATAGTAATAAAAGTGAGAATCATTGTCAACTATAAAATGAAAAAATGATAAAAAAATCATAAGAAAACGTGAAAAAACATTGACGATGAGAGTCATTATCAAATAGACTTGACGATAGAGATATAGAAAATGAAGCAAGGGAGATCTCAGAGATGCTGGTGACAAACCGTCAAAAAATGGTTGGCCTCATCGGTTTGCTGATTGTGCTGCTTGCCGCCATGTGGATGAGCATCGTTTGCGGATATACCGATACGAGTTGGCGGCAGGCGGTGGCGGCTCTCATCGACAATGATGGATCGAATGCCCATTTAGTCGTGGCGACGGTTCGGCTGCCGCGAGCGTTGATTGCGGCTGCCGTTGGCGCCAGCTTGGCGATGGCCGGAGCGCTCATGCAAGCGCTGACGCGAAACCCGCTCGCTTCGCCAGGCATTTTCGGCATTAACGCCGGGGCCGGTTTTTTGATTGTTGTGATGGTCACCTTTTTTTCCATTTCTTCATTGCAAATGTTGTCTTGGGTCGCATTTATGGGGGCGGCGATGGCGGCGTTGATCGTGTTTGTGATCAGCGCCGCGGGGAAAGACGGGCTGACGCCGCTCAAAATGACGCTTGCCGGCACGGCGGTCGCGGCTTTATTTGCCTCGCTGACGCAAGGGATGCTGGCGATGAATGAAAAAGCGCTTGAAGAAGTGCTCTTTTGGCTGGCCGGGTCGGTCGCCGGCCGGAAGCTCGAGCTGTTGGCAGCCGTCTTTCCGTATTTGGCCGCCGCCTGGCTTGGGTCCATGCTGCTGGCGCGCCATGTCAACATCTTAATGATGGGAGACGATGTAGCGAAAGGGCTCGGGCAGCGGACAACCTTCATTAAAGCGGCCGCCGCTCTCTTAGTTGTCCTGCTCGCCGGCGGTTCGGTCGCTGTTGCCGGTCCGATCGGCTTTATCGGCATCATGGTGCCGCATATGGCGCGGGCGCTGGCCGGCGTCGACCACCGCTGGCTGCTTCCGTATTGCGCCTTGCTTGGCGGGATTTTGCTTCTTATGGCCGATATTGGGGCGCGCTACGTTCTGATGCCGCGCGAAGTGCCGGTCGGCATCGTCACCGCCTTGCTCGGCGTTCCATTTTTCATCTACATTGCCCGCAGGGGGATCGCCGCAAAATGAAAAAATACATCACGGTCCGAATGGGAAAACACATCTCGTTTTTCTATGACAAAAAAGCTGTTGCGGTGCTCGCCGCGCTCATAGCAGCGGCCGTCTTACTTTTCCTGATCAGCATTGGCAGCGGCGAAATGCGCATGTCCCCGCTTGAGGCCGCTGCCGCGCTGTTCGGATACGGAGAGGAAATTCATCAGACGGTGATTGTGACGTTCCGCCTGCCGCGTGTGCTTGTCGCTTGGTTGGCCGGAATGGCGCTGGCTGCCGCGGGTGCCATTTTGCAAGGAATGGTGCGCAATCCGCTCGCTTCGCCGGATGTGCTCGGCATCACCGGCGGAGCGGCGGCCGCGGTCGTTGGCTTTTTGGCGCTGTTTAGCGATGAAAACAACTCTTTGACCGTCAGCATCCACTGGCTGCCGCTTGCCGCCTTTCTCGGCGCAGCGGCCGCTGCTTGGCTCGTGTATATGCTGGCGTGGAAAAACGGCCTCGCCCCGCTTCGGCTCGTGCTTGTCGGCATCGGCGTTTCTGCGCTCATGCAGGCGTTGACGACACTGTTGATGATCACAGGACCCATCTATCGGGCGAGCCAGGCAAACGTGTGGATTACGGGCAGTGTGTATGGAGCTTCTTGGCAGCACGTTTCGCTCATGGCGCCATGGGTCATCGGACTGCTCCTTGTGGCGATATTGGCCGCGCGGCATGTCAATGTGCAGGAGCTGGGCGATGAGCTGGCGATTGGGCTTGGCGGCGCGGTCGAACGGCAACGGCTAGGCCTTGTTTTGCTTAGCACCGCGCTCACCGGCGGCGCGGTCGCTTTCGCCGGCGGCATCGGCTTTGTCGGGCTGATGGCGCCGCATATGGCGCGCCGCCTTGTCGGTTCGGCGTTTGGCGCTCTTCTTCCGACCGCTGCGCTGTTAGGCGGTGTGTTCGTCATGGGGGCGGATTTGGCTGGGCGGCTGCTTTTGGCGCCGACGGAAATTCCGGCTGGGGTGTTTACCGCGGCGATTGGAGCACCGTATTTCATTTATTTATTGTACCGAAGTCGGAAATTATAAGGAGGGATGCGCATGCATGGGTTGCAGGCGAAAGAGTTGACGCTATCCTATGGCGAGGCGATCGTTATTGACCGTTTAGACTTGACGATTCCAAAAGGAAAAATCACGGTGTTCATCGGCGCGAACGGCTGCGGCAAGTCGACGTTGCTGCGCGCCTTGGCCCGGCTGCTAAAACCAACAAGCGGCGCTGTGCTGCTGGATGGAAAAGAAATCGCCAAACAGCCGACAAAAGAAATCGCCCGCCGGCTCGCCATTTTGCCGCAGTCGCCTATGGCTCCGGAAGGACTGACCGTGTTGCAACTTGTGAAGCAAGGGCGCTACCCGTATCAAACGTGGTTCAAGCAATGGAGTGACGAAGATGAGCGGGCGGTTGTGCGGGCCCTAGAGGCAACTGGACTCGCCGAATTCGCCGAGCGGCCGGTCGATTCGCTTTCCGGCGGACAGCGCCAACGCGCATGGATCGCCATGACATTAGCGCAAGAAACGGACATCATTTTGCTTGACGAGCCGACGACGTATTTGGATCTCGCGCATCAAATTGACATTTTAGATTTATTGTTTGAGCTGAATGAAAAAGAACGGCGGACGATCGTCATGGTGCTTCACGATTTGAATTTAGCGTGCCGTTACGCCCATCATCTCGTCGCCATTCGCGATAAAACGGTGTATGCCGAAGGAAAGCCGGAAGACGTCATTTCCCGCCAGCTCGTGAAAGATGTGTTCCAAATGGATTGCCAAATCACGTACGATCCGATCTTTGGCACCCCGCTTTGCATTCCGTATGGGAAAGGACGGCGAATTTTACAGAAAGAAGGCGTATCGTGATGAGACTGCGTGAAGACGAAATGAAAGCGTTGGAAACGTACCGTTTTTCAAGCGGGGCGGCTGATGTCTCGTCGTCGATGTTGTTTGCTTGGCTGCTTCATGACGACGGGCAGCTCGCGAAGTATGTCGCGCACGTCCGCACCGAGATGGGAGCGGCAAATGACGCCGTTGCGGCGTCGATGCTCGTCAAACGATTAAGCTTTTTGGCACCGATGACGCTATACGCCATGTCGGTATGGAACAAGCGGCTTGTGCTCGATCCTGGGCGAATTTGGCTTGACACGGACGGCGAAGGGGAGATGTGGATGCCGCGGTTTCGCTTTGAGCCGCCGGAAGCGGAGGCGTGCGGCATTGAGCGCAGCCGCTGGCGCGAGCAAGTCGTTCGCGACGTGTTCGCCGGCTTGTTCGCTCCGCTCATCGCTCGGTTGCGGCGTCTGACGCGCATATCGCCGCTCGTCTTATGGGAAAATGTCGCGATTTACGTGTATTGGGTATATGAACGTTGGCTTGAGGATGAGTCGCTTGCCCCGGTCGCCGACCGGCTGCGCGATGATTTCCGCTTCCTTATTCATGAAGCAGACGGCCGGTTGTTTGGACAAAAAGACAACCCACTTCGCCGCTTTTTTAAAGGAGCAAGCGGCATGCAGCGGACGACGTGCTGCCTGTACGTGCACACAAAAGGAGGGACGTGCTGCCAAACGTGTCCCACTCGCGCCCGCCAGCGGCAAACCGGGTGACCGGAAGGCCGCCGGTGGGCAGTTCCATATTTTTGACAAAATGTTTGCGAAATTTGTTGATTTTTGCCGTGATTTTCGTGAAAATGGAAGTGTGGACATCGCTTATTTTGGTGAAACGGCGAGGTAGCAATTGCATGGACAAATATACGGCCTTTTTCCATCACTTCACAGAAGCAGTGGTCATCTTGAATTTGCAAGGCGTGATCATTTACAACAATCCGGCTTTTGCCGGCTTGGCGCTGAGTGAAGAAGAACAGAGGACGCTGTCCGTCGAAGGACGGGCGTTGGTTGAACGGGTGAAACAGCGCCCGGCTGCCTTTCGCTGGGAGTTGCTTGACGGCTTATTGGTTGCGGGCGTGTCGCCGATCATCGGTGAAAACGGACAGACGGCCGCCGTCTTATGCGTTCTTCGCCGCCAAGCGGAGGAGAGCGGCCTGCAAGCGCGGCTTGCCGAAGCGGAACGGCGTCTGCAGCTGATTGTTGAGCATTCGAACGATTACGTGTTGATTTTTTCTCCCAATCGTGAGTTGTCATACATTCCGCCGTCATGGAAGCGAAAAACAAACAAGCGCCTTCCAGTGTCATACGAAGAGGTGCTGACATTTGTCCACCCTGATGACGCCCCGGTCGTGGCACAAAAATTGGCTGAGCTGTACGATACATACGAGACGCAATCCGCCGAATTTCGCAAGCAAGGCGAGAAAGGCGAATGGGTTTGGATGGAGGCGCAAGGGAAGGCGATCATCGATGAAGCGGGGACGCTCGATTGCGTCATTGTGACCGTGAAAAACATCAGCGAGCGGAAGCGGTACGAAGAAAAGCTGCGCCAACTTGCCTATTTCGATTCGCTCACGGGCATCGCCAACCGCAGCTATTTCGAGCGGCATATTCATGAGCTGATCGCGAGTCAGACGCCGTTTGCTCTTTGTTATTTGGATTTTGACAAATTCAAATGGATCAACGATCATTTTTCCCATCAAGCCGGCGATTACTTTTTGCGCGAGGCGGTCAAGCGCGTCGAGCGGGCGTTGCGTCCCGGCGACTTTTTTGCCCGCATCGGCGGTGATGAGTTTGTTCTCTTGCTGCCGAACATAACGAAAACAGAGATGACCGCCTTGGCGGAACAGCTTGTCAGTTCGTTTCACGAGCCGTTTTATTACGAAAAACAGCTGATTCAATCAACATTGTCGATCGGCATCGCTTTTTTCCCGAAAGACAGCGATCGGATCGAGCAAGTGATGAAATATGCCGATCAAGCGTTGTACGAAGTGAAAGAGCGGGGGCGGAACGGCTATGCCTTTTACCGGCCGACCGAGCATCGGCATGCGGTGATCGAGCAAGATTTGCCGTTTGCCATTATGCGCGGGCAGTTGTATTTATGCTATCAGCCGAAAGTGCAACTTGCTAAAGGAAAGGCGATGGGGGTTGAGGCGCTTTTGCGCTGGCGTCATCCGTCGCTCGGTGAAATTCCGCCGCTCGATTTCATTCCGTTGGCGGAGGAAAGCGGGTTTATTTTTGAAATTACATTATGGGTGTTGGAACAGGCGTCCCGTCAAGTGAAAGAGTGGGAAAGAAAATTTCCGGGCCTCAAGCTCGCAGTCAACTTGTCGCCGTTTTTGCTCAATCGTCCGGAGCTCATCGAGCATGTGAAGCGCATTTTGCGGGAGACGGGGCTTTCGCCCGATCGGCTCATTTTGGAAGTGACCGAAAGCGGACTGATGGAAAACATCGAAACAGGGCAGCACATTTTAACCGAATTGCAACGTCTCGGTGTGCAGGCGGCGATCGATGACTTTGGAACCGGTTTTTCATCATTGGCTTACATCCGCAATTTGCCAGTGTCGCTGTTGAAAATCGACCGCAGTTTCATTGAAGGCATTGCGGAAAACTCGAAAGATGCAACGATTGTTGATACGATCATTCATTTAGCAAAAAGCCTGGATATTGAAGTATTGGCCGAAGGGGTGGAGAGTGAATCGCAAGTGGCGCTTCTTTCGCAAATGCATTGCGACTATGCACAAGGGTTTTACTTCAGCCGCTCGCTCGAAGCGGAAAAGTTGCAGCAATGGCTTGAGGAGTACAACCGCACGGCTTGCAATGGGCCTTCGTCATAAGTCGGTCATTTCCACTCATGAGTTTCCTCGGCTTGCCGCAAACTACACTTGATGACTAGGCAAGAGGAGGAAAAACCATGGAATTTGCGCCAAGAAGCGTTGTGATCGAGGAGTTCATCGACACGCTCGAGCCGATGATGGAAGCCTATGGACTCGACCAAGTCGGCATTTTTGAAGAGCATGGTGAAGGCAATCGCTATTATGTCGGCTATACGATCAACAAAGACGATGAGATGATCACCATTCACATGCCGTTTGTAAAAAACGAACGCGGTGAACTGGCGCTTGAGAAGCAGGAATGGACCGTTCGAAAAGACGGTCGGGAGAAAAAAGGCTTTCATTCGCTGCAAGAGGCGATGGAGGAAGTGATTCATTCATGATAAGCGGCCGGGCTCGGCCGCTTTTTCGCCATCGAAAGGGAGAGGAGCATGATTGCGGAACTTCACATAGCAGACGACGAAACGGCCGTTAAGGTGCTGCACCTACAGCGGCGCGCGTATACGATCGAGGCGCAGATCATCGGCAGCACGGCGCTCCCGCCGCTTCACGATACGATCGCTTCTCTGCAACGATGCGGCGAGCGCTTTTTCGGCTATTTTCAAGGGGAACGACTCGTTGGGGCGATCGCTTGCAAGCGGAATGGGAAGACGCTTCGCCTTTGCCGGCTGATGGTCGATCCGGATTGTTTCCGCCAAGGGATCGCCAGCGCGTTGCTCGACTTTGTCATCAAGCAAGAGCCGTCGATAAGCGAGATCGTCGTGACGACCGGAAGCGGCAACGCGCCGGCCATTCGCTTTTACGAACGCCATGGGTTTCGTGCCATCGAGCGCATCGAAACGCCGGAAAGAATCGAGTTAACGAAACTCGTGAAACGAAGCGGATGACACGCGGGTACGAGTTTCCGGTTGTGTATGATGCCGATTTTGGCCATACAGATCCAATGGCAGTGTTGCCAAAAGGCATTCAAGCAGAGATGAAAACGGACAAAAGCGGATCTGTTGCGTTTCGCTTGCCTGAGCGGGCGGTTGAATGAGAGGTAGATTAATAGAGAGGAGACATGAGGGAAGACATGGCGACAACCTTGTATTTGACCAGACATGGGGAAACGAAGTGGAACGTCGAAAGGCGGATGCAAGGCTGGCAAGACTCGCCGCTCACGGAAAAAGGGCGGCAAGACGCCATGCGGCTTGGAAAGCGGCTTGAAGCGGTGGAATTGGCCGCGATTTACACAAGCACAAGCGGCCGGGCGCTTGAGACGGCGGAGATTGTCCGCGGCGGGCGGCTCATTCCGATCTATCAAGACGAGCGGCTGCGCGAGATTCATCTTGGCGATTGGGAAGGAAAGACGCATGACGAGATTCGGCAAATGGATCCGATCGCGTTCGACCATTTTTGGAACGCGCCCCATCTGTACGCTCCACAGCGAGGCGAGCGGTTTTGTGACGTGCAGCAGCGGGCGCTTGAAGCGGTGCAGAGCATCGTTGATCGGCACGAGGGAGAAACGGTGTTAATCGTCACTCACGGCGTCGTGCTGAAAACGCTCATGGCGGCGTTCAAAGACACGCCGCTTGACCACCTGTGGTCGCCGCCGTATATGTACGGCACGAGTGTGACGATCATTGAAGTTGACGGTGGGACGTTTCACGTGGCCGTTGAAGGAGATGTGTCACATATTGAGGAAGTAAGGGAAGTATAGCGCTGAATAATTGATTAAGACAGGAAGGACGGACGCTTGACCGTTGCCCGTCTTTTTTTTTGTGAAACAACAGCTTCTTAAATATAGGTCATAACGATCCATCGCAACAATGTTGGATGGCTGACTCCATTGTTACGTAGGGGTTGCGGCTATGAAAACGGAGATGTCTATGCATCATCATCCGTTTTTTGTTTGTCTGTCGATCGCTATTTCATTTTTCGCTTCGTTTTTGACATTGTTTATCCTGTTTGTTGCCTGCCGTGTAAAGAACGATCAGTTTTTAAAAAAGGCGGTTCGTTCCGTTGTCCTGGGAGGAGGAATCGCAGCAATGCATTATATATCGATGAAAGGAACATTGTTCCAACTGCCTTATGGCCAAGAAATAATGCGAGCGGAATCGGCATCCTTGATTTCGGTTAATAGTTTGGCTTACATCCTCGCTTTTATTACAATGGCTATATTGATCATGACTAATGTAATTGCTTATCTCGAACGGCGTGAAGTTTTGCGAAAAAAAAAAACTTTACTGAAGCTCATTACAAATGTTTAGTCGATTACAATCCGCATCTTGTGTTGTCTGCTGACCTTAAGGGGGAAATTGTAAGCATCAATCCAAAGGCGATGGAGATCCTGCATGTTCATCAAGATGCACCGTTGACCAGTTTATACGACCTATTTTATGAGCATGATGATGAAAAAATTGATGAATGCTTAAGAAAAGTAGAAAAAGGTCAATCATGTTTCTTTAAGGCTTCAGTGAAAACGTCTCGGGAAGAAAGAGTCATCATGGAGTTTACTTTTATTCCGATAGTGGAAAAGAAAGATGTCATAGGGTTGTTTGTGGTGGGAAAAGATATTACAGAGCTAATAAAATATCAGGAGCGCATCAAAAAAGTGCAACGAGATTTATGGAATGCCATGTGCCAGCAGCAAGGCATGATTTTTAAATTTGTGAAAAGAGAGGAAAGTTTTATTCATACGTTATGCGGAGGGGAGTTACTCAATGATTTCGGCATAGATCCTAAACAAGTGCTAGGTAAGAGATTACATGATTTTTTACCGGAGCCTATTGCCGATCAAAAAGAACAATATTATCGGTATACATGGGAAACCGGGGAAACATTGTACTATGAGGGGAATATAAACGGGATTGATTATTTAGTCAGTTTACGTCCCATAAAAAAAGATGGCAAAGTGATTGAAGTGGTTGGTTCGGCGATCGATATTACAGAAAGAAAAATGATGGAACAAGAGATGCTGCGGGCAAAAGAGGAGGCGGAGAAGGCCAACCAGGCGAAATCTAATTTAATTTCACGCATGAGCCACGAAATTCGAACGCCATTGAACGGAGTGCTAGGGTTCGCCCAATTGTTGGAGATGGATCCTTCCTTAAAGGGCCGGCAGCGGGAGTTTGTGCAAGAAATATTGGGAGGTGCCCGCCATTTATTAAATTTAATCAACGAAATGTTAGACTTGGCAAGGATCGAAACAGGAAGGCTGCCCTTAACTTATGATGTAGTCCATCCAGACGACATTATTAAAGAAAGCATTAAATTAGTCGAACCGTTAGCCAATAAGAAAAACATCGACATTCAAGCTCGATCGAGCTTCAGTGAACAAGTGTATTTATACACAGATGCGACGAGAGTGAGACAAGTGTTATTAAACTTGCTTGACAATGCCATTAAATACAATCGTGATGGCGGTACCGTCCTCATTGAAGGGAAATATGATCAGGAAAAAGTGGTTATACATGTAAAAGATAATGGGATAGGCATCCCGGATGAAGAACAAGAAAATATCTTTGAACCATTTTATCGCATAAAAGGCACTCATGTCGACGGCAATGGCATTGGGCTCGCTTTTGTCAAGCAGATTATCCGTCTTTTGGGCGGCACGATTGAGGTGAAAAGCAAGTTGGGCGTGGGAAGCGACTTTTCGTTCAGTCTTCCGGCTGTCAGTTATTTTCACAGCTGGCCGCATTCATCACGAAACAAACCGGTGAATCAGGAGAGGCTATTGAAGCTTGGAAACAAAAAAATTTTATACATCGAAGATCATATATCCAACTTGAAACTGTTGGAGCATATCTTGAAGCCGTTTCCCAATCTTTTGTTAACGTTTGCCTGCAATGGCGGCGAAGGCTTGCAAAAGGCTATCAGTGGCTGGTTTGATTTGATTCTCATCGATATTCATCTCCCAGATATAAGCGGATATACGGTGTTGGAGATGTTGCAAAGCGATGAACGAACAAAGCATATTCCGATGATTGCGCTCAGTGCCAATGCGGTACCAAAAGAGATTGAAAGGGCTTTAAAAGCAGGATTTACGGATTACATGACAAAACCGTTGGAGGTAAACGTGTTTCTTGAAAAACTAATACACATATGGGAGGAAAAGCGCCCTCATAAGTAAGGGGCGTTTTTGCATTTTATGACAAAAAATAACGAAAACGAGAGTTGAACATGTCGTAAAAAGTCGAAAAAAAGGTTTTATATGTCCTTTTGTGTGCTTCTAAAGTCTGTATAGATGCTTCATGTGCGAGAATGGAGTTAGACAGGTACATGAAAAAAGGTTAAGGTTAAAACAAAAGGTGTATTAGGTGAATTGTCCCATTCATCGATGGTGTGTATAGGATTAAATGACTATGGAAGGATAGTGAAAGCGTGATCCCGGTCTCTATCAGAGAAATGATCGACAAACGACAGTTTGAACATGTTTACCAGCCGCTGTGGGACTTGTTTAACTGGAGCATCTTTGGATATGAATCGCTGTTGCGGGTAAACGGGATCAATAACGTTGAGCATCTTTTTCAAAAGGCTCGGGAGGAAGGATGTTTATACGAACTCGATCTCGCACTGCTGGAAAGTTCCATCTTTCAGTTTCCTTTTTTAGAGAATAAGGGAAGGCTGCTTTTTTTGAATGTATATCCCTCTACTATTTTGCATCATGAATTTAAACCGTTTTTGGAAAGAGTAGTTGAACGCTTTCCGTATATTGAAAACCGAATTGTGTTCGAATTGAACGAGACAAAAGAAGAAGAGGGTATATGGAAGGATGGAGAGTTAAAAGCAGCTATAGAGTTGATGAGAGGGTATGGTTTTTACATTGCTATTGACGATGTTGGCAAAGGGGCATCGACCTTGCAAAAAATTATTGAATTGCAGCCTGATTATGTGAAGTTGGATCGGTACTTTGCTCAAGGGCTGGCAGCCAATGAAGAAAAACAAAAAATGGTCAGTTTGTTGGCAAGCTACTGCGGCCGCAAAATGGTGCTCGTTTTAGAGGGAATTGAGGAAGAAGTGGATCTCGCCCAAGCGAAGCTTTTGAGAGTGCCGGCAGCGCAAGGGTATCTTTTAGGAAAACCGGGTAAGTTAACATAAGCAAAACATCAATGTTGGCAGGTGTATAAATATTGCTTTACTTAACACGTACAATTGCATTTTCGGCAGCACACCGGTATTGGATTGAGGATTGGAGTGTGGAAAAAAATAAAGCTGTTTTTGGCCTATGCAGCAACTTGAACGGGCATGGCCATGATTATCAGCTTGACGTGACGGTAAAAGGGCTTGTCAATCCGCTCACCGGTATTGTCGTTAATATCACTCAAGTCGATGCCATTATGAAAGAAGTAGTTTCTGCCGAATTAGACGGAAAATTTCTCAATCAAGAACATCCATATTTTCAAACACATATTCCGACGACTGAGATGATGGTCACGTACATTTGGGATGTTTTGCAAGGAAAATTTAGCTGCTGTCAACTTTGCAAAGTGAAACTGCAGGAAAATGAGACGCTTTATGCAGTCAAGGAGGAACAAGAGTTGGTCCAATTGACGAGAAGGTACTATTTCAGCAGCGCCCATCGGTTGCATAGCGATCAATTGACTAATGAAGAAAACCAAAGGTTATTTGGCAAGTGCAATAATCGTTACGGCCACGGCCACAATTATTGTCTGGAAGTCACTGTAATCGGAAAACCCGATCCGATTACTGGGATGGTGGTAAACTTAGCGGAATTAGATGAAATTGTAAATAGGGAGGTTTTAGTGAAATTTGATCATAAACATCTTAACCTGGATACAGATGAATTTAAGCAAATCAACCCGACGGCAGAGAATATAGTGATCGTCATTTGGGAGCTTCTTGCCCCGTATCTTTCGTCTCTTTATAAAATTGGACTATGGGAGACACAGAAGAACTATTTTGAATATTTCGGACCGCATAAGGAGAAGTAAAAACATGTTTGATATGAAGGCATTAAAAGGAAAAAACATTGTTATTACGGGGGCAAGTCGCGGCATTGGGTATGAAACGGCGAAACAACTAGCAAAACTTGGATCTAATTTAGCGTTAGGCAGCCGGACGATAAAACAGATGAGCCCAGAACAGTTCAGCAGTTACGGGAATGTTTTCTTGGCGGAAGTGGACGTTGCTGACGAACGTTCAGTCAAAGATTTTGTATGCGATGTGGTTAGCACGTTAGGCTCGGTCGATGCCTTGATTAACAGCGCGGGGGTCGGAACGTTTGCGAATGTGCTCGATTCACAGACCGATGAGTTTGATACGATGATATCGGTGAATTTAAGAGGAACGTATTTATGCTGCAAACATTTTGGGCGGCATATGGTGGAGCGGAGAAAAGGAAGAATTTTAAATATGGTATCCGTCGCGGGCGTCACCGCAATTCCAGGATGTGGAGGGTACTGCGCCTCGAAGTTTGGAGTGCTCGGTTTAACGAAGGTGCTTCAGTCGGAGTTAAGAGCCCAAGGTGTATATGTTTCCGCCGTCATTCCTGGGGCGGTAAGAAGCAGTTTTTGGGATCGTATCGACCATCAACTGGATGTCAAGCAAATGATTCCAGTTGAAACATTAGCGAAGCATATTGTTTACATGCTTGCCCAACCGGAAGATGCCTTGATCGACGAAATCGTCATTACCCCGCCTCTTGGAATATTATAGGAGAGAAGGTGGGATGGTGGCGAAACTGTTTAAAAGCTTCTTTCGTCGCTCCGATGAAGAAACGGCCTCTTTTCCCTTGTTTTGCATGCCTGAGCTGCCGCTGCCGGAGTTGTTACATCGAACGAAACGAGCGTTTCTTGCTAGAAAACTAGGCCAATATATTGGGATTAGGGCACGGGGTGTGGATCGTTTCTTTTATGAATCGCTAGCCACGAAAACATTTAAAAATAACAAGAAAGACTTGGAAAGTTATGTCCTTTATTTAAGTGAATTGATGCTCGAGTGGGGCGAGAATGGACAGGATATTCAACAAGAAATAAAGGAGTTAAACGAAACAGCCATTTTCACTAATGCCATGTTAAAAGCGTATGACATATACAAGGATGAGCTGTTTGGCCGCCCTGCGCATTCCTGTTCTTGTCAGCCAAAATGCAATGTTCGTGATATTGATGAGAAAAAGTGGGAAATATACCGCGATGTGATGCACGCCGCCACTCAAGGGAAATTTCTGCTCGTTAAGGAGGAAGAAGTGGGGCGGCTTGAACAAGGAACGATCATTTGCCGGGCCGGAATCCGCTCCCGCTCAGACATTCCGAAATGCAGGGAGTTGGCCAAGCAGGCGTTTGAAGCTCTCGGCGTTGGCCCATTGGCCCTTGTCAGCTGGTTGCTTGCCGTCTCCGAAGCAGTGACAAATGTCATTAAACATGCGGAATGGGGAGAAATGTCGCTGATCCAGGACAAGGCAAGCAAGGAGTTGCGGTTGATTGTGAAGGACCAAGGACCTGGATTCCCGATGAAGGAACTTCCGAAAATGGTGCTTCTATCCGGATATTCAACAAAGAAATCGCTTGGTCAGGGATTTACGTTAATCATGAGAATAGCCCAAAAAGTGTTTCTATCTACTTCCTCGCAAGGTTCCGTGCTTGTTTTAGTTTTTTACGCCGAGGAGGGAGCCAATGTCAACGGATTGCTTAAAGACGATGCAAAAAACGATCATCGCCGCCAAGTGGATTGATGGTTTTTGGGACCGATGGATTGTCCATGGGGTGGAGAAGGACGATATTTCTTCGATCCGCTCTTTTTTGGTCGATAAAGAAAGCTGGGTGGAAACATGGGGGGCGCTCGCCCGTTCATGGGCTGAAAGAGCGGTGAGTTTGCCGGCTGCGGAGGCGGAAACCGCTTGGCGGAAGGCGAGCCTTTATTACCATTTGGCGCAATGGATCATCCCGGAACGGAATGAGGAAAAGAAGGAATGGCTGTTAAAAAGCTTGCAAGCCGCCCGCATAGCTGATGAGCTGTCGCCGCTCGAAACTCATTACGTCCAACTCGATGTGGAGGGTAAGACGTGTTTTGGAAGGGTTCGGCTGCCCGTTAAGGCCAAAGGGGCGGTCATTATCATCAATCCGCTTGATTCAACGAAAGAAGAACTTTTCACATATGAGGACGATTTTTTGCAAAACGGGTTTGTGACTGTCAGTTTTGACGGCCCTGGCCAAGGCGAAACGTATGTGCATAGCGGCTTAAAAGGCGCCGCCGGGCGTTGGGAGCAGTTTATTCATTTATTGATCGACTGGACATCTTCGCACTTTTCGCTGCCGATTTGCGTATTTGGCACCAGCTCTGGCGCTTCTTGGGCCATTTACAGCAGCGGCCATCCGAAAGTGAGAAAAGTGGCGGCTGTTTCTCCAGCGTTCGAGAGTAAAGAAATTCAGCTGCCTGCCTATTTTGTTGAGAGGGTACAGTTTGTCAGCGAAGAAAAGGGGTCGGTTTGGCTCCCACAGTTAGAAAGGACAACGTTTCGCCATCCGGTTTTGCTTGTGCATGGAAAACGGGATACTATGGTGCCAAGCGAGCACATTTATCGCCTATATGATCGGTTGCCCGTTGGAAAACAACTGCTCGAATTCGACGATGAAGGACATTGTTGCAATTATAAACTGCACTATATTCGCGGATATGCCGCATCATGGTTTCAAGAATAGCGGGGGATATCGATGGGGTTTTCTGACTTTTGCCAATTGATTGCTGAAGAGGCAAAAGTGCCGGTGGAGCAAGTAACCGCCGAATCTTCGTTTCAAAATGACTTAGGGGTTGATTCGTTGCAACTTGTTCATTTGCTTGTCGTATTGGCTGAAAAGCTTCAGTTAGAAATTGGGCAAATTCCTCACGATTTGGACTTCCGAACCGTTGGTGGACTGTACAAGTCGTTAGTTGGGAAAGGAGAAATAATATGAGCCAGCTATACAAATGGATATTTGAGGAAGGGAAAAACGAAGATGTTCATAAGACGATTTTAACGTCGCAAACGGGCAGCTATTCGCTAGACGATATACGGCAGGAAGTAAACAAATACTGTTCTCTCCTGACGCAGCTCGGCCCCGTCCAAAGAAAAAGAGTAGCGTTTATGATTCCATATGCTTCCAGTTTCCTTAGTTTACTGTTGGCCGTTAACCGCCTCGGAGCGGTTGCTGTGCCGATCAGTCCGTTTTTAAGAAGCGAAGATTTATCCCGCTTGCTCGAATTCATAAATCCGCATGTGATTTTGACCATCAGGCAACATCAAAATTTTCAATTTTTCAATGCCGTTTCCCAATGGGCTCATGGCACGGGAGAGGAAACGATCATTTATGATTCGGTAAAAGGGGATCATTGGAAAGCAACGGTCGTTGCCGGGATGCCTAAGCCGGTTGAAAGCGAGCCTGTTGACATCATTGCGTGTACGTCAGGGAGCACTGGGGTCCCAAAAGGGGTGATGGTTGATTTCAACTTTATCCAATTTGGCGATGCAGCGTTATCTGCTGCGCTGTCTCTTTCTGCATCGGACAAAGTGCTTGGGATAGTTCCGTTTTCAGGATTATTCGGGCTATGTTTAATGGTAGTATCGATCAAAAAACGGCTGCATTTTGTTGCTACTGAATCATTTCACTTTCCCGATATCATTCGACTGTTGCACACCCATCCTGTCAATAAGTTGGTGACAAGCCCGTCACTATTTCGATCGCTGTACTTGTTGGCGAAAAAACCGGTGCTCGAGCCGCTCGAGCTCATCGGGTTGGCGGGGGAGAGGATTACGGCCGATTTTATCGAAGCCGTGCGGCCGATTGACCATTGCCGCATCATAAGCATATATGGCTTGACGGAGATTGGCGGTGTGATGTTTAGCAAAAACGATGTTCGCCAAGGAATGGATTGGGAATTAGTTCCAGGGGTTGAGGCGGCCATCGTCAATGCTCCGGACAAAAGGGAGATCGGTGAATTGGTCGTCAAGACGCCTAACGGATTTTTAGGATATTATCAGCGCCCGGATTTAACGCAGGAAGCCTACCGGGATGGATGGTTTTATACCGGAGATGTAGCGCGGATGACAGAAAGCGGGGCGATTGAAATCGTCGGCCGCAAAAAAGAAATGATTAAAAAAGGTGGGCAACAGGTGATTCCGGGAGAGATCGAGAGTTTGTTGGCCAGTCATCCGAGCATTTTTGCGGCAGCGGTTGTGGGGATTCCTCATCCAATTTTTGGAGAGCAAATTGTCGCCTTCGTTGTTCCGAAAGAACATGTAAGCGATACGAATCTTTACTCATTTTGCCGCGAGCGGCTCGCTTCTTATAAAGTGCCCGATCATATTTTCACCATCGATGAGATCCCGGTCAGCCAAGGGAAGGCCGATAAAGTCAAATTGCAGCAGTTGGCGACGAAGCGGATTGCTGCCCGTGAATAGCAGGCGAAGGAGTTGGATGGATGAGGCGAATAACGTTAAGAAAGCGGTTTTTAGTGCAAGTATTTTCTTTGCTTATCGTCATTGCGTGCCTGTTTGGTATATTGCAAGTTTATTTTATGAATCGGCAAATCGAAGCCGATATTTATGAAAAGTCGTTGCTCATAGCTCGCGGCGTCGAGCAAGGGATCGAGGAAACAGAGCTGGCGTCGAAAATGATCGAGCACCAAATTGACTTGCAAATGGTAGCGGTCGCACGGCATATCGGCGATCTTCTCCGTACGCCGGAAGCCCGACATATTCGCCATGAGCAGTTGGAAGAGATGAAAGAGAGGTTTCAACTGGCCGGGCTGACGATTTTTGAACGAAAGGGCGACGATATTGTAGCGACGAAGTCGACGGATCCAAAAGATATTGGATTCAGCACCAAAAGTTACGGAAAAACCGTGTATGCATACGCGGACACCCTCTTAAAAGGGGGAATGCCGCGGGTTGCCGGGGAGGAAGGGTATGCGAGCCAAAACATCTTCGTGCTCCCAATTGTCCAATCCGGCTCCCATAAGGACAAGCCGCGCTTTTTTAAGTACGCCTACTATCATCCGCCCGGATCGGATTATATTATTAACCCGTTTATTCAAGCGGGGGACGTATACCAGTTCACCAAGCAGGCGGGTCCGGATCAGTTGATCGAACAAATCAAGCGAAGAAGCTCCTATATCAAGGATATTTCCGTATTAAATGCGGCGGTATTTAAAAACCCTGCTTTGGAAACAAACTTTTATCCGCCGGTGAAGAAAATAGAATACGGCGAGTTTAAGTACCATACAAAACAAGATATTGATATGATGAAAGAGTTGGTAGACAATCCGGCAAAAAAACTGTCTGTCCAAGAAGTCAACAGCGAAAAACTGTATAAAGTTTTTCTGCCGATCAGCGATCATCGCATTCTTTATTTAGTGTTGGACTATCAAAAAATGACTGCGCCATTCTATAACTATTCGATTATTTTAATCGCTTCAAGCTTATTGTCTTTGCTGTCGCTGTTTGTAGTGACGATTCCATTTTTTAACCGCATTTATGAAAACATTCAAAAACTGAAACGGCAAATGCAACAGTTGGCGGCTGGGGATTTGACGGTAAAAAGCCATGTGAAGGATGGCAGCGAGTTAGAAGAACTTTCAAACGATGTGAATCAAATGGTTCAAAAGCTGAATGTGCTCGTCACAGACGTAAAGGAGCAGGCGGTCAAAACTCAGCGTTCATCCGTCGTGCTTGAAGCAGAGGCTTCGCGGTCGGTCGAGAAAATGTATGAGTTGGCCGTGGGAACAACGCTTCAATCGAGAGAATGGCTGAATGAAATCCATGCATTTTTAGACGAAATGGCAAATGTATTAAAAGCATTTCCGGGGGATCAAAAGGTGATGACTGTTTTGGAGAAGGTTGAGCAAATGAGAGTGATCGCCAATGACCGAACGGCGGTAGTCACAGAGATGACGATCCAATTGTCTGATTTACTGAAAGAGCTTCATGGTCAGTCAAAAGAGCTTTCATACATCTCTAATGCGCTGCTTCAACAGATGAGCCGTTTTATCCTTTAATTTTGTTTAGATAGGAGTGAAAAACAGCTGCTATGGGGTTACAGATCGGGTTGCACTTCGATGATGAGGCAGCCAATTTGGAAATCAGGGGAATACTTGATATATCGACCGCCCATATATTGGAAGGTTATATACAAAAGCTTATAGGCATCAAGGGGTTGACTATTGATCTTTCTGGATTGGAATTTATTGACTCTACAGGGGTTGGAGCGATCATGGAAATCATTTATCATTCCATCGAACATTCATTTTCAATCGAACTAAAAGGGATGAGTGGGCCAATACACGAGATTTTAGAAACGGTCGGTTTATTGACGATGTTGGAGACGATTGCCGGGAGGGCGGTTTGATGTATTTCAGTGAGAACATCTATCTATACGGTCGGCCGCTCGCCAATAAACCGGATATGGAGAAATGGCTGGAGCGAGAAATTCAGTTGGCGAAAAATATTCAAACGAAATTGTTGAATGGCTCGGTTCCTGATGTAAAAGGTGCAGAAGTGAAGGGCCTTTCCATTCCAGCTAGGTTGATTGGCGGAGACTACTATGATTTTTACCCGCTCGGCAACGGAAAAGTCCGTATCGTGATTGGCGATGTGATGGGAAAAGGGATTCCCGCGGCAATGTTAATGATTTTGACGCGCGGAGCGTTTCGCAGCGCCTCAGAAAGCAGTAAAAGCCCAAGTCAGACGCTGACGGCGATGAACAAAGCTCTCTGTCAAGATTTGCGCTCCTTGAAATCGTTTGTCACACTAGTTTGTGCTGATTGGGACCCGCATACGAACGTTCTGACATATGCGAGCGCCGGCCATATGATGCCTTTGCTGTTGAAAAGCAAAGAAAGGAAAGTCGTTGAACTTCCTAAGACGTTGGGGATCATGGTTGGCGCGTTCCCTGAATATGTGTATGAAGAAAAAGAGATCGCTCTTGAAACGGACGATGTCGTGTTGTTTTATACTGATGGCATTATCGAGGCGGAAAACCGGAAAAAGGAGCAATTTCAGCGTGATCGTCTTATCCGCGCATTATTAAAATACGCCAGCTGTCCAGCGCATCAGGCGGGGCAGCGTGTGATAGAGGATATTTACACCTTTACGGAAGGCGCTATGCAAAAAGATGATATGACCATGGTGATAGTAAAAATTCATCAAGAAACATAAACTTTTGGCAAGGGGGGGCGGCGATGGGGCAAACGATCATTTCGAAAGGAAAAAACATCGATGAGGCGATTCACGTTGGCCTAGCGATTTTGCAAAGCAAACGTGAAGAGGTGCAGATCGAAATTATCCAACGGGAAACAAAAGGAATTTGGCGCATCGGTTTCAAACCAGCAATTGTAAAGCTGACGAAAGTAGAAAGGCAGGTTGAGCCGTCTAGCGTTGCTGAAGAAGAAAAATCCGATTCGGCCAGTGTGGGCGGAGCGCGGTCCAAAGTAACTGAGGATCATTTGAGCGGAAAAGCATGGGTACGAGGAGGGCAAATTTTTTATCGTCCATCGCCGCTATGCTATCCGACCATTACCGTGGGGCAAGGCGTTCTGCTTTTAAAAAATGGCGAGCCAGTGACGGGGACGACGGTCATCACGGAAGGCGACCAATTAGAAATACAAACGGCGGAGGAAACGGTCGAGACAAAATGGGATATCATCGTTGATGAAGACAAGCTGCACGCCATCTTGCGCATAGAGCCGGGGGTGAAAAAACGCTTTCAAATAAAAGATATCGACCCTGATTACCATATTGAGTTAAAAGCCGAACAGCACATTGAAGTGCAAAACACTCTCGAGTACAAACCGGTTTTGCAAAAACTAAAATCGTTGAATATTGTCCAAGGGCTTGATTTTATCGCGATGGCTGAAGCGGCCAAAACGACAAAACCGGGTGATTTCGTCATTGCTAGAGGAGTGAAACCGCAGCAAGGAAAAAACGGTTGGGTGGAGTTAACGGTCAATTTGGACAGTAAACAGGCGGGGCCGAAACTGCGGGAAGACGGCACTGTTGATTTCCGCGAAGTAAACAATATTCCTTCCGTTCATCCGGGGCAAGTCATCGCGATCGTTCATCCCCCGGTCCCGGGCGTTCCGGGCGTGACGGTGACGAATGAGCCGATTCCGCCTAAACCTGTCTACCCGGTGGCTGTCTATTTAGGAAAAGGAGTAACGGCGATTGAAAATGGAACGAAAATTGTGGCGTTGGCCAACGGGCGGCCCGTATTTCGGCAACAAGGGCTAGATGTGCATATATTTATAGTGGACAAGCTTACTCATCAAGGCGACGTCGATTTAGGTTCGGGCAATATTCGGTTTCATGGCGACGTCGACATTACCGGCAACGTCGAAGACGGGATGAGCGTCGAGGCGGAGGGCAATATTACGATATTTCAAAATGTCACTCGAGCGACGATTACGTCAAAACAAGCTGTCTTTATCAGACGAAATGTCATTGGAAGCGTCATCTCGGCGGGAACAGGCCATATACTGACTTCCGAGCTCGCGCATTTGTTAATCACAATCGAAGGATATATTGAAAAAATGATTTCCTCTATAAAGCAGCTAGTCAGTTCCCCGGCGTTTAAAAGGACAGATTGGAAACAGAACGGACTGTTCCCATTAATCAAGCTTTTAATGGATTATAAATTCCGCCCTTTAGTTGCAGTAGGGCACAAGTATATTGAGGTGACCAAAAGGGGCGACCGCCAGCAGTTTCATCCGGTTTGGTTCGATTTAGCTGAGCGGTTTCAACGCTGTTTTTTCTCGAGCATCCCGAACGAGCTCCATTCCCTTGAACAGCTCGCCAAGCTGCTTGAGGACATAAAGACAACAATGAAACAATACACGGATGTCAATGGCGAAAGCAGTTATATCGAGATGGCCTACGCGTTGAATAGCACGATCTACTGCAGCGGCGATATAACCGTTTTTGGCCAAGGATGCTATAACTGTACGATTCATTCCGGCGGTTTTCTAAACGTAAAAGGGGTTATGCGCGGCGGCCGCGCCTACGCCCGAAAAGGGGCGTCTATTCAAGAGGCTGGTTCAGATTCCGGGGTCGTTACACACATTGCCGTGCCTGAGGGCCAAACAGTGAGATTTGGTGTGGTGAAAGAGGGGACAATAGTTCAAATCGGTAAAACAGCTTACACGTTCCAAAAAGAACATCGCCAAATTGAAGCGGCGTTAGACGAAAACGGACAAATGATTTTCGATTAAAAAAGTTGAGGGGGATACAATGTTTTTATATGAGTTGGCGAAAAATGGGCAGAATGTAGATGTTTATTTTAAAGGGGACTTAGATATTGAGGCAACAGAGGCAATGGAAGCGATGTTTCAAGAAATCAGGTGTTTCCATACGGTTTCTTTCGATTTGTCAGCTGTCCCTTTTGTTGATTCGACGGGGATCGGGCTGCTCGTTCATTTCATTGATGCCTTAAAGGAGGACGGAAAACAAGTGATGATTTTCGGAATACAACCGGAAGTAAATGAAGTATTTCGCATTGTTCAGTTAGAGGAAATTTTAGGAGTGCCGATGTTCTGTCAATCGCGAGGGGATCAGTTGGAATAGGAGGATAGAAAGAAGGGAAGGAAGCAATGAATGATTTAAAAATCGTGATTGCTGATGATGATGTGTCTTCAAGAACGATTTTGCGGCATTTTATCCACTTATTCCCCAATTACAACGTTGTGGCTGAGGCGACAAGCGGAGAGGAGTTTTTGCAGCTTGTGCTCCAAGAACAGCCGGATATTGTATTGGTCGATATCAATATGCCTGGGCTCGATGGCATGGAGGCGGTCAAGATATGCAGGCAGCTTTTGCCTGCCCTCCAGGTGATTTTTATTACTGGATACGATGAATTTGCCGTAGAGGCTTTTGAAGTGTCCGCTACGGATTATATCGTGAAACCGATTGAGCGAACGCGTCTCTTTTATGCGTTGGAAAAGGCCCGCAAATTGATTGAAATGGCCAAGCAATGCGCCGCTGTAAAAGCGAAACAGCCGAGCAAAAGGCTTGGAATCCGATCGAAAAACTCTATTGTTTTGCTGCTGATGGAAGATATTTTATTCGTGGAAAAGGAAAGCAGAAAAACGGTCATTCACACGGCAAATGAGCAATATGAAACAACGGAGACGCTGAACGAAATTGAAAGGGAGCTGGACAATTGTTTTTTTAAGACTCACCGCTCTTATATTATCAATTTAAAAAAAATAATAAAAATTACCCAAGTTGGCGAAACGTATTTGGCTCATTTTTTCGATAGTGAGAAAGTCGCATATATTTCGAAACTGAAATTTCATGAAGTGCAGAGAAGAATTTTCGATATGAATAATTAGGTGAGTTTTTCAGCAGGAAGCAGAGAGCAGCACGGAATTGCTGAAAGACAGCGCTGGGCAACCTACAATCAGCATAGGAATCGTTGTTTGCCCATCGGATGGAAACACCTCGAAAAAAGTTGAGCGTCCACGCCGACCAGGTCTTTATCAAGCAAAGGGGGAGCGCAACAATTATACGTTTTATGGCCGGAAGGTTCGAAGGCTTGTCAAGAAGGCTCTATATGATCCGCAGGTGTTAGCAAGGAACATCGATGCCAAACATGAAGGATGTCCTCAAAAAAAGCGGGACATCCTTCTTTATTGTCGGCACTACTTACTGAGAAGCCTCTCCTCTTGAAACAGAAGGTGAGAGGAGAAAGTTCGGAGCGGGACAGCCTGTTAAGCCAGTCTCGAGAAGAGATCAAATAAGCCCCAACCATCTCGCCAGCTGTGCGGTCGTAAAGGTGACCGCAATGGCAATCGCTGTCGGCAAGGCAAAGGCGACGAACGTCCATTTCGCGCTTTTCGTTTCTTTGTAAATGTTGACGAGCGTCGTGCCGCATGGGTAGTGAAGCAGGGAAAACAGCATCATATTGAGGGCGGTGAGCCACGTCCAGCCGTGGTCAAGCAAAATTTGTTTTAGAGAATGCAGGCCATCGACTTCAGTGAGCGCCCCCGCGGATAAATAGCCCATCAGCAAAATCGGCACGACAATTTCATTGGCTGGCAAGCCTAAAATGAACGCCATCAAAATGTAGCCATCCAATCCCAATGCTTTGGCAAATGGGTCAAGCCAGTCGGCTAAATACGCCAGCACGGTCGTATCTCCCACGTGAACGTTGCCGAGCACCCATGTCAGAATGCCGGCCGGCGCCGCAACCGTTACCGCCCGTTTCAGCACATAGAGTGATTTGTCGAGGGTGGCCCGGATGATCGTCTCCATGATTTTCGGGCGTCGGTACGGCGGCAGCTCCAGCGTGTAATGGGTCGGAATGCCGCGCAAGGCCGTCTTGGATAAGACCCATGAAACGGTCAACGTGACGACGATGCCAAACAACACCATGGCGACGACCACACCCGCCGTAACGAACGTTTTCCATCCGCCTGTATAGCCGGCTGCCATAAATAAGGACGAAAGCAGGATCAGCGTTGGCCAACGTCCATTGCAGGGGACGAAGTTGTTGGTCAAAATGGCCAGCATTCGTTCGCGCGGTGATTCGATAATGCGCGTCGACATGATGGCCGCCGCGTTGCAGCCGAAGCCCATGGCCATCGTCAGTGATTGTTTGCCATGCGCCCCCGCTTTTTTAAACAAGCGATCCATGTTAAAGGCGACACGCGGCAAGTAGCCATAATTTTCGAGCAACGCGAATACGGGAAAGAAAATGGCCATCGGCGGCAGCATCACGCTGACGACCCAAGCCGTGCCGCGGTATAGGCCAAGTACAATGAGGCCGTGCAACCAGTCGGGGGCGTGCATCGCTTGAAACGCCATGGTGAGATACGTTTCGATCGTTCCGAACAAGCGGGCGAGCGAATCGGAAAAGACGTTGGCGCCGGCGATTGTCATGTACAGGACAGCGGCGAGCAGCGCCAGCATAATTGGAAATCCCCACCGCTTCGACGTGACGATCCGGTCAATTTGTTCCGTTCGATCACGTTTTGCGACCGCTGTATGCGTGACACATTCTTGAGAAAGCGCAGCTGACGTTTGGAAAATGGCAGAAACGATCTGTTCACGCGTGTCAGCCGGTGCTAATGACTTGGCTTCTTTCATTAGCTGGTCAAACTGATTTGACAGATCCGCAGCAGGCATACGCGTTCCCCTCCTTGATCAATGGTTGCGGCGGTTGTTTCAGCGCTTGAAGCAGCGATGTATCGCCGTCAAGGAGACGAAGAGCGATCCAGCGAGCAGGATACGTGTCTCCCATCACGTCTTTCACGAGTGGAAGAAGTTTGGCAATGCCTCGTTCGATTTCCGGGCTGTACCGGATGGAAAGCGGGTTGGTGTTGATGCGGCCATGCGCCATGGCATCCACTGTATCAAGCAGTGCATCGATTCCTTCCCGGTTGCGGGCCGAGATCGGCACGACCGGCACGCCGAGTTTGACGGCTAATTTTTTTGTATTGATATGAATGCCTTTCTTTTTCGCTTCATCCATCAAATTGATAGCGATAATGACGCGGTCGGTCATTTCCAATACTTGAAGCGCTAGATTCAAGTTGCGTTCTAATGCCGTAGCGTCGACCACAACGACCGTGACGTCAGGACGTTGAAACAGGAGAAAATCGCGCGCCACCTCTTCATCGGCTGAATTGGAATAGAGCGAATACGTTCCCGGCAAGTCGACGATCCGGTACAACGTGCCGCGGTGGCGGCATTCTCCTTCCGCATGAGTGACCGTTTTCCCGGGCCAGTTGCCGGTATGTTGGCGCAGGCCCGTTAAGACGTTGAACAACGTGCTTTTGCCGGTGTTCGGATTTCCCATTAAGGCAATCGTATACGTCATATCAGTCATGGCTGATCTTCTCCCCGTAAATATAGTCACTTTCTTCTTTCCTTAATGCGATCGTCGTGCCACAAACGCGATAGGCGGTCGGGTCGCCAAGCGGGCTTCTTTGTCCAACCTTCACTTCCCCGCCGGGTACAAATCCCAAATCAAGCAACCGCCTTTTTAACATAGGATCAGGAACATCAACCTTTTCGATGCGAAAGCGATCGCCCGGTTTCATATCGGAGAGGCGGCAACGTTTTCCTTGTGCCATAAAAGTTTCCCTCCGGTTAATATTTTTTATAAAAGACATTTTTTTTGCTTAGACCAACTTTTGTGTTTATCATATTCCAGTTGCCTCGCTGTTGTCAACAAATTTGTTTCATCTTTTTCTGACAGAGTTGTCGAACTGGCGACTATTCAAAACAATAGGAAATCATGTTATCATATGAATAGTCTGAACAAACTATCGGCAGAAAGGCGGTGACGGCGTCCATTGACGCACGATGAAATGAAAGCGATTACGGAAGGGACGATTCTTTGGCAGCCGACGGAGGAGCAAATTCGGCAATCGAACATTCGACGGTATATGGACTGGCTGAAAGAGAAAAAGGAGTTGTCATTTAACTCGTACCGCGAACTATGGACATGGTCAGTTGAGCATCTTGAAGAATTTTGGGAAACGGTTTGGGAATATTGTGGTGTTCAGGCGGCAACGCCGTATGAGTGTGTGCTGCGGGAGCGGAAGATGCCAGGGGCGGAGTGGTTTCCAGGCGCTGCGCTCAACTATGCGAAACATATTTTCCGGCATGCGCGCGCCGACCGCCCGGCCATCATTTTCCGCTCGGAACGCGTGCCGTACCGGGAAGTGTCATGGCAGGAGCTCGGCGAAAAAACGGCGGCGATCGCCAAAGCATTGCGAGCGATGGGAGTGAAGCGCGGCGACCGCGTCGTCGCGTATATGCCGAATATCCCCGAGACGGTGATGGCGTTTTTGGCGTGCGCCTCGATCGGCGCCATTTGGTCAAGCTGCTCGCCGGATTTTGGCGCTGGCAGCGTCATTGACCGGTTCGCGCAAATCGAGCCGACTGTCTTGTTTGCCGTCGACGGCTGCCAATACAACGGCAAAGAATTTGACAAAATGCCGGTCGTATCCGAATTGCGCGCCAAATTGCCGTCATTGAAAAAGACGGTGCTGCTTCCGTATTGGCGCGGGCAGATGGAAGCACCGGATGAGGGCGTCGTGCTGTGGGATGATGTCGTGGCGGACAAGGCGGAGCTCGTCTATGAAGACGTTCCGTTTGACCATCCGCTTTGGATTTTGTATTCTTCGGGAACGACCGGTTTGCCGAAGCCGATCGTCCAAGGGCATGGCGGCATTTTGCTTGAACATTTGAAAGCATTGACGATTTCAGAAAACTTGACGAAAGACAGCACGTTTTTCTGGTTTACGACGACTGGATGGATGATGTGGAACTTTCTCGTCGGCGGACTGCTGGCCGGGTCGACCATCGTGCTCTATGACGGCAGCCCGACGTATCCGGATGGCAACGTTTTATGGGAGCTCGCCGAGAAGGCAGGCATCACCCATTTCGGCACAAGCGCGGCGTTTATCAACATCTGCATGAAGCTCGGCCTGAAGCCAAAAGAGCAATATGACTTGTCAAAGCTCGAGGCCGTGCTCTCGACCGGTTCGCCGCTGACGGTCGAAGGGTTCGCCTGGGTGTATGAAAACGTCAAGGATGACATTTGCCTGGCATCATGCAGCGGCGGAACGGATGTGTGCACCGCGTTTGTCGTCGGTTCGCCGATTTTGCCGGTGCGCGCCGGCATCCTCTCGTGCCGCGCGTTGGGCGCGGATGTGCAGGCGTTTGACGAAAACGGCCAGCCGCTTGTGAATGAAGTCGGTGAACTTGTGATTACAAAACCAATGCCGTCGATGCCGCTCTTTTTCTGGAACGATCCAGACGGCGAACGGTATCGGAACAGCTATTTTGACACGTACCCGGGCGTCTGGAAGCACGGCGACTGGATTAAAATTGACGAACAAGGGGGATGCGTCATTTACGGACGCTCCGACTCGACGATCAACCGCGCCGGCGTCCGCATGGGCACGAGCGAAATTTACCGTGCGGTCGAAGCGGTCGACGGGGTGTTCGAAAGCCTCATTGTCGATTTGGAAATGATGGGCAAGCAATCGTTTATGCCGCTGTTTGTCGTCCTCAAGCCGGGCGCAGTGCTCGATGACGAGCTGAAAGAACGCATCCGCCAATCGATTCGGCAACACGTCTCGCCGCGCTTTGTTCCAGATGAAATTTACGAGGTGAAGCAAATTCCGAAAACGCTAAATGGAAAGAAAATGGAGATTCCGATCCGGAAACTGCTCTTAGGCTTCCCGCTCGAAAAGGCAGTCAACCCGGGCTCAATGGCCAATCCAGAGGCGCTCGACTTTTTCCTCGAGCTGGCGAAGACGCTGGCGGCGAAGACGCAGACAAGCTGAAATGCGAAAGGTTGTTATTAAGTGACGATGCTTAATAACAACCTTTCTATGTATTAGTGAATTATAAATAGAGGAGTCGGGGGCATGGAAGAAAGCAAGCGGACTAGGCCAGTTTGGAAATCCATCGGTGATTGAGGAGCGGACGACGGTGAAAGAGATGTTGGGGCGATGAGACGAGACGGTGTCCGTTTTCATGATGAGAAAGTCCGGAAGATCTGTTTAGGAGAACCTTCCGGGCTTCATTTGCGGCGACGATGATTCGGAGTTTTAGTATGACGTAAGCAGGGGGATGTTGTTTGATGATGGCTATGTTCACACAGGATATGGAACAAGCTTTAAACGTCGAAGAGATCAACGAAATGGAGCGGACTGACGTCTAGTACATATTGAGCGCCGTCTTGACCCGCTTGATCTCCTTTTTGTTTTCGAACAGCTCTTCAACTAAAATGTTTTGGCCGTTGGCGACATCGGTGATCCGTTTGTCCATGTCGGCCACTTGCTGGCTTAATTGGTTGAGTTGCTCATTCGTTTGCTGCACTTGTTTGGCGAGCTGGTCGACTTGCTCATGAGTTTGCTGTACTTGGTGGTTCAGCTGCTGCACTTGGCTGTTAAGGTGTTGGACTTGTTGGCCCAGTTGCTGCACTTGCTCATTTGTTTGTTGCACCTGTTGGCCCAGTTGCTGCACTTGCTCGTTTGTTTGTTGCACCTGTTGGCCCAGTTGCTGCACTTGTCCGTTCGTTTGTTGCAGCTGCTCGGCAAGTTCTTTAATGGCTTGCCAAATCATTTCATTTGAGATCGCTCCCATTCGACAATCCCCTTTCTGGTTCGATTCTCCTTCTATTATACATGACGAAAGAAAGAGATGATAGAAGAAAGATGACGAAACGTTTTTCTTTGCGGCGCGTCCTTCGAATGTGATATAACAAAAGAATGTCAGTAGTATGCACATACTGGAGGATGAACATGGTGATCCGTGTCAGCCATTTGCATAAATCGTTCCGCGTCCATCGCCGCGAAGCGGGATGGCTTGAGGCGGCGCGCAGTTTATGGCGGCGCGACTACCGCGTCATTGAGGCGGTGAAGGACGTTTCGTTTACGATTGAAAAAGGGGAGATTGTCGGCTTTTTAGGTCCAAACGGGGCGGGGAAAACGACGACGATGAAAATGCTTGCTGGCCTCTTGCATCCGACATCAGGAGAGATCACGGTCGGCGGGTTTGTGCCGTTTGAGCAAAAGCCGGAGTTTAAAAAAATGATGAGCTTGGTGATGGGGCAAAAAAGCCAGCTCATTTGGGACATCCCGCCGATGGAGACGTTTTTGGTCAATAAAGCCATTTATGACATCGACGATCGGGCTTTCCGCCAGACGCTCGAGGAATTGACGGAACTGCTCGACTTGGCGTCGCTGTTGGACAAGCCGACGCGCAGTCTGTCGCTCGGGCAGCGGATGCGCTGCGAGCTGGCGGCGGCGCTTTTGCATCGGCCGCAAGTGTTGTTTTTGGATGAGCCGACGATCGGGCTTGACGTTCATACGCAAGAAAACGTGCGTCGCTTTATCGTTGACTACAATCGGGAGCACGAGACGACGATTTTGTTGACATCGCATTACATGGGTGATGTTGCAGCGCTTTGCGACCGGGTGATGATCATCAACTACGGGCGATTGATTTACGACGGGGAACTGTCAGTGCTGACGGAGAAGCTGGCGCCGTACAAGCGATTGGAAGTCCGGTTTTCACGGGTTCCGGACATGGATTGGGGAGAGTATGGCGAAGTGGCGGAAATCGAAGAAGGAACAGTCGTATTGCGGGTGGCGCGCGAGAAGGCGGCGGGGACAGCAGCGCGGTTATTAGAGCGGTTTGATGTCCGCGACATCAATATTGAAGACCCGCCGCTTGAGGAAGTGATTACGCGCGCGTTTCAGGAGGAGCGTGTATGATTCGCAAATATATCGCTTTGTTGCGGATGAAATACATCGAAATGCTCGCGTATCGTTTGGCGACGTTCGTCTGGATGACGGGTGCGATCACGCAGCCGCTGATCACGATGTTTGTCTGGATGAACATTCATCCGGAAGAGAGCGATTCGTTTGTCTTTTATTTTATGGCCGTCATTTTTGTCGAACGAATGACGAGCGCGTGGGATGTATGGGAGCTGGACCGTGAAATTCGCGAAGGGACGTTTTCGAATTGGTTGCTGCGGCCGCTTCACCCGATCCATTGGGCGATCGCGGAAAACATCATTTATAAATGGCTGTTTGCCGTCATTTTAGTGCCTGTCTGGGTAGTGGCAGCGACATTTTGGCCGGCGCTTCGTCCTCACATGACGGCAAGTCAAATCATGTTGTTTTTGATGGCGGTTGTATTGGGTGCGGCGCTTCGTTTTTTGCTTAGTTACTCGTGCGGGTTGCTTGCGTTTTGGATGACGAAAGTGGCGGCTGTGTACGGCGTGATCGACGTCATTTCGTTGTTTTTGTCAGGACGGATCGCGCCGCTTGAGCTGCTTCCGCCGCAGCTTCGCGAATGGAGCGAGTGGCTGCCGTTTCGCTATATGATCAGTTTTCCGATCGAAATCGCCACCGGGGCGGCGGATGGAGGAGAGTTGGCGCGCGGCTTTGCGATCGCCGCCGGGTGGATGATGGCGCTGATTGGTGCTTTGCAATGGCTGTGGAAAGCGGGGATGAGAAAAAATCAGGCGGTAGGTGGATGAACATGCGGCGATACGGGCGGGTGTTCCGCGAGTTTTTCCGCGCTTGTTTGGTCGAGGAAATGGAATACCGGAGCGAATTTTTCGGCAATTTTATCGCCAGCTTTTTTGGCATCGCAATCGCTCTGTTGACCGTCCATATCTTTTTTTACCAGACGGATCGCTTAGGCGGCTGGACGTATGGGGAAGTGCTTGTGCTGCTCGGCGTCTTTAATACGCTGCGCGGATTCATCGATTTTGCGCTCCGCCCGAACATGCCAAGGCTGCTTGAGCATGTCAGGCGCGGCACGCTCGATTATATTTTGACGAAACCGGTCGACAGCATGTTTTACGTCAGCTTCCGCCACCTTGTCTTTTGGCGGCTTATCGATGTGGCGCTTGGCATCGGCGTCATCGGCTTCGGCTTGTATGTTGAACGCTACGTGCCATCGGCGGCCGACGTATGCATGTTTCTGATCGTGATGGTCGCTTCTCTTTTGCTCATTTATTCGCTATGGATGATGTTGATGACGACCTCGTTTTGGGTCGTGCGCATCGATGACTTGTCGTTTATTTTCGATTCGTTTTTTGATACGGCCCGCTTTCCCGGCAGCATGTACCGCGGGGCGGTGCGGTTGGTGATTACCTACATCTTGCCGGCGGTGTTGATCACCAATACGCCGGCTTTGGCGCTGCTTGGAAAATGGCGCATCCCGACAGCGCTGGCGGCTTTGGCTGCGGCCATTCTCTTTTTATGGCTGGCCCGTCGCTTTTGGCGGTTTGCCTTGCGCTTTTACACCGGGGCGGGCGGGTGAGGAAACGGCTCCTTAGACAGGGGCTTTTTTCTTTTGTCATGGTGATTTCGCCAGGGAATCAGCGGCGCGTATATCGACCCATGCCGTCCGATTCGCTTCTGGCCGCCATGAATAATGGAAAAGCGTTTCAGTGCTGATGACCTGTGCGTTCGGTCGACTGTCTCTTTCTTTGCATTGGCTTAGGATGTCTCCTTTCGCCGACGGCTCCCAGATCCATTTTTTCCATATTGATGGTTGGATGGCGGAGAGAATGGACACGGAGAAGGGGGAGGATGACTGTTTCTTTGCTTTCATATTCGTTGACTTTTACGTAAACGTCAATTAAAATAAAATTCAGAATATTGATTCTAGAAAAGGGATGGCCATGCACTATTTCACCATTTCCGATTTGGCGCAAGAGTTTGATGTGAGCACACGGACGATCCGCTATTATGAAGAACGCGGATTGCTCTCCCCAATCCGGACCGAGTCAGGGCAGCGGCTGTATACGAAAAAGGAGCGGGCGAAACTCAAGCTCATTTTGCGCGGCAAACGGTTCGGCTTTTCGCTTGACGAAATTCATGAGATGATTGCGCTGTTTGATGAGGATCGCACGGGGAAGAAACAGCTTGAAAAAACGGTCGAATACGGGCGGCGGAAATTGAAGGAGGTGAGCGAGCGGATCGAGGATTTGCTTCAGCTGAAGGCGGAGATGGAAGCGCTGCTTTCCGATTTTGAACAGCGATTGCGAGAATGGGAGGAATCGGATGGATGAACATTTCAGAGCTGCTCGCCCGGAATGCGAGGAAATTTCCAGAGAAAACGGCGGTCATCGAAGGAGAATCATCGCTGTCGTATGCCGAGGTCAACTGCATGGTCAATCGCTTGGCCTCATCATTGGCTCGGCTTGGTGTGGGACGCGGCGATAAAGTCGCGCTGTATATGCCCAATACCAAGGAGTTTGCCGTTTCGTACTTTGCTGTTTTGCGCCTTGGCGCGGTTGTTGTGCCGATTAACGCGCGCTTGACGGCGGCTGAGGTGCAGTATATTCTCGGCCATAGCGAGGCAAAGGCGCTCATCGCCCACGATTTGGTGCATCAAGTGCTCGCCCCGCTTGTCGGTGGAAGCGATGGAATCTGGGTGAAGACCGGGAAGGCGGAAGGCGGTTGGCTGTCGCTCGAGGAGTTGATCGATTCGGGTGATCCAGAAGAGATCGTCTGCCCAGCCAAAGAGGATGATGAGGCGACGATTTTGTATACATCGGGGACAACGGGGCGGCCAAAAGGGGTGTTGTTCACGCATCGCAATGTGATCACGGTTGCGGACATGATCGTGATCGAAACGAAAATCGACCGTCAAAGCCGCCTGCTGCATCTCATGCCGCTCAGCCACTCAGCGCCGCTTCATTTGTTTTTCATAGGCGGCACGTACGTCGGTGCGACCCATGTCCTAGCGCCTGCGTTTTCCCCGGATGCGTTGCTCGAACTGGTCGAGCGTCACAAGATCACCCACTTTTTCGGCGCGCCAGTGGCGTATTTGTTGACGGCGAAGCATCCGCGGTTTGACGAATACGACCTTTCTTCGGTCCGTTGCTGGATGTACGGCGGGGCTCCGCTGTCGCGTGAGGAAGTGAAGTTTGTCGCCAGCCGCTTTGGCGCCGGGCGGATGATGTGTTTATACGGTTTGACCGAAGCCGGCCCGAACGGGACGTACTTGTCTCCTGAGGAGCATGGCGAAAAAGCGGGGAGCGTCGGCCGAGATGCCGCTCTTCATTGCGAGGTGGCCCTCGTCGATGAGAACGGACAGGAAGTTGCGCCCGGCGAGGTCGGGGAGATCGTGCTGCGCGGGGAGAGCATCATGAAAGGATACTACAAGGACGAAGAAAAAACGAACGAGGTGATCAAAGACGGCTGGCTGTACACCGGCGATTTGGCGCGCCGCGATGAAGACGGCTACATTTGGATCGTCGACCGGAAAAAAGATGTCATCATTTCCGGCGGTGTCAACATTTATCCAAAGGAAGTCGAAGATGTGCTGCGAACGCATCCGGCGATCGCCGATGTTGCCGTGATCGGCGTGCCGCATCCGGAGTGGGGCGAAACGGCAAAAGCGTTTGTTGTATTGAGCCAACCGCTCGAACCGCTTGCGGAAGAGTGCAAGCGTTTCCTATCTGACAAGCTGGCTGACTATAAAATTCCGCGTCTGTATGAGGCGATCGCTGAACTGCCGCGCAATGCGACGGGAAAAGTGTTGAAACAAGTGCTGCGGATGTGGGAGACGACGGCGCAGGGAGCACAGGGACGATAAGAAGAGGGGAAAGGGGAGAGACGATGAAACCGCTTTATGAAGTCGATCCGAATTTGCTGGCGAATTTGAAACGGCATTTGGATGACGAATTGTATCGGTATGCGGAAGAAAAGCTCGCGTCGTTTTACGAATTTTGCTTGACGGACGTCGACCGCCGCGCCGTGCACACCGACCGCGAAGGGCAGCCGCGCCTCATCAAGTACGACCGGTTTGGGAACGACATTTCCGAAGTATGGGTAAACGAAGGATACGTGCAGACGGCAAAACAGACGTACGAAACGGGCATTGTCGGTTATGTGCACAAACCGATTCCCGAGCTTGGAAGAAAAGGAAACTACATGTATTCGTACGCCCAAGGGTACATTTTATCCCAAGCTGAGCCCGGGTTTTATTGTCCGGTGACGCTGACGATGGCAACCGCCTATGTGCTTGAACATTTCGCCGACGACGAGTTAAAAGCACGGTACTTGCCCCATGTCACTTCCACCGGTGAGGTCGAACTGTATGAAGGGGCGACGTTTTTAACCGAGCGCCAAGGCGGGTCGGACGTTGGCGCCAACGCGGTGCGTGCTGTGCCGTGCGGCGACCATTATAAACTATATGGGGAAAAATATTTTGCCAGCAATGCCGGCCGCTGCGGCGTGGCGCTTGTATTGGCGCGCATCGACGGGAGCGGGCCGGGGACGAAAGGGCTGAGCTTGTTCCTTGTCCCGTGGCGCAAGGAGGATGGGACGTTAAACGGCATCTCGATTCGCCGCCTGAAAGATAAGTTAGGAGTGCGCGCCGTGCCGTCGGCCGAAGTCGTGTTTGACGGGGCCGAGGCGTATGTGGTCGGCGATCCGCGGAAAGGCTTCTACTATATGATGGAAGCGCTTAATCTCTCGCGCGTCTGCAATGCGGTTGCTTCCGTCGGCATCATGAAGCGGGCGCTTGAAGAGGCGAAACAATACGCTGAGCGACGCACTGCCTTTGGCCATGTCTTGACGGATTACCCGATGGTGCGCGAGACGCTTGCCAATTTGACGGCGAGACAGGAAGTGGAAACGAGCGCCTGCTTTGACATGATCGCCTTGTTTGACCGCGTCATGGCCGCGCCGCATGAAGCGAGCGAGGCGGAGAAAGCATGGCTCAGGCTGCTGATTGCGCTCCTTAAGATGCGCACCGCCGAAGAGGCAATCGCGTTCAGCCATGAGGCGATTGAAATGCATGGAGGCAACGGGTATATTGAAGATTTTGTCACGCCACGCCTGTTGCGCGATGCGCAAGTGCTGACGGTTTGGGAGGGGACGGCGAACATTTTGGCGCTCGAGGTGCTGCGGTTGATGCGCAAATATCGCATCCACGAACGGTTTGCCGCCGAGATGCAGGAGCGCCTTGAGCGTTTGGCAGCTGACGTGAAGCCGCTCGCCCGCCCGGTCGAAGAAGGGCTTAAGGAATGGGGGGCAGCACTGGCGCGTCTTAACGGCCAGTCGGAAGAGGTCCAGACGTTCCACGCGAAAGCGATCGCCAATCGGATGTGCGATCTGTATTTGAGCATCATCGCCCTTGAACGCGGGCAAGAAGACGAACGGAACAGGTTGATCGCTGAGCTGTTTTTGCGCCATGTTTGGGAGCGCGGGCTCGTCGATGAACGCATGACGTCGGTGCGCGAGTTTGACTTGATCGTCAGATGTAAAGGAGCGTCTGCGCCGCTCGCGCATTCGTAAGTTGGCGGCATGAAGCGGGCCATGGGCGAAAGGGATGTTCGTTTTTGGCGGACATCTCTTTTTTTGACTGCCAAATGAGCAATTCAACAAGTAGGATGAAAGAAAGGAAGGGGAAAACGGACATGGAAGTGGTGCGCACGCCGCGCCGGACAAAACGGCGCGTTTGGATTTCTGCGGCCATTGGCGTTGTCATTTTGGGGTTGCTCGCCTGCGTCGGTTTGTCCGTTTATGTCGGCTGGCAGCTGACGCATAAACCGCGCGAGCCGGTTACCATGACGCCGAAAGACTATGGCATGGCGTATGAAAGTGCGACATTTACAAGCAAAGATGGGAAAACGGCGCTCGAAGGCTGGATCATTCCGCCTAAAGGAGCGGCGAAGATGACGGTCATTTTTGCCCATGGGTATGCCGGCAACCGGATTCAGAAAAACGTGCCGTTTTTGCCGCTCGCCAAGCGGCTTGTTGACGACGGGTACCGCGTCATCTTGTTTGATTTTCGCGCGAGCGGCGAGTCGGGAGGCGATATGATTACGATCGGCGTCAAAGAGAAAGACGATCTGCTTGGCGTCATCGATTACGCGAAGCGGCACTATCGCGAGCCAGTCGCCTTATACGGCGTTTCAATGGGGGCGGCGACATCGATTTTGGCGGCGGCAGAAGACAGCGATGTTCGCGGGGTGATTGCGGACAGCCCGTTTAGCGACCTCGAATCGTATTTGCGCGCCAATATGCCGGTATGGACGCACTTGCCCGATGTGCCGTTTACGTATTTGATTTTAGCGATCGTCCCGGCGCTTGCGGATTTGGATTTGGGTGTGTCTTCGCCCATCCATGCGGTCGATCGTGTCGCGCCGAGGCCGATTTTGTTCATCCACAGCAAAGACGACCGTTCGATTCCATACAAAGAAAGTGTGAAGTTGTACAACACCCATCCGCATGCGTTTCAACTATGGCTGACGGACAAAGCGGATCATGTGAAAAGTTTTTCTCTCTACAGCGATGAGTATGTAGAAAGAGTGTCGGCGTTTTTGCGCTCATTGGTAAAAACTTCTTCGTAAGGCGGCTGCGATTCGTGTTCGGCCGCTTTTTGTATTATAATGGAAGAAATAGAGAATGAAGATGGCATTGATCAACGAATCGAGGAGTGAATGCCATGTGCGGTCGGTTTACGTTGACAGTTGATTTGGAAACATTGCGGGCGTTGTTTCGTTTCCGTTATCAAGGTTCGCTTGCGCCTCGGTTCAACATCGCCCCGAGCCAGGAGGTGTTGACGGTCATTGTGGAAGAAGGGGAGCGAATCGGCAAAATGATGCGCTGGGGGCTTGTGCCGTTTTGGGCGAAAGATGATCGCATCGGTGTCAAAATGATCAACGCCCGGGCGGAAACAGTCGATGAGAAGGCGAGTTTTCGCCATGCGTTCAAGCGGCGGCGCTGTTTGATTTTAGCCGATGGATTTTATGAGTGGAAAAAAGAGGGATCGAAAAAAGTGCCGTATCGGTTTACGCTTGCAACGGATGCGCCGTTTGGGTTTGCCGGTCTGTGGGAGCGCTGGGAGGGAGCGAGCGGGCCGCTTGAGACGTGCACGATCATGACGACGAGGGCGAACGAGCTCATCGCCCCCATTCACGATCGGATGCCGGTCATATTGCCTCCCGAGCAGCATGAAGACTGGCTGGATCCGCGTTTAGACGACAGCGAGTATTTGAAATCGTTGCTGCGTCCGTATCCGAGCAGCGAGATGCGCATGTACGAAGTGGCGCCGCTGGTCAACTCGCCGAAAAACGACGTGATCGCCTGCATCGAGCCGGTCGACAGCCGGTCAATGGAGGGAACGTGATGCATCCTGTCATCTTATTTGATGGCGATTGCCTGTTTTGCCATGCGAGCGCACACTGGATCGCCGCCCGCGACCGCCAGGCGGTGTTCCGCTTTGCGGCGCAACAGAGCGCCGTTGGTCAAGCATTGTTAGCCAAGCAGGAGATGTCAGCGGGAGACAGCGTCGTCCTCATCGAGAACGGGTGCTGTTATGTAAAATCTGATGCTGTCCTGCGCATCGGACGTCGTCTTGCTTGGCCTTGGAATTGGCTGGCAGCGTCTGGATTTCTCATCCCTCGGCTGTTGCGCGATCATATATATGACACGGTCGCCAACCATCGGCATCGTCTCACTCTGAAGCGCGATCATTGTCAGCTGCCGCCGCCTGAGCTGCGATCCCGCTTTCTTGATGAATGGCCGCTGTGGTGAAGAAGGAAAATACGCCCGTTTGTCGTATTGAAAAGGGAAAGAAACGTGGGAGGGGAAATGGATATGGCAAACGGAACAACACGGTGGCTTGATGAATGCACGCCTCGGGCGCTTGAGCGTTTTGCCGATGAATTGATCGCTATGGCCGAGCAAAGGGAGAACGAGGATCGGCGCCGGTTTTACGAAGGGATGGCGGTGGCGGCGAAACTCATCGCGCTCCGTTGGGAAGGAAAATGTGCCTATATTGATGATCATTTGCTTGATAACGTATACGAGGCGTTGGCTGTCTTCTCATTGGAAAAACTTGAGGAAACGCTGGCCTTGGAGGCAGAAGAGGCGCATGGCGGCGGCCGCTGCTCGTTTTGTCTCAAAGAAAAACCAAGGCTGGCCAAAGGTCCGCTGGCGGCAATTTGCGACGATTGCCTGCAGTTTGGGCTGCAAGTGATCGCCAAGCAGCCGTAATCGAGGCGGCGGTCATCGTGAAGGCGATGGCCGTCGTTTTTCTGCATAGCGGATAAGCGGGTAGGACAAGGCGAGCAACACGGCGATAAAGGGATGACGCCGCTCCAATGAAAATGCGCCTAGACGCAGCCGCCGGCTGTTCCGGCAAGGCTTCCCTAAATCATACATTGATGATGGGAAGGCGCGGCAGGGAATGCCAAACGTTTCATGAACGCTCCATGAAGACCGTTCCATCGGACATCGTGGTTCGTTCTCAAAGCCTGATTCTCCCATGGCCAACATGTGCAAAAGATGGAGCGCCAAAGGGGACGAAGGCCAAAAGAAGAGAGGAGGAAGGAGAATGATTCCGGTCGTAACATCTGATGAAATGTACGCCATCGACCGAGAAGTGACGGAGCGGATCGGCATCAGCGCTGATTCGTTGATGGAAAACGCAGGGCAGGCGCTGTTTCGGGTGCTGAAAGGGCGGATTCCGCGCGCTGATAGGGTGGCGGTGCTTGCCGGGGCGGGCAACAACGGCGGGGATGGGTTTGTCGTTGCCCGTATGTTGAAAAGCTGCGGCTACGAAACCGATGTATGGCTCATTCCACCAAAGGAAAAGGTGAAAGGAGCGGCGCGCACCGCGCTTGAGGTGTACGAGCGGTCCGGGTATTCGTGGATTCCGTATGAAGGGAATGAACAAGAGTTTGCGATGCGTGCGCCGCACTACGACGTGATCATTGATGCGCTCCTTGGCATCGGCGTGAAAGGCGAGGTTCGCTCTCCGTATCAAGAAATCATTGAACAACTGAACCGCTCGCGGGCTGTTGTGTATGCAATCGATGTGCCAAGCGGGGTGCCGGCGGATGGCGGTGATGTCGCCGCGGCCGTTCGCGCGGATATGACGCTCACCATTCAATGCCCGAAGCTTGGGGCGTACACATTCCCAGCGGCCGATTATTACGGGGAACTCGCCGTTGTAGATATCGGCATTCCGCCGCTCGTGGTCAAAACGAATGCAGCCCGTCGGTTCGTGTGGGAGCGAAGCGATGTCATGCGGACGATGCCAAAGCGGAGGCGGTCCTCGCATAAAGGAACGTATGGCAAACTGCTTGTAGTCGGCGGATCGAAAGCTATGGCAGGAGCAGTGACGCTCGCCGCCAAGGCAGCGCTGCGAAGCGGGGCCGGACTTGTGACCATGGCTGTTCCAGAAACAGTGTACGAAGCGGTTGCCAATCGGATGCCCGAGGCGATGTGCAGGCCATGGCCGGCCGAAGGGGGAGCGTTTGCCGGCGCGGCCGATTGGGACGGGCTGGATGTCGATGCGCTCGCCGTTGGTCCAGGCATGGGGAGAACGGAAGGGGTGCGCCGTCTTGTTGGGGAGTTGGTGCGAAAGCCGGTGCCCCTTATCCTCGATGCCGATGCCCTATTTTTCTGGGATGATTACGCTGAACAGGTGCGCCGCCGAAGCGCGCCGACGGTGATCACCCCTCATCCGGGGGAAATGGCGCGCATCGTCCGTCGCTCCATTCGCGAGGTCGAGCACGACCGCTTTGGGTTATCCAAGCGGTTGGCGATGGAATATGGCGTGTATGTCGTGTTGAAAGGGCCGTATACGATTGTTACGGCGCCGGATGGATCGCAATATGTCAACACGACCGGCAACCCGGCTTTGGCGAAAGGCGGCAGCGGTGACGTGTTGACGGGCATCGTGGCGGCGTTTTTGTTGCAGCACGAGGCGGTGCAGCCTGCGGTGAGCAATGCGGCGTTCGTGCATGGAAAGGCTGCTGATTGGCTTGTTCAACACGGTCATTCGCCTTGGGATGTATTGGCGTCGGACGTTGTGGAGGCCTTGCCGGCTGTGCTCGCTTCGCTGGCGTGATCAACCGGTCCATTGAAAGGGGCGCTGGGGGATGAAAACGATCCAGCTGGCTTGCGAATAACCGGCTGGCGTTTTCTTTCTCCCAGCCTTCTGCGCATAAGGCATGTGGTTCGGGCGCAAACTTTACCGCTGAGGCCGTATTTGCGGCTGCAGCTGTAATCGTTGGTTTATCAGCCGACAATCTTCCACTGATCGCTGGGCTGCGCCCTTCACGCGCCTGAAGCGGGAGTCTTCTTTCGAAACGATGATCAACGTTGCGGAAAGGCGGAAGTTCCATTTTTGGACAAACATGGATATCATGAATGTAGAAATAGAAGAAGGGAGATGGGAGTCATGCCGCAATTTGTTTGGCTCGAGACGGAGGAGGAAGTAAGAAGCGCTTTTCCGGTCATGCGGGAGCTGCGCACTCATTTGGATGAAGAAACGTATGTCGCGCTTGTGCGTGAAGCGCAAGAAAAAGAAGGGTATAAGCTTGCGGCGTTATATGATCAGGACAAAATGGTTGCCGTTGTCGGATTCATGCCGATGATCACGCTCTATAACGGCCGTTTTATTTGGGTTTGCGATTTGGTCACGACATCAGCCGAACGTTCGAAAGGGTATGGAAAAGCGTTGCTGTCGCATGTGCACGAATGGGCGAAGGAGCACGGCTACGGGATTGTCTCGCTGTCATCCGGCCTGCAGCGGGTTGACGCCCATCGCTTCTATGAGGAAAAAATGGAATATCAAAAAGTGAGTTATGTGTTTTTGAAACGCTTATCGATTTGAATCCAACGGCGTCCGTTCAGCGGGCGCTTTTCATTTTGTGGTAGAAAGTTGTTCCACTTTTCATTATAACTCACATTTCGCACCCTCCCAACGAAAATCGGGAGGATTTTTTCGTTCCGATGTCGAATGAATCCTTGACACACAAGGAAAGTGAAGGAGTTTTTCTCTCATGAACGTTCAAGTCAAAAAGGTCTATCGTAATGATTATTTGAATATAATAAGTGCCCTATTCAAGAAACTGGGCCTGCCCCAATTGATTGACCATCTCGTTCCCGTTGATCCACAGTGCCAGACTCGAGTCAGCGATGCCGTTCAGGCCATCATCTACAATCTGTTTGACGGCCGGCAAGCCCTCGTTCACGTGGAACGATGGGCTCAGGAGATCGATCTAGAGAAACTCATCCGTCCCGGTCTCCATCCTTCCTGGTTGAACGACGATGCCTTGGCTCGTCATCTCGACCGCTTGTATGAGGCCGACATTCACAAGGTGATCAGCACTTGCTTGATTCACATTTATCGCAAAGAAGGCCTTTCCCTCCGAGCCTTTCACGCCGATACGACGGACAAGACGGTTTACGGCGCGTATGAATCGGCCTCATTAGAGGCTTTGCAGATCACACATGGCTATAACCGCCATCATCGTTGGCAAAAACAGATCGGCTTCGGACTGGTCGGCAACGAGGACGGCATCCCGTTTTACGGCGATGTGCACGACGGCAACCTGCCTGACAAAACGTGGAATCCGGAGGTGCTGTCCCGTGTCCACGAACAGCTCAAACAAGCCAAGATGGAAGACGAATGGATTTACGTGGCCGATTCCGCCGCGATGACAAAAGACACTCTGGCGCAAACCAAAGCGGCCAACGCCTTTTTGATCACCCGAGGCCCTTCGTCGCTTCGGATCGTGAAACGGGCATTAGCGGAGGCCGATTCGCCTCACATCCCGTGGAGCGAACCCTTTACCCTGGCGGAGAGAAACGGCGCCACGTACCGGGTATGGGAAACATCCTCCACCTATGAAGGCCACCCCGTTCGGCTGATCGTCGTCGAATCGAGTGCGCTCGACCAGCGAAAAGGAAAGACGCTCGAAAAAGAACGAACCAAAGAAGCGGAGCTTCTTCGCGAGGAACAAGCCCATTGGGAGCGCCACCCTTTCTCCTGCCGGGAAGATGCCGAACAAGCCTTGGCGTCCCTCAAGGCGTCCCTTCGCCCCCGGTTTCATCGGGTTGAGGCCGCGGTCGAAGAGATCGTACGCCCGAAAAAACGGCGCGGACGGCCGAAAAAAGGGGCGGAACCCGAGGTGGAGACGCTGTATTTCTTGCACCTTGACGTCGAATTCGACCAAGACGCGTGGGAACAGGCGAGACGGAAAGCGTCCCGGTTTGTCCTTGTCACGACCGTTCCGAAGGAATGGAAGGGCCAACCCATGGATGCCCAAGAGATCTTGAAGCTGTATAAAGGGCAGATCTCGGTGGAAATGAACTTCGCTTTTTTGAAAGATCCGTTTTTCACGGATGAGATTTACGTCAAAAAACCAGAACGGGTCGCAGTATTAGGCTATTTGTTTCTGTTGGCCTTGGCTATTTACCGCGTTTTTCAGCGCCGAGTGCGTCAGTTTATTACTCCAGAACACCCGTTGAAGGGTCCTGGAGGCCGCAAGCTGACCCGGCCGACGGGACAGGCGATTTTTCAGCTGTTTCAATATGTGAACGTCGTCCTGTTCAAGCTGCCGGATGGGCGCATCCAACGCTCACTGGATCGCTCCCTTACCCCTGATCAGCGAAGGATTCTGCAGGGGTTGGGGCTGGATGAGAGCATTTACGTGTAACGTCATACGGAACGACCAGCGATGGTAAAAAAAGGATTGCCATCGCTCGTTGTGTTGGTCAAAAAGTTATTCTGAAAAACTAAATAAAAAATCCTTTGTTTTGACCTTGTTAGGGTGCGAAATGTGAGTTATAATAAAAAATATATAACTCGTATTTTGGAATTAATATTCTGATATTCGGAACAGAGGGGCAATGATGAATAAAACGGTCTTAAAAACAAAAGAACTGCTTGATTTGTTTCTCGATTGCGAACGGTTGACGCTGCCGGAAATGGTCGAGCGGCTTCGGATGCCCAAAACGTCGGTGTACCGGATGGCGCAGTCGCTTGTTGTCCTTGGTTTTTTGCAAAAACGAGGCGATTACTATGAGCTCGGTTTAGCCTTCTTGACGTTTGGCGCGCTCGTCGCCGAGCGGCTCGATATTCGCCGGGCGGCGCTGCCGGTGATGAAGCGGCTGAAAGAGGAGACGAACGAAGCGGTGAATCTTGTCATTCGCGACGGCGATGAGGCGCTGTATATTGAAAAAGTCGAGACGTCCGAGCCGGTGCGCGTCTATACGAAAGTCGGGCGGCGCGCCCCTCTGTATGCCGGGGCGTGCCCTCGTGTCTTGCTCGCGTTTATGGACAAGGCGGATCGGGAACGTTATTTAGAACAAGTCGAGCTTGTCAAAATCGCCAAACATACGGTGACCGACAAAGAAGCGCTGCGCCGGTTGTTGGAAGAAGACCGGGACCGCGGCTATACGGTCAGCTATTCTGAGCTGGAAAACTATTCGGCCGCCGTTGCGGTGCCGATTTTCAACCATGAAGGCGCGGCGGTTGCCGGGCTGAGCGTTGCCGGGCCGGAACAGCGCTTTTCGCCAGATGATGTGGCGCGCATCGTTCCGCGATTGAAGCAGGCGGCGATGGACATTTCGCGCGAACTCGGCTTTCGGGGGAAGGGATGACGGTGGAGTATACGTTGTTTCCATTATGCGAATATGCGGTGACGGTTCGGTTTTCAGACCGCATTGACGAGGACGTGAATGATATCGTCCACCAAACGGCCGCCCGGCTTCAGGCCGAGCGAAAAGAAGGCATCGAGGAGATCGTGCCGGCGTTTTCGTCACTCACCATCTACTATGATCCATTGGTGATCGATTACATCGGCATAGGCGCATGGCTAAGGAAAAACATCAGGCGGTCTGAACAAGCGGTGCGGCGTTCGGCGCGGACGGTCGTCATTCCCGTCTGTTACGGCGGCGAATTCGGTCCGGATTTGCCGGATGTCGCTCGTTTCCATGGGATGACAGAAGACGAAGTGATAGCGCTCCATTCGGCCGGACGCTACCGAGTTTATATGATCGGCTTTTCTCCTGGATTTGCCTATTTAGGAGGGCTGTCGCCGCGCTTGGCGACGCCAAGGCGGTCGGTGCCGCGCACAAAAGTGCCTGCCGGTTCGGTCGGCATCGCCGGCGGACAGACGGGCGTCTACCCGCTTGCGACGCCGGGCGGCTGGCAACTGATCGGTCGAACGCCGCTGAAGCTGTTTGACCCGCACCGAGAGAAGCCAAGTTTGCTTGCGGCTGGCGATATCGTCGCGTTTCAGCCGATTGGGGCTGATGAATTTGCACGTTGGAGCGAGGAACATGATTGACGTCATCGAGGCTGGGTTGTTTACAACCGTGCAAGATGGCGGGCGTTTTGGCTACCGGCATGCCGGCGTGCCGGCGGGCGGGGCGATGGATGCGTGGGCGTATCGCCTGGCTAATGCGCTTGTCGGCAACAACGGTGATGAGGCGGTGCTTGAGGCGACGATGGCCGGACCGACGCTTCGGTTTCGCGTCGAGGCCGTCGTTGCGGTATGCGGCGGCGATTTCCCGTGCACGCTCAATGGGCAGCCGATTTCCCTTTGGAAACCGGAGATCGTCAAATCGGGCGATGTGCTCGAAGTAGGGGTGTGTCGGACGGGGTTTCGGGCGTATATCGCTGTATCAGGCGGCATCGACGTCCCGCCCGTGATGGGCAGTCGTTCCACGTACGTTCCAGCCCAGCTTGGTGGGCTTTCAGGCCGCCCGTTGCAGCGGGGCGATGCACTGCCGGTCGGCGTTACTCATGGGCGTCGTGTTATCGGCCGGATGCGTTGGGGTCTTGCTTCGGCCGCCCGCCGCTATATTGGTGGGAAAACGAAAACGGTGCGCGCGGTTCCCGGTCCGGAGTATGACGAATTTACGCCGGCGAGCCGCCGCCAGTTTTTCGCCGCCCGCTATGAGGTGACGACGCAGTCCGATCGGATCGGCTATCGGCTTTCTGGACGGGCGTTGGCGCTTGTGCGCGAGCGGGAGATGGTCTCGGAAGCGGTCGTTTTCGGCACGGTGCAAGTCCCGGCATCCGGCCAGCCGATCGTATTGATGGCGGACAGCCAGACAACCGGCGGCTACCCGCGCATCGCCCAGGTTGCGTCTGTGGATTTGCCGATTCTCGCGCAGGCTCGTCCGGGTGACTTTATCCAATTTCAGCCGATCGAGCCGGAAGAAGCGATGTGGCTTTATCGGGAACAACAGCAACGGCTGGCTCGATGGATTGCGGCCATTCGCCGTCAATGGGAGGGAGAACGGTGAGGACGATTGATTTGAATTGCGATTTCGGCGAAAGCTTTGGGGTGTATAGGCTTGGGCAGGAAGAAATCTTATCGTACGTGACCTCTGTCAACATCGCCTGTGGGTTTCACGCCGGCGACCCGCTCGTCATGCGGCGGACGGTGCAACTCGCCATCCAGCATGGCGTTGCCATCGGCGCCCATCCGGGGTTTCCGGACTTGTTTGGCTTCGGACGGCGCGCCATGGCCGTTTCGCCAGAGGAGGTATACGCCTATGTAGTCTACCAAATCGGCGCGCTGGCTGCGTTTGTGAAGGCGGAAGGCGGCGTGATGACGCATGTTAAGCCGCACGGCGCCTTGTACAATATGGCGGCGAAAGACGCGGCGCTGGCCGAAGCGATCGCCAAAGCGGTGCATGATGTCGATCCGATGCTTGTCTTATACGGCTTGTCGGGAAGCGAACTCATCCGCGCCGGCCGCGCCTGCGGCTTGCGGACGGCGAGCGAAGTGTTCGCCGATCGGACGTATCAGGCGGACGGTTCGCTCACCCCAAGAAGCGATCCGCGCGCCATCATCGCGGATGAAGACGAAGCGGTCACGCAAGTGCTTATGATGATCCGCGACCGGCGCGTTCGCTCGGTGCAAGGGACGGACGTGGCGATTGAAGCCGACACCGTCTGTCTCCATGGCGACAATGAACAGGCGGTGCGATTTGCCAAGCGGCTCTATCAAGCCTTGCAAAACGAAGGAATCGCCATTCAGGCGCCGCGCCGAGAGGAAAGACGATGAAGAAAGCCGGAACACCATATTTGGCGCCCTTGCCGTCTTCTTTAATGGTGTATATGGGCGTGTGCACTGCCATGCAGCAGCTGCCGAATAAGCGCCTTAAGCAGGAAACTCGCTTAGGGCGCTGTTTTCATTTGGAGCTGTTTATTGCTTCTTCTTAACTTATACCGATTTTTTGGCTGGCTCAATGAAATGGCCTTCATGACAGTCGATCTTCAATTGGTTACAATAACAAAGAGAGGTGACGGAACGAGAAAGGAGTACAAAAGGATGCACTACGCCATTCCGACAGTGGTGGTCAGCGAATGCCTCGGCTTTTCTGCCTGCCGGTATAACGGCGATATCATTCACAATTCGTTTGTCTCTCGTTTAGGGGAGTTTGCTCGGCTTGTGCCTGTATGCCCAGAAGTGGCCATTGGGCTTGGGGTTCCGCGGGAGACGGTCCGACTTGTGAAACGAGGCGAGGAAAGGCGGCTTGTGCAGTCGTCGACGAACCGAGATTGGACGAGGGAAATGAATTTGCCACCTCCTTTGTTTTTGACAGAGGCGGAGCGGGCCGCGCCCCCTGGATACTCTTTGTTCAGCGCGGTGCAGTTTGGATACGTTTTGATTTTGGCTGCCGCTTCGGCCGAACGGAACGAGTCGAAGAAAAAGCTGGCTGCGAGCGCAAAGGAAAGGACAAGCGGGATCACGAATCTCATCATGTGTTCCTCCTCTTTGCAACATAATGGTAAGCTTTTCCGGAATCATATTTTGCCATATTGGCTTTTGTCTATCAACCAAAAACGAACAAGCAAATGATGACGGGCCAAGAAAGGGGAAACGGTATGCACGGAGCAGACATCAAAGCGATCGTCTTTGATTTGGACGGAACATTATACGAGGAAACGGAGCATTTTGACTATTATGCCGAGCAGGTGGCGAAACGTCTTCGTGAAGCAGATCGGCCGCGCTTTTGGGACGACTACCGCGCCGTGCTCGCCGCCTGTTGTAGGCGGTGTATTTTTGTTTTGTATATTCAGAAAATTATTGAAAATATTTATGAAAGCGTGTACAATAAAAAATAGTCGGCTATATACCAACTGGTCAGTAAAAAAAGCTATCCAATGCTGCTTGCGTGGAGGCTGCCGCAGTGAACGATCGCGTGAAAAGGAGGAGGAAAACGGAATGAATACGAGACATTACCCGTATTGGCCGAAACGGCTCTCAAAAACGCTGGCTGTGCCGGAGACGACGCTGGTCGACCATTTGGAAACAACGGCGAAGCGCTATCCGAACAAAACGGCGATTTACTATTACGGAGCCGTGTATTCGTACAAACAGCTGCTCGATGAAGTGAACGCGTTGGCCGGCTATTTGCAGCAAAAGCTGTCCGTCAAACCGGGCGACCGCGTTCTATTGTACATGCAAAATTCTCCGCAGTTTGTCATCTCCTACTATGCCATTTTGCGCGCTGAAGCGATCGTCGTGCCGATCAATCCGATGAACACCTCAGAGGAGCTTTCCTTTTACGTCAATGATTGCGAAACGAGAGTCGCCATCGTTGGGCAGGAGCTGCTTGACAAAGCGGCCCCGCTCCTTGGACGAACGGCGTTGGAACAAATCATCGTCGCCGCTTATTCTGATTATGCTTCCGATGAATCGCCGGTTTCGCTTCCGGCTGAAGTGGCGGCGCCGCGGCGGGCCATTGGGGATGAGCGCATTCTTTTATGGGCGGACTGCCTCGGCGCCCAATTGCCGCCGCTTCCATACAACGGCCATGTTGATGACATCGCCGTCTTGCCATACACATCCGGGACGACCGGGGTGCCAAAAGGCTGCATCCACCCGCACCGGACGGTGAACGCCAACATCGTCGGCGCCTACCACTGGGGCAATGTGACGAGCGATTCGGTCGCGTTGGCGACGCTGCCGTTTTTCCATGTCACGGGGATGGTCCATAGCATGCATACGCCGATTTTCGCCGGCGCCGCCATGGTGTTGATGACGCGCTGGGATCGGGACGCGGCCGCCCGGCTGATTGAATTGCACCGCTGCACGCATTGGGTGAACATCAGCACGATGCTGATCGACTTTTTGGCCAACCCGGCGCTTGGCCGGTATGACATTTCCTCGCTTTCGAGCATTTCCGGCGGCGGAGCGGCGCTTCCGGAAGCGGTCGGGGAAAAATTGTTCCAGCTCACCGGCGTCCGTTATTTTGAAGGCTACGGGCTGACGGAGACGATTTCGCAGACGCATTTCAATCCGCCGGACCGGCCGAAATTGCAATGTCTCGGCGTTCCGTCGTTTGACGTCGACGCGCGCATCATCGACCCGGCGACGGGGCGGGAGCTTGGCGTCGGCGAAGTCGGGGAGATCATCGTTTGTGGCCCGCAAGTGTTCCGCGGCTATTACCGGCGTGAAAAAGAAACGGAAGAAGCGTTCATCGAGCTCGACGGCAAGCGGTTTTTCCGCACCGGCGACATCGGGCGGATGGATGAGGAAGGCTACTTTTTCATCGTCGACCGCGTCAAACGGATGATCAACGCTTCTGGATACAAAGTGTGGCCGACCGAAGTCGAGTCGCTTTTGTACAAACATCCGGCTGTTCAGCAGGCGTGCGTTGTCGGCGTGCCGGATCCGCGCCGCGGCGAAACGGTGAAGGCGTTTATCGTCCTTCATGACGAGTATGTCGGCAAAGTAACGGAAGAAGAGATCATTGAATGGTCCAAGACGCAAATGGCGGCGTACAAATATCCGCGCCTCGTTGAATTCCGCTCATCGCTGCCGATGACGTCAAGCGGCAAGCTGCTTTGGCGGAAACTGCAGGAAGAGGAGTATGAAAAAGCGGGGAAAGGGGTGAACAACTGATGGCGGAGATGGTAGAAACGGTATGCGGGCCGGTGCCGGTGGAACAGCTTGGCAAAACGCTCATCCACGAGCATTTCCTCTTCGGTTATCCAGGGTTTCAAGGCGATGTGACGCGCGGCACGTTCCGTGAAGACGAGGCGCTTCGCGTCGCAGTCGAGGCGGCGGAAAAGATGAAGCGGCACGGCATTCAAACGGTTGTCGATCCGACGCCGAACGATTGCGGGCGCAACCCGGCGTTTTTGCGGCGCGTCGCTGAAGAGACGGGGCTGAACATTATTTGCGCCACCGGCTATTATTATGAAGGGGAAGGGGCGCCGCCGTACTTCCAATTCCGCCGGCTTCTCGGAACAGCAGAAGATGACATTTACGACATGTTTATGGCCGAGCTGACCGAGGGCATTGCCGATACCGGAATCAAGGCGGGTGTCATCAAGCTCGCCTCGAGCAAAGGGCGCATCACCGAGTACGAAAAGATGTTCTTCCGCGCCGCCGCCCGCGCGCAAAAAGAGACGGGCGCGGTCATCATCACCCATACGCAAGAAGGAACGATGGGGCCGGAACAAGCCGCCTATTTGCTTGAGCACGGCGCCGATCCGAAAAAAATTGTCATCGGCCATATGTGCGGCAACACGGACCCGGACTATCATCGAAAGACGCTTGCTTACGGCGTTTACATTGCGTTTGACCGCTTCGGCATCCAAGGGATGGTCGGCGCGCCGACCGATGAGGAGCGGGTGCGGACGCTCCTTGCTCTGCTCCGCGATGGGTACGAGAAACAAATTATGCTGTCGCATGACACTGTCAACGTTTGGCTCGGTCGTCCGTTTACGCTGCCGGAACCGTTTGCGGAAATGATGAAAAATTGGCATGTCGAGCATTTGTTTGTGAACCTCATTCCCGCGCTGAAAAATGAAGGAATCCGCGACGAAGTGCTTGAGCAAATGTTCATCGGCAATCCGGCGGCGCTGTTCTCGGCTTGACGCCGTTTGTAAGGTCGGTAAAAACCGCGCTTTCTGCAAAATCGTTGTTGCGAACGCGCGGAAAAGCGGTTGTTTATCATCCTAAACCGAGAAAACCCCCACTTCCACGCGTGAGCGTAGGTGGGAGAGCGTTCAAGAGCGAAATCTCCATGGTTCGCGCGTTTTTTCGTTCCATCACCAGCTTTTTGGGCAACGTTGTGTTGCATGCAAAAGGCTGATCGAAAGGTAAATAGACGAATAGAAAACCGCCGTCATCAGGCTTCATCCGGCCGACGGCGGTTTTTTGTTTGGACAGGGGTCCGTTTTTTTCCATTCTCATGAATAATTTTCCTGTTGGGTTGAACAATAAAGAAAGACAAGAGCCGGGCGAAAGGGGGAGAAAAGGTGCCGGCCATCGAAAAGCGAATCCTGATCTTCTCTTTCGTTGTCATCGCCTTGTACGTGTCGCCGTATTTTGTGCTTGGCGAGGATGCGCATATGCGCGTCCACGACAATTTGGATTCGAACATCGCCTGGTATAAGGTGCTCACTCGAAGCGGTGAGCTGTTCGGACCGGTCGATGGCGTCATTCCGCAAATCATCAACGGCCTGCCGCGCAACGCGTTCGGCACAGAATTCAGCGGCATCGTTTGGCTTCACGCCCTGTTTCCATCCATTTACGCCTATGGGCTCAGTCAAGCCGCAACCCGCGTATTGGCGTTCATCGGCATGTATTTGCTGCTGCGAAAACATGTGCTGCCGGGCGAGCGCTGGGGATGGATTCGCATCGGCTCTTCGTTGACGTTTGCCTTGACGCCGTTTTGGCCATCGGGAATGTTAAGTACGCTCGGGATGCCGCTTGCGCTTTGGGCGTTTTTAAACATTCGGGGCGGCGAGCGTTCATGGGTGAACTGGGCGGTGTTGACGCTTTTGCCGCTCTATTCGAGCTTCGTGCTTGGATTTTTCTTTTTCTTGAGCGCGCTTGGGATTTGGTGGCTCATTGATGTCATCCGCGGCAAGGGTTGGAATTGGCGGTTTTTGGCGGCCATCGTCTATATGACGATGCTCTATTTGGCGGTCGATTACCGGCTTGTCCATTCGCTCTTGTTTTCCAATGAGCCGACAAGCCGCGACGAATATTTCCACGCCCGTCTGCCGCTTTGGCGCGTCATCCGGCTGACGTTCAAAAACTATGTGCTCGGCCACACCCACGTCATGACCGTGCATGGGCTCGTCATTTTACCGGTGACGCTCGTTGCCTTGTACATTGTATGGAAGCGGAAAAGCTGGCGGCGGGAGAAACTGTTTTTGATTTTGCACGGGTTGAACTTCGCGCTGTCGACATGGTATGCGTTTTGGTTTTACAAAGGATGGCTGCCGCTCACCGAACGGTTTGATTTGCTCGATAAGTTCAATTTCGCCCGCTACCATTTTTTGCGGCCAATGGTGATTTACGTCTTGTTTGCACTGGCGCTGAAAATTTTTTGGCAGGAAGGCCGAAGGTGGCGGGCGGTCGGTGCGGCGGCCATTGTCTTGCAGCTTGTCGTGCTTGCTTTATGCAATGAGGAAATCGTCTACCGCGACAAGCCGTCGTTTCGCGAGTTTTACGCGGAAAAGCAGTTTGCCGCCATTCGCCGCTATATCGGCCGCCCGGTGCATACATACCGTGTCGCCAGCATCGGCATCCACCCGGCGATCGCTCAATACAACGGCTTTTACACACTCGATACGTACAACAACTTTTATCCGCTCGAATACAAGCATCGGTTTCGCCGCATCATCGCCAAGGAGCTTGCGAAAAACAAAAAACTGCGCGAGTATTTCGATGAATGGGGCGGGCGCTGCTATTTGTTCGTCGATGAGCTCGGCAAGCGGTATATGTTTCAGAAAAACTCGAAGCGGACGATTCGCAGCTTGGAATTGAACACAAACGTGTTTTATAACATGGGCGGGCGCTACATTTTTTCAGCGCTGCCGATTGAAAATGCCGACGAAAACGCCTTGCGCCTTGAGCGGGTGTTCCGTTCCAAAGAGTCCGCGTGGACCATCTATTTATACAAAGTCGTGCCGGAGGGAGGAAGGTGACATGTTCGAACCGACGTTGGCTATTGTTGTGCCGTGTTACAACGAAGAAGAGGTGCTGCCGGAGACGATCCGCCGCTTACGGGAGTTGCGCGAACAATTGATTGAAGAGCAGCTCATTTCATCCAACAGCGCGCTTTTGTTCGTCGATGACGGCAGCTGTGATGACACATGGAAGATCATATACAAAGCGAGTTTGCGTCACCCGGAAGTGAAAGGGCTGAAACTGGCGCATAACGCCGGCCACCAAAACGCGCTGCTTGCTGGGCTGTTCGCCGCGAAAAGGCATGCCGATTGCCTCATTTCGATCGACGCCGATTTGCAAGATGATGTAGCGGCGATTCGGGAATTTGTGCAAAAGTTTCGTGAAGGCTATGACATCGTCTACGGCGTGCGCCGGCGGCGCGATGCCGATACATGGTTCAAGCGCCATACGGCGCAAGGGTTTTATCGGTTGATGAAGGCGTTTGGCGTCGATCTCGTTTACAATCACGCCGACTATCGCCTTATGAGCCGGCGCGCTGTGGACGCGCTTGAACAGTTCGGGGAAGCGAACTTGTTTTTGCGCGGCATCGTTCCACTTTTGGGCTTTCGGTCGGCGACGGTTTATTATGACCGAAAAGAGCGGCTGGCCGGGAAAACGAAATATCCGCTGAAAAAAATGATCGCCTTTGCGCTTGACGGCGTGACGTCGTTCAGCGTCACCCCGATCCGTTTCATTTCGCTCGTTGGGTTTCTCTCGTTTGTCGTCAGCTTGATGTTTGGTGCCTATTTTCTTTTCCTCAAATGGGTCGGGCATACGGAAACGGGTTGGACGTCGCTCATTACGTCCATTTGGCTGTTAGGAGGGTTGCAACTGATGGCGCTCGGGCTGATTGGTGAATATATTGGAAAAATTTACAAAGAAACAAAACGGCGGCCGCGCTATATCATCGATTTGGATTTGTGGAATTGGCCGCTGCCGCAGCGGCTGTCGCCGGCGGCGCCGTCCGAAGAGGGAGGGGCGGCCGAATGGACGCGTTCGTAATGGAACAAAAAGGGAGGTGCGCTTTGGCGGCCGCCTTTTTTCTTTGTCTTGCAATTCAAAAAAAGAAAGAGTAGACTGATGGATGGGGAGAATGGATCATTCTATTGGCCGAAAGTACGGCGAAAGCCAGTGTATGGCCGGCGAAAGGGCTTGGAAAGGGGAGAAACCGGAAATGGCCAATTGGCATGAATGGGCGGAACTGCTCGAGCGGGTAAGAGAGGAGAATCCGCTCGTCCATAATATCACGAATGTCGTTGTGACGAATTGGACGGCGAATGGATTGCTTGCGCTTGGCGCTTCGCCGGTGATGGCGTATGCGAAAGAGGAAGTGGGCGAGATGGCGAAGCTCGCTGGAGCGCTTGTCCTCAATATTGGGACGTTGAATGACAAAGAGGTGGAAGCGATGCTTGTCGCCGGCCAGGCAGCCAATGAAGCCGGCGTGCCGGTCATTTTCGACCCGGTCGGGGCCGGGGCCACGCGCTACCGGACGGAGACGGCGCGCCGCATCGCGGAACAAGTCAAGCTTGCCGTGATCCGTGGCAATGCGGCGGAGATCGCCAATATGATTGGTGAGGCGTGGACGATTAAAGGAGTCGATGCCGGCGGCGGCAGCGGCGATCGAGTGGCGTTGGCCAAACGGGCGGCGGAGCAGCTCGGCGCCGTTGTCGCGATTACTGGAAAAGAGGACGTCGTTGCGGACGGACAGACGACGTATCTTATTCAGAACGGCCATCCGTTGTTGACGAAAGTGACCGGAGCGGGCTGCTTGCTGACATCGGTCATCGGAGCGTTTGCGGCCGTTGAGCGCGATGCGGCGGCAGCGGCGGTGGCCGCTCTTGTGTATTACGGCGTCGCAGCGGAGCAGGCGGCGGCCAAAGCCGGGGAGCGCGGACCGGGCAGCTTCCAGACGGCGTTTTTGGACGCGTTGGCGTATACAAGCGTCGATGATGTCAAACGGCATGGCCGGGTGGAACAACGGTAAAAGGGGAGGAGAAACACGATGGTGTACAAAGCGTTGACGATTGCCGGGTCGGACAGCGGCGGCGGCGCCGGCATTCAGGCTGACTTGAAAACGTTCCAGGAGCTCGGCGTCTTTGGCATGTCAGCGATCACGGCGGTGACGGCGCAAAACACCCTTGGCGTGCAAGGAGTCTATCCGCTCTCGGCGGAAGCAGTCGCCGCCCAGATCGAATCGGTGGCCGCCGATTTAGGCGCGGATGCGGTGAAAACCGGCATGCTCTTTAGTGCCGAGATCATTCGTACGGTTGCTGAACAAGTGAAAAAACATAAATGGGAGCGGCTGGTCGTCGACCCGGTGATGATCGCCAAAGGCGGCGCTCCGCTGTTGCAAGAGGAAGCGGTGGCCGCGCTGAAAGAAGAGCTGCTGCCGATGGCGCTTGTCATTACACCGAACATTCCAGAAGCGGAAGCGTTGACGGGCGTTGTCATCCGCACGATGGATGACCGCCGCGAAGCCGCGCGCCTCCTCCACCGGATGGGCGCCCGCTATGTCGTCGTGAAAGGCGGCCATGACGATGATGGCGAAGAAACCGTCGACTTGCTGTATAACGGCAGCGAATTTTCCTATTTTAAAAGCAAGCGAATTGACACGCGCCATACGCACGGAACCGGGTGTACATTTGCCGCGGCGATCGCCGCTGAGCTGGCGAAAGGGCGGCATCCTGTCGACGCTGTCGCGACGGCGAAGGCGTTTGTGCAATCGGCGATTGCCCACCCGCTCGGCATCGGCCAAGGCCATGGGCCGACGAACCATTGGGCGTACCGCCAATATGGAGAGTGAGAACGATGGTGCGCATCGCGAGCGGCGAAATGAAGGAGCGGCTGGCTGTTTACTTCATTATGGGAAGCCAAAACAGCGAACGTCCGGCCGCCGATGTGCTGAAAGAAGCGCTTGACGGCGGTGTGACGTTGTTTCAATTCCGCGAAAAAGGGCCGGGCGCTTTAAAAGGGGCGGACAAAGAGGCGCTCGCCCGGCAGCTGCAGCGCCTTTGCCGCGCTTATGGGGTGCCGTTTATCGTCAACGATGACGTCGAGCTGGCCCTCGCCATTGATGCCGACGGCGTCCATGTCGGTCAAGACGATGAGGACGCGCGGCGCGTGCGGGAAAAAATCGGCGATAAAATTTTGGGCGTCTCAGCGCACAACGTCGAAGAAGCGATGGCGGCCGTTGAGGCGGGCGCCGATTACCTCGGCGTCGGCCCGATTTACCCGACCAGTTCGAAAGAGGATGCAAAGGAAGCGCAAGGACCGGATGTTCTCCGCCGCTTGCGCGAAGCCGGCATCACCATTCCAATCGTCGCCATTGGCGGCATTACGGCTGCGAACGCCAAAACCGTTGTGGAAGCCGGGGCGGATGGAGTATCCGTCATCAGCGCCATCGCTTCGGCTCCGTCGCCAAAGGCGGCGGCCGCCGCCTTAGCGGAAGCGGTGCGGGCAGCCCGCACGCGCTGAATGAAAAAGTCGGTTTCCACTTGTAGGCAAAGCGCCATAAATGGAAAAAGGTGTCCCGTTGATATTTCGGGACACCTTCTTTTTTGACTGCTAGGTCGTTGTCTGCCGCCAGTTCGGCCATCGCCATTCCAACAGCGGCCGCACGAGCCGGACGACCGGCTTGCTTCCAAGGATGAGCATCATGGCAACCGACAGTGCAAGCAGAAGCGGATAGCCGTGCACATCCATAATAAAGTCTGGGAATGGCGTCTCGTGCAAATATTTTAAAATAAACCCGTGCAAGATATAGATGTAAAACGTGCGCGCCCCGAGCACGGAAAAGAAGAAGCGACGGCTCGGGATGAGCGACAGAAAGCCAAACATCATGAGCAGGCTCGCCCCATAAATGGCGAGGCGGCTCGCAATGCCGGCTGATTCCGAGACGCCGAGCGTATCGTACGATTTCGAGCCGTACAGCCAATCTTGCGGCAAATCCGGAAACCCGAAATGGATGACGAAAAACATGCCAACAAGCACGAATAGCGAAACGAGGCGCACTGGGGCGGCAAACAAGCGCTCGATCGCCGACTTTTGAAAGAAAAATCCAAGCAAAAAGAACGGGAAAAACGTGAGCGTTCGCGACAAGCTCAGCCATTTTTCCACTTCCATCATCCCGCCGGCAAGGCCGAAAAGAAGCGCCATCGGCAATGCGATCCGCTTTGGCAGCCGGCCGAACCATAACAGCAGCACGTTCCAGCTAAACAGGCTGAGCAAAAACCATAAACTCCAATGCGGGGTCAATAAGTCAAGTTCCAGCGACTGTTTGTCATACAGGAAGAAATAGTAGATCGAATACACCAGCTGGAACAGAACGTACGGGATGAGCAATTTTTTCGTGATCTTTTGCAAGTAGCCGTGCTCGTCGAATTTTTTTGCGAAATAGCCGGAAATGAAAACGAACGCCGGCATGTGGAAAAAGAAAATCCACGTATACAAGCTGTGCACCCATAAGACGTCATCAATGTACGGGCGCAGAAAGTGGCCAAACACGACGAGGAGCATGAGCGCGCATTTTGCGTTGTCAAAATAATAGTCCCGCTCCTTCATAGTGTTTCCTCCTTTCTGTACACACCAATTCGAATCATACTCCTTCTTTTTGAGGGAGTCAACGCAGGAAACGAAGCGATGGGATGTCCGCTGTCATCAGTTTGCCAAAGAAAGGTGATGATTCGGTGAAAAACGATCGGCGCGAAATAGGCGATATGACGCAGTTGCTTGAAATCATCAACGCCAAAGGAGACGAAGGCGAGCTTCATGAGATTGTCTGCAACGACGAGTTGTTTTGGAAAAGCTTGCGGGCACAGGCGGAAGACAGTGCGAAAGGAGGGGAGTAAATGGAACTGTTGCGGGCGAAGCGAATGGCTGAAGCCGGGGAGATCGTTCCGGTGATGTATAAAGGGAAACAAGTGGTGATTCAGCACGTCGATGATGAGCGCGAAATGGCTCGCGTTTATTTCACCGATGAGCCGGAACACGAACAAGACGTACCGGTGCGACTGCTTGAGGAACAATGAGAGATGTGCAAATTGTCGCCGTTTTGTCAAGGGGTGTGAGTAAAATATTTGTGGGTGACATTCCGAAATGATCCCCGACGAGGGTTGCGAACTTTTGTTCGCGACGCTCGTCGGGGCCACCAAGCGAAGCGCGGTAGAAAAAAGCAAATGTCATGCAAAAAGGACTCTCTCCCTGCTATGATGGTGATTGTCAACATCAACCGAAAACAGGAGGGAGAGAGTCCATGAAACATCTTACCACAGAATGGCCTTTATTAAAAGAGCTGGAGGAACAATTAGTCAGAACTCTTCAAAAGGTGTTCGCTGTCTTGTTGGCGGCCCTTTTGGAGGAGATTGATCAACAACTGGCGGAAGCGCGGGACAAGCGCCGGTATCAGCTGAAAGACAAACGGCCGACTACGATCCAAACGCTGTTTGGAGAAGTGACGTTTCGACGGAACTACTACTATGACCGGCAAACGGGGAACTATACCTTCTTGCTGGATGCCGAATTAGGCTTTGATGGGGCCCGATCGATCAGTCCTTGCCTCGAGGAAACGGCGGTCGAGTTGGCCGTAGAGTGCTCTTCCTACCGCAAAGCGGCCCGTACGTTGGAGTCGATCGTGGGGTATGCGGTCATGAGCCACGAGGCGATTCGCCAACTGGTGCTGGAGGCCCCTGTCTCGCTGCACCGCCCTGTTTCCCAACGGCACGGCCGGGTGCTGTTTGTGGAGGCGGATGGACTGTTTATTTCCCGCCAGGGGAAAGGGAAACGGGCGAAAGAAGAGAAAATCCTGGCGGTTCACGAGGGATGGAAACGAAACGGTTCGCAGCTCGAGCTCGTGAACCGGCGCCACTACCTCCATGAAGGGGAGGGAGACGTGTGGGAACGGTTCGAAGAGTGGCTGATGAACGAATATGCCTATGATCCGTGCCGGGACCTGTTGATCATCAACGGCGACGCGGCGTCGTGGATCACGGCCTGCCGGGAGTATTTTGGGAAGCGGGCGTGCTTTCAGCTGGATCGATTTCATGTGGCGCGGGAGCTGCGTCAGTGTCTGTCCGGCCATCCGCGTTGGCGGGAGGTGCGGAAGAAGCTGGCGAAACAAGACGAAGAGGGGCTTCTCGTGGAGCTGAACAGCGCGGTCGGCACGTTGGAGGACGAAGCGAAAGAGAAGCAGATGGCTGCCATGATCCGCCGGATCGAGTCGATGCCGGGATGCATCCGGGACTATCGGGAGTGGCTGTCGGAGCAAGGGGTGGAGACGACCGGCATGCGTCCGATGGGCCACGCCGAGAGCGTGATGAGCCGGTTTGCGCATCGGGTGAAATCCCGCCGCAGCTGGAAAGACCAAGGGCTTCGGGCGTTTCTGAGGGCGATGGCGGCCCGAATCGACGGGATTTGGCGGAGAAATGGGCAGTTGGTGGAGGAAGAAGAGACCCGAACGGCGGCCTCGGCCTCAACAAAGTCCAAGCGGATCGAACAGGCCAAACGGAAGGCCGGACGGTTATGGGCAGATGTGGTGCGTCAGAATCTACCGTGTCTGCAGCGGTCATCCGGGACACCGATCCATCAAGCGTTGTCGGCGCTCCGGGATGGTGGTTGGGTGTAAAAAAATGGAATATCGTATCATCGCCTCAAGATGAGGGATGAGAGTCCGAAAGCGCTTACGATATTAATTCCTGAAAATGGTTCGCTAACTAGTGATTGACAACGCCCGTAGTGAACCGAAAAAATGTTCTCCACAAAGTCTTGACTGACTCTGTCAAGGGAAAGACGATGACACTGTCTGTTCTTCTATGGTATAATGATTCAAGAAACGACGCTTGAACATTGGAGTGACAAACATGAACATCGGCTTTGGAGAAATTGCGCTCATCGTCTTTTTCGCTTTGCTCATTTTCGGGCCGAAAAAGCTGCCGGAGTTAGGACAAGCGGCCGGGAAAACGCTGCGCGAATTTAAGAATGCGACAAAAGGCATCATCGACGATGACGAGACGACAAAAGCGCAAAAATAAGAGGTTGGGCATAGAGGCCTGGCCTCTTATTTTTGCATTTCGTCCGTGACCAGCCATTTCCTCCGCGATGCGGCAAAAAAGAGACAAGCTCTGTCAAGGGGCGCCATATACATATATATGGAGGCATGTTGGCTCGTTGGGATAAGCCGTGGCGGAGGGGTTTCGTGATGATCAAAAAAATGGCGGCGGTGATTGTCGGCAGTCTGCTTCTTGGCGTTGGCATCAACGTCTTTTTAGTCCCTCACCATTTGCTTGATGGGGGGATGATCGGGCTCGGGCTGATCGCCAAATACGTGTGGCACGTTCAGGCTGGGTTGACGATGATCGTCTTAAGCGTTCCGCTTTATGCAGCCGCATGGTTTTACTACCGCCCGTTTTTTTACAACAGCTTGCACGGACTTTTATTTTCCTCATGGATGATTGACGTATTGTCCGTTTTGCGCGGCGTGGTGGTGTTGGATCCGCTTTTGAGCGCGGTCATCGGCGGGGTGCTGGTCGGCGCGGGCATCGGCTTGATGCTGCGCGAGGAGACGAGCACGGGCGGGACCGACCTGCTCGCCCAGTTTATCGCTAGATGGACGAACTGGAACGTCGGGATCATCATTTTTGTCATTGACGCCTGCATTATTTCAGCTGGGAGCATGATCATCGACTCAGTGCCGTTTGTCCACTCGCTTGTCGTCGTCACGGTCGTCGGAGCGGTGACGACGATGTTGACGTGCGAAAAAACGATGGGGGTATAGCCCGAATCCCCATCGTTTTTCGTTTCAGCAGAAATTTAGGCGCGCCTCTATGGAATATGGCATCGCTTGCCGGCGTGGGCTGTTCGCCCCCAGAGGCGCCGTTTCCGGCTGTTTGCTGATTTATGCTGTGGGGGAGTTTTAACATCGTTCGCACAGGAGATGAGAATTTTGTCCGTTTGACCTTTCCCAGCGACGAGTTCCCCAATCATTGGCGGAAGGAGCATCGGTTATTGCTTAGCCAGCTCGAGCGCGCGGTAGACGTTAATCAGCCCATAGCCGTAATACGGATCTTTTCCTCTCTCTCCCAAATCGTCAGCGCTTTCGAGAATAATGTCGCGCACTTCATCGTTCGAAAGCCGCGGGTTGACGGAGCGGATCAAAGCGGCGAGCGCGGTGACGTGCGGCGCGGCCATCGACGTGCCGGAAAGGGCGGCGTACCGGTGGCCGGCAAACGTGCTGGCAATGTTCGTTCCAGGCGCGACGACATCCACATAGTCGCCGTAGTTGGAATAAAGCGCATAGGAAAGATCCGGGTTGACAGCGCCAACACTGATCACTTCTGGATAAGCGGCTGGGAAGCTCGCCTGCGACGTGCTGTCGTTGCCGGAAGCGGCGACAAGCACGACATCATGAGCGTCGGCGTAGCGGATCGCTTCCTCAAGCACCGAGGACGGTTGGTAGTTGCCAAGGCTTAAATTGATGACCTTTGCCCCGTGGTCGACCGCCCAGCGGATTCCTTTCGCTACATCAATGCTCGTTCCATAGCCGTCCGCATTTAATGCTTTGACGGCCATGATCGGGTTGAACCATGTCATGCCGGCGACTCCTTCGCCGTTGTTCGGCTGTGAGGCGATAATGCCAGCGACATGGGTGCCATGGCCGTTTTCGTCATTCGGAGAGCGGTCGTCGGCCAATACGTTATATCCGGGCAGAAGGCGACGGGTTAAATCGGGATGGGTCAAATCGACTCCGCTGTCGATGATGGCGACAGGCACATTCCGCTTGCCGCGCGACAGCGTCCAGCCGTCTTCGGTATGAATGGCCGGCAAGTTCCACTGGTAGCGGGCGTAAAACGAATCGTTCGGCACCGGCGCCGGCTTGTTCCACTCATTTTGCATGTAAATGTAGTGCGGTTCACAATAATCAACCGTTGGAAGAGAGCGGAAATAGCGGCGCATTTCCTCATACGTTTGCTCGCGCGAGCGGAATACAAACACGTGGTCGACCTGCTTGATGAACTGGCCGGCGATGGCTGCCTCCATTTGTTGAAGACGGCTTTCCGATGGCAATGCCCGAAAGCGGACCACGATCTCATTGGCGAAATAATGGCTTCGGTCACCGCGGCGATTATGGAGGATTTCCCGAATGCGCGGGTGCTTGTTCAACTGCTGTTTCAGCTGCTCGCCTGCGCTTAAGCTGTCTAAGGCGACAACGGTTGGATGGGTGGGTGCGACCTCGGCGTCAAACGGCTTCAGCCGCGGTGGAGCCGGGGCGTTTTCTTCTGGAGCCGGTCGCCCCAAGACGGCTGCGGCAACGAGTAGAGCAACAACCGCGCTGGCCGCGGCCCATATTCGGTATCGGCGTTTCACGCTGTTCACCTCCTTTGTTGTTAGGATGGGCGATTGACGGACAAATCATGAAAAATGGGATTCACCTTTTGCCATGGTGAAATCCCATTTTCTTCTTCAGCGGCCGACCGATTGCATACAGATGCAATTTGAAGTTTTCACATTTGCGGCTTTTGCCGAGCATTTGATCGACTGTCGGGAGACCGAACAACGCCGCTTTCAGCCTCATGTATGGGTCTGAGAAGCGGATGGTTGTTCGGTCTTCCGTCACGCCAAGGCGTGACGGGGGCAAGCCTGTGGCTTGCCCTCGACAGTCGAAAAATAGATAAGCGGCTTTTCTGTCAAAGATATGTTAAACGTTTTGATTGTATCTAGACAGCACTTGCTGCGCTGCTTGCAGATCGAGGCGCAGCTGCTCTTGAACGTTCGTCGGATGGTAGTACCCTTTGTTGACCATATATTGGCTGATCTGTTCATGGAATGTGATCGCGTCATTCAAATGTTGCTTTAACGTGTTGCGCACTTCTGGGGTGGAAGCTTCGGCAATGGCCATCGCGCATCCTTTAATGGCGTTTTTCGCACTGATCAGGCAATCAGCGGCGATCATTTGATCGTTCAATACGCCGGTCGGTGTCATCGTTGCCTGCATCGTTGTCCCTCCTTTTGTCCTTATGACAGCAAGTTTTGCAAGTCGCGGATGTGCTGCTGTGTCTTTTGCATGTCTTGTTGAATGAGCGATTTCAATTGTGGATCGCTTGCCATTTGCTGCATGGCGGCACTTTTGGCAAGACAGGTGCTTTTAAACATAAGCAGTTCGTGCAGCTCAAGCGTTTCGTGTGTTCCTGCCGCGTTCATTCTTCTCACCACCTTCCGTGACATAGTATGTGTCCGGCTGTTTGCAGTATGGGTGGGGAATGATGGGAAAAGCGGGTCGTGGCGCTTTGAACGATCGCGACAATGGGGAAAAGAAGGAGTCCGCGCGCTCAAGTTTTGCCTAGAGCGGGGCATACTATGGGCGCAATCCGCTTTATGAAGGAGGTAGGGAAACGGGTGAGAAAAACATTCATTGTGCTAAGCGTTGCTGTTCTCCTTCTTTTGGTTGCCGGGGCCGTTCTTCTTTTGCGCCGAGGCGAGTATGCGTTTGTGCCGGATGGGAGCGATATTGCGCCGTATGAAGCGAGCAAACAGACTGGAATCGATGTGTGGGGGCGATGGATCGCAGCGGATGACCGCCGCATCCAAGCGTTGTCGGCTAGAAACGAGCATTTGCAAAAAGAGGAAGGGGCGGTTGTCGTCGATGACCGGTTGCTTCGTCTCGGCAAGGAGGTGTTTTATAAAGAAACGTTCGGCAATGAAGTGTTTTTGACCGACATTATGGGTATTGTCGACGGGCCGCTGACGCTTGCCAATATGGCCAAAGCTATTGTCGCATTAAAAGGAGAAGGGACGACGAATTTGCGCGTGCCGCTTGCCGAAGATGTGACGATCGGCGGACGCACATATAAAAAAGGCGAGTTGATCGACACGGGCATCGACGTGCCCAAAGGGTCATACTTGCCGCTCGGGATGCCGATCGTCACCGACGGCGGCCGCATGCGCGTCGGCATCAGCTGCGCCGCCTGCCATGCGACCGTCGATCCAGTGACCAAAAAAGTGGTGGAAGGGGCGCCGAACAACGATTTGAATGCCGGAATGCTCATGGCGTTGGCGACGAATTCGAGCGCTTATTTTACTCATGCCAATATCCGCTCGCTGAAAAAATATATCCGCTCGTTCGATCGGACGATCATCGATTCGCACGGGCGCAAAGCGGCGCTGCCGGATCCGGAGCTGCTTGAGCGGGACGTGGATCGCATTTTTGCCAGCTGGCCGCGCGGCAATTTTGATTCGACGATCGATATGAAAGCGAATCCGGCGCAAATTCCGGATTCGTTTACACGCGGCGACCATCCGTACGGGTGGAGCGGCTTTGCCGCCGCCGGCTCATTCCATGGCTTGGCTGCTTTCAGCAACAACGTGCACGCGCAAAATGCCGATTCGCTCGCGCAGGCGGAAATTAGCGATGCGCTGTTTGGCATTGATAAAGAAGTGTATCTCGGCACGATTTTGCAAAACGCCGCCCATCCGCGGTTTCGCTATCAGCCGACGACAAAGGAGAAACCGTCCGCCTTTTTCGCGAAAGTCGACCCGACGCCGAAAACGGCCGGCGTTAATCAGTTTGTCGCGCCGCCGCAGTTTCCGAAAGTATCGCTCGTCGCTCCAGATGGGTTGATCGTCAGCGAGCCGGGTTATCGGTTCAATGAGCAAAACAATGCCGTGGCCGCTTGGCAAAATACGCTCAATCCGCCGCCGCCAAATGAACGGATCAGCGAGGAGCGGGCGGCGAGAGGAAGAGAGGTGTTTGTCCGCGCCGGTTGCATCCGCTGCCATGCCGGGGCGTATTTGACGAACAACCGAGTCATCGCTGCTGATGTAGTGGGCACCGAGCCGTCGCGGGCGAAAGCGCTGAAGAAAACAGAAAAAGTGTTTGGAGAGCCGGTGTTGTACGCTCCTGACACGCCGGTGCCGATTCCAAAAGGGGCGAAAGTGTTGAAAGTGCCAACTGATCAGTTAGACCGAGAACAAATCCGGCTCTCCTTTGCTCATGGCGATTCACCGGGAGGGTATAAAGTGCCGAGCCTGATCGGGCTCGCTTGGAGCGCTCCATACTTGCATGATGGCGGCGTGGCGGTTGGGCCGAACGGTGAGCTCGGGCTTTCGGGCACCGTTCAAAAAGGCATCGCCCCTGATGCGCGCAACAGTCTGCGGGCGCTGATCGACCGGACGTGGCGCGAGCGCGTCATCGCCGCCAACGCCAAGGACTCCGACTTGCGGACGGTGCATGTGACCGGCGCCGGGCACCGTTATTGGATCGACCGTCAAGCCGGATTTACGAAGGAAGAGCAAGAGGCGGTATTGGACTATTTGTTGTCGCTCACCTCGCGCTGACCGCATCGAGCGTCGTTTATTCTGCGCTCATGCCGCTGGGAATAGTTCCCTTGCAACGCTGTTATAAGACGGCTCACACTAATAGGCAAGGGAGGGAAAGCGATGAGCGAAACATGTTTTTACTGTCAGTGCGAGTGCGATGACAAGGTGCATTACGTATCGTTCCATACGAATGGCGAAGAACGCGAAGAAACGCTTTGTCCGGAATGTTACCAAGAATGGCTGCAGGGCATGCAAGGTTGACCTTTCTTCCTGCTTTCGTTTCGCTTGGAAGCGGGGCTTTTTCGCGAAATGATGATGAAAAAACCGCACCGTGGTCAAACCGGTGCGGTTTTTTGGGACAGCGGCGGAGTGGCGATGATGTCCGCCAAATCGCCGTCTTCGTCATAGGCGCGGTAGACAGCGGCTTTCGTACGCGGAGCATGGACCGATAAAAAGAGAATGCGCTCCTTGCCTTCGCGGGCGACTTTCGTTTCCATTTTCAATGACACTCCGTTTATCGTGAGCGAGTAGAACCGGTACGTCAAGCCAAGCCATGTGCGTTCTGACCGCAGGGTATCTGGATGATGGCGGATGAACGCAGCGAGCTCGGCGAACGAATGCGCTTCCCGCTCGAGCCATTCGCGGATGGCACTTGCCGCCTGCTCCAACCAGCTTTTCCAAGACGTTTTCATCGGCATCACCTTTTTTCATCCATCTTGCCCATTTTCGCTGTTCGTCATGCAGGGAGGCGGATGGAAAACGTCGTCATGTTGTCGTCGGAAGAACAGCAGATATCCCCGCCGTGGTCTTCGATCACTTTTTTGCAAATGTACAGGCCGATGCCGGTTCCGAGTTTTTTCGTTGTAAAAAACGGCTCGAAAATCGTTTCCACAATGTCGGCTGGAATTGACGGACCGTTGTTGGCGATTTCGATGATGATGCTTCCGTCTTGGCAACGGGCGGCGATGTTGATCCGCCGCGGTTTTTCCCTCTCTTTCACCGCTTCGATCGAGTTGAGCAAAATGTTTACCAGCACCTGGCGCAGCTGATCTTTATAGGCAAATATATGTATGGATTCATCGATCGCCACCGAAAGGTCGACATCGCTGTCGACGATCGTGGCGTATAAAAACTCGATAATTTCCTCCAACAACTGGTACAGCGAAAACGTTTCTTTTTCGCTTTCAACAATTTCTTTGCGTGAGGCATGCAAAAATTGCGAAATGCGAAATTTCAGCTGCTGCAACTCATGGTCGATAATGTCTAAATAAGGAAGATGCGGATGCTCAAACTTCAATAATTGAATAAAACCAATAATAGCCGTAAGCGGATTGCGAAACTCATGGACAAAACTCGATGACATTTGCCCAAGCAGCGTCAGCCGGTCTTGATGCGATCTGGCAATGAGCGCGTTTTTTTCATGCAGTTCTTTTTCCTTTAACTCATTGTATTTTGTGATGGCATGAAACAGAAATTGGTCAAACAGCTCGTTCAAATGGTCGATGAGCGGGGACAGCTCGTCGACCGGCAGCGGCGCGGCGAGCGCGTGGTTGATGACGAGCCGCCTCCCAAGGTTGACGTTGTAGACGAGAGCGCCGATGCCGACATTCATTTCCGCACGTTCTTTCGCGATTTTGTTGGCTAACCGTTCGACCGTCTCGCTAGATAGCGACCGCAACAGCGCTTCTTTGACCAGCTCAAACACTGCTAAGCCGTTTTGTTCGACATGATCGATGTATTTGTCATCGTCGGCAATTTTCATATGTTGCCGCCAATAGGCGAGAAAGTTCGGCAAATGGGCTTCTAAATGGGTGACGAGCTGCTGTGCCGCAGATGCCAAAAAAGCCACCTCGCTTTCCATCATTTATTTTTTATTATAAGGGGGAATATCGGACTAGAACAGGGGAAAAATCGCAATCGGTCCGGCCAAACGAACGTCCTTTTGCGAAAAACGATCAAAAAACCTGGTGCTGCGGGCGGGACAGACTGTTTGAACGAAAAAAGAAAAATCATTTATAATGAATGAGGCAAACAAATATTTTGCTAAAGGTTGGGGACGATCGTGAAATTGTATGACTCGATTTTAGATTTGATTGGCGGCACGCCGATTGTAAAGTTGCAGCGTCTTCCTGACCCGGACGGCGCGGATGTGTATATGAAGCTTGAATCGTTCAATCCGGGCGGCAGCGTCAAAGACCGGCCCGCTTGGGAAATGATCCGCCGCGCCGAGGCGGAAGGGAAAATTGCACCGGGAAAAAGCACGATCATTGAACCGACGTCCGGCAACACCGGCATCGGCCTGGCCATGGTGTGCGCCGCCAGAGGTTACCGTTGCATCATTACGATGCCCGACAATGCGACGGTCGAACGGGTGAAAATTTTAAAGGCGTACGGAGCCGAAGTCTATTTGACGCCGGCGGAGAAGCGGATGCAAGGGGCGATCGATGAGGCAAACCGGCTTGCTGGCGAAATCCCTGACAGCTTTATTCCGATGCAGTTTGAAAATCCGGCCAATCCGGATGCACACCGGCATACAACAGCGGTGGAAATTTATGAAGCGTTTGATGGACGGCTCGATGCGTTCGTGTTAACCGCCGGCACCGGCGGGACGGTGACCGGAACAGGGGAGGAGCTGAAAAAACGCATCCCGAATTTGCGCATTTACGTCGTTGAACCGTACGGTTCGCCTGTGTTGTCGGGCGGCAAGCCGGGGCCGCACAAAATTCCCGGCACGGGTCCGGGGTTTATCCCGAAAATTTTAAATCGCTCGATTTATGATGACATTTTTTTGATCAAAGATGAGGATGCCCAACAGATGGCGCGCGAACTGGCGGCGAAGGAAGGCATTTTGGTCGGCGCTTCGGCCGCTGCCAGTGCCTATTACGCCATCAAAGTGGCGAAACAGCTCCCCAAAGGCGCCCGCGTCCTTTGCATGGCGCCCGATTCCGGCGAGCGGTATTTGTCATCCGATTTATTCGCTGATTAAGCGGACGGCGCATCGGCGAAAAAGCGAGGGCCGTTGGCTTCACTGCTCCTTGCCTTTCATGGGAAGAGAAGCATTCCTCTCTGCTAAACAGGAGAGGAATGTTTTTGTTTGGTATTTCTGATGCAATTTAAAGCTTTAACATTTTTCGTTTTTACCGGTCATTTCATCCGACTGTCGAGTGACCGAACAACACCGCTTAAAGACCCATGAATGGGTCTTTAAGCGAGTCGTTGTTCGGTCTTCCGTCACGCCTTAGCGTGACGGAGGCAAGCCTATGGCTTGCCTTCGACAGTCAAAAATGGATGAGCCACTTTTCCGTCAAGGATATGTTAAACGATTTCGTTGCATCTATATAGTTTGCAGAAAGCGGATAGTAGAGCAACAGTTGCCGTCCCTTTTTGCCTTCGCGCCGCCGTCCGCTGTCGATAAAACCGGCAGTCAAGTACAATCGCTGCGCTGTCAAGTTTTGTTCATTGACAGCAAGCACAATTTCGTTGATGTAAGGTGGAGAGGAAGTGTTCGCTTGGCTTTGGAAAGACAACAAGGGCGGAACAGCATGGCGCGCATCGCGTTGACGCTGGTGATCGCGGCGCTCGGCGGCTTCATTTTCGCCTTGTTTGGCGTTCCGCTCCATTGGATGCTCGGTCCAGCAGCTGCGTTGCTTTTGGTTGGTCGTTTTTTGAAGGGAAAGTTGTATTGGCCGGTCGGCATTCGCAACGCTGCGCTCATTCCGATCGGCTATACGCTAGGGACATCGATGACGGCAGGAACGCTTGTGGAGATGGGCCGACAATTGCCGGCGATGTTGCTGGCGACGGTGTTGATTTTGTTGTTTAGCTTCCTTGTTTCTTGCCTTGTCGCGAGATGGACAAGGATTCCGCTCCGTTCGGTTGTCACCGGCAGCATCCCCGGCGGATTGTCGCAAATGCTTGTGTTGGGCGAGGAGCTCGACGGTGTCGATGCAACGATTGTCACGTTTTTTCAAGTGATGCGCCTGATGGGCGTCGTGTTTCTCGTCCCGCTTATCGCCTTAAGCCCGTTCTTTTCCGGCGGCGCTGAGGCGGGGACGGGCGCAGAATGCGGACAAGGGGCGCATTGGAGCGTCGGTCTTGTTTGGCTGTATTTGATCGTCACGGTTGCCAGCGCGATCATCGGAAGGCGCATCAAACTGCCGACTGCCTATTTGCTTGGCCCGATCATCGGAACATCGGCTCTGGTCATTGCCGGGACGCCGGCGCCCCATTTGCCAGCTCCTTTGTTAGATATCGCGCAAATCGCGATGGGCGCTTATCTAGGCTTAATGCTGAAACCGGCTCGCATCGCGGAAAAGGGAAGAGCCGTGCTGGCGGCTGTGGTTACCGGTCTTGCGCTCATTTTGTTTTCCATGGCTTCGGCATTTGTCTTAACGGCTCTGCATGGCGTGCCGTATTTGACAGCGTTCATCGCCTTGGCGCCGGGGGCATGGATCAAATGGGAATTTTGGCGCGGGAAGCGCATGCCGACCTTGCCGTTGTGACAAGTTATCAAATGTTCCGCATTTTTTTCATTTTGCTTGTCGTTCCACCGGTGCTGAAAAAACTGTTTGCCGCCCGCTGGTTTCGATGGATCGAACGATGGGCCATACATCATGGTGGACGGTCCATGCAGTCTGCGTCAATCAAAAAGAAAGGGCTGTGACAAGAAACAAATATATGCTAAACTAGAAAGAAAAAGGAGGGGGTTGCCATGAATCATTCGACCGTTTATCGTCCGCATAGCCCAGTGGCGAAGTTGGCGGTTTCCTTTTTAGCGGCGCTGGCCGTCGCGACGGCGGGGCTGTATGCCGGGCAATGGGTGCCGGCTGGCCTGTATTTGCCCCTTTACGGGCTTGAACTTGTGCTGCTGTTGGTCATGATGTTCGCCCGCGTGAAAAAAGCTGTCGGCTATCCGCTTATGTTTGCGTTTATGTTTGTCTCGGGGGCGACGCTCTATCCGCTCATCGGCTATTACATTTCCATCATCGGCGCGGCGGCGGTGTTCAAAGCGTTTGCGCTGGCCGTTGTATCGTTTTCCGGCGTTGCCATTTACGCAGCGAGAACGAAAGAAGATTTTTCGTTCCTCGGCGGGTTTTTGATGCTGGGCGCGTTTGCGCTCCTTGGCTTGCTGATCATCCAATGGTTCATCCCATTCTCAAGCGTAGGGCAAATGGGCATCGCCGCTTTGGGGATTTTGATTTTCCTTGGCTTTACGATTTACGACATCAACCGTTTGGCCCGCTATGGCTTTACGGAAGCGGACATCCCGATGATTGTGGTCAATATTTACCTTGATTTCATCAACTTGTTTGTCTACATTTTGCGTTTTTTCGCCAGCGATGAGGATTGAGCGCCAAAAAGGGCTGCTTTTGGGGCAGCCCTTTTTCCATGACCGTGGCATTGATCAAAGCGGCAAGTCGAAATGGTGCGGCTGTTTTTTTACGGCATTAAAGGGGAAACGCGGTGAGGCAGGAATCGGCAAACGGTGGGGCGAATATAGAGAAAGAAATGGAGAAGAAAGGAGCCTCATGATGAAGTTTGCCGTCAATGTATCGACGATTTTCACGGAAGCGCCGTTTCTCGCCCGGTTTGCCAAGGCGAAGCAGCATGGGTTTTCGCACGTTGAATGCCAGTTTCCGTACTCGGTGGCTCCTGAGGCGATTGCTGATGAACTCGAGCAGCTTGAGCTGTCGCTTGTTTTGCTGAATTTGCCCGCTGGCGATTGGGAAAAGGGGGAGCGCGGGCTCGCCATTTTTTCTGACCGTCATGATGAATTCCGGCGTGCACTGGAGGAAGGAGTGCGTTATGCGCTCGCGCTCGGTGTACCGAATCTTCATTGCATGGCCGGAGTGTTGCCAAGGGACTTGCCGCGCGAGCGGGCGAAGGAGACGTATATGCGCCGCATTGACGAAGCGGCTGCAACGCTTGCTGTTCATGGTTTGACGCTGACGATTGAACCGATCAATCCGTTCGATATGCCCGGCTACTTTTTAACCGATATTGAGGAAGCGGCGGCGATCATCCGCGATCTCGGCCGGACGAATGTGAAATTGCAATATGACGTCTATCATATGGCTCGGCTCGGACGCAATGTGACAGCGATGTTTGCCGACTACGTACCGCTCATCGCGCATGTGCAATTCGCTGATGCCCCCGGGCGGCATGAGCCGGGGACGGGAGAGCTTCCGTATCGCGAGATTTTCGCATTTTTGCAAGAGCACGGCTACAATGGAGCGATTGGACTTGAGTACATTCCATCAGGGAAAAGCAGCGAAAGTTTTGTCTGGTATGATGAATACCGCGGAATGAAAGGGGGAGGCGGACGATGACACGCGTCGGCTTTATCGGATTGGGCGTGATGGGCTCGCGCATGGCTAGACGGCTGCTTGAAGCGGGATTCAATGTCACGGTGTACAACCGTACGACAGAAAAAGCGGTTCCGCTTGTCAACCTTGGCGCCCGACAGGCGGCGACAGTGGCAGAGCTGGCTGGCGAGGCGGATATCATTTGCACGTGCTTATCGATGCCGGATGATGTCATCGAGGTGTATACAGGTGAAGGCGGCGTCCTTAGCGCGGCCTATCCGGGGACGATTTGCCTTGATTTTACAACCGTCGGTCCGAAAACAAGCCGGTTTGTCGCTCGGCGCGCCGATGAGCACGGCGTCGCCTATTTGGACGCGCCGGTAAGCGGCGGGCCGGAAGGGGCGGAGCAAGGGGCGCTGACGATCATGGTCGGCGGGGCGAAAGAAGCATGGGAGCGGGTGCGTCCGCTGCTTCGGGTGTTAGGAAAAACGGTTGAATATTTAGGAGAAAGCGGCGCCGGCAGCGCGGCAAAAGCGATCAACCAGTACTTGGTCGCCGTCCATTCGGTCGCCGCGGCGGAAGCGATGGTCGCTGGCGTCGCTTATGGGCTTCATGCCGGGAAGCTGTATCGGCTGTTAAAAGAAAGCTATGGAGACAGCCGGATGTTGCGCCGCCATATGGAGCAGTTCGTGTTGCCGCGTCGATTCACTCCTGGCGGGGCGGTCAAGTATGTACATAAAGATGTGCGCTTGGCGAACGAGTTGATGGATGAAATCGGCCTTGGCCGCCGACTCGGCATTCAAGCAGAAGAAGCGTTTGCCGCAGCGATCGCCGCAGGCCTTGCCGACTTGGATATGGCCGCGGTCATTCAGCCGCTCGAGCAGCGGGTCGGAGTGGTGGTGGAAGAGACGGAATGAACAAAATGATCCCTAAATTCAAAAAATTCATTGAAAAAATGGATGAGCGATGGTTTAATAGAAGTAGCAGGAGGGCTGGCCCCAAAGGTTGTTTTGGGCTAAATCACTTGTATATATGACGGTGATCGGAAAAGGTGTCCCGATTCTTTTGGGACACCCTCCGCCTGATAAAGAAAACGGTTCGAGCGGCTCGCTTTTTTTTACTGATAAAAAGAAACGATGTTTCTTATTACGAAACGGAGGAGGGCGCTCATGCTTTCATTGACATGGATTGAGGAGCTGCAGGCGTTTTTGCATCCAGAACAGATCAAACGGAATGAATCGTTCCACCCCCTCGGCAATGATGGGGCGGTGACCGTCTATCCGCGAACAGAGGAAGAAATCGCTGCGGTGCTCCGCTATGCCGACCGCCATGGCAAAAAAGTCGTCATCGCTGGACGCGGCACAAAACGGGGGTTTGGCGGGCATCGGGAACAGGCGGACATCTTGCTGTCGTTGGAACACTATGCCGGCATTGTCGAACATGCGGCCGCCGATATGACGGTCACTGTCAAAGCCGGAACGGTGTTTGGTGATTTGCAGCGCGCGCTCGCTCCGCATCGGCAAAAGGTCGCCTTGGACCCGTTTTGGCCGGAGGAAGCGACGATCGGAGGGGTCATTGCCGCGAACGATAGCGGTCCGAAGCGGCTCGGCTATGGGGCAGCGCGCGATTCGGTCATCGGGCTGCGCGTCGTCTATCCGAACGGGACCGTCATTCGTTCCGGAGGCAAAGTGGTAAAAAATGTCGCCGGCTACGATATGAATAAGTTGTTCATTGGGGCGATGGGGACGCTCGGGGTGCTGAGCGAGATTACGCTCAAGCTTCGACCGCTCGCGAAATATGAAAGCGTTGTGTTGCTGTCGTTCCCAAGCGGCGATCTTCATGACATTCGCTCGTTTGCCGTTTCGTTCCTTGATACAATGATGGAGCCGATTTGTTTTGAACTGCTCAACCCGGCGCTTTCCGAGCGGCTGACGGGACGGCCGGTTTATACGCTTGTGATCGGGTTTGAAGATGTGGAAAACGCCGTCCATTACCAAGAGCATTGGGTTGAACGACTGCGGCCGAAAGCGGTGGAAATGTCCATTTTAGCCGGCGAAGAGACGGCGGCGTTTTGGCGGACGTTTTACACGATGGCACCGAACGGGCGTCTGGAGCAGGCGGAAAACGGTGTTGAAGCGGCAGTGAAAATCGGGGTTGTCAACTTGGATGTACTCTCCATCTTGCGTGAAAGCGTTTTAATCGCTGACCGTTGCCATGTCCGCATCGAGGCGCACGGCGGATTGGGCCACGGGCTTTGTCAGGCGTATATGCACGGCGGCGAAGAGGGAGTGTTGACCGCAATCGAGGAGCTGCGCCAAACGGCGGTTCGCCTTGGCGGCTACGCGATTGTGAAACATTTGCCGCTTTCGCTGCGCCAGCGCGTCGACGTCTGGGGCGGAAAGCCGTCGTACTTTTTCTTGCTCGAAGGCATTAAGCGGAAAATCGATCCGAACAAAACGGTCAACGATCAACGCTTTATTGGGGGGATTTAATGATGAGCACGATGACCAATGAACGGGCGGACAGCCCGGCGTGTGCGACCGCGAGTCTTGGCAACTATCGTTTTCACGATTTGCCGGACCCGAGCAAGTGGGCTGATTGCGTTCATTGCGGCATGTGTTTAGAATCATGCCCGACGTACGAACAGACGGGTGAAGAACAGCACTCTCCGCGCGGCCGCGTTCATTTGATGAAGTCGGTCGGCGAAGGGAAGCTTGAGTTGACGCCTGATTTGCTCGATCCGATTTTTACGTGCTTGGATTGCCGTGCATGCACGATGGCTTGCCCGGCCGATGTCGATGTCGGTGGGCTCATTGAACAAGTGCGCGGCCAGCTCCGCCAGGCGGTTCCGCTCACCGGTTGGAAGGCGCTTGTCAGCGACGTTTTCTTAAAAGGCATTTTTCCGCATCCGTCGCGCCTCGATTGGCTCGGCCGCCTGCTGAAATGGTACCAAAAAAGCGGCTTGCAGACGGTGGCGCGCAAAACCGGACTGCTGCGTGTCATGCCCGATCACTTGGCTGAGATGGAGGCGATTTTGCCAGCGGTCGGTACGCCGGTTCGGAGAAAGTATAAACATCAGCCGCTCATTAAGGCGAAGGGGGAAACAAAGCGAACCGTCGCGATTTTGACCGGATGCGTCATGGATGTTATGTTTAGTGATATTAACGAAGCGACGATCCGTGTATTGACCCATAACGGCAACGATGTCGTCATCGTCCCGAACCAGACGTGCTGCGGGGCGCTTCACGTTCACGCCGGCGACCGCGAAACCGGCCGGAAGCTCGCCAAGCAAAATATTGAGGCGTTTCAACATGTCGACCATGTCATCGTTAACGCCGCCGGCTGCGGCTGCATGTTGAAAGAATATCCGGAACTGTTCCGCCATGACCCGGAATGGCATGAAAAGGCGGAGCAATTTGCCGCCAAAGTTGAGGATGTGTCCAAATTTTTGCATGACACGGGCTTCAAACCACCGAAAGCGGAATTGAACGTGCGCCTCACCTACCATGATGCGTGCCATTTGGCCCATGGCCAGGGCATCCGCCAAGAGCCGCGCGCTTTGATTGAAAGCATTCCGGGGGTGGAAATGGTCGCCATGCCAAACGCCGATCGTTGCTGCGGCAGCGCCGGCATTTACAACCTCACCCATCCGGAGATGGCACAAGCGGTGCTTGAGAGCAAAATGCAACACGTGCCGCAAGAGGTGGAGCTGATCTCGATGGGCAATCCAGGTTGCATGCTGCAAATGGCGCTTGGCGTCATGAAACATGGACGAAACCAAAAAATCGTCCATACGGTGCAGCTGCTCGATTGGGCGTACCAAAAAGAAGAAGGGAAGGACGTGCGCATATGAGAAAACGGCCGATTGCAACGAACGACCCGCACATCCAAGCGCTCGCCCGCATCGTTGGGGAACAGGCGATTTTATACCGGAAAGAAGATTTAATGGCGTATGACTGCGACGGCTTCACCGTCCACCGCCATTTGCCAAGGGCGGTTGTATTTCCAAACAGCACGGAGCAAGTGGCGGCGGTCGTCAAATACTGCCATGAGCATGATCTTCCGTTTCTCGCCCGCGGCGCCGGCACGGGGTTAAGCGGCGGGGCGATTCCGCTAAACGGCGAAGTCGTCATCAGCCTAACGCGGATGAAGCGGCTGTTGCACGTCGATCTCGAAAACCGGCGCGCCGTCGTCGAGCCGGGGTTTGTCAACTTGAAGTTGACGAACTCGGTCGCCCACCGCGGCTATTACTATGCGCCCGACCCGTCAAGCCAATATTGCTGCACGATCGGCGGCAACGTCGCTGAAAACGCTGGCGGCGCCCACTGCTTAAAATACGGAGTGACGACGAACCATATTTTAGGGCTTGAAGTCGTCTTGCCGAACGGCGAAGTGATTGAAATCGGCGGAAACGGCGTTCCCGATCCGCCAGGCTACGATTTGCTCGGGCTGCTGACCGGGTCGGAAGGGACGCTTGGCATCGTGACAAAAATCACCGTCCGTTTGTTGAAAAATCCCGAGGCCAAACAGACGGTGCTCGCCTATTTTGACGAAGTGGAAGATGCGAGCCAGACCGTTTCCGACATCATTTCCGCTGGAATCGTGCCGGCGGCGCTCGAGATGATGGACCAAACGGCCATCGAGGCGGTCGAAGCGGCCGCGTTTCCGGTCGGGCATCCGAAAGACATCGCCGCGCTGTTGCTCATTGAAGTGGATGGCATTTCCGCCGGGATCGACGAACAAATCAACGATATTTTAACGATTTGCCGCCGCCATCATGTGCGCGAAGTGAAAGTCGCCCAGTCAGAGGAAGAACGGGCCCGCTGGTGGGCGAACCGGAAAACCGGCTTTGGCGCCATGGGGGCGATTTCGCCTGACTATTTAGTGCAAGATGGCGTCATTCCGCGCAGCCGTCTGCCGGAAGTGCTGCGGGAAATCGCCGATATCAGCCGCAAGTATGGACTGAGAATCGCAAACATTTTCCACGCCGGCGACGGCAATTTGCACCCGCTTGTGCTGTTTGATGCGAGCAAGCCTGGGGAGACGGAGCGGGCGCTTGCCGCCGGAAGCGAATGCCTCAAGGCGTGCGCGGCGGTCGGCGGATCAATTACAGGGGAACATGGCGTTGGCATTGAGAAAAAAGAAGAGATGCGCTTCATTTTCACTGATGAGGAAATTTTGGCGCAAACGGCAATCCGCGACGTGTTTAACCCGAAAAACTTGCTCAACGCCGGCAAGCTGTTCCCGACGCCGGGGCGTTGTGTAGAGACAAAGATGCCGTCGACAGTGAAATGAAAATTTTTTGAAAACGATTGCCAGTCATTTCGTTTCATGGTATCATCTTTTTAGAGAAATTGAGAAACGATGTTTCGTAATAAGAAACAAGAGAGGGGAAGAGAATAATGGGCGAATACGTACAAAAAGGGAACATCCAAGTCGCCAAAGTGTTGTACGACTTTGTCAACGAGGAGCTTCTGCCGAACAGCGGGTTGGATCAAGACAAGTTTTGGAGCGATTTCGGCGCGCTCATTTCCGACTTGACGCCGCGCAACAAAGAATTGCTCGCCCGCCGCGACGAAATTCAAGAAAAATTGAATGAGTGGCATAAAGCGCATCGCGGCCGCTTTGATTTTAACGAATATAAAGCATTTTTGACAGACATCGGCTATTTGGAGCCGGAAGTCGAGGACTTTGAGATTACGACCGACAATGTCGATGATGAAATTGCCGTGCAAGCCGGGCCGCAGCTCGTCGTTCCGTTGACGAACGCCCGCTATGCATTAAACGCTGCCAACGCCCGTTGGGGCAGCCTGTACGACGCGCTGTACGGCACCGATGCCATCAGCGAAGAAGACGGCGCCGAGCGCGGTTCGTCGTACAACCCGGTGCGCGGGGCGAAAGTCATCGCCTACGGGCGGCAGTTTTTAGATGAAGCGGTGCCGCTGGCGCAATATTCCCATAAAGACGCTGTCCAGTACGCCATTGTTGATGGCCAGCTTGTCGTGACGACAGAAGGCGGGGCGACGACGGGGCTGAAAGAGCCGGAAAAATTCGTCGGCTTCCAAGGCGACCCGCAACATCCGACAGCGGTGTTGCTGAAGAACAATGGCCTTCACATTGAAATTCAAATCGACCGCGAGCATGCGGTCGGAAAAACGGATCAAGCCGGGGTCAAAGACATTGTCCTAGAAGCGGCCGTGACAACGATCATGGACGGTGAAGATTCGGTGGCGGCCGTTGACGCCGAAGACAAAGTGCTCGTTTACCGCAACTTGTTTGGTCTCGTTAAAGGCGATTTGACAGCGACATTTGAGAAAAACGGCAAAATCATGACGCGCTCCCTGAACCCGGATCGCGTATACAAAACGCCGGATGGCGGGGAGCTCGTGCTGCCGGGCCGTTCGCTCATGTTCGTGCGCAACGTCGGGCACTTAATGACGAACAACGCGATCTTGCATGCGAATGGCGAGGAAGTGCATGAAGGGATCATGGACGCCGTCATTACAAGCTTGATTATGAAACATTCGCTCATCGGCAATACACGCTACTTGAATTCGCGCAAAGGTTCCATCTACATCGTCAAGCCGAAAATGCACGGATCGGCGGAAGTGGCGTTTGCCAACGAGCTGTTTGACCGTGTCGAAGATATGCTCGGCCTTGAGCGGAATACGATTAAAATCGGCGTGATGGACGAGGAGCGCCGCACGTCGCTCAACTTGAAAAACTGCATCTACCAAGTGCGCGACCGCATCATTTTTATCAACACCGGCTTCCTCGACCGGACCGGAGACGAAATTCATACGTCGATGGAAGCGGGGCCGATGCTGCGCAAAAACGAGATGAAATCATCGACTTGGCTGCAGGCGTATGAAAAATCGAACGTCGCCGTTGGGCTTGCCGCCGGCTTCCGCGGCCGGGCGCAAATCGGCAAAGGAATGTGGGCGATGCCGGATTTGATGGCAGAAATGCTGAAGCAAAAAGGAGCGCAGCTCAAAGCAGGCGCCAATACGGCATGGGTGCCGTCGCCGACAGCGGCCACGCTCCATGCGCTTCATTACCATCAAGTGAACGTCTCCGCTGTGCAAAGCGAACTGGCGAACGATCGGAACGATTATCGCGACGACATGTTGCAAATCCCGGTCGTTGACCATCCGCAATGGACAGCGGAAGAGATTCAAGAAGAGCTCGACAACAACTGCCAAAGCATTTTAGGCTATGTCGTCCGCTGGATCGACCAAGGGATCGGCTGCTCGAAAGTGCCGGACATTCACAACGTCGGACTGATGGAAGACCGGGCGACGCTTCGCATCTCGAGCCAAATTCTCGCCAACTGGCTCCATCATGGCATTTGCACGAAAGAGCAAGTGCTTGAGACGCTCAAGCGGATGGCGAAAGTCGTCGACGAACAAAACGCCGGCGATCCGAACTATCGTCCGATGGCGCCGAATTACGATGATTCGGTGGCGTTCCAAGCGGCGTGCGATCTCATTTTCCGCGGCTATGAACAGCCAAACGGCTATACCGAGCCGATTTTGCACCGCCGCCGTCAAGAAGCAAAAGCGAAATTTGCCGCCATTCAGCAATAAACGCCAAAAGCTGTATAAGGAACAAGGGATGGATGACCTTGTTCCTTCCTATCTATTATGATCAGAAAATTAAGAAAATAAATGGAGAAAGGAGGCAGCTCCTAGTTACTACTGGCCGGTTGTCAAACGCAAAGCAGCACAAAAGGCGGTACAAGGGGATGGGGAAGGCTAGTAGCTAGGGATCAGTGATGGAACATTTGCGAGAACGAGCGTTGCTTGTCCATCGGCAGGCAAGAGGAAAGCTGTCAGTTGAAGTGAAAGTGCCGGTCGTGAATGCCAGTGATTTAAGTCTCATTTATTCGCCGGGAGTGGCTGAACCGTGCAAAGAAATTTACGTCGACCAAGACGAAATGTACAACTATACAGTGAAGGGCAATTTTGTCGCCGTCGTCTCGAATGGCACGGCGGTGCTTGGGCTTGGCAACATTGGCGCGCGGGCGGCGCTTCCGGTCATGGAAGGGAAAGCCGCCTTGTTCAAAGCGTTCGCCGGGATCGATGCCGTGCCGCTTTGCCTCGATACTGAAGATCCGGAACAAATCATTCAAACGGTCAAGTTGCTGGAACCGGCGTTTGGGGGCATCAATTTGGAAGATATCGCCGCCCCCGCCTGCTTTGTCATTGAAGAGCGTCTTCGCCAAGAGATGGCGATCCCGGTGTTTCATGATGATCAGCATGGCACGGCGATTGTCGTGGCCGCTGGGCTGACGAACGCCTTGAAAGTGGTTGGCAAACAGCTTGCCGATTGCCGGGTTGTCATCAACGGCGCCGGCGCTGCCGGGGTGGCGATCGCCAAATTGCTGCTGTCGATCGGAGTCGGCGAACTGATCGTTTGCGACACAAAAGGAGCGATTTATGAAGGGCGCTCGCATGGGATGAACGCTATCAAGGAAGAAATCGCCCGGCAAACGAATCACCGCCGTATCTCCGGGACGCTTGCGGACGTCATTCAAGGCGCGGATGTGTTTATCGGTGTCTCGGTTGCTGGGGCGTTGACGCCGGCGATGGTTCGGACGATGAACCGCGGGGCGGTCGTATTCGCCTTGGCCAATCCGGTGCCTGAGATCATGCCGGATGAGGCAAAAGCCGCCGGCGCCGCCGTGGTCGCGACCGGCCGGTCGGATTTGCCGAACCAAGTGAACAACGTGTTGGCGTTCCCTGGCATTTTCCGCGGCGCGCTCGATGTGCGGGCGACGCAAATTAATGAGGCGATGAAAATTGCCGCTGCCGAAGCCATCGCCGGGCTCATCCAGCCGGAAGAGCTGACGGAAGAGTATGTCATCCCGAACCCGTTTGACCGGCGCGTCGTCGAGGCCGTCGCTTCCGCCGTCGCCCGTGCCGCCATGGAGACCGGGGTGGCTCGAGTCAAGGAAAAAGTTGAGGAACAAAATCGTGTCAGAGAGGGGTAGCCATCGATGAAATTTGCCCGTTTTCTCGCTGATGGCGCGATTCGCGCCGGTGTGGTGAACGGTGAAGTGATCCGCGAAATCGAAGGAAATATGTTCACCGCTTGGGATTATACGGGAAACGTATTTCGCTATGATCGCGTTTCGCTCGTGGCGCCGCTTGCGCCGCGCCATGTGATCGGCATTGGCGCCAACTATGTGGCCTCCAGTGAACAGCTGCCGGTGGAACTGCCAGATATTCCTGTCTTTTTCTTTAAACCATCCTCGTCGGTCGTCGGGCCGGAAGCGGAGGTGGTCATTCCGAGCGGGGTTGGTGAAGTGAAATTTGAATCCGAGCTGGCGGTTGTGATCGGCAAAGAGGCAAAACAGGTGAGCGAAGAAGACGTGTGGTCGTATATTTTCGGCTATACGGTCGCCAACGATGTCACCGCGCCGCAGTTTTTCCACCCGGACGGCCATTGGACGATCGGAAAATCGTTCGATACGTTTACACCGCTCGGCCCGGTCATTGAAACAGAGCTCGATCCTCGGGCTGTATCGGTGAAAGCGCGGGTCAATGGTGAAGAAAAGCAGAACAGCTCGACCAAGCTGATGATCATTTCCATCAGCAAAATGATTTCGTATTTGTCTCATGTCATGACGCTGCAACCGGGCGACGTCATTTTGACGGGAAGCCCGGTCGGCGCCGAGCTTGTCGGCCCGGGGACGGTCATTGAATGCGATGTGGACGGCATCGGCACGCTCCGCAATACGTTCGTCGCCGCCAAAGCGCCAGCCGTTTCCATCCAACGTTCATAACGAACCTGCGGCATCTCTGGGCCAAACAAGGCATCAGGCGCGTCCTGACGGTGAATACGTTCCGTCCGTTAAGGCGGCGCTCGCTGCCATGCGCGCCTGCGCTGCTCTCCCGCCTGCAAAAGCCCGGCTGTTCGTGTATAATGGCGAGCGGAGAGAACAAATCGAGGTGAATGCGATGGAACGAGAAAACACGGTCAAATCGGTCCGCCGGGCGCTGCAAATTATCGAAATCGTCAGCACGAAAAAGGACGGGCTGGGCGTGACGGAAATCGCGAAACAAATGGACATCAACAAAAGTTCGGTGTACCGCATTTTAACGACGCTTGCCCAATACGGCTATATCGAACAACATCCGGAAACGGAGCGGTATAAGCTCGGCTACAAGTTTTTAGAGCTCAGCTCAAAGCTGCTTGATTCGATCGATTTGCGCCAAGAGGCGAAGCCATATTTGCGCGAGCTCGAAAAAGAAACGAACGAGGTCATCCACCTCGTCGTCTATGATCAAGGGGAAGTCATTTATATTGAAAAATTGGAAGGAACGGAGACGCTGCGCATGCACTCCAAAGTCGGCAAGCGGGCTCCGATGCATTGCACGGCGGTCGGCAAGGCCATTTTAGCCCATTTGCCGCCCGCGGTGGCTGCAGAGATCATCGATCGGAAAGGACTGCCGAAGCATACCGATTGGACGATCACCGACCGCGAGGCATTTTTCCGCGAACTTGAGACCGTCCGGCAAAACGGGTATGCGCTTGACTTGGAAGAAAACGAGTACGGTATCCGATGTGTTGCCGTTCCGATTTTTGACTATACTGGCGGCGTCGTCGCGGCGATCAGCGTTTCCGGCCCGACGATCCGCATGACGGACGACCGCATCACATCGCTCACTGTGCGCATGCGGCAGATCGGCAAAGAACTGTCGGCAAGGCTCGGCTATCGTGGAGCCCATTCCGTCCAGCTGTAGCGGCTGGACGTTTTTTTTGTGCCAAGAAGAATGACCTATGTGGATGCCGCCTTGGCGGGGAAGATGAGAGGAAGGCGTCCTTTTTCCAAAACCGTTCAGATACAATCGAACGTTCTGTCGTTCGGCCGGCTCCGATATATCGGTTGTCTGCCAGTTTGAAACGAGAGAGGACTGCCTCTTGGTGGGCGTTTTTTGTAGTGCAAACAAACGGAATGCATGTAAAATAGAAACGAGGTGATATGCGACGTGAAAAAACAGACGCTGTCGGAATGGATCGAACAGCTTCGCCAAGATCCGAATGTCGTGCATTGGCATGAAATCGAACCGAAAGAAGCGAGTTTCGTTCCGTTTCCAGACGAACTCGATCCGCGGCTTGGCGCGGCGCTCAAAGCGCGCGGCATCGCTTCGTTGTATACGCACCAGGCGGCCGCTTATGACGCGGTCCAAAGCGGGCGGAACATTGTCGCCGTGACGCCGACCGCTTCAGGGAAAACGCTTTGCTACAATTTGCCGGTGCTCGATGCCATTGCCAAAGAGCCATCGATCCGCGCCCTGTATATCTTTCCAACGAAGGCGCTCGCTCAAGATCAAAAAAATGAACTAAACGAGATCATCGCCGAGATGGGGGTGTCGATTTACAGCCATACATACGACGGCGACACGGCGCCGGCGCTGCGGCAAAAAATCCGTCAAGCGGGCCATATTGTCATCACCAACCCAGATATGCTCCATACGGCCATTTTGCCGCACCATACGAAATGGATTTCTCTTTTTGAACAGCTGCGCTACGTCGTCATCGATGAACTGCATACATACCGCGGCGTATTCGGCAGCCATGTGGCGAACGTCATCCGCCGCTTAAAGCGCATTTGCGCCTTTTACGGGAGTCGACCAACGTTTATTTGCACGTCGGCGACGATCGCCAATCCGAAAGAGTTGGCGGAGCGGCTGATCGGTGAACCGGTGGCGCTTATTGACAACAATGGGGCGCCGCGCGGGCGGAAATATTTCGTGTTTTACAATCCGCCGGTTGTCGAGCGGACGATGAACATCCGCCAAAGCGCGACAAAAACGGCCGTTGAGCTCGCAAGACAGCTGCTTGTCAACCGCATTCCGACGATCGTTTTCGCCCGCAGCCGCGTCCGTGTCGAGTTGATTTTAAGCCATTTGCAGGCGGGGGTGAACGAACGAATCGGCGATACGACGATCCGCGGCTACCGCGGCGGCTACTTGCCGAGCGAGCGGCGCGCCATTGAAAAAGGGTTGCGCAGCGGGGAGATTATCGGTGTGGTGAGCACGAATGCGCTCGAGCTCGGTGTTGATATCGGCCAATTGCAAGCGTGCATCTTAACAGGGTATCCGGGAACGATCGCCAGCACGTGGCAGCAAGCCGGGCGCGCCGGCCGGCGCCAGGGCGATTCGCTCGTTGTGATGATCGCAAGCGCAAGCCCCCTCGATCAGTACATCATCTCCCATCCAGAATACTTTTTCGCCCGCTCGCCGGAGGCGGCGCGCATCAACCCGGACAATCTGCTCATTTTGGTCGATCATATCAAATGCGCCGCCTATGAGCTTCCGTTCCGGCGCGGCGAGACGTTCGGCGGCGTCGAGGTCGAAGAGGTGCTCGACTTTTTGGCCGAGCAAGGGGTGCTAAACGAACGCGCTGGGCGCTGGCACTGGATGAGCGACGCGTTTCCCGCGCATGATATCAGTTTGCGCTCCGCGGCTCAGGAAAACGTCGTCATCATCGATATTTCCGACACCGCCCACCATCGCGTCATCGGCGAAATGGACCGCTTCAGCGCGATGACGCTGCTTCATGATGAAGCGATTTATTTGCACGAAGGAGCACAATACCAAGTTGAAAAGCTCGACTGGGAGGAGAAAAAGGCGTACGTCCGCCAAGTCGATGTTGAATATTTTACGGACGCCAATTTGGCTGTCCGGCTCGATGTGCTGTCGGAAGACCGGAGCGAAACGCGCGGACAAATGGCGGTGCGTTACGGTGATGTATCGGTCCGAGCGATGGCGACGATTTTTAAAAAGCTGAAGCTGTCGACGTTTGAAAACATCGGATCAGGGCCGATCCGCCTTCCGGAGGAAACGCTTCATACGTCGGCGGCGTGGATCGAGTGGGAGGCGGTGCCGTCACGGTTTTCCCCGGCGCTGTTTGAACAACTCCTTGTCGGCATCGCCAATGTGCTTGGTCATCTCGTGCCGGTGTTTGTCATGTGCGACCGCTCCGATCTTCACGTCGTGCCGCAGCTTAAGGCGCCGCATTCCGGACGGCCGACGATTTTCCTTTATGATCGCTATCCAGGCGGAGTCGGCCTGTCGGAGGCGGTGTTTGAACGGTATGAAGAGATCATGAAACATGTGAAAGAATGGGTCAAACGCTGCCCGTGTGCGGACGGCTGCCCATCGTGCATCGGCATTTCAAGCGCTGACGGACCGTCGTTGAAGCGCGAACTTGTCCAGTTTTTGGACGAACAACTTGCCGTTTGGGCCGGTCCGTCCGTTTAAGCGTCGTCATGCGTGTTTTTGCCGAGTGTGGGAGAATCAACTTATAGAAGCAAGCCGAGGTCAAGCAAGGAGGGGGTGAACGGATGAAGCCGAAGTTGGCGCAATGGAAAGAATTGCTTGCCGCCCGGCATAAAAAGGAGAACGATGAAGAAAAAGAAGAGGAGAAACCGGACGGACGACCTGTGACGGACGTGCCGTATGCCGACGTTTGGCGGGAGTACGGCGCCAAGCCGTATTGGTTTGCCGGCGATTACTGCCTCATTCGGGAAACGGTGTATCCGCTTGACTATCAGCACGGCCGCTATCGGCTCGGAGCGCTGTATGAAGTGCACGAAAGATGGCAGGAAGCGCCGTTTTCCCATCCGCTCTCCTGCCGCGGCTTTGCCGTTAGCGACTTATTCTTTTTTGACACGGAGACGATGGGACTTTCAAGCGGGGCGGGAAACATCATGTTCTTGCTTGGCCACGCCCGCATTCTTGGCGATTTCGTCATCATCCGCCAGCACCTTCTGCCATACCCAGGGGCGGAAGTGGCGCTCTATCAAAGTTTTTTGTCTGACGTCGATTATACGACGCTTGTTACCTATAATGGAAAAGCGTTCGACTGGCCGCGCCTGAAAACGCGCCATGCGCTTGTCCGCAACATGGTGCCAAAACTGCCAGCGTTCGGTCATTTTGATTTGTATCACGCCGCCCGCCGCTTATGGAAAGACAAATTGGATTCGCTGCGCCTTTCGGAAGTGGAGCGGCACATTCTCTATGTCGAGCGGGGCGATGATGTGCCGGGCTTTTTGGCGCCGATGATGTACAAGGAGTTTTTGCAAACGCCCCATCCAGACCGGCTCATGCCAGTATTGCGCCATAACGAGCGCGACGTGTTGTCGCTCATTGCTCTCTACATTCACCTATCCGTTCAGCTGCTTGAAGCGGACCGGCTCGCTGACCCCAAGGAGCAGTTGGCCGCCGCCCGTTGGTTCGAAGCGGTCGGGGAAACAGCGGCGGCAAGGGGGGTGTACGAGGAGGCGAGCGGCAAAGGGGCGAAGGAAGCGCAGACGGCGAAATGGCAGCTTTCTCTTTTATACCGAAAAGAAAAACGATATGAAGAGGCTGCTCTCCTTTGGCGCGACTTGTTTATCCACGGAAATGGCTATTGGAAGGCGAAGGCCGGGCTTGAACTGGCGAAGGTGTATGAACATTATTTCCGGGATGCGGCCGAAGCGCACCGTTATGCCGTTATGGCATATGAAGCGTGGCGGTCGCTCGCTAGGATGAGCCGACAACATAGCGAGAAAGAAGAAGCGGAATGGCGCAGGCGGCTCGCGCGGCTTGAACGCAAGAAAAACGGGTGAGAACTCGTCCATTTCCCTGGCAAGCGCAAAATATGACAGAAAACGAAAATGTTTCGTCTTTTTGTTGTGAATCTTGTAGAAAAAAGAAAAAACGTGTACAATGGCATCGGAATGAACGAAAACGATGGCAGGGAGAAGAAGACGATGCGGAGCATGTACAAAAAAATTTTGTATCTCTTTTTTATTGTCGTCGGTTTGACGTTTGTCGTGTTCAATTATATCTATTAATGAACGTCAGAGAGGCCGGCGCCGCATAACGGATTCAAAAAGACGAATGACTATGCCAAAACGTCCGAAGCACCGGAGCGAGAGAGCCGGTAGATTGTTGGCGCGAATGGCTCTTCAAAATGGGTGTTTATACTAGTACGAGTCCACTCCGTTCATCATAGGCTAGTATTGTCAAGCAACAGCCTAAATTGATGAAAGGAGAGGAATATGATGCATTGCCTGCCGAATGTAACGGCGCCGATCGTTCATCCGCCTCGTTGCAACGTTTTGCATCATTTCGAAGCAACGATTGTGCCGCATATCCATCCATCGCATACGATGCATGTTTATCATCACCTGTATGAACATCAACATTATTTCCCGCATACGGAATCGGCGGTGGCTCAGGCTGCCAATCGCCATCTGTACTGCCCGGGTCCGGGACCGATGCCATTTCCGCCGTTTCCGCTGCGATAGTAAGGGCCAAAAACAGAAGCCGCTTTGTCGGCTTCTGTTTTTTTACGGATGGAAAACGCCGGCAGCCGGCGGCGTTTGGGCGGGAGGACGGCGTTTCGGCGCCGCCGGGAAGTCTGCGTGGGCGCCATGCGGCTTCCCGATCGATGCGGCAAGCCAACCGTCAATTGACAACCGGCTGAATTTCTGAAAAAATAAAGAGAAGATGATCGTTGAATGCGGATTGAGGTGAAAAGCCATGTCAGCCCATCAAGTGAAACTGACGCCGAAAGACATTTTAGAAAAGGAATTTAAGGTAAGCATACGGGGGTACAACCAAGACGAAGTGGATCAATTTTTGGATCTCATTATTAAAGATTATGAAGCATTTCAGCAAGAAATTGACGAGTTGCGCCAGGAAAACGCCCGGCTGAAGCGGCAAGTCGAGGAGCTTCAAAAACGGCCGGCGATGTCGGCGGGAACGACGAACTACGACATTTTGCAGCGCCTTTCCAACTTAGAAAAGCATGTGTTTGGCCGGAAACTGTATGAATAACCAGCCGGCAGGGCGAAGTTGATGCAGGGATTTCTAATTTTTTCTTCTTGATTCTCACACCAAGATCAGCTATACTGTAAGATGCTCGCAGCGTTAATCATGTTCGGGTAATCGCTGCGGCCGGTTTCGGCCGTAGAGGAAAGTCCATGCTCGCACGGTGCTGAGATGCCCGTAGTGTTCGTGCCTAGCGAATCCATAAGCTAGGGCAGTCTGGCTTCGGCTGGGCTGACGGCGGGGAAAGAACCTACGTCCGCATGCGGATATGGTTCGATTACCCTGAAAGTGCCACAGTGACGCAGCTCTAAGGGAAACCTTAGAGGTGGAACGCGGTAAACCCCACGAGCGAGAAACCCAAATGATGGTAGGGGCACCTTCCCGAAGGAAATGAACGGAGGGAAGGACAGGCGGCGTACGCTGCCTGTAGATAGATGATTACCGCCGGAGTACGAGGCGAAAGCCGCTTGCAGTACGAAGGTACAGAACATGGCTTACAGAACATGATTAACGCGGTGATTGGAATCGTGGGAAAGCCCTCCTGCAGGAAGGAGGGCTTTCTCTTTTGTGTGTTTTCCTTCCATATGACTATAATGGAAGTATAGGCCATGAATGAGGATACATACATCTATCAGATAGGGGGAACAGGATGACTTCGTTTTCGCTGATTGCCACGGCCGCGATGGGGCTCGAATCAGTCGTCGCGGAAGAAGTGCGCCGGCTTGGCTATGAGTGCCAAGTGGAGAACGGCAAAGTGACGTTTGAAGGCGATGCGCTCGCCATTTGCCGGGCCAACCTTTGGCTGCGCACCGCTGACCGCGTGAAGCTGAAAGTCGGTGAGTTTCGAGCGACGACGTTTGAGGAGTTGTTTGAACAAACGAAGGCGTTGCCATGGGCCGATTACTTGCCGAAAGATGCCGAGTTTCCGGTGATCGGGAAGTCGGTCAAATCAACGCTGTTCAGCGTTTCCGACTGCCAAGCCATTGTGAAAAAGGCAGTCGTCGAAAGCTTAAAAGCGCGCTATCATTTGTCGTGGTTCCCGGAAACCGGGCCGTTGTATCGGATCGAGGTGGCGCTTCACAAAGATATCGCTACGTTGACGATCGATACAAGCGGCGCCGGGCTGCATAAACGCGGCTACCGTGCTCGCCAAGGGGAGGCGCCGCTAAGAGAGACGCTCGCGGCCGCCTTAGTGTTGCTCACCAATTGGACGCCCGAGCGCCCGTTCGTCGATCCGTTTTGCGGGTCGGGCACGATTGCCATTGAGGCGGCGCTGATCGGCCAAAACATCGCCCCAGGGTTTAACCGGGATTTCGTCTCGGAGCAATGGCCGTGGATCGGGGAATCGGTATGGGAAGAGGCGCGCCAAGAGGCGGAACAGATGGCGCGTTACGACCAACCGCTTGATATTTGCGGGATTGACCTTGACCCGCACATGGTCGAGATCGCCAAGATGAATGCAGCCGAAGCGGGGCTTTCCGATCTCATTTCTTTTCGGGAGGGCCGCGCCGAGCAGTTTCGGACCGATGCACAATACGGGGTGATCGTCGGCAACCCGCCATACGGCGAACGGCTTGGCGAACAACGGGAGGTCGAAGCGCTCTATCGCGCCATCGGCCGCGCCTTCGCCGCCTTGGATACGTGGTCGGTGTACATTTTAACCGCCCACCGCGGTTTTGAAACGCATTACGGCCGCCCGGCGACGAAGCGGCGCAAACTGTTTAACGGCTTTATTGAAACCCATTACTACCAGTACTGGGGGCCGCGGCCGCCGCGCGAAGCTCGAAGTTGACTTCTCGGCGGCCATCGATCATAATATTGTTTTGTTACTAGGGATCGAGCGCGCAACAAACTTGTTGCGCGCTTATGCATGATATGCCGGGGGAGTTTATGCCAATTGGAGGGGTGGCGACGATGGGCCATGAACGTTATCCGTTTGTTGTAGAAAAAAATGAAAACTTTTTTGATAAGTTGAGCCAGTGGATCGGCGATGTTTTTTATGACATTTTGCCGGAAGCCGGCTTTGAGCTGCGCGACGAGCAAATTTATATGGCGTTTCAGCTCGAGCGGGCGTTTCGAGAAAAAAAGGTGATCTTCGCCGAAGCGGGAGTTGGCACAGGGAAAACGATCGTGTATTTGCTGTATGCAGTCTGCTACGCCCGCTATACCGGCAAGCCGGCCATTATCGCCTGCGCCGATGAGACGCTCATTGAGCAGCTCGTCAAAAAGGAAGGCGATATTGCGAAGCTATCCAACGTGCTCGGGCTGGAAATCGACGTCCGGCTGGCGAAATCGCCAGATCAATATTTATGTTTGAATAAACTGGAAGAAGTAACGACGTATGACGATGACGACATCGAGCTGTATGAGCAAATTTACGATGAACTTCCGGCCTTCGTCCATGACAACAAACCGCTGCAGTCGTTCTACCGCTACGGCGACCGAAAAGAATACGCCCACCTGACTGATGAGCAGTGGAAAAAAATCGCCTGGGATCCGTTTCAAGACTGTTTCACGTGCGAAAAGCGGCATCGCTGCGGACAGACGCTTTGGCGCGACTATTACCGGAAGGCGGCGGATTTGATCGTCTGCTCGCACGATTTTTATATGGAACATGTTTGGACGTATGAAGCGCGCAAGCGGGAAGGACAGCTGCCGCTGTTGCCGGAAGCGAGCTGTGTCGTGTTTGACGAAGGGCATTTATTGGAGTTCGCTGCGCAAAAGGCGTTGACATATCGAATGAAAGAGACGACGCTTGAGACGTTGCTGACACGTCTTCTTGAAAACGACATCCGTGAAGAGCTCGCCTATTTAATTGAGGAGACGCTGGAGACGAGCACGCGCTTTTTTGATGAGCTGAAAGCGTGCGCGAAAGACGTTCCGGGTTCGAACCGGAAAGAAATTTTGCCGTCGCCGCGTCTTGAACAATGGGCGAAGCGGCTCCGCGGCCAAATGGTCGAAATCGGCAACGAGCTTGTGTTTGAAAGCGAGACGTATACGATCGATCATTACCAGCTGAACATTGTGGATGAATATTTGGACCAAATCCAGTATTCACTCGATTTGTTTTTGAAAAACGCCGACGCCATTACGTGGCTTGAGTCGTCGCGTCAAGAGGCGACGTTTGTCGTCATGCCGCGCACCGTTCAAGAAGTGTTGCGCGAAAAAGTGTTCAGCAAACGAATGCCGTTTATCTTTTCGTCAGCGACGCTATCGAGCGGAAAATCGTTTGCCTATATCGCCCAAAGCTTAGGCATTGATGACTATTTATCGTTCAGTGTGCCGTCGCCGTTTGATTACGACGAACAGATGACGATTTTTATGCCGACGTTCCGCGCGGATGAGACGCTGTTTGCCAAAAAATACGCATATGCGCTTGAAAAATTGCGCGAAACCGGAGGCCGGGCGCTCATCTTGTTCCCGACGCGCGAGGAGCTTCTTCAGTTTAAAGAGGCGGCAGCCGGCGAACCATTTTCGTTTTTGTTTGAAGGCGACCGTGAAATCAGCGATTTGGTCGCCGAGTTTCAGCGTAACGAGGAAACGGTGCTTTGTTCCGAACATTTATGGGAAGGACTTGACATCCCGGGGCCGTCGCTTTCGAACGTCATTATTTGGTCGCTGCCGTATCCGCCGAATGATCCGGTGTTTCAGGCGAAGCGAAAAGCGTATAGCAACCCGTTTTGGGACGTCGATGTGCCGTATATGCTTCTTCGCCTTCGCCAAGGAGTCGGACGGCTCATCCGCACGCGCGATGACCGCGGCATTGTTTCCATTTTCGTCACCGACAGGGAAGATGAACGGGTCATTGCGGCGATCAAAGACGTGTTGCCGACAGCGGTGAGGGAAGAATGATATTCTTCCCTTTTTCATTTTCCACAAAAATAGCATTTTCTCGCTGGCAAGCAGGAAAATGGCACCTTGTTATGGAAATGATGATACGGCCATGAAATACATAGGGGGACTGAGTATAGTGAAACCAATCGAAGCGCAGTTTTTGCAATACGTGAAAAAAATGACGGGCTACCGCGAAGCGATTGGCCTCATGTATTGGGATTTGCGGACTGGCGCCCCGAAAAAAGGGGTCGAGCAGCGATCAGAAGTGATCGGCATGCTGTCAGAAGAAGTGTTTCGCATGTCGACATCCGAGGAGATGGCAGCCTTTATCGCCAAGCTGTCGCCCAAAGCCGTCTACGAGCAGCTGAATGACGTGACAAAGAAAACGCTTGATGAATGCAAAAAAGAATACGAGCGCAATAAAAAAATTCCAGCGGATGAATACAAAGAGTTTGTCGTGCTTTGTTCCAAAGCGGAAAGCGTTTGGGAAGAAGCGAAAGCGGCTGCTGATTTCGCCCGGTTTCGCCCGTATTTGGAGCAAATCATCGAGTTTCAGCGCCGCTTTATCCGTTATTGGGGGTATGAAGGACACCCGTACAATACGCTGCTCGATCAATACGAGCCGGGCATGACCGTCGATTTGCTTGACGAACTGTTCAGCCGCCTGCGCGAACGCATCGTCCCGCTTGTGCACGCCATTTCCGCCGCGTCCGACAAGCCGGACACGTCCTTTTTGTTCGCGCCGTTTCCAAAAGAAAAGCAGCGCGCTTTTCTGCTTGAGTTGCTTAAAGAGCTCGGCTATGATTTTGGCAAGGGGAGACTTGATGAGACGGTCCATCCATTTGCGATCGGGCTCAACCCGAACGATGTGCGCATTACGACGCGCTACGACGAGCGCGACTTCCGCACCGCGGTGTTTGGCACGATCCATGAATGCGGCCATGCGCTGTATGAACAACACATTTCCGAGGCGCTTGTCGGCACTCCGCTTGCAAGCGGGGCGTCGATGGGCATTCATGAATCGCAGTCGCTCTTTTTTGAAAATATGATCGGACGCCACTATGCGTTTTGGAAGCGGCATTACCCGCGCCTGCAGCAATACGCGCCCACGCAGTTCGCCGACGTTTCGCTTGATGCGTTTTACCGGGCGATCAATGAAGCGAAGCCGTCGCTCATTCGTATTGAAGCGGACGAACTGACGTATCCGCTCCATATTATCATCCGCTATGAAATCGAAAAGCAGCTGTTTGCTGGGGAGCTGGAAGCGATCGACTTGCCGGATGTATGGAATGAGAAATATGAACAATACCTTGGCATCCGCCCGCACAACGATGCGGTCGGCGTGTTGCAGGACGTCCATTGGTCCGGCGGCAGCTTCGGCTATTTCCCATCGTATGCGCTCGGCTATATGTATGCGGCGCAATTCAAGCAAGCGATGGAAAAAGAGTTGGATGTAGCTGGGCTGCTTGAAGAGGGGAACATCGCACCGATCCGTGAATGGCTGACCGTTCATATCCACCAGTTTGGAAAAATGAAAAAGCCGCTCGAACTTGTGCGCGATGCGACGGGCGAAACGCTGAAAGCCGATTATCTTATTCAATATTTAGAAGAAAAATATAAGGCGCTTTATCGATTATAGAAACAGGCGCGTCAGTGCAAACATCGTTCTTACGCTGTTCGTTTAGTTTTTCTGTCGACAAAGTCCTATTGTGTCTCGGTTTTATGCACATAAAGAGGAAGGTGTCCCGATCGCTTGGGGACACCTTCTTGTTTCACCATAATTTGTATCCTTTCGACCCCGGCGGAGCGTTTTGAATGATGTCGATGATCGGCACCGTATAGGCGATCAAAATGAGCGCAACGACGAGGCCGATCCAAAGCTTCCAGTTTTCAAGCGCCAGCGCAGCCCGTTCATACGGAGCAGCTGCCTCGGCGACCGGAAACTCCGTTTCGCCTTTCGGGGCGAAAAAGGCCAAGTTGATCACGATGACGAGAATCAAAATAATGCCGATGAACAAGATGGTGCCGCCGACCGCTTGCGCGATTTGGTACGGAATCCATTCAAGCGCTTGCGGCGAATTGCTGTACGTTGAGAACGCCGAGCGTCGCGGTGCGCCGAGCAGACCGGCAAAATGCATCGAGCCGGACATGAACGTCATCCCAACCGCCCAAACGATCGTTTGAATGATGGCGAGCCGGTTCATCGCTTTCGTCATCACCCGGCCGGTCAAATGCGGAATGAGCCAGTATGACGCACCAAAAAATGTTAGGACGACAGTCGTTGCCACCGTTAAATGGAAGTGGCCGGTCACCCAAATCGTATTATGGACGACTTGGTTGAGTTGGTGCGAGGCGTTAATAATCCCGCCGGTGCCGGCCGGAATAAAAAACAGCATTCCGACAAACGGGGCGAAAAAGCGGGCGTCGCTCCACGGGAGTTTCCGCAGCCAGCCGAACAAGCCGGTCGCTCCCTGCGAGCGGCCGTACGATTCAAACGTCGCAAACATGGCGAACGCGGTCATGAGCGACGGAATGATGACCATGAACGTCAAGACGACTTGCACGTATTTCCAAAACGGCGAAATTCCCGGCTCAAGCAATTGGTGATGGAAGCCGACCGGAATCGAAAACAGCAAAAACAAGATAAACGCCAGCCGTGCGAGTGAATCGGAGAACATTTTGCCGCCGATCACTTTCGGAATGACGGCGTACCAAACCATATACGCCGGCAATAGCCAGAAGTAGACGAGCGGATGCCCAAAATACCAAAACAGCGTCCGGCTCAAGAGCACGTTCACCCGATCCGTGAGCCCAAGCGACCACGGAATGAGCTGGAAGACGACGGTGGCGGCGACGCCAAGCGAACAGACGAGCCATAGCACCATATTCGTCACTGACATGAACGCCAGCAGCGGGCTCACTTGACCGCGGTGCGTTTTCCGCCAGCGGGCATAATGAGCGAACATCGCAAAGCCGCTCACCCAGCTGCCGACGACGACAAGCGCCAAGCCGATGTAAAAGCCGGCGTGCGCTTGCAGCGGCGCGTAAAACGTATATAAGACAGATGCCTTGCCGGTTAAGATGAAAAACGCACTCATGGCTGTTCCGATTGTCATCAGCCAAAAACCGATCCAACCGGTCCGGCGCGAACCGTCTGAGAGCGCCCCGGTTGTACGGCTGACCGCGGCGAACTGAAAGCCGATAATGAAAAACGTCGTCAGCACGAGTCCAAGCAAGACGCCATGCGTCGTCAAAATCGTGTAATAGCTGATCCCAGCCGGGAGCTCAAACTTGCCGGAACGGACTAATGTTTGCAATAGGCCGGCGAACCCCCCGAGCGCGAGGGCGGTAAAGGCGACGAACAAATGGGCAAGCGCCAGTTTCGCATCGCGGCGATCGACTTTTTCCAACGGTTGTGCCATGTTACTCCACCACCTTTATGCGCGCCGTCATCATATGGTGGCCGGCGCCGCAATACTCGTTGCAAAGAATCGTATATTCGCCCGGTTTGTCAAACGTGGTTGTTAAGCTGTTCACATAACCGGGTTCGACCATCATGTTCACGTTCGTTCCCGGGATTTCAAATCCGTGGATGACGTCTTTCGAAGTGACGTTGATCGTCACTTTCGCTCCTTTTGGAATTTCGATCGCATTCGGTGTAAAAGAAAACGCGGCGACGACGATGTTCAACTCGTATTCCTTGTCTCCTTTTTTGACGAGCCCCGGATGATCAAACGGCGGGGTCGAATCGACTTTTTCTGGATCGATCGTCGTCAGGCAGCTCGGCGGCTGCTGTCCGGCGGCGAATGCACTTACGCCGACGACCGTCAAAAAAACGATCAAACAGCCGATGCCAAACGCAAGCCAAATTTTTTCATACTTATGGATGTGCATACCGATTCCCTCCTTTGCCGCTTACAGGCGGTGCAAAAATAAAAAGTAGACGCTGACCCAAGAAAAAATGATGAAAAAGCCGAGCAGAAACACAGAGGCCAGCGTGCCTTTGAGCGCCGGCTCTTTTTCCTTTTTCGTTTGCCGGGCCGCTGTGATCAGTTTTGCCATGCCGTATCCCTCCTCTTTGTTGGATTCATCCCCCATAACAGCAATTCGGCAGGTGCGCCAAACGGCCAATTTCCCTGCTTTGACACTATCATAACTGTACAAAACTGGGGCAACAGTGACTTTTCTCACAAAAACGATGCTGGAAGTGTGAACAAATGGTGACGTTTGTGAAAAAATGATGAAGACGTCATTTTCTCTCGCGGCAGCAGAGCCCGCCAATGTTCTTTTTGCTGGCATGTAAAGCGCCGGCGATTGAACAGGCAATGCGATGCAGCAAAGAGATTAAGCCTATCGATCATTGATGATTTTTTAGCCAACGGCCAAGCGGCGCTCGGAATGGTGGAGATCATCGAGCAAGCGGGGGCTGATATGGTCGGCATCGGCATTGTCATTGAAAAAGCGTTTCAAGACGGCGGCCGGCTGCTTCGTTCGCGCGGCTTCCGCGTTGTGTCGCTCGCCCGCATCGCATCGCTTGATGGTGGCGCCATTCAATTTGCTGACGAGGTGATGAGTCGATGAAGATGAAATGGTGGCAAGTCGGATCGCTCGGCATCCAACATGTATTGGCCATGTACGCCGGGGCGATCGTCGTTCCGCTCATCGTCGGCGGGGCGATGCTCGCGATGTTCGGCATGGTCATTGCCTACGGTGTGAAAATGTTAGGCCAAGTTGACCTAACTGTGCAAGAGAACTTGCTGATCATCGCCTGCTCGGTCGGCGTGGGGCTTGGGGTGACGGCGGTGCCGAACTTGTTTGCCGAGCTGCCGACCGGCTTGCGCATTTTAACCGACAGCGGCATCGTCGCCGGCAGCATGACCGCCATCATCTTAAACGCCGTCTTCCATTTCGGTAAGGCAAGAAAATCGGCTGCACTGCCGCTGCAGGAACAAAAAATTTCATAATGGTGTTGATCGCTTTTATAGCCATCTTCGTTTTCCGGCCACTGCTCGGGAAATGGGGGTGGCTTTTTTATTGGCGTGTCGATTGGCAGAGAAAATGATAGAAACTGGTGGAGGGATGATGGTATAATGGAAAGCGAATAGGAAAGGGGGTGAAACAATGGATGAATGGGTGGAGCGCCTTTTCGATGAGCTGCGGCAAATACGGAATCAGATGGCGACCAAACAGGATGTTGTACGGGTGAATGATCGCATCGATCGGCTTGAACAAACGGTGAGCGCGACGAAAGAGGATGTTGCGCGGTTAAATGGACGCGTCGGGCAACTCGAAGAGACCGTGGCAGCGACGAGAGAAGACGTTGTCCGGATGAATGATCGCATCGGGCGGCTTGAGCAGACCGTGGCAGCGACGAGAGAAGACGTCGCAGCGCTGGATGGGCGCATCGGGACCATCGAGCGGACGATGGCAACGAAAGAGGATGTCGCAGCGCTGGATGAGCGCATCGGGACCATCGAGCGGACGATGGCAACGAAAGAGGATGTCGCAGCGCTGGATGGGCGCATCGGGACCATCGAGCGGACGATGGCAACGAAAGAGGATGTCGCAGCGCTGGATGGGCGCATCGGGCAACTCGAAGAGACCGTGGCGGCTAACAGAGACGACATTGCGGCGCTCGACAGCCGGATTGGGCGCATGGAACAAACGATGGCGACGAAAGAGGACGTTGCCGAATTGCCGTTTATTCGGCAAGCTGTCGTGGAAACGTTAGAAACGCTCCATGAAATTTCGGCGATGAAACAAACCCTCACAGAAATGCAACAAAAAGTCAATGAAGTCATTGCCGGACAAGCGCGGCAAGAGCTCGTACTTCAATCCCTCGCTTTGCACTTGCTCGAGCATGAAAGTGAAATCCGCGCGCTAAAAGCGAGATAAATAACGAACCTCTCCTATTGTACATCCTCGCTGATGATCATGTTCCTTCCAAAACAGGCCGGTTTTGTCCGCGCCTGTTTTTTGATTGCAGCAACTTTTCATAACTTTTTTTGGCTGCGAAAACTAGAAATCCATTCGCTGTTCCTGAAAAAACGGGTGTACAAACATATTTTCCATTGCATATAGTTTGGCTTGTTGCGCATCCTAATAGAATAAAGAGGAACAGACCGAGGTGTTTGTATGCCGGTTCTTTTATCTGTCGGCACAGCAAGGATGCCGTATACGGCCGCCCAAGACGAGGTGAAGCAGCATGTCGCCGGGCTGTTCGCCGGTCGAATGGCGCGTGCGGAGCGGCTGCTGCAGGCGTTTGACAACAGCGGCATTCATACGCGCACGTTTGTCCAACCGCTTGCCTGGTACAGCGCGCCGCGCGGTTTCGGTGAAAAAAATGGGGTGTACATCGACCGTGCCGTCCGCTACAGCGCAGAGGCGGTCAATGACTGTTTGCGCAAGGCTTCGTCCGGCCCTGTTTTGCATGAGGAGATCGATGCGCTGTTTTACATCTCAACGACAGGGCTGTCGACGCCGAGCATCGAGGCGCGGCTGATGAACGTATTGCCGTTCTCCCCTCATGCCGTAAGAGTGCCGATTTGGGGGCTCGGTTGTGCGGGAGGGGCGGCTGGGCTCGCCCGGGCAGCCGACTATTGCCGGGCGTTTCCGAATGCCAAGGCGCTTGTGATCGCCGTTGAGTTTTGCAGTTTGACGTTTCAACTCAATGATTGGTCCAAAAGCAATGTGATCGGTACGTCGCTTTTTTCCGACGGCGTGGCGTGCTTGCTTGTGGCTGGCGACGGAGCGGCGCCGACAGCTGGCGCGCCGCGTGTCATCGCCGCCCGCTCGGTGCTCATGCCCGGCTCGGAAGACGTGATGGGCTGGGATGTTCGCGACGAAGGTTTGTTTGTCATCTTTTCAAAAGACATTCCGGCGATCGTTCGCTATTGGCTGCGCCCGCAAGTCGAGTCGTTTTTGCAGGAACATGGGTTAGGGCTTGGGGATATTCATCATTTCATCGCCCACCCGGGCGGGAGGAAAGTCATTGAAGCGTACGAGGAGGCGTTCGGATTCGGTCCGGAACAGACAAAAGCCGCTAGAGACGTGCTCGCCCGCTACGGCAACATGTCGTCGGCCACCGTGTATTTTGTGCTCGAACAGATGATGCGGCAGCCGCTTTCGTCCGGGCACGGCCTGCTTATCGCTCTCGGCCCGGGCTTTAGTGCGGAAATGGTGCTGCTTCAATGGGGGGATGATCGTGCGGTTTTGGTTCGTGTTTTTGGCGGTTGCCGGCATGCGCGTCATTGAGCTTCGGCTTGCAAAACGGAACGAACAGTATGTGAAAGCGCTCGGGGCGCGGGAGTTCGGCGCTCGCCATTACCCGTTGATCGTATTGATGCATGTCGGTTTCTTTTTGTCGTTGGCTGTTGAGGCGCTTCGAAAGGGCGCGCGCCCGTCGCGCCGCTGGCCGCTTTTGTTTCCGCTTTTTCTTGTCGTGCAAGGGCTGCGCGTATGGACAATTGGGTCGCTCGGCCGTTTTTGGAATACGAAAATTTTGATCGTACCAAACGGCCAAGTAGTGAAAAAAGGGCCGTACCGATGGCTTCGCCACCCGAACTATGTGGTTGTCGCCTTAGAGATTGCGCTGTTGCCGCTTTTGTTTCAAGCGCCGATCACCGCGCTTGTCTTTTCGCTTTTGAACGCATTTTTGCTGTCGATTCGCATCGCGGTTGAGGAAAGAGCGCTGGCGGCACTCACCGACTACCGGGAGGCGTTTCGGGAGCGGCCGCGTTTTTTGCCCCGGTTAAGGGGGGAGGCTGCCATCCGCAAGATGCGGCAAGCTGAAAGCAGCGGACAAATAAAAAAACAGCCCTTGAGCCGTCTATAATGGCATCTGTTCGCCGTTCGCCTGCGGGCGGCGGCAGGGCGTTGCCTCTTTCTCTATGTCATCCTGTCGGGTTACGGCAGGATTTTTCTTTTTTTTCTATTGGGAAACGGGGCGAAATGCAGTAAAATGAATGTAAATGACATTGAGGGAGACAAAGGGGTTTTGGTCATGGGGCATATTGCGATTGAGCGGCCGTCATTGCGGCTGTGGCTTTCGAAAATGATCGACATGCACGATCAGCTTCAGTCCGCGGATGACCAGGAGCATGCGGACAAAGTGAAGCAGCTCATCGAAAAAGCGGCATCCGGTGAGCTCATTGTCGCGTTTTGCGGTCATTTTTCCGCCGGCAAATCGAGTTTGATCAACGCGTTGCTCGGCGAGCCGATGCTGCCGTCCAGCCCGATTCCGACGAGCGCCAATCTCGTCAAAGTGAAAGCCGGTCCGGACTATGTGCGCGTCTTTTTCCACCGCGATGAGCCGGTCGAGTATGAACCGCCGTACGACCCGGACTTGATTCGCGCCCAATGCCGGGACGGGGAGACGATCGAATGGATTGAAATCAGCCGAACGACGGACGCCATCCCGCCGGGGGTCGCGATCCTCGATACGCCGGGCATCGATTCGACCGATGACGCCCACCGGCTGGCGACGGAGTCAGCGCTTCATTTGGCGGATGTCGTCTTTTACGTCATGGATTATAACCATGTGCAGGCGGAATTAAACTTCCAATTTACGAAGCAATTAACAGATGAAGGAAAGACCGTTTATTTGATCATCAACCAAATCGATAAACATCGCGACGACGAGCTGCCGTTCGCTGAATTTCGCGCCTCGGCCGCCGAGGCGTTCCGGCGTTGGGGAGTTGAGGCGGCCCGTTTGTTTTTCTTGTCGCTGAAAGACCCGTCACATCCGCACAACGAATGGCATGAGCTTGTCGCTTGTTTGCGCCGGTTGTTTGCCGACAAGGAGGAATGGCTCGTCCGCGGCGCCGAGTCGGCGTTAAAACGGATCGCGGACGGCCATCTTGAGCATCTCCGCGCGCGGCACGAGCTGCTTGAGCAAACGATTGAGACGCGCCTCGAGGCGCTTGGCGGCGCCGATGACGAGGCGGCGGCCATCGCGGAGCTCGATCGCCTTGAGGCGGAGCTTGCCGATTGGCAAACAGCGCCGTCGCGGGCGGAGGAGGCGTTCCGTTCGGAGCTTGAGCGCGTGCTGCAAAACGCGTACGTGATGCCGTTTGAGACGAGGGAGCGGGCTGAGGCGTACTTGCAGGCGATGCAGCCGAATTTCAAAGTGGGCCTGTTGTTCGCGAAGACAAAAACGGAGCAAGAGCGCAAGCGGCGGCTTGAGGCGTTTTATGAAAGCGTCAAAGCGCAAGCGGCGGCGCAGATCGAATGGCACGTCCGCCAGCTCCTTGTTCAGTTTGGAAAGGAATGGCATGCTGATGACGCTTGGCTCAGCGAGTGCCAGCAATGGACGGCGGAGTGGGATGAGACGATGCTTGCCGGCCTCGTCAAACAAGGGGCGGAATCAAGCGGCGCCGCGCTATTAAATTATACGGATGAGGTGGCGGCGGCGCTGAAAAAACGCTACCGCGACTCGGCGCTCGCCTTGTTTGCCGAACTGAAGGAACAAATCGCCAAACGGGCGGCCGCCCAAACAGAAACATTGAACGGACAGCTTTCGGCGGCGCGCGAAAAAGTGGAGCTCGCCGCCCGCCTCGCCCGCCTCAGAGCCGAGCGGGACGAGCGTCGGCGTGCGTTCGAGCAGCTGATCGCTGCTCCATGCGAGTCTGCATCGCTTGATGAAAACCGTCTCGCCGCGTTGACGGCGCCGCCGGTCTTCCGGAAAGCGCGTCATGCCGAGACGGCAAAACCGCAAGCAGCATCCAAGCCAGCGGAAACAAGCCGTCTTTCCGTCAAAGAGCAAGCGCTCGGTCAGGAAGCGGCCGGCCTCGGAGTGAGCGAAAGAGCGGACGAAGCTCGGACGCTTTCAAGCGGCGGAAAACAGCGGAGCGAAGAGGCGGCCGATCGGCTTGAGGAGGCGGCGGCTTGGCTTGAACGGTCCGAAATGCTTGGCCGCTTCGCTGGACCGTTGCGCGACAAGGCGCGTCGGCTTCGCGAGCGATCGTTTACCGTCGCCTTGTTTGGCGCCTTCAGCGCCGGCAAATCGTCGCTGGCGAACGCCTTGCTCGGCGCCCCGCTTCTGCCATCGTCGCCCAACCCGACAACCGCCGCCATCAGCAAAATCGCCCCGCCCGATCACAAGCACCCGCACGGCACGGCGGTGGTCAAGGTAAAAAGCGAACTGCAAATTTGGGCGGATGTGCAATCGTCGCTTCGGCAGTGCGGCCATGAGGCGGATACATGGGATGAAGCGCTCCGCCTTTGCGCCCGCCTGGCCGAATCGGGAGCCGAACATCCGGCGCAAAAGCCGCATGTGGCTTTTTTGGCAGCTGCCGCGGCCGGCTATGAGCGGATGAACGGTCGATTCGGGGAGATCGTCTCCATCGGTTGGGAAGAACTCGAGACGTATGTCGCTGACGAAGCGGTGTCATGTTTCTTAGATGAGGTCGTGTTGTACGCCGACTGTCCGCTCACCTGCCAAGGGGTGACGCTTGTCGATACCCCGGGGGTGGATTCACTTAACGCCCGCCATACGGGAGTGGCGTTTCATTACATGAAGCATGCTGATGCGTTGTTGTTTGTGACGTATTACAACCATGCGTTCTCGAAAGCAGACCGCGAGTTTTTGCTTCAGCTTGGGCGCGTGAAAGACACGTTTGCGCTTGATAAAATGTTTTTCGTCATCAATGCGGCTGATTTGGCCCAGTCGAAAGAGGAGCTTGAGGCCGTCATTTCCTATATGAACGGAGAGCTCGCCCGCTTCGGCATCCGCTTCCCGCGCCTTTATGCGCTCTCAAGCCGCTTGGCGCTGGCGGAAAAAATGGGGGCCGAGCCCGGTCCGCGCGGCGTCTTGGCGGACTCCGGCTTGTCTGCCTTTGAAACCGACTTCTTCCGCTTCTTAACGGAAGAACTGGCGGAAGTCGCCGTCGAGAGCGCATATGCCGAGCTTGAGCGGGCGCGGCGGGCGGCAGAGGAATTCGCGCGCGCCGCTGGGCAAAGCGAAGCGGAAAAAGCGGAGAAACGTCAGGCGCTTGAGGCGGTGAAAACGAAGATGCACGCCGTGCTTGCTGGCATTGATGATGCCTACGGCCGGCAGGCGCTTCGCCAGGAAGTCGACGAATTGCTCTATTACGTCAAGCAGCGCGTCTTTTTCCGCCTCAACGATGTGTTTAAGGAGGCGTTCAACCCGGCGGTGCTCCGCGACGACCAAGGCCCGGCGCGTCGGGCGCTTGAGCGTTGCCTCGACGAGTTGCTCGCATCGGTTGGCTTTGATTTGGCCCAAGAGTTGCGGGCGACGAGCTTGCGTGTTGAGTCGTTTTTGCACAAGCAGCTGGCCGAGCAGTTCTCGCGCCTATTCCATGAGCTTCGTCGTTTCGATGATGCGCTCGCGCTCACGCCGCCTGAGCCGTTTGCCTTTTCGGCGCCGGAGTTTGCCAACGCCCTTGGGGATGTAGACCGGGTGCGGTTTACCAAGGCGCTTTCGCTGTATAAAAACGCCAAATCGTTTTTTGAGCGCGACGAAAAGCGGCGGATGAAAGAGGAAATTGAGGCGGCGCTTGTCGAGCCGATCGACGCCTATTTGGCTGAGCAAAAAGAGCGGCTTGTGGCGACGTACGCAGAACAATACAAGGCTGCCGTCGCCGCACTTTCGGCCGCTCTCGCGGAACAAGTCGACAGCTATATGGAGGGCTTGCTTGCCGCGCTCGCCGAAGCGGCGGATCATGAGGCGCTCGCCCGCATCGAAGCGGCGCTTCGCCGCCTTCTTTCGGGCCGCGGCGGGGAGGCGCGTTGATGAACCGGTTTCACGCTTGCGCTACATGCATCCACTACCGTATAGAAAAGCGAGCCGACGGGCTGTACACGTATTGCCGCCGGCTCGGCTATGCGACGAAACCGAACTATCGGTTCAACTGTTGGACGCCGAAACCGAACGTCCGGCGTTTGATGGAAAAAGAAGCAGGAAAGGACGAGGACCATTGAGCGAAGTGCATCACGCGATCACTGCCCATGTGCAAAAACAGCATACCATCTTGAAGCAATTTGCTATGCTCGACGCCGAGCGCGAGCGGCTCATCGACGAAGCGGTCGAGCGGTGCCGCCGCGGCGAGTCGTTTACGGTTGATGGGATCAATGAAGTGACGAAGCGGATGAACGAACTGGCCAAAAGCGGCCTCGTGCCGGCGCGCCGGTGCGTGACGCCGGAGATGGTGCGCGAGTACGTGAGCCGGCTTGAAGGGAAAGAGCGATCGTGACGATGGCGAGCGCTGGCTGAGCGTGTCGGCGCCGCCGGCGTCCTGTTGATGATTGGCTGCTTTCCGTTCCGATCAAGAAACAACGTTTGGCGTCAGCAAAAACAAAGAGGGGGAGGACATATGGCGTCGCTTGTTTCCCATGAATGGCTCCTTCGCCATTTGCACGACGAAAACACGCGCATTCTTGATTGTCGGTTTTGGCTTGGCGATCCTGCGAAAGGAGCGGCCGTTTACCAGGAAGATCATATTCCTGGTGCCGTGTATATGGACTTGGAACGCGACTTGTCGGGCCCAGTCGGAGAGCACGGCGGCCGCCACCCGCTCCCGTCGGCCGAGCAAGCGGCGGACGTGTTTGGCCGGGTCGGCATCGATGAAACGGTGACCGTTGTCGCTTACGACGACCAAGACGGGGCGATGGCGGCGCGTTGCTGGTGGCTGCTTCGCTATTTCGGCCATGCCCACGTATACGTATTGGACGGCAATTATCGTGAATGGAAGAAGAAAGGGCATCCGGTGACGAACGTCGTCCCTGCTGTGGCGTCCCGCCCGTTTCGGCCGCGTCCGGATCGGTCATGGCTGGCGACGGTTGAGGATGTGCGCGCCGCCGTCCGCGATCGCTCGGTTGTGCTCATTGATTCGCGTGAATGGAAGCGATATGCCGGCCTGGAAGAACCGATCGACCGCCGAGCCGGCCGCATCCCAGGAGCGGTGCACCGGTTTTGGAAAGACGGAATGACGGAAGGCGGCTACTGGAAAAGCGCTGTCGAGCAGGCGGCTCGGTTTGCCGATTTTGACCGTGGGCAGCCGTTGATCGTTTACTGTGGTTCCGGCGTCACCGCCTGCCCGAACGTGTTGGCGCTCCACGAAGCTGGTTATCACAACGTTCGGCTGTACGTCGGCAGTTTCAGCGACTGGATTTCCTATCCGGACCACCCGATTGAAACGGGTGACCCGTCATCCGATGCTTAGTTTTCTCCGATTCGGGCTGAAACATCATTCGACGCCTCGGTGTTGTCGGATGGAACCGTTGTTTTCTTTTCGTTTTCTTTTTTCGGTCCGCATGAGGTCGAAGCGTTGTTGATTTTCAACGATTTTCACCTAGTGTTTGTTTCGCTTTTCTTCCATTGTTTCGGCCGCCGGTTGAAGCCGCTGTATGCATAGTTTTTTGGCCGCCGGCGGATACTATAGGTGAACCGACGGAAGCAGAGGAGGAGACGCATGGGCCGGACAAAACTTGGCAATGCCAATGCCCAACGAAACAACAACGCGAAGAAGAAAAACGGCTTTAACGAATGGAGGAGCGAATTCGCTTCGTACGCAGAAGTCGAAGCGGAGAAAATGAAAAACGATCATAAAAACATCCGATCATGATGAGGGCGCGCCCCTCGTTTTTTCGTTTTAAGCACGATGGTTGGCAAATGGCAAACGTATGTGCTATAATCGTGGACAGAGCGGCGGGAGGCGCCGGTAGGGAGGGGACAACGTGCGGAAATGGCTAGTCGTTCTTTTGTTCTTGGCTGTCGCCGGCTATGGCCTTTGGAATGTGATGGCGGCTGACAAACCGAATGAAGCAAACGGAGCCGGTCCGGAAGTGGATCAGACGGCTCCCGACTTGACCTTGCCGGCGCTTGGGGGCCAGTCGGTTAAGTTGTCGGCGCTGCGCGGCAAAGCGGTCGTCCTCAACTTTTGGACGTCGTGGTGCCCGCCATGCAAAAAGGAAATGCCGGAGCTTGCCAAGTTTTACGAGCGGCATGGCCGCGAAGTTGCGCTCCTTGCCGTTCATTTGACGACGCAAGATACGTTGGACAACGCTGAGCGGTTTGCGAAAGCGAACAGGCTCGTGTTTCCAGTCGGCCTCGATGTGCGCGGCGAAGCGCTTCGTCAATATCGAATCCAAACGATTCCAACGACGTATATTATCGATCCAAACGGCGTCATTCGGCGAAAAATTGTCGGCCCGGTGACGGCGAAGCGGCTCGAGCAGGAAACAGCGCTTTTTCGTTGAGCAGATGGCTGCAGCGAAAGGCGCTTTCTTCGTGGTTCGTTATTTTTCAAAAAGTTGTCATAATTTTTATCTTTTTTGGGCATGAATAAGATTACAATAAAAGTGAGGGGAGGTTGAAGCGATGAGACGATCCCGCAAAATGACTCTCCAAGAACTGATCAGCGAGAACAAACGGCAATTGTTGAACGATCGGGAAGCGCTCGAAAAAATCGAGAAAAAGCTGGAAGAGCGGATGCTCAAAAAAGCAGAATGACCCATGCATAGCGGTTCTCCGGGCGGACAGACTAGATGGCGAGGAGGCGAAGACAATGAGCAATCCGAAAGGAAGCCGCAAACATTTTGTGCCGAACCATATCGGCACACAGCCTCGCGCCGCAGGAGGAAACAAGGGCAAACAAATGCAAGACCAGTCCGGCCAGCACGCCCAAGTCATCCAAACGAAGGGCGAATAGCCGGAAACTCGCGCAAAGGAGGAAGCGTTCATGCCGCGTCCGAAACCGGATGACCGCAGCGACAATGTGGAAAAGCTGCAAGAAATGGTGCAAAACACCATTGAGAACATAGAAAAAGCCGAAGAAACGATGCAGTTTGCGTCGCCGGAGGAGCAGGAGAAGATCCGTGCGAAAAACCGCCGCCGCGAAGAAGCGATCGCTGCGATGCGCGCGGAAATCCGAGACGAAGCAGCTGCACGGGAACACGGCTGCCAGTAAACGAAGCAGCCCTCATGCGGGGGCGGCTTCGTTTTTTTGTCTACCGCTTGAGCGAGCCGACGGGCGAATGGTAACATAGAAGAGGAGGCCCGGTAAAAAATGGAGGGAGAACGAACGTGAAAGTGGCAGAAAAACAAATTGAAGTGCGTTATGCGGAAACAGACCAAATGGGCGTCGTCTACCACGCGAACTATTTAGTTTGGATGGAAGTCGGGCGCACGGAATTGATCAAACAGCTTGGCTTTCATTATGCTGACATGGAGAAAGAAGGCATCATTTCGCCTGTTGTCGATTTGCAAGTGTCGTACAAAAAGCCGCTTCACTACGGGGAAACGGCGACTGTCCGCACATGGATTGACGCCTATGACGGCATCCGCGTGACATACGGCTACGAGATTCTCGCCCCGGACGGCGAGGTGGCGGTGACCGGAAAGTCGCAGCATGTTTGCGTCAAGCGCGATACGTTTCGGCCGATCGTGATCCGCAAATATTTTCCTGACTGGCATGAAGCATATGAGCGGGCGAAGCGGTAAAGGGGAGCGGTGCGATGGCGTTTGGCATCCGCCGACATGAGCTCGCGGCATGGAAAGAGAAAGTGAAGCGCGGTGAAATCGCCTTTTTGACCCACTATTGGTACGACGAACGGTTTCCGCATTGCACGACAGTGACGAAAGTCGGCTGCGCCGATGTCGAAAAACTCGCCGCTTGGGGGCGGCAGTACGGGCTGAAGGAAGAGTGGATCGATCGGCGCGGTGAGTTTCCGCATTTCGATTTGCTCGGTGAGACGCAAACGCGCATTTTGCAGCAGGAAGGACGGCTGTTTGAACTGGAACGATTCACGAAACGGGGGAAGAAGGAATGATGATCGATTTGGCCGTTGTGAAGGAAATGTCGAAACATACGTTGATCGATACGCTCGGCATCGAAATTGTTGAGGTTGGCGAAGGCCGCGTCGTCGCGACGATGCCGGTCGACTGGCGCACGCACCAGCCGGCTGGGCTGCTGCATGGCGGCGCCTCAGTCGCCTTAGCGGAGACGGTCGCCAGCATCGGCGCGTACGCGCTTGTGGACCCCAACACGGAAAACGTCGTTGGATTGGAAATCAACGCCAATCACGTCCGCGCCGTTCGCCGCGGGACGGTGACGGCGACAGGGACGGTGTTGCACCGCGGTCGGACGACGATGGTGTGGGATGTGCGCATTACGGACGAACAAGGGGAGCTCGTCTGCATCTCCCGCTGCACGATCGCCATTATTCGAAAAAGCGAGCGCCAAGGCTAGCTTTTTCAATCGCCGCGGGACATTCAATGGACGAGAAAAACCGGCTCATTGCTTTTTTCGTCCAAATCCACAGTCAAATCACGTCCATCGAAATACCATTGGTCGCTCTCTTCAATAAAAAAGGTGATGCCATCAACCGTCGTCTGCGCCGCCGGCTTGTCGACCAGTTCGTCTTTGGCCATGCCAAGCGAAAACCCTTTTTGCACGGTGCTGCACCCGCCGTAGCGGGCAAAAAAGCGGATCGCATCGCCCGGCTTCAGCCCGAGCTCCCGCTTGTACCAATCAAACGCTTTTTTTGTAATCATGATGTTCATGGCTTCCCCTCCTCACTTGTTTATTATAAGTGAATGGACGGCGCCGGTAAAACGATTGTGTGAACATTGGCTGACAATTTGAGGGCGAAACAATTTCCATAAAATGGATTAACCTAGCCCTGACTGGCTCGAGTAAAATGCCGGCCGACGGCGAACAGTAAAAGCGAGGGGGGTGAAGACGGTGAGCAAGAAGCGGCCGTTTGCGCCAAGCTATGAATCGGATGGGGTGATGGGCGAAAAGAAAGAGCAACGCCCGCGCCGTTCCAACCGTCGGCAAATTGACAAACAAGCGCCTGATTTTTTCAACACGACGCCATCGAGCGAATAAAAAAGCCGAATCGAGCGGGCGATGGTTGAACATCGCGCTGTTTTGTGAATAAAGTAGCCAGTAGGCTGCTTTTTTTTTATGGCACCTACTATACAAACGGGCCGGTCCGCGCTATCATTACTTGAGGGACATCTTTTTCGAAAGGAGTGGCGTTTTCGTATATGAGTAGTTCAAGCCCGAACGAACCGGAACCGGAATATAGCGGGGAACGCGGCCTGTTCCTTTTCTTGTCGGCTGCTCATCATACGAAAACGGGCTCCGGACGGAAAGGAAGAGGCGCCGCCTTCCTCGCGTGAAAAGGAGGAAGGATGCCAGATGATGAAAATGTATTTGTCCGATGCCAACGGCAAAATGCGCGAAATCGATCATATTGAAAATGGCTGCTGGATCAATCTCGTTGCCCCGACGGAAGACGAAATTCGCTACATCGCCCACCATTTGGACATTCCGATCGATTCGATCAAAGACGCGTTGGATGACGAGGAGCGGTCGCGCGTCGAAAAGGAAGACAACCATGTGCTCATTATCGTCGACATTCCGATTGTCGCCCATGATGAAGTGGACGGCCCGATTTACGAGACGATTCCGATCGGCATGATCATTACGAACACGTGTTTTATTACGGTTTGTTTGCAGGAGAATCCGATTTTCGAAGAATTCTCCAAAAACAAAATCAAAAACTTTTACACGTTTATGAAGACGCGGTTTGCGTTGCAAATGCTGTACATGATTTCAACGTATTATTTGCGCTATTTGAAGCAAATCAATCGGCGGACGAGCGAAATCGAAAAAGAATTGCACCAATCGATGAAAAACAAGGAGCTGTTTTCGCTTCTCAGCATGGAAAAAAGCTTAGTGTATTTTATGACGTCGCTGAAGGCGAACAACATCGTCATGGAGCGGCTCATGCGCCTCAATTATTTGCGCATGTACGAAGATGACCAGGATTTGCTGCAGGACGTCATTATTGAAAACAAGCAGGCGATTGAAATGGCCGAAGTATACAGCAGCATTTTAAGCGGCATGATGGACGCGTTCGCTTCGGTCATCTCAAACAACTTAAACATTGTGATGAAGTTTTTGACGGCCATTACGATCGTCATTTCGCTGCCGACGATGGTGGCGAGTTTCTACGGCATGAACGTACCGATTCCGTACCAACACTCTCCGTACGCCTTTTTGATCGCGATGGCGCTCGCCGGTTCACTGTCAGCGGCGACGGCGTACATCTTTTGGAAAAAGCGATACTTTTGACGGCCAGGCGCGTTTTGGATGGCCATGCGAACGGCTGCCCTGTCATTGGGGCAGCCGCTTTTGCTTTCGGACGGCCACACCGCCGGAGAGGATGAATTTCATCGCCTCTTCCGGCGAGATGTCGACGACTTCCACTTGCTCTTTCGGGACGAGCAGGGTGAGCCCGGCGACTTGAAACGCCTGCGGGATATAGACGGCGACGTAGTCGGCGAGAGGATCGTGCCAAGCGCCGACATCATCCATTGTCATGAAGCCGAGGCATTTCCAGCCGCTTTCTGGCATTGTAACGAGCACAACTTGCGAAAACGATCGTTTTTCCCCGACGAAGGAAGCGATTGTATCTTTGGCGACGGAATAAACCGTTTTCATCAAGGGAATGCTTTCAAGCAACCGGTCGATCAGTCGAATGAGGCGGCCGCTTACGTATTGCGTCGATAGCCAACCGCAGACGGTAATCAGCGCGACAGTCGCCAATAGGCCTAGGCCGGGAATGTAGCGGCCATCCAAATACGGACGGACGTATTGGCCAAGCAGCCCATCCAAAACGGTGAACACTTTGTAGCACACATAGACGGCGAGTAAAATTGGCACGATCGTCAGCATGCCGTTTAGAAAATGTTTCACGAAAAAACGCATCCCTTTCCCTCCCCGCTATTCATTCTCTACCACCATACCAATTTTTTTGGCTTTATACAACTCTCTATTATATCGAACATTTTCTGTTGTATTCGGTAAGAAAGTTCGTGTTTTTCCTTGACGAACTGCCAAATGTTCCGTATACTTTCGAATGGAACATGGGAAATGGGGGATGGATCATGAACAATCATTACGATGTGATCGTGGTCGGCGCCGGGCCGGCCGGCATTTTCACTTGCTACGAACTGACGCTCAAACTCCCTGGAGCGAACGTGCTCTTAATCGATAAAGGGCACGATATCTATAAACGCAATTGTCCGATTTTGCAAAGAAAAATTGAAAAGTGTCCGCCGCCGGCCGGCAAAAAAGACTATGCCGGCTGCGTGCCGGCCTGTTCGATCACGAATGGATTCGGCGGAGCGGGGGCGTATTCGGACGGCAAATTCAATATCACGAGCGAATTCGGCGGCTGGATGACCGACTATTTGCCGGCTTCGACCGTACTTGAGCTCATCCGCTATGTCGATGAGATCAACTTGAAGCACGGAGCGACGACATCGATCACCGACCCGATGACGGATAAAGTGAAAGAGATCGAGCGGCGCGCCTATGCGGCCGGGCTGAAGCTATTGCGCGCGTACGTCCGCCATTTGGGTACAGAGCAAAATTTGGAAATTTTGAAAAGCATTTTTGAATATTTGCGCGAGCGGATTGCGATGCGCTTTACAACGGAAGTGGATGATATCGTGACCGAGCGGACGGAGAGCGGCCATCGAGTGAAAGGCGTTGTGCTGAAAAACGGAGAAACGTTGACAGCGGAAAAAGTCGTCATCGCTCCGGGGCGCGATGGCTCGGTTTGGCTGAGCAAAATCTTGCGCAAGCGCCGTTTGCGGATGATCAACAATCAGGTTGACATCGGAGTGCGCGTGGAAACATCGAACATCGTCATGCAAGAAATTAACGAACATCTGTATGAAGGGAAATTCATTTTCAACACGTCGGTTGGGACACAAGTGCGCACGTTTTGCAGCAACCCGTCCGGACATGTCGTCGTCGAAAACCATTCCGGCATCATGCTCGCCAACGGCCATGCGTACAAAGATCCAAAGCTCGGCAGCAACAACACGAACTTTGCCCTTCTTGTTTCACATAAGTTTTCCGATCCGTTTGACAAGCCGAACGAATACGCCCATGAAATTTCTCGGCTGGCGAACGCCTTGTCCAACGGCGGCATCATCGTGCAAAAATACGGCGATATTTTAAAAGGACGGCGATCGACGGAAAAGCGGATCAAAGAAGGGTTCATCGAACCGACGCTAAAAGAAGCGGTGCCGGGCGATTTAGGCCTCGTTTTGCCGTACAACACGATGAAAAGCTTGATCGAAATGACGGAGGCGCTCAACCACGTCACTCCGGGGCTTGCCTCTGAGCATACGCTCTTTTATGGGGTGGAAGCGAAGTTTTATTCGGCGCGTCCGAAACTGAACGACCGCTTTGAAACCGAAATCGCCGGGCTGTATGTCGGCGGCGACGGCGCCGGCGTTACGCGCGGCCTTGCGCAGGCGAGCGCCTGCGGCGTCTGGATCGCCCGCGACATCGTCGAGAAATTGACGCATTAGGTGAGGAACCGAGGGCAGGCCCCTTCAAACGGGGGCCTGTTTTTTTGCTGTCTGCCTGGGGACGGATTAAAAAGTAAACTGAAATGAAAATATAGTTGACAAATATGCGGCTGGTCCGTTACGATAAATGTAATGATATGGAAAGGGGAGAGGAGAGATGGCAAACTGGCTGGTGTTGGCCGAGCAAGTGTTGGGAGGCCACGAGCTGACCGATGAGGAAGCATTGGCGATATTGGATTGTCCGGATGAGGAGTTGCTCCTTTTGCTGCAAGGGGCGTACCGGATTCGCTCCGCCTATTATGGAAACAAAGTGAAGCTGAACATGATCATCAACGCCAAATCCGGCCTCTGTCCGGAAAACTGCGGCTACTGTTCGCAGTCCGCCGTATCGACGGCGCCGGTGAAAACGTATAAAATGGTCGACAAAGAGACGTTGTTGCGCGGCGCGGAAGAAGCACACCGTTTGCGCATTGGGACGTACTGCATCGTCGCCAGCGGCCGGGGGCCGAGCGATAAAGAGATCGACACCGTTGTGTCCGCGGTCAAGGAAATTAAAGAGCGGTTCGGGCTGAAAGTGTGCGCCTGCCTTGGGATCTTAAAGCCGGAGCAGGCGGCCCGGCTGAAAGAGGCGGGGGTGGATCGCTACAATCATAACATCAACACATCGAAGCAGCACCATCCGAACATTACGACGTCCCATACATACGACGATCGGGTGCGGACGGTGGAAACGGTGAAAGAAGCTGGTCTTTCGCCTTGTTCCGGCGTCATCATCGGCATGAAAGAAACGAAGCGGGATGTCGTCGATATGGCGCGCAGTTTGCGGGCGCTTGACGCCGATTCCATTCCAGTCAACTTTTTGCATGCGATCGACGGCACGCCGCTGGCTGGCACGAACGAATTAAACCCGCGTTACTGTTTGAAGGTGCTGGCCCTTTTTCGCTATATGAATCCAACCAAAGAAATCCGCATCGCCGGCGGGCGAGAAGTGAATTTGCGCTCACTTCAGCCGCTTGGCCTGTATGCCGCCAACTCGATTTTTGTCGGCGACTATTTGACGACCGCCGGGCAAGAAAAGTCAGCCGATTATCAAATGCTTGAGGATCTTGGGTTTGAAATCGAATTTGCCCCGGCTCCGCAAGCCGGAGTCGTATCATGAACGATGCCGCCGGAAGATGGCGGCTTTTTGTATGTGCGCTCACCGAGGACAAGACCTAGCGAAGCGGGAGGCATGGGAGGCGCCATGCGGTTTCAGATGGGACGCCACGATGGCGCATCGCAAGCCTTGGCGAGAAGCGGAGCGCATGATAAGACGGTGGACTTGGCCTGCCTATGCTCTGACGAGAAAAGCGGATTGAACCCCTATTGCGCCGTTTGACGCGCTTTTTTGGCATGAAAAGCCAACCCGACGCGTACGATGGGAATACAAGCTGCGAAAAAAGGCTTCACAAACAGCCAAAAGCTCATTATAATAGCAACAAAAGGAAAGGAAGAGGATGGGGGACATGGCAAAGTCATTCTACCGTTACTTGCTGCGCTTCCGCCATGGACACCAGGAAGATCCGGTCGTCCGGTTTGCGAACGGAGCGTATGAAGACCACAGCTTTCCAAAAGGGTCGACGGACTATGAAGAACTGAGCGGCTATTTGGAGCTTAACGGTGACTATTTGGAAAGTATGGTTGTGTTTGATGAGCTATGGGAGCAATTTTTGCATGAAGCGTAACTAAGGGAGCGTTCCCATTTCATAAATTGGGAGCGCTTTCAAATAGCTTTTTTCCGCGCGGTTGCAGGTGTCCACCCTTCTCTGCATGCATATACTATACTAACTATTTGTTCCAAAGGGTGGAGATGCCAATGAGCGCGCCGAAACGCCCGAAATTTTCCGTCGGCGACATCGTCGTCAATACATTGTACGGAACGGTCGGAACGATCACCGATATTCAGCAGATTGACGGTGTGTTTTTATACGAAATCAACCATGGCCATAGCTTGTTTGCCGAGCAAGCGCTCATTTTATTGTCTGAGTTTGTGGGTGATTTATGGATCGCGGAAGAGATTGAAATTGAGTTGCCGTTTTTTCTCGGCGAAATTGTCCGCGTCCGCGATTATGGCGGCCATTTGTTCAAAATCGTCGGGGTGCGGACAGAAATTTACCGCTACTACGGGGAAGGATGGGAAGAGACGATTTACGAATTGAAACGGCTGACGGATGGTTGGGAGATTGAAGTCCATTTGGAAGACATCATTCCGCTTGCCGACGGAGAGGAGACGTCCGTCACGCTCGTGCAAGATATTGTCATCGCCGCGCCGGTGAAAGCGTCGCTTCTATTGCCGCCGGCCGACAGCGGAGAGAAAGGGCCGTCGGTCGACGAGCTCCTTGACATGTACAACGATTATAAAGCGTTATATGAATGGTTCGGCGATGAACAGTACCAACGGATGATGGAAACAGTTGTAAAACGTTTGCGGACAATCGCCAATCACCAGGATAGAAATTGATAAAGAATAAAAAGAAAATAAGGAATGCCGGCGAAAATGACGATCGCGCCCAATCCATTGACAACTGTTTCCATCATTTTATCGATCGCAGTGAATTTGTCCATTTTGTCCGCCTCCGTGTTTTTTGTTTTGTTGGTACATATGTATGGGGGAGACTGAAAAAATAGTACAACATGATTTTTGACATAAAACGGAAGGCGGCGACATACAACATTACAAAGGGGGCGAGATGCGGTGAAGGAAATTGAAGTGATTATCGATACGGAAGAAATCGCTGAGTTTTTTTACCAAGAACTCATCCGCCGCGGCTTTGTGCCAACGCAAGAGGAGCTTGAGGAGCTCGCGGATATTACGTTTGACTATTTGCTTGAAAAATGCATCATCGATGAAGAGATTGACATCGATGGGGAGTAGTCCTCGTCGTTTTATGATGAAGTTGATTTGGCCGCCGCGATGGCGGCTGTTTTCATCATGACCAAATGCCGCTCGTAGCGGCTGGTCATGTCGCCCGAGGCCGGAAGCGGGAGCGTTTCAAGCGCCTGCATGATCGCCTCATCGGTGAACCAATCGCGATGATCGTGGAACGGGTGCGCAAGATCCGGCCAAGCTTCCTCAAGGCGGGGGCTGTAAAAGCGGTGCCCATCAGGCGTTTCAGCGAACGATTGCGGCCAGAAGTCGGCGCGTGAGCCGCTGTGGGGGACGCAGCGGGCAAAGCGGCAGGCGCCGCGAAACAGCCGGGCGTCAAACAGCAGCAGACTGTACAGCGTTTTGCCGATATGGATGCGGTGGTGGACGTCGGCGAAATCGCGCACGGTCGTTCCGGCAAGCGCTACGCGGCGGCCTTTGGCATATGGGATGAGCACATCGTTGAACCCGAGCCATTGCTCGACAATAAACGGCCAGCTTGACAGCACGCGGGTGCGGAAAAACGGATGTTCGATGACGCGAAGCTGGATGTACTGCTGCTCGTTGATGATCAGAGCAACCGTAAGAAGCGCGGCATTCCCCGTTTCCCAAAAATGTTCCCACATCGGCTTCATAAACGAAGACACCGCTAGCGCCGGCAACAAATGAAACAGCGGCGTCTCCCTCCGTTTGCTTTCTTCGTACAGCAGAAGCTGCGGATAGGCATCATGAAAAATGAGGGCATTGGCGCGCTCCAAAAACAAAAAAAGGGGTGCAATGATTTGTTCCGGCAGCAAAAACGGAAGAAGGCCGCCGCGCAAATCAGTCATGTTCCAACCGCCGTTGCGCGAGACGAGATGGGCTAAAAACGCCCAATGAATTTCCCGATGGCGCTCAAAAAACGCTAAGTAGGCGGCGGTGCGCGTCACGTTGTTGCGGTTATGTTCCGCTGTTTTCCGGCGAATGGCGGCAACAATGCCCTTTTCTTCCGCGCTGAGCGGTCCGTCAGTCGGGACAGTTGTGCGGGCGGCCATCCGGCGAAGCAGGCCGTCATCGGCGAGGCGGACCGGATGGCGGTACAAAAAGGAGCGGTAGGCATACTGAAGCGGATGGCGCAGCCAAGCGAACGGGCGAGTCGGCATCAGGCTGTCTCTCCTTTGCATCATTTGTGGACTTTTGCCAGAAGACCGCGATCGTTTCGACAAAAGGAGTGCTCGTTTGCTGAAGGAATCGACACGCCAAATCACCAAATAAGTATAATACACGTTTGTCTCGGCTCCGAAGACGATTCGCGATCGAATTCGACATCAACCATAGTATGGGGCGCGGAGGGCCGATTTATTGGGAGAAGGGAGAGGAAAACAATGGTTCGTTTATGGGGGAAACGGATGTGGATGACAAAACGTGCATATGAGGCGGTCGTTTTTCAAACACCGCGCTTTGGGGAAACGAAAGGCTACCGGCAAGTGTGCCGCATGACGGTGACGGCGGCCGGACATGATGAAGTGCTGGCGGTGTTGTATCGGATGTTTAATGTCGCCGATCTGATGCCGAAAAACTGTCAAGCTCGATTTATGCGGACTGGGGACGTTGTGCTGATCGATGAAGGGCGGAAAGGACAGACGTACTATCGCCTTTGTCCAGACGGATGGAAACAAGTGGAACGACAGCTCATCTGTTGACCGAATATTCAAAAATATAGTCGCCAGCAAGAGCTAGAGATGATATAATATGAATAAAGCCCCCTTGTTTCGGGAACGGATAAGAAAGGAAAGGGGGCGGACTTGATGGAACATGACGAACGGCGGCGCGACATGCCGACGGTGGCCCCGGGCATCGACGACGATGAGGAGCTGAATGAAAGAGCGACAAAAGAGCATTCCCGTTAGGAGCTTTTCCGGGGACTTGATCAAAAAAAGCCCTCTTGGTATGATGCAGGGGTGTCAAACACATCACTCACCATACCAAGGAGGACTTCAGATGAATTGTACACAAAACTATAAAATTGATCAAGTCACCGAACAAACGCTTGTCGTGGGCATCGATATCGCGAAACGAACCCACTACGCCTGCTTCGTGGATGACCGGGGGCGTGTCCTTCGCAAATCGTTCCCGATCTTCCAGTCGAAAGAGGGCTTTCGCCAGCTGTATGAAGCGATTCAGGAGGCGATGCAAGCGTTCGGGAAGTCAGAGGTGATCGTCGCGGTGGAGCCGACCGGGCACTACTGGTTGAACCTGGCCTACTTCCTCGAGGAGCACGGGATCCCGTTGGTCATGGTCAACCCGGCGCATGTGTGCCGGTCGAAAGAACTCGATGACAACCTGCCGACGAAACATGACGCCAAAGATGCCCTAGTCATCGCCAGACTGGCGAAAGACGGACGATTCCTCGTCCCCCGGCTGCTGCACGAGATCGAAGCCGATTTGCGCGTGGGAAGCACGCTCAAAGAGAAGCTCCGCAAGGAACAGACGGCGGTGAAAAATGCGATCATCCGCTGGACCGACCGGTATTTTCCGGAGTTTTGGATGGTGTTTCGCGATCTGGGAAAAACGGCGCTTTCGGTGTTGGAGTGGACGCCGTTTCCGGCCGATATGGCGGGTCGGACCGCCGAGGAGCTCATCGAGGTGTACCGGCAAAGCGAAGGGCTGAAATGCCCGCAGAAGGCCAAAATTCAGGCGTTGATCAACGCCGCGAAGGACTCGATTGGGGTGACGGAAGGGACGACGATGGCCCGGTTTGAGATCGCCGCGCTCGTCCGCCGATACCGCCAATTGGAGGCGGAGATCGCCGCACTGGACGCCGAGTTGAAGGCATTGGTTCAAACGACGATGGAGTATCAATGGTTGAAAACGGTCGACGGGTTGGGAGACGCCACGATTATCGATCTTCTGGCGGAGATCGGCAGCTTCGCCCATTATCGGGACCCGCGTCAATTGGTGAAGTTGGCGGGCCTGACGCTCAAGGAGAACTCCTCCGGCCAGCGCAAAGGGCAAAAGCACATCTCCAAACGGGGACGGAAACGGCTGCGATCGGTGCTGTTTCGGGCGATGATTCCGCTGATTCGGCACAACGAGGCGTTTCGCGAGCTGCATGAATATTACACGACCCGATCCGTCAACCCGCTGACCGGAAAGCAATCCATCGTCGCCTTGTGCCGGAAGCTGTTGAATGTGCTGTTTGCGATTTGTACGAAGAAACAAGCCTTTGACGCGGAGCGAATGAAACAGGACGTCTTGTCCCAGGTGCAACGGGCGGCCTAAGGCCTCCCCCTGCGAACGGAAGAATCGTTGGACAACCAGATGACACCGGAGAAGCTGGCGTGATTTTATCCATTCGACCTTGAGTCCCCAAAGGAGCTTGGCCGGCCTCCGCCTGATGACGAGACCGAACGAGGGAATGTTGGCGCGAAGACGCCCGGAGACATGGGAGGGTTCGTCCTCATCAGCGACGCGGAGATCCAAAGGGTGCATCGAATACGCTTCTCCCCACGGAAGGAAAATATCCCCAGCCGTGGCCGCGAAGCGCACCCTAGGTCTGTAAGATATCCACAAAACTGAAAAAGGATGTAAGGGATTTTGTCGAAAAATATTTTTTGGACACCCCTGAGAGGCCGAAAAGCCTTGATACATCAACATTTCTAGAGGGAGGAAATTGAACGCGGGGAATATACAAAAGTCGTCACGCTTGCTTGGGACGAATCCGAGCCGTCGGAACCGCGATAGAAACCCTTGTATCGCACAAGGGTTTCTGCGGTTTGTCACGATTCTGGATTGTCGTGATGGCCCGGACCGTTTTTCCGGCCGCCGGCGGCGGAATATTCTTTGGCATGCGCCTCATCTTCAGCGATCAATGCTTCTTTTGGAATATGGTTGTTCTTTTTCTGCCCGTTAATGCGGTTGCGGTGTTTTTTGCCCATCGTTTTCCCTCCTTGAACCGTCGTTGTCGTTAGTGTATGCGGTCTGGCGGCGGTTCATCGACGGAAAATGTTTGCAGGCGGCATCATGCGGCGGGCGCAGGAGAAAAGAGGGAAGGGGGCGAAACGATGGCCGCACTGGCGCTGTCGCTGCTCTTGTGCGTCGTCTCGATTGCGGCATTGCTTTGGGTCAAAGGGCAAGTTGAGCGACTCTTGTTCCGCTGGAGAAGCGTGCCCCTTCTCCATGCGGTCAACGTCGTCATCATCGCTGCCATCGTTGCTGACATGTACTATCGGCTCAGCGGCATCGACGTGTACTTGCGCGATTTGGCCGATATCAACGGTTTTTGGTATGTCTTTGCCGGCGCGATGCAGCTCGTCTTTCCACTGTATTTGTTTTCCTGTTGGCTTGTCGCCAGGCGGCGCGAGCGCGAGAAAAAATATACGCGCAGCAAAGACAAAAAGGTGCTGTATATCAATGAGCGGTATTTGGCGCGCCGCCATCGCAGCGATTACCGCCGATCCAAAACATCATAAAAGAGAGCGGCTCCCCCGCAAACGACTCACCCACCTACGCGAGTGCATAGGGGGAGCTTTCAGCGATTTGCATATGTGCCAAACGACAAGCCGCACAAGGACCCTTTCCGCTTCCCTTCGTTTCGAAGGTGCCCGTTTGAACAACATGTGATTCGATCCGACAGCGATTGCCGGCCAACATTCATCTCCCACATGGACGGGTGCTCGTGCACCTTCACGTTTCGAAGTGGGAGACTTCTTTCGGAATGATGTTAGAATTTGGTCTTTTCCTTTTTCGATGTGGACGGCTGATTGTTTGATTTGGACGATGGATTGGTTTTGTTGGCGTATTCCACCGCTTGTTCGAGTTTCTTTTTCATCGGTCTTTTCCTCCTTTCTCCTCGGGCAGGCACACATAGTATGCCCGTTCGCCGCCTCGGCTACTCGAAGGAAGACTGCCATTTTCCGCAAACATATGATATGATAGACGAGGGCATGGCCCGACAACGATCGTTCAAACCAAAGGAGGAATCCCATTGAGCGTACATATCGGAGCGAAGACAGGGGAGATCGCGGAGCGCATTTTGTTGCCGGGTGATCCGCTGCGCGCCAAATACATTGCTGAAACGTTTCTGGAAGGAGCGGTATGCTACAACGAAGTGCGCGGCATGCTCGGATTTACCGGGACGTATAAAGGGGAGCGCATTTCCGTGCAAGGGACCGGCATGGGCGTGCCGTCCATTTCGATTTATGTGAACGAACTGATCCAAAGCTACGGCGTAAAGACGCTCATCCGCGTCGGAACGTGCGGAGCGATTCAGCCGGATGTGCGCGTCCGCGACGTCATTTTGGCGATGAGCGCGTCGACCGATTCCAACATGAACCGGCTCATTTTCCGCGGCCGCGATTATGCGCCAACCGCCGATTTCCATCTGCTGCGGACGGCGTATGAAGTAGGTGTGGAAAAAGGGCTGGCGCTAAAAGTCGGCAATGTGTTCACCGCCGACATGTTTTACAATGATGAACCGAATTGGGAAACGTGGGCGCGCTACGGTGTATTGGCCGTCGAGATGGAAACGGCGGCGCTCTATACGCTGGCGGCGAAATTCGGCTGCCGGGCGCTGTCGGTGCTGACGGTCAGCGACCATATTCTCACCGGAGAAGAAACAACGGCTGAGGAGCGGCAAATGACGTTTAACGAGATGATTGAAGTGGCGCTTGAAGCGGCGATCCGCAATGGCGCGTGATTGGGATGCCGGGCGCTTGGGCCTGGGAAAACAGAAAAGGAGAAGGAACATGAACCAGCGATGGCAAGCGGCGATGTTGGTATGCCTGCTGCTCGCCGGCTGCCAAACAGGGGAGAGCGGCAGCAACGGTGCGGCCGGCCCGTCCGGCCAGCCGCCGGAAAGCGCGGTGCACCCAAGCGATTATCAGCAGGGGAAAACGAGCCAGAGCCCCGTCGATCCCGATTTGCAGCTTGAGGCGAAATATTGGAACATCGTCAAGGTGCAAAACGGACAAAAAGTGATTCAAAACCCTGACAACATTTTGGTGCTCGTCAATAAAGAACAGTCGCTCCCGCCTGGCTATAAGCCGGCGGACTTGGTCGTGCCGCGCGTGCCGTTTGTGTGTGCTGACCCGAACGCGGAAAAACGGCATATGCGGGCCGAAGCGGCCGCGGCGCTTGAGGAGATGTTTGCCGCCGCACGCCGCGATGGCATTGAGCTGGTGGCCGTGTCCGCTTATCGTTCATACGAGCGGCAGCAGGTGATTTTTGCTGAAGAAGTGCGGCAAAAAGGGAAGGAAAAAGCGGTTCAAGCGGTCGCTCACCCAGGGCAGAGCGAGCATCAGACAGGGCTGGCGGTCGATATCAGCAGCCGCTCGGCCGGCTGTCAGCTGACCCAATCGTTCGGGGCGACAAAAGAAGGGCAATGGGTAGCCGCCCATGCGCACGAGTACGGATTCATCATCCGCTACCCGAAAGGAAAGGAAGCGGTGACCGGCTACAAGTATGAGCCGTGGCATCTCCGCTATGTTGGGCGGAAGGCGGCCGCGGTGATCAAAAAGCGCGGCTTGACGCTTGAAGAATATTTCAAAGTAGTGAAAAAAGTGTGAAAACGGCGTCTCGTCGAGGACGCCGTTTTTCTTGCCAGCTATGGTTCGCAGCAAAAGACGCAATAGCCAAGACGGTCGCCGAATTGAGCTGTCAACTGTTGGTGCATCTGCCACATGCTCGCCATCTCCGGTGTCGGCGGAAGGGCGATGACGATGGGTGCCCCAAGGCTTGGCGCTTCGGCCGCAGCCGCGTAGGAAAACTGGCGGCAGCCAAAGCCGCTTTGTTCGAGCACTTCTTTCCACTCCGCTGATGTCATTAGCTGACGGAAGCCGTAAAAGGCGGCGATTTGCTTTTGCTCGGCGGCGGTCAGCCGCTCATGACACGCTTCAATGCCGACGAATAGGCCATCGTTTTTGAGCACGCGGCGGATTTCGGCGAGCGCGTTTGGCAATGAAACGAAAGCAAGCACCGATTCAGAAAGCGCAAGGTCAAACGTCCCGGCGGGAAACGGGAGCGCTTCGACCGAGGCGCGATGCAAACGGACTGAGACCGCCTTGGAGGCAAAACGCTGTTTCGCCTTGGCAATCATCGTCGGGTGGATGTCGATGGCGGTGACGTTGGCCCCGTACTGTTCGGCGATATAAGCCGCCGTCTGTCCGGTGCCGCAGCCGACGTCAAGCACGGATGTCGAACGGTCGATCTTAAGTTTACGTAAGATTTGTTTTGTTAACTCAAAACCGCCTGGGTGAGCGCCATCGATCCCCATGTCCGCCAACCAGTCTAAATATGCAGACATCTGTTCCTCTCCTTTTTTTGTTTCGACTTGGTTTATCATACGCAAATGCGCTCGATTTTGCCTTTAGACAAAAAAATTTGCTTGTCCCTATTCTTATGAAAAAAGGAAATTTTCTTGCTGTAGACCCAACCGGCTTCAAGCTGGTACACTGATACGTGCAAGAATGAGATGGCTAGGTTGGTGAAGAAAGTGGATCGAAAACAAGGAGCCGAGGCGGGCGCACTGCTGAGCATTTTCGTCTATCTTCTCCTTTCGACCGGCAAGCTGTTGGCTGGGGCGGTGTTCGGCTCGGATGCGGTGGAAGCGGACGGTTGGAATAATTTGAGTGATATTATCGCTTCCTCGGCAGTCTATATCGGCATGAAAATCGCTAAAAAACCGCGTGATTGCAACCACCCGTACGGACATTCGCGGGCGGAGAACATCTCCTCGCTGTTGGCCGCTTTTTTGATGATGTCCATTGGCATTGACGTGATCACAAGCGGCATCCGCTCGCTGTTCGGCAAGGAAAAGGCAGCGGCTCCTGACGTTTTAGCGGCTGTGGTTGCGCTCGCCTCGGCGGCCGTTATGATTGGCGTTTATGCAATCAATCGCCGGCTGGCGCGGCGGACGAACAGCATGGCGCTGGCGGCCGTGGCGAAAGACAATTTATCGGATGCGCTGGTGAGCATTGGCGCCGCCATTGGCATCGCCGGCGCGCGGCTTGGGTGGCCATGGCTTGATCCGCTGGCGGCGCTTGTTATCGGGGCGATGATTGGCAAGACGGCGTGGGAGGTGTTTATGGAGACGGCGCATACGCTCACCGACGGTTTTGATGAACAGCAGCTCGCCGTTTATAAAGACGAAATCGCGGCGGTGAGCGGCGTGCGCGATGTCGCTGACATTAAAGCGCGCATGTTAGGCAACGACATTGTGCTGGAAGTGACGATCCGCGTTGACTCGCATTTGACGGTGGCAAAAAGTCATGAAATCGCTGATGAAGTCGAGCGTTTGATGCGAAACCGGCATAACATTCGGGCGACGCACGTCCATGTGGAACCGGAAGCGGTGCGCTGACTGGCTTCGGGCGCATTGGCGGGCGGACGCGGCGAGGCGCCTAGACAGCGAATGACTTGTCGGGATGTGACGCTTTGCAGCCGGGATGCAGCCGGGAGAAGCTGCTTGTCGCCAACAGCGAGCGGATGCGGCCAAACCGTTGCCGCTGACTTGTTTTTGGCGGCGGGAGGGGAGTAGTTTTGCGGCAAACAGCAAACAATACAATTAAAATCGTTTGCATGGAAAGGACGTCAGTCTATGGCGATCGAGCATAACTTTCGTTTGACGGTTGACGGAACGTACAAACGCCATGCGCCGGCAGGCAGCCAGTCGTGTTGGCTTCATTTCACCGCCGCCGCCAAGCCGGATTTGGAGCAGCTTCTTTCTTCGCTGTCCATTCACCCTCTCGCCCAACAGCGGCTGATGAACGGGACAGATATTCCCACGTTTGACGAATACGAAGGATGTTTCTTCTTATCGCTGTTTATCGTTCGTCCGTCCGGCCGGACAGTGAACGTTCGTTTGCTGGCCGGCAGCCAATATATGATCAGCTATATGGATGAAAACGATCCGCTTGTTGATCAAGTGAAAGAACGTTTGTTGAACCATCGCGGTCAGGCGCTGTATCCTGGGTACGTGCTGTATCACTTTTTAGACTTGGCCGCCATCCGTTTTTTGCAAGTCATCGATCAGATCGCTGACCGCATTCAGACGCTTGAACGGCAAGTGTTTGCGACCCCGTTTGCCAACGAAATCGGGCGCGAGATTTATCGGATGAAAACACATCTTCATGAGCTGCGCCAAATCGCCGAGGCGCAGGAAGAAGCGATCAAAATGATCCGCCACGCTGATTTGCCGTATATCAATCAAGAGACGAATCCGTATATCGAGGAAGTGGCGTCGCGATTCTCACGCGTGCCCGCCGCGCTCGACGCGTTTAAGGAATCATTGTCCGCCATTTTCGATTTGCAACTGTCGCTCAAATCAGATCATATGAACGTCATTATGAAGACATTGACATTGGTGAGCGTCATATTTTTGCCGATGACGTTTATCGCCGGTGTATACGGCATGAATTTTGCGTTTATGCCAGAGCTGAAATGGAGATACGGCTACCCGTTTGCCTTGTTGCTCATGGCAACCGTTGCTATGCTCATCGCCCTCTATTTTAAGCGAAAAGGTTGGTGGGGAGAGACGGGGACGAAAGAAAAATAGGCGTTTTTCTAGAAGGTCGGTGATTTAACGGAGAAAACGCTCCAGCAAGGAGCTTTCGCCAATGGATCAACGGCTCTTCCGTGCGTTCGTGGACCAATCTTTTTGAAGAAAACGCAGTTTTTCACCAATCTTCTAGAAATTTGGGCATTCGCCCGGCCGTTTGGGCGGGCGGGCGCATATGATGGCCCTGTGAACCGATGAAGGAGGTGCCCGCCGTGAGCGGTTTTGTCAACAGCGGTTATACGGTCGTCATCGTCCTGTTCATTTTACTGATTATTGTTGGCTGTGCCTGTGTCGCTTGATGAGCGAAAAAATAAGAAAGGACGGCGGTCAAACGGGCCGCGAAGGGGGGCGGGTGCTCATATTCAGCTGCGCCCCTTCTCCATTGGGCAACCGCGTCGAGCGATGCGGGTGAGTGTTTTGATGGATAAAGTGAAGCGGCGGCGGTATAATGAAACAGAAATGATCATGGAAAAGGAGAAGACGACGTGGGGCATTGGAGCGAAGAAAAGCAAGGCATCTTGTATACGGCTGCTTCGTACTTGCTGTGGGGAGTATTGCCGCTGTACTGGAAGCTGCTAGAGGCGCGCCCGGCGCTTGAGATTTTGGCGCACCGCATCGTGTGGTCGTTCGTGTTTATGGCCATCCTTCTGGCAGCGAATGGGCAGCTTGGCGCCTTCCGCCGGGAGCTTCGGGCGATGCGCCGTAAGCCGGCTAAGGCATGGGGGATCGCCGCTGCTGCCGTGCTCATCAGCGCCAACTGGTTTGTCTACATATGGGCGGTGAATCATCATCATGTCGTTGAAACGAGCCTCGGCTATTATATCAACCCGCTTGTCAGCGTGGCGCTTGGGACGATCGTATTGCGCGAGCGGTTGAGCGTTGGGCAGTGGGCCGCTGTTTTTCTTGCCGCCGCCGGCGTGGCGGCGATGACGGCGGAATATGGCGCGTTTCCGTGGGTCGCCATATCGCTCGCGTTGACGTTCGGGTTTTACGGCTTAGTGAAAAAACTGGCCAGCGTTGACTCGTCCATTGGCTTGACGCTTGAAACAATGGCCGTCATGCCGCTTTCAGCCGTTTACTTATTATGTGTGTACAACGAAACGCCAGCCCTCGTCAAGACGGCCGAATGGTGGCAATGGGCGCTGTTGGCTGGAGCCGGGCCAGCGACGGCCGTGCCGCTTTTGTATTTCGCCAAAGGGGCGAAGCGTGTGTCAATGACAACACTTGGTTTTTTGCAATACATTTCGCCGACGATCAGCCTTCTCCTTGGCGTCTTTTTGTTCGGCGAGCCGTTTACGAAAGCGCATTTTTATGCGTTTAGCTGCATCTGGACGGCGCTTATTTTGTTTTCCGCTGTTCAAATCAAGCAAGCGCCGGGGCGGAAAAAATGGAAGCGAAACTCGCTCGGAGCATAACATCGGTCCGCGGATGGACCGTTTTTTTTTACGTTGCGGCAAATACCCATTTTTGCCGAAACATCTAACCATTTCCTCGGCTTCTGAATAGTCTACTAGTACAAAAACGAAGGAGGTGCTGGCAAATGGGTGCAGCTTACGGCGGCGGATTCGCGTTGATCGTCGTTCTGTTCATCTTGTTGATTATTGTCGGATGTGCATGTATCGGTGGTTGGGTGTACTGATGCCTCTTACTTGCTAGCAAGGAGGTGACGAATATGCCATATGGCTTTTATGGCGGCTGGGGCTGGGGCGGCTATGGCTTCGGTTATCCGGGTTACGGCGGCTACGGCTACGGCTTTGTGCTGATCGTCGTTTTGTTTATTTTGCTCATTATCGTCGGGGCAACATGGTGCTAGGCGGATGATGGGCATGCGGGGGGAGACGGCCGGGCAACGGCTGTTTCCCCCGCTTTTTTTGTGAACAGGCAGGAACAACGAAAGGAAGTGGAGAAATCATAAACGATGAGAAAATGGAAAGCATATGGAGGACGGGGAAATGACACATATTGCAAAAGACATCGTCGCGACGTTTTCGATCGTCGCGTTCGATCCGGCGACCGGGGAGCTTGGCATCGCTGTTCAATCGAAATTTTTAGGCGTTGGTGCGGTTGTTCCGTGGGCGAAAGCGGGCGTCGGAGCGGTGGCGACGCAATCGTACGCCAACACGTCGTACGGACCGCGCGGCCTCGAATGGATGGCAAAAGGGAAATCGGCGCAAGAAACGCTTGAGTTGCTCGTTGCCGATGACAGTGAGCGCGATTTGCGCCAAGTCGGCATCGTGGATGCGAAAGGACGGGCGGCGACGTTCACCGGGAAAAAATGTTACCCGTGGGCCGGGGGCATCACCGGGCCGAACTATGCGGCTCAAGGCAATATTTTAGCCGGCGAGGAAACGGTGCTGGCAATGGGAAGGGCGTTTGAGCAGACAAAAGGTCCGCTCGCCGAGCGATTGTTAAAGGCGCTTCAAGCTGGTCAGGCAGCGGGGGGCGACCGCCGCGGGCAACAGTCGGCCGCCTTGCTTGTCGTGAAAGAAGGAGGGGGATATGGCGGCTACAATGACCGTTATATCGACTTGCGCGTCGATGATCACCCGCGGCCGATCGAGGAGCTTATTCGCTTGTATCAGTTGCGCCAGCTTTACTTTGAGAAACCGCGTCCCGAAAAAGTGGCAGCGATTGAAGGAACGGTAAAGGAAGAGGTGGCCGCCCACTTGGTCCGTCTCGGTTATTTGTCGAAAGAGCGCTCGGCGGATCGCGAGGCGCTTCATGAGGCGCTGACCGTGTATATACATACAGAAAATTTTGAGGAGCGCCAAGTGGAGAAAGGAAAAATCGACCTCGATGTATTACAGTATATGAAGCAGCAGCCGTCGCCTAACGAGGTCGGCTAAGGGAAACCGGCCTTGTCGACTGCATGATCCATCATGCTGCAACAAAAAGGATGTCCCTAGAACTGGGCGGGACATCCTTGTTTATCGACCGCTCCCTCTTAAAAGGCGCATGGCGCACGCCCGCTGTCATGTCTGCGCCAAACGGCCCGCAGGCGAAAGCTGAGAAACAGCGCGCCCGTTGCCAATCCGGCGATCAGGCCGATCCAATAGCCGAACGCCCCGGCGGCAGTCAGTAGAGCGAGCGCGCAGCCAAGCGGAAGCCCAACGCCCCAATAGGCGAGAAGAGCGGACCAAAAAACGGCGTTAACCTCTTTATAGCCCCGCAGCGCTCCTTGGATGGGAGCGGCGATGGCATCGGAAACTTGAAAGAAGATCGCATAGAGCAAAAACTTCCCTGTCAACGCCGCCACTGTCGGATCGTTTGTATACAGCCGGGCGACATGGCTGCGGAAGGCGGAAAGGAACAGCGCTGCTGCGGCGGCGACGGCCAAGGCGAGGGTGATGCCGATCAAGCAATATTGTTTGGCGGCTTCATAACGGTTGGCCCCGGCTTCAACGCCCACGGCGATCGTCAGCGCCATCGATAAGCTGAGTGGAATCATATACAACAGTGAAGCGAAGTTGAGGGCGCTTTGATGCGCGGCGACCGTTTCCGCGCCAAACCGGCCGACAAGCAGCGTCACAGCAGCGAAAATGCTCGTTTCAAAAAAGATGGCCGACCCGATCGGCACCCCGGTTTTCAGCAACTCTTTCCATGCGGCCCATGACGGACGGTAGAAACGGACGAGTACACGATAGGGAGCCAAGCGCCGAAATTTCAAAGCGGCAAAGGCAGCGGCCGCGAAGCAGTACGCATACGTGATCGCCGTCGCGTAACCAGTGCCGATGCCGCCAAGGCGCGGAAATCCGCCATGCCCGTAAATCAACAACCAGTTGAACAGCATATTGACCGGCAAGGCGGTGAGCGTAATCCACATCGTCACTTTCGTTTGCCCAAGCGCATCGATGAAATAGCGGAGCACAGAATAAAGAAACAGAGGGATGATCCCAAACGACAAGGCGCGCAAATAATGAAAGGCGATATGCCGAACGTTTTCATCCAAAGACATCTGTTTCAAGATAAACGGCACGGCAGCGGCGCCGATCAGGACAATGGCGACAGCAAGCGCGACAGCCAAGTAGAGCGCCTGGGCGACGGCGCGAGTGATCGAGTCATGCCGTCCGGCGCCGAAATGGTGTGAGACGATCGGGGACAGGGCGAGCAAAATGCCGCCGGCGCCGGTAAACACCGGCACCCATAGGCTTGAGCCGATCGCGACGCCGGCAAGATCTTCGGCGCTCGCATGACCGGACATGGCGACATCGACAAAGTTCATGGCATATTGACCGGTTTGCGAAACAAAAATGGGAAGAAACAAGGCGAACAGGCGCCGCCATTTGCCGTTGGGCGGAGCGGTCGTTGCCATAATGGCTCCTCCTTTTCTGTGATAAAGTGACACATTGTTCTAAATCATCAATCTCCCCACTTCCGAAGCTGGGATGGCCCCCTCTTCGGAAGCGATTTATGACGAAAGAAACGGCGGTTGGCTGCAAAGCGGGAATTCGATCAAAAAACATGTGCCGTGCGTGTCGCTTTGCACTTTCATCGTCCCGCGATGCAGTTCGACGATTTTTTTCGATAATGACAGGCCGAGCCCAGTTCCCGTTTCCTTCGTTGAAAAAAACGGATCGAAAACATGGTCGATGACCGACGGCGGAATGCCGGGTCCATCGTCGCAGAAGCGAAGCTGAACGAGATGGTTGATTTTTCGGCTGCAGATCGACACCCTCATCGTTTTCGCCACTTTTGCTTCCACGGCGTTGCGAAATAAGTTTAAAAACACTTGCAAAAGCTGGCTGCGGTCGCCGTTCATTTCGTAATCGTCAAGCTGGTCATCAAGGTCAAAATGGACGTCGACGTTATGCAATAGCGCTTCGCTTTGCAATAGGACGCCGACATCGTCGCGCAAAAAGCGGTGCAAGTTGAACGTCTCCATTTTGACGTCCGCCGGCTTGGCGATATTCAAAAAATCCGTGATAATGTCGTTCGCCCGGTCGAGCTCAGGAATTAAAAGCCGCTCAACGAGCGAGGCGATGCGATCCGGCAAGTCGCTTTTCAATAGTTGCAAATATCCGCGCACCGTCGTCAGCGGATTGCGGATTTCATGGGCGATGCCGGCGGCGATGCGGCCAGCGACCGCCAGCTTTTCTGTTTCTTTCATCATATTGAGCGACTGAAACATACTGATGACTCGTTTGATCGATCCGTCATCGTTGTAAATAAAACGGGTGTTGACGATGCCGTAAAATCGGTCGAGCACTTCGTAATTGTAAAGCGGCTCGCCTTTTTCAAGCGATTCGAGCGTTGCGATCAGCTCGTCAGGCAGCTTCAGCAGCTCGCGAATATGTTTGCCGATGATGGCGTCGCGCTCGACGCCCGTGTCAATGGCCGCCTGCAAATTGCAAAGCGTGATGATCCCTTTGTCGTCGACAAAAACGATATGGTGCGGCACGAGATCGAGCAACGGCGTCAAAAAGGCTTCCACTTTTTCAAACGGTACGTCGTGATACAAGTCAATATCCCACTGCCATTTGGCTTCCTTTTCAAGGGACGGTGGAATGGTGCGAAGGTGCGGCCGGACGTCGCCGCGCTTTTTTTCGATGGCGATTCCACTTTCGTAATCGGCAAAGGTGAACGGAAACGGAAGCGTTTCGATGAGCCGCTCATAAGCGCGCAGCTTTCGTTCGAGCTCTTCGATTTGCGATTGTACGAGTCGATCGTTCATCTTTCCAAACTCCTTAGCTGCACATTTCGTTTTTTATTTTACAAAAACCGCCCTCCGTTGGCTATGGCGGACATCCTGACGACATATGTTTCGCCGCCTTGGCGGACGCTTGTCATCGCCGTTGTCCACGCGGCAACATCCGGCGCTGTATAGTACAACTTTTTCGTCACAATCGCTTCATCCTTTCGTATTCCGAATGCTTTTCTTTCATATTAGCAAATTCGCTCGCATTTGCCTATCGTGGATCTTCCCAACCGCTTTCTCCCATCAAACGGGCGAAGGATTCCATTGGCGCTATTAGGTTTTGATGGATCACAGCCAAATGAAGACAAATTTCCTAATTGATAAAACAATGTGCTAAATCATCAATGGAATGAACAAAAATGGTTTTTGCATACCATGCCAAAGTTCGTCAAAAAAGAGAAGACGATTGTACACAGTTTCTCAACTGGAAAAGAATCGGTTTTGCGATGGTTTTTGTCAAATCCCCTACCTTCAAGCAGCTGACAAAATGCAACGGATCGCAGTGATGGGTTCGTTCAACAATATATTTTATAATAAAAAACTATGTGCTAAATAATCAATAAAAAGAGTGACCATCCAAAAGAAAAGCAACATTTGTCGGCGGCGAAATGCTTTGTATATAATAAAACGGAGCGAAAACGAACCGATCGCCGATCAGAAAGGGTGGTTTGATGATGTTGACATTAGCAGACATTGAACAAGCGCGAGCGAAAATGAAAGGCATCGTCCATCAAACGCCGCTTGAGCATTCGCAAACGTTCAGCCGGCTGTCTGGCAATGATGTATATATGAAACTCGAAAATTTGCAAAAAACGGGCTCGTTTAAAGTAAGAGGTTCATTCAATAAAATTATGTCGCTCACGGAAGAAGAGAGGGCGCGCGGCGTCATCGCCGCTTCGGCCGGCAACCACGCCCAAGGGGTCGCCTATGCGAGCGGCATGCTTCATATTCCGTGCACGATCGTCATGCCAAAAGGCGCGCCGCTCAGCAAAATTGAAGCGACGAAAAGCTACGGGGCGGAAGTCGTGCTGTACGGCGATGTGTTTGACGAGTCTTTGGAATATGCGTTAGAGTTGCAGCGTGAACGGGGGATGACGTTTGTTCATCCGTTTGACGACTTGGCGGTGATGGCCGGCCAAGGGACGATCGGCTTAGAGCTGATCGAGCAGCTTCCCGACGTCGATGTCGTTCTTTGTCCAGTCGGCGGCGGCGGGTTGCTTGCGGGGGTGGCGCTTACGTTAAAACAGCTGAAGCCGTCGGTTGAAGTGTACGGCGTTGAGTCATCGGCTTGCCCCGGCATGACGGCGGCCATACGCCATAAACAGCCCGTCTCCATTGCCGCATCGAATACGATCGCCGATGGGATTGCCGTGAAAAAGCCGGGCAATATTACGTACCAATACATTGAGCAATACGTCGATGGCGTTGTATGCGTGGAAGAGGCGGAAATTTCGCGGACGATGCTGTATGTGCTCGAGCGGAACAAGCTGTTGATCGAAGGGGCGGCAGCTTGTCCGCTGGCGGCATTGTTGTATCAAAAGCTGCCGTTTCGCGGCAAAAAAGTCGCCGCCATTTTAAGCGGCGGCAACGTCGATGTGACGCTCATTTCCCGCATCATCGAGCGGGGGCTCGTCGAAGCCGGGCGATTCGTTACGTTTACAACGGTCATCTCCGACAAGCCGGGCCAGTTGAACAAGCTGCTGCGCATTATTGCGGAGCTTGAGGCAAACGTGATGTCGATTCATCATCAGCGCATCGGCGCCAAAGTGCTGCCAGGTCAGGCGGAAATTCACTTTTCGCTCGAGACAAAAAACGAAGACCACATTCAGCAAATCTACCAAGTGTTGTTGAAAGAAGGCTACGATGTACAGTTTTACCGATGAGCGCGCGATGGAAAACGGTTTGTGTTTCGCCACTGTCTGTTAAGCAAACAGTGGAAAAGCCGTCTTGGAAATCATGTTCACAGGGCTGCCAAGTCAACTACCCCCACTTCGCGAACGCTTGAAGTGGGGGCTTGCAACTCCCCAGAAGTGCAAACGGACTTCGTCCTCCTTCCTTGACTTGGGGTTGCATCAGGGGGCAGGTTGACGACTGCCCAACGACGCAGGTCATGCCTGCATCGTTACCGATTCTCTCGGTGTGTCTGTTGGCAGTACTTGGCTTCCACACACAACAGACAGACCTACGCTCGATGTTTTACGGTTGCAACGTTTCCTGCAACCAACTCCATCCATCGAGCAGCCGTTATTGGAGTGCCTTTATTGAACGGTTTTCTCCATGCCTTTATTATATCATACACAAAAGAAAGGGGGAACGCACATTCCTCTCCCACTTACTCCCTTTGGTCGTTGAAGTGGGAGTCTCCTGCGCGAAATAGGATGAATACGAAACCATCATTTGCCCAACATAACGGCTGTTCCTTATGACATGGGGGACAGCCGTTTTGTTTTGTCAATGCACGCGCGGCGCATCTTGCGGCCGCGTCGCGCCGAGGCCTTCGCGGGCCATTTTCGCTTTCAAGCTTTCCAGGACATACAAACCGAACATGCCAAGCAGCTCTTCATCAGTCATCTCACCGATCAGCTTGAGCACATCGCGGCGGTCGAGTTCATCCAAAATCGACATCGCCACCGCTTCGGCGTCTTCTTCATCTCCGGTCAGTCGATCTTTATAGTATTCGTACAGATCGTCAGTAAACTTCATCGGCATCGTCGCCTCGCTTTTTTGAGAGCGGGCTTCCTCCTTTCTTTGCAGTTGGCCGATGCAGACTTAGGGGCATCGGCAGTCCTCTCGGTTTGACGCCACAAATGCCATTGGCAACAGGGATGATTCATAGTATAATGGAAAAAATATCATTCGAAAAGCGGGGGAATTCTATGATTCGCCGGTTAACGGCCGAAGACGATCAACAAGTATTTTCGTTTTTGCGGCAAGATCCGTCGTTCAATTTATTTATCATCGGCGATATTGAGTCGTTTGGCTATGACGCCGATTTCCAAGACGTTTGGGGGCAGTTTGACGATGCCGGCTCGCTGAAGGCGGTGCTGCTCCGTTATTACGATTCCTACATTCCGTACGCGCCTGGCGATTTTGATGCCGATGGCTTTGCTCGTCTCATCCGCGAGACAGCCCAATCATCGTCCATCCAGCTGTCCGGCAAGGCGGACATTGCCAGGCAGTTCGAAGAGCGGCTGCCGCTTGGGGAGAAGCGAACGCTTTACTTTTGCGAGTGTCGGACGGATGAATACGCCCGTCAAGAAATGGGGGCGTTCGCCGTCAAAAAAGCCGAATTGGCCGATGTCGACCGGATTCTCGACTTGCGGCGCCGCATTGCCGAATTTGAAACGAGGCCGTCGTCCCGCGATATGCTAGTGAAAGGGATGGAAACCAATTCAGCTAGAACGTACTACATTGAACAAGACGGCCGAATGGTGGCCGCCGCATCGACATCAGCGGAAAACTCATTGTCGGCGATGATCGTCGGCGTCTGCACGGATCAAGGACATCGCGGGAAAGGATATGCGAGCGCCATCGTGGCGAAGCTCGTTTGCGATTTGCTCGCTGAAGGGAAGATGCCGTGCTTGTTTTACGACAATCCAACCGCCGGCCGCATTTACCATCGCCTTGGTTTTCGCGATATCGGATTGTGGGCGATGTACCGTTAGAAGGGCGGAAGTCCCGCCAGCTTGCTTGTGTACAAAAGCAGGCTGGCGGTTATTGTCCGTCTGCGCCGTTGGGCGTGCCGCGGCGAATGTGCTCGCCGCCGCGCTCTTGCATCGCTTTTGCCTTGTCGTTGACGAGCTGTTTTTGGTCTACGATGGAAGAAGGTGTTTGTTTTTTGTTCGCCATATGGAATCACCTCAATGGAGACGATTTTGCGCGCTGAATGAACATGTCCGCATCTTCGATCAGCCCGCAGACGCCGCATTGGACGCGGTAGCTCGGGCCGCGGTACGGGAGATGGAACGGTTCGAGCGCTTCGTTTGTGTATTCGTGCTCGATGTCGCCGGTGTGCGGATCGAGCTTGACCGCACGCGGGTGCTGCTCAATGAGATGAAACCGCGTCCGGTTCGTTTTGCAGTTTGGGCATAGCATCGGTTCCAATGAAAGCCACCTCCGGTTTTTATCTTTTGGAAAAACGGCCGTGATTATGTATAGGTCATCTGTTTTGTTTCAGTTCGTGCGGCTAGGGGATAGGGCTCGCGCAGCCGATCGGACGATGTGCGGCGAAAGACGCCTCCATTTTTCGGGCGCCGGAACGATTTTTGTTGACAATGGCTGCAACTGTCGAGTATCTTAATAAACAAGAAGAAGATTTTGCTTTTTTCGAAATGTTTTACAGTTCAGGCGAAGGAGACTGTTATGGCAGAGAAACCGCTTCGAGACCGCATTATCGACACCGCTCTTCATTTGTTTGAGAAATATGGCTACCATGGCGTGACGGTCGACCGCATCGTCGCGGAAAGCGATACGTCGAAAGGCGGGTTTTACCATAATTTTAAATCAAAAGACGAGTTGCTTTACCATATTCATGACGTCTTTATTACGTATGCGCTGACAAAAGCGCAGGAGGCGTATGAGGGCTTCCCTACGCCGACCGAGCGCTTGTACGCCATCGTTCAGTCGTTTGTCAAAGTGTTTCATTTGTATAAACCACACATCACCGTGTTTTACCAGGAAAGCACGTACTTAAAACCGGAATACGCCGAACCGATCAATGAAAAGCGCGAAGAATTTAAACAAATTATTTTTCGCGTCATCCGCGAGGGAATCGAGGCCGGCGAGTTTCGTCCGGAGCTGTCGGTGGAGATTACTGGCATGTCCATTATCGGCATGGTCAACTGGACATACAAATGGTACAATCCGGATGGTCCGTTGTCAATTGAGGAGATCGCGGCGTATTTTGCCGATTTCATTTTGCATGCGGTGCTCCGCACACCAGAAAACCCAGCGGCGGCGCGGTTTTTGTTGCGGCCGGCCGCCGAATAAGTTGTTGATCGTATACAGACCAACTAGTCGGTTTTGAAAACGCTTCAAAAATCAAAACCGTTTACACTCGTTTTCTTACTAAAACCGACTAGTCGGTTCAAATGATAGAACATTTTCTATGGGGGAGAGGGACAGGATGAATTTTTCATTAACAAAAGAGCAACAAATGATTAAAGAAATGGTTCGCGACTTTGCTGAGAAGGAAATTGCCCCATACGCGGCGAAATGGGATGAAGAGGCGCATTTTCCGCTGGATGTCTTCCGCAAAATGGGCGAGTTGGGGCTATTGGGTTTGCCGTTTCCGGAAGAATACGGCGGCGCTGGAGGCGATACGATTTCGTATGCCATCGCCGTTGAGGAAATCGGCCGCGCCTGCGGCGGCACCGGGCTAAGCTATGCGGCCGCCGTGTCACTTGGGGCGAGTCCCATTTATTACTTTGGAACAGAGGAGCAGAAACAAAAATGGCTCGTGCCGATGGCCAAAGGAGAGACGCTTGGCGCTTTTGGGCTCACGGAGCCGAACGCCGGATCGGACGCCGGCGGCACGCGCACGACCGCGGTGCTGGACGGCGATGAATATGTCATCAACGGCGAAAAATGCTGGATCACGAACGCCCAATACGCGCGGCAAGTCATTGTCACCGCCGTGACAGGCAAAGATGCGCGCGGCAAAAACATCATCACCGCTCTCATCGTGCCAACTGACTCCCCAGGATTTACGATCCGTTCGAATTACGACAAGATGGGCGTGCGCGCGTCCAATACGTGCGAGCTTGTTTTCGAGAACGTCCGCGTGCCGAAAGAAAACGTCTTGGGCGACCCGCAAAAAGGGTTTAAACAGTTTTTGTACACGCTTGATGGCGGCCGCATTTCCATCGCAGCTTTAGCCGTCGGCATCGCGCAAGCGGCGTTTGAGAAAGCGCTTCAATACGCGAAAGAACGCGTTCAGTTTGGCCAGCCGATTTCCAAGTTTCAAGCGATCCAGTTTAAGCTCGCTGACATGGCGATGGAAATTGAGCTTGCCCGCAATATGGTGTACAAGGCGGCTTGGTTGAAAGACCAAGGGAAACCGTTTACAAAAGAAGCATCGTTCGCCAAGCTGTTTGCGTCGGAAATGGGGTTCCGCGTCTGCAACCAGGCGATTCAAATTCACGGCGGATACGGCTATATGAAAGAGTACGGCGTTGAGCGCCATTTGCGGGATATCAAGCTCATGGAAATCGGCGAAGGCACATCAGAAATCCAACGGCTCGTCATCGCCCGCCAACTGGGATGCTAAAAGCGGAAATGCCTGCATATCCATAACAATGAATTCGGACAAAGGGGAGGAAACGGCCGATGTTGACGGTGACGGTGGGGAAATTGTTGGAAGAGCGAGCCAGGCAATATGCGGATCGCGAGGCGGTCGTGTATGCCGACCGCGGCTTGCGTCTGACGTATCGGCAGTTTAACGACTATTGCCGCCTCGTTGCGCGCGGGTTGATGCGGCTTGGCATCGAAAAAGGGGAGCATGTCGCCATTTGGGCGACGAACGTTCCGGAATGGATCGCCTGCCAGTTTGCGACCGGCAAAATGGGAGCCGTCCTCGTGACGGTCAATACGAACTACCGCGCGGCGGAGCTTGAGTATTTGCTTCGGCAGTCCGACTCGACAACACTGTTTTTGATCGAGCAATACCGCGATTCGTCATACATCGATATTTTGTACGAAATCGTTCCCGAGTTGCGCACATCAGCGCCCGGACAGCTGCAATCGAAACGGCTGCCGAAGCTGAAAAACGTGGTCTTTCTTGGCGACAAACGGCACCCGGGCATGTTTACATGGAACGACATCTTGGCGATGGCGCACGACGTATCGGAAGAAGAACTCGATGAACGGATGGAGAGCCTCGACCCGCACGATGTGATCAACATGCAATACACGTCCGGGACGACTGGATTCCCGAAAGGGGTGATGTTGACGCATTACAACATCGTCAACAACGCCCACCAAGTGGCGCAATGCATGGGACTTGGCGAAGGCGATCGATTGTGCATTCCGGTGCCGTTTTTCCATTGCTTCGGCTGCGTCATGAGCACGCTTGCATGCGTGACGGTCGGGGCGACGATGGTGCCGGTTGTGGAGTTCCATCCGAAGCGGGTTCTCGAGACGGTGGAAGCGGAGCGGTGCACGGCGCTTCACGGCGTGCCGACGATGTTCATCGCCGAGCTCAACGACCCGGATTTTGCCAAATACGATTTGTCGTCGCTGCGCACGGGCATTATGGCTGGCTCCCCTTGCCCGGTCGAAGTGATGAAGGCGGTCATCGAGAAAATGGGGATGAAAGACATTACGATCGCCTACGGGCAGACGGAAGCGTCCCCAGTCATCACGCAAACGCGCACCGACGATCCGCTTGAGCTGCGTGTCGAAACGGTTGGCCGCGCCTTGCCGGGCGTCGAGGTGAAAATCGTCGAGCCGGGAACGAACAAGGAAGTGCCGCCCGGTGTGCAAGGGGAGCTGTGCACGCGCGGCTATCATGTCATGAAAGGGTATTACAACAACCCGGAAGCGACAAATGAAGCGATCGACCAAGACGGCTGGCTGCATACCGGCGATTTGGCGACGATGGATGAAAACGGTTACTTCCGCATCACCGGCCGTCTGAAAGATATGATCATCCGCGGCGGCGAAAACATTTATCCGCGTGAAATCGAAGAGTTTTTATACAAACATCCGAAAATTTTGGACGTCCAAGTCGTTGGCGTGCCGGATGAGGTATACGGTGAAGAAGTGATGGCGTGGATCATCTTAAAAGACGGCGAAACGGCGACCGCTGAGGAGATTCGCGAGTTTTGCCGCGGCCACATTTCCCGGCATAAAATCCCGCGTTATATCGAATTTACCGACTCGTACCCGATGACGGCATCTGGGAAAATTCAGAAATTCAAATTGCGGGAAATGGCGAAACAGCGCCTCGGCTTGACGACGTAAACCGCCGTGCCGGGCGGTTTCGTCCGCCCGGCGGCATTCTCAGTTTTCGTGAAAGGGTGAGACGATGTTTTCGAAAGTATTGATTGCCAACCGCGGCGAAATCGCCGTCCGCATCATCCGCACGTGCCAAAAGCTCGGCATCCGGACCGTCGCCGTCTATTCCGAAGCGGATGCGGATTCGCTCCACGTCTCGCTCGCGGATGAGGCGTATTTGATCGGCAAGCCGCGCGTCGCGGAAAGCTATTTAAATATCGAAAAAATCATAGAGGTTGCCAAAACGGCGAAAGCGGAGGCGATCCATCCCGGCTACGGGCTGTTGTCGGAAAATCCAGCGTTTGCCCGCCGCTGCGAGGAAGAAGGAATCGTCTTCATCGGTCCGAAGGCGGACGTCATCGCGGCGATGGGCAGCAAAATCGAAGCGCGGCGGACGATGGAACAAGCCGGCGTGCCGATCGTCCCAGGCGTCTCCTTTGCGCTTGATAGCGCCGATGAAGCGGCCAAAGCGGCGGCTTCGATTGGGTATCCAGTCATGCTGAAGGCGTCAGCCGGCGGCGGCGGCATCGGCATGCATATCGCTCGCGATGAAGCTGAGCTGCGCCAAGCGTTTGAAGGGAGCCAAAAACGGGCCGCTTCGTTTTTCGGCGACGGGACGATGTACATTGAAAAATATATTGAACGCCCGCGCCATATTGAAATTCAGCTTCTTGCCGACCAAAATGGCAACTGTGTTTACTTATGGGAGCGTGAATGTTCGATCCAACGCCGCCACCAAAAAGTGGTCGAAGAGGCGCCGTCGCCGTTTTTGGATGAAGAGACGCGGCGGAAGATGGGGGAGGCGGCGGTGCGGGCTGCGCGTTACATCGGTTATGCAAATGCCGGTACCATTGAATTTCTCGTCGATGAACAGAAAAATTTTTATTTTCTTGAGATGAACACTCGGCTGCAAGTCGAGCACCCGGTGACAGAAGAAATCACCGGCATCGACATCGTCGAAGAGCAGCTGCGCATCGCCGCGGGCGAGCCGCTCCGCTATAAACAAGAAGAGATTCGCCGCGACGGTCACGCCATTGAAGTGCGCATTTATGCCGAAGATCCGAACACGTTTTACCCGTCGCCCGGCCGCATTACGGTGTTTTCCGCCCCACAAGGCGAATGGATTCGTCATGAAACGGCGGTTCAAAGCGGCATCACGGTCACGCCATTTTATGATCCGATGATCGCGAAATTGATCGCCAAAGGGCCGGATCGGCAAACGGCGATTGAACGCTTGCTCGAAGCGCTTCGAGACTATCGCGTTGAAGGGATTAAAACGAACATTCCGCTGCTTGAGGCCGTGTTGTCCCATCCGGCGTTTCAAGCGGGGGATACGACGACCGATTTCCTTTCGAAACATTGGAAACCAATAAAAACGAAATGAAGCAGAAATGAATGGGGGAAGAAATGATGAATCAAATAACCGCAACGATGGCAGGAAGTGTATGGAAAATTGTCGTCGCCGTCGGTGACCGTGTGGAAGAAGGGCAAGATGTCGTCATTTTGGAATCGATGAAAATGGAGATTCCGATTGCCGCGGAAACGTCTGGCGTCGTGAAGCACATCCACGTGCAGGAAGGAGATTTCGTGAACGAAGGCGACGTGCTTGTCGAGATTGAGTAAAAAGGGGGAGCAGAGCATGAGCCGATGGCCGGCGAAGGTGACGATCAAAGAAGTCGGCCCGCGCGACGGCCTGCAAAACGAAGCAACGCCGATCGCGACCGCCGATAAAATCGCTTGGATCAACCTATTGTCAGAAACGGGGCTGTCGTACATTGAGGTGACTTCCTTCGTCCATCCGAAATGGATTCCGCAGCTTGCGGACGCCGTTGAAGTGGCAGCGGGCATTCGCCGAAAAGCCGGCGTCACGTATGCGGCGCTCGTCCCCAACGAAAAGGGGCTTGAGCGGGCGCTTGGCGCCGGGGTCGATGAAGTGGGCGTCTTCATGTCAGCGAGCGAAACGCACAACCAAAAAAATATTAACAAAACGATCGCTGCCACATTTCCGGTGCTTGAAGCGGTCGTGAAAACGGCAAAACAAGCAGGAAAAACGGTGCGCGGCTACGTTTCCACCGTTTTTGGCTGCCCGTATGAAGGGCCTGTCGCCGTCGATCAAGTGCTGATGGTGGCGGACCGGTTGTTGGCGATGGGGGTTGACGAACTGTCGCTTGGCGATACGATTGGCGTCGCGACGCCCAAGCAAGTCGAAGAGGTGCTCACAATCGTGCTCCGCCGTTTTCCGGCTGATCGGATCGCGATGCATTTCCATGACACGAGAGGGACGGCGCTGGCCAATATTTTAGTGTCAATGGAAATGGGGATTACGACGTTTGACAGCTCGCTCGGCGGCCTCGGCGGCTGTCCGTACGCTCCCGGAGCGTCGGGAAACGTCGCCACCGATGATTTAGTATATATGCTTCACGGCATGGGGATTGAAACCGGCATCGATGTCGAGCAGCTGACGAAAGCGGCTTTGTTTATCCGCGACAAAATCGGCCGCCCGCTTCCGAGCCGCTATTTGCAAACGGTTTGATCATAAGGGGGGGGAGAAAACGTGAGCACACTTGTATCGTTTGAAACACAAGAAAACGGCATCGCCATTGTGACATTAAACCGTCCGGAAGCGGCCAATGCGCTTTCAAGAGCGCTTCTTTTCGAGCTTGGCGCGCTCTTTCAGGAGATCAAATTTCGCAAAGACGTGCGCGTCGTCATGTTGACCGGGGCCGGAGACAAAGTGTTTTGCGCCGGAGCCGATTTGAAAGAGCGGGCAGGGATGAACGAAACCGAAGTCCGTCAGGCCGTCGCTTTAATCAGCAAAACGATCAACGAGGTCGAGAAAGTGCCGCAGCCGGTCATTGCCGCGTTAAACGGCTCGGCCTTTGGCGGGGGGCTTGAGCTGGCGCTCGCCTGCGACATCCGGTTTGCCGCCGACGATATCCAGCTCGGGCTGACGGAAACGTCGCTCGGCATCATTCCGGGAGCGGGGGGGACGCAGCGGCTGCCGCGCCTTGTCGGTCTCGGCAAAGCGAAAGAGTTGATTTTTGCCGCCAAACGGATTACAGCGCAGGAAGCCGAGCGAATCGGCCTTGTCGAATACGCCGTGCCGCGCGCCGAGCTCATGGATCGGGCGCTTGAATTGGCGCAGCAAATCGCTGACAATGCGCCGATAGCCGTCCGCCAGGCGAAACGGGCGATCCAAAGCGTATTCAACGTTGATTTGGAGACGGGCCTCGCAATTGAGCAGCTCGCCTATGAGGCGACAATCCCAACGAAAGACCGTCTGGAAGGTCTGCAGGCGTTTAAAGAAAAGCGGAAGCCGGTGTACAAAGGGGAGTAAGCCTGCGCTTGGGCAGGATGAGGCTGTTCGGATAAGGAAAAAGCCGCACGGAGCGCTTGTTCTGCACCGACATTGGCACGACAGCCAAAAACGGCCCCAACCGTGCTCCCGGCCGAACACGCGGGATGGAACAGCAAGATCTATCAAAACAAGGAGGGGAAACAAAGAGATGAAGGAAACAGCCAATCAGCAAGACACGCTCGCAGCGGAGCTGGAGAAAAGAGCGGCGGAAATCAAGAAAGGCGGGGCGCCAAAATATCATGAAAAAAATGCGGCCCAAGGGAAATTGTTTGTCCGCGAGCGGCTGAATTTGCTGCTTGACGATGGCTTGGAAGTGGAAGACGGCTTGTTTGCCAACTGTTTGGCGGATGGCCTGCCGGCTGACGGGGTGGTGACCGGGATCGGCAAAATCAATGGCCGCACCGTCTGCGTGATGGCGAACGATTCGACCGTCAAAGCTGGCTCGTGGGGAGCGCGCACGGTCGAAAAAATCATCCGCATTCAAGAAACGGCGGAAAAACTGCGCTGCCCGATCATTTATTTGGTGGACTCGGCCGGCGCACGCATTACGGACCAACTCGAAATGTTTCCCGGCCGGCGCGGGGCAGGGCGCATTTTTTACAATGAGGTGAAGCTGTCCGGCAAAGTGCCGCAAGTGTGCCTGTTGTTTGGCCCGTCAGCAGCCGGCGGCGCTTATATTCCGGCGTTTTGCGACATCGTCATCATGGTCGAGGGCAACGCCTCGATGTACTTGGGCTCGCCGCGCATGGCGGAAATGGTGATTGGGGAAAAAGTCACGCTCGAAGAGATGGGCGGCGCTCGCATGCATTGCACCGTCTCCGGCTGCGGCGACGTGCTCGTGAAAACCGAAGAAGAAGCGATTGCCTATGCGCGCCGTTATTTGTCATATTTTCCGTCCCATTACGGCGAAAAACCGCCGGTGGTCGAGGCGAAGCCGCCGAAATCGTTCGACAAAACGATCGAAGACATTTTGCCGGAAAACCAAAATGCGCCGTTCAACATGTATGATTTGATTGAGCGAATCATTGACGAAGGATCGTTTTGCGAAATCAAAAAACTGTTTGCGCCGGAAATCATTACGGGACTGGCGCGCCTTAACGGCCAGCCGATCGGCATCATCGCCAACCAGCCGCGCGTCAAAGGCGGTGTCTTGTTCCACGATTCGGCTGATAAAGCGGCGAAATTCATCACGCTTTGCGACGCGTTCCATATCCCGCTTCTGTTTTTGGCCGACGTCCCTGGCTTTATGATCGGCACGAAGGTCGAGCGGGCCGGCATCATCCGCCATGGAGCGAAAATGATCGCCGCCATGTCGGAAGCCACCGTACCGAAGATCTCGGTCATCGTCCGCAAAGCGTACGGCGCCGGGTTGTATGCCATGGCCGGCCCGGCGTTTGAACCGGACTGCTGCCTCGCGCTTCCGAACGCGCAAATCGCCGTCATGGGGCCGGAGGCGGCCGTCAACGCCGTTTATGCGAACAAAATCGCCGAGCTGCCGCCGGAAGAGCGTGCGGCGTTTGTCGAACAAAAACGCGAGGAATACCGGCGCGACATCGATATTTATCGGCTCGCTTCCGAATTGGTCGTTGACGGAATTGTCGCGCCGAACGATTTGCGCAACGAGCTCATCCGCCGATTTGACGCGTATATGTCCAAGTATATCGTCTTTTCTGAGCGGAAGCATGGGGTGTATCCAGTTTGAAAAAATGGATGGCTGTCCCTCTTGCCAAGGGACGGCCGATCATGTATCATAATAATCACCAATCCGCTGCTGCGTTGTGCGTTGTAGAATGAAGTTTCAACCGATGGCAATCAAAAGGGAGTTCTACATTGAAGCGGGAATGTCATGCCCCTTATTCGTCTGCGGGGACGACAGGAACGCTTCTGCGAACACCCACCTGGTGGAGCGTGGTTGAGAAACTGCATTCAGCCAACGGCAACAGCGGCGCGGATTCACGAATGAGGAGTTGGCAAAAGAGTCCAACTGGATGCAAAACATCCGGTTGGACTCTTTTTCGTTGCGTATGTTTTCTCAAAAAGACATGAAACAATATAGTTGATTTTCCCTGTTTTCATGTTATAATCATATTTCGTGCAGGAATAATTCGTATTGAAACTATTCCAACAAGAAAGATGAGGCAAGGAGGGGGGATGAATGGAAGGGATCAGCCGGGACATCATGTACGCTGTCTTCCGGACGCAAAAGGCGCTTTATCGCCTCATCCGCGAGGACGCCGCCCGCGTCGGGGTGACAGAGGTGCAGCTGATCGTCTTATATACGCTGCTGAAAAAAGAGCATATTCGCCTGAATGACTTGGCGGAAAAATTAAACTTAAGCAACAGCAATGTCAGCGGCACGGTTGACCGGCTCGTCGGCGCCGGCCTTGTTGTCCGAGAGCCGTCGAAGCAAGATCGGCGCGCGGTCATTTTGAGTTTGACGGAAAAAGGAAAAGAGACGGTGTCGGAAGCGTTTGGCGAGCAGTCGGTGCTGCGCCGGCGGCTTGGCCGCATTCAAGAACTCGTCTCTCCAGAGGAGATTGAACAGTTTTTGCATCTTCATGAAAAAATTAAAGCGATTTTACTCGGGGAGGAATAGACGGTGAACGTGAAACGATTGGTTGCGCTGAACATCATTGTGCTCATTTTGCTTGTCGGTGGAGGCTTTGCCGCCTACTACTATGTGAACGAAGCGACGAATTACATTAAAACAGACAACGCCCGCATCGACGGCCAGGTCATCTCCGTCGCTGCGCCGCTGTCCGGGAAGCTGACATCCTGGCGGGGCGACACGGGAAAAACCTTCTCAGCTGGGGAAGAAATCGGCGAGGTGTTTGACGGCAAAACAACGATTCCGGTGACAGTGCCGCATCGGATGACGATCGTGCAGCAAAACGCAGTCAAGGACTCGTTTGTCGCCGCGGGGATGCCGCTGGCCCGCGGGTTTGATTTGAACGATTTGTGGGTGACGGCGAATATTGAAGAGACGGATATTGAAGACGTGAAAATCGGGCAAGACGTCGATATTTATGTCGATGCGTATCCGGATCGCAAATTCAGCGGCAAAGTCGAAAAAATCGGCAACGCGACAGCGAATACGTTCAGCCTGTTGCCAAGTTCCAATGCGACCGGCAACTACACGAAAGTGACCCAAGTGATTCCCGTTACGATTTCCATTGACAATTACAGCGGAGCCGGACTTGTGCCGGGCATGAACGTCACCGTCCGCATCCATAAGTAGGTGATTGAGGATGACAGCATTTGTCATTGGTTATATTGTGTTTGCCGTTTTGGTCTTGGCGGCGGTCAACATCGCGCTGCGCCGCCGCAAGCCGGCTTCAGCCGCGGTGAAGGCGGCAGATGAAGCGGCGGAAGCCAACGCTCAACCGTTAGCGGAAACGAAAGCAGAGCCGTCGACAGGAACGGATGGGCGTCCGGCCGCTCCAGCCGGTCAAGGCGGCCTTGGGGATATCGGCAGCCGCGGCAAGGTTGTGGCGACGGTCATGCTTGGTGCGTTTGTCGCCATTTTGAATCAAACGTTGATCAACGTCGCCTTGCCGCATATGATGCAAGATTTCAACGTGGAAACGTCGACGATTCAATGGCTCGTGACCGGCTATATGCTCGTCAACGGAGTGCTCATCCCGATCAGCCCGTTTTTAATCGCCAAGTTTCCAGCGAAACGGTTGTTTTTATCGGGCATGTCGTTTTTCGCCATCGGCGCGTTTGTCTGCTCGATCGCTCCGTCGTTTGCCGTCATGCTCACGGGGCGGTTGACACAAGCGGTCGGGGCCGGCATTATTATGCAGCTGATGATGGTCATTATGTTGTCGATTTTCCCGCCGGAACGCCGCGGGGTGGCCATGGGAACGGTCGGAATCGCCATGATGTTTGCGCCGGCGGTCGGGCCGACGCTGTCTGGCTGGATCGTTGAACATTATACATGGCGGCTGTTGTTTTACGTCGTGTTGCCGATCGCGATTTTAGACATTGTGCTTGCCTCCGTCTGGCTGAAACATACGCCGCGTAAAGGCAATCCAGTGCTGGACGTGCAAGGGGCGGTCTACTCCACGATCGGGTTTGGCGGCGTTCTGTATGGCTTCAGCGAGGCCGGAAGCAAAGGATGGGGCGAGACGGAAGTGGTTGTTTCGCTTGTCATCGGCGCCTTGTTCCTCATCATGTTCACATGGCGTTCGCTGCGCTCGGAGCATCCGGTGCTCAATTTCCGTGTGTTCCGCTACCCAGTGTTTACGTTGGCGACCGTCATCGGTTCGGTCATTAACATGGCGATGTTTGCCGCCATGGTCTTGCTTCCGGTGTATTTGCAAAACTTGCGCGGCTTTACGCCGCTCGATGCCGGTTTGCTGTTGCTGCCGGGGGCGATCGTCATGGCGGTGATGTCGCCGATCTCTGGTTGGGTGTTTGACCGCATCGGCGCGCGGATGCTCGCTATCGTTGGCTTGATCATCACCGCCGTGACGACGTGGGAATTCAGCAAGCTGACGATGGATACGCCATACAGCCAGTTGATTTGGCTTTACATTTTCCGCATGTTCGGCATGTCGATGCTCGGGATGCCGATTATGACCGAAGGGTTAAACGCCTTGCCGCGCCATCTGTACAGCCACGGCACGGCGATGTCGAATACGATTCGCCAAGTGGCTGCTTCGCTCGGGACGGCGTTTTTGGTGACGATCATGTCCAACCGGACGAAATTCCATGTGGAAGCTTATCGCAATGAAATGACGGAAAACAATCCGTTGTTCATGAGCCTTGTCGGCCAACTGAAACAGGCCATCCCAAGTGATGAGGCGATCGCTCAGCTGTTGTATGGACTTGTGCAGCAACAGTCAACGGTCGAGGGGATCAACGACGCCTTTTTCGTCGCCACCGGCTTGACGGTATTGGCGTTAATGATGGCGTTTTTCTTAAAGGGAAAAAAGCATAAATCGCCATCAGCGTAAACAAAGGAAGCGGCGCAGAAGCCTAACGGGTTCGGTTGTTGAGTACAAAATTAAAAAAAGTAATACAAAAGGGAGTCCAATTCGCATATGAAATGGACTCCCTTTTGTTTCTTGATATATCAATGTTTTATTTAATTTATGACCATTAATCGCATTATAATTAGCATCTTAATTAGCAAGTGACTGCTGACCAACAGACAGTATTCCAAATATGTGTTAAAATTGATGCTAATTGGACATACTAAATGTATGACGATTTTTATTGCGAGGTGTAAATAAAATGAAGTTTATTAAGCCCAAAAATAACAATGCGAGTCGTGTTGATTGGCTTATTTCTGAGCGAGTAAGAGCGATTATAAAAACCTATTCAGAATACACTGAGTACACGGAAAGCGAAGTTGTTGATACATTTCTTCTCAACTTGTTAGAAGATAAAGATTTCATCAAATGGATTAGCAAAAAACGAAATAACAAAAGAATTGTAAAACAACTGGAAATCGAATATTTATTGGAGAGCGATAACTTTGGCTAAATTAAAGAGATTGGCTACCAAAGAAGATAATCTTGTGAATGTACATTCCCCTGTTTCGATGGCAGAAACAGCAGAAAGAACAAAAGATTACGAATTGTTAACACCAAAGCAGTTCGGAACTAAATACAAAGATTTACTGTTCAAACCAACTGAATTCACTTGGAACGGAAACATCTACAAAATTCAATACAATCATTGTTCCAATCCGTATTGTAAGTGGCACGGTCTTCCTCAAGAAAGATTTGAAACAAAAGGGAAACCAAGTCGGTATAAATTATCAGGAACTGGAACGGACAAAACCATTAAATGCAATCCAGACCCAATTAATCTAACAAAAGGAGCTACTTTGGACTGCCACGCCATAACACTATCGAATTGGTCTATCGCACAAGAAATTGAACGATTAATCAGAATCAACAGTATCCAAGATGTTGAACCCGATTATCAATTTCATAAAGATTGTTGTATTGCGGAAGATTGTACGCCTTTTAACGAACCAAAGGCATTCTATAAACGTGGAAAAAGCACAGGTAAATCACAAAGATGGCAATGTAAGACGTGCAAGAAGTTTACCAATGTATTACCTAACCGTAAGCAATCTATCACATACAATCAAAAACGAAGTGATATTCTTCTTTGGTTTACAAAGTTATTGTTAAGTCGGGTTCCGATTACCAGAACTTGCGAACTTTTGGAAATTGGGAGAGGTACCTATTACGATAAATTAGAATTTGTTTATCGAAGATGTTTGGAGTTTTTGGAACGGCACGAAACAAAACCGCTTCAAAATATGCAGTTTAAAGAAATATGGCTCAATACCGATAAAATGACCTATTTCCTCAACAATGTTCGGAAAAAAGGAATGGGTGGCAGCCAGTATGATGATTTAGAGGAAAGTCAATTCCCAACCAATGTGGTGATTACTGCCGATTTATTCTCAAGGTATGTGTTCCGAAGCGATGTGGCATTTGATTGGGATATTTCATTGAGGGATATTGCCCTTGATACCGTTCTTTTAAAAGAAGACCACCTAAATGAATTTGCCAAGAAACACGCTCGCATTCCGAAATATTCTCATTATCCGATGCCTCCGTCTAAAAATGACACACAAACTTATGTCGAGTATCAAGCCGAATTAGATAAAATTGAACACAGAGCCAAGTATATTGATGGATTACACATTAATTCAACTTATACAACGATTGCTCATTATTGGCTTATTAAACAGCTTGTAAAGGCTTCAGAGTGGCGTTTTGTGACAGATAAAGACAATTCATTGATGACTTCCCTTTATCGTGTATTTGCCAAAGAAATTCGCTTATCTGATGCCCACCATTTTCTTTGTCAAACGGATAAAACAAAATCTCGGAAACAAGCTCGTGAGGAATTTGTTCAAGCAAGAGTGGATTTAATCAACTGGGGAATTAACTCTGGTTATGATACAAAGTCTTTGCGAAAATTGGCTTTTCTAAAACTGGAAGAATTATTTCATACACACCAATTTCATAAAAAAGTCATTTCAGATGGCAGCAGTCATTATGAATACGCTGATAATCCGATTGAACATCCGCTTGCGACAATTGACAGAGGATTTCGATGGGTTGATTGTACAACCAATCTTTCATCATTCGAACCGAAGGACATTGCCAATCTTGTTTTAAATGTGAATGACAACGCCACGAATACCTTTATCCAGCACATTCGAAGACGGCTATCTATTTTAGAAAGACCATTGACAACAGCTCGTGGTGACGGAAAAAGCTATATCTATTCAAACTTTAACCCAAAGTATGCTCAAATGGCTCTTACCATACTTCGGACTTACTACAATTTTTGTTTAGCATACAAAACAAAAGAGACAGTAGGAACACCTGCTCAACGATTAGGCATTGCAAAAAAACGATTTGATTTAAAAGAAATAATTTATATGCAATAACCATAATTGAAAGGGATTTGATATTTTATAAGACCAAATCACCATACGATTTGGTTTTTTATTTTTGTTGAAATATCAATATTTTTTGACGAAATCCTTTTTAAGGATTTTAGTATTTTATGTTAAACTAAATATATAGATTACTTAGAAAATTAGCAAAGGGAAAATTAACCCACGAGGAGGGAAGTGTATGAAAAAGTTTTTAATTCCATTATTAGTATTAATTGTGTTAGGCATTGGTGGTTATTTTGTTATTGGACTATTTAGTGCTAAACCACCTTTACCAACCATAACTGTTGGAGAAAAAAAGGTAGAAGTGACACAAGGTTCGTATTGTTGGAATGGATTACTTAATTCTGTTTGTGCTGATACAAGTTCTCCGCCAGAACTCATTAAAAATCAAGAACTAAAACCTGTGGTTGTACCACCAAATTCCCAATTGAAAATAGAATTCAAAGACGAGCCTAAAGAAAATACATTAGTAGTAAATAGATGGCTTACAAATATAAAAACAGAAAATGTTCCAATAAATGATAATGTGATACTATTACCAAAAGAAAAAGGTGTTTATGTGTATGATGTTTCAGCAAGATGGGAAAAGGGAGATTCAAGTTATGCCTTTGTAATTGAAGTACGGTAGTAACCTTTTAGTAACAGTCTTGATTTAACAAGTCAATATAATTTTAGTTTAAAACGCTTGGAATAAACCCAAGCGTTTTAATGTGCTTTTTACCTTGTTAAATTTAGTTCGAATTTTGTGCTAATTACGCTGTTATTTGTACTGTTTTTTTTGATTTTGTACTTCTGAACCGAACCCGTTAGCAGAAGCCGCTTCTTTTTTTGTTTTATCTTAATTAGGCGAGAAGACTCCCACTTCAACGAAGCGAAGCGGAGTAAGTGGGAGATGAATCGCCTTAACTCAGGCGTGTTGATTATCCAATAAAATCCAAAGGGTATAGAAAAAAGAGCACCTTTCCTGTAGAATGTGAGTAGCGACACAAACAAACCCAGGAGGTGCTCTCTATGAACAAGCATACCACACTCCCGAATTTGATGCAAAAACTTGTTTCGGATGAAGAGATTCAACGGATTGCCGAAGCGGTTGGGGATCGTGATTCGTCTCGAACCTTTACGTTGCGCGAGTGGATTCACTTCTTCCTGCTGGCCGCCATGCATCAATGGAAAAGCTTTCGCCACGGAGCCGATGTGGGGCCTCTGTATGGATTGCCGCGATTCCATTATTCCACAGTATCCAAGAAAGCGAAAGACGTTCCCTATGACATCATGAAACGCTTGTTGGCGTTGATCATTTCCAAGTGCAACCGCCAAACCCGCCGTTCGCTTCGGTTTCCCAAACCGCTTCGGGTGGTGGATTCGACGACCGTCACGGTCGGGAAAAACCGCCTGCCATGGGCGCCGTATCACGGCGAACGCGCCGGAGTGAAGCTGCACGTCGCGTATTCGCCGGAATCCTCGTTGCCGGCAGACGTGGTGGAAACCATCGGACTGCGTCATGATGGCCCGGTGGGAGAACAGTTGACGAACGCTCAACAAGTGCTGGTGGAAGACCGGGCGTATTTCAAAATCGAACGCCTCGATCGATTTGTGGAGCAGCATCAGCTCTTTGTCATTCGGATGAAGGACAACATCGAACTTCATCAGAAAAAAAGCTTGAAACGCCTTTCCAGCACATCCTCATCGGTTCAAGCCGACTTCACGTGCCAGTTGGGGACGAAACAATGCCGCTCCACCAAGCGTCACCGGGTGGTGATCTTTCGAGATGCGAATGGCCGCGACATTCGGGTCGTGACGAACCTCTTCCATGCGTCTGCGGAAACCATTGCCGACATGTACCAACAACGTTGGACTGTTGAGGTCTTTTTCCGTTGGGTGAAGCAATATCTGAATGTCCCGACCTTGTTTGGCACGACGGAAAATGCGGTATACAATCAGCTGTTTGCGGCGTTCATCGCGTATGTGTTGCTGCGATGGCTGTATGATCAAACCAAAAAACAGACGAACGTCTCTCTTTCCTTCATTTCGTTCGTTCGCCGTTTTTTCTCTGGGCAGCTTCCTCTCGATTGGAAATCCGGGATGGCCGCTGCTTTGTTTGAGTATGCCCAAATTTATGGAAGGCGTATGTATAATTTTGGATAATCAACACTCGTGGCCTTAACTATATTTTGCTGAAAATAGGATAGATTCAGTAAAATATAGTATAATATAGTTAGATGGGAGGTGAAAAAATGTATTTTTGTATCAAACAACAGCTAAATGGTTTGACCAAAGAAGAATACTTGACTCTTCGAGAACTGTGCCATATTGCCAAGAACATGTACAACGTCGGATTGTAAATTGGCAAACTTGTCATTGGCTATGCGGAAACATGGCAACGCAATATTAATCTAGGAAAAAAGACAAATCAAAACTTTGTCAATATTCCTCTCGGTAACATAAAAGAAAAACTAGAATATCTTTGTGAATTTTACGGCATTGAATTCTTGAAACAGGAAGAATCATATACGTCTCAAGCCAGCTTTTTTGACGGCGATGAGATTCCTGAATATAATGCCGACAATCCAAAAGAATATAAGTTCAGCGGCAAACGTATTAAGCGCGGCTTGTATCGAACAAAGTCTGGCAAACTAATTAATGCTGATGTCAATGGCGCATTAAACATCTTAAAGAAAAGTAAAGCTGTAGACCTGAGTGTCTTATGCTCTAGCGGCGAAGTGGACACGCCTCAAAGAATAAGGATTGCTTGAAGCAGTCAAACTTCTTTGGAAGCCCCCACTTCAAATTTTCGCTAGAAAATTAAGTGGGGGTAGTTCACGCCATATGGACAACAATGTTCTTGCTCCCTTTTTGCACACATATACATCATAAAGACAAGCGGATGACAAAAGAGGGGGGGGAGCGCCATGGCGCATTTCGGCTCGAAAGGATGGCTTGTGGCTGAGTTGAAAAAGGCGGGCATCGCCCGTCATCCGGTTGGACGGAAAAAAATTGAAACGTACAAGGCGGCGGAGCTGTACGGGCTGTACCGAAAATATGTGCAGAAAACATGCTGAACCGGATGAAGCGATCCGGCTTCTTTTTTGAGGTACAATAGTTATAAGGAAAGGCCGTGAAGCCTTGATATGTCAACATTTCTAGTGGGAGGAGGGAGGGCGCGCCTCTTTGGCCAGGAAAGCGATGAAGAAAAAACGGTTTACTGTAGCGGAAGGGGAAACGATCGCCGCCTGTTTAGCGCGAATGAAACAGGAAGGCTACCGCCCTGTCCGCCGCATCGAGCAGCCAATTTTCCGCGAAGTGGAAACGAACGGCGAAACGATGGTTGAGCCGTGCGGGCGCATCATCGAATTTGAGGGGGTGCGCGATGAGCCGTAGCAACAGGTCGTTAGCACGGTTGCCCGCCGCCGCCAACGATTTGAGGCGTCGGCCATAGCGGCAAATGGCGAATGGGACGTTGCAGCCGGTTGTCCGGGTCGCTACAATAAAGAAGGGGAAAAATATAAAGAGAAGGAGATGACGCCATGATTCATCACACATGGGCGACCCGGCCGACGATCAAAAAAGTAAAGTGCGTTCACACGAACGCGGAAAAGTACATGGTCAGCAATGTATTGACGCCGGGCAAAGTATATGAAGTAAAAAACGAAACCGACGAGTTTTATTTTGTCATTGACAACAGCGGAAAAGTCGGCGGGTTTTACAAAGATTATTTTGAGGAAGTCAAATGATCGCGCCAATCACCAAGAAAAAACGGATGTCCAAAACAGGGCATCCGTTTTTTCGTTCAGCCGACGGCGCTTTGTTCTGCCGTCGGCGGTCCCACCCGACTTGCCGGCAACGTGATCGTCAACGTCGTCCCTTTTTGTACGGCGCTTTCGATCGTCCACGTTCCTCCCATTTGTTCGATGATTTTGACGGCGACCATCGCACCAAGCCCAGTGCCTTTTTCTTTTGTGCTGAAGTATGGCTCGCCGAAGCGGCGCACTTGTTCTTTCGTCATGCCAACGCCGTTGTCGGAAATGGTAATGACGACTGATGCCCCCCGGTTCTCAGCCGCGACATGAAGCGTGCCGCCGTTTGGCATCGCCTCAATGCTGTTTTTCAACAAGTTGAGAAAACACTGTTGGAAATATTGTACGTTTCCGATGACGATGCCATCTTCGAGGGAAGAGGATACATGGATCGAATGCATATGCGCCATTGGCGTAATCATTTGCAACACTTTCTGAAGCTGGGTGGACACATTAATCGGCTCGGTTTCTTTCGGCGCCGGTTTGGCAAACGTCAAATAGTCGCGGATGATGGCTTCCGCCCGCTCGAGTTCCTCTAAGGCGATGCGAATGTACCGCTCTTCGGTTTCGCGCGGCAGCCGACCCGTTTGCAGCAGCTGGATGAATCCTTTGACGACGGTGAGCGGGTTGCGGATTTCATGGGAAATGCTGGCCGCCATTTGGCTGACGATCTCCATTTTTTCCATCTTCATCAGCTCTGCCCGAGCGAGCTGCGCCTCATGAAGCGTCTCCATCAAATAGACAGCGAACATCATGACGAACGGCGGCATCATAATAAAATACACGATATATGGCTTCGTTACCGGAAAATCAGCAACAATCACGGCGACAAATGTCGTCAGCACCGCGAGCAAAAACGTCAGCCACAGCGCAGTCAGCAGCTTGCCGGACCGGGGCAGTTTCCGAAACAGCGGGGCGGCGGCGGCCGCTGCCGCGAACATAATGGCATAGACGACCACTGTAAGTGGCTGAAAACCGTACAATATGGTGCGCGCACCCATCAAGAAAACAAACAGCACCGCCCCAACTGCGCCGCCGCCATACAATGTTCCAAGCAAAAACGGAATTTGCCGGAAATCATGGACGCACAGCGGATCCATGTAAATCGGAAATTTCATGCACAACACGGCCGCCAACGCCAAACAAACCCCAAGCAGCGCCCGGCCATAGAGCGGGCGCTGCCGGATCGCTCGACTATGGTCATAAATAAAGGAAAAGGCAAAGATCGTGACCAAAATATAAAATAAGTTGTTCAAGACGTGCTGGTTAATGTATAAACCGGCCATACGAAAAATCTCCTAACTGAATAGACATCATCACCTTTCATTATAGCGGAAAGAGATTGAAAGAAAAATATGCATTGGCTATGTCCGGTCTTTCAGCAGCCAAACCGCCAAGGCGCCAAGGAGCGGCAGCGAGCGTAAACGAAGCCGCCGTCGAGCGCAAAATCGGAAAGAGCGCCGGGATGACCGCCTGCATCGCATCGTTCAAAAAGTGGCCGAGGCTGATGCGAACAAAATCGGGTAGACGGTCATGCTGACGGCGCTTGTTCGTTCCGTATGAACCCCCATCGTTCTCCCCCGTTCCAACCATAGATCTTAATATGGCTAAATTATACTTGATCCTTGCCACCAGAGAAAGCCCCATTTCCCAGCGTGAGCGCAGGCAAGAGGGCGCTTCATTTTTGTCTTTTCAATCGCCAGCGCGGTAATTCAGCTTTTCTTTTCCAGATGCACTGATGACGAGCTCGACGTTTACGAATAGCGTGTTGTTATGGAGTGGGATGAGGCCGTTGATCTGATGTTTTTTCCAGAGATCCGGACGCTGGCGATACAGTTGCTCCGCTAGATTCAATATATCGATCTGTTGCTCTTTCCCAAGTTTATATAAGCGGTGGATTTCTTGTTTCACCGTTTGTTCCGCCAGTTTGGTCAGTTGTTTTCGTGAGAGCGGTTCACGCAGTTCGAGGAGATTTCCTTGCGCCTTGACGTTTACAGTAAAAGCATACTTTCCGTTCTTCACGTCGACCGACCACTTCGTTGTTGGATTATGGACGATTAGGGAGGCAACGGTTTTCTCTTTTTGCTTGACATAAATCGGGGTGCGCCGAACGTCCTGCTCCAACCAACGAAGCCCTTGCAAATCGGAACGGCCCTCGCATCCTTGCAGGCGGTAATCGTGAAGAAAACAAATGCCGGATATAGCCAACATTTGTTTTGGCTTCTTATTTTCCACCCAACGATTGTCTTCAATTGTTAAATAAGGGAGTCTAGCTACATCAGCTTTTTCATCCATCGCAGCAATCAATTGGCTGAGACGGATCGGGCGGATAAACGAACTTTGTTGAAAGATTTCTTCCGGATTGGACAACAGCGAATAATACGAGGAAGCGTTCAACAACGGCGTCGCTTCAAACAGCTCGGACAGCGGCTCATCGGTCGCGTACACCCACGCCGTATGGCGAATTTCATTGTAACGGTTCAGCACGTCGATCACATCGGCTACGATGCCTTTTTGCAAGGCCCGTTTCGTAAAGACAATGCTTTTTACATGGCCCCATGACACCCTTTGTTGAATGGAAGGGTAGATTTTGTCGGTCGCGATATTAAACGTTTCGCCAGCGGCTTTGCCGACGGAAATCGCCGCTTTTTCTCTGCCGCCCCCCGCTTCGACTTTGGCAAGGGCGGTGAAATCGATCAATTGCACGTAGGCGATTACTTGGCCATCTTTGTAGTCGATCCCGATTGAATGAATGTAGACAGTGTGATCGATGTTGCGTGTGTCCCAGCAACCGCCAAGCAGCATGATAGAGGCGATGATGGGAATGACTCGCTTCCTCATTTTCGTTCCCTCTCTTTTGCAATGAGATCATTTGGACGGACAATGCGGTCGCGCGTGCGGAACTGCTTCCATGTGCTCGGGATAAACGCTTTCCCGATATCTTTGGACGGCGGCGCCAGCGGCGTCAAGTACGGAATGCCGCAGGTGCGCAAGTTGACTGCATAAGTCAAGATGAAAAACAGCGACAGAATGAAGCCAAACAGGCCAAGAACGGTGGAAGCCGTCAAGACAATAAACCGCAGCAAGGTGACGCTGCCGGCCATGTTTTGGTTGACGAGCGTGAATGTCGAGATGACGGAAATGGCGGCGATGACGAGTGTGGCCGGGGCGGCAAGCCCCGCGTTGATCGCCGCCTGGCCGATGATTAAGCCGCCGACGACGGACAGCGTCTGCCCGATGGCGATTGGCAGACGCATCCCGGCTTCCTTAAACACCTCAAACAAAATCATCATCACAAACATCTCCAGCGGCACTGGAAGCGGCACTCCTTGGCGCGACAAAATGAGCGTCGCCAGCAAGGTGAACGGAAGCTGGTCCGGATGGAAGGAGGTCAAGGCGACCCAGGCGCCCGGCAAATAAATGGCGACCGAAGTGCCGACGAGCCGAAGCAGGCGCTGAAATACGACAAACAAGAAAAACGTGTTGTTATCTTCCGACGTGTTCAGCAAAAACGTTAAATTGCCCGGGCCGATCAAGGCGGTCGGCGCCCCGTCGACCAAGATGATAAAACGGCCGTTGAGGAGCGAATTGACGGCAAAATCGGGCCGCCCGGTATAACCGAACATCGGGAACAAAGAAAACCGGGTGTCAGACAACCACTCCTCAATTTGATTGGTGCTTGTCACCGAGTCGATGTACAAACTGAGCAGACGGCTTCTCACCTCATCGATGATGGTCGTGTTGGCAATATCATCGACATAGAGGAGCCCGACTTTTGTCTGGCTGCGCGTGCCGATGACAAACGGTTCATAGACGAGCCGGTGCGAGCGCAGCCGCTTGCGGATGAGCGCCACGTTTTTGCTGATTTCTTCAATAAATCCATCTTTGGGTCCACGGATCGATACTTCCGTGCTCGGCTCTTCCGGATCGCGGTTTGGCGGGCTGGCGAGCGGCATCGTGTACAAGACATCGGCTTCGTGAAAATAAATGAGCAAATCACCGCTAAACAGCTTGAAGTTGAGATCATCGATCCGCACTTCTTTTCCCATATACTCAAGCGCCGCCGGTTTGCGGGCCTCGATGTCGGCGGCCGAAAAGCATGGATGGTGTTCGCACAGCTCGCGGAACATCGGATAAATGGCCTTTTGCAGCATTTGCGTATCGCACAGTTCTTCACAATAAATAAACAGCAAGTGCACCACAGCCGCCGAGCCGTCAGGCAAAGAGGATGGAATCGCGGCTTCCGTCATGATGACATCCGGGCATTTGGCGTACATCGTGCGCAACGCCTCTTCGGAGATGATGACGGTCTCGAGCCCTGTGTAATCGTCTTTCAACCGCTTGCCTTCGGCGGCGCGCATGGGTCGTTTCATCCTGCCACCCCTCTTTTCTTTTTTCGGTATGCCAACAAAGCGAAACCACTTAACACAACGGACAGCGCAAGACTAAACAGCAGCGATGCCGGCAGCACCCCATGTTTGACAAAATACAAAAACTGTTCATCGCTGACCGGCGCCAGCGCCGCCAATGTGATCGCCAAGTAAAGGACAATGAGCACCCAACGGCGGGTTTGCGGATGGCGGATCGGGAACAGCTCTACAATGAGCGCCATCGACAAGGAGATGCGGATAAAGGCGCCTGATATCCACTGGTAGATCGACATAAAGTCGACATGTTCAATGTACGTCCCTAAACTGACCATCCGCCATTGCTCAAATGCCGGATAGCGAAGGCGCGTCGCCTGCTCGGGGCCAAACTCGGTGATGGCGCCAATCGTCGGCCCGATGCTCAGCCCGGCGGTGAAGAAGGCAATCGCGGCAAGCGCCTTCCATGAAAATGGGCGAGGCAGGCGATGGGAGAGAAACAATAGAACGATCACTTCCACATATCCCGCTCCGGCGTACATCATGCCGTTGAGCACAGGTCCAACACCATGTTCAAGCGTTGGTCTGAGCAGTGAATAATCTTTATGAGGCGTGGTCGAGAGCATAACGAAAAAACCAAACACGATGACGAACGGGCAAATGATCATGGAAGTGTTGGCAATCGAGTCGATGCCTTGGTACGAGTTATAAAAACAAACGGCCACGATGACCAAAATCAGCGCCCATCTCGGCGTCGCCGTCAAATAAGAGGTGGTGGTAAACGTGACCGTATCGTTTAACGTGACAAAACTATGAAGAAGCAAGAATGCGCTGCTGACACCGGCCACCGCATAAGCAGCCGCGCTCGAAAACCGGGCCTTGAGCCAGTCAAACAGCCGCTCGCCGTTCAGTTGTCGGATGGTGAAATAAAGCAGCGGCAGCCAGAGGAGCAAACCTCCCAACGCTCCCAAGGCGGCGATCCACGCATCGCGGTGGGCGGCCTCAAGCATAAAGGGGATGATGATGACATGATTCATCAGCCCGACCGACAGCATGATCATGAATAACAATTGCAGGGCGCTAAGCGGTTGTCCGTTCATCATGAATCCCTTTCTTTCCGTGCAATCTCCAAAGGGCGGGGGATGTAGGGCAAAAGGCTGCTGATTCCAGAAACCTTGCTGAACCGGCTTCTTTTCTGATGAAATGCCGCTGATTGGCTTTCTAAAACGATAGTGTTTCCAGTCCAGGGGAATTTATCCGTTCCAACGGCAAACCAACAGCGAAACTTCTCAGGCGGCAGGGGGCACAATACAGGGAAGAAAGGGCGAACATCAACGGCATGCAAGGGGGGCGCAGCATGAAATGGCTTCATTTGACGATCGGCGTGAAGATTTCCGTCTGCCACCCCACCCGGTGTATGTCCCGGTGACGCTGATCCGGGATGGCCAGCTGTTGGCAGACGAATTAGCGGAGCTTGGGAAAACGGAGCAATGGCTGGCCGCCAAACTGCAAAAACAAGGAATTGCCTCGCCAAAAGACGTGTTGATCGCCGAGTGGCTCGAAGGAGATGGGCTGTTTGTTCAGACGTATCAGCCCGCCGAGCGGCAACGGTCAACGCGGCGGCCGACGGCGTCGGAATGAGAGGAAGAAAGAATCCAGGGATGGATTCTTTCTTTATTTTGGAAAAAACTCTTGCCTTTCTTCTGTTTTATGTGTACTATTAGTTATAGTACGGTTGTGACAATGAGAGGAGGAGGGGAGATGTTTGAGCTTGATATCCGCAGTCGCCAGCCGATTTACGAACAACTGATTGACAAAATGAAAGAAATGATCGTCCGCGAACTATGGCAGCCGCACGATCAGCTGCCATCGGTCAGGACGATGGCGAAACAGCTGATGGTGAATCCGAACACGATTCAAAAAGCGTACCGCGAACTGGAACGCGACGGCTGGATTTATTCGATTCCAGGGAAAGGCAGCTTCGTTGCCCCGCGCTCGAAAGAACCAAACATCGAGGCGATCGCTACGGTCCGTGAGCAGCTTGTCCGCCTTGTCAAGGAAGCACGGTTTTTAGGGGTGACGAATGAGCAGTTATGGCAATGGGTTCGAGAAGGAGAGAAAGAGGGGGAGAATCGTGATTCAACTTGTGGACGTGACGAAAACGTTTGATCGGTTTGCGGCCGTCAAGGGCGCGAACATGATGGTGCCAAAAGGAGCGATTTACGGGCTGCTCGGCCCGAACGGCGCCGGAAAAACGACGCTGCTCAAGATGATGGCCGGCATTCTCCGCCAAGATCGCGGAACGATTACAGTGGACGGGGAGGATGTGTGGGAAAATGTCCGGGTGAAGCAACGCCTTTTGTTTTTGCCGGACTTTGTCTACTTTTTTCCGCACGCGACGATTCGGCAAATGGCGGATTTTTACGAGCAACTGTACCCGTCGTTCAGCCGCGGGCGGTTTACAGAATTGCGGTCCGCTTTTTCGCTTGATGTTGATCAAAAAATTCAGCAGTTTTCCAAAGGCATGCAGCGCCAAGCGGCGTTTTGGCTCGCCTTTTCCGTCCAGCCGGATGTGCTCATTATGGATGAGCCGCTTGATGGGCTCGATGCATTCGTCCGCCGTCATGTGAAGCAGCTGCTCATAGAAGAAGTGGCCGAACGGGAGATGACGGTCGTCATTTCGTCGCACAATTTGCGCGAGCTCGAAGATTTATGCGACATCGTCGGATTGATGGCGCAAGGGACCGTACGGATGGAGCGCGATTTAAACGAGCTGCGCGCCGGGATGCATAAAATTCAAGTCGCGTTTCGCGGCGGATTTCCGAGCGAGTTGGCCGAACGCCTTGACATCGTGCATCGCGAGGAGCGCGGCAGCATCGTTCTTCTTGTCGTCCGCGGCGAGAAACGATCCATCGAAGAGACGGTGAGTTCGTTTGCTCCGCTCATTCTTGACGTCTTGCCGTTGTCGTTGGAAGAAATTTTTGTGTATGAAATGGGGGATGTTGTCGATGTCCGCGAAACGGTTGTCGGCTAACCGCGCCATGTGGACGCAAAATGTTCGCCAAATCGGCTGGATTGCCATCATTCATCTGCTGTTATGGCTGGCGGCGATCGTATTGCCGATTGGGCTTTCGTACTCGCAATATGATCCAAAAGTCGGAAATGTGCCGCAATGGAAGAACGTATACTATATATCCAATGGGTTTGAGACGCTGATTGCTTGGCTTGTCCCGATCTTGGCGGCGGCCGGTGTGCTTCGCTACATGCACGAGAAACGGTCGGCTGATTTCATCCATAGCTTGCCAATCCGCCGCACCGAACTGCTTGTGGGGCAAGTGCTATTTGGCTGGATGCTTTTGATTGTGCCGCTTGCAGTGACAGCGTTGGCCGCCATTGGATGCCTGTATGGGCTCGATCTCCCGTGGCCGATTGGGGCGGCGGATGTAGGGCGTTGGTTCGGTGAGACGCTGGTGATGGAAACGGTTATTTTTGCTTTTAGCATCGTTATTGGGGTGCTTGTCGGCCAATCGGTGCTTCACATTGTGTTGACAAACATTTTTCTCGTTTTTCCGGCCGGCATCATGGTCCTTATGTTTAGCAACTTGTCGCTATTATTATACGGATTTCCGGATATGTACTATTTATCAAGCGAACTGGAACAGTGGGTGATGCCGATTCGTTATGCGATGCTGACGGATCAAGCGATGAGTGCGGGAGAAATCGGGATGTTGTTGCTGTTGTCGCTTCTATTTTTCGGTTTGTCCATTTGGCTGTACGAGCGGCGGCCGACGGAAGCGGCCGGGCAGGCGCTCGCCTTTTCAGTGCTTCGCCCGCTGTTTGTGTATGGAGTGGCATTTTGTTCTTGGCTTGTTGGCGGTTTCTATTTCGGAAACGTGGAAAGCAAGTGGAGCTGGACGGTATTCGGCTATATCAGCTTTTCCTTGATCGGGTATGCCATTGCCCAGATGGTGATTGCGAAAACGTGGCGCGTCTTTCACCGTTGGAAAGGATATATCGCGTTTGCGGGAGCGATGGGGGTCATCTGCCTGCTTGTTCATTTGGATCCCCTCGGTTACGAACAGCGCGTGCCGGCGCTGGCGGACATCAAACAAGTATATTTCGGCCAATCGACCATGAATTTTGAACATCCTGAAATGATAGGCCGCTCATTTCAAGAAGTTGATCAGTTTTTGCGCAGCCAAGACAACATCAAAGCTGTAAGGGCGTTCCATGAGCAGCTTGTGCACGATCAGCCGTCGCCGCCTCGGTTTGCCAACATCCGGACAGTTGTGATCGGCTATGTGCTGAAAGACGGCACGCGCCTCCTCCGCCGCTACGTAGTGCCGATTGAACCGTACATGCCGTATTTTCAGCGCATCATGGGTTCAAAAGAATATAAGCAGCAATATTATTTGCTGCTTCGCCCAAGCGGCTATGCGCCGATCCGTCAGGTGACGATCCGAAATGTGGAAACTGGGCGGGCAGAGGTTGTGCTTGCCGAGCCGAAGGAGATCGAGTCGTTTGTCCAGGCGCTCAAACAAGATTTATGGAATGAGCCGGTGGAGGACATCATCGGCGGGGGGCGCGCATGGCAGGGGAATATTGAATTGCTGCAAAGCGACGGCGATTCATTCAGCCTCCCACTCGATGAATACAACCTCCATGTGCGTCAATGGCTAGAAGAGCGGCACATGTGGGAGAAAATCGAAAAATGACAGGCAAACGGGCAGGGGAAGATTCCTGCCCGTTTCATTTTTTGTCAAGAAGCCGTTTTTTTCCGCCGCCAAAGCCATACGGTCAACAAATCGAGCACCCACAAAAGAAGGAACAGAAATAAGATGAACAGCTCAGGCGTCTCCATGACGCGAAACGGATTGATGACGTTATGGAGCGATTGGTATAACGTCAGTCCCATCAGCCTGTCCATTCCGACGGCGGTAGTGATCAGAAGCAAGAGAAAGGTGAGAGAGACAAAAATGATTTTCAACGCCAGACACCTGCCGCTTTTTGAGGTTAGTGTTTGCTAGCAAGAAGGAAACGATACGCTGTCGTATACGTTTTTGGCCGCTTGTCTATAATGGATGATAAAATGATGCGGAGCGAGGAGGAGAGGGGCATGCTGTTTCAATGGGGGATGAGCCGGCAGAAAAAGCGAATGGACGTCAAGCAAGAAGGACCGGACCATAGCGGCGAGGCGTCGGATGTCCCGCAAGAGCCGCTTTCTGCTGAACTGGCCGTCAATATTGACATCATTCGCCAAAAGACCGGAGAGAGCAACGATGTTGTCATTCGCCGTTTTGCGTTGGGCCAGGAATGGCAAATCAAGGCGGCTATCATTTTTGTCGACGGGCTTGTTGATGAGAAAAACGTGTACGAGTTTGTGCTGACGCCGCTGCTTCAAGCGTCGTTTCCGCTGGCGCTTGAGGAAAAAGAGCGGTTTCAATGGATCGAGAAAAAGCTCGCCGCGGTCGGCGGTGTGAAACATATTTCTGACTGGAGGAAGCTCTTTTTTGAGCTGTTTTCCGGAGCGACGGTCATGCTCATCGACGGGGTGCCGTTTGCCATCAGCGCGAGTACGAAAGGCGGGGAATATCGTTCGATCGAAGAGCCGCAAACGCAAATCGCCGTCCGCGGGCCGCGCGAGGGATTTACGGAGTCGTTGCGCACGAACACAGCGATGATCCGCCGTCGCATTAGAAATCCGAATCTTTGGCTGGAGACGATGCAAATCGGCACCGTGACGCAAACGGATGTCGCGATCATGTACATCAAAGGCATTGCCAATGACGAGGTTATCGAGGAAGTGAGAGCGCGCCTGCGCCGCATTGATACGGACAGCGTGCTTGAGTCCGGTTATATTGAACAATTAATCGAAGATCAAACGTTTACGACGTTTCCGACGATCTATCATACCGAGCGTCCCGATGTGGTAGCCGCCAACCTGTTGGAAGGACGGATAGCGATTTTTATTGATGGGACGCCGTTTATCTTGATCGTGCCGGCTTTGTTTATCCAATTTTTTCAAGCGGTAGAGGATTATTATGCCCGTTTTGATATCGCCACTGCTCTTCGCTTTTTGCGCGTATTGATTTTTTTTCTCTCGCTCGTTGCGCCGGCCATTTATATAGCGGCGACGACGTTTCACCAAGAAATGATCCCAACTCAGCTTGTCATCGCCATTGCCGCCCAGCGTGAGGCCGTACCGTTTCCTGGTTTTGTCGAGGCGTTGATGATGGAAGTGACATTTGAGATTTTGCGTGAAGCGGGGATTCGGCTGCCGCGTGCAGTCGGACAGGCGGTGTCGATTGTTGGCGCCTTGGTCATCGGGCAGGCGGCAGTGGAAGCTGGGTTCGTTTCCTCGGCGATGGTGATCGTCGTTTCGATCACGGCGATCGCCAGCTTTGCGACGCCGTCGTTTGCCATCGCCATTTCAGCCCGTCTCATCCGCTTTGGGTTGATGTTTTTAGCAGCGATGTTCGGGTTTTACGGCATCATGATGGGGTTGTTGGTCATGATTCTCCATTTATGCAGCTTGCGTTCGTTTGGGGTGCCATACATGTCGCCGCTCGCTCCGTTCACCCCATCTAATATGGGCGATACCCTGTTTCGAATCCCGACATGGATGTACCGCGAGCGGCCGCGCCTGATTAACCAGAAAAATATCATTCGCCAATCAGGGGGTCAGAAACCGCAGCCTCCGGCACCAACACGCCGGGAAAAGGAGGATGGATCATGAAACGATCTATCGCCATGTTTGTGTCCTTTTTTGTTTGTGCGCTGTTGCTGGCTGGTTGTTGGAGTAAAAAGGAGCTTCCTGACTTAGCGTTTGTCATTGCCGTTGGCCTTGATAAAACAGAAGACGGCAGATATTTGGCCTCGTTTCAAGTCGTCAACCCGGGCAACGTCGCCGGCGCGACCCAGCGTGGCGGCGGGGCGGCCGGCGTGCCCGTTTCCATGTATACGTCGACCGGAGACACGTTGGTCGAGGCAAGCCGAAAAGCCTCGAAGAAGTTGTCACGCATTCTGTATTATGGCCATACGAACTTGGTGGTCATCGGCGAAGAGGTGGCGCGTGAGGGGTTGAATGGGGTATTCGATGCGATGGAACGGAACAACCAGTTTCGCACGACCTCACGGCTGGTTGTTGCCCGTGGCCATTCGGCGAAAGATGTGCTAGCTGTGTTGACACCGATTGATAAAATTTCCGCCAACCAAATTATTAAGACGTTGGAGTTTTCCGAGATGGCCTGGGGGCAGACAATCAACACCGATGTCTGGTGGGCGATTCGTAGCTTGTCTGGAGCCGGAAGAAATCCGGTGATGACCGGTATTACCATTGAAGGGGATCCCCAGCGCGGCAAACGGCAAACCAACGTCCAGACATCGGTCCCGAACGTCCGAATCAGTTTGGACGGATTGGCATTATTTAAAAAAGATCACCTTGTTCGCTGGGTGAGCGGGTCGACATCAAGGGGCGTGCTTTGGGTGCTGGATCGAATTAAACAAACGAATATCACGATCCCCTGGAATGGAAAAAAAGAAGCGATTGGCTATCGAACCGTGCGGGTGAAAACAGAAGTCAAGCCCCAATGGAAAAAGGGAAGGCCATCGATTTTGGTTCACATTCAAACGGAAGGAGATATCAGTGAAGCATACGTTCCGATTCGTTTGGATGACTACCGGCAATTGTTCCAATTGGAAAAGGCCATTGGCCGGGATATTGAACGGGAAGTGAAACAGGCGATTGAAACGGCCCAGCATGAAAAAACGGATGTTTTTGGTTTTGGCGAGGCGGTGCATCGCGCCGATCCCCTCTTATGGAAGAGAATCAAAAAAGAGTGGGATGACCGCTATTTCCCTCATCTTCGGGTGACAGTAAAAGTGGATGCTTCCATTCGACGCACGGGATTGCGGAATACGCCATATATCAAATAAGCGTTTTCGGCTCAAAAACTTGGATACGGTGGAGTGAGGAGCGATGGAGCGAGATGGAACATAGCAAAATCAATGTGCGCCAGCTGTTTGTCCTGATTGTGTTGTTTGAGCATGGCAGTGCGATGGTCATTCCACTCGGCGTCAGCGCCAAGCAAGATATGTGGATCGCCATTTTGCTCGGTCTGGCGCTTGGGCTGTTGCTGTTTTTGGTTTACGAGCGTTTGTTTCATTATTACCCCGATCAGCCGCTGACTTCCTATGTGACACATATCGTCGGCAAGCCGCTCGGCAAGGTGTTGGCGGTTCTCTATATTACCTATTTTTTCTATATCGCCGCCCGTGTGTTGCGTGACTTTGGCGAACTGTTGCTCACGTTTGCCTATCCGGAAACGCCGCTGTTTGTTTTGAATGTCCTTATGGCCATGACGGTCATGTACAGCGCCTATAAAGGCATTGAAGTATTGGCGCGCACCGGCGAACTGCTTTATACGTTATTGCAAATACTGGCGGTTGTTGGATTCATCTTAGTTATCGCTTCCGGAGTTGTTGATCTCACCCAGCTCCAACCGGTATTAGAGGAAGGGTGGAAACGGGTGTGGAAAACGGTGTTCACGGAAACGTTGTACGTGCCGTTTGGCGAAATGATCGTGTTTACCATGCTGTTTCCATACTTGAATCGTCCGGAAAAAGCGCGGCGGGCCGCCGTTGCCGGGATGGTGTTGACCGGGATCAACCTGGCGATCATTATGGCCGTTAATACGGCCGTCTTGGGAGCTGATGCGGTGTCACGTTCATCGTTTCCGTTGCTCGATACGATCCGCCGCATTCAAGTCGCTCACTTTTTAGAGCGGCTTGATATCTTTTTTATGGTCGCTCTAGTGATCGGGGGGTTTTTCAAAGTCTCCATCTTTTTTTATGCCGGCATCGTGGGGGTGGCTCATGTATTCGGGTTTTCGAACCACCAGCGGCTTGTTTATGCGTTTGGGGCGCTTGTCTTATTGTGGTCGGTGGCGATGGCCAGCAACTACTGGGAACATATTCATGAAGGATTAAAGATTGTCACGCTCTATCTGCACATCCCGCTGCAAATCATCATTCCGGTGCTCTTGCTTGTGATTGCGGCGATTCGCCGGCGGTTTGGACAATCAGCAAAATAAGAAAAACGGACTAGAAGATTTATGCGGCAGCAAGCAGGAAAAACCGCAAAAAAACACGAATACAACAATAACCTGTTCCTATGAGGAACAATGGGGCGAAAAGTGGTGCTGAACATGCAACCCGAAGGCGGGGTGGAAACAACCCGGCGCCGATGCGCGTGTTTGTTTCGGGAAGCCGGTGTCAGCTGAAGGCTATTGATTTTGATTATAACGAAAAAGGGTTGAACGATGGTGAAGGCGAATGTACAGGCGATCGATCAGCTAGACGCGGAACAGTTGGGCAGCGGCATGGTGATTACCGACCGTCAACTTTCGATTGTTGCGGTCAGCGAACCGACGCCAAGATGGCTCGGATTTGCCAAAAACGAATTAGTCGGGCGGCCGGTCGGCGTTCTGTTTTCAGCTGAGTGGTCGGCCGCGTTGTTAGATGGCATCGCCGAGGCGGTAAAAAGGGACGGGTGCTGGCAAGGAGAAGCGCGCCATGTAGCGAAAAGCGGGAAAACATGTACGAGTTGGATGAACGTCTATCGGCTATCAGGCAGCGAAGGAGAATGGCTCGTTTGGCATTTTGTTGAACAAACCGCTATGCCTCCGGCTGATCGACCGACGCCGTCTGAGTTGCTTGAGGTCATTTACGATTCCGCCCCGTTCGCTGTTGTTCCGGTGGCGGCGGACGGAACCGTGCAAGATTGGGGGCTTAGTGCAGAGCGGCTGTTTGGGCGCCGAAAAGAAGAGGCGGTCGGCCGCCCGATATGGTCGCTCTTTCGTTGCGGCAGCCAAACATGGCTTCCGTTTCCTCCCCAAGAGCAGCGATGCGGCGAAGGGATGGTGCAGCGCCGGGACGGCACGTCCGCCAATGTCGCCTATACGGTCATTCCCGTGCTTCAGGGGGACGGATATATCGTCCTTATCGAAGATGAGACGAAGCAAAAGCAAAAAGAGGCGGAGCGGCGGCGCCAAGTCGAGCTGGCCAAAAAAATTCAGCACAACTTGTTGACGCCGCTCATTCAAAACGAGGCGGTGACGATGGATGCCGTCTATATTCCATCCGATGATTTGTCAGGCGATATTTACGCTTGCTATCAAATCGACCTGTACCGCTACGGGGTGATCGTCATCGATGTGATGGGACACGGCATTTCGTCAGCCTTGGTGAGCATGCTGCTTCGCTCGCTTTTGCGCGGGTTGATCGTGCGCGTCATCGACCCGGTCTCGGTGGCGAGCGAACTGGAAAAGCATGTGCAAACGTTGTTTCCTGATGAGGCCAACGACATCCGTCACCTGTTTTCCATGATTTATTTAGTGATTGACACGAAAGAGCGAAAAATTGAATATACGAACGCCGGCCATCCGGCTGGGCTGCTCGTGTTTGACGATGGAAGCGTCCATGAGTTGGACAAAGGCGGTTTGGCGATTGGCAGCCCGTTTTCCTTGCCGTTTGAAAAAGGGGTGATTCATTACGACAAGCGGGCCCGCCTCCTTTTGTATACAGACGGCATTTTAGAGGAGATCGATCCGTCGATTTTGCAAAGCATTGAAAAAATTCGCTTATGTACGCAAATGTGCCGCCATTTGCCGGATAAACGCTTCCTCGAACGTTTAATCAGCCAAGGTCCGCCGCTCGTCAGCCCTTCCGACGACATTTGCTTATTGTCCATCACGGTTCATGGATAGGCGGGGCGCTTTGTGGTGTGTGCATGGATCGTGCGCTGCCGGGCGGACGAAGAAGCGGTTTTGGTTTGCCATCTCCTTGCGGAGCAGGCTGCTTCGTTGTTTGCTGTCCGTGATGCGGAATTGTTTGTGTTGGCGGTGCATGAAGCGGTCGTCAATGCCGTCAAAGCGGTTCAACGGGCGGGGATGGAGGCGGGGACGATTTCGCTCTCCTTTTTCGTCACAAGCGCTGATGTGGCCGTGGCGGTTGAGGATGAGGGCGGCGGCGTTCCAGCGGACGTGATCGAGCAGCTCGATCAAATGACGCTCTCTGATGTATTGCTCGCCGAATCGGGACGAGGGTTGCTATTCATCCGAGAAATTATGGATGACGTTATGTGGGTTGAGCAAAAGGGCGGCCGTCGGATGCTTGTCATGAAAATGAGTCGGAATGCAACATAACGGGCTTTGGTGCCATGATGCACCCATGTGATCGGAACGAATGCGGGTGGTGGCCGAGGGCAAGGCATGGCTGGTCAACGATAGGGGGATACAATGAAACAGCATCGGTTGTCGTTTGAATTGGAAATGGTTGTAGAACGCGCATACGAATGCATCAAGCTAACTGGACGGCTCGCCTATGATACGCAGCTCGCGGCGGAACAAAAGCTGGCGACGGCGGTGGCTGCTGTCAAGCGCCGCCTTGTCGTTGTCGACGTGAGCGGCCTTCGATTTTTGGACAGTACGGGATTAGCGCTCCTTGTCCGCTTTTTTAAGCAAATCGTCAGCGAAAGACGCGCCATGGCCATCGTCGTCCGGGATAACGCCGCTATCGAAAAGATTTTGCGGATGGCCAAGTTCGACCGGCTGTTGCCGATCGTTGGCGATGAACAACAGCTGTTGTCCCTTGCACCGCCGAGCTCTTTCGACCATATGAGCCAGGAGGCGCTTTATTCGGCATGGCGTCAGCGTTCGTCATAGACATGGCTCTCATGCCGAATCAACTGGAAGATTTCACATTTCGCTGGCCCAAAAGCGTGTCGTCTATTTTTCCGACTGCTGAAGGCACGCCACAGGCTTGCCTTCGTCGCGCCAAGGTGTGACGGAAGACTGAATAACCACCTGCTTCCCAGACCCATGCATGGGTCTGGAAGCGGTGTTGTTCAGTCACCCGCCAGTCGGGCATCTCGATCGAAACGATTGAACAGACCAGTTGTTCCCCTATTGCCGCCGATGGCCCCCGAGCGATGAGACATTCGTTCGGGGGTTTTGTTCCTCTTGGCCGGGAGCATCTCCGCTTCTGCAAATGCATTCTCATTGTCAAATAAATATTTCGGGTTTAGAGTGAACTACCCCCACTTAATTTTCTAGCGAAAATTTGAAGTGGGGGCTTCCAAAGAAGTTTGACTGCTTCAAGCAATCCTTATTCTTTGAGGCGTGTCCACTTCGCCGCTAGAGCATAAGACACTCAGGTCTACAGCTTTACTTTTCTTTAAGATGTTTAATGCGCCATTGACATCAGCATTAATTAGTTTGCCAGACTTTGTTCGATACAAGCCGCGCTTAATACGTTTGCCGCTGAACTTATATTCTTTTGGATTGTCGGCATTATATTCAGGAATCTCATCGCCGTCAAAAAAGCTGGCTTGAGACGTATAGGATTCTTCCTGTTTCAAGAATTCAATGCCGTAAAATTCACAAAGATATTCTAGTTTTTCTTTTATGTTACCGAGAGGAATATTGACAAAGTTTTGATTTGTCTTTTTTCCTAGATTAATATTGCGTTGCCATGTTTCCGCATAGCCAATGACAAGTTTGCCAATTTGATTTTCAATACAGTAGTTAATGATGTAACGGCAAGTCTTGTTGATATAATCATTCACTTTATTATTGCGATTCATAGCAAGCAAAGCCTGTTTACGAGTGGTGCCTTTGATTTTTTGCTTATCTTTTATGCTTTGAAGTCTGGCATTTTCTTTGTTAAACCATTGATTTATACTTTTTAATCTCCGCCCATCAATGATGAATGATCTGCCGTCTGATGTGACACAAGTGGCAAGATTGTTTAATCCTAAATCAATTGCCAGTGCTTTTTGGTCGTTTAATTCTCTTTGATCTTCAGGCATTTCATATTTGTACTGAATCTCAAAGAACCTGGCATGATGCTTAGGAATGATTTCAATCTGCTTAATCTTTTTGTCCAGTAACACAGGCGGAATCGTTATCGTGATAGGCTTGTGAGTCTTTTTAAATAGGCGAGAATACGGTATCGTGAATTTGTTGCCGTCTATACGAATCTGGCCAATGATCAGTGAATGAAAGCCATCTTTTTTAAGATATTTTGGAATACTGATAGCCTTGTGGTCATATTTTCCTTGTTTGGCAAGACTGATCAAACCAAAGAAAGATTTAAAGGCTTCATTGACCTTTTTTAAAATTTGCTGTGCCATGTTGCTGTTTAACAGCTTATAGTTTTCGTTAGTTTTGGCAAGATGATAATTTTTCTCATAATTAAGAAATTCCTTGTGTTCAAAATAGTATTGTCTGACATTGTACAATCCGACGTTGTACATGTTCTTGGCAATATGGCACAGTTCTCGAAGAGTCAAGTATTCTTCTTTGGTCAAACCATTTAGCTGTTGTTTGATACAAAAATACATTTTTTCACCTCCCATCTAACTATATGATACTATATTTTACTGAATCTATCCTATTTTCAGCAAAATATAGTTAAGGCGATTCATCTCCCACTTACTCCGCTTCGCTTCGTTGAAGTGGGAGTCTTCTCGCCTAATTAAGATAAAATTATACACAACGATGAACGGCGGCTGGGCCCCGCGATCGGAATGGAGAGGAGAGTGGCGCAGACATGGGGCGGGTGCTGATCTATTTGCGGCCATATGGGAAGTGGATGGCGTTGGCTTGGTTGTTTATGTTGACGGAGCTCATCATCGAGCTTTGGCAGCCGCTGTTGATGGGGAAAATCATCGACGATGGTGTCATGAAACAGGATGTTGCGGCCATTTTCACGTGGGGAGCAGTGATGCTCGGGGCGTCGCTGTTGGCGTTTGCCTCAGGCATCGCCAACTCATTTGCCGCAGCCTACGTCGGTCAGGAGTACGGATTTGCGCTGCGGACGGCGCTGTTTGCCAAAATTCAATCGTTTTCGCTTGCGCGCATCGAGCAGTTGGCGCCGGCCTCGCTCATCACCCGGATGACGAACGATGTGACCCAAGTGCAAAACATGTTGTTTATGAGTTTGCGCATCGCCTTGCGTGCACCGCTTCTGGTCGTCTTTGGCGTCGCGATGGCGTTTGTCGTCCATGCTCGTCTGGCGTTGGTTTTAGCGGTCGCGGTTCCGCTTTCCGCCGCTTTTTTATTGTGGGTTGTGCAAAGGACAGCGGCGTCCTTTTCCGCCGTCCAACGGGCGCTCGATCGCGTGAATGGCGTGATGCGTGAAAATTTGGCCGGCATGCGCCTCATCAAAGCATGGATGAGAAAAGAATATGAAGAGGAGCGATTTGCGGCGGCGAACGATGCGCTGATGGAGCGGACAATGAGTGTGCTTCGCCTCGTGGAGACGATCACGCCGGTGTTGTTGATGGTGATGAACACCGCCATCGTCGCCGTTCTCCTTTTTGGCCGCCACCATATCGAGGCCGGGACGGCGAGCGCTGGGCAAGTCGTGGCTGTCATCAATTACGCCACAAGGACGACGGCGGCGTTGTCGATGTTTACATTTATTACGATGGCGTTTTCACGGGCGCGCGCCTCGGCCACCCGCCTCGCTGAACTGCTTGAGGTGCCGGAAGAGCGAAGCGGGGAGCACAGAGCCGATGAACCGATCGTCCGGCGCGGGGAAATTCGCTTTGAGCACGTTTCGTTCCGTTATCCGTCGAGTCCGCGCGAGGCGCTTTCGGACGTGTCGTTCGTCATCCGTCCGCATGAGACAGCCGCCATTTTAGGAGCGACAGGGGCCGGCAAATCGACGCTTCTTCAGCTGATTCCCCGGTTGTACGAACCAAGCGGCGGGCGCGTGTTGATTGATGGCGTCGATGTGCGCGAGTTTTCCGCCGAACAGCTGCGGACGGCGGTGCGCTTTGTCCCGCAGGAAGTGCTGCTGTTTTCAGGGACGGTCGCGGACAATCTCCGCTTTGGCAACATCACTGCGTCGATGGAAGAACTTGTGCAAGCGGCTCGCGATGCACAAATTCATGAAACCATCACTCGGTTTCCGGATGGATACGACGCACGGATCGGTCAAAAGGGTGTCAATTTATCAGGCGGGCAAAAGCAGCGGCTGTCGATCGCCCGCGCCTTGGTGGGGCAACCGCGCGTTTTGCTTTTGGATGACAGCACAAGCGCGCTCGATGCAGAGACGGAAGCAAAGCTGCTCGCAGCGTTGCGGAAGTATGCATGCACGACGGTGATAGTGACGCAAAAGGTGAGCACCGCGATGGCGGCGGATACGATTTTGCTTTTGGAAGACGGCCGCCTGATCGCACAAGGAAGCCATGAACAACTGCTGGCGACGAGCGACCTGTATCGACGCATCGTCGCCACGCAGGAAGGAAAGAAGGGATCGGTGGATGTCACTACGGCATAGCCCGCACGGAGCACGTGTTGACGCAAGTCCGCAGCGGGCGAAAAACAGCGTTGGCACGTTGCGTCGGCTATGGGCCTTTATCGCTCCGCAAAAGCGAAAGCTGTTTGCGGCCGTGGCTATGGTGATGGCCAGCTCGGTGTTGGCGCTTGCTGGGCCGTATGTCGTTGGCCGGGCGGTTGATTCGTACATTGTGGAACGAAAAACGGATGGATTTTTCGCAACGCTCATTTTGCTTCTGGCCATTTATTTGGCCCTTGGGGCGGCGACGTTTTGGCAAAACTATTGGATGATCGATGTCGGCCAGCGGACGGTGCGCAGCATTCGCGAGCGGTTGTTTCATCATTTTCATGAGCTGCCGATTTCGTTTTTTGACCGCCGCCAGCAAGGCGAACTCATGAGCCGGATTACAAACGACATCGACAATATGAGCCAGACATTTAACAGCACGGTTGTCCAGGTCGTCTCGAGCACGTTGACGTTGATGGGCGCTATGGTGGTTATGCTTTCACAAAGCGTTGTGTTGACAATCGTAACGCTTGTTGTCGTGCCGCTCATGTATGTGGGCATGCGCTGGATCACAAACCGGACGCGGGTGCGTTTCCGTGAGCAGCAACGGGCGCTCGGAGAGATGAACGGCTTTATCGAAGAGGTCATTTCCGGACAGAAAGTGGTGAAGCTGTTTTCCCAAGAAGAGCGGATGGAGGAGGAATTGGCGCGCAAAAATGCCGAGCTGAAACAAGCCGGTTTTTGGGCGCAAACGTATTCCGGCTTTATTCCGAAGCTGATGAACTTTTTAAACAACTTGAGCTTCGGCTTGATTGCCGTTGTCGGCGGATGGCTGGCGGCGAAAGGGACGATATCGGTCGGGACGATCGTCGTGTTTGTCGAATACGCCCGCCAGTTTACCAGACCGCTTAATGACCTGGCCAATCAATGGAACACACTGCTGTCGGCGTTGGCCGGCGCCGAGCGGGTGTTGGAAATTTTGGATTTGCCGGAGGAAGAGGAAGACGAGCGGGAAGCGGTGGTCTTGGACCGGCTTGATGGACGCATTGAGTTTCGTCAAGTCGTCTTTTCTTACGACAAACAGCGTCCGGCGCTTCGTGATGTCACGTTTTCCGTCTCACCCGGGGAGACGGTCGCGCTTGTCGGTCCGACTGGAGCCGGCAAAACGACCGTATTGCAGCTGTTGACCCGCTTTTACGATCCGGACGAAGGCGTCATTTTGATCGATGGACGCGACAGCCGGACGATCAAGCGGGCAAGTTTGCGCCGCCACATGGCGTTTGTGCTTCAAGATGCGTTTTTGTTCGCCGGAACGATCCGCGACAACATTCGCTACGGCCGGCTTGAGGCGACCGATGAAGAAGTCGAGGAGGCGGCGCGCCAGGCGAACGCCCACTCGTTTATTATGAAGCTGCCGAACGGCTATGACACCGTTTTGACCTCGGGAGGAGGCGGGATCAGCCAAGGGCAGCGGCAGCTGTTGGCGATCGCCCGGGCGATGATCGTCGACCCGGCCATTTTGATTTTGGACGAAGCGACGAGCAACATCGATACAGTGACCGAAGTGCGCATTCAAGAAGCGCTCGCCCGGCTCATGAACGGGCGGACATGTTTTGTCATCGCCCATCGGTTGAACACGATTCAACATGCCGACCGCATCGTTGTGCTCAACGAAGGCAACGTGATCGAACAAGGAACGCATGAAGAACTGTTGGAAGCAAAAGGATTTTACTTCCAATTGTATCAGCGCTATTGGTTGCGCAATGTGCAACAGGCATAACTGTATGGTGTTCACGTTTGCGGAGGACTTCAGATGAATGCGTGTCTCCTCCATGCGAACTCGAGTGCTCAGGAAAGGAAGAGTGGATGAAAAAAACAATTAAACAAAAATATAAAGATATTTTGTTAGTCATTTCCGCCGCTTTGTGCTTTACGGCCGGGGCCGAGCGGCGAGACGCTTTTGAAACGTTTCGCGCCAGCTTGCGGATAAGGCCGGATGGCTGGCGATTTGCTTCATGGCAGCAGCATTGTCGCGCTCATGATAGTAAATGTGATTGATATACGCGATAGACAGCGCCCCCACGCCCCGTTCGACGAGAACGAGCGGCGCGCCCGGCTCTACGACGCCTTCTTGCAAGACGCGGAAATAAAACCCGCTTTTTCCTGTCTGGCAGACGGCTTTCGGCAAATCGGGCAGCTGATGTTTGAACGCCAATTTGGAGCACGGCTGGCGCGGCTGCGACACTTGCACGAGCGCTGTGCCGGCGGCATACATGTCGCCAAGACATACATCGTCTTCCGTCAACCCGAGAAGCGTCCAGTTTTCGCCAAACGCCCCCGCCGTAAATGGGCGGCCGTATCGCTCTTCCCAATAGACGAAATGCTCGGACGGATAGGCGCAAATCGCTTTATCTTCTCCTCCGTGATGGACGAGGTCGGCTTGTCCATCTCCAACCAAGTTAAGCTTGCCGACAGCGACCGGCCCGGCGACCGGCGTTTTGTCAATGCCGGTCACTAGCCGCTCGCCATTTACCTCTATTGTTTTCGGCTTTCCGACATTAATCGAAACAATTTGCATTGGTTCACCCCCATACCGCCTCGGCGATGAGCCGGAAGCTTGCGAGTTTATCCTCGAAGTCGTATGTAATCGTCACGAGCATGATTTCCTCTGTTTCATACGTTTCGCTCAGCCGATACAGCTTGTCTTTGACGCGCGTCGGACTGCCGACGATCATCCGCCGCCGGTTGTCTTCCACCCGTTTGCGCTCATACGGGCTGTACGGATACGCAGCCGCTTTTTCCGGGCTTGGCGTGCCGTTCAGCGCCATCCCTTGCTCGATCATAAGAAGCGACAGATCAAGGCTGCCGGCGATCCATTCCGCTTTTTCATCCGTTTCGGCGCAAATTGCAAACACCGCGACCATTCCGCGCGGCTCGGCCAAATACGGCGATGGAACAAACCGGTCGCGGTACAGCCGCATATAATGTTCGCCGCCTTCCCCGTTGATAAACTGGGCGAACACGTACGGCAGCCCTTTATCGGCTGCCAGCTTCGCCGTTTCCGAACTGGAGCCGAGCAGCCATAGTTCCGGCGGGGACTGCACGATCGGCGTCGCCTTGACGCCATACAGCGGGTGAACCGGCGGCAAGGCGTCATACAAATAGCCGAGCAAGTCGTCAATTTGCTCCGGATAGCGGTCGACCGACCGTCGTCTGTCGCCTTGCAGCGCGATCGTCGCCCGGGGCATGCCGCCGGGTGCCCGCCCGATGCCGAGATCGACGCGGCCGGGATGAAGGCCGGCAAGCACATGGAAGTTTTCCGCCACCTTGTACGGGCTGTAATGCGGCAGCATCACGCCGCCTGAGCCGATGCGGATGCGCGACGTTTTCGCTCCGATGTGTCCGAGCAGCACTTCCGGCGACGAACCGGCAAGGCTGTTTGTATCGTGGTGTTCCGACACCCAAAACCGCTTATAGCCGAGCTGCTCAACGTGTTGGGCGAGCTTGACGGTGTTCTCGAGCGCTTCTTCTGCCGTCATGCCTTCGGCGATCGGCGACTGGTCGAGGACGCTCAGTTGCAGCGCCATTGCGATTCCTCCTTCTTCCGCCGCAGCGGTGGAAAAAATGATTAGTTTCTATTATGCGCTGTTTTGCTTCGGTTTGTCCATTCATTTGCCCACCCGTCTAGCAAAAACCGATCCGCCGTCGGCGGATCGGCCAATCTCGTCAAGATGCGCGGCAGTTCACAAGCTGACGGACTGCTTTTGTTCAGCCGCCTGGCGGTCGGGTTTGGGGCCGCGCTTAGGGAAAAAGGAATGAAACAGCTGTCTGACGCTGTCGACGATAAACGAACACCGTTCATACAGCGCCTCTTTTAAACTGTCAAGCTGGCGGGTGACTTTGTACTGCGCGGCCTCTTGCGCTTCAAGCCGTTCGATGACCGTCTCATGGAACACGTGCTGCAGCTCGAACTGCTCGATCAACTTTTGGTACAGTTTTTCCTGCCCTTCGAGGCGGGCGGCCATTCCTTCGGCGAGCTGTTCACGTTCAGCCGTCCGCTGCTCGAGCCGGCGCATCGTGTCGCTTTGCACGGTGAGCGCTTCGATGACGGCCTGCTGCGCCGCTTCTTCTTTGGCCAGCTGCTCTTCCCACCGCAATTGTCGCCTTTCCTCCCGCTCCTGCTGGGCGATGACCGACTGCTCGAGGCGTTCGAGCGTTCCGGCCAAGGCGGCTTGCCCCGCCTGTGCTTCCATAAGCAGCCGCTCGAGGCGGGCGAGCGCTTCCGCCCACTGCCCGCTTTGCGCTTCCTGTTGCTTTTGCCCGGTTTCGGCCGCTTGCTGAAGCGAGGCAACTATGGCGGCCATTTCTTCGTAATAATGGGTTTGGGCTACTTGTCCAGCAGTCACCGTTTGTCCGAGCTCGGACAGCGCCTCGGCAAGCCGTCCGCTTTGCCGCGCCCAGCCGGCCGCAAGCGACTGTTCGAGGCGGGCGAACATGTCCGCCATTTGTTCGCGTTGTTCCGCTTGGTGCTTTTGCCCTTCTTCGATGGCGTCCTCAAGTTGAGCGAGTCGTTCCGCCAACTGATCGAACTGTTGTTTTTGCTGTTCGAGCATTTGTTGCGCGGTGGTGCGGCGATAATAAAACATCGGGTGGGATGCGGGCGGTGCGGCAGCTGGCCCGTACACGCGCGGGGTCATGTGTTTATTCATATAAATCAATGCACAAACGCCTCCTTTCCGTCGTCTATGTGGCATCATATGCCGAGCTGTGCAGTTCGGTTTGGGCGCTGGATTTGTGACACCCGCCTTCCTTTTGATATAATGAAAGAAAATATTGGAGAAAGGGTGTTGTTGATGCCAGCTGTCGAATCGAACATGTTTCCCCTCGGCAAACAAGCGCCGTCGTTTTCCCTCACGAATGTCATCGATGGCAACGTCGTCCGTCTTGAGGATGTGAAATCGGACGTCGCAACCGTCATTATGTTCATTTGCAATCACTGCCCATTTGTCAAGCATGTCCAGCACGAGCTTGTTCGCCTCGCGAACGATTATATGCCCAAAGGGGTGTCGTTTGTCGCCATCAACTCCAACGATGCGGAACAGTATCCAGAAGATTCACCCGAAAACATGAAAAAGGTGGCGGAAGAGCTCGGCTATCCGTTTCCGTATTTGTACGATGAGACGCAAGAGGTGGCGAAAGCATACGACGCCGCTTGCACCCCGGACTTTTACATTTTCGACCGGGATCTGAAATGCGTCTACCGCGGCCAGTTGGACGACTCGCGCCCGAACAACGGCATCCCGGTCACCGGGGAGTCGATCCGCACTGCGCTGGATGCTTTGTTGGAGGGCCGCCCGGTGCCGGAAAAGCAAAAGCCGAGCATCGGCTGCAGCATTAAATGGAAACAAGCACTGTAACAATGTGCTTGACTTTTCATTGTGAAGCGGGTATGATGAAAAAAGCATCATTCGTTCGTTGCGGAATCGCCACCGCCGTGCCGTTGGCTTGCGAGTGCAGCCGGCACGGCATTTTTGTGGCCGCGATCTACTGAACAAATTCACACTGGCGCCGCCTCGGAGCGGCAAGGATGGATGAGAGGAAGGGCTTTCATTGTTTTTGTTTCCTTTCCTTGAGTTTTCGTAATTTATGTTATGTAAACAAAAGGAGAACGAGGAGATGGCGGAAGGGCGATATCGGGTGTTTGTGTATGGAACGTTGCTGACTGGCGAAGAAAACCATGAAGTGGCCGCTCCATACGTTCGCGCCGCGTGTCCAGGGAAAGTAAACGGCCGCTTATACAATGTCGGTCCGTACCCCGCGCTTGTGCTTGGAGAAGAGGGGGAAGTGGAAGGGGAGTGGCTGACGGTGACGGAAGAAGGGCTCAAGGCAATGGATGAGCTCGAGGATTACGTTGAAGGGCGGCGCGATAACGAATACGAACGGGTGTGGGTTCGCGACGCGTGCAAACCGATCGAAGGATATGTGTACGTCTATCCGCCGGAAAAAGCGGCCGGCTTGCCGCTTATTCCGTCCGGATCATGGCGGCAGCGTGAGGAGAAAATGTAACATCTAGAAACAGCCTATGAGGAACGGTCATCCTCTGGGCTGTTTATTTTTTACATGAATATGAAAACGATTGCAAAAAATCGTTATAAAAATACAGAAAAATTGCTAAAAAAGTGTTGCCAAACGGCCACTCTTTTTCTATAATAAAAGCATGTTAGAAAAATAAACGTACGAATGTGAGGTAATGTGACATGTCAAAAACGTTCGTTTCCTCCACCCAAACGGAATTGCTCGAACAAATTAAAGAAACGATCCAACAAAAGAACGTTGAACTTCTTCATTTGCAGTTTGTCGACATCGAAGGGATTTTAAAACATGTAACGGTGACGGCGGAACAGCTTGATGACGTCGTCGAAGGGAAAATCATGTTTGATGGTTCGTCGATCAAAGGCTTCTCGCCGATCAACCGTTCCGACTTGTATCTTCTTCCGGATTTGAATACGTTTGCTGTTTTGCCGTGGACGGTCGAGGAAGGGTATGCGGAAGCGCGCTTCCTCTGCTCCGTGACCAATCCGGACGGCACGCTGTTTGAAGGCGACCCGCGCAACGTGTTGAAAAAAACGATCGAGCGGGCGGCGGAAAAAGGATATACGATCTCGGTCGGTCCGGAGCTGGAGTTTTTCCTGTTCAAAGCCGATGAAAACGGCAATCCGACGCTCGAGCTCCATGATGGCGGCGGTTATTTCGAACCGTCTCCGAAAGACTTGGGCGAACGCGTTCGCCTTGAAATTTACCGCGCCTTAAAAGCGATGGGCTTTACGATTGAAGCGTCGCACCATGAAGTGGCGGAAGGCCAGCATGAGATCAACTTCAAATATGCCGATGCACTCGGTGCGGCGGACAATGCAACGACATACAAATGGGTTGTCAAAACGATCGCCAGCAAGTTCGGCCTCCATGCGACGTTTATGCCAAAACCGGTGTTTGGCATCAACGGTTCAGGGATGCATGTCAACATTTCCCTCTTCAAAGATGGGGAAAATGCGTTCTTTGATCCGAACGATGCGAACCAGTTGTCAGAAACAGCGTACCAATTCATCGCGGGCTTGCTGAAAAATGTGAAGCACTTTGCGGCGGTTACGAACCCGCTTGTCAACTCGTACAAACGGCTTGTGCCAGGGTATGAAGCGCCTTGCTACATCGCGTGGTCCGCTTCGAACCGTTCGGCGCTTATCCGCATTCCGGCGAAACGCGGCGTTGCGACGCGCGTTGAGCTCCGTTGCCCGGATCCGTCAGCGAATCCGTATTTGGCGTATGCCATCATCGCTGCCGCTGGCCTTGACGGTGTCGAAAAAGGGTTAACCGCTCCAGCACCGGTTGATGAAGATATCTTCCATATGTCGGAAGAACGCCGTGCGGAGCTCGGCATCGACAACTTGCCGGAAAACTTGGGTGCTGCTGTCGCTGCGTTCGAAGAAGGCGAAATCGGCCGCACGACGCTTGGCGAGCACGTATTCAACGAATATGTCGCGTTGAAAAAAGAGGAATGGAACAGCTACCGCACGGCGGTTCATGCTTGGGAAGTCGAGCGGTATCAAGGAAAGTTCTGATCGAAAGCCACCATCCAAAAGGTGTCCCGTCGCCATATTCGGGGCGCCTTTTTTCTGCAGGCAGCTGTTTGTCTTGATGGACGGTCGCGCGGCGCCTTCCGCCCGTCGGCCGCCAAGCTGCCGGCGTTCGCAACGTCATCTTGCGCGTGGGGAGGAAAAGATGACTGCATTTTTTTTATTTTTTAAATTCATAGTTGACATCTATGAATAATGGGATTTAAATTATAAGTAACACGCTCAACTATTGCAAGCGGAGGGAAACCAATGAAAAAACTGATCGTTTTTGTGTTTGTAGGATTTATCGCCCAGTTGATCGACGGATCGCTCGGAATGGCGTACGGCGTCACCTCGTCGACGCTGCTGTTGACGTTTGGCATCGCTCCAGCTGTTGCCTCGGCGTCTGTTCATTTGGCGGAAGTGGTGACGACAGCGGCGTCCGGCGCCTCTCACTGGAAATTTGGCAATGTCGATCGCGCCATGGTCGGGAAGCTCATTATTCCCGGATCGGTCGGCGCGTTTATCGGAGCATGCTTTTTAAGCAACTTGCCAGGGGATGTGATCAAACCGTATGTATCGTTGTTTTTATTGGCGCTTGGCTTTTACATTATTTATCGATTTTTAGTGTTGAACGGCCGCGCGCCGTCGGCGTCAGGAAAACAGTGGTCCAATAAGCAGCTCGTCCCGCTCGGCTTGGCGGCCGGTTTTCTTGATGCGACCGGCGGTGGGGGCTGGGGGCCGATTGCGACGCCGGTGCTGTTGGCCAATAAAAACATGGAGGCGCGCAAGGTGGTTGGCACGGTCGATACGTCCGAATTTGCCGTTGCCTTGTCGGCAACGCTCGGATTCGTCATTTCACTCGGTTGGGAGCAAGTGAACTGGTATTGGGTGCTGACGCTGATGGCGGGCGGGGTCATCGCTGCGCCGATCGCGGCTTGGCTTGTGCGTAAACTGCCGTCCCATTTGCTTGGAGTGTTGGTTGGCGGATTGATTATTTTGACAAACGTTCGCACGCTTCTGCACGCTTGGGAAGCCCCGGCGCCGGTTTATCCTGCTGTGTACGGCCTCATCGTCATCGGCTGGGCGGCGGCAGTATGGGTGGCGATCAGAAATGGACGGAAAGGAAAAACAGCTAGTGGGGAGTTGGCGTCGTAGATTAAGACGGGGCGCCAACCCCTGTTTTTGGTTAAGGCTCGTGTTATTTCGTTTCGCCATCCTCTTGAGTGGGGAAAGAAGGAATTTTTCGCGGCGGTGTCGAATTCAATTTTGATATGAAAAGGGGGAGAGAAGCGAATGAACCGTCCAATCGATTTAGGCCGCCGCATTTCACTCATCGATTTGTACGACTTGCGCATGTCGCAGCGCACCGGTACATACGTGCTTCATGAAGACGATGTGGCGATCGTGGAAACAGGGCCAAGCCCGTCGGTGCCGCACTTGCTTGAAGGGTTGAAAGCGCTTCGGATCGATCCGGCTGAGATTCGCTATATCATCGTTACCCATATTCATTTGGACCACGCCGGCGGTGTAGGGCTGCTTCTTCAGCATTGCCCGAATGCGATGGTTGTCGTCCATCCGAAAGGGAAGCGGCATTTGGCTGATCCATCGCGCCTCATCGCTGGAGCGAAGGCGGTGTACGGCGCGCAGTTTGAGTCGCTCTTTGATCCGATTCTTCCGGTGCCAGAAGAGCGATTGATCGTGAAAGAGGACGGGGAAACGTTGGAGTTGAGTGCGGAGCGGACGCTTGTGTTTTATGATACGCCGGGGCATGCGAACCATCACGTTTCCATTTATGATTCGTACAGCCGCGGCGTGTTCACCGGCGATACGATCGGCGTTTTTTACCCGCAGCTGCAAGAAGCGGGGCTTACGTTTTGCCTGCCTTCAACATCTCCGAACCAATTTGACCCTGAAGCGATGGAGCGGTCGGCTGAGCGGCTCGAGAAGTTGAATCCGTCGCGCATCTATTTTGGTCATTTTGGCATGCTCGATGACCCGCAGGAAGCGTTCCGTCAGCTTCGCGTTTGGCTGCCGAAATTTGTGGCGGCAGGAAAAGAAGCGATCGAGCGAAATCCGGAAGCATCGCCCGCAGAGCAGGCGAAAGTCGCTGCACAACGGTTGCGCCGCGATGTAGAAGCGTTTTTGAACGAATATGGCGTCCCGTCTTCGTCGCCGGTGTATGCGGCGATCGAGCTGGATTTGCAGGTGTGCGCGATGGGGTTGATCGATTACTGGCATAAGCGGCGGTGATAGGGGTGAATGAACGGTGTCCCAAGCATAAAAGGGACACCTTTTCTTTGTTAATACGTATAACGATGATGATGACGAATCCGTCTGCTTGGTTTCATGCCATGAGGCCGGTTTTTCTCCTTCCAAACGGTGCGTTTTGCGGTTTGGGAACAAGACAGGCGTTGGTTGGCGGCGAAACGCACGGCTTCAGGCGCGCCGTTTCGTGAACGGGAGATGGATATGGTAGAGTGGGAGTGCAGAATCCCAATCTTCGTTCGCAACCACGACGCCATAAGGAGGTGGGGACGTGAAGCAAGAGAAACCGGTTCTGTATCGCATTGGCATTGGCATTGGCCTCATCATCGCCTCGTTCGTCGTTTGGGTGGCGGTGCCGATCGCGCCGTTTCTGCCGTTTTCAGCCGCTGTCAAGGCAACGATTGTCGCCACGGTCATTGCGGCGGCGGAAGTCATGTTTTGGCTTGGGGTGCTGCTGGCTGGAAAAGAAGCAGCGAGGAAGCTGAAAGCGTATTGGAATCCGAAGCATTGGCGCATAAATCGGCAACGGTTGGATCAAACCAATGATGTTAAGCAAAAAGAGGAACGGTTGGAAGAAAGCCAATAAAGAGATGAGGTGGTGGCATGAGACGGAGAGCTGTTTCGTTTCTCATCGTTGTTGCCGCTCTGTCCGGAGCGCTTTGGCTTGGCGGCCTGGCATTGGCGGTGCAAGATCAGTTTTTTGCAACCGCCAAGCCGCCGACGAAAGAACAACGGCCGTCAACGGCTGAAACAAGGCAACATGACGAGAAAATGGATATTGTTGCTCTTGGCGACTCGTTGACGAGAGGAACGGGCGATGAAAGCGGAAAAGGGTATGTCGGCTATATGGTCGATGCGCTTCGCCGGCAAACGGATAGGCCGATCCGTGTGACGAATTTGGCGGTTCGCGGCCTTCGCTCCGACGGACTGCTTCGCCAGCTTGGCCAGCCTGAGATTCAGCGGCAAGTCGCCATGGCGGATTTGATCGTGATGACGATCGGCGGCAACGACTTGTTTCAAGGGGGGGAAGCGCTTCGGTTGAACGCCAAGCAGCTGGATGAAGCGAAGCGCCGGTATGTGGAGAACCTTGACCGCATTTTCGCCGCGCTGCGCCGCTTCAACAGCGAAGCGGTCATTTTTGCGATCGGCTTGTACAACCCGTTTGGCGATTTAGACGATGCCAAATGGACGTCGGCGGTTGTGCGCGATTGGAATTTTGCATCAGCGGAAGTGGCGGCCCGCTATCCGAACATCGTCGCGGTGCCGACGTTTGACTTGTTTGCCTTGCATGTCAATGATTATTTATATAGCGACCATTTCCATCCAAACAAAGAAGGGTACAAGCGGATTGGAGAGCGCGTCGCCTCGCTCATCACGTTGACGGAGGAGGACGAGCGATGACCAAACGGGCGACATTGATGGTCAAAGAGCTGCGAAAAACGATTCGCGGCAAGGAAATTATTAAAGGCATTTCGTTTGAGTTGCATGAGGGGGAAGTATTCGGTTTTTTAGGGCCGAACGGCGCGGGAAAAACGACGACGATCCGCATGCTCGTCGGGCTCATTCGGCCGACGTCGGGGACGGTGGCGATTTGCGGGTATGATCTTCACCGCCAGTTTACCGACGCGATCCGCCAGATCGGCTGCATCGTCGAAAACCCAGAAATGTATCCGTATTTAACAGGCTGGGAAAACCTTGAACATTTCGCCCGCATGATGCCGGGAATTGGTGCAGATCGGATCATGGAAGTGGCGAAGCTCGTCGGCCTTGAACAGCGCATCCATGACCGAGTGGGCACGTATTCGCTCGGCATGCGGCAGCGGCTCGGCATCGCTCAGGCGCTGCTTGGAAAGCCGAAGGTGCTCATTTTGGACGAGCCGACCAACGGCCTTGACCCGGCCGGCATTCGCGAAATGCGCGCCTTCATCCGCTTTTTGGCGGAAACGGAAGGGTTGAGCGTCCTTGTTTCATCGCATTTGTTAAGTGAAATTCAATTAATGTGCGACCGCGTCGCCATTATGGCGAAAGGACGGCTCTTGGCCGTGGACACGGTTGAGCGGCTGTTAAACCAACAGGCGCGCGTCGTCTGGAAAGCCGCTCCAACGGATCGGGCGCGGGCGCTGTTAGCGGCGGAAACCGAGGTGTTGCGCGCCGATGAAGAGACGATCGTCACGCCATATGAGCCGTCGAGACTAGCCGCTTGGAACGCCAAGCTTGTCCAAGCCGGCGTCTCGGTTTCGGAAATTGAACCGCGGCTGCCGACGCTCGAGGACTTGTTTATCGAGCTGACAGGGGGCGAAACGATTGAGTAAGCTCGTGTATAATGAAATGTTGAAAATCGTCCGCAAAAAGCGGCTATGGGTGATCGCCGCCATCATTGCGGTGCTCGTCGCCTTGTTTACATACGCCCAATACCGCGAGACGGAAGAGTTGAGAAAACGGCTTGGCACGACCGACTGGCGGACGCAGCTGCAGCAGCAAATCGTCGATTTGCAAAACCGCTTGCAGTCGCCGAGCATGTCTGAGGAATGGCGGAAATACTTGCAAATCCGCCTCAAGCAGCAGCAGTACTACTTAGAGCACAACATTAATCCATCCGCCCCTGGAGCGCCGACGTTTATGCGCACGTTTATCGAAAACGCCATCGACTTGTTTTTGCCGCTTTTAGTGATGGTGGTTGCGGCCGATTTAGTGTCGTCCGAGGCAAGCGCTGGAACGATCAAGCTGCTTCTCGTTCGGCCGGTGAAGCGGTGGAAAATTTTGTTGAGCAAATATATCGCGTTGCTCCTGTCGGTGTCGCTCATTATGCTGATGGCGGCGGTGCTGTCGTATGCCATCTCCGGACTCGTGTTTGGATATGGCGGCTTCCGTCTGCCGCTATTGACCGGATTTGTCCAGCAAGGAGAGGATCTCAATACAGCGAATGTCCACATGATTCCGCAATGGAAATACATTTTGATCGAGCTCGGGCTGGCAGCGTTTGTGAGCGTTGTCGTCGGCACACTGACGTTTATGTTTTCCGTGCTGCTTAGGAGCACGGCGGCGGTGATGGGCATCATGCTGGCAGCATTGATTTCTGGCGCGATTTTGTCGAACATGGTGTCGTCGTGGCATTCGGCAAAATATTTGTTTATGGTCAATTTGCGGCTGACGGATTACATAAAAGGAGCGGCTCCGCCGATTGAGGGGATGACGCTTGGCTTTTCGATGGCCGTGCTGGCTGTCTGGGGGCTTGCAGGGCTTCTTGTCGCTTTTTTTGTCTTTATGCGGCGAGATGTCTATTGAAAACGGCAGAGCGGCGAAAACCCGAGGGGGTGTTCCCTCGGGTTTTTCAGTGAAAGGGGATGAAATGCCTATCTATTCGGCTGCTTGTCGTGAACGCCGGCGAGTCCAAGCGCGTGATGGCCCCGCAGCAACTGCTCCACGGCCGGCCATTGCTGTTCATCGCAACGGATGAGAAGCACGATATCAGCGCCTGTGCGGCTTTGACGGTGGCGTGGATTTTCGGCTTACCCACCATTTGAGCAAAATGCCGATTCCGATGCCTGAAACCGCCCCGATAATCCCCCAAATGATCGGACCCCATGCCAACACATAGCCGTAAATCGCCCCTAGCAGCATCAAGCACGTTCCTAAAATCGCCGCCAAGTCAAGGAAGCTGAACCCGTTGGCGTGATGGAGCGTATCAAGCAGGCGCGGCGGTTCGGCAGAGCGGTTGAGCGGGACTGCAAAAATCTGATGTTCAGCAATCCCTTTTTCTTGAAGCGCTGAAATCGCCAGTTCAACGAATAGGTGGCTCTCGAAAGTGGCAATGACAATCATGAAACGCCTCCCATCAAATCGGCCATGCGAACCGTTTCGGCTGAAAGCGGCGCCGCAAATAGTGGGCTAGTTCTTTTTCAAACAACTTGTTGTATTCGACCGCTGATACGTAAGCATCGTAAAAGATGAACGAGTGAACTACCCCCACTTAATTTTCTAGCGAAAATTTGAAGTGGGGGCTTCCAAAGAAGTTTGACTGCTTCAAGCAATCCTTATTCTTTGAGGCGTGTCCACTTCGCCGCTAGAGCATAAGACACTCAGGTCTACAGCTTTACTTTTCTTTAAGATGTTTAATGCGCCATTGACATCAGCATTAATTAGTTTGCCAGACTTTGTTCGATACAAGCCGCGCTTAATACGTTTGCCGCTGAACTTATATTCTTTTGGATTGTCGGCATTATATTCAGGAATCTCATCGCCGTCAAAAAAGCTGGCTTGAGACGTATATGATTCTTCCTGTTTCAAGAATTCAATGCCGTAAAATTCACAAAGATATTCTAGTTTTTCTTTTATGTTACCGAGAGGAATATTGACAAAGTTTTGATTTGTCTTTTTTCCTAGATTCATATTGCGTTGCCATGTTTCCGCATAGCCAATGACAAGTTTGCCAATTTGATTTTCAATACAGTAGTTAATGATGTAACGGCAAGTCTTGTTGATATAATCATTCACTTTATTATTGCGATTCATAGCAAGCAAAGCCTGTTTACGAGTGGTGCCTTTGATTTTTTGCTTATCTTTTATGCTTTGAAGTCTGGCATTTTCTTTGTTAAACCATTGATTTATACTTTTTAATCTCCGCCCATCAATGATGAATGATCTGCCGTCTGATGTGACACAAGTGGCAAAATTGTTTAATCCTAAATCAATGGCCAGTGCTTTTTGGTCATTTAATTCTCTTTGATCTTCAGGCATTTCATATTTGTACTGAATCTCAAAGAACCTGGCATGATGCTTAGGAATGATTTCAATCTGCTTAATCTTTTTGTCCAGTAACACAGGCGGAATCGTTATCGTGATAGGCTTGTGAGTCTTTTTAAATAGGCGAGAATACGGTATCGTGAATTTGTTGCCGTCTATACGAATCTGGCCAATGATCAGTGAATGAAAGCCATCTTTTTTAAGATATTTTGGAATACTGATAGCCTTGTGGTCATATTTTCCTTGTTTGGCAAGACTGATCAAACCAAAGAAAGATTTAAAGGCTTCATTGACCTTTTTTAAAATTTGCTGTGCCATGTTGCTGTTTAACAGCTTATAGTTTTCGTTAGTTTTTGCAAGATGATAGTTTTTCTCATAATTAAGAAATTCCTTGTGTTCAAAATAGTATTGTCTGACATTGTACAATCCGACGTTGTACATGTTCTTGGCAATATGGCACAGTTCTCGAAGAGTCAAGTATTCTTCTTTGGTCAAACCATTTAGCTGTTGTTTGATACAAAAATACATTTTTTCACCTCCCATCTAACTATATTATACTATATTTTACTGAATCTATCCTATTTTCAGCAAAATATAGTTAAGGCGATTCATCTCCCACTTACTCCGCTTCGCTTCGTTGAAGTGGGAGTCTTCTCGCCTAATTAAGATAAATCGGTGGCAGATAAAGCGCCCACTGCATATCGATGATCTTCGTTGCACAATCGAATCGGCCCGTCAGCGTGTACGTAATCGCTTCGGGCAAGTGGGCGAAATACGATACCAAAATGGTAAAGGTGAAGATAAACAGGCCGGTGATCACTTTATGGACATACAAATGGCCAAGGCCCGGGGCGAGCACCGACTAGACCAGCGCCAGCCAAGGCTCGCGCTTGTCCAAATAATTAATATCCCATATTCCCATTCGGATGGAAGAGATCGGCGCATCTTCGCGGTCGGCGAGCAAATACAGCTTGTTCATGTCGACTGAGCCGCGGTAGCTGTCCCAAATGCTGTACATGTAGATGGCCACATAAAACATGAGCCATCGTTCGTCAAGAACGGCTTTTGCCTTTTCAAAATCGCCAAGCAGCGAGTATAATATACCTGTATTGATATGGGCTTTTGTGTTGATAATTCAGAAAAAAGATAAATTTTCATCCGTTATGGCGAAAAAAAGATAAAAAAACTATTGACTTTCCTTTGAGGTTCATATAGAATGTGAATTGTCGCAAGGTAAACCAGCCTGTGTCGGGAAGTAGCTCAGCTTGGTAGAGCACACGGTTCGGGTCCGTGAGGTCGCAGGTTCAAATCCTGTCTTCCCGATCATTAATTTGGGGCCTTAGCTCAGCTGGGAGAGCGCCTGCCCCGCACGCAGGAGGTCATCGGTTCGAATCCGATAGGCTCCATTTTCATACGGAGGAATACCCAAGTCTGGCTGAAGGGGGCGGTTTCGAAAACCGCTAGGGGTGTCACAGCCCGCGGGGGTTCGAATCCCTCTTCCTCCATTTCTAATATCCGATCCTGTCAAATTGTAAATCATGAAACCCTTGATACGACTGCGTTGGCAGTCGTTTTTCATTTTTTGGGAATCCTTTTGACTTTTCTTCAAATCCTTTAACATGTTCAGCGTCTTATCATCAATCGTAATCGTTCGTTTCGAATCGAAAACACCGTCTCGATGGCATCTTTTTTTGAATTTATGTATATACTATGTATATACGAAATGAAAGGAGAGAGGTATAATGGAATTAAACAAACAGAAAGGAGTGTCAATCATGACAATAACCGTTCAAAAATGGGGAAACAGCCTTGCGGTTCGTATCCCAAGCGTGATTGCTGAACGTTTAGCGCTTCATCAAGGATCAGAAGTGGAGATGATCGTTGAGAACCAAGCGATCAAGTTGATCCCGAAAAAGAAAAAGCCGACATTGGAGGAACTTTTGGCTAAAATCACGCCGGAAAATCGCCATGCTGAAATTGATTTTGGAACAGAAGGGAATGAATTGTTCTGATGCAAGCGCCGGATCGCGGGGATCTTGTTTACGTCAATTTCAATCCACAAGCAGGGCATGAGCAGGCAGGAAAAAGGCCCGGCATCGTTCTATCACCAAAGCGGTTCAATCAATTGACAGGGTTTGCGGTGCTTTGCCCGATCACCCGGCAACAAAAAGGATATCCATTTGAAGTGGAATTGCCATCAGGCTTGGCCGTTGAAGGCGTGATTTTAACCGATCAGGTCAAAAGTTTAGATTGGCGCGCCCGACAGCTTCAAATAGTAGGACGGGCGCCCAATGAAGTTGTTTCGGATTGCTTGGATCTGATTCATACTTTTCTTTCGTGAAAGGCCATTTATGTTGGCCTTTTGTTCACTTTTAGCATACTTTTTGCGTACATTTTTGCCCTTCACGCTCCTTGAGGCGGGAGACTTCCTTCGGATATTTTGTGAAAAAGGCAGAATTGAGCAACGAAAAGAAGGCGGATCGTCCCGCTTTTTTGCATGGATTGACACACTGGAGATTATTTTGCACAAATTTTGCACGTGATGAACGAGCATGTCCATTCATCCTTGAAATATCAATCGTTTTATGGTGGGATTGGAATCCCTCTTCCAACGTCCACCTGCCGAGTGCCGGCAGGTTTTTTGTTTTTTGCGAGCGGTATGGCCGCCATTTTTCAGGCGGATGGCTTGCCTGTTTTTCGTTGAATCCGGTACGATGAAGGGGGGAGCGGTTTGCCGATTGAGCTGCACTCCTTCCGGCAACGGCCGGGATTGCGCAACATAAGGGAGGAGAGGTTATGGCGATTCAACGCCGCATTCGTCGCGTGAAAACCGTGCAAATGACGACCAACAGCCCCATTCATCAGAGCGGTTCGGTGCTTGAGCCCGGGAACTGGCAAGAGTATGATCCGTTTTTGTTGCTGATGGAAGACATTTTTGAGCGAGGAACGTTTGACGTCCATCCGCACCGCGGCATTGAGACGGTCACGTATGTGATCAGCGGCGAGCTTGAACATTTCGACAGCAAAGCCGGCCACAGCACGCTCGGCCCCGGGGATGTGCAATGGATGACGGCCGGCCGCGGCGTCGTCCATAAGGAAGATCCGGCGCCCGGTTCGACGGTGCACAGCTTGCAACTTTGGGTCAACTTGCCGAGCGCGTACAAAATGACCGAGCCGCGCTACCAAAACTTGCGCTCCAAAGACATGCCCGTGCGCAAGGAAGAGGGAGCGACGATCCGGGTCTTTTCCGGGTCATCGAAAGGCGTCAAAGCGCCGACGAAAAACATCGTTCCCGTCACGATGGTGGAAATGATTGTCGAACCGGGAACAACGGTCGTGCAAGATTTGCCGGGGCATTACAATGGGTTTTTGTACATTCTTGAGGGGAGTGGCGTGTTCGGTGCCGACAACATCGAAGGAAAAGCCGGGCAAGCGCTGTTTTTCAGCCGCCACAACCGCGGCGAGGAAACGGAGCTAAACGTGACCGCCCGCGAAAAACTCCGCCTTCTTCTTTATGCCGGCGAGCCGGTGAACGAACCGGTCGTCGCCTACGGGCCGTTCGTCATGAACACGCCGGAACAAATCCGCGAAGCGATTCGCGATTACCAGGAAGGGCGGTTTGGGCGATAACGGAAGGGAAAGAGCCGATTCGTTGTATGGCTCTTTCTTTTTTGTTATCATGTTCACAAAAAGAAGCCGTTGGGCTGTTCAAGGAGGACATAGTCATGAACCAAGTCATCGAAGCGATTCTCCAGCACCGTTCGATCCGCCGTTTTGAAGACCAGCCGCTCACGGACGAACAAATCCGCACGATCGTTGAATGCGCCCAAGCGGCGTCGACATCAAGCTACGTTCAAGCGTACTCCATCATCGGCGTGAAAGATCCGGAGAAAAAACGGAAGCTCGCCGAGCTGGCGGGAAATCAATCCTATGTCGAGCATAACGGCCATTTCTTTGTCTTTTGCGCTGATTTTCACCGCCATGAGCTCATCGGTGAAATGGAGGGAAAAGACGTGATTCCGTCGCTTGAGAGCACGGAAAAGTTTATGGTCGCGCTGATTGACACGGCGCTTGCGGCGCAAAACGCCGCCATTGCCGCGGAGTCGATGGGGCTTGGCATCTGCTACATTGGCGGGCTGCGCAACAACCTGCCAGAAGTATGCCAACTGCTTAACATACCGAAACGGGTCATTCCGCTGTTCGGGCTTGCCGTCGGCTATCCTGCGCAAACGCCGGATCCAAAGCCGCGGTTGCCGTTTGAACACGTTTATCATGAGGACGAATACAACCAAGACCGCGCCCGATTCCTCGAACAATTGCAACGCTACAACGAAACGGTTTCGGCGTATTATGAGCAGCGGACAAACGGCCGCCGCCGCGACACATGGACCGGGCAGATGGCCGATACGCTCAGCCGCCAAGTCCGGATGTACATGAAGGAGTTTGTGGAAGGGAAAGGGTTCAATTTACGGTAGCCTCGCTGCAGGCGGGAGCCCCCAGCTCCCATTCCCGAAGTCCAAGAGGTTCGTAAGAAAGGAGAGAACGAGAGTGGGCAAAATCCGGCAACTGGCGCAATGGATCAAAGAGGCGAATACAATCGCCGTCCTGACCGGGGCCGGGATGAGCACGGAGTCCGGCATTCCTGATTTTCGCAGCGAAAACGGCCTTTACGCCCAAGAGGACAATGTCGAATATTATTTGTCAGAGCATTATTACAAAAAAGATCCGGTTGATTTTTGGCGTCGATTCAAGCGGATGTTTTCATTAAAAATGATGGGCGGCTTTGCCCCGAATGACGGGCATCGGTTTCTCCGTTGGCTTGAGGAGATGGGCAAGACGGTGACGATTTTGACGCAAAATATTGACGGGCTGCATACAAAAGCAGGGAGCACGAATGTCATTGAGCTGCACGGCACGCTGCAGACGGCGACATGCCCGTCATGCGGCAACAAGTATGATCTGTCGTTTATCAACCGCCACGAGGTGCCGCGCTGCGAAAAGTGCCAGACGATTGTCAAACCGGATGTCGTCTTGTTTGGCGGGCTTGTTCCTCGTATCGAAGAAGCGTTCGCTAGAGCGGCGGAGAGCGACTTGCTTCTGGCCATGGGAACAAGTTTGGAAGTGGCGCCCGTGAATCAAATCCCGTTTTATGTTGCCGCCGAATCGCCGGCAACAAGGAAAGTATTGATCAACAAAACAGCGACAAGAATGGACGGGATGTTTGACCTTGTCATTTATGGCGGAATCGGGAAAACGGTCGCTAGCGTGCGCAAGCAAATACAGGCGGAATAGATCGATAGATTCCATGCCAACGGGAAGAACGCATATGGCGTTTTCCCGTTGGACGAAAATCAAAAAAGGTATTGTACTTTTCAGAACATTCGAATATAATAAAGATAACATACCAACCGGTTGGTATTTTGATGAGTGGAGTCGAGCATAAAGGCGTAACGGAAAAGGGAGGGGACCATCATGTATTTGCGCTTAACGGACGAGCAGCGCATGGTGCAAAAAGCGATCCGCAAGTTTGTCGAAAAAGAATTGATGCCGCTCGAAAATGAAGTATTGCGCAATGAGCGCGAAGGGAAGCCTGGGCTCCCGCCCGAAAAATTAAAAGAGCTGCAGCTCAAAGCGAAGGAAGCGGGGTTTTGGGGGATCAACACGCCGGAGGAATACGGCGGCGCGAATTTGGGCCATGTCATGCAGGCGATTGTGTTGATGGAAGTGTCGAAAACGCTTGTTCCGTTCCAGTTTGGCGGATCGGCGGACAACATTTTGTATTACGCGAATGAAGAGCAAAAGAAAAAATATTTGATCCCGACGATCAACGGCGAGAAAAAATCGTGCTTTGCCATGACCGAGCCGGGAGCAGGATCAGATACGCGCAACATTAAAATGACGGCGGTGAAAGACGGCGACGAGTGGGTGTTAAACGGGGAGAAGACATTCATTACCGGCGGCAACGACGCCGATTTTGTCATGGTGATCGCCATCACCGACAAAGAGCGTCACCAAGCTTCGAACGGGCGTGAAGGGGTGACGTGTTTTATCGTCGACCGCGAGATGGGCTGGCGTTCGGAACCGATACATACGATGGGACCTTCCACTCCAGCCAGCTTAATTTTCGAAAACGTGCGCGTGCCGGAAGAAAACATTTTAGGCGAGCTGCATCACGGCTATAAGCTTGGGCTTGAGTGGATCGGCTACGCCCGCTGGGTCGTCGGCGCCCGTGCGGTCGGAGCGGCCGAGCGGCTTTTGCAAATGGCCATTGACTATGCGAAGGAGCGTGTCACATTCGGCAAACCGATCGCCGAGCGGCAGGCGATCCAATGGATGATTGCCGATTCGGCGGTAGAAATCGAAGCGGCGAAATGGCTTGTGTTAAACGCGGCCTTTACGCTTGACCAAGGGGAGGACAACCGCCATTTAGCCTCGATGGCGAAGCTGTTTGGCGCGAACATGGGCAACCGCGTCGTCGACCGCGTCATGCAAATCCACGGCGGCATGGGCTACACGAAAGAAATGCCGATCGAGCGCTGGTATCGTGAAGCGAGATTGTGGCGCATTTACGACGGCACGGATGAAATTCAGCGCCTCATTATCGCCCGCAATTTGATCAAAGGGCACGTCAAGCTTGGACAGTTCATCTAAAAAAATGAAAGCGTTATCGAAAGGGAGGAGAACACGATGAGCCAACGGTTTGCAGGAAGAGTGGCGTTTGTGACCGGAGGAAGCCGCGGCATTGGCAAGGCGATTGTCACCCGCTTCGCGGAAGAAGGAGCGAAAGTGGCGTTCATTGATTTAAACGCAGAAGCCCTTGAAGCGACGGCTGCGGAGCTGCGGGAAAAAGGGTATGACGTTTACGCCAAGGTGGCGAGCGTCACCGACCGCGAACAAGTAGAAGCGACGATCCAAGAAGTGGTCGATCGGTTCGGTTCGCTCGATATTCTCGTCAACAACGCCGGCGTCATCCGCGACAATTTGCTGTTTAAAATGACCGATGACGACTGGCAAACGGTGATGGACGTCCATTTAAAAGGCGCGTTTTACTGCGCCCGCGCCGCGCAAAAATATATGGTCGAAAAAGGGTACGGGCGCATCATCAACATTTCGTCGACATCCGCGCTCGGCAACCGCGGCCAGGCGAACTATTCGGCGGCGAAAGCCGGCATCCAAGGATTTACGAAAACGCTGGCGATTGAGCTTGGCAAATTCGGCATCACGACGAATGCCGTCGCCCCTGGGTTTATTGAAACCGATATGACGAAAGCGACGGCCGAGCGGCTTGGCATTTCGTTTGAGCAGCTCATCCAAGCGAGCGTCGCCAACATCCCGGTCGGGCGCAGCGGCCGTCCGGAAGACATCGCTCATGCGGTCGCCTTTTTCGCCGATGAGCGGTCGTCGTTTGTCAACGGCCAAGTGCTGTATGTCGCCGGCGGTCCGAAATGCTGAAAACGAGGAGGACGGGGCATGTACCAACATGACATCGGGAAACGGTCAGCGAAAGTGAAAAATGTCGTTGAGCGCGGAGCGGTGAAAAAGTTTGCGGAGGCGATCGGCGATCCAAACCCGATTTATTGGGACGAAGAGACGGGGAAACGGTCGCGCTACGGGCGCAACATTGCCCCGCCGACGTTTCCGCGCGTGTTTGACTACGGCGTCATTGAAGGGCTGAAATTGCCGTCCAAAGGGCTCATCCATGGCGAACAGCACTTCCATTATGAGCGCCCGTTGTTTGTCGGTGAAGAGCTGTATTGCTATGCGGAAGTGAAAGATTATTACGAAAAACAAAGCAGCATGGGCCTGCTCGGTTTTTTGGTCATCGCCAACAACGGCGAGGACGCTGACGGAAATCTCATTTTCACTTCCACCTCGACGATCATGATCAACGAGGCGGTTAGAAAGGCGATGAGCGTATGACGAGCATCCGCAAATGGCAAGTCGGAGAGTCGCTTCCCGAAGTAACGCTCGCACCGGTGTCCCGGCTCGATTTAATCAAATACGCCGGCGCATCAGGCGACTACAACCCGATTCATACGATCGATGAAGAGGCGAAAAAAGCCGGCCTGCCGGGCATTATCGCCCACGGCATGTGGACGATGGGCAATCTCGCAAAGCTGTTTACGCCGTACTACGAAGAAGGATTTGTCCAAGACTATTTCGTCCGCTTCCAGTCGATGGTGTTTTTGAACGATGTCATCACCTTAAAAGCAACGGTGAAGGAAAAAGACGAGAAAGCGATCCGCTTTGCCGTCGCCGCCGTCAACCAGCATGGAAAAGAAGTCATTAAGGGCGAAGCCGTGTTTTCTCTGTATGAATGAAGCAAGGCAGCGAGCCCGGTAACATCGAGAACGCCCAGTTGCCGGGTTTCGTACTACAAAGGGGATGAGGAGGAGTCAGGATGAGACGAGATGCCGTCATTGTGTCGGCCGTACGAACAGCCATCGCCCGCCAAGGAGGCGCTTTGGCGACGATGCCGGCGCATATTTACGGCGCGGAAGTGATCAAAGAAGCGATGCGGCGGGCGAATATCGGCCCGGAGTATGTCGATGATGTCATTATGGGCAACGTCCTAAGCGGCGGCGGCAACATCGCCCGACTGACGGCGCTGCAAACCGGCTTATCTCTAGAGTTGACAGGTTTGACCGTTGACCGCCAATGCGGTTCGGGCATTAACGCTGTGGCGTTGGCGGCGCAGGCCATTTGGGCCGGCGACGGGGACGTCTATATCGCCGGCGGTGTGGAAAGCATGAGCCGCGCACCGTATTTGATGGACCGCCCGGAAAAACCGTACAGCTCAACACCGCCCAGCTTCCGCAAGTCGCAGCTGTCGCCAAAAGAGATTGGCGACCCGCCGATGGGCATTACGGCGGAGAATTTGGCGAAAAAGTACGGCATCAGCCGTGAAGAACAAGACGCGTTTGCCTTGCGCAGCCAGCAGCGCATGGCGCGCGCCATGCAGGAAGGGCGATTTGACGAGCAAATCGTGCCCATTGCCGTGCCGGTGAAAAAAGGGGAGCCGTTCATCTTCGATACGGACGAACATCCGCGGCCAAACACAACCATGGAAGCGCTCGCAAAACTGCCGCCGGCGTTTTTGGAAGGCGGCACGGTGACGGCCGGGAACAGTTCTGGATTGAACGACGGAGCGTCGGCGCTCGTCATCATGTCGCGGGAAAAAGCAGAGGAGCTTGGCTTAAAGCCGCTTGCCGTCATCCGCGCCCATGCGGTCGCCGGAGTGGATCCGAACATCATGGGCATCGGCCCGGTGCCGGCGACAAGAAAAGTGCTTGAAAAGGCGGGGCTGACGCTTGATGAGATGGACATCATTGAAATCAATGAAGCGTTTGCCGCGCAAGTGATCGCCTGCGACCGTGAGCTTGAGATGGATCCCGAAAAAGTGAACATAAACGGCGGCGCCATCGCCCATGGCCATCCGCTCGGCGCGACGGGAGCGATTTTGATCACAAAAGCGGTGTATGAACTGAAGCGCTGCGGGGGGAAATACGCGCTCATTACCGCGTGCATCGGAGGCGGCCAAGGCATCGCGACGATTATTGAGAGAGAATGACGCATTGGAGACCGTGGAGGATGAAAGAAAGATTAAGGGAAGTTGCCATAGAGTTGTTCGAACGCAAAGGATTCAAAGAAACGTCGGTGCAGGAAATCGTCGAAGCGATCGGGGCAACGAAGGGGGCCTTTTACTACTATTACAAAAGCAAAGAGGAGTTGCTATGTGATATTTGCGTTTCCTATCTAGATGATTTGCTTCGGCAGCAAGCCTGCATTGTCCAAGATTCCGAGAAAAGCTGCACGGAGAAATTGCGGGCCATCGTCCATATGGTCATCTGCAATATCCGCACACGGAAGAAAAGCGCCCGCATTTTCTTCCGTGAAATGCGGCATTTGGCGGATGACCATTTGACGGAAATCCGCGCCAAGCGGCGGTTGTTTCGCAAGCGGTATGAACAGCTGGTTCGAGAAGGGATCGCCCGCGGGGAATTCAAGCCGTCGCTTCATGCAGAAATGATTACGTTTGGCCTGCTTGGCATCACCAACTGGAGCTATTATTGGTTCCGGCCTGACGGAGGCATCTCTGAAGAAGAACTGACGGACATTTTCGTTGATTTCATTTTGCACGGCATAAAGGCGCCAAGAGCTGGAGAAAGCGGTCGAAATGAGGCGGAGCCAGGCAATTCGGGCGGCCAGACCGAATGAAAGATCGGCCGCGCTGCTTTGATGGTTTGGCCAAACGGCAAACAAAAAGGGGGGATCGGGATGGAGCTATTCATCCAGCAGCTGTTAAACGGGCTGACAGTTGGAAGCGTTTACAGCCTTGTCGCGTTAGGTTTGACGCTTGTTTATGGCATTTTGCACATTCCAAACTTTGCCCACGGCGCGTTATATATGATGGGCGGTTATGTCACGCTCACTGCGATGACGAAAGCCGGGCTGCCGTACGGGTTGGCCGTTGTCGTGTCGATGGCCGCGGTCGGGATGCTCGGTGTATTGATGGAACGGCTTGTGTTTTATCCGCTTCGCGACGCACCGCCGCTCCATGACAAAATTGCGGCGATTGGCATTTTGTTGTTTTTGGAGGCATTCGCCCAGTTCGTCTGGGGGGCGGACTACCAGACGATGCCAACCCCATACGGCGACGTTGTCAGCATTTTCGGCTTGACCTTGACGGTTCAACGCATCCTCATCATCGCATCCGCTGTCATCATCATGATCTTGCTTTACCTCTTCTTGAAAAAGACGTTCATCGGGGCTTCCATCATCGCGATGGCGCAAAACCGCGAAGGGGCGAATTTGGTCGGCATTAACACGAATAAAGTCGCCATGCTGACGTTTTTCCTTTCCGGCAGTTTGGCAGCGCTCGCCGCGTCGCTCGCTTCGCCGATCAACCTCGTGTTTCCCGGCATGGGCCATCTTGTCATCTTGAAAGCGTTTGTCATCATCATTCTCGGCGGCATGGGAAGCATTCCAGGCGCCATTGTCGGCGGCTATATTTTGGGATTCAGCGAAAGCTTGGGAGCGACGTATGTGTCGAACGACTACAAAGACATTATCGCTTTTGCCATCCTCGTCATCATTTTAACGGTCAAACCGAACGGACTGTTTGCCAAGGAGGGACATTGATGGCTGTATTCGCCAACCGGCGCTTATGGATCGCCGTTCTTGCGGCGCTGGCGCTTGCCTTTCCGTTGCTTGTCACCAACAGCTATTACTTGCACATGATGACGATCTCCTTCATTTGGATGATCGCTGTTTACGGGCTGAATTTATTTGCTGGCTATACTGGTTATTTGTCGCTTGCCCACGCCGGGTTTTTTGCGATTGGCGCGTATGCGCTTGGCATTTTGACGGTGAAAGCCGGCGTGCCGTTTTGGTTGGCTTTCGTGCTTGCTTGTTTGTTCACCACGTTGCTTGGGGCCGTCATCGGGCTTGTTGCGCTGCGGACGAAAGAGCACTTTTTCGCCATTTATACGCTTTGTGTCGGCTATATTATCTATTTGATCATTGACAAATGGGACAGTTTAACCGGCGGAGTGCGCGGGTTTATCGGCATCCCGGCGCCGGCTGACATCGGTCCGCTCTCGTTTCAAACGCCCGTCGCCCAATATTATTTGGTGTTATGCTTCTTGGTTGCGGTCATCTTCACCATGTACCGCCTTGTCTATTCGTTGACCGGACGGACGTACATCGCCATTCGCAACAGTGAGGAGCTCGCGTTGACGCTTGGCATCTCGACGATGAAAAACAAACTCGCCTCGTTTGTTCTCTCGGTCTTTTTTACATCGCTTGCCGGAGCGCTGTACGCATCGTTCATCCGCTTTCTTGGCCCGGACATTGCGTACGTCAGCGTCATGTTTGACTTTTTAACGTATTTGCTTGTCGGCGGGATCGGCACGCTCGCCGGACCGGTCGTCGGCACGCTCTTGGTTACATTTTTGTCCCAGCAGCTGCAGTTTTTGCAAGATTATCGGATGTTGATTTTCGGACCTGTCTTGACGCTGCTCATCATTTTTTACCCTCATGGCATTGCTGGGGGGATCATCCGTTTGAAAGCGAAGCGCGCCGTCTTCAGCTGGAAGCAACACAAGCGTCCGCGGAACTGGCCGCCGCCTCCCGCCAAGAGCGGAGCGAACGATATGTAAAGGAGGGATGAGAAGATGCTTTTACACGTCGAACGGTTGACGAAGCGGTTTGGCGGGCTTCTGGCGGTCAACGATGTCACCTTTTCCGTCGAGCAAGGGAAGATCAACGCCATCATCGGCCCAAACGGAGCCGGCAAATCGACGTTTTTCAATTTAATCAGCGGCTTGTACCGGCCGACGTCAGGGACGATTACGTTCAAAGGGCGCGATATTACCCGCCTGCCGGCAAACGAACGGGCGAAGCTCGGCATCGCCCGCACGTTTCAAACGACTCACTTGTTTGAACAGGCGACGGTGATCGACAACGTCATCATCGGCCATCGTCTCCGCACGTCATCCAACTTATTTGATGCCATTTTGCGCACGAAACGGCACCGCCGCGAGGAACAGGCATGCAAAGAAAAAGCGATGGAAGTGCTCGACTTTGTCGGTCTAACCCATGTGGCGGATCGGATGGTGGCCAACTTGTCGCAGGAGCAGAAAAAGCGGGCGGCGTTCGCGCTTGCCTTGGCGACCGATCCGGAGCTCGTGCTGCTTGATGAACCGGCAGCCGGCATCAACCCGGATGAAACGGAAGGGCTTGAGGAGTTGATCGTCAAAATGATAGAAGGCGGCCTGACTGTTTGCCTGATTGAGCACAAAATGTCGATGATCATGAAAATTGCCGACCGCATTATGGTGTTAAACTACGGAGAAAAAATCGCTGAAGGAACGCCCGAGGAAGTGCGAAACAACGAGGCGGTCATTCAAGCGTATTTAGGAGGGAGCGCCATTGCTTGAAGTTGCGAACGTATCCGTCCGCTACGGGAGTTTTACGGCCATTCGCGATGTGACGTTTTCCGTCAAGCGAGGGGAGATCGCCGTTTTGCTTGGCGCCAACGGGGCCGGGAAAAGCACATTGTTTCGCACGATCAGCGGGCTGCACAAACCAGTGCGGGGGGAAATCCGCCTCGATGGCGAGCGCATTGATTCGCTGCCTCCTGACCGCATCGTCGGGCGCGGCGTCGTGCAATGCGCGGAAGGGCGCAAACTGTTTCCGCGCATGAGTGTATACGAAAACTTGCTGATGGGCGCTTACGTCCATCGGAAGGACAAAGAAGGCATCCGCCGCTCGATTGAACATGTATACGAACTGTTTCCGATTTTGCGCGACAAGCAAAACGCGCCAGCCGGGTCGTTAAGCGGCGGCCAGCAGCAAATGCTCGCCATCGGACGCGCCTTAATGTCACGTCCTGCGGTGCTCTTGCTTGATGAGCCGTCAATCGGACTCGCCCCGTTGATTGTCGAGCAAATGTTTGCGACGATTAAGCAAATCAATGAGGGAGGAACAACGATTTTGTTGGCGGAACAAAACGCTCATGCGGCGTTGTCGATCGCCCATCGAGGCTATGTGTTTGAAAATGGAACGATCGTTGCCTCGGGAACGGCGGAGGAGCTGCTCGCCAACGACGATGTCCGCAAAGCGTACATTGGAACATGACAAGCGATTGCCGCGAATGGCGTATTTCGCGGGCGAAAGCAAGCGATGCGCCTGCATTGAAAGGAGGTGAACCACGGTCGCGGCACTTATTCATCCAAATATATTTTAGAATAAAAATAGGGGGGAGCGGAATGAAAAAAAGAAAATGGCCGATCGCGGCCATGATGACGGCCGTCATGGCGTTGATGCTTGCGGCATGCAACAGCCCGACAACAAACAATAATGCCAAAAGCGGTAATGGAGGTGGAGGCGACAACGTCGTCAATATCGGTTACAGCGGACCGCTAAGCGGTCCGGCCGCCTACTACGGGGAACGGACGTTAAACGGCGTGAAGATGGCGGCGGACGAAATCAATAAAAACGGCGGGTTTGAAGTCAATGGAAAGACCTATCAAATCAATGTTGTGTCGTTAGATGATAAATATTTGCCAAATGAAACAGCCGCCAATGCGAAACGGCTTGTCCAAGAACATCATACGCCGATCATTTTCACTCCGCACAGCGGTGGGGTCATGGCGTTGCAAGTGTTCAACCAAACGGACAATTTCCTTATCGCGGCCTATACGAGTGAGCCGAAAATCACGCAGGCGGGAAACAAGCTGACAATCCGCATCCCGCCGCGTTATGATGGCTACATTCCGACATTTACCGATTATGTGATGAAGCGGTTTGGCAAAAAGCTGGCTGCCTTGCCGACGGCGACGCAATACGGGAAAGACTGGACGGAAAAACTGTTGCCATATTGGGAAAAGCAAGGCGGAGAAGTTGTCTATAACACATCGATTGATTTCACTAAAGACACCGATTTCTTCACGATCATCACGAACGCGTTAAAAGAAAAGCCGGATGTCTTGTTTATCGGCGGACCGTCGGAGCCGACGGCGAAAGTGGCGAAACAGGCGCGCGAACTCGGCTTTAAAGGCGGCTTTATTGTCATGGACCAGGCGAAGTTGGATGAAATGAAGCGGGTCGTCGGCTCTTACGAGATGCTTGAGGGCGCGATCGGCGTCATGCCGCTCGTCGAGTCCAAAGAGCCGGGAGCCCCGCAGTTTGTGGAAAACTATCGGGCGAAGTACAATGCCGAAGCGAGCTCGGAGTCTGCCTATAACTACTTGGCTCTTTACGCCTTTGTCGAAGCGATGAAGGCAGCCGGAACGGTTGATGATCCGGCCGCCATTCGCGAACATATGAATGAAGGGTTGAAAAACATCCCGAAAGACAAGCAAGTGTATGTCGTTCCGAAGGTTGGTGAGGACGGCGGCTTTGAATCAAAAATTATCGTTGCAGCAGTGGAAAATGGCAAAGTTGTGCCGATCGAGCTAAAGAAATAAGTCGATCTATTTACTGGCATTTCCGTCAGGACGCCGCACGGACGAAGTGCGACTATCAGCTGGCGCTCCTTGTTTCGAAAATGACACGGTATGCGCTGGCCAAACCGCAAAAAAAAATCCGAGCGGCGGCAGCGATAAAGACTGGTTTGTCCTGCGCTTCAAACGGCCGGGATTTACGATCGGAGTTGCGCCGTATGTCGGTGAGCGTCCGGTGCCGCTCAAATACTTCCCGGCGATTTGGAGCTAAAATGACGGCGTCCCGCTGGTGTTTGCCAACAAACTATAATCAACGCGCGCCCACTTTCTTGCGTGGGCGCCTTTTTTATGGCTTGCTGCTGAGAAAAATGAGCAAAATAACCGTTATTCTATTAAATAAAACTATGTTCTAAATAATCAATAAAACAAATAGAAAAATTTCGAATAATAAGATACAATAGAACTGTTCTGTGACATTGGAAAGGGGATGGGAATTATGAGGGAAATGGCCCTCGGCCTTGCCGCCTCATTCTTCTTTGCTGTTACATTCATATTGAACCGCTCAATGGAGCTGGCGGGTGGAAGCTGGGCGTGGAGTTCGTCGCTTCGTTTTTTCTTTATGGTTCCGCTGTTGTTTGCCATTCTTTTGGCACGCCGCAACCTCGGTCCGGTTTGGCATGACATGAAATGCCATCCGTGGACATGGATCACCTGGGGGACGGTCGGGTTCGGCTTGTTTTACGCGCCGCTCACCTACGCGGCCGCCTACGGACCCGGATGGCTGGTGGCCGGGACATGGCAGTGCACGATTGTGGCCGGCGTTCTGCTTAGCCCGCTCTTTACAGAACGAAGAGAAACGAAAAACGGAACGGTATTGGTGCGCCGTCCGATTGAAAAGCGGGCGCTCTTGATTTCCATGTTGATTTTGTCCGGCGTCGTGCTTATCCAGTTCCAGCAAGCAAGCCACCTCACTTGGAAAGAAATCGGGTTGGGGATCTTTCCCGTGCTGATGGCCGCGTTTGCGTACCCGCTTGGCAACCGGAAAATGATCGAACATTGCGCCGGGCGCCTTGATGCGTTTCAACGCGTATGGGGAATGACGATGGCCAGCCTGCCGTTTTGGCTGATTGTCGCGTTGATTGGCTGGCTGACAGCAGGTGCGCCGTCCGCGGGGCAAATGATGCAGTCGTTCATCGTGGCCATTAGTTCCGGGGTCATCGCAACGACGTTGTTTTTTATCGCGACCGATCGGGCAAAAGGGAACGAACGGAAACTCGCCGCTGTGGAAGCGACGCAATCCGGGGAAGTGATTTTTGCCGTTATCGGCGAAGTGCTGTTCTTGTCCGCTCCGCTTCCGAACGGATGGGCATTCGTTGGCTTGGCCGTCATCATCATCGGGATTTGCTGGCATAGCTTCGAATCGACAAGAACAGTGAAACACTCATCGCTGCCCATTTCCACAGATCGGCGCCTCAAACGCATAGGGGGGGAACGATGAGAATCATCGTGTGCATCCTGCTTGCCTGCCAGACGTTCGTCATCTACTATTGGATCAGCGATTGGCGTCAGCTTGTCACCCCGGTGGGTCTTTGCATGTGGGTGGGCGGAATCGCAGTCGGCCTTGTTGTTCTTCGGACGGGGCGGTACCTATCGCCAAGATGGCGGAGGGCGCTGAAGATGACGACGGCGGGAGTCATCTTGCTTGCTGTGATGTCGCTGATCATTGAATGGGCGGTTTGTTCGATGCCGTAGTCAAAATAGATGTTGAAAGCCCGTACGATTGATCAAGAACTTCCCGTGTGGGCGTACGGGGAATGCGCCTTTAGAATGAAGCGAACCCCTTGCCTAAGGCGAAAGAGGGCTGCTAACGGCTTCGATGGGCGGAATCGAACATCTTCGGCGCCAAGCGGCGGCCAACCGCATACATGATCGGTGCGCCGATCGCCATGACAACAAACTCGCCAATGGCCGTCGTCAGCCATGTGAGCCAAAACGGAAAGCCGAGCGCGAGCTTTAGTTCAAAGGCGATGATGGCCATGGTCACGGTAAACGACAACGTATTGATCGCCATACGCGCCCAAATGTTCTCGACATAACGCATGGAAACAATCGTGATGAGAAGCGCCAGCACCGACTGGCCGACGCCGAATACAAGATCATACGCGACAATCGGCGAGAAAAACAAATTGGCCAAAAAGACGCCGAGCACGATGCCCACGGCGTATGTTCGGCGGAATACGACTAGGTGGTTTAACATTTCTGAGACGCGAAACTGAATGTTCGTAAAGCCAAACGGCTGGATGAACGCCGTCACGGCGATATACACGGCGGCGATCAAACCGTTTGTCGCCATCGTTCGAACGTTCATGGTATTCTCTCCTCTCGTGCATGATGATATGATTGTAGCATGACACTCTCGTGAACGAAAGGAGCGGGATCCATGGCTGCAAAGAAACAAGCAGCAGACCGATATGGTTCCGTCTGGGAGGTCGCAATTACGGCGCTTCGCCTCGGCTTGACGTCATTTGGCGGACCGGTGGCCCATCTTGGCTATTTTTACGAAGAATACGTCAAACGAAAGAAATGGATTGACGAGAAAACGTATGCCGATTTGGTCGCTTTATGCCAATTTCTCCCTGGTCCGGCAAGCAGCCAGGTCGGCATCGGCATCGGACTGATGCGCGCCGGCGTCTGGGGGGCGTTGGTAGCGTGGCTTGGGTTTACGTTGCCGTCGGCGGTCGCCCTCAGCCTGGTTGCTGTTTGGCTGCAACACCATTCTTGGGGTGACGCCGGCTGGATGCACGGCTTGCTGTTGGCGGCCGTGGCGGTCGTAGCCCAAGCCGTATGGGAGATGGCGCGCAAATCCGCTGTTGGCCGCCTTGAGGCGACAATTGCGATCATAGCAGCCGTCGCCGTGCTTCTTGTGCCGGGCGCGTGGAGCCAAGTCGCCGTCATCGCCGCAGCAGGGGGCATTGGCGCTTTTGGATTGCGAAGAAAAAACGTCGCCCTTTCCTCATCTGTGGCAGGCATTCCGCCTTTTATTCGCCGTTCCACTGGTGTAACGCTGCTTTTGCTGTTTGCTGTGCTGCTTGTTGCGCTGCCGCTTGTTCGCGCTTGGGTTTCTTCACCACTTTGGGCGCTGTTTGACAGCTTTTACCGCGCCGGGGCGCTCGTGTTTGGCGGCGGGCATGTCGTGCTGCCGCTTTTGGAAGCGGAAGTGGTGCCGCAAGGATGGATCACCGCCAGCCAGTTTTTAGCCGGCTACAGCGCCGCGCAAGCTGTTCCGGGGCCGCTGTTTACTTTTGCCGCGTACATCGGAATGGCTGCGTTCGGTTGGAAAGGGGTGCTCGTGGCTGCGGCAGCAATTTTTCTCCCGTCTTTTTTGCTTGTGCTCGGCTCGTTTCCGTTTTGGCACTGGCTTCGCCATCAGCCGCGCTTCCAAGCGGCGCTTGCCGGCATGAACGCCGCTGTCGTCGGGATTTTGCTCGCGGCTCTGTACGATCCGATTTGGACGCAAGCGGTGAAAGGACCGGTTGATCTAGCATTTGTCCTCGGCGCTTTTCTTCTCCTTGCCATTTGGAAGTGGCCGGCGTGGGCGGTTGTTCTTGTTTCGTTTGTCGGCGGAGGGCTGCGCGCTTGGCTCGGCTGATCGCGCCAAACACCATTCGTTACCGTCCAATGGACAACGGCGCTTTCTGCTTTGCCCCTGCAATGGACGGCAAATGCAAATAGACGTACAGTTCGATCAGCAGCAGCGCCAGCCAAGAAAAATGCTATGAGAAAATGGATGGTTACAATAGCAGGCGGGAGGTCAAACCAGAAAACAAGGGTGTCGAGTGCGATCTGCGCCGCAAGCCAGCCGCCGCCAACCGTCGTGGCGAGCACGATGGCGTCGATCGTCAACCTCGTTTCCTTACTGGCCGGTGTCAGTGTATTAGTGATGAGTTTGATCAAATGGTTTTCGTTTGCATGGACGCAATACCGAGGCGGCAGAAACAAAAGAGCGCCGGCAGGGCGTAGGGCTGTGCGCTGAAAGGAAAGCTCACCGCCTGATCCGCAGGTGTATATAGGCAAAAAGGAGGGGAAATCGGATGAAGTGGGTATGGATGCTGCTCGCTCTAACGGCCGGAATGGCTGTCTCCGTACAGGCAGGAGTGAACGGCGGCCTCGGCAAGCGGGTTGGTGTGTTGGAAGGGGCGTTCGTGTCATTTTTAATCGGAACGATCGTCTTATTTTTAGTGCAGTTGTTTTTCGGAAAAGGCGAGCTGCTGGCTATGTTTTCCGTGCCAAAATGGCAGCTGATCGGCGGCATTCTCGGCGCCTTTTATGTGTTTGTTATGGTGCTGATCGTTCCGAAAGTCGGCGTTGCCAATTCATTGGCGGCGGTGATCGCCGGCCAGCTCGTCATGAGCTCGATCATTGATCACTTCGGATTATTTGGGGGACAGCGCATTCCGTTTGACATGACGCGCCTCGCTGCTATAGCCTGTTTGTTTTTGGCGCTTTGGCTTTTTTTTCGCAAATGAACTACAGGACCGGCCAAGTTGGTTTAGTTTTCCGTGAACCGCTCATACTAACAACAGCATGATCGACTTGAAAGGAAGCGGATCAAAGTGAAACAGCTTTGCGACGATTGTCATCCCAGCCGATTTCTCAGCCAAATTGGCTACTGTAATCGAGGAACGTCCCAAAAGGGCAGTTATTTACTATTATGAAAACGATAAACGAAAATTAAACCCTTGGCTGCCGTTTACCTACGCCATTGACATCATGCGCGAGGTGGTCGGCGGGATCGTATGGGAACGTGTTGAGCATGACGTCAAGCGGCTTCTCTTGTTTGCCGTTGCCGCCCTTTTGGCCGGGCTTGTGTTGAAAGGCCCGTTAAGCCCGTGGATGCGCGTGCTGAAAGAGAAAGCCGCTCTAAGCGGGTTGTTTCATTGAAACATTTTCTCTATTTTCTTTTGGAAGCATCTGCTACAATAGGGACGAGAGCGTTGCTTCCTGTTCAATGACCCCGTAGGATGCATGCTTCTCGTTTTGCGAGATGAGAGAACCAATGGCGGGGAAAAGGGGAGAGAATTGTGTCGATCCGTCGACTGCTTGGTGTTGCGTTCCTTTTTTTGGCGATTTCGATGTTTATCGAGCAAATGTGGTGGGTCGGGGGAATTTGTTTCTTGATTGGAATTGGAATGACTGCGAAGAGTCCAATCGATCGAAAGTGGAGGAAAAAGAAGCATATATGGTAAACATCGAGAGTGATATGAATCAAACAAGGGTCAGACAGCATGATGTGCAGTTGATGAAAAAAGCAGAACAGTTTATCATGGCAAGCTATCGGGAGCTTGGAAAAAGTGAGCAAGAAATGAAGCGGCGGTTGAACGAAATCCGTTGGGAAGTAGAACAAACCGGAACATACCGCCATACGTACGAAGAGATCAGCTACGGGGCTAAGATGGCTTGGCGCCACAGCAACCGTTGCATCGGCCGCTTGTTTTGGCAATCGCTCTATGTCATTGATGCGAGAGAGGCGGTTACCGTAGACGAGGTTTTTTCTTATCTATTCCATCATATTGAGTTTGCGACCAATGGCGGGAAAATCCGGCCGACGATCACGATCTTCCGTCCAAATGGGGAAGTGCGCATTTGGAATCATCAACTGATTCGTTATGCCGGTTATGAAACCGAAGAAGGGATCATCGGCGACTCATCCTCCCTCACTTTCACCCGCGCCTGTGAACAGCTTGGGTGGAAGGGGGAAAAAACGCCTTTTGACGTGTTGCCCTTGGTGATCCAGGTAGGCAGCCAGAAGCCTGTTTGGACACCGATCCCTAAAGAATTGGTGCTTGAGGTGCCAATTGAACATCCGGAGTTTCCGTGGTTTCGCGATCTGCAGTTAAAATGGTACGCGGTCCCGATTATTTCAGATATGTGTCTAGAAATTGGCGGCATTCGCTATATGGCAGCACCGTTTAACGGGTGGTACATGGGTACGGAGATTGGAGCCCGCAATTTTGCCGATGATTATCGCTACAACATGCTTCCGAAAGTGGCCTCTTGCATGGGGCTTGACACCAACTCCAACGCATCATTATGGAAAGACAAGGCGTTGGTCGAATTGAATATCGCTGTTTTGTATTCCTACAAAAAGGCGGGCGTCAGCATCGTTGACCATCATACCGCCGCGCGCCAATTTCAGTTGTTTGAACAGCAAGAGAAAGCAGCCGGCCGCCATGTCACCGGCGATTGGACATGGCTGATTCCGCCTCTTTCTCCGGCGACAACGCACATTTTTCACCGAACGTATGACAACACGACCATGTTGCCCAACTTTTTCTATCAGGACCGTCCATACGAACAACAAAGGGGAGAGGAACAATGACCGTCATCATCCGCATGCGCGATGTGTCATGGGCAAGAGGAGGGCGCATGATTTTGCGTGATATCAACTGGGAGGTGAAAGAAGGCGAGCAATGGGCGATTCTTGGCCTAAACGGCTCCGGGAAAACATCGCTTCTCAATATCGTCACCGGCTATCAGTACCCGACGCGCGGGGATGTTGAAGTATTGGGCTATCGGTTTGGACAGGCGAGCTTGTGGGAATTGCGCCGGCATATCGGGTTTGTGAGCAGCTCGCTTGATCAGTTTTATGATACCTTGCAAGCCGAAACAGTCGAAGATATTGTCATCAGCGGCAAGTTTGCAACGATTGGCCTGTACGATGCCGTCACTGAGGACGATCGGTCCAAAGCGCAATCGTTAATCGAGTCTTTCCGCCTCGAAGCTGTCCAAGAAAAGCGGTACGCAACGTTGTCGCAAGGAGAAAAGCGAAAAACATTGATCGCCCGAGCGTTGATGGCGAATCCGAAGCTGCTCATTTTGGACGAGCCGACGGTCGGCCTTGATTTATTGGCCCGCGAAGAAATTTTAGCATTGATCGGACAGATCGTCACTCAGCCGTGCCATCTCTTATACGTCACCCATTATATCGAAGAAATCGTCGACTCCATTACCCATGTCTTGCTTTTGCAAGACGGGCGCATCCTTGCGGCTGGCCAAAAAGAGGAAGTGTTAACCGACGAGCGGCTTTCAGAAGCGTTTCGCCTTCCGATCCGCGTTCATTGGGAAGACGGCCGGCCGTGGGTGTCCGTCCATCGGTAGGGCGGCCGTTGGCAGCCGTTCCTAGGCCGACTGCCTCAACATACCGTGCACCCAAGAAGGTCAACCGCTATTTTTTGATAGACCGCATTGGTCCAGCCGAACCCTTTTTGCGAAGGGTAGCGGCCGATGGTGCGGATGCTCATGTCGACCACATTATATTTTTCGTACATGTTGCCAGTTTCCAAATACACTTTGGTGCAAAGCCGAATCCATCGCCGGGCGATCTCTTGCGCTTCAAGGTCATAGCCGTAGTTTTGCAACCCTTTGATGACAATCCAGTGAAGCGGGGCCCAGCCGTTCGGAAAATCCCATTGAAATCCGGTTTGGACATTGGAGGCAGCCAATCCGCCGGGTTGAAGGAACAAAGGTAAATGCCGGACGACTTTCGCTGCTTGCTGTTTAGAGGCCGCCCGAGCCCATAACGGATAAAAAGCAGCCAACGAATAATAGCAGTGCTGCCGCCCGTTGAGGAAATGAAAATCAAAATACATGCCAAACGACTCGTTCCATAAATATTGATTCATCAAGTCTTTTCGCCGCTTAGCCGCCTGCTCCCATTGTTCCGCTTCGCCGTTTAAAGCTAAAAGGCGGGCAAACGCCGCTAAATCGGTTTCGTACTATAAAGCAAAGCGTTGAGATCCACCGGAATGAAATAGCCGCATTGCCGGTGAAAACGGCCTGTATAGTCCCAACCGGACTCCGCCTCGACCCTTTCATGCCAAAACGCAGGTGGGATATACATTTCGTCAAAATGGAGATACGCCTCCCCCTTTACCCGCAGCATCGACTCAAGCCGATCGTAATATTTATTGAGGCCGATCTGGGGATGATAGTGAGTGGTTTCGTCCATCCAGACTTCTTTGTATTCGATTTTGGCCCATTCGTAAGCGGAGCGGAGCCACTCTTTGTCTCCGCGCCATACCTCCTCGATCATCGACGTCAATAACGGAGGCTGGGAACGGCTTAAGTGGGCCAGTTCGGAACTGTTTGGAATGATTCCAAACGTTTTCAACTCGTAAAAGAAGTTGTTGACGATGTTGCGGGCGAGTTCGTGCAGCCTTGAAATGTTCAGTCCCAATATAATGAAATAGCTGTCCCAGTAAAAGAGCTGCTGGTACACCCCGCCGGGAACGACGTATGGAAACGGAAGGGAAAACAGTTCTCCTTTGGAGTAAGGCGAGCTTGTTTTGACCAATTGTTCCCACCGTTGGTGAATGGAAGAAAACACATGCTCTACGGCTGGATCCGGGCAAATGACCGTGATGTCCGGAAGCTCAATCGGCAACGGCTGTCCCTCCATGGGAATGGTCTATATGGCTATGTATATGGCCAAAACGACCCGGTCATGCCGCCAATCGAGTGCACGGCGATGGCAGAGGAAGAAAACGGAAGCCGAGCAACAAGGGCCACCGAACAAGGACGCCCTTGTTGCCACTTTTTCAAAACGCGCGGTCAACCGGCGGAAAATCAATATCATCCGCCGTTTGGCGGCTGTCAGCTGGCGTGACTTCCATGACCGGCGGCCGACCGTTTTCAAAACCGCGGGCGATGTCGCGAATCGGGCTCATTTCATCGGGAACGCCAATTCCCGGGGTATAGCGCGGCAGGCTGGAAGTGGCGCCGCGTTCTTCCCAAGGCTCTCTCATGAATCAACACCTCCATATTCTCAGTATGGCCATTGATGGAGGCCGTATAAATGGAAATCAAATCCTTTCCCGCCAATTTCTTTTGTGGAGCCCTGTCATCTGTTGTAGGCATACTATGGATGACAATATGGGCAACAGGAGGGAAGGAACTCAATGCAGTTCGGGAAAGATGCGATCGAAGCGATTTGGCGCCGCCAGTGCGGAGCGTGGGAGCGGAGCGATGCGGCATGTGTCCAATCATTTTTGGTGGAATGTTTACAACATGACCTTGATCCGCAAGACGGGCTCAATTGGATCATTGAGCACCGCACCCAGCTTTCTGACGCCGATGCAGTGGTGGACGCGGCACTCCGTTGGGTGAATGAACATACGTCCACTGGCTCCCCGGTGTCAGGAATCGGAGCGGAACAACAAGAGTGAGGCGGCGAACAGGAAAGGGCGGAACGAAGGATGGTATGGGTCATCAAAACAAAACACGAAAATGACCAAGGGGAGACGGTGGGGCTGGAGCTTGAGAGCGAAGATGGCTGGCTTGACGCCAACGTCCGCTGGGACGGATGCATGGAAATTCACTTGTACTTGGTGACGGAGGAAGGCCGCGAACTGAGCGATACGCTCCATACGTGCGATTTGCAGGGGCTGATCGAGCGGTTGCAGTCATTGGATTCCGTGTGTCGATCGTTCTTTTTCCAAATTTCAGGACAGGGGAGCTGATGAAGGCCGAACCGCCGGCAGCGCCGCTGACCTCATCGATGAATGAACGAGGAGCCAAAACCGAGGCTCCTCTTTTTTCCTGAACGGCATGGTGTTCATTGAAGGAAGGAGACGCGTTAGGAGGGGAAGCAGGCTCGATTGCCGTTGGCTTCGTCTTTGTTTGGAAGTGCAGGCTTTTCCGATTAGGGGTATAAAAATGTTTAAAATATTCTAAATGTGATGTATAATAAAAGAAACAACATACTAACCGGTTGGTATATCGTCTGTTGAAAACGGATTCAGAAGCGGATCGAAAGGTGGGAAGATCATGAGGCTAAAAGGAAAAGCGGCGATTGTCACCGGCGGCGCGAGCGGCATCGGCCGGGCGACGGCGATTCGCTTTGCGGAAGAAGGCGCCAAAGTGGCGGTGAGCGACATCAATGAGGAAGGAGGGGAAGAAACGGTCCGCCTGATTCAGGAAAAAGGAGGGGAGGCGATTTTTGTCCAGACGGATGTCGCCGATTCCAAGCAAGTGAGCCGCCTTGTCCAAACGGCGGTTGATGCTTTTGGCGGCCTACATATTCTCTTTAACAATGCCGGCATCGGCCATTCGGAAGTGCGGAGCACCGACTTGTCTGAAGAAGAGTGGGACCGGGTCATCAACGTTAATTTGAAAGGAGTGTTCCTTGGCATCAAATACGCGGTGCCCGTGATGAAGCAATGCGGTGGCGGGGCCATTGTCAACACATCGAGCCTGCTTGGAATCAAAGGGAAAAAGTACGAATCGGCCTACAACGCCTCGAAGGCCGGGGTGATTTTGCTGACGAAAAATGCGGCATTGGAATATGGGAAGTTTAACATTCGCGTCAATGCCATTGCACCGGGGGTCATTGATACGAACATCATCACGCCGTGGAAACAAGATGAGCGCAAATGGCCGATCATTTCGAAAGCGAACGCCCTCGGCCGCATCGGGACGCCAGAGGAAGTGGCGAACGCGGTGTTGTTTTTGGCGTCCGATGAAGCGTCGTTTATCACCGGCGCGACATTGTCGGTCGACGGCGGCGGGCTGACGTTTTAGACGTCGGACGGCTGATACGGGGCAACGGATGAAAACAAAGGTCGCACAAACGAGAGGGGAGAGGAAACGATGCGTTTTGCCAATACCGTCGCTGTGATTACTGGAGGGGGAAGCGGCATTGGCCGGGCGACGGCCGTCCGCCTGGCTCAGGAAGGGGCGACTGTCGTGCTTGTCGGCCGCACAGCCGTCAAACTGGAAGAAACGGTGCAAGACATCACGCGTCTTGGGGTGCCAGGGGTGGCCGATCGGTTTGCGGCCGATGTCACGGACCGCGAACAAGTGCGCGCCTTGGCCGCATACGTCCAAAATCGGTACGGCGACTTGCATGTGCTCGTCAACAATGCCGGCATTTCGACCCATACGAAATGGCTCGAGCTCACCGAACAAGAGTGGGATGATGTGCAGCGCGTCAATATGAAAAGCGTCTTTCTTGTCTCGCAAACGCTCGCTCCGCTGATGATCGAAGGGGCAAAACGCGAGCGCGCCAATCGGGCGATTGTGAACGTAGCGTCATTGTCCGGCCATCAGGCCGGGGCGGAAATTCCGCACTACAGCGCGGCGAAAGCAGGGGTCATCAACTTGACCAAATCGCTCGCTTTGGAGCTGGCGCCGTATGGCATCCGCGTCAATTCCGTCTCGCCCGGTTTTGTCGAGACGCCGCTTACCGAGCGCGGACTGCAAAACGAGCGGTTTGTGAAAGCCATCGAGCGCAACACCGCCTTAGGCCGGGTGGGAGCGCCGGAAGAGATCGCCAACGTCATTGCGTTTCTTGCCTCTTCGGAAGCGTCGTACATGACCGGCTCTGATGTGTTGGTCGATGGCGGATGGCTCATCAAATGAAACTGAAAAGTCCAAAATGGAAAAGGAGAGGAAAGGAATATGGAAACCTCGCATTTGCTTGTGGAACAATCCGGTTCTGTATTATGGTTGACGCTGAATCGCCCGGAGCGGCTCAATGCCTTCAGCCCGGAGATGATTGCCGGACTGACGGATGAAATCGAACGCGCCGCGGCGGATGATGCCGTCCGCGTCATCGTCTTATCCGGCGCTGGGCGGGCGTTTTGCGCCGGCGGGGATGTGAAAACGATGGGTCAGTCGAGCGCCCCGCAGGCGTATGAGCATATCGGCCGACTCAACCGGCTCATTTTGGCGATGAAATCATGCGAGAAACCGATCATGGCCGCCGTGCACGGCGTGGCGGCCGGAGCTGGGTTCAATTTGGCGCTGGCTTGCGATGTGATCCTCGCGGCCGAAGACAGTCAATTCATTTTGAGCTTTGCGAAAGTTGGCCTTGTCTCGGACGGCGGCGGGTCGTATTGGCTGCCGCGGCTTGTCGGTCCGCATTTGGCGAAACAGTTTTTCTTCACCGCCGATCCGATTTCAGCCCGTCGCCTGTATGAATTGGGCGTCCTAAGCGAGGTCGTCCCAGCTGAGAAACTGCGCGAGGCGACAGAATCGCTCGCCTCGAAGCTGGCGGGTGGGCCCACGAAAGCCATCGGAAAACAAAAACGGCTGATTGAACACGCGCTGACCGCGACACTCGAGGAGATTCTCGAAGAAGAGCGTCTCGTTCAAGGGTTGATGGTGGAAACCGAAGACCATCGCGAAGGGGTGACGGCGTTTAAAGAGAAACGGAGCCCGGTGTTCCAAGGAAAATAAGCGAGTGGCAGTGCCGAAAGAGCGTTGCACCCTGTTTCTCCATCAGCGGGAGACAGGGCGTATTTTGTTTTCACTTCGCCTCAAATGAAACAGCCCCCTTTCCAAATGGGGAAAAGGGGTGGCTGGTCGGGGAACGGTGCGATCAAACGTCAAAGCGCCCCTGCTTGATTCCGGATGGGTTCTGCGAGCAACTGATCCACGTCGTCGATCAACTCGTCAACATGGTCATACGGCGCATCCAGCTGCAGCATTTTCCGCAAGATCCTGCGGGCGTTCGAGGATAAGTCAAGTTCTTCTTCCCAGCTTTTTTCCTCGTCACTTATCGGTTCATAGGCAGAATACAATAAAAACAAGGTGAAGTGTCCAAGGGCATAGAAATCGCTTCGTGGATGCGGTTTGCGCCGCAGCCGCTTTTCCAGCGGGTCGTCATCGCGGAAATCCACCGGTTCGCCGATGCGGCAGGCCAAGCCGAAATCGATGATCGCCACCGTTCCATCGCGCCAAATGATGTTCGGGATGCGCAAATCGCGATGGACGATGCCGAAAGCATGGACGTGCCGGACGACCTCAAGCACCTCCTTTAACAATCGAAACGCCTCTTGTTCCGTGTACTTGGCTTCCAGCTTGAAAATCCGGTCTTCCACCGTTTCTCCGTCGATATACTCCATCACGAGATGCGGCTGTCCGCGCTCCACAAACCGATCATACAGCCTCGGAATTTGCGGGTGGCGCAGGCGGGCGAGCACGTCAGCTTCGCGCCGAAGCAAGCGGCGGCCGTCTTCTCCTTTTGTCCGCCGCGCTTGTTTGATGACGACAAGACGGCCTGTCAGGTGATCGCACCCTTTGTAGGCGATGCCGTAGCTTCCCATCCCGAGCTCTTCGATGACTTCATAGCGGCCATGAAGTATAGTTCCGTTCCGATGCGGCCGGTCAAACCAGCGGGCGATGAGCGGATGGCGTTCGAACAAACGTTTCATCAGCTGCCGAAGAAGCTCGAGAAGAAACTGCCGCTGTGATGTTTCTTTTTGTAGTGATGGTGTCCGTACTGGGACGGGTGATGGTGCGAGTGATACGTCGGGTTGTAATAATGGTGGTCGCTGCTGCTGTAATGTTTATGGTAGTGCGACGGATGATGGGGATGGTCGAAAAGTGCTTTTAGCCATTTTTTCAACATCGCGATCGCTCCTTTGCGATAGATTTACCTATATATACGAGGCAATGAGAAGGAAGTTTCAGACTTCAAAGATGAAAAAGAAACCGCCAGGGGCATTAGCCCCTAGCGCGGTGTGGCAACCTCATTCCTTTTTTTCGTTCAACGCCTGCTTGAGCAGCTCCCCTAAACTCGTGCCAAACGATTCGTTGGCCGGGCTGTATTTTTTGAGAAGCGCCCGTTCGCTGCCTTTTGCGGCGATGCGTTTGGTCTCGTCCGCTTTTTCGACAATATTGCACGGGCGGCATTGGAAATACATCCCTGCTTTTCCTTCATGCATTTCCATGCGCCGGTGGCATTGCGGACAGCGGCGGTTCGACAGTTTCGGGTCGCGCCGGCGGCGGTAGCGGCACGCTAAGTTCGAGCAGACAAGCATCCGTCCGTCTTTCGTTTTCCGCTCTTTTAAAAGCGCGCCGCATTCTGGGCATGTGAGATTTGTGAGGTTTGGCGCTTTGTATACCTGCTCGCTCTGCTTGATTTCGGCGACAAGCGTTTCGGTTTGCCGGCGGATGTTGGCCAAAAATTGTTGTGGATTTCCTTTCCCGCGGGCGATCGCCTCCAGCTCCCGCTCCCAGCGGGCGGTCAATTCCGGCGATTTCAGCTCTTCATTGACGAGCTCAATCAGCTGTTTCCCTTTTTTCGTCGGATAAAACCGTCCGTCTTTTCGCTCGACTACTTCGGTTTCAACCAGCCGTTCGATGATGTCCGCTCTTGTCGCCGGCGTGCCGAGCCCGTATTTCTCCATTTGCGCGAGCAAATCAGCTTCCGAATAACGGGCGGGCGGTTCGGTGAACGATTGTTCCCTCTCAAGCTGCACCGATGGGAGCGTCTGACCTTCTGCGAGGTGTGACAACGTCGGTTTGGCATCCGTTTCTTCTTTGCCGAGAACCGCTTTAAATCCGAAGTTCACAACCGCCGTCTCCTTGGCGACAAACATTTCGCCGCCGATGTCAAAGACAGCTGTCGTCGTTTCGGATTCATACGGCGGGAAAAACAGCGCCAAAAAGCGACGGGCGATGAGATCATACAGCTTGCGCTCATCAGTCGACAGCCTGCTAAGGTTGAGCCGCTCATCCGTTGGAACGATGGCGTGATGATCGGTCACTTTGTCATCGTTAAATACCCGCTTGGCTGCTTTGGCTTTGCCTTTGGCAAGGAGCGGAGCGATGACGTCCTCATAACCGGATTTCATCGCCAACAACCGCTCGGTCATCGTCGCTTCCATATCGCTTGGCAAATAACGCGAATCGGTGCGCGGGTACGTGACGAGTTTGTGTTGTTCATACAGCCGCTGCAACACCGAGAGCGTCTTTTTCGCCGAAAAGCCAAACCGCTTGTTCGCATCCCGCTGCAGCTCGGTTAAATCATACGGCAGCGGGGCGGGCTCGCTTTTTCGTTTCCGCTTGACTGACACGACGCGCGCCGGCTGACCGTCAAGGCGGGCGATCAGCTGCTTCGCTTCGTCTTGGTCAAACAGACGATGTCCGCCATGCCGCTCCCATACGGCTGTGATGGACCCGATCTTGGCCCGAATTGTCCAATATGGCACGGGAACGAACGATTGGATCTCGCGTTCGCGCTCGATGATCATCGCAAGCGTCGGCGTCTGCACCCGCCCGGCTGAGAGCGGATCGTTGTATTTGGTCGTCAAGGCGCGTGAGACGTTTAACCCAATCAGCCAGTCGGCTTCCGCGCGGCAGACGGCCGATTGATACAGGCGTTCAAACTGCACCCCGGGCTTGAGTTGGCGGAAGCCGTCGCGGATGGCGCGGTCGGTTTGCGACGAAATCCATAGCCGCCAAATCGGCTTCGTCCAACCGATCATCTCTAAAATCCAGCGCGCCACCAGTTCCCCCTCGCGGCCCGCGTCGGTCGCGATGATGACATCTTTCACATCCGGTCGTTTCGCCAACCGTTCAATGGCGCGAAACTGGTGGCTTGTTTGCCGAATGACTTTCAAGCCCATTTTCTTTGGGATGATCGGCAAGTCCTCCAGCCGCCATGTTTCGTATTTTCGGTCGTAGTCTTCCGGCATCTTCAGCTCCACTAAATGGCCGAGCGCCCAGGTGACAATGTGCTGCTTTCCTTCAAAATAATGTTTATGCGCTTGCTTGCAGCCGAGCACGCGGGCGATGTCGCGGGCGACGCTCGGCTTTTCCGCTAACACGAGCGATTTCATCGATAAACCCCTTTCTGTCGTCTCTACATGAGCACAGTCTGCTTCTTAAGTATAAAGGAAGAAGGAAAAAGACGCATCCGTCAAGGTTTGTCTCCTTGGCGGGACAAGACGCCTTGGCGTGGCGCAAAGCTGCATCTCCACACTTTCTGCACATTTGCCAAATAAAATAGTAAAATTGAAATGACACTCGGGCTTGATGGATGAGGAGAGGAATCCGTGCGAAAACTGTCATGGAAACTCGGCATGCTGTTTTTTGCCTTTGTCTTGGCCATTGAAATGGTGCTGTTCGTTTCCCTCTACGCTACGCTCGTCCATGCGCGCATCGAGGAAGAATTCGCGCAGCTTTTGGCGCGCGGAAACAGCCACCGCAATGTATTGGAAAAAAATTACGATCGAACGACGTTGGCGCATGTCGTGATGATGGAATCAGAGGCGGAAACCGATGTCGCCATCACGGACGCCCGGCGCCGAATTGTATCGGCATCTAGCGGCATTGTTCCGTTTGCCAAGCGCATCATTCCTTTAACGAACGGCCGTCATATTCCCCGCCGGGGAATGATGGTCGAAACCGACTGGAAGCGGGCGTCGCATATCGCTGCCGTCAGCCCGATTCAAATCGGGGGGGAAACAAGGGGATATGTGTATATGTTTCAAGACACCCGCTCGATCCGGACGATGGTGTATAAACTGAAGCATCATTTTATTGTCGTTGGCGTGCTGTCGGTGGCGATCACCGTGTTGACCATCGCCTTTTTCTCCCGCGCCATTACGATGCCGCTCCTTCGCATGAAGCGAGCGACCGAAGCGCTCAGCCGGGGGGATTTTTCCGTCCGCCTCGAGATGAAAGGCAACGACGAGCTGGCGCAACTCGGGAGAGCGATTCAAACGCTGGCCAACGATTTGGCGTATTTGAAACAAGAGCGGAGCGAATTTTTAGCGAGCATCTCTCACGAATTGCGCACGCCGCTGACGTATGTGAAAGGATACGCCGACATTGCTAGGCGTCCGCATCTGTCTGAGGAACAACGGGCGAACTATATGGCGATCATTTACGAAGAAGCGGAAAAGATCGAAAAGATGGTCAAAGATTTGTTTGAATTAGCCAAACTGGAGCAACACTCGTTCCAGATTGAAAAGCAACCGACAAATCTTTGTTCGTTTTTGACAAAATTGTGTGAAAAACTGCGCCCCGCGTTTCAGGAAAAATCGTTGTCGCTTGTGTGCCAGTGCCCCGGTTCGGTCATGGCTGCGATTGATCGGCAGCGGTTCGAGCAAGTGATGATCAATGTGCTTGACAATGCACGAAAGTACGCGTTTTCTGGCACGACGGTGGCCGTCGCCGTTCACCTTCAAAAGCAAGGAATCGTCATTGCCGTATCCGATGAAGGAACCGGCATTCCGCCGGAAGATGTGCCCCGGATTTTCGAGCGGTTTTATCGGGTTGACAAATCGCGGTCGCGGACAAGCGGCGGGACCGGACTCGGTTTGGCGATTGCCAAAGAAATCGTCGAGGCGCACGGGGGAACGATCGCTGCTCGAAGCGAACAAGGAAAAGGAACGACCATCCTCATTACGCTGCCGGAGGGATAACGATGTATACCTTGCTGTTGGTTGATGATGAAGAGCGGATGCTCGATTTATTGGAATTGTATTTAGCGCCGAACGGCTACCGTTGCGTGAAACGGCGTTCAGGGGCGGAAGCCATTGACTATTTGCGGCGCCATCACGCCGATTTGGTGCTGCTTGATGTCATGATGCCAGAACTAGACGGATGGGAAACGTGCCGCCGCATTCGATCGTTTTCGAATGTGCCGATCATGATGGTCACCGCTCGCGATGAGACGGCGGATATTGTCCAAGGATTGAAAATCGGAGCGGACGATTATGTGACGAAACCGTTTGACGAGGCGGAACTGCTTGCTCGCATTGAAGCGGTGCTGCGCCGTACAGCTGGCGGTCGTTCCGCCATTCGCGCGGCCGGGCTTGTATGGGACGAAGAGGAACATACGGTCCGCTACGAAGATAAGCCGATTGCGTTGACGCCGAAAGAATTTGCCATTTTGGGGCTGCTGTTAAAGCACCCGAATCAGGTGTTCAGCCGCGGGCAAATCATCGCATCGCTATGGGGCTATCTCGCTGATACGGAAGAGAGGACCGTTGACTCCCACATGAAAAACATCCGCGAAAAATTGCGGAAAGCGGGGTTCCCAGTGGACGACTATTTGCAGACGGTCTGGGGCGTCGGCTACAAATGGGAAGGGCGCAAGTCATAACCATTTTCGGAAAGAGAGGCGTTTGGGTCAAATGGAAGAACGGATGATTGAGTTCCTTCAAGCATACGGCGGAGCGGCGTACTTCTTGAGTCTAGCCTGCAATGTGGTGATCAGCGTGCTCGGAGTCGTCCCAAGCGCCTTTTTAACTGCCGCCAATTTGACCGTTTTCGGATTTTGGCCCGGCTTTTGGGTGTCGTTTGCCGGCGAGGCGATCGGAGCGGTCGTCTCGTTTGTCTTGTATCGAAAAGGACTTCGCCGATGGAGCGAGACGACATGGCTTTCCCATCCCAAGGTGAAGCCGTTGCTTCATGCAAGTGGCAAGGAGGCGTTTGGGCTTATTTTCGCGCTTCGACTGTTGCCGTTTGTGCCATCCGGGGCGGTGACGTTCGTTGCTGCCATCGGCCGCACGTCTCTTTCTGTGTTTGCAACGGCTAGCTCGCTCGGCAAGCTCCCGGCTTTATGGATGGAAGCGTATGCCGTCCATCAATTCCTCGAGGCCGCCTGGGCGGGCAAACTGATGCTCGCTGTTGCATCGATCGTTCTTTTGTGGTTCGTCTGGCGAAAGATAGGGCAAAAAGCAGCGGGGTGAAACAGCCCCCGCCCAAAAGGACAGTCAGCCTAGGCGCCATACGGCCTTTAGCGGCAAATCCAAGGCCATCTCCACAAAATCTGCACAAATGTCCGGTATGCTAACAAGGCAAGGAGGGTGAAAACGATGAAAAACTGGAAAATGTTATTAGGAACAACTTCAGTTATGGCAGCGCTCTTGTTATCGGCCTGCACCGGTGCCAACGACAACAAAGCGCCAAAGGAACATACAGCTTCTCACACCGGGCATGAAGGAATGAATCACTCGGGCTCCAAAGAGGTGCCGGCCGGATTGAAGGAGGCGAAACAACCAAAGTATCCGGTTGGAAGCCAAGTCATCATCCATGCCGACCATATGCCGGGAATGGATGGAGCCAAGGCGACTGTCACCGGTGCCTTTGACACGATCGTCTATACGGTCACATACACCCCAACTACAGGCGGGGACCCAGTGAAAAACCATAAATGGGTCATTCACGAAGAAATCGAAAACGCCGGAGACAAACCGTTCCAGCCGGGCGATGAAGTCGTCTTGAATGCCGATCACATGGAAGGGATGAAAGGGGCCAAAGCAGTCATTGATTCGGCGAAACAAACGACGGTGTATATGGTCGATTACATCGATACGGAAACTGGTCAAAAAGTGACCAACCACAAATGGGTGACCGAAGACGAGCTGTCGCCGGCCAACTAACGAATCATCATCGGTGTTTCCGCAAAACGCGCAGCCATTTCCCTTGGAGCATAGGGGAATGGCTTGTTTTTTTCGGCTCATTTGTGAAAATTGTGGTATAATTATACGAAAATCCCCTATTTTTTCAAAAAATAGACAATATAGGCGGCTTCGCCTGAGTCTTACGGAGCGATCGGGAAAACGGGAGAAAGAAAGGGAGAAACGATGCGGAGATTTTGGTTGGGAGTTATGTGGTTTTCAGTGGTTTGGGTGCTTTACGGCATCGGAGCGGCAGGGCATCACTTATGGACGGAACACCGGATGGACGGACAGGCGCTGATTCTCGCGCTCGGCATGGCGACCATGGCCTGGCGGGCATGGGACGAATATCGTGGGAACGGTTGGACACGAAAAAAGGAAGACGGGCGCCGTCTATGATGAAAGGACGCCCGTCTCTAGCTGTCGCCCGAGCGAAAAGAGGCGGTTTGGTTACGCCGTTCGCCCGGGCGCTTTTGTTGCTTGATGCTGCTTTTCTTTGACAGTGGAATAGATGAATAAGAGAACCAAGACGGCCACGCAGAGAAGCGAACCGATTCGATGCTCTCTTTGAAGCAAAAAGCCAAGCCAAATCGCCCCGAGCGCCCCGACCGCCGCCATCGTTGTGTACGGAAACCCTTTCGTTCGGAAAAACGGCTTCGTTTTGTAGTGCGGCCGCAGCTTCAGCTGAGCGGCGCCGATCATCATCCAAACGATGAGCACGGTAAACCCAGGAATCGTCATCAATTCCCCGATGATCCGCCCGGGCGCCAAGTAGGCGCCGATCACGCCAGCGGCGATGCAGATGGCGACCATGCCCATCCCGTACAGCGGAACCCCGTGTTTCGTCGTCCGCTGCAAGCGGCGGCTTGCTTCTCCTTGTTCAGCCATGGTGTACAGCAACCGAGAAGTCGCATAGACGCCTGTATTGGCCGCCGATAAGACGGCAATGAGCAACACCGCGTTCATGACATGGGCCGCGCCGGGCAACCCGATCGCTTCCAACACTTGGACAAAGGGGCTGTTCGTTTCCGAAACGGTGTTCCATGGCATAATGCCGCAAATGATGGCCATTGGCAAAAGATAAAAGCCGACAACCCGCCAGATTGTGGTGCGAATGACGCGCGGCAGCACCTGCTCGGCGTCTTTCATCTCCGTCACCGCCACCCCGATCAGCTCCGCTCCGCCATAGGAAAACATCACGATAAGCAAGGCGCTGAGCGTTCCGGCAAACCCGTGCGGAAACCATCCGCCGTCGCCGGCAGACGGAAACGAGCCGCTTATGCCGCTTGGGATCACGCCAGCCCATACGCACGCCCCGAGCACGATAAACACCACTAGCGCCGCCACTTTCAGGCCAGCCAGCCAAAATTCCGCTTCCCCGTAATACTTCACAGGGAAAAGATTCAACCCCATGATCAGACACGCGCACAGGAGGGCAAGCAGCCATAACGGCGCAGACGGAACCCAATAGTTCAGAAAGCTGCCGGCAGCCAGCAGTTCGACAACAGTGACCAACGTCCAATTGATCCAATACAGCCAGCCGACGATCCATGACAGGCGAAAGCCAAACGCCCGGCGGATCAAATGTTGAACGTTCGAACCCGGATACGCGATCGCCATCTCGGCCAGTGCAGCCATAATCCAAAACAACAGCACGCCGCCGATCAAGTACGTGAGCACGACGCTTGGTCCGGCGATATGAATGGCCTCGGCGCTTCCTTTAAAAATGCCGGTGCCGATCATCCCTCCTAACGCGATCAGCTGAACGTGGCGGGGCAGCAGCCCTTTTTGCAATGAGGGGCGGGAATGTTCCATACAGCAACAACCTTTCTCACACGAAGTTCATTTCATGATGTGCTTTTTTGCTTTTATGCTTTTATGCAATTAAGCAAAAAAGATAGTTTTAGAATATAATCGTTTTGTTTTTCTGTCAATGTTTCGCAAAAAACATGTCGTTAATGTGGAAATGTTTTGTTATACTGGAAACAGATTTTGAACTCGCCAAAAGGAGATTGGTAGGATGCTTCGCAACAGCGGTAAACCGATTTCGGAAAAAGCCATCACCGTGTGGCGTTGGACCGGAGCGTTGGGGACATTGGTTTCTGGCGCCGTCATTGGCGGAATGGCGTGGGTGCTGGCGCGCTTTCATGTCCCGAAATGGTGTTTGGGGATGTTAGCCGGCATCTGGTTGATTGAAGTGGTTCTATGGGTGGGATGGGTGCCTGTGCTTCGCCAGCGCCGTTGGCGTTACGCTATTCGCGAAGAAGAAATCGACATTCAGCGCGGGGTCTGGTCCACGAAGCGAACGCTCATTCCGATGACCCGCGTTCAGTATGTCGATGTGCGGCAAGGCCCGCTCCTTAAGCGGTATGGATTGGCTTCCATCGCGGTGTTCACGGCGGCGGCCGCTCATGAAATTCCCGCTCTTCCGATGGAAGAAGCAGAACGGCTTTGCTGCTTGATTACGGAGTGGGCGAAGGTGGCGGATGACAATGACGCGTAAAGCAAGACGCCGCCTCCATCCGATTGCCATTATGGCCGGGCTAGGAAAAGAATTAAAAAATATGGTCGTTCCTCTTCTAGTCATCATGGCAGCCGGCAGTCGCCATGGGTTTTCATGGACCGATATTCTTGTGCCGTTGGCCGCCCTCATTTACACGCTGGTCATGGGCGTTCTTTCTTGGCTTCGTTTTACATATGAGTGGGATGACACTTGCTTGGTCGTTGAAGAAGGGGTGTTTGTTCGCAAAAAACGTTCCATTCCGTTGGAGCGCATTCATGGGATTTCGGTGACAGAGGGAATCTGGCAGCGGATGGCGGGGGTCGTCCAAGTGCATATTGAGACGGCGGGCGATGCCCTCGGTGAAGCAGAAGTGACGCTTCGGGCCATATCAAGGGAAGAAGCCCGCCGCCTGCAACGATGCGTGGAACAGGCGAAACACAAGGCGGAAAACGCTTCCCATCCGGAGCCACTCGCGAACCGCCCACATCCTGCTCTGTTTACCTTATCGATGAAAGAAGTATGGGCCGCTTCGTTGACAAGCGGTGGGGCGCTTGGCGTGGTCGCCGCTTTATGTGCGTTTTTGTCGCAATTTAGCGACTTCATTCCGTATGAGGCGCTTGTCCGTGATATTCAGTCGACATGGAACGGACATGGACGATGGTATATTGCTCTATTGATCTTGTCGATTCTCTTGGCCGCCTATGGAGTGGCCATCGTGCAAAATATGATCCGGTACGCTTCGTTTGTCGTGCGGAAACAAGAAGACACGATTGTGATTGCTCGCGGATGGTTGGAACGAAAAGCGGTGTCCGTCCCTGTTGACCGCGTCCAAGGCGTCGTTATTCATGAGAATTGGCTGCGCCGTTTTTTCGGATACGCCTCTGTATCCATTATTCATGCCGGCGGAGCGCTCGATGGCGGACCGTCAGGGGAAGTCGTTCTTTGCCCGCTGGTCAAAAAGCATCGCATCGTCCCCATTGTTCAGGCTTGTTTGCCCGAGTATCGCCTCGATGTGCCATTTTGTCCGCTTCCTCAGCGTGCAAAAAGTCGATATATGCTTCGCCCGCTTTATTGGTTGACGATTCCGGTTGGAGTTGCCGCGTATATGGAGCGTCCATGGGGAGCAGGGCTTTTGTTTGTGTTGCCGCTTGCTCTGTGGATCGGGGCGCGGCGCTATCAAGCGGCCGGCTGGGCGCTTTCCTCGAAGCAGCTGTCGCTCCGCAACGGCTGGTTTCGGCGAACGACCGCGCATTTGTTAAAGCGTCACGTCCAATCGTTGGAAATCGCAACGACATGGTGGCAAAGAAAAAAACAGTTGGTGACGATCTCGGCTTCCGTCATGCCGGTCGGCACCCGCTCCCGTGTCGTGGATGTGGATGAAGAAGATGCCGCTTCGATCTATCGCTGGCTGCAAGGGGAAAAGGGGGACCAAACATGATGAAGGCCTTTCTTCACGGGCTTATCCTTGCGTTTGGACTCATTTTGCCATTGGGGATGCAAAACGTGTTCATTTTGACCCAAGGAGCAGTCCAGCGGCGTTGGCGGCATGCCTTGCCGGCGGTGCTGACGGCGTCGTTGTGTGATACGTTGTTGATTTTCCTCGCCATTTTGGGCGTCTCGCTCGTTTGGCTTGGTTCCGCTTGGCTGAGAACAGCCGTGATGGGGGCTGGCATTCTTTTTTGGCTGTATATGGGCTGGAGTACATGGAAGAGCGAGCCTGCAACAGGCGAAAGCGAAGCGGCGGAACGGTTTCCGCCCCGCAAACAAATCGCTTTTGCCGCCTTGAAAGCGACCTGAGTTGTTCCCAACGAACAAATGATCTGCTAAAATAGGAAACAACGAAAGAAAAGAAGGGAAGAAAGATGCAAACGGAGCGCGAATCGCATGGGCGGATCATTTTTCATGTAGACGCCAATTCGTTTTTCGCTAGCTGTGAGATCGTCCGTGATCCATCGCTTCAGAAAAAACCGGTCGTTGTGGCAGGAGACCCGAAAGAGCGGAAAGGAATTGTGCTGGCGGCCAGCTATGTAGCGAAACAACAGTTTGGCATCTATACGACGATGCCGCTTTGGGAAGCGAAAAAACGCTGTCCATCGCTCGTCGTGCGGCCGCCGGATTTCGCGTTATACCGCGAAGTAAGCCGTCGCTTGTTTCAATGCTTACAGCGTTTCTCGCCCGTATTGGAGCGCGCCTCCATTGATGAAGGCTATTTGGACATGACCGGGCGGACGCCAACGGTTCACCCGCTCGCTTTGGCGCACCATATCCAACAAGAACTGCTTGAGCGGTTGTCGATTCCGGTGAGTATTGGCATCGCCCCGAATAAGTTTTTGACGAAAATGGCAAGCGACATGAAAAAGCCGCTTGGCATCACCGTGCTGCGCAAACGCGATGTCCCGCGCGTGCTATGGCCGCTTCCGGTCGAACACATGCATGGCGTTGGTGACAAAATGGCGAAAAAGCTGCATGCGCTTGGCCTCCATACGATCGGCGATCTTGCCAAAGCTGACCGCGAGCGTCTTCGTCAGACGTTTGGCATCTATGGTTTGCGCCTTCAAGAGAAAGCGAACGGCATCGACCCGCGTCCGGTTGATCCAGTGGCGGCGGAAAAGAGAAAATCGATCGGACACTCAACAACGTTGCCGTACGATATGGATGAGGAACAGAACTTGCTCGTTGTCTTGCGCCAGTTGGCTGAGTCTGTCAGTGCGAGGATGAACGAAAAGCGGGTTGTCTCGCGGACCGTTCAACTGACCATTCGCTACTACGATTTTCAAACCATCACTCGTAGCCAAACCGGAATGGATCCGTTATGGGATGCGGAAGACATCTTTTCCTATGCTGTACGGTTGTTCCAAAAGCATTGGGATGGTCGTCCAGTGCGGCTTCTTGGCGTCGCTGCGCTTCATGTGTTTGATGAGCGGGAAGAAGGAAAGCAGCTCGATTTGTTTCATTATGAAAAGGAGGTGAAAATGGAACCGCTTTGGAAAACGGTTGAACAGCTGCAGGCGAAGTTTGGCGCCCGTGCCTTGCAGATAGGTGTTGAGCCGCTTTCATCCGACAGGCAAACGAAAGAGGGGGAAGAACGTTGACGATCTCAATGATTGCCGCGGCTGTCGTGATGCTTGCAGGCCTCATCGGCACGCTCGCGCTGTCGGGGCGGGGGGACGAACAGTACACATCAGCAACCAAAGGCAATCTCACCCGCCTAGTGTTGATTTATGCCGGGTTGGCCCTTGTGCTAGCGGCGGGAATCGGGGTATATCTAGTGTTATAACAAGCGAAAGACGATGCCCGCCGTCGAGTTTAGATGCCGCGGCACCATTTAGAGACAAACGGTTATGGACAATCGAGCCCTGGTGACAAAGTAGCCATCGGTTCATCTCAGGCAGAGCGTCGCTCTCTTCGACATGGGATGAACCGATTGGCTTTGGTTGAGTGAAAAAGTCGGCCTACGGCTTTCCGTCAATGAGGGGAAGCACCTAGGTATTGGAAGTGCCCCTGCGTTTGTGGTGTGATGATCCTCACTCCGACGGGATGGTTTTTTGGGGTAAAATGGATGGTAAACGGAACAACCATGGAGGATGTATGGCCCACTATGTTTGGATGATCATTAATGCGCTGTTGGTGATCGGCACGGCGGTTTATATCTGGCTGTTTCGCCCGAACGACTCAGCTGCGGTGCTGGCAGGAAAATGGCTGGCACAAGTGGCGGTGCTGCTGTTTTTGGTCAATGTCAATATGTATTTTATCTTCCTTGTCATCCGCAAAACAAAAATCCGGAAGGTCAAAGTCACGTTAGCGCGGATAGCAAGAAGCATGATGAAAGCCCACATCCCGCTCGCGGTTGCCGGAACGAGCTTGATTGTCTTTCACGGAGTGGTGATGGCATGGAAACTCGGAGCGGTGATCGGTTTTGGCCATGGGAAACTGGTGACCGGTTATGCAAGCCTCGCGATGTTGGCCATCACCTTGTTTGCAGGTGTCCTTCGGCGGCAAAAAGCGTCAGGGTGGAGAAGAACGTTTCATCTTGTCTCTGCCTTGCTGTTTGCCGGTTTGTTTCTCCTTCATCTATTTTGGCCGATCTAATCACGTGTAAGGGAGAGAGAAAACGTGGGTGACTTGCTTTCTTTGCTGACGGAATACCGCCATCGCCAAGTTGTCGTCAACTTCTATGAAGAAGACGAGCTGGTGGCGCGTGACGGGTTTTTCTTTGATGGCATCGAACGATCAGACGGTCTGCTATCTTTCATCAAAGATGGGCGCATTCGCTGGTCCATTCGGTTGGATGACTACCCAAGCTATGAGATCGTACACGATTTCCCGAGGCGTTATCGGTTTTATGGCCAGCATCGGGCTGTAGAGCTCTATTTCCCTTCTTAACGGTGTCCGCTTTAGGAGAAACCGGTCAGAATCCCCCTCATTTTCATGAGGAGATGAATGACCGGTTTTTGACTATATATCATGTAAGTGGTTGAAATGTTTTTATACTTATTACGATTATACCAGGGCATCGTATATTCTTTCCGGCAGGCAGTGGTTGTCCGTTGAGCGGTACTTTCATAAGAAAATAGCGTATGATCAAGCTATTTCTGACGCAAGGCATCCACCCCCGTTGCTGCAGTCACTGGCTTCCGCATCGTAAACGTCAGCTCCGGATCAAGCACGGCTAACGCCGGGCGGAGAGCGGCATCTTTTAGCGTCAATTGAATCGTCAACGATGTTCTTAGTGCTGCGTTTGCCTTTTTCAGCTAGCGGCGTTTTTCATGAAACAAGCCATCGTCTTTTATATATTAAAAAATAACTGAATTCTAAATCAATTGAAACATAAATTAATAGTGGCATACCTTGGACTGGTATAGCAACACAAATAAAAATAATAAAAGGTATCTTTTATTATTTACTATCAAATATAAATTTAGTATAATTCTAATGTACAAATCATTATCATTTTTGACTGGCAACAAAACAGTTAGAAATGGTAATGATGGAATTTCTATTTTTTGTTAATTAAGGGAAAGGAGAACAGGAGAATGGAAAATCAAAATCGTCAGAATGCAGCCCAATGTCCGTTTCACGGAAGCGTAACGAATCAGTCTTCGAATCGAACGACGAACAAAGACTGGTGGCCGAACCAGCTGAACTTAAGCATTCTCCATCAACATGACCGAAAAACGAATCCTCATGATGAAGAGTTCAACTATGCTGAGGAGTTTCAAAAACTAGACTATTGGGCGCTCAAAGAAGATTTGCGCAAACTGATGACGGAAAGCCAAGACTGGTGGCCGGCCGACTATGGCCATTACGGGCCGTTGTTTATCCGCATGGCCTGGCATTCAGCTGGCACGTACCGCATCGGCGACGGCCGTGGCGGCGCTTCGACCGGCACGCAGCGCTTTGCCCCGTTAAACAGCTGGCCGGACAACGCCAACTTGGATAAAGCGCGGCGGTTGTTATGGCCGATCAAAAAGAAATACGGGAACAAAATCTCTTGGGCCGATTTGTTCATTTTGGCGGGCAATGTCGCTATTGAATCGATGGGTGGAAAAACGATTGGATTCGGCGGCGGCCGCGTTGACGTCTGGCATCCGGAAGAAGACGTTTATTGGGGATCGGAAAAAGAGTGGCTCGCCTCTGAACGCTATTCCGGTGATCGCGAGCTCGAAAACCCGCTCGCCGCGGTGCAAATGGGGTTAATCTACGTCAACCCAGAAGGGCCGGACGGCAAGCCGGATCCAAAAGCAGCGGCGCGCGATATTCGCGAGACGTTCCGCCGCATGGGGATGAACGATGAAGAAACGGTCGCCTTGATCGCCGGCGGTCATACGTTCGGAAAAGCGCACGGCGCCGGCCCTGCCACGCACGTCGGTCCCGAGCCGGAAGCCGCCCCGATTGAAGCGCAAGGGCTGGGATGGATCAGCTCTTACGGAAAAGGGAAAGGGAGCGATACGATCACAAGCGGCATTGAAGGCGCTTGGACGCCGACGCCAACCCAGTGGGATACGTCGTACTTTGACATGCTGTTTGGCTATGACTGGTGGCTGACGAAAAGCCCAGCCGGGGCATGGCAATGGATGGCGGTCGACCCGGATGAAAAAGACTTGGCTCCGGATGCCGAGGATCCGTCGAAAAAAGTTCCGACGATGATGATGACGACCGATTTGGCGCTTCGGTTTGACCCGGAATACGAAAAAATCGCCCGCCGATTCCATCAAAATCCAGAAGAATTTGCGGAGGCGTTTGCCCGGGCATGGTTCAAGCTTACCCATAGGGATATGGGACCGAAAACGAGATATCTCGGTCCGGAAGTTCCGAAAGAAGATTTCATCTGGCAAGATCCGATTCCAGAAGTCGGTTACGAATTGACAGAAGCGGAAATTGAAGAAATCAAAGCCAAAATTTTGAACTCCGGACTGACGGTCAGTGAACTTGTGAAAACAGCTTGGGCCTCGGCCAGCACGTTCCGCAACTCGGATAAGCGCGGCGGAGCCAACGGCGCCCGCATTCGTCTCGCGCCGCAAAAAGACTGGGAAGTGAACGAACCGGAGCGGCTCGCCAAAGTGCTGTCCGTCTACGAGGACATCCAGCGCGAACTGCCGAAAAAAGTAAGCATCGCCGACTTGATCGTCCTTGGCGGCAGCGCTGCGGTGGAAAAGGCAGCCCGCGACGCCGGCTTTGATGTCAAAGTGCCATTTTTCCCTGGCCGCGGCGATGCGACACAAGAGCAAACCGATGTCGAAAGCTTTGCCGTGTTGGAACCGTTCGCAGATGGCTTCCGCAACTATCAAAAGAAAGAGTACAGCGTCGGTCCGGAAGAGCTGCTCATCGACAAAGCGCAGCTTCTAGGGTTGACCGCACCTGAGATGACCGTGCTCATCGGCGGTCTGAGGGTATTGGGCGCGAACTATCGCGATCTGCCGCACGGCGTCTTCACCGACCGCATCGGGGTGCTGACGAACGACTTCTTTGTCAACTTAGTCGACATGAACTATGAATGGGTGCCGACAGACAGCGGCATTTATGAAATCCGCGACCGGAAAACGGGCGAAGTGCGGTGGACGGCCACCCGGGTTGACCTTATTTTCGGAGCCAACTCGATCCTTCGTTCGTACGCCGAATTTTACGCCCAAGACGACAACCGCGAAAAATTCGTCCGCGACTTTATCAACGCATGGGTGAAAGTGATGAACGCCGACCGCTTTGACATTCATTTGAAACAAGCCAAAGAGTCGGTCACGGTTTGATCAGTGAGGCAAAAAGAAGCAGCTTGCCGCTGAATTGGCAAGCTGCTTTTGTATGTCTAGAAATCTCTTTCATTAGCCGGGAAATTTATTATCAAATCATGATCCAATCCGATACCGCATTGTCTACCGAACAAATGACAAAGAACGAAAAAGACACACTGAAAGGACTCAAATGGTGGAGCAAAGACGAATTGCAAAAAATCAACGACTTTGCGCCGCGTGAAATATTGAATTACATATAATTCTATCTGTCGCGGCGAGTCGTAGGGGGAGTAGAGGGAATCGTGACGTTCCTTTCTCTCTTTTTCCCATCTTAAGTTAACATAATATAAATTATAAGAAGTTACGAAAGAGTCTGTTTCGATAACAAGTAGTCTCATAATAGTGAGACAAAACAAAAAAACGCCCGTCGACACGCCCACCTAAAATAAAATAAAAACGCGCAGCCTCTTGATTCTCATTCAAGAAGCTGCACGTTACCCACTGCGCGTCGGCAGCTGCAGGGACCGCATGATCTCATCCTTTCTCCTTTCGTTTAGGCAATATCCGTTTGACGATAGCGGACGCCTTTATACCGAACGCGAACTGGCACGCCTTTTTCTTGCTTATGTTTCACCAGAAGCCGTTGGGCTTTTGAAAAGGCTTCCATCATCCCAGATGCCGAAATGGCCTCTTCCCACACAATCGTTTTCCCTTGGACTGTGTAGAAGGAAAAGACATACTGTTTCACCGTCTTCACCTCCCTATTATTATTATAATCAAAGACTGTTTTTCCTAAACACAAAAACTGTTACAATTATGTTAACATTTTCTCTTCGGCGTTTCCGCAACAAATAAAGGTGTCCCAATCCTTCCTAAAAGAGATCGGAACACCTTTTTCTTTTTGCGCATATGTGGCTGTTGGACCTTGCGGGTTGTGATGACCTTGCCGGTTAGCGCCGCAATCCGATTTAGCACAGTTCAGTTTCTTAGAAAAAGAAAACCGGCATCATGATTCAATGCCGGTTTGTTGCTTGTATTGTTTGACGGCCGCTTTATAGTCGGCTTGAATGGCATCTTTGTCTCGTCCGAGCCGAACGCTTAAAAAGTCGAGCACGGCTGCATCATGGGCAAGGCCAGCGGCAAACTGCCGCTTCAGCCAGCGTTCGCCGGCGATTTCCTCTGGGAACGTATGGGTCTCTCCCCCATCGGCATACACGTTCCAACCTTGAGCGGTTTTACGACTCAGCCACCATTGGCCATGGTGATTTGTCCAAAACACTCCTTCGGCCTCGTCTTTTTTGTTCAATTGGTTTTGTTCCGCATCACCGTATACCGGCAGAAGCGGGAACGTCTCGACGACAAACAGCGGAAATGTTGTATCATCGATCAAACAGCCGGACGCCTTGGGATGGCCGCCGCCACCGAATTGCAGGGCAAACTCAGCGACGTTGACGTCATCATGAATGGTGCGAAAGCCAATATGTTTCGTCCCCATGTTGACTAAAGCGATCAAGTCAAGATGAGGATAACGCTTGGATAACGCATTGCCCAATTCCGACAAATGGCGCTCGGCAAAGACGACGCCGATGCAATAGTCACCAAGCCAGCGCTGAACAAGCTGTTTTTGCTTTTGCCGAATGTAACGCTGAATTTTCTTCTCTTCCATATCGAGAAGCAGCTCTTCCGTCTCGGTCAAGGAGAACGGTTCTCTGGAGGCGAGCCGCTCGCTCATCGTCTCCCAAAAGCCGTCAAGCCCGAAAATCGTCAACAAATCATTCAGCCGCTTCGCTTGCAAATTCCCATTCTCTTCCCATTCCCACGTGTCGTATTGGCGGACGAGCTCGACGAACCCATCTAGCGTTTCATTAGGTGCGAGTTTTCCCTCGCGGACGAGATAGTCGTAAAAGAGCGAGGTGGCGCACGTCTTTTTGCCATCATCCCTCACCGGCACCACCTGTCCCCACGGGTAGTCATTGAAATGAAGCGCCGTCACGTGGTGGTCGATCACTTGCACATGGCCGCCGCGCGCCGCCCGTTCGGCGAGTTGCTGTTCCACTTCCTTGCCGACGGCCAAGTCGGTGATAAACAACATGGCGCCGTTGGCCTCGTCGCTTTGCAAGAATTGGACGACCCGTTCATCCAAATTGCGATAGGAACAAAACGAAATGTTCACCTCGGCAAACGCCAGCTTCGCGAGCAATCCGCAACCGATGCCGTCTAGATCGCTGTCAGTGAATAATTTGATCATGGGGTCCCACCTTTTTGTCACAAACTTTTTTGCAACCACGTTTTCAAGAGCGGCAACAGCCGATCCGGCAACTCGCTCACATGCGGAACAAAGACGCGGAAGCGACCATAGATGTTTTCAATCGTCCGCCGCGTTGACTCATCGTCGGCCCCGTGGCCTAAAAAGAGATTGACGACCTCAATGCAGCGGCGGCGCGCTTCGGCGACTGCTTCGTGCGTATCGATGATGCCGTTTTGTTCATATCCGTACGCGGCGGGTTCGCCGTCAGAGAAGACGAGCAGCACTTTTTGTGCTTCCGGGCGCTTGAGGAGCTGTTCGGTCATCCAGCGAATCGCCAATCCATCGCGATTATCTTCATGCGGCTCGAGCTGCAGGATCGCCGGGCCGCTCGACGGCTCAAGCGAGCGATGGAATGAGACCGCCATCTGCAAATAGTTCGGCTGACGCGAAGCGGCTGCTTCGTTCGCATCTTCCCAAAATCCGACAATTTGGTGCGGCACGCGCAACGTTTTCAGCACCTCATGGCAAAGAACGAGCCCGGTTTTCGTCTCTTCCATTTTGTCATGCATCGAAGCCGAGCAATCGACAAGCAGGCCGAAGACTGCATCAAACCGCCGCGTCGGCTCGCCTTTTTTGTAAAACAAGCGCGGCCGCTCATCAGTGAAAAACGACACCAATTGTTTGCGCAGCCGACCGACGGGCAAGTTCGTGCGCCAAGCGGAGCGCTTGTGTTCAAGCCATTGTTCCATGATGCGCACAAGCCGTTTTCGGTACGGCGCCACCGCCGCCTGTTTGGCGCGGTATTGCTCAAGATGCGCGAGGTTTGGCGACGAAGGAAGAAGCACAAGATCGGCTTGGCGGTTGGCCTCGCCATACGGCGCACTGTTTCCAGCCGGCGGCTGTTCGCTGAAGGATGCTTGCGCTTCCAGGCCATACTCGTTTCGCGCCGTCGGCCGAGACGTTCCTTTCACGACGGCCAGCGCCTGATCACCGTCTTCACCCGGCCTCGCCTCATCGCTGATGATCTCGGTGCGGCTGCCTCGTTCGAGCTCAAAGCGGAGAAAGCTTCCACCCGCCCGGCTCGTTTCCCGATGCCACGTTGGCAGCAATTGCCGCTTGGCCTCTCCATCCGCCTCTTGAAGGGCATCGCGGTTTTCCAATGGGTTGGTCCGTTTGAGATCTTGAAGCGTCATCGTGTTCTCGTCCGCATCATCCTCAACGATTGGCAACGATGTATAGGCATTGACCATATCATGAGGCAGCACGTCCTTCATCAGTTCCACAACGGCGAACGCCCAGTCCGCCACCTCGGCTGTCGAGGAAGCATCAAAAAATTGCGGCCATAACGTTTCAAGGCGCGCCTGCACCGCTTCATCCGCCATCGGAGCCAGCGGCGCATCATCAAGCGGCGAATTGGCCGTGAGCCGCAAATACATCCCCGCCAAAAACTGATCAGCCCAAGCGCCGCGCGTCCTGTTTGCTTGCCATTGCTGAGTGAAGTAGCGGCGGTACAAGCGGCGGCGCGTGCGGAACCATCGCTTCATCCCGGGACGTTCCCGCTCGCAGACGGCTTCCAAGCGAAGATCTTCAGCGAACGTAAACAGCTGTTTGGAAAGCTTGGAGAGCGGTCGGGATTCCACCGCATGTCGGAAGGCGCGAACCGCCAATCGGTCGGTGTGCCGATACGTGCCGATGATGCGCAAGCCGACGTCGCTTTTCATTGCCGTTTCCCGCTCCAATGGTGGATACCCATCCCAAAAATGGCTGACGTAAACGACCGGCTTGACACAATGCACGCCGGAATGGGCGGCGAACTGGATGGCAACGTCGCGGCGGCGCATGAGCGTTTGGGCGAGGTCAGAAAGCTGCATGACCAAACTCGAGTCGACCGTTCGGTCATTGAACATCATAAACCGCTCCATGCCGAGCCTCCTATTCGTCAAACCACGTTTCAGCGATGTTGCGCACTGCGGCCCGTTCCCGTTCATCGTCGAGCTTATCGACGATGCTTCGTTCAATGGCCCGCAATGGCGGCATGTACGCCGCCAAATCGCACGCATCCAACAAAGCGCGCACCGAAGCCGCTTCCTCGGCGATTTGTCCGTTTCGCACCTGCACAAGCAGATCAGCCGACAGGGCGACGAAACGATCGATCAACGTTTCATCCGTTAATGTAGTTTGCGCCAACAATACCGATTTTAATGTTTCTCCTTGCACATACGGCACATTGATGACGACAAACCGGTTTTTGAGCGCCTCATTGAGCGGTACGGTGCCAATATAGCCTTCATTGATCGCGGCGATGACGCCAAATGTCGGTTTCGCCTGCACGAGATCGCCGGTGAGCGGATTCGTGAGCCGCCGCCGGTAGTCAAGGACGCTGTTTAAAATCGGCAGCGTCTCTGGTTTCGCCATATTAATTTCGTCAATATATAGCAAATGCCCTTTTGTCATCGCCTGGATGACGGGTCCGGGCACGTACTCGATCACCGCCTGGCTGTTTTTGTGCACGATCGTCTTAAAACCGAGCAATGCTTCGGCGTCTAAGTCCACGGAACAGTTGATGCTGTGCATCGGTTGACCAAACAAAGCGGACAACGTTTCAGCAAGCCGCGTTTTTCCCGATCCGGTCGGGCCTTTTAAGAGCACGTTTTTCCCAAGCGCGAGCGCAAGGGCGGCATCGTGCACGATCGCCTCATCTGCCGCCTTGTACCCGCCCGCTCCAATCAACGCGCGATCCGGATCGCGGCGGAACAGTTCTTTTCGCTTTTCCATTTCTTTCGTGACCGTCAACGGCCATGTTCCCATCTTCTGACTCCCTCTCTGTGGCGATCTTCCCCTCTCATTCTACTAGATCGCCCGGCGGGACGCAAAACAAAAGAACTAGACCATAAATATATTATGTAAATATAACAAAGAAAAAACGAGGCGCTCTCAACCGAAGTTGTCCTCAATCGCCTTGCGAATGAGCGCCGCGCACCGATCAAGCTCCGCTTTGAGCTGGCGTTTGTACAGCTTCGCCTTTTCCTGTCCGCCCTCGGCGAACCGATAGTAAACGACTTCTTGGTACTTCATTCCCTCTTTTTTCTGTTTCACTTGTTTTAAAATGCCGTCTTCGATCAAATCGTGCAGCGCCTTATACACTTCGGAGTGGTTCGGCCGGTAGCCGAACGGCTTGAACTCTTGGCGCAATACATCAAGCAGCTTCAGCCCGTAGAGCCGCTCCTGTTCGGTGAGCGTAATCAAATACAATTTTAAAAACGCACGTTGTTTTAACAGAAAACCGCTGGGCGTCCGTTTTTCTCCCATAGGCTTTTTCCCTCCTTCCCTACGGATGAAATTTCGCTCTTTGGGCGGCCAAATCCTGCTTGTCTTCATTATACCATGCGGGAAAGGAAAAATCCTCTCCCGCTTGGGTTCAATAAAACACGATCGTTTTGTTTCCGTGGATGATGACCCGGTCTTCCAAATGCCACCGAAGCGCCCGGGCGAGCACCGTTTTTTCGATCAGTCGGCCGATCCGCTTTAAGTCGTCCGGATGGTGGCGGTGGTCCACGCGGGCGACGTCCTGCTCAATGATCGGCCCTTCATCCAAATCGTCGGTGACGTAGTGCGATGTGGCGCCGATCAATTTGACGCCGCGCTCATACGCCCGCTCATACGGACGCGCGCCAATAAAGGCGGGCAAAAATGAGTGGTGGATGTTGATGATCCGTCCCGGGAATTCAGCGACAAACGCCGGCGACAAAATTTGCATGTAGCGGGCAAGCACGATGGTGTCGATCTGATAGTCGCGAAGCAGACGGATTTGTTCGGCTTCGGCGTCCGCTTTCGTTTCTTTCGTCACCGGAATATGCACATAAGGGATGCCAAATGACTCGACCGTCTCGCGCAAGTCGGGGTGGTTGCTGATGACAAGGGCGATGTCGGCGATCAGCTCTCCCGCCTGCCATTGCCAAAGAAGTTCAAGCAGACAATGCTCGGCTTTGGAGACAAAAATCGCGATTCGCCGAATGTCGTTGTGCAGCCGAAGCTGCCAACGCATCTCAAATTCAGCAGCGATCGGGGCAAACACCGCTTCGATCTCTTCTTTTCGCTCGGCGATGTTTGGACAGTCGAACTCCAAGCGGAGAAAAAACGTCCCTCCCTCAGGATCGGTCGAATATTGGCTCGATTCAACGATATTCGCCCCTTGTTCGTACAGAAACGACGTCACTGCCGCGACGATGCCCGGGCGATCTGGGCAGGAGATAAGGATTCGAGCGCGCTGCTCGTAACCTTGCAAAAATGATTGCCAGCGATGTTGGCGAAATGTCGTCATGCGTTGTCTCTCCCTTTTCTTGCTTTTCTTGCAATTCATCATACAAAAAATTCATGAACTTGCCAACAGGGAAGATAACAAAAGAGGGTGTCCCAAAAGGATCGGGACACCCTTTCTTATTACCGTATATAGGTTTGAAACAATCATTAAGAAACAATATGTTGTGTTTTGTTAAGAAAAATGACCCTTTTGGGTCATCCCCCTGGCAAGCGAAAAACCTCTCTCAGTCTTTCGTCAAATCGCCGGCCGGGCCGAAAAATTCGTAATGGATGTGCTCCTCTGGCACACTCCATTGTTTTAGGGCACGATAGACGGTTTTCATAAACGGCATCGGGCCGCAGAAATAAAAGTCTGCGTCTTTCGTCGGGATCACGGATTGCATCCATGCGAGGTCGATCCGCCCTTCTTTGCCAAAATGTGGATGGCGGCGATCCTCGTCGGATGGCGACTCGTAACAAATACGGTAAGAAAATGACGGGCGTTCCGCCAACATCCGAAGCTCCTTATCAAACGCGTGCACGCGGCCATTCAAAGCAGCATGCAAAAACGCCGCTGGGCGGGTCGGTTGGCGGATGGCCAACGTATGCGCCATGCTCAAAAGCGGAGTGATGCCGACGCCGCCGCTGATGAACACAACCGGCGTCGTTTTGGACAAATCAAGCGTAAAATCGCCGGCTGGAGCGCTAAGCTCGAGCACGTCGCCCTCTTGGACATGATCATGCAAATAGTTGGAAACAATGCCGGCCGGCTTGTCCGCTGTAGCTGCTTCCCGTTTGACGCTGATGCGGTAATACCCTTTTCCAGGTGCATCCGATAAGCTGTATTGGCGAATATGCGTATACGTCTCGCCCGGAATCGACAGTTTGACGCTCACGTATTGACCCGGCAAATAATCACTGATGGCCTTGCCGTCTTCCGGCTCCAAATAAAACGAAGTAATGACGCCGCTTTCTTTCACCTTTTTCACGACGACAAATCGGCGAAAGTCACGCCAGCCTCCGTGTTTGGCCGCTGCCTCATCGTAGAGCTCTTTTTCCACTTGAATGAAAACGGACGCAATGGCTTCATATGCTTCCGCCCAAGCCGTGATCACTTCGTCGGTGGCGGCGTCGCCGAGCACGTCTTTGATCGCCAGCAACAAATGCTTTCCGACGATCGGGTATTGTTCTGGTTTGATTCCTAAGCTGCGGTGTTTATGGCCGATTTGCCGCACAACCGGCAAAATAGCATCAAGCTGGTCGATATAGCGCGCTGCCGCATACACGGCTGCGGCCAAGGCGCGTTGCTGCCGCCCTTGCTTTTGGTTGGCGTGGTTGAAAATATGGAGCAGTTCCGGATGATTGGAAAACATGAGTTCATAAAACCGCTTCGTAATTTGTTCGCCATGTGTTTCCAAGACAGGCACCGTTGATTTCACAATTTCAATCGTTTTTGGATGCAATTTCGTTGTCGTTGTCATGATTTCATCCCCTTGTAAAACATGTATTTTTAATACATCTTTTATTCAACCATGATCACTGCGAAAAAACAATATTTCAAATACATCTTTAATAAATTGTTCACAATTCTCCGTTCGAATCAGGTGTGGTACAATGGGATCAAGAATGTCGCTTAAAGGTTGTGAATCACGATGCAGTTGACGAACTATACGGAATACGCCTTGCGCGTCCTCTTGTTTTTAGGCGCGCTTGATGAAGAAGAAAAAACAAACATCAAAGACATTGCCGCTGCCTTTTCCATTTCAGAGCATCATTTAAGCAAAATCGTCTATGAGCTTGGCAAACTCGGCTACATTGAAACGATCCGTGGGCGCAACGGTGGAATCCGCCTTGCGAAACGCCCCGCGGAGATTGTCATCGGCGCGGTTGTTCGCGAAACGGAGGAAAACTTGTCGCTTGTCGAGTGTTTTGCCGCCCACGGCAATGAGTGCGTCTTAACGCCGGTATGTCGGCTTCGCTTCGCACTTCACGAGGCGTTAGAGGCGTTTTTGCGTGTGCTGGATGCGTATACGCTCGCCGATTTGCTTGAAGACCGAGCGTCGCTTCGTTCTTTATTGAAAGAGCGGCGCGGTTGAGAAAACTTTCTGGCTATAAGCTGGAGAGTTTTTTGGCGTTTGGCAGGCACACGATCACTAAGCATCGCTCTACGGAAGGAAGACGCGGGATGATGCGAAACCGATGGCGGCCTTTGCGCGGGATGTGGCGGCAAGAACGATCATCAGTTGGAAAAACGAAACCAGTCGTCAAACATGGGCGGCGGGATGAATACGTCCGGCACCGGCCGATCACATCCCCTTTGTTTGCCACAAGACGAAGAATATATTAAGATTAGAAAGGTGTGAAAACATCTGCATGACTAAAGGAGGTCACAATGAAACACGAAGGAAGCGCTTTGCCACCTTACTTGCATATGGACAATGGAGAGCTTTGGCTCACCGAAGATGATCGCGACAACTTAAAAATCAGCTATCGAATCAAAGAGGTGATTTTTGCCGAGCCGTCCGAGTACCAGCATGTGATGATTTTGGATTCGTACGATTTTGGCCGCATGCTCGTACTCGATGGCGTCGTGCAAACGACCTCGATTGACGGCCATATTTATAACGAAATGATTTCGCACGTGCCGCTGCAGTTTCATCCGGAAGCGAAGCGGGTGCTCATCATCGGCGGCGGCGACTGCGGCGCAGCTCGTGAGACGGCGAAATACGCTCATCTTGAAGCCATCGATATGGTGGAAATCGACGAAAAAGTCGTCCGGGCGTGCAAAGAGCATTTGCCAGCCGTCTCCGGCAACTTATCGGATCCGCGCGTGCGGTTTGTTTATGATGATGGCGTCGTGTTTGTGCAAGAGAAAGAAAACGTCTACGACGTCATTATGATCGACTCGTCTGACCCAGTCGGCCCGGCGGAAGCCTTGTTTTCACCGGAGTTTTACGCCAACGTCCATCGCGCGTTGAAAGCAGACGGGCTGATGGTCTGCCAAAGCCAGTCGCCGATTTTCCACTTGGATATCTTGAAACGGACGTACCGCAATATTCGCGAACTGTTCCCGCATGTGCTTGTGTACACCGCGGTGGTGCCGACGTATCCAGGCGGACTGTGGAGCTTTACGATCGGCTCGAAACGGCCGCTCGATTTTCCGGCGCAGACAACCATTCCAAACGACACGAAATACGTCAATGATGCGGTCTTTCGTCAATGTTTCGCCTTGCCCGAGTTTTTGCGCTCGGCGCTTGAGGTGGAATAACGGCTTGGCATGGAAAAAGCTGTCCCTGCTTTGTGAGGGGACAGCTTTTTTTGTGTCATTTGAGTGATCTTTCTATTATTCCACCCGCTTTCTTGTTTCATTGCGCCGGTGGGTTGTGGGTCAGTGCCCGCTTAGCAAGCCATTGAAACGTCAAGTCATCCGCCGGCGGGTTGTGCAATCCAGCACGGACGTCACGGTAATGCCGCTGAAGCGGATTGTCAGCAAACAAGCTTTGTCCGCCGACAATGCGCATCGCCCAATCGACGACTTCAAGCGCGGTATTGGTGGCGACCAATTTGGCTGTTGCCAACTCCTCTTTCATCGCCATCCGTTTTTCCGGATAGCGATCCCATAAGTCGGCGACCGCGTACAGGAAATGGCGCGCATGGGTGAGGCGCCATTCCATTTCAGCGATTTTCCGCTGCACTTCGGGTGTTAGGGCGATTGGGTGAGGCAGGGTATTAGGCTGGTACGTCTTGGCAAAGCGAAGCGCCTCATTGCGCGCCGCAATGGCGATGCCTAAGTAACAAGCCGGCACGTGCAACAGCCATCCTTGCGCCGGAGCGGCTTCGTTCGCTTCTCCAAGCGTCTCTACGAGCGCCTCTTGGTCGACTTCGACTTCTTCAAGAACAAGATCATCGCTGCGCGTCGCCCGCATGCCAAGCGTGTTCCACGTCGGCTCGATGCGGATGCCTGAAGCAGACATCGGCACGAGAAATTCACCGACCCGACCGTCTTCCATCGTGGCGGAAATCAATACGTAATCGAGCGCAGGGGCTAACGATGCAAATGTCTTTCGCCCCCGAAGCACCCAGCGGCCATGGCGAAAGACGGCCGTCGTTTCCGGTTTACCGCCGCGCGCCGGGCTGCCAGTTGTCCGTTCAGAGTGGGCGCTGTTGATGAGCGCGTGGCGGCAAACGACTTCATTCGCCAAACGGGCGAGAACGGGCTCCGGCCAGCGGCGGAGCAAAAATAAACGCATGAGAATGCTGGCGTGCCAACCAAACGACAATGCCGTTGCCCCAGAGCCTTGGGCGATCGTTTCTTGCACGAGCACAAGCTCATAAAGCGATGCCCCTTGGCCGCCGTATTCAGTCGGGACGGTCAAGGAAAGGAATCCAGCCTCTTTTAAATCGGCAAAATCGGCAAATGGAAACGTTGCCTGTTCGTCATCATGCGCTGCCCGTTGGACAAATCGTTCCGCAAGGCGGCGCGCTTGGTTGTACAATTGTTGCTCCCGATCGGTCCGCACAAGCAAATGGTACAATTCGTTCATCGGTTCTCCCCTTCTTTTGGTCAAGATGCCTTTATTGTACCGAGTTCTGGCTAGGACTGAAAACAAAAACGCACGGGAAAATGACCGTCCTTGCTCTCGGAAGCTTAAAAGAGAAAGAAATGCCGAATGTACCGATCATCGTCACGGTGGACGAACTCATTTTTCCCAGCATCGTACTCGTATTCCTCCTGCCAGCGGCGGCCATAGCGGGCGATTTGACGGACGGCGCGGATGATCGCATACACTTCTTCGTTCGTCATCGTAGGATGGAGCGACAGACGCACCCATCCTGGTTTGGCAAGAGGATTGCCGTTTTTGACTTCTTGAAGCAGCGCAGCGGATTGTTCCTTGTCGATCCCAAGCAAATAGTGGCCGTATGGTCCGGCGCAGGAACAGCCGCCGCGCGCTTGAATGCCGAAGCGATCATTCAGCAGTTTGACAACAAGGTTGTAATGCAATCCATCTATGACAAATGAGATGATGCCAAGACGGTCGTCCCGATGTCCTTCAAGCACGCGGACGCCGGGAGTGCTTTTTAGCGCCGGCAAAAGAAGGGAAACAAGTTCCTTTTCGCGGGCGCGCATCTGTTTTACGTTCATTTGTTCTTTCAGCTGGATGGCCAACGCTGCCTTGATGGTTTGCCAAAACGGCGGTGTTCCGCCATCTTCGCGTTCCTCAATGGCTTGGATGTATTCATAGTTCCCCCACGGGTCAGTCCAGTACACCGTCCCGCCGCCGGGGTGATCCGGAGCGTGCTGATGATAAAGCCGGCTGTCAAAGATGAGCACGCCGGCGCTTCCCGGCCCCCCGAGAAACTTATGGGGAGAGAAATAAATGGCATCAAGCTGCTCCATTGGGTCGTCCGGATGCATATCGATGCGGACGTACGGAGCGGAAGCAGCAAAATCAACAAAGCAAAGGCCGCCATGCTCGTGCATGATTTTCGCCAGCTTATGATATGGGGTTTCCAACCCCGTGACGTTCGAGCAAGCAGTAAATGCACCGATTTTTTGCGGCCGATCTCGGTAGCGCTCCAGCAGCTCGCGCAAATGGTCAAGATCGACATCCCCGTTCTCTGTCGGCCGGACCGCCACGACTTCCGCGATGGTTTCCACCCATGGCAATAAATTTGAATGGTGCTCCATATGGGTGACAAAAACGACTGGCCGCTCCTCATCATGAAGGGACAAGCGGCGCTTCCACCGTTCCGGTACGCGCAAGCCAAGCAGACGCTGCAGCTTGTTGACGGCGCTTGTGGTCCCGGCGCCTTGCATGATCAAGACGTCGTTTTTCCCGGCATGAACGTGCTGTTTGATGATTTCTTTTGCATAGCGATAGGCAAGCGTCGTTTTCGTTCCGGTCACATTCGATTCCGTATGCGTGTTGCCGACAAATGGACCGAGCTCATGCGTCAGCTTCTCTTCAATCGGCCGGTACAGCCGCCCGCTTGCCGTCCAGTCGGCGTAAATAAGCCGCTGTTTGCCAAACGGCGTAGAAAACGGATGAAAGCGGCCGATCGTTCCATCGCGAAACGGCTGAAAATACGTCTCAAGCTCTCCGCGGCATGTATACACCGCATTGCCGATCACAGCGTGAATGGCCATGTTGATTCCCCCTTTCCGCCATTTCGTCTATTTACAAAGTATGTCGCCTTCGGTGGTTCGGTCCAAAAAACGTGGGAAAGTTGAAAATGAAAAATCCGCCGTACAGGCGGATGATATTCCACTCCCTTTTTTACTCCTTTTTTTTGCACGATAACGGCGAAATCGTTTCCCCCACGGACGGCGCAAGGTATTCGGCAAGCATGGTCCGCAAGTCATCGGGCAATGGTTCGCTCGTTTGGGTTTGGAAATTAAAATGGACGACCGCTGCCTCTCCGATGGCGATCAGTCTTCCTGTTTCCTCTTCCATGATGCGATGAATGCATTGAAAGCTTTTATTGCCGATCCGGGAGACATTGGTTTCCACGCGCAATCGTCGTCCGAAGAATCCTTGGTTGATAAAATCGCACTTGGTGGAAGCTAAAATAAAATGCCAGTCGTCCGTTCGCCCGCCGTAACGCAATTCATCAAACAGGCGGGTGCGCGCTTCTTCTAAATAAATAAAATAGCTAATGTTGCTTAAATGTCCGAGCGCATCAGTTTCACAAAAGCGTGGGTTGACGGTAATGATGTGCGTCTTCATTTCTCCCTCTTCCTTTCTTGCTTTTTTTTGCCCCTTTCGCCCACAATATTCGTTTGGGTGAGCATGGGGCGGGAGCAAGTTTGATTTGCAGCTACCAACTAGTCAGTATGTTGTTTTTATCATACTCCGATTGATTGGGATATGCAATTGTTTTTTTGGGTTATTGATTATTTAGAACATTGTTTGTGACATGAAATATTGTCGCGAATCCAGTACGTTGCACGAAAGGATGAAAATCTCTTTCAATTAAGTTGAATTTTTGGTTTACACTTCGCCGATTGCCTGACACATTAGATTGCATCCGCATGTATCGAAGTGCAAATGGTAACGAACAATTGGAACCTATATAGTTTTGACATTTTCAGGGTAGATAAAAAAGCCCGGCGAGGGCAGACGGGGCGTCTGCGGTCAACCGGCCCAAAGCGGCAAAAGAACGTATCCTGCAAGCGACACGCCGGCGCAAAGGAGAGAGATGCGCAATTTGTATTTCGCATAGCTCATCAAGTCCATATCCATAATGGCTGCCGTTGTAATCGTCGTATCGCCAAGCGGCGAAGCAAAGGCGCCAAACGTCCCGCTCGCAAACACGGCGCCGACTGTCACCTCGAGCGGCGCCCCGGTCGCATGGGAAAGCGTGACGCCAAGCGGCATCAAAATGCCCCACGTTCCCCATGAAGAACCGATAAAGTATGATAAAAACGATCCGACCAAAAACACGGCCGCTGGCACGAATGCCCCCGGCAGCCATGTGCCGAACGTCGACGACACGTACTCCGCAAATCCGAGTTCCCCCGCCACCGCCGAGACCGCCCATACGAGAACGAGCATGCCGATCGGCGCCATCAGCTCGTTTCCTCCGGCAAAAAAGTGGTACGTCAACTCTGAGAGCGATTGTCGGCGCCACAAATAAAACATCATCGACAAAAGGATGGTCACAAACAGCGCCAACAGCATCGCCCATGTCGCATCGGCCGCGGAAAACGCCTCCCACCAATTCTCTGCCCCGCGTTTCCTCCCGTCGTACACGAAAAAGGCAAACGTCAGCGCGATTAACAGCGCCAGCGGGACAAACAAGTGCAACGGCTCCCCGTTGATCAGCGCCAGCTCCTTGCGCAATCCGAGCCCGTGCAGTGTATTCGTTTCCCCTTCTCCTTTTTTCGCCCGCGGTTTGCCGATCCGGATGTTCAACATCGTCGTCAACACCCCGACGGCCAGAGCGACAATCGCAAACAAGTTGTACGGCAGGCTGCGCAAAAACACGTCATACGGCGATTCGTGAATGTCGTTTTGCTCAAGCGCCGCGGCGACAACAGAAGTCATAAAGCCGACGAACGCTGTCGCCGCTGGCAAAAGCACGATGATCGGCTCGGTCGAGACGTCGATCATGTACGCCATGCGGCGGCGGTCGATGCGAAACTGGCGAAGGACCGCTTTCATCACTGGTCCAAGGAGCATAATGCGAAACATCGGCATAAAAAACGTCACCGGCACCGTCAGCCAAACGAACAACAAAATCCCCCGCTTCGAGCGGATGCGGCCGGAGAGTCTCTCGACAAACCCTTTGATCCCGCCGGTAATTTGCATCATGCCGACAAGCGAACCGAACAAATACAAAAACGCGGCCACCTTCATATGCTCCGGATCGGTCAGGGCGTGAAGAACAGCGGAAACAGCGCGCTCAATCGCGCCGACAGCCGACCACTCAAGGCAAAACGCTCCGACGAGCAATCCGGCCACGAGGCCGGGCAAAATTTCTTTCAGCCATACCGCCAACGGAATGATGAGCAGAAAAGGCAACAGCGACCACCATGTTCCTTCCACGTCGGCGCCTCCTTTGCGATGATGTTGTTACCAAGAAGGATAGCCATAATGCAGTTTTTTTATGATTTTCATTGAAGATTTAGAACATAGTTTTATTTATAAAATTTATGTTGCCCACGCAAACAAAAAAAAGCCGCGCTGCAGTTTGCAGCGTGGCCCACACTTCCATCCGCCCCGGGCTGACTCCCAAACAACCTGGGGCACAGAAGGCGTTGTCATTTCCGGCGCGCAAAATCGATAAATCGGAACTTGTCGAGCCGGTGACGCGATTCCGTATATTGAAACAATGCAGCATTGCTTAAATACACATAGTTTTTGACGACAACGACGCGGTCATCGCCATGCAAATCCAAATAGCGCCGGTCTTCGTCCGTCGCTTCGTCGACCGATATTTCTTTTTTCGCAAAGCTGATCGGCAAATACAGCTTCGTTTCCAAATATTCATAAATCGAGTCTTCGCAAATCTCTTTGGTCAATAGCGGCACATGCTTTTTCAGAAAAAAGTCTTTATCCAAAATAATCCGCTCTCCGCCGATTTCCCGGACGCGCACGACTTTCCACACTTCGTCTTTGCTTGAGGCGCGCAGATGCTGCCTGAGCTCGCGATCCGGCTTGATGATCGCCAGTTCATGCACGATCGTCCGCACCGGCTGCTTCATCGTCTGCGCCAGTTCTTTAAAGCTGACCAATCCGGATACGGGAAAGTCATATTTGCCGACGTCAAGGACGATAGATCCTTTTCCTTTCATTTTTTGGATATAGCCGTGCTCGGACAACAAATGGAGCGCTTTGCGAATCGTCTCGCGCGATGTCTCATATCGGGCGGCCAGCTCGTGTTCCGATGGCAGCTTGTCGTACGCCTTCCATTCTCCGCGGCGGATGCGGGAAATGAGGTCATGGTAAATGGTTAAATATTTGTTTTCATGCATAAGAATCACCGCTTGTATTGTATCACGGCCGGCGCAAAAGATAAACAACCGATTCGTATGGGCGCAGCTGCATGCGGCGAAAATCGGCCGGCGCGTCCGAATAATTGGCAAGCAGCAGTTCTCCCGTATAGCCATCGGCTCCTGCTTCTTTCGGCAGCGTGAACGTCGTTTCGATTGGATAAAAATTGTTGACAACAAGCAGCTTTTCTCCATCGCCATGACGCATATAGGCGAAAATATGCGGATCGTCCGCAAGCAGCAGCTCATAGCGCCCGGTCGTAATGAGATCATACTGTTTGCGCAGCTCAATGAGCCGCTTATAGTGGTAGAAAATCGAGTCGCGGTCGGCGAGCGCCTGTTTCACGTTAATGCGTCGGTAGTTGTCGGCGACGCGAATCCACGGCGTCCCGGACGTGAAACCAGCATGCGGGCTGTCGTCCCATTGCATCGGCGTGCGTGAGTTGTCGCGCGATTTTCGCTGCAAAATTTCCATCACTTCTTGCTCGCTTTTGCCTTGTTCTCGCAAAATCCGGTACATGTTGAGCGACTCAACGTCGCGGTAGTCGCGAATATCGGTGAATTTCGGATCGGTCATGCCGATTTCTTCGCCTTGGTAAATATAGGGCGTCCCTTGCATCAAATGGATCGTCGTCGCCAGCATTTTCGCTGACTCTTTCCAATACGTCCCGTCATCGCCATAGCGCGACACGATGCGCGGCTGATCGTGGTTGCACCAAAAGAGCGCATTCCAGCCGCCGCCTTCATACATCCGGACTTGCCATTCGGACAAAATGCGTTTTAAGGCAAGGAAATCAAATGGGGCGACTGCCCATTTTTCTCCGTTCGGGTAATCGACCTTCAAGTGGTGAAAGTTAAACGTCATATTGAGCTCGTGGTTTTCCGGGTTCGTGTAGCGGATGCAATGATCGATCGTCGTCGACGACATTTCCCCGACCGTCATGACGTCATATTTCGAAAACACTTCGCGGTTCATCTCTTGCAAAAACTCATGAATGCGCGGTCCGTCCGTATAAAAGCGGCGCCCGTCCCCCGGCGGCACCGAACCGTCATCATCCGGGAAGCGCTGGTCTTTTGACAACAAGTTGATGACGTCAAGCCGAAAGCCGTCCACTCCTTTTTTAAGCCAAAAATGCATCATGTCATAAATGCGGCGGCGCAGCTCTTCGTTTTCCCAGTTCAAGTCCGCTTGTGTCACATCGAACAAATGCAAGTAATATTGGCCGGTTTGTTCGTCGTATTCCCACGCCGAGCCGCCGAATTTCGATTGCCAGTTGTTCGGCGCTCCGCCGTCCGGCTTCGGGTCGCGCCAAATGTAAAACGAGCGGTATGGGTTCGTTTTCGAGGAGCGCGCCTGCTGAAACCATTCATGGTCGGTTGAGGTATGGTTGACGACCATGTCCATCACCAGCTTCATGCCGCGCGCATGCACTTCGTGAAGCAGACGGTCAAAATCGTCCATCGTTCCGTATTCGTGATGGATGCGGAAATAATCGCTGATGTCATAACCGTTGTCGCGCTGCGGCGACGCGTAGATCGGCGTCAGCCAAATGACATCGACACCCAATTTTTGTAAATAATCAAGCTTCTCGATCACGCCCGGCAAATCGCCAATGCCGTCTCCATTCGTATCGTAGAAGCTTTTCGGATAAATTTGATAAACGACCGCTTTTTTCCACCAAGGGGTTGTTGACATCTCTCTTCACCTCGTTCGTCGGGATAAAAAACATACCATTGGCATCGGCGGCCAATGGTACGGGCGGGAAATAAATGATTTCGCACATCGTTCTCTTGCTTCCACACACGGCAATCATGAGCGGGCGGCTTTACGCACTTTCCCAAAGACAAACGTCAGCGCAAACGGCACCGCAATCGCGATCGCCATGCCGATAAAGAACGGCGTCCACTTTTGCGGCACGATCGACAAGAAACCCGGCAGGCCGCCGACGCCGATCGACGGGGCCATCACTTTATTGATCGTGATGAACATGCCAGCGATTGCCGCCCCTGTCATCGCTGCGATAAACGGGAAGCGAAAGCGCAAGTTGACCCCGAACATCGCCGGTTCCGTGATGCCTAAATACGCGGAAACAGCCGACGTAAACGACAAACCGCGCAGCTTTTCCTCCTTCGCGACAAACATCATCGCCAACGCTGCCGAACCTTGGGCGATGTTTGACATGACCAAAATCGGCCAAAGGAACGTGCCACCGGTATTGGCAATCAGCTGCAAGTCAACCGGCAAGAACGTATGGTGCATCCCGGTGACGACAAGCGGCGCATACAACGCTCCATACAACAATCCTCCAAGAGCCGGAACCGTGTCAAAAATCGTGACAAACAAGTGGGTAATGGCATTGCCGATCGCAAATGTGATCGGCCCAATGGCGATGAACGCCAAAAAGCCCGTAATGAGCAACGCAAGCGGCGCGACAAGCAACAGCTGAAACGCATCCGGAATGCGCTTGCGCAAAAACAGCTCCAGCTTCGCCAGCACGTAGGAAGCCACCAGCACCGGCAGCACTTGTCCTTGGTAGCCGACTTTTTGCACTTCAAAGCCGAACAAGTTCCAAACTGGAATCTCTCCTTTTTCTTTCGCCGCTCCCCAGCCCCAAGCGTTGAGCAAATCTGGGTGGACGAGCATCAAACCAAGGACAATCCCTAAGAGCGGGCTGCCGCCGAATTTCGTCACCGCCGACCAGCCGATCAAACCGGGCAGGAAGACGAACGCCGTATTGGCGATCAAGTTGATCATGTTCGCCAAATCGGCCCATTCTTTGTGCACCTCGACAAACGATTTCCCTTCGTAAAAAATGCCTGGGCCTGTCAAGACGTTGTTAATCCCCATTAACAAACCGGCCGTCACGATTGCCGGCAAGATGGGAATGAAAATATCAGCCAGCGTCTTAATCGCGCGTTGCAGCGGATTGAGCTTCGCTTCCGCAGCGTCTTTAATCTCCTGCTTTGTCGCCCGGCCGATGCCCGTCAGCTCGATGAGGTCGTCATACACTTTATCGACAAGCCCTTGGCCGATGACGACTTGAAACTGGCCGTTTGCCGAAAACGACCCTTTGACGACATCGATGCGCTCAAGCGCTTCCTTATTGACTTTTCCTTCCTCTTTGAGCGCAAACCGAAGCCGCGTCACACAATGCGTGGCGGCGACGATGTTTTCTTTGCCGCCGATGGCTTCAACGATTTGCGCGGCTGCTTGTTGGTATGCCCCCATGATGAACGCCTCCCTTTTCTTTCCTTAACAACGACCGCTATAGCGTTAAATCGCTTTCAGCAACCGGTTGCAAACAAACTTGTATATACAACCTGAATTCATTTTATCTTGTATATACAAGTTTGTCAACATCTTTCGATGACCTTCTTCATTTTTCGACAATAGTTGTTGTTTTTTTACTAACTTCCACTTCTTTTGTTATGTTTTGTCAAGCGGCAGGAAAATCAACGACCGAGTAGGAAAATAAAACATAACGCAAATCAATGCCAAAAGACGAGAAAGGATGAGGAAATGCGATGAAAACCTATACACTCCGCGAAGCAGCGAAAAAAATCGGGGTCACCGCCCGCGATTTGAAACAATGGGAAAAGCAGTTCGCCGGATCGATTGCCGTCCCACGCACAACCGAGGGGGCACGCATGTACACCGACGAGCTGATCGACCGGTTTCGCCATATCCGCACTTGGCTTGAGGACGGCCGCCATCCGCGCGAAGTGGCTGAAATGATCAGGCAAATGGACGGACAACCGGCAGAGCGAGCCAACGAGACAGCCGCTCAAGTGGAAACAGCCGTCATGGAAGGGGAAATCATCGATGTGCCCCGCCTGCTGCATCAAGGGATGCCATACATAGCCGAGCAGTTGGCGGCCCGCTTAAAAGACGATATCGTCGACGCCTTGAAACAGGAAACGACAGCCACGGTCCGGCAAGCGATGGATGAGGTGAAAGGCCGCCTTGACTACATCGAGGAGCAAACGACGGCAGCTGCCGAAACGGTGCGCCGTTCACTCCGCGATTACGAGGACGCATGGCAGCAAAAAACGGAACAGCTGCATGAACATTTGGAAACGGTCGTCGCGTTCTGTCAAGAGGAAAAAGTAAGACAGGAAGAGGAGCGAAAACAGCTCGAACTGCGCATTTTAGAACGGGAAAAAGCGTTTCGCGAGCTCGTGTTGTCGTTTCGGCAAACCGCTGCCAGCACCAGCGCTGCTCGAACACGGGCAAATAAATGGTGGAAGTTTTGGTGAAGACAATTTTGGCATCAATGTGACAAGGGCACCCGTTTTGGATGCGCCATACCTCCGTCAAAAATCAAAAAAGGGCCCCGCCAAAACGCGGGCCCCTTTTTGCGTCATATTCGGCGGCTCTCGGCCGCATGTCGTTTGATGGCTTCGATCAAGTGCGCTTCTTCTTGTTTGGTGACATGGAGGCGGACGCCATAATAGTAGGCGTGGACAAACGGTCTTTCCCAGACAAGCTGCCCCCGCAGCGTAAAGGGGGCAGCGTTTAGCCAAAACGAGATGTCAACCAGCGTTCCCCCTGTTGAAAAGGAAGGCGGCCTTCCGTTTCGATTTTCATCCCGTGCGGACTTAGATCGTGAATGTAGACGCTGCGCTCGCCATCGGCTGTGCGCAGTTCGGCCGGGAGCGGCCGGCCAAACTGATGCCGGAACGGTTCTTGACGCTTAAACCTCATCCTTCTTCCCCTTTTCCAAGCAGCTTCGCCGGCTCTTTCCAGACGTCCACCACCGGCCCGGCTTCGTCAGTGTCAACGACAAACGAACCCGTGCTGTAGCGGTCGGAGAGACGAAGGGAAGCGGCTTCGATCGTCTCGACCACCCCTTTTTCCGTCCGCAATCCGACCATTTCCTCATCGCTGCTGACAAAGACGGCGCCGACAACTCGGTGCGGGTTGGATTTCACTTCGCGCACAATCACAACGCCGCGCTTCGCCCGTGATGACGGCTCAAACTCGCTCATCGCCACTTTTTTCACCGCTCCGCGCTGCGTCACGACGACGAACGAGCCCCCCTCTTCTAGGCGAACGGGACACGCAGCGGCGACAAAGTCCCCTTCCTTCAATTGAATCCCTTTCACGCCAGCCGCGCGCACGCCAACAAGGCTGATCTCCTCCTCGGCAAACAAGAGCGCATGTCCATCATGCGTCGCAAGCCAAAGATGGCCGCATCCATCCGTCGCGTAGACGGCGATGACGTCATCATCCTCTTTCACATTAACGGCCACAAGCGGGCGGGTGTAGCGCTGCACTTGGTATTGAGCGAGCTCCGTTCGCTTTACGAGCCCTTGTTTCGTCACAAAGATGAGCTGCTCCCCGGTGTTAAAGGAAGAGACTGGAACAGCGGCGACGAGTTCATCGTCGCGTTCAAGCGGAATGAGATGGGAAATGTGGTGGCCGACCTCTTTCCAACGGATATCAGGGAGCGTATGCACCGGGCAGTATAAATAGTAGCCGCGGCGGGTGAAAAGCAAGAGCACATCGGTCGTATTCATCTCGAGCTGGGCGAGCAGCCGATCCGTTTCCTTCATGCCCATGTCTTGACCGTTTGAGGCGCTGTATGAACGATAGCTCGTCCGCTTCACATATCCTTCTTTTGTCACGGTGACGATCACGTCTTCCGCCGGAATGAGCGCCTCCACCTTCACTTTCAGCTCTTCAATCTCCTCTTCAATCACCGTCCGCCGCTCATCGGCATATTGCTTTTTCATCGTCTTCAGCTCTTTTTTGATGACGCCAAGCAGCTTCTTTTCATCTGCGAGAATCCCCGTAAGTTCCGCAATTGCTTGATCCAGTTCTTCCGCTTCTTGACGCAGCGCCGTGATGTCGGTGTTCGTCAACCGATACAGCTGGAGCGTCACGATCGCCTCGGCCTGCGCTTCGGTGAATCCGTAATGAGCCATCAGCCGTTCTTTGGCGTCGCGCTTGTCGCTTGAAGCCCGAATTGTCGCAATCACCTCATCCAAAATGGAAAGCGCCCGAATCAAGCCGTCGACGATGTGCTTCCGCTCATTCGCTTTTTTCAGCTCAAAATGCGAGCGGTTGGTGACGACCTCTTTCCGGTGGGCGATGTAGGCATCCAACAGCTCCGGCAAACTCATCAGCTTCGGCCGGCGCTCATGGATCGCCACCATGTTGAAGCTGTACGGCACTTGCAAATCCGTATTTTTGTACAAGTAGTTGAGAATCGCTTCCGCATCGGCGTCTTTTTTCAATTCGATGACGATCGACAGCCCGTTCCGGTCCGTTTCATCGCGCACATCGGCGATGCCGTCGAGCTTTTTGTCGAGGCGAAGCTCGTCAATTTTTTTCACTAAATTCGCTTTGTTCACTTCATACGGCAGTTCCGTGATGACAATGTGCTTTTTCCCGCCTTTTCCCTGCTCGATGGCGGCTTTGGCGCGGATGATGATTTTCCCGCGGCCGGTCTCATACGCCTTGCGGATGCCGTCTTTCCCTTGGATGATGCCGCCGGTCGGAAAATCGGGGCCAGGAAGAACCGTCATCAGCTCGTCAACAGTGCAATCCGGCCGGTCGATCCGCATCAAGACGGCGTCGATCACCTCGCCAAGCGCATGCGGCGGAATGTCGGTCGCATAGCCGGCCGAAATCCCGGTCGAGCCGTTCACCAACAAATTCGGAAACATCGCCGGCAGGACGGTCGGCTCATCGGTCGTATCGTCAAAGTTCGGCACAAACGGAACAGTTTCTTTGTCAATATCGCGAAGCAATTCGGCGGCAATCGCCGACAGGCGCGCTTCCGTGTAGCGCATCGCCGCCGGCGGGTCGCCGTCGATGCTGCCGTTGTTGCCGTGCATCTCCACCAGCACGTTGCGCAGCTTCCACTCTTGGCTCATCCGCACCATCGCTTCATACACCGATGAGTCGCCGTGCGGATGAAAGTTGCCGATCACGTTTCCAACCGTTTTCGCCGCCTTGCGAAACGGTTTATCAGCCGTGTTGCCATCGATGTACATCGCATATAAAATACGGCGCTGCACGGGCTTCAACCCGTCGCGCGCATCTGGGAGCGCCCGGTCTTGGATAATGTATTTGCTGTAGCGGCCAAAGCGGTCGCCAAGCACGTCCTCTAACGGCATTTCCAGCAATCGTTCTGCCATCGTCATTCTCCTTTCCTAACACATCAGCACCAAAAAGGCGGCGCCTTTTCACGCCGCCATCAGCCGATCCATCCCGGTTCCTCTTCGAGCCCGAAGGCGACGTGCGTTTCGATCCATTTGCGGCGCGGCTCGACTTTGTCGCCCATGAGCGTCGTCACCCTCCGTTCGGCGCGGGCCGCATCTTCAATGCGCACGCGGATGAGCGTACGCGTCTGTGGGTTCATCGTCGTTTCCCATAATTGATCGGCGTTCATTTCGCCGAGCCCTTTATAGCGCTGAATCGTATAGCCGCGGCCCATTTTTTTCGTAATTTCTTTCAGCTGCTCGTCCGTCCACGCATATTCGACGATTTCGTTTTTGCCGCTTTTTTTGCTGATTTTGTAAAGCGGCGGCAAGGCGATGTACACTTTTCCCGCTTCAATCAGCGGACGCATGTAGCGGTAAAAAAACGTCAAAAGCAGCACTTGAATATGGGCGCCGTCCGTGTCGGCATCGGTCATAATGATCACTTTGTCGTAGTTGACATCATCGAGCGAAAAGTCAGCCCCGACGCCGCCGCCGATGGCGTGGATGATCGTATTGATTTCCTCGTTTTTCAAAATATCGCCAAGTTTCGCCTTTTCCGTGTTGATGACTTTTCCGCGCAGCGGAAGCACCGCCTGGAATCGACGGTCGCGCCCTTGTTTCGCCGAACCGCCCGCCGAATCGCCTTCAACGAGATAGAGCTCATTTTTTTGCGGATTGCGCCCTTGCGCCGGCGTCAGCTTGCCGCTTAAGAGCGCCTCTTTCCCTTTCCGCTTTTTGCCGCTTCTCGCCTCTTCGCGCGCTTTGCGGGCCGCTTCACGCGCCTGATAGGCCCGGATCGCTTTCTTAATGAGCATCGCGCTTACGTCCGGGTTTTCTTGCAGAAAGTACATCAGCTGCTCGGACACCACCGCATCGACGGCCGAACGCGCTTCGCTCGTTCCGAGCTTTCCTTTCGTCTGCCCTTCAAACTGCAGCAAGTGCTCTGGGATGCGCACCGAAACGACCGCGGACAACCCTTCGCGAATATCGGTTCCTTCCAAATTTTTATCTTTTTCCTTGAGCAAACCGACACGGCGGGCGTATTCGTTAAAAACGCGCGTCATCGCCGTTTTCGCACCCGCCTCATGCGTGCCGCCGTCTTTTGTGCGCACGTTGTTGACAAACGACAGCACGTTTTCCGAATAACCGTCATGAAACTGGAACGCAAACTCGACTTCAATGCCGTTTTGCTCGCCAGCAAAATAAACGACCGGGTGGAGCACATCTTTCTCCTCATTCAAATAGGCGACAAACGCTTCAATTCCGTTTTCGTAGTGGAACACCTCGCGCATGCCGGTCCGTTCGTCAACGAGTTCGATTTTCAGCCCTTTTAACAAAAACGCCGATTCGCGCAGCCGTTCACTCAATGTTTCATAATCGAAGACTGTCGTGCTGAAAATCGTTGGGTCCGGCTTAAATTGAATGATGGTTCCGGTTTTGTTCGTTGTGCCGATTTTCTCTAGCGTCGTCACCGGTTTGCCTCCATGCTCAAACCGCTGCCGGTAAATGAAGCCGTCGCGATGAATCGTGACGACCAGCCATTCTGATAAGGCGTTGACAACCGACGCCCCGACTCCGTGCAGGCCGCCGCTCGTTTTATAGCCGCCTTGGCCGAATTTGCCGCCGGCATGAAGCACGGTCAAAATGACTTCCGGCGTCGGCTTGCCGAGCTTATGCATCCCGACCGGCATGCCGCGCCCCTCATCCAAAACCGTGATGCTGTTGTCTTTATGTATTTGCACGAAAATGTAGTTTCCGTATCCAGCCAACGCCTCATCGACCGAATTGTCAACAATTTCATAGACAAGATGATGCAAGCCGCGGCTGTCGGTGCTGCCAATGTACATCCCCGGCCGCTTCCTGACTGCCTCGAGCCCTTCCAACACTTGAATGGCATCTTCGTTATATTCGTATGTCGCATGCTTTGCCACAAGGCCACCCCTTCCTACAAAAACAAGAACACCTGTTTCTATTGTACCACAAACTTCCCGACTGTCCATTGCCTTTTGACATCCCCCGACAAATTCGGACAAGTGCGACAAAAAAACGAAAGGACCATCTCGAACAAGATGGCCGTTTCATGGATTAAGATTAAGCACGCTTGGTGAGCGCATGTTCCACTTTAATGCAGCGGTCCATAATGACCGTGTAGCCTTTTTCTTTCAAAAAGCGATACGCCTCCTCATTGACGACGCCAAGCTGCGCCCAAAACACGTCGGCATCGATTTGCACAAACTCGCGGGCCAGCTCGGGCAAATGCTCAGAGCGGCGGAACACATCGACGATGTCGACATGGCCTTCGATATCGGTTAGTTGATCAACCGCCGGAATGCCTTCCCACTCATCGATCATCGGATTGACCGGAATGATTTCGTATCCAGCGTCTTTCATCGCTTTCGCCACCATATACGACTCGCGCTCCGGATTGTTGGACAACCCAACGACGGCAATCCGTTTCGCCTTGCGCAAAATTTCACCGATTTCTTCCCGGCTTGGGTTGACAATGGACATCGAGGTCTCTCCCTCCTTTATTCTCCTTTTTGCTGTACTATATAGATGCAATTTAAAGCTTTAACATTTTTCGTTTTTACCGATCATTTCATCCGACTGTCGAGTGACCGAACAACACCGCTTAAAGACCCATGAATGGGTCTTTAAGCGAGTCGTTGTTCGGTCTTCCGTCACGCCTTAGCGTGACGGAGGCAAGCCTATGGCTTGCCTTCGACAGTCAAAAATGGATGAGCCACTTTTCCGTCAAGGATATGTGAAACGATTTCGTTGCATCTATATAGTTTCGCTCCAGCCAGATCAAAATCCTGCCCAGCCAATAGAAAAAGGAAAAAATCATCGATCTTTTTTGCACAGCGCCCACACACCCTAGGCCGGCCACAACAGACGCAAACTTGAACATCATATTCATCGCCTACGCATCGATCCGCTTTCTCGTCCGCATCCAGACATTCTGTTTGCTGGCTGTCCGAACATGGATGGCCTGCTGCTGTTTTTTGCAAGAAAAAAGTGCAGAGTATTGCAGTATATAAATTCGTTTATACCGCATAAAAATTCAATCTGAATTCTCGCTATTAAGGGCTTGACATGGAGCCTCTGCAGCCATGATTCTTTTGCCAAGCGGCCAGCTGTAACAGATTTGGCAAACCCAAACAGGTTATCATGGCTACCCCTCCATGTAAAGCCCCTCTGCATAACCATTTGCATAGAAATTTTGCACATCTCTGCACTTTAATTTTGCAATAAACATGCTGCCAGTTATTTTATGTTCCACCCGGCGTACACCCCAGCTAAAAAAACGGTAGTCATGGCAATCGCATGGACGATCATCCATCCCCACCGGCCGTAGCGGAAAGAGGAAGCCGCAAGCGGGGAGCGCGCTTTTTGGGGGACGATTTTTCCGCCCATCCACTCAAAGAAAAGCAAATACAGCCACCAGGCGGTGTATGAATCCCACACATCCCACTGTTCCTTATAATCAATCAGAGGGTGCGGCGATACAAGAGCAACCAACTCGAACAACATAATCAACTGCACCATCGCAAAGTAAAACGGCAACTTCCATGCCCAGCTTTCCGGACTGTACTTGACTCCAAACAAAACGAAAAACGGAATGACGGTTGCCATTTCAACGAGCGGAATCGGTGTATAAGGAACGAGCTTAACAGGGAAGGAGTAAAAGCCTGCATAGACAAACGCAAGGCAAAGAACGATGCCTGTCACCGCACTGAATGCATACAAAACCGCATATCTCCGTATATGCCGTTTGGCGATCCAAAAACTTCCCGCTATACTCAACATGACCGCTGCCAGTTCCACCATCCAAACAACAGGAAGAGAAACCGTCATCATCGATCCTCCCTAACCCATTTCCCACTCCCTAAACGCAGTCTCAGACAGCACTGTTAGTATAATCCAAAGTGTGGAATTTATTCCGGCGCCCCCACCGGCTTTCCACCCCATCAAGCTGTCTAGCATGGCTTAACAAACGTGCTTCGTGCAAATTTATTATTATTGATGAAAAAAGGGGGTGTCCCAAAAGGACTGGGACACCCTCTCTCATCGCTATATATAAGCACCAGCCGCTTCTCTGTCACACTATATATCGCCTTTTGGGTCAGCCCCTTTCATGGATCGGACTGCATCAAACTTTCAAGAATCTCCGAAAAAAGAAATCATTGCGCAACAAACGCTAAAATTTTCCCGAACGAAAAATCGAGTAAAGCAGCCAACCGAACAGAAAAGCGGACGCGCCTAATCCGATTTCAACAGCAGGAATCTTCCACAGCAGCGTCGACGGCCGCCCGAGCGAGGAAGCGATCATCAGCCCGGCAAGGACGATGCTCAGCGAAAGAAGAACGATGCTAAACGACAGCCGGTTCGTAATCTGATCGAGCTTCTTTAGCAGCGTTTCCAAATCAGGCGCCGTGATTTCCAATCGAAGCTTGCCGTGCCGCATCATTTTCGTCCATTCCTTTACGCTGTCCGGCAAGCGAAGCAGCCATTCACCGTAGTCGAAAATCCGTTTCCACGCCGTTTCCGCTACACGGTCAGGCCGAAGACGCTCTTTCATTAGCTTTCTCCCAAACGGTTCGGCCACATCCATGATGCGAAACTGCGGATCGAGCATCTCCACGACCCCTTCGACCGTCAACAGCGCTTTCCCTAACAGCGTCAAATCGCTTGGGATGCGAATGCCATGGCGAAATGCCACCGAAAGCAAATCCTCGACGGCTTCCCCAAGACTGATCTCACCGAGCGGGACGCGGTAGTATTTCTCCCGCAACTCGTCAATATCATCGCGCAATTTTCCTTCATCGACTCCGTCAGGAACAATTCCTAAACCGTAAATCGCACCCAACACCCCATCCGTGTTTTGCCGCATTAAGGCGATGATGAGTGAAGAAAGATGATGTTTGACATGAGGTCGAAGGCGGCCCATCAAGCCAAAGTCAATGAAGGAAAGCGTTCCATCGTCAAGAACAAATACATTGCCAGGATGAGGGTCGCCATGAAAAAATCCATGCTCAAACATTTGTTGAAAGGTTGCTTCAGCCAAACGCTCGGCGATCGTTTTTAAGGAGTGGCCGTTCGCTTTCAACCGCTCGATCTCCCCGAGTTTGATCCCTTCGACATATTCCATCGTGAGCACTGTTTTCGTCGTATAATCCCAAAACACCTTCGGGACATACACCGACGAATCGCCGGCAAACTGCCGTGCAAACCGTTCCGCATGGCGCGCCTCGACTGTATAATCCAGCTCCTGCCGTAATGAACGCGCCAGTTCATCGACAATCTCAGACAATTGGTAGGTTGCCGCCCAATCGAGACGGCGTTCCGCCAGCACGGCCAAATCTTGCAAAATTTCCAGATCCGTCTCCACCCGCGCAGCGATGTGCGGGCGCTGCACTTTCACCGCCACGGCCTGTCCGGAAGGAAGAACCGCCCGGTGCACTTGTCCAAGCGAAGCGGCAGCGAGCGGCATTTCCTCAAATGAACGAAAGAGTGTTTCCAGCGAACTTCCAAACTCCGCTTCGACAATCCGGCGGACATCGGCAAACGGAAACGGCGGAACTTGGTCTTGCAGCTTTTCGAGCTCACTGATGATCGGAGCGGGAATCAAATCCGGCCGTGTGCTGGCAATTTGCCCGAGCTTCACGAACGTCGGGCCGAGCTCCTCAAGCACAAGGCGGAGCCGCTCCCCAACCGTTTTTCCTTCCTTTTTCCCTTGCTCCGCTTTCCATCGCGGCGGCAACGAAAGAAACGACGAAAAGCCGAGTTCATCGACGATCATCCCGAATCCGTGCCGAAGCAAGGAGGCGGCGATTTCGTGATACCTTCCGATATGGCGCATCCGTTTTCCGATCATCGAGACATCTCTCCTAAGGCGGCAAAAAGCGAGCGGACAGGCCGCATCGGTTTACTGCCCGCTTTGTTCCTTTTCTTCAAGACGGCGGATTCGCTCCTCGAGCTGCCGCACGTCTTCTTTCGTCGCCAAGTCGAGTTTATCGATCACCTGCTTGATTTGCTCGCGTACAAGCCGCTGCACTTCCGTTTTCCGCGCTTCGGTCTGCTGTTTCCATTGATCGATCACTTCCTTCGATTCGTCAAGCGACAATTCCCCTTTTTTGACTAACTCGTCAATGATTTTTTCCACTTGTTCTTTGCTGGCAATCGCCAATCCCAGCCCGAATGCCAATCCTTTTTTCAAAATGCTCATTCGTTTGTAGCCTCCTTGTGCCATTGTGTTTTCCTTATTGTACCATTCTTTGGCGATCCATGTCGAGCTAGACGGCAGCTCTTTTGTATAGGAGACAGGTCGATGCGGCATGCTATCGTTGGACAACGATTCAAAGGAGGGGTTTGATGGCCGACGAACCATTGCATTACGGAGAAGACTATCATTTTATTCACGCGACGTCTGTGGCAAGCGGTGTCGGCGTCAGCGTGCTGCCCGATTTGTACTGCCATACGATCCAAATCGTGAACATTTGTCTTGTCGGCCGCCCGGACGACCACGCGTTTGTATTGGTCGACGCTGGCATGCCGGGATCGGCTGATGACATTATTTCCGTTGTGGAACAACGGTTTGGAGAGGGCAGCCGCCCGCAAGCCATTGTTTTAACCCACGGCCATTTTGACCACGTTGGAGCGATTGTTGAGCTTGTCAAGCATTGGAATGTCCCGGTGTATGCCCATCCGGCTGAACTGCCGTATTTGACTGGAAAGGCGAGCTATCCTGAACCTGACGCTTCCGTCGAGGGCGGCTTCATCGCCAAAATCTCGCCGTTTTTTCCGAACGAGCCGATTCAATTAGGCAACCGCGTCCAGCCGCTCCCTGCGGACGGCACCGTTCCGCACTTGCCGGAATTTCGCTGGATCCACACACCGGGGCACACGCCAGGCCACATTTCGTTATTTCGGCCGCGCGACGCCGCTTTAATCGCCGGCGACGCGTTCGTCACCGTCCGCCAAGATTCACTGTATAAAGTGTTGACCCAACAAATCGAAATCAGCGGCCCGCCGCGCTATTATACCATCGATTGGCGCGCCGCCCGCGAGTCGGTGCGCAAGTTAGCCGCACTCTTTCCGTCAGTCGCCATCACCGGACACGGTGCTCCTGTCGCCGGCAAAGAGCTGCGTGAAGGGTTGACAAAACTCGCCCGTGATTTTGACCGTATCGCTACCCCTGATTATGGGAAGTACGTCCATTAGGCAAACGGACTATCGTTCCGTGAACGGCTTCTAGTTTTGTTTGAAGCGGAAGTTTCTCTGCTAAAACCACTTTCAAGTAAAAACCAAGGGAGGGTGTCTGAACGGGGGCACCCTTCCGTTGACATGTGAAAGTCAGAGGATTCTCCATGGAGATGGTAGAGCACATTATGCCTTTAGCGACAACGCAAAAAAGACGACAAGAATCATTCTTGTCGTCCATCATAAGTGATGGGCCTAAGTGGACTTGAACCACCGACCTCACGCTTATCAGGCGTGCGCTCTAACCAGCTGAGCTATAGGCCCGCTTATAAGAAATAAAAATGGAGGGGGACGGATTCGAACCGCCGAACCCAAAGGGAGCGGATTTACAGTCCGCCGCGTTTAGCCACTTCGCTACCCCTCCGTAATCGTGATGCCGACTGCAGGACTCGAACCCGCAACCTACTGATTACGATTCAGTTGCTCTACCAATTGAGCTAAGTCGGCATAAAATAAATGCAAGAAGGTGGCTCATTGTTCATTTGTTGTGTCCCTTTCTCTACCAGCCAATTCGAAGAAGCTGGGTGCGTCGGGACAACTCGAAGCAAATTCGACGATGCAGATGCTCGTCTCTACCAATTGAGCTAAGTCGGCATAAAATAAATGCAAGAAGGTGGCTCATTGTTGTGCTCTGTGCCTCTTCCTCTACAAGCTGTTTCGAGGAAGCAGGATGCGTCGAGGCAACTCGAAGCCGACTCGACGAAGCAGGTGCTCGTCTCTACCAATTGAGCTAAGTCAATATTTATGGCGGAGGAGGAGGGATTCGAACCCCCGCGGGCTGTGACACCCCTATCGGTTTTCGAAACCGACCCCTTCAGCCAGACTTGGGTACTCCTCCATAGCTGTTTGGAGCGATGCGGTCGAGAGGACTTGAACCTCCACGGGGTTGCCCCCACTAGGCCCTCAACCTAGCGCGTCTGCCATTCCGCCACGACCGCATACAATGGAGCGTAGGGGATTTGAACCCCTGACCTCTTCGCTGCCAGCGAAGCGTTCTCCCCCTGAACTAACGCCCCATGATGGTGGAGTATACTGGGATCGAACCAGTGACCCCCACGCTGTCAACGTGGTGCTCTCCCGCTGAGCTAATACTCCACGTTGTTTGCCTAGCAACGACCTACTCTTGCAGGGGCGCTGGCCCCAACTACCATCGGCGCTGGAGGGCTTAACTTCCGTGTTCGGGATGGGAACGGGTGTTTCCCCTCCGCTATCACCACTAGGCAATGGCGACGATTTCTATTATAAAGCAATCCAAAAGTTTGTCAAGTTTTTTTGTATCTTTATATTTCAGTTCCTTCAGAATCGGAACGACAATGTAAAATTTACTATAAAAAAATGAAAGAGTCAACCCTCTTTTTCATTTTTTTTGATCTTCACTGTCCCTTTCTCTAAAGTTCTTGTCATCCCCTTCTTTATACGCGTATAATAAAGAAGAAGGAACGTACAATAAAGCAGGGCATTGGCGGCCACCAATGCCCTGTCCATACACAGCCGCTGCAAGAAGCGCAGTGGCCCAAGCCTCGGGCATCGTAACCTACCCTCGCCTCGGCCTAGCAGGGTGGGTTACTTTTTGTCTTTGGATACGGCGATCACCGCGACGATGAGTGACGCAAACGCAATCATGAGCGTCAGCGCGTCGGCAATCGACATCATCAGCACCACCCCCTTTCGTTCAGGGAGTGGCCACTGCCCACCCTGCATATGGCTGTGCATGTTTCATTATACCATCAAATCAAACAAATGCGAATATACATTCGCGTCCTCGTTGAAAATTAGGAATGTTTCCCTACCCGAGGTATCCCCCCCCCACCTTGCCTGTTACTTCGCGCCGCATCTTCACGGCCCCTTCCTCTCTGGTTCTTATAGCCCGCTGAAACTCCGACGTTTTCATCAAGCGCATAAAATCCGCGTTTTTCCGAATAATGATCATAGACGAATCTCGCTGTTCCAAGGAGGAAAAAAGGTGGAACAAGCAAGGCAAACCCGCATTCATGGGCTGTTGTTGCTGATCGTCGCTGCTGTGTTCGTTTGGTCGGCCATTCGTCCAACCAGCTATGCGGTGTGGGCGCTTGAGGTCGCCCCAGCGCTTGTGGGGCTTGTGATCGTGATGGCCCTGTATCAACGCTTCCGGCTGACAACGATGTCGTATGTCATCATCGCCATGCTGGCGGTCCTCATGTTGATCGGCGGCCATTATATTTACTCCAAAGTTCCTTTTTTTAACTGGATCAAAGATGCGTTCCATTTCGAACGCAACCATTACGACCGGTTTGGCCATTTCCTCAAAGGGACGTTCGCCATCGTCCTAAGGGAGATTGTACTGCGGAAAACGCCGCTGTCGCGCGGCCCTTGGCTTTTCACGATCGTCACAAGCATGTCGCTCGCCATCGCCGCCCTGTATGAAATCATCGAATGGCTCGTCTCCATCATCTCCAAAGGAGGAAAGGCATCGAAAGACTTTTTGGGCACACAAGGCGATATTTGGGACACCCAATGGGATATGGTATGCACATTGATTGGGACACTGATTGCCCTATGGCTGCTCTCAAGGTGGCACGACCGGCAACTTGCGCGGTTGGATCAGCCCCGTAGCTAGGCTCGTAAAACAGCGGCTTCTCTTTTCAAGAGAAGCCGCTGTTTTCAATTCACCTTATACAAATAAATCGTCCACGCCGACTCATCGGACGTGAATACACGGTCCAACACGAGTCCATTTTCCGCCGCATTGTCAATCGGAACCGCCGAGAAAATATAGCGGCCGCCCATTTTTTTCAACTGTTCTGTATTCAGCAGCAAGTTCTTCAGCCGTTTTTTCGACTGTTTTGTAAACATATACCGTTTTCCAAGTTCTGCTGTAAAAATATAGCAACGCCCGCCCCATTCGTCAAAATATGTGCGGATCGTTTTGCTTTTTTCCAGTTCACGTTCAATGATTTTGCGGAACTCGTATTTGTATGACAGCGGATAAAAGTTGTTGTACGTATCGAGCGTGTAAAACCCGTTGTATTGGGCGATGGCGGGGTGAATGCCGATGCTGACGACGCGGTAGTCGGACACCGGGAGCCCGATGTATTGCTTGATTTCTTGGAACTGTTTTTCCGCGTAAAATTGCTTCACCGTCGGCTCGTAGCGGAAGACGATTTCTTCGTTAATCAAAAACACCAAGATCACTTGGGCCGCTAGCAGCCGCTTCGCCCACTTTTCTCCTTTTTCGCTGTATTGCCATACGATTTTCAGCGCCAGCGCAAACTGCACATAAATGACAAGCGGGCGCAAAAAATGAAAGCGGGCAAAGTTAAACGTGTCCAAAAAATGAAACCGCTCGGTAAGCGGCAGCCACCCTTTATAAAACCAAAAGGCGTACCACGCCGACAGGGCGAAATTCAGTCCGAATAGGAAAAGAAATAACCGTTCTTGCTTCCATCGTTTTTTCATGAAAACGAGATACAAGGCCATCAACCAGGCCGGCAAAATAAAAAAGGTATGCTCGGTCATGACGTGATGGTGGCCGAGGATAAAGTTTTTCCACGTCAAGCGGACGCAATGCCAAAACGACAACCGGGCATGGAAGTACTCATCCCGGCTTGTCGGCTCGTCTTCCCATAAAAACGAGTACACAAGCCGGTACTCGACAAGCAAATACAACAGCGTCATGTAAGCGATGGAAGTCAAAAAGCGGATGTTCCACCCCTTCCCGCGCAGCACATCCAAAAGCCAAAGAGTGCCCATGGCGGCAAGAAAGAAAAAGAACCCGAGCACAAAGCTGGAATAAAACGGGAGAAGCGTGAGCGCGACGTAATGTTTCCACTCCCCCTCGCCTTTCCGGATGCTCAAAAACGCCCAGAGCGCAAGCGGCATGCCGAGCGTGCTTAACATCCCCGACGGCCAAAACAGCGTCAGCGCAAATGCGAGCGCCACGCCGATGCGAACAGCCATCCAACGCGGCTCGGGCAGGAAATGCGTTTTCAACAACAAATACATGCCCAAAAATGCCACCACCCTTGTGATCGTTTGGCTGAGCGCATAAGCAGTCATCGTGGGAAATAACGCGTGCAGCCAGACGATGCCGGTCAACTCCGAACCGAGGGCATTTCTTGACAACTTGCCGTTGGCGATTTGCGGAATCTTCGCGTCAAGCGGCCCGGTGATTTTTCCGCTTTCGGAGAGCACCTTATACCAAGCGATATTGGAATCCAAATTATCGTGGACGCGAATATGGGCGTTTTCGCCAAGGAGAAAGAGCGGGGACACGTAAAGGGCGATGAGGCAAAGTGCCAAAAGGAAAAGCCATCGTTCTCTTTGTTCGGCCATCGGCATCACGCTCCCGCCATAGCTGTTCTTGGCCATGAAATCCCTATTGAATACGATGTGCAATAAGAAGAAAATTATTCCATTCTTACATGACTGTCCTCAATATTGTGATGCGTTAAAACCATGTGTGAGTAAAATATTTGTGGGTGACATTCCGAAATGATCCCCGACGAGGGTTGCGAACTTTTGTTCGCGACGCTCGTCGGGGCCACCAAGCGAAGCGCGGTAGAAAAAGCAAATGTCGTGAAAAAAGGACTCTCTCCCTGCTATGATGGTGATTGTCAACATCAACCGAAAACAGGAGGGAGAGAGTCCATGAAACATCTTACCACAGAATGGCCTTTATTAAAAGAGCTGGAGGAACAATTAGTCAGAACTCTTCAAAAGGTGTTCGCTGTCTTGTTGGCGGCCCTTTTGGAGGAGATTGATCAACAACTGGCGGAAGCGCGGGACAAGCGCCGGTATCAGCTGAAAGACAAACGGCCGACCACGATCCAAACGCTGTTTGGAGAAGTGACGTTTCGACGGAACTACTACTATGATCGGCAGGCGGGGGCGTATACCTTCTTGCTGGATGCCGAACTGGGCTTTGATGGAGCGCAGTCGATCAGCCCTTGCCTCGAGGAAACGGCGGTCGAGTTGGCCGTAGAGTGCTCTTCCTACCGCAAAGCAGCCCGTACGTTGGAGTCGATCGTGGGGTATGCGGTCCTAAGCCACGAGGCGATTCGCCAACTGGTGCTGGAGGCCCCTGTCTCGCTGCACCACCCTGTTTCCCAACGGCACGGCCGAGTGCTATTTGTGGAGGCGGATGGGCTGTTTATTTCCCGCCAGGGGAAAGGGAAACGGGCGAAAGAAGAGAAAATCCTGGCGGTTCACGAGGGATGGAAACGAAACGGTTCGCAGCTCGAGCTCGTGAACCGGCGCCACTACCTCCATGAAGGGGAGGGAGACGTGTGGGAACGGTTTGAAGAGTGGCTGATGAACGAATATGCCTATGACCCGTGCCGGGACCTTTTGATCATCAACGGCGACGCGGCGTCGTGGATCACAGCCTGCCGGGAGTATTTTGGAAAGCGGGCCTGCTTTCAGCTGGATCGATTTCATGTGGCGCGGGAGCTGCGTCAGTGTCTGTCCGGCCATCCGCGTTGGCGGGAGGTGCGGAAGAAGCTGGCGAAACAAGACGAAGAAGGACTTTTGGTCGAGCTGAACAGCGCGGTCGGCACGTTGGAGGACGAAGCGAAAGAGAAGCAGATGGCTGCCATGATCCGCCGGATCGAGTCGATGCCGGGATGCATCCGGGACTATCGGGAGTGGCTGTCGGAGCAAGGGGTGGAGACGACCGGCATGCGTCCGATGGGCCACGCCGAGAGCGTGATGAGCCGGTTTGCGCATCGGGTGAAATCCCGCCGCAGCTGGAAAGACCAAGGGCTTCGGGCGTTTCTGAGGGCGATGGCAGCCCGAATCGACGGGATCGGGTGGAGAAAGGGACGGTGGGAGGAGCAAGAGCCCCAGTCGGCCGTCTCGGCCTCAACAAAGTCCAAGCGGATCGAACAGGCCAAACGGAAGGCCGGACGGTTATGGGCAGATGTGGTGCGTCAGAATCTACCGTGTCTGCAGCGGTCATCCGGGACGCCGATCCATCAAGCGTTGTCGGCGCTCCGGGATGGTGGTTGGGTGTAAAAAAATGGAATACAATATCATCACCTCAAGATGAGGGATGAGAGTCCGAAAGCGCTTACGATATTAATTCCTGAAAATGGTTCGCTAACTAGTGATTGACAACGCCCGTAGTGAACCGAAAAAATGTTCTCCACAAAGTCTTGACTGACTCTAAAACCATAGCCAAGTTGCACACGCTTTATTTTCCCCTTATCATGGTATACATAAACGAATACATAGAAAGGGGAGCACACCATGCCGAAACAACTCCCTCCCGGCCAATTCGAAACGGAAAAATGGCCGATTTTGCATGAAGGCGATGTGTACCAGTTTGATGAAGCAGCGTGGAATTTCCGATTGTTCGGCGATGTGAAAGAGGAAGTGACGCTGTCGTATCAGGAAGTGATGCGGCTGCCGAAGACGATTTCGACCGTGGATATGCACTGCGTGACGACGTGGTCGAAATTTGACACGACGTTTGAAGGCATCGCTTTCCGCGAGTTTTTGCGCTTCGTCGATCTCGATCCCGATGTGAAATATGTGAAAATTTACGGCTACTTAAACGGCGACCGGTTCGGCTATTCGGCAAACTTGCCGCTTGACGCGCTGATGGGCGACGATGCCTTGTTTGTTTATCGGTGGAAAGACAAGCATCACGACTGGCAGGACATCTCGCCGAAGCACGGCTATCCGCTCCGGTTCATCCCGCCGGCGACATTTTATTTATGGAAAGGGGCGAAATGGGCGTCCGGCATCCGCTTTATGAAAGAAGATGAGCCGGGCTATTGGGAGGAGCGCGGCTATTCGATGACCGCCAATCCGTTTAAAGAAGAGCGGTTTGCCGAGTGGGTGCCGCGGATTCGCTTTTGACAAACGCAAAAAAGCGAGGGAAAAACCCTCGCTTTTTGTTCATCAAGCGGCTTGGCGGGATGCCGCTTGTTTCTCAAGCCAAGCACGAAGACGCCAAAAGAGAAGCTGAAATACGATGGCCGCCATCGCTCCTTTGACGGCGTTAAACGGCAAAATCGCCGATACCACCAACGCCTTCGCTTCCGGTGCGCTCATCTGCGGAGCGCCAAGGAAAAGGGTGTACGCCGGCATAAAGACGTAGTAGTTGAGCACGCTCATGACGAGCGCCATTGTCACTGTTCCCGCCGCCAACCCCAGCAGCAAGCCTTTTTTCGATGCGGCTTTCCCATAAATATAGGAAACCGGCAAAATAAACGCCGCCCCAGCGGTAAAGTTGGCGATTTGGCCGATCGGAACGCCGGTCGCACTGCCGACAAAAACGTAGTTCAACACGTTTTTCAAGAGTTCGACCGCCACGCCGGCGAGCGGGCCGTACAACAGCGCGGCGACAAGCGCCGGGATGTCGCTGAAGTCGACAAGCAAAAAGTTCGGAAACGGCGGCAGCGGAAAGTTGAGCATCATGAGCACATGCGCCATGGCGCCCAACACTCCGATGCCGACAAAGGCGCGGATGGAAATGCGTTTCATGCTTGTTCTCCTCCCCTTCTCGTGATTCATCCTCACAAGAAGAAGGCTGCCGCCGCGAACGCCAACAAAAACTCCCTTAAACCGAACGAGGCTTAAGGGAGAAAAAGGGTGTGCGCAACTAGACGTTCGCATGCGCCAAAACGAACGCCGGCAAACCTTCATCTTCTCCCATCCAGACTATACTGTCGGCTCCGGACTCGCACCGGATCCTGCCTTGCGGCTCGCGGGCTGAGAGGCCAAGCGCCTCATCACCGCCGGTCGGGAATTTCACCCTGCCCCGAAGATGAATCGCTTATACATTTTTATTATTCCGATGAATTTAGTATACAATACCTCTTTTCGTTTGTCTATCATTTTTTCCCATATGTTTTATGTTTGGCGCCTACTCCGCCAACTTGTCAATTCTCCTTTGGAAGCATATCCCCCGGCTCGAGCACCGGCGGATGGACGTCCACCGTATCGGCGTATTTCAGCCCGGTTCCGGTATTTAATACGACGACCGTCTCCCCGTCGCGAATCCAACCGCTCTCGCGCAACGTTCGTGCCGCCGCAAACGCCGCCGCTCCTTCCGGGCAAATGAACGCCCCTTCGAGTTCGGCTGCCGTCCGCTGTTCAGCCAAAATCGCTTCATCGCCAATGGCAACCGCGCAACCGTCCGTCTCATACACCGCCTCAAGAACAAGAAAGTCGCCAAGCGCTTTCGGCACATTGATGCCAAACGCCACTGTATGGGCGTTCGGCCAAAACTCCGATTCACGTTTTTTCTCCTTCCACGCCTTGACGATCGGCGCGCAATGCTCGGCCTGCACAGCGACAAGCCGCGGCATGCGGCCGTCCACCCAGCCGAGCGCCTGCAGTTCTTTGATCGCCTTGTAAATGCCGATCAACCCGACGCCGCCGCCGGTCGGATACAAAATGACATCCGGGAGCTGCCACGAGAACTGTTCGGCGATCTCCAGTCCCATCGTTTTCTTCCCTTCAATCCGGTACGGTTCTTTCAACGTCGACGCATCGTACCATCCGTATTCGCGGATCGCTTTGGCGACGATTTGCCCGGCATCGCTAATGAGGCCGTTGACGAAATACAATTCCGCCCCAGCGATGGCGCATTCCTTTCGCGTCAGTTCCGGTGCATCAACCGGCATGACGACTGTCGCCTGAATGCCCGCCCGCGCCGCGTATAGCGACCATGCCGCGCCGGCGTTGCCGTTTGTCGGCATGGCGAGTCGTTTGACGCCCAATTCCTTTGCTTTCGAAATCCCAACCGCCGCGCCGCGGGCTTTAAACGTCCCGGTCGGAATGACGCCTTCGTCTTTCATATAGAGTGAGTCAATGCCGATATTCCGGCCAAGGCGCGGCATTCGCACAAGCGGAGTCATTCCTTCCCCTAAAGAGACAATATGTTCAGGATGTTTCACCGGCAATAGCTCATGATACCGCCATAAACTCGGTTCTCGCTCCGCAAGTGCCTCCCGCTTCACTTCTTGGCGCATCAACTCCAAATCGTACGCGACCAGAAGCGGCGAACCGCATTCGCAAAGTTGATGGATTTGGTCGACATCGTATGTACGTTCACACTTCGGACAATACAGATGAGACACGTAGCTGAATGACATGGTTTGGCTTCTCCTTTCCATTTGTTTCATCCGCACGAGGCAGGAAGCACCTACTTTCGCGTTTTGGACGAGACACTGGCCTTTTCATTATACCATAACCGTCCTCTGCCACCGGCGCCTGTAATGGCAGCGTCCGTACGCCAACTTTGGGGCATCATAGCGCCAAGTAGGAAATGGTCCCCCCTCTTTTTTACCGTTTGAAGCCGCATATGGTAAAATAAAACGGAAACCGCCTCTTTTTTCTCACTGCATCGGCGGAATGATTCGTTGATCCAGAAAAACTTATACATAAGGAGATGAACCAATGAAACAGGAACTCATCGAACGCTTCATCTGCTACGCGAAAGTCAACACTCAATCCGACCCAAACAGCCATACGTGCCCATCGACTTCGGGACAGTGGGAGCTGGCGAGAATGCTCGTCGAAGAGCTGAAGTCGATCGGGATGGAAGATGTGACGATCGATGACAACGGCTACGTGATGGCGACGTTGCCGGCCAATACGGACAAAAACGTGCCAGTGATTGGCTTTTTGGCTCATATGGACACCGCTCCGGAGTTTACGGGAGCCAACGTCAACCCGCAAATCATCGAACAGTACGACGGCGGGGACATCGTGTTAAACAAAGAACAAGGCATCATCTTGTCGCCAAACGATTTCCCGGAGCTCGCTCACTACCAAGGGCATACGCTCATCACGACCGATGGGACGACGCTGCTTGGCGCCGATGATAAAGCCGGAATCGCCGAAATTATGACCGCGATGAACTATCTCATTCAACACCCGGAAATCAAGCACGGCAAAGTGCGCGTCGCCTTTACGCCGGATGAGGAAATTGGCCGCGGGCCGCATAAATTTGACGTTGCCAAATTCGGCGCCCAATTTGCCTACACGGTCGACGGCGGGCCGCTGGGCGAATTGGAGTATGAAAGCTTTAACGCTGCCGAAGCGAAAATCACGATCAAAGGAAAAAACGTCCATCCGGGCACAGCGAAAGGAAAAATGATCAACTCGATCAAAATCGCCATGGAGTTCGAGCAGCAGTTGCCAGCCGATGAGGCGCCTGAGCATACGGAAGGATATGAAGGGTTTTACCATTTGCTTTCGTTCCAAGGCAGTGTAGAGGAAACGAAGCTTCATTACATCATCCGCGACTTTGACCGCGAACAGTTCGAGGCTCGCAAAGCGAAAATGAAAGAGATCGCGGCTTCGCTTGCGCAAAAATATGGAAACGACCGAATCACTCTCGAAATCAACGACCAATATTACAACATGCGCGAAAAAATCGAGCCGGTGCGCCACATTGTGGACATCGCCCACGAAGCGATGACGAACTTGGGCATTGAACCAAAGGTGAAACCGATCCGCGGCGGTACAGACGGGTCGCAGCTCTCCTACATGGGGCTGCCGACGCCGAACCTTTTCGCCGGCGGCGAAAACTTCCACGGCCGCTACGAATACATTTCCGCCGACAATATGGTGAAAGCGGCCGAAGTGATCGTGGAGATCATCAAGCTGTTCGAGCAAAAAGCATCTTGATCTGCGGAAAAACTCTCTTGAACGATCTTTTTTCGATCGTCCAAGCACAAGCGGCTGCAAGCCCGCCCATTAGGAGTAAAGAAAAGGTGTCCCGAGTCTTTTGGGGACACCTTCTTCATTAGATAAGCGACCGTTCGCCCTTCCATCCTTTTTCCTCGGTCAACACCTGTTACGGAAGCCGGTTGATCCGCCCCTCGATCCGTGCTGAGAACGGTTGCTCAAGACCGCGAATATACGAGACAAGGGCATCCAAATCGACCGGGCCGACCTCGCGGTTTGTCCCATGCGTCAACACCGTGAACCCATCGCCGCCGTCGGCGAGGAAGCTGTTGACTGTCACCGTGTACTCGGCGTCCGGTTTTAGCGGTGTGCCGTCAGGAAGCTGAATGTCAATGACTTTTTCTCCGACCGGCTTGCTGGCGCTCCATGTATAGCGGAGGCCGGAGATTTGCAGCATGCGCGTTTGGGTTGGCTGCCATTGTTGATTCAAAAGCTGGCGGATTTGCGCGCCGGTGAGCGTCATTTTCACGAGCTGGTTGTTGAACGGCTGAACGTTGTACAATTCGCCCCACGTCACTTCGCCTTGTTCAATATCGGCACGAATGCCGCCCGGGTTCATAAAGGCAAAATCGGTTTTCATCGCCGCCCGCTGGGCATCGGCGATCAAATTGCCCAAGGCGGACTCGCCGCTTTCGTTTTGTTCATCGGTGATCGTTTCGGCTGCTGTGCCGACGACTTGATTGACAAGCGGCGCCACTTTCGCTTCATATTTTTCGACGAGGGCACGGATTTCCGGGTCCGGAGTGATGCCGTCATGATAGGTCGTCACGATCTCCGCTTTTTTGGCGACGACGTCTTTCGTACGCGGGTCGATTTTCAAATCGACATCAGAAAACGCCGTGCCGTACGAATACGACTGAACGAGCAGCTTGCCGTCCACAACCGCATTTAAATAGGCATGGTTATGACCGGCGAAAATCACATCGACTTCATCATCGACATTTTTGGCGATATCGACAATTTCCCCGCTTGCGTTTGTCCCATCCGGATTGGATACGCCTGGGTTATGGGCGAGAACGACGATCGTTTGCACCCCTTTTTTCTTCAGTTCCCGGACCGCTTTGTTAATCGCTGTTGCTTCATCGATGAACTTGACTCCCGCGACGCCGCTTGGCGTCACAATCGTTGGTGTTTCCGTGAGCGTGACGCCGATCAATCCGATCGGCATGCCGTTGACCCGCTTAATCACATATGGCGGGAGAATCGGCTTTCCCGTTTGCGCATCAACGACGTTGGCGCTCACGTACGGAAAATCTGCTCCGGCGAAATCGCCGGTCGCCGGGTGATATCCGCCATGGATCAAGCGGAGCATTTCCGCTACTCCTTCATCAAACTCATGGTTGCCAAGGGTGCCGACGTCAAAGCCGAGCTTATTGAGCACTTCGATCGTCGGCTCGTCCTCTAGCAGCGCCGATACCGGCGGGCTGGCGCCAACCGCATCGCCGGCATGGACGAGCAGCGTATTTTTGTTTTCCGCCTCCCGCTGTTTCAAATAAGCGGCTAAATAATCAGCCCGTCCAACTTCCCGCCCGCCGACTTTTCTCGTCACATTCAACTGGCCGTGGAAGTCGTTAATGCCTAACAGCTGCACCTCAATATAACGGTGCGAAGAAGCAGGCGGCTTCCCCTTGCTTTTCCCGTTCCCTGCCGCCCCAACTGGAGCCGCGGCCAGCACCGCTGCAGCAGCCAATGCGGATAGCACCCGTCTTCCCCATCGTTTGGAATTCTTCATTCCCGGTTCCCCTTTCTCTCGCCTTCTCGTTCACTCCCATTATATCCTTGCGAGTCAGTACAATGATAGAGCAGAAAGGATGATTTCTCGTAAATATTTTGTAAATTCACAACTGACTGTTGAGAACAACAGAAACAAAAAAGACCGCCCGATAGAGTCTGTTGAACGTATCTCTTCGGACAGCCTTTCTTTTTTAGCTCGATGGACAGCCTGCCGTGGGGCGGGTGTTCCCAAGAATCTCCCACCTCGAAGCACAAGCGTAGGTGGGAGAGCGTTCAACCGACCGCGTTTTTCTTGTTTAACGGAGCAACGCGAATGCCGGTCGTCTCCTCAAAATCGTACAACCCGCCCGGGAGATCGGCAAACCGCTCGAGTTCATTGTAAGCCGGAATGCCGTGGTACGCCATATCGAGACCTTCTTCTTCCTCACGCTCTGTCGCCCGGAGCCCGACCGTGCTGTCGCACACATTCGCGATGAGCGCACCGCTGACGAAGCCCCAAACGATGACTGTCAACGCGCCAAGCAGTTGGGTGATGAACAACGACGCATGACCGGTCGTTTTCCGGCCGGATGATCGCTTCAATTTTTTTCATGTTTCCCGCCGCCCCCCTCAACCGTTTCTTGTGTAATAAAATATAACGTATTTATGTTAAAAATTATAACAATTAAAAGAGATGTGTCAAGTATGAGGACAAAGTTTTTTTGCGCGCCGCCTATCGGGCATAACTCGAAGGAAAGCGGATCGGCAGGGTGTCCATCCAAACGACTGATCGCCGTTATCCGTTCTAACTCACATTTCGCACCCTCCCAACGAAAATCGGGAGGATTTTTTCGTTCCGATGTCGAATGAATCCTTGACACACAAGGAAAGTGAAGGAGTTTTTCTCTCATGAACGTTCAAGTCAAAAAGGTCTATCGTAATGATTATTTGAATATAATAAGTGCCCTATTCAAGAAACTGGGCCTGCCCCAATTGATTGACCATCTCGTTCCCGTTGATCCACAGTGCCAGACTCGAGTCAGCGATGCCGTTCAGGCCATCATCTACAATCTGTTTGACGGCCGGCAAGCCCTCGTTCACGTGGAACGATGGGCTCAGGAGATCGATCTAGAGAAACTCATCCGTCCCGGTCTCCATCCTTCCTGGTTGAACGACGATGCCTTGGCTCGTCATCTCGACCGCTTGTATGAGGCCGACATTCACAAGGTGATCAGCACTTGCTTGATTCACATTTATCGCAAAGAAGGCCTTTCCCTCCGAGCCTTTCACGCCGATACGACGGACAAGACGGTTTACGGCGCGTATGAATCGGCCTCATTAGAGGCTTTGCAGATCACACATGGCTATAACCGCCATCATCGTTGGCAAAAACAGATCGGCTTCGGACTGGTCGGCAACGAGGACGGCATCCCGTTTTACGGCGATGTGCACGACGGCAACCTGCCTGACAAAACGTGGAATCCGGAGGTGCTGTCCCGTGTCCACGAACAGCTCAAACAAGCCAAGATGGAAGACGAATGGATTTACGTGGCCGATTCCGCCGCGATGACAAAAGACACTCTGGCGCAAACCAAAGCGGCCAACGCCTTTTTGATCACCCGAGGCCCTTCGTCGCTTCGGATCGTGAAACGGGCATTAGCGGAGGCCGATTCGCCTCACATCCCGTGGAGCGAACCCTTTACCCTGGCGGAGAGAAACGGCGCCACGTACCGGGTATGGGAAACATCCTCCACCTATGAAGGCCACCCCGTTCGGCTGATCGTCGTCGAATCGAGTGCGCTCGACCAGCGAAAAGGAAAGACGCTCGAAAAAGAACGAACCAAAGAAGCGGAGCTTCTTCGCGAGGAACAAGCCCATTGGGAGCGCCACCCTTTCTCCTGCCGGGAAGATGCCGAACAAGCCTTGGCGTCCCTCAAGGCGTCCCTTCGCCCCCGGTTTCATCGGGTTGAGGCCGCGGTCGAAGAGATCGTACGCCCGAAAAAACGGCGCGGACGGCCGAAAAAAGGGGCGGAACCCGAGGTGGAGACGCTGTATTTCTTGCACCTTGACGTCGAATTCGACCAAGACGCGTGGGAACAGGCGAGACGGAAAGCGTCCCGGTTTGTCCTTGTCACGACCGTTCCGAAGGAATGGAAGGGCCAACCCATGGATGCCCAAGAGATCTTGAAGCTGTATAAAGGGCAGATCTCGGTGGAAATGAACTTCGCTTTTTTGAAAGATCCGTTTTTCACGGATGAGATTTACGTCAAAAAACCAGAACGGGTCGCAGTATTAGGCTATTTGTTTCTGTTGGCCTTGGCTATTTACCGCGTTTTTCAGCGCCGAGTGCGTCAGTTTATTACTCCAGAACACCCGTTGAAGGGTCCTGGAGGCCGCAAGCTGACCCGGCCGACGGGACAGGCGATTTTTCAGCTGTTTCAATATGTGAACGTCGTCCTGTTCAAGCTGCCGGATGGGCGCATCCAACGCTCACTGGATCGCTCCCTTACCCCTGATCAGCGAAGGATTCTGCAGGGGTTGGGGCTGGATGAGAGCATTTACGTGTAACGTCATACGGAACGACCAGCGATGGTAAAAAAAGGATTGCCATCGCTCGTTGTGTTGGTCAAAAAGTTATTCTGAAAAACTAAATAAAAAATCCTTTGTTTTGACCTTGTTAGGGTGCGAAATGTGAGTTCTAACACAAAAAAGGTGTTCCGCAAACGATCGGAACACCTTTTTCATCGTATTGTCATTCGACGCTATGCCACGCGAAACGGCCATGAACGTCAAGCCCTTCTCCTTGTTAGATCGTCTCCTTCCCGCGCACGCCGTTGATCGAATAGCTCGCTGTAATGGCGGCATTTAACGAATGGGAAACGGAACAATATTTTTCTTTTGACAACCGAATGGCGCGGACGACCTTGTCTTCCGGCAAATCGCCTTCGAGCGCGTAATGAATATGAATCTCTGTAAACCGCTTTGGGTGGTCATCGGCGCGCGTTCCTTCGACTTCCATCGAAAACGCGCGGACATCAAGCCGCATTTTCCGCAAGATCAAAACGATGTCAATGCCGGTGCAGCCGGCTAAGGCGTGAAGCAAAAGCTCCATCGGCCGAGCGCCTGAATCGTTGCCGCCGACGTCTTTCGCGGCGTCGATCGGAATCACCACACCGGAAGCGCTTTGGCCGCTGAATGACATGTTTCCGTTCCATACAACCGTCGTTTTCATCATGGTCGCTCCTTTCTCATCTGTCCGGGGTCGGACGGACTTTCCGACAGCCCGTTTCTTCTTTTCAGTTTAGCGGCTATGTCCTTGAAATGCAAAATTCCTGTCTACCGTTTTCGCTCATGCATGTTAAAATAGAAACATGCACAAACTTGTTGAGTAAAGGGTGTTTGATTCGATGACCGCACTCATTTTGCTTCTTGCTTATCTTCTCGGCTCGATTCCGTTTGGCCTTCTTGTCGGGAAAATCGGCTACGGGATCGACATCCGCGAACACGGGAGCGGCAATCTTGGGGGAACAAACACGTTCCGCGTGCTTGGGGCGAAAGCGGGAACGATCGTCATTGTCGGCGATATGCTAAAAGGGACGCTGGCGGCGAGCTTGCCGATGCTTTTTTCCGTCCCCGTGCATCCGCTTTTGGCCGGGGCGATCGCCGTAGTCGGCCATATGTATCCGGTGTTCGCCAAATTCCGCGGCGGCAAGGCGGTGGCGACATCGGGCGGGGTGATGCTGTTTTATTCGCCGTTGTTCTTTTTGTCGCTCATCGCCGTGTTTCTTGTCGTCTTGGCTGTTTCACGCTACGTCTCCCTGTCATCGATGGCCGCGGCGCTGTATGCGGTCGTGTACACCGTCTTTTTCACGGACGACATTCCATTGACGGTGGCGGTGTTGTTGCTGGCTTCGTTTATCTTTTATCGTCATCGCGCCAACATTCAACGCATCTTGAACAAAACGGAGCCAAAAGTGAAATGGCCAGGCAAACGCTCATGACGACGGACGGAGAAAGGAGTTTGCTGCGTTGAGATTGCCGGAAGCATTTGTCGCGAAAATGAAGAAGCTGCTTGATGAAGAAGCAGACGAGTTTTTCGCTGTTTATGAAAACGAAAAAATCAACGGCTTGCGCGTCAATCCGTTGAAAACCGACCCGGGCGCATGGGCAAAAACGGCGCCCTTTTCCCTTTCCCCGGTGCCGTTTTGCCCGACCGGGTTTTATTATGAGCCGGACCAACAGCCGGGAAAGCATCCGTACCATGCGGCCGGCCTGTATTACATTCAAGAACCGAGCGCGATGGCGGTCGCCGAAGCGCTGCGTCCCGCCCCTGGGGAGAGGGTGCTTGACTTGTGCGCCGCCCCTGGCGGGAAAACGACCCAGCTTGGAGCGATGATGGAAAACAAAGGGCTGCTTGTCGCCAACGAAATCCACCCGAAACGGGTCAAAGCGCTCGCAGAGAACGTCGAACGGTTCGGCTTGACGAACACCGTTGTCGTCAATGAAACTCCCGAGGCGCTTGCCGAGCAGTTTCCGGGCTTTTTTGACAAAATTTTAGTCGACGCCCCCTGTTCCGGCGAAGGCATGTTTCGCAAGGATGAAGAGGCCGCTTCGTTTTGGAGCCCGGCTTATGTGGAAGAATGTGCGGCCAGACAGCGGCGCATTTTGGAAAGCGCCTATGCGATGCTGAAAGAAGGCGGCATTCTCGTCTATTCCACGTGCACGTTCTCTCCGGAGGAAAACGAACAAACGATTGAATGGCTGCTTGAGACGTACGAGGATTTGCAGTTGTTGCCCATTGCGAAAATCGGCGGCATCGAGCCAGGGCGGCCGGAGTGGACGAAAACCAATCGATCCGATCTCGTACACACCGCCCGCCTTTGGCCGCACCGTCTGAAAGGGGAAGGGCATTTTGTCGCCAAACTGCAAAAACAGCGGCCCACCTCACCTTGGCGAGGGCGGTGGGCGAAATCGAGCGCGCCAAAAGCCGCGATCCGCCTGTATCGCCAGTTTGAACAAGAGGCATTGCGGACAGAGCGAGACGGCACGTTCGTGTCATTTGGCGCCCATTTGACTGTGTTGCCCGAGCGTTGCCCGGATTTGTCCGGTTTGAAAATCGTCCGCGCCGGGTTGCACTTAGGGGATGTGAAAAAAGAGCGGTTTGAGCCGAACCATGCCCTTGCCTTGGCGTTGCGGACAGAGGAAGCGAAACATGTGCTTGACCTATCGAGCGCGAGCCGCGAAATCGTCCAATATTGGCGCGGCGAGACGCTTTCCACCGGCGGCGACCGCGGTTGGCTGCTTGTGGCCGTGGATGGATTTCCGTTCGCCTGGGGGAAAGAAGTGAAAGGAACGGTGAAAAACTTTTATCCAAAAGGGCTGCGCCTCGTCTAAAACGTCGGAAAAGCAGATGGCAAAGGAGCTCCCAATCGCAAAAAAGGGGCTGACCCAAAACGCGGGTGCGTTTTAGGTCAGCCCTTTTTTACTGGTGCTGCTTCGTCGGAATTGTTAAGGTAAACACGATCTCATCGGCGGCCAAATCGATTTTTTTTGCCGCCACTTGATAGCCGTTGCCAAAGCGAATGTCCGTGAGCGCGACGTAGACGCGGGTGTGCTCCGGGTCAATCGCCACTTCATCCGGCAGCGGGGCGTGCTTTTGCAAGTAGCGAAGCACATACGTCACTGGCAGCTTCCAGTCGCCGAGCGAAATCGTCGGCTCCGTGAGCTCGACATTCCCTCCTTTGATTACTTTGGGCACAAACGAGACGACAAGTTCGACCGAGCGGCCTAAAATGGGGATTTCGCTTGAAACATAGACGCGATCGGCGAGCCAAACGCGGTATTGCAGCGGATGGCCTTTCGTTTTTTCTGCCAAATAGTCGTTCATGACGGCGTTCAAATGCTCCTTCTTCGAGTATACTGTAAACGAAGCTCCCTCCACATTTGGGCGCGCCGGCCGCTTCACCGGTGAAGTGGGTTCGAACAGCCAGGCGACAGTCCAAACAAGAACCGCGGCGTTGACAGCCGCCAACATCCAAAACGCTCGTTTCCAATTCATTGCAGCAATCTCCCTATCCACCATTCTTTTCGTTCCTTTAACGCTTCATACACCCGTATGGCCATCTGTTCGTATCCTGCGGCATTCGGATGAAACTCATCGCGGTAGAGCAAATCATCGCGGTCAGCAAAAATGTCTTGGATATCGACAAAAATCGTTCGCTCATACCGTGAAAGCACTGCCAGGCTGGCGCTGTTCCACTCAGCGATGACATCATCGATTTCCGGAATGTTCGGCAACGTGCTCGAAAACGGGTTGTATAAGCCGACGAGCACAACGACGGCATCGGGGTTCACCGTGCGCAATGATAGAATGAGATGGTCCAATCGAGAGGCAAATGCCTTTGCCTCTTTCACAAACCGTTCGTGCGACAAATCAAAAAAATGTGAACGGACGACATTCATCACATCATTGCCGCCGATCGTGACAAGGACGAGATCCGCTTGGCTGATTTCCCTTTCATGCGCCTTGATGACTGGCTTGAGCTCCACAATGCGCCGGCCGCGTTTCCCGAAATTCGCTACGGTGACTGTCCGCACCCCGTCTTCTGCCGAAAGGAGCGGGACAAGGCGGCCGACATACCCGCCTTTCCTTTCGCCGTCCCCCACTCCTTCCGTCAACGAATCGCCTAAAGCGACCAAATGTATATCTTTCGGAAGCGGCTTTGCTTCCGTCTGCTTGACGGCGGCTTCATGCGGGCGCTCCGGCTTTCCGCCCGCCGAAAGCGACACGCATCCGGCGAGCAGCCAGCAGCACAACAACCATCCCCACCGTCTCATTGTTTGACACCTGCCTTTTGCCGCAACAAGGGGAAAGACGAAAAGAAGGCAAAAAGGCGGTAGCCGTTTTTGCCTCATTGCGACGACTGCACGATTTTGATATGCTCTAAAATCGTTTCGTACGGCACATCTTGCACGCCGCTGTACGTCTGAACCACTTTTCCGTCTGGCCCGACCAAATAAAAACTGGTGCCATGCACGACTTGGTCGTCATTGGCCGGCTTTTGCACGATCGTTTTAAAGCTTTTTTGCGCCAACTCGCTGATCTCGGCCGGGCTGTATCCAGTCAGCAAATGCCAGTTTGCTAGATCATCTGTAAATTGCTTCGCATACGCCGCCAGTTTTTCCGGCGTGTCGACTTCCGGGTCGACGCTGAAGGAGACAAACTCGACATCCAGTCCTTCTTTCTTTGCCATTTGTTTTAATTTCGCCATATGGGCCGTCATCGGCGGACAAACCGTTTCGCAATTTGTAAAAATAAAATCGGCGACCCACACTTTTCCTTTCAAGTCGCGAAGTCCAAACGGCTGACCAGACTGATCGACAAACGTAAAGTCCTCAACCGGCCAGTTTTTGGCGTCCGGAATCGTTTTTCCGCACGCCGCCAGCAAAAGAACAACGAGAAAAAGTGCGATTCGTTTCCACATCGATAGGTCCTTCCTTTTCGACCAAAATATGTTGATGCCGCCAATAACGGCGTTTATTCATCAAGCGGCGCTTCCTCGGCGTAGTACATGAGCGCCAGCGCCCCGGGACCGGTGTGAATGGAAATGACTGGCGTTGTTTCAACGATGTCAATCGGCGAATAGCCGATGATGTCTGTCACCGCTTCCTTGAGCCGCTCCGCCCACCGAGGAGCATCGGCATGGGCGATGGCGATTTTCTCTACCCGTTTGGCCCCTTGTTCCTCGACAAGACGGCCTGCCAAATGGGACACCGCTTGCGAAAAGCTGCGAACCTGGGCAACCGGCGTATACAGCCCGTCAACCAGAGCGGCGATCGGCTTAATACGCAAAAGCGAACCGATGAGCGCTTTGCCGCGGCCTATGCGGCCGCCTTTCATCAAATGCTCAAGCGTATCAAGCACAACATACAGCCGCGTGCAACGGCGTATTTCGTCAAGCCGCCGGATGATATCGGCGACGCTTCTGCCCGCCTTGGCCAAACGTGCTGCTTCGAGCACTTGAAACCCCAACGCACAGGAAATAAATTGTGAATCCACGACGGTGACCGCTGCCTCTGTCAAAGCGGCCGCATGCTCAGCCGAACGGACCGTGCCGCTCAGCTCGCCGGCCATATGGATCGATATGATCTCGCTTCCGTCCGCCCCGAGCCGGTCATAGACAGCTAGAAACTCACCGACCGACGGTTGCGAGCTTTTCGGCAGTTCACGCGCTGCCTTCATCTTCGCCATAAACTGCCCTGGTGTGATCGTCACCCGGTCGATAAACGCCTCCCCATCCACTGTCAAATGAAGCGGAACGACTTCAACGCCGTGCTCGGCAAGCACCGCCGCCGGCACATCGACCGTTGAGTCGGTTACAATTTTGATTGATTTCATTCGTTCACTCCTAATACTGATGATCTCGTTTCCATTATATAATGAAACCGGCGAAAATCCCACCAAAAAAAAAGTTGTTTTGCCGCCAAGGGCAAAACAACAACAGTCATGCATTATGCTTTAACGCCGTTTCTTTAAAGATCTGTTCATATACAGGCCATTTCAGCACTTTCTTCAAATGTTCGCGGAACGAATACACAGAACGGCTCGTTCTCGATCGGTACACCTTTGCAATAAACGCCTCCAAGCGCAGTTGGATCATGAATCGGTATGTGTTCTCTTCCTCCAATACAGGAATTTCGATAATCTTGACCTTCTGTCCATATGCGTTTTTGAACTCGAGGCTTTTGAATAGCAAAATATCAATCCTCTTTTTCACCGATTTACTTTTATTATACACCAATCCGGTGAAAAAGTATGTCGGAATGCGGCGAATTTGTTCCGACTTTTTTCGTCAAATCAATAGATGGAACAAGTTCGGGTCTTTGTTGACCTCTTGGAACGGGAAGCCTTTTTTCTTCATCCGCTCGATGAGCGGCGCGTAGTCTTCGCGCCGTTTCAGCTCGATGCCCACAAGCGCCGGTCCGCTTTCTTTGTTGTTTTTCTTCGTGTATTCAAACCGGGTGATGTCATCCGTCGGCCCAAGCACTTCATCCAAAAACTCACGCAACGCCCCAGCCCGCTGCGGGAAGTTGACGATGAAATAGTGCTGCAGTCCTTCGTAAATCATCGAGCGCTCTTTGATTTCCTGCATCCGGTCGATGTCGTTGTTGCCGCCGCTCACCACGCAAACGACCGTCTTGCCGCGGATTTGTTCCTTGTAAAAATCAAGCGCAGCGATCGGCAGCGCCCCTGCCGGTTCAGCGACAATGGCGTTTTCGTTGTACAGCTCCAAAATCGTCGTGCATACTTTTCCTTCTGGAACGACGACGATGTCATCAAGCACCCCGCGGCATAAGGCGAATGTCTTTTCCCCGACCGTCTTGACGGCAGCGCCGTCAACGAACTTGTCGATTTCATCGAGCGTCACCACATGTCCGCGCTCGAGCGCCGCTTTCATCGATGGGGCGCCAGCCGGCTCGACCCCGATGACTTTGGTGGACGGAGAAATGCTTTTCACATACGTCCCTAGTCCGGCCATCAATCCCCCGCCGCCGATGCTGGCGAACAAAAAGTCGATCGGTTCATCACAGTCGTTTAACACCTCGACGCCAATCGTCCCCTGTCCGGCAATGACGTATTCATCATCAAACGGATGGATGAACGTCCGCCCTTCCGCCTCGGCGCACTTCACCGCTTCGTTGTATGAATCGTCAAACGTGTCGCCGACAAGCACGATCTCGACCATGTCTTTGCCAAACAGCTGCACTTGCGACACTTTTTGCCGAGGCGTCGTCGCCGGCATATAAATTTTCCCGTGCACGCCAAGCGCCCGGCATGAATAGGCCACCCCTTGGGCATGGTTGCCGGCGCTGGCGCATACCACCCCGTTTCTCCGCTCCTCATCGGTTAAATGCTTCATCCGGTTGTACGCCCCGCGCAACTTAAACGAACGCACGACTTGCAAATCCTCGCGCTTTAAGTAGACATTGCACTCGTAGCGCTCGGATAACAGCGGATTTTTTTGCAGCGGCGTATGGAAAACAACATCCTTCAGCGTATGATACGCGATCAAAATGTCCTCGACGTATACCGCCCCTTGCTTCCGTTTCAGCTGTTGTTCCATGCTCTCGTTCCCTTTCTTTTCTAAGTTGTCTTTGATTTGTAGATTATATCACAAATCCGCAAAAAGAAAAGGGAATTTTCGAAAAGTTTTTGAGTGAAGATGGGCTGGCTCGCGATCATCGCGATTATCCCGCTTTACCGGACGCTTCCGCCGACCGGATTCACGCTTTTGGACTGACGCCATCCGATGAGCGCCGTCCTTCCTGCTCGAAACCTCTCTCTAGCCGTCCTGCCAGACGGCAACGCGGCGAATTGTGCAGCATATGTACAGCGAACTACTTCTTCATGCGCAAGCGGACAGAAAAAACGACCGGCGCTATGCCCGGTCGTCCTCTTTTTTGAACTCTTCTTCCTCGGCAAATTCCGTCGCCCATCTTCCTTCATCATACCAGCGGTGCGCTTCTTCCCGTCTTGCTTCTTCGTGCACATGGTTTTCCATATACAAATGGAAAAACGCTTCAACCGCCCCGATCGCCAAGGCGCTGAAAAACGCGCCGTATGCCATGTTGACGGACGGGGCAATGAGGGCAAAGCTGACCGGCCAAATAAGCAAAAAGGAAAGCGGCACGTCAAGAGCGGCAGCGACAAAATGGCCGACGCGCGGCAACACGAACAGATCGCCGATCATATAAGAAACAAGCGCCGTCACGATCGTCATGAGTGAAATCAAGGAAAGCGGGGCATCGAAGATCGTAAACATCGAAAACAAGACGACGCTCCAAGCAGCGAGCTTGACGACAAACGGAACGATATGTTTCATCGTCTTCCTCCATTTCCATTGTGGTTCTATTGATTATCGTTCCTTTTTCGCCCCGCTTCTATGCAGAAACACGTTTTCAAAATGTTCCGATCTCAAACAAAAAGACGCCCCGTTTTTGGGGGCGTCTCGCAAACGTTTCGTACGCCAACGACAAACGCATATCCATGCCCGTGTCCCATCTATTTCGCCTTTTTCCGCTCATAAATGATAAAGGCGTGTTCATACGGATTCTTTTCATCTTTCCCTCCTGGCGTATAGGAAACGATTTCCCATTCATCGTCAGAAATGGGCGGATAAAACGTATCGCCGGGGAAGGAAGCAAAAATTTTTGTCACATACAGCCGGTCGACAATCGGCATCGTCGCCCGAAACAGTTCGGCCCCGCCGATGATAAACACTTCATCAGCGCGCGATGCGATCCATTGCTTGACTTCCTCGAGCGAATGAAGCACAAGGCAGCCTTCCGGGCGAAACGAACGGTTGCGCGTGACGACGATGTTTTCCCGGCCGGGAAGCGGCCGGCCGATCGCTTCAAACGTCTTGCGCCCCATCACGATGGCATGGCCCATTGTCACCCGTTTAAAATACGCCAAATCGGCCGGCAAATGCCAAGGCAAGCGGTTGTCTTTGCCGATCACCCGGTTTTCATCCATTGCCACAATGTGCGAAATCATCGCGTCCTCTCCTTTACACAGCCACCGGTGCTTTAATCGTCGGATGCGGGTTGTAGCCGACAATTTCAAAATCGTCGTATTCGTAATCGAAAATGGACGGCGGCTTCCGTTTGATCACGAGCTTCGGCAGCGGGCGCGGCTCGCGCGTCAGCTGCAGTTTCGCCTGTTCGAGATGGTTTTTGTACAAATGGACATCACCGCCGGTGAAAATGAGTTCGCCGACATCGAGATCGCATTGCTGGGCGATCATATGCGTCAACAGCGCGTAGCTGGCAATGTTAAACGGCAGCCCTAAAAACGTATCAACGGAGCGCTGCTGCCACATGCACGACAACCGACCGTTCGCGACATAAAACTGAAAGGCATAATGGCACGGCGGCAGCTTCATCTCGTCCAATTCCGCTACATTCCAAGCGCTCACCAGCAGCCGGCGTGAATGCGGATTTCGTTTGATCTCTTCGACAACCCATGCGATCTGGTCGATGGTTTTCCCGTCTGCTCCCTTCCACGAGCGCCATTGCGCGCCGTAAATCGGGCCGAGATCGCCGTTTTCGTCCGCCCACTCGTCCCAAATCGTCACGCCATTCTCCTGCAAATAGCGGACGTTCGTATCGCCTTTTAAAAACCAAAGCAGTTCATAAATGATGGAGCGGATATGCAATTTTTTCGTTGTCACGAGCGGAAATCCATCTTGTAAGTTGAAGCGGAGCTGGCGGCCGAACACCGACAGCGTGCCGACGCCCGTTCGGTCTTCTTTTTCGACGCCGTTTTCCAAAATATCCTCCAAAAGCTGTAAATATTGCCGCAATGTCCTCACCTCACGCTCTATCATACCATAAAGCAACACATGGTGAACCATTTGTCCATAAAAAAACGAGCCTTTTACGAGGCCCGCTCCGCCAATCCACGGATGAATGCGTATGTGTTCGGCGCTGCCGCCCGCAGCGTGTGCCGCGTCTTGTCGCTTGCATAATAATAGGCAAACGACTCGGCAAAATACTCTTCTGGATAGGTCAAAAAATAAGATTCGCCAGGAAAAAGCCGCGGCGCCTCCTCCCGCCAAATCGCTTGAAATTCGTCCGTTTCATGAATGCGGTCAAATACGATGTAATCGAGCGAATGAGCAAACTCATGCAGCTCCAAATTGACCGAGCCGTGTCCTTTCCCTTTTTCGCTATGGCCGAGACGGACGAGCACCAAATGCGACCCGCCGATGCCCGGCACGTCATCCCATGTTTTGGATCCCGGCGCATAGCCGCGCGGGGTTTTCCCACGCAAGTGGCGAGCTGTCGGTTCATTCGTAATAGGGCCTGTCAACAGCTGAATGTAAATATGATGAGCAGCCGCCTGCTCTAAAATGCTGCGATCCATGCGGGCAAGCGTCTGAATGGTCTTGTTCGCCTCCGCAGCGGGAAACGCTGTCTCGGGCACGATCACAATGCGGCCGAGCACGTCACGGGACGGAATGTCCCGAAGATCAAGGCCGCTTTCTTGAAGCAGCACGCCGTGGGCGGCCGGGTACGGCGAAAGCGATAGAAGCGGAATCGCGAACAGCGCTGCCAACAAACTAGTCCACAATCGTTTCATGGTGTTCCCCCGCTTCTTTTATTCTATGAAAATGATATCATAGAACGAAGCAGGGAAAAACGCGCAAAATCAGGAAAGAACCGCAAGCGGTTTATGTGCGCCAATTCGGCGGCGTATTTTTGGACCAGTAGATTTTCCCGAGTTCATAGTGAGCTTGAAAGCCATCATCGCAAGTATGATAGTGAAATTGAAACCAGTACCCGTCCTGCGGCGGGTGTTCGCGGCGGACGTGAAAGCGGACGAGATCTTCTCCTGTGTCCATGCGATACAAATGGAAAATGCGTTCCCCTTGCCCGCCGGACGGATTTTCCGATACGGCCAAATAACGGAGCTCTTCTTCCGGACAGCGTTCAGCCAGCCCGGCAATCACCTCTTCGATGCGCGGCAAGATGACGGTGCGAAATTCATCTTCAATAACCGGGGCGATTTTGCGGCCGAACTTTTCGTACGACTGCGCCACTGCCTTTTCCATCGTCTCTTCGATAAACTGTTCACGAGTTAACGAAACAGAAACAGCTTCCGCCGCATGGTCTGCTTGGGAATGCTTCCAATCGGGAGACGGGGCGTCATCTGACGGCGGCTCTTTGGCCGCGAGCAGCGAAGCGGGCGGTGTGACGAGTCCAAACGTGCAGACGGTAATGGCGGCAACAAGCGTTTTTCGAAGCCAAGACGGCAGCTTCATCGCCTTCACCTCCCACTACCGCCGATCAGCGGCTAAAGACGCAAACAAGCCGGTCGCTTTTAATTTGGCGACCGCCCGGCGCAACACCGCCTCCGGCTGGACGAGGGCGATGCGCACATAGCCCTCGCCGCTTGGCCCAAACGCGTGCCCGGGCGTGACGACGACGCCCGCTTGGTCGATGAGCGCCTTCGCAAACGAAAGCGATGTAAAGCCGTCCGGAATTTTCGCCCACACGAACATACCGGCTTGCGGACGGTCAACCGCCCAGCCGATGTCGGCCAACCCGTCAACGAGCGCATCGCGGCGCGATTGATATATCGCGCGGCTTTCGGCGCAAAAGTCGGCCCCATGACGCAGCACTTCGGCCGCCGCTTTTTGAATCGGCCAAAAGACGCCATAATCCAAATTCGACTTAAACTCGGCGAACGTGCGAATCACCTCGGCATTTCCGCACAAATAGCCGACCCGGCAGCCGGCCATGTTGTAGCTTTTGGACAACGAATTGATCTCCACGCCAACGTCCTTTGCGCCTGGAACAGAAAGAAAACTCACCGGTTTGTTTCCGTCATAATACAGCTCGCCGTAAGCAAAATCGGACACAACGAGAATATCGTACCGCTTCGCAAACTCGACCACTTCGCGATAAAACGATTCTGTCGCTATAGCTGGAACTGGATTTCCAGGGAAGTTGATAAACATGATTGTCGCCCGTTTGGCAATGTCCTCCGGGATCGCACGCAAATCCGGCAAAAAGCGGTTTTCCTCCCTCAGCGGCAGAAAATACGGCTCCGCTTCCGCCATTGCCACCCCCGCCGCATACGCCGGATACCCGGGATCCGGCAATAAAATGACATCCCCCGGGTCGGCGAACACCATCGGCAAATGCACGAGCCCGTCCTGTGATCCGATGACGTACGTTACTTCCGTCTCCGGATCGAGCACGACGCCATGCGCCGTGCGATAATAGTCGGCGACCGCTTCATGAAACTCGCGAATGCCCCTTAATGTGTAGCCGTACGCATTCGGCTCGTTGGCGTAGCGGGCGATCGCCTCACGCACAAACGGCGCCGGGGGCAAATCCGGGCTGCCGACGCTTAAATCGATCCACTCGTCATGAAGATGGCGCCGCTGTTGGCGATACGCCGCCAATTCGGCAAAAATCGATGCAGAAAATGCGTTCATTCGTTTCGCCCTTTTCATCGTCTTTCCTCTCCCTTGCCAAAACAAAAACCGCTTTTCCTTTTCACTTTTGTTGGTATATACTATGATTACATGAATAGTGTATCATATGTTCAAGGGGAAAACATAGACAGAAAGGCGGGAAAACAGCGATGACAACCATCTTTTTTGCGGCCAGCCTCATTACGTTGTTGTATTTCATTTACAGCTGCATCGCCAATGCCTGACGGCGGCAGCGAAAACGGAGCTCCGCACAGGAGCTCCGTTTTCTTTCAGTCGATTTTCGTTTTTTTGCGCGCAGAATCAAGCTCGTAGGCGCCTGTTTCCGTTTGCGTCGTGCCTTGTCCCCTCACCTCCGGGGCGCTGACGCCCGTTTTCGAACGGTCTTTTTTCCGCTTCGGCACGCCGATCACCTCCGCCCTTATCGTTCCCCGGCGCCGGCAGCGGTATGCAAGGCCTGGGAAGGCATAAGGCATCAGTTACAATATTTGTCAAACGCAGCCAAAATGTTTTCCATCACGTCCTCCATCGAGTGAAACTCGATGTCTTCGCGCGGGATAAAATGAACAACTTCCTTTCCTTTTAAGAGCGCCATCGACGGCGAGGACGGCGCATAGCCGACAAAGTACTCGCGCATTTTCGCCGTCGCCTCTTTGTCTTGGCCGGCGAATACCGTCACAAGATGATCCGGCTTTTTCTCGCTCCTAAGCACCGCCTGCGTCGCCGCGGGGCGCGCCAATCCAGCGGCGCAGCCGCACACTGAGTTGACAAAAACAAACGTCGTTCCTTCCACTTGTTTCATAAACTGCTCGACTTCTTCGCTTGTGCGCAATTCGCGGAAACCGGCGCGGACAAGTTCATCGCGCATCGGCTGCACGAGTTGGCGCATATAGTCTTCGTAAGCCATTGACATTGCCCTCATCCCTCCACATTCATCATCGCTGCGCTATCAGCATACTATATTTTCGTTTGAAAAATCAATGAAGAGAACCGTCCACGGCCGCATGTCTCTAAACGGCATCATTCAGAACAAACGGGGCTAAACGCACCCGTTTGGCCGCCATCAAACGAGCGATTTCGTTTCGCTTTCTATCAACCGCCGCGGCCATTGTCAGCGACCAAACATATACTATGCCATCGATGGCCATGAAAGGAGCGTGCACATGGGATACATTGAAGAACTGCGAAAAATCATTGGAACCCGGCCGATCATCTTGGCGGGAGCCGGGGTCGCTGTCACCGATGAATGCGGGCGGATTTTATTGCAGAAACGCCGCGACGGCTTATGGGGACTGCCCGGCGGTTTGTTGGAGTTGGGGGAGTCCGCAGAAGAAGCAGCCCGGCGGGAAGTGTGGGAAGAAACAGGGCTGGAAATCGGCAAACTGGAACTAGTCGATGTGTTTTCTGGAAAAAAATATTTTGTTCGGCTGCCTAATGGAGATCAATATTACCCAGTCACTGTTGTTTATCTCACCCGTGATATCCGCGGTGGAGAACTGAAAGAAGACGGGGAAGAATCGCTGGAAGTGAAATTCTTCCCTTTTCATGAATTGCCAAACGAACTCTCTCCTCTTGTTAAAGATTTTATCGAACAATATTTCAGGGGATGACGAGCCAAGCCTTGGAGCTCTCTCCAAGGCTTCACCATTGTTGAAAACACTCTTTTCTAAGAACCAAATCCGCAGCTGGAGGGGCAAAAAAATTTAGAAGCCCATTTTAATGGTAATAAATTGAAGAATAATCGGCGCACCTTTTGGCGGCGGCTCGGCTGTTTTCAACGTCAGTTTCCCCTTTTCCACCTCATACAGTTTTTCCGGTTGCAGCACCCCATTAATAAACAAGTTGATCCATGATACATGTTTCGGATCTAAAATACCGCGGTCGCCGTACTCTCTCAGTTCATCGCCGTCTGTATGTGTGAGTAAAATATTTGTGGGTGACATTCCGAAATGATCCCCGACGAGGGTTGCGAACTTTTGTTCGCGACGCTCGTCGGGGCCACCAAGCGAAGCGCGGTAGAAAAAAGCAAATGTCATGCAAAAAGGACTCTCTCCCTGCTATGATGGTGATTGTCAACATCAACCGAAAACAGGAGGGAGAGAGTCCATGAAACATCTTACCACAGAATGGCCTTTATTAAAAGAGCTGGAGGAACAATTAGTCAGAACTCTTCAAAAGGTGTTCGCTGTCTTGTTGGCGGCCCTTTTGGAGGAGATTGATCAACAACTGGCGGAAGCGCGGGACAAGCGCCGGTATCAGCTGAAAGACAAACGGCCGACTACGATCCAAACGCTGTTTGGAGAAGTGACGTTTCGACGGAACTACTACTATGACCGGCAAACGGGGAACTATACCTTCTTGCTGGATGCCGAATTAGGCTTTGATGGGGCCCGATCGATCAGTCCTTGCCTCGAGGAAACGGCGGTCGAGTTGGCCGTAGAGTGCTCTTCCTACCGCAAAGCGGCCCGTACGTTGGAGTCGATCGTGGGGTATGCGGTCATGAGCCACGAGGCGATTCGCCAACTGGTGCTGGAGGCCCCTGTCTCGCTGCACCGCCCTGTTTCCCAACGGCACGGCCGGGTGCTGTTTGTGGAGGCGGATGGACTGTTTATTTCCCGCCAGGGGAAAGGGAAACGGGCGAAAGAAGAGAAAATCCTGGCGGTTCACGAGGGATGGAAACGAAACGGTTCGCAGCTCGAGCTCGTGAACCGGCGCCACTACCTCCATGAAGGGGAGGGAGACGTGTGGGAACGGTTCGAAGAGTGGCTGATGAACGAATATGCCTATGATCCGTGCCGGGACCTGTTGATCATCAACGGCGACGCGGCGTCGTGGATCACGGCCTGCCGGGAGTATTTTGGGAAGCGGGCGTGCTTTCAGCTGGATCGATTTCATGTGGCGCGGGAGCTGCGTCAGTGTCTGTCCGGCCATCCGCGTTGGCGGGAGGTGCGGAAGAAGCTGGCGAAACAAGACGAAGAGGGGCTTCTCGTGGAGCTGAACAGCGCGGTCGGCACGTTGGAGGACGAAGCGAAAGAGAAGCAGATGGCTGCCATGATCCGCCGGATCGAGTCGATGCCGGGATGCATCCGGGACTATCGGGAGTGGCTGTCGGAGCAAGGGGTGGAGACGACCGGCATGCGTCCGATGGGCCACGCCGAGAGCGTGATGAGCCGGTTTGCGCATCGGGTGAAATCCCGCCGCAGCTGGAAAGACCAAGGGCTTCGGGCGTTTCTGAGGGCGATGGCGGCCCGAATCGACGGGATTTGGCGGAGAAATGGGCAGTTGGTGGAGGAAGAAGAGACCCGAACGGCGGCCTCGGCCTCAACAAAGTCCAAGCGGATCGAACAGGCCAAACGGAAGGCCGGACGGTTATGGGCAGATGTGGTGCGTCAGAATCTACCGTGTCTGCAGCGGTCATCCGGGACACCGATCCATCAAGCGTTGTCGGCGCTCCGGGATGGTGGTTGGGTGTAAAAAAATGGAATATCGTATCATCGCCTCAAGATGAGGGATGAGAGTCCGAAAGCGCTTACGATATTAATTCCTGAAAATGGTTCGCTAACTAGTGATTGACAACGCCCGTAGTGAACCGAAAAAATGTTCTCCACAAAGTCTTGACTGACTCCGTCTGTATAGACGGTTTTCACTCCGTCTGATATGGTGTTATACTGGTACGTTTCCGCCTGCAAGACACGCGGAGGGAAGTGGAGCGCCACACGGAGGGGAATGGTCAGTACAGCATGGGTCCAATCGTATACTTTGGAAGCAGCAATCACATGTTTTGCTGTTGAAGATGTCCGTTTCATTCGTTTGCTCACCCAAACACACCATATTGTTTCGTGATCATTTCACTCCGCAAGATATTTTGCATTAGTATATTCACCTCCCATCTTCAAAGTGAATAGCAAACAAAATGGCAGGTTAATGAACGGTAGTAAAAAATCACTATATTCCACTTAATTCCGTCTATTATAACAGGATCATAAAACGACCAAATTCGTTTAAAATGTTTGTTTCATAATTCAAATTCACTGGTAAAACAGGCTGGTATAGCAGGGCAAAAACATCATTTTTCTCCCATTACGGCAATCGCCGAGCCATCCTCTGTAATTAATCCATACAATAAAATGAACCTATGGCACCGGCTGATTGCCAACAGAGTTCCAGATACTAAAAAGAACGGATGATAATTGGCTCAGCTTCGGGGCCACAGCATGTTAAACACAAAATGGAGAAGGGGAGATTGTATGGCTTTGCAATTAATTAAATTGTTTGTCGCCGCTACTACCACGACAGAGGTTGCACCAGACGTCGCAAGATTTTTTTACATCACAACAGCTGAAACAGCAGAAGGAGCAACCTTAACGATCGACGCAGCCAGCTTTTTGCAAGACGACGGCAGCCAAGCGACACAGCTGCCAGCATTGGCAACTAACAATAGCTACTTTAACGTGTACATTAACGGCGTTTTGCAAATGGAAGGGATATCGACGTACACCCCAGGAGCTACCGGCGTCGGGTCACTGTCCATTACCGTCCCGACCGGAAGCGGCTCGATTCCAGCTAACACCCCGGTTGTGCTCGAAATTGTCCAATTCGCTCCAAGCTCCAACACTACTGTGACGACGTAACAGCCGTACTCTTTTCGATCATAAAAACAGGCGCACCGATGGGCGCGCCTGGTTTACTGTTCTGTTTCGTTTTCTTTCTTCCGGCTCTCCGTCATTTGCTTCCACACAGACCCTTTCGCTTCTTCGCCGCCTTCGATCCGTTCAATGGCCATTTTCACTTGCAAGCTCACTTCAAACTCCGGATCGTTTTCCGCCGCTTTCAACGCTGGCAGCGCCGATTCGTCGCCGACTTCGTACAAAAACATGGCCGCGCGCCAACGGACGAGCTTGCTTTCGTCCTTTAGCGCTTCGATCATGGCCGGAATGGCCTCCGGATCGCCGATGTCGGACAAACAGTCGCCGGCGGTGCGGCGGACAGCGACAGCAGGATCTTTTAACGCTTCATACAAATACGGAAGCACCTTTTTGCCGCCGATCATGCCGAGATACGCCGTCGCCAGGCGGCGAATCGCCATTTTTTCATCCTTGAGCGCCTTGGCCAACACCGGGATATCGTCCTCGGTCGGCTCGGCCATCTGTTCGAGCGCGGCATACCGTTTGCGCCAATCCGGGTCATCGAGCATCTCGCTCGTCACTTTGAGGCTTGGACGCTTTTGCACCGTTTTTTCCTGCTCGCCGCGGCGGAACATGTTGACGATCCGCTCCAGCCGCTCGGGCGGATAGGCTGCCGACAGCTCATCGACTATTTCGCGGCCGATTTCCTCAAACGTGCCGTAGCGCACTCCTTTTTCGACCCATTTGCGCTCAAGCACAACATTTCCTGCGTATTTTTGCGCCTCAATGACCGCGTCCATAAACGGTTTCGGCAGCCCGACGCGGTGTTCGCGCTCCCCATCGACAAGCTTCACTTGCATCGGCAGACCGTACAGCATTTGCACGAACACTTTCACTTCGCCGAAATGTTCGTTTCCTTTCGGCTTTGTCTCGGCGCCGTCATCCACTTTCTCGCCGAACACTTCGCGCACTTTCGCCAAAATGTCGCGCCAGTCGTATTTCGGATGGCGTTCAATAGCCAAAAAATCAGCGACATGGTAAATGCCTTTCACTCCGTCAATGCGCATCAATGCTTGAATAAGCGGCGGCGCTTCGCTGATGTTGTCCGGTTTGTAGTTATGGCGCGTGCCGGAAGGCAATTCTTCATCAAGCAATATTTTCATCGTGTTCGGGCTTGGCGTCGGCTCAATCGCTTGAATGCGCAAGCGTTACCCCTCCTTGCCTTACAGCAGCTTTTCAATTTCCTTTCTCAGCTCGCTTGGCTTTGTTTGCGGTGCGAAACGAGCTACAACCTTGCCGTTGCGGTCGACCAAAAACTTCGTGAAATTCCATTTGATCGCCTTTGTTCCCAATGCCCCCGGCGCCTCTTCTTTCAAATATTGAAACAGCGGATGGGCGTGATCGCCATTCACATCCACTTTCGCAAACAGCGGGAACGTCACACCATAATTCAACTGGCAAAATTGCTCGATTTCCTCTTCCGTCCCCGGCTCTTGGCCGCCGAACTGGTTGCACGGAAAGCCGAGCACAACAAACCCGCGATCGCGATATTCGTCATACAGCTCCTGCAGTTCTTTATACTGCGGGGTGAAGCCGCAACGGCTCGCCGTGTTGACAATCAACAGCACGTTGCCTCGATAGACGGAAAGCGGTTGTTCCTCTCCGCGAATGGTTTTGGCGCTGAATTCATATACACTCATGATTTTTCACCTCATCTCCATCATAGCGGATTTCATGGTTTGTTTCTACTTTTTGCATCGTTACTGCCCGGCGAACAGCTGCAATTGTTCAAGTGATGAAACCATATACGGCACCATCTCCGGCAAATCGGCGGCGTTTTCCTCATAAATGAGGCGTGCAAATTCGACCACGGCTTCATTTTCATACGGGCCGCGTTCATGTGGAAATGGAAAGCGGAGCGTTTGCCGGATGATTCGCTCCTCCCCCCAAATCGTCCGCAGCGTTCCTTCAATGAGCGCACAAACGGACGAGCGGCGAACCGGAAGGGTAAACAGAAGAGCGAGCCGACAGCCGGCCCGGCCGTGATAGAGCCGCTCATTGACCAGCTCAGCAAAATCAAGCGAAAGCCGCGCGGTGCAGACGACGAGCGGATCGGGCGCATCATTCAGCCGAAATGAAATGGCGTACTCCCGAAACAAACGGGCCAAATCGACAAGGTCGCGGCGCTCGACCACGGCAATGCGCCCTTGCAAATCCGCGTCATATACCGCCCCTTCCAACACCGTTTTTAAATTGTCAAAGGCTGTCGGATCCAATCGGAATTCCCCCTTTTTGTTCACCAGCTGTTTAAGGTCAAAAAAATCAATTGAAGAATGTTGACAAAGTTTTTATAATTAAGGTATTTAGTAACGAGACAGAAACGGAGGGGACACCATTGCCAATCAACATTCCAAAAGACTTGCCGGCGAAAGAAATACTCGAACAGGAAAACATTTTCGTGATGGACGAAGAACGGGCTTACTCCCAAGACATCCGGCCGCTCAACATCATCATTTTAAACTTGATGCCCGAAAAAGAAAAAGCAGAGACACAGTTGCTGCGGCTGCTTGGCAACTCGCCGCTGCAAGTGAACGTCACCTTTTTGCGCCCGGCGACCCATGAGCCGAAAACGACAAGCAAACATCATTTAGAACAATTTTACACGATTTTCCCGCACATCCGCCATCGCAAGTTCGACGGAATGATCATCACCGGAGCCCCGGTCGAGCAATTGCCGTTCGAAGAAGTTACGTATTGGGATGAGCTGACCGATATCATGGAATGGACGAAAACGAACGTCACGTCAACGTTGCACATTTGTTGGGGAGCACAAGCTGGCTTATACTATCACTACGGCATTCCGAAATACCCATTGCCGGAAAAATGCTTCGGTGTGTTCAACCATACGGTGGAAGCGAAAAACGTGAAACTATTGCGCGGTTTTGACGATGTGTTCCGCATGCCGCACTCCCGCCATACCGACGTCAAGCGCGAAGACATCGAAAAAGTGCCAGATCTCACAATTTTGTCCATGTCCGACAAAGCCGGCGTTTGCCTCGTTGCATCGAACGACGGGCGCCGCATTTTCTTAACGGGTCATCCAGAATATGATGCGACAACGCTCAAAGAAGAATATGAACGCGACTTGGCGAAAGGGCTGCCGATTCACATCCCAGAATCATACTTTCCCAATGATGACCCAAGCCAGCCGCCGCTGAACACATGGCGCTCGCATGCCAATTTACTGTTTGTCAACTGGCTGAACTATTACGTGTATCAAGAAACGCCTTATGAATGGGAATGAAATCAATATATGCAATCATTTCACTTGAACCATCCCGAAAAAACGCCTTGCTGAAACATATGCAAGGCGTTTTTCTCATTTTGGCCGATTGTTTTCGTGTTTCGACAATCGCCCTGTTCTTTTAGTTTTTTTTGACATACAATACGATAGATTCCACCAGGAGGTGAACATGATGGGCGCTTGGCATGGAAACAGCTTTGCGTTGATTGTCGTTCTGTTTATTTTGTTGATTATTGTTGGATGTGCCTGCTTGGGCGGATATGCCTACTAACCGAAATCACTGATTGCCTTCATCCGGCCGCCGTGTTTGCCAGCATCCGGCCGGCTTGCAGCGGGAAAGCGGGAACACGAACGCTTCCCGCTTTTTTTATGCTGGGCTGTAGACAACCATGCATAGGAATGAAGGCATCGTCCATGCTAAACGTATGACAACGGCAGCCAAAGGAGGTGGAGCTCATGACGAAACGCCCAAACAACGGCAGCCGCAATCAAAACGCGCCAACGCAAGATCCGATGGCCTTGCTTCGCGGCCCGGTTTCCGGCGATAACAGCAAAGGACGTCGGCAAAACAAAATCCAAAATGACAAAACCGATGAAAATGCCTAACCTGCAAAAAAGCGGCCGTTTTTTAGCCGCTTTTTTGCTTCTAAAATTCAATCCCTTTCATCGCGGTCCTTCCTTGTTCATAGTCATGCTTGATGAGCTTCATTTCCGTAACGATATCGGCAGCCGCCATCAGCTCAGGGCGCGCCGCGCGCCCCGTGATGACAAGATGGAGCGACGGCGGGCGCGTGCGGATCAGCTCGAGCACCTCGCTGACTGATACGATATCTTCAACGGGAAAGCGGTCAATGACCAACACATTGTTCAGTTCATCGAGCACAATCATATCATACCGTCCGGAATACACATATTCTTTGGCCACCGCCCAGGCACGCTTCAATGCTTCCCGGTGGATGTCCGGCGTTTTCGTCCATGTGAAGCCGGCGCCGAGCTGACGGACGTCGACGCCAAGGCGCTCTAGGGCCAACTGCTCGCCGTATGTTCGTTCCGGCGATTTCAAAAACTGCAAAACCGCGACGTTCATTCCCCGGCCGACGGCACGCAGGGCAAGCCCCAATGCGGCCGTCGTTTTTCCTTTTCCGTCGCCCGTATAAACGATGACACGCCCGCTACGACGAGGCGTCGGCATCGACCACGCCCCCTTGCCGCTCCGGAAACCATTGGAGCGTCTCACGCAGACGAACGACATCGCCGATGATGATGATGGCCGGATGGGAAATGCCCGCCTGTTCCGCCTCGTCTGACAGCGTCGAAAGCGTCGCCGCCACCGTGCGCTGCCGCTCGGTCGTCCCCCATTCAATGATGGCCGCCGGCGTATCCGACGGCTTTCCGGCCGCCATCAAACGGCCGCAAATATCCGGCAAATTGGCCGCTCCCATGTAGACAATGATCGTATCGCATCCTCGAGTCAGCGCCTCCCAATCGATCCGCTCGCTCCGATGCCCGCTGACCATCGCCACCGAGGCGGCGTAATCACGGTGGGTGACCGGAATGCCGGCGTACGCCGGCACAGCGATGCCGGATGTCACCCCTGGAACGATTTCAAACGGAATTCCGGCTTTCACCAACACTTCCGCCTCTTCACCAACGCGGCCAAAAATGCACGGATCGCCGCCTTTTAAGCGGACGACCGTTTTTCCTTGTTGCGCATGCCAAACGAGCAGCTCATGAATTTGTTCTTGAACCGTGTCATGTTTTCCCGGCTCTTTGCCGCAGTAAAGAAGCTCAGCGTCCGGCTTCGCGTAGCGCAGCAGCTTACGGTTGATGAGTCGGTCGTAAATAATGACATCCGCCCGTTCTAGGCATTCGCGGCCGTAAACCGTGATGAGCTTTTCATCCCCCGGCCCAGCGCCGACTAAATACACTTTGCCGACGGTCATCGCCCCTTCTCCCCTTTCGCATTGGCCGTGGAAATGCCCGCCGAGGCGAACGTCGCCATTTCGTTCACCATCGCCATTGCTGAAATCAAGAGCGGAAACGCTACCGCCGCGCCGCTTCCTTCGCCAAGGCGCATGCCGAGATCCAAAAGCGGCTCCTTCTCTAGCAAACGAAGGGCTATACTGTGCCCCGGCTCTTGCGAACGATGGCCGGCAATCATATAGTCTGTGACGTTCACGGCAAACTGGCGGGCCACAAGGGCAGCCACTGTGCAAATAAAACCGTCAAGCAAAATCGGGATGCGCCGTTCGGCGGCTGCCAGCATCGCCCCGGCCATAGCAGCGATCTCCAACCCGCCGATTTTCGAAAGCCATTCAAGCGGCTTCGCCGGATCCGGCCGATGAAGCAAGAGCGCCCGTCGGATCACGTCCTGTTTATGGGCAAGCATTTCCTCCTTAATGCCGCTTCCTTTGCCAACGATGCGCTCAAGCGGCTCATCGGTCAACGTGGCCAATAAGGCGCTCGCGGCGGTCGTATTGCCGATGCCCATTTCGCCGACAATGAGCGTGCGGACGCCTTGTTCAATGATGGACGCCGCCTGTTCGTAACCGACATGAAGCGCCTGTTCGGCCTCGGACGGCGTCATCGCTTCCGTTTCCGCGAAATTGTTCGTTCCCGGGCGCACCTTTTTCTGAATGACGCGCTCATCAGCAATCGGCACGGCGACACCGACATCAATCACCTGAAGCAACGCGCCGATTTGCCGGCTGAAGGCGTTGATCGCCGCTCCGCCGTTGGCAAAGTTGTACACCATTTGCGCCGTCACTTCGGCCGGATAGGCAGACACCCCTTCTTCCGTGACGCCATGATCGGCCGCAAACACGAGCACTCCGGGCGGAGTGACGCGTGGAAGCAGCTCCCCGGTCATGCCGGCAAGCGTTGCCGCCACTTCTTCAAGACGGCCGAGGCTGCCGGGCGGTTTGGTCAATTGATCGATATAGGCACGCGCTTGTTCAACCATTTCACGGTGGATCGGTGGGATGGAAACATTCATCATGGGCGCACAATATCCCCCATCAAGCGGGAATATGCGCTTCCTCCTTTCTCGTCTATGATTGAGGGAACGCGTCAACTTTTCCATCCGAATCATGCCAACACCGTTGGCGAGGGCAAAACGGACGATTTGACGGCTGATTTTATGGTTTATATCCTTCATCCAGCAGGACTCTTTACGGCCGATTGTGCGAATCATATGGAGCTTCTTCGCTTTGCCCAACGTTCGCCGCAAAGCCGCATATCGTCGGCGAATGAAAGCGCATTGGCTGTCCTTGAAAAACAACGATTTCGTTCCAATGCTGGCAACGGCGATATAACGAAGTCCCAAATCAACGCCCATTGCCTTGGTGTCTTCCCGTTGTTGGACTTCAACTGTGATCGCGACAGCCAAATTGACGCATCATCTGTTCGATCCGCTCGACCGCCACGTGCTGGCGGACATGAGCGGCAAGCCGGTCGAACGCCTTTTCTTTGAGCGAGCGAAAGAGTCGGACGCCAGAAGGAGCGATTCCTTTTTGGCGGCGAATGTTGTTGAAAAACGCGGTGCGGAACGCATCGTTATGAAACAAATCGTGCATGTACGTGCCCAGCACCCGCTCATCACTGTGCTTCGCCCCTTCATGGCGGCCGTCCGCCTCAATAAGCGGCGCATAGCCAGGAAGCGGCGCCGAGCGGCCCATATGAATCTCGTATCCTTGCACCGAAAACCGCTCGCCCGCCCACGTAAGCATCCCTTCCGTACGGATCGTGATTTTCGTCCGCTCAAGCGTCGTTTCAATCGGCAGCAAACCAAGTCCTTTTACTTCGGGGAGCGGCGTCTCGACTCCATACGGATCGCGGATGACAGCGCCAAGCATTTGGTAGCCGCCGCATAAGCCGACGACTCTCGCTTTTCCTTCATTGACAAGCGACACAATGCGGGAAGCGAGTCCTCTTTTCTTCATATAAATCAAGTCTTCGATCGTGTTTTTGCTGCCGGGAAGCACGATCACATCCGGCGCTCCAAGCTCGTCGACGTGCGTCACCAACCGGACGCGGCAGTCCGGTTCTGCCAGCAGCGGGTCGATGTCGGTGAAATTGGCGATTTTCGGACAGCGGATGACAGCGACATCAATCGCTTCCTCTCCCCCGACAGATGAAGCAAACCGCTCAAGCGACAGCGAATCTTCAGCATCGATCGCCAAATCAGGCAAATATGGAACGACGCCAAGCACCGGCACGCCGGTGTGTTGCTCAAACCAATCGAGCCCAGGCTTAAGCAGCGCCATATCGCCGCGAAACTTGTTAATGATGACCCCAATGACCCGCTTTCGGTCCTCAGGCTCAAGCAGCGACAGCGTTCCAACGAGGCTCGCGAACACCCCGCCCCGCTCAATATCGCCGATCAACACGACCGGGGCGTTGGCGAGACGGGCGATGCGCATGTTGACCAACTCGCGGTCGTTTAAGTTTACTTCCGCCGGGCTTCCCGCTCCTTCAATGACAATCCGGTCATACTCGTTCATCAACGTTTCGAGCGACTGACGGATGACGGCCAGCCCTTGGTGGAAAAACTCGTTCCGGTAAGCGAACGCCTGCATATTGCCGTACGGTTTGCCAAGCACAACGATTTGCGATTCATGCTCGCGGCTTGGCTTAATCAAAATCGGATTCATCTCAGCGCGCGCCGCCACTCCGGCCGCTTCGGCCTGAATTCCTTGCGCCCGTCCGATTTCGTTTCCGTCCGGCGTCACGTAGGAGTTTAACGACATGTTTTGCGACTTGAACGGCGCCGTCTTCCAGCCGTCTTGGGCGAACATGCGGCAAAACGCGGTGGCGATGACGCTTTTGCCGGCATCAGAATGGGTGCCTTGAAACATAATCGGCAGCGCCTTAGCCATTGATGGTCACCTTCTCGCATTCGGCGAGCCACCGCTCAACCATCGCCGGGGCGGACGCGAAATGAAAATGGACATAGCCGGCGACAAGCCGGTGCGCCAAATAACCGTCAGGCTTCGTTCCTTTCCGGCCGCTCGTTTCGTAGGCAAACGGCGTCTCGCCCCGCGGTTCGTACACGGAATAGTGAAATTCATGCCCGCGCGCTGTTTCTCCTTCCGGCAATAGAAAATTTCCATTTCGACCGCGCACTTCGCGGTAGCCAAGCGCCGCGAGCTTCGTCTTCATCACGACCTTCCCCGGGATGACGCCCGCCATCTCATAGGCCGCACCGTCCGTCGCAACAAGCTGTTCGGTGAGAAACATAAACCCGCCGCATTCGGCCAACGTCGGCAACCCGTGTTCGATGGCGGCGCGGATCGACTGTTTGACCGCGGCTTGCCTGGCGAGCTCGGCGGCAAACTCTTCCGGAAACCCGCCGCCGATATACAATCCGTTCACCCCATCCGGAAGCGGCTCGCCGGCGAGCGGAGAAAAGTAGACAAGCTCCGCGCCGCAGGCAGAAAGCATCTCCAGATTCTCCGGATAGTAAAAATGAAAGGCGGCATCTTTGGCAACCGCCACGCGCACGCGATACGGCCGCGAAGGGCGAATGAGCGGCGCCGGAGAACAAAGGGCTGGCGCTTCTGCAATCGAAAGGAGCGTCTCCCAATCGATCGTGCGCGCCACCTTTCTCCCCAGTTCGGCAAAAAACGAATCCAGTTCGCCGCGCTCCACCGACGGCACGAGCCCTAAATGGCGCTCTGGCAGCGCCAACGCTTCGTCTTGCGTGAGAAACCCGACGACCGGCACCCCGCACGTTTGCTCGACCGCCGCTTTGACGAGCCGAAAATGCCCTTCGCTGCCGACGCGGTTGGCAAATACGCCGGCGAGGCGCACATCGGGGCGAAACGTTTGAAACCCATGGACGATGGCGGCGGCGCTGCGGGCCATGCCGGAACAATCGACGACAAGCAGCACCGGGCTTTCGGTCAACACGGCGATTTCAGCCGTCGACCCCTCGTCAGAAAGCGGCTGTTTCCCGTCAAACAGCCCCATCACCCCCTCGATGATGGCGATATCAGCCCCTTGACAACCGTTGGCGAGCACCGTTTTGACCGCTTCGCTTCCCATCATCCAACTGTCCAAGTTGCGCGCCGGCCGGCCGGTCACAGCCGTATGGTAAGTCGGATCGATGTAGTCCGGGCCGCATTTAAACCCTTGCACCGTATATCCTTGCTGCCTCATGGCCGCCATCAATCCAAGCGTCACGGTCGTTTTGCCGGCGCCGCTTCCCGGTGCGGCGATGACAAGCCGTCGCATGCCTCTTTCCCCTTTCCCTGCATGGTCGCTTTCTTTTGATGATCGATGAGCGCCACGGAAATCGTCACATTGCCGGACTTCTTTTTCACCAGCGCCAGCCGATCGGCCCCGCTGTACAATTTCGCCGCCGGCTCGCTCACCCCATACGCGCCGGTGTAGCGGTACACCGTTTCCGACGGCGCTTCGATCGACACCGTGTTCAGCTCTTCTGGCGTATACGCAACCAATTCCCATCTATATTTGTTGACTACCTCCAAAAGTCCTTGTTCATCCTTTTTCAAATCAATGGTGCACACCGCTTTGACGCTTTTCATCGAAAAGCGCAGCTCATTGAGCGTCTCATGGATGACCGCTTCGATTTCGTCAGCCGATGTGCCGCGGTTGCAGCCGATGCCAAGCGCGATTACTTTCGGGCGATACAAAACGCCGTTTTGCAAAATGGCCTCTTCTTCCGGCGCAAGCAGGCGATGAGTGACCACAAGCGCGGCCGCCGGGCGGGCAGCGAGCGCTTCCGCGATCGAGCCGTACACGGCAATGTTTTTGGGCAATGGCCGCCCTTCCGGCCACCAGCCGGTTTCCCCCGACTCTTGCACGATCGCGACAGGCTCTTCATTCACGACCGCGGCGCTCACCGGCGTCAGCTTGTCAGCTGATTCCCATTCCCAGCCGAACTGGCGACCGAACAGATCGACGGCGATTGTCTGCTGCACGTCAGAAGCGGTCGTAATAACCGGGCGGGCGCTTAAAATGGCAGCAACGCGCCGCGTCAGTTCGTTCGCTCCGCCCAAATGGCCGGAAAGAACACTGATCACATGTTCAGCCTTATCATCGATCACCACGACCGCAGGATCGGTCTTTTTGTCTTTTAACAGCGGAGCGATCATCCGTACGACAGCGCCGAGCGAAATGATGCAAATGAGTCCGTCATAGCGGGCGAACAACTCCGGCAACAAGGCCCTGACGTTGCCGGAAAACAAGCGGATCCCGTGCTTGGCTTCATCGCCGCGGGCGAATTTATCCGTATAATAAACGTCCGCTCCCGCAAGAGCGCCTCCAAGGCGTCGGGCGATCTCGACCCCGTGTTTCGTAATGGCCACGACAGCATAGGCGCCGTGTCTTTTGTTGTTCGCGGCAGCAACTCCCACCTTACTTCTCCCCCTTTCGATATCCGTGCGTAAACGTGCGGTCGTACAGCTTCGAACGGTAGCCGCGCTCATGAATATGGGGATCGAGCGCCCAACCGGCCAACATGATCGCGTGTTTCGTCACACCATGGCGCCGCATATCGTCAGCCATTGTGGCAACGGTGGAACGAATCACGACTTCATCCGGCCATGTCGCCTTATAGACGATCGCGACAGGCGTATCACCGCTCCAGCCCGCTTCAAGGAGCGCCGCGCTTACTTTTTTGGCAAGCGTCGCGCTTAAAAAAAGAACGAGCGTGCAATGATGCTGCGCCAGCTCCTGCAATTTCTCACGCGGCGGCATCGGCGTCCGCCCCTCGGCGCGGGTGAAAATGACCGTCTGCGTCAATTCCGGAACGGTGAGCTCCGCCTGCACGGCGGCCGCGGCGGCAAACGCCGAACTGACGCCGGGGACGATTTCCACTTCAATTCCTTCTTCTTTCAACAAGGCGATTTGCTCAAGCGTCGCCCCGTAAATCGATGGATCACCGGTATGGACGCGCACGACAAGCCGTCCTTGTTTCACTTGCTCCGCCATTGCCGCGACCATTTCTTCTAAATGCATGCCGGCGGTATGGAAAACGTCAGCATCCGGCTTCCGGTAGCGCTCGATCAATTCCGCGCTCACTAGCGAGTCGGTGTAAAAAATGGCGTCGGCAGCAGCGAGAAGCTCGGCGCCGCGAACCGTGATCAAATCCGGCGCTCCCGGCCCCGCCCCTACGATATACAGCTTCACTTTCTCACCACCATCAATGTCAAATATTCGAGTTCCGCTCCGTCGAGCTCCTCGACCTTCCACACGACTTCCTCGCCGGACGTCACTTTCGTCACAACAGCGGCGCGATGAAGCAAATCGAGTTCCCGCAACAGACGAACCAGCAAATCGATCACTTTCGCCACTTTAAAAAAGACAACGCAATCGTGCTCAAGAAGCACTGCTTTCATCGCCTCAACATCGTCGCGGGCGGGCACGATCGCCACGGTTTCATCACCATCCGCCAGCGGCAGACGAAGCCTAGCGGCAGCAGCGTTGGCCGAACTGACGCCGGGGACGACTTCAATCGGCGCTTCCGGATAGCGGCGCTCCATTACGTGCATCAAATGGATGAACGTGCTGTACAACAGCGGATCGCCTTCGGTCACAAACGCGACATCGCGCCCGGCCGACAGCTCCGCCCAAATGGCGTCCGCCGCCTCGTTCCACTTCGGCTCAAGCAAGGCTCGGTCTTTTGTCATCGGAAAATGCAGGCCGAGCCGCCGTTTTTCCTCTGGCGCAAAATACGCATCAATAATTTGTTCCGCATAGCTTTTGCTTTGCCGCCCTTTTTTTGGATAGGCGATGACATCCGCTTCTTTTAGGCGGCGGTATGCTTTCACCGTCATGAGCTCTGGATCGCCCGGGCCAACACCGATGCCGTACAACGTGCCGGTCATTCGTCTCCCTCCCGCTTGGCTGTCATGATATACACCGGATTGAGCGCCTCAAAGCGCGTCAACTCTAAAATGGGCTTGCTTCGCGACACTTGCGCGAGCGTGATGTCAACATGAAATCCACGGCTGCGCAGCTCGCAGCCCGCTTCAGCAAGCGTCTCAACCGTTGCCGCGTTGATCACGATGCGTCCATTTTTCTTCAGCCGTTTCGCACAGACGTCCAACAACGGCGACATCGCGCCTGACGTGCCGCCGATAAAGATGGCATCCGGGTCGGCAAACTCATCGAGCCGATCGGGCGCCCTGCCGTGCACAAGCGTGATGTCAACGCGGAATTTGCGCAAGTTTTGCCGGCAAATCTCGAGGTCGTATTCATTTTTTTCAATCGCAAACACCGCCCCGTCGCGGGCGATTTTCGCCGCTTCAATCGCGACCGAACCGGTGCACGTCCCAATGTCCCAGACGACGCTGTCCGGGCGCAAGCGCAAGGCGCTTACACTTAAGACGCGAATTTCTTTCTTTGTAATCAGCCCTTTGTCCGGCTTGCGTTGGAAAAATTCATCATCGTCAATGCCGAGCGGCCAAATCGGACCAGGAGCGGTTTGCCGCAAAATGACTATATTTAATGGAAGAAACTCGGTTTCTGCCATTTCTTCTAGCTTGAAAAACCGGCATCGCTCATTCGGCCCGCCGAGCTCCTCGCCGACAAACGCCTCATATTCCGTCATGCCGTACTCGAGCAAATAGCGGGCGATGGCGGCCGGCGAGTTCGTCTCATCGGTTAAGATGGCGACTTTGCGCCGCCCGTCGACCCGCTGAGCCAAACCGGTGAGCGGCCGGCCATGGACGCTGACAAACGCCGCGTCTTGCCAAGACTCGCCCATTTTCGCAAACGCCCATTGCACTGAGCTGACGGCCGGATACACGTCGATCGGCAATTTGCCGGCCAAATAGCTGCCGATGCCGTAAAAGAGCGGATCGCCGGAAGCAAGCACGACCGTGTTGCGCGTCTCATGGCGGAGCCGCTCCACCAGCTCCGCCAGTCCGCGGCGGATGATGATCGTTTCTCCTTTGTATTCAGGAAACATCGCCAGCTGCCGTTCGCCGCCGACAAGCAGCTCGCTTTCATCAATCCAGCGTCGATACAGCTCAGGAAGACTTGCTTGCCCATCAGCACCCACACCGATCAACTTCATCGTCCCCATCGGTCTGCACCGCCTTTCCTAATTGTTGTCCGTTCATTGTGTAAATGGACGTCGCCACCGTCAGACCGCCTCCCACTTCGTGAAGCGCCGCCTGGCAGCACGCTTCGCACAAAAGCTCGAAAAACTTCATGCAACCGGCCTCTTGCATCATGTCGCCGACTTGCGCCGCCGTATTCGCGCCGCGCACCGCAGCCACCAGTTCTGGGCCAGCACCTGCCTGCTCGGCGATGGCAGCCAAAAAGCCAAAGTCGACCGGGGCGCTTTTCGAGTGCACCATCATCACTCCTTGAGCGACTTTCGAAAATTTCCCCATCATCCCGACCATCGACACCATCTTGATGCCAAGCCGTTTGCATTGTTTCAGCGTAAAGCCGACAAAATCGCCCATTTCGATAAACGCTTCTTCCGGCAAATGTGGATATTCTTGCATGGCGTATTTCTCACTCCGCCCCCCGGTCGTGATGACAACATGGCGGCAGCCGTTCGCTTTCGCCACTTGAAGCGCCTGCACGATGCTCGCCCGGTAGGCGGCGGTGGAGAACGGAACGACGATGCCGCGCGTCCCCAAAATCGAAATGCCGCCAATGATGCCTAGTCTCGGGTTCAACGTTTTTTTGGCGATTTCCTCGCCGCCGGGCACAGAAATGACGACCTTCACCCCGCGATGTAGACCGTATTGCGCCAGCACTTCATTGACGGCTTCGCGGATCATTTGCCGCGGCACTGGATTGATCGCCGCTTCCCCGACCGGCACCGGCAAGCCGGGTTTGGTGACGCGTCCGACCCCTTCACCGCCGTCGATATGAACGCCCGGCGACGAGGCCCACGAGACAGTGGAAACGATGAGCGCGCCGTGCGTCGCATCTGGGTCATCGCCGCCATCCTTCACGACCGAGGCCGTCGCCGTTTCGCCATCGAACGAACAAGAGGCGAGCGAAAAGGTCACCACCCGCCCGATCGGAATCCGAATCGTCGCCTCCGCCTGCACTTGGCCAGTGATGAGCGCCGTGAGCGCGGCTTTCGTTGCCGCTGTCGCGCACGATCCGGTCGTATACCCTTCACGCAGCGTTTTTTTCGTTTCCATCGTTCGTCACGCTCGCTCGGCGAGCAGCGATAAAGCATTCAAGGCAGCGACGGTCACGGTGCTTCCTCCTTTGCGGCCGCGGTTGGTGATGAACGGCACATCGAGCTTCGCCAATTCTTCTTTCGATTCCGCCGCCGAGACGAATCCGACCGGCAAGCCGATCACCAATCCCGGCCGCGCCTCTCCTTCTTTGATGAGGCGAATGAGCTCCAATAACGCTGTCGGAGCGTTGCCGATGGCAAAAATGCCGCCTTCCGCTTCTTTCACCGCTTTGCGCATAGCCACAATCGCCCTCGTCGTATTCAACCGTTTCGCTTCAGCGATCACGTCTTCATCAGAAATATAGACGCGCACCGCGCTGCCGAACTTCGCAAGCCGCGCTTGATTGACGCCGGCTTGCACCATTTGCACATCGGCGACGACGAGCTTGCCGCTGCGAATGGCATCAATGCCTGAGCGGATCGCATCCGGGTGGAAAATGAGGCTTTTGCCCAGCTCAAAATCAGCCGATGCATGGATGACGCGCTGAACGATTCGGTATTGTTCTTCTGTAAATGAATGCTCGCCGATCTCTTCATCAATGATTTGAAAGCTGCGCGCTTCAATTTGTTCCGGCTGCACCGTCGCCGGACGAAATGTTGTATGGAAGTCCATGACAATTCTCTCCTTTCTTCATGATCGCTTGCATGAGCGGCCGCTAGAATCCCATTCTTTACACGGCCGGAAGCGGCGCATGCTGCTTCAACGCCTCGAGCACGCCGGCAAAATCGTGATGCACGATGCCGTATGACAACCGTGGGCGGCGGATGACGATGACATCAATGCCGAGCTCCTCGGCGGCAGCGATTTTCTCATCGACAAACCCGACTTTGCCGCTTTCTTTCGTGACGACGACCGTGACGCCAAAATGGCGGTATAGCGCCCGATCGAGCTCTTTCGTAAACGGCCCTTGCATCATGACGATCTGCTCTTGGGAAAACCCGAGCCGCTCGCATTTGTCGAGATTGTCTTTCCGCGGCAGCATCCGCGCAATCACCTTGACGTCCGGGCGACCGATGAGCCTCGCGGCGAAAATGTCGAGCGTTTTGCTGCCGGTCGTCAGCATCACGACGCCGCCTTTTTCCGCCGCCAAGTCAGCCGCTTCTTCATAGCTGTCGACAAATGTCACCTTCTCGGATGAAAACGAAGACGCCTGCCGCTCGTAGCGAATGTAGGGCAACCCGGCGTCTGCTGCCGCTTGCATGGCGTTTTTTGACGCCTCTTCAGCAAATGGATGGCTCGCGTCCACAATCGCTTTGGCCCCCTCGGCTTTGGCCAGATCGGCAAGCTGGGACGCATCCAAGCGGCCGACATAGGCGCGAATGCCGGCCGATCGGAGCTGTTCGGCCGCGTGATCGGTGACGACCGTCGCGGTTACGTTATAGCCGGCTTGTTGGATCATCACCGCCAATTCGCGGGCATCGCTTGTTCCAGCTAACAATAAAATCATCGGACGCTTCCTCCTTCAATGATGGTGATGATGATGGTGATGATGGGCGGCGTGCAGCCGATATTGACAGATGTCGCAATTCATCGCCACCGTTTGGCCGAGCACCTCGTTGAGGCGGTCAAGCACGATCTCCTCAAGCTTCGGATGAAATCCAAAATAGCCGGCAAGCGCAAACGAGATATGCGAGTGCTCAGCTTGGTATTGCGCCATTTGCTGCTCAAGCCGCTTAATCAGGATGCCGGTGAATAAAAAATACGGAAGAACAACGATCCGCCTAGCTCCGAGCATGAGACAGCGGCGGACAGCATCATCAAGCGACGGCGTCGTCACGCCCATAAACGCCGGCTCGATGAGCGCATAGCCGGTCTGTTCCCAAAAGAGGCGGGCGATTTTATACAAGTCGCTGTTCGCATCCGGATCGCTCCCGCCGCGGCCAAGCAAAATGACCGCTGTTCCGTCATCCGGCTGCTCCGGCCGCTCGCCGATTTCTTGCAATCGTTCGCGCAAAATAGCAAATGTCTGCTCATGGACGCCGATGGGGCGGCCGTAGCGGAACACCATATGCGGATAGCGCGCTTTGGCCTCATCGATTTCCGCCGGGATATGCAGCTTCGAATGCCCGGCCGGCAATAAAATGAGCGGAATGACCGCCACTTCCATTGCCCCGGCTTCGGCGCAGCGTTCGATTCCTTCGCCGATCGACGGACGGCCAAATTCTAAAAAACTTGTTTCAATATGAAACGAATCGCGCAAACGCGGCCGCAGGCGGTCGACAAACTGCCGCACTTGCTCGTTCCCTTCCGGGTCGCGGCTGCCATGGCCGACAAATAAAATGGCTCTCATCCTTGTTTTCCCCCTTTTGTTAGCGGACGTCTTCCGCCGTTCCCTATAAGCGCAATGACTCGATGGGCGCTTCATCCAAATGCGAGGCGCCCATCTATGCTCTTTTATGGAACCAGCCGGTTATTCGATCGACTGTCGGAAAAAGATGCGTCGCTTCGACACCAACGACATCTGCAGACGTTCAAGCTGCACTTATATAACGCATGCTTCCGTCACTCACCGCAAGCCGGCATTTCGATGGACGCGGCCGGTTTTGCCTCTTCGTGTGAAAAACGTCCGACTTGCTTCACGCGGCGGAAAAACTTATGAAACCGTTCATTTGGATGTGCTTGTTCTTGATACTGTTCGATGATTTCTGCCATAACCGCCACAATTTCTTCCGGCGGAATGCCTTCCGCGACGAGCTGGCCGGGATGGGCGTTGCGGCCGACCGTTTTCCCGCCCAAAAACAAATCAAATTTCCCTTTCCGGTACACAAGCCCGATGTCTTCGTGCACCGCGCCGTAGCACGCCATCCCGCAGCCGTTGATGCCAAGCTTCAACTCTTTCGGCAGCGCCATGCCGCCAAACCGGCGCGCCAATTCCTCCGCGTATGGAATGGCGTCTTTTTTCTCTCCATCGCAAAAATCACATGCCTTCACCGTCAGCACATCACCGACCGGCATCACGATCAGTCCGGCGTCAACGAGACGGGCCACAAGCCCATCTGGGTCCTCTGTCAACCGTTCGATTTTCATATAATGATCCGGTGTGTAGGTCATTTTTCCATCCATCCCTACCACTTCCGCAAGCACGATGAGCTGTTCCGGGGTGAACTGTTTATTGGCCACGCCCGGGCTCACCGCCGCTTCCAACAACACGGCCGCCGTCTTTCTTGTTTTCCGTCTCTCTAAAGCGGCGAGCGCGTCTTCGGCTGTTTCTTTCACCCGTTTTGGCGCGGCGGTCGGCTGCCGTTTGGCTGTTTTTGCCAGCGGTGCAGCAAGCGGCGGCAAAACGGCAGCCAGCGGCGTTGGCTCGGCCTCCTTCGTGGCCGCGGCAACAGACGGCGGTCGAACCGCGGTGGCCAAGGCGGTGAAAGCACGATCCTTCTGGTTGTCCCCGGCGAGGACAGCCGCTTCGGACGGTCCTGATGCCCCCGTGCTTCCTTCGTCCTCATCTTCCAGCGGTTTCGTCTGGTCAAGCGCCCACGGCTCCGCTTCTTTGCGCAGCCGTTCATGCGGTTTGAGCGGCTGGACGGCGGCTGCTAGTTGATACTTGCGCTGGTAGCCGCGCGGCGTGATCATCACGCCGTCATGGACGAATGTCGTTGAGTTGCCGATAATCACCGTCGTCAACATGCCGATCTCATGGTCAAGCATATGCGCCAAGTCGGTGAGGACGATATGCTGCCGCTCGCGGTACGCGCTTTTCACCAGACCGACCGGGGTTTCCGGAGACCGATGGCGGAGCAGGATGCGCTGTGCTTCCACAATCTGTCTAGTGCGCCGTCCGCTTTTCGGGTTGTAAAGCGCGATGACAAAATCGGCCGCGGCGGCGGCGTCAATCCGCTTTTCAATCAGCTCCCACGGCGTCAAATGGTCGCTCAAGCTGATCGTGCACGCATCGTGCATAATCGGTGCGCCAAGCAGCGCGGCGCACGAATGGATCGCGGAAATGCCGGGGATGACTTCGACTTCAATCGAGCTGTCTTTCGTCCACCCTTTTTCGATCAGCACTTCATACACGAGCCCGGCCATGCCGTACAACCCGGCGTCACCGCTTGAAATGACGGCGACCGTTTTGCCGCGCTCCGCCCATTTCACCGCCGCTTGGGCGCGGCTCACCTCTTCCGTCATGCCCGTGCTGATGATTTCCTTTCCGACAATCAGATCGCGCACAAGTTCGATGTACGTTTTGTAGCCAATGATGACGTCGCTTTCTTCAATCGCTTCCCGAGCCCGTTTCGTCATATGGTCGACGCTTCCCGGGCCAAAGCCGACAATGAGCAATTTGCCGCCCACTTTACAGCCCCCCTCTCCATATCTCGATTATCATCGACATCCCTAACCATATGCTGTAAATCCCTGTGACCGCACCAAGGACATAAAACAGTCGTTCCCGCTGCTTTGCTTTCCAAAATCCCCACGATAATCCAGCCGCTGTAGCAATCGTCGCAATGAGCAAGCCGGCGACAAACAGCACAAGCTGAAGGACAGCGGCGCTCACACGCACTTTTCCGACCGCGTGGGTGATAATGGCTAGCTGGGTCGGGCTTTCGACGCCAATGCCATGAATGATGCCGATGATCAAGGCGCCAGCCCAACCAACATGCGAAAAAGAACGGCAACTGTCCATTTCCCGCCTTCCCCGCAGCCATCGAGTAACCGTATGGCCGAACTCATAAAGGAGCTGAAACCGGCTTTTCACCTCACCCCGCCGAAAAAGAGAAAAAAGCATCATCCCGCCAAGAAGCACAAGCGTAACGCCAACTAAGAGCTCAATGGCGGCGGCTGACGACTCGGGAAGCCGGGCGCCGACCATGAGCGCCGCCACCCCCATGACAAACACGATTGCTCCGTGTCCAATAGCGTACATGATTCCGAGCGCCAACTGCTGTCTTCGCCGCGACTCGCTTCCGACCATATCCGCAATGGCCGCGACATGGTCGCTGTCCATCCCATGACGCATGCCGAGAAATATCGCTAACATTACATAACTGGCCCATTCCATCATTACGTCCTCCTCTTTCGAACGCCAATAACCGACTCCGTCCCACCAAGACGGGTCAACCCGTCTTCACGGTATTCATACGTCGCCCACGCGCGAAGCGGCTCGCCGTTTTGCAAATGGCGATGGACGACCTCTTTTGCCTTCTCCGGTGTCATCAACCGGTACCAGACGCCATCCGGGTAGACGATCATCACACACGCATCTTGACAGCGTCCGTTGCAGCGCGTCCTTGTTGTATGGACAGCGTCGTCAAGCCCAAGGCGGGCGATTTCCTCGCGCACCGCGGTTGTCACGTCATCTCCGCCATGGCGGAGGCACGTCCCTCCGTTGCAAATGAGCACATGATGCTTCATTCCCCGCAAATCCCACGTCGCCACCAAATCCCCCCTTTTGCTAGAATGGTAGAATGAAATGCGGCAGACGGACGGTTTTTCGACAAAAGAAAAAGCACCTCTACAGCAGAGGTGCAGAAAAATGTATACGAAAGCCGTAAACGGCCCAAACAGGGCCCCTAAAGCCGTCATTCTCCCGCACGTCTGCCTATAGTCCCGTAGGCATCCGTCCGATCCAAACAAGGCAGGTCTCCTGACTTAGGATCATCGCTTGGCGGCGTCTTCCCGAAGCATCCTTCAGTGACTTGTTGCCGCAAAGCTCCCCATCACAGTGGCGGGCACCGTGCCGGATTTTCACCGAGCTTCCCTTTTCACCCAAGCCCTAAGCGGGCTAGGCACCTTGTTTGTCTTACCGCCATATATGCGCTGTCATGGAACAAGCATCCGTTTTCATCGTAGTACAACCAATGCGTTGCCGTCAACCGTTTTTTGCCGACAAATCTTTGTTGGCGACGACAACGCCGTCCGCATCAGCGTACACGTACGCCCCTGGCTCCCAGCGGACGCCGCCAAACTCGAGCGCAACGTCGCGGGCGCCTTTTCCTTCTTTTTGGCATTTCGAGCGGGCGTTCCATTTCAACCAGAACGATACATCTCCAACTTGTCCAGGTCTAAGACAAATCCAGCGCCCAGCAATATATCCAATCCTAACAAACCGTTAATCCCCTCATAGTCCATCCCGCTAAAATCAATTTCATACTCTCTTAGCTGGAAAGAATCTAGCTGAATACAGTCTAATTTTTTTGTAAACGCGTACTCTTTCCCACCGATTCCGTAATAAGCCACAATACGATCGCCCGGCTCTACCCGCAAATGAATATCTTCTACTGCATTTTGAGAAATCACTGTTTTCGCCGCACCAGTATCAATCACCATATTATGAATCAACTTAGACCTTCCTTGATAAACGATTTCGATCGATGCAAACAGCAAGCCTTCACGATATTCAATCTGCATAATGAAATTTCCCTCTCAGGCCAATCGCTCCCCGAACTTTTAAAACAATCTCCTTGTGGCTAGTATGATAAACAAGCTGATTCCCTTTCGATTGCAGCAACTCACGAGTTGCATCCTTGTCCGAAACCGTTCCGATAACAGCCACCTCTTCAATGATTTCTTGATCTCCCTCTAAATGGGACTTTAATACTTGTAATTTCACAAATTGATTTGGATACAATGAACGCACTTCCTGCCATTCCATCTCCATCGCCTCAACCTGTTCGTTGTATTGAACGAGACTCGACCGCAGCCGTCAACCATTTTTCGCCAACAAATCTTTGTTGGCGACGACAACGCCGTCCGCATCAGCGTACACGTACGCCCCTGGCTCCCAGCGGACGCCGCCAAACTCGAGCGCAACGTCGCGTGAGCCTTTTCCCTCTTTTTTGCTTTTCACCGGGCATGTGCCGATCGCCATCACGCCAATCGGCATGGCGCCAATTTCCGCTGAATCGCGGATGCAGCCGTGGATGATGACGCCAGCAAGCCCCCTCTCGCAAGCGATTTGCGCCAGCCGGTCGCCTAATAGCGCGACGCGGCGCGAGCCTTTTCCATCGACCACGAGCACCGTCCCCGGCGGCACCGTCTCCAGCGCTTCTCGGACAAGGACGTTGTCTTCAAACACATCGACCGTCGCAATCGGCCCGGAAAACGCCCGCTTTCCGCCGTACGATTGGAACGGCAACTCGCATACTTGCAACTCGTCTAAAAATTGATCGCATAAATCGGCTGTTTTCATTGTCGCTCTCCCCTTTCATGTTTTGCATTCGCCGTCATTCGCCAAAATCCTTCTGCCTCAGCAGTTTTTTGTCGACGATCTTTCATTCGAACGACTGACACGAACGCGGCGATGTGAACCAAACCATTGTGTGGCCGTCAATCGCTTCGATGTATTCCACCGATCGCATTGAAACCATAAAAAACGGCCCCGCGCCGATATATAGCGGAGACCGTTTTCACCGGCTCAAAGCCCCTCCGGTTTGACCAGACGTTCAGCTGGGCTAGCTGGATTCGAACCAGCGCATCACGGAGTCAAAGTCCGTTGCCTTACCGCTTGGCTATAGCCCAACGTTTTGTTGTCGTTTACAGTATGCGGCATGATAACGCACTTTATGCATCAAACTGAATATCCCTTTGCTTGATGTGCGAAACTATCGGTACAAGCATCCTTTTCCCACTATATCACCTCGTTTTTCCCTCGCACTTGTTTTCCCGATATGATATACTGAAAGGGGAGAGATGTATATGCGCCGGATCACGGTTTTTCGCTTCTATCTTTGCACATTGTTTTTGTTATCGTTGCCGATCGTCTTAGCGGCCGCGGCTGCCTGGCAGCCATCCAGCCAGCCGAAAACCGCCGTCATCGCCCACCGCGGCGCGTCCGGATACGCGCCGGAGCATACGCTCTCATCCTACCGCCTTGCCGCCCGCATGCAGGCGGACTATATCGAAGTCGATGTGCGCGCAGCCAAAGACGGGAAGCTCGTTGCTCTGCATGATGCGACGCTCGCCCGGACGACAAATGCCGAAACGGTCTATCCGCGCCGTGCTCCGTGGCGGGTAAATGATTTTTCGTTCGCTGAACTGAGGCGGCTGGATGCCGGGTCGTGGTTTCATCCACGCTTTGCCGGCGAGCGCATCCCGACGCTTGATGAGGTGATTCAGATGCTGAAAGCGGAGCGTGTGGAAGCCCCGTTGTACATCGAAACGAAACAGCCCGGCATCGAAGAGGCGGTCGTCCATCTATTGAAAAAACACGGTTTCCTGCAACAGCGCCGCGTCATGTTTCAATCGTTCCACCCGGAAAGCTTGCAAGCGCTCCGGCCGCTCATCCCGCACGGCATTCGGCTCATTCAATTGGTCGACGAGAAGGAAGCGCACAGCGGCCGCGACGAGCTGCTGCAACAAATCGCCGTCTATGCCGATGGCATCGGCTTGCCGCTTTCGGCCGTCACCGAAGAGTGGGTGCGCGCCGCCCATGGCCGCGGGCTCATTGTTCACGTCTATACCGTCAATGAACCACACGATCTCGCTCGCCTATGCGCCATGGGCGTTGACGGCCTGTTCACCGATTATCCAGACCGCCCTGGCCGCATTGCCGCCTGCCGTCGTCTGCCCCGCCATTGACCGGCCTTCAGGGAGCCAGGGGGAGCTTATTGTTTACATAATGTTATTATGGTTAATAAAAACGAAAATCGTTCCCATTTGACCCGATTCGGTGTATCATTTGAGAAAAAGGAGGCCAGATCATGTGGACGATCATCGATTACGAAAACGGCCCATTTACCGTGACGACGGACCGCCGCCGCGTCCAGCTTGAGCGCGTGTTTGACTTCCTTGCCCGCTCGTATTGGGCGAATGAGCGCAGCCGCGAAACGATCCTCAAATCGCTTGACCATTCGCTCTGCTTTTCCCTTTTTCACGGCGACAGGCAAATTGGCATGGCGCGCGTCATCACCGACCGGGCGACGTTCGCCTATCTGTGCGACGTGTTCATCGATGAAGCATACCGTGGGCAAGGTCTCGGGAAATGGCTGTTATCATGCGTGCTCGCCCATCCTGATGTCGCCGCTGTCCGCAAGGTGATGCTCGCGACCAAAGACGCGCACGGGCTGTACAGGCAGTTCGGCTTTGCCGCGCCGAGCGAGCCGGAGCGGTTGATGGAGCGGATTCAAGAGCCGCGAACGGAGTAAAGGGCAAAAAAAAGGCGGGCCGCCATCGGTCCGCCTTTTCGCCAAACCTCCCATCCCCCAACGCCTGTTGCCTTCGTCACCGCTTCGGAAACTGAAACGACAATTTCTTCTCGTTTTCATCCCAAACGAGTATGGCGTCAAACGTTTTCCCGCCTTTTTTAAACCCTTTTATGACATTTGTTTTCCCTTGCGCCAGCAGCTTTTTCACATTCGCCGCCGAAATCGATTTGCCGAGAATGCGTTTGGAGATCGTAAACGAGCATTTTGTTTTCGCGTACTGGTCGCAACCGTACAACGTTCCTTTGTCGATGACGGTCCCGCCGCAAAGCGGGCACGGCCCAAGCTTCTCGCCCATCGTTTTTTTCTTCCTTGTCCGCTGGATTGAGGCGGTGTCAACCCCTCTGAAATTCCAATTCGGCGCGGCGGCGATGGCGTCAGCGACCACTTTTTGCGCCAACTTTTTCACCTGTTCCATAAAGGCGGCGGGCGAGGCGCTCCCTTCGCCGATTTCGCTTAAGCGCTGCTCCCATTTCGCCATCATTTCCGGCGAGGCGAGGATCGTGCCGCCAAGCGCCTCGATCAACACTTTCGCCTTGTCGGTCGCATATACGAGGTTGTTTTTCACTTCAATATACTTCCGCTCTTTCAGCATGGTAATGATCGCCGCCCTTGTTGCTTCCGTGCCGAGCCCTTCCGTTTTGGCGAGCACTTTTTCCAGTTCCTCATCGTCCAAAAATTTTCCCGCCGTTTTCATCAAGGTGATGAGTTCGCCTTCTGTATACCGTTTCGGCGGCTCGGTCTTCCCTTCTTTCACCTTTACAGCGGCCGCTTTCCCCGCCTCCCCTCGCTCAAGGAGAGGCAGCGCAGCATCTTTCTCCTCCTCATGCGGACGGATGACGGCGCGCCATCCTTCCTCGACGACTTGTCTTCCTTTCGAAACAAAGCGGGCCCGGCCGTCAACGAGCGTCGTGACGGTCGTATAATCGATGACCGCCGCCTGATGGTGGGCGGCAATTAGGCGGCGGACGACCAAATCGTACACCTTCCGTTCGTCGGCTGACAGCTTCTCGGGATCCACCACTTGCTCGGTCGGGATAATGGCGTAATGGTCCGTCACCTTTTTCTCGTTTACATAACGTTTATTCTGTAAAATCGACGGCTGCGGCAGCGGAAAATACGAAGCGTACGCCGGAAACGAGGACAGCTTTTGCAAAATGGCGGGAAACGTTTCCGCTTCCCCTTTCGTCACATGCATCGAATCGGAACGAGGATACGAAACGATCCCTTTTTGGTAGAGCGATTGCAGCACATCAAGCGTCTTTTTCGGCGAGAAGCGGTACAACTTGTTCGCTGTCGCTTGCAGCGTCGATAAGTTGAACAACAGCGGCGGCTGATACGTTTTCCGCTCCGTGTGGACGTCGGCGACTTCCGCCCGTTTTCCTTGGCAAAAGGCAGCGATCTTTTTCGCCATCTCCTCGTCCCCAAGACGCGTTTGGCCGTTTTTATCCGTCCATTTTCCTTCATAACGCTTGTCGCCAATGACAAACGAGGCGACGACTTCCCAAAACGGTTCAGGGCGGAACTGCTCAATTTCCCGTTCACGCCGGACGATCAGCGCCAATGTCGGCGTCTGCACGCGCCCGACGGAAAACACATCGTTCATCCCGCGCTCCTTCAGCAAGAGGCTGTACACGCGCGAGGCGTTCATGCCGACGAGCCAATCCGCGCAGGCGCGAGCGTACGCTTCCTCATAGAGCGGGCGCGTCGTCCGTTCATCAAGCAGGCGGCGGAACCCTTCCTCGATCGCCTTCGGGGTCAAGGACGACAGCCAAAGCCGCTTCATCGGCTTGTTCACGCCGCTCATGCGGATGATGTTGCGCACAATGAGCTCCCCTTCGCGCCCCGCGTCGCCGGCATGGATGATTTCCGTCACTTCCGGCTTTCGCAACAGTTCCTTGACCACTTGAAACTGTTTCGCCTTCGCTTTTTCGATCTCATACTCGAACCGTTCCGGGATGATCGGCAACGTGTTGAGCGTCCACCGTTTCCACTCGGGGCGGTACCGCTCAGGAGCTGCGAGTTGGAACAAATGCCCGATCGCCCATGTCATATACGCCCCATCGGGAAACAAGTCATTCGGCAAAATTTCGATATAGCCTTGCCGTTTTTTCGTCCGAAAAATCGAGGCGAGCGTCGCCCCTTGGTCCGGCTTTTCCGCAATAATGACTTTCATCGTCCTTTCCCCTTACGGCACATCATGCCCCATGGAGCTTTGCAAAATGGCGAACCATTGCTCGCGGGAAAGCGACAAAGACAGCGCCCGCACCGCCCGCTCGATGCGTTCTTGTTTCCCCGAGCCGACAATCGGCATCATCCGCGCTGGATGAACGAGGAGCCACGCGTACAGCACTTCGTCGATCGTCTCAGCGCCCACCTCACCCCGCACTTGTTCAAGCGTCCCGCGCAGCCGCACCGCCCGGTCATCGTCAGCGGAAAAAATCGCTCCACCGGCGAGCGGCGACCATACCATTGGCGGAACGCGCTTCTCAAGGCAAAGGTCAACTGTGCCGTCTTCAAGATTTTCCAACCGATACGCCGATACTTCGATTTGGTTGGTCACGAGCGGAAACGGCAAATACGACTGAAGCATTTCCCACTGCGAACGTTTAAAGTTCGAGACGCCGAAATAGCGCACTTTTCCGTCCTGTTTCAGCTGGCAAAACGCCTCGGCCACCTCTTCTGGATTCATGAACGGATCCGGACGGTGAATGAGCAAGACATCGATATAATCCGTGCGGAAATTGGCGAGCGACTGCTCGACCGAGGCGATGATATGGGTTTTGCTTGTATCATATAATTTCATCCCGTATTTTGGCGGCCGCTTGATGCCGCATTTCGTCACAATCTCGATCTGACCGCGCAAGCTTGGCTTTAACGCCAGCGCTTCGCCAAAGCGCGATTCACACGTGTAGTCGCCGTAAATATCAGCATGGTCAAACGTCGTAATGCCGCGCTCAAGACAAAATTCAATGAGCCCGAGCAGCTGCTCGCGCGAATAGCCCCAGTCCGCAAGCCGACAACAGCCGTGAATGAGGCGGGAAAAAGTCAAATCGTCCGCTAAACGGATTCGTTCCATTGATCGTCTCCCTTTCTTTTTTTGGTTTTGGCTAAAATCGTTCCGCTTGCGCATACTACCAACAAGAGGAAAAAACGGAAAGGACGTGATGATATGAAGCGCTGGCTTCTTGGGCTCGCCGCCGTGCTTCTTTTGGCCTCCCCATGGCCGACATCAGCCGCCGAAACTGCATACGAATGGAATGTGGCCGACATTTACCCATCCGAACACGAATGGATGCGCGACTACAAGACGGTGAAAAACGCCTTGCCGAAACTGGCGGCGTTTGAAGGGAAGCTTGACGATGCGAAGACGATCGCCAAACTGTTCGCCCTAAACGAACAAACGGCCCGCAAGCTCGAAAAACTGTCGCTTTACGCCCATTTAAAACGCGATATCAACATTGAAGATGAAACGGCGGCCCGGCTCGGGGCAAAAGTGGAAGCGCTCGCCGCCCAATATGCGGCGAAAACAGCGTTTATCGAGCCGGAACTGCTCGCCCTCCCAGAGCGGACGCTCAGGAAGCTCCAAAAAAGCAAACCGCTGAAAGCGTACCGCTATTACTTCCATGAGTTGCGTGAGCAAAAGCCGCATACGCTCACGAAACGCGAAGAACAGCTGCTCGCGAAACTATCGCCGGCGCTCGGCGAAGCGGAGAACATTTATGACCACGCCGCCCGCGGCGATTACGAGCCGCCATCTGTCAAGATGCCGAACGGAAAGACAGTGACATTGACCGACGACCAATACGCCGCCATGCTCGAGCACCCGGACCGCCGCTATCGAAAGGCGGCGTTTGAAGCGAAAGCCAAAAGTTATGAAGCCATGGAACAAACCGCAGCCGCGACGCTGTATGCCTCGGTCAAAGCGGATGAATTGTATGCGAACGTGCGCCGCTATCCATCCGGCCTTGCCGCCGCGCTGGCCGCCGATGACGTACCAAAGGAAGTGTTCGATCACTTGATCGCCGCCACTCGCCGCCACTTGCCGGCGCTTCACCGCTATGTCGAACTGCGGCGGCGCGCGCTCGGGCTTGACCGCGTCCATAGCTATGACTTGTACGTGCCGCTCGTCGGCGAAACAATGAAACCGATTCCGGTCGAAACGGCGAAGACGCTCATAGTGGAAGGACTCAAGCCGCTCGGCGCCGACTATATCAAACAGGTGCACCGAGCGTTTCAAGAACGATGGCTTGATGTCTTCCCGCGCCCGAAAAAATATACCGGCGGCTACAACACGGGAGCGTATGACACCCATCCGTTCATCTTGCTCAATTACAACGGTTCGCTCGACAGCGTATTGACGATGGCTCACGAGCTTGGGCACGCCATGCATTCCGTATACACGAACCGCGCGCAGCCGTACCATTATTCCGGTCATTCGATTTTCACCGCCGAAGTCGCCTCGACCGCGAACGAATGGCTCATGCTCGATTATTTGTACAAACAGGCGAAAACAAAAGAAGAAAAACTCCGCCTGCTCATCGAACAAATCGAGCAAATCCGCGGCACGTTGTACACGCAAGTGATGTATTCCGAATTTGAACGGATGATTCATGACAAAGTGCGCCAAGGCGGCAGTCTGACAGCGGACGAACTGAACCATCTTTGGCTTGGCCTGCTGAAAACGTATTACGGCCCGGCGTACGCCGCCGATCCCGGCGCCGCGCACGGCTGGCTGCGCATCCCGCATTTTTATGACGCCTTTTATGTATACAAATATGCCACTTCGCTCGCGGCGTCGTACACCATTGTGAGCGACATCCAAACCGATACAAGCGGCAAGGCGGTGAAGCGGTACAAACAATTTTTGCGCTCCGGCGCATCCGATGATCCGATCCGTCTGCTCAAGCGAGCCGGAGTGGATATGACAAGCCCCGAACCGATCGAGCGGGTCTTAGGTCATTTCGCCGAACTCGTTGACGAACTCGATCGACAGCTGCCAAGCCAAAACCGTCAGCGGTCTACATGAAAGAGGTGTCCCGCGCCGTTCGGGACACCTTTGTTATTGCGGCGGAAAAAAGAATATCGCTTTGCGCTGCAACGCGCCGGACCGGTTAAGGCGGTCGATCGCGCGCAAAGCGACACCATGCGCTTGCCCCGCAGCCAAGGCGGTTATTCACTTAAAGATGCGCCTGCAATTTTTTCTTTCACCTTGCGGATGTTTTCCATCTTATTGTCCCAGCACGCTTGGCTCAAATCGACGGGATATTGCTCGGGATTGAGCGTCCGTTTGTACTCCTCCCAAAACAAGCGCAAGCTTTCTTTCGCATACGCTTGAATGTCCGGAAGCGGGGGCGACGTATACACGAGCCGGCCGTTGTCGAAGATCGTCACATGCAAATCACGCGCTTCGAAATTGGTGACGAATTTGCTGATGAACGTGTACACCGGATGGAACATTTTCAGCCGCTCTTCTTGCTGCGGGTTTTCGCTCTCTAAGGCGATGTAGTCGCCTTCCGCTTTATGGTTGATTTTGTTGACGATGCGGTACACCCGCTTCAGCCCCGGCGTCGTCACTTTCTCTGGATTGCCGCTGATTTTGATTGTATCGACCATCTCACCGCGTTCGTTTTCAATCGCCACCATTTTGTACACGGCGCCGAGCGCTGGCTGATCGTACGCCGTAATGAGCTTTGTGCCGATCCCCCACACATCGATTTTCGCCCCTTGCGACTTCAAGTTTAAAATCGTATCTTCATCCAAATCGTTCGAGGCGAAAATTTTCGCGTTCGGAAATCCGGCTTCATCGAGCATTTTCCGCGCTTCCTTCGACAAATAGGCGAGATCGCCGCTGTCGATGCGGATGCCGATAAAGTTGATTTGGTCGCCCAGCTCCTTCGCGACGCGAATGGCGTTTGGCACCCCGGACTTCAACGTATCGTACGTATCGACGAGAAATACGCAGTCTTTATGACGGCGTGCATACTTCAAAAAGGCGGTGTATTCATCCTGATACGCTTGAATCATCGAATGGGCGTGCGTTCCGGCGACCGGAATGCCAAACAGCTTCCCGGCGCGCACGTTCGATGTCGCCTCAATCCCGCCGATATACGCTGCGCGCGCCCCCCAAAGCGCCGCATCCATCTCCTGCGCCCGCCGGCTGCCGAACTCCAAAGCCGGTTCGTTCCCGAGAATATGCTTAATGCGCGACGCTTTCGTGGCGATGAGCGTCTGGAAATTGATAATGTTTAAAATAGCCGTTTCGATGAGCTGCGCCTCGGCGAGCGGCGCCTCGATGCGCATAATCGGTTCATTGGCAAACACCACTTCCCCTTCGCGCATCGAACGGACCGTGCCGGTGAAGCGAAGCGTCCGCAAATAGTCTAAAAAGTCGTCGCGGTAACCAAGTTCTTGGCGCAAATAGTCGATGTCGCTGTCAGAAAATCGGAACTGTTGCAAAAACTGAATGACACGCTCCAACCCAGCGAACACCGCATAGCCGTTGCCAAACGGCAGCTTGCGGAAAAACACTTCAAACACAGCGCGGCGCTCATGCATACGATCTTCCCAATACGTCTCGACCATGTTGATTTGATATAAGTCCGTATGAAGCATCAAACTGTCATCGGCATATTTTTTCATGAATGTGCAACCTCCAACATACGAATGACTGCGCCGCCGAATGGAGAAAAAGAACGTTCATCGTCTATTCTATCATGTTTTCTCCATTATTCCACTATTTCTGCGCCTAGCGTATGGCGAAAATGGCGGAGCGCCCATTCGTGTCCCGCCGCGTCGAAGCTCGCGACCGCCCGCCGGTGGACGACGATGCGAAAGCCTTTATTGTATGCATCGACCGCCGTATGGAGGACGCAAATATCGGTGTAGCAGCCGACCAAATGCACTTCCGTGATGCCTCTCTCGCGCAATTTCAGCTCCAAATCGGTCCCGGCGAACGCGCTGTAGCGCGTTTTGTCCATCCAGTAGACGTTGTCTTTATGCTTATTTGCTTGATACACCTCTTCGAGCTCCCCGTACAGCTTTCGGCCCTCCGTCCCTTCAATGTTATGCGGCGGAAACAGCTTCGTTTCCGGATGGTAGTGATCTCCCGCCACATGTTTGTCAATGGCGAAGACAACAAAATCTCCACGATCGATAAACTGTTTCGTCACCCGTACAAGTTCTTCTTCAATCGCCTGCCCCGGCTTCCCGCATGTGAGCGCGCCATGATCGGCGATAAAATCGACGGTGTAGTCGATGTTAATGAGTGCTCTCTTCATGAAAATCCCTCCTGCGTGTTTGTCTAACAAACGGGTCTTGCTGTACATTGCCGCTGCTATACTTTTACTCTACTCCAGCATGCAAAATCTGGGCAAGCAGAAGATTGCATAAGAAAGCGAGCCGATGATGCAAAACTCGCCTTCCATCGCTCAGCGGAAAAGTGATTCCTTTCTGACGAATGGTTTTTACGAATATTTACAAAAACAGAAAGTAGGATATGCCGATATGATCCCCCTTTTTTTCAATATCGTTTTTTTGCTCGTGCTTCTTGCCGTCGGTTTATCCGTCGTCTTCCTGAATAAATTTGCGTCAAACCGGATTCGCATGATCAGCTACACTGAGCCTCTCCGTTGGGTGCCGTTCAACAATTATCAGCTGAATCAAATCAACAAAGCGGCGCAACCATAAGCGCAAAGCGAAAATCCCGCGCCTGCTTCAAGCAGGCGCGGGATTTTCACTGATCCGTCAGCTATTTTCCGCCGCTTTCGCCGCTTTTAGCTGACTGCGCAAAATGAGCGACTGGATGATCGAGAAGCAACCGCCGACAACCCAATAGAGCGACAGCGCCGATGGGACGGAGCTGGCGCCGATAAAGATCATGACCGGCATGATGTACGACATCATCGCCATTTGCGGCATTTGTTCTTCGGCCATCGACGGCGAGAGGCGGAGCGAGATGAACGTCGTCAACGCCGCCAAAACGGGCAAAATGAAATACGGATCGCGGTGGCCAAGCTCGACCCATAGGAACGAGTGGGTTTTAATTTCTTGCGTCCGCGAAATCGCGTAATAAAGCGCCATAAAAATCGGCATTTGAATTAACACCGGCAGGCAGCCGCTCGCCGGATTGACGCCGTGCTTTTGGTACAGCTGCATCATTTCTTGCTGGAGCTTGCGCTGCGTTTCCGGGTCTTTGCTTTTATATTTTTCTTGCAGCTTCAACAATTCCGGACGCAGCTTTTGCATGGCGAGTGATGCGCGGAACTGCTTCAAAATGAGCGGCAGCAAGCAAAAACGAACGATGAGCGTCAGCACGATAATGGCGATGCCGTAGTTGTCGCCAAACCAGTGCCCAAGCGTCAAAAGGAGCTTCGACATCGGGTAGACAAAATAATGGTTCCAAATGCCTTGGCTATGTTCATTGATCGGTTCGTTGCGGTTGCAGCCGGAAAGAAGCAAGACTGCACCAAGCAGCACCAATACCCATTTTTTCATGAAAAGCCCTCCTTACTATCATGTTGCAAAATCATGCCGTTTCATCATAAAGGAAAGGGCCTTCCATCCTCATCCGTTCGGCTTGTCCGTTCCCGAACGGGAATTTTCCGCCGCTGCGGCAAAAACAGCGGGCGCCATGGAAGCGCCGCTCGTTCGGCGCCTCCTCCCGCCTCCCGCTCGCGAACCGAGGCCAACGCCGGCTCGTAAAACAATGATTTCGCTGTCCGATGTGCGCCCATATACCCTTTCATGATGATCCATAACGCGCCGACAAGCGACATATACACAAGCAAATCAATAGGCGCTTCCATGCGTCCCGTCCACCCCCTTTTGCCCCGTCCATCTTCTCTTCTCATACAATAGCAAACTTTCCATCAAAAGAAAAGCAACAATTGATCACATCCGCTCCAAGCGGTGAAATGCCGGCTCGTCAGCCGCCAACATGGCGAGCTCTCCGCTTTCATCAGCCGAAAATGCCGCCTCAAGCTCTTGCTTCGCCTCATCGAAGCGTCCAAGCAGCGCGAGACAGCGGGCTCGTTCGTAGCGAAGTCGAGCATCTTTGGCCATATGGACGCACCGTTCAATGGCGGCCAACGCCCGCTCAATGTGCCCTGCCGCTTCATAAGCAGCCGCGAGCTGCATATTCAGCTCTTCATCCTCAGGATACCAATCGGCGTAGCGCTCCCAAAGCGCCGCCGCTTCCTGATAGCGGCCCGTTTCCATATACTGTTCGCCAAGCAACATGAGCGCCTCACGGGCGAGCGGTTCTTCCGCCACGATCGCCTCCAGCTGCCGCTCGGCTTTCTCGTGCTGCCCTTCTTGAAGCCAAACGACCGCCTGCAACACGCGCAGTTCGACATCGTCCGGGTCATCAGCCACTAGCCGTTCAAGCCACCGCTTGGCTTCTTGGCGCTTCTTCTCATCGTCGGCCTTCAACAAGTGTTCGACGAATTCACGCGCCAATGAAGGATCCCAAACGCGGGCGAGCGCTCGGCGCCACGTTTTGATGGCATCGTCCTCCAGCTCGATCGCCGCATAGAGGCGGGCGAGCTGCCCATAGGCTTCCGCATCGCTGCGATTGAGGCGAATCGCCTCCTCATACAAATCAATGACGATCGAAAACAAGGAAAACCTGCCCATCCATTCTTTCGCTTTTGTCCACCACCGCACCGGCTCGTCGCTTTCGTTCTGTTCCTCTTCCAAATACGGAAGGAGAGCGGCGGCCGCATTCCGATAAACAACGCTTTTCGCCTCACGGCCGATCTTCAGCCGCTCCAGCCGGTGGCGCAGCTTCCCTAAGCCGCGCATCGTTTTCGGGAATAAGGCGACATATGCCGAATACAACGATTCATCGTCGGGATGGCGCACCATCAACCGCTCGAGCAGCTTGATTGCCTCTTTCGTGCGTCCTTCCCGGCTAAGCACATTCGCGTAATGACGAAGCACTTCACTGTGATCCGGGTCAAGAGCAAGCGCCCTCTCGACGGCCGCCTTTTCTTGATCGCGCCGTCCGAGCGCTCCATAAACATATCCAAGGCTGTCGTAATACCACGCCTCCCCTGCATGCGGACGGGCGTCAGCCAGCGCGCGGAGAAGCGCGGAAGGCTCCGCGATCGCGGCAAGCTGCTCCATATCGATGCGCTTCGGGGCCAAGCGCACCGCCTGAAGCAAATGCGCGTGCTGCCGCTCTTCGTTTTCTTCCGCCTCATAGAGTGAAGCTAAGCGAAAATGGCAAAGGACAAACGATGGATCGGCTTTGAGACAAGCCTCATACTGTTGTTTCGCCTCTTCGTGGCGTCCAAGCGAGGCGCACAGCTCCGCCAGCCGGAAGAGTGAAAGCCAATGGCCCATGGCGGCGGCTTCTCGGTAAAACGCCATGGCCTTGGACGGCCGGCCTTGCCGCTCATAAAGGACGCCGAGAGCGGAATGGGCCGAAGCGAGTTTCGGGCGAGCCGAGACAAGCTGTTTCAAAAACGCCCGGCCGCGCTCTCGAAGAGTTGGCGTTGTCAGCTGGTCGATGTAAAACTCGTACGCTTCTTCGGCATCAAACTCGGCGAGGCGCAGCCCTTCCTCCAACCACGACAGCGCCGTCTCGCGTCCTTCCTCCTCATCGGCGAAACCGTGGGCGATGAGCCATTTGCCTGCATTGAGCCAATATTCGCTGTTGTTGGCAAAACGAGTGCGCTGCTTGATTACATACCGGCGCGCCGCTTCCACATCCCCGCGCTCCGCGAGGGCGGCCGCCAAGCCTAGATGGGCAAACACGTCATCGCTGTCATGGCGGATCGCCTCTTCGTAGCACGAAACCGCTTGTTCCGCCTCTCCTTCCTCCATATAGAGATCGCCAAGGCGGACGTAAAGCGGCGCCAAACGCCAAGCAACAGCCAGTCCCTCTTCCAGCGCCGCTTTCGCTTTTTCCCGATCACCGTCGTCATCATACAAGTCAGCCAACATCAAATACGGGTACGGTTCCTGCGGGTCGAGCGCTTTGGCGACGCAAAAGCCGCGTTCCGCCTTGCGCCGGCGGCCGAGCTCCCGATCGCAGCGGGCCCGCTCATACCAAAGCTGGGCATCCCGCCGTTCGCGGCGCACAAGACGATCAAACCAGGCGCGCGCTTCGGCAAACCGCTTCGCGTGGAACAACAGCACACCATGGTTCGTTTCGATAAACAAATCGCCCGGATATAAGCTGACCGCTACGCGCGAAGAGATGAGCCCTTTTTCGATATGACCGGCGTACGCCGAGGCGAGTCCGAAATAGCTCCACACTTCCGGCTGATCTGGGTCCAACTGGAGCGAGGTGCGAAAATAGCGAGCCGCCTCTTCGTAGCGGCTGGCAAAAAAGGCGATTCGGCCGCGCAAATAATGGTAGAGCGGGCTTTGCGCCTTTCCTTTCACCCGTTTGAGCACGTCTTCAGCCTTCTCCATTTCTTGCGTGTAGACATACGCTTTCGCCGCCATCAGCAGCAAGTCGTTATGTTCGGGATACTCGCTCAAGACGCGCCTGGTGTAATCAAACACAAGCGGCTTCGCCTCATCGCTGCTAAAATGCTTCATGACATACAGCCATGTGTACGGGATGTGCTCATGCTTGCGCAAAAAGGCGACAAACGCGTCGAAATGCGCCTGCTCGTCCTCATCCATCTTTTCGGCCAACGCATGCAATTCGCGGAAATAGCGGTCTTCCTCTTCGGGGAGCTCGGCGGCGAGCGCCGCTTTTTCCCGGGGAAGCGCCACAATCGACAAATAATGCGTCCCTGCATACCATTTGGCAAGCTCGTCCTCGGAAACAACAAACGGATCAAATAGATTCGGGTCTTGCACGTACAACGCCCCAAGCCGCTCGTCATAGCCAAACAACACCTGCACGTGCGATGACTGTTCATAATCGACGCTTAACAGCACCGGAACGCCCTCATCAATCAGCCGCTTCCAACGAAGCGGCGAGCCGACGAAAAAGCGGCAAACAAAGCCAAGCTCTTCCAAATAATGAACCGTCGTCGACAATTTCGATCCGCGCACATCAAAAATATGTTGGGCCACTTCATCCTGCGTACGGGGGGAGCCAAGCAATCGAAGCATCATTTCCAAACTTGCCGGCACGCAATAGTTATGCTTTTGCACGACCGGCACAAGCGGCAGCACCACCGACCGTTTCCTTTGCCGCCCAAGCGCTCGGGCGTACGGCGTTTTTTCAAGCTGCGGCTCCGCTTTCACAAGCGATTCAAGCTTCTCCCATTCGTCAAGCTGGTAATACAGTTCGGCGCGCAAATGGGCGAAATAACGGCGATGCATATGAAGCGGATTCAGGCGGTCAAGTTCATCCATCGCCGCGAGCGCCTCACGGTAGGCGCGCACATCGCGCAAGCGGCGCACGCGCTCAGCGTAAAACGCCAGCACTTGCGGAAAGCGCCGCCCTCCTTCCTCCAAAACGGCAAGCGCCTCGTGGTGGCGGCCGTCAAGAGCGTACAAATCCGAAAGCAGCAAATAGCACATGTCGCCGCGCTCCGGGTCATCGAGACCGGCGCGAATCACCTGTTCGGCGCGCTTCCGGTCGCCGGTCTCGATATAAAAATAGCCCCACTTGTCATGCATCGGCACCGTCTCATAGCGGGCAACCACATCCATCCATTCGTGCGCCTCATCGATCCGCTGCATATCCAATAAAGCGCGCACCAACGCAAACGCCGCCCGGGCGATCGATTCCCTCGGCTCCTCCACCCGGCCTTCGAGCGCTTCTGTAAGACGCGGGGTGAGCGCCTCTTCCACATCGAGCGGCCGGCGGTTCTCGAGCCACTCATCACACACCCAAGCGAGCGTCTGCAACGTGTTGAACTTCCGGTGGGCGTACCGCGCGACAAGCCCGCTATGCCGGTACATGAGCGCATAATCAAACAGCCGGATGAGCGCCCGAAACGGCTCGATGCTGTCCCATGACGCCATGAGCGGCCGCCATTGAAACAATCCCATGTTTTCTAAATGCGGCCGCACCTGGGCAAGGGCATCCACGATTCGTTTTTCTTCAACGAGCAATGCGATCGGTTTGATATGATTCATACAAAGAAAACTCCCTTATTCTTTTTCCAGCTATTTATAAGTGTAGAACAAGCCCGGCAAAACAGCCACATATTTTTTCACAAAAATACCGACAAACAAAAAATGGCCTCTCCTTTGAACAGGATCAGCCATATACCGATTCGTTTTATCCGGCGTGCTTGGCGAAAAATTCGAGAGACCGTTCAATAATCATCAGTTGATCGTAATCGAGCGTCGCCACATGGTAGCTGTTTCGGAGGCGGACGATCTCTTTCTCCGTCGATGAAATGCCTTGAAAGATGATGTCGGCGTTTCCCGGCGGCACGACGTGATCTTCGTCGGAGACAAAAATCAACGCCGGACAGACGATGCGATCGAGTTTCGCTTTTGTCTGTGCCATCAGCCTAGCCAGCTGAAGAAGCGAAGCGGTCGGCGTTTTCTCGTATGCCAGCTCTTTCACATCCGGATTTTTCAAGTCCGAACCGATCGAATCCAGATACCTCGGCAGCTCGCCCCCGCCCGTCATCCCGGCGGCGATGGCCGGGATGTCGACAGCGGCGTTAATCGGCACGATGCCGCAGATGTCTGGGTGATGTTCCGCCAAATAAAGCGTGAGCGTCCCGCCCATCGACAGCCCGGTGACAAAAATGGTTTGGCATCGTTGTTTCAGCCATCCATATCCTTCTTCGACCGAGGCGACCCAATCGTGGAATGTCGTCCGTTCCATGTCTTCGTAATGCGTTCCGTGCCCTTTTAAGCGCGGCAGGCAAACGGTATAGCCGGCTTTCGCATACGCTTCAGCGAGCGGGCGCATGCTGTGGGGCGTGCCGGTGAATCCGTGCACGAGCAGCACCCCGACCGGCCCGTTTTCGGCGTAAAACGGCTCGGCGCCCGAGAGCACCGGATATTGTTCGCTCATCTTCCTCTCCCCCTTATCTAGTCAAATCCGTTCCTCTCACTATATTCGCCGCCGCACCTCTTTTTTCCTTTTTTGATCGGACGCCGTTACCACATCGACAACCATGACCGCCACCATTCGTGAAACAAGCCGTTGACGCCAAAATAGACGAATGCGATCCAAGCGATGCCAACCAATGCTTTCTCCATCCCTTTTCCCGTCCGATAGAGCGGCACTTTCCACCGCTTGGACGAAAACGGCCAAAACAGCGGCACCCCTTGAACAGAAAAAAAGTCTTCCACAATATGAAACAAGTAGCCGAGCACGAGCCCAGCGGTAAACGGCGACGCCGAGTCGCGCCAGACGAGGGCGGCAAGCACCCCCCAGACGATGAGCGAATGCGTCATGCCGCGATGGCCGAACGCTTCTTTTACTTTCCCCGCGACGCCGAACGAACGGCGGCCGACGTATGACGACGGCTCGTCAATGTCAGGAAGAAGGCTGCCGATGACAAGCCCCGCCGTATAGGCGGCGGTAAACGGCAGCTTTGTATGCGCGGCCGCCGCCGCGCCGAGGCATAATGTGGCAATGACATGGCTGGAGTATCGCAACGAAATCCCCTCAAACTTTTATCGTTTTCCCCATTATACCACAGAAAAGAATATTTGTTCGTTTCTTTGACGGATTTGTGACAATGATGCCAAGTGTGACAAAGTTAACATCGCGTTATTGACATCATGGCTATAGTTAAAAGTACACAACGCTAATAAGGAGTGAAGCAAATGAAACGAAAACGATCTCCGCTCACCAACCGTTTCAAATATATTCGGCCGATCGAGCGCCAAGCCGACGGCCATAGCGAAACAACCTACGGCGACCGCGCCTGGGAAGATGCGTACCGTCGCCGCTGGCAGCACGACAAAGTCGTCCGCTCGACCCATGGCGTCAACTGCACGGGGTCGTGCAGCTGGAACATTTACGTCAAAAACGGCATCGTCACCTGGGAAGGACAGCAGCTCAACTATCCGTCGACCGGGCCGGATATGCCGGACTTTGAACCGCGCGGCTGCCCGCGCGGCGCGAGCTTCTCATGGTATATGTACAGCCCGCTGCGCGTCAAATACCCGTATGTCCGCGGCATCTTGCTTGACATGTGGCGCGAGGCGCTCTCCCATCATCCAAACAACCCGCTTGAGGCGTGGAAAAGCATCGTTGAAGACCGCGAAAAAGCGAAGCGCTACAAACAGGCGCGCGGGAAGGGCGGATTCGTGCGCGTCAGCTGGGATGAAGCATTGACGCTTGTCGCCGCTTCTTTATTGTATACGGTCGTCAAATACGGCCCGGACCGCAACGTCGGCTTCTCCCCGATTCCAGCCATGTCGATGGTCAGCCATGCCGCCGGATCGCGCTTCATGCAGCTGATGGGCGGGCCGATGTTAAGCTTCTATGATTGGTACGCCGACTTGCCGCCGGCGTCGCCGCAAATTTGGGGCGACCAAACGGACGTGCCGGAGTCAAGCGACTGGTACAACGCCGGCTACATCATCACCTGGGGCTCGAACGTCCCGCTCACCCGGACTCCGGACGCTCACTTTTTAGCCGAAGTGCGCTACCGCGGCACGAAAGTCGTCTCCGTCAGCCCAGATTACGCCGAGTCGACAAAATTCGCCGACGACTGGCTGTCGGTGAAGCAAGGGACGGACGGCGCCTTGGCGATGGCGATGGGACATGTTATTTTAAACGAATATTACGTCAAACGGACCGTTCCATATTTTGAACGATATGCCAAAACGTACACCGATTTTCCGTTTGTCGTCACCTTAAAACAAAACGGCGGCGCATGGACGGCCGGCCGCTTCTTGTTGGCGAAAGACCTTGGCAAACAAACGAACAATGCCGAATGGAAGCCGGTCATCTATGATGAAAACACCGACTCGTTTGTCGTGCCGAATGGAACGATCGGCGCTCGCTGGGAAGACAAAGGAAAATGGAACTTGCGTCTTGTTGATGAGGAAACAGAACAGCCGCTTGAGCCACGCCTGTCGTTTTTAGGGAGCGAAGATGAAGTCATCTCGATCCAGCTTCCATATTTCACCGCTGAGGGCGGAAAAACGATCGAACGCGCGGTTCCAGTGAAAAAAGTGCAAACCGTAACAGGAGACGTTTACGTCACGACCGTCTATGATTTGATTTTGGCCAACTACGGCATTGACCGCGGCATCGGCGGCACAGTCGCCCGCTCGTACGATGACGAGGTGCCATTCACGCCAGCATGGCAAGAAGCGATCACCGGCGTCGACCGCGAACTCGTCGTGAAAATCGCCCGTGAGTTTGCCGACAACGCGATCGACACAAACGGCCGGTCGATGATCATCGTCGGCGCCGGGATCAACCATTGGTTCAACTCCGATACGATTTACCGCGCCGTCTTGAACCTTGTCTTGTTCGTCGGCGCCCAAGGGGTGAATGGCGGCGGTTGGGCCCATTACGTCGGGCAGGAAAAGCTGCGGCCGGTGGAAGGATGGCAGACAATCGCCACCGCCCGCGACTGGGTCGGACCAGCGAAATTGCAAAACGGCACGTCATTCTTTTACTTTGCGACCGACCAATGGCGCTATGAAGAGCGGCCGGTCGATGAGCTCATCTCACCGCTGGCCAAAAAAGCGCGCTATTCACACCCTGGCGATTACAACGTCTTGGCCGCGCGGCTTGGCTGGCTGCCGTCGTACCCGACGTTTAACAAAAACGGCATCGAGCTGTATAACGAAGCAGTAAGCCATGGAGCCCGCACGCCGGAAGAGATCGGCGCCTACGTCGCGAAACAGCTGAAAAAGAAAGAATTGCAGTTTGCGATCGAAGATCCGGACAACGAGGCGAATTTTCCGCGCAACTTGATCGTCTGGCGCGCCAACTTAATCTCAAGCTCCGGCAAAGGGCACGAATACTTCTTAAAACATTTGCTTGGCACGACGAACGGCTTGTTAAACGATGACCGCGACAGCCTGCGCCCGGAAGAAATCCGCTGGCGCGATGAAGCGCCGGAAGGCAAGCTCGATCTGCTTGTCAACTTGGACTTCCGCATGGCCGGCACAGCGCTCTACTCCGATGTCGTCCTGCCGGCAGCGACATGGTATGAAAAACATGACTTAAGCAGCACGGATATGCATCCGTTCGTCCATCCGTTCAATCCAGCCGTGCCTCCGCTCTGGGAAGCGCGCTCGGACTGGGATATTTTCAAATCACTTGCGAAAGCCGTATCTGATGTCGCCAAACAAGCCGGCTTAAAGCCGATGAAAGAAGTCGTCGCCACTCCGCTGTTGCACGATACGGCGCAAGAGCTGGCGCAGCCGTTCGGTGAAGTGAAAGACTGGAGCAAAGGCGAAACCGAACCGATTCCGGGCAAAACGATGCCGAACATTCACGTCATTGAACGCGACTATACCCTTCTTTACGACCAAATGACCGCCTTAGGTCCAAATGTCGCCCGCCAGCCGATCGGCACAAAAGGGATTGCCTGGTCAGCGAAAGACGAGTATGAACAGTTGAAACGCCGGCTTGGCACTGTCCGGCGCGCTTCCATCGCCGACGGCTGCCCGGATATCAGCGAAGCGAAAAAAGCGGCTGAAGCGATTTTGACGCTGTCATCAACTACAAACGGCAAAATGGCGGTGAAAGCGTGGGAGGCGCTTGAGAAAAAGACGGATTTGAAATTGGCCGATTTAGCGAAAGAACGCGAGGAAGAATGCTTTACGTTTGAACAAATCACCGCCCAGCCGAAAACGGTCATCACCTCGCCGGCGTTCAGCGGCTCGGAAAAAGGCGGGCGGCGCTACTCGCCGTTTACGACGAACGTCGAACGGCTCATCCCGTGGCGGACGTTGACCGGCCGGCAGTCGTTTTACATCGATCATGAACTGATGCACGAGTTCGGCGAAACGATGGCGACGTTCAAGCCGGTGTTGCCGCACCGTCCGTTTTCAAACAAACGCCCGAAAGAAAACGGAAAGGAAGTCATCTTGAACTATTTGACGCCGCATAACAAATGGTCGATCCACAGCATGTATTTCGACTCCTTGCCGATGTTGACGCTTTTCCGCGGCGGGCCGACCGTGTGGATGAACAAAGATGATGCGGCCGAAGCCGGCATCAACGACAACGACTGGATCGAATGTTTCAACGAAAACGGCGTCGTCGTCGCCCGCGCCGTCGTCTCCCACCGGCTGCCGCGCGGCATGGCGTTTATGCACCACGCGCAAGACCGCCATATTAACGTGCCGGGCACGAAGCTGACAAACAACCGCGGCGGCACACACAACAGCCCGACGCGCATCCACGTAAAGCCGACGCATATGATCGGCGGATATGCACAGTTAAGCTACGGATTCAACTATTACGGACCGACGGGCAACCAACGCGACCTGTACGTCGTCATCCGCAAACTCGAGGAGGTTGATTGGCTTGAAGATGAAAGCGCAAGTCGGCATGGTGATGAATTTGGACAAATGCATCGGCTGCCATACGTGCAGCGTCACGTGCAAAAACACATGGACGAACCGCCCCGGCGCTGAATACATGTACTTTAACAACGTTGAAACGAAACCCGGAATCGGCTATCCGAAACAATGGGAAAACCAAGAGAAGTATAGAGGCGGCTGGGAGTTGAAAAACGGCGAACTGCGGCTCAAATCCGGCTCGAAAGCGATGCGGCTCGTCAACTTGTTCTACAATCCGTACCAGCCTACGATCGACGATTACTACGAACCGTGGAATTACGACTATGAAACGTTGACGAACAGCCCGTCAAAACAATACCAGCCAGTGGCGCGGCCGAAATCCAGCATCACCGGCGAATGGATGGAGCTGTCATGGGGGCCGAACTGGGAAGACGACCTGGCCGGCGCCCACGTCACAGGGTTGCGCGACCCGAACGTCGTCAAAATGGAGCAGTCCATTCAGGCAGAATTCGAGAACGTCTTTATGATGTACTTGCCGCGCATTTGCGAGCATTGCCTCAATCCGTCATGCGTATCGAGCTGCCCGTCAGGCGCCATGTACAAACGCGACGAGGACGGCATCGTCCTCGTCGACCAAAACGCCTGCCGCGCTTGGCGGTATTGCGTCACAAGCTGCCCGTACAAAAAAGTGTATTTCAACTGGCAAACGAACAAAGCGGAAAAATGCACGCTCTGTTTCCCGCGCATCGAAGCCGGCATGCCGACGATTTGTTCGGAAACGTGCGTCGGCCGCATTCGCTACATCGGCGTCATGCTGTATGATGCGGATCAAGTGAAAGAAGCGGCGAGCGTCGCCGATGAGAAACAGCTATATCACGCTCAACTGGACATTTTCCTTGATCCGAACGATCCGACTGTCATCGCCGAAGCGAAAGAAGCGGGCATCCCGGACGAATGGATCGCCGCCGCACAGCGCTCGCCGATTTACAAAATGATCGTCGATTGGAAAATCGCTTTGCCGCTGCATCCGGAATACCGGACGCTGCCAATGGTATGGTACATTCCGCCGCTGAGCCCGATCATGAATACGATCGAAGGAAAAGGAAGCCAAGCGAGCGCCGATGACATCTTCCCGGCCATTGATGAAATGCGCATTCCGATCGAATATTTGGCGAATTTGCTGACGGCGGGCGATACGGCGCACATCCGCACGACATTGAAAAAAATGGCGGCCATGCGCTCATACATGCGGGCGAAACAAACGAACAAACAGCCGGACATCCGCCTCATTGAATCGCTCGGCTTAAGCCGTGAAGACATTGAAGAGATGTACCGTTTGCTCGCGATTGCCAAATACGAAGACCGCTTCGTCATTCCAGCATCGCACCGCGAAGAAGTCGCTGACTTGTACGCGGAACAAGGCAGCTGCGGGCTGGCGTTCGCCGGCGGCCCGGGCGCTTGCGGCACGCTGTAAAAGGAGAAAGAAGGCGAGCCCCGCCCCCTTCAATAATGAAATGGAGGATTTACGATGAACAGCGAACAACAACAAACGGTCTTTCTATGTGTATCGTATTTGTTGTCTTACCCGGACGAACAGTGGGCCGAATCGCTTCCTGACTGCCTAGACGCCATCCGCTCGCTTGACGATGAAACCGTCCGCGCGCCGCTTTTGGCAGTGGCCGAACAGCTCGCGGTCACCCCGGCTCGAGAGCGGATGGAGCAATATGTCGAAACATTTGATTTCGGCAAAAAAACGAATTTGTACTTGACGTATATGACAAACGGCGAGCAGCGGGAGCGCGGAATCGAACTCGTCGCCTTAAAAGCGCGCTACGAGGCGGCCGGATTCGCCGTCTCCGATCACGAGCTGCCCGACTACTTGCCGCTCATGCTTGAATGGATGGCCTATGCAGATCAAGAGCATACGACCGCCTTGCTCGCCGATTATGCCGGCCATATCCGCGAAATCGGCGACCGGCTGGCAGCGGCAGGCAGCCCGTATGCACAGCTGTTTGACGCGCTCAATCACACATTCACTCAACTCGGCGTGACGCCGCTCCCGAAAGGAGGTGCAACGGCATGGCCAGCCAATTTCTCTGGGTGATTGTTCCGTATTTGGCGCTTGTCCTATTTGTCGCCGGCCATATTTGGCGCTACCAGCGCGACCAGTTTGGCTGGACATCCAAATCAAGCGAACTGCTCGAAAAACGGCAGTTGCGCCTTGGAAGCCTTCTCTTTCACTGGGGCATTTTGTTCGTGTTTGTCGGCCACGTGATGGGCATTCTCATTCCCGAGCCGTTTTACGAGGCGCTTGGCGTGACAGAAGAGATGTACCACGCCCTCGCCTTGGCAGGCGGCATTCCGGCCGGCTTGGCGGCCTTCGTTGGTTTCGTGATCCTTTTTCGCCGCCGCTTGACGGTCAAGCGCGTGCGGGCGACAAGCAGCACCGGCGATTGGGTTGCGCTCGGATTTTTGCTTGTCGTGATCGCCAGCGGGCTGTCATCAACGTTTCTGAACATCGATTCGCACGGGTTTGATTACCGGACGACGATCGGCCCGTGGTTTCGCGGCCTTCTTACATTCCGTCCGAACCCAGCTTATATGGAAACGGTGCCGCTTTGGTTTCAAATTCATATTCTCGCTGCATTCGGTTTGTTCGCCGTCTGGCCGTTCACCCGTCTCGTTCACGTATTCAGCTTCCCGCTCCGCTACTTGCAGCGCAGCTACGTCGTCTATCGAAAGCGAATGCCAAAACAAGCAGAGCCGGTCAACCGCGCCAAATAAGCGAGCGGCGGGCGTCACATCAGGAACCCTAAACTGAACAGGCGGGGGCAAACCGATTGCCTAACAGCCGGCCTGTCAACTTTAACGGCGGCGGAAACGAAACAACGTGCGCTTCCGCATATCCTAACGATCGCATAACAACCTGCCAACAAATGAACCAATAGTGAACTACCCCCACTTAATTTTCTAGCGAAAATTTGAAGTGGGGGCTTCCAAAGAAGTTTGACTGCTTCAAGCAATCCTTATTCTTTGAGGCGTGTCCACTTCGCCGCTAGAGCATAAGACACTCAGGTCTACAGCTTTACTTTTCTTTAAGATGTTTAATGCGCCATTGACATCAGCATTAATTAGTTTGCCAGACTTTGTTCGATACAAGCCGCGCTTAATACGTTTGCCGCTGAACTTATATTCTTTTGGATTGTCGGCATTATATTCAGGAATCTCATCGCCGTCAAAAAAGCTGGCTTGAGACGTATAGGATTCTTCCTGTTTCAAGAATTCAATGCCGTAAAATTTACAAAGATATTCTAGTTTTTCTTTTATGTTACCGAGAGGAATATTGACAAAGTTTTGATTTGTCTTTTTTCCTAGATTAATATTGCGTTTCCATGTTTCCGCATAGCCAATGACAAGTTTGCCAATTTGATTTTCAATACAATAGTTAATGATGTAACGGCAAGTCTTGTTGATATAATCATTCACTTTATTATTGCGATTCATAGCAAGCAAAGCCTGTTTACGAGTGGTGCCTTTGATTTTTTGCTTATCTTTTATGCTTTGAAGTCTGGCATTTTCTTTGTTAAACCATTGATTTATACTTTTTAATCTCCGCCCATCAATGATGAATGATCTGCCGTCTGATGTGACACAAGTGGCAAGATTGTTTAATCCTAAATCAATTGCCAGTGCTTTTTGGTCGTTTAATTCTCTTTGATCTTCAGGCATTTCATATTTATACTGAATCTCAAAGAACCTGGCATGATGCTTAGGAATGATTTCAATCTGCTTAATCTTTTTGTCCAGTAACACAGGCGGAATCGTTATCGTGATAGGCTTGTGAGTCTTTTTAAATAGGCGAGAATACGGTATTGTGAATTTGTTGCCGTCTATACGAATCTGGCCAATGATCAGTGAATGAAAGCCATCTTTTTTAAGATATTTTGGAATACTGATAGCCTTGTGGTCATATTTTCCTTGTTTGGCAAGACTGATCAAACCAAAGAAAGATTTAAAGGCTTCATTGACCTTTTTTAAAATTTGCTGTGCCATGTTGCTGTTTAACAGCTTATAGTTTTCGTTAGTTTTTGCAAGATGATAGTTTTTCTCATAATTAAGAAATTCCTTGTGTTCAAAATAGTATTGTCTGACATTGTACAATCCGACGTTGTACATGTTCTTGGCAATATGGCACAGTTCTCGAAGAGTCAAGTATTCTTCTTTGGTCAAACCATTTAGCTGTTGTTTGATACAAAAATACATGTTTTCACCTCCCATCTAACTATATTATACCATATTTTACTGAATCTATCCTATTTTCAGCAAAATATAGTTAAGGCGATTCATCTCCCACTTACTCCGCTTCGCTTCGTTGAAGTGGGAGTCTTCTCGCCTAATTAAGATAAAACAACCCTCAACAGGGCTTATTGTTGAAAATAACGGGCAAGCGTCACAATCATCGCTCCCATCCGCTCATGTTCCGGGGCGATGACGCGGCTGACTCCTTCTTCCTCGAGCGCTTCTTGCGTCACTTTACCGACAGCGCAAGCGACGACATCGGTGCGGAACGCCTCAAGCAGCGGGGTGATGTCTTGTTTCTCGCGGGCAAACGAAAAGAAAAAACGGACTTGCATCGCCGATGTAAAACAGACGGCGTCGACCTCACGCCCGATGATTTCTCTGTATAGCGTCTCGAGCGTCTCCCGATCCGGGGCGACATGCCGATACGGGAACAGTTGTGTATACGATGCGCCGCGCGCAAGGAAAAATTGCTTTAAGGCCGGCGCGGTATCGCCGTACAGCTGTACAACAACGTTTTTTTCCGCAAAGTCGTGCCCATAAAGAGCAGCAATCAACCCTTTCGTCGTCCCGTCCTCGCTTGCGGCCACCGGGGTGACGCCAATTTGTTTCAACGCCGTCACCGTTTTATAGCCGCGGGCAGCCACGTTCGCTTCCTTGATCGTTCGATGCCATTGAGCAGCCATTCCCTCCCGGTCGGCCGCTTCCAACAGCGCCTCAAAGCCGATTCCCGTCGTAAATACGATCCAGTCCGGCCGCATGGCGATGACGGTTCGCATTTCCTCTCCCAGTTCGCTTCCCTTTGAAAAGACGGTCCCTTGCGCCGGACGAATGATGGCCGTTCCTCCTTGCTTTTCAATAAGCGTTGTCATTTCGTCCAGTTTGCGTGAGGCGCACAAGGCAATCCGTTTGCCATGCATGTCCCTTCCCCCTTATGGTCAGTCGTTCGTCCTTTCCATTCTAAAAGATGGTCTTTGCCTATGCAACAAAAACCATTCCGCTCCCTGGCACATCGCAACGCGAATGCCGCCTTCATTGGGTATAGTATAGAGCCCAGCGCAACAGAACAGACCGCAGGCAGAAACAGCCGACCACCATCAAAAAACACGCGCCCAAAGACGCGTGCCCTCCGTTCAACGAGTATGTACCATGGCCTCTTCTCCCCGACGGTCAAAGGAACCGATGATGCGCGTCGGCTCGACGGAAATGATCCGATCGAGCGGGATGTTCATCAGCCGCATTTGCCGATTGTAAACGAACAGTTTGCGTGCTTCTTGATACAGCTTGACCGGCAGCACGACCGCCTCCCCCTGCTCCGTTTGCACGCGCACCGGCTGCTTCTCGGCAATCCACGCCGACAGCTGTTCATACCATTCCATTCTGATTGTTCCCCCTTCTCATCCGATCCTACTTATGATTATAAACGGAAAAGATCCATGGGCAACGTTTTGCCCTCCACCCGGGGATGAAAATGATCGCTGAAGGCGCATGTATTTTCACGGAAAAGATCCATGGGCAGCGCGCTTTGCCCTCCACCCGGCATGAAAATGACTGCTCAAGGCGCTGCATTTTCACGGAAAAGATCCATGGGCAGCGCGCTTTGCCCTCCACCCGGGGATGAAAATCTCGCGTCAGTCCTGCATTTTCACGGAAAAAGCGGAAAAAAAGGGGGAAAGAAAAATCAACAAATTCGACGAAGGGATGACAAACCGTGTCGATAAATGTTCAGCGCACGGAAATGTTCCGTGCGCCTTTGGAGGTGGTCAGCGGTGGATCAACACACGCGCTGCCGTGCGGTCAGCGCTTTCACCGATGACGCGGATTTTTAGGCCATAGTTGGGCACGTTCCGGCCGGCGTCGACGGCCCCTTTATTGTCATACGACCGGCTGTCGTCAAACACCGGCGTCGGCGATGTATCGTTGTCGATCAGCTGTGAGCCATTGATTGCCACGCGGAATGGGGCTCCTTTTTGCAGGCTGAACGCCGCATCGTGCACTTGATAGCGAGTCGACGCTGTCGTATTGCCCGACCATTTTAACGTATGCTGGTCGGCATCCACAACGCCAAGAAACCCTTCGCCCGGATGGACGCCCGTCCAGTTGTTGTCATAGCCTTCATCCACATACCAGACGACAAGCCCTGGATCGTACGAAAGAAGCCGGTCGCCGCGCAAAATATGGGCGAGCCCTTCATCGACGCCGCGGTGGTTGCGCCATTCAAGCAAATAATAATGCTTCGAGCGCGCGATGCCGTCGCTTTTCGCAAAACCGTCCAACGCGAAAGCGCTGTCGCCCTCTGCGTCGTCTGTGAGCGCGATTGTTCCATCTGCCGTCACTTGAATGTTGTCAACATACCAGCCAGCTTCCGACACCGCTACATCAGTGATATAATGGAAGCGAAGGTCAATCGTTTGTCCTGCATAGGCCGACAAGTCAAATTCCGCCTTCACCCAGCCGTTTGACGTACCGGTAATGCCGTTGCCCGGGTTTTGCCCGTACGGATTGTTGGTCGTCGTAATGTTTCCTTGAATTGTTGTCCATTCGTTGCTGCCATGCGGTTTTACTTCTACCGCCCCATAATCCCAGTCTTTCTCAATCGCATACCATGTATCAAATGCCAGCGTCGCCTTGGACGCTCTCGTCAAATCGATCGTCGTTGACATCGTATGATCTAAGTTGTTTCCACTGCCGGAGAAATAGGCATACGCACCGCTTGGCGGGGTCGTGATGACCGTTTCTTTGTCCGGCAAGTTGATGCGCACGGCATCGTTGTTCGTCCCTTTCGTGTTCGCTTCATCGAGCACGACTTCGACACCGTTTGGCGTTACTTCGTTCCACTCAACGGTCGTTCCGCTCAGCCAGTTGCTGCCGGGCATGGTCGACTGCAAAAACTGTTTCGCCCAGGCGCTGAAGCCGGTCGGCTCGGTGCCCGGAATGCGTCCCGCCCAACTTCCGCTTGACATAATCGACCAATAGGCAACTGGCTCGCCCAGACCGGAGTAAATCGTATCGTATTCATCCGGCAGCCCTAAATCGTGGCCGTATTCGTGAGCAAACACTCCTGCCGCCCCGTCAGCCGGCTCAATCGTATAATCGTAAGCCGCCAGTTGGCCGCGCCAATACGGCACATCCGTCGTCGTATTCGGAATGCGGTACACCGATCCTAAATTCCAGCGGTGCGACCAAATGGCATCGCCGCCGAGCGAACCGCCGCCCGATTCTTCTCCGACGCTGGAGTGAATGATCATTAAATGGTCAATCAAACCGTCCGGTTCGCGATAATTGCCGTCGCCGTCTAAATCGTAGCGATCCTCTTGGTCAAACTCACGCAAATCAATGGTCGGATCCTGGGCGGCTGCCGCCAGCGCTTCGCGCACAAGCGCCCGTGGATTGGCGTCATTGCCATCCGGCGCCGGTACATTTCCGCCATAGTATTTAGCCGGATACTTCGCCTGATACCAGCCTGCCACTTTTCCTTCAATGGAATAGCTGCCGCCTGATTGCTCTTCATAATATTTTTTTACTGAGATAAGCTTCTCGCCATTCGGTCCATCGTAATAGCCGTCATCGCCGCCGAAAATCATATCTTCATAATGTTCGCGTGTATAATCTTTATAATACATATCCGTTTCAGTTGGCTGAATGTTGTTATGCGGAAAGTCCGGATACTCGATGAGCAAAACGAGTACACGGTCGACCCGCTTGCCGCCGTTCCATGGCTCCGGCTTGACGGATGGCACGGAAGCCGTTTTCGATTGTCCGAGCTTTTTCCCTTTCCCGTTCAGCACGCCATTTGTCTGCTGTCCGTCCTGCATCGCCTCGGCGCGCTTTGCCTCTTTATCGTATAATTCTCCTTTTCCCCGCGGCATATGAATCGCCTTTTGCCGCAAATAGTCGCGCACTGCTTGTTCCACCTCAGCAGGAGTCGCATCAGCGCGAAGCTTTCCGCTCCGTTTCAACATTTCCGCCAGCTTTTCCTCATTGGCAATCGCAAAATCGACCGGTCCCCCTTGCTTCACAGCTGGAATGCCGGGGGCGTTAGCCGCTTTCGGCGCTTCCGCCGGAGATGCCCACAGCCCGATGCCGAGCGACAGCGCCGCAACAAGTGATGGAATCGACCGTTTTTTCAAAAATATCCCTCCATATCAAATAAAAGGTTGATAGAAAATATATACAATTAAAATATTATAGAATAATATAAAAAAATAAAGGGTATTTTTTATCAAGAACAAAATAGTTCTTTTTACCTATATTTGTCGAAAAAACGAGATTTATAGCAAAAAAAGGCTATCGATTTCACCTTAACATCCAGACAGTTTTCCAGTTACAATGTAATATATTCGCAGTTTTTGTAGAAATTCTGGTTATGCAGCTTGACGATGGGAAAGAAGGTGCCGCGATGCTGAATATTTTCAAAGACTTTTTGCTCAACTTGTTTTTCATCCTTCTGCCGGTGTTCCTCGTTCCCCTCTGTACGGAGCAGGAGAAGAGGCCAAAACGATTCCGCCTTTATTTGCCGACCATTTGTTACGCCGTCGTGATCATGTTATGCATCACCCTCCCGGTCGGAACAGAGAGCGATTTCATCTTCGACTTGCGGCAAATTCCTCTGTGGCTTGGCGGTTTGTACGGCGGAGCGGGGGCGGCGACGGTTTTAGCGTTTACGGCGATCGCCTACCGCTCGCTGTTCGGCGGAGCTGGCGTCTTCGTCACCGTCGTCGTTTCCATCGCCATCGCTGCAACAAGCAGTTTATTGACAAAACGGTTTGTCGAGCTGCCAACCAAACAGCGCACGCTGTTCGCTGCATCGCTCAGCTTCGGCTCTGGCCTATTGACCGTCGCCATAGCGGAGTGGATGGCTGCTGCGGTTTCTCCTCCGCCTTCCGTTGCGCTCATTTTTTTGCTTGTGCAGCCTATCAGCATGCTCGTCGTTTGTTCGTTTTGGGAGATGATGCATCATAGCATCGCGCTGCGCAAACGAGTGATTCGCGCCGAGAAAATGGAAGCCGTCACCCATTTAGCAGCTTCCATCTCCCATGAAATTCGCAATCCACTCACCGCGGCGCGTGGGTTTATCCAACTGATCGAAGAGCAGCCGCTCGCCGCCGACAAACGCCGCCAGTATGCGCGCATCGCCATTGAGGAGCTTGATCGGGCGGAAGCGATCATCACCGATTACTTGACGTTCGCCAAGCCGGCGCCGGAGACGCCGGAAAAGCTGAACGTGAAGCTCGAGATTGAGCGTGTCATTGACATCCTCCGCCCGCTCGCCAATATGAGCTGCGTCGACATTCAAGCGACGCTTGCCCCATTTTCCGTCATCGGTGAGCGCGAAAAATTCCGTCAATGTTTGCTCAACGTAATGAAAAACGCCATCGAAGCGATGCCTAACGGCGGGACGCTGCAAGTGTCCGTCTCCATTGACAGCGGCCGCGTGCTCATCCGCATCGCTGACACCGGCGTCGGCATGACGAAAGAACAGCTCGAACGTTTGGGCGAGCCGTATTTTACGACGAAAGGAGTGAAAGGCACAGGGCTCGGGATGATGGTCGTCTACCGCATCGTCGAATCGATGAACGGAACGATCCGCATCGAAAGCGAAGTACATAAAGGGACAACGGTGTCCATTTATTTGCCGCTCGCACCGTCTCCCTCTTCCTCCGCGATTTCCGATAAAGAAAAACAGCTGTTTGCCGCCTTGTGACATAGCAGGGACCAGCCGTAAAAGCTCTTGCAGGCAAGGACCAACATATCGAAGTTCTGTATGCCCCCATCAAAGGGCCTTTTCTTTTTTTCGGGCATCTTTTTTTCCTTTCGTCCCCCCTTTCGCGTCCTATTTTGGGGTGAAATTCTGGAATAGCTCCTCAGTTCAGAACGGATCGCCGCGGTTTCACATCACAGTTCTTTTTGCTACAATACTATCGAAGCGAAACACATCGAGGAAAAGGAGACAGTTGCATGATTCACGTCAAAACGGAACGGGAAATTCAATTGATGCGCGAGGCGGGGAAGTTACTCGCCGCCTGTCACCAAGAGATCGCCAAGCGCATCAGACCAGGCGTCACAACGATGGAAATCGACCGGTTCGTCGAAATGTTTTTGGCCAAATACGGCGCCAAACCGGAACAAAAAGGATACCGCGGCTATCCGTATGCGACATGCGCTTCCATTAACGATGAAATTTGCCACGGGTTTCCGCGCAACGAGCCGCTGAAAGAAGGCGATATCGTCACGATCGACTTTGTCGTCAATTTGCGCGGAGCGCTCGCCGATTCGGCCTGGACGTACGCCGTCGGCGACGTCGGCAAAGACGTGGAAAAGCTGCTTGACGTCACCGAGCAGTCGCTCTATAAAGGAATCGAGCAAGCGGTTCTTGGCAATCGAATCGGCGACATCGGCCACGCCATTCAAACGTACGTCGAAGCGCACGGCTTTTCTGTCGTCCGTGATTTCACCGGACACGGCATCGGCCCGACGATCCACGAAGAGCCGTATGTTCCCCACTTCGGCGAAAAAGGAAAAGGCATGCGTTTAAAGGAGGGGTTGGTCATCACGATCGAACCGATGGTCAACATGGGGGCATGGCAAAGCAAAATGGATCCGAACGGCTGGACGGCGCGGACGATCGACGGCTCGTATTCAGCGCAATATGAACATACGATCGCCATTACGAAAAACGGACCGCTCATTTTGACGACGCCGGCGTAAGGATGCGAATGCTTCTTGTTCTCAACAGCTGGATTTTTCGACATTTGAAATGAAAAAACCCGGGTAAACGTTTACCCGGGTTTTTTCGTTCTCTTCTCCCTATTTACATCAAACCGTTGCATCCGCTATTCTGGCATCATCTTCTCCCGTCCCTTTGTTTACATAATATAATTATAGTTTCTAACCTTCGAGCACTTTCACGTAAAACGTGCGCTGGCGCGGTCCGTCGTACTCGCAAAAATAGACGCCTTGCCACCGCCCAAGGAGCAGACGGCCTTCATGAATAATGACGTGCTGCGAAGCCCCAACCGTGCTCGCTTTCATATGGGCGGCCGTGTTCCCTTCCATATGGCGGTCAAGCGGATGCTCCCACGGATATGTTTCATCAAAGCGGCGCATCATGTCGCGCTTGACATCCGGATCCGCGTTTTCGTTAATGGTGATGCCAGCCGTTGTATGCGGACAATAAACGACAGCGATCCCTTCCGTCACGTTAGCCTGGCGCACCGTCTCCTCGACGAATGAAGTAATGTCGATCATTTCATCCCGCTTTGCCGTGCGGATTGTAAAAGAACGAAGCATAGATTCCACCACCTGGGCAAACATTTTGTACTTCGCAAAAAAGGTTTGCTACTCTAAATAATATAATACAAAAAATGGAGTGAGAAATCATTGGCCAAGCGCTATGAAAACTTAGACGGCGTCTCGACGCACAAAACATGGGCCGATTTCCGCCGCTGGCAGCGGGAGCGGAAACAAAAACAAAAAGATTTGTCCTACGTCGTGCCGCATGTTTCACCGCCTCAATACGAGCGGCTTCAGAAGCCGAACGGACGGCCGCAGCTCTGCTGGGTCGGCCATTCGACCTTTGTCGTTCAACTTCATGGCATCACCATCGTCACCGATCCCGTCTGGGCGAATTGGATGGGCGCGGCCAAACGCTTGACGGCTCCTGGTGTTCCGCTTGACAAGATGCCGCCCGTGGACGTTGTGCTCATTTCCCACGGCCACTATGACCATTTGCATTTCGGCAGCCTCCGCCGTTTGCACGGTGACCCGCACATATTCGTGCCCGAGGGGCTCGGCCGCTTGTTCCGCCGCCGCGGCTATCGCCGTGTCACCGAACTGTCATGGTGGGAAACGGCCTCCTTTCACGGCGTATCGCTCACATTTGTTCCCGCCCAACATTGGACGCGGCGAACGCTTTGGGATACGAATACGTCGCACTGGGGCGGGTGGGTCATTGAAGCGGACGACGCACCGACGGTTTATTTTGCTGGCGACAGCGGCTACTTCCGCGGCTTTCGCGACATCGGCGAACGCTTTTCCATCGACTATGCGCTCTTGCCGATCGGCGCGTACGAACCGGAATGGTTCATGGGGCCGCAGCACACCACACCGGAAGAAGCGGTGCAGGCGTTTTTGGACTGCCGCGCCCGGCTGTTTGTGCCGATGCATTACGGGGCGTTCCGCCTCGCGGACGATACGCCGAAAGAAGCGCTCGACCGTCTATGGACCGAGTGGCGGCGGCGCGGGTTGGAAGAGGAGCGCTTGCTTTGCTTGAAGCTCGGCGAGGTGATCGATGCCGCCCAAGCGTTGACGGCCCTTTCCCATTCGACAATTCGTTCAGCCAAACAAGCGCAATCACCATGGTGAAACAAGCGCGGCAAAAGGAATGAGCGCAACTTTATCCAAAAGAGCAAGCCAGTCCGCGGCTCGCTCTTATTCATTGAATTGGCGGTATACGTACGGCTCCTTCGGTTTGGCCACCCTCTCCCATGACGTCACTTTTACATACGGAAGCGTCATATGAAACAGCTGGTAATACATGGTGGATAGCGTACCTTTCACATGAATCCATTCATCATTTTGAAGCGGCACCGTCTTTGGAAACTGAAGGAGCAGCCCGTACACCCCTGAATCCGCAACACAATGAATGATTCCAAAGCGAAGGAGAAACGCCTCATTGGCGCGCGTCGTTTCCTCACGGTAAACAAACCCGGTGAATTCAATGTCGCGGGCGGCGAATGCACCGGGAAACTGATAAATCGTTTCCATGGCATTTAAATAGTTTTGATCATTCAACTCCAAGCGAGCAAGACGACCGTATTTTTTCAGCTCTTTTTCCATGGCATTTTGATAATCGTCCCGCCCATAATACATGCTCGTATCCGGACGCAAAAACTGCCGCTGGGCAAACGGATCGCTGCCGTCAGCCGCCATCCCAGGAACATGAATCCCTTTCGCCTTTACGACTTCAGAATCCAGCGTCGCAACGGGAAACAAGAAGGCGGAAGCCAGCGGAAAAACAAAAATAAGGTAATTTACCACCCGCTTCCAGCGCGCAGACGGCTCATGATGATGATGGCCGCAGCACTCCTCCCCATGATCGTGCGGTTCCTCGTTGCGGCTTGCCAGCACAAATTGCACGATCGTTAAAAAAGCAAACACAAACATCGCACTAAACGAAATATACGAATAGCGCATATTAATGTATTTGCTCAACTCTCCAGTAATATATAAATGGAAAAACAAAAACGCAAACCCAAGCAAAATATACATGCGAACCATGCCGCCACCTCCTTGCTAGATCAATAGCGATCCGGCAAACACAAACACCGTGATATAGGCAATCAGTTTCCACACAAACCGGGCGCGGAATGACTGAAACAACATGAGCGTATTTTTCACATCGAGCATCGGCCCGTAAACAAGAAACGCTGCCAGCGCGTGAAACGGAAATGTGCTTTGAAACGACGAGGCGATAAATGCGTCCGCCTCGGAACAGAGCGACAGTACGAAGGCGAGCGCCATCATGACCAAAGAGGCCGCCACTTTCCCATTGCCGATCGAAACAAGCGCCGACGTTTTCACATACGTTTGCATCGCCGAAGCAATGAACGCCCCAATGATCAAATACTTTCCGGTCGCAAAAAATTCATCGATCGTATGGTGCAGGGTGCCGACGATTTTCTCTTTCCACGTACGGGGCATCATCGGCATCTCGCGCCGTTCATGGCGCAACTCGCTGCCTTCATGCCGAATCGCCATCACGGCGCCGACAGCGACGGCGACGGCGCAAGCGAACAGCGCCCGGCACAATACCATCGTCCAACTGCTTCCGAAGGCGATATATGTCGAAAACAGCACAACCGGATTGATGACGGGAGCCGTTAACATAAACGGCACGGCCGCGTAAAGCGGCACCCCCTTGGCGACGAGACGGCGGGTGATCGGCACGATGCTGCATTCGCACGAAGGAAACAAAACCCCGACCAATGCCGCATAAACAATCGCCAAGCCGCGGTTTTTCGGCACCCATCGTTGCACGGTCTCTTCACTGACAAACATTTGAATGACTCCGGAAACAAACACCCCAAGCACGACGAACGGCAACGATTCAATCAATATGCTGATAAAAATCGTATTCAGCTGCAAAAACGTGTTCATCATGAGTTCTCCTCTCATTTACAACCGTTCATTGTATCACTGACAAGACCCCCTGTCATGAAAATTTGATGAGAAAAAAGGCGCTCCGCCTTTGGCGAAACGCCTCTTCTATTATTCTTCCACTTCTTTTTTCCATAGCCCGACCATCAGCGCCGTGACGACCGAGCCGATCAAAATAGCCAACATATAAAGCCATGCGCTGCCTTTGACGATCGGGATGACGAAAATCCCGCCGTGCGGCGCCGGCAAACCGATATGGAACCACATCGTCAACGCTCCCGCAACGGCCGAGCCGACGATAATCGATGGAATGACCCGCACCGGATCAGCCGCGGCAAACGGAATCGCCCCTTCGGTAATGAACGAAGCGCCCATGATATAGCACGTTTTTCCAGCTTCACGCTCGGCTTTCGTAAACTTTTTCTTAAAGAACGTTGTCGCCAGCGCCAATCCGAGCGGCGGCACCATCCCGCCAGCCATAATCGCCGCATGCGGCGCAAAGTTGCCGGCTTCAATCATCGCCAGCCCAAACGTATACGCCGCTTTGTTGATCGGTCCGCCCATATCGACCGCCATCATGCCGCCCAACACCGCACCAAGCAGCACTAAGTTTGCGGTGCCCATGCCGGAAAGCCAATGTTTCATCCCTTCATTCAACGCCTTGACTGGATCGATGACCACATACATCATAATGATGCCGGTGAGGAAAATACCGAATACCGGATAGAGCAGCACCGGTTTAATCCCCTCAAGCGACTGCGGCAAGCGGCTGAACAGTTTCCGGAGCCCGACGACCAAATACCCGGCCAAAAAGCCGGCGATCAACCCACCCAAAAAGCCGGCCCCGCCGTTCGCCGCCAAAAAGCCGCCGACCATCCCCGGCGCAAATCCCGGCCGGTCGGCAATGCTCATGGCGATGAATGCGGCCAGCACAGGGACCATTAAAGCGAACGCATTGCCGCCGCCAATGTCCATTAACAGTTTGGCAAACGGATGATACGACGGATCTTTCGGATCAAACGCCTTAATGCCGAACGTGAAGGAAAGCGCAATCAAAATCCCGCCGCCGACGACAAACGGCAACATATTCGATACGCCGTTCATCAAATGCTTGTAAAAACCGGTTCGCGGTTTCGCCGCTCCCGCGCTGCCTCGCGCCGCACCGCTTGCCCGATAAATCGGCGCGTCTTGGCGCAGCGCCTGCTCGATGAGCTTCTCTGGCTCACGGATCGCCTGGGAGACCGGCACTTGAATGACATGTTTGCCGTCAAAACGGTCCATTTCCACTTGTTTATCGGCCGCCACAATGATCGCCGTTGCTTCTTCAATCTCCTGCGCCGTCAGAGCGTTTTTCACCCCATCGGAGCCGTTTGTCTCGACTTTGATGGATACGCCCATTTCCGCTGCTTTCGCCTTCAGCGCATCAGCGGCCATATACGTATGGGCAATCCCAGTCGGGCAGGCGGTAACGGCGAGCACTTTCCGTCCGCCGCCAGATGGCGCGCCTTGCAGAGACGGTTCTTCCTCTTTGTTCTCTTTCTCTTTGAACAAACGGAGGATCTCCTCTTCATCCGAAGCATTTTCCAACCGGGCGCGGAACGAGGCATCCATCAACAGCGACGATAGTTTCGCCAACGCCTGCAAATGCGTCTGTTCCCCGCCTTCCGGGGCCGCGATCATGAAAAACAAATGGCTTGGCTGGCCGTCCAGCGACTCGTAATCAATGCCGGCAGCCGAACGGCCAAACGCCACCGCCGGGCGCTTGACCGCCGCCGTTTTGGCGTGCGGAATGGCGACGCCATCCCCAACGCCGGTCGTGCTTTGTTTTTCGCGCGCCCAAATCGCCCGTTTGAACGCCTCCATATCGCTGACCGCTCCCGCCTCGGCGAGTTTCGCGGCCAACTCTTCAATCACTTCCTCTTTTGTCTTTGCCCGAAGTTCAAGAATCATCGTTTCCTTTGTTAACAAATCCGTGACATTCATCTGTACGCCCCCCTTTATTTCCTCCTATAAACGTGCGACGCGGACGCGGTCGACGAGCGCTTCGACTTCCTCTTTCGTGCATAAATCTTCCGAAAACGCGGTCGCGCTTCCGGCGGCGACACTGTAAGCGAACGCTTCCTCAATGGATGTTCCGCTCGCCCAGGCGGCCAAAAATCCAGCGACCATCGAATCGCCCGCCCCGACCGAATTTTTCACCGTTCCTTGTGGCGCTTCGGCAAACAGCGTTGCTTCCCGGCCGAAGTAAAACGCCCCCGCGCCGCCCATCGAGACGATGAGATGCTCCACTCCTCTTTCAACCAACCGGCGGCCATAGGGGATGATTTCTTCTTTCGTCAGCACAGCAGCGCCAAACAGTTCGGCCAGCTCATGGTGATTCGGCTTGGCAAGAAACGGCCGGTAGGCGAGCAGCGCCTCGAGCGCCGGACCGCTCGTATCGACGACAAGACGAACACGCCGTTTCACCGCTCGAGCCGCCAGTTGCTCGTACACGTCCACCGACAGCGACATCGGCGCGCTTCCGGCGAGCACAAGCACATCACCGGCCGAAAGCGCTCCGATTTTCGCTATCAATTGCGTTGCATCGTCATCGGCAATCATCGGGCCTTCACCGTTAATTTCCGTCTCCCGCCCAGCTTTCAGTTTGACGTTAATGCGCGTTTGCCCTGGGACATGAACAAAATCGCAGGCAATGCCTTCTTTCCGAAGCTCGCTTTCAATGAACCCGCCGGTAAACCCGCCGACGAATCCAAGCGCCGTGCTGTCAACACCCAAACGCTTCAACACGCGCGATACGTTGATCCCTTTCCCGCCCGGAAATGTGAACGTTTTCACTGAACGATTCAGTTCGCCAACATGCAGCTCATCGAGGTGAACGATATAATCAACAGATGGATTCAACGTGCATGTGTAAATCACGGAGCCACAACCTCTACTGTTGTTTTTGTTCGATACAAATCTTTCCACTCTTCATCCAATTCATCGGTGATCAACACCGCTTCATGCAAATCAGCAATTTTCGCAAACGCGCTTTCATTCAACTTCGAATGGTCAGCGAGCACATACGCGCGTTGCGCCAGCTGCATCGCCGTATATTTCACCAGCGCTTCTTCCGGATCCGGCGTCGTATAACCGTAGTCGTAATGAACGCCGTTGGCGCCGATGAAGCATTGGTCAAAGCGGTACTGCCGCAGCGACTCGATGGCACCGCGCCCGATCAACGCCTTCGTTTTCGGCTTGATCATGCCGCCGATCAAATACGTCGCCACATTGTGCTCAAGCAACCGCTCGACATGCATCACGCCGTTCGTGACAACGATGACCTCTTTGTCAGCCAAATACGGAATCATTTCCCACGTTGTCGTCCCCGCGTCCAAATAGATGCAGTTTCCTTTTTGCACCAAACTGGCCGCATAGGCAGCGATCCGCCGCTTTTCTTCGATATATTTCAGCGATTTTTCCGATACGCTTAACTCTTCGCGCTTCTGCTGCAACAAGGCCGCCCCGCCGTGCACACGGCGCAGTTTCTTTTCGGTTTCAAGCTGCGTCAAATCGCGGCGAATCGTCGACTCCGACGCCCCGGTCGCGTCAACGAGCTCTTGCAGCTTGATGACTCCTTTTTGCGCCAACAGGTCCAAAATGAGGCGGTGGCGTTCTTCCGTCAGCACATTCCCACCTCCGATCATCGGCGATATCGCTTACCCGAGTTCGACAGCGACTAGGCAAACAAAATCCCTCTGATCCTTTGATACAAAAGGGATCAGAGGGATTTGGGCATACTTTAGGCGTGTATCTAGGGGCGAGGATGGATGCCTAGAATCTTCGGAGGAGGCTCCATCCCTAGAGCCGCAAAGAGTTGAGCCTGTTTGGCCGTCAGTTCGGTTCGTTGATAAAGGTCGCCGTTTTTTGAAGAAAAATGTCCAAGCATGAGACGCTCGCATTCGTCTCTTACTTTCGGCCACGATTCATGAGTTCGGATCTCCACGATCCGAACCAGCAAGAGAGCCAGCCAACTGAGCAGCACATGCGCCCGGATACGGTCTTCCAAGCGATGATACATGGGGCGCAGCTCGAGTGTTGATTTCAACGTCCGAAAGGCCTGCTCGATATCCACCAGTTGCTTATACCCGAGCGCGACATCCTCGGCAGACAAGGTGTCATCGGAGGTTCGGATGAGATATTTGCCATCGTACTTTTCCGCTTCACGAACCGCTTGCTTGTCGATGCGAAGCGTTCCATCCTTCAATTGACGCAAGTATTTTCCGTAGGACGGATGGGAACGCAGCCGGCAGGTGGCCTTATGATGGGCTTCGTTGGGGAGTTGTCGAAGCCCTTCCAACTCTTCTTTCAGCGATTCGAGCAGCGTTTCCCGCTCCTTGCGTTGGCGTTCGGCTTCGCTGGGATTGTACACGAGAACATAGCGCTGACGCGCTTCTCCGTCGCCCACGATGATTTCTTTGATATGCAAGTTCTCGCGAACTTGTTGGTAGCGCCCGCGACGGTTTAGGGCCTCTTCGACGGCGGCTTTGCCGGACCGCATTTTTTCGCCGACAATGTAGTGTCCCCCGGCCTGTTGCAAGATTCGCAAATTCTCTTCAGACGAAAATCCGCGGTCCATCACGCTGATCACACGCCCAAGCTTCCAGCCAATCAAGTCTTGTTTCACCTGTTTGATGACCGTCATATCCATCGTATTGCCAGGCCATACCCAAGCGCGAATGGGGACTCCTTCCCGGGTAACGGCCAGTCCAATGACGATTTGGACCAAATCGGGACGCTTATCTTTGGAAAACCCCTGCTTTCGAAGCGATTCTCCTTCTGGTGTTTCGGATGGATCCACTTCGAAGTACGACGAAGTCGTATCAAAGTAAATCAAATCGACTTCCAGGTTCAATAAATCGGCCACGGCATGGAACACTTGGCGTTCCAATTCCGGCTGCACGGCCAGCAGCTCATCCATCGCCCGGTACAACTGGTGGCTGGCGACTTGGGGAAGATGAGGGATATGCACGTCTTTCTCCACCCACTCCTCCATCGCCAACTTGCTTGACGGATGAAGGGCACGATTCGCCACCATGGCAAAAATCAGCCGTTCCAACGGAATCTGATGATGTCGGGAGGCAAACAAGGAGTGGAGAATCTCTCCCAATCCCAGTTGTCTCCAGAGCTGATCCAAAAGCCAAGCGCCACCAAGGCGTTTGCTTGATTGAAACTGAAAGTCATCCGACACTTCTCCTGTCAACGTCTCGATTTCCCAAGCCTGCTCAGGAGAAAGGAATCGCGAAATGCTTTTGGCCAGACGCTCCAAGACAGCGCGATCCACCTCGTCTTCGCGCCCAAACGAATAAATCACCTTCGCTTTCGCATATTTGGCCTTCGGATCCCATTCGTTGTGAGCAAGCTGGAGATACGCCACGGTCGTTCCATCTTTGTTTTTGCGTGTTACTCGCCGTATGTACATGCCTATATTATAAACGATATTGGGCTTTTTTAAAAGGATAAATTGTCAAGTCGTGTGCCTATGAAATTAAGCGTTTTTTTCTAGGATCCGTATCGCGAAATCCTTGATATAACAGCATTTTGGCCATTTTCATTTGCCTAAAATGGCCTCAAAACTGTCGAACTCGGGGCTTACAACTCTATCATAAGCCAAAACAGAGAAAAAATCAATCAAAATCATTCATTTTAGATCAATAACATTCAATAAAAAAACAAAACAACCAAAAACAATCAAAATAAAAATAAAAAACACTTGCCATCGGCAAGTGCCTTCTTTCGCTTAATTCAGTTGCTGCATCTCGGCAAGCGGCAAATAGTGCTCTCGCACAAACGCGATAAACTTCGCCGCATAGACCGGATCAAACTGCGTTCCTGCGCAACGTTCGATTTCTTCAAGCGCCTCTTCAAACGTTTTCGTCGGCTGGTACGGCCGCTCGGTTGTCATAGCGTCAAACGAGTCGATAATACACAAAATGCGGGCCAGTTTCGGGATTTCTTCCCCTTTCAGCCCGTACGGATACCCTTTCCCATCATATCGTTCGTGGTGCAGCTCGACAAGCGGAAGCAAATCATCAAACCGCTTCTCCGCCGCCACAATCTCGCGCCCCCACGTTACGTGCTTTTTGATGATTTCCCATTCATGCTTCTCCAACTTTCCGCGCTTATTTAAAATATCGCGGGGCACTTCGATTTTGCCAATGTCATGGATGAGCGCTCCTAAAATGAGCGTCTGCCGTTCATGGTCGGTCAACTCATCAAGACGGCTGCCAAACTCCAACGCATATTTAAACACCCGTTTGCTATGGCGGTATGTATAGACATCTTTGGAAAGAAAAAATTTCACTTGCTGCTCGAGCGCTTCCAAATCTTGCTTAAACTTAATCTCATCCAAGCACATATTGTGCTTATCATACAGCTGCACGTTGTTTTTCCCTTGCGCCTTCGCGTAATACAGCGCCTGATCGGCCCGATGGATCAATTCCTCGCTTTCGTACATATCTTTTTCCATCTCGGCGATGCCGCACGAAAACGACAGGCAACGATACGGAATATGCTCGACGCCTTCAAAATATGTATCGTTCACTTCTTTGCGCAACCGATTTAAAAACGCGTACGCGTCTTCTTTCGTCGTGTTGGGCATTAAAATGGCAAACTCTTCTCCGCCATAGCGAGCGACCGTAAAGTTCGTCCCTCCCACCGCTTTTTGCAGCAGTTTCCCGAAAAAAGTCAACAAACGGTCGCCTTGCAAATGGCCATTCCGGTCATTGTATTTTTTAAAATCGTCCAGATCAAGGAACGCCAATGTCAACGGCTGTTTAAGCAGTTTGCAGTCGGAAAACTGCTCCTTGAGCGCTTCCTTGAAAAAACCATGGTTGTAAAGACCGGTGAGGTGGTCTTTGTTGGCGCGGTTGGAAACTAACTCGTATAAAACTATAAATTTCCTAAATACTACTGATAGAATGATTACTAAAACAGTAAATAGAAATAGCCCAAAATACCGTTCTTTATCTAATAAAATAGCTAAAACAAGAGACAGTATTAAAGTAACACAGTAACTAACCATTGCTTCAAACAAGACACCAAAATTAAAAGCACCTTTATATACACGCTCTAAAAAAACAAAAAACATAAATATTAAACTAATATTGATAAGAAAGTACACCAACAAACTAACCATATAAGGAAACAAATAGTCAGTTTTAATTTCTCCAATCTGCCCGCCAAAATACAAAAAGGAATAAAATGCCCCTGCAATCATTAAAGAGTACATTGAAAGATTGAATAAGTGTTTCCACCATGCCATTTTTCTTTTATATAAAAACTCTACTAAAATGCTAATCAGTAGAACCTTCAACGCAAGAGAAATGCCGTATAAAAACATAACTGCTAGGTAAATAGCCGAATCCATCGAAAAAGAGTTGTCCTTAGGAGGAAGATGGACAGAAAAATAGCTCAATAAAAGAACAGCAGCAACTAAAAAATAAACAAAAACCCAATCTTTAAGAGATGGAATAGAAAATCCATCTCCTACAACAAAAGTTATCAAACTAATAAAAAAAATAAGAAATAAATATACTTTTCCTTGCCATTTTAATATTGGAGTCATCTTGATAACCACTCTCATTATCCAAAAATTCAGCCCATAGATCTGAGATGTGTTTAACTTAACGGTTGGAGAATTGTAGAGCACACAAACAAATTTCAGCTTCCAATTCTAAACCCCGACGTCAACGCTACAATCACCGAACCGAGGATGAACAAATTGATCAATACTTGTTTTACTTTGAATTTCATGTCCTTTTCCCCCTTAAAAATTAGTTTATTGATTCGCAGGAGCGGCCGTTGTTTCTTTCTCAGCATCGTCTGCCCCATGGCGCGGTGCGCTGAGCATCAGATGCTGGATGAACAAGAACGCCCCTACGTTCATCACAACGTCGCCGATGCTGATGACTTGTTGGCGCGGGTACGGCGGAGACAGCGGAATGATGTCGCCGAGAAACGGCAGAAGTGTATCCGATGTGATCGCCTGGTGCTTGCCGTACAGACCGGCTTTTAACGCTTCGATATATTCGCGGCCGAGAAATTGGGCGGCTTCGATCGATACCGGCATCCGTCCGCCGTTTACGGCCATGACGATAAAGTTAAGCAAGACGCCGGCGAAGATGACCGGAAACCCCGGCTGATGGCGGTTGAGCCACAGAAATGCGAGTCCTGTGATATAGACGAGAAGAAAAATAACGTTGCTCATTTTGGCGATCCACTCGATGCGTTCTTGAAGGAAAAAGACGATAAACTGCACCGCCAACAAGAGCGGAAACAACCAACCGCCGCGCAATTTCATGTTGGCCAACCCTTTCAGGCTTCCGCCGCGAAACCAGCCGATCAACAACGACAAAATGATTCCATCGTAAACCATAATGCTGTCCCCTTGATAAACAGAATTTTCTCTTTTTTCTAAACTGCTATCCTCGCTTCTATTTTTACCGTTTTTTTCATTCCATGTAAATAGTCCGTTCGTCCTAACTACAAACAAATTTTGATGAATATCGTTTCCTTCTTTTCGTTTTCGTCATTCTTTGAAACAAGAAACGACAAAAACAGCGTCATGTATATCCATTGAATAGTGAAAAAGAACCTACCCTCAATGGAATGATCCCCCGACTGCAAATGCGGCATGCGTTTTTCTCATTGAAAGACAAAAAGCCCTTTTTTATTATTCCGTATTGCTTTTTGGAAGATTATTGTTATAATTGTTTATACAGTAATAATTTTATGGATAAAAACGTCCTTTTTGCCCATTATATGGAAAGGAGATGAAAAAGAAATGGACGCGGAAATGTTGGGAAGCAAGAATGACAAAACGTATACACGTCGGATTAGCCAAGTCGGGAATAGTTTGTCCGTTAGCATCCCGAAAGATTTAGCCACGATGCTAAACCTAAATAAAGGCGATGAAATCGAAATATATTACGACAAGGAACGAGGGGAAATCGTGATGAAACGCGCAAACCGAATTCCAAAAGAAGTCCGTCCTGAAGTCGTGATGGCGATGAACCGCGCGATCTCCAAATATGACGAAGCGCTGCGCAACTTGAAATATAGATAAAGGAGCAACCGGAGGAAAACATGGTTTATTATTTGACAGCGGAAGAAATCATATTTATCCATTACACGGTCATGGAAATGTACGACGACGCAGAACAAGCGGGGATCCAATTCCCCGATAAATTCGCGTGGATGTTGGAAAGACCGAAAACGAAATTGTTCGGGGAGGAACAGTTCCCTTCGATTATTGAAAAGGCTTGCTGCTATTACCATTCCATCGCGACAGGTCATATTTTCCACAACGGCAATAAGCGGACGGCTTTAACCGTATTCGTCACGTTCCTTGATTTGAATGGATATGAGTTCACTATGACCAATAAAGAAGCGGAAGATTTCACGGTGTACCTTGTCGAGGATGCCAAGTTCCGGGGAAATGATTGCATCCAGCATCTTGCCCACGAATTAGAGAGTTACATCCGTCCCATCCAAAAACGAAAAGAATGAGGAAAAGAGTGAGGAAAAGAGCGGGCCAAAGCCGGGTCAAGTTCAATTATTGCGTAAAATTCCATCGCCAACCCAGTAAACTTGGATGACAGGACAACAACATCGTTTTTTGCTGCTTTGTTTTTACACAACTGTGCGAACCTTGATCCAAAGCCGCCTTTTCGCTATCCTCAATTTTTAGGTATTGTCAAAAGTTTATCCTCCACACTCACGGTCTTCCCTTGAGTTTCAACGGTTGAACGAAAAAAGCTTTCTACCCCCGGTGTTTCGGCCATCATTGAGGCAACAACACCCAACAGCCAAAACAAAGGGCGGCCTGATCTTTTGTCCTCCAGATCCCGTTGAAACGGATGGTCCGTTGAAGCAGCTTACCCATTGTATCCCCGCTTATTTTTTGGCTATCCTACAACATGGAAGCGAAAGTCTTTCGTCGGAAAATGAGAAAAACGGATTCCGATCATCGTCAGGAATCCGTTCGTCTTGAACGGGTTACCTCTCCGTCCCGCAGCTGCCTCGGCAATGGTCAGCCGCATGGCATGACGCGCACGCCCCTTTGGCGCTTTTTTTCACGTGGCGAACCAGCGTCCAGCCGGCGTAGGCAAAAATCGCTCCGCCAATGATGATATTCGCCATCATCATATTCTCTCCTTTCATGGAAAACCTACTATCTTTCCAGCTTGGTAGACAAGAAGTGAAATCATATAAGCAACCGTTAAGGCGATGCCAATCGACAACAGCGTCCATTTCCGCGACCCGGTTTCTTTGCGAATCGCCGCCACCGTCGCTAGACACGGCGTATAAAGCAGGACGAACACCATAAAGCTGAACGCCGACAGCGGCGTGAAATGTGAAGCGATCACCTGCTTCAGCCCGTTCGTCTCATGAACGTGGTAAATAATATTCATCGTGGACACGACAACTTCTTTCGCCAAAAAGCCGGTGATCAAAGCCGCGCCCGCCTGCCAGGCGCCAAAGCCAAGCGGGGCGAGCAACGGAGCGATGAGGCCGCCGATGGCGGCGAGAAAACTGTCATCCATGGCAACGCCGACCCCATGCGGCCCGATATACGTCAACAGCCAAATGGCGACCGAACCGCCAAAAATAAACGTGCCGGCTTTGCGAACGAACCCTTTTCCTTTCTCCCATGTGCTCCGCCATAACGTGAGCGCCTGCGGCACGCGGTATGGCGGCAGTTCAATGACAAACAGCGAACTTTCGTTTTTCAAGAGCGTCGATGAGAACAACTTGGCGAGCCCCAAAGCCACTACAATGCCAAGCACGTAAAGTGAAAACACGACAAGCGCCTGCTCGCGGACGAAAAACGTGCCGGCAAACAAGGCGTACACCGGCAAGCGGGCGGAACACGACATAAACGGCAGCGCCAAGATCGTCAACAGCCGTTCTTTCGGCTGCTCGATGGTGCGCGCCGCCATCACCCCGGGAACGTTGCAGCCAAAGCCGATGATCATCGGGATAAACGCCTTGCCGTTTAACCCGATCGCTTCCATCATCCGGTCCATCACCATCGCCACGCGCGCCATGTACCCGGAGTCTTCGAGAAGCGAGATGAAAAAAACAAAATGAAAATTTGCGGAACAAACACCAGAACCCCGCCGACCCCAGCGACAATCCCGTCCAAAACGAGTGCCTTGATAAACGGCGACGCCCCCGCCCAGTCGAGAAGACGGGACAGCCAATCAGTGAGCGGCCCTGAGAAGAAAGCGTCAAGCTGATCGGCAAGCGGCGTCCCAAGCCAGTTAAACGTGAGCATAAACACGAGATACATCAGCGCCAAAAAAATCGGCAGCCCGACATAACGGTTTGTCACAACCACATCGATTTTTTCCGTCCATGTCAACGGTTTGTTCTCAAGCGCGATCGCCGCAACAGCGATCGCCTCACCGATCCAGCGGTCACGCGTCTCATAAATCTGTTCGGCGACCGAAGATCCGAGCTTCTGTTCCGCCTCTGCGCGGGCTTCCAGAAGCGGAGAAAGATCCAACCGCCCGCGCAAATAGGCGGCGATGCGCTCATTCCCCTCCAAAAACTGCAACGCCACCCATCGTTTGTTTCCAGGCACATCGTCCGGCAGCTGCTCGGCAATGCGACAGATCGCGCGTTCCACCTCAACGCCGTAATCAATAAAAATGCGGGAATGGTGTCCGTCTTTTGCCGACAAAATGGTGCGGGATAACTCCTTTGTCCCCTTTCCCGTCCGGGCGATGACCGGAACAACTGGGACGCCGAGATGGCGCGACAGCTTGGCGGCATCGATTTTGACGCCGCGTTTTTCAGCGACATCCACCATATTCAAAGCGATGATGAGCGGGCGGCCAAATTCCAATAGCTGAACCGTCAAATGCAAGTTGCGCTTGAGTTGCGACGCATCAACGATATTGACGATTGCCGAGCATGGCTCGGTCAATAAGAAATCAGTCGCCACTCCTTCATCACGGGACAGCGGCTGGAGCGAGTAAATGCCGGGCAAATCGACGACCGGCACACCGTGTTGGCGGAGCACTCCTACTTTCTTCTCAACCGTTACCCCGCTCCAGTTGCCAACATATTCATAAGAGCCGGTTAAACAATTAAACAATGACGTTTTTCCAGTGTTCGGATTGCCAAACAGCGCTACGTACGACATATTTATTTCACCTCAATGGATGACGCCTCTTTGCGCCGTAAGCCGATGGCCTGCCCATCAACTTCGATCATCACCGGTCCGCCAAACGGCATCGCAGCTTTCAACCGCACCATTTTTCCTTCTTTGACCCCTAGATGAAGGAGGCGCTGTTTCAGTGCCTCCTGCTCGACGGCCAAATGGACGACGACCGCTGCTTCTCCTTTATGCAAATCGGTCAGCACCATGATCATTTCCCCCTGTTTTTCTATCCGCTCTCCTGTGGTTCAATAATGATTCTTCTTCTCAATTTCAATCATACCATAAGCTAAGAAAAAAGGAGTGACATTTTTCACAATCATTCCTCATTGTCACCATTTCTTCAAAATTCGCCACCTCATCAGTTGAATTTTTCTGAAAAGTATATATAATTTTTTGTATATCTTTCCCATCTTTGCTCAAGGAGGAAGCTCAATGAACACACTAGGAAAAATCAGCAACTTTGTCGGCAACACCTTTGCCATCTGGGTGCTTCTGTTTGGAGCGCTCGCCTTTTTCGCTCCCGGCGCGTTTACGTGGATCGCCCCGTATATTGTGCCGCTTTTAGGCATCGTGATGTTTGGCATGGGATTGACGCTTTCAGCAGATGATTTCAAAGAAGTATTCAAACGTCCGCTTGATGTGTTGATCGGCGTCGTTGCCCAATTTCTGATCATGCCGCTTATCGCGTTTTTGCTCGCTTACTTTCTGCCGGTTTCGCGCGAAGTGGCGCTCGGCATTATTTTAGTCGGCTGCTGTCCGGGCGGAACGGCGTCCAACGTCATGACGTATTTGGCGAAAGGAGATACGGCTCTGTCGGTCGCCGTCACGTCTGTTTCGACGATTTTAGCGCCGATTTTGACGCCTTCGCTCATCTTGCTTTTAGCGGGAAAATGGCTGTCCGTATCGGCCGCAGCTTTGTTTTGGTCGATCGTCAAAGTCGTCCTGATTCCGATCCTTTTAGGACTCATCGCCCAGGCTCTGTTCCAAAAGCAAGTCAAAGCGTGCATCCCGGCGCTGCCGCTCGTTTCGGTCATCGCCATCGTGGCCATTGTCGCCGCCGTCGTCGGACAAAACCAAGCGGCCATTGCCAAAAGCGGACTGCTTATTTTTCTTATTGTCGTTGTTCATAACGGATTGGGCTTGCTGCTTGGGTATTGGTTTGCCAAACTGTTTCGCCTGTCACCGCCAAAACAAAAGGCGATTTCCATCGAAGTTGGCATGCAAAACTCCGGGCTTGGTGCGGCCTTAGCGACCGCCCATTTTTCGCCGCTCGCCGCTGTTCCGAGCGCCATTTTCAGCGTCTGGCACAATATTTCCGGTCCGATGGTCGCAACATACTTCCGCAAACAAGCAGATCGCCAGGCGGATGAACAAACGATTTCCGCTTAACCCCTCTCACGCTTTGCCTAGCAACAAAAAAGCTGTCTTCCGAAATGAATGATCGTTTTTCGGAGACAGCTTTTCTGCCTATTATCACGCTGTTTTTCCGCTCTCGGACGATTAGGCGCTCTTTGGAAACAAAAAGCGGACATCCGCCCTCAATCTCATTTCACAGCGCCCCCTCAAACGGAAACACCATCCTTCCCGCTAGTTCCGGGAAATCAATGAACGGATTGCGGTTGCCTTGGATGAAGAAAATCGCGCTGTTGCGATGATGCTCATACACCGTTGGCGGAAATTGTTCGTGCCAACGGACAAGGAGCGGAATATCGATTTTGCGCCGGAATGATTTCGCGATCGCCTTCGGGTAGCGAAGCAGAAAGTAAAGCATCGCCCTTGCCGCCGTCCCTTTGCCGTATTCCGGCTCGAAATAGCCGTTATGGACGACGCCGCAGCGGTTTTGGATTTGCTCGTCGGGATCTTCCGGATTGTAAAACGGGAAATCCGCGTACGGAAAATTCGACCGCATCGTATTGCACTCCGGCTGGCAAACGAATAAATGATGCAAATCGCCTTTCATCGGTTCGCGGGCGCCAAACCACGACTGCGGGACAACATGTTCCGCATTGAATTTCCATTGCTGCTCGATCGTGTTCACCCGCTCGTGCACATCGCCCCATCCATTTTTCGTCCTTCTCAACAGTTGACGAAACTCTTCATAACGCCGCTTCATCGTTTCCACATCTTGAACGATCAGTGTTCGTGGATCTTTCCGCTCGCCGGAATACAAGCTGCGCACCGTTCCGTCCGGGTGCAAGTCGACCCATGTGTACAAATACTCATCCTTGCTGAAAAAATACGGCAGCCGCCGCTTATGGGTGTGCGCCGCCAGTTCATGATAGCGGACAAACAACATCAATCCGTCCCCTTCAAGCGGCAGATGGCGGTAATACCGTTCGCGCGCCCTCTCATCTTCTGCGGCCCGATAATACGCATCCTCCACCGCGAGCCGCTCATTCAGCTGCTCGAGCCGTTCTTTCGGATCTTCCTCCCGCCATTGGCCGAGCTCCTCAAGCCGCCGTTCCGCCTCTCCCATCAGCGTTCCCCTTTCTTTTTTCTTTTAGTGTATCACGGAAGGCGAAAGAGGGCGATAACGGCGTTAATGCAAAAGAAACGATGTCGCGCCGAACAAAACGGCGGCGATGCCGGCGGCGATCAACGACGGAATCAGCTTCGTTCGCGCGTATTCCATCACCGGCAAATCCAAAATGGTGCAAAGCGTCACCGTATTGTCGCTAAGCGGCGACGCAAACGCCCCGAACGTCCCGCTCGCAAACACCGCGCCGATGACCGGCAAAATGTTCGTTCCCGACTGGCTCGCTAGCGTCACACCAAGCGGCATCAACATCCCCCACGTCCCCCACGACGAGCCGATGAAATAGGAAATGACAGCGCCAAGCAAAAACAAAATCGGGGCGACGAAAAACGGCGGAATCCATTCTTTGACATGGCCCGTAATGTATTGCGAAAACCCTAAATCCTCCGCCACAGCCGACAGCGCCCAAATGAGCGCCAGCATTAAAATGACGGAAATCAGCTCATTGCCGCCTTTGACAAAATGCGTCAACAAATCGTTCAATTTAAATCGCTGCCAAAGGAAGAAAGCAACTGTAATGATGACGGTAAACAACAGCGCCTCCAACATCGCGCCGAGCGCATCGCTTTGCAAAAACGCCTGCCAAAACGTTCTTGCCCCCCGGCGGCCGTCCCACCAGCTTAAAAACAACGTCAAGACAAGCACGATCGAAAGCGGAACGATCAAATTCCACGGCTTGACCGGCGTTTCTTTTTGGTAGGCGCGCGGGCACGTCTGCATCGCGTCTCCTTCTTCCCCTTGCGCTTCATTGGGTTCATGGTCAGCCGGCCGCTGTTCTTCCGCCATTTCGAGCGCCAACCGCTCGTTCCAGCTCCGAATCGGCGCCTCTTTCCGCTTTTCGCTTACTGCTGCTTGTTTTTGGCGCGAATAGACAAAAAAACTGTAGTAGAGCCCGACGGCAATAATGGCATACGAGAAAAAGTTAAACGGAATGCTTCGGACGTACACGATGTACGGCTCCGCGCCGATGCCGGCCGTATCAAGCGCCTTATCGATGACCGACACCATATAGCCGACAAACGCGGTGGCAATTGGGATGAGCGCGACAACCGGGTTGGATGTCACCTCAATGGCAAAGCCGATTTGCTGGGACGACAGCCCGATCCGTTTGCGCAGCGCCTTCATGATCGGCGCGACGGTGACGATGCGAAAATCGGGGTCGCTGAATGTCACCATCGTCGATATCCACGTCAAGAACATGGCGGTTTTCGCCGACTTCACTTTTTTGCTGACGAGATGGACGAACCCTTTGATTCCGCCGGTGTATTTGATCATGCTGACAAGACCAGCGAACACATACAAGAACATGATAATGCGGATGTTGTTCGTCTGCATTAAGTTGTCAACAACGTAATGAAGCATCGTCCGCAGCCCGCCAAGCAAGGACGGGGTCATCAAATAACTGCCAACCAACAGCCCGACAAACAGCCCCGGGATGACTTGCTTCGTCCAAATCGAAATCGGGATGACGACGAAAAATGGCAAGAGAGCTTTCCACGACGGTTCCATTGGCCATTCACTCCTTTCTTTAAAAAGTATGGCGATGGTTTCCTCTGTCTATGCAATCCGCTGCGAAAAAAGTGCAAGAGGACATACATGAATGAAACCGCTTTCCTGCTCCAAAAATAAAAAAGCTGCCTATTAGACAGCTTTCACTGCTTCTTTTTGGGACGAGAGCGCCAACAAGTGGAGCGTCACTTCCGGCTTCGAGCCGATTCGGATGTTCACTCCCGTTTGCCCAAGCCCTTCGTTGATATAAAACGGTTTTCCTTCCCATTCATGATAACCTTTGATCATGTTCCGCTCGGTGAGCGTTTTGCTCATTTTCGCCAAATGGTACGGCTTTGGCCAATGAATTTGCCCGCCGTGGAAATGGCCGGACAACAAGTAGTCAAAATGATAGTCTTTCATATGCGGCACGATGTCCGGATCGTGCGTCAACACGAGGTTGATGCCGTCTTTCACGCCGGCGTATGCCTTTTTGATGTCGCTGCGCCCCGTGTAAAAGTCATCGATGCCGATGATATTGACGGTTTGACCGTTGACGGTGATCGTTTTCGTCTCGTTTTGCAAGACGACGCAGCCGTGCGCCTCAAGCGTCGCTTTCAAGCGCGCAAACGGTTCGCCTTGAAGCACGTAATCGTGGTTGCCAAACACCGCATACATGCCGTACGTCGGTTTCAATGCATTCAGCGCGCCCAAATACGGACTGAGCTTGGCGATGCTTTCCTCACGGTCCAAAAAGTCGCCCGTCAACGCGATCAAATCGATCGCTTCCTCTTTCAGCTTTTCGTATAAATCGTCCGGGGTGATCGACAGTTTTTCAAGATGCAAATCCGATAGCTGCAAAATCCGAAGGGCTCCGTCTCCATCCTCTGAACGGCCGACTTGGACTTTATGCAAAACCGCTTCATACGTGTTGCGGTGGGCTTTGCGAATGGCCAAAGCAAGCAATAACAAGATTGCAAGAAAAACAAAAAAGAATGTCATCGTCTTCTCTCCTCCCTCGATACCCATTATAGTGAAACGGAGGAGAGAAGAAAGAGGGAGTTAGTGGATGAGATGGCAGCCGTACAACGAAAACAATTTTTCCTTTGACATCACCAAATATTTCGGCGGGCGGACAAGCGGCATGAGACGGTGTTGGGCCACTGTCATCATCGGCCAATGGGATGCCATTTTAAACCAACGATAAAATGAATTGCCAATGTCAATGGCATCAAATCCGAGTCTCTCACAACCTTTATTTAACATCGTCACGCCGATGATCCCTTTTATGCGGGAGGACTGTTTGTGATGGTAAAGATGATGGGCAACATACGGCAAACCGGCTTTCACTTGTTCGAAAATATAACGTCCTTTTTGAATATCGCTTCGATACTGCATCAGTTCGCGAAGCAGACGAACATTATGAAGGTGAATTTTCAACAGCCAGTCATTGGCCGCAATCGTCGTTCCGTCCGAAAGGTGAATGGTTTCACCCTTGTATCGAAGCAAACGGACGCGGAAAATGGAACGACAGCCGTTCTCTTTCCCACCAACATATTCGAGGCGGGAACATGCATAATAGAGCGGATCCATCAGTCCCCATACAGACAACAGCCACTGCGTCGCTTTGCTTCTCATTGGCGGCATCCTTCCCTGCTCGTTCTATCCATTTACATTATGGAATCGATCGAGCGCCATTATAAATGGAGAAAAAAGGAGAAAAAATCGCTGCATAACCAGTCGGGAGACGCGCGTACTGAGGTCCAGTTCCATTTCACCCCCTGCCCCAGGCTGTATCCCACCCGAACACAAGCGGAGCTGATCAACCAAACGATCGGGTTTTTGCAGGAAGGGCTTCGTTTGCTGTCGTTGTAGGGCAGTCGAACCGTGGGACGCACGGGGATGGCTTGGTTCATAGCCTGCCGTTGGGCGGGTGTTCCCAAGAATCTCCCACCTCTAAGCGTTAGCGTAGGTGGGAGAGCGTTCAATAAACCACCAACTCTCTAGAAGAAAGACGGAAAGAACAACCCTGAACGGCAAACAAAACGCGCCTGCCTTCCCGGATCGCGAAAGCAGGCGCCGTTTAGCGGCGGGTGCTGACGGTGACGAATACGAATTTGTCGTACCGATGACGGGAAAAGGAGTATTCAAAGGGCTCTCCATTGTTCAAAAAACCAACCTGTTCCAATTCCAACACCGGATCGTCGGGTGCGCACTGCAAGTACTGGCGATCAAGCTCATTCGGCTTATCCGCGCGGATCTTTCGGTGCGACCCTGCAATCGTTAAGCCGAGTTCGTGAGTGATGTAACGATAAATCGAGCCATGAAGCACCGTTTCGTTGAGCCCCGGGATCAAATGGACGGGCATATACGTCCGTTCAATGACGTACGGTTCGCCATCCACATTGCGCAGCCGGATTAAGTGGTACACCGGTGTGTTCGCGTCGATGCACAAATGAGCAGCCACCTCATCAGATGGAAACAGCACTTCAAACGTGATAATATGGCTTGTCACCTTTCGACCTTTCAATAAACTCGTCAAGCCGAGCGTTTCGTTGCTGACGACGTTCACCAATCCATCAAGCATGGCGGATTTTACAATAAACGTGCCATGGCCGCGCTTTCGATACAACAGCCCTTCGGACACAAGCAGATCAAGCGCCCGTTTCACGGTCATCCGGCTGCAGCCAAACTCCTCAGCGAGCGAGATTTCATCAGGAATCGGCTCGTCTAGGGAATACACTCCCTCTTTAATTCGTCTGCGTATTTCGTTAGAAATTTGCTCATATTTTGGCATCGTTTTCATCCCTCGTCATTGTCCTATTTTCATTGTACGAACAATCATCTGTTTGCACAATAGCCAATGCGGCTTTCTCCTTCACTGCTTTTGCGTTGCCGCTCCGTCCTCCCAACCGACAAAAAGCGCCCCGCTGCCCGGGACGCCTTGCTTTCCGTTTAAAATCCGTTGTTTTCTGCCAACGATTTAAACCAATAACCACTTTTTTTAATGGTTCGTTTCAAACCGTTCTCCAAGTCGACTGCCACGAGCCCATACCGATTTTTATAGGCATTGGTCCACGACCAATTGTCCATAAACGTCCAAATATGGTAACCTTTAACATTTGCTCCTTCTTCAATCGCGCGATGCACCCATTTTAAATGCTCTTGAATGAATTCAATCCGGTAGTCATCGTGAATCATGCCGCTTTCATCACGGAACCGTTCTTCTCCTTCAACACCCATCCCGTTTTCAGAAATAAAGCACTCAATGTTTCCATATTTTTCTTTTATATTAATTAAAATATCATAAATACCTTTTTCATAAATTTCCCAACCGCGATACGGATTCATTTTCCGCCCCGGCATGGCATAGTAATCGAAAAACCGTTCAGGCAAAAACGGGGCGTCCGGATTTGGCATATTTTCTTTTGCCTTGACGCGGCGCGGTTGATAGTAGTTGATGCCGAGCAAATCAATCGTGTTTTCTTTGATCAGCTCGCGATCACCGGCTTCCGTTACAGGCAAAAATCCATGTTCATCCAACAGTTCAATCAAATCTTGCGGGTATTCTCCTTTCACCGCAGGATCTAGGAAGCTCCTGTTAAACAACAAATCGGCAATATGCGCCGCTTTCACATCAGCAGGGTGCTGGCTGCGCGGATAAGACGGCGTTAAATTCAAAATAATGCCGATCTTTCCATCCGGTATCGCCGCCCTGCGGAAGGCGGCAACCGCTTTGGCATGAGCAATCATCGTATGGTAAGCCACTTGTACAGCGCGGCGGAAGTCTACGATGTTGGGGTAATGAAAATCATATAAATACCCGCCTTCCACCGGAACGATCGGTTCATTGTGGGTAAACCATTTTTTTACCCGATCCCCGAACAAATCAAAACAAATGCTGGCGTAGCGGGTATATGCATCCACGACTTCGCGGCTTTCCCAACCTCCGATATTTTGCATTGCTAACGGCATATCAAAATGATACAAATTCACAAATGGCTCGATCCCACTCGCCAATAGTTCATCAATGACTGCATTGTAAAACCGCACGGCTTCCGGATTGACCTCACCGACTCCATCTGGAATCAAGCGTGACCACGAAATCGAAAACCGGAATGAATTATGCCCGATCTCCTTCATCAAAGCAATATCCTCTTTGTAGCGGTGATAAAAATCTGATGTGGTTGACGGACCGACACCGTTAAAAAAGCGATGTGGCTCCTTCTCATACCAATGATCCCAAATGTTCTTCCCTTTCCCCCCTTCGTTTGCCGCTCCTTCGATTTGCGTCGCTGATGTCGCACTTCCCCACCAAAATCCGGCAGGAAAGCGATACGTGATTGGTTGCTTTGATCGTTGTTCCATCGTGATTCACCTCATTTGCTGTATCGTTATGATGCACTTTTCGCAGCGTCTTGCCCCTCTTCCCGCTCTTTTTGCAAGTTCATCCGGTCAATGAACTTTAAGAATGGAAACCAAATGACAAGCACAATCAGGAAATTGACCACTTGCAGCAATCCGCCGGCCAGCGAGTTCGTCGCCATAATGCCGTTGATGAAAATCGGCACCGTCCACGGCACCGCTACGCCGTTAGGCGGCGGTACAAGGCCTGAGGACATCGCCAAATAGGTCACCAACGTGACGACCATCGGTGCCAAAATCCACGGGACGATGACGAGCGGATTCATCACGACCGGCAAACCGAAAATAATCGGTTCATTGACGTTAAAGATTCCGGGTCCGAGCCCGAGCTTAGCCACCTGCTTCATTTGCTTGCTCTTCATAAAGAGCAAGATGGCGAAAATGACAGCGAGCGTCATTCCCGTTCCGCCCATGCCGACCGTGTAAATTTCAATAAACTGTTTGCTGACGACATGCGGAACTTCCCCCGTTTTTGTATACGCATTTAAGTTTTCGAGCGACAGTGTGTTCCAAATCGGATCCATCACCGAGTTAATGATGATTTGCCCATGCAATCCGAAAAACCACAAAATTTGCGTGACAAAAATCGCGATCAGCGTTGGAATAATGCCGCTTCCCAGCCCGACAAGCGGTGCTTGCACTGCATTGTAAATGACATCATGCATGTTTGTCTTAAAAATTTGTGTTACAATGATATTAACGACGAGGAAGAAGGTCAGGGTGACCACCGCCGGAATCAACGCCGCAAACGACTTCGCAACCGCCGGCGGCACCCCGGCCGGCATTTTGATTGTAATATTTTTTTGCACAACCTTCCGGTAAATTTCACCAGCAGTAAATGCGGTAATCATGCCAAGAAACATCCCTTTCGCTCCTAGGCGGTCGAGCGGGATGACTCCTTGCACAGCCTCTTTCCCCTCAACCTGCAAAACGAATGGCGTCAACAAGAGAAAAGAAGCTAACGCGATCGCACCGCCAAAAACCCCTTCGACTTCATAACTTTTCGATAAATAGTAACCAATGCCGAATACAACAAAAATCGTCATCACGCCCATCGTTGCATTTGGAGCAACGCCGAGCATCCCCTTGAATGTATTGAGGCTGTTTTCACTCATCACCTTGTCCAAAAACGGCAAGTTGGCGATGACGACCGCGATCGAACCGAAAATCGTCAGCGGAAATGCTAACATAAACGCATCGCGCAACACTTGCAAATAACGGCTATTGTTCAACTTTCCTGCGATCGGAACGAGAACTTTGCTTAGTTTTTCGAATAATGCTTGGTTCATGTCGCCATCCTCCCTTTACACGTTTCGTTCCTTCAACAGCGCAAGCATTTCTTTTACAATTTCTTTCATTGCCAGCGTTGACATGACATGGTCTTCCGCATGCATAAGAAGCAACGTAAGATTTGTTTCTTCTCCACCCGCTTCTTTTTGAATGAGCTGAAAATGAACATCATGGGCGATGCTTAAGTCTTGCTCTGCTTCTTGAATCAGCCGCTCCGCTTCTCCGACCTGTCCGTTCCGGTATTCACGGATGGCTTGGACGATTTTGCTGCGGGCATTGCCGCTATGCAAAATCAACTGGAAAGCGACTTGTTCATTGGTGAGTTGATTGACATCGATTTTTTCCATCTTACTTGTCCCCCATCAATTTCAATGCCTGCTCATACACTTTTTTGCCATCCGCCATCCCATAAGCCACCATGTCAATGACATCGACTGGAATGCCGTATTTTTGCGCTTCTTTTTGCAATTCCTCTTTCAAAAAGCTCATTTGTGGGCCAATAAGAATGACATCGGCTTGGGCCATCTCTTTTTTCGCCTGATCTTGGCCGACCGCCCAAATCTCTGCCTCCTCACCGACGGATTTTGCATACTCCTGCATTTTCGTCACTAGCAAGCTTGTCGACATGCCAGAACTGCACGCCAATAAAATCCGTTTCATGATTCATTCCTCCTCTTTTCATTGAGTAAAATAAATGATATCGTTTTCAATTTAAATTATATACATTTATTTTTATTTGTCTAGTCATTTAATAAAAAAGATTAATATTTTTAAAATCAACCTTTTAATCCTGCAAACAAAAAAGCACGCACGAATCTCTGTGCGCGCCAAACAACTATGCTCTTACGATTGGACAAACGCCGCTGTGTTTACATCCTGTTGGCACACGGCCAGGCGGTTTTCTGCATGCTTTGCTTCCAAGCAGGGGATGCATCCAAAATTCGAATCTGCCCGCGCCCCTAGGAACGCCGCCGAAAATGCGCATTCATTTGCCCTTTCAACATCCGCTCGCGCAGCTCTTTCGTCATCTCTTGACGGATTTCCCACGTCGATACCCCTTCCTCGCGCTGATTGGCGATTTTCATCAACTGCTCCACATCGGCGAACGAATATTTGCGGATGCCTTTCGAACGGTCAGGGAACACCAGCTTCCGTTCCTCGTAATAACGAATTTGCCGTTGCGACAGCCCGGTCAGTTCGCTGACAACCCCGATCGAAATGACTTTTTTGTATTTGTAGTGATCTTCTTGCGGATGAGCTGTCATACTCCTCACCTCAATACGTTATATTTTCTAACGTAATTATACAAAAAATGATGTTAGCTCGCTAACTTTTGTAAATAAAATTAACATATTTTTTAAATTTCCTGTAAATGAGCTTAACACATTTGCTGTACACTGAAGAAAAAGATAGTATGGTAAAGGTAAAAACAGGGAGGGAATCGAATGGGGACATGGATGAGAAGCGCCGTGCGGAAGAAAAAGCAATTTTATATTGAACAGCTCGTACGGTTCGGCTTAGCCGCTGACCGTGATCGGCTTGAAGAATGGACAATGGCCGAACTGCGACGCGAATACGAACGATTCCACCCCGCCCAGACGATCGAAGGAGGACGCCGCCATGGACAAACAAGCGCTCGAACTGGCCAAGCGCATCATTGAGCTCGATCTGGAGCGCGATGCGATGTTTGAGCAACTGATCGCGCTCATCGGCAACCGAGCAGATGAACTGCTTCGATTTTTGCAAAATCGATTGTAAAACGATCGCAAATGAGAAAGTGCCCTGAATTTCTTCACGGGCACCTTTTCTCATCATCATTCTTCAATAGACAGGGTTACATCAATATTGCCGCGGACAGCTTTGGAGTACGGGCACATTTGACCAAGAAGAATGTTGTTCATCATTCAGCCGCACAAGCAACGACCGCAGCAACATCAACAATTCGCTCCACTCTTGATTGGAAAGCCCTACTCGTTTGACAATTTCTTCTGGTATGCATTGTGCCTTTTGTTTGATTTTCTCGCCCTGTTCTGTTAAAACAATGCGCACAACCCGTTCGTCTTCTGGCGATCTCAACCGTTGAACGAGACCATTCTCCTCCATTCTTTTCAACATTGGCGTCAGTGTGCCAGAATCCAAATACAATCGTTTTCCAAGCTCTTTCATCGTTGTCTCCCCTTGTTCCCACAACACGAGCAAAACGAGATATTGCGGATATGTAATCCCTATTTCTTCAAGAAAAGGACGATATAACTTCGTCAATTCACGAGAACAAGCATAAATGGCAAAACAAAGCTGATGGTCTAAACGCAGCGCATGATCGTTTGACACGATTTCTTCCTCCATTTCTTTTCAAGGTTGGACACCTGCCTCCTTCTCCCTATTATATCGATCTCCCTCTTCGTCTGAAACCCGTTGGAGGCTTTCTGAAGGAAGATGATGAAGAAGGCTCCGCCTGTTTCCTTACAGAGGCGAGAGCCTTCCGAAATCAGTGATAAGGGTGGACGTCGCAAAACCGCCCCCTCTTTGTCAACCTAAAGAAAGGACTGTTTTCCACCAGTTTTTTCGTTCAATCAAACGATTTCCTTTGAAAGTTTGCAGCGCCTCTTTGGGTTGCCCCATTCATTCTGCTGCTTTTTGAGAGAAATGTTCGATCGTAACCGTCGTCCCTTGAAGGCGACGAGCAGCCATCACCGCGATCGCGAAAACGAAAGCAAGCATCCAAAACCCATACGCCGAAGAGCCGGTCCACTGCTTCATCACCCCGAGCACGTTCGGCAGCAAAAACCCTCCCAGTCCGCCAGCGGCGCCGATGATGCCCGTCAACAAACCGACTTCTTTCGGAAACCAGGTTGGAACGACTTGGAACAAAGCACCGTTTGCCGCACCAAAGCAAAGAAAAAGAACGACCATCAATCCGAACACGATGAGAAGGGGCGGCAATGCGCCGATGAACGCAAGCAAAACCGCACCAACGGCAAACAACAAGGAAAGAAGCCGCATTCCGCCGATCCGGTCAGCGAGATAACCGCCAATCGGGCGGATGAAACTGCCCGCAAACACGACGGCGGTGACGAAATCGCCGGCCGTGACTTTACTGACGCCGTATTCATCAAAGAAGAAAATGCCTAAGTATCCCGTCAGCCCGACAAATCCGCCGAATGACAAGCTGTAGAAGAAACAAAACAGCCATGCTTCTTTTCGACGGAGAACGGCTCCGTATTCACGCAACGAAACGGGTTTCACCGCTGTTGGACATTCACGCGCCAGCCAAGCGAATAGAAAAAAGACAACAACTAGCGGGACGAGCGCCAATCCGAACACCGCGTTCCACCCATACGCCTCCGCCAGCCGCGGGCCAAACAGCGTTGCCAGCACCGTCCCGCTGTTTCCGGCCCCAGCGATCCCCATGGCCAGCCCTTGATATTCTTTCGGATACCAGCGGCTCGCAAGCGGCAACGCAACGGCAAAGCTGGCTCCGCCCACCCCTAATAAAAATCCGAGCGCATACACATCCGACATCCGGTCAGCGAACTGCCACCCCCACACAAGCGGCACAGCTGTCACCGCCATGCCAAGCAGACCAGCCCGCTTCCCGCCCCAGCGGTCGGCGAGCATCCCCATCGGAATGCGAAGCAGCGCCCCGCCCAACACGGGAATGGCGACCATCATCCCTTTTTCCGCCGGCGTGAGCGCAAACGACTCAGCGACAAATACACCAAGCGCGCCAAGCAAGTTCCAAATCATAAAGCTGATATCAAAATACAAAAACGACGATAAAAGCGTCGGCGCATGCCCGACGCGCCAAAACGATTTCCTCGCCATCTTCCCCCGACTCCCCCTTGGCACAGAGTGTTTGTTATGTTAAAATGGAAATGAAAGCGATTTCTCCACCTACTTCCCGCCGTATTGCTGGGAAGTTTTTTTTCTGCATTCGTGATTCATTGAAAAATTCGGCGATTGACTAGACCCATCACCATAGCGTTCCCCGCTCGCGAACCTTGATGAGTGCGGTTTCCAACTGCTGATGAGAGGCAGAACGATGTTTGAATCTTGATGGCTAATTTCTCCCTAAATCGACCACCGGCCGCACCCGAGCTGCGCACCGCTTAAACGCCGGCATCCGGCAATGCGGATCGAGCTCATCGGACGTAACGTTGTTGATTTGCCCAAGGCCGCTCCAGTGGAACGGGACAAAAATGGTATCCTCGCGAATTTGATCATTGTAACGGCTGCGGACGACCGCCGCACCGCGGCGCGTTTCAATGTGCACAAGCATCCCTGGGCCGATCCCGTATCGTTTGGCCGTCCTCGGGTGGATTTCCACGACCGCCTCCGGCTGCCGCGCCGAAAGCGCCGGGCTCCGCCGCGTTTGCGTTCCGCTCAAATAATGAGCAAGCACCCGTCCGGTCGTTAAATAAAACGGATACCATTCATCCGTCTCCTCTTTCTCCGGCCGAAACGGCAAAACCGCAAACCGAGCCTTGCCGTCCGGATGAGCAAACCGTTCCGTAAACAACCGAGGAGTCCCAGGATGATGCGCATCGGGGCAAGGCCAGTAGACACGTTCGCGCCGAAGCCGCTCATACGTCACACCGTAATAATCCGCTTTGCCGCCGCGGCTCGCCAACCGCAGTTCATTGAAAATCTCTTCGGCTGACGTGAACGGGAAGAAGCGGCCCTTGCCAAGCTTGTGCGCAATCGCGCATAAAATTTCCCAATCATGTTTCACCTCCCCAGGACGCTTCCGAGCCGCCGGCCGAAAGCACACCCGCCCTTCGACGTTCGTCACCGTGCCTTCGTCTTCCAAATACGACGAAACAGGCAGCACGAGATCGGCCAGCTCGGCTGTTTCGGACAAAAACATATCCGCAACGACAAGAAACTTCAGTTTTTGCATCGCTTTGGCCACAAACGCCGCATTCGGGCTCGAGACGACGGGGTTCGACCCCATGACCAACAGCCCGGTAATCTCGCCCGCACCGATTTTTTGCATCATTTCATACGCTGACACCCCCTTTCGCGGCAGCTCATCCGGCGCAACGCCCCATACGCTTGCGATATACCGCCGGTGTTGCGGATGCTCAATGCTTCGGTAGCCCGGCAGCTGATCGGCTTTTTGTCCATGCTCGCGCCCGCCCTGCCCGTTCCCTTGTCCGGTGATCGAGCCAAACCCAGAGCCAGGACGGCCGATGTTTCCGGTTGCCAGCACGACGTTGATCCACTGTCTGACCGCCGCATAGCCGTCCGTCTGCTGCTCCAAGCCGCGCGCCGTGAGCACGATCGCATCGGCCGCCTCCCCGTACTTTCGCGCCGCCAAGCGAATCTTCTCTTCCGGCACGTCAGTCAGCCGGACGATCTCATCCATCTCCACTGCTTCTATGTGCTGTTTCCATTCGGCAAACCCAACCGTCCGCTCGCGCACAAACGCTTCATCGATATATCCTTCGTCAAGCAGCACTTTCCCGATGCCGACGGCCAGCGCCGCATCCGTTCCGGGCTTGAGCGGCAGGTGCAGATCCGCCAACGCCGCCGTTTTCGTTTCCCGCGGATCCACCACGATGATAAAAGCGCCGTTCTTCTTCGCTTCATAAAAATACGGCATCAACGTCGGCTGGCATTCGGCGACATTGGTCCCAGCCAAAATGATCGTCTGGGCGAGTGGAATGTCGGAGAGCGGATTCGTCAACCCGCGGTCAAGACCAAACGCGTCGTTCATCGCGGCCGCGGCCGCCGACATGCAAAAACGGCCGTTGTAGTCGATGTGCCGCGTCTTGAGCGCCACGCGGGCAAATTTCCCGAGCAAATACGCCTCCTCGTTCGTCAAGGATCCGCCGCCGTAAACAGCAAACGCATCGACTCCATCTTCCTTCTGAATGGAGATGATTCGTTCCGCGATTAGCGAAAGCGCCTCCTCCCAACCGACCCGCACAAACCGGCCGTCCACTTTCGCAAGCGGAACCAACAGCCGCTCGGGATGCAAAGCGTGCTGGTGGGCGTTCATCCCCTTTAAACAAAGGCGGCCGTTGGACGTCGGGTTGTCGGTTGGGACCGCCTTGTAGCGGCGCCGCTCTACAATCCGCTCCTCCACCAGCTGAAGCGTGCACTGGACGCTGCAAAACGGACATTGCGTCGCGGCGGCCGTTTCCGACGCCCGTTCTTTTTCCTTGGCGCGAAAGTAGCGCAGCAATTCGTTCGTCATCGCCATTCCCCCGCTTCCTACAGCTCGACATATACCAAGCCGTCTTTCACCGCCGCGCGGTACGTTTTGACACACCCTTCATCCGGCGCCTGCACCCGGCCGTCTTTCAGGCAAATTTTCCAATCATGGAGCGGACAAAACACAAACTCGCCGCTCACAATACCTTGTGACAAATCGCCTCCTCGATGCGGACAGCGGTTTTCAACGGCAAATACTTGATCGTCACCCGTCCGGAACAACGCCAGCTCACGATTCCCGACCCGCACGCATTTTCCGAGCCGCTTCGGCAGCTGTTCCAATGTTCCCACTTCCACCTTCATCCTCTCTTCGTCCTCCTCCTGCATCGATGTCTGATCCTGTTTGGCCATTCCTTTACAAACTTTCATGAACAACAACGTAAAATCGTCGTTTCGCAAACGAAAACCTCGTTTCCGGCTGGACGATGGCCATCATTTCCCTCTCTTCGTTCCAGCATTGATCCTAACCCATGATCAATCCAGGCGGCGGAACATCAACTTTTTCCGCCCGCCGTCATCCCCCTTCATTCCACCGGCACCGGCTCTTTGTCGCCGATATCGCGGAACAATGTTTGTTGCAGTTCATCGTTTTCGACGATTTCCCGCCACGGATCTTTTGTCGCCGAAAGAGCTTTATGAAGCCGCTCAAGCAGCGCGCGGCGCGTTTCCACATCGAACAACACTTCGCGGATATGCTCGAGCCCAACGCGCTCGACCCATTTGGACGTCCGTTCCAAATAATGCGCGGACTCGCGGTAATATTGCAAAAAAGCACCGGTCATCTCGATCACTTCGTCTTCCGTCTTGACCGTGCAAAGCAAGTCAGCTGCACGCAAATGGGTGCCGCCGTTGCCGCCGACATAAATCTCCCATCCGCCCTCGACGCCGACGACGCCGACATCTTTAATGCCCGATTCCGCACAGTTGCGCGGGCAGGCGGAGACGGCCATTTTCACTTTATGCGGCGTTTTCAGCCGCTCAAATGTTTGTTCCATCCGAATGCCAAGCCCGGTCGAATCTTGCGTCCCAAAGCGGCAAAACTGCTTGCCGACGCACGTTTTCACCGTCCGAAGCGCCTTGGCGTAGGCGTAGCCTGACGGCATGCCGAGATCGGCCCAAATGCGCGGCAAATCTTCTTTTTTCACCCCAAGCAAGTCAATGCGCTGCCCGCCGGTGATCTTAATCATCGGCACGTTGTATTTTTCCGCGACATCGGCGATGTTCCGCAGCTGTTCGGCTGTCGTCACCCCGCCATATATGCGCGGCACAACGGAGTACGTGCCATCGGCCTGGATGTTGGCGTGCAGCCGTTCATTGACAAACAAAGATTCCGCTTCTTCATCGTACTCACCCGGATAAAGCATGCCCAGGTAATAATTGAGCGCCGGACGGCATTTGGAACAGCCTTCCTCGTTTTTCCATCCCAATACACTCATCACTTCTTTGACCGTCATCAACCGTCTTTGTTCGATGGCCTCGAGCACTTCCTCGCGGCTTAGGTCCGTGCAGCCGCAGATCGTTTCTTTCACCGCATACCGGTTCGCTTCTTCACCAAGCATATGCTCAAGCAGCTCGGCGACAAGCCCTTTGCATCCGCCGCACGAGCGAGACGCGTTCGTATAGTCGCGCACCTCGGCGACCGTCTTAAGCCCGTGTTCGGCAATCGCCTGACAAATCGCGCCTTTTGTCACCCCGTTGCAGCCGCAAACAACATCGGTGTCGGCCATCGCCGCCGCAAGGCTTCCCTTCCCGCCTAAAGCGGCTGGGGCAAACAGCGACAGCGAGAGCGCCTCAACCGAATCGCCGCGCTGGATCATATCGAACAGCTTTCGACCTTCGCTCGTATCGCCAAACAGCACCGCCCCAACGATTTTCCCTTGGCGAACGACGACTTTCTTGTACACCGAGCGCGCTTCGTCGTACAACTTGATCGATTCCGTGCCCTCAACGTCCATAAACTCGCCGGCTGAGAACACATCGACGCCTGACACTTTCAGTTGGGTCGAGACGACGGATCCTTCGTACGGCTTTCCTTTTCGGCCGCAAATCGCTTGTGCCAGCACTTTCCCCTGTTCATAAAGCGGAGCGACGAGCCCATACACAACACCGCGATGTTCCGCGCATTCACCGACCGCGTAAATGTGCGGCACGCTCGTTTCCAAGTAGTCATTGACAACGATCCCTCGATTCACTTCAATGCCGCTTCTCCGCGCTAAATCAACATTCGGACGAATACCGACCGCCATCACCACCAAGTCGGCGGCAATGGACGTACCGTCCTTAAACCGCACTCCCTCCACACGGCCGTTGCCGAACAATTCGGCCGTCTCCTTGCGAAGCAAAACGTTCATCCCTTGTTTCTCCAGCTCCCGCTGCAACAGCTTCGAAGCGGTCGGATCAAGCTGACGCTCCATTAAATAATCGAAGATATGGATGACATCGACGTCCATCCCTAAGTTAAGCAGGCCGCGCGCGGCCTCTAAACCAAGCAACCCCCCGCCGATGACCGCCGCTTTTTTGTACGTCTTCGCATATTCGATCATCCGCTCGCAATCTTGGATATCGCGAAACGCCGTCACCCCAGGCAAATCCGCTCCCGGCACCGGCAAGATAAACGGGTTCGAGCCCGTGGCTAAAATCAATTCATCGTATTCGACTACCCGCCCGCGGTCGGTCCGGACGAGCTGCTCTTCGTGATCAATGTCCGTCACCGTTTCGCCAGCAAACAGTCGAATGCCGTTTTGTTCGTACCATTCCCAACTGTTCAAGGTAATCTCATCAATGGACGTATCCCCTTGCAACACCTTGGACAACAAAATCCGGTTATAGTTCGGATGCGGTTCGCTGCCAAAAATCGTGATCTCAAACGCCTCGCGGTCAAGTTTTAAAATCTCCTCGATGCAGCGAACCCCCGCCATGCCGTTGCCGATTAACACGAGTTTTCGTTTCACGTCGCCATCCCTCCATACTTCATACGTTGTTCCACTTTCTTATTGTCATCGATGCAGCCAAAGCCGGATCGTCATCACCAGCAACTCCCATAATCCGATTGTTCTTGTTCGCATCACCCTCACATTCCCCCTTTGCCTTGGTTGTGCCCATCATATCACGTCAAACATGAAGCATGTATTTTTTATGTAAGTTTATATAACACACTTTTAACAAAAAACATGAATAATCGCATGAAAAATTAGAGTAATATACGTATTTGTTGGAACCATGTAACTTTTTATCACATAAAGAAGCGACCTTCCGCTTGATGGAGCGGAGGCCGCTTCTTGTTGGAGGTTTGCTCGTTAAGGGGATCATCAGTGAATCGGACGGGATTCCAGCAGTTCATCGATGATGCGCGCGTAGTGGTCAATGCGCCGCTCCAGCTCCTCCATCTGCCGCTCAAGGCGGGTGACGTATTGACGGAAGGTCATCGGAGCGCCGAATCGCTGTTCGAGCCGCTCTTCGATTTTCTGCCGCTCGCCGTGGACAGAGACGAAGATGCGCATCTCGCGGCCGAACACTTCGCGGACGGTTTCACTGATGAGTTCGCCGTATCTTGTTTGCAGCCATTCACATTGAATGTCGTTGAGGCATTCAATGATGAGCCAATCCTCATCCACCGTCGCCGACGTCGAGGCAAACCACGTGTCAAACGACGGGCCGGGCAGCTTTTGCGCAAGCTTCGTTTTCACTTGCTCCCAAAGATGATGCTCCTTCACACTGTCACCTCCTTTCATCTACTCTCTTGGCTGCCATACATGTTCGCGCAATTTCGCCCGAATGTCATCCGGAATCGGCTCGGGCCGCCCGGTGTCAAAATTGAAATTGACATACACCGCCCGTCCTTTGGCGCACACCACCCCGTTTTGGTGGATTTCTTCATAAATCGTGAGGCTTGTGTTGCCGATGCGTTCAATGCCGGTATACACGGTCACATCTTGCCCATAATACATTTGGTTGACATAATCGACTTCCATGCGGATGATCACCATTCGCCAACGTTTGAATGACAAATCAGGCGTAAACAGCTTGAAAATTTCATGCCGCCCCGCTTCAAACCAAACGGGCACGGTCGTATTGTTAATATGGCCGACGCCGTCCGTCTCCGACACGCGCGGCGTAATGACAGTCGTAAACATGAACGCTCCTCCTCCACAAGAACTGGAATCGTCTTTTGTCGAATTTCGGCGGCTGATGTATATGGGTTCGCCCCAACGTGTGGAAATTCCTGCTTCTCCATCAAGAAAACGTGAAAAACGTCGCCCCTTGAGCGGAAGGGGATCCAACCTGAGGAGCGAGACCCTATTTCCAACAGCCAAAGAAAAAACAGGAGCCTGAAGCAGCCCCTGTTTTTGTGTTCTCACTGGTTGTTCGGTTCCACGATCGCCCCGGCAAACGCCGCTTGGTAAATCGCGCGGATGTCGGCTTCCAAAAGCGGCATCGGACTGCGGGCGAGCAGCCGTTTTTGCTGGACGGCGTCCTTCGTCAGACTTTCTAATGCGCTTTCCGGAATGCCAAAACCGCCGAGCGTCTTCGGAATGCCGACATCGGCGACGAGGCGCTCGAGCTCCTCGACGCAGCGGCGCGACGCCTCCTCCTCTGATAAAAAGCTTGAGTTGCCGCCAAGGGCGTTTAACATGTCCGCCATTCGTTTCGTGCAGCTTTGGCGGATGTAGCCCATCACATACGGCAAGAGCACGGCGTTCGATTCGCCATGGGCGATATGAAACTGCCCGCCAAGCGGATACGCGAGCGCATGCACGCCCGCCACCCCGGCGTTGAAAAACGCCAACCCAGCCAGGTAGCTGCCGTTCGCCATATCGATGCGCGCCTGTTTGTCCGCTCCATTTTCCACCGCCTTGCGCAATGAGCGGGAAATGAGACGCATCGCCTGAAGCGCCAAGCCGTCCGATGTCGGGCTCGCGTTGACCGACACGTACGCTTCAACCGCATGGGTGAGCGCATCAATGCCCGTCGCCGCCGTCACCCGCGGCGGAACAGAAACAGTGAGTTGCGGGTCGACGATCGCCACATCCGCCAACAAATAGTCATGCGTCACGACGTCTTTCGTCGTTTCTAAGGACAATACGGAGATGTTCGTCACCTCCGACCCGGTGCCTGATGTCGTCGGAATCAATATTTTCGGCAATCCTTTTTTCTCAAGCGTTCTCGTTCCCGTCAAGTTTAAATACTCGGCGACCGATCCTTCGTGGACAGCCAGCACCGCCGCCAGTTTCGCCAAATCCATCGCGCTGCCGCCGCCGACCCCGATGACGAGATCAAACTCTCCGCCGCGGGCAAACGCCACCGCCTTTTCCCCCGTTTCAAGCGGCGGCTCCGGCACAACATCCGTATATACATGCACGCTGCACCCTGCTTGCCGGAGCGGAGATGCCACTTGCTCGACGAGACCGAGTTTTTCAAGCGCTGGATCGGTGATCACCAACACGTGTTTTGCCCCAAGCCTTTTTACTTCTGGAACTAACTGGCCAAGCGCCCCCCAGCCGACATAGCTGAGCGGCGGAAAGACGATGCGGGATGCGGTCATCAATACTGCCCCTTTCTTTCATTCGTAGTATCCTTCTGTGGATTTGCGAAATTGGCTAAATTGTTCTGCATCATGACCAAACCAAATTTCAGAATTAGTTTCTTGAGCAATGCGGCGAATTCGTTCGACGGTATTCACATAGCCGAGCGAATCGTAAATAATACCGGGCGGCTTAACAGGAGGACCATAATTTTCCGCTGTGTAAATCGCGTCGGAGGCAAGGATTATTTTCCCCGTTTCCGCCAGTTCAACATGAAGGCCCAACATTCCCCAAGCATGACCACTTCCAAAGTTTAACACTCTTACCCCTTCTGCCAGCAAAATCTGATCCTCATGCCGTTTTACTGTCCGCCACTGCAAGTTGTTTTTAATCCATGCATCGATATCAGCCCAAATATAAGCTCCTTCTTTTTGGTTTCTCGCATAACATTGCAATGCACCGTTAAACTCGTCTTCATGGACAACAATCGTCGCATTCGTAAACATTTCCAAACATCCAGCATGGTCTAAATGCAAATGAGAAGCAACAACATAACGAATATCCTCTGGACGGACTCTTAACTGTTCTAACCGATTGTGCAAATAACATTCTTCACTGGCATTCCATGGGAACATTTGCTGGGTCGCTTCCGCCCATCTACCTTGAGGACCCATAGAATTCGGGTTACAGGCTGTATCGAACAAAATTTTTCCTTCCGGATGATCAATAAGAACCGTATAAATAGGAAACTCCACAAACTCCGTCTGTGCATTCGGATTGTGAATCGTCGCCGGATTGTGCATCGCAATCATCCAGTTCTTGTCCATCCTCATTCGTCCATTATCCATGACATACAACTTTGGGCGAGGTTTAACTATGTTTGTCATCATCTTTTCCTCCTCTATCATTATTTGATTAGGGGGTCTTGTCACCTTCCCCTGTTTTTTCATTTACGCAAGCAGTATGCCAACCCCCATAGCTGACGACATACACAAGTTATAACAATCCTTCTCTCTCCCTCCACAGGACTGGTGGAACGCGGACACCATCGGCCATTTGGCAGTCTTTCATCCGAAAAACGAGCTAAGGCATGTCTAATAAAAAGAACATAACCAAAAAGCAGTCGACTCAAATGTTTTATGACACTACATTCATATTTCAACGAAAAAAATCACCATTGCAGAGAAGGAAAAGATGACAACTCTGTTGAAATAAGCATATTGTTACCGTTTTCACCAGTCGGTGATTATTTTCACCAATCGAAAAAAAGGGGGATTCTTATTGAATACCACGATGAATCAGGAATGGATGCAATCTCTTCTTTCCTCGTTTCATAACGGCGTCATCGTCATTGATCGATATAACCAGATTGTCTTTCTCAATGACGCAGCAAAACAACTGCTTCACCTCGAAGGAGAAGAGTGGAAAGGCAAAGACATCTTTGCCCTGTTGCCCGAAACAAAGCTCCCACATGTAGCCAAAACAGGGGAACGAATGATCGGGACAGAAGCGATCATTCACGGACGCACCTTTCTTGTCAATCGCACTCCTTTTTATGAAAACGGTGAATTAGCCGGTGCAGTTGCTGTTTTGCAAGATTTCAATGAAATCGAACATTACCGTCAACTTTCCAAACAAATGGAAACAATTATCGAATTCTCAACAGATGGCATCTATGTCGTTGACGGCAACGGCATAACGCTTATGGTCAACTCCGCTTATGAACAAATCACTGGATTTCGGCGTGAGGAGCTGATTGGCCGGCATATGGAGGAACTCGTTCGTGAAGGCTATTTCGATCAATCCGTATCTTTGCTCGTTTTAAAGCAAAAGCAACGTATTTCCATGTTGCAGACCATTGGCGGAAAAAAAGATGTCATCGTCACTGGAAATCCAGTATTCAACGAACAAGGAGACATCGAGATGGTGGTCACGAGCGTCCGCGACATCTCGGAACTGAACAAGCTGAAGCTTGAGTTGGAAAAAGCCAAAAGTTTTTCACAGCTCAACCAGCATCGTTATACGTTCTCCGTCGACAACCGTGAGGAGGCCATGATTTGCCGCAGCCCGGCCATGAAAACACTCATCGACAAAGTAATGCAAATCGCAGCCTACCCAACAACGGTGTTATTGACCGGCCCGTCCGGCGTCGGCAAAGAAGTGATCGCTAATTTGATCCATTATCTCAGCCCACGCAAAGACGCTCCCTTCATTAAAGTCAACTGCGCGGCGATTCCTGAATCGTTGCTTGAGTCAGAGCTGTTCGGCTATGAAAAAGGGGCGTTCACCGGCGCCCAAGCCGGCGGCAAAATCGGTTTGTTTGAACTTGCCGATGGCGGCACGATTTTGCTTGATGAAATTGGAGAAATGCCGCTTTCCTTGCAAGTGAAGCTGTTGCGCGTTCTTCAGGAAAAAAGAATACAGCGCATCGGCGGCCGTAAAGCGAAAGCGCTCGATGTCCGCGTCATTGCCGCCACCAACCAAGACCTTCAAAAGCAAATGGAAGCCGGCCTGTTTCGCGCCGACTTGTACTACCGGCTTCACGTCGTTGAACTGTACGTTCCACCGCTGTCCGAGCGCCCGCAGGACATCGAGCCGCTCCTTGACCATTATTTCAGCTTTTTCTGCGAACAATACCGCATTCCAAAGAAGCTGTCGCCAGCAGCCAAAGCGGTACTGGAGCGATACCATTGGCCCGGCAATGTCCGCGAATTAAAAAACCTAATGGAAAATTTAGTCGTCTCCGTTCCGTCCCGATGCATCGAACCCGATGACTTGCCGTCCCACATCCGCCGTCAAATGGAGTCACCGTCAGCATCGACGCTGAAAGAAAAAGTGGAACAGTACGAAAAACAGCTCGTGTTCGAAACGCTCGAAGCTGCCCCATCGCTCCGCAAAGCGGCTGAACAGCTCGGCATCGATCATTCGACATTAGTGAAAAAATTGCAGCGTTGGGGAATAGCGAAACGTCCACGGCCGTAACCGACAAGCGCGGACGTTTCACTCATTTCCGCCAAGCTTCCTCCAGCTCCCGCTTCAGCTCTTCGACAAGCTCCGCGGCCGGAAGCTCCCGCGCCAGCCGGTATCCTGTCCCGGCCCAAAGCGACATTCCCTCCGGGTCGCCCGCCTTGGCGGATGCGGCGCGCAGCGGCTTCGTCATATGGTGCACATGCGGATATGCCGCCGGCGCCATGGCGCGATACTCCGCCATAAACCGGTTCACAAGCCCGCGCGCCGGCCGGCCGGTAAACGCCCTCGTCACGGCCGTTTCGGCAAACCGCGGATCGGCAAGCGCCTGCTTATGGAGCGGATGCGCCCCGCTTTCCGGGCAGCGCAAAAACGCCGTCCCGAGCTGCACCACGCTCGCCCCGGCTTTGAGCGCCGCCGCGATGCCGCGCCCATCCATGATCCCGCCCGCCGCCACAAGCGGAATCCGAACCGCCGTCCGCACTTGGGCCAGCAGCGGAAACAACTCGAGCGCCCCATCCTTTTTCGGATCGTTGCCAAACGAAGCCCGATGCCCTCCCGCTTCCTCCCCTTGCACACAAAGCGCATTCGCCCCGGCTTCAGCAGCCATGCAGGCTTCTTCCCTTGATGTCACCGTCACCATGACAAACGACCCGGCCTTTTGCAAGGCGGCGATCACTTCCTTGTCCGGGCAGCCGAACGTAAAGCTGACGACCGGCACCCGCTCCTCAAGAAGCACATCAAACTTCGCCTCCCAGTCGTCGTCATCCCATTTCGGCTCGCCGACTGACGCCCCAAGCCGCTCCGCCTCGGATTCGAGCACGGCGCGGTAGCGTTCGAGCGCCTTTTCATCCACTGTTTTATCCCCCGGCACAAACACATTCACCCCAAACGGCCGGTCCGTCAACGTCCGCAGCTTGTGAATTTCCTTCCTCATGGCCTCCGCTGTCTTGTACCCGCCGGCCAAAAAACCAAGCCCTCCGGCGTTCGACACCGCCGCCGCCAGTTTAGGCGTCGACACTCCGCCAGCCATCGGGGCTTGGATGATCGGGATGGGAAGTGTAGAGAACATACGTATCTCCCTTCTTTCGGCTAAAACCGTTTTGCCCCTCTCCTATTTTTTCGCGCTTCGTGCTCGGATTTCCTCCCCCCTTTGTCGAATCAATCTTTACGCCGACTATGTCTTTTGCACGCTCCATGAACGACAGCTGTCCGGCCAACGCGGCGCGTTTTCAACATCTCACATACATATGGTAAGAACAGGTGTTATCCGTTGTTCAATCAATCGATCGAAACATAAAGCGAACAATACGATCCATGCCTAATCGCTGTCACCTGACGTCCAATAAACAGGCTGTTTGTTCATGATTTGTCCCTTTACTCAATATCCTTTAACAAACGGCTGGCCACTTTGATAAACGTTTTGCCATCCTCAAACGAAAAATAGCGCATGCTGTTTTCATGGACAAGTTCTTCGATTTTTGCCCATGTCTCCGTATCGCGGCGATGATGGATGCGTTCGAGTTTCTCTACTTCCAGCTTCAAGGCACGAACCACCCATTTCGGCTCATCCGCTAGAAATCGCAAAAACTGTTCTTCTAATTGAGCATTATAAAACGTCTGATTGTAATACGAGTCAAAGAAATATTGAAGATGTTCGAATTCTTTTCGAATGTCCATGTTTCATCTCCACCTTTCAAGTTCTCCTTTCGACAAACGTGGCGGGTCATCCTGCCTTATTGCTTGATCAAACAAAAAACTCCCCAAACCATCCACTGGTTTAGGGAGTTTATCGTCACGGCCGAAACACCTTTAACCGTTTCGCCAGTTCTTTCGTACGCGGATATACATCGCGATAAATCGCAAACAGCTCTTTGTATTTCGCCGCCGCATCCGGCCGCGGTTCGACGACGGATTCGACTTGTTTGAACGCATCCGCGCATTGCTTGAGCGAATCGAACCAGCCGACGCCGCACGCGGCGATCATCGCAGCGCCGAGCCCCGGCCCTTGTTCGTTCTTCAGCTTTTCCACCGGGAGATCGAAAATATCGGCTTGGATTTGCAGCCACTCAGCGCTTTTCGCCCCGCCGCCGATCGAGACGACCGAATCGATCGTTTTGCCGCTCGCTTTGATAATTTCGACCGATTCGTTTAGCGAAAACGTAATGCCTTCGATGACCGCGCGGGCAAAATCCCATTTCGTCTGCCGCGAATCGACGCCGACAAACGACCCGCGAATATCGGCGTCCGCATAAGGCGTCCGCTCGCCGACCAAATACGGCGTAAACAACAACCCGTTCGCACCGATCGGCGACTCGGCAGCGCGCTGGACGATCTCGGCAAACGGCACGTCTTCCGCAAACGTCCGCTTCCACCAGTCAAAGCTGTAGCCCGCCGCCAGCGTCACGCCCATGATATAGTAAGCATTTGACTCAGCATGGTTGAAATAATGCACTCGTCCAGCGAAGTCTTTTTCCCCGCTTTGTTCATAGGCAAGCACAACGCCCGATGTGCCGATGCTCGACATCATGCGGCCTTCTGCCAAAATGCCCGCACCCACCGCGCCGCAAGCGTTGTCCGCTCCGCCGGCGAACACGTTCACCGATGCCGGCAGCCCGGTCTGTTCGGCCACCTCCGGACGCAGCGTCCCGACCCATGCCGTCGCCTCGACAAGCGGCGGACAAAGCGAAAGATCGACGCCGACCGCCCGGGCGATCGCCTCGCTCCACGTTTTCGTTTTGATATCCAACAGCAACGTCCCCGCCGCATCCGATACATCCATCGCGATGTGCCCGGTCAAGCGGAAGCGGACGTAATCTTTCGGCAACAAAAACACCCGCGCCCGCTCGTACAGCTCGGGTTCGTGTTGTTTCACCCAAAGGAGCTTCGGCAAGGTGAATCCTTCAAGCGCCTGGTTTTTGGCGATTGCCAGCAGCGCGTCTTGGCCGACCTTTTCTTCAATGTCCCGACACTGTGCTGTCGTTCTCGTATCATTCCACAAAATCGCATTGCGCACCACATTCCCATCGTCATCAAGCAGCACCAGCCCATGCATCTGTCCGGAAAAACTAATCCCCGCGATCGACTCGGGGGAAACGCCCGCCGTCTCCCAGACGCGGCGCAGTGCGACGATCGTTTTTTCCACCCAATCGTCGGGGCGCTGCTCGCTATAGCCGGAATGCGGCTGGTAGAGAGGATAGGACTCGGTCCATTCCCCTCTTACCTGCCCGTTTCGATCGACAAGCAATACTTTGACTGCACTCGTTCCTAAATCGACGCCAATGACGTATTCCAAAGTCATCCCTCTTTCACGAACGGGATACGCTCGGCACGCTGACTTCCAACAAATATTGGTTGAGCAGCGTTTTCAGCCGCTCTAAGCGGCCGGACGTATTGCGAATTTCGCCGAGCTGCAAGGCATACTCCTCGAGTTTTTTGAAATCGGCCGTTCCTTCGACAATTTCGCGGCCAATGCCTTCCGTATAGCTTTTGTACCGCTCTTCGATGAACTGTTCAAACACGCGGTCTTCCAACAATCGATGCGCGACTTTTAAGCCGATCGCAAAGCTGTCCATCCCGGCGATATGAGCGTAGAACAAATCTTCCGGTTCGAATGAGCCTCTCCGCACTTTCGCGTCAAAGTTCAAGCCGCCGCGCCCAAGGCCGCCGTTTTGCAAAATTTCATACATCGCCAACGTCGTCGTATACAAATCGGTCGGGAATTCGTCCGTATCCCAGCCAAGCAGCATATCGCCTTGGTTCGCATCGACCGAACCAAGCATGCCGTGGATGCGGGCGACGCGCAGCTCATGTTCAAACGTATGGCCCGCCAACGTCGCATGATTCGCTTCGATGTTGAATTTGAAGTAATCCTTGAGCCCGTACGTTTGCAAGAATGCCAACGCTGTCGCGACATCAAAATCGTATTGATGCTTCGTCGGCTCTTTCGGCTTCGGCTCGATCAAAAACTGGCCGTCAAAACCGATCTCTTTCGCATAGTCGACCGCCATGTGCAAGAAGCGAGCCAAATTGTCAAGCTCCAACTTCATGTCCGTGTTCAGCAGCGTCTCATAACCTTCCCGACCGCCCCAAAACACGTAGTTTTCCGCTCCGAGCCGCTTCGCGATCTCCAGCCCTTTTTTCACTTTCGCCGCCGCATAGGCGAATACATCAGCATTGCACGACGTCGCCGCCCCGTGAACGAAGCGTGGATGGCTGAACAAGTTCGCTGTATTCCACAGCAGTTTCGTTTTGCTTGTTTTCATGTATTCTTCAATCATATCGACAATTTCATCCAAGTTTTTGTACGTCTCGCTGAGCGTTTCCCCTTCCGGCGCGATGTCGACGTCATGGAAGCAGAAAAACGGAACGTTTAACTTTTCAAACAGCTCAAACGCCGCCTCCACGCGCGCCTTCGCCAGATCCATGCCGCTGTACTTATTCCATGGACGAATCATATTGCCGACGCCAAACGGATCCGACCCATCCCCCGTAAACGTATGCCAATAGGCCACTGAAAAGCGCAAATGCTCCTCCATTGTTTTGTCGCCGACTTTTTCTTCTGGATTATAAAACTTAAACGCCAACGGATGCGCGACTCTGGTCCTTCATATGGAATGGTGCCGATATTCGGGAAATACGCCATGTCCAAGTCCTCCTTAAATAAGCGAGAATGATTTGTTTCAGTTTTATTATAACGCTTTCATATTTGTTTGTATATCATATAAACAAAGTATTCTCACCTGTAAAACCACAACTATGTTGGTTGAAGTTTTACAGGGGGGATGAGCATACGATCCCCCACACTCTGATGTTACCGTTTTTTATTACGTAATGCTTTACATCCCGACACTTGTTATGATGACTTTCTGTTTCCACAACTGCTTTCAGATTTTAAAATTCAACTTAGTCAACACTAAATCGATACCTTGTCATCGACACCTGCTCCTTGTCAGCCGGCAATACGATCGACGGAAACTGCGGATGGTGAATGGCATCCGGAAGCCCTTGCGTTTCTAAGCAAATGCCGAGATATTTCCGCGACGGCACGCCGCCCAAATCCAACCCTTCCGGCAACTGGTTCGACGTGTACACGACGACGCCGACTTCATCCGTCTCGACGGTCAATATCCGCCCACTCTCTGGATCGGAAAGCACAATCTCTTTGTCATGATGCCGGTCGAGCCAAAACGGATGGTCATAGCCTCCGCCAACGAGTTCGATTTGCGGATGCCCGGATTCGACCGCCTCCCGTATCGTCTTTCCTTGCCGCAAATCAAACGGCGTGCCGGCGACATCCAAGACGCGGCCTGTCGGAATCAACTCCTCATTCAGCTCCAACACACGGGAGCTTTGGATGGTCAGCGTGTGATCCAAAATATCACGCTTGCCGTTGCCGCTTAAGTTAAAATACGTATGGTTCGTCAAATTGACAAGCGTCGTTTTGTTCGAACGGGCCCGGTACGTGACGGTCCATTCGTTGTTATTATTGAGCCAATACGCTACTTGAACATGAACCGTTCCCGGATATCCCTCCTCCCCGTCCGGGCTTGTGTACGAAAAGACGATCCCAACCGCATCATCGCGCTGAACCGGTTCCGCCTGCCAAAGCACGCGATGGAATCCGTTCGGGCCGCCGTGCAAGTGGTTGTTGTTCTCATTTTTCGCCAACCGGTACGTGACGCCATCAAGCTCAAAACTCGCCCCTTGAATGCGCCCCGCCACCCGGCCGATCACCGCGCCAAAGTAAGGGGCGTTGGTCAAATACGGTTCAAACCGGCCAAACCCGAGCACGACATTTTCGATCTTGCCGTTCCGGTCGGGAACGCGGATGTCCGTCACGATGCATCCGTAGTTTGTCGTCGACAGTTCCATGCCGCGATCATTGACCAAGGTGAACAACAGAATATCGTTTCCATTAAGTTCGGACCACTTTTCGTATGTAATGTTCATCTCAATTCTCCTTCCTTTATAATTGTACGATCTCTTCCGTTTTCATCGATGTGCGGCAAGCATCAAGCGTCCGTGCTTGTTGGATCATGCGCTCCAGGGAATACAACAGCGGCGTTCCTTCGAGAATGGAGCGCGAAAAGTGCTCGATTTGCAGCGCGTATTGGTCGCCTGCCACCGTTTCCTCGCGCTCGCTGCCATCAGCCGTTACGATCGTAATCCGTCCCTCTCCATCATCCACATCCGGCCGATACGCCCGCGAGACAACGATTTTCCCCTTCGTGCCAATAACTTCGTATTCGTTCTGAAAGAGCATGTCAAAACTGCACGTGAACTGCACAAGAACACCGTTTTCCATCCTCATCCAACCATTCGTCGTTAAATCGACCGAACGGTGCGGATCAAAATGGGATTGAACAAATAATTCGATTGGTTCGGCGTCAAGGATGTGTCTCGTCGAATGCACACAATAGCAACCGACATCGAATAGGCTTCCCCCGCCAAGCTTAGGGTTCATGCGGATATTCGTTTCCCGGTCTTGCAAGTAAAAGGAGAAATGGGTGCGCATGTACTTGATGTCACCGATCGCCCCATCGGCTAAAAGCTGCTTCACCCGTTCATGCTGCGGATGAAACTGGTACATGAACGCTTCCATGAATAAAACACCGTTTTCCTCGCACGCCTCAATCATGCGCCGGACATCTTCTGCGCGTGAACTACCCCCACTTAATTTTCTAGCGAAAATTTGAAGTGGGGGCTTCCAAAGAAGTTTGACTGCTTCAAGCAATCCTTATTCTTTGAGGCGTGTCCACTTCGCCGCTAGAGCATAAGACACTCAGGTCTACAGCTTTACTTTTCTTTAAGATGTTTAATGCGCCATTGACATCCTGTTTACGAGTGGTGCCTTTGATTTTTTGCTTATCTTTCATGCTTTGAAGTCTGGCATTTTCTTTGTTAAACCATTGATTTATACTTCTGTACTGTAGATGAGTATTTTTCATTACAGTAATTTCCATTCCCTAAGAGACAAACAGGAGACCCCTTAGGCGACATGGAGCTGTTTTTTGATCACATCAATGGGAATATCTTGCTTTGCGGCGTCATAGATGAACTCGACGACGCTGTGCCCTTTCCGAGACCGAAGAAGCTCCAGGCCGGAAGAGATGTCTTGTTGAGATTCCGCGATGCTGTATACGCAGGCGAACAGCACCACGACCCAATACCGTTTCACCGCCCGAACGTGGCGAACACGGTACCCATCGAGCTTCAGCTGGTCTTTTGCCTGCCGGAAAAAGCATTCGATCGTCCAGCGCTGGGCATAGTAACGCAAGATGTCTTCGTCACTCAGCTCCCGGTCGGTGCTCAATATGACATGGAGATGATCCGGCGTCATCGGTTGATCCGCCTTCCAAGCCAGCAGCACCACCGCGTCATCAAGACCGTTGAGCGCGCCTTCGTAGCGGTAGACACGATAGCGCTCGTTCCCCACCGTGACGAGGCGGGTGTCATTTGGCTCGATATAGCGGGCAAACTCCTTCGCTTGGATGGCGATACCTTTCGGGTAGAGAATCCGGTTCGTCTTGAGCATGGCGATGACATGGAATCCTTGTTTCAGACAGGCTTCGATGAGCGCTTGGGACGGATACCATGAATCCACGAGCACATACACCGGCTGAGCCCGCTTCCCCTTGAGCGAGGAAAGCATCTCGATCGCCAGGTCGATTTTGCTTCTTCCCGATGTCTTGTCATACAGACGAAAGGCGAGCGCAAACGCTTGCGTGAAGGTGTGCACCATCAGCCAAACAAGCGAATGCCCCCCAGACCAATTGATGATCGCTGTGAGAGAAATGCCAGTCACACCCTTGAATGGCGTGCGTTGCCCGTGACGAAGGCTTCGTTTTTTGGCAAATGGTATCATCAATCGAAAGGAACAGGGGTTGATTCGTCCGTTTGGCCAGGCGTTCGATCTGGCGAAGAACCCACTCCTGAAGCTTCTCAAGCAGTTTTTCCTCGTTCCAAGGGCTTTTCGTGAAAAAGTGGCTGAGCGTGGTTCGATGATTCGGATGAAAACTCCAGTACCGGACATCCGTCAATGTCCCCGAAAATCCCTTGGTCGTCAAGGCGTCGACAAGATGAACGAGATGCTTGATGACCGGCTTCGAGAAATAAAGCGCCAATCCCAGCGTCATGAAAAACTTGTGGATTCCTTGATGATGTGCTAATCTATTCATGAGACATGAACCTCCTTGTGGGTAGTTGGTAGCACATCTATTCTAACCAAGGAATCGGGTTCATGTCTCCTTTTTTGTTTAGTTTGTAAATTTATGTTAGCAAATTTGCTCATCTACAGAATTGTAGTTAATTCGTCTAACTCCTGTTTGATTTTCCCCACCGTTATCGTAATATCTCTTCTCGTAATTTCTTTCTGAAATGGGTTAAACAAAGGGCCTTTTCTCTTTTCATATTCCTTTTTCACATTTTCTAATTGTTCGGCAGCTTCATCATATTGTTTTTGTTTTATCTTTTGTTCTACTTCTTGCAGCCCTTTCGCAAGCGCTTCCGCTTGTCGAATAACATGTATATCTTTAGATAACACCGTATAATTCGGACGAAGATTTAACGCTTTATTTAATTCTTTTTCCGCCCTTTCATATTCTCCTTTCAAAGCAAGCTCCTCCGCCTTTTTTGCAACGCTACCACTTGCGCGTTTACCTTTTGCTCATAACCGTAAAAACCAGCAATGCTAGAAGCTACAATAATCAAACTCGCAACAGGAATGGCAATTGGCAATAACCGTCGGACTTTGCTGTATTTAGCTGCTTGTTCGCTTTTAGAAAGCGAATTCGATTCCTCATCCGCTGCGCTCACAACACTATCTAAATGATGATCTGTCTCCTGTTCCCCCTCCCGCAACGGCACACCGCATTGTGGGCAAAACCGAGCTTGATCAGATACTTTTTCACCGCATTGATGACAAAACACTCAAAAACTCCCCCTTTAATGATTCTATCTAAACCATATATGAATCCGATGAAGAATGTTGTCGAATTTTGTTTCAAAAAACAATTTTTTGTAAAAAAATGAACCCAGAAATCATAATGATTTCTGAGTACCAATGCTTGGTCAAATCCCCGCTTTGACATCAGTTGTTTTGATGTTTGTATTCGATCATCTCGAATTCTTCAAAAATCGACCGCTTTTCAATCTGTAATGACAATGTATTCATCTATATCCATAATTTATGATAAATCTACACCGTAAATTCTTAATGTTCCACCTTCACCATTTGCTTCGCTTGTTCACACGCTCGGACGACTTCATCGAGCGATTTGCCCAACCCTGCTTCCACAGCGGCGATATACGCTCCTTCCACCAATGGGGCATCGGCGATGGCGATATGACCCGTTTTCTCCAGCATTTCGATTGCCAATTCCGCATTCATCAAAGCACTTCCAAGGTCAAACAGAATAACAACCCCTTTTTCCGAATAAACGGACTCAATCGCTTCCTTGATGCGGAAAGCGTTTGTTCCAATCTCTCCATCATTTCCCCCGGCAATTGCGATCGGAACATCAGGCTGAACTTGATTCAATAGTTTTTTTAAACCGCTTACAATTTCCTCACTGTGCGAAATTAATACAAGGCTGACATACTTCATGAATTGATCTCCCCTTTATCCTTCCAGCGCTTCCGCTAAAGCGGCAAACAAAAAATACGAAGAAGCCGAACCTGGATCGATGTGGCCAACCGATCGCTTTCCTAAGTAAGCGGCGCGCCCTTTTTTCGCCTCAAGTTCTTTTGTGTGTTCCATTTTTTCTTTTGCGAGAAGCGCCGCTTCTTTCGCTTGCATGCTTCCCTTTTCCCGCAACAACTCTATGACCGGCTCCCACACATCAACCATCGTTTTTTCGCCAACGCTTGCTTTTCCGCGCGCTTTGATTCCGCTTAACGCCGCTTCTAACGCTGCGACCAGCTCTTTATCATCCGCTTCCTTTTTCCCGTTTAGCGCCAATGACATTTTCAAAAATGCAGTGCCGTATAGCGGCCCTGAAGCTCCGCCTACTTTCGCGATTAACGTCATGCTTACGTCTTTGAAAAGCGAACCGAGATCTTCGTAATTGACAGAAGCAATTTTTTCGACTACTTCTTGAAATCCCCGCGCCGTATTTAGCCCATGGTCGCCATCGCCGATTGCTTGATCGAGCTCCGTTAAATATTGTTTTTGTTGCTGAATTTTATCGTTTGCGATGTTCATCCATCGTTTTGCCTGTTCCACGCCAAACGCCATGATGATTTCTCCTCTCCCTTTATTTTTTCAACGCAATTGTATCGGCAGGCGCATCTAACAATTCGATTAAGGAATCATCCAATTTCAATAGCGATATCGAGCATCCCGCCATTTCCAGAGAGGTCATATATTCTCCGACAAACGTTTCATGAACATGAATTTGCTTTTCCTTTAAGATTTCCGACACTTTTTTATTCACAATATACAGCTCCATTAACGGTGTCGCGCCAAGCCCGTTAATCATCACTGCGACGCGATCGCCTTTTTCTAATTTCATGTCAGCGAAAATTTTGTTCAACAACGTTTCCGTGATTTCGTCCGCTGTTTTAAGCGTTGTTTTTTCAATTCCCGGTTCGCCGTGAATGCCGATGCCAACTTCGATTTCATTTTCGCCAAGTTCAAAGCCTGGTTTCCCCGCTGCCGGCACGGTGCACGGAGTAAGTGCCATTCCCATGGAACGGACGTTTTGCACCACCTTCTTCGCTACCGCTTCTACTTCTTCAAGCGATGCGCCGCGCTCCGCCAGCGCCCCTGCGATTTTATGAACGAACACCGTTCCCGCGATGCCGCGCCGCCCTGTCGTAAACGTGCTGTCTTCCACCGCAACATCGTCATTCACAATGACTTTCGCGACACGAATCCCCTCTGCTTCGGCCAACTCCGCGGCCATTTCAAAATTCATGACATCTCCCGTATAATTTTTGATAATAAGGAATACACCTTTCCCGCTATCGACCGCTTTGATCGCCTCAAGCACCTGGTCAGGTGTCGGTGAGGTAAACACTTCCCCGCATATCGCCGCATCTAACATTCCTTTGCCGACATAGCCCGCATGCGCCGGCTCATGTCCGCTGCCGCCGCCGCTCACGATTCCGACTTTTCCTTTTACTGGAGCGTCGTTTCTCACAATCACATTCGTACCCGGCAGCCTTCTCAACCGATCACGATAAGCGGCAACCATTCCTTCCAACATATCATTGACAACTTGATTTGGGTCGTTAATTAGTTTTTTCATCATTCTCTCCCCCTGTTGTATGATTGGATAATTTCTATCTTCTTACATTCTACCATAAATACTGACTATTATTTTTAAATTTTGTATGTCAAAATCGCACAATGAAATCGATGTTTTATTTCCTGTTTGGAACGTTCATAAAACTCAACGAACAAAGGAGACTCCTGCCAAGATGCACACAAGCGCAGTCAGGCAGGAGTTTGTTGTCTCAATCCCTCTTACCTCCCCCCAAACACCGGCTTCCGCTTTTCTAAAAAGGCGCGGACGCCTTCGCGGTGGTCTTCGGTTTGCCGCATGCGCTGTTGGGCGTCGGTTTCGAGTTCGAGCACGCGAAGCAAATCTTCTTTTGTTTGTTCGACGTACAACATTTTCGTGGCGATCATGGCTTGAAGCGGTTTTTCTTGCAAGGAAGCGATTGCTTGTTCCGCCTGTTGTTCATCTTCGACGATGAAGTCAATCAGCCCGAGCTGCTGCGCTTCGTCCGCGCTCATCGGTTTTCCTTCCCAAATGATCTGTTTGGCTTTCGCCGTGCCGACCCGCTGGGCCAAGAAGAAATGCCCGCCGCCGTCTGGGATGAGGCCGATGCCGATGAAATTCATCGCCAAGCGCGCTTCTTTCGTGGCGATGAGGTAATCGCTCGCCAAGGCAAAGCTGAATCCAAGGCCGGCCGCTGGGCCATGGATGAGCGAAACAGTGATTTTCGGCATCGTATACAAGAGCATGATCATCTCCTGAATCGTTTTCATCACGGTTTGAAATTGGCTCGGGTCATCAACCGCCAGCATTGTCTTAATGTCGCCACCCGCAGAAAATCCTCTCCCTTTGCCGCGGATGACGACAACGGAAGCGTCACTTTCCTTGATTTTCCGCAGCGCGTCGACGAGTTCCGTTAGCATTTTCACATCCATGGCATTTAACGCCTGCGGGCGGTTCAGTTCCAATATCGCTTTGTTTTGGTCAAATGTCAGTACGATCGTTTCCATCGCTCTCCCCCTCTGAATGATGATTCATTTATTTATTTCCTTCCAAAGAGGAAAACTCCTGTTTCCGCACGAAAAAATGGACGCTCTTTTTCGCCAAGAACGTCCTCTGTCGAAATTCAATTTCTCGTTGCTTCAATTTTCGTTGAAAATAATCAACTTCAACTCGGTCATTTCTTCGATCGCATAGCGGATCCCTTCGCGGCCGAACCCGCTTTCTTTCACGCCGCCGTATGGCATATGGTCGACGCGGAACGTCGGGATGTCATTAATCAACACGCCGCCGACGTGCAACTGCTTCGCCGCTTTCCACGCGGTATGGACGTTATCGGTATAGATGCCCGCCTGCAAACCGTAGCGCGAGTCGTTGACAAGCGCAATCGCTTCGTCGATCGAGCGGACGCGGTTGATCAAGACGATCGGGGCGAACACTTCTTGGCAAGACACTTTCATCGTCGGTTCGGCGTCCACAATGACCGTCGGAAGCAAAATGTTGCCGTCGCGCTCGCCGCCAAGGACGACATTCGCGCCGCCTTGTTTCGCCTCTTCAATCCAAGCAAGCGCGCGGTCGACATCGTTTGGCGTGATTAACGCCGACACATCGGTGGCTGGATCGAGCGGGTCGCCTGTTTTCAACCGTCTCGCGGCAGCGACGAATTTTTCAACGAACTCGTCATAGCGTTTTTCATGGACATAGACGCGCTGGAGCGAAATGCACACTTGCCCTTGGAACGTGAACGCGCCAAATACGCAACGCGGGATGATGCGATCAAGATCGACCTGTTCATCGACGATCACGGCCGAGTTGGAGCCAAGCTCCAACGTCACCCGCTTTAAGCCTGCTTTATTGCGGATCGCGATGCCGACTTCCGGGCTGCCGGTGAAGGTGATCATGCTGATGCGGGGATCGGTGACGATTTTGTCGCCGACCGTGCGGCCGCTTCCCGTGACGACGTTGAGCGCCCCTTTCGGCAAGCCCGCTTTCTCAAATAGCTCGGCGATAAAGTAGGCCGACAGCGGCGTTTGGCTGGCTGGCTTTAACACAACGGTATTGCCTGAAGCGATGGCCGGGCCAAGTTTATGGGCGACCAAGTTCATCGGGAAGTTAAACGGCGTAATCGCCCCGATGACGCCGATCGGCTCGCGGACCGTCAAGGCGATGCGATTTTCCCCGCCCGGCGCGGCATCGAGCGGCAGTGTTTCCCCGTGAATGCGCTTCGCTTCTTCGGCGGCGAATTTGTACGTTTGGATCGTGCGGGCGACTTCCACTTTCGCCGTGGTGATCGGTTTGGCTGCTTCCAGTGCGATCAACCTTGCCGCTTCTTCCTGCCGCTCTTTCAGCTGCTCGACGACCCGCTCTAAAATGGCGGCTCGTTCATGCGCTGGCATGGCCGCCATCGTTTGCCGCGCGGCGTATGCCGCCGCGATCGCTTCGTCGACTTCTTGTTCGGTGGCCACAGGGATTTCGGCAATCGTCTCGCGTGAGTATGGCGATTTCAGCTCAGTGTACGACTTGGCTTCCCGCCATTCGCCGTTGATGTATAATTTCTGTTTCTGTACCGCTGTTTCCATCTATTTCACCCTTTCCTTATTTTGGGCATACAGCTTTAGCCAACGCATCCCCCTTTGTTATATATCCCACACGCCCTGCTTATTTGTTTCATTCGCCATCATGCCCAAAAATCCTTCTTTTTCCTCTTATTTCAATAGATGATGATTGAGCCTGCTGTTACATCTTTAAGCATTTTTTGTGCCATCATGGCAAGCGCAAACGGCAGTCTCATTCTAAAGTCTGTAAGGCTCACTTTACCGCAAAATGCTTGCTGATGGTGATGTATTTCCTCGCTTGTGACAATGTTCAAACAAGAAGAGGCTACACCTGGTCAAGAACAATGGCTTGTAGACAGCACAACTAAGTAGGCCATTGGTCGACAAAAACAGTGAATAGGTTCACCAAACCGGTTCTACTGTTCACCGGATGAGCTCCCAATGTTGCAACACAGGGCAATTATTTTTTCTTCCGCCCGGCATCAACCAATTCTCTATCCTGAAAATACCCGAACTCCAAAATGCGTAAAGTGGCAGCGTTCAACATAGGGATATTTTCATTCCTCCGATGGTGACGAAATTTTTGGTCATGGGAGTCTATCTTTCTTTCCCATATGTTTTCGTTATATGATGGATGCAGCCAATATTTTCTTGAAAGGATACCGGGAAATGATCATCAAAAAAATCATCGACCTCACCATGCCGATCACGGCCCAAACTCCGGTGTACCCGGGGGATCCGAAGCCGAAAATCGAACCGGCGGCGACATTCGCCCAAGACGGCTACCATGTCAGCCGCCTTGTGCTCGGTTCGCACAGCGGCACGCACATCGATGCGCCGTTCCATTTTTGCGAGCATGGCTGGCGGTTGGATGACGTGCCGCTCACGTATTTTCTTGGCCGCGGCATCGTGATCGATGCCACCGGGAAAGCGGAAGGCGAAGCGGTAACGATGGCCGATGCCGCTCCGTATATCCCGAAGCTGTCGCCGGGAACCATTGTGTTGTTTCATACCGGCTGGTCGCAATACGCCGGAACAAAGCGGTATTTCCATCATCCGTACGTCGCGCCGGATGTGATTGAAGCGATGCTGGAGCGGGGCGTGCGGACGTTTTTCATCGACGCGCTCAACATCGACCCGCCCGACGGCTCTTCGTTCCGCGCTCACGAGCTCATTCTTGGCGCCAACGGGGTGATCGGGGAAAATTTCGCGAACTTCGATCAGATCGATTTTGATGACCCGTATATTATTGCCCTCCCCCTTTCCTTGCCTGGCTGCGACGGTTCGCCCGTTCGGGCGGTGGCAGTGCAGTGGGCGTAACAAAGAAGGATGATGCAACCAAACGCCCCGCACATGCTTTGCGCGGGGCGCGGCCTTGGGCTATTTGAGCCATTTGATCACTTTCGCCGGGTTCCCGCCGACGACCGCGTTGGCGGTTTCATTATACAAACGAACGAGCCGCCGCTCCCGCTCCTTGACGAGCTCCGGGTCGGCGGGGTTGTACCATTGCCCCGCCAACATCTTTTCTTTTTCGGTTTTCATCGAATCCGTCCAACACTTTATGCATTCGTTTCAAAACTCCATGGAATGATCTTATCGTCCTTCAGAAAAACCGTTCCCTGTCATCGTTTCGATGCGCACGCCTTCCCGATAATAGGCCTCCATCACATCCTTTGGCACCATGCTTCCGCCTGTCGCCCAGCCAATATGGATGGCGTTTTTCATCTTTTCTTTCAAACCGTTTGCCTCTACGTACGTTTGCCCCGCCAAATCACGAAACAGCCGAACAGGCCCCGCCACCCCCGCCAAGGCGGACGGCTCTAAATAGATTTCCTCCGTTTCCACCATCGCCGCGAGCAAGCGGTAAAGCGTCGAATCGTCCACCGTATAGACGCCGCTGATGACGTTCTCAAGCATGTTCCCCACCAGCCGCGACGGCCGCCCCACTGCCAGCCCGTCCGCTTCGGTCTTATTGTCGAGGCCAAAATCTTGCACCGACACGCGGTCGTGCTCTCCTGTCATCAACCCAAGCAGCATGCAAGGCGAATGCGTCGGTTCAGCGAAAAAGCAATGCACATGATCGCCGTACACGAGCTTCAGGCCAAACGTCACCCCACCCGGACCGCCGCCGACGCCGCAAGGAAGATATACAAAGAGCGGGTGGTTTTCATCAACCGTGATGTTCATGTCCTCTAATTGCTTTTTCAGCCGAAACGCCGCCACCGCATAGCCTAAAAACAGATGGATCGAGTTCTCATCATCGATAAAATACGACGTTGGATCCTCGGCGGACTGTCTTCGCGCCTCTTCCACCACTTTGTTGTAGTCGGTGAGATGTTCGATGACCGCAACCCCTTTGCTTCGCAACAAGTCTTTTTTCCATTGTTTCGCATCGGCTGACATATGAACGGTAACGCGGAACCCAAGCTTCGCCCCGATGATGCCGATGCTCAAGCCTAAATTCCCTGTCGATCCAACGACCAGAGAATAGCGGGAAAAGAATTGCCGGAATTCTTCGCTGTCCATGACCGCATAGTCGTCTCCTATGGTGATCATCCCGTTGGCGAGCGCGAGTTCTTCCGCATGTTTCAGAACCTCGTAGATTCCCCCTCTCGCCTTGATCGATCCGGAGATGGGAAGATGGCTGTCGCATTTTAGCAACAGCTCCCCTTCAATGTTGGTCTGAAACATCTTTTCCAAACGCTGTTTCATGTTCGGAATCCGGACTAAAGGGGATTCGATGATGCCGTGAGCCGTTCGCGTCTCGGGAAACACTTTTGCGATATAAGGGGCAAAGCGGCGCAATCGCTCTTCGGCCTCCTTAACATCGCGCTCGCGTAAAGGAATCGTTTGAATGGCTTGCGCAAACGCGTGATATTTTGGATTGCGCCAAAACACCTCTTCGGCCGCCATGATCATTTCAAGCAGCGGGAATTCCTTTCCCCACTTTTGGATTTCGTTTTTGGTCATCATGCACCATCCTCTCCCATGCGTGTTTGTCGTTTCGCACCCTTGGCGGATGCCGGTCCAAAGTCCGCTTCATTGTTTGTCGAACCGTTTACCTCCAGTCTCGCGAAAACCGCTTCCATTGTCAATGGGGAGGAAGGAAAATGGGTTGTGGATGACATTCGGGAGTGATCCCAGCCTCGTCGGAACGGCCAAGCAAGGTGCGATCTGCTTTGAAAAATGCCTGTCTTTCCATTATGATGAAAGAGGCAAACCATATCGTGGAGATGATGATCATGAGCAATCGTCGCGATTTATCGCTTTTGTTTCTCGTGATGTTTTTGGTCATGGCCGGGTTTGGCATCATTATCCCTGTCCTTCCATTTTACGCAGAAAAAATCGGCGCGACGCCAACGCAGCTCGGCTGGTTGATGGCCGTTTATTCGCTCATGCAATTTTTATTTGCGCCGATGTGGGGGAATTTATCGGACCGCTATGGACGAAAGCCGATGCTGCTTGTCGGCATTTTCGGTTTGGCCCTTTCGTTTTTCTTGCTCGCCGTCGCGACAAAACTTTGGATGTTGTTTGCCGCTCGCATCATCGGCGGATGTCTATCGGCGGCCACGATGCCGGCCGCTATGGCGTACGTCGCAGATGTGACAACGGAAGAAGACCGGGGCAAAGGAATGGGGATGATCGGAGCGGCCGTTGGACTTGGATTTATTTTCGGACCGGGGATCGGCGGCATATTTTCAAAAACGAGCTTGACCGCTCCGTTTTGGATGGCAGGCAGCTTGGCGCTCTTGACCGCTCTATTCGTTTTCGTTTTCTTGCATGAGTCGCTTCCGAGAGAAAAACGAATGAATATACGAACAAAGCGGCCATCGCTTGCGGCCGCCCTCCAAGGGCCTGTAGCGCGCCTATACTTACTGCAGCTGATCACAACGTTTTCCCTCGCCGGACTTGAAGCGACGTTCGCCTATTTTGCCGCTGAACGAGCGGGGCTTTCGTCGACGGAACTTGGCTACATCTTTATGATCATGGGGCTTGCAGGGGCCATCGTCCAAGGAGGGTTGCTTGGAAAACTGATCCGCTCATTCGGGGAAGGCGCTGTCATTCGTTTCGGGCTGTTCCTGTCAGCAGTTGGCTTTTTTCTCATTTTATTCGTTCACAGCTTTTGGACAGCCGCGCTCTATTTAACGATTTTCGGCATTGGCAACGGCGTCATCCGCCCGTGCGTCTCCGCCTTGTTAACGAAGCATACAGCGGATGGCCAAGGAAGCGCAACAGGCGTCTTATCATCGTTCGATTCGCTCGGCCGCATTGGCGGCCCGGCGATCGCCGGCTGGTTGTTCACCTTAAAGTCCAGTTTGCCATATATGTCAGGGATTGTGCTAACATTCATTTCCTTCGCTGTTTTTCAATCGTTTCAACGAGCCATGATGCAAAAAGACTCGGCCCTTTGACACAAGAGGAGGACGGATGTGGACATCCCCTGTTACAGATCAGCGAGCGAGAAAGCCCACTCCTTGAGGGGTGGGATGAAAGCGAGCCCCGTCTAACCTAGCGCACTGGTCACAGGTGCGCCGCCCATTGGGGTACATCCTAACCCGATGGGACGGGGTGATGACACACCCCTGAATTTGGGCGTTGTCCGAACCAGAAATGGATGAGGACGCAAACGACCCAAGAATCCCACGCCTTTAGGCGTGCGGAGTGTCAAACTCACGCACGGAAGTGAACGTCTTATGCATTGGGGTGAAAATCATCATCTGCACAAAGGAGGAGGAGCGCCTTGAACATCGTTCCAACCAAACAGTTGGACCGCGCCATCGTCAACCAATTTTTCAACGACCATTGGGGAAGTCCGCAAATGGTTGTTTCAACCGGCATCTATACCTGCAGCGAGCTGGATGGATTTGCGGCTGTTGAGAACGGTCAGCGGATCATCGGACTGATTACATTCATCATCCGTGGCAGCGAATGCGAGATCATCTCGCTAGACAGCATAATGGAAAACCGCGGCATCGGCAGCGCCCTTTTGCATGAGGCAGAGGCATGGGCGAGACAACAAAGGTGCACGGCTGTTCAACTGATCACTACCAACGACAACTTGCATGCCCTTCGTTTCTATCAAAAGCGCGGCTATCAAATTGTGAACGTCTTTCCCAACGCTGTCGACAAGGCGCGACAAATCAAGCCAAACATTCCGAAAACAAGTCCTGACGGCATTCCTATTCGAGATGAGTTGTTGCTGGTCAAACCACTGGTGTGACACGAGGTGATGATGACGCCGCATCGAAAAAGAAGCACCGGCCTTCTCCCAAGACCGGTGCTTCTTTGTTTTGAACAACCCTCCACCTATGACGCCAGCCGCGAGGAGCGTCAAATTTCGGCGGCGATATGATACATGTAATAGACCCCATAGGCGATGCTGATGAGGGAGACGGTTTTCACGATCCATTGATTCATGACTTGCTGTTTCGCTTTCATCCAAACAAACGGAATCCCGAGAAACGTCGTGAACAGCATCATGCCGATGACCGTTCCTAGGCCAAAAATCAAAATAAAAGCAAGCGCCATCCAAGTTCCTTTGACCGTCGTCATCGTCAACAACACCATTCCGGCGCTGCCGGCTAAACCGTGGACGATGCCAATCAATGTCGATTTCACATGTAAATGATGAATATCGCCCTGGTGATGATGATCCAGCCTCATTGTCGAACGGAAACTAGCAATTCCTAGAATAACGATCATGATGCCGACGCCCATTTCGAGATAAGAAGCAATCTGTTCAGGAATTTGCCGCTCAAAGGCGATCATCGCCATCCCAACAACGAGCAGCGTCAACGTATGGCCAATTCCCCAAAACATGCCGGCCAGCGATGAAAGGGACAGTTTTTTCGTCCGGCTGGCAATGGTCGAAACGGCAATGACATGATCCGGTTCCGTCGCATGTTTCATTCCAAGCAGCAATCCAAACAAGAGCACAGGCCATATCGTTCCCATTGTCTTCTTCCTTTCCCTTGTCAATATTTCCTCCAACAGACTGGCGCTTTCTCACCGCATTGTTGGCGAATGAACTGTTGGACGCGTTGGAATATCGCTTCGATGACCGATGTTTCATACGCCAATATACGTACAGAAAAGCCTGGAACGGCCGCCGCTGAAAAACCGCAGCGAACCTCTTGCGGCATCTCTTCCATGAATTGGTTGAACTGTTCTAACACTTCCTTTGTGATAAACGGAGAAAGAGCCACGAATGATCCGACATGCGTGTAGCCGCCGAGCTGCAGCATGCTCGTTAAGTGCTGCCGCGAGTCCAAGTACAGATGATCAAACAGAACGAGCGCCTCGTCTTGATACACCTTCAGTTTCGAGCGAATCCAATCATAGCGGAACAGCTCGCCGCTTTCCGACCATCCAGGCGTGATGATTTCGCCATAAACAAACGTGGAGCTTGGCGTGATGTACACCGTCGTTTCTTGATAAAAGCGCGCATGCTCATAGGCGATCGTCGGGTCGGGGAAATATTCAAGTACGCTTTGCTCCCCAAGTGACAATCGTGTATACTGCCTTACAGGCGTTGAAGGAGTTTTGTAGATTTTCGCCGCCGACTGGGTCGTCACCATCAACCGGGCGCTGGGCTCGAGGAAGATTTCCATATCATATGAATCCCCATCGACATACCCGCCGCCCACGTGGACAAGATATAACGTCGGATGAGCCGGGTCGAGGTAAACAGGACGCATCAGTTTCAGCGCCCCTTCACTATAGTTGTCCAAAATGACGGTGCGGCCGTTTTTCACGACCGCTGTACATCGCAAACGCCCCGTCCAGCTCATTCTTCCAGCCCTGCCAGCAGCACCTGTTTTTCGATCCAATCCACAACGTCAAAAAGACCAATCTCTTCTTTTAAATTCGTAAAAATGACCGGCTTCGCCCCTCGCGCTGCTTTGGCGTCCCGTTCCATCACTTCCAGACTGGCGCCGACGTAAGGGGCAAGGTCGATTTTGTTGATCACGAGCAAATCCGACTTCATCATCCCTTGTCCGCCTTTGCGCGGAATTTTCTCCCCTTGGGCGACGTCGATGACATAAATGGAGAAATCGACCAACTCCGGGCTGAAGGTCGCCGCCAAGTTATCGCCGCCGCTCTCGATCAAAATGAGTTCCACATCTGGATGGCGCCGTTTCAGTTCATCAATGGCCGCAAAATTCATTGATGCGTCTTCGCGAATGGCCGTATGCGGGCACCCGCCCGTTTCGACGCCGATAATCCGATCTTCCGGCAAGACGCTATGTTTGATTAAAAATTGGGCATCTTCTTTTGTATAAATATCATTCGTAATGACCGCGATGCTAAAGCGGCGATGCATCGCCCGCGTCAGCTTCTCGACAAGCATCGTTTTGCCGGCGCCGACCGGGCCGCCGATGCCGATTCGTACCGGTTCCATTCTGGATTCTCCCTTCTCTGTCCTTCTTTCGTTCCACGTCAAACAAGATTTACGACATAAACAATCGAACAGGAAGACGTTCATGCTGCATTTGCGCGATTTCCAAGCCGACGGCTGCCGCCCCGAGCTCCTCTTCGTCGAGTGTCTCGATGATGCTCGCGGCATGAATCAAATATGGCTGCGCCATGACGAGCAGCTTTTGCCCGTCCGTCTGGCCGAGGGGGATGCCGCGGACCGCGTTTTGCACCATCGTTTGTACGGAAGCAAACAAATACGTCAGCACCGTCGTTTGTTTGGCTGCTCCGATTTTGCGGCCAACCGCCGCAAACACAATGGCCGGATGAATGGACCGCGTCGTTTGCACGATCTCATCCAATTCATCGACTCCGTAAATGTCGCGGCACAGTTTCCATAAGCGCCCCCCAATCATTCTCGTTCCTTCTCGCGTTTCCTTCGCCAAGCAGAGAGCAAACAGCGTGTCGTTCAGCCGCCGCAGTCCTTCCATACGGTCGACTTCCAACTGCTCATAGGCGATCCGGCACGCCAATCCATCCGTATACGTCAGCTGGGTCTGAATATAAGCGACAAGCACATCGCCAAACGTTTTGGCATCGCAAATTTGTTCATTGTACATGTATGTTTCAAACCCAAAGGAATGGGAAAATGCTCCAGACGGAAAATTCGAATCGGAGAGCTGCAGCAGCCACAACAACTGTTGGTCAGTCATGGCGGTGGCCGATATGGCGGAACGCTTGTTTTACTTTCCGTTTTTCCCTCTTGTACGGGATGCCGAGTTGCTGGAGCAGCTCTTCGACTAAATAGTCGTATTGGACGAGCATTTCCCCTTCCTCGAATTGGGCGGGCAAGTGGCGGTTGCCGAGCTGATGAGCAATCTCCCCCATTTGTTTCATGGAAACAGGCTGGATGACAAGCAAATCATCGGGAAGAACGGATACGACAATGGCATTATGCTCATCCATCCATAACACATCTCCGTCTACCAATTCTTTCGCTTCTTTCAAGCGAATGCCAATCTCCCTCCCATGGTCGGTCACCACCCGCTGAATTCGTTTTACTAAATCATCGCTTGGCATGTACACCCGTTCGATGTGCGGGGGGAGAGAAGAAAGAGCTCGAATGTTGCCGATAACCGTTTCTACAATCATCATCATCACCTCAAAACAGAAAATATCGTTGCGCCATGGCCACAACTTCAGCCGGTTCGCACGTGATGAGCCGCCCATCGACCTTCACTTCATACGTTTGCGGATCGACATCGATTTGAGGCATGGCGTTGTTGAACACCATATCGTGTTTCGTTAACGAACGAATGTTTCCAACCGGTTTGACGATTTTGTGCAATCGCAGTTTGTCAGGGACGCCGCGTTCGAACGCCGCTTTGGACAAAAACGTAATGGACGTTTTCGCGACGGCGGCGCCATAGTTGGCGAACATCGGGCGGTACAGAGCGGGCTGCGGCGTCGGAATGCTGGCGTTCGGGTCGCCCATCACGCTGTAGGCGATCATCCCGCCTTTGATGACGAGCTCAGGCTTGACCCCGAAAAAAGCGGGATGCCAAACGACCAAATCTGCGAATTTTCCGACTTCGACTGACCCGACATACTCCGCGATGCCATGAGTGATAGCCGGGTTGATCGTATATTTGGCTACGTACCGTTTGACGCGGACATTATCGCCTCGCCCCGTTTCCTCCGGCAAGCGGCCAAACTGTTTTTTCATTTTGTCGGCCGTTTGCCACGTACGTAAAATGACTTCACCGACGCGCCCCATCGCTTGCGAGTCGGAACTGATCATGCTGAAGGCGCCGATGTCGTGCAAAATATCTTCAGCAGCAATCGTTTCTTTGCGGATGCGCGAATCGGCAAAGGCAATGTCTTCCGGAACGGACGGATCTAAATGATGGCACACCATTAACATATCTAAATGCTCATCAAGCGTGTTTTTCGTATACGGCCGCGTCGGATTCGTGGAAGAAGGCAAAATGTTCGGGAAGCTGGCGACTTTCATAATATCGGGCGCATGCCCCCCTCCGGCTCCTTCCGTATGGTATGTATGAATGACGCGCCCGTTAATGGCCTTCAGTGTATGCTCGACAAACCCGCCTTCATTCAATGTATCGGTATGAATGGCGACTTGCACATCGTACTCATCCGCCACTCGCAAGCACGCATCAATCGCCGCCGCCGTCGTTCCCCAGTCTTCATGAAGTTTGAGTCCAATCGCTCCGGCGCGGACTTGCTCAGCGATCGGCTCTTTCGCCGATGCGTTGCCTTTTCCTAAAAAACCGATATTCATTGGGAACGCTTCGGCGGCTTCAAGCATCCGGTAAATATTCCACTCTCCCGGCGTGCACGTCGTGGCATTCGTTCCGGTCGCCGGCCCGGTCCCGCCGCCGATCATCGTCGTAATGCCGGATGACAGGGCGGTTTCGATTTGCTGCGGGCAAATGAAATGGATATGGGCATCCACTCCTCCAGCGGTCACGATTTTTCCTTCCGCCGCGATCACTTCCGTTGAGGCGCCGATGACAATATTGACGCCATCCATTAACAGCGGATTCCCAGCCTTGCCGATGGCGGCGATGTTTCCATCTTTGATCCCGATATCGGCTTTGTAAATGCCGGTGTAATCAACGATGACGGCATTCGTCAGCACTAAATCGACCGCTTCGTCGCGGACAGCGAGCGGATGTTGCCCCATCCCGTCGCGAATCACCTTCCCACCGCCGAATTTCACTTCATCGCCGTAAACGGTATAGTCATGCTCAATTTCAACCCATAAGTCCGTATCCGCCAACCGGATGCAGTCCCCAGTCGTCGGCCCAAACATATCCGCGTATTGCCGTCTTGACATGGAAAAACTCATTCTCTTGCTCCCTCCTTCCCGTTGTCATCAAGCGGACCGTTGACCATATTGTTTAATCCGTACACCCGGCGCTTGCCGGAGAACGGGACAAGCTCCACTTGCTTCGCATCTCCGGGCTCAAAACGAACCGCTGTCCCGGCTGGGATGTTCAAATGTTTTCCGTATGCGGCCTGTCGGTCAAATTCGAGAAACGAATTGACTTCAAAAAAGTGAAAATGGGAACCAACCTGCACCGGGCGGTCGCCGCGGTTTACAACCGTCAGCTTCGTAACCGGCTTTTGCCGGTTGCACACAATCGGTTCGTCGCGCAATCGGTATTCTCCTGGGATCATAAGATCACTCCTTTATCCACCTTCATCGGAATCGGCCGGCGCTATTACGACCGGATCGGCTGGTGGACCGTGACGAGTTTCGTGCCGTCCGGAAACGTCGCCTCGACTTGAATCTCGTCGATCATGTCAGCGACGCCTTCCATCACATCATCGCGTGTCAAAATCGTCGCGCCGTATTGCATCAACTCCGCCACCGTCCGCCCGTCGCGGGCTCCTTCCATCAGTTCATACGTAATGAGCGCCACCGCTTCCGGATAATTTAGCTTCAAGCCCCGCTCTTTCCGGCGGCGCGCCAAATCGGCGGCCACGACGATCAACAGCTTTTCCTGTTCGCGCGGAGTCAGTTTCACTCATCTCTCCCCCTCTTGAATGCTCCCACCTATACTCGCAGGTTCAAGAAATCTCTCATCGCTAACCCGCGGCCTGTGGCTTAAACAGCAAGAAATGATTGAATATAAGTCAAATCAGCCCCATCGACATCCCCCTTCGCCACGACAGTGCCGCGATCCAAAATATAGAAACGATCGGCACAAGAAAACGCCAGCTCCACGTTATGTTCGACCAATACGATGCCAACCTGTTTTTCTTCGGCGATTTTCATAATCACATCATGAATCAACTCAACGATCGATGGCTGAATGCCTTCCATCGGTTCATCAAGCAAGAGCAGTTTCGGCCGGCCGGCCAACGCGCGGGCAATGGCCAGCTGTTGCTGCTGTCCGCCGCTTAAATCCCCTCCTTTTCGCTGGCGCATCTCTTTTAGGACTGGAAATAATGCATACATTTCCTCAAGGATCGGCTGAGGACGGACGTTCTCGGCCTGTGCTTCCAACCCGAGAAGGATATTTTCTTCCACTGTCAGCGCGGAGAAAATTTCCCTCCCTTGCGGCACATAGCCGATCCCTGCCCGCGCCCGACGCTCCGGCGGCCATCGCGTGATATCTTCTCCTTCCCATTCGATCACGCCTGACATCGGGCGAATCAACCCGATGATCGTTTTCATCAACGTCGTTTTGCCGACTCCGTTTCTGCCCAACACCGCCGTCACCCGGCTGAGAGGAATGTCCATGCGAACTTGATCGAGCACAACGCTTTCGTCATAGCCAGCGGTTACATTCCGGAGGCATAACACGCGTTTTTCCTCCTTCCAAGATACACATCGATGACTTGTTCGTTTTGCTGCACCTCATCAATCGAGCCTTCGCACAATACTTTTCCTTCATGCATGACCGTCACTTGCTTCGAATAACGGCGGACAAAGTCCATATCATGCTCCACAATGATCACCGCACAATGTTTGGCGATTTCGTGCAGCCATTCCCCCGTGCGCTCCCGTTCCGCCGCGCTCATGCCGGCAATCGGCTCATCCAATAAGAGAAGTTGCGGGCGCTGAATGAGCTGCATGCCGATTTCCAACCACTGCTTTTGGCCATGAGACAGGGTGCCCGCTAAGCGATGACGTTCATCGAGCAATCCAATTTTCTCTAGCTGTGCTGCCATCATTTCTTTCTCTTCTCCAGTCAACTTCGCCCGCAAAACGGAACGCAGACGCCGATCTTGTCGCATGGCCAACTCCATATTTTCCCATACCGTCAAAAACGGAAAAATGGAAGGGCTTTGAAACTTCCGGGCGATGCCTATTTGCACGATCTCATATTCCGGCCGTTGCGTGATGTCATGGAAAAAAAACAGCACCCGCCCGTCCGTCGCTCTCGTCCGTCCGCAAATGACATCGAGCAGCGTCGTTTTCCCCGCTCCGTTCGGGCCGATCAAAAACCGCACTTCATGAGGGTAAACCGCGAGATCAACACCTTGCAAAGCACGAAATCCATCGAAGTCAACGACGACGTCACGACACATCAACACGGGCTTCACGTTCATGCCCCCTTTTTGCTTTGATGCGAACGGCAGCGAGCGATTCATAAATGCCCGCCAATCCCTTCGGAACAAACAGCACAACAACGACAAACAAGGCGCCTAACAAAAGCAGCCATAGATCTGGATAATTTTCGCTTAAAAAGCTTTTCGCCGTGTTCATGACGATCGCGCCCATAATCGCGCCCATGAGCGAGTGGCGTCCGCCGACAGCAGCCCACAGCACCATTTCGATTGAAGGAATAATCCCCATCATCTCCGGGGAAATGAGCCCGACTTGCAGGACAAACAATGCGCCTGCCACTCCGGCAAAGGCGGCTGACAAACTATACACAAACACTTTATAGACGGTCGGATTGAATCCTAAAAAACGAACCCGGTTTTCCGCGTCGCGAATGGCAATGAGCACTTTTCCTAGCCGACCAGTCGTTAGACGGCGCGTCATAACGAAAATGAGGGCAAGAACAGCTGCTGTCAGCCAATACAACACAATTTGCGTAAGCGGCGATGATAACGAAAAGCCGAACACGGTCGAAAAATTGGTCAAGCCGTTCGTTCCACCCGTCCATTCTTGCTTGCCGATAAACAGCGTAACAAACACGACAACAACCGCCTGGGAAAGGAGAGAAAAATAGACACCTTTAATCCGATTTTTAAACGTTAAATAGCTTAATAGGGCAGCCAGCAATGTAGGCAAGACGATCGCTGCTATGACGGCCACGACAGGATGCGCAAACGGCTTCCAAAACCACGGCAGTTCGCGCACGCCGCTCCATTCCATAAAATCAGGCAAATGCCCTCGCGAAGCTTCGAGCTTCAAATACATCGCCATGCAATAAGCGCCTAACCCGAAGTACACCCCATGGCCGAGGCTCAAAATGCCGGTATATCCCCAAATGAGAGAAATGCCGACCGCCACGATGGCAAAGCAAAGAAATTTGCCAAGCAAAGACAGGCGAAACTCCGTTAAATAAAATGGCGCCAAAAACAAAGCAACGAAAAACAGCCAGTATCCCCAACGTTTGTTCACGATGCTTCCTCCCCTCAATCGAGCGACCGCGTCCTCAAGCTAAGAAGACCGGACGGTTTCCATTGCAAGAACGCAATAATGAGAACGAACACAATGACTTTGGCGATGGTGGCGCTTGTGGAATATTCGACAAAGGTGGAGATTAAGCCGAGGCCAAACGCTCCTAGCAGCGTCCCAGCCAGTTTTCCCACTCCTCCTAAAATGACGACCATAAATGCATCAACAATATAGTACGTGCCGATCGTCGGCCCAATCGGCCCAAGCAAGGTCAACGCACATCCCGCCACCCCCGCCAATCCTGAACCGATCGCAAACGAGTATGCATCAACTTTCTGCGTGGCAATGCCGAGACAGGCCGCCATCGGCCGGTTCATGGTGACAGCCTGAATGCGTCGGCCAGCTCGTGTTTTCGTTAAATACATATAAAGAAAGAACACGATCGCCAATACAAGACAGAGAATAAACAACCGTTTATACGGAAACACCGCCCCAAACAAGCGGATTCCGCCATCCAGCCAGCTTGGCGGCACAACCGCCACGTTGGGCGCCCCAAAGATGAGACGGGCCGTCTGTTGCAAAATCAAACTGATCCCCCATGTCGCCAACAAACTGTCCAGCGGGCGGTGGTACAAATGGCGGATCAAACTTTTTTCCAGCCCCCATCCAAGCAGAGCGGCGGCCAAAAATGACAATGGAATGGCGGCGACAAAATACAGCCCTGCCGAGTGCGGCATATGGCTAGTGAACCATTGCTGGATGACATAGGTCGTATACGCTCCGACCATCATCAGTTCACCGTGCGCCATATTGATGACACCCATCAGCCCGAACGTGATCGCCAACCCAATGGCGATCAAAAGCAAAATCGAACCGACGCTCAGCCCGTTGAATAATTGGTCAATAAACATCGCCGTCCCCCTTTCATGTCCGCCGGGCAAGAAGGAAGGACATGCCTTCCTCCCCATGCAACTATTCACTTAATCCTTTCGCCCATGGGTAGCTCTTTAAATACGGATCCGGCTTCACCGGCTGACCGGAATTCCATAACTCTTTGAATTGTCCGTCCGCTTGGATTTCACCAATGCGCACCGTTTTCCATAAATGCTGCGTTTCCCCGTCAATTTTCACCGTTCCTTCCGGCGCCTTGTATTCAAGGCCGGCCGCCGCTTTTTTCACTTGATCCACATCAAAGGAGCCGGCTTTTTTCACTGCTTCGGCCCATAAATGAACGGCTGTATACGCCGCTTCAATCGGGTCATCGGTCACGCGGTCTTGCCCGTACTTTTCTTTATACTTTTGAACAAATGCCTTATTCTCCGGTGTATCGGTCGTCTGAAAATAGTTCCACACAGCCAAATGACCGGCCAACACATCCGGCCCGATCCCGCGTATTTCTTCTTCCGCGATACTGACGGACACCACCGTCACGTCTTTCGGTGTGATGCCAGCGTCTTTCAACTGTTTGAAAAAGGCGACATTGCTATCGCCGTTGAGCGTATTGAAGACGACAGCCGGTTTCACTTGTTTGATTTTGCTGATAATGGTGCTATAATCGGTATGGCCGAGCGGCGTATATTCTTCCCCGACCACTTGCCCACCTTCGGCCTTCAACTGGGCCTTGATGATTTTGTTCGCTGTCCGCGGAAAGACGTAATCCGATCCAAGCAAGAAAAACGTCTTGCCGCGGTTTTTCAAGAGCCAGCTGACCGCTGGAACGATTTGTTGATTCGTCGTCGCCCCAGTGTAAAAGATGTTCGGAGACGACTCCATCCCTTCATATTGCACCGGATACCAAAGCAGCCCGTTGTTTTGCTCCACAACCGGAAGCATCGCCTTGCGGCTCGCCGATGTCCAACCGCCGAAAATGGCGGCCACTTGATCTTTTTGCAGCAATTTTTTCGCCTTTTCGGCAAATGTCGGCCAGTCGGACGCTCCATCTTCCACAATCGGTTCAATCTTCTTGCCGAGCAGCCCGCCCGATGCATTGATTTCCTCAATGGCCATTAACTCGGCATCGCGCAACGATACTTCACTGATGGCCATCGTTCCGCTTAACGAGTGAAGGATTCCTACTTTGACCACATCCCCTTCTTTGCCAGCCGAAGATGAATCATTTTGATTCTCGTTTTTGGCTTGATCCACTGCTGATGACGCCGCACATCCCCCAAGAGCAAAAACACTGACGCATAAAAACAGCCATAATTTCCACATGAATGCTGGTTTCATTCGCACACCCTTCCCCCTATTCATTTGAAACATCGATGAATTCCTGCCCCTCGTTCATCTAAAAGAGCGCATCCCTCCCTTGTTCCTCAAAAGCGATGCATGTTCTCCACGTTGAGGATTTGTTCTTGATTAGCAGTATAAGGCCCACGTTTCACGGACTCAACATATTTGTCATATTTTATTACATATTTTTGTTATATTTATTATCAATCATCTTCCGACCAATCAGCCAGGTCGAAAAACAAAACATGCCCCAAAAAGGCACACATGCACCTTTTTGGGGCAGCGTTCATTTCACAAGCGACAAATCCACTCCAATGACCCCGACAATTTGACCGTTATGATCCCTAATGGGAGCGGACACCGTGACGCAAAGATGTTTCGTCAATGCCGATACATACGGATCGGAAACATACACTGTTCCTCTACAAACTTCCTGAAACCACGACCGGACTTTGGCGTTGACCAAGCCCGCCGGCGGATTCGAATAGACAAACGCCCCATCAAGACGATTCGACCAGACAGCCTCAATCTCTCCATTCTCAGATAAAAATCGATCCAGCACGCGTTGATGCATGGCCTCATCCATTTGTTCCAACGGAGCTGACTGAAGCAAAGCCGATAGTTTCTGAATCGTGTTTTTCACGACCGCATCATCGACAGAAATCGTTTCTCTCATCCAATCACGTCCGACCGTTTGCTGCAGCTCCTCCGCTGTCTTTTGCAGCGCTTCATTAATGCGCAAAATCTGTTCGACGCTTTCATGCTGTTCGTTCATATCCGCCGTCACTCGCTCGACAAACCGTTGATTTTCCCGGCTCAATTGCACGATTTCTTCTAGGAGAACGGCGATTTCTTTCACGCTGTCCGACTGCCCAGACGCTGACCGGACAGAAGAGGAGACGAGGTCCGTCATATCATTCAGCTGTCGCTGCAGCAAATGAAGGAACGACATAATCGCTTCCATTTCTTTCTCTTCGACATCGATTTGCTTTGTTTCTTCGCGAACGATATCGGTTGTCGCTGCGATTTCGCGTTGAATAAGGGACAAAATATCCTGTGTTTGCTGGACAGCTTCCGACGTTTGATTCGCCAACATGCCGATTTCCCGCGCGACGACCGCAAACCCGCGCCCATGTTCTCCCGCACGAGCCGCCTCAATATTGGCATTGAGCGACAAAATTTTCGTTTTCTGCGAAATCTCGCCGATCGCTGATATAATTTCATTGATGCGTCGCGAATGATGAACGAGATGGTCCATTTGTTCCAATAACGTTTCATGGTGGGAGCGCAGTGTTCGAATTTCTTTTTGCAACGTCTCCAATGAATTCCATGAATGCAGCCAATGTTCGGAAAACTGCTGGCTGCTCGCATACATATCACGCGAAGATGCAGCGATTTCCCTAGCCGCCTCCTCGATTGTTCGCATTTTGTTCGCCACTTTTTCCGTATACTCCACCGTTTTCTCGCTATGGTCCATCAGCTCTGCCGCACTATTCCGGCTTGAATCGGAAATGTCATTCAGCGAAAGTGCCGCCATCTTCATCTGTTCCATCGCTGCTTTGAGCTGATCAACCGCCACAACAATTTGCCTTGCAATTTGTTGCGGTCCTCCCTGCGTTTCCTCACGTCGAGGCTGATCCAGTTCGCGCTTTATTTTTCGTTCCGCACGTCTCGCAAAAATCAACAGGCGTCACTCCTTATGTCATTTTTTATTACATAATTATAATATAAAATATAACAAAAGGACATATAAAAATAAGACGCCCGTTCTTCTAAAAACGAGCGTCTTGCCTGGAAAAGGCTAGAGAACCATATTCAATAACAAAATGAAGACAAACGCCACCACCGAAATAATCGTTTCCATGACTGTCCATGTCATGAGCGTTTCTTTCACCGTCATGCCGAAATATTCTTTGATCATCCAGAAGCCGGAGTCATTGACGTGCGACAAGATCAACGAACCCGCGCCGGTCGCCAAGACAAGCAGTTCCATATTCGTTCCCGGCATGGTAGCCGCGATGGGGGCAACGATGCCGGCAGCGGTCATCATCGAGACGGTCGCCGATCCCGTCGCTACGCGAATGAGCGCCGCAATGCCCCAGCCTAACAGGAGCGGAGAGAAGTGCGAGTGTTTCGCCACTTCCGCGATTTGTTCGCCGATGCCGGAATCAAGCAGCACTTTGTTGAATGCGCCGCCCGCCCCGATGACAAGCAGGATGTTCGCGACCGGGCCGAGGCAGTCGTTGGCAAATTTCAAGACAGCGTCGCGGTTGAAGCCGCGGGCGTAGCCTAAGCTGAAGAACGAATAAACCGTCGCGATCAAGAGCGCAACAATCGGGTCGCCGATAAAGCGCAACACTTTCGCCGCTTCTGACTTTTGATCAAGCGTCACGTTTGCCACAGAGGCAATCAACATCAAAATGACCGGAAGCAAAATCGTAAACAACGTATTTCCAAACCCCGGGAGTTCCCGCGCTTCTTTATGCTGCACAAGCTGTTCGGCAATCTCCGCCGGCACTGTTTTGTGCAGGCGCGAACCGATCCATTTGCCATACAGCGGACCGGCAATAATGGCGGTCGGCAAGCCGACGATGATCGAGTAAAGAATCGTTTTTCCGACATCCGCCTTAAAAATGCCGACTGCCGCCATCGCGGCTGGGTGCGGCGGGACAAGCCCATGCACGACAGACAAACCAGCGACAAGCGGAATGCCGATCGTCACAAGTGAAATGCCCGTTTCCATCGCGATCGTAAAGACGAGCGGAATAAGCAAGACAAACCCGACTTGGAAAAAGACCGGAATGCCGACTAAAAAGGCGACGACCATCATCGCCCAATGGACGCGTTTTTGGCCAAAGCGGTCGATCAACGTTTTCGCAATGCGCTCGGCGCCGCCTGATTCGGCCATCATTTTGCCGAGCATCGTCCCGAGCGCCAAGACGATCGCCAAAAAGCCGAGCGTGTTGCCAAGCCCCGCCTTGATCGAGTCAATGATGCCCGGCGTTTCCGGAGACGGCGCGATAAGCGGCATGCCCATCGCCAGTCCGACGCCGACGGACACTAAAATGAGTGCGACAAACGGATGCATTTTCGCCATAGTAATGAGCAATAATAACACGATAATAGCAGCAACAACAATGGCGATTTCCATCACAAGCTCCCCCTTTATCTTTGAGATAAATCGATTTAGTGAACAAAGCAAACGTTTTCAGATCTTTGAAGGAAAGGGCTAAATCGATTTAGCGCCCGATCATAGCCAGCTAAATCGATTTAGTCTTCCTCCCTTTCCCCACTCCGCCGCTGGAACGCAGCGATGATGTCAAATTCCTCTTTCAATCGCTCATACAAGCGGGCATACAAATCAAACAGTTCAGCGTAAATGAGCGTATGTTCTTCCTTCGGCTCATGGCGGGCTGTTGTGTCGATCCATGTTTTCACCGTTTCGAGCGACGGCAGCTCGCCTAAGGCATATAGCGCCACCGCGGCCGCCCCTAACGCCGACGCCTCATGCGTTTGCGGCACGATGAGCGGTTTGCCGAGCATATCGGCCAGCATTTGCCGCCAAAACGGCGACTTGGCGAATCCGCCCGAGACGCGGATTTCCGACATCGGCCCCGTGACATCGCGAATGGCTAAAGCGACCGAGAGAATGCTGAAGCAGACGCCTTCCATGACAGCGCGGATGAAATGCTCGCGCTTATGATGAAGGCCAAGGCCAAAAAACGTCCCACGCGCGTTCGCGTTCCAGTACGGCGCCCGCTCGCCCGACAAAAACGGCAAAAACACCAGCCCCTCGGATCCAGGCGGGACGCGTTCCGCGTATTTCGTCAACAACTCATACGGATCGATGCCGAGCTTTTTCGCCACTTCCCGCTCGTGGGCGCCGAACTCGTCGCGCAGCCAGCGAAGCAAGATGCCGCCGTTGTTCGTCGGCCCGCCGACGACCCAATAGCCAGGCGTCAACGCATAACAAAACGTCCGCCCTTTTTCGTCGGTTGTCGGTTTTGTCGCGATCGTCCGCACCGCCCCGCTCGTTCCGATCGTGATGGCCGCTTCACCTGGGAGCACCGCCCCGACGCCGACGTTGGCGAGCACGCCGTCGCTCGCCCCAATGACAACAGGCACATCCGGAGCGACTCCCATTTTTTCCGCCCATTCTCTTTTCATGCCAGTCATGATATGCGTGGCGGGAACGAGCCGCGGCAGCTGGTCGCGGCGGATGCCGACAAGGGCGAGCGCCTCCTCGTCCCAATCGAGCGTGTCCAATCGGAATAAACCCGTCGCCGATGCCATGGAATGGTCAGCGACATAGTCGCCATACAGACGGTGCAACACGTAATCTTTCACCGACACAAACCGCCGTGCTTGCTGAAATACGTCCGGCTGCTCTTCCTTGAGCCAAAGCAATTTCGATAGCGGCGACATCGGATGGATCGGCGTCCCCGTCCGCCGATAAATATCAAGTCCGTTCTGTTCTTTCAACAGCCGCTCCGTTTGAGCCACGCTTCGGTTGTCCGCCCAGATGAGAAGGCGGGTGAGCGGCCGGCCCGACTCGTCAAGCGCCATAATCGAGTGCATCGCCGCACTCAAACCCATCGCTTTCACCTGTTCTGGGCGGATGCCGTGGCGAATCGTCACCGCCCCCACTGCCTGAACGACCGCCGCGAACAGTTCATCGGGATCCTGCTCGGCAAACCCCGGATGCGGCTGGATGATCGGATAGTCGACAGCGTGAGAAGCCAGCACCTTCCCTCTCCTGTCAAACACCACCGCTTTCGTGCTTGTCGTTCCAATATCAATTCCAATGACGACGTCCTCATGAATCGCCATCGTTTCTCCTCCCTTCTTCATTCCTTCCCCCGCCTGATCGATGTCCGTTCCATCAATGTCGGGGAGAAACGAAATACGCGCGGACCGTCGGCTTTTTTCGCTTTCATTTGTTCAAACACGCGCTCAGCTGCTTTTTTCCCCATCGCAAACGTCGGCTGGGCGATGGTTGTCAGCGCCGGCGTGTAAATATCGGCAAACGGCACATCATCGATGTTGATGATCGCCACCTCATCCGGCACACGAACCCCTGCGTCTTTCACAAACCGCAAAACCCCCATCAGCGTCAAGTCGTTGATCGCAAACAAGGCATTAGGCCGCTTCGGTTCGGCAAACCGTTGTTTCAACACTTCCGGCAGCGCGTCCGGATCAGCGGCGATGATGTTCCCATCTTCAACGTCCAGTCCTCTTTTGCGCATAGCCGCCCGAAACCCTTCCAACCGCTCCATCCGCGGCACGTTGTAAGAGACAAGCGGCGGGGTGACAATCGCAATCCGATCGCGGCCCTGGGAAGCGAAATACTGAACCGCCATTTCCGCTGCACCTGCATTATCAAGCAGCACGCTGTCTGCCTCCACTCCCGGCACCATCCGGTCGACAAACACAAGTGGAAACCGTTCCTCGACAAGACGGCGATAGACGTCCTCGTTCTTCCCTGTTGGAAACACGATCAACCCGTCCACTTGCTTCGCCAGCAGCGTATCAACATATGTTTTTTCCTTATCCGGATCATCGCCGGAATTGCAGACAATGACTTGAAACCCGCGCTTTTGGCATTCCTCTTCAATGGCGTGCAGCACTTGCGTTGTCATCATATGAAGCATATTAAAAACAATCACGCCAATGGTCGCTGTCGTCTTTTGCTTCAAACTGCGGGCGATGATGTTCGGCTGATACCCAAGCTCTTCAATCGCCTCGGCGATGCGTTTTCTCGTCTCCTCGCTCATATATTCATAGCGCTTATTTAAGTATTGCGACACGGTGCTTTTCGAAACGTTGGCCAATTTCGCGACATCGGCCATCGTTACTTTTTTCAAAAGGGATCCCTCTCTCGTACTAAATCGATTTAGTTCAAAGCGTTTTCATAAACCGGTTTAGCTTTATTATAAACCAAGTGAAAGCGGTTTACAATAGTTTTGGATTGAAATCCTAAAGCGTCAGAGAAAGTTCGAAAATCCAATGTTCTTCTTCGTTTTCGCACCTTTTGAATCAAAACGTCTGGTCAATCGATGAGTTCTTTGATAAACGGAGAATACATGCGAATGTTCCTCCAATGGGTTGGTTTGGTCACCTTTACCATACAGGAACATTCGCATTTTTTGCACCCTCTATTTTTCCTATGCATACCTATCTTAAAATCTCAAGTACAACTTGTGGTGAAGAGCCGATATTGGTTCATCACCAAAAGATGTACTTGCACCTGCCATTAAAGTATGGTAGCTGTTTCTAACTGAACCTGCAATGTAAGCTGTAGGGTTTTGACACGAAAGCACATTGTCGTCGATCCCCCATGATTTTTGCATGATTGGGAGTCGACGACAGCTTGCCCTCGTTTTCATCCAGCGATCGGAAACAACAGCCGGGCCGCATACACAACGCCTGTAACGGTAATGGCGCTCAACAAAGTCGACACCAACACCGCCTGGGCGGCGTAATCTGGGTGGCAGTCATACTCGAGTGCATACAGCGCCGTATTGCGCGAGCACGGATAGGAACTAGCAATGAGCAACGCCTGAGCCGTCACTCCATCAATTCCTAATAGAAAGATCAAAGACGCAGCCAACAGCGGCGACAAAACGAGACGCCCAAACACACTTGCATACACAAGCGGCGGCAAGGCGTTAAAACGGGCGTAGGCGATTTGCGCTCCCAACGTAAAGAGGGCGATGGCTAAAAACGCGTCGGCAACCCGCCGAAGCGGCGTCCATAAAAATGATGGGATTGGGACGTGAAGCCATCGGCAGACCACACCGAACAACAGCGCGTGAAGAACGGGATTTTTCCATATCTCAGCGGCCCATTTCCCACTTTTCCCGTTTCCTGACACGAACTGATACACTCCATATGTATTGGTCAAGAAGTTTTGAAAAATGGTCACGATGATTTGAATCGTCGCCCCGAGCGGATGTTGGTGAAACACAAGCTGGCTGACAGGAATGCCGAAGTTGCCAGAATTGTTCAGCACAACCGTATTTTGAAACACCGCTGCCATACTTCGCTCCAGTTTGAATAGTTTCGCCATGATCCTACTCAAAACCATCAGCCCGCCGTTTTGCAACAGAAGAAACCCTAAGATAGCCGCTAACACCTTTCCATTCAACTCACTGTCGTACACGTTGATGAATGCGACTGCCGGCAGCAGGACATACATGTTCAATTTGGATAATGTATTGAGGTCAAGACGAAAGAAACGGTGAAGCCCTGCTCCCAAGCCGACGATCAGCAACATCGGAATCATGACTTGAAGCAAGATACTCACAAAAATGTACAAGATGTTTTCCCCCGCTTTCTTTATGCATACGGAAGCCGCTATTCTCTGAAACGGATCTCGCTCATCCTCTTTTCTTATAGATCCGCTCCGGACGTCCGACCGATCCATAGACAATATCGGCTAGCACTTGTCCCGTGGAGACAAGGTATTCTAAATATCGACGGGCGGTCGTCCGGCTTGTGCCAATTTGCCGTCCCACTTCTTCCGCCGTCACACCATCTTGACACCGTTTCACAACCATCAGCACTTTTTCAAGGGTTAGCGGTTGGATGCCTTTTGGAAGCATAGGCTGATCCCTAACCGGGGCCTCCCGCCCGATCAGTTTGTCGACATCCTCTTGATCGATCCACTCTTTTTCTTTCATCCACTGCTGCATTTTATCATAATATTCTTTATATCGATGCAAGGTTTCGGCAAATCGATCAAACATAATCGGCTTGATAATATAATCAAACACCCCGCCATGCAGCGCTTGTTTCAAGGCATCCACTTCTCGTGCTGCTGTGATCATAATAATATCGATATTGGAAAAGCGTTCCCGAACCCATTTTAAAAAAGAGAGGCCGTTCATATCCGGAAAATAGACATCAAGCAACAACACGTCGGGTTGCAGCACCTCTGTCAATTCCCTTGCCTCTTCGGCGTTCGTGGCAATGCCGACCACTTCATACCCATTCACTTTCTCGACAAAGCGCCGATTAATTTCAGCGATGCGGCGGTCGTCTTCAATAATAAGTACACGAATCATCCCCCCTGCTTCCCTCCCTCCGAAATATTGATGCATAAAGGTGTAGAGGCCTTTTATGGGAAATGCTTTCTTTCAGCATGGGTTGGCACGGCCCGACCGCTTCGGAATAATGACGGTAAACACCGTTCCCTCTCCTTGTTTCGACTGGTAGGTGATTTGCCCACCAAGCATCGCCAGCGCCTTCTTGACAAGATCAAGCCCATACCCACGGAGGCCGTTGGCTTTGGTCGAAAAGCCGCGGTCGTATATCCGTTCCGCCACATCCGGATCAACGCCTAATCCGTTATCCTCGACCTCAATAATCAAGTCATCGCCGAGGTCGGTCAAAAAAATGGTCACTCGTTTCTCTTCTTTTCCGTTGTGGAGGACCGCTTCCATGGCGTTATCCAACAAATTCCCGATAATCGTCACCAAATGGTCGCGATCGATCCATGGCGGCACATCGCGAAAACTGCTTTCCCGATCAATTTCAAAGGTGATTTTCAGCTCATGGGCGCGGTTGAACTTGCCAATCAGCAGCCCGCCGATGATCGGATCCGGGATTTCTTTCATGACAAAACGAATGATATTTTGTTGTAAGTTCGTTTCTTTCGTAATAAGCTCAAGCGCTTCTTCATACGACTCAAGTTGAATCAACCCAGAGATCAAATACAGCTTATTGGAAAATTCATGTGTTTGCGCCCGCAGCGCATCCGCGTACACCCGGAGCTGGGACAGCTCTTTTGTGAGGCGATACAGCTCCGATTTGTTGCGAAACGTCGATACCGCTCCAATGACGCGCCCAGTTTTATCCTTAATCGGGATTCGGTTCGCAATGACCGTTTCTTCACCTAACACCATTTCATCGTCAAATTCCGCCTGTCCCGTCCGAATGACTTCAGGCAACCTCGAGTGGGGAATAAGCTGTAAGATAGGCATTCCCAATACACCGCGTTCGTTCTCATACCCAAGCAACTTCAACGCGGTTTGATTGACCATTGTAATCGTTCCCTCTTGATTGATGGCCACAATTCCTTCGCGAATCGCTTCTAAAATCGCCTGCTTTTCTTGGTAGAGCAAACCGATTTCTTCCGGTTCAAGACCATGAATCGATTTTTTCACCGTGCTGGCGATCGCCATTGCACCCACCGCTCCGAGAAAGAGGGCAAAAACGGAGAAGAGAAACATCTTCATACGATACGACCATACTGTACGCTGAATATCCTCTAGCAAAAAACCAACCGAAACAATGCCGATCACATGTCCGTTTTCATCAAAAATCGGCGCTTTTCCCCGGATCGCCGGACCAAGCGAACCGACCGCCTCGGAAATAATCGCTTTGCCTTTCAGCACTTCGCCGTTGTCGCCCCCTACCATATGCTTTCCAATCCGATCTGGCAGTGGGTGAGCGTAGCGGATTCCCTTACGGTTGCCAATCACTACGTACTCCGCCCCTGTCTTTCGGCGAATATGTTCGGCAAACGGCTGCAAGCGCACTGACGGATTCGGGTCGCGGAACGCCTCGCGCACGAGCGGAGTCGACGCGACCGTCTCGGCCACATTCAGCGCTCGCATGCCAATTTGTTGTTTGAGCGTCGTCGCAAACATATGCTGAAACAAAAACGTTAAAACCACGATCACCAGCAGCAACAATGAACAAATAATGACCATTAACCGTGTTTGAAGCTTCATAGGGCTCGCTCCCCAAACAGCAAATAAAGAAAGACAGTCCGCCTGTTAGGCGGAACGTCTTTCTTTCTATTATTACATATCTTCGTTGATGACGACCGATTTTCCTCTTAGTTTCATGACAAACGGCACGGCAATCCATAAAAAGGCAATGACCAACAAGACGAGCGAAATCGGCTTTTCAACGAAAACGAGATAATCGCCATTCGATGCCGTCAACGCCCGGCGCATATTGTTTTCGATCATCGGCCCGAGAACAAGCCCCAACACAAGCGGTGCCAATGGATAGTCGTGCTCTGCAAGCCAGTAGCCAAGCAGACCAAACGCCAGCAACAGGAACACATCAAACGTCGTCACTTGCACCGCATACACACCGAACACGGAAATGGCAATAATAAGCGGCAACAAATATTTCGTCGGCGTCTGGATAATTTTCGCGAACACTTTGACGAGCGGCATGTTGAGAATGAGCAACATGACGTTGCCGATAAACATGCTGGCGATCAATCCCCAGGCGACAGCTGGATGCTCATCGAACAACAGTGGACCTGGCTGGACGTTGTACATAATGAGTGCACCCATGAGGATCGCTGTCGTCCCTGAACCAGGAATGCCCAGCGTCAAAAGCGGAATCATTGCGCCCCCAGAAGCCCCGTTGTTCGCCGACTCCGGCGCCGCCACACCGGCGATCGTCCCTTGCCCGAACTTTTCCGGATGTTTGCTCACTTTCTTTTCAAGAATATAGGAGAAAAACGATGCCAACGTGGCCCCGGCTCCCGGCAGCACCCCGATGAAAAAACCGAGCAGCGACCCACGGGCGATCGGCCCCGCGCTTTCTTTCAAATCCGCTTTCGTCGGCAACACGCGCCCGATTTTGGCGATGTCCCCGTCGTTCGTCTCATGATGGAGAATGGACTTGAATACCTCTCCTAACGCAAATAGCCCGACCGCTACGGTTAAAAACTCGAGACCTCCATATAAATAGGAAATGTCGTACGTAAAGCGGGCCACGCCGGAAACGTTGTCGAGCCCAATCGTAGAAAGCAACAAACCGAACACGGTCATGATCCACGCTTTTGTCATCGATTTGCCGGCCAGTCCGCTCACCGCCGCCAACCCGAGCAGCATGAGTGAAAAATATTCCGCCGGGCCGAACTTCAACGCGACATTCGATAACGGCTGAGCTAATAGCACGAGGCCGATTAGCGAAACAATTCCGGCGACAAAAGAGCCGATCGCGGCAATGGCAAGCGCCGCCCCCGCCCTTCCTTGCCGGGCCATTTGATAACCGTCCAGTGTCGTGACAACCGATGACGATTCCCCAGGCGTATTTAACAAAATCGATGTCGTCGAACCGCCATACATCGCCCCATAATACACACCGGCCAGCAAGATGATCGAACTGGCTGCCGCCTGTTCCGGACTAAGACCGGACGTCATCGACGCCGTCACCGGAATAAGCAGCGCCACCCCGCTCATCGGGCCAATCCCAGGAAGCACGCCGACCGCCGTGCCGATCAATACACCAAGAAAAGCGAAAAACAAATTGTGCGGCTGTAGCGCCGTCTGAAATCCATCAAGCAAAAACGATAGTGTACTCATGCTGCTCCTCCTTTCATTGGAACCAAACCGGCCAGCTTGGCAGCGTTCCTTGAAGCAGTTTGACATAAAGGCCGTAGACGCCTAGCGAAAAGCCAGCCGCAATGGCGATCGACTTCCATAGCGCCCCTCTTTCCATCGTTTGAAAGCCGATAACAAGAAACAGAAACGTCGTGATTACATACCCAACCGTTTCAAGCAACGTCGCATAGAAAACAGCAGCAATGAAAATGATGAGAAACTTTTTGTACTGCCGCGGCGGCTTCTCTCCCACTGAATCCTTATAATCCTTATAGCCTCTCGTTTCAAACAACAGCTTGATGCTTAATAATGCCAGAACAAGTCCAAGCAAAAACGGAAATACGTTCGGTCCTACCGCACTGCCGTAGGCGCTTTTCGATAGGCGCAAGCTTTCCGCCATAAACAAGGAACCAACCGCCAAGAATGCCACCGCCGCGATACGATCAGCCGTTTTGTTCATGGTTCTTCCTCCTGTTCTTTACAAAAAAGGGGAAGAATGTTCTTCCCCCTTGCTTCATTTATGCATGCCAAGCGACTTCAGAAGGTCGCCGATTTGCTGCTCCTGCTCTTGCAAAAACTTCGTAAATTCGTCCGAATTGCGATATTCCGCCGCCCAGCCTTGTTTTTGCAGTTCTTCTTTCCACTTCTCGTGTTCAGACAACTTTTTCAATGTTTCTTCCCAAAACGCTTTTGCCTCTCGGGACATTTGCTTCGGCCCAAAAACCCCGCGCCAAATCGTAAATTCCGCATCAATGCCAAGCTCTTTCAACGTCGGCACGTCTTTCAGCACTCCGCCGAGGCGTTCTGGAGCGGAAACCGCCAACACCCGCACTTTGCCGGCTTTGAGATATTCGCCAACAGAAGAGGCATCCGTTGCAATCACATCGGCATTGCCGCCAAGCAGCGCAGCCATCGCTTCCCCGCCGCCATCGTACGAAACATACTTGACTGATTTCGGATCGATGCCCGACTTATAGATCGGCAAAATCGCGACTAAATGATCCATCGAACCTGGCGCCGATCCCCCGGCTACCGTGACCGATTTCGGATCTTGTTTAATGGTATTAAGCAAGTCGGTTAACGTTTGAAATTTCGAATCCGCCTTCACAACAATCGCGCCAAAGTCCTTCGTCAACTGGGCGAGCGGTGTCGTGTCTTTGTAGCCAAACGGGCTGTTCCCTTCTTTTTTCAAGTTGTTGATAATAATTGGCGGGGAGTTGACAAATAGTTTGTAATCGTTTTTCACATCTTGGGTGGCGTATTCGGCCATAAAGACCGCCCCGCCGCCGCCTGGTTTGTTTTCAACCGTCATGGTCTGTTTGACGAGCCCCGTCTCATCCAACACCTTCGTAATCGCGCGGGCCGTTAAATCCCAACCGCCGCCCGCCCCAGACGGAGCAACAATCGTAATCGGCTTCGTCGGATAGTTTGAGGCCGATGAGCCAGAGTTCGAACCGGATGATTTCGACCCCGCCGATTCATTGCCCCCACAGGCCGCCAAAGCCAGTGTCATCATCCCTGCGGCGAGCAATCCCCACCATTTCGTTTTCTTCATTTCTCCCTTGCCCCCTTGTTTTTTGATAACGTTTTCAATCACAACCTTACCATGCCGCGGGATGAGCGTGAAGTTTTTGAAAATAAAATGAATTTTGTGCATTTTGTTCATGGAGGTATAATCAGACCTGATATCAAGCACCTAGCGGAACGCTGGAGTCTCAAAGCAAAAAAAGACCGCCAGCCTTCAAAGCAGACGGTACGTGAACTACCCCCACTTAATTTTCTAGCGAAAATTTGAAGTGGGGGCTTCCAAAGAAGTTTGACTGCTTCAAGCAATCCTTATTCTTTGAGGCGTGTCCACTTCGCCGCTAGAGCATAAGACACTCAGGTCTACAGCTTTACTTTTCTTTAAGATGTTTAATGCGCCATTGACATCAGCATTAATTAGTTTGCCAGACTTTGTTCGATACAAGCCGCGCTTAATACGTTTGCCGCTGAACTTATATTCTTTTGGATTGTCGGCATTATATTCAGGAATCTCATCGCCGTCAAAAAAGCTGGCTTGAGACGTATATGATTCTTCCTGTTTCAAGAATTCAATGCCGTAAAATTCACAAAGATATTCTAGTTTTTCTTTTATGTTACCGAGAGGAATATTGACAAAGTTTTGATTTGTCTTTTTTCCTAGATTAATATTGCGTTGCCATGTTTCCGCATAGCCAATGACAAGTTTGCCAATTTGATTTTCAATACAGTAGTTAATGATGTAACGGCAAGTCTTGTTGATATAATCATTCACTTTATTATTGCGATTCATAGCAAGCAAAGCCTGTTTACGAGTGGTGCCTTTGATTTTTTGCTTATCTTTTATGCTTTGAAGTCTGGCATTTTCTTTGTTAAACCATTGATTTATACTTTTTAATCTCCGCCCATCAATGATGAATGATCTGCCGTCTGATGTGACACAAGTGGCAAAATTGTTTAATCCTAAATCAATTGCCAGTGCTTTTTGGTCATTTAATTCTCTTTGATCTTCAGGCATTTCATATTTGTACTGAATCTCAAAGAACCTGGCATGATGCTTAGGAATGATTTCAATCTGCTTAATCTTTTTGTCCAGTAACACAGGCGGAATCGTTATCGTGATAGGCTTGCGAGTCTTTTTAAATAGGCGAGAATACGGTATCGTGAATTTGTTGCCGTCTATACGAATCTGGCCAATGATCAGTGAATGAAAGCCATCTTTTTTAAGATATTTTGGAATACTGATAGCCTTGTGGTCATATTTTCCTTGTTTGGCAAGACTGATCAAACCAAAGAAAGATTTAAAGGCTTCATTGACCTTTTTTAAAATTTGCTGTGCCATGTTGCTGTTTAACAGCTTATAGTTTTCGTTAGTTTTTGCAAGATGATAGTTTTTCTCATAATTAAGAAATTCCTTGTGTTCAAAATAGTATTGTCTGACATTGTACAATCCGACGTTGTACATGTTCTTGGCAATATGGCACAGTTCTCGAAGAGTCAAGTATTCTTCTTTGGTCAAACCATTTAGCTGTTGTTTGATACAAAAATACATTTTTTCACCTCCCATCTAACTATATTATACTATATTTTACTGAATCTATCCTATTTTCAGCAAAATATAGTTAAGGCGATTCATCTCCCACTTACTCCGCTTCGCTTCGTTGAAGTGGGAGTCTTCTCGCCTAATTAAGATAAAACTTTGGTACAGTACATATTTTATGTGACAGGACAATCATCCGTTTTTTTACAATCTATCACTTACGAATCAATGATTTCATCTGCCTCTTTTGTCGCCGCCAACCGTCCTCGTTAGATAGCCGCCTCTTGTGTTTAATTTCCCTGCTCTTCAAGCAATTCCCAAACATCTTGCTCTGGAAGATCCACCAACCGAGCAATATCTTCCACCTTCATTCCTTTGCGCGCCATGTTGCGGATCAGTTGTTTCATTCCTTGCTTCATTCCTTGCTTCATTCCTTGTTTCATTCCCTGTTTGATCCCTTGTTCAATCCCGCGTTTAATTCCTTCTTCCAACCCCTGTTTTCTTCCCCTTTGCTCATAGGAAATGATCAGCTCCAACATTTTCTCTTTTTCTGTCGTTTCCATCTCCTTCACCTCTCTTTGCAGTTGTTGCTCTTCCTCCTCCGACAGCTTCACATACGTTTCAAAAAAGCCCAACAAGAGCCGTTGCCTCGCTTCATCCAGCTCCAATCGCACCAACATGCGCAAAAACTCTTTTTTCAACTCAATTTTCTCACTTTCAGTATACCCCATTTTGCCAAGGAGGGCAGCCGCAATCGGATTGTCATGCCGGATATAGTCTCTCCAATGTTTCTTGCGCAACTCCACCGGGAAAAAGCGAAACTGCAGCACGTCGCCAAAGGGAAACTCGATTGAGAACACGGACGGTTCTTCGCGGAGGGTGTCATGGCTGAAGACAGCGATCGGAACGATGCGGGTGCGGTATTTTTCAAACAAACGGCTGAAATAGATAAACATGCGCTCTGGAAACGATGGTTGCACGTAGCTTTGATTCTCCACATGAACGATGATCAGCCCATCCTCCCCTTTCAGCTTCGTCTCGACTAATAGATCGACGCGGTATTTTTCACCTGCCGTGACATCGGTAAACAGTTCTTCGGACAGAAAGGACAAATGGCTGAAATCAATGTGTTCATGCATGTCGGGAAAAAAGAGGAGAAGAAACTCTTCGAAGAACGTTTGGATCAGTTCTTTAAACAACCGGTCGTGGTCAATAGCCATTCCATCACCCCTCTTTGAACGTGTTCAATTCTATCCATTCGCAAGCAGGGGGTGAAAATCCTGCATCGGGGACAGAAAAAGTTGTACCGTACTGTATAGCGCTTCAGTCCCCCACAGGTACGATAAAAACGTATTCCTGTACCACGTGATTTAACTGTTGAACAGATGTTTCAATCCCTCATAGGTACGATAAAAACTAATCACTCTGATTTATGCGCTGAGTTTCTGCATAGTTTCAATCCCTCATAGGTACGATAAAAACCTTTATTTTGGCGTAAAGAAGAAGCATTCTTGTTTCTTCTTCTATGAAAAGCCAGTCATCGTACTATGTGTCAAAGGATTCACTCCATGCACAGGAATGGCCTTGACGCATATTCACAACTGTTTCAATCCCTCATAGGTACGATAAAAACTCTTTTGCGGTTTGCTTCAAATCCTGAATGATCGTCGTGTTTCAATCCCTCATAGGTACGATAAAAACTGACGGATTGGGATTGGTAGGCTGTTATCGGACATTAGGGTTTCAATCCCTCATAGGTACGATAAAAACCTTTGCCATACGTCCACGCTGTTTTCATCTACAGGTTTCAATCCCTCATAGGTACGATAAAAACTCTTTTCCTCGGTGGAAATCCGTTCATTTTTGGTGTTTCAATCCCTCATAGGTACGATAAAAACGTGGGAGCGGGTTATTTACGACGCTCCAAAAATACGTTTCAATCCCTCATAGGTACGATAAAAACTGTGAAAATGGATTTTGACGCTCGCAATGTGAAAGCGAGGTTTCAATCCCTCATAGGTACGATAAAAACTCAAGACCGATGACGTGACCGTAGGCGATTTGTTGGTTTCAATCCCTCATAGGTACGATAAAAACGGAAGCCGACTTGCCGGAGAAAACGGCGAAACTGTTACGTTTCAATCCCTCATAGGTACGATAAAAACGAATGGCAACCGGTTCGTGCTTGTTGGGCAGCAATGTTTCAATCCCTCATAGGTACGATAAAAACGTCGGAGAAGGTGACTTCAATGCTAGCGATATTGCGTTTCAATCCCTCATAGGTACGATAAAAACACAAGTTCCACATCTCGTTTGCGGAACTCGTCGTCGTTTCAATCCCTCATAGGTACGATAAAAACTCAATGAAGTTGGCGATTGATATGGCAAAAAACATTTTTGTTTCAATCCCTCATAGGTACGATAAAAACGATCATCCACCACAATCGTGACGTATTGACTTGAGTTTCAATCCCTCATAGGTACGATAAAAACTGATGGCCGGATCTAAATCAACGTTGAATACCTTTTGTTTCAATCCCTCATAGGTACGATAAAAACCCAAACCATTCGCATAAAATCAAGCTTTTCCCCTTTTGGCTGTTTTCAGAATATCACGTTTCAAAAATTCTGTCAATACTGTTGAGCCGTGTTGGTTGTAGGATTTTGACGCAAAAAAATATTGTCGTCGATCCCCCGGGGTTTTTGCACGATTGGAGGTCGACGACATTTGAAAGGCGGTCAGCTTTTGTTTTTCTCCATTCTCCCGTACTCTTCCCTCACCGCGGCCACAAGCGGGTGCGCACTCTCAAGCCCCGCGTATTGCCGAAGCGCTCCTTCGATTCCGTGGTGTGCGATCGTTTGTTGCAGAGCGGCGGCTTCTGCATCGCTCGCATCATCAAAGCGCAACAGCGCGGCAATTCCTTTGGCGAGACCAGCAGGAACGCTGCCAAATAGTGTGCAGTATTGCGTCGCCGGAGCGATGAGCCGGTCGTTCGGCCCGAGCTTGCGGATCGGCGAACGGGCGACACGGACGATATCGTCGGAAAGGGACGGGTTGGTGAAACGCCCGATCGTCGTTTTGATATAGGAACGGTGCTCTTCCTCATGCCATCCGTGCTTTTTCAATAAGACGGCTCCCGACTCACTGAGCGCTTGCTCGACATTCAATCGAATACCTTCATCGTTCATCGCTTCCTGGACGGTTTTGTAGTTTCGCAGATACCCTAAGTAAGCGGCCAACGCATGGCCGGTATTGACCGTAAACAATTTGCGCTCGATATACGGCTCTAAGTCAGCGACAAAATGAGCCCCTTGAATCGGCGGAACAGTGCCGATGACGTTTCGCGTTTCAATCGTCCATTCGAAAAACGGTTCCACCGTGACAGCGAGTGGATCGTCATTCGTCTGATTCGGCACGATGCGGTCGACCGCGCAGTTGAGAAAACCAACGTTTTCATCTGCCAGCTGCTGCCCAGCCGTGGAAAGATGGGCAAAGACGTGCATTTTCAGCGTTTCCGTGCCGCCGATCATGTTTTCACAGGCAATGACGTGAAGCGGCTTCTGATGAACCGTGAAGCGCCGCTCAAGCCCAGCGGCGATGACTGGCGCAATAGCCGGCAAAATGTGCGGGCCGACCGCGGTCGTCACCAAATCAGCGTCTGCGATCGCCTCGATGACCGCTTCCCGCTCCGTTTGGCTGTTCAGGGCCGAAACGCCGCGCACCCATTGTTCTTCGCGCCGCTCGCCGGCAACAATGACGCGATACTCCCCCCGCTCTTTCAGCAAACGGACGATTTGTTCATTGACATCAACGAACACGACGTCATATCCCGACGCCGCCAGCAGGCTGCCGATAAAGCCGCGGCCGATGTTGCCGGCGCCAAAGTGGACGGCCCTCATCAGCCGTTCACCTCATGGAGCAGCGCAAGAATTTCCTCGGCCGTTTTGGCGTTCGCCATGGCGGCCACATTGTCTGCTTCGGCGCAGACGAGTGCGAGTTTCGAAAGAATATCCAAATGTTCCCCGTCTTTGCCGGCAATGCCGATGACGATCGTGGCCATGTTGCCGCCTCCAAAATCGACGCCGTCCGGAACTTGCACGATCGAAATGCCGGACTGTTTCACGAGCGCTTTTGCCGCTTCCGTTCCGTGCGGAATGGCGACGTTGTTGCCGATATACGTTGATGTCAGTTCTTCCCGTTCAAGCATCGCATCAACATATGCCGGGGCGACATATCCTTGCTTGACCAACACCTCGCCGGCGAGGCGGATCGCCTCTTCTTTCGTTTTTGGTTGCGCATTGAGCACAATGTTTTCTTTGTTTAAAATCGAATGGGTCAACATCCGTGTCACTCCTTCATCGATATCCAATAATCATCGAAAAATTGTTCCAAATGGCCGCTAATAAGCGAATACACTTCGTCTTCGCCGCCATAAGCCAACGTGGCCGCGCTTTGCTCGTTCTTTACGAGCAACGTGCTCACATGGCTTAATACTGAAAGCACCTCTTCATCCGCATCAGCAGGGCCGAGAAGCAACACGACCGTGTTGATCTCCATCGGCTCCCCGTCCATCCCCGCCACCGTTTGCGGCGAATCAAGTCGGTACATCGTCAGAGACGGACGAAGGACAGCGAAGCTTCGAGCGTGGTAAAGCGCCAGCGTCGTGCCAGGGACGCCAAGCCCGCCAAGCGACTCGCGGCGCCGCAGCTCCTCGATGACGACATCGGCATCGACAATGACGCCACTTCGTTCGAGGCGGCGGCACGCGTCCGTCAATATTTCATGAACAGAGCGCCTCTTGACCACCTCGAGGGAAAAACCGTCCAAAATGTGGACGATCGTCTCGCTGATGCGCCGAACCGCCTTCATCGTGTCGATGGCTGGCCTGTTTCGCCGTGCGGTTGACTCTTTCCTCATCCGCTTTTCAGCGGCCGATTTTCGCTCTAAACACTCGCGAATCTTCCGCGCTTCCTCCTCGGTCAGCATCGGGCTGACGACGATATGCGGCCCATACTCCTCAGGAAGCGGCACGGTCGAGATGACGAGATCGTACGCGCTGACATCTTTTCCTTTCCATTCAAACGCGGAAGCTTGTTCCAGCGAAACAATGTCCGGAATCTCTTTTTTCAGCCTCGTCGCTAAAATTTTCGCCGTCCCAAGCCCGCTCGAACAAATGACTAACACCCGCCAGCCTTTTTTCTCCCGCATGAGCGCGGCCGCAAAATGGAGCACCAAATAGCCAATCTCCTCATCCGGGATCGGAATGCCGCCAAACAGCTGCCGCGCCCCATCTGAGACAATGGCGAACAGCTCCGCATAGTCTTGTTTGATTGGATCAAGCAGCGGATTGGCGACCCCCATTCCGTGTTCGAGGCGATACAGAGCCGGCTTTAAATGGACGACAAGGTCTTCGTATAACGTACGGTCGGCGGATAAATCAACGCCGAGCTTATCACTGACAAAGCGGATGAGTTGTTGCGCCTTCATGCCGACGGCCAAACTCGGCTCCTCCATCACCATTCCTTGGCGGCTGCGCCATTTCGCTCCCATCAAGTGCATCGTCATATAGCCGACTTCTTCGTTAGGGATGTCAACGTCAAAGACTTTTTCTAACGATTCAGCGAGCTCATGCGCGATCTCATATTCTTTCGTCGCTTGCAACGCCTGCAGATCCCGCGGATCGAAGTGGATCGCTTCTCCCCGCTTGATGCGCTCCATGGCGAGCGCCAAATGGACGACGAAGGCGATGTACGAACTGTCGGCCATCGTAAACGGAAGCTTTTCTTTCACTTGCTCGATTTGCTGCTCAATGACAGCGAGCTTTTTTCTGTCCACAAGCCCGAGCAGCTTCTCCGCCACGGTGTCAAGCGGAGCGTCCGTCCGTTTTTGGATCGTCTCTTTCATCAATGCCAAAAATTCGTGTTCATCAACATGGCGGAACAACAAGTCGCTCATCAAGCGCCGTTTCGCCGATTCCGAACCGGCAAGCTCCACCCCGTATCCACGCTTGCGGATGAGCGAAAGCCCGTACGCTTCTACCGTTTGTTCCAATTTGTCCAAATCCAAGCTGACAGTGGCGACCGTGACGTTCAAGTCATGGGCCAATGTGACGAGTTTCACTGGCTCGTTGGCTTCCAACAGCGCAATTAAAATCATGAGCTGCCGCTCTTCGGGGGTGTATTCATGATGAGAAAGGCGAAACAGCTCTGCGGCCAGCGCCTGCTTCTTTTCCTCTTCCCCGACGAGGCGGATGCCGACTCCTGCTCTTTTCGCGAGCTTAAGCCCATAGCGGCGGAAGACCGATTCCAAACCTTGCAAATCACGATGAACCGTGCGGGCGCTGACATTCAGTTCCTCCGCCAATTCGCCGACTGTTATGTCCCTATCGTCCGCCAACAACCGTTCAAGCAACTTCCGCTCCCGTGCCGATACGTACATCGCCGTTCACCTCCCATCACGGAACAGCATTATTGACATTTTTGAAATAAATCTTTGCCTCTTCCATTCTTATTTTAAGGGCTTTTTTCTTGATTTGACAATGAATAGATGTTTCGTTTTCGTCATTGTTATTGTTGACAGATTTTAATTTTGCATGTACTTTTCTCTTTCGTCGTTTGACGAAGTTCACCGCGGTCGGGCACATCCATGCGGATGGGAGCGGAGGAAAGTGCCCCTAGCCGTCGAGGTAAACGGGAAATCACAAAGCAAAACGCAGGGGGAACGCCATTTCCCCTGCGTCTCATGCCGATTTACGCGTTCTTTTTCAATTGCTCGATCAATTCATCGTATTTCGGGCTGTTTAAGAAGTTTTCGACCGATACATGGTACGCATTGGGCAACTTCGCCTTCGCCCGGTCGGTCAAGTTTTGATGGGTGACGACGATGTCGGCGTCGGCCGGAAGCTGGTTGATCGCTGTATTCGTCACTTCGATATCGAGCCCGGCCTTTTGTACTTTGTTGCGCAAAATCGATGCTCCCATCGCGCTCGAGCCCATTCCCGCATCACACGCGAACACAATTTTCTTCACGCGGCCAGGAACCGCTTGGGCCACAGTTGCCGAAGCGGCTTCTTTCTGTTGCAATGCGGCAGCCACTTGGCTCTTTTTTCCTTTCAGCTGTTCCATTTTTTCCGTTGCTTTCGTCAACTCTTCTTCCTCTTCGGATTGTTTCGCCGCTTTTAAGAAAATCGAAGCGACGAGGAACGACACCGCTGCAGCGACGAACACGCCGGCTAGCACGCCGAAATAATTCCCTTTCGGCGTCATCGCCAGCAAGGCGAAAATGCTTCCCGGCGACGGCACCGCCACCAGCCCGGCATGGAGCACCGTAAACGTGAACACGCCGCTCACGCCGCCCGCCATGGCTGCCAAAATCAAAATCGGTCGCATGAGAATGTACGGGAAGTAAATTTCATGAATCCCGCCAAGGAAGTGGATAATGACTGCCCCCGGCGCCGATTGTTTCGCCATCCCCTTGCCAAACAGCCAATACGCCAGCAAAATCCCCAACCCTGGACCAGGGTTCGTTTCCAGCAAGAACAAAATCGATTTCCCGGTTTTCGCCGCTTGTTCGACGCCAAGCGGGCTTAAAATTCCATGGTTGATCGCATTGTTCAAGAACAGCACTTTCCCCGGCTCGATGAACAAGTTCGCCAGCGGCAACAAGTGCCAATCAATGATTTTTTCCACTCCTGCCGCTAACGTTTTACTGATCACAGAAATGACCGGGCCGACTCCTTTAAAGGCGAGCAGCGTCAACACGCCGCCGACGATCCCGGCCGAAAAGTTGTTGACGAGCATCTCAAACCCTTGTTTCACTTTTCCTTGGAAGAGCCCGTCTACCTTTTTGATCACATAACCGCCAAGCGGCCCCATGATCATCGCGCCTAAAAACATCGGGATTTCCGAACCGACGACCACGCCCATCGTCGCCGTCGCCCCGACGACACCGCCGCGGACGTCGTACACCATTTTGCCGCCCGTATAGCCAATCAACAGCGGCAGCAAATACGTAATCATCGGACCGACGAGCTTCGCAAACGTCTCGTTCGGCAGCCAGCCGGTCGGGATAAACAGGGCGGTAATCAGCCCCCAGGCGATAAACGCCCCGATATTCGGCATAATCATGCCGCTCAAATAACCGCCAAACCGCTGAATCTTCACACGGAAGCCTGTTTCGTTTCCGGTTGTATGCGTCATAAAGCTGTTCCTCCTTTTTGGCTTGACTGTACCTTTATCTTAAAACGCTTACAACCGGCCCTTCAATGATAAGTAAACGCGATTTTGTCAAGGGGGTTGTTGACAGGTTTTAAAAAGGAAAAGCCGAGCGCGGCGGGCGGGGTTACGGCGTTTCTTCTGCCAACGACAACGCCTCTCGATAGAGACGTTGGGAGAGATAAAATCCATTTTCAAGCAAAGTGTCTAACAGCGGCTTGACTTCCGCTATTTTCCTGTTTTTCTTTCCCAGAATCAAAACTCCGATTGTACCGATAGGCCGTAAAAGGAATTGTTTCGACAATGGTCTGGCAGCATGCTCATCAATCACAACGACTTGAGCACCAAGTTCTTTCGCTCCAATAATAACTTCTAACTCCCCGGCATGGAATTTTCCATATAAACTTTCAACAAGGCTGCGATTTTTTACATGGTATAGCCTAAACACCCCCTCGCTGACCAATCGTTTGAGCTCCTCTTTTCCATAATGGCGTGGGGCATGGTTATGAACAATTTCTTGATAGACAGCTTCCGGAACATATACTTCATCAAATAGTTCAGACAAAAGAGTCAATTGACCAACGATCGACAGACCTATAATCGGTGTAGAATTAACCGTAACCCTACTCATTGTGATCCCTATTTTCTTTGCTCAATTTTTGCACCGTGTCCCAATCATCTTTGATGTGTTCCTCCGTATATTCCATCCAAGGAATCGCCTTCGAACGCAATACATCGATAAATTCCCCTAAGGATTTTCCTGCCAATTCAGCCGCTTTCGCCAGCGTCACCTGTTTTCCAACAAACAAACCAATCGCCAATGAAAGCTTTATTTTTGCCTCAACTGTGTTGCCTTCCAATTCATTAATGGCGGGCAAAAACTCTTTCGGCAAGTTCACCTGAAAGTAGTCCATGGCCATTGAACTCACACCCTTTTTTATTTTATTCTATCACACTTCGCGCCTTTTGGATGCTGTCACGGAACGAATAGCATTTCCAAATTTTTTACTACACGCTCAACACGATAGAAATGAAACCGACTCAATTGAACACTCCCCACCCGCGCTCACGTAGAGAAGTAGGGGATTCTCGGGAACACCCTAACATACGGTAAGCTGTCAGCTAAGCCATCCCTGTGCATCCCACCGTTGAGCTTCCTCAAAAAGATCGCAATCGAAGCCCTTCCTTTGTTCTTTTGGTGCAAGGGGAAGATCGTTGGTGGAAGACGCCGGTTCATCCCCCACTTACGCTCATGCTTGGAAGTTGAGGCCTTCTCGGTTCGAGGTGATAAAAAGGGGACTGACCCAAAAGGGTAATTTTCCTTAACAAAACACAACATATTGTCTATATACGGTAATAAGAAAGGGTGTCCCGATCCTTTTGGGACACCCTCTTACAGCCTATTTTACTAATATCTCGCCGTCACCATTTTCTTTCTCGTGTAAAACTCGACGCCGTCGCGGCCGTTGGCGTGAAGGTCACCGTAAAACGAGTTTTTGTAGCCCGAGAACGGGAAGAACGCCATGGGCGCCGGGACAGCGACGTTGACACCAAGCATGCCGGCATCGATTTCTTCACGGAACTGGCGGATCGCTTTGGCGCTGTCCGTGTAGATGCAAGCGCCGTTGGCGAATTCCGACCGGTTGGCGATCTCAATCGCTTCGTCCAAGTCGCGGGCGCGGACGACGGACAAGACCGGAGCGAAAATTTCATCCGTCCAGATCGTCATGCCCGGCTTGACATGGTCGAAAATCGTCGGGCCGATAAAATAGCCTTTTCCGCTTGTCGCCGAGTCGCGGCGGCCGTCGCGGACAAGGAGCGCCCCTTCTTTTTCGCCGATTTCAATATATTTGATCGTCCGTTCTTTATGCGCCTCGCGGATGACCGGGCCTAAAAAGACGCCTTGGTCAAGTCCGTTCCCGATTTGAATGCGGTCGGCAGCTTCTTTGAGCCGTTCGACCAACTCATCGGCGATATCACCGACGGCGACGACAACCGAACACGCCATGCACCTCTCGCCCGCCGAGCCAAAGGCGGCGTTGATGATGTTCGTCACCGCCATATCGAGGTCGGCGTCCGGCATAACAATCGAATGGTTTTTCGCGCCGGCAAGCGCCTGCACCCGCTTGCCGTGGGCGGCGGCCGTTTTGTACACATACTCGGCAACCGGCTGCGAGCCGACGAACGAGACGGCTTTAATGTCTTTATGCTCCAGGATGCCGTTGACCACCTCGTGCGCTCCGTGCACGATATTGAGCACTCCCGGCGGCAGGCCGGCTTCCGTGAACAGTTCCGCTAAGCGGTTGGCGAGCATAGGCGTCCGCTCGGACGGTTTCAACACAAACGTGTTGCCGCAGGCGATGGCAAGCGGGAACATCCAGCACGGCACCATCATCGGGAAGTTGAACGGCGTAATGCCCGCGACGACGCCGAGCGGGTAGCGGTACATGCCCGATTCAATGCCGGTCGCGATATCCGGCAGCTGCTGGCCCATCATGAGCGTCGGGATGCCAGCGGCAAACTCAACGCATTCAATGCCGCGCTGCACTTCGCCGTGTGCGTCCTCATACACTTTGCCGTTTTCGAGCGTCACAAGTCTAGCGAGTTCGTCCCAATGTTCGACCAACAGCTGCTGGCAGCGAAACAAAATGCGGGCGCGGCGCGGAACCGGCACTTTGCGCCATTCGCGGAACGCTTCTTTCGCGGCCGCCACCGCCGCATCAAGCTCCTCGCGCGAGGAAAGCGGCACTTTCGCCAGCACTTCCCCCGTTGCCGGATTCGGCACGATTTCTTCTTTTCCAGATGTCGAAGCGACCCATTGGCCGCCAATAAAGTTTTTCAACGTTTTTGTTTCCGTGACAGAACTCATGAACGAAACCACCTTTCTAGAAAATCGAGTATAAGAGAGTGCCAAGGGCACGCCGGCGGGCGAATCGATGCAAACGCCCGCCGCATGCCTTATCGCCGACCGTGCACGATGCGTACTTCCCTACGCAGCGAATCGATCGCGCCGGCGGCTTGGGCATTGCCTTATCCGTGGCTAATGGGATTTGTGTCGTACTGATAGTCGTAACAATAATGGTACAATGCCACAATTTCCTCATGGGTCGGCACTTTCGGATTGTTGAAGGGGCTGCCGCTTGCAAGCGCGTCAGCCGCCATTTTGTCAACCGCCTTGTCAAACGCCGTTTTGTCAATGCCCCACGTTTTCATATTCGGGATGTGCAAATCGCGGCAAAGCTGCTTCACTTCCTCAACGAGTGCATCAGCCGCTTCCGTGTCGGAAACGTCTTGGAGCGGTGGCTTGATGATGCGGGCGATGACCGCCAATCGCTCGATGGCGCTGTCTTTTGTAAACTCAAGCACCCCAGGCAACAACATCGCATTCGATACACCGTGCGGCACGTGGAACAGCGCGCCGATCGGCCGCGACATGCCGTGCACGAGCGTCACCGAGGCGTTCGAGAACGCCATGCCGGCTTTCATGGCGGCGATCGCCATTTTTTCCCGCGCTTCAACGTCTTCCCCGTTTTCATACGCCCGGCGCAAATGGCCGACAATCGCTTCAATGGCAGAGAGCGCCAGCACATCGGTCACCGAGTGGGCGCGTCGGGAAATGTACGCCTCGATCGCGTGGCAGAGCGCGTCGACCCCGGTTGCCGCTGTGACGGATGGCGGGCATGAAACCGTGAGCAACGGATCGACGATCGCCACGGTTGGAAGCAACGCGGGCTGGGAGATCATCATTTTGACGTCCGTCTTTGTATTGATAATGACCGTTACTTTCGTCACTTCCGAACCCGTTCCGGCTGTCGTCGGAATGGCGATGAGCGGCAGCGGTTTTTCGATGAACCGTTTCTGATTGCCGACATAGTCGCTGATCGTTCCTTCATTCGTCATCATCACGGCCACCGCCTTGGCGGCGTCGATGCTGCTGCCGCCGCCAAGGGCAATAATGACATCGCATTGCTCGCTTCGGCAGACGTCAAGCGCTTCCTTCACATGGACATCCGTCGGCTCCGTATCGACACCTGTGTACTTGGCAAACGTCATCCCCACCTGTCGCAAATATTGCTCGCAACGGGCGACAAGACCGATTTTCTCCATCACCGGATCGCTGACGATAAGCGCTTTCGTTCCGAGCGCCTTCGCCTGCGGGCCAACTTCCGCAAACGTCTCGCGCCCGTATACTACTCGGCTGGGCATCAACAATTCGTACACCGTTTCTCCCCCCCACCTTTTTTTGATAACGGTTTCACTCTCTTTAAGGCAAATTCTGTGCCAACATCAAAAGGCGCAATGACAAGGAACAGCTTCGAAACAAAAAACGTACTCGCCAACAAAAACACGACACTTATCCTACATAACCAGACAATTCCCCGACATTATGAGAAGCAAAAAAGAACGGCCTGTCTGCCGTTGCTTATAGTCCGTATTTTTTCAGCTTCTCGTATAACGTCGAGCGGTGAATGCCGAGCCTTCTCGCCGCTTCCGCCTTATTGCCGCCCGCGGCGACAAGCGCCGCAGCGATTCGTTCCCGCTCGGATTGATAGACCATTTCCTTCCATTGATCAGCGATGTTCACGCCGCCGTCCGGCAGAGAAGCAGTTGCCGTCCGAATGGTCGACAAGTAAGGCGGCAAGTGGTCGCGTTCCACTTTCTCCCCTTCGACCATGCCGATCAGCCACTCGACGACGTTGACAAGCTCGCGGATGTTTCCCGGCCATGAATAGTTGACAAGCACCTCCATGGCCTCTTTTGCGAACGTTTTCGCCGCCACGCCAAACTGCCGGCACATCCGCTCCATATGGTAAGCCAAGAGAGCCGGAATATCGGTTTTTCGCTCGCGCAGCGGCGGGAGGTGGATGCGGATGATATTCAACCGATAAAACAAATCCTCGCGAAACGTCCCGTTTTGCACCATCTCCTCGAGCGGCTTGTTCGTGGCGGCAATAATGCGCACGTCCACCTCAGCCCCTGACAACCCGCCGACTTTCTCTACTTTCTTTTCTTCTAAGACGCGCAAAATTTTCGCCTGCATGGCAAGCGGCATGTCGCCGATTTCATCCAAAAACAGCGTCCCTCCGTCGGCGAGCTGAAACTTGCCAGGCTTGCCTCCCTTTTTCGCTCCGGTGAACGCCCCGTCTTCATAGCCGAACAGCTCCGCTTCCAAAAGCGACTCAGGAATGGCGGCGCAGTTCACGCTGACGAACGGTCCATCCGCATGAGGTCCTGCTTCGTGGATCGCCCGCGCCACCACTTCTTTTCCTGTCCCGCTTTCACCGGTAATCAAGACCGTCGATGGCACGCGCGCCGCCCGACGGATCATCTGCTTCACAGCGGCGATCGCCGGGTGGCGGCCGATGATGCGCTCGATTCCTTTCGGGGCGGAGGCGATCTCCTCCTGCTTTTTCGCTCCCGTCTCTTGCTTCTCCTTCCGGCTCGCCTCGCGCGACAGCTCCTGCAGGCGCCGAAAAATTTCATACACTTCCGATACTCCTTGGAAAATAAGCATCCCGACCGCCCCGATCACTTTACCATCACGCCAAATCGGAATGCGGTGCACGACCATCGGCTGGCCGTAAATTTTTTGAATATATCCCCGCTCGGGAATGCCCGATTGAACGCAAATGTGCAGACGGGTGTTTTCGATCACTTCCGTCACATGTTTGCCGATTGCCTCTTCCCGGCGGATGCCAAGAAACTGGCAATACGCCCGGTTGATCTCGCGGATGACGCCATCTTCATCGACGACGACCACTCCTTCATACGCCGCATCCAACACCGTTTTCATCGTCTCGGCCAGACGGTGCGTTTCCTCCAACTCAAGCCGCAGCCGTTCGAGCTCGTCCGTTGGTTTCAAACCGCTTTCCACATCGGGCGTTTCAGCACAGACGCCTTCCTGTTTCGTTTCCCCCTCGTCAGAAAGCACCGTCAATGCCTCGCCGATCGTCATAGAACGATCGAGCCCATCCGCTGCCGCCCACAGCATCAGCCGCCACGTGCACCGCCCCAACACCCGACCATGCTCATCGACAACGTCCATCCCCTTAAGCCCACGAGCCGCCATCAGCCGCATGACCTCTTGCAACGTTTGGCGACAGCTGACCGTCGGCGAAGCGCTGCAATCGCTCGTCATCGCCATCCCCCCTTTTCGTCGTTCCCTCTTTCCGTACCGTTCGCCGTTGGCATGGAAAATTCCTTCTGTTTACTTGTTTGAAAATCATGGCGAAGACAAGGCCCGCTAGAAACCCGGGGGCCGTCGAAAAACAACCGTTTCCCGCTCGCAAACCAAGAAAAAGGTGGCTTTTAAGCTTTCTCTATTAAAAAACCTAATCGTTTCCCACATTTCCCACTGAATCACCAGCCTTCTAGAAGGCTGGTGAAAAAAATGATCTTTTCCTGCGAAATCGATCGCTATTCGTTGAAAAGAAATACAGCATTTATGTGGCTTCTCGATTTGTTGAACGCTCTCCCACCTACGTAAACTCTTAGAGGGGGGAGAGTCTTGGGAACACCCTCCCCACGGCAGGCTATTGTCCAAGCCATCCCCGTTCGTCCCACGGTTTGGCTGTTTTCACTTACGCTGGTCACGTTAAAGTGGGGGGCTTCTCGATTATTAGAGATGATAAAAAACGGAGACAAGCGTTTGCCTGCCTCCGTCTCTTTCACCCCAAAATCCCCTCAATTTTCTCCAACACCTCTTCGCTAAGCACAACATCGACCGCCTTGACGTTTTCTTCGACTTGTTCCGGACGGCTGGCGCCGATTAAGGCGCTGGCGACGTTCGGCTGGCGCAGCACCCAGGCGAGCGCGAGCTGGGATAGCGTGATGCCAAGCTCAGCGGCGACTTTTTCGAGCTGTTCGACTTTCGCCAACACGTCATCATTCAGCAGCCGTTGAATGAACGCATTCGCTTTCGGGTCGGCGGCGCGGCTGTCCGCTGGCGGCTGTTGGCCGCGTTTGTATTTGCCGGTGAGCACCCCTTGGGCGAGCGGCGAGAAGACGATTTGGCTGATGCCGTTTTGTTCGCACACCGGGATGACTTCGTTTTCAATATAGCGATGGAACATGTTGTACTGCGGCTGGTTGACGACGATCCGGTCAAGCAAGTAGCGATCGGCCACGCCGAGCGCCTCTTGAATTTGCTGGGCCGTCCATTCACTGACGCCGACATAGAGCACTTTTCCTTGGCGGACGAGATCATCGATCGTGCGCAACGTTTCGTCAACCGGCGTCTCCTTGTCGTACCGATGGCAATAATAGATGTCCACGTAATCCAGTTGCAACCGCTTTAAGCTCGCATGGAGCTGCTCAAACACATGTTTGCGCGACAGGCCGCGGTCGTTCGGGCCATCGCCCATCGGCCAAAACACTTTCGTCGCAATGACATACGATTCGCGCGGATATTTGCGCAGCGCCTCGCCAACGATCTTTTCCGCTTCCCCGCGCGCGTAGACGTTCGCCGTGTCAAACGAGTTGATGCCGAGTTCGTACGCCTTGTCAATGACGCGGATCGCCGTGTCTTTTTCCACCGAGTTGCCGTATGTAAGCCAGCTGCCTAAACTAATCTCGCTCACTTTCAGCCCCGTGCGGCCGAGTTTTCGATACTTCACTTTCGCTCCCCTCGCCTCCTTCAAGTATAGGCAAACGCTACATCATTATTATAGTCGTTCCCTATTCATTTGAGAAAAGATTTGCCTCACTATTCTAAATAAATCGACGATAGCAGCGATTTGCATCGACAGCCGCAACATATCCGCTCAAAACATTTTTTATTTTTGAACTTCCTGTAGATTTCAGTAGATTCCTGTAGATGTTTCTTTACAATCAATTCGTAAAACGTTCACCATTTTGTCAAAAATCGTCCATGAGCCGCTTTTACGGATCATGTAAACACGGCGTGGGCGTACGATGTTGACGGGAAAGGAGGGGGGCTATTGATTTATTTCCACCAAGTGAACAAATATTACGGCGATTTTCATGTGTTGAAAGACATTAATTTGACGATCAACCAAGGGGAAGTCGTCGTCATCATCGGACCATCGGGCTCGGGCAAAAGCACGCTCGTGCGCTGCATCAACCGGCTCGAGACGATCTCAAGCGGCGAATTGATCGTCGACGGCGTCAAAGTGAACGACAAAAACATCAACATTAACGAACTGCGGCGCAACATCGGGATGGTGTTCCAACATTTCAACTTATACCCGCATATGACCGTCTTGCAAAATATCACGTTAGCGCCGCGCAAAGTGCTCGGCATGTCCGAAAAAGAAGCGAACGAGATCGCTATGTATTATTTGGAAAAAGTCGGCATCCCTGACAAAGCGAACGCCTATCCGTCCGCGCTGTCCGGCGGCCAGCAGCAGCGTGTCGCCATCGCCCGTGGATTGGCGATGAAGCCAAAAATCATGCTGTTTGACGAGCCGACATCCGCCCTTGATCCAGAAACGATCGGCGAGGTGCTCGATGTGATGAAACAGCTGGCCAAAGAAGGAATGACAATGGTCGTCGTCACCCACGAAATGGGGTTTGCCCGCGAGGTGGCCGATCGCATCGTCTTTATGGACCAAGGCCGCATTTTAGAAGAAGCGCCGCCTGATGAGTTTTTTGCGGCGCCGAAAGAGGAACGGGCGCGCGTCTTTTTAAGCCGCATTTTAAACCATTAATTCCGGTCAATCAAAGGGGGTTTTTTCTCATGAGAAAGAAAGCATGGAAATGGTGGATCGCGGTTGCCTTGACCGCCTTATTGAGCGCCGTTGCTTTGACGGGCTGCAGCACGACGGACAAAGGGGAAGGCGGAACATCGTCAGAAAACGCCAAAGCGACCAATACGCTTGAAAAGATTAAACAGCGCGGCAAGCTTGTCGTCGGCGTCAAATACGATTTGAATTTATTCGGGTTAAAAAACCCGGAAACCGGCAAAGTCGAAGGATTTGACATCGATATTGCCAAAGGGCTGGCGAAAAAAATTCTCGGGGATGAAAACAAAATCGAATTGAAAGAAGTGACGTCAAAAACACGCATCCCGATGCTGAACAACGGGGAGATTGATGCGATCATCGCCACCATGACGATCACCGAGGAACGGAAAAAAGAAGTCGACTTTTCGGACGTTTACTTTATGGCCGGGCAATCGCTGCTCGTCAAAAAAGACAGCCCGATCAACAGCGTGAAAGACTTGAAAAAAGGCATGACCGTTCTGACGGCGAAAGGATCGACATCGGCGGAAAACATCCGCAAAGTCGCGCCGCAGGTCAACGTGCTGGAGTTTGAAAACTACGCGGAAGCGTTTACCGCGTTGAAAGCCGGCCAAGGCGATGCGCTCACGACCGACAACGCGCTGCTTTGGGGCATGGCGAAACAAGATCCGAACTACCGCGTGCTTGATGAAACGTTCACTGAAGAGCCGTACGGCATCGCCGTCCGCAAAGGGGATAAAGAATTGCTGCAAGTCATTAACGAATACTTAAAAGAAATTAAAGAAAACGGCGAATACGATAAAATTTACGAAAAATGGATCGGCAAAAAACCGCAACAGTAACAGAAACGGTGGGCGGAACACATCCGCCCATCTGTTTGCCCAAAGGACAGGCAAGGATTCAGCGAAGAAAGGAGGCGCTTTTCCATGCTGCGCTTTTCCATCTTACTCGAACATTGGGATCTGTATATGCAAGGGTTTGGCCATACGATTAAGGCCAGCGTGTTGGCGCTGATCGGCAGCTTGGCCATCGGCACCGTCATGGCCATTTTCCGCATCGCTCCGATTCGTCCGCTCAATTGGATCGGAACAGCGTATGTAGAATTTATCCGCAACATTCCGCTTGTGTTGATCGTCTTTGTTTTTTTTATGGGCTTGCCCGCCGTCGGCATCCGCTTTGACTCGTTTACCGCCGGAACGCTCGGGCTGATGGTGTATACCGCCGCTTTTATCGCTGAAGCGATCCGCTCGGGCATTCAAGCCGTTCCGAAAGGACAAATGGAAGCGGCGCGCTCGTCTGGATTGACGTACTTGCAAGCGATGCGTTACGTCATCTTGCCGCAGGCGGTGAAAATCGTCATCCCGCCGCTTGGCAACCAGTTCATCAACTTGGTGAAAAACTCTTCCGTGCTTGGCGTCATCGCCGGGTTGGATTTAATGTATTACGGCGACTTAATTTCTTCCAAAACGTTCGTCACCTTTGACGTTTATATTTTCGTCGCTTTGTTTTACCTCGTCTTAACGATCCCGCTCAGCCTTGGCGTCGGCTACTTAGAGCGCCGTTTGCTTAAGGCGCGGTAGGAAAGGAGGCTAAACGATGGATTTTGCCGGTGCTTACGCGCCCGCCCATTTGAAGTTTTTGCTTCAAGGGTTTCTCGTGACATTAGAAGTGGCATTCATCTCGATTGTCTTAAGTTTTGTGTTCGGCATTATCATCGGGGTCATTCGCTATACGAAAATCCCGGTGCTTTCCCAATTTCTGGCTGTAATGGTCGAAACGATTCGGAATTTGCCGCTGTTGTTAATCATTTTCTTTACGTATTTCGCCCTTCCGGAAGTCGGACTCAAGCTGGATAAACTATATGCCGCCATTGCGGCCTTGGTCATTTTTGAATCGGCCATGTTGTCGGAAATTGTCCGCAGCGGCCTGCAGTCGATCGATAAAGGGCAAATCGAGGCGGCGCGCTCATCGGGGCTTACGTATGTGCAGACGTTATGGTACATCATTTTGCCGCAAGCGTTGCGGCGCATGGTGCCGCCGATCGTCAGCCAGTTTATTTCCTTATTGAAAGATACCTCGCTCGCCATTGTCATTTCCTTGCCGGAGCTGATGAACCATGCGCAAATCATTAACGGGCGCAACGTCAATTTTGTCATCCCGATTTTCATTCTCGTGGCATTCATGTATTTTATCGTCAACTATTCGCTGTCATTATTATCGCGCCGGTTGGAATACCGTCAGCGGTGATGGAACCGTATCCCCTTCTTCGGCTGGGGCATACGGTTTTTTCTTGCCGTCTCTTTTGTTAAAAAGATCCGTTGTTTTCGCTTTCCTGTTATATAATAGAATTACAGATTAGCCCATGACCTTCACAAAGGCGGTGACGTCCACTGACACCAGCAAAAAAAGAACCGCTTTGGCTTCTTTTGCTTTTGCTTTCCGCTACTGCGTTTCTTGGCGAAATGAAAATGAACCCGTTTGACAGCCCGTTTCGCGTCTCACTCGGCAGCGCCGTCTTTTTTCTCGGGCTTGTCGCCTTTGCTTCTCTTCCGCCGCTTGTGATCGGTGCAAGCACCGGAGCGGTGGTCGTCGGCTTTCGCATCTTTCTGGACTCGTTGACAGGAGAAATGTCGACTTCTGAGAGTCTGCTGACCCATCTTCCGGCAGCGGGGTATTATATCAGCTTTGCGGCAATGGCCTCTGTCCTCCGCTTGCGCCGTCAAATTACAGCCCCGATTCGGGCTGGAGCGGTTGGAGCGGCGCTTGATTTTTTGGCTAACGCCTGTGAACTAGGGATCCGGTATTGGATGGGCGAACCGTTTGCCTTCAGCGGCCAAACGATCATCGTCTTATGGTTATTCGCCATTTTGCGCAGCTTTTGCGTCATTGGCGTTTACAATATGTGGGTGACGAAGCATGTCCGCTCGCTCGCTGAAGCGAGAAAGCAAGAACTCGAACGCCTCATCATGGTGAGCAGCGGATTATACGAAGAAATGTTTTACTTGCAAAAATCAATGGCTCTCATGGAAGACATGACGCGCAAAAGCTATGACCTTTACTCGCGGCTGATGGAAAGAGAACACGTTGAACCGCGCGTCGCCCTGGAGCTTGCCGAACATATTCATGAAACGAAAAAAGATATGCAACGCATTTTCGCCGGCCTTTCCAAGCTCATCGGCCGCCAATCGGTGCGCGGGCGCATTTCGATTGCCGAACTGTGTGCCATGGTCATTCGCGCCAATGAAAAATACGCCAGCTTGTCCGGAAAAGCGATCACGTTTTCGTACAACGGCCATATCGATCTCATGACCGATCAACTGTATCCTCTTCTTTCCGTGCTTAACAACTTGGTATCGAACGCCGTCGAGGCGATTGGCGAAAGTGGGTCCATCTGTCTGCGCACACGCCTTGAAGGAACCGAATTGATCATCGAAGTGGAAGATAGCGGCCCCGGCATTGCCGCTGATGACATCACCTGGATTTTCCAGCCTGGATTTACAACGAAATACGACCGCCAAGGCAACCCGTCAACAGGCATCGGGCTTACCCACGCCCGCGATATCGCCCAAACGCTTGGCGGCCATCTTCAGCTCGTCAAAAGCGAGCCAGGGCAGACGGTGTTTCGCCTTGCCGTTCCGACAGCCCGCCTCCTGCAAAGCACACCGATCACAGCCGAAATGTCCGATCGCGAGGCCAACCGGCAAGAAAATGCCGTGATGTAGGCAATGGCACCCATTCTTGAGCTTCCAAAGAAAGGAGAGAAAAAAGGGCATGGGACTTCGCTTTTTTCTCATCGAAGACGATCCCGTCGTAAGGAAGATGTTAGAAAAGTTGATTCATGAATCAGGACTCGGCGAAGTGGTCGGCTGCGCTGAAGACGGTTTGAATGTTCGCGCTGCCGACTTGCTTCACGTTGATGTGGTGCTCATCGACCTATTAATGCCGGGGCGTGATGGCATTCAAACGATGAAAGCGCTGCGACAGGAAGGATTTATGGGGACATTTATCATGATCTCGCAAGTGGAAAACAAAGAAATGATCGGCCAAGCGTACTTGCATGGCATTGACACCTACATTCAAAAACCGATCAATCGCTATGAAGTGTTGTCTGTGCTCAAGCGCGTCGCCAACCATATGTCCGCCGTTCGCTCGCTGGAATCGATCCGCCAAGTGCTCAGAGGGCTTGAGCCGCAAACGGCCGATGCCGATGCCGTTTCCAAATCGTCCGCCCTCGAACAGCAGGCGCAGCAGCTTCTCCTTCTTCTCGGCGTCGCCGGCGAAGCGGGAAGCGCCGACGTGCTCCTTGTGGTGCACTGGTTGGCGGAACAGGAAGCGAAAGGCCGCCCTGTGCGTGAACTGCCGCCGCTCAAAGAACTTTATGCGGAACTCGTCCGGCGGGAATACGGCCTGCCGCCCGCTGAAACCGTCAAAGAAGCGCGGGCGATGGAACAGCGCATCCGCCGCCTCGTCTTGCAGGCGTTCACCCATCTCGCTTCCCTCGGCCTAACCGACTACACGAACCCGACGTTTGAGCATTTCGCTCCAAGGCTGTTTGATTTTGCTGACATCCGCCGTCGGATGAAGGAACTCGAACGAGGTCAAAGCGAAACGGAGTGCCGCATGAATGTGCGGAAGTTTTTAACAGCTTTTTTTCTCGAGCTGAAACGGACATAACGTGCAACAACTCTTCTTCCCCCGAAACGACTCAGCTGCCTCTCTCGTCAACCAACGGCGCCGGGACGCCAGCATCACGGTGAATAGTGTGAAAGGCAAAGCGACCGGCTGCCGTCAGTTGATTGTTCTCAGTTCATTGTTTTTCCCTCCCGTCTTGTTCATTCTTCAAGCTCCTTTCATACAAAACCGTCAACACCTGTCGAACTCCTCATCAAAAAACTCGAATAAAAAATGTTTGAATTCGAGATATATATTTGCTATGATAATGATGTGAATATTAATCGCATGACAAGAGGGGGAGAACCATGACGACATTTCAACTCGACAAAGCGCACAGCTCTGTCGCCTTCCAAGTCAGACATATGATGATTTCCAAAGCGAAAGGAGAATTCACCAACTTTGACGTCGAGGTGCAAGGCGATATCAACGAACTCGAGTCGCTGAAAGTCAAAGCGACGATCGACGCCGCCTCGATCGATACGAAAAACGCCGACCGCGACAACCATCTCCGCTCGGCTGACTTTTTCGACGTCGAAAACCATCCAACGATCACCTTTGTCAGCGAATCGGTGCGCAAACTTTCCGACACGGAATATGAAGTGACCGGGAAACTGACGATCCGCGGCGTGACGAGAACGGAAACGTTCAAAGTCGAATACAACGGCCAAGTGAAAAACCCGCTCACCGGCGGCATCTCGGTCGGTTTTGACGTCGAAGGAACCATCAACCGTGAAGACTACGGGTTGGTATGGAACGTCGCGCTCGAAACCGGCGGATTCCTCGTCGGGAAAGAAGTCAAAATCCTTGCAAGCTTTGAATTCGCCCTCAGCTGAATGATCAAGCGAAACGAAGGTGTCCCAAAAAGCAATGGGACACCTTTATCATTTCCCGACAGAAGACTCCCACTTCCATTTTGTGCAGGGCGCAGCCCAAAAATAAGCGGGAGATGAATGTCGAAAAGTCTAGCCTAAATCGTTGAATTATCCGAACAAATGTGCTATCCTGTTCTTGTACGTTGTTCTGCGAAAACGGAAGATAGGGGGCTGTGACAGGAAATTCGTCTGTCACGTAAAATCTTCAACGTTCGATCACTCCACGCTCACCGAAGGGCGAAAACCAAGCGAAAGCAGGGAGCGTGGCTTGTTCAACGCATGAGATGTGAACCGTTTTCACCATTGGAACGACGGGCAGAGCCTGCTAAAAAACTGGTGAATACACTGGTGTTCGCAGGAATCTCCACCTTCAAATTTCGTTAGAAATTAAGGTGGAGTAGTTCAATGCGCTGTATACCCGCCGTCAATCACGACCGCCTGCCCAGTGACGCCTTTGGCCTGTTCCCCTGCCAAAAAAAGAACATAATGGGCGATTTCTTCGGTCGACGCCGCCAACGTTTTCGCCACCTCATAGCCGATCCCCCGCGCCGCTCCGGTGATGAGTGCCACTCGCTTTTCCATCATTCCCCTTCCCCCTGCTTCATCTGTTTGTACACATCATCATACTGCTTCGCCAGTTCAAAATCGAGCTTCGTCAGCCCTTTCGCCCGCCATGAGGACAACTTTACGGTGATGAGCTTGTAGTCGATCGAAATGAACGGATGGTGGTTGGCGTTTTCTGAAATCGCGGCGATTCGCCGGACGAACTCGATTCCCTGCAAGTAGTCTTGAAAACGGTATTTTTTCACAATCCACCGCTCATCGGCCAGCTTCCAGCCGTCCGCTTCTTCGAGCAGCGCTTGCACTTCCGTTTCCGTTAATCGCACCTTTATCCCTCACTCTCTATATTTTGAAATATAGCGGCTAGCGGAATCGCCAAATCCGCAAACAAAAATGAGGAGAGCGTATCGCGTTCGCCAAACACGCTCCGCTTCATACCCTTTTTCGCCGCGGCCGTACACTTCCACTGTCCGGTGCAGCGGGTCGACGATCCAATATTCCTTGACGCCGAACTGTTCGTACAGCTTATATTTTTCGTTCCGGTCTTTCAGCGCTGTACTCGGCGAAAGCACTTCCACGACGAAATCCGGCGGACCATCGCATCCTCGGCTGCCAATTTTGCTTTGATCGCAAATGACGGAGATGTCTGGCTGCACCACATGCTCCGCCTGTTCATAGTCCGCCTGCTCATCAAGGCGTACATCAAACGGCGCCATGACAACCGCACATCCTTTTTCGCGAAAAAATGATCGCAAAGCAACATACAATTCGCCGACGATAGACTGGTGGACTAACGAAGAGGCCGGTGCCATGTTATAGGGCACGCCGTTGATCAGCTCCCACCGTCCGTCCCACTTGGCATAATCTTGATACGTATACCGTTCATTTTGCCGCTCGGTCGGTTTCAAGCCCATTCCCCCATCCGCTAGGTTTGCCTCTATTATACCATCGGACATCCGCGGCCGTCATACAACTCAGGTGCTTGCTCCACAAAAAAAGAGCCATCTGACCGAGATGGCTTTTTGTCCGTTCTCCTGATAATCCCTTCATTAAGGCCGCAAACTCGCCAACTGCTCGGCAAGGCGTAAATAAAAGGCATGAATATCAAACAACGGATTCGGGTCAACGCCGATCACTTCCAAATGATCGACATTGTACGTTCCCATGTCATTCCAAACTCCTTTTTTCAACGTCCCGTCATACGGCACGATCCGATCGGTCGATCCACGCTTCGGCCCGTTCATCGAAAACGTGTTGACGATGCCATCGTTCTCAAGCCAGCGGTCGTCAATGCCAAGCGCCGCATTGCGGTACGAGCCGAGAAACGGGGCGCATACGGCGGCGCTGAATACATTCATCCCCAGTTCGGGATAATAGTTGCCTGTGAGAGCTCCTCGATACGTCCGTTCTGTGGCAAAGCTCAAATAATACGTGTTCGGACTTGCCTGCACCCATTGGTTCAGCGCCTCCGCACCGGGAACGGATAAATCATAGCGGGCGGTATCTGCGGACGTCCAAACGGGGGACTGTTTGAGCCGCTCAAAATATTGGTCAAACGATTCACCCGGCTGACGGCGCAACCCCCATTGGTCGAGCTTAAAATCGTATACTTGACTCGTGTACGGCACATTGCTGGCGACAGCCGCCGCTTTCAACACCGCTTTTTGCAGGTCAAAGAAGCGATCAGTGAAATCGACCATATTGACAAGCGTCGTCCCGTCATGAGGAGTGGCAATGGTTGTCACACTCAACACAAAATTATGTCCGCCTTCAAACAACGGCGACAACGACACGTTATGCGCCTTGGCGTACTCCCGCTCTTCTTTGCTTCCGTTCTCTAGGAGAGACACAAGCATGCGGGCCGTCTGTCCTCCTTGGCTATGAGCGATGATATGGACGCGGCCGCCTCTTTTCAATTCCGGCAGCAAGCCCGGATACGTGCGGCCAAACCGCGCATGGCCGTGCTTCGCCGCATGGGCCGCACCATAATCGACCGTTCCGCCGACAAGCTGGGCGTACGCTTCGCATGCCCGGTCCCAGTTGCTTGAGAGCGGGCCGACCGCCAACGTGTACGTTCGATACCCCTGGGCGTTAAGCAGTTGTTCGATATCGCCGCGCACCCCGCCCCAGTACTTGAACCCAAACATTTCTTCTCGTCCCCAGCCGGTAAAGCCATGGAGAAGCACAATCGGCGCATCATTGGCTCGCGAAGCCGCCGCTTCAGCTCGCCCTCCCGGAACAGATAGGCAGAACACAAGCCATAATCCGAGCAACACAAGGGCAACACGCCGACAGCATTTCATCATGTTCTCCCTCTCCTTCCAACGGGCTGAAGTATTTTTTGAATTACCTAAATATTTTATACATAAGACCAAGCCCCTTCAATCCCCGCAATTGTCGGGGTTTCCTGCCGGAGAAAGGAAACGCGGCTATATCGGATCGCGACTTGACCGCCAAAGAGCGGCAGTTGATCAGCCACATCCAGGCGATGACGGCGGAAAAAGCGGATCGATTAGCGCCGCGGCGCATAAACGCACAAAACGCGGGCCACGATAACGACAGAAAAAGGTGAACGATCCGGCGCGCTACACCGAACCATTCACCTCCTACCAATCATACTTGAAGCGGTATATTAACGGCGCCCGCGCGAAAGGGGCAGCCCCTGTCCTCATCACTCCGGTCGAGCGGCGGCGCTTTTCTGCCGACGGACGAGCGCTCAACTCGCATGGACTTTATCCTGCGGCCATGAAGGCGCTTGGGGAGAGAGAGCACGTTCCCGTCATCGATTTGACGGCAAAAAGCAGACAACGGTTTGAACAGCTCGGCCCGGAACAGACGAAACAGTTGTTTCTATGGCTTGCGCCCGGCGAGCATGCAAATTATCCGCACGGAATCAAAGACAACACGCACTTCCACGAACGCGGGGCAAAAGAAATCGCCCGTCTGATCGTCGAAGGGATCATCGAGCTCAACCTTCCTCTTCGCCGCCATCTCATCCGCTTCCCTGACCAGGCGCGAGCACCGAGCCGTTAGCTCTGTCCCTGCTTCAGTCGCGAAGCGAGACTACACGCCGGCATACACCGGTACATCGAAAACTTCGCTTGTTTCTCATATGATGGCCGCTTAGAGCAGATGGCTTTTTCTTTGTCTTTTGCATTCGCCGAATCGTCCCGTCATGGCGTTGCACCTGCCTACAGCCGCTATGCAAGGCGGCAGACCGCACGCGTTGGGCAAAACTCCAATGAGAACGGCCGCTTGATCGTCGCCGCCCACTCATGGCTTCCTAGCGGGCGCTGCCGATAAAAGACGTTGGCCCACTCGCTGACGAATGATACGCTTTTTCCAACAGGCGATGGTACATCGAGGCGAGCACTTGCTGAAACAACATACCGAGCACGACCGGCACGCTGACTGCCGGAGGAAAATACGTCATCGCGAGCACCGCGCCAGCGCTGATGTTGCGCATTCCGCCGGTGAACGTCAACGCGATGATGTCCGCCGGGGCAAACTTGAGCCAACGGGCGGTCATCCAAGAAAGAAAATATCCGGAGCTCGCAATCGCCAAGACGAGAAGCGCCATGAACAGCAATCGGCCGCTTGCATGACCGAAATGCGGTGCGACGACTGCGCTGTTGATCATCACGACAAGCACCAGCGCCAATTTGGAAAGCGGCGCCAACACCGCCGCCAGCTGTTCGTTCGCTTTGGCAGACAGCCGTTCACTCACAACCATGCCGGCCAATGACGGCAAAATGATCATGAAAAACAAGCCGAGCATCATCTGCCAAACATTCATCTCGACCGCGCTTCCAGCAAGCAACAGCAACGTCAGCGGCACGACAACCGGCGATAAGAACGTATCAATCAAAATGACAGAAAGCGCCAAAGCCAAGTTTCCCCGTCCGAGCGACACCCAAATAAAGCTTGTCACCCCAGTCGGAATGGCTGCGGCCAGCACAAATCCGATCACCGTCAACCGGTCGCCGCCAAAAAATAGATGCCCAAGCCCAAACGCCCAAAGCGGAATGACGAGGTGAAGCAGACACAGCGCTACGGCGATCGGACCGGGATGAACGAGCGCCTCTTTCAAATCAGCCAAACGCAGGCGCAAACTGCCGCTGAACGTCATAAATGCAAACAGCCACGGAACAAGCACCGCATAACCGCGCAATTCATCCGACAGCCATACGCCGACCGCCACGCTCGCCGGCGTAAGCACCGGCAGCACCTTTTCCAGCATGTGATTGATCGTTTGCCACATCGGTTTCATCTCCACATCGAGCCATTGGCAGATCCGCAGCGTGAACCCGCCTACATTTTTTTATTATACAACGGAACAACTCTATTTGAACGACAAATTTTCATCGAAAACCGTGCGGAAACGACCAGGCGGCCGGCGCCGCGTTCATGTCGCTATCCTTTTTCCAACAAGACGAACACGCGCGCTGTTGCACTCCTTGCCGCGTTATTTCACTGCTTTTTCTTCCAGCCCTTCAGCCGGCAGCACAATCTCCGCCCGCTTGACATCGTACAAACCGTACGGGATTAGGCGAAGACCCGGCAGGAAATCGCACGTTAAAAACAGGAGAGTATACAAAATATCATGGAACGGAAATCCACGTTCTTGCAACAGCGCCAACAGCTCATCGTGGAAGCGGACAGCCGTGTCAAACGAATGACCGGTCGTCATCATGCCGGTAAACGGCAGCGGAATTTCCACCACTGTCTTGCCGTCATCCACGACAACAATCCCGCCGCCCATTTCGTGCACTCGTTTCGCAGCGGCCGCCATCGCCTTTGGATTTCTGCCGATGACAAGCAGCTCGGTCGTCGTATTGTACGTCGATGCCATGCCATCGATATCGACCGCAAACCGCTCCAAAATGGCTTTCGCGACCCATTGGCCATTGCGAGCAATCAACGAAGCGTACAACAGCCCTGGATGTCTGGAAAGATCGGCGTAACCGTTGACGGACGGAAGGTGGATGTCTTTTCGCTCGGTAATGACGTTGCTTTTGAAATAGGCGACCGGCACCGGCTTCTCCGGCTTCGGATGCGGATAGCGGTATAGATGCTCATCCTCAAGCCGCTCTTTAGCGAATAAAAACGGTTTTTTCGATACATACCGCCCCCAGTCTATCTTAGGCAGCGGGACAAGCAGCTTGCCGTCGCAGGCGACGATGCGGCCTTTGGAAATCACTAACGACGGTTGGAACGTGGCCAAATCCGGAAGCAAGATGACATCTGCCAACTTGCCTGGGGCGATGCCGCCGAGGTCATCGTCAAGCCGCAAATACGTCGCTGCGTTGATCGTCGCCATTTGCAGCGCGGTCATCGGCGGCACACCAAGCTCCACGGCCTTGCGAACCAGCCCGTCCACAAAACCTTCCCGCTCGATAAATCCCGGATGCGGGCCGTCTGTTGTCATCGTAATTCGGTGCGTGCTGACCCTTTTCTCTGTGATCAAGCGGATGATTTCCGGAAAATCCGGGCGGAGCGAGCTATGGCGAAGCGTCGTCCACATGCCGAGCCGCAGCCGATGGAGCGCCTCTTTAGCCGTGATAGCTTCATGGCAGGCGCTGACGCCGCTTGCGGCAATGCTATTCAGTTTCTCATATGAGCAACCGGCCGTGTGGCCATCAATCACTTTTCTCATGCGTTTTGCCACTTCAATCGTGTCGATCAAAAACGGGTCGCCTTGATATAACAGCGGCCATCTTGTCACTTCCGCCGTCCCTACGACTTCGTCCATCTCAAGCAACTTTTGAATTCTCTCTGGATCGAACCAGTCGCGTTCGCCCGGAAAGTCGGCTTGCGACACCAAACGGACGAGCCAAAAGAAATTGCCCGGCAGCGCCCGCAAATCCTCAACCAGCTGACGAAACCCATCGACGCCGAAATGCAAATAAAAAAACAAGTTGTCATTGACTGTCGTTGTCGTGCCGAGCGGCAGCACCTTAGCTGTCATGCTGACGGGATTGTAAAACACCCACGGGTGAGCGTGCGGCTCAATGAATCCGGGGGAAACGTACATCCCTTCCGCATCGATGACGATCGTATGTTCATCGGTGGCGACTTCGTTTTCTCCAACGTAAGCGATGGCATCTTCGTAAATGGCAACATTTTGGCGCAAAAATTCCCCCGAATAAACATTGGCGACGATCCCGCCTTGAATGACGATATGAGCGGGACGGCGCCCTTGCGCCACTTCAATCAGCTCCGTCCGCTTCGCTGTTCGGATCATAAACTCTTTCCCCTTTCCTCAGCTTAGAGAAAAAGCAAGCCAAGACGCAACAAGGCGAACTTGGCTCTCCCAATCATTAAGCATTCAGCAGCGGATTCATATGGGGGCATGCCCCAACGCCGTCTTCTTCGAGCAGCTGCCGAACGTCATCAGGAATCGGCATGGCAAACATGCACCCGCCCTCCTCCTTGACCCAGCCTCTCAGCTCAAAGCCGTGGCCGGTCCGCACCTCTTCGCGAAACACTTCATGGCGCAGTTTAATCGTTTTGCGGTTGACCTCCTCCACCGTTGTCCGAATCGTAATAATGTCGTCGTAATACAATGGACGCTCAAACGTGCAGCCAACATCCAGCAGCGGCAAAATGATATTCTGTTCTTTCATCAATTTCGCCGGCGGCAGCCCGATGCTGCGGAAAAACTGATGTCCGGCAATATCGAACCATTTAAAATAGTTCGGATAATAGACGATGCCGGCTGCATCGGTGTCGCCGAAGTTGACGCGCAGCTGAAACTCGTTTCGCTTCATGGCCGAATCGTCCCTTTCGCCTCGTTCATCGTTGTTTCAATAGCTGCCGCAGTTTAAAGCGCTGAATTTTTCCAGTGGCTGTTTTCGGGAGTTCGTCGATCAATTCGATGATGCGCGGGTATTTATAGTGGGCCAGATGTTGCTTCGCAAATTGCTTGAGCTCTTCTTCCTTCTCAGCTGAACGAGGAACGCCGTCTTTCAACACGACGAACGCTTTTGGAACCACCAACCCGTTTTCATTTTCCACACCCACTACGGCTGCTTCCAGTACATCGTCATGCCGCAGAAGGCAGTTTTCCACCTCGATCGGGGAAACCCAAATGCCCCCGACTTTCAGCATATCATCGGAGCGCCCGCAATACCAGTAATACCCTTCTTCGTCGCGGTAATATTTATCGCCAATATACAGCCATTCTCCGACGAATTTTTGCTTGTTTTGCTCGTGAAGGTTCCAATATCCGTGGGCAATCGAGTCGCCGCGAATGATCAAGTCGCCCACCTCATTTGGCGGCAGTTCATTCCCTTGCCCATCAATGATTTTTACTTCATAGCCCGGAACCGCCTTTCCGGAGCTGCCCGGTTTGACGTCGCCAATGCGGTTGGAAATGAAAATGTGCAACGCTTCCGTCGAGCCGATGCCGTCTAAAATGTCGACCCCAAACAGCTGTTTCCATTTATAATAAAACGATGGCGGCAACGCTTCACCAGCGGAGACACAGACGCGCAACGAACGAACGTCAAAGCGCCGGCCGGCTTTTTCTGCATAATCGATCATGGCGCCGTACAACGTCGGCACGCCGAAAAAAATCGTCGGCTTGTACGTTTCAATCGCCTGAAACATCACCTCCGGCGAAGGCCGCTCTTTCACAAGCACGGTCGAGGCGCCGACGCCTAACGGAAAATACATTCCGCCGCCGAGGCCATACGCGAAATACAGTTTCGACGCCGACAGACAGCGGTCATTCTCGTTGATTCCCAGCACTTGTCTGGCGTATGTGTTTAACGCATATTCCATATCGTGCTGCAAATGGATGATTCCTTTCGGATCCCCCGTGCTTCCTGAACTGAACAGCCAAAACGCCGCATCATCTTTGTTCGTCGGCGCCGCTTCCAGCTCCTTATCCGTGCGGGCAAGCAACCGATGAAAGGAAAGCGTTCCCTCGATGGAACTGTTAGCGTTTTCATGAATGACAATGACATCTTGCAAAAAAGCAAACCGCTCGCGAATCGGCTGAAGACGCTCCCATAAGTCTTCGTGAATGACCAACCCTTTCGCCCGGCTGTTGTTTAAAAAATATTCGTAATCCGACGGTTGCATCATCGTATTGACCGGAATCGGCACCGCTCCGATTTTGATGGCGCCAAAAAACGTATAGATAAACTCGGGGGTATCGTGGCAGACCATCACCAGCCGGTCTTCCATCCGATAGCCAAGCCCCCGCAGCATATTGCCGGTTTGGTTCACTTTTTCTTGCAATTCCTGGTAGGAAATTTGCTCATCGCGATAATAAATGGCCGTTTTCTCGCCCAACCCGCTATGGACGTTATAGTCAATAAACAATCCCGCCGCATTGTACAGCCTTCCGAACCCGCGCAATTCCATTGTTCACCATCCCATTCCCCATGAAATTGAACTGCCCGGTGAATCAGCGTGCAAAACAACTGGGCAGCGAAGCCTTTGAAAGGATGAATCTGTCTCCATTTCAAAGGCTCCGCTAACCACACGTTAAATGCCTTTCCAATTCGGTTGGCGTTTTTCCAAAAAGGCGCTCATCCCTTCTTTCGCGTCTTCGGAGCGGAACAGCAAGTTTTGCAGCTCGCCTTCGTAGCGGATCGCCACATTCAGCGGCATCTCTTTCCCGTTCATGATCGCCAGCTTGATGTTCGAGACCGCATACGTCGCGCTGCTCGCGAGCTTGCGCGCATATTCCCGCGTCCGCTCTCTCGTTTCCGCCTGCGGAAACACTCGGTTCACCAGTCCAATGTCCAGCGCCTCTTGCGGCGTGATCGTTTCGCCCGTAATGTTCATATCCAGCGCCCGCGAATAGCCGATGAGCCGCGCCAGCCTCTGCGTGCCGCCTGTTCCGGCCAACACGCCAAGCGACACTTCCGGCAGCCCGATTTTCCCTGCTTCATCGCCCATAAACCGCAAATCGCACGCCAACGCCAGCTCCAACCCGCCGCCGACCGTATGCCCTTCTAAGCAGGCAATGTACACTTGCGGCGAACGCGCGATTTTGTCGAGCGTCTCATTGCAGAACAGGCAAAATTGCGTTTTAAACCGCGGATCAGCCGAGCGTAAAAAGTTGATATCCGCCCCTGCCGAGAAAAACTTCGGCACATCGCTCATGACGATGACGACTTTGATGTCTGGGTCAAAGCGGATGTCATCGATGGCTGCATTGAATTCTTTGTAAAATTCCAAATCATACGAGTTCGATTTGTTAATGTGCAAGTGAATCTCGGCAATCCCATCCTCTTTGACAACCGTTAAATATTGTTTTTTCGTTTCTACAGCAGTCATTGTTTCATTCCCCTTCCTTCAAAAATGATTTGATTGTTTCACGCAGGCAACGACGGATAGACCTCATTTTGAAAGTTCATTTCCCTTGTGCTTCAAGAGAGAAAGAACACCGTCTGTTCCTCACCTCCTTGTGTGCTGTTGTTATTTCAACTGAACGAAAGGTTCAGCCGCAACCGTTTTCAATTCCTGCTGCAGCCGTTCAACGAGCTTGACTCCGTTCGGCAAGTACCCTTCCTGCTGCAACTCTTCCTTGCTTTCAACCTCTTTTAACCAAGCCGCCGCTTCGTTCGCCGCGGCGTTCAACGCTTCGCGGAAACGATGAGGAACAGCGCCGCGCTCATGGGCGAGCTGCTGCGCCCAATGTTTGGCGTATACAAGATGATCTTGTTGTTCTCGGATCAACTTCTGGATTCGCGATACAATGGCAGGATGGTTGGCATCAAGTGCGGATTGCAAAACAGCGTCAATGGCGGTGTTTGTTGCGTATAGTGCAGCGATGAGCGTGATCCAGTTATGCACGTTGACGGCGCTTTCCAGCGCTTTTCCGGTTTGGCCGTAAATTTCCGGCTTTTTTCCTTTCAAGCCGTGCAAATCGAAACACCAGTTGTACAACAAGCGCGCATGTCCGAGCTCTCCTTGCGCCATCGCGATCGATGCCAGCGTGGCTTCCAAATTCGGACCGCTGACCCCGACCTCAACGAGGCGGTCGCCAAGAACGTATTTATTGTCAGCGATCGTTTCGAGCAACTCAATCAGCGAATGCACAGCAGACTGCCTTTGTTCCATTGCGCCTCCTCCCCCTTTTAGGCAAATAGCCACTTCGGTTTTCTCACCCAAACGAGCTCGCTGCGGTCGACAACAACCATTTCCGCCCAATCTTCCTCATCGTACGTGTAAGTGGCATATACTTTTGCCAGCTCCTCGTTTTCCGCCTCCACCGTGCCGATGTGGGCCAATTGGTCGCCCCGTTTCACGCGAGCGAAAATGTCAAACGTTTTTCGTCGTTGGGCCGCTGTCATGTGGAGCTCACCCCCCAATATTTCAATTTCTCGCGCCCTTCCGGACTGATCCTGTCGACCGTCCACGGCGGATCCCAAACGACGTGAATATGCACGTCACGAACCCCTTTCTCTTTGAGCAGTCGATCGCGGATGTCTTGCTCGATCCACTCCATGCAAGCGCATGATACCGCTGTATATGTCATGGTCACATGAAGCTCGTCATCCACTTTTTCAATGTGGTAAATGAGTCCCATATCGACGACGCTGATCGGAAATTCCGGATCCATCACTTCTTTCAGCGCTTGCCAATACTTTTCCGTTTCGGTGTTCCGTTTGTCCATCACACCGCTTCCTTTCGCAGTTGTTCGAGTTCCTTCGCCCCGCGTTGAATCCGTTCCACGAACTCTTTATTTTTCGGACCCCGCTGTTTAAACCGCTTGATGACGTTGTCCCACGTATCCGGCTGGTCAAACAGCCATTTTTTGTTCACCGGGTCAAACTTGCACGGGAACGGCACATCGAGCACGTATTTTTGTTGCTCCTCATCATAATGGGCAGGAACTTTGACACCGATTGATTCGCAGAACGGAACGGCCGTTGACAGCCATTTTTGCCGCAGTTCGTCATTCGTCCGCCCTTTTAAGCGGTACTCCAGCTGCGCCGAGCGGCTTTTCAACCGGTCCTCGACCCCGAAAAACTCAAGCGCCATTAAAAACATCCAGTCGACCGCTTTTTGCACTTCTTCGCGCAAATTCGGATCCTGCATCGCTGTTCTCATAATGATCTCGCCGTTGCGAAGATGGAACAGCTCCTCTTTGTCCACTTTCACGAGCGCCCGCTTCCACGGCCCGTACGACGTATGCTCAAACGCATCTCCAAGAAGGGTGTAGCCCGCGCGGTCAAAAAAAGCATTGAAGACGCCGAATTCAATCCAGTTTGACAACTCAAAATCAAAGGCGTACGGGTTTTTCCAACGGTGCGCCTCCCGCTCGTACAGCAGCCTGTCAACATCTTCGCCCAAATCTTTCAACAGCCGATAGGCGATGTGGGCATGGCCGATTTCATCCTGCATAATGGCCAGCGCTGTAATTTTGCTGTTTAACGTCGGCGCTTGGTCGTACACCGTAAGCAGCGGCGGGACGCTCAGCAGCTCGGTGTCGCCGACGATCGTCAGCGTCTGTTTCAACGCGTTTAAATACTCTTCATTCATATCGTCAATGCCTTCGACGATAAATCCATTTTGAACTTTTTCCTTTAGCAGCGTTGCTTGATCCATATTCCCACCTTCCTTATTACGTTTTTTTAACTATCGTATTCTATACATAATGTTAATACAGCGTAAATAGTGTTGTCAACATAAAAATAAGAAAAATCGGAAAATTATTTTTAGTTGGGAATCCTTTTATTTCTGCTGATCAACCGTCCATTCTGTCTCTTTGTTCCATTCGGTCGTTTTTCAGAGTATACAACATTTGTTTTCCGTTCGTGTAATTTTCATGGAGCCACTAGTTGCACAACTAGGCAAAAAAAAAAAAAAAAAAAAGCCAGCTGGCTAACAGCTGGACATCGGGCATTGCCGATAGATGACCGCATGGCGATGCTCCTCTTTTTGCAATTCGCCGACAGACACCAAATATTCCAAATGCGCCAGCGTCTCAGCCACTGCAAATCGCCATTGGTGCGCCGTCAACGGCTTATGGCCGAACACGCGATGGGCGACTTCATAGGCGGTGGACCCCGCTCCTGCTAGCGCTTTCATTTTTTGCAACCGTTGTTCGTGATGGCGGAAAATGTCGCCGATCCGCTCGCGAAATTGGCGAATGACCCCGCCATGGGCAGGCAGAGCCACATCCACCCCAAGCTCCTCCACTTTGCGAAGCGAAGCAAAATATTGCTCGAGCGGATTTGGGTGGGCGCCCGGCCATACACTAATGTTCGGTGTGATGCGGTCAAGCACGTGGTCCGAGGCAAGCAGCTGGCGCGATTCTGGCTGATAAAAACTGATCAATCCATCGCTGTGCCCTGGGACTGGGATGACTATCCACCGCCGTTGCCCCAGCACAATGTCTGGACGGTCCAAAACGGTTAACACCGGAAACGGGCTGACGCGCAGCGACAGCTTCCACATGTTCTCCTCAATTTCGGATACAAGCTCATCCGGCACGCCATGGCGGCGAAACATGGCACCTACTTCGCTCGCCTGGACGCTCTCTTCCCCCCACACCCGTTCCGCCATCGCATAATCCGGTTCGCTGATCCAGACGGGCGCTTCCGTCTGCTGCTGCATCCACCCGGCCAAGCCAAAATGGTCTGGATGGAAGTGAGTGATGTAAATAGCGCGAACGTGCCGCGGCTTGATTCCCAACTGCCGAAACACTGTTTCCCATGCACGAATCGCCTCAGGATCGCGAAAGCCAACGTCAACGATGCTCCACCCATCCGTCTCCCGGCATACGTAACAATAGACATACTTCATTGGAAACGGGACTGGAATCGGAACGCGGTAAATTCCGTCTCCTACCGTTTCCATTTCAATCTGCGCCATCCTTTTCCCCTCCCCCTGCTTTTTTCCTTCCTCTTATTCACAGCGCCTCAAGTGGACATGCCAGGCGCCGATATCCCCCAATCCATTTTAGACGCATAAACGGTGACATCCCCCGCCATCTATGCTTTGCTTAGAGGTAGGGGCTTCTCGGATGATCCCGTCTTATGACTAAAATGGACCGAGCGACCCCCGTCTGCCCGACGGTTGTCATCCCCCACCTCCCCTTCGTTTAGAAGTGGAGGACTTCTTTCGGAATGGCGTTAAATCATTTCCATAAACGGATTGATCGCCTTATCGCGGTTGAATGTCACCTCACGATCTGGTGCGGCCTCAAACAATGTTTCAAAATAGCGGATGGCCGGAACGGCGAGCAGCTGATGGACATTAAAAAACAGCTCCCGCGCCCTCGTTCCGCTCCAATCATCCGGTAATAAATCGTTCGGAAATCCCGGATCAATAAAGAAAAAACTCCGATATTCATGCACGAGTTTCGTCCGCTCAATGAAACATTCGCGGTCAGTCAGCTCATTGTTCCAAGCCCGTTGTTGGAATTCTTCGTACTTTCGTTCGTACGTTTCAATAAACCGGTCATACTCCTTGGCAATATAAGAGAAATCCCAGCCGCGCTCGATGATTTGCTCGTTGCTGTGCGACACGATGGAGCTCGCCGTAAACAAAATGACGTACGGCTCCAAATGATAGTCTTTAACCCATTCCATCACTTGCGGTTCGATCGGATTCGGACTCGCCCACGTCCCGTGGGAGATGAGGCCAAACCCCATCAAGCTTAATTCTTTGCGGATTTGGCTGCGCAGCTCCCGTTTTTCTTCGGGAACGGAGTACGTCAACACCCGCCATTGGCCGTCCCACTTGTAGTTCCGCTGCGAATAGACGCGGTTGAACCCGTCCATCATCGTCCGTTTCCCTTTCGGCGTCAACGAATAATAGCTGTTGTTGCCGATTTTCCGGACTTCAAAAAATCCCTGTTGCACCATCCTTAGCGCCGCTCCGCGGATGGACGACTCGGAAATGCCGAAGTGGGACATCATTTGGATCAAGCTTCCGATCCATACTTCGTTCCCATAATGTTGAATATATTCCCCAAATAACGTAAACATGAGCGCTCTCGGCTTCACTGCTGTTCACACCTTGTCTTTTTTTTGAATTTTTCTTTTATTATGGTACGAAATCACCTTCCCTTTCAAGCGCTAAATTTATGTTTTCATAAAAACATATCGGCCGAAACGGCCGATATGCACTCTGAATCATTAAACTCCTTTCCAATTCGGTTGGCGTTTTTCCAAAAAGGCGCTCATCCCTTCTTTCGCGTCTTCGGATCGGAACAGCAAGTTTTGCAGCTCGCCTTCGCAGCGGATCGCCACATTCAGCGGCATCTCTTTCCCGTTCATGATCGCCAGCTTGATGTTCGAGACCGCATACGTCGCGCTGCTCGCGAGCTTGCGCGCATATTCCCGCGTCCGCTCTCTCGTTTCCGCCTGCGGAAACACTCGGTTCACCAGTCCAATGTCCAGCGCCTCTTGCGGCGTGATCAAATGCCAAATAGGTTCAACGGTTTAGTGCCGATATAAGAGACGACGCTTTTTGTCTCAGTGTATAAGTTCAACGTCTCAAGCGCCAGCTCGCGGCCAAACCCCGACTGCTTGTACCCCCCAAACGGCGTGCCTGGAAATGCGGAAATCGGCGAGTTGACCATGACAATCCCAGCGCGGATGCGCGCGGCGACGCGATGGGCTCTTCCGTGGTCTTTCGTCCAAACGGCTGATCCTAACCCGAAAATCGTATCGTTCGCCAGCTTAATGGCCTCTTCCTCGTCACGGAACTTCATGACAACGACGACTGGACCGAAAATTTCTTCCTGCGCCACCCGCATGTCGTTTCTTACATTGCCGATAATCGTCGGCATGTACCAATAGCCTTTCGCAAACTCCTCACCTTCCGGGATTTTCCCGCCGTATAAAATTTCGCCGCCTTCCTCAACCGCCAGCTTCACATAGCTGTCGATCACTTGCTGATGGCTTCGCGAAATGACCGCGCCCATATGCACCCCTCTTTCAAACGGGTTGCCGACGCGGATGCGGGACGCTTTTTCAATCAATTTCTCCATAAACTCATCGTAAATGGTTTCATGCACAAACAGCCGCGAACGCGCTTCGCACGACTGCCCCGTGTTGTAAAAAATGCCGTAAAGCGAGCCGTTGACCGCCGCTTCGATATCGCAATCATCAAACACGATGTTTGGCGATTTCCCGCCGAGTTCGAGCGTCACTCGCTTCAACGTCTCCGAGGCGCGCCGCATAATGTCTTTGCCGGTTTCCGTCTCTCCGGTGAAGGCCACTTTGTCAATGCACGGATGCTCGGTCATATACGGACCGATTTCAGAACCACTTCCAGCAATGACATTGACGACGCCATCCGGAATCCCGGCCTCTTGGCAAATTTCCGCCAGCATATAAGCGGTGATCGGCGTATAGCTTGCCGGCTTTAACACGACCGTGCACCCGGCTGCCAATGCCGGCGCGAGCTTCCAAGCCGCCATCATCAACGGATAGTTCCACGGGATGATTTGTCCGCATACACCGACCGGCTCTTTGACCGTGTAGTTGAAAAAGCCGTTTGGCACTTGGTTGACGTCGCCTTGCAACGTAATTGCTGCGGCCGCATAAAATTCAAAATCCTCAATCGCTTGCATAATTTGCCCTTTGGCCGCATCGACCGTTTTACCGCTGTTTAACACTTCCGCATACACCAAGTCATCGAATCGCTCCCTCATCAAGCGGGCAATTTGATTCAGCAGGCGCGCCCGCTTCGCCCCCGTCATTTTGGGCCATTTTCCCGATTCAAACGCCGCGCGCGCCGCCTTGACGGCACGGTCTACGTCTTCTTTCGTGGCTTTGGCGACGGTCGCAATCACTTCCTCTGTCGCCGGATTGATCGTTTCAAACACTTCTCCGTTGCTGCTCTCGACATACTGGCCGTTAATGAACAGCGGATAATGTTGCTTGATCTTCATCAGTGGGCTCCCCTTCCTCCTTGGCATCGTCTCTCCATCTCACCCGCTCAAACACGCTTTTGCATTGATGGCAATAGTATTGCGAAACGAGCTGAGCGGTCCCAAACATCGATAGCGGCGCTACGTTCACTGAGCCGCAAAACACGCAGCGCACCTCCCTGCCTATCGGCATCGGCTAGACACCTCTCTGTTTTATTACGTTTTATTTAATATCGTCTGTTTAACATAATACTATTAAAATTTAAACACACTGTCAATAATAAAACTGAAAAAAATGAAGATTTATAATATTCCTTCTATCCTTTGATCGATACGAATTAGCTCATGGCTTTTTAATTATATGGAACAGAAACGACCGTCCTGATCAAGAAAACCCAATGGGATGCGTTACATCCCGTCGGTTTTCTTCTCAGATCATGACGATGCCCTGCTGCCCGCTTCATTTTTCTCCTTGTTTGTTTCTCCAGACGCTCCTTTACACCAACTCGTTACGTTACGTTTCGTCCCGTCGTTTCCTCCTTCAAGAAGCAACAACATCATTCCTCCTTTACCCGACGGCTTCCATTCAACGGTTAGCATACGTTTCCTCTAAAAAGTCATACATGGGAAACATTAGACGACGATGGAGCGGTTTTTATGTAAAAGCTTGAAAAACTGCTGGCTAAAAACGGCGATTCACTTGACAATTACGCGACGGTCGAGGAACTGGCGGAGGCGGTCGTCGATTACTTGCTTCCGGATTTGGACGAGCTCGGCTTGACGGACGCGGAGTTAGAAAAGTTATACAACCATTTTGAATCGCTCAATATGGAAGATCCGCAATTCGCCGAAAAAATGGAGGAAATCGGCCAGCGGCTTGAGGCGATCGGTGCGTACGATTTCACAAGCGTGACGGAACTCTCGCCAGCGCAAATCGCTGAAATCGCCGATGTATGGACCGACCTGCTTTCCGCTTGCCAGCTGGAAGCGAAGTTTTATTTGACGAAAGACGGCGAGAAAAAGCCTCTCAGCCTGTCGACATTGTTGACGTTAGAATCAACGAACGGCTACGATTTGCTTGTTGAAATTTACAGCACCGAAGGCGAACTGCTTGCCGATTTTGTTGTGACCGAAGAGATGTTTGCCTCCGATATTTTCGATGAGATCGGGGAAGACTTGCAAAATGGAGGTCAGGCGGCAAAAATCGAAAAAGTGGTGAAACCGGCGCCGCCGAAACCGCTGAAGCGTACTGAAGCCGAGGCGAAACTGCCGAAAACAGCCTCGCCGTATGCGGCTTATATGCTGCTTGGCTTGTCCTTCATCGGCGCGGGCGCATTCCTTGTCCACTCCCGCCAAGGAGCTGAGGCAAACTAGAATGAACCGAAAACCAAAAGCGACGCTCACCGTTTCCACGTGTTATCCGTTCCGCTACGTCGGCCCCGCCCCGCAGCGGTGCGTGCTCGTCGCCAACTTAATCAAGGAACGCTCGTAACTTTGTCAAAAACGAAAAGGGATGGCCCTCGGCATGAAGGCCATCCTTTTTTGATTTCTTCCAAAGACCGATGGGGAAACGGAAAACGTTTAAGCGAGGAGACGTTCTCAAACCGCCATCTTTCTCAGGCCATTGTAAAGAAATCATCGTTTTTCACCAACTTTTAGGCATGGATCAATGGGCCTCATATGCCGTCCACGTCGGTTTCACGATTTTCGCTGATAATGAGACGATTTTCCCTTTCACTCGTTTCGCTTCCTTTCCCGTGAGCGGCACCGGCTGATAGTTGTTTCTTGTCGTCACCGACGAAATGCGAAACGGGATGACGCGAATTTCTTTTTTGGCCGTCCGTTTGCCGTTTTGGAAAGAAAACGTCTGCTGAAACACGTACGTATCTTTGTCGCTCGGATTTTTGTTCCCTCCGAACATGAAATTGCCTAGGCTGTAGACGATAAACTTCCCTTTATACTCCTCAATGCCTTGAATGACATGCGGATGATGGCCGACGACCAAATCGGCGCCGCTGTCAATGGCAAAGCGGCCGAGCGCCTTTTGCGTGCTGTTTGGCGTATAGCTTCGTTCGACTCCCCAATGAAAATGAATGAGCACGATATCGGCCCCTTGCTTCCGAAGCGTGCGAATGTCGTTGGCGATCTGCTTGCGCAGTGCGCTTGTATTGCTCCAGCCTTCATAGCCAAGCGCTCCGATTTGGATTCCTTTCACCGTTTTCAGCAGCCGAAACGTGCGACCAAAATAGCCGATGTTTTCTTTTTTCAGATTGGCAATCGTGTCATTATATCCTCGTTGCAAATAATCGTACGTATGATTATTAGCCAGATTAACAGCGTCAATGCCGCCATAGGTTAAAATCTTCGCATAGCTCGGATGGCCGCGGAAACGGAATTTCTTGCTCGCTTTGCGCGTGGAGGTGGTCAACGTTGTCTCCAAATTGACCGTGGTAAAATCATCTTTTTGAAAGATCGGCTCAATGTATTTCGTAAAATAGCGCAAGCCGTGCTTTTTCGCCTCATCGTCGAACGAATACGCATAGCCGTAGTTTTCATCGCGCCCGAGCGTCACATCTCCCGCTGCGCTTAACGTAATGCGCACTTCACTTGGCGCCGTTGACTTCATTGCCGCCTGCGCCACAGCCGCTTTGTCGGCTGGCTTCAGCAACGGCGGATGCTCGGCCGCTCGCCCAGCCGTTTCGTTTCGCGCAGCCAACACTTCTTGTGCGCCGTGGTCCACCGCATTTCCGCATGAAAATAAAAAGATTGACGCCATACACACAAGCGCCGCATTTCTCCTCTTGATCCATGAGTTCATTTTTTCTGCTCCTATCAATCTGTTTCCTTCGAACTTTGAAAACTTCCATAACTATTATTCAACATGCCCTCTATCTATTCCTTTCTTTTCACAAATTTAGAAAACTGGTGAAAAACTAGTTTTTTGCTCAAATCAGCGGCGTTTGACCAGAAAGGAGAGCAGATCTGACAAGGTTTCTCTAATTGAAAAAGAGTTGGGATGAGCCGCCTTTTTCAATAAATCGCCGCCCTTTTAGGAATGATGGCCTGGCCAATCTATGGTATAATAATTCTGTAGGCATTTCCTTCCTCATTCCACACCTCAGACTTCCCTCCCTCCATTGGCGGAAATGCCCCTCATTAGCGCGATATTCAAGTTAAGGAGGGCTCCTCATGCAAGAACAGCTTTTACGCCAATTGACTGAACTTGTACAAGGTTTAGTCAATGACATGACCGTCGTGAAACAAGATATGCAGATGGTCAAGCAAAACATGGACGCCATGAAAAAGGATATGGATTCCATGAAAAAAGATATGGATTCCATGAAAAAAGACATGGACTCCATGAAGAGAGAAATGGATTCCATGAAACAGGAACTCCAAACGGTAAAGCAAAAAGTGGACAAGCTCGAACAACGAATGGACAAACAGGAAGAAGAATTGCGCTGGTTAAAAGAGCAAATGAAAGAAAACACAGAAATGATCAAAGCGATCCGCGACAATCAACTCGAGCAGCGAAGCATCCAAGACGGCATGCGCCACGAAATCGCCAACCTCCGCGGAGAAATGGCTGGCATTCGCGAGCAGATGGCAACAAAAGACGAGCTCTCCCGCCTTCGCGAGCAAATGGCGACAAAAGAAGACATCTCCCTCATTCATCAGCGGCTTGATTATCAACTCAGCCGCATCGCGCGAGCGGAAGAGGAGATTTATTTGCTGAAGAAGGCGGAGTAATAAGATCCCCCATCCTGACCGTTTCCGAATGCATTGTCTGTTTCTCCCGTTTCGTCGTCCATCGTTTTTCGAGAAAAACTCCGCTACCCCACCATAGGGCTGCAGTAGGGAAAATGTGCTTTTTCTTTGCAATAACTCACACTTGCAGGGTTGAAGCGATCCAAAGATATGAAAATCCTTCGCACAGTGCCGGCGCAAGCCATGCTTGCGCCGGGCAGACTGCCCTCAACACCCCGCCATCTCAAGAGTTCGCCGTGCGATCTCTTCTCCAATAGGAAAACAGGCTGTTGCCGCAGGCGATGGGGCATTTAAAACATGAACGGTTCTCTTCGTATTAATAATGTAAAAATCATCAACGAGTGTTCCATCAGAGCGCAATGCTTGGGCGCGTACGCCTGCCGGCGCCGGGATCAAATCGTCCGCCTCTACATCTGGAAGCAAACGCTGGACATTTTTTACAAAAGATATTTTGCTATATGAACGGACCATTTCTTCCATTCCTTCTCGCCAGTACGTCAAGGCTAATTTCCAAAACCCCCTAAACGAGAAAGTATCTAGCAGGTCCTTGACATCCACATCCGTTTTTCTGTATCCTTCACGCTTGAATCCAAGTACAGCATTTGGTCCCACTTCCACCTCACCATTGATCATTCTTGTTAAATGAACGCCAAGAAAAGGAAATTGTGGATTCGGAACAGGATACACTAAGTTTTTCACAAGGTAGCGTTTTTCAGGGCGCAACTTATAGTACTCCCCGCGAAAAGGAACAATTTTTAGGTCCATTGCTACTCCCGAAGCACGAGCAATACGGTCGCTATGCAACCCTGCACAGTTAACTGCAAAATCAAATGATTGGGCGCCGCGGTTAGTAATTACGCGGACTTTTGAACGCTCTTCTACGATTCGCTCCACCTTTGTATTTAATGATAGTTCGGCGCCTACATCCTTTAATAGTGATGCTATTATTTCACAAACCTTCTTATAATCGACGATGCCAGTTTCTTTTACATGAATAGCCCTGATCCCACTAACATACGGTTCGAAATCTCGCAAACGATCCTGACCAATCAACTCGAGATTCAGACCGTTTTGCAACCCACGGTCATATAAGTTTTTCAAGAGTGGAAGCTCTTGCTCACTCGTGGCTACAATCACTTTTCCACACCGTTCAAAAGGAATCCCATATTTCTGACAAAAACGAATGAGCGCTTCCCCTCCTGATCTCGCAAATTTTGCTTTATAACTTCCAGGTTTATAATAAATCCCTGAATGAATAACACCGCTGTTATGGCCTGTTTGATGCGCTCCCCAATGATTTTCCTTTTCAATCACTGTAATTTCCGCCTCTGGTCTAGCCTGCTTAATAGAATAAGCGGCAGCTAAGCCAACAATTCCTCCTCCAATAATGGCTATATGAATCATGTTAAGATCTCCTTATTTCATACTTTCTTTTCGGAATAGTCTCTGTTCGCTGTGCTCTACATCATTTAAAAAAATTTCCGCTTTTTGCTACCGACAGAAAAGAAAGAACGGGGAAATTCTTCCCCATCTTTAACACGATGCTTCGTCATGTAAGCAATCACAATAAAGTGAACGGTTAGTGGGCACTTCCCAACAGTTTTCCAACACCATGAATTTTCTCTAAAATCAAAATAAGTACAATTGAAATCAAAATTACAACACTCGAAACCGAAGCAACAATCGGACTATATGCATCTTGCATTGTTGAAAAAATTTCCAAAGGCAATGTTCTCATCTCAGGAGACACCATAAATAATGAAACCGTAACATTATCAAATGAAGTCAAAAAAGAGAATAACGCCCCGGATAAGACCGCCGGCCGAATTAAAGGAAATGTTACTTTCCAAAAAACAACCACCGGACTAGCTCCAAGAATTGCCGCTGCCCGTTCCAAATTGTAATCAAAACCACTTAATCCTGTTAGGACAAAACGAACTACATATGGTACACAAATAATAATATGAGCGATCAAAAATCCCGTCGGAGTACCCGCTAACAACATAGGCGTGAAATAAATTAATAAGGCAATGCCCAGTACCAATTGTGGAACAGTCAACGGAGCGGTTAACAACGAGACAAGATAAGATTTCCCAGGTATATCGTATTTGGCAATAGCAAGAGCTCCTAATGTTCCCAACAAGACTGAAAACAATGATGCTAAAAAAGCGAATTTTACACTATTCCAAAAAGCTTCGACAAACTCTGGCCGTTCTAGCAACTTGGTGTACCATTGTAGTGAGAAACCCTTTGGCGGAAAACTCGGATAATTGGCGCTGGTAAGTGAAGCCGGAATGGTTACAACCAATGGGATTAAGATGTAAATGAGACTAATTATGGCTAGTAATAGTCTCAATCTTCTCAAAATACTCATTAGCGAAACACCTCCCGATAGCGCCCCTTTTCCATCATTCGAGTAAAAATAGTAACCATGATTAATGTAATGCCAAGGAGAACATACGAAATGGCAGATCCGTACGTCCAACGCAGTAAGTTAATAATTTGGTCATAAGCCACAACCGGGAGCATAGGTACATTTGCCCCTCCCATCAGCGCTGGAGTCACATAGGCACTCATCGACATGCTAAAGACCAACACGACCCCTGATACAATCCCTGGTAAACTCAATGGCAAGGTAACCGACCAAAATGAACGGAGAGGACCGGCGCCGAGAATGGCTGCAGCTTTCTCAAGAGATGGATCAATATTATATAAACTTGTAGCAACCGATAAAATCATAAATGGTAAATAGGCATTAGACAGTCCTATAACGACACCTATCTCCGAAAATAACAATTTAGGCGGTGAAGTGGTAATACCAAGGCTAATTAATAATTGATGGACTGTCCCGTTTGGTAATAAGAGAAGATACCATCCGAAATTACGCACAACAATGCTAATAAGCAACGGTGAGGCTACAAGCAAAGTTAATAATCCGCGGACACGCGGGGAACATTTAGCCATTGTTAATGCTACAGGATAACCGAGCAACAGGGATACCACTACAGTGTACAGGCTTATTTTGATTGTCAGCCATAACGAATGTAAATAGTAAGAATCAGTAAAAAAATGTACGTAGTTTCCTATGCTATAAAACGCATTCGTTTCCCCTTTGGTTTCAATAAAACTTAAATATAAAATGTAAAGCATTGGTATCACAAAAAAACCGAAAATAAATGCCACTAGGGGGAACAAAAGCAAACCGCAATATATATATTTTCTCCAATTTCTTTTTCTCCTTGCCGTAACAATTTCTGTTGACAATCTGACTATTTTTTGACGATCATCATATCTGACGGGTTCCATCCCACAGTCACCTCAGCTCCTATTTTCCAATCCGATTTAACGAAAGGTTGTAGCACTTGCACCCGTTTTCCAAACAATAGCAACTCAATTTCCCAAGCGGAGCCAAGATAGTTCATTTGAACGATCGAAGCATTGTACTTGTTGTAATAAAAAATTTCTGGCTCGCTTTCTTGTTCCTGAATGGTTAATTTTTCTGGTCGAATGTACAGTTTGACCTCATCTCCAATTGAATAAGAACGTTCCGGGCCCATCATATTTTTTGACTCAACGAGTACCTGAACGCCTTCCTCTAACTCAATACATACCATTCGACTGTCGACCGTTTTTACTTTACCCTCTAATTGGTTTGATTTCCCAATAAATTGAAAAACGAACTCGGTGCATGGATGCTCATAGATTTCCGTTGGTGTTCCAACTTGTTCAATTATTCCTTTATTCATTACCACGATTCGATCAGACAGGGAAAGTGCCTCCTCTTGGTCATGTGTAACAAAAATAGTTGTAACCCCCACCTCTTTCTGCAAACGCTTAATTTCAGCCCTTAATTCATAACGTAATTTAGCATCAAGATTGCTGAGTGGCTCGTCAAGCAACAATAACATTGGTTGCACTACTAGAGCACGAGCAATTGCCACCCGTTGTCGTTGCCCTCCGGATAATTGGCGCGGATACCTATTCTCCAATCCCACCATTTTCACTAACTCTAACGCCTGCTCGATTCTCTTCTTCCTCTCTTCTTTTGGAACTTTACGCAAAGATAAACCAAAATCAAGGTTTTCATAAACAGTCATATGCGGAAATAGAGAATATGTTTGGAATACCATTCCTAAACCACGTTTATACGGAGGAATATGTGTCACTTTTTTCCCTTTAATAAATACTTCTCCTTTATCAATATCAAGAAAACCAGCAATGACATTAAGTGTTGATGTTTTGCCGCACCCAGAAGGGCCAAGCAAGGTGAGTAGTTCACCTTGCTTGACTTGTAAATCGATACCGTTTAGGATAACGTTTTTCCCAATCTGTTTATAAACTCCCCTTATTTCTACGTCATTTACTACTGTTTGCATATGCTTTCACTCCCTAATTTATTTGCTAACCTTTTTCCCTAATTCTGGTGTAACTTCTTTAGCCCAACGATCTGTCCATTCTTCCCGAATTTCTGCCATCTTTTTAAAATCAGGGCGGAAAACATGATCACTATCTTTTAGACCAATAGATTTTTCGTACTTGGGCGCTACCTTCATTTCTTTGAGCACCGGGTAGAAACCGCTTTCTGCGATTTGTTTTTGCGACTCCTCACTTATCAAAAAGTTTACGAATTTTATCGCCGCTTCTTTATGTGGAGCATTCTTGACAACCGTCGCGCTGAATGCTTGCAATGGCGCTCCCTCTTTCGGAATAACCATTTTCAAAGGCACTCCCATATCAATCAACTCAGCTATCGCATAGCTGCCCATAACAGTGACATCTGCTGCTCCTTGTTGCACAGCTGGCATCATTTGAGTAGAGTTTTTGTAGAATGTATTGGAATAGCTAGCTAATTCCTTGGCTTTTTGCAAACCAGGTTCCAAATTATCCAAACTCCCACCATTAGCATTGGCAAGGTTATAAAGCAAAGCAAAACCCCAGTCATTGGCAATGTCGGCGAATGCTGTTTTTCCGTTATATTCAGGTCGAATAAGGTCATTCCAGGATGTAATGGGTGCCCACTTGTGTTTCTCAAACGTTTCCGTATTGTATGCAGGAGCAATTACCAACCCAAATACAGGCACCCCAACATTATTTACGACAACAAATCGCGGATCAACCTTATCCATGTTAGGAACTGTCGATGGATCTAATTTTTCAGTCAACCCTTTGTCATTAGCTCTTTGTACGTCCAAGGGTACATAAAACGCGACATCGTATTGGGGGGCATTTTTCTGCAATTCCACCTTTGACAATATTTCTCCAGATAACCCAGGAACAAAGTTTACTTTAATTCCGTATTCTTTCTCAAATTTTGGAGCAATTACTTCGCGAATAGCTCTCTCGATTTTGCCGCCATTCCCCGCGACTGTAATTTCAGTCGCACCATCTCCCGAATTGCTAGCCGGTTTAGCTTCGCTAGTTGTTTTAGGATTTGGAACACTGCAACCGACTAAAGACATAACAATTATAGAAACTAATATGGCAATCCAGCGTTTTTTCATTCGATTTCCCTCCTAACCTCTATTTACCTAGTTGTAAAACACATAGCCCTTCTACCATCCAATTTTCTTAATTACCATACATTCTTTTTGCCCCCCCTCAATAGAAAACGTTTTCACAAATGTTTATGTTAAAAAACAGAGATGCTCGGTTTTGTATAATATTGATTTTTTAAATCCACCTATTTTCCGTGACTTCACATGCCTCGGCGAGCAATTCAACAAGATGAACTGCCTTTATATGATCATGGAGATTTTCCTTGGCAATGCCCACCTTCATTTGCAATAAACAACCTGGATTAGTCGTTACAATAACATTCGCCTTTGTATCCTTAATATCAGACATTTTTGCATTAAGGATGTTCATAGACTCTTCAAAATGAATTAAATTATAAATCCCACCCGAACCACAGCAAAGGTTAGGCTTATTTAATCGTATAAACTCAATGCCTTCAATCGACTGAATCAATGCTTCCGGCTCTTTTGTAACTTTTTGAACATTAGTCATATGGCAAGAAGGCTGGTAAGTAACCCTGTAAGATAAGACTCTCTCTAGTTTTAAACCAAGCTTATTTAAAATCACGCTAATATCTGCTACCTTTTGCTTAAAATGTCTTGCGCGCTCCAACCATTCGGGATCACCTTCGAACAATCCATCATATTCCTTCAGCATGGCGCCGCAACCTCCCGCGCTATTTACAATATAATCAAACTCCTCTTTTTCAAACACTTCAATGTTCCGTTTTGCCATTTCTTTTGCTAGTTCTTCTTCCCCAGCATGCAGTTGCAACGCACCGCAACATGTTTGATCATTAACTACGACAACCTCGCAACCAACCTTTTGCAACAGGCGAATGCTAAGTAAATTAATTCGGTAAAAAACCGCTTCCATCACACAGCCGGTGAAAAATGCAACTTTCAAAGCCGGACGCTCGCTAATCGAAGGGTATCGGCGACCATCGTTTTTTCGAAAAGGAGGTTTCGCTTCAGTTAACCCCTTATCAAATAACTCCAACTTTTTCGGGAGCAAATATCGAAGCGGCTTCATATGAACAACCTTTTTCACACCTGATTTCTGATATACCCATAGAAAGCTACCAAGCTTATTCATGATGCTTTTACTTGGAAACACATGTTTAAAGACGAAACCCTCACAAAAACGCCGCAATGGAGACGAAGTCTGCTTTTTGTGATAGCGAATACTGCCTTTTACAAGCTCAAGCATTTTCCCATATTGGATGTTGCTCGGACAAACATGTTCACATGCACGACAGCCAAGACAAAGATCGATTGGAACACTTAATTCATTCACTGTGATATGTCCCTCTGCCGCCATGCGAACAAGATTGATGCGCCCCCTTGGGGTTTGTGTTTCCGTTTTCATTGTCAAATAGGTAGGACAGGAGGGCAGACAATAGCCACATCGAACACAGTCATATGTTAAATCCGCCGCCTTCTTTAAATACACGTTTTCTTGGGCTTCCATTATCTTAACACCAACCTGTCACCTGGTTTTGGGAAAATCTTTCCTGGATTCATAATGTTATTTGGATCCCACGCCTGTTTAATGCGTTTCATCATTTCAAGCGAAAACTGATCAAATTCCATTGGCATAAAGGACTTTTTCATCAGCCCGATTCCATGTTCCCCGGAAAGCGTTCCTCCGAGATCAAGGGCGGCTTCAAAAATCGCAGCCACCGCTTTCTCTACCTTCTTCATTTCCTCTTTATTGCGCTGATCACAAAGAATGTTTGGATGAAGGTTTCCGTCGCCGGCATGCCCAAAAACAACGAGCTCGATGTCGAATTTGTCTTTAATTTCCCTTAACCGTTTTAGAAAAGATGGAATTTGGCTTCTTGGAACCGTCGCATCTTCAGAAATTTTCGTCGGTTTATGTCGCGCAACAGCCGGAGACACAAGTTTTCGCGCTTTCCACATTTTTTCTTCTTGGTCACTCGTTTCAGCTTTTTGGACGCGCAACGCTCCTGTCTTTTGCATTAATTTATAAACATAGTCCGCCTCATCTCGAATAGCTAGGGGATGACCGTCAAGTTCTATAAAAAGAACCGCTTCGGCATTGATAGGCAATCCCATCGGCCGGTAACTTTCCACCGCCCAGATAGACGCTTGATCCATGAACTCGATCTTCGACGGAAGAATCCCCGAAGTAAGTACATTGGTAATCGCATAGCCCGCTTGCACAATATCATCGAAAACTGCCATAAGAGAAATCGTCGCCTGCGGTCTTGGAATAAGACGCAAAATTGCCTCTGTAATAATGCCAAGTGTTCCTTCTGAGCCAACAATTAATTTCGTTAAGTCATAACCTGTGACATTTTTGATCGTTCGTCCACCTGTGCGTATAATATGGCCTTCCGGTGTGACGACTTGCAATCCTAAAACATAATCTTTCGTTACTCCGTATTTCAGCCCCCGCGGCCCGCCCGAATTTTCCGCAATATTTCCAGCAATCGTCGAGACATTAGAACTGCTCGGATCTGGGGGATACATAAGACCAACTTTTTGAGCAGCCCGATCAATGTCAGCTGTAATTACACCTGGAGAAACAACAGCAATCATATCATCCCTGTGGATTTCCAATACATCATTCCATAAAGATACATCAATCACTATCCCGCCCTCAATAGGCAAAGCCCCTCCACTTAATCCAGACGCATTCCCTCTTGGTGTAATGGGTATTTTTTCTCGATTGGCGAGCTTAATAATTTCAGAAACTTCCTCCACACACTTCACTTGACAAACAAGATCAGGCACAAAAAAACCAAAAGACGCATCATACCCATAACTAAGAAGATCTGTTTTTTTAATAAGAACTCTTCTTTCTTCTCCAATAATCCGAACAATTTGATCTACAATATCCGGTTGTAACGGCATCACTCACCACCTCTTATATACCTTTGTAACGAGCGATGACACTTTCAAGATGATAACGCATAGCCTGACGTGCTTTTACTCCATCACCAGACAATATGGCTTCATAGATAGCACGATGCTCTTGAAGCACCTTCACAGGATCTCCTGCTCCGGCAAATGTATTGACCGCATTTTTCGTAACAGATTTAAAAAGCTTATCAGAGATGAATTCCATTATTCTAAAAAACAGCGCATTTTGAGACATTGACGATATTTGCATATGAAAAGAAAAATCTGATCTAGCCGGCAATTTTCCTGACATAACCTCTTTCTCCAGCTCAGAAAACAATTGTGTTAACTTTCTTTTACCATCTTCTGTTCCTCTTATTGCTGCATAATAAGCTGCTTCCACTTCAATCGCTTGGCGAAATTCCATAAGTTCATGAATTTCAGTGTCGTCATCCCCAAAAATATAATTTAAATCAAGCAAATGGTTTCCTGTCTCCCTTACAAAGGTTCCTACTCCAGGGCGTATCTCCAAAACACCAATAGCTTCCATAACAGCAATGGCTTCCTTAATTGTTGTGCGTGATACCTGAAACTTTTCCGCTAAATCACGTTCCGAAGGTAGTTTATCACCTGGCTGCAACTGCCCCAAACGGATAGCTTGTTGAATTTGTTCAATAATCGCTTGGTACACTCTTTTCTTCCTGATAGGCTTAATATCCATTTTTTCCTCTCCACATTCCTTAGAAGTTAATATTTCTGAAGATCTCTCTTATGGTCGGCAATTCCTGAATAAGTAGTAATAAAAGGAGCAGATAACTTTTTGTTCAATAAATATTGTAAACCTTCGGAGGTTCAGTGGTTGGTCCACTGTACCACTACACTTAGAATGTACCATAAAAAATATTTGTTTGTAAATAATAAATTTACTAAATATATTAAATATTTAATTTTTTATTAAGTATGTTAAGCTTTTCAGCTTTATTTATGACATATAAAAAAGTTGTTTCAAAAAATTGTATTTACTTCTATGGGCTAAATATTTTGCTTTATGCGTATATACATCAATAAGAAAAGGCGTCCCGATCCTTTTGGGGACACCTTCTGTTTATTTTTCCTCCTTCCTCATAGTTCGGGAAAAACCTTACACCTCAACGCCCCGCCCCCTGCAACGCCCGGTTCGTTTCTTCGGCCGCCTGATCGAGCGCTTCTTGCGGGTCGATTCCTTCATACAACCGTTCCATCGCTTTCACGACATGTTGCCGAGATTCAGGGAAGACGGTGATGAGCGCCCCTTGGGTGGCAGGGGTTGATTTTGTTTCATGCAGCTGGTCCACCGTCACTTTTAATTGCGGGTATTTCGCCCATTCATCTTTGACGAGCGGCTCATCGTACGCAGCTGGATTGATGGCAAAATACCCCGTGCGCACATGCCACTTGGCTTGGACGGGAGCGGTCGTCAAGTATTTCATGAACTCCCATGCCGCTTTTTGTTCCTCTTCACTGCTTCCTTTCATCATCCAAAGCGAAGCGCCGCCGATAATGACGCCTTGGCGCTCGACGCCATCCGGAACAGGCAAATACGAGACGCCAACGTCAAACGGCGAGTTGTTGATCACCGTTTTCACGCCAGCGGATGAATCTAAATACATGGCGATTTTTCCTGCTTGGAAGGCGGCGCGCATGTCGTCCCAATTTTGGCCGGCGTTGTAAAACGTGCCGTCTCGATACATGTCGCGGATCAACTCAAATACACGCTTTCCTTCCGTTCCGTTAAACACCGCTTTTGTCGCGTCGCCGTTTCGGCCGTTGTCGTTGTTCACATACAATCCGCCTTGCACGGCCACCATTTCTTCGAAAAACCAGCCGTAGTTCAAAATGGAAAATCCGTACCGCTCCGTTTCCTTTCCTTTTTTCTTTGTCAGCTTTTTCGCCGCTTCTTTCAACTCGCTGTAGGTGAGCGGCGGCTTTTCTGGATCGATCCCGGCTTCGCGAAACGCATCTTTATTGTAAATCAATACAGGGGTTGACGAGTTAAATGGCATCGAGTAAATCCGCCCGTTCACCGTATAATAATTGACAATATTTTTCTCCCATTGCGAAACATCATACTTGTCTTTATCGATCCATGTCTGCACCGGGACGACCTTTCCGCTGTCGATCATATGCTTTGTCCCGACTTCAAACGTCTGCATGATCGTCGGCGCGTCTTTTGTCCCGGCTACCGCATTCCATTTCGTCAGCGCCTCTTCATAGGTGCCTTGAAACACCGGCTTCACCTCAATCTCTGGATGGGTTTGGTTAAAATCAGCGACAATGTCATTCAGTACCGGCTCCAAATCCCCGCTCATCGAATGCCAAAACACCACTTCTGTTTTGCCTCCCGCCGCTTCGCCCGCATCTTCACTTGAGCATCCCGCGGCAAGCCCAATAAACATCAAGGTTAAGAAACTGGCCAAAACCTTTCTCATCTTGTTTCTCCTCCCCACTATTGAATCGCTCCTTGCATAAGCCCTTTGCGCAATTGCTTCTGTCCGGCAAACAACAGCAACAAAGTCGGAAGCATCGCGATAACCGCCGCTGCCATGACGACGCCCCAGCTGCTGGCGATCTCTTGCGTCTGCAGCTGCTTGAGCCCGATCTGCACGGTGCGGACGCGATCATCGTTTGTAACGAGCAGCGGCCATAAATACATATTCCAAGCGTCCAAAAAGCTGTAAACAGCCAGCGTTACCAAACTCGTTTTTGAAAGCGGCAGTACGACGCGGCAAAAAAAGCGGAAATTCCCGATGCCGGACAACTGCGCCGCCTCATACAGCTCGTGCGGAATTTGCTTAAACTGCTGCCGCAATAAAAAGATGCCAAACGCCATCGCCCAAAACGGCACGATGAGCCCTACGTAATGGTTTGTCCAGCCAAGCGCTTGGATTGTCAAAAAGTTTGGGATCACAGTCGCTTCCCACGGAACGAGCATGGTGGCAATGCAAATGTAAAACCACCGATCCCGACCCGGAAAGCGGAGAAACACAAAAGCGAAAGCGGCGAGACTTGACACGATGAGGCGCCCCAATGTAATCATGAAAGCCACAAAAAAGCTGTTCCATAAATATCTCCCAAGCGGCGCCTGTTGAAACGCGGCCTCATAATTGACCAATGTCCAATTCTCAGGCCATAGGCGTCCTGACAAAATAGCGGCTCCATCCATCAAACTCATCAGAAGAGCATAAGCCACTGGAAACAAGATGACAACCGAGCATAGGCATAACAACACATAGTGAGCCGTTGCCCGCGCCGCTCTCATTGGTAATGCACCTTCCTCTCGGCAAACCGAAACTGCAAAAAAGTGACGAGGGCGATGATGAGAAAAAGTACAATGGCTTGCGCGCTCGCGGAACCAAACTGATAGTTGACGAACGCTTCCCTGTAAATCGCGTAAACGAACACATTCGTGGCCTCCACCGGCCCGCCTTTCGTTAAAAAGTCAATTTGTCCGAACGTTTGCAGCGCTTGAATGAGCGAGACAGTCGTGACAAAAAACAACGTCGGCGACAACAGCGGCACAGTCACTGTCCACAGCTGGCGCCAATAGCTCATTCCAGCGATGCGTGCGCTTTCGTACAAGGATGGATCGATGTTTTGCAGGCCGGCCAGCAACAATAAAAAGGTCAGCCCGATATTCATCCAGATCGTCGCCGCCGCCACCGCATACAATGCCGTGTCCTGGTCAAGGAGCCATGAAACAGGAACCCCGCCGATCGCGGACAACAAACGATTGATGATCCCGATCGCCGGATTGTACATAAACATCCAAATCACCGAAGCGACTCCCACGCTCATCCCCATCGTAGAAGCAAAAATCGTCCGGAAGATTCCGATTCCTTTCCGCGTTTCATGAACGAGCAACGCTAAACCGAACGAAACGGCGACCGTCGTCGGGACAGTGAGCGCCGCAAACAGAATCGTCGCCTTCAAACTATGCCAAAACGATGCATCTTGAAGAAGAGCAACAAAATGCGCCAAACCGACAAATTCCGTCGGGTGCCCTTGATAATCGGTGTGAAACACGCTTAAATACATCGTTCTCCCCAACGGGTAAAAGAGAAACACGCCAAACAGTAGGAGCGAAGGACAAAGATACACCATCCCTTCCAACCACGATTTTATTGCGGCCTGCCGCGCCTCCCGCTTCGTCCGGACCGACCATGGCGCTGGGGAGGGAACCGTTGAAACACGCTCATTCATTGGTGAACCCACACCTCCTCCCGCTTGATGGACGGGGCTCCAATTCGCTTTCCAGACGCATCGAAAAACAGGAAATCCTGCTCATCAAACGTCAATGGCACCACTTCTCCCAAACGGATGCGCCATTGTCCATTCCATCGTGCTGTCCAATAAAGATTTTTTGCCAACTCAAACGTCACTAACGTTTCATTGCCGAGCCACTCGACATGGCTGACTTTGACGGCCATAGATTCTTCTCCTGATTCCGCCGGCTCAATATGTTCCGGCCGCAGTCCGACGATCACCCGTTCAGCCTTCGGCAAAGAACGACGCCGAAGACGGATGGGCCGCTCGTTTTGCAATAAGAGGGAATGGTTCAGCACATGCGCTTCCGCCAAATTCATCGGCGGTGTTCCGATAAATGAAGCGACAAACGTGTTATCTGGGCTATTGTATACATCAAGCGGACTGCCGATTTGTTGCGGACGGCCATCATGCAAAATCATCATCCGGTCAGCCATGGTCATCGCTTCCGTCTGATCGTGCGTGACATAAATCACAGTCATGCCGAGCTGACGTTGCAAACGTCGAAGCTCGCTCCTCATTTTCGCACGCAGCTTGGCATCTAAATTGGAGAGCGGTTCATCCATCAAACAAAGCGGAGTCTGCGCGACAATCGCTCGCCCTAAGGCAACGCGTTGACGCTGCCCCCCTGACAATTCCCGCGGCTTCCTATGCAGCACATCGGTCAATCCAAGCAATTCCGCCGCTTCCATGCAACGTTTCACTTGTTCTTCTTTCGGCACCTTTTGCGCCTGCAAGACAATCCGCATATTTTGCTCCACCGTCAAATGGGGATATAGCGCATAATTTTGAAAGACCATCGATAACCGGCGGGCGTGAGGGGGCCAATCATTCGCCACTTGTCCATCGATCAATACATATCCTGATGTCAGCGGCTCAAGGCCAGCGATCAGCCGCAAAATCGTGCTTTTGCCGCATCCCGATGGGCCGACAAGAACAAAAAACTCCCCTGATTCAATCGCGACATTCACATTCTCGACCGCGCTCTTTTTGCCTCCATACGATTTCGTCACCTCAACCAGCTCAAGAAACGCCATCCGCTTTTCTCCCCTTTCCTCTTTTTCTATTCCATCGTAATCCATTTTTGTAAACACCATCTGAACTTATTTTTTGATTTATGTAAATATTTTTTGAATAAAAAAAGAAGCTCTGCCAACGCAGAGCATCCTGTCACAGATTTGTAATCTTTTGGATCATCTGTTTTCCCTGTTGATACAAACATCAGCGTGATATTAACGAACGCCCTTCATGAGCCGCTGAATGCTCGGGGCGAGCAAAAACAAGATGACGCTTAACACAACCGCCGCCCCGCCGATCGTGCCGAAATAGGCCGTTTCGTTTTCGGGCGTATAGAAGCGCACAAGCTGAGCGTTGATCGCTTGCGCGGCGGCGTTCGATAAAAACCAAAGGCTCATCGTTTGCGCTGAGAAGGCCGCAGGCGCAAGTTTCGTCGTCGCCGACAGGCCGACCGGCGACAGGCAAAGTTCACCAAGCACGACGATGAAATAGCTTAACACAAGCCAGATCGGATGGACGAGCCCTCCGCCGCTTAAATGGCCCGGCACGAGAATGACGATGAACGACAGGCCGGCAAACAACAAGCCGAGCGCGAATTTTTGCGGGATCGTCGGCTGCCGTTTACCGAGCTTCACCCACATCCATGCGAACACCGGAGCCAAAATGATAATAAATAACGGGTTCAGCGACTGGAACCATGCAGGCGACAAGTGGATGCCTGCTACATCCAACTGCGTCCGCTTGTCCGCATAGTTCGCCAAAATTGTCGATCCTTGTTCTTGAATCGCCCAAAACATCGCTGAAGCGACGAACAACGGAATGTAAGCGATCACGCGCGACCGCTCCTCCGCCGTCGTTTTCGGGCTGCGGTACATGACGACAAAATAGATGATCGGGATGATGATTCCTAAGATGCCGACAAGGGAAATAAACGTTTCCACAGTGAACCAACCGTTCGGAATCAAGATTGCTAGCAGCACGGCAATCACGACCGCCCCCACGGCCATGATCGAAGCCGCTTTTTTCTTTTCTGCCGGCGTCAGCGGGTTGGGCACGTACGTCCCCGCCAACCCGAGGTTTTTCTTTCTTGTCGCCACAAATACGACAAGCCCGAGAAACATCCCGACAGCTGCAAGGCCGAAGCCGAGGTGGAAGTTATACTTCATCCCCGCGGTACCGACAACAAGCGGAGCCAAAAAGGCGCCAAGGTTAATCCCCATGTAAAAAATGCTGAATCCGGCGTCGCGGCGGTCATCGCCAGGCTTGTACATATCGCCGACAATGCTCGAAACGTTCGGTTTCAACAACCCGGTTCCCAAGACGATGAGCGCCATCGACACAAACAGCGCCGTCACCCCGCCCGGAATCGCCAGGGCGATATGACCAGCCATAATGAGAAGGCCGCCGTAAAAGACCGCGCGCGACGTGCCAAACACCCGGTCGGCAAGCCAGCCGCCAATGATTCCGGACATGTACACAAGCGCCCCATAAATCGACATAATCGCGAGCGCCAGATGCTCATCAAGCCCGAGCCCGCCTTTCGATACTTCGTAATACATGTAGTACACTAAAATGGCGCGCATGCCGTAGTACGAAAAGCGCTCCCAAAACTCGGTGAAAAAGAGCGTAAACAGCCCTTTCGGATGGCCGAAAAAGCCGCGCTGGGGAACGCTGGCAGCGATTTGTTGCTTGTCGATCGATGACATAACCACTACCTACCTCCCTCTAGAAATGTTGATGTATCAAGGCTTTTCGGCCTCTCAGGGGTGTCCAAAAAATATTTTTCGACAAAATCCCTTACATCCTTTTTCAGTTTTGTGGATATCTTACAGACCTAGGGTGCGCTTCGCGGCCACGGCTGGGGATATTTTCCTTCCGTGGGGAGAAGCGTATTCGATGCACCCTTTGGATCTCCGCGTCGCTGATGAGGACGAACCCTCCCATGTCTCCGGGCGTCTTCGCGCCAACATTCCCTCGTTCGGTCTCGTCATCAGGCGGAGGCCGGCCAAGCTCCTTTGGGGACTCAAGGTCGAATGGATAAAATCACGCCAGCTTCTCCGGTGTCATCTGGTTGTCCAACGATTCTTCCGTTCGCAGGGGGAGGCCTTAGGCCGCCCGTTGCACCTGGGACAAGACGTCCTGTTTCATTCGCTCCGCGTCAAAGGCTTGTTTCTTCGTACAAATCGCAAACAGCACATTCAACAGCTTCCGGCACAAGGCGACGATGGATTGCTTTCCGGTCAGCGGGTTGACGGATCGGGTCGTGTAATATTCATGCAGCTCGCGAAACGCCTCGTTGTGCCGAATCAGCGGAATCATCGCCCGAAACAGCACCGATCGCAGCCGTTTCCGTCCCCGTTTGGAGATGTGCTTTTGCCCTTTGCGCTGGCCGGAGGAGTTCTCCTTGAGCGTCAGGCCCGCCAACTTCACCAATTGACGCGGGTCCCGATAATGGGCGAAGCTGCCGATCTCCGCCAGAAGATCGATAATCGTGGCGTCTCCCAACCCGTCGACCGTTTTCAACCATTGATACTCCATCGTCGTTTGAACCAATGCCTTCAACTCGGCGTCCAGTGCGGCGATCTCCGCCTCCAATTGGCGGTATCGGCGGACGAGCGCGGCGATCTCAAACCGGGCCATCGTCGTCCCTTCCGTCACCCCAATCGAGTCCTTCGCGGCGTTGATCAACGCCTGAATTTTGGCCTTCTGCGGGCATTTCAGCCCTTCGCTTTGCCGGTACACCTCGATGAGCTCCTCGGCGGTCCGACCCGCCATATCGGCCGGAAACGGCGTCCACTCCAACACCGAAAGCGCCGTTTTTCCCAGATCGCGAAACACCATCCAAAACTCCGGAAAATACCGGTCGGTCCAGCGGATGATCGCATTTTTCACCGCCGTCTGTTCCTTGCGGAGCTTCTCTTTGAGCGTGCTTCCCACGCGCAAATCGGCTTCGATCTCGTGCAGCAGCCGGGGGACGAGGAATCGTCCGTCTTTCGCCAGTCTGGCGATGACTAGGGCATCTTTGGCGTCATGTTTCGTCGGCAGGTTGTCATCGAGTTCTTTCGACCGGCACACATGCGCCGGGTTGACCATGACCAACGGGATCCCGTGCTCCTCGAGGAAGTAGGCCAGGTTCAACCAGTAGTGCCCGGTCGGCTCCACCGCGACGATCACCTCTGACTTCCCGAACGCTTGCATCGCCTCCTGAATCGCTTCATACAGCTGGCGAAAGCCCTCTTTCGACTGGAAGATCGGGAACGATTTGCGAAGGACACGCCCCCGGTCATCCACGAAGCAGGCGTAGTGGGTTCGTTTCGCGATATCGATGCCCACGACAAGCGTTTGTTCGGTGACTTGATCAATTTTATAGTTTTGTGTACAATTCATCTGAAGTCCTCCTTGGTATGGTGAGTGATGTGTTTGACACCCCTGCATCATACCAAGAGGGCTTTTTTTGATCAAGTCCCCGGAAAAGCTCCTAACGGGAATGCTCCTTTAAATTCTTTTAATATAATAATTCATTATGTTTATATTGTCAAAAAAATTTTGTATGATTTATATCATGGTAAATAAAACAATAATATTAAGAAAAATAATATTATTTAAATAAAAATTCTGAAAAACATTTCTCCCTTTCCGTTTTCTTCGTTATAGGAAAAACCCTTTTCCAAGAGCGGATCATCGATATGTTATGCCGCCGGTCGCTTGAACATGAAGCGGCAATTTCAGATCTTCGCCTTGCCCTCAAAGGCTGATGCCCGCCTCATTGCCGCTTTCGCTCCGCGAGGCATTGTGCATGAATCTATGCTTATTGATGATGGGAAAAGACATTGTTCATTCCGTCCATTTTCTCCCCCGTGCAAAATGTGTTATACTGATCATGACACATAAAATGAAGGGGGATGTGGGGATGCTATACCCGTATAACGGAAAACGTCCGAATGTTCATGAAACCGCATTCATTGCCCCGGGAGCCTATTTGATCGGAGACGTCACCGTCGGTCCGGAATCGACCATTTGGTTCAATGCCGTGCTGCGCGGCGATGAAGGACCGATTACGATCGGCGCTCGAACGAGCATTCAAGACAATACGACCTGCCATTTGTACGAAGGGTCGCCGCTCATTGTTGAAGATGAAGTGACGGTCGGGCATAATGTGATCCTTCACGGCTGCACGATCCGCCGGCGCTCGATCATCGGCATGGGGTCGACGATTTTGGATGGGGCCGAAATCGGTGAAGAATGCATCATCGGCGCCAACACGTTGATTCCGTCCGGCAAAAAGATTCCGCCCCGCTCACTCGTCATTGGCTCGCCTGGAAAAGTGGTGCGTGAACTGACGGACAAAGACCTTGAGCTCATCCAGCTGTCGATTGATACATACGTGCAAAAAGGAAAAGAGTATCGCGAACAGCTGGCCAATCATCGGGAGTAACATCAGCACCATCCCATCAACGAGATGGCTGCGCAAAAAACGATCGACGCGGCCGTCATACGGCTTATCGAAGAAAGAAAAAGAGCCAGCCGAAAAGGCATGGCTCTTTCTTTGCGCTTCCGATTCATGTCGGATGCAACTAGAAACGCATCACTTTTTCCATCGCGTGCAGCACGCGCGACGGCGTTGGCAAATAATCGTCTTCATAGGCGAAAAACGGAACCGGAACGTCAAATCCCGTCACCCGTTCGACTGGTGCATGTTGATAGAAAAACGATGTGTCATTGATGACGGCGAGAATGTCATTGGCTAACCCACCGGTCGCATGCGCTTCTTGGACAATGACGGCTCTTCCTGTCTTTTGCACCGACTCGGCGATGATGTCCTTGTCAAGCGGGTAAAGCGTACGCAAGTCGATGACATCGGCATCAATCCCTTTTTTCGCCGCCTCTTCCGCCGCCTTTATGGCGACCGGCACCATGGCTCCCCATGCAATGACGGTCACGTCGTCCCCTTCACGTAGTTTTTTCCCTTTGCCAATTTCAATCGTATATTTTCCTTCCGGAACGTCTTCGCGAAACGCACGATAACTGCGCATCGGTTCTAAGAAGAGAACAGGGTCCGGGTCTTCAATCGCGGCGATGAGCAACCCTTTGGCGTCATACGGCGACGCGGGACAGACGACTTTGATGCCTGGCATATGGGTAAACAGCGCTTCCATGCTGTCCGAATGAATTTCCGGGGCCCGCACGCCCGCGCCGTACGGGGCGCGAATGACCAAGGGCACGGTAAAATGCCCTCTCGTCCGCGCACGCATGCGTGCCGCATGGGTCATGATTTGTTCATAGGCTGGATAGATAAAACCTAAAAACTGAATTTCTACGACAGGACGAAATCCACCAAGCGCCATTCCAATCGCTGCACCAGTAAATCCTGCCTCGCTTAACGGCGTGTCCATCACCCTCTCCTCGCCAAATTCCTCCAGCAATCCTTCGGTGGCGCGAAACACACCGCCATTTTTTCCAATATCTTCCCCGAGCAGGATGACATCTTCACGCTCTTTTAGCATGGTACGAAGCGCATCATTGACCGCTTGCACGATGGTGAGCGATTTGACGCCTACTTTGGTGATCATCTTTCCATCCCCCGCTTCCACTGAAGATACGCTTCTTTCTGCTCCGCAATCGTCCATGTCGGTTGGGCGAACACAAAGTCAAACATGTCAGATACATTCGCTTTTGGATAGCTCTCCATTTCCACAACCGCCTGCTCGATTTCGGCGTTCACTTCCTCTTGCACTTGATTCGCCCACTTTTCATCCCACCAGCCTTCCCGCTGCATCAACCGCTCGACCCGCTTAATCGGATCGGTTGTTTCGCGCCGTTTTTGGCTTTCCTCCTGGTCGCGGTATCTGGACGGGTCATCGGACGTCGTATGGGCGCCATAACGCCATGTCACCGCTTCGATTAACGTCGGCCCCCCTCCGTTTCTCGCCCGCTCGAGCGCCTCAGTTGTTTTGAAATACACGGCAAACACGTCATTTCCATCGATGCGAAGGCCGGGAATATCGTACGCCAACGCTTTTTGCGCGATCGTTTTTGTCTTCATCTGACGGGTGATCGGAACAGAAATCGCATATTGGTTGTTTTGGTTGAAAAAGACGACAGGCGCGTTGAAAACGCTCGCGAAATTCAATCCCTCATGGAAATCTCCTTCTGATGTCGCCCCATCACCGAAGTACACAATCACCGCATTTTTCGTCCCCTTCCATTTTTCGGCGCACGCCGCCCCCGCTGCATGAGGGAGTTGCGTGGCAATCGGAACGCTCGGCGGAACGATTTTTTTTCCCTCAGGTGGAACACACCCTTCCGTCCGCCCTTTCCAGTATAAAAGCGTTTGCGTTAAGGAACGGCCGAACGTCATCATCGCCCCATGATCGCGATAGGTCGGAAACATCCAATCACCATCGTTGAGTGCAAGCGCGCTTCCGACTTGACACGCCTCTTGCCCTTCGTACGGCACATACGTCCCGATGCGCCCTTGCCGCTGCAGGCTGATACATTTTCGGTCAACCATTCTCGTGCGAATCAGATGGCGGTACATCGTCATCGTCAATTCTTTCGTGATTTGTTCACGATATTCAGGCTGCACAATCGTTCCTTCTTCATTCAATACTTGCACAATCGGAAAATCGAGTTCCATGCCATTCCTCCTCCCCATGGTATTTGAATGGCTGATCGATCAGCTCAATACCGCACGATCGCTTGCGAGCTGTTCCCCGCGAATGCGTTGGAATTCTGCGAGCAACTTTTCTACCGTTAAGCTTTTCTTTTCATTCTCATCCACTTCGAAAATGATCTGCCCTTTATCCATCATGATGAGGCGGTTTCCTAAATCGATGGCCTGCTGCATATTATGGGTGACCATCAAGGTCGTCAATCGATATCGCTCCACAATCTCTTTTGTTAAGTTGGTGATCAACTCCGCTCTGGCTGGATCGAGAGCCGCTGTATGTTCATCGAGCAGCAAAATGGCAGGTTCAGTGAAGGTCGCCATAAGCAAAGACAACGCCTGCCGCTCTCCGCCCGAGAGCAAGCCGACTTTCGCCTGAAGACGGTTTTCTAAACCGAGATGAAGGGTGGAGAGCAACTCGCGAAAATCATCGCGCCGTTTTTTCGTCACTCCGCGGCGGAGCGTGCGCTTTTGATTGCGTGTATACGCCATCGCCAAATTCTCCTCAATCGTCATGTTTGGCGCCGTTCCGGCCATCGGATCTTGAAACACCCTTCCGATATAGCGGGAGCGGACGTATTCCGGCATCATGGTGACATCTTGACCGTCAATCCAAATCGTCCCTTCATCAGGAAACAACACTCCTGAAATCAAATTCATCAAGGTTGATTTTCCTGCTCCGTTGCTGCCGATCACAGTGACAAAATCTCCTTTTCGAAGTGTTAAATGAATGTTTTGGAGCGCGATCTTTTCGTCAGGCGTTCCCTCATGAAACACTTTATAAATCCCTTTTAACTGCAACATCCGCCTCACCCTTTCCCGTTGCGGCAACGTCCATCACCTGCGCTCGATTCCATCTTTTTTCTTCTTTGCGTTTTTTCTCTTTTTGTTGACGAACCATTTGCGGAACAACGAGCGCCAAAATGACAATGCATGCCGTAATGAGCTTCACATCCCCTGTTTCGAGAAATTGGACGCGCAAAGCGAGACTCACAACAATGCGGTAAATGATCGCTCCACCGATCACGGCAAGCGTGGCTCGCGCGATCGTTTTCGTTCCAAATACCGCTTCGCCGATAATGACAGAAGCCAGACCGATAATGATCATGCCAATTCCCATCCCGACATCGGCAAACGCGCCGTACTGGGCAACAAGCGCCCCCGAGAACGCGACCATGGCATTGGAAAGGCCCAACCCTAAGACAATGAGCAAATTGGTGTTCGCCGACAGGCTGCGAATCATGCGCGGATTATCGCCCGTCGCCCGAATCGCAAGCCCAATTTCCGTCTGTAAAAACCAGTCTGTGAACCATTTAAACAAAAGAGCAAGCAACGTCATCGACAGGAGAATTCCCCATGTTTTCGCCGCGGCCGAGTCAAGTCCGATTTTCGTCCCCCATTCTTGAATGGTTGTAAAAACCGTCTTCTCATTCAAAAGCGGCACGTTCGAACGCCCCATGATGCGAAGATTGATCGAATAAAGCGCAATCATCATTAAAATGCCCGACAAAAGCGGATTGACCTTCCCTGCTGTATGAAGAAGCCCGGTCATACACCCGGCAGCGAATCCAACGAAAAGCGCCAGACACGTCGCCACAAACGGATTGATCCCGTTGACAATCAACGTCGCCGCCACAGCAGCTCCTGTCACAAAGCTGCCGTCCACGGTTAAATCAGGGAAATCCAACACACGAAACGACAAATACACTCCCAGCGCCATAATGGCGTAAATCAGTCCCGATTCCACTGCTCCCGTGATGGACGCCAGCAACAGCACTCATCCTTTCATTCGATGTATTCCGCCATTTGATCCCATTCAGGCTTCAGTTTGATTCCTTGTTTTTCCGCTGCTTGTTTATTGATCACCAATTTTAATTTTTTCGGATATTCTGGTTTGATCTCTGATGGTTTGGCTTCTCCTTTTAAAATGGCGACTGCCATTTGCCCCGCTTGATAGCCGATATCGTAGTAATCAAACCCATACGCCGCAAAACAGCCTCGTTTTAATGAATCGAGCTCTCCCGTAAAAACAGGGATTTTTTTCTCGTTGGCAACGCTGACAACCGATTCAATGGCAGATACAACGGTGTTGTCCGTCACGATGTAAAACACATCTGCCTTGCCAACTAACGACTCTGCCGCCTGTTTCACCTCGGCTGTGGTCGAAACGGAGGCTTCCACCAACTTCAAATCCGTATGTTTCGCCGCTTCCTTCACTTTTTCAATTTGCGCCAACGAGTTTTGTTCGCCCGCGTTATAAATAAGCCCAACGGTTTTCGCATCCGTTTGCTCATCGATGAATTGAATCGTTTTGCGAATCGCATCGGGATGGCTGTCCGTTGTTCCCGTGATGTTTTCCCCTGCCTTGTCCATCGATGGAACTAAACCGGCGCCGACCGGATCCGTCACGGATGTAAACACAATGGGAATGTCTTTCGTCGCATTGAGCGCACTTTGCGCGCTCGGAGTCGAGTTGGCAAAAATAAGGTCAACCCCATCCGATACAAAGTTATTGGCGATCGTTTGGCTGTTATTCATGTCGCCTTGGGCATTTTGGATATTGTACCGAACATTTTTCCCCTCTTTAAATCCCCCGTCTTCGAGCGCCTTTTTAAATCCATTGAAGGCAGCATCTAACGATGGATGTTGAATGATTTGGGTGACGCCAATCGTAAACGTTTTCTGCTTTCCATCTTCTTTCGCACCGTTCGTCGCGGCCTTCTCTTCTCCCCCACAGCCTGAGAGCGCCAAAACTCCGAAAACGACCGGTATCGCGAATCGTTTGATCGCTTGTTTCATGAATGATTCCTCCTCGCCTCTTTGATCGCTGCTTTCCAAAAGGATTTTTCTCTGAATTAAAAAATAAGGTATTATATTACGTATTTTCAGACATTTTTTCATATGGATAGACTCGGCATTAACGTCGAATATCCCACTTCGGCCGCTTTTGGTGCGTGAAAAAATGATTGCGGCGTTTGCGTTTCTCGAGCCGCTCTTCGCAAAATTGATCGGCTGCCTCGATCGTCGTTATTCCTTCCGATTCAGCCCGCGCATAAATGGCGAGCAGCGTATCATAAATCGCTTTCGTTTTCGCCAGCACCCGCTCTTTGTTCGCTCCGTACAGTTCATCGGCCACTTGAATGAGGCCGCCGGCGTTGACGATATAATCGGGGGCATACATGATGCCCTTTTCTTTCAACATACGGGCGTGGCGTTTGTCAGCCAGCTGATTGTTCGCCGAACCGACGACCGCTTTCACTCGCAGCTCGGCGATCGTTTCATCGTTGATGACGCCGCCAAATGCGCACGGGACGAACACATCGGCTTCGACGCGATAAATATCCGTTCCGTTCACCGGCTTGACGGACGCCCCGATTTGCTTGCCGTACGCCACGACCTCTTTGACTGCCGCTTCGTTCAAATCGCACACATACAGATCCGCCCCTTCTTCAAGCAAACGAAGCGCCACTTTTTTTCCGACTTTTCCGAGCCCTTGCACCGCATACGTTTTGCCATGCAAATGCTTGCTGCCAAACACAACATCGTTCGTCGCCTGAATGCCGTAAACAACGCCCTCGGCGGTCGGCACGGATGAGTCGCCGCTTCCGCCATACGCTTCCGGAACGCCGACGATGCAATTCGTCTCTTTCAGCGCGTGCACAAAATCGTCCGGCGTCGTCCCCATATCCGTGCCCGTGTAAAACCGGCCGCCTAATGACTCCACGAACTGGCCGAAAGCGCGAAACAATTCCGGCGATTTGTCTTTGCGCGGATCGCCGATGATCACCGCCTTGCCGCCGCCAAAATCGACATCGGCAGCCAAGCATTTATACGTCATCCCTTTCGACAGCCGAAGCGCATCGGCGAGCGCCTCTTCCGTCGTGGCATACGGATGCATCCGACAGCCGCCGAGCGCCGGCCCAAGAGCCGTGCTATGAATGGCGATGATCGCCCTTAGGCCGGTCGCTTCATCGAGACAAAACACCACCTGTTCATGTTCACGCATTTGGAAAAACAAATCCAATCTTTGTGACATGTTTGGCGATAGCATGACATTCATCGCTTCCCCTCTCCTTTGCTTCACCGCTTGAAAGCGTTTTCAAGTTAATATAACAAAAAATATTATCACGTTAAAATAACGTAATACTATTTTTATAGTAACGATGTTCATTGTTAGTGTCAATCCTCTATCAACCAATTTTTCATCGCCAAAAAAAGACGCCGTTTGACAGGCGTCTTCGTTCGATCAGCGAAATAGTGTGGATAATGATTGCCACTGCGTTTTGGCTTCTGTCATCATTTGTTCAAACAGCTCGGCCACCGTTGGCACGCCATCGATGAGGCCAGCGATTTGCCCCGCGTTGATAAATCCTTCATGGAAATCGCCGAGGAGGGCGCCGCGGCGATGACGATCCTCCGATGTATATTCTTGAAACTGCTCGAGCGGCATGCCTTGCTGTTCATACTCCAGCAGCTTCTCGACATACGGCGTGCGCATGACGCGGCGGATGCGCCCGACCGAACGGCCGACAATGACCGTTTCATTTTCCTTTGCCTCGACAAGCCGCTGTTTATACGCTTCATGAAACGGCGCTTCCTTCGTGGCCACAAGCCTGGTGCCGAGCTGCACCCCTTGGGCGCCGAGAGCCAGCGCGGCAAGCAGCCCGCGCCCATCGCCGATGCCGCCGGCAGCGATGACAGGAATGCGGACGGCGCTGACGACTTGCGGAATGAGCGTCATCGTCGTCAGCTCGAGCGGCGAGTTGATTCCCGCCGCCTCATACCCCTCAGCGACGACGAGATCCGCTCCAGCCGCTTCCGCTTTTTTCGCTTGGCTGACCGAGGCGACGACGACGATCACCTTGATGCCATGTTCCGCAAAACGTGGAATCCACGGCGCCGGATTGCCAGCTGAAAGCGAAACGACCGGTACTTGATGTTTGATGACAAGCTCGGCGATCTCCGCGGCGTGCGGCGTCACCTGCAGCGGGATGTTCACAGCAAACGGACGGTTGGTGCGCCGCTTCGTTTCAATAATCAGCGCCTCCACCTCATCGGGCGTCATCGTTCCGGCTCCGATCGTTCCAAGCCCCCCCGCTTCCGATACGGCGCTCGCCAGCTCGGCGTTGCTGATGTTGCCCATCCCCCCTTGAATGATCGGATAACGAAGATCAAGCAAACGACAAACATCATTCATTATATTCACACCCCGTGAAAAATACGTTATATATAAACGATACCATATTTTTTAGAAGATGCGAATGGTTGATTTATATAACGAAGAAAAAACGAACACCAATTTAACCGTATGAATTTCCTTTGAAGCCTATTTTCACCAGTGAAGACTGCCGTAAGTCAACGCCGCGCCCCACAGCGATGAAAAATCGACAACGATTGGTGGGCGTCCACACCAATGATGATCGTTTGGACGACAACATGCTTCTTCCACGTTGCCGTACCGAACGTTCCATGAACGTCAAACAGGATGCACAGCTGTTGTTGCGCCGTGCATCCCGGTTCATTCCACCGATATCTCTTCCTCTTCTTTTTTGTCAAGCTCTGCCCCTTCTTGAAACACCGCTTCAAAGAAACGGCTGGCCGGTGCCGCGAGTTGTTGATAATAGTCGTTGAACAAGGCGGCCGCATGGCTTCCCATCCACTCATTCGGCAACAGCTCTTCCGGCAAGCCGGGGTCGATGAACAAAAATTTTCGGTATTCATGGACGAGCTTCGTCCGCTCGACAAAACATTCCGCGTCCGACATTTCGCCGCGCTCGATTTTATGTTTGTCAATCACATATTTTTGACTGTAGACCGCAATAAACTGCTCGTATTTTTGGTTGATCTCTTCTAAGTTCCAGCACTTTTCCACAAGCTGCTTATTCGTATGCGGTCCATCGTATTCGGCAAGAAAGAAGTCGACATACGGGCGGATGTCATACTTGTCGATCAAGTCGTACACTTGTTGCTCCAAATTATTCGGTGAAATCCAGCAGCTGTTGGAAATCGTGCCGAACCCGCTCCAAACAAGCTCCTTTCGCAGTTCATCGCGCAAATGCCGCTTATCCTCAGGAATCGTATAGATGAGAATGCGCCATTTCCCGTCCCAATGCTCGGGGCGCGTTTTGTAAATGCGCCGCGCCGCTTCTTCCATCCGCTTGACGCCGCGTTCCGTGAGCGAATAGTAGCTTTTATTGCCGCGTTTTTCCGCGCGAATCCAGCCTTGTTTGCTCATGCGCGACACCGCCGCCCGCACCGCCTGGTCGTTATGGCCGAACTCGCGGAGGAGGCGGATTAGGCTCCCGATCCAAATTTCACCGCCGTAATGGCGGATGTAGTCGCCGTAAATCGTAAAGATCATTGAGCGTGTGTTCATTGTGAATGGGCTCCCTTTATCTTGTTTTCGAAATATAATCGTAACAAACTTTTATCACGCTGGCAAGACGGACGAAAAAACAAAAGGAATAAAAAAGAGCCGCACCGCTAAAAAAGCAGGCGGCTCTCAACGGCATGCAAACATGCGGCCGCAGCTTCGGCAGCTTCATCAACTTAGGCAGACGTCATTCAACCAGACCGGCTGTATGACGGGCCGTCGTCTGAACATAACCATCCTTTCCGCCGAACGAAGACAAGGCGCTCTCACCGTTCGTCCGCGTTTTTCACAATCGTCGCGATTCCTTGGCCGACGCCGATGCACATCGTTGCCAAGCCATAGGTGACGCCGCGTTTTCGCATTTCGTAAATCAATGTCGTCAAAATGCGGGCGCCGCTCGCGCCAAGCGGATGGCCAAGGGCAATCGCTCCCCCGTTGACGTTCACTTTCGCCCGATCGAGCTCAAGCTGCCGGATGCATTCCAGCGCTTGCGAGGCAAACGCCTCGTTCAGCTCGACAAGTCCGATGTCGTCAAGCGACAACCCTGCGCGGCGCAACGCTTTGCGTGTCGCAAAAATCGGGCCTATCCCCATCACCGCCGGTTCGACGCCGGCGACAGCCGAAGTGACATAAACCGCCAGCGGCTTGAGGCCGAGTTCCTTCGCCTTCTCTGCGCTCATGACTAGCAGCGCCGCCGCCCCGTCGTTGACGCCGGAAGAGTTGCCGGCCGTCACCGTGCCGTTTTCAAACAATGGGGGCAGCTTCGCCAGTTTCTCAAGCGTCGTATCCGGACGCGGATGCTCGTCTTTATCGACGACAACGCGGTTGCCTTTTCGATCGTGATAAACGACCGGCACGAGTTCATCGGCAAACCGATTCGTTTCGATCGCTTGTTTCGCTTTCATTTGGCTTTCGTAAGCAAACTCATCTTGCGCCTCGCGCGTAATGCCGAATCGCTTCGCCACATTTTCCGCCGTTTGCGGCATGCTGTCGGTGCCATACATTTCGTGCATTTTCGGATTGATAAAGCGCCAACCGATCGTTGTGTCATACATCTCGATGTTGCCGCGCGGAAAATCGCTTGACGGTTTGGCCATGACAAACGGGGCGCGCGTCATGCTTTCCACGCCGCCGGCGATCATGATATCGGCCTCATTGGCCAAAATCGCCCGCGCCGCATAATTGACCGCATCAAGCCCTGAACCGCACAGCCGATTGACCGTCACCCCTGCGACCTCAATCGGCAGCCCGGCCAACAGCGCCGCCATGCGGGCGACGTTTCGGTTGTCCTCGCCGGCTTGGTTGGCGTTTCCAAAGACAACGTCATCAATTTGCTCGACCGGCACATTCGGATTTCGCTCGATGAGCGCTCGAATGACAACAGCCGCCAAATCATCCGGCCTGACTTCTTTTAGCGCGCCCTTGTAGCGGCCAATCGGTGTGCGCACCGCATCCACAATCACGACTTCTCTGCCCATGTTCTCTCCCTTCCTTTTCCAGCGAATCAGCTGTTTTCCCGATTCGTATAGTCATAGACGCCGCGGCCGGTTTTGCGGCCAAGCCGCCCCGCTTTGACGTATTGCTCCAAAAGCGGCGCCGGGCGGTATTTTTCTCCGAGTTTTTCGTGCAAATATTTTAAGTTGTTCAATCTCGTATCAAGCCCAACTAAATCAGCGAGCTCAAACGGCCCCATCGGGAAATTGAGGCCGAGCTTGATCGCCTTGTCGATCTCTTCGGGCGTCCCGACCCCTTCTTGCAGCATGTAAAACGCTTCATTGCCGACAAGGGCGCTGATCCGGCTCGTGACAAATCCAGGAAATTCATTGACAACCACTGTCTCTTTTCCCATTCGCTCGGCCGCTTCTTTGGCCACTTGCGCCGTTTCGTCGCTCGTCTCAAGGCCACGGATGATTTCCACAAGCTTCATTTTATGAACCGGATTGAAAAAATGCATGGCGATCACCCGCTCCGGCCGCTTCGTGAACGAACCGATTTCGGTCGGACTCATGGTGGATGTATTCGTCGCAAAATAGCACGACGCCGGTGCATGGGCGTCAATCGTCTCGAACACTTGCTTTTTCAATTCAAGCTTTTCCGGCACCGCCTCGATCACCAAATCGGCATCGCGCACAGCGGCCGCCAAATCAAGTGAATACGACAGGCGCGCCTCGGCTTCTTGCCGCTCGCTGTCGGTCAATTTCCCTCGAGCGACCGCTTGTTCAAAAATCGAAGCAATCTCCTTCTGGGCGCTCTCCAATTGTTCTTGCTTAATGTCCACTAAGGTCGTCTGGAACCCGCCGACAGCGCCGACATAAGCAATGCCTCTCCCCATCACGCCGCTGCCGACGACAACAAGGCGTTCGATCATCGTCTTCCCCCTCTCCTGCTTTCGCATATGACGGCTGATGCATCAAGCCGGCGTGCCTTTCGCCAAGCAGCGGACGCCGTCAAATGAATGGGCACCCCATCACGAGCGACGGGGTGCTCGGCAAACGAGCGGGCGTGTCTCTCCACGCTTGCCCTAACCGGCTCTTGCCTTCAAGGGCGGCAAACTGAACGTTGCTTCCAAGGACGCGACCCGCTCTCGTATAGTAGCAAACGCAAAACGGAGAAAATCTTAGACGCCAAACGGATTAAGCGGACGCGGACCGTAATACGACAGCACGCTTTTCGTTTCTGTGTACAAATCAAGCGCCTCGACAGACAGCTCACGCCCAAATCCGGACTGTTTGTAGCCGCCAAACGGCGTGCCTGGGAAAGCGGAGAATGGGCTGTTGACCATGACAATGCCGGAGCGCAGCTGTTTCGCTACGCGAACGGCGCGGCCATGATCTTTCGTCCAAATCGCGGCGGCCAGTCCATAGTCGCTGTCGTTCGCCAATTCAATGGCTTCGGCTTCATCGCGGAATTTCATCACGACGACAACCGGTCCGAAAATTTCTTCACGAACCGCTTTCATTTGATGGTTCACGTTCGTCAAAATCGTCGGCTCATACCAGTAACCGTTTTCAAACCCAGCGACAACCGCCTCTTTTCCCCCGGCGGCGACCGTCGCTCCGTCGGCGACAGCCGATTGCACGTATTCGTCAATCACTTCCAGCTGCCCGCGGCTGATGATCGCCCCAACATGCGTGCCGGCATCAAACGGGTCGCCGAGTTTCAGCTGCTTCGTTTTGGCCACGAACGCTTCCATAAACGCGTCATAGATGCTTTCATGCACATACAAGCGGGAACGCGCCTCGCACGATTGGCCGCTGTTGTAGAAAATGCCGAACAATGAGCCGGCGACAGCGGCTTCTAAATCAGCGTCCGCAAACACAAGGCTTGGCGATTTGCCCCCCAGCTCGAGCGTCACCCGTTTTAATGTTTTCGACGCCTTCTCCATAATTTCCTTCCCCACCGGCGTCGATCCGGTAAACGCCACTTTGTCGACGAGCGGATGTTCGACCAAATAGTCCCCAACTTCCGCTCCGGCGCCCGTCACCACATTGACGACCCCTTCCGGCACGCCGGCCTCATGGCAAATTTCCGCCAGCACAAGGCAGGTGAGCGGCGTCAGCGACGCCGGTTTAACGACGACCGAGCATCCAGCGGCAATGGCAGGCGCGATTTTCCAAGCCGCCATCATGAGCGGATAGTTCCAAGGAATGATTTGGGCGCACACACCGACAGGCTCTTTTTCTGTATAGTTGTGAAACGCGCCCGGCATCGGGTTGACCGCCCCGCGGTGCCCAATGATCGCCCCGGCGAAAAATTCAAAGTCTTCAATCGCCTGCATCACTTGCCCTTGAGCAGCCGACAACGCTTTGCCGGTATTCAAAATTTCCAATTCCACCAATTCATTAAAACGTTCGCGCATGATGGCCGCAATTTGGTACAAGATGCGCGCCCGTTTTTGCACCGGAAAATGACGCCATTTCCCACGGTCAAACGCTTGCCTTGCCGCCTGCACCGCCCGTTCGGCATCCTCGCGCGTCCCTTTGGCGACGCGGGCGACCGGTTCGCCAGTGGCCGGATTGGTCACCACAAATGTTTCGCCCGAGGCGCTTTCGACCCGCTCCCCGTTCACAATCAAATGATAGAAATCACGTTTGGTCGGCATCGGTTCCATTTTCTTTTGTTTGACAGTCGCCATCGTTTTTTCCCCCTTGCTTAGTTTCCTTGGAATAGTGGTTTTCGTTTTTCAAAGAACGCTTTGACGCCTTCGCGGTGGTCGGATGTCAATCCCGCAATGCGCTGGCATTCCGCTTCCCGTTCGAGGTAGCGGTCAAACGTCGTTTCCTCGCTTTCGCGAAGCAGCCGTTTGATGAGTCCAATCGCCTTCGTTGGCATGGCAGAGAGCCGCTCGGCAAACTGCTTTACTTCCTCCTCCCAATCAGAGAGAGGAATCACCTTTGTCGCCAGTCCGAGCGCAGCTGCTTCCTCGGCGGTCACTTTTTCCCCGAGCACCGCAAGCTCAAGCGCCTTCGCCCTCCCGACAAGACGCGGCAAATAGTAGAGATGGCCCGCGTCCGGCACAAGACCGACGTGAATAAACGCGGGAGCGAAACTCGCCTTTTCCGAGAGAAGCCGGAAATCACACGCCAGCGCCAAGCTCATGCCCGCGCCGGCCGCCGCCCCGTTCACCGCCGCGACAACCGGTTTTTCAAGATGATGAAGCGTTTTCATCATCGGCGCGTATCGGGAGCGCAGCACGTCGCCATGGTCCATTTCTTCCGTCACGCCGCTCAAATCTTCCCCCGCACAAAACGCCCGGCCGGCGCCTGTGATCACCACGCAGCGGACGTTTGGATCCGCCCCTGCTTGTTTTAGCGCCTTTGTCACTTCAGTGTTCATTTGTTCCGTAAACGCATTGAGCTGATCAGGGCGGTTGAGCGTCAGCCAGGCGACTTGTCCCTTCACTTCATAACGGATCGTTTCGTACATCGAACGCCCCCCTTATTTTCCTTGGAAGCGCGGCTTTCGTTTTTCGAGGAATGCCGCCATTCCTTCTTTTTGGTCTTCCGAGGCGAACAATAGGTAAAAGTTTTTCCGCTCAAATTGCATGCCTTCATACAGCGGATAGTCGACCGCTTTCTGCACCGCCTCTTTGATCAGCCGGAGAGCCAAAGGCGGCTGTTCAGCGAGACGCCCGGCCAGCCTCATCGTTTCTTCCATTAAAAGCTCCGGGCTGACGACGCGGTTGACAATCCCCAGCTGCTCGGCTTCTTTCGCCGACATACGCGCCCCAGTCCAAAGCCACTCGAGCGCCCGCTTCGGACCGATGAGCTTTGTCAGCCGCTGCGTGCCTCCCGCACCTGGCATGACGCCAAGGTTCACTTCTGGAAAGCCAAATTCGGCCGCCGACGACGCGACAATCAAGTCGCACGAAAGCGCCAGCTCAAAACCTCCCCCTAGCGCCAACCCGTTCACAGCGGCGATCATCGGCGTTTTCACGATGGACAGGCGATCCCAATCGGCAAACTGGTTCAGCCACTCAAGACGAATGGGGTCATCTTTTGCCATCTCTTGAATATCCGCCCCAGCCGCAAACGCCCGTCCACGCCCGGTCAACACAATGACACGCACCTTCTCATTCCGATCAAACGCTTCCACTGCCGCAACGATTTCCGCCACCATTTGACGGCTCAGCGCATTCAATACATCAGGACGGGCGAGCTCGATGATGCCGACCGCTCCCTCTTGACGCGCCGCAATGGAAACAAACTCACTCATGTTCCACTTCCTCACCGACCATAAAGGTGACGAGGTCGCCGGCAAATGACATGACATCTTTTGCCGATGCCTTCGCTTCTTTCGTTTTCATCGCCTCTTGAAACGCCTCTTGACTATCGTAATACATTTCACACAACAAATAATACTCGCTTTCCGTCCCCATCGGCGTCCCCGTAATTTTCGTCACCTTGATTTTTCGGAGGCCAGGAATTTTTTCCGTCAACGGCACATGCGTCCCATAATAATGGGCGTCAAACTGCTCCTTATCTTTCGGCTGTTTGTACAAGGCGATCATTTTAAACATCACGAACGTCCCCTTCCCCTTTTCTTATCCTGAAATTAATACGGGCTTCATCGCCTCAAACGGATTTTTGCATTGTTTGCAGTAGAAAATGCTGCGGCAGGCGGTCGGGCCAAACAAATTTTCCATGACGGTCCGCTCCGCCCCGCAATATGGACACGCCACTTGCCATGCCCCTGACGGCATTTGCCGCGGCGGCGGAGCGATGCCAAACTGCTTCAGCCGCTCCCGTCCGGCTTCGCTGATCCGGTCGGACGTCCACGGCGGATGGCGGAGAAACTCAACCGTCACCGCCGAGGCCCCTGCTTGCTTCACCGCTTCCTCAACCCGAGTGCGGATGATATCAAGCGCCGGACACCCGAGAAACGTCGGCAGCAGACAGACCGAGACCGCTCCATCCCGAACGTCAACCTGTTCCACCATCCCAAGATCGACAATGCTAATCGAATGAATTTCTGGGTCTTTCACCGTTTCTAACGCTTTCCAAACCTCTTCATTTGTCATGGTTCTCCCTCACAGTTTCCAACCCGCTGCCGTTTTTCCCGCTTTGGCTGCCTAGTGCCGCCAATGCTGCGCCGTTTTGCTCCTTCAACAAACACTTCGCCGTCACAAAGAGGCGTCATGCCCAACGCCGCACGTTGGCCAACAGCGGCGCGGACATTACCATATCGCATGCGGGACGGCGCGGTATACTTCTGACAACGTCGCCAGCGCTTCGTCCAAATCCGGCGTATGTTCGCCGTTGCGGCCGTTGCCATGTTTCATGCCAAACGGCATCGGCCAATCAAGCCCCACTTCGGCAAACGCCGGCGCCAGCGCGGCAATCGTGTTTTCCGTCAGCACCTTTTCCTCATCAATCAGCCCCCACCGCACCATTTCCGTTCCTTTCGCCCCGAGCGTCAATACGCCGGCAAAATCAGCGGCCACATCCTGAATGGCTTTGGTCATTCGCGTCCGCGCTTCCAAAGGGGCATTCGTCAGCTGGACAAACCACGTATGCCAATGAAGCAAATGGTAGTGCAGCTCCACTTGAATTTTCGCTGCCACTTCCGCGAGCGGGGCATAGCTGCTTTTGGTGAGCGACTCGAGACGGACGCGCTTCGCCTGCGTATAAAAATATTGGCGAACAACGGTAAACGCCCAATCATAGCGAGGCTCACGCAAATAATGCCCCGGGCCGTTCGCCCGTTCGAGCAAAACCGCATTGCGCCGGGCCGAAGCCGGACGTGCGTGCGCCAGTTCGTCGGCTGATCCACAGCCAAGATCTTCAAGCAGCTGATAATACATGGCCGCATGCCCCATCGTATCTTGGCTGATGGAAGAAAACGCAATATCCTCCTCGATATGCGGCGCCAACCCAAGCCATTCCGAGCCGCGGTAGGCAAGCAAAAAATCATCATCCGCGAGCTGAAACAATAGCTCGACAAGCGCCTCTTGACCGTCTGGATGGAAGTGAATCGGTTTTTCGCTCATCGCCGAATCTCGCCTTTCCATGACAAAATTTCCTTCTCGTCAAGCACGTTTTGCTCATATTTGCGCCATCGTTTCTTTAAATCCCCATATCCTCGCGTCAACCGGTAATCTTTGTTGTCAAGCCGCTTGAGCGTTGCTTTTTCCTCCTCACTCATTCGCCGGATATAGTCCCGCTTCACGACCCAAAGGTCCGCGACCGGCTCGCGGCGCATAAAGTTTTCCTGCGCCATCACGAGCGCGATCTCCTCATTGGGGGCAAGCAGACTGAATTGATGCTGCATCGGCGCATCCGGCGCTTTGCGGCTGAACACTTCAAACACTTGATAAAATCCTTGTTCTTTCCCCGCCATGGCCATCCCTCCTCATCCGGCCGTCCGTACGGCGCTGAGCGCCTCCCGCACCCACGCGTTCTGCTTATACGCCGTCCGCCGAAGCTCAAGCCGCTCCTGCGACTTCGGCCCGTTGTTGCGGATGATTTCTTTAAACCGCTCCCAATCCGGCTGCCGGTAAATCCATTGACCCTTCTCTTTGTCAAAATGCATTGTCTCATCAGGAATCTTCAGTCCGAGCGCCCAAATGCGCGGCACATATTTCGTAAAGAAGTCTTGGCGCAGTTGTTCATTCGTTTTCGTGCGGATGCGGTATTTGATCGTGATGTCTTGCTTCGAAGTTCCCGTCGTATCGGCCGTCGGCGGGCCAAAAAACATGAGCAACGCCTCCCACCAACGGTTGAGCGCCTCTTGCAGCATCTCTTTCTGCTCCTTCGTCCCTTCGGCGAGCGCCAAAATGATCGACTCGCCGTGCTGGGCGTGAAACACTTCCTCGGCGCAAATGCGCTTCAGCGCCCGCGCGTACGGTCCGTATGAGGCATCCAGCATGTTCGTCTGCGTCATAATCGCCGCTCCGTCGACGAGCCAGCCGATCAACCCGGCGTCCGCCCATGTCGGCGCTGGCATATGAAACACGTTATGAAACTTCAACCGTTCGTTCAATAAATCTTCGATAATATCTTCCCGCGTTTTGCCGAGCGGGGCCATCAAATCTTCCGCCACCCGAAGCAGCAGCTGGCCGTGCCCCATCTCATCCTGCACTTTCGCCATGATGCCAAGCTTGCGGCGCAGCGACGGCGCTTTCGGCACCCATTCTTTTTCCGGAAGCGCTCCCATAATTTCACTCACCGCATGCATCGCAATGAGCTTGATCAGCGTCACCCGATACTCATCCGGCATCCAGTCATCGGCTTCGATTTTTTCCCCCGCCTCGATGCGCTGCATAAACCGTTCGTATTTCTCCTCATCTGACAGGCGGGTGAACGTCATCATATCCGCCATCCCCCATCCACCTCTCGTTTAAAATATATAACGTTTGTTTAACGTTATTATATTTTAATGTCATATATTTTGCAATCGTTTTTTTCTCTATCAGATGGATTGCGGCTCTTCAAGATGGCGGCGGTCAACGATGCGAACCGCTTTCCCTTCCGAGCGCGGGAGCGTTTTCGGCGAATGGAGACGGACGTCAATCGAAATGAGACAGTGCGTTTTCAACAATGACTGAATGCGCCGGGCAAGCAGAGCGGCCTGCTCGCTTTGCAAATCTCCGCCGACCTCGCTGTAAAAACGATCGGTCACTTCCGCATGCAGCTCGAGCGCTTCCAAATGGCCGTGGCGGAGACGATGCAGCTGATAGTGCGGAGCCAGTTCCGAGACGCGAAGCAGATGGTGCTCAATTTCCGACGGGAACACATTGACGCCGCGGATGATGATCATATCATCAACCCGCCCCTTGACCCGCGACATGCGCGCCGTCGTCCGCCCGCAAGCACAACGCTCTCTCGTCACGGAAGCGATATCGCCTGTCCGGTAGCGGATGACCGGGAACGCCTCTTTCGTCAAGCTCGTAAAAACAAGCTCTCCTTCTTCCCCTTCCGCCACCGGCTCGAGCGTTTTCGGGTCGATCACTTCGACAAGGAAATGGTCCTCGGCGATATGGAGGCCGTTTTGCGCTTCATGGCACTCCATCGCCACCCCCGGGCCGATCACTTCACTCAGTCCGTAAATATCACATGCCTTCATATCAAACGTCTCTTCAAGCGTGCGCCGCATTTCCTCGGACCACGGTTCCGCACCGAAGATGCCGTATTTCAGCGATGTTTGCCGCGGATCTTTGCCCAGTTCTTTCATCCGCTCGGCAATGTTCAATACATAGGACGGCGTGGCGCAAATGACGGTCGGCTGAAAGTCTTCAATGATCATCACTTGCCGGTCGGTGTTGCCTCCGGATACCGGCACCGTCACCGCCCCAAGCCGCTCGCTGCCATAATGCAGCCCGAGCCCGCCGGTAAACAGCCCGTATCCATAGGCGTTGTGAATCACATCCCCCGGTTTCCCGCCAGCGATGACAATCGCCCGCGCCACAATGTCGGCCCAATGGTCAATGTCCTGTTTCGTGTAAGCGACCACCGTCGGTTTGCCGCTTGTGCCGCTTGATGCGTGTACACGGACGCATTGGGAAAGATCGACCGCGAGCAAACCAAACGGATAATGGTCCCGCAAATCCCGTTTTGTCGTAAACGGGAGTTTGCGTACATCCTCAAGCGTGCGAATATCCTCCGGCTTCACTCCCTTTTCATCAAACCGTTGCCGGTAAAACGGCACCCGCTCATACACACGCTCCGCCGTCGCCCGCAGCCTCACAAGCTGGATCGCCTCCAGTTCGCTGCGTGCGGCCGTCTCAATGTCATGCAAAATCATCGTTTCCGCCCCCTCTTTTAAAGCGCTTTCATAAAAATGGAAAATACAAAACTATATAACGTTATACAAACGTTATATAGTTTTATCATGATATCTAATTTTAAAATAGGCTAAATATTTGAAAATGTCAACATATTTTCAGACCAACAAAGCTGTAAAAAAAGGAGGCGATGGACGCTCCTTTCCAAAATAAATGAAAGAGGCGGAAAAACCGCCTCTTTTGATCCTGATCGTCTAATGGCGTCCCTCGCGCGCTTGGAAGGGGACAACGCTCTTACAGAAATCCGCTAAATCTTCATAATCCCCCCCGTGCTCGCCGATGTGACGTGTTTCGAGTAGCGGGCGAGATACCCGGTTTTCACTTTTGGTTCAAAGCCTTTCCAGTTCGCTTTCCGGCGTTCGAGCTCTTCATCGGACAGCTTGACGTTGATCGTTCGTTTCACCGTATCGATCTCGATGATATCGCCGTCTTGGATGAAAGCGATCGGTCCGCCTTCCGCCGCTTCCGGTGAAACGTGGCCGACGGACAAGCCGCGCGAGGCGCCGGAGAAGCGGCCGTCGGTGACAAGCGCTACCTTCGTACCGAGCCCCATGCCGACGATTTGCGACGTTGGCGCAAGCATTTCCGGCATCCCTGGGCCGCCTTTTGGTCCTTCGTAGCGGATGACGACGACATGACCCGGCTTGATTTTGCCGCTGGCGATGCCTTCAAGCGCCTCTTCCTGCGAATCAAACACGATCGCCGGACCTTCATGGCGCGTGATGCCGCCTTGGACCGCGCCGGTTTTGATGACGGCGCCGTCCGGCGCTAAGTTGCCGAACAAAATGGCGAGCCCGCCCGTTTCCGAATACGGGTTGTCAATCGGGCGGATGACATCGTAGTTTTTCACTTGGCAGCCGGCGATGTTTTCACCGAGTGTTTTGCCGGTGACAGTCAGCGTATCTAAATGAAGCGTGCCTTCTTTTTTCGCCAGCTCGTTCAACACCGCCGAGACGCCGCCGGCTTCGTGCAAGTCTTCAATGTAATGCACATCCGACGCCGGCGCGAGTTTGGCCAAATGCGGCACCCGCGCCGCGATTTCGTTGATGCGCTCAAGCGAGTAGTCGATGCCGGCTTCGTTGGCGATCGCAAGCGTATGCAGCACCGTATTCGTCGAGCCGCCGAGCGCCATATCGAGCGCGAACGCGTTGTCGATCGCTTTTTCCGTTACGATGTCGCGCGGTTTGATGTCATGTTCGATCAAATACATCAGCTGCTTTGCCGATTGGCGGACAAGCTCTTTGCGCGCTGGGTCAACCGCCAAAATGGTGCCGTTGCCCGGCAAAGCGAGCCCGAGCGCTTCAGCGAGACAGTTCATGGAGTTGGCCGTAAACATGCCCGAACACGATCCGCACGTCGGACAGCCGTAGCGTTCGAGTTCTTCGAGCCCTTTCTCATCGAGCGTTCCGCCTAAATACGCCCCGACCCCTTCAAACACGGACGAGAGCGAAATTTTCCGCCCGTCTTTCGTCACACCAGCTTTCATCGGCCCGCCGCTGACAAAAATCGTCGGGATGTTGAGCCGCATCGCCGCCATCATCATCCCTGGCGTAATTTTGTCGCAGTTCGGAATGCATACCATGCCGTCAAACCAATGCGCCGAGATGACCGTTTCGATCGAATCAGCGATGATTTCCCGGCTCGGAAGCGAATAGCGCATCCCGATATGCCCCATGGCGATGCCGTCATCAACGCCGATCGTGTTCATTTCAAACGGCACGCCGCCTGCTTCGCGAATCGCTTCTTTCACGATTCTCCCAAACTCTTGCAAGTGAACGTGCCCCGGAATAATGTCGATGTACGAATTGACAACCGCGATGAACGGTTTGTCAAAATCCTCATCTTTCACCCCGGCCGCCCGCAGCAAACTCCGGTGCGGGGCGCGGTCAAATCCTTTTTTGATCATGTCGCTGCGCCGCTTTTTCATATTCTGGTCCCTCCATCGTGCAGATTGCTAGGTTGCTAGTATTGTACCACTTTTTCTAATAAAAAGACAATTATCTTTATTCTGAGTGTGAGTAAAATATTTGTGGGTGACATTCCGAAATGATCCCCGACGAGGGTTGCGAACTTTTGTTCGCGACGCTCGTCGGGGCCACCAAGCGAAGCGCGGTAGAAAAAGCAAATGTCGTGAAAAAAGGACTCTCTCCCTGCTATGATGGTGATTGTCAACATCAACCGAAAACAGGAGGGAGAGAGTCCATGAAACATCTTACCACAGAATGGCCTTTATTAAAAGAGCTGGAGGAACAATTAGTCAGAACTCTTCAAAAGGTGTTCGCTGTCTTGTTGGCGGCCCTTTTGGAGGAGATTGATCAACAACTGGCGGAAGCGCGGGACAAGCGCCGGTATCAGCTGAAAGACAAACGGCCGACCACGATCCAAACGCTGTTTGGAGAAGTGACGTTTCGACGGAACTACTACTATGATCGGCAGGCGGGGGCGTATACCTTCTTGCTGGATGCCGAACTGGGCTTTGATGGAGCGCAGTCGATCAGCCCTTGCCTCGAGGAAACGGCGGTCGAGTTGGCCGTAGAGTGCTCTTCCTACCGCAAAGCAGCCCGTACGTTGGAGTCGATCGTGGGGTATGCGGTCCTAAGCCACGAGGCGATTCGCCAACTGGTGCTGGAGGCCCCTGTCTCGCTGCACCACCCTGTTTCCCAACGGCACGGCCGAGTGCTATTTGTGGAGGCGGATGGGCTGTTTATTTCCCGCCAGGGGAAAGGGAAACGGGCGAAAGAAGAGAAAATCCTGGCGGTTCACGAGGGATGGAAACGAAACGGTTCGCAGCTCGAGCTCGTGAACCGGCGCCACTACCTCCATGAAGGGGAGGGAGACGTGTGGGAACGGTTTGAAGAGTGGCTGATGAACGAATATGCCTATGACCCGTGCCGGGACCTTTTGATCATCAACGGCGACGCGGCGTCGTGGATCACAGCCTGCCGGGAGTATTTTGGAAAGCGGGCCTGCTTTCAGCTGGATCGATTTCATGTGGCGCGGGAGCTGCGTCAGTGTCTGTCCGGCCATCCGCGTTGGCGGGAGGTGCGGAAGAAGCTGGCGAAACAAGACGAAGAAGGACTTTTGGTCGAGCTGAACAGCGCGGTCGGCACGTTGGAGGACGAAGCGAAAGAGAAGCAGATGGCTGCCATGATCCGCCGGATCGAGTCGATGCCGGGATGCATCCGGGACTATCGGGAGTGGCTGTCGGAGCAAGGGGTGGAGACGACCGGCATGCGTCCGATGGGCCACGCCGAGAGCGTGATGAGCCGGTTTGCGCATCGGGTGAAATCCCGCCGCAGCTGGAAAGACCAAGGGCTTCGGGCGTTTCTGAGGGCGATGGCAGCCCGAATCGACGGGATCGGGTGGAGAAAGGGACGGTGGGAGGAGCAAGAGCCCCAGTCGGCCGTCTCGGCCTCAACAAAGTCCAAGCGGATCGAACAGGCCAAACGGAAGGCCGGACGGTTATGGGCAGATGTGGTGCGTCAGAATCTACCGTGTCTGCAGCGGTCATCCGGGACGCCGATCCATCAAGCGTTGTCGGCGCTCCGGGATGGTGGTTGGGTGTAAAAAAATGGAATACAATATCATCACCTCAAGATGAGGGATGAGAGTCCGAAAGCGCTTACGATATTAATTCCTGAAAATGGTTCGCTAACTAGTGATTGACAACGCCCGTAGTGAACCGAAAAAATGTTCTCCACAAAGTCTTGACTGACTCTTATTCTGAATGCGTTTTCATGATCTACTCTGCGAAAATGAGTCAGAAAAATCAGCCGCTCCTCTTGACAACCGGAGCATTTGGCGTCATAATTTCTTACAAATTATAAATCGCAAGTCTATCCTTGACAATGAAACAACGAGAACGGCACGGGATTAGTAAACCGAGGGAACGCGCCAGAGAGTGGAACCCACAGGCTGGAAGGTTCCTCGCGGGAAGCCGGTTGAACCTGCCCTAGACGGCCGCTTATGCAAACATAAGCCGCACGCCTGCGTTACAGGCCAGAGGTGGGCGCTTTGTGCGCCAAAAAAGGTGGTACCGCGGAACGCTTTTCCGTCCTTTTGCAAAAAAGGAGGAAAAGCGTTTTTTATTGGCCGGCCGCTTCGCAGAGCGGCTAGGCGATCCAACTCATGCCATTCAACACGCAAAGGAGGGAGGAACGCGATGAAACGGCAGCGCGTGGTGGTCAAAATCGGCAGCAGCTCGCTCACCGATCCGAAAGGCGGCCTTTGCCATGACAAGCTGTTCGATCACGTTGAGGCGATCGCTTATCTCAAACAGCTCGGCCATGACGTCATTCTCATCACGTCCGGCGCTGTCGCCGCTGGTTTCGGACCTTTAGGCTACCCGGCGCGCCCGACGACAATCGCTGGGAAACAGGCAGCCGCAGCCGTCGGGCAAAGCTTGCTCATGCAGGCGTACAGCTCGGCGTTCGCCCAATTCGGCTTTACGGCCGCTCAGCTGTTGTTGACGCGCAGCGACTTTTACAGCCGCGAGCGGTTCCGCAACTTGTTTGCCACAATCACCACACTGCTTGAGAACGGCGCCGTGCCGATCATTAATGAAAACGACTCCGTTTCCATCGAAGAATTGACATTTGGCGACAATGACATGCTTTCGGCGCTTGTCGCCGGCTTTTTGCACGCTGATGCGCTCATTTTGCTTACGGACATTAACGGGTTGTATGACGCCAATCCGAAAACGAATCCGCAGGCGAAAAAATACGCCTTTTTGCCGGAAATCACCGATGAGATGATCGAAGCCGCCGGCGGCATCGGTTCAGCCGTCGGCACCGGCGGGATGCGCTCGAAGCTTCTCGCGGCTCGAAAAGCACTTTCGTTTGGCGTCAGCGTGTTCATCGGCACGGGAAGCGGCCGAGAAAAACTGGCTGATATTTTAGCTGGAAAAGGAGACGGCACGTACATCGGCGTTCCGTTTCCGAAACAAATGCAAATGCGCAAACAATGGATTGCCTATCATGCTCCTGTCGCCGGCATGATCACGGTCGACAGCGGGGCTGAAGAAGCGTTGCTTATGCGTGGGAAAAGTTTGCTCCCTGCTGGCGTAACAGCGGTTTCCGGCGACTTCCATGCGATGGATGTCGTGGATGTCGTCAATGAAAAAGGGATCACGATCGGACGCGGCCAAGTGTATTACGCCGCCGCCGATTTGAAAAAAGTGAAAGGGCGGCCGAGCGAAGAGGCCCGGCAATACTCTTACCTTCACCGCCCGGAAGTCATCCACCGCGACAATTGGGTCACGTTGCGAAAGGAGAGTGTATCGAAATGAGCGAACTGCTCGAAAAAGCCGAACGGTTGAAAACCGCCTCACAAACGCTCGCCATGCTGTCAGCGGAGGAAAAAAATGAGGCGCTGGAACAGATCGCCCAAACCCTTGACCGCGAACGCGCCTTCATTTTGCAAGAAAACGAGAAAGATATGGCCCAAGGCCGCGAACAAGGGCTGTCGCCGGCTTTGCTTGACCGGCTCCAACTCACCAATGAACGCCTGGACCAAATCATCGACGGCGTCCGCCAAGTCGCCTCGCTGCCTGACCCGGTCGGAGAAATCATCGCAGAGTGGACGCGGCCGAACGGGCTCCGCATCCAAACGGTGCGCGTGCCGCTTGGGGTCATTGGCATGGTGTACGAAGCGCGCCCGAACGTGACGGTCGATGCGGCGAGCCTTTGCTTGAAAACGGGCAACGCAGTTTTGCTTCGCGGCAGCACATCAGCGCTTCATTCGAACAAAGCGCTTGTTGCCGTTATGAAAGAGGCGCTTCGCACAACGGCCATCCCGGAAACAGCCATTGAGCTGCTCGAAGACACGAGCCGGGAAACGGCGCAGCGTATGTTCCGTCTCAACAACTACTTGGATGTGCTCATCCCGCGCGGCGGAGCCGGGCTCATCCGCTCGGTCGTCGAAAACGCCACCGTGCCGGTGCTTGAGACCGGCGTCGGCAACTGTCATATTTTCGTCGATGAATCAGCCGAGCGGCAAATGGCCATCGAGATCGTCCTAAACGCCAAACTGCAGCGCCCATCGGTCTGCAATGCCGTCGAAACGGTGCTCATCCATGAGCGTTGGCCATATGCCGCCGACTTGCTTGAGACGCTTCACGCCCGCGGCGTCGAATTGCGCGGCGACCAACGTCTTGCCTCCGCCTATCCGTTTATCAGCGAGGCAACAGAAGATGACTGGTATACGGAATATTTGGCGCCGATTTTAGCGGTCAAACTGGTCGCCGATGTCGACGAGGCGATTGGCCACATCCGCCGCTACGGGACGAAGCACTCGGAAGCGATCATCACGGAAAACGAGGTGAACGTCCGCCGCTTTTTCCAGGCGGTCGACGCGGCGGTCTTGTACCATAACGCCTCAACCCGCTTCACGGACGGCGAACAGTTCGGCTACGGGGCGGAAATCGGCATCAGCACGCAAAAGCTGCACGCCCGCGGGCCGATGGGGCTTGTCGCCATCACGACGACAAAATCGCTCGTGTACGGGACGGGGCAAATTCGAACCGTGTAACCAAGGGCGGGAAGCGGGACCCCCGCCCCTGCGCTCCCGTCCTTTTGACGCATACAACGATTAGGAAAGAAGGGGGGCCACGATGCCGTTCATTGATTTTCGCAGCGATACCGTGACCAAACTGACGCCAGAGATGCGCCGGGCGATGTCGGAAGCCGAAGTCGGCGACGACGTATACGGCGAAGATCCGACCCTCAATCGTTTAGAAGCGTTGGCGGCCAAAATGCTTGGAAAAGAAGACGCCTTGTTCGTCACGAGCGGCACGCAAGGAAATCAAGTCGCCATCTTGACGCATTGCCGCCCGGGGTTTCTGTGAAAATGTCGCACCGACGAGCCATGATTTTCACCCTGAGTGGAGAGCGGACCGCGGCTCATGGACCTTTCCGTGAAAATCCCATGCGGGAAGCGATGATGTTCGTCTCCGGGTGGAGGGCAAACCGTTGCTCGTGAGCCCTTTCTGTGAAAATCCCTGGCCGGCAATCCATGGTTTTCATCCCCAGGTAGAGGGCAAGACGTCGCCTATAGATTTGTTTCTGTCAACGTTCGCTTCGCGGTGCCGCAAACACCCAACAGCGGCTGCCGATGAAATTCACCGCCATGCCCATGATCGTGGCCGCACCTTTCGCGAGCCAAAGCGGTCCAAGCCGTTCGGCCGCCAACAAGACAACAAGCGACACCCCAAGCGACAGCCCGTTGACCGCAAGAAACCGAAGCAATTCCCCAATATTCGCCCTTTGCTTCATTTGAAACGTCCAGCGCCGATTCCAAACGTAGCTGTTCGCCACCCCGGCGCCATAAGACACGACCTGAGCGATGGCCGTGGGAACGCCCGCGGCGGTGAGCAGAAAAAAGACAGCGAAGTCGACCATCGTATTGCCCACCCCGACGACGGCAAACCGCCATATGGCTTGTTTTTCTTTACGGAAGGTAGGAAGGCTTTCGTTCATGTCTCATTCCGACTCCCCATGTTTCATTGATAATATATAGAGGCCGCTCTTTCACTTCATCGTAAATGCGGCCGATGTATTCACCGGTAATTCCAAGCATCGTCATCGTCGCTCCGTTGCAAAACAGCATGACTATCAAAAGCGATGCCCATCCGGCCACGGTCGAATGGGTGAACCATTTCAAGTACAATACCGCCATCATGCCGACCACACTTGCCGCCGACAAAGCAAACCCAAGCCAGCTCGCCAATTTGGGCGGCTTATGCGAAAAAGACGTAATGCCGTCTACCGAAAAACGAATCATCTTCTTAAGTGGATACTTTGTCTCCCCAGCCAGCCGCGGCTCTCGCTCGTATTCCACCGCTATGTGCCGAAAACCGACCCAGCTGACAAGCCCCCGGACAAAACGATTTCGCTCTCGCATATAGCGTAACTTATTACACACTTTACGGTCAATGAGACGAAAATCGCCGGCATCAGCGGGAATGTCGATCTCGGTCGCCGCCCGCAGCAAGCGATAGAACACATACGCTGTCCATCGCTTGAACAACGTCTCCCCCTTCCGCTTGACGCGCCGAGCATAGACAACATCATACCCTTCTTTCCAACGCGCAATCATGTCCAAAATCAGTTCAGGAGGATCTTGCAAGTCGGCGTCAATGATGATGACAGCCTGGCCAGAGGTGTAATCCATTCCTGCTGTAATCGCGATTTGATGGCCGAAATTGCGGGAGAAGTCAATGTACTTCACCGTCTCATCTTTCTCATATTGAACCCGATACCGACGACCGCAAAACTGCCAACCAGCCACGTCCATCGTTGCGTCATCACCGCCTTCATCAGCATCCAAGTCGCTAAGAGCAATGTGAACACCAATACGGCATCAATATTGTTCGTCCGCGCCACAGCGACGAACACCGGGAGCAAGAAAAGATGAAACTTGCCCACCGCGCCGCTGTCTGTCCGGCCCACGGTTTGGTGAAAAAATGAAACGAGCGGACTAGATTTTCATTTTCCCGATGCCGGCCATGTGCTATGATCAGAGTAAAGGAGGTGAAACTCATGGAAGGAGAAACGATCGTGCAGCAAATTCTAAAGGCGCTTGACCTGCATTCCGGTCAACTCCGTCAACAAATGAAGGAAATGGAAGATCGATTGCGCGTCGAAATCCAAGATACAGAAAACCGATTGCGTGCCGAAATCCAAGATACAGAAAATCGATTGCGCGCCGAGATTCAGGATACAGAAAATCGGCTGTATGCCAAAATCCGCGAGACGGAAGACCGGTTGCACCAAAAGCTTTTAGATCTGGAAAAACGCACGGATGCTCGATTTGAGCGCTTGGAAACGAAAATGAACTATTGGCGCCTTGAATGGTCGGAAACGCAGGAAACGGTTGACTTCCTCGCCCGCAAAACCCTCCAACATGAACGAAAACTCCGTTCCCGGGCTGGACAAAACGAAATCTCCTAAAAACGAAAAAGAAACAAGCCAACCGGCCGCCAGCATGTTTTTGCTTGAGGGCCGGTTGAACTTTTGTCTCCTGTTTGCCGAATTCTTTTTTGGACAGACGACCGCCTTGAAGGATCATCGTTATGGCTTCAGCCACCAAAGCCAATACGGCGCCGACAGAAGCAGCACCGCCAAGACAATATATACATAAAACCAGCGGAACGCCCTTTCCTCCATCTTCCCACTCTCCCTCACACCCGGTATCTTCCTTATAACAAAAGGAGCGCTTGTCCGGCAAGAACAAACAGGCATTTCTGCCCAAAAAAGAAAAGAAACGCAGGGTCGTTCGTCTTCCCTCCGCTCCCTGAACGCGACCCAACGTCCGATCCCCGGACACGAAACAGGCCTCTCTGATGGCTTCCGAAAACATGAGTCCGTCCATCACTCACATCCACACCCTTGCCGATCAAGGATGTGAGACTGAACGCAAGGTGAGGACAAGCGGATCCGGCTCCCCAGCGCCGAACCGCTTTGACCGCGTCCGCAAAACCTGCTATGGGAAAAACCGCGATAACGGCGCTGCATTCCTCGTTCCATCACCAGCTTTCGATGCGGCCATCCAACACGAAAAGGCAAGCTCCCAACAAGAGCCTGCCTTTTCGCCATGACCATCTATCGATTTGGTTCATATACATCCCACGTCCATTTGATCGACTCGACAATTTGCTCGGCCGCCTGTTCGGCCTCAAGCTCATTCAACACCACGCGGGAATGATGGAGGGCGTAAGCTGACTGCCGCTGGAAAAACAGCTGCTCCACCTCTTCCAACGTTTTGTTTTTCAGCACCGGGCGGCTGTCGACAATGAGCGGCAGCCGTTCCTCTTTCCAATAATCCCATGACAAGTCAAGGAAAAAGACGATGCCATGAGCGAGGCATGCGCGCCGCACCTCCTCCTGCAAATACGCGCCGCCGCCAAGCGAAAGGATTTTCAACCTTGTATTTGTGCATAAATCGACGATGAGTTCCCGTTCCACCTTTCGAAAATACGCTTCTCCTTTTTGCGCGAAAAGCTCCGGAATCGACATCCCTTGCCGCCGCTCGATTTCCGCGTCGACATCGATAAAATCGCGGTACAGCTTTTTCGCCACCAGCTGCCCGATCGTTGTTTTCCCCGCTCCCATAAAGCCGATTAAAATGATGTTCCGCTCGCGGAGCGGGATGGTGGTTTGCCTGCTCATGATGCATCCCCCTTTCGTGCCGAACCCGCTATATTTCCGTGTATAGCAGGAGGAAAAGTCATGGTCAAATAATCGTTTTCCAATCGCAGTTGCTTTTCAACAAAAACCGGTCAACGGCTGTACGTTTGCAAAATAGAAAGCACCGTCCGCACGTCATCGATCGGAATTTGCCCCGGAGCGGAGCTTTGGTTTCCGACAGCAAACGTCACCGCCGAACCAAACAGCCATCCAGCCAACCGAGTAATGGCGCCCAACCCCCCCATCGCCATCGTAATGAGCGGAATGGCAAGCTCGCGCCGCGCTTCTTCCGTCGCTTGCAACAAAACAAGCACATCTTCCGGCGATTTAGGCATAACCGCTACCTTGGCGATGTCGGCACCGTACCGCTCGGCTTGGCGCATGTCAGCCAAGAGCGTTTCCTTCCGCGGAGTGCCGTCAAAGTAATGGCGCGACACGACGAGCCAGACGCTGCATTCTTCCGTCATGCGGCGCACGTCGGCGATGCGTTCCCCATAAGCTAGCTCATAATCTACTAAATCGATTGCCCCGCTTCGACAGATTGCTTCGATCAACCGCCGCACTTCCGCTTCATTGAGCGGAATCGGCTGCCCCCCTTCCCGCTCGGAACGGATCGTAAACAAAATTGGAATCTCTCCCGCTATGTTCCGCAACCCGTTGGCCGTCGCCAATACGCGCTCTTGGTCATCAATCGCCCGAAAAAAATCAGCCCGCCATTCAAGCAAATCCGGTTGCTTCCGGCACACTTCCTCCGCCTCGTGCAACACTTTCCGGTCGTCTTCCCCAACAACGGGAGCGCAAATGCACGGCTCAGTACCGCCGATCCATATATTTCTGACCTTGATGGCCTTCGGTGAAATATTCATCGATGGTTCCCCCAATCATGGTTTGTCGAACAGAAAGCGGCGGCTAGCCGCAAAAAAACTACCAAGTGGGCAGAACAGCATGGCCCATCTGGATCTCGCGATGACTCTGCTACGCTTATACAAACGGAAAGCAAATTGCTCTTTATTATAATCCGATTGCCCCCTCTCTTCCCGCCATGCTTCAATCGTCTCCTTTTCCGCTCTTCGCAAGAAAAACGACCGGCCACGTTGAACGCCTAGAAGACTGGTGACTTAATGAAAAAACAGCTCAAAACCAGCTCTTCTCAAGTTGAGCAGCTCTGTAAAATCATCTCTTCTTTCCTGATGAACTCCATCGATTTGGTCAAGACCATCGTTTTTCACCGGCCTTCTAGCTCTTTAGTAGAAAGATTAGCAAAAAAATCATTGTTCAGCAATCTTGTACGCTGAACCATCCACATTTTTCTGCATTCGCTTGGTTTTCGCACCTCGGTGAGCATGGGAAAATCAAACGTTGAAGATTTTACGCCTCACACGCCTTTTTTCACCCTTGATCCGAAGAACAACGTACAAAAGTACATTTGTTGGAAATATTCAACGATTTAGGTTAGACTGAATGGCATTCATCTCTCACTTATTTTGGGCTACCCCCGTACAAAATGGAAGCGAGGGTCGTCTGTCGGAAAATAAAGAGCGAACATATGACTACCACCAATGTCCAAACGTTTTTTCTTTCTAAATCATATGCCAGCTTCTCCCTCAAGACGGATTTTCCCTCTTTTGGACGCAGCCATCCGCAATGCCCTTAAAACATGAAAAAACCCGGAAAGACGGCAAAAACCAGTTCTCTGCTGGGTTTTCGACATAACGATTCCCTTCTCGCTTATTCATTGTCACTTACGTCCTCTCAACGAGACCCAACTTGATCAAGAGCACCTTTGTTTTACTATTGATCTTCTAAGGCAACAAAAGGCTGTTTTGCCCCCTTGCATCCCTCGAAAATAAATGTGGTTATGTCAACTTGTACAGTTGACTGAAATCATCAATCGTCCAAAAGCTTGATAGATCAATTATTTCTTTCTTTCGATAATCGAAGAAAAAATCCTCATGCACACCTCTCCCGTTTTTGCAGCCGGGGTGTACAAAATGGGGAAAAGGGCGCTTCTGCTCACCGTTGCCGAAGCACCCGCTCAAGCCCCGCCGCCACGCCGTCTTCTTCATGGGAGAGGGTGACGAAATCACAATTCGCTTTCAATTCGGGGGCGGCGTTGGCCATGGCGACGCGGCAGCCCGCCACCTCAAACATCGACAAATCGTTATGGCTGTCGCCAAAGACGACCGTATCGCGCAAATCGATGCCGTAATGGGCAGCGAGCTGCTTGAGCGCCTCGCCTTTTGTCGCCCGTTCGTGGTTCATTTCTATGTTGTGCGGATGTGAGGAGGTGACCGTGACGCCAGGGAGCGCCGCGAAACGGGAGGCCGCATCACGCAACCGCTCGCGGTCAAGGGCGAAAATCAGCAGCTTATAGATCACCCGCTTCGGGTCGTCCCACACCGTGCGGATGTCGTCGACATACGTCACCCGCGCTTGCTGGAACTGCTTGTTCACCAGCCATTTCACATCCGGGGCCGCAGCGGCCATCTCGGAAGCGAGCGCTTCCCATTGGGCGCGGTTGTGCAAGCCGACATAGACCGCATCGCCCGTGTACGTCTCGCAATACAAATCCGACTGTTCGCGCACCCACTCCAGCGTCGGGCGGACCGCCGCCCGTTCGAGCGGCGCCTCGCTGATGACCGTGCTGTCCTCAAGCGTCACGATCGCTCCGTTTAAGCTGGCGATCGGACAGACGAGGCCTGCCTCACAAAGCGGGGCGAGCGCGTCTTTGCGCGCCCTCCCTGTCACGACGGCGACGATGTGGCCCTGCGCCTGCGCTGCGGTGATGGCCGCCCGGTTTCGTTCACTGATTTTTCCTTCCCCGTTTAATAGCGTTCCGTCCATATCGAGTGCAATCAACATCTCTGATCCCTCTTTCTTTCGTCATGCCAAAAGCGGCTGGAAAAACGGTGTTCCGACAGAAGCAGGGGCTAGTGGAAAGTTGGAAATGTCCGCCCTCTTCTCTCCGCACGTCAGCGCCTGACTCCATCTGCTCTTGTTCTGCAACGCTTCCTTTTTATTCTGATAGCTGTCGGGTTCTTCGATCACAAACGGTGCGAACCATTGGCGCACTTCATCAGAACGAGGGGGATTTGTGCTCATCTTAACGCCCAGCTCACAAAAGTGGTGCTTGCCCTCCATTATAACAAACGAATGGAAAAATGGTGAAATGTTCTTCCTTCTCATAGTATAATAGATGAGAAAAATTCTCAACGAAAGCGAAGGGATCGATATGTGGATCGTGTATGCTTTGTTGGCGGCGGTGTTTGCGGCGCTGACATCGGTGCTGGCAAAAATCGGCATTGAAAACGTCAATTCCCATCTCGCGACCGCTATTCGCACCGTTGTCGTGCTCGTGCTCGCATGGCTGATCGTCTGGATGACAGGCGCCCATCAAGGCGTCAAAGTGATCTCAACGAAAAGCTGGGTGTTTCTCTGCCTCTCAGGAGCAGCAACCGGATTGTCGTGGCTTTGTTTCTACAAAGCAATCCAAATCGGCGATGTCTCGCGCGTCACCGCCATTGACAAGTCGAGCTTGGTGCTGACGATTTTGTTTGCGGCGATGTTTCTCGGCGAACCGCTGTCCGCGAAAGTGGTGATCGGGGTGCTGCTCATTACCATCGGGACATTGATCATGATGTTTTAGCCAGCCGCCTTCTCAATCGTTTAGCCTGTTCTTCTCGAAATATTGCCGCCATACTCAATTTTGGCAGTTTTCCATCAAGCCTATAGACAGGACAATCCAAAAGATGTTATGATAAATTTTATAGTGACCTAGAGCTTTTCTCCGCCCTCCACATCATTTCGGCATAGAGGACAGCTTTTGGGATCACTTTATGAAATAAGGTCTTCGTTGCGACCAAGAGTGTGTGAATGGCTTCGCCGCTGCTTGTCAAACGGAGAGTAGTTTGAAAGGAGATCACTGAATGAATGATTTTCACCCGTTCGGCTGGTACGCGGCGAAAATGGCCCCGCATTTGCCGAAAAAAGCGTTTCAACCCGTGAAGTCCCGCTTGTTTGGAGGTTTGGCTTATGTAGGGCTCGTCATCGCCGGCATCCTCGCTGTATCACTTTTTCATCTTCACCCGGTATGGAACCTCCTCATCTCTGTTGTGCTTGGTTTCAGTTTTGCCGCGTTAGGATTTTTAGGACATGAAATTTTGCACGGCACCGTCGTCCGTACACCTTGGCTGCGCGATCTTCTCGGCGCAATCGCGTTTTGGCCGCTTTGCACCGGTCCGAAGTTGTGGAGAAAATGGCATAACGCCAGCCACCATGTGCATACCCAGCATGAAGAAAAAGACCCGGACGCGTGGCCAAGCATGGAGAAATTAGCGAAAAGCCGCCTGCTCTCTTGGGTATACCGCATCCCGTTTCCGATTCGCGCGTTTTTCTCGTTTAGTTCCTTGTCGGTGATGTTTACCCTTCATTCGGTGCGGATGCTGTTTTACTTTTTCCACGACTTTCGCTGGAAAAACCGCGCGGTTGTCCTATTTCAATTTTTCTTGCCTTGGGCGACATGGCTCGGGCTGTTATGGCTTGTCGGCTGGGAAAAATGGCTGTTCGCCTTTTTGCTTCCGCTGCTCGTCGCCAACACGATCGTCATGAGCTATATCGCAACCAACCATCGTCTCAATCCGTTAGTGCCGGTCAACGATCCGTTGGCGAACAGTTTGTCGGTCACCGTGCCAAAGTGGGTGGATATCCTCCACTTCCACTTTTCGCACCATACTGAACATCATCTCTTTCCTGCGATGAGCTCGAAGTACTACCCGCTCGTGAAAACATACATCAAACAAATGTGGCCCGACCGCTACCACGAAATGCCGATGGGAAAAGCGTTGGCCGCCCTTTGGAAAACGCCGCGCGTCTACTACGAGCACAACGAGCTCATCGAGCCGAAGCAAGGCCATGTGTACGGCACGCTCGGCAATGGGCTCAACCCCGACCGGATTGTGCATCGCGAGCTGGAAACGGAAAAACAGCCGCGCGCAGCCAAAAAACGGGCAAAAACAAAAAAAGCAGCGGGGCAAGAGAATTTGTAGAAAGGATGGGCTTTGCGGCCGTCCGCCTCCTATGTGGATCAAATAGCGGCGAAGAGGGGAAAAGAGCGCTTTTCTTTCGGCAAACCTGCGTTTCCGTTTATATGTGCACAACCAAAAGGTGCCCCGTCTGTGGGACACCTTTTTCCTTTTCACTGACGGCATTGGTCAATGCAAGCGACCAACCTTTTCTCAATATCTTCCGCGATTTCCTTCAACGCCGGCTCGTTCACCATGCCAACAAGCATTGTCGGCTTCGGCATGCCGATTTTCGTTGTGCCGTTCTCTTGATAGACAACGAGTTTACACGGCAAAAAATAACCGACCAACAAGTTTTCATTTAACACCCGCGCCGCTTCTTGCGGGTTGCACACTTCGAAAATGACCATCGGCGTGGAAAAATCAAGCCCCTTTTCTTGCAGCTTCTCGGTTACGCTAAACTGCCAGAGCACGCCAAATCCTTCTTGTTTCAAGTTCTCTTCCAAATGCTCGATCGTTTCGTCCATGTCTGTTGGCACGTCAACCGTGTAATGGAACATCGCTCCTTCTTCCCTTCGTTATGTTTTCCCGTTGTTTAGCATGCCCAAATCGATCGCTCACCATCACGCAGAAAACGGACGGCGACACATGATCAGTTCCAGCGTTCACATGTCTTTTCCCGTGACCCGTCGCCTTTCAAGCGCTTCGATCATAAAATATCCACCCAAATTTTCACCGCCGTCGCCAAAATCAACACGGCAAGGATGACTTGCAGCACTTTCGTGTTTAGTTTTTGCCCCGCTTTCGCCCCTAGCGGAGAGGCAAGCAAGCTCGCGACGACCATGATGAGCGCCGGAATGTAATCGACTTGGCCGGTGGCGATTTTCCCGAACGTAGAGCCAATGGAGGAAATGAACGTAATGGCCAAAGACGTGGCGATCGTCATTCGCGTCGGGATTTTCAGGACCACGAGCATGACTGGCACAAGCAAAAACGCCCCCGCCGCCCCGACGATGCCGGACCCGACGCCGATGAGGAACGCCAAGGCGGCCGCCACCCCTTTGTTGAACGTCACTTGGTCAAGCGGAATGTCATCGATCCCTTTTTTCGGCACAAACATCATGATCGCGGCTAATGCCGCCAAGACGCCGTAAACGACGTTAATCGTTCCCTCGCTCATCAGCTTCGAGCCGTAACCGCCGACAAAACTGCCAACAAGAATGCTTGCGCCCATATAGAGAATGAGCGATTTGTTCAAATAGCCGCTTTTTCGATACGCCCACACGCCGCCGATCGTGGCGAAAAACACTTGCACCGCGGTGATTCCCGACACTTCATGGGCGCTGAACGCCGCCAGCCCAAACAACGGCGGAAGATACAGAAGCATCGGATATTTAATAATCGATCCGCCGATCCCCACCATCCCAGAAATAAACGAACCGACAAAACCGATGAAAAAGATGACAATGAGAAACGCGAGCGAAACATCCATCGATCATTCCTCCCTTTTCGTTTCAAAAGGGACGGGGCACGCCCCCGCCCCCTGTCAATCTGTGCCGCTTCTTTAGGCATGGGCATGATGCAGCGCGCAGCGGTTCGGGCCGATCTCAAGCTCCCGCTCTGTTTCGATATCCACGGTTTTGAGCCCGCGGTTGATGGCGACAATGTCTTCAAAGTTCGGCGGGGTTTCCGTCTTGGCGCTTTGGATGACGAGGTCGATGAATTCGTCTTTCGGTTTGTTTTGCATCATCTCATTGCGGGCGCGGATGCGGCCCAACGTATCGCCGACATACCCCTCCGCGTTGATTTCTTCGTCTAAGTTCGCGTAGTGAGCCGGCAAGACGATCACATCATCCGCCATGGCCGCGACTTTTTCGTACACGGTGTCATACAAATCCGCCGCCCATTCCGCCACTTTGCCGCCAAGGTCCGGCCGCCCGAGACCGCCGACAAAAATCGTGTCACCCGAGAACAGCCATTTGCCGTTGACAAAGAACGAGACGCTGCCTGGCGTATGGCCTGGCGTTTTCACGGCCAACACTTCCAAATGAACGTTGGCAAAGTCGATCGTGTCATGCTGCTCTAGCGGCTCGAAATCAAACACCGCTCCCTCGCTTTTCATCAAGTAGTACGTTGCCCCCGTTCGTTCGGCCAGCGCCTTGCCGCCGGAAAGATGGTCGGCATGCAAGTGCGAGTCCACGATATGCGTGATCTTCACCCCTTCTTGTTGGGCCACTTGTTCGTACACGTCAATAAACCGCAACGGATCGACGACAAGCGCTTCGCCGCCAGAGATGACCATATACGACAGACATCCTTTGCCGACGCGGATGAATTGGTACACTTTCAATTGATCGTCTTTGTATACGTTGACTTGATGGAGATGCTCGCTCCACGCCTGCATCCCGCCAGCGAGCGTATAAACGTTGTCAAACCCGGCTTCCGTCAGCTGTTCGGCGACAAACGCCGCCGATCCGCCCTTCGCGCACACGACGACGATGTCTTTGTCTTTCGGAAGACGGTCGACAATCGAGTCAACCCCATCAATCAATTCAAAATACGGCACGTTCAAATAGTCAAAGTTTTTCCCTTCGATTTTCCAATCGCGAAAATCGCTTTCGTTGCGGACGTCCAAGATGAACAGCGATTCTTTGTTGAACACCTTTTCCGTCATTTGTTGCACGGTCATTTCTTTCACCATATTAACATACCCCCTAATGTATATTTGATTGTTAAAAAAGGCCGCTCATTACGATTGAGCGGAATCAAGCGGCCCGTTCCATTGCGACATGCCGGGAACGACGTTGCGCACACGGTCAAATCCTTTTTCGGCCAGCTTTTGCGCAGCCAAATCGCTCCGTGTCCCTGTGCGGCACACGACATAAATCGTTTTGTCTTTCGGAAGTTCGGCCATCCGATTTTCAAGCTCCCCAAGCGGAATTGAAACGGCGCCCGGAATATGGCCAAACGCATACTCCGCCGGTTCGCGGACATCCAAAACAAACGAATCAGGATCGTGAAGTTTTTCTTGCAATTGTTCATTCGATACGACATGAGGGAATGTCGTTTCTTTGCGTGTTTCACTTTCTGCTGCCTTGCGGATATAATGTTTCAAAACCCCATTTTCTTCAATTGTTCCTACATATTGATGCCCTGTGCTTTCCGCCCATGCTTTGATATCGGCTTTGGATCCCTTATCCGTCGCCTGCACTTCCAGCACTTGCCCCGGCTGCAATTCATTGATCGCCTTTTTCGTTCGAACGATCGGCATCGGGCAGGACAGTCCTTTCGCATCAACGGTCATATCAACTTTAATCATGAACGAATCCCTCCTTACGGCTTATTCGACAGGCCCTTCCCAGGCCAGCATGCCCCCTGTCATGTTGACGACGCGGTAACCGCGGCTGTCAAGAAACTCCGCCGCACGGCCGCTGCGGCCGCCGGAACGGCAGACGAGAATGTATTCCTCATTTTTGTCCAATTCATGCATGCGAAACTCGATCAAACCGAGCGGAATATTGACCGCTCCTGGAATTTTGCCCGCAGCGACTTCCTCCGGCTCGCGCACATCGATGATATGAAGCGATTCTCCAGCGCGAAGCCGCTCTTCTACCTCTTTTGGCGTGATCGTTTTCATCATCATCCTCCTCTACTGCCAGGCGTTTAGGCCGCCTTTGACGTTCGTCACGTGCTGAAATCCCATTTTCTTTAACAATTTGCTCGCTTTTTGGCTTCGCATCCCGCTTTGGCAAATGACAATCACTTCTTTTTCTTTGGATAGTTCGTGAGCACGGGCTGTCAATTCGTGCAGCGGGATGTTCCGAAACCCTGGCAGATGGTAAGACTGAAACTCCAAAGGGGTGCGCACATCAATATACTGTACCCCGGGTTCTTTCAACCGGCGTTTCAATTCCGCCGCCGTCATCATCCGCACCCCTTTCGGCGGGATGAAGCGGCTGGTGAGAAACCAGACAAGCAAAACAAACAGGATGATGTTGAGGATCATTTGCGACATAGGATTCCCTCATTTGATTAAATGAATAAGTTCACATTTCCTTCCGACGCATCAGCCAAATACGCGGCGACGCCAGCAAACTCAACGCCATCGATCAATTCCTCCGGCTTCAGCCCAAGCAAATCGACTGTCATTTGGCAAGCGACGAGTTTCACGCCTTGCTCCTTCGCCATCTCGATCAACTGCGGAAGCGGCATGGCGTTATGTTTTTTGATGACCTTTTTGATCAACTTCGGGCCGATGCCGGCAAAATTCATGCGCGACAGCCCCATGCGGTCCGCGCCGCGCGGCATCATCTTCGCGAACATCTTTTCAAGAAACCCTTTTTGCACTGGAACCGACGCCTCTTTCCGCAAGGCGTTCAGCCCCCAGAACGTATGAAAGATCGTCACATCATGGTCGTAGGCAGCGGCGCCGTTGGCGATGATGTAAGCCGCCATCGCCTTGTCATAGTCGCCGCTGAACAAAATGATCGTCGTCTTTTTCTTCGGCTGTGTCATCTGGCTGCCTCCTTCCCTTCATACCTGTATGGGTATAAAAATGTGCACACATTATCCTTTTTGGATCCAGAACATCAACACACCGTTGTCTTCTTTCATCTCAAGCACCGTATGGCCGCTCGCTTTCGCCCATGCCGGCAAATCGTTTTTCGCCCCTTTATCGGTCGTGTGCACCTCGAGCACTTGACCTGATTGCAATTCGTCCATCGCTTTTTTCGCTCTCACCACCGGCATCGGGCAGGCCAATCCTTTTGCATCCAATACTTTCGTTGCGTTCATTTTGATAACCTCCTTGATATCATACGTTTTATTACCATTACCCCTATGGGTATATTACTACGAGAAAAAGAACGTTGTCAACACCTTTTTGTTGAGCAACGCATTAACGGCTTTTCACAAGCAGTTCCACTGCTTCTTTGACAAGACTGTCTGTGCTTTCCCCTTTTTCCATGCTTTCACGAAGACAATGTTCCAAATTGGTGCTGACGATGACGGCAATGGCGCGGTCAATGGCATTGCGCGCCGCCGACAGCTGGGAAACGACGCTCTTGCAGTCTTTCCCTTGTTCCATCATGCCAAGGACGCCTTTAATTTGTCCTTCAATCCGTTTTAAGCGGTTTTTGATCTCTTTGTTATATTCCATCGGCTCGTTCGCCCCCTTTCTTGACAATCGCAAGCCGTGACCGAATAGCTTTTCACCTCATAGCCATAGCGGCGCAACAGGCGGATGCCGACGTTTTTTTCGATGTCATCCTGAACGATGATATGAAGCGGCTTTGGCGGAATATCCCGCGCATGCCGTTTCAAATACGCCACCGGAATATGCAACGCTTGGCCAAATATGGAGCCGTTGCTTTCATTATAATCGCGCAAGTCAAGAAGAAGCAAGCCGTCCGGTACCTCTTCTACCGGAAGGCATGGGATATGTTTTACAGGATAGTAGCGTCGATACAACGCTGCGCCCAAAAGAATGAGAAAGAATAACAAACTGATGACGATCAACGGTTCACCCCCTCTATTCACCCTATGCACGATCATTATATACCCTATACGGTATAATGACAATAAGAAATATTTTCCTCAACAATTGGTTATTCCCAGCGAATCAAAAGACCATAGACAGCCGGGTGAAAACGGACAAGTTCCACGTTGCCCGCCTTTTGTTTCACATAGGAAAACAGTTCATCCGACGGAATCCGCTCATGGAGCGGCGGCCCCATTTCGCTTTCAATCGCTTCCCATTCGATCAACAGAAACTGCCCGTTTGGCCTCATCACACGGCGAATTTCGTCAATGGCGGCTTCTTTTCGTTCCACTTCATGAAAGACGAACGCCATGATTCCTTTGTCCAGCGAATGGGAAGGCAAGGCGGTCGAGGCGACATCCGCCACCTGATATTCAATGTTGGTGATCGCAAACTGTTGCGCCCGTTTTTTTAATAACTGGATCATCTCCGGCTGCACATCGATCGCGTACACTTTTCCGTTTGTCGCCTGCGCGAGAGGAATCGTAAAATAGCCATTCCCCGAGCCAAGATCCACGATCGTGTCATTCGGTTTCACAGACAACATCGAAATTGCCTGTTGCGGGTCGATCCATTCCTTGCGCTTCGGATCCAATAATCGTTCAGCATGTTCGTAATGAAAACGATGCCCTGTCATCCTTTTCCCTCCTATTCCTCACTTCCATTTCATTATACTCGTAAAGAGAGGAAAAAAGCCGGCATTGGAAAACGCCGGCTCCTTTTCCCTACCGAACGGCGCAACGGTTTGGACCGATTTCCATCTCCCGTTGTTCCTCTTCCGTCGGATGCAATTTCCCCATGTTGGTTTGCCGAATTTCCTTGTAAGCATTCGGCTGCGGCGGCAAGTTCTCCGTGACCGTTCGGCGGAATTCTTCATCGCTGGAAATATTTAAACCATGATTCTTTTCATAAAGAACCCCCAACCGTTCCGCCACGCTGCCATCCTTATTCATTTCATTCGGCCCCATATAGTGCGCCGGCAATACAATCAAATCATCTGCAAGCTGTTTGTAACGCCGGTAAAGCGTCTCCCGCAGATCATCGACCCAGTCTTGCGCTTTCCCGGCAAGATCCGGGCGCCCAATCGAGTCGATGAATAAAATATCACCGGTTAACAAATATTGATCGTCCACAATAAACGATGTACTGCCGATCGTATGCCCCGGCGAATACAACGCTTCAATCACGACATGGCCGACGCGGATGCGGTCGCCATCTTGAATCGGTGTGTAGGTAAACGTCACCTCTTCCGCGTCTTTCGGCGGCAAGTAATACGTTGCACCCAGTTCTTCCGCCAACTTGCGCCCGCCAGAAATATGGTCGGCATGCAAGTGCGTATCGAGCACATGCTTGATTGTAATGCCGTGTTCGTTGGCAAAACGGACGTATGCGTCAGTCATGCGGTTCGTATCGATCAACGCCCCCTCGCCGTTCGATTCGACGAGATACGAGAGACACCCTTTGCCGAGGCGGACGAATTGGTAAATCGTTCCTCCGCTTTTCAGCTCGCCGATTTTCACTGGTTCCAAATGTTCGCTCCATGCCTTCATGCCACCTTCGATTGAATAAACGTCCGTATAGCCCGCCGCTTCCAACTGTTCTGCCACAAACTCCGACGAGCCGCCCTTCGCGCAAACGGCATAAATCGTTTTGCTTTTATCTTTTGGCAAACGGTCCAAATATGGTTCAATGCCATCCAACACTTCAAAATACGGAATATTGACGACCTCGACATGTCTCCCTTCAATCCGCCAGTCAGCAAAATCTTCGGGGTTGCGAGCGTCCACAATGAACAGCTCCTCACCGCGAATGATCTTATTGGCGATCTCTTTGACCGAAATCGTTTTTGCCAACGATATCCCCTCCTGATCTCATAGTTTCGTCAATGGTCCGTTATTCTCAACGATGATTCGCCTGATTCCACAATGCCATAATGGCATCCGGATCATACCCGAGCACCCAGCGGCCGTTAATCTCGATTTGCGGCACGCCCATTTGCCCGGTCGTTTCCACCAGCCTCCGCGCCGCTTCCGGATCGAGCTCGACATTCACTTCCTTAAACGGAATCCCTTGAGCGCGCAAAAAGTTTTTCGCCATGACACAATACGGGCATGTCGTTGTTGTATAGACAGTGACTTGTGCCATATTCTCCTTCCTCCTCTCCCTTATTAAAAGGCCAATGTAATATCGGCGTCTTTCGCAAACTGCAGGAACGTCGCCGCCCCCGCCACCTCAATGCCATCGACGAATTGGTTTTTGTCAAGCCCCATGACATCCATCGTCATTTGGCAAGCGATCAGCTTCACACCCATCTCTTGCGCCATTTGAAGCAATTCGGCAATCGATGGAACGTTCGCTTTTTGGAACCCTTGTTGAAAATGTTCTTTCCCTTCAGGAATCGGCAATTGTTTGTGCGCTTCTTTATGGATGAGATTCAACCCCTCAAACGTGAAAAACACCCCGACCTCCGCGTCTGCCGCCGCAGCAGCTGTCGCGATGTTGAACACTTTGTACGCATCAAACAACCCGCCGTTTGCTGCAATAATCGCCACTTTCATGACAACAACCTCCTTCACGTATGTCGCTATTCTATTTCGATACCCTCATAATGTTTTATACACATATACACGCTGTATTATACATATACGTGTATATGTATTGCAATAATCATACTATCGCATCATTGTTTTCTTGTCAACAAAAAAACGCAAAATCCAATGCAACGACTTTTCAGCCAGCTTCCAAAAAACGCTTCCCACTTCAAACGAAGCGAGAAGCATCCATTTTCCCGATTTCCCCGCTGACTAGACAACCAACGGAAATGGGTGTTTCTTATACTTTCCGAACAGTAAAAAACTTTCGCACCAACCATGGGCCTGGCGCAAATCGCAGCCCCAACTCCCATGCACCGATGCCCGCAATCTGAAATTGGCGGGCCAATTTCATTTTCTGTCCTATGCTTCTGACATCTTCAAACCATACCTCATGAATGTTTCCAAGTTCATCCGTATATCGAAAAAAGGGGGATTCATATTGAAACGAATATTGAATCGGCGATTGGTAACGCATGGCGGTTAAAACCGCCTCTTGGTTGGAGAGGGCCTTCGCCAATGTCCCAGGCTGGTACGGAATGATCCAATCGTATCCATATAAAGGGAGTCCGAGCAAGATTTTTTTTCGGGGGACGCGCTCGACGGCAAACTGAAGCGTCGATCTCACCTCACTAATAGGAGCGACTGGACCAGGTTCACTTGTTAAATGGTGCCAATCGTACGCCATAATAAACATATAGTCGACGACAGCACCAATGCCGCCGTAATCGTAGCCCCTGAGCCAAGGGATCTCCTCGCTCGTTTTCGCTGGAACGGCGATCGTCAAAACATACCCAGCCGGTTTTAACCGATCGCGCAACTGACGCAAAAAGCCAGTAAACAAATCACGATCCTCGCCGCGAACTTGCTCGAAGTCAATATTGACGCCGCCATAGCCTTTCCGGGATACTAAATAAAAAATGTTTTCAACCAAGTTCGCCCTTGCTTCCGGATTGTTCAGCACTTGGCTTGCCAGTCTCGCACTAAATCCTTCTGATGTTAGGTTCGTCACTACCGCAATGGGTGTGACGCGGTTTTGCCATGCTGTTTCAATCGCTGCGGCGTCATCCCGCGTAGTGACAATGTCGCCATTAGGGGCAAAGTGATATTCGAACAGGGCAATGTACGATGAATACGGGGCAAAATCTCGCACGAACGTCCGATCTAAGTTCGGTTCGCGGAGAATGTAATAGGCTAACGTTATAGCTTGATACCAGGAAATATCAGGAATATAAATTTTCATTCCCGGATACATCCTGTACGGATCCACCGCCGGATTGGCTGCCCGCAACTGTTCGACCGTCACAAATGCTTTCCGTGCGATGGCGCTTAGTGTGTCCCCTGACTGCACTGTATACGTATAGCTGGGAACAAGCAATGCTTGACCAGGAACAATATTCGTTTCAACTAAGCCATTGACAAGGCGCAGACTTTCCAGCGGATAATCGTATCGCCTGCTGATTGAAAAAAGCGTATCTCCAGGTTGAACAATGTGGATAAACATGACCATCCCCCCGTTGAATCAACAAAGCTTCGGCGCTGGCATCATGATAAATATATATATGCTTATCGACCGCAACCGCACCTTGTCTTGACATGGCTAGTTTGCGATTCTTTTGCATGTTCCTAACGCGCAAGTCCTCCACGCACACCAATGCTCACACGTGGAAGCGGGTGTCTTCTCGGTTCAGGATAATAAAAAGCGGCCAAAAAGCCACTATTAAAGCAAGGTAAAAAAATAATATCCAAACAATCCGGTGATCAGCAGCAACAGAGAAGCCAAAAACCAAATAAGCGGGCGTGACGGCCGGAACGTTTGTTCATTAATTTGTTTGGTCTTCATGACATAACTAATGGTGGAAAACACAATCGTGCAGATGGAAATGACCACAGCTAATGCTCCGATCAATTGGACAATGGCCGTGGACAATGCGTTGCTTGTTGATTTTTCATGCAAATTAATCATTAAAAAAGCAATTCCAATAATGGCAATCGAGGTGCGAATCCAGGCGAGAAACGTCCGTTCATTGGCTAAGTGCTGCTGAATATATTTGGAGTCCTCTGTCGGTTTTGGTCTTTCTTCCTTCATCCACCTTTTCCCCCTTTTCACGAACTTGCCGGATCGTCTCTTTTATGATCGATGATCCAATCATCACTCATCGGTTCCACTATTTTTTAGATCACATCCACTGATGCAACAACACTGACAACCAATAGCGGATTTTCATGCTTAGAATGATCGAAACCAATGCGATCTGACTACCCACACAGGTATATTAGCCCTCAGTTTATTCTATTGTCAATCTGCACACAAAAAACACCTTGCCGCTATTGGCGAGGCGCCCGATTCGTTATCACTTTCAACGTACAGCAGATGTAATAACGCTGTTTAAGCAATTCCATCGGGAAGAAGTGAAATTGCAACATCTCGCCAAAAGCCCGGCATAAACCACAAGCGGACGGCGCACCCTAACCGCATGATGAGCACCGTCCGCTGCATAGACTCTATTTTTCTTCCAATCATGCCCCTTTTATTTCTCACTTGCTCGTTCCCGCGCACCCGTCCACGAGGCGAGCCGATCATTGGACATCAAAAGCACGCAAACGATCGTGAGCGCCGCGGGAATGAGCGCCCATAAAAACGTATCGGCGATCGAAGAAGCCAGTGCTTCCGTCAACCGATCGAGCACCGGTGCCGGGATGTGCGCCCGCGCTTCTGGCGACAACATCGCCCGCGGGTCGTGAACACTGCTTCCAAACGCGCCTTGCGCCATGCCGTGAAACTGCTCAGCCAATTGATCCGTAAACAAGTTGCGCTGAATGATGCCAAACACCGTAATGCCGACGGTCATGCCGAGCGACCGGACAAATGAATTCGTCGAGCTGGCCGCGCCCCGCTCCGCTTCGGAAAAATGATGGATCGCCGCCATGCCGAGGACGGAAAACGAAGCGCCCATCCCTAATCCGACAATGATCATGTACAACGTCACGACAAGACGCGTGGTCTGTTCATCAATCGTGCCAAACAGCCCGATCCCGGCCGCAAACAAGAGCATAAACCCGAACATCACGTTGCGGTAGCATAATCGTAAACGCAATCGGCACCAGCGCCTCGCCGCCGATGCCTTGAATGGCACGGAAGATGCTGAGCTGGACGATCGTTTGCGCCATGCCGCACAAAATCGAACCAAGCAAAAACACTATGATGCCAAATAAGAAAAATCGCTTCCTCCCGTCATATCGGACAGTTTCCCAAAAATCGGCATCCCGGCCATCTCGGCCACCATATACGCTGACGTCACCCAAACAAACTGCTTGAGCCCCCCGAGATCCGCGACGATCGTCGCCATGGCGGTCGCCACAATCGTATTGTCCATGGAAGCGACAAAAATGCCGAGCAACAGCGCGATCACGACCAATCCCGTCTTCGTTTCCTTCCTCTCCATCCGTTCCATTTCCCTCTATCTCTGTCTTTTTTCGTTCACCGCAGCCTTCTTGTCTTGGGCAAAGGCTGTATGATATTCAACAAGCCCAATGTCGCAGCCCGGACCGATTGTCACCCGATCCCCCCTGACGACCGCGGCTCGTGTATACTCCACATAAATCTCATCTCCTTCAATCACATCCGCTGCCAATACGGCGGGCGAAGAAGAAAAACGGCTCAACCAATGAATCGCGCTCCATTTTTTGCTGCGGGTGATGGAAATCGTCCGCCCCCCCGATTTCCTTGACCGAGCTGTCGGCAAAACAGAGCGACAGTTCCACCTGCTCCGCATTCAACGTCTGTCCAATGTGCACAACTCCGGTCAACGCAACGCTCTCCGCCTCGCAACTTCCCGACACCGACAGCTCGCCGTAACCGCGGATGACATCGGCTTCGATGCCCCCCTCGACTTGCGCCATCCCGCGCAGCTGAAGATGCCCAAGGCGGGCGTGTCCCCGGATGTCCACTTCCCCGAACACCCCCATTTTCTCCGCCTGTACGGGACCGTCCACGTTCGCTTGGCCAAATAGGCGAAACGTGCGGGCCGCAACTGCTCCTTTCATGTCGGCTGCGCCAAACACTTTCAAGCGGTCGCACTCGATGTCGCCCCGAATCGTCGCATCGCCGCGAATCGTGACGTGATGGAACACACCGCCTCCAGAAAGCGCCGATCCATGAACCGTCAAGTTTCGTTCCGCCATCGTTTTCACCCTTTCTCGATCGTGCCGATTTTCGCCTCTTCATCGCGTTCCAATTTTTCTCGGTATTCGACTCGCTCGATCTCGCACCCTGGCCCGATCACGACGCGATTGCCGCGCACCATTTTCGCGCTCGTATGTTCGAGATGGACGGAATCCCCTTCAATGACATCGGCGGTCAACTCCGCTGGAAAAAACCATTTTTTGAACAGCGAACTTCCTTGCCGCTTGACGACGATCGTCTCTCCGCCGATCTCCTTTACGCGGCTCGGGCCCAACAGCTTCACTTCGAGATAGTCCGCGTTCAGCAGCCCGCCGACCGCAAAATGCCCTTCCACCTCCATCCGCTCAGCCGAGCAATCGCCACCGATATTGAGCTCACCATGGACGCGAACCACCTCCGCCGCCCATGAACCTTTCGCCTCCCCGCGGCCGCGAACGGTCGCCTCTTGGCATTGCACATTTTCTTCAATTCTTATGCTCCCGCTCACTTTCATCCACTCACACTCCACCCCGCCTGCCACATTTCCTTTCCCGGCAATATGAACCGTGTTGGCTTTCACGCTCCCTTCCACGGCCGCGTTTCCTTGCACCTGCAGCTCGAGGCAGTCGATGTCGCCGTACAGCTTCCCATTTCCCGACAATTTCACCAAATTGTACAGCCCGCCGGACGCATGACCCGTCCCGGCAATGACCAAATCTCGACGCTCCATCCTTTTATCCCTCCGAAATGGCCAGTTTCAACTCTTCAATATACGTTGGCACGTGCAGCCGCGCAACGAGCTTCGCCCCTTCTTCCACATACAAGCCGGCCGCTTCTTCCAGCAGAAGGCAGACCGTCACCCCCATTTTACGAAGCACGACCAGCTCGCATGATTTCCCTTGCAATTTTGGATAATGACTCTCGAACATCATCCATATGTTCTTTCCTTCTTCTATGCTGATCTCACCGGAACGAAGAAGCCGGTCAACGATGTAAAGGGAAAGAAGCTGCCCAAACGAAACGTCCTGGCGATCACCCAACTGGTCGCTCAACCATTGCAGCGCAACATTCGAAACAATGTGACGTTTTATGACTTCCTCTTTCGTCAAGACGACCGCTGCCGGGTCAGGCGCAAACATGCCCGCCAACTCATCAAGCGACAGCTCATCTTTTAATTCTTTGATTTTCTCAATGCGCGCCAAGATTTTTTCTTTCGGGAAAAACGTCTCTTGCCCGGTGAATGTCGATTTTCGAATAAACCATTCTTCCGGAATGAGCTTTTTCCGCTTCCAGCGGTACAGCTGGCCGTACGAAATGCCAGTCAGCTCGAGCAGTTCTTTTTTCGAAATCAATTCTTGTTCCATGAGCCGCTCACCTCCTTCACCACCATAAGCGTAACATAACATTGTTACGTTGTAAAGAGTGTGAAAACAGCAGTGCCATACATATGTCAAAAAACGAACCAAAGCGGTTGACAACTTGCCATCTAGCTCATTACAATGAAACCAACTTTCACCGGCGATCAGAGGAGCAGCATGAAGAAAGGAGAATGAGCCACATGCATTCGACATTACAGAAGCAAATCGCCGCCGCCGCAAAACAAACGAAGGCCGATCTCGTCATCAAAAACGGAAAAATCGTCAACGTGTTTACGCGCGAAATCATCGAAGGGG